>CAWHVC010000005.1:0-646589 GCA_963832745.1 Candidatus Bathyarchaeota archaeon | reverse complement strand
TTCCCTTAGTAGCAGCGAGCGAAATGGGAATAGTCCAAACCGAATCCCGCAGGGAAACTTGTGGGAGATGTAGAGTTAAGGGCCCGGATTCTTCTTCCCTGACGAAGTTGAAATGGTCTGAAAAGACCTGCCACAGAGGGTGATAGCCCCGTAAACGCAAGTCAGAATGAATTATGTCCGGAGTCCCAGACTACTGTACCCTGGCATGGGTGCAGAAAGTTGGGAGTCACCAACTTCCAAGACTAAATACGCCTCAAGACCGATAGCGCACTAGTACGGTGACGGAAAACTGAAAAGTACCCCGGAATGGGGGTGAAAAGTGCCTGAAACCAGACAGTAACAGACGTGTGTGGCCCGGAAGAGTAGATCCTTTCTAAAGGAAACCATTGTGAAGTGGCTGTACGAGGAAAGGGGATCAGGGTCACACGTTCCGTCTAGAAACACGGGCCGGGGAGTTTATTGCTATGGCAAGCCTAAGGACTAAAACTCCGTAAGCATAGGGAAACCAATACGCGCGCAACTCCGCAAGGGGTGAGGCGCAAGGTCTGAAAATGCCTGGAGTCATAGCGATACATACTAGAAACCAGACGATCTAGCCCTGGGCAGGGCGAAGCTAGGCGAAAGCCTAGTGGAGGCTCGAAAGGGTTCTGACGTGCAATTCGTTCCCCAGACCTGGGGCTAGGGGCTAAAGACCAATCTAGTCTGGTGATAGCTAGTTCCTTCCGAAGTGGGCCTGAGCCCAGTCCCGAGCGAGGCAGCTGGTGGGGTAGAGCACTGATTGGGAAACAAGGACCCGAAAGGGTCCACTTTCCTTTCAAACTACGAATCCACCCGCACTTAAGACCTCGGGAGACGGGTTAGTGGGGGTAAGCTCCACGACCGAGAGGGGGACAACCCAGACTAAGGTTAAGGTCCCCAAATGCTGGCTAAATGTCAAACCAAAGGGCGTCGTCAGCCTCAGACAGCGGGGAGGTAGGCTTAGAAGCAGCCATCCTTCAAAGAAAGCGTAACAGCTCACCCGCCGAGGCTGACGGCCCCGAAAATTGACGGGGCTAAGCCAGCTACCGATACCTTAGAACGCAGCTTTGGCTGCGCTGGTAGGAAGGCGTCCTAGTTGGGCAGAAGCTGGGCTGTAAGGTCCAGTGGACCGATTAGGATTGCGGATCCCGGTGGTAGTAACAGCAAAGAGAAGTGAGAATCTTCTCCGCCGAAGGGGCCAGGGTTCCCCGGCAACGATCGTCAGCCGGGGGTAAGTCGATCCTAAGGCATAACTTAACCGATTATGTCGAAAAAGGGAATCCGGCTAAAATTCCGGAACCATAGAGGTACGCGCGGCAACGCAAGCTTAGTGTTGACGTTTCGGGGTAAACTGAGCAAGGTCTTCGCCTTGTTTAACCTTATAAACCTGGGGAGTGCCGTAATGGCGAGAACCAGGCGAACTTGGGAATAGCCACCCGTTTTAGGGAGGTTCAGTTGATCTCTGGAGCCACTGAAAAACACGCTAAGAAGGATCCTCTATGATCGTACCTAGAACCGACACAGGTGTCCCTAGGCGAGAAACCTAAGGCGTTTCGGGTATACACTAATGCGAGGGAACTCGGCAAATTAGCCCCGTACCTTTGGTATAAGGGGTGCCTGCTCTTTCAGCTTCGGCTTTGAGAGCAGGTCGCAGTGACAAAGGGGTCTCGACTGTTTAATAAAAACACAGGAAGCCGCAAGAGCGAAAGCTTGTGAACGGCTTCTGAATCCTGGCCAGTACAGGTACCTGAAACCTGGGTCCAACTGGGCTAAGGGCCTGCAAACGCCGGGAGTAACTCTGACTCTCTCAAGGTAGCCAAATGCCTTGTCGGGTAAGTTCCGACGTGCATGAATGGATCAACGAGGGCCCCACTGTCCCCGCGTAGTACCCGGTGAAACCACATAACGTGGACGAACAGTCCACGATCTCCCAGCGGGAAAAGAAGTCCCTGTGGAGTTTTACTGCAGCCTGGCGCTGGAATACGATTGTGGATGCAGAGCGTAGTCGGGAGCCGTCGATCCTGCGTTCTCCGGGACGTGGGGGAGGCAACAATGGAACACCGACTTTCTGCAACCGTGTTTCTTACCGGCCCCTTGCGGGCTGGAACAACGCTAGGTGGGCAGTTCGGCTGGGGCGGCACGCCCTTGAAAAGATATCAAGGGCGCCCTAAGGTTGGCTCAGGGGGGACAGAAACCCTCCGTAGAGTGCAAGGGCAAAAGCCAGCCTGACTGTATCCCAAACAGTAAGGGATGCAGAGGAGAAATCCGGGCTTAGCGATCATCCATGCTCCCCGTTGGTGGGGGCTGGATGTGTCAGAAAAATTACCCTAGGGATAACAGGCTCGTCGCGGGCGAGAGTCCCCATCGACCCCGCGGCTTGGTACCTCGATGTCGGCTCTTCCTATCCTGGCCCTGCATAAGGGGCCAAGGGTGAGGCTGCTCGCCTATTAAAAGGGAACGTGAGCTGGGTTTAGACCGTCGTGAGACAGGTCGGACTTTATCTGCTGGGAGTGTTGGCTGCCTGAGGGGAAAGGGTCCCTAGTACGAGAGGAACGGGACGCTGTAGCCTCTAGTTAACCGGTTGTCTGATAAGGCAGTCGCCGGGCAGCCACGCTGTTGTGGATAAGAGCTGAAAGCATCTAAGCTCGAAGCCTCTCCCGAAAAGAGGCAGCCATTTCCGTTTCACGGGACGAAGGCACTCATAAAAGATGAGTTTGATGGAGCCGGGGTGTAAGCTAGAAGACTTCGGTCGACTAGCTCAGCCTGCGGCCACCAATCGCCTAAGTTGTCAATCAATGGTAGTGTTCGAGCGATATTTGGTGAGACCTAATTGGTTCCACACATACTGAGCGTCGTTAATTGTTGCCTATGCATGGAGTACTGTCACAGGATTCGCAAAAATTTTTTAATTTTAAATTTATGTTGCTTTATTCTTTAATGGTTCCTACTGTTTTTCAACATGTTAATAACCCAGTTTTCCGTTATTAGCGGCCTACCCCCTATAGGTTTTTGCATGCTATTTCTAATAGGCGCCTAATAGGTGGAGGCGGTAAAGGTAGACTCTCTATAGGTTTCGTAAGAGTTTCTAATTGGTTCCAAAATATGTAGTGTTGGACAAGCTGAAAAGGTGTGGTCAAAGTTTTTTTGATGAGGTCTGGTTTATTAGTTATGACTAACCGCTTTCTAATCAACATTTTTTAATTATCGCTTTGGAACATTATCTTAAAAAAGTCAAGAGTTGAAAGGGGTTGTTTAGTGTTTGTTTAGTTCTTTTAGTAACTCTGCTGCTTGAGATGGCAGTTTAGGTTTACTTCTCTTGCCAATCAACAAAAACAAGGCTCCAAAGAAAATTAAAGCCCCCCCAAAGAACGCTGTAGTTTCGCTTGGTAGATACCCCAAGTTGATTCCGACCGTGAAGCCAAGGATTGCTGCCCCCATGATGACCATTATCCAGTTGTTCATGGATGCAGTCGCGTACAAAGCAAACTCTTTCTTGCCCGTGTCAGTCACTGAGAAGTAGCCTTGTTTTTCTTCAATCATGCCCGCATTCATTAGGTAGTTCCAGTCGTAATGGAAATGTCCGTCGGACTTGTAGCCTAACGCGGAGCTAATGTTTGATTTTACGCCTGGTTCAGATTTTATTTTACTGCCCGTCGCGGAGTAAATAAAGTAGAGCAGTTTTGTTCTGGGTGACTGTAATTCCGAATTTATGCTCCGTGACTTTTTCAAGTGTATCCTCAGAGAGGTTTAAGGCGAGGTTAGAAATAAATCAAGCCCTTGCCTCTGCCTGTCTTGTGTGAGTTTTTGTGTTTTTGGGTGACTCTAACCTTTAGAGTTGGTTTTTTAACACTTTGAGCCTGCATTCTAAATGTTAGGGCTATATCTTGAAGTCTCATAATATGTTTCTAAAAAGTTGGAGGCAAAACCTTGAACGTAAATTTCGAATATAGTAAAACTTTGGCCTGTGAAGGCTCAATATTAATGTGGCTCTTCTTTATTCCCTATGCTGGTCCAATATTAGCAATAATCGGTTTAATCCTGCTCCTTAGAAGCTTAAAAGAATTTTCAGGTTACTATCAGGACGAAAAAATCTACAGTGAAGCACTGAGAGGCATTAAATATTATGTAGTTGCGATAGTTGCGGTTGCTGTAGCTATAGGTGCAATTGTGGCTGGTGCTTGGTCTGCAACTCAGTTTACTTCGGATTTCGTTTTTACTGCTGGTTTCGGTGTTGGCTTAATAGCCTTCTTTGCTGGGATAGTGGTTGCGTTTGTGTTCTTTGTGTTTGCTGCTTCACACCTGAAAACAACATTCAATGCACTTGCAGACCATTCAGGTGAGCCCTTGTTTAGAACTGCCGCTACTTTGCTATGGTTGGGTTCCATACTAACAATAGTTTTTGGTATCGGTTTGTTGCTGATATTGGTCGCTTGGATAATAGCTACAATAGGCTTCTTCACAATGAAGAGCCGGCAATACCAACAATACACTGTCCAAAACAACGGTTACACTCCGCCGAGTCAGCCAACACAGGCAAACACTATTAACCAAAACGGGGTACAAGTTTAAACTGAAGAGGAAGGGCTTATAATGGCTGAACCATTTCAATCTCAAACAGACTCTGACTGGAAACCTTTCATAAGAAAACACTTGGTCATGTTTGCAGCATTCATTGTAGCAGCTATCTTGGCGGCTATAGCAGCAGTCTACGTCTTTGTCTGGTTCACCGCGGATGCCCAAGCAACAGGTTTAGTCCCAGCGGTATTAAGCATGTGGACAATGAACAACTTAGTACTGTTTATTCTGCATGCTATTTTCTGGGAACTTGTACTTGTCGGTATCCCTGTGGCTGTCGCTGCGATTGCTGGTTGGTTGTGGTGGAGAAGATTGCCTGAACATGAGAAGCATCGATCTGGGAAGCATAATCGTTCACGAGACGGCGGCGGAGCAGTGTCACTGTTGTTATTCATTGCTTTCGCAATCAAAGTCTACGTCGATGGCTACTGGTATGTTCCTATCTCAAGCTTTACCCTTGACTATGTAGTTGGCTCAATAGTTACTATACTAATCTGGGTCACTGTCATCTTTGCAATTCCAGCAATAGTTGTGCTCATCTGGTGGCTAAGCAGTGGTCGCAACAAACAACATTAACCGCTTTTTCTTTTTTGTTGTTTTTAGTTTGTAGTCACAAAACATTTTAACTTAGTTTTGGCAACTTTTTATTCGGAAAATGAAGTTTTTGTCAACGTCCTGTGGCGGCTTTTTTCTAAGAGTTTTGTGTGATGCTTCACTATTTTAAGGACAAATCAAGCATTATACTCGTTGAAGGTTACGTGTTAAACGATAAGGTGAAAGCCCAGCAGTGTGCTGATTGTAAGTGTATCAGTGAGGTTTTGGTTGCCAATTATAGCAATCCTAATTTGCTGCTTTACGGCTGCAAAGACTCCAAATGCCGAAATAAGCTTTTACGTTTAAGTTTTGACGCGCTTGCATCAGACAGCGTTTTTGCATCCAAGCCTATTGAGAATTAAGCGGTTAAGCAGGTAAAGTTACTATGAACGTGGTGCCTTTTTCTTCTTGGCTTTCAAATGTTACGTTGCCGTGAAGTGCTTCAACTAAACGTTTAACGACTGCTAAACCTAAGCCTTGACCTTTTGCTTTTGTGGTTACAAGCGGCGTAAATATTCTGGGTTTAACATCTTCTGGTATACCTTTTCCTGTGTCCGAGACTGTTATGGTTGTTTCTGGACCTTTTTTGTAGGCTGTTAAGGTTAATTTGCCGCCTTCTGGCATGGACTGTATGGCGTTGTTGGTTAGGTTTGTTAATACTCTTTTGATAAAAGTTGGGTCCGTTCTAATTTCTGGAGAATCCTTAATGTCAACTGATATCGTTATTTTTTCTGGGATATTGATTGTTTGAAAAACGCTTGTTACTAAATCACCAAGTTTTACTGTTTCATATTCTGGGTTTAATGGTCTTGCGTAGTCTTGCAAATCAGAAACGATTTTACTGATATAATCTGTTTGTTCCTGAATTAGGCCTATGCTTTCTAAGGCTTCCTTTATGTCTTCAGAGGGATAAACGCCCATACTCTGTCTTGCTATGAAAAGTTCATTGATGATAGCTTGCAGGGGATTACGTATGTCATGACCAATCATTCCTGCAGTTTCACCTATAGCGGCTAAGCGTTCTTTATCTTTTAATTCCCTTGTCCTCTCCTCAACTAGCGCTTCTAAATGTTTAGCGTATTCTTCGAGTTTTTGCTGTAACTGTTTTCTTTCTGTTATATCTCTTATTCCGCCGATTATGTGAGTATAATTGTTGTGTCTAAGAATTTTTGCTGTATCTTTTACAAAAATGTAATGTCCTTTTTTGTGCCGTAACCGATACTCAAGTACGTAACCTTTTGTCTGTTGGTTGCCAAGGGCTTCATTAAGTTGAACTCTCAGTCTTTTGATGTCTACAGGGTGAATATTACTAGCCCACCAATCATAAGTGAAAATTGCTTCACTTGGTTTGTAGCCTGTTAATTCTTCAAGGCCTCTTGCCAACGTTATTTTGCCTGTTTCCCTTTGATATTCATAAACCAGCACATTGGCTGCTTCAGCTACAAGCCTGAATCTTTCTTCATTTTCCTTTAATACTTCTTCAGCGTTTTTGCGTTCGGTTATATCTTCAAGGAAAGAGACAAAATAGCCTCTTTTTGGGCAATACGCTGAAACGTTAAACCATTTCTGTTGTGGTTGCCTAAAGCTTTCAAACATGGCTGGTTGACAAGTCAAGGCTACCCTGCCATAGATTTTCACCCAGTTTGCTTTATCCGCGACGAGTTCAGGAAAAACTTCTTTAACAGTTTTACCTACAACTGCTGACCTTTTAAGGTGAAAGGTTTTTTCAAAAGCATTGTTTATTTCAAGATATATCCAGTCGGACGGTTTTCCTTCATCGTCTGTTACTATTTTGCAGTAAGCAAAAGAGTTAAGCATGTTGCTAAATAACGCCGCTAACTGTTTTTGGTCAGTGCTAAATGCTGTTGCCCATCTTTCGGTTATTTCATCATGTTTTTGTCCAATGTTCTGTCTTGTTAAGGCAATTAAAAAGTACACTCCTCCAACATACAATGCGATTCTTGTGATCCAACTGTAAATGTCTCCAATTTGCATTTGGAATATTATGCTGAATTCGCTCAATCCGAACAGTATAAGCGCTAATGAATACCAGTACAGGGTTTCCGATTTTGACTGTAAAAACTGCCATAAAAACAGGACTGCACTTAAAACAAAAAAGAAAAATGAGATTGACGAGAAAAGTTGACTAATTATTGTTGCTCCTTCACTCATGAAAAAAATAGGTAACAAGTTAAACAGAGCCATGGCTGTTAAGAAAATTACGAAAGCTATTGTTACTGTATAGGCTGCAGTTAAAGCGATTTTGCGGTGCATGTTTTGGCTGGAGCTTGTGGTTGTTAAGGTTACAATTGCACTCATCACTTGTAACCCAGCTGATGTAAGCAAACCGATGTCTTGAATTGTTATTCCATAATTTGCAGAAACAGCTCCAGTGATGCTGCTTATGACTGAGACTAAACCGCTGATTATTAGGGCGCAGCTTAACAATAGCAAGTTTAGTGAACCGTACTTTAGAAAACTATTCCCTGAAATTACTGCGACGATTATGTTTAGAACTGTTATGAAAAAAAAGTTTAGTACGATGATACTTTCTGCGGCTAACAGAACAGGTTCCGGCGTTACAACCAAATTTATGGAAATGATTAAGGCCAATAAAACAATTATCGGAATTAATCCTATCCTAAATCTTGTTTCTATTTTCCAAAACCGCCAGAACTTGATTTTTCAAAATATTTTTTAAAAATGTGTATTTTCAGAAAGCAGTGCATTAACTGTCGTCAAAACGTTAGACGTCGCCACTTCTTTCTTTTTTATCGATTGCTGACTTCAATATTTAACTATGCTTAAAGCGTCATATACATTTTATCATTTATCCAAATCTGACTTGAACCTTTGGTGTTTGCAAAACAAATAAATGACCGCTTAAAAGATGTTTGATGGGTGACTGCTTTGAGGAAGCTTTATGCTTCAATATGCCTCTTAAGCCTGATTGTTCCGTTTTGCCTATTGCAGGTTAATTCTGTATCCGCTCAGCAGGACAGTTCAGGTTTCACTATTTCAATGCCAGTTGAATATGTGAATTACACTGTTGTGTTGATGAACGGTTCTTTGTGGGCTAAAATTGACGGCACATACCCCATGCAGTTAAACGGCGACTTGCCCGGTGCGCTTCCGATGGTTTACCCTACTCCACCTCAAACTACTAACATCCATATATCACTTGACGGCAAAGAGTTGCCCTATAGCAATTACACAGAAACGTACCCATACGCTTTGCATCATACCGCAATTGGCGACTGGGGAATGGTTGCTGCAGTTATAAGTCCTGTTGCTGACGAGTTTACGCTTGGAATTCATTATGAACATCCACTTCAGAAGGTAAATGGTAGCTACTTGTTTCTTTATGACTTAAATATTAGCCCTTATCTGTCAACTGAAAGCAATAATTCAACAGCCTACTTTACAGTACACATTGACGCCAACGTTACTGACATAGAAGCTTTCACCACAGAAACAGACACAAAATGGAACCCCATAAACTACACCATAAGCAAAGACGGCAACATGGACGTGGTTTCTATCGTTATGCATTCTCAATATGATAAGCCGCTTTTGGGTGATTTAGTTGTGGAATTTTCAACCGCCACCTCAATACCCGAATACAATGCCCTTGCTGTGACTGTTATAATCGCAGTTTTATCAAGTGTTTTTGTTTTTACCAAAAAGAGCAGGCGTTGAGCGTAAACGCTGATTCAAAGCACAATTTAATGTTGTTTCTTCTCGGGTGCCTTTATCTTGTATGTTTATTTGAGTCTGATATTCCAACATGACGTTTTTTGTATGTTGGAAATTCAAACTCGAAGAGCGGAGTTTTCTTCAAAGCCTTTCCTCTCCAAAAAATTTGATAACGGTTTATGTTTAAAACTTTTTCTGTGGCTTATAGCCGTTTACATCATACAGTTGCCCCTAAAAATGGTATAAGTTTGATACATCAAAAAACGGTTTCACCCACCAATTGCAAGGGCTTTAAACATGGCCAAGAATCGCCCGCCGGCGTTATGGTGTAGTCTAATTGCTTTCCGTCAAGAGTTACCTGAAAGCTTTCGATGTTTGAAATAAGGGTTTTATTTTTAGATTATACTGTTAAACCTGCAACCTTTGGCATTCCGCAAGACATGCTGCCGCTAGTAATCGGTGCCATCGTCGTTGTGATAGTGCTGATTGTAGCTGTAGCGGTTTTGGTTAGAAAGCGCCGGACTCCAAAAACTGCATAAACCGTTTTCTTTTTAATGCTAAGTAATTATTTTATGCGAATAGTTTTTGTTTCCCTAAAATCTATACAATCAATAGTGAAAATAGTGTGCCTTTGATTTCAAGTTTTGACCCCTGGCAAAGCGGCTTATGTACCTGCCCACCAAAACTCACGTTTAACCCCTACACGGGATGCGACCATAAATGCATCTACTGTTACGCTTCAAGCTACATTTCGGGTTTCAGCGAGTGCAAACCAAAAAAGGAACTGCTTGAACGGCTACGGCATGAAGCCCCCAAGCTTAAAGGCGAAATCATCTCGCTTTCTAACAGCTCAGACCCTTATCCGAAAACTGAACAGTCAACAGGTTTAACTAGGCGGTGTCTTGAAATTTTGGCGGAAAGCAACTGCCGCATCCAAATAATAACCAAAAGCAACCTTGTAGCACGTGATGATGACCTGCTAAAACAGGTTCCATCCACTGTGGCTTTCACAATCACTACAGACGACGACCAACTCGCCAAAACATTGGAACCTAACGCGCCCTCGCCAAGCCAACGCTTAAGCGCAGCAGAAGACCTCATCAGTCAAGGAATACCTGTATCAGTACGCATCGACCCAATCATTCCCTATGTAAATGATCAACCACAAAAACTAATCAAAGACCTCGCAGTCATGGGCGTTAAGCACATAACCAGCTCAACCTACAAAGTAAAGCCCGACAATTGGAAACGACTCTCAACAGCGTTGCCAGATGTGGCAGAAAAACTCAAATCCCTCTACTTCAAGGATGGTGAACGGGTAGGTGGGAACATTTTGTTGCCAAGGGATATGCGCCAAAAGATTTTGAAAGGTGTAAGGGACTGTGCTGATGCAGAAGGATTAAAGTTTGGTTGTTGTCGCGAAGGTCTGGAACGCCTAAACACTGCACCATGTGACGGGTCATGGTTGTTGCCTAAATTTAAAGGAGGTTAAATATGGTTCAAAACCGTGTTGTAATGCTTGCCGATTTTGACTATTTTTTTGCGCAATGCGAAGAACTAAGAAACCCCGCCATCAAGGACAAGCCAATAGTGGTTGGGGTTTATTCTGGACGCACCGAAGAAAGCGGCGCCGTATCCACCAGCAACTACGTAGCCCGCAAGTACGGTGTAAAATCTGGTTTGCCCCTTTTTATGGCTAAACGTAAACTTGAAGGCACAGACGCCATATTCTTCCATGTTGACCACGAATATTATGAGCAAATAAGCGACAAAATAATGCAGATTTTCCGTAGCTACGCAGGCAGTCTTGAGCAAGTCAGCATAGACGAAGCTTACTTAGATGTTACCGAGCAAGTTGGAGGCAGTTTCGAAAAAGGACGCGAATATGCCCAAAAAATAAAGCAGGACGTTAAAATGCAGGTTGGCATTTCATTAACTATAGGTGTTGGTCCAAACAAGCTTGTAGCCAAAATAGCTTGTGACAGCCAAAAACCCGACGGATTAACCGTTGTTTTGCCTGAGGATGCTGCGGGTTTTCTTGCGCCTTTGCCTGTTGACCGCCTGCTTGGTGTTGGCAAAAAAACTTGTGTTCGTATGGAGCAGATGGGCATCAAAACTGTTGGGGAACTTGCAAGGTTTGATGTTCAACGGTTGATTGAGGTTTTCGGCAAAGTATTAGGGGTTTACTTCCATAACGCTGCCAACGCAGTTGATAACGAGCCTGTTGTCGAGCAAGGTGAAGCTGAATCAATCAGCAAAATCGGTACGCTAAAACAGGATACACGCGATTTACAGTTTATTTTGCAGAAAACAGACGAATTAACTGAAACCGTTTACAGCGAGATTGCGGAGAAAGGTTATAGTTTCAAAACAGTTTCAATTTATGTGGTTAATGTTGATTTGTCAGGAAAAAGCCGCTCTGTAACCCTTGAACAGTCAGCTAAAGACAAGGAAACGATTAAGCGGAATGTTCATGTGCTTTTCGAAAAATATCTCGCGGAGTCGCCGCTGGAAATTCGGCGTGTAGGCGTTAGGGTTTCAGGTTTTAATAAAGATCAGCCGCAGCAGAAACAGTTGAGCTTTTTCTTTGGATAGAAAGTTTGAAAATAAAGGGTGGATAAAAAGGAGGTTTACTGGCTTATTTGAGTGCCAATATGCCTGCTTTTACTTTTTCTCCAACTTGAGCACCTAAGACGAGTTGGGTTCCGATTTGGCACCATTTTGCCAACTCGTCAAGGTCGCTTTTTTGAAGCGCTGCCGGTTCTTTTTTGAGGTGTGCTTTGCATTGCCTGTCAAGGAATCCTTTTGCTGCCGGTCCCATTTGTTTAGTTAATACTTCTAAGACTTGCTGGTCGATTGTCATTTTAGGCTTGCTCCTCCTCGTGGTTCATGGCGTTTGACATTTTGAATGCGTTAATCATGCGTTGGAATGCTTCACCTAAATCGGCGATTTCGTCTTTGCTGTCAATCTTGATTTCGTGTTCAAGTTCGCCCATGCTTACTTTGCCTGCAATGTCTGTTAGATTCTTAACCGGTTTTGTGATGCGTTTGCCCATTACCAGTGCCATAACAACTGATATTGCAGCGATTGTTGTGATGCCTACTGCTGATAGCATTACGCTAAAGTTTGCGTAGTCTTTTGCTTCGTTGGTTGCTGATTCGACTTCTTCAAGTGCTAGCACTTGGAAGTCAGTCATGCTTTCCGAAACCTTTGTGTAACCTTCTTGGATTACCATGTATTTGGCTGGTACTTCTTCATAGCGTGAAGTAATCTGGTTGTTGATAATGTCATCTACAACGGCGTCTGCTGGGTTGATGACGTTGTGCATAAGGTCATAGCTTGCCTTGAATTCAGTGTATAATTCGCTGTCTTGTGGAATGTTTTCGAGTAGGTAATTCTCGGTTGCGCTAATTAATTCTTCAGCAGTTGCTTGGTCAGCTTGCGAATTAGTAATGTCTAATAGTTGGCCTTCTAAAAAGCTGACTCTTTGAAGGTCTATGCCTTTCTGGTAGACTGCAGCATAGTTTTCGATTTCTACTTGTTTGATAGCTTTAGCTTGCAGGTCGCTCATTTTTATTGTGTTTATGGTTATGGCTGTACCAATTGCAGCAAAAAGAGCTACAATTAACAGGTATGATAATAGCATTTTAGTTCCGATTTTCATAGTTCTCTCTTCCTATTTTAAGTCTTAAGATATCACACGTGCAAAATAGGACTATATTGTTTATGAAATCAAAACATGAAATGTAAAAAAATATTCTAAGCATAATAAAACAACTCAATGATTCACAATAAAACGTTGAATAAAACGCAAAATAACCTCTTATTTAGTGCTGTGCATAACATTTATTTAGATGCAAACAATAAAACGCGCTACCTCAGAAACTTTATTATCCATCTATCAAATAACTTAACAAATGGTTTTTAACGTGACTTCTAAACAAGAAAAAAAGTTGCCACCCGACCAGAAAGCCATAAAAAGACTTCTCCGTTGGGGCATTGACCATCCAGGAATCACATCTGAAAACCCAAAAATCAACCTTGACACATACAAACTATCTATCGATGGTGAAGTAGAAAAACCCGCAAGCATTAGTTGGAACGAGTTTTTAGCGTTGCCCAAAACCGTGTCAATAAGCGATTTTCACTGCGTTGAAGGCTGGAGCGTTCTGGATTGCCGTTGGGAAGGAGTCCACATAAAAGAAATCGAACGCATAGTCAAACCACGTGATGTCGCTAAAGCCGTAACATTCACCTGTGCCGACAACTATAAAACCTCACTTTACCGGGAAGAACTTGCACCTGCAGATGTGCTTTTGGCTTACAAACTTAACGGTGAAGTGCTTGAAGAAGGCTATGGTTTCCCGGTGAGGTTGGTTGTTCCAAGCAAATACGCTTACAAAAGTGCTTTGTGGGTTGAACGGTTAACGTTTACTCGTGGTAAAGAGTTGGGGTTTTGGGAGCGCCGTGGCTACAGTGACAGTGCTGATGTATGGAAAAACGACCGCTTCCGTTAATAACGTTTCATTTAAAAAGATTATCTTTTAAGAATATTTATTTTATGTTCATAACAATCTTTATATGCAAAACCTGAATCTTTTTGTAAATCCAAGTGAGGTAATAAAAAATGTCCAAAACTCCCCAGAAACAAAGACACCTTTCAAACTGTAGTCTTTCAAGTTGCTTACCTGAGAGTGCAGTTGTTATCTCTGCAAGCAGTCAAGAGGCGTCTTTGAGAAAAAGAAAGGAAGAAGCAAGCAAAACACTCTACATAGCAAGAATATAAAAACCGTTTTTCCTCGTAGTTACCACAAAAACTTACTGGTAATCTTAATTCTTTTATACCTGATTATCTTTTGCTACACGTCTAACCTGCAAGGAGCCAAAAAGTTTGGATTACTCACAAGCAAACATGGGTCGAATATTCATTCTAAGACTGCAAGACGGCGAAATCGTGCATGAAACTTTAGAAGCTTTTGCCGAAAAACAAGGCGTCAAAAGCGCACTTTGCCTTTTTCTGGGCGGTGCAGAAGATAAAAGCAAACTTGTTGTCGGACCAAAAGACGGCGACGCTCTCCCAGTTGAACCAATGACCACTCTGCTTAAGGGTGTTCATGAAGGCTGCGGTGTAGGCACAATCTTCTCCGACCCACAAGGCAAACCAAAACTGCACATGCATGGAAGCTTTGGCAGGAACGGCGCCGCCACCACAGGTTGCATGAGGGCAGGCGTTGAAGTTTGGCTTATCGGCGAAGTAGTAATGATTGAGTTAACCGGCAGCAGTGCGAGACGTGAAAAGGACCAGAAAACTGGGTTTGAAATTTTAGAAACCTTTTAAATTCCTGTTTGAGTCTGGTTCTTGTTAAAGGGTACAAGGAACATTCTGTGTGGCATGATTCCAAAGAATGGTTGGTCTGTTGAGTCTCCAAACCTGTGGGTTTCATAAATCATTGTTGTAACGTTGCTTATTGTTAGGGTTGTATTGTAGAATGGGGTGTTTGCTCCATAATCATAAAGAACTATGTATTTGACGTTAAGTTCTTCGCATAAAGTTACGAATTCTGTTACGTTGAAATTAAGCTGGTACGTGTCAACTGGAAGCTCTGGGTACTGATATGCGTTCATGTTTCTGTTGGAACTGTTGGCCCAAAGATAAAACCTGAACATGTCTTGGCTAAACAAGTTAAAGGGGCAAACAAGCATTATTGACTGATTACCCGTCATGTGGTTAGCGGCATAATTGGTGACTTCGTCAATTGGCATTACAATTTCGTCGTTTGAAACCCAACTTTGAGCGTCATTGACGCTGAAAAACAATCCTGCTGCCAAAAAAACAGTCAACAATAAAGCGGCTACTTTTGTCAGGTTTTTATTTTTAATTGGCACGTTGCTTTTCAGGGTCTTTTGCATTTTCTCGTAAGCATAAACGATTAAGCTCGCCGCTGCAATCGCCATGACAGGAAACAACGGCAAAACATAGCGCCATTGCTTATTTGGAATCAGCGTAAAGAAAACAAACACTACTATAAACCAAATCAACAGGTACTTGTCTTCAGGTTTTCTTCGCCAAGCCAAAAAACCCAATCCCGCTAAACCTACCGCGTAAAGCAGCAGTGAGACTGGGTGAATGTTGGGGTATGGCCAAACCATTTCTATGAAGTAGAAGACGGTGTAGGATACTGGTACGCTGAAGCGGATGCTGTAAACTGACTTTTCAGGATTACCCATCTGCAGAGCGTATATCCACTGATTGAGCATGTTGGAAGCGTACGTTTGGTAAGCGATTAGAATCCATGGAACCGCCACTAAGATAACGGCGATTGCTAAAATCGTTATTTTGCTTAAATGAATTCTCAGCTTATTCTTGGCTAAAAATAGCATGCTTACAAGCATTACAACGCCTGCGATTATCATTTGGTATTTGGTCAAAAAGCCTAAACCCAATGCTATGCCGGCGAAAACCAGCCATAGGGTTTTGCGGTTTTTTAGCCACATAAAAAAGCACATCAGCGACAACGTGAAGAAGAAGACCAGCATAGTTTCAATCATGGCCATGCGTGAAAGCCAAAAGAAGCCTGGCATGGCACCAAACAGGACACTGGCAAGTAAAGCGGTTTTTTCGTTAAACATTTTGTAGGTGAACTCGAAAACTATCCATATTGTCAGAAGTGAAAACACGACTGCTACTAAGCGTCCGGAGAAGACGCTGATTCCAAGGATTCTAAAGAAGACCATTGTTACTACGTCAAACATTGGTGGGTAAAACGAGTTTAGTCCCATGTAGGTTTGGTATTCGCCTCTGAGCAGAAAGGAGCCGCCGTTTAAATGGGTAATTTCATCCCATTGGATTGCGGATTTTGATAGGTTAAACAGCAAAAACACGGCGTAGACTATAAGAAAAATTAAAAGTGCCAGTCGCCACCTATTAAATCCGTTTTTAACCCGACTTAATAGCGGTTTTAAGGTCTCCATAATAGTCCTCTGCTGGTTCTCGGTTTACTTGTAGTGTGCAAAAAACCATATAAAAGCATCTAAAAAACGTGGTTCTTTCAAACCTTCGGCTGGAAGCTCAATTATAAAACATTAATTACCAACAAAAAACATTCTTAATCTGTTCTCAAGAGGCACTTTTTATGCAAACTCAACCTTACGACATTTTAATAATAGGAGCAGGACCTGCAGGATTAACCGCAGCCATCTACACAGCCTGGCTTGGACTAAAAACATTAGTTCTAGAATCTGGAATACCAGGCGGAAAAGCTTGGACTGCCCCCATGATTGAAAATTTCCCTGGTTTTGACGAAGGTATCAAAGGAAGCGATTTAGCAGAAAAAATGCGGCGTCAGGCGGAACGTTTGGGTGCAGAAATCGTTACATCCGAAGAAGTCGCGGGTTTAGAACTAGCAGGTGAAGTTAAGCATGTTTTTACTCGAAAACAAACCTATGACGCTTACGTTATTATTTTGGCAACCGGAACTCAAAAACGTAAACTCAATGTCCCTGGTGAAGCCCTTTTTCTTGGTCGAGGTGTCAGCTATTGTGCAGTGTGTGATGGACCATTTTTTAAACGCGCCAAAGTGGCTGTTGTAGGCAACAGTAACGAGGCAGCAGTTGAAGCGTTAAGTTTGGCAGAATTCGCTGAGCATGTCTTGTTGATTTATGACGGTGAATTAAACATTGAGGGCACAATACTTAGCAGGTTGAAGTATAAACCCAAAATCGAAACCCTTCAAGGTAAAGTAACTACTATAACTGGCGACCAAACAGTAAAAGCAGTAAAAATCCAAACCGTAGATAGCATGGTTGAACGGGAAGTTAAGGGGGTCTTTATTGCTTTAGGCAGTGTTCCTTTGACAGCTATTGTTCGAAATGCCGGCGTGGGCATGGACGTGAATGGTTGCTTGTTGGTTGATAGGCAGCAGAGAACCAATCTTGAAGGCGTTTTTGCTGCTGGCGATTGTACCTGTGGGGGTATGCAAGTGGTGACGGCGGCAGGTGAAGGTGCAGTAGCTGCTATGCGAGCATCAAGGTATGTCAGAAGCAAAGATCACTAATCAATATACTAATGACTTGAAAAAGCGCCTAACTGACCTACCCCCTATAGGTTTCTGCACACCATTTCTATTAGGAATCCAAATAGGTTGGTGCTTCCTTTATCGCTTGGGCGCCCTTAATGATGACTAAACTTTTAACCTGTGTGCTTCAATATTAAAGGGTGGTGTTAATTCTGAAGAGAAGATTCCTCCTGATTGGGTTCTGTGCTGTGTTGTTCGCGGTTTTGTTTATAGCAGCATCTTGGAGAACACCCCAGTTTTTGTTTAATCCTTCAGCACCTGCCTCTTTACAAGATGAATCTTTGGCGTTCCTAAGAGACGTTGTAGGTTTTAACTTGACTGATTATGAAGTTGTTGATTTACATTTTTGGCCTCAATTGGATGTTGTAAGTAGTAATGGGTTGCCGCTTTATTTGATGCAGTACGATTTGAAATCTCCAGACGATGAGGCATACGTTGACATTTTATACACAAAATCAAACAGCACTTACATTCACGAACCCTACTTCAGCGTCCGTTCGAACACACTGTTTTCTCCAGCTTATCCCTCAGACAAGATTTTGAATTGGACAAAAAGTTTTCTTGAACGATACCAAAACTATCAAAGCAACGCCTCATACCTTTTAGAAATGCGGCAAACCCTCGAACTTGTCAACCACATCCAACCTATGAACATAACAAACGGGGACACAACACTGCAAATAGTCATCAAACAATTCTCCGAACAAGACATCTACACAACACTTAAACTATCGCCAATAAATCCAACAGCCCGCGACTTAGACAAAGCCGTCACGTTTGAATTCCATAACGGTGTTCTGCTGGATTTTAGCGATTACTATGGCATAAGCTGTTAATATTGTTGAATTCAAAATTTTTGCTTGATATTGAAGTAATTTCTTTTTTTGTTGGTTAAGTTTTTATTTTGCCTTTGCTGTTGCTCTTGTTTGAGTGGGGCAAAGGGTTTGACAAGCATAAAACGGCGGTTAGACCACTTAATAGACCAATTATCCAGCATGGGCCTTGAACCTGACGAGGATGCATCCAGTAACGCAGCAGCCCAACTATCCATAATCTTGGGTGCCTTTAAAGAATCAACCAAATATCCAGTTTGCTGCTTCATCAATGATTCAGAACAACGCTTTTCATGTGACTCGTGTGGCCCATTGCATCGTGAGGATTTTATGGAAAAATGCGTTAAATGCCAAGCCAAAATAAAAGCAGCGCTGTCTTTTCTGCAATAACCTTAAAGTTTGTTGCTGTTGTTTAGCAGTCACACACGCTTAAGCACCCTTTTGCATCTATAAAATCGGTGAATTTTAAATGCAAAAAAACATGCAAAAATATCTAGTTTTAATAAAGTTAAACCCATTGAAAACAAACGCTTTCTTTAATGCATTCACAAATCTGTCGCAAAACCCGATGAACGGCGTAAACATTTCAGGTTCCTATAACGTTTTCGGTGACTGGGACATTGCAATCTGGTTTGAAGCAAACAGCAACGATAATGCACTGCATTTTGTAGGTGACAAAATTCGTGCAATGGATGGCGTGGTTGATACTCATACTATGCCTGCAACGACAATCAAAGAATACATGAGTAGCAGTAGTAGCTCAAGTTCAAGCAGTAGTAGTAACATGTAAAATGTTTGGTGGGGCTGTTGTTAACCCTGCCTGCCTATTTTTTTGGTTGTTTTTGGCTTTGTTTTGTTTATAAATGTTTAAATGTGGCTTGTATAAACCATTTTTTGGTTGGTTTGGTCGGCTGTTTTTTTGGCTTTTTTGACGTTTAACTAGTGACTTCTTTACTGCTGGAGTATTTGTTTAGTATTTTATAAAATATGTTGACGTGCATTCATTATTACTGTAAATTTATGAACGATTGTGAACATTTCACAAATAGTCTTTTAAATACCCATGGGCATGGCATAGCTATCACGAGGAATTTAACATGCGACAAATTGCAATTTATGGAAAAGGTGGAATCGGTAAAAGTACAACAACACAAAACACCGTCGCAGCATTAGCTGAGATGGGCAAAAAAGTCCTACTTCTAGGATGCGACCCCAAAGCAGACTGCACCAGGCTACTGCTCCACGGAAAACGACAAGCAACAGTATTAGACGTTCTCAGAGATGGCGGTGGAGAATGCACACCTGACATGATTGCAGCACCAGGCTTTGGTGGCGTCACATGTGTTGAGTCAGGCGGACCCGAACCTGGAGTAGGTTGTGGCGGACGAGGCATCATAACATCAATACAAACGCTGCATGACCTTGGCATGTACAAAGATGACTTAGACTTCGTATTCTACGATGTGCTAGGCGACGTCGTCTGCGGAGGCTTCGCTATGCCAATTCGTGAAGGATACGCCCAAGAAATCTACATTGTAGCCTCAGGCGAATACATGGCACTTTACGCTGCAAACAACATTTGCAAGGGCATCAAGAAATTTGCTGACGCTGGACATACACGACTTGGTGGAATAATCTGCAATTCAAGAAAATGCGACAACGAAGAAGCCTTGGTCGCGCAATTTGCTAAGAAAATAAACAGCAAATTAATCCAGTTCATTCCAAGAGACAACATTGTGCAGCGTGCAGAAATTAACAGAAAAACTGTAGTTGACTATGATCAATATTCTCCGCAAGCAGACATTTACAGAAGTGTTGCAAGAAAAATCGTTTACAATACAGAATTCACGATTCCAACTCCGATTACTATTGACGAGTTAGAGGATCTGATGCGAGAATTCGGCATTTCAGACTAAAACTTGGAACAGGTGCAAGGATAATGATTAGTTCTAAAACCGCGTATCAACAGCGGTGCTCCCAAATTGTAAAGGAGCATCCCTGTTACAGTGTTGATGCGCACCACAAGTTTGCCCGAGTACACCTTCCAGTTGTACCCAACTGCAACATCGGCTGCAACTACTGCGTACGAAAGTTTG
Organism: Candidatus Bathyarchaeota archaeon; assembly: GCA_963832745.1. Classification (GTDB taxonomy): domain Archaea; phylum Thermoproteota; class Bathyarchaeia; order Bathyarchaeales; family Bathycorpusculaceae; genus Bathycorpusculum. The sequence goes on along the minus strand of CAWHVC010000005.1, from coordinate 626,701 downwards.
ACTGCGCAAACGAAAGCCGACCAGGCGTTACAAGCAAACTAATCACGCCAAAAGAAGCCATAGAACGTGTCCGTGCCGTAGCAAAAAGTGACCCACAACTGCGTGTTATAGGTATTTCAGGACCAGGTGACCCATTAACCAGTGATGCAACATTTGAAACTCTGCGATTTGTTCAGCAAGAATTTCCCCATTTAACCCGATGCTTATCAACAAACGGTTTATTGCTGCCTGAAAAAATCCGTGCCATAAAAGACTTGGGGGTTAATGCTTTGACCATTACGATAAACGCTGTTGACCCTGCAGTAGGTGAGCAAATCTATTCTTATGTACGCTATAACGGCAAGACATTGCACGGCAAAGAAGGTTTTGAAGTCTTAAGCAAAAACCAGCTTGAAGGCTTAAGTTTAGCAGCAGAATTGGGCATGGCAGTTAAAGTTAACACTGTGTTTATTCCAGGCATAAACTCAAACCACATAATTGACGTTGCCCAAGCCGTGCAGGAACGGGGCGCATACATCATGAACGTCATGCCGCTTATTCCACAAGGTAAATTTGCCGACATACCCGCGCCGTCACTAAAAGACGTCCAATTAGTAAGAAATGTTTGTGGCGGAATCATGGTTCAATTTCATAATTGTATACAATGCCGCGCCGACGCCGTAGGCATACCTGGAAAAGATAATGCCGCTCAAAAAGACGCTGCTTGCACCAAAAAAGTTGGAGGAAAATAAATGCCGTTTGTATTACCAGAATGCGATAAGAATGTTCCAGAACGTAAAAAACACATTTACCTAAAAGACGATAAGGACACCGAAAAATGTATGGCTTGCAACATAAGCACCATCCCAGGAGACATGACCGAACGAGGTTGTGCCTTCGCAGGTTGCAGAGGTGTCGTCGGTGGGCCAGTCAAAGACGCCATCCAGCTCCAGCATGGACCCATCGGCTGCGCCTACTACACTTGGGATAGTCGTCCACATATTGCAAAAACCGACTTGCACACAGCTAACATGTTCTCAACTGACCTAAAAGAGTCAAACATTGTCTTTGGTGGAGAAAAGAAACTTTACGACTCAATCATTGAATCAAACAATGCTTTTCCTGAAGCACATGCAGTGTTTGTTTACGCTACATGTGTTGCAGGTTTAATCGGTGATGACATTAATGCCGTGGCAAAACGTGCCAGCAAAACAATCGGCAAACCCGTAGTTGCCTTCAACTGTCCAGGTTTCCACGGAGTCAGCCAAAGCATCGGTCACCATGTGGGCAACCAAACACTCTTTGACCAAGTCGTCGGCACCGAAGCCCTAGAAGAAAAAACACCCTATGATGTAAACCTAATCGGTGAATACAACATCAAAGGCGACGACTGGCTAATCGTGCCCGTGCTTGAAGCAATGGGTCTACGAGTAGTCTGCACATTCACTGGTGACGCGTCGATTCATGACATAGCCAAAATGCACGAAGCCAAACTAAACATTATCCGATGCGCCCGTAGCGCCAAGTACATTGCTGAAATGATGAAAGACAAATGGGGCACACCACACCTTGAAGTAGACTTCTATGGTATGCAACAGACTGCTGATGATTTGCGCAAAATTGCCAAGTTCTTTGGTTTAGAAGAAAAAGCTGAAGAAGTCATCGCAAAAGAGTTGGCTGAAACTCAACCACAAATTGATTTCTACCTTAAAAAGTTCGAAGGCAAAAAAATTATGATGTATGAAGGTGGTCCAAGAAGTTGGCACTGGGTAAAACCAATGGAAGAACTTGGCATGGACATTGTTGTTTCTGCAACCACGTTTGGCCATGAGGATGACTATGAGAAAATTATCAGCCGCGTTAAAAACGGTACCTTAGTCATTGATAACCCTAACGCTGTCGAATTGGAAGAAGCTATGGTTCAATACAAACCCGACTTGTTCATTTCAGGCACCAAAGAAAAATACCTCTCTTACAAGTTTGGCATACCCTTCATTAACGGACACAATTACGACAGCAAAGGCGGCTACATGATGTTCAAGGGTTTCGTACGTTTCGCTCAGGACATGTATAAGGCTCTTTATTCTCCAGCTTGGAAATTTATAAACAAACAACCGGGGGTACAATAAATGACTGTAATCACACACCAAAGAAGCGTCTCAGTTAACGCCCCTAAAATGTGCCAGCCAATTGGAGCAATCTGGGCAACCCTTGGTATCCATGGTAGCGTACCCTTAGTCCATGGTTCGCAAGGTTGTTCCACGTATCCACGGAACCTTATGGCACGGCACTTTCGTGAACCCATAGAAGTCGCAATCACTTCACTACATGAAAAAGCCACAATCTTCGGCGGTGCATCCAACTTAAAGCAAGCATTAGGAAACATCATCGAACGCAAGCATCCCGAAATAATAACCGTCATAACAACATGCCTAAGCGAAACAACAGGTGATGACATCCACGGTATAACCAAAGCTTTCCGTGCAGAGAACAAGGACCTTGCAAATAAAGCAAAAATTGTGACCATAAACACGCCCAGCTATGTTGGCAACCACGTAATCGGCTATGATAACGCAATTAAAGCCATGGTTACCCAGCTTGCAGAGAAAAAGACCCATCCCACCAACAAAATCAACATTATTCCCGGCATGATTAACCCCGGGGATGTACTGGAAATCAAGCATATGCTTGAACTGATGGAAGTAGACGCAATCTACCTAACAGACATTTCACAAACCCTAAACGCGCCATTACGATTGCCTAAACCCGAATTTCCAAAAGGCGGCACAACAATCGAAGAAATCGCGGATTCTGCCAACTCATTTGGCACTTTTGCAATATGCAAACGAGAAGGTCAAGGGGCAGCTAACTTTATGCAAGAACGCTTTGGAATCCCCATGTTCCTTGGTCCCACCCCAATTGGCATTGCAAGCACGGAAGAATTCATATCAAACGTCACAAGACAAACCGGCAAAAAACCAAGTGAAGCGTTGATGGATGAACGTGACCTGCTTGTTGACGCTTACGCTGACTGTAGCATGAACGTTTTCGGTGTTAAAGTGGCAATTTTCGGCGACCCGGACATCGTAAGTGGCCTTACACGGTTTGCTTACGAAATTGGCATGCAACCCGTCCATGTAATGACAACCCTTGACGATAAAACGTTCCCACCTGAAATCGAAGCCATCGCAAAAGAGTACGATGCAGAACCAGAAAAACTAAACATAATCGTAGGCGGCGACCTGCTTGATTTGCACCAGAAAATCAAGGAATCCAAAGTTGACATGATAATCGGCGACTACAAAGGCAAATACATCGCAAAAAATGAATGCATCCCACTGGTTCGCGTTGGTTTCCCGCAAGCTGACCGGTTCGGTTACCAGAGACGTGCAATGATGGGTTACCGAGGTACACTGCAACTGCTAGACACAATCGTTAACACCATAATGGATCGCAAAGAATTCTAAGGATGTACTTGAGATGAGGCTTGAAGACTTCTACTTCAAAATGCCCCCGCTAAAAACTGACCCAATCATCGATGATACCACTTTGCGGGACGGCGCCCAAATGGCAGGCGTCGCCTTTAAACCCAAAGATGCGGCCCAAACCGCGCAACTCCTATGTAGCGTCGGCGCTCAACGGCTCGAACTGTTTCATTACCAAGAACCTGACAAAGAAGCTGTCAGGCAAATCATGCGCCTCAAACTTGACTGCCGCATCAGCGCTTGGTGCCGAACCATCAAAGCCGACGTTGACAGCGCTATTGACCTTGGTTTTGACGAGGTCGGCATTTCTCACCCTGTTTCTTTTCTTCACATGCAAGCTAAATGGCCACACAAGACCTTTGAGGAACTTCTTGCAAATGTAGTTGACGTGGTAGAATACGCTGCTAAAACTCATGGTTTACGCACTTTTGTTCACGGCGAAGACGGCACAAGGGCAGACTGGGCTTTTGAGAAAAAGTTTGTTAATGCTGTTGCGGATGCAGGCGCCGAATGTTACCGTGTTTGTGACACCGTAGGAGTTGGGCTTCCAGACACTGCTGCACCGTTGCCTTTTGGTATTCCAAGAAAGATATGGATGCTCAAAAAGGAAACCAACATCAAAGCGTTAGGTATCCACATGCATGATGATTTTGGTAACGCTATTGGCAATAGTTTAGCTGCTGTTCAAGCAGCCTCGGGATTATGGGACAAGCTTTACATCAACACAACCTTTTTGGGCATAGGCGAGCGGGCTGGAAACGCTGAAACCGAAAAAATCCTTCTCAACCTGTATCTGCATTATGGCGTACGCAAGTTTGAAGGCAAAACTGAAAAACTCAAACAGGTTGCAGACTTCATTAGCACAGCGGTTGGGTTTGAGATTCCATCAAACAAGGCTATTGTGGGTAAGTACGGTTTTATGCATGAATCCGGTATCCATACTTACGCTGTTTTGAGTGACCCTTGGACTTATGAGCCGTATCCGCCAGAACTTGTAGGAAACTCGCGGCATTTGAGCGTTGGAAAGCAATCTGGCAAAACAATCATTAAACACAAAATCTTTGAATTCACAGGTACAGACCCCGACACAGAAACCGTGACAGCAGTTTTGAACAAAATCAAAGACATATATGCATCAGGGAGAAGTACGTCGATTAGCGATGAAGAATTCAAAGCTTTGTTGCAGGAACTGAAACTTTTCGTTGACCACTGGCAATGGGTTTCCTGTGATTGTTCAATAACGCATAACTGTTCCTTTTTTTGTTTTTTGTTTATAAAATTGTTTAGAAAAATGCTTGAATTATTGTACAAGTGTTAACCGTGCTCAGCTTAAGTGTGAATTGTGCAGAATTATTCATGTAAAGTGTGAACACTTGTGAAAACTTCACAACTACTCTTTTAAATAGCAATAACCATGCATACCAAAAAACGAGGAAAGGAAAATGCGGCAAATAGCAATTTACGGAAAAGCAGGCATAGGCAAAACCACGACAACACAAAACACAGTGGCAGCGTTGGCTGAAAGAGGCAAACAGGTTCTGCTGCTGGGTTGCGACCCTAAAGCTGACTGCACTCGTTTACTGCTTCATGGAAAACAGCAAGCCACCGTACAAGAAGTCCTACGCACATACGGCGAACAATACTCTCCAGAAATGATTTGCTCAACTGGTTTTGGAGGGGTAGCTTGCGTTGAGTCGGGCGGACCTGAATTGGGCGCTGGCTTTGCCGGGCGAGGAGTAACCTACTCAATAGATGCGCTGTCCGAAATGGGCATATACGAAGATGATTTGGACTTTGTCTTTTTTGATGTGCCCGGAGACCTATCCAGCGGCGATTTAACCATGCCAATACGTGAAAGCTGTGCTCAGGAAATCTATCTTGAAGTTTCGGGAGACTTTACATCCCTGTATGCCGCAAACAACCTTTGCAAAGTAATCAAAAAATTTGCTGAACAAGGAACTGTTCGCTTAGGTGGAATCATCTGCAACTCAAGTGTTAGCGGCGATGAAGAGTTTCTTGTTTCACAGTTTGCAAGACGCATAAAAAGTAAACTAATCCGTTCAATACCCAAAGACAGCATTGTGCAACGTGCCGAGCTAACAGGAAAAACTGTTATCGACTACGACACCAACTCAACGCAGGCAGAAGTCTACCGCAATCTTGCACAAAAAATAGTATGCAATGACTACTTTACGGTGCCCACTCCACTGAAAATGGAAGAGCTTGCTGGTCTAATGAAAAACTGTGGGTCACACGACTAAATGGTGGGGCCTGCCTTTCTTGACTGCTTTTGTGCAGGCGTGTTTTTGGGTTAAAAAAGCGCCAAACTGATCTACCCCCTATAGGTTTCTGCATACCATTTCTAATAGGATCCAAATAGACTGCAAATAGGCTGGTTTAAAACCTGGGGAACTTTAGTTTTCCGACATATCGCAGAATCCACTTAACCAAGTTGTCATACGTTTCCAATCCATGCTTGGTCAAAGCAACATTGCCCTCCTCATCAAGTTTAAGCAGGTCTTCGTGGCTCATCCACTCCACGTATTTTTGGAGTCTATCGTAAGCAACGCCTGTGATGCATGCAAGCTCTGTCCTCTTTGTACTGCCTCTCTCTTTTTAAGACGCTTATTATGCGTGCGACTACGTAGAGGTCAGGTTTGGAATTCGGCTGTTTTGAACTCACTGTTGAACCACCGTAGCTCCCAGAGCAAAGCGTCTAAGGAGGTTATTTGTTGATATTTTTTCTGAAGGTCTTTTCTAGTCAGCACAAGGGCAAGGATTAGGGACAAGAATGCAAAGAGGTACATGTTTAATGTGGCATGAATAAACGAAAGACCGAAACCTAATGGAATTATGAGAATTATTGCTGCAAGTATCCAATTGCCCATCACTTTTGCAACAGCATATAGAACATATACGATTTTGGAAGTGCGAATGTCTTGCAGAACGGCGTTCCAATCTAAGTCTTGCAGAAGCTTGAGCGCTCCAGGAAAACCTTCTTGCATAGTGCTCTTCCAAGTGTTTACTTCGACTTTCTTAAGTTTGTAATCTACCCATGCAACTCCAGCCAGCACCCCCAATCCTGGAACAAGGATGGCGAAAAGATTGTTTTGGCTAGTGCTCGTCAAAGACCTTGTCGTTAAAGTTGTTAGGCCTTCAAAATAACCCTGAAAAGCCCCTGATAGATGCAAAAAGTTGACTGCAAGCTCAAAGGCTAACAAAGCAGCAACAGATGACAATACGATAAATAGGAAATCAACCATCAGATGTGAAAGTGCTTTGTATTTTTTAACTTGGTCAAGTGACCGCATTAATTCTTCAACCTTTGAAACAACAATTTGCTCACTCATAGTGCCACCCCATAACAATCTACAGAAACGAATGCGTCACCGTAAATGATGAAGACAATTGTATCAACGTTTGAGATATGAGATATAGGCGACTGATAATTCTCAATGTCACTTACATCTGTATTTATCACTAAACTCAAAGGGTTTTCTGGGGAAAGAGAAATTTCTCCGCTACCAACCCCAATGTTGCCTATCAAATCACCTGTCCGAGGGAAACTGAACGTTTGTGTAAACGTTGATGTTCTGGTGCCTGAACCATTAGGGCCTGTTAAGTTGACGGTTTGGCCATCGGGAAAAACAATTTCAACATTGGCATTTGAACTGGGGCTCACTGTCAAAGTGACGGTAGCTTCGACATAATTCCATTTACTAACTGTAACGACAGCGTTGTTGTGCGAAAACTCGGTTGCATTTACCTGGTGAAATAGTGATAATGCTACAATTTGTCCAGTGATGCATAGGATTAAGGCAAGGGCTATCCAAGTTTTTTTCATGTGCACTATTTGGGGTTTACAGGTTATAAGGTAAGCTCACACGGAGTGAAGATAGTGTTATGTTGCTTGTTTAGAAATTAGTTAATTGTTCAGAAAGGCTTGACTTGGGATTGGCGCCGGGAGGGGGATTTGAACCCCCGTGGCCCCGAAAGACCACAAGCTAACAGGTACACCCCTAAAGAGGGGGTATCTCCAGGCTTGCTCCCTGCCTGGCTAGGAGACCCCGGCACTTTAAAACCAATTTGTGTTTGGTTGGTTTGTACCTTTTCTCTGACTTCTGAGCATTTAAAGGTTTACGGTGAATTGTGTCTTGTTTGGTAAGTTCTTTTTGTGTTGTTTCTTTTGGTTTGTTTTAGTGTTTGGTTTCTTTTTGTTTTTGACTTCGATTCTGTTGGTAAATGTTATATACTTCATTCATGTGACAAATAGTAACCGTTTGTCTGCCAAACAAGCAAGGGTGCCAAAAATGAAGCAACAATTCTACCCGTTAGAGTCCCTAAAAAGATGCGCGTACCGAACAAACCACATTGCATGGTGCCGAAAACTCCAAAAATTCTGCAACGCCCCCACAGAATACCACCACTGCACAACATACCAACCAAAAAAAGAACAATCACGCATGGGTGAGTACTAAATGCAAACAACCTCCAAAAAACACTCCTCAGCTAACCACCCACCAAAAATCAACCTAATCGGCACCAAAACAGGACAATGCCAAATCTGCAAACAAACCAAACAAATACTCATCCTCAAATACGGTCTCAACCTCTGCGAGGACTGCTTGAGCGTTTGTATAGGCATTTTAGAGCACTTACAGAATGGAGCCAACAAAAACCCATCAAGTAAGTCAAACAAGGCACACCCCTTAACCTCCAAAAAACCTCCTGTAAGAAAACCTGCAGCCACAAAAAACGCTCAGGCATCCACCCAAAACTGAGGCAAAAAAATGAACGCCCACAAGTCATCAATTGCCTCAAAAAAACCTGCCAGCACTCCAACCCCAAAACTTGACATAACAAGCATGCTAAAACAAGGTGGCAGACATTTTCTTTCTAAACTAAAACATAAATCAATCAGAACTAACAACACATGGTTTCGTGTGTTAAGTTTAGACAAACGCCGCTTCATAGACGCTGTGATCCAAACTGTTGACCGGATCCAAAGCGCGCTATTGCTTAAACTTATGACGGAACTAGGCAGAAAAGTTGCTTAACGCTATCGGCGGAATCTCTGTTTTTATTGGCAGTATACCCTACGGCATGTTGACCTATGGTGCACCCTTAGCACGACGTATCAGCATTACCGCACAAGCTTGGGGAAACAAGACTGCCAAACTCTGGGTTAACGATGAAGCATTCATTCGTTACTTAACGGTTATTGACCAAAATAACCTGTCAATGTTTCGGGTAAGCACTAAACTATGACCAAACCTTCCCGTCCCCAGTTTCTATGCTTTGTTGAAGGTGTGAAAGGGTTGAGCGGTAGTTTTCTTCTCCTTTCCCTTGTCGTGATGACGCCCCACAAAACCATTCACCAAACTTAAACATGCAAACAAACCTGACAATAGATGCCCTACAAAGGCAGTTTGTCCATCACCAATCCGCCACAATAAGCAAAACCGACACAACCGTAGTAATTCCCGTAAAAAACGAAGAACTCGCAATAAGCAAAGTCATAGACGAATTAACCCAAGAAGGATACCCAAACATCCTTGTCGTTGATGGTTACTCAGCAGACAATACTCTAAAACTGATAGAAGCTAAACAGGGCGTAACAATACTCCAGCAGCACGGAAATGGCAAAACCGACGCCATAAAAACCGCAATCGAAAACGTTTCAACACCATACATGATAATACTGGACGGAGACTACACTTACCCAGCAAAAGACATCCAAAAACTATTAGCACACGGCACAAAATATGCTCAGGTCATCGGAGTCCGCGACCGAAAAAACATTAGCCGCATCCACAAATTCGGAAATCGGATAATAACCAACGCGTTCAACTTGCTTATGAATACACATTTTTCTGACATCTGCTCAGGCATGTATCTATTACGCACGGATATTGCTTGCAGTCTTGAATTGGGTTCCAAAAATTTTGCGACAGAAGTTGAAATCGCTGCCCAAACAGTATGTGAATACGACGTTACAGAGGTTCCGATAGGGTACAGGCGCAGGATTGGTAAACCAAAACTTTCTTGGCGCAATGGGTTCCAGATCCTTTTAGCTGTTGTAGGTTTGGCGAGAAAATATAATCCGTTGCTTCTTTTTTCTGCTTTTTCAGTTTTATCCATTATTCCCGCTTTAGGCTTGCTGGGTTGGGTTGCTTTTCAGTACTTTTTCTTTGCAGTTTGGCATAGCGGTTGGGCTTTGATTGGCGTAATGCTGCTTTTGTTTGCATCTCAAGCATTAGCAATAACTACAACTGTACTTCTGCATAGCAATAACTACAACGGTTCTGCTCTAAAACGGACAGAAAAAAGAATACTGCAACACGTGGAAAAAAGGGCTTAGGGTCAAAAGAAATGAATGTTCTTAAAATGACTTATGCCTCAATCGTTGATTTGCTAAAGCATCTTTACCTTCATGATAAAAAGATAAACATGTATCTATATCGCATCAAAAAGCCTTCTAAAAAGGGTAACATAATCGTTGATATGGGTTATGGTTCAGCTGTTTTTAGTAGATGCCTAGAAAATCAGCAACGAAAAATAGTATCGATAGGCCTGGATGGGCACGACCTAAAAAACTTTAAGAGCTTAACAAGTGACCCGCATATGTGCAAATGTGCAAACTTTGCCATTATGTATAGTTATGGTGATTGTGTTATCTCCATTACAGTTATAGCCCATATGTTGCAGTTGTTGCTCAACTACACAATCTTCAATATTTCTTTGAACTTCAAGCAAGTGGCCTCTTCTTTTCCTTTCCAAAAAATATTCAAAAATTCTCTCAGTACTCAATTATGTGTAATGAAAAATGAATGTGCCTAAAAATGGACTTAAAACTTTTTGATGAATGCTTATTCTTTCAAGAAATTTACTCACTGATTATACGCTTATTCCCTATTGCCCACCTACATTTTTAGTTTTTTGAAAAACGGTGTCTCATTGAAAAGGTTTACTATTGCTTCTTTGTCTCTGGGAAAAGATTTGCTAATAGTAAATGCTTTGTCTGTTCTATTAGTGCTTGCAGTATTTTTCTTTCCTGATTCGTCACTTCGATTAATTCTGGGGCTTCCATTTGTTCTTCTCTTTCCAGGATATTTACTTGTTAGTGTACTTTTCCCTGGAAAAACTGATTTAGGCGCAATTGAAAGAGTTGCGTTAAGTGTTGGTGTAAGTTTAGCCTTAGTTCCGTTGGTTTGTTTGGGCCTGAATTTTACTTCATTGGGCATAAAGCTGTATCCAACTGTTAGTTCACTTTTCATTTTATCAGTGACGTTATCGATAGTCTCATTTTATCGACGGTCCAATATGCCAATTGATAAAAGAGTTAACTTGTCAATCCGTTCCAAACTTCCAAAATGGTCAACTCTGAAAAAAGCAGATAAATGGTTCGTAATTGCCTTTTTTGTAGCCGTTTTGGCGATTAGCAGCGTGGCTGTTTACCTCGCATTTTCACCCAAAATTGGTCAACAGTTCACAGAATTCTACATACTTGGCTCAAACAATAAACTTGCTGATTATCCTGTAAATATTACTTTAGGCGAAAAATGTAATGTTTCCTTGGGCATTACAAATCATGAATATGAAGATACTTCATACAGCATTTGCATAACTACTGAAAATCAAACGATTCAGACCATAAATGATGTACACTTAAGTCATCAAATGAATTGGAGCCAAAACTGCACCTTTGAACTAAAAAATCCTGGGCAAGCAGTAAAAGTTGATTTTGACTTGTACAAAGAAGGACTGTCTGAACCCTACCGGAGCCTGCATTTATGGATAAATGTCCACGCATTATAATGAAATTCACTCAAGAGTTTAAACTGTTCTTTTGCTTCTTAATTTTTGTAATTATTGCTGAAGTGGTAACTTCTTTAGTTGATGCAATGTACGGTTTGTTTCTGCATTCAATGATTCTTTTCTCGTTGATTACCCTTTCTGCGGTTAGGCAAAAATCAGTGTCTAACCTTTATCTTTGCCTTTCCATAGCGCCATTGATTAGAATTTTTAGCCTTTCGCTTCCTCTTTACTATCTACCGGTCTATAGCTGGTATATTATCGCAGGATTGCTTATGTTTTTGGCTGCAACTGTTGTTATACGTATTCAAGGTTTGACGTTAACCGACGTAGGTATTAACTTTAATCAAAGAAAAACCCAGTTTCTGATAATGCTTACCGGTGTTCCCTTTGGAATTTTAGAATATGAAATCTTAAAACCCGCCTTGATAGCTACTGATTTAACGGTTGTGAGTTGGATAGCTCTTGCTTTTGCTTTTTTTATTGCAACTGGTTTTGTTGAAGAATTAGTTTTTAGAGGAGTTATTCAGAATAATGTTGTTAACAACTTTGGGGTCAAGACGGGTATAATTGCAGTTTCTGTTTTGTTTGCTGCTCTTCATATTGGTTGGCTGAACGTTTGGGATGTTTTATTGGTTTTTTTTATTAGTGCGTTTTTTGGAATCTTCGCTTATAAAACTAGTAGTATAGTTGGTGTCAGCTTGTCTCATGGGATAACTAACATTTTTTTGTTCTTTATTATGCCTTCCATAAACCTTATAAGTGTAATGACACTATAATGGTGTTCGGTTGTCTGCCATGATTTCTACCGTGACCACAACAACTATTACCGCGGTTGTAACGCTTGCAACAGGTGCGAGTTTTAGCGTAATAGTCTCTCTATTGCTAATTTCGATGCTTGGCTCCAAAGAAATGACCTCAAAAGAAGAAAGACTACCTTTCAAAAAGTATAGCAAAAACATTAACGTATGCATACTGCCCATAGCGCTAGTTTTTATTATACTCGTTGCAACAAAAGTGCTTGAAGCAATAGTTTGACCATTTGTATCCCTAAGCAACTCTTTCACAAGTCTATAACTTGACATCTGCGCATAGCATTGCTTCTGCTCCCTTTTTTATCATATGCGCGAGGGACAGAAAAAAAGTTGAAGAAAAAATTTTCGAACTTACTCAAATGAATGCACAATTTAAAATAATCTGTGGCGAAAAAGTAGACCATCCCAACGTTGTTTTTCGCAAAGCAATAGGCAAATGGGATGCAATAAACTATTCTGCAAGCTTAATCCCTGACAATTCCGAAATAGTCATATTTAACGACGTAGATAACAAAATTTTTAATCTTAGACAAGCTCTTAACAGTTTGAATAATGGAATCGACATAATCTACTGCAGGATACTAGTTCCTAGAGGACCTCAGCTAAAATTTTACAGATTAATTGACCCTCTTCGGAGGCTATTTAATGTAGCTGCCAACGGCGATTTAATGATAGTGCGGCGAAAAGTTCTAGAAAAAATATTGCCAGTTCCTCCCTGTATAGCCGAAGACTCATATTTGCTTTTTAGAGCTCTTGAACTTGGTTATAAAGCCAAGTTTTCAACTGCAACTTATGTGACCACTGAGAAATCAGCTAATGCCGCTTTAGAAGAAACGTATAAAGTAAGGACAACTTTGGGAATCTATCAAGCGTTGCAGTACACAAAGCCTCCTGTCTGGATAAGAGTATTTTATTTGCTACTTCCCTTAATGGCGCCAATACTGCTTATTTCCGGCGAAGACGGCCGAGCATGGACTAAGGGTATCGAAAAAGCAGTAAACGCTCGAATAAAAAAGTTTAATCCCACAAAATTTTAGTTTTTATTAAAGAGTTGTCTGAAGTAGTATGAAGATTGCGATGGTCTACGATTTCGGCGTTAACAAGGGTGGCGGCGATCTTGTTATGCTGAACATTTTAGAAGCCTTAGCTTCAACAAAAAATGATTTAACACTTGTAACTTCAAAACCAGATGGATTTAGACAAGCAAATGAGATTTTTGGAAAAAATCTTTATAATTTAAAAATTGTTACTGACCAGTTACCTTTCTTTTTTGTTCATCCATATTCAATAGCTCATATGGCAAAAAAACTTTCAAATAACACTGCTTACCAACTTTTCATCCTTTCTGATGATGTTCCCAAATGTCTTGCTAATCGAAAGGTGCTATGCTATATGCATTATCCACATGCAAGCTCGCTTAAACTTTAACGTGTATCAGCCAGCAGATTACAAAAAAAATATGCGAAAAAAGATTCTTTGGTGGACTCATAAACACCTTTTTCATTATTATTATCCAACTGCGAAGGTCTCTGAAAATTGGCTTTTAATTTCAAATTCTGCGGTCACTTTAGAGCATGCTTCAAAGACCTTTGATATAAACCCTTTACGTATACCCTTAATTCATCCACCAACATGTGCTAAAAGCATAAATGTCCTGTTAAATGACGGCAAGATGCTAAAGGAGAATATAGCTGTTTGTTTAGGCAGGTTTGAGCCTGATAAAAACTATGCTGAAGTAATCAGTGCTTTTACGCTTTTATCCTTGACTTTAAAATTAAAACTTATTTTGATAGGTTTTAGTCATAACCTGAAGTATGTTGATGAATTGAAAAGTATCATAAGAACAAATCGATTAGAGGATTGTGTTGATTTAATTTTGAACGCTGACAGAAAAACAGTTCTTGAAAACTTGTTTAAAGCTAAGGTTTTGATTCATCCAGCTTTGAATGAACCGTTCGGTTTGTCAGTGGTGGAAAGCATGGCTGCAGGTTGTATTCCTATTGTAAATAAAGGTTTTAACGGGCCTTGGCTGGAAGTAACTCAAAGTGGACGATTCGGCTTAGGATTTAATACATGCGAGGAATTGGCCTTATCAATCAAATTAGCAATAGAAAGTTATGACACTTTTAATATTGATTCAATTATTCGGCAGTCTTTTAATTTTGATGAAACATTATTTAAGAAAAAAATTCTAAACGTCATTGAAGATTTCGCATGCAGGTTTAACAACTGAAAAAATTACGAATTGCCATCATATGCTCATATTATCCTTGGCCCCCCGCAATTGGCGGCGTAGAAACGATAGTTCACGATACAAGTATTGGTCTTGTTCAAAGAGGGCATGAAGTTCACATTCTCGCAACCCCTTTTGATGTAACAACGATGAACCAAGTTTCCGATTATGGTATAGAAACAAAGGATAAAGTTACTTTACATAAGCTGCACTCAATTAACCTACAGATCGGCTATGCACGTGCGTTAACAAACTTGAAAAACGTTCTAAAAAAAATTAACCCCGATATTGTACATGTCCATTGTCTGCATTTGAGTCTTTTTCAAATATGCAGTTGGAAACAAGAATTAGGCTATGGGGTAATATCTGAACTACATCATCCGATAATGTCCTTAGAAAAACCATCCGCCCGAGCTATGTTTCCTATTGCATTTAGTTTAATGCGTCTAACTTGCAAGAATATCGATTGGTTTATTGCACATACAATTTTAGAACAGAATTGGTTGCTTGAAAAAGGAATTACCGAACGTAAAATCATCGTTGTCAGGTTTCCAGCTGTTTCCCCTGCGCTTTCGAACAATTTTTTGCAAGAGACATCTCTTAGTAGTTATATGCTATTTCTTGGGCGAGTTACTTGGGTAAAAGGACTTGACTTGTTATTAATGGCGTTGGCTAACGTTAAAAAAGAGTTGCCCTATGTGAAACTCAAACTTGTTGGGCCAGTCAATCAGCAGTATGAAGCATACCTTAATCGAATTGCTTCTGAATTGCAGCTAACAGACTCAATTAGTTTTACTGGAGCGTTATATGGGCAGGAAAAGATTGACGTTATCAATAATTCTGCTTTTCTTGTACTTCCCTCATACAAAGAGTACACTCCTAATGTTCTTCTTGAGGCTCAAGCTTTAGGAAAACCCGTTATTTCTTCCAACGTAGGTGCTGTCTCTGAGATGCTTGTGTCTGGTGAAACTGGCCTGCTTATTGAACCCGGTAATTTATCTGAATTAGTACAAGCAATAAAGGTGCTCTTTACAAATGTCACGTTAGTAAAACAAGCCTCTATAAAAGCGGTGGAATTTTCTAAAAAATTTTCGTCAAATATATCGATTGAAAAACTGGAAAAACTGTATTTTGCTGTCAAACAGTAATCAAGAATTATCTTTAACATGGAATAAGTTTTGGAAGGAAGAATCCCTTTTAAAAATGAATCGTAAAGTTAATAATATCCCTAAAGACCCTGCTTTTTATTTAGTTAAAGGTTTACTGCCAGCAAAAAGCTACACTGTTCTTGAGGCTGGTTCCGGTGATGGTCGCTGGGTTTTTTGGCTTGCAAAACACGACTATAATGCTATAGGTGTCGACATAAGCATAAATGGTTTAAAAAAGGCTAATTATTATGCTCACAAGAACCATAATAAAAATGCAAATTTCATTTTAGCTGACATTAGATGTTTGCCCTTACGATGTGACTGTTTGGATTTAGTGTTAAGTTTTGGAGTAATTGAACATTTTACTAATCCGTATGTTGCCTTATCCGAGTTTTACAGAACAATAAAAAAAGACTGTTCTGTTTTCATAACTACTCCTAACATATTTGCTCTCCATAGTATCAAACGGTCTATTAAAAAAGCGTTAAACAGATGGACTCTTGGCTACGAATTATCTTATCCCCCTTGGACCTTGGGCAATTTCCTTAAAAAAGCTGGTTTTGGCGAAATAAGCTTTGGCACGTTTAATTTCGGTGAAAACAAAAATGCACTGTTAGGCTCTATAATCAATAGTTTGAAGGCAACATTAACCAAGCAACCGTTTGGTTTTCAGTCATATGCCTTTGGGCAAAAAGCAATAATCAAATCGGAAAGATAGCGCCAATTGAAAGTTTTATTGGTCAGACGGGGTTCTATTGAAAACATTGACGGCATTAGTACCTACATGCTAGGAACAGCTCAAGAGCTAATCAAACGTGGGGTTGATGTGCAACTCTGTTGTGGAAAAGTAACCAGACACGATCCCCTGGTGTTAAAAAATTTTTTAACTCAACATTTTTTTATAGAAAAACTTCCAAATATAACTGTAAACTTGAATTACACGTTACCTTTTGGATGGGTAACACTTTTAAGAAAGCTCAACAACGATTTTAAACCTGATGTCATTCATCTAAATAATCAAATTTTGTTTTATCAAAAAAAGACTCCAATAATTATGACTTATCACGGTACTGCGCCATTAATAGACTCAGACAGTTACCTCAAGAAGTTAATGAGTTTATTTAAAATCCGTCTTACAACATACTCGTTTTTTTATACTAAAGTAATAGCTGTTAGTAATAAAATCGATAAAGAACTACATCAATATATGCTCGTAAATCCTGCCAGAAGTAAACTCATCACAATTCCCATTGGATTAGACACAAAACGTTACCAGAAATATCAAAGAAGTTCGCGAGAAAGAGAATTCGCTGCCATTCATGTTGGCAGTAGAAAAGAAAAAAACCTAAAGTTTACTTTGCAAGCTTTGAAAATTATTTGGAATACTGGTATCCCTCTTCATCTATATATTGCGGGAACAGAAAATGACTATTTACGACAATGTCTGAACAGTTTGTCTAACAAAGAAAAAACTCACGTTACCTATTTAGGGTCAATCGGGCGTGAAGAGCTCCTAAATCTTCTTGGGCGAATGCGTTTAACGATTAATCCAAGTTATTATGAAGCCTTTTCTATAGCTACTTTAGAGAGCATTTGCTGCGGAACACCCGCATTAGTTTCAACAGCCATTCCTGAAGAAATTATAGTTCACAACCGAAATGGGTTTAGAATAGCGAACGTTAACGATATAAATTCTATGGCCAAATATATCGCTCTTCTCTTATGTGACAACTCCCTTTGGAATAAAATGAATCTTGAATGTTTGAACATTTCAAAACGATATGACATTAACACAGTGGTCGATGAACTTTTGGCTCTGTATAAGGAGTTAACCAACTGACCTCTTTCTCACTTAATAAATTTCTAATAGTTTCAATCACAATTTCAGCAACGCTTCTTTTGTTTACAGCATTAACTATTCCAATAATTGATGCTTCTTCAGACATTTACCAGTACACACAAAACCTGCCTGCAATGTATTGGATAGGCTTGGTTTTTTCGCTATTTGCTTTGGTGTGGAAAGGACGATTTTCCAAGATAGCAACTATTTGTTTCGTAATCTTAGTTGGCTGTTACATTTTCGCTCTACCAAGTGTTGTTTATGTGAACGATCCGGGCAGCAGAGATGCATATGGTCACATGTCCTACGCTTTTTACGTGATGGAAAACGGTAACACTACTGGTAGTGGTGCCGACAGATTTCCTGGTGCTTACGTCTCTATGGCAGGCTTCCTAGAGGTGACTAGAATGGATTCAATTTTGACAATGAAATGTTTCCATATATTTTTTGTATTATTTTTAGCATTGGCTGCGTATCTTATCGCTTTAAGAGTATCCCGTTTTAACTACGCTTATATTGCTCCTTTGGCTGTTTTAGGGTTATCTTGGTTTGGCAACAGCTTTGGAAAACACACCTACGGTTACATGTTGTACGGTATACTTTTGTTAACGCTTATAGTTTACCTAAAAACTTCCAATACAAAGTTTGCTTTCTTGTCCTCTATCATCTATTTCGCACTTGTAGTAACCCATCCTTTATCCTCACTAATTGCTAGCGCTGTGATTTTTGCATTATTCTTTGGTTTATACCTTAAGAAGCGTTCAAAACTATTTGGTTCGCTGTCTTTACTTTTTATTGTATCTTGGTGTTCATGGTATATAGTTACAAGCTTTTTTACAAATGATTTAGTAGCCTCTCTACGGCAGACATACGAACTTTTACTTCAAGAATCTAATGAACCAATGATCTCTGCGGCAAAATATATTGGTGGTTACACAGGCCTGAATATTTAAACGTAATATACCTGCGAGTTTTTTCATCATTATTTATAATAATCTCAGGTGTTTCTCTTTCTATAATATCATTATACAAAAAAGTGGGTCGATCTGGCTTATTTCTTGTTGTAGGCCTATTGACTTGTGCCTTACTTTTTGTTGGGCCTTGGTCAAGAACATCGCTTGCTAATTTGGATAGAAGCGTAGAGCATTCGATTATCTATTTTTCAGCATTAATCTCCATGGTTATTGGTTTTAAGTTTGCTTCCACACGAAGAACCTTCAGATTAAGCAAAAAGGGCTTCACTGCTTTTCTACTGGTTTTGTTCAGTGTTATGATTCTCTTGATGCCTGTGACTTCATTTACTTCTTCAATGCCTTTTATGGGGATCTCTACTTCATCGCATACTGTTGCGAATTTCGTTTCCATTTATTACAATCCATTTGATAATGCAACTATTAATTCTCCAGATGTCGCCCTTAGGTATCATTCAATATTGAATGGCAACAACCGACTTTTCTTTAAAACTAACCAAAACTTGGACACGATTTACAATGATTGCAAAAACAATGCAACTGCAATGAATGAGTCAGTTATTGGGTACACATAGTGGTTCTTACTGAAGAATATGAAAATTTAGATCAATTCTACGGCTATGAACCAACATTTTCCTCTTTCTTAACAGTTTTCAATCAAACTATTGATGGTAACCAATACTTTGATAAAGTTTACTCTAATGACCAAGATAATGCGATATATGCTCAAAAAGACGCTTTGATTTCAGCGGTCTCTTAAGAACAGAGTTGTTGTAGTGTCTGGCTATGTTTATCTTTGTTATTCAAGCGAACCGCACTCTGCACATAAGCTTTGGGCAAAAATAATTGAACAAAAATTCAACGGATGTACTATTAGTTTAACCCAATGTAACATAATGGCTCTTTTTTCTTTATGCCGAGCTAAAGTTATTGTCGCCGAGGGCGTTAGACCCACAATCGTTGCTCGCATTATTAAAATTTGGAACAGGAACGCTAAAATACTAAATGTTGCCCATGGATACCCGTTAGCTGTTCAT
Organism: Candidatus Bathyarchaeota archaeon; assembly: GCA_963832745.1. Taxonomy (GTDB): domain Archaea; phylum Thermoproteota; class Bathyarchaeia; order Bathyarchaeales; family Bathycorpusculaceae; genus Bathycorpusculum. Next base: position 607,378 of record CAWHVC010000005.1, on the reverse strand, counting down.
TCTTTAACCTTTAAAGACAAGCTGATTAAGCAATTTTTGAAAAAAACTGATGGAATCATTGCTGTTTCTCAACTGCAGCGAGATCATATATTTAACAATTTTGGCATTAGATGTGTACCTATATCGGTCTGTCACCCTGATGTTTCTATGGAAGCTTTCCTCAGTGTGACTCAAGAGTATGGAAAAGAAAATAATGTTGTATTTTTGGGTGCGCTTGAAAGAATAAAAGGGGCCGATTTATTATTTGACATATTTAAAAAAATTACCTATTGAATAAACCAGGTTAATTTTTTAGGTTATTGGAAAAGGCCCGCAATTTTCAGAATTAAAAACGGCTGGAAAAAAAGTCAATGGGTTCTTTGTCCTTGGTTGGCAGTCAAAGCCTGAAATCATTAAAGTGTTTATGAAGTGTAAGGTTTTACTGGCTCCTGGCGGACCGATACGTTTTGTGTGCCTGTTTTGGAAGCTATGTCCGCAGGGGTGATTCCTTTAATCACCCAGAGGGTTGGTGCAAAAACTTTTGTTGAAAAACCAGACCCCGATTTGGTGGTTCGCATGAACACAGATGCAATTGCTAAAGAAGCTGTTGCTATCTTAAAAATGGATTTAAAAAGTTTCAATACGCTTTCGATGAACGCTAAAAAAATAGCGAAACAATGGAATTCCAAAGAAAGCAGCGAATGCTTCACTAAAACTATCCTATCACTTACATGAAGCCTTTTCTTTCTTTGCTAAGAATCATTGGGTCTCCTTCAAAAAACCGGTGACGTTATCGATGAATATTCCCGGCAACTCTATTCAATAGCTTCTGCAAACAAGATACCTTTAACATATTTGCAAAACATACTCTCTGAAACTGCCTCTTTGCTTCCAGAGTACCAGTACCATTCTTCACGGCTAAACAGCATGTTAGAGTTACTAGCAAATGCTTCTTTTCTATTTAACAAGGAAGACGTTAACTATGCCATTTTTAAAACGTTAAAGCCTGGTCTAGATGACGTTTCTGATATAGATGTTTTATGTCTGGGTCCTTATGACTATAGCAAAATAGTAACCGCTCTCAAGCAAAATGATTACTTGTTTATCAAAAAGGCGATTATTGCACAACATTTCAGGATACCAATAAACGCTTTAAGATTGAAGCGATGATTGATGTTTATAGTGAAATTAGCATAAGCCGATTAATTTACCTAAACAAAAAATCTTTGTCACCGTTTAAAATTAAGAAAGACATCTGTGAGGGCTTTGCAACTTACATTTTACGTCCTGAAGCAGAATTATTGGCAGTAATAGCCCATGCGGCATTAAAAGAAAACCAATATACTCTTTCAGAATATGTTACCATACTAAATTACCTTTCCACAATGGACAAGTCATCAATTGAGATGTTTATACAGTTAACTAAAAAGAACCATTTATCAAACGCTACTAGATGGAGTTTAACAATCACCCTGCAACTTCATGAATTAGCTTGGAATAAAATGCCCTCTAAAATCGTCGCAGTTCTAAATGCTATTGGCGGTCAATTGAGTATACCCTTTTTTCCAGACCCGCCACCTACCATGTTGATTCTTTGTCGCTATCTAAAGTTATCCTGGAAAAAATGTGTGAACCACTTTTTAGACGAAGCTCTTTAATCAAATATCTAAGCCTCTGAACAAGATTTCAACACAGCGATTACTTCAACGAATTAACGCCTAATTGGAGATTAGTATTTATTGAATCAAAAAGCTTTGATTGTTTCTAATGGAATGCATCCTCCATGGAATATGGGCGAGGTACGTTTAGCAAAAAACTTCTTGGATATACTTCGCCTTTTGTATGAACAGGTGAGCGTCTTTACAAGTATGGATGAACGTCGAGGTGTAACTGTAAATTCAAACTCTTTTTCAGTGAAACCTTTTTATAATATAAACAATTTAAAATTTTCGTTCTTAAAGGAACTCAGGAAAAATGCCAAGGTAGATGTGCATTTTATCGATTTTTCGATAACGAACTTTCCTGCAGTTCTTTTTTTGGCAAATTGAATTTCATTTACCAGTTTGCTTACAACGTTTTAAATATGCCTGGTCCCATTTTGCGTTCATATAGCGCTCTCCCCCTGTCCTTTCTTAACCGGATACACATTGTTACAACCTCTTTTAGGTGCTACAAAAAATTTAAACCAGTATTTCGAAAAAATTACCATTATGTCCGCACCTATAATTTTTCCTGCCACAACATTCTGTGTTCATGAACCGACTACTTCGCTTAAAATTTTGTATTTGGGGCATGGGTTATACCTTAGGTTCCCTTATGATAAAGTGCTAAACGCTTTAGCGAAACTTCGTAGAGAAGGATATGCCGTTAAATTTGTTGCCTACATTTCAAAACTTGGTTATGCTGACTATCAACAGTTCGGTAAAAGCTTCTGTAACAGTTTAAACTGTACCGACAGAAATATTGTTGAATTGCATATTGCTAATTTATCAGAACCGGAAAAGTATAACGCCATTTGTGACAGCGATGTCTTGTTGTATCCTGCGTTGGTTGATGCTGCAATTGATCCTCCCTTAGTTATTCTTGAAGCGATGTCGCTTGGCAAATGTGTAATTGCCACTTCCCTTCAGAGCATTCCCCACTTGTTAAGTAATAATGCAGGCGTTTTAGTGGATCCTTTAACGCTTGAAGATGATCTTTACAGAGAATTAAAACGCATTCTTTGTAATCGGAGATACTCAAAGTTTATGCCGAAAAATCAATTGGGCAAGTTAAAGCTAATCATAATCTTAATAATGTACGTAAATGCATGAAACAAATAATCGCATGATAATATAGTGAACGTTTTAATTTTAACCGACAATCTTTGGCCTGAAGGCAGCGGCGGTGAATTAGCCACTTACCTTTATGCACGTTTGCTCACTTTGTCTTCTGTAAATGTTAAACTTGTTGTTCCCTCCAGCGTTTACGGATTTTTTTCTCGCGATGGCTTGCCGATTTATCAGTTTAAAGTCATGGGGTTTGGCAAATTCCTTGTTGGGGCGTCTTTAGTTGCTTTTAGAAAGCTTAAGCAGTTAATAGATTGGTCCGACGTTGTTTACGCTGCCGGATTGTTCTTGTTTGTACCTTTTATTAAAAGCAGATTTAAAAAACCAGTTGTAATTCATTTGCACTCAACTTTTCCCGCCTGCTCAATAGGTGCCTCCTATGACCTTGCAAACAATTCTGATTGTAATCTTAACAAAACGTTTCTCTTTGCGTAAACTGCATCCTATCTTACGAAAAAATAATAACGGTCGAACCAATACACAAGCAATCGTTTCCAGTATTCTAAATTCAACTATAAGTACTGTTTACATAGAAGCTCTGAAATCTGCAGATGCTGTCCTGTTTGTATCAAAATCCCAAATGAAATCTGTACTTCAACGGTTGCCAGAAATTGCCAGAAAATCCCTGATAATTTATAATCCCATTCCGAAGGTAGCTCAAACGCCCTTGAAATGTCACGATTTGGGTTATTTTGGCGGATTAAGTTTTTCTTAAGGGCTTCAATACTTTGATGCGTTCATGGTGCCAAATTCAAGGAAACTTCAATTCAAATCTTCGCGTCTCTGTAGCTGAAAATTGCTTCAACACAATATCCTTTTCGAAAAAAAGAAAATTATTTTGTATCCACGTTTGAGTGGTCGTTCGTATTCTAAAGTTTATGGGCTTATTGGAGCAGTTTTGGTGCCTTCAATTGTTCCTGAAGCGTTTCCATATGTTGTTAGCGAGGCTTGTCTTAGAGGCCGAATAGTTATTGCATCCAATGTTGGAGGGATTCCTGAACAAGTTCTGGGTTTGAAAGGTGTTGGTTTAGTTGAACCGGGTGATTGAAAAGGACTTGCGGATGCTTTAGAATGGTTTTTATCAATGGATAAATCTTCTATTGTTGCTTTTGGTGATAGCAATCGAGAAGCTTTTTCTTTAAGATATAGTAATTATCGGTCTGTTTCTGATTTGATTAACGTTTTTTATAAGGTTTTTATTTGGAAATAGTTGAAAGGGACTGGGAAAGAACATGGAGTAAAGTTGTTGCTGACTATGACATAGGTAAACGAGAGAAAGACGTTGAAAGTGTTCATTTTGCCTCAATTCTGTCAAAATATGTTAAAAAGGGGTCGTTTGTTCTTGAGGCTGGCTGTGGATATGGTTTACGATGCTTATACTTTAATCGACATAATGATGCTTCTTGTGTTGGTATTGACATAGTTTTAGAACCCCTAAAACAACTAAACCTTTATCTAAAAACAAGTAAAAACAATACTCAACTATCTGGCGGTGACGTAACCCACATTCCTTTTAGCGATTGTACCTTTGATGTTATTTCATCATTTGGTGTTGTAGAGCATTTTAGATTGGAATCTCAAGTTTCTGATTTTCTAAATGATGCAACAATGGTTCTAAAGAAAGACGGCATTCTAATAATTATAATACCAAACTTTGCGTCCACCTTTAGAAACAAGCTTGTAATCTCCCTTTCCCACGGCAAATATGGGCTATATCATAAAATTTATACCCAACCTATGCTTGTAAGCTTAATAAATAGAGTTAAGGACCTTAGAATTATTGAAACAGGTTTTACACCGTTTGGTTTTAAGAAAATGATTGTTAGTATAGGGTTTAACTTTAATCTGCTTTATTTTCTGTACCATACTTTCTGGGGATTACTAAACCTGTTTTTGAAAAGGCTTGGCGGAAACTACCAAGATCCCATATATGTAATAGCAAAAAAAACGGTTGCTTAATGGGATCCTTTATTGCCCTCTGTGGCGTTGACGGGTAAGGAAAAACCGCTCAGCTCAAGATGCTTGCAAAATGTATGAACTCAAACAATGCTCAGGTTAAGCTTATTTGGTTTCGTTGGCCTATTCTGTTTTCTTATCCTTTTCTTGCATTTTGCCGTTTGTTAGGTTACACTAAATGGGTAACTTTAGAGAAGAACAATTTACGTGTTCCAGTTCATAGTTTTTATCTAAATAGAGTTTTAGCTAATCTTTGGGGTTGGTTTTTTGTTACTGACGCCGTTTTGCATGTTTTTTTCCGAATAATTGTGCCTTTAAAAAAAGGGACTATTATTTTATGCGACCGTTATATTCCTGATTTGATAGTTGATTTGATTTGCGATACGGGGGACAATGATTTTTTGCGTAAAATGCCTAGTCGTTTGCTTTTGTCTTCCATTCCAAGGAATTCAAAATTGATTTTAATTGATGTTGATGAGCAAACAGCGCTATCCCGCAAAAATGACATCCCTAACATTACTTATTTAACTAAAAGACGGCGACTTTATTTGATGCTTGCCAACATTTTAGGAATGCCCATTTTGGATGGAAAAAAAACAATTACTGAAGTACAAAAAGACCTAATGCAACTACTTGACTTAGCGTAAAAAACAATGAACATGCAATTTTCCAACAAAAACTATATACCGTTTGTTTGGTGGCTAAGAAAATTATTTTGTTTCTTGAGTTAAAAAATAGTTATTGGCTCAGACAACGCGTCTTCCATTTTATGTCTGTGCCGGTTTCCCCTTTGGCAGAAAAAACCCAAGAAAACATGTATTCTAAATAGCCATCGACAAATACCTTCAAAATACTGGTTAATCAGATACGTCTTTTCTAACTTATCGTCTGCTTTTCCATAAAAAAGGTGCTTTTGCCGCTGTTCTAGCAATAGCGCTTTTGGTAGCTATTATTTCGTCTATGACTGCCATTGTTAACTTCATAAACTATCAAACATCCCAAGTGGGGCAACTTGCAAGTATAGGCAACAAATACTTGTTGTTAAACAACAGTTCCTCCCTATCTGGTAGTAGTTTAAACCCTGAAACAGTTGATGCGTTAAACCAATCGTACGTGAAGTCTTGTTTTCCCCAAAAAACCTTCATAGGCTGCATGAATACCGGTTCAAGCGTGTTCAATGTTACCGTTCGCGGCGTTGACAACTTGGATGCTTACTTGAAAACGTTGAGTGCTTCATTGAATGGAAGTATTGCAAAAAACCCTTCAGAAGTCAACATTGGTATATTGCTTGCGGAAACCTGCAATGTTAACCCCCAAGACATGATCAGCGTAAGTGTCGGCGGCGTTAAACTTTGCCTCAAAATAGTTGGAACTACTAGAACCCTGACGCAGCTGGACAGTGAATTAATAATTCCGCTCGAAACAGCAAACACGTTAACCGGTAACGATGATTTGTCTTTTGTAGAATTCACTTTCAAGAGTGGCGCCGACAGGCAAAATAGCCTAAACAGTTTATCCGTGGTGTTGCCTTCTTACGTGGAGGTGGTTAAGGTTCAGCAGACCAGTCTGTTTCTGCAGCAGTCTGTTGGGGAGACACTGAATTTTTTGGCTGTATGGTCAATGACTGTTTATTTGGTGGTTGCAGCCACGTCATATGTTGTTTCTACACGGTTAATTGCTGATTCAGATTACGAGTTATGGATGCTTAGAGCTATCGGCGCTAAAAGGGTACGCTTGTTTTTTTGGGTTTTCAGTTTTTCAGTGCTGGTTGCTTTGGCTGGTTCTGTTTTAGGATTGGTAGCGGGTTTGGTTGGAACACAGGTTGCATCTGCCGGGTTGCGGTGGTTTTTGCAAAACGTTCAAGTAAATACTTTTCTTGAACCTTTACAGGTTGGACAAATCCTGCTTTTCTCTGCAGTATTTTCGGCGGTAGGTTGCCTGTACCCTGCTTACAGGAATATACATCGTTTATGAGCAAACTTTTCAGTTTTCGTTACCTACGCCTTAGACACCTGATTGTTTTAGTTTTAATTTTATCGTTGGTTTCAACGCTTTTTTTGATGACTGCTCTTAGTTTTCTTGGTTTTTACAAAAGCTTCAATGCCTATTTGGGCGAAGAATCTGATATTGTTGCAGTTTATGGCAGTCAAAGTAGAACGCCTTTTACAGGTTCTATCCCTGCTTACCTGTCAGAATCTCTTAGCCAAGTTAAAGGCGTTTTAGTAAACAGCCCCGAAACCATAACCCCCTGCATAGTCAACAACCAGTCAGTTTTTGTACGCGGGGTTTTGCCGGAAATGTTTTTCCAATTAAATCCTGCACAAATAATTGATGGAGCAGCTTTAACTCCAACCGATTTCGATTCTGCTTTGATAGGAAAAAATCTTGCAGGCCGTTTGGACTTGCGGGTTGGTGACGAATTTCTTGTTTTTTCTTCTTTGGCTGATAAATATTTGCAGCTTAAAGTTGGTGGTGTTTTCCAGTCTGGCTCAAGTATGGATGATGAAATTTTGGTGTTGCTTAATGTTGGTCAATGGTTACGGTTTGCTGATTATAACCATGTTACTTTGATTCGGGTTAAAACTAATCCTGACGTTGTAACGGCTGCTGGTGTGTATCAGGCGTTAGCTGAATCTGCGCAGCCCCAAACCACTCAATCTGCCTCTTCAAACTCTACGTCAAGCCAATACATGAACTATCAAAACATTATTTCTTGGGTGCCTATAACATTCAATATTGGGCAACTCAGCGTCAGTGGCACTCAGAACTTAATGAAAAGTTACCTTGATCGTTACGGCGTAACCCGCGAAGCCTTATCCATATTGTCAACCTTGGTGTTTTTGTTATGCAGCTTAACTATAGTTGCGGCTACGCAAACTTTGATTCGTCAGCATAAAGAGGAAGTTGAAACACTCAGGTACGTGGGGGTTTCAAAACGTCTTCTAAAACTTGATGTTCTGCTAAAGCTTCTGCCTGTTTCTCTGTTGGCTTGCAGTTTTGGTGCTTTGCTGACCTATATTTTGTTGGGTTGGCTTAACAGTGCTGGTTTTTTGAGAGTTTTAGCTCACGGGTTAACTTTGAGTTTTGACCCTTTGCTTTTAGTTTTGAATTTTGTTTTGGTTTGGCTGCTCGTTTCTTTTGCAGTTTTAAGGTGCGGTTTTGAATGAGAAAATACCCTTACTTACTTCTTTTGGTTTTTGCGGTTGCCTGCTTAATTCGTCTTTATCCTGCATTGATTAGTGGGTTACCGTTTTCTACTGACGGTTGGAGTATGATTCGAAACAGCGAATTAATCCTGCAGTATACGCCCATATCTTTAAGCAGTTCCGTGTTTGATGGTTACAACAGTTTTTGGCCCTTAAGTAGCATTTTCGGTTCGGTAATGTCTGAGGTTACAGGTGTTTCGCCTGTCGAAGTTATGGCTTTAATTGTTCCTTTTGCCGGTGCCCTGACTATTCCCTTGTTTTTTGTTTTGGTACGCAGAATCACTGGCAACGTGCAAGTAGCCTTAGTTTCTTCTGCGTTGATTGCAGCAGCTTACCCTTATGTCCTATTCACGGCAGGGGTAACTAAAGAAACCTTTGCCAACCCCATCTTTGTTGGGTTACTTGTGATTTTTCTGATGAAGCCGTCATTTGCTCGTAACCTGCTTTTTGTTGTGGCTTCTGTAGCTTTGGTTTTCACGCATCATTTAGCCGCCTTTATCACTCTAGGGGTGCTGATATGCTTAGTAATAGGGTTGTATTTCAGCAAAAAAGACGTAGAAGCTTTTTCTGTGCGGTCAGGGGTTTTTTTGATTTTGTTTTTTGGCGCAGCTTTATTTGGGTATTTCGTTTTTTATGCTTCTGCAGGTTTAACGTTTGCCTTTACTGTTAGTGACCTTTTGACTATTGGCGCTTATCAAGTTCTTGTTTTGTCTTTAGTCCTGTTTTTTGTTTTAAGACCCAGTTCAACCTTGAAGGGCTTCAAGTTTAAGAAACGTTTGGTTTTCTCTGGTGCCACGATGTTTTTGGCTGTTCTGGTTGCAGCTTTTGTTACTAAACGTTCAATTGTATTGGGCGCGCCAGTTTTGCCTTTTCATTACCTGCTTTACCTTAGTCCCTACTTTGTACTATTTCCAATGCTGTTCTTTATCCAGCATAATTTGCGTGAACGTCACCGTTGGCTTTTGGCGCCAGTTTTTTGGCTTGCTCCGCTTGCTGGTCTTGAATGTTATGCTATTTTTGGCAACTCACCGATGGGGTTAACTTTAGTTGTTAGGCTGCTGAATTTTCTGATTCTGCCTTTGTGCCTTCTTTTCGGATTAGCGCTCTGCCAATTGTATGACTTCTTTAAAGATACTTCTAAACAAAAAATCGTCGCCGCCGGCCTTATAGCAACTGTGTTAGCTGTCTCATGTGTGAACTGTTACAGCGTTTACGCTTCAGTTTCCCTACAGGAACCTTACATGGGCTACTTCTGGCTATATCGGTTGCCTGAGACTGCCGCTTGCGGCTGGATTTCAACACACAACGTTAATCAGCCAATTGCAGGTGACGCTAAAATGTCTTATCTGCTCAAAGGTTACTATAATGTGTCTGTGGATTTTTCTTCAGGGCTGTCTTTTCTGGGTCAAGACGGTTCAGCGCCTAGACTGCTGATTGTTTATCCTGAAATGTCCACTAACGGGTATGTAATTTACGGCGGTACCGCACTGCCACTCCCCGATAACTATGAAACCAAACTTTCGGGACTTAATCACGTGTATTCTAATAACTTGGTGAATGTGTATGGTTCATAAAAAAATTATTGAATTAATTGAAGTTTCAAAAACTTATGGTTCGGCAATCGTTCTTAAAGACGTTAACTTGCACGTGCAAGCTGGAGAATTTATTTCTATCCGCGGCAAATCTGGCGTTGGAAAAACTAACCTTTTCAAAATTATGGGGCTTCTTGCTTCTCCAAGCTCGGGTTCCGTGCGTTTGTTTGGAAAAAACGTTGCATCCCTTAAAGAGGCTGAGAAGGCTGATTTGCGTCTTAACCGTCTGGGGCTGATTTTTCAGTTTTTCAATTTATTGCCTTCATTGACTGTTTTAGAAAATATTGAGTTGCCAATGGCTTTGGCGGGTTTAAATAAGCGGGACCGACGGGAACGGGGGCTTGAACTTTTGCGGTATTTCGGTTTGGAACATTTAGCAGAACGGTCTCCTGAAGGTTTAAGCGGTGGAGAAAAGCAGCGTGTCGCAGTGATTCGTGCGTTGGTTAATGAACCAGCGATTTTGTTGGCTGATGAGCCAACGTCAAGTTTAGATGATGAAAATTCTGCGCTGCTTATTGATTTGCTAGGCAAAGTTAGTGTTGAACGCGGGGTGGCTGTGGTTATGACTACGACGGACTTGTATGATAGGTTTCCGACGTGTAAGGATTTTGTGTTGCGGGAAGGACGGCTTTGCCAGATTTATTGAGTGATGTTTAGTTGTAAACAATATTTTGGCTGCTCCAAATTTTAAATAGCGTACATTAATACTCAATAAGCGGTTGATACTATGAGTAAACTAACCCATTCAGGCCTATTGTTTGTTGAAGTTTTTGTTTTAGGCATACTCGTATGTGCAGCCACCTACCAGGTGTATGGTGTATTTCAACCTGCTTTTTCACCCAAATTGACGCTTGAGCAGATGTATCAAAACGCTGTTGAAGACGCAATGATTGCCAAACCCTGTGAAATCAGCAGCAACCTTACCCCGATTGTGGAATCAAACACAAATTTGACTTGGCAAGGAGAATCTGGCAACAAAAGTGTGCTGGTTGTCACTTTAACGAAATATGCATCCAGTTATCCTGTTGGCGAAGAGGTTACAACTTCTTGGGGTGAAACATGGGTGACAGTTGCGCCTGAAATCCAAGAATTCTTCCAAAACCGGGTTGGCTCAGATGCTAATTTTACCCTTAGAGTCATGCAGCTTTTGGGTTTGCCGCCGAACAGTAGCAGCACTTATTTTGTTGAAATGTGGGTTTCCCCTGACGCATTGTTTAGGCCATCACCTGACAACGAAATCAACGATACCACAGTTCAGCTTGATTTTCCAGCATCCGCAACATCCGAGTACAAGGACTGGTTTAACAGCAACATAGTTTACTCCTATTATCCTGAACGTTACCCATGGACACGCCTCGGTTACACTTACGATTGGGGCAACTCGGTTTCGCATGTAGGTTTAAGCGAATTTGTCCTAAAACAAAACTCAACCGTAACCGTAAACGCTGTTTACACAATAAACAATTATCTTGGTGACTAAATGAACACAACAAAACTGTTAGCAATAATCTTGGCTGCCGTTCTAATAATCACTGTGGCAGTAAACGTTTACCAATACACCCAGAATCTTGACTTAAGCAAGCAAAAGACTGAAGCAGACACTCAGCTTGAAATGAAAACTAGGCTTGCCCAAGTCCAGTCACAAATAAACGGTGAACTCCAAAGCTTAGACGTAGCTTTGCTTGATGCATGCACTCAACTTTCCACAACTGGATTAACAGGCACTCAAGCAAGAGCAGTGCTTACTGCGTTGGTTGATAATAACTCGTTGATTGTTAATGCTGTAACCGCGGATGCCCATGATGTTTTGTTAGCGGTTGAACCCGCCAGTTACGCCAGCATAGAAGGCGAAGACATCAGTAGTCAAGAACAGAACCTTCACATGCATCAGACTATGAGGTCAGCTATGAGTGACATGATACCGCTTGTGGAAGGTTTTCCTGGTGTAGTCATGGTCTCTCCAGTTTTCGATGAGACTGACCAGTTTATCGGCAGTTTAAGCATCGTAATTCAGCCACGAGTTTTAATCGAAAAATATGTCACACCCGCTATTGAGGATGGGCGCTTCTCAATGTGGTCTATGCAGTTAAACGGCACCCTAATCTATGACCCAGACCCAGCGCAGCAAGACAAAAACCTGCTAACAGACCCAATCTACACCGATTACCCTGAAGTTCAAGCATTCACACAACAAGTCGCGGCTGAACAAGCCGGTTACGGCACCTACAACTATTTCAACAAAGACCTCTCCGACTCATCAGGCGAAGTGGTAAGCAAAGAAGCCTACTGGACAACCATAGGCATCTACAACGCAGAATGGCGACTGGTCATAGTTCACTTTTTAAACTAATAATGGAGCCTGTAAAAACAGCATGGTTGACCTTTCAGTCTTAACAAGCACCCTTGCACTCTTAGGCACGGCATCCCTAATCATTATAATAACCCTAATTTGCCTGCGCACCAAAACCTTCAAGCTATCCGCAAAATCGTTGGCCTCCAAAATCGCCATTGGTTTGCTGCTTGGATTACTCGCTATTTTAGCTACTTTAATGGGTACAAAACTTTCAGACGGAACAATAATTAACGTTCGAGAACTCGCGGTAATGCTTGCTGGTGTTGTTGGTGGTCCAGTTTCTGGTTTGCTTGCCGGCTTAATTGGTGGTTTGCATCGTTATACTGTAGGCGGAGCCACAGCTTTGCCCTGTACAATTTCAACCGTTGCCATCGGTTTAATCAGCGGGTTAGTCTGGATGAAACTTTCTGGAAAGGCTTACCTGCTAAAGGCTGCATTGCTTGCTTTTGGCTTGGAGTCTGCGGCTATGACGCTTATTTTGGTGCTGGTTCAACCGTTGGATGTGGCTTTTGGGATTTTGTCTCAGATTGCCGTTCCAATGATTGCTGCAACAACAATCGGGTTGACGCTTTGGGTTTACTTGTTTAACACCCAAAAGCAATCCATTTTAAAAATAAACACAAAGGAGAAAAACAAAAAATGATTGATATATCCTACATAATTAATACTTTAGCACTATTGGGCACTGCTTCTTTAATGATAGTTGTCTCTTTAGTCTGTTTCAACTTTAAACCCTTTAAAGCAAAAAACTCGGCACTTTTCAAAGTGGCTGCTGGCTTGCTTTTTGGTTTGCTAGCCATATTTGCAACATTGACTGGAGTTACGCTTCCCGACGGATTAACCATTAATGTTCGAGAACTTGCAGTTGTGATTGCTGGTGTTGCTGGTGGTCCAATTTCAGGCTTAATTGCCGGCTTAATCGGTGGATTGCATCGTTTTACCCTTGGTGGCGTCTCAGCTTTTCCTTGTTCCCTTGCAACGATACTTCTGGGTATAATCAGTGGTTTAGTTTCAGGTAAAATTTTAGGAAAAAACTATCTGTTAAAGGCTGGTTTGCTTGGTTTGATTTTGGAGTCGTTTGCAATGGCGTTAGTTCCAGTGTTTTTGCCTTGGGATGTGGCGTTGCCGGTTTTAACAGAGGCTGCTATACCAATGATTGCCGCTACCACAATTGGGTTGATGCTTTGGGTTTTCATGTTTAAAACCCAGAAGTCAACTGCAAAAAATCCCTAAATTTTTTACCAACCTATTAGCCGCCTATTAGGATCCAAATAGCAGATCAATGCAAAAACCTATAGGGGCCTACCTTTTCAAGTAGGGGTAGGCTCTACCGGTACTCTTCTAAACTTAAAATCACTAAGGGGGGTAGGTCGTATTGGTTGAAAAATGTGTCATTAATATGTTGAAATTCTGTTGTTTGCTGTTCCAACATTGGAACGTCCCGTTCCCTAAATAGAACTAAAAGCCAAAAACTGTTATTTTTTTGTTGATGGTACTGTGAAAACCAAAGCTGTCCTATCCTTAGTAATCGTTACTTTAACTCTTCTTGTTCAGCCAGTTATGTGTGCTACTGATGGTTCTAATGTTGATGAATGGGCAACATTCCAGCATGACCCAATTCACAGCGGGTATTCAGCAGGCACAGCCCCAGAAACAAACCATACGCTTTGGAACTTCAAAACAGGTGGAGCAGTAGGTTATCCAGTAGTTGCTGACGAAAAAGTTTTTGTATGTTCAGATGACGGCAGCATTTATTGCTTAAACGCTTTTGATGGCTCTAAGATTTGGCGTTTATTTATTAATTGTACCGCAAATTCGGCTCCAAGCTTCAGCAATGGGTATCTGTATGCTAGCTCTTACTGGGAAGAAAACTTTTACTGCCTAGACGCTTCATCAGGCCAAAAAGTTTGGAACTACACAGTTGGAAAAATGCAAGACTCATCTACCATAACAGGGGGACTTGTCTATTTTGGATCTAATGACCACAACGTTTACGCACTCGACGCTTTAACTGGTGCTTTAAAATGGAATTACACAACAGGTGGTGTCATAGATTCATGCCCCGCAATCGCAGATGGTAAGCTGTATGTTGGCTCGGATGACCGCTATTTTTACTGTCTAAACGCTGCAGATGGCACCATTATTTGGACGTATTATGTGGGAAACTGGGTTCGGTCTTCACCCTCAGTCGCAGATGGCGCCGTTTATTTTGGCACAGACGGCAAATACGTAATCGCCCTTAACGCTTTAGACGGCAGCTTTCTTTGGCAACACTCCGTTACTTATGGCGCTTTCTCTTCTCCATCAGTCCATGACGGGCAGGTTTACATTGGTGGAAACGACCAAAAACTTCACTGTCTAAACGCCTCCAATGGCGCAACTGTTTGGGAATTTAACACAAGCAGTTGGGTAGACGCTTCAATAGCGGTTGCAGGTGGCAAAGTTTATTTTGGTACGGGTATGCATGTGCTTGTTCAAAGCGGCGACATTTACTGCCTAAATGCCGAGAACGGAGCGAAAATTTGGAGTTTTCGTACTGGCGACTGGGTGCAATCGTCGCCGGCGATAGCATACGGTAACATGTATGTGGGTTCAAAGGACGGTAATCTTTACGCTTTTGGCTCAACGAATCCCTTTCCTACAACTTCCCCTTTAGTAACTGCTCCGCAAAATGAAACGCCATTAGAAACCCCTGAAAAACTGGGTAACCAAACCGTTGAGGTTGTAGCAATAAGTGTTTTAGGCATAATACTCACAGTTGTCGTCGTTTTTGTGGTTTTAAGAAGAAAGAAAAGTCTTTGAACTCGACTGGTTTACCTTTTTTTGAAAACTGGCGTAATAAATCTTAGAAGAAGCGGTGCTATCAACACGGTTACCAGCATGTTGCCAAGGAACCAGTTGGTAAAAAGCCCCCAAAAGTCCCCATAAACGAATTGTCCGCTTAAAACAAACATGCCACTTCCCCACAATGCGCCTACAAGATTGTTCAAAACTACGCCAAAAACTAAGAATACACCAAAATCACGCTTGGATTTTAACCCAATGTCTGCTTTGAGAAACATAAACGCTAAGAGCGGAATCAGAACTTGCCAAAGGTCAGCCAGGGACCAATAAAGGTTAGCTTCCCAAGGCAAACCGGCGGGGATTCCTGAACCAAAAAAGCAGCCAACGTAAGCTGCAGCGGCGCCTAAAGGTCCAAACCAAAGGGCAAACGGAATCATAAACGCAACCGCAAAATAGAATGTGACTACTCCGGGAATGTTTGAGATGCTTAAGGCGGCATAACGGGCAAGCACCATGTTGATTATGGTTATCGCGAAAAATATTGATAGACGTTTGGGCGATGAATACTTGGTCATAAGCAAAATAATAGTTAAGAAAAAGAGCCGTATTAACGTTTATTTAAAAAATTTAAAATAAGAAAAGAGGTTGATTTTTTTTATTCCGGACTATAGTAGCCCTTATCAATCTTTACAAAGATCAATGGACCTTTGCTTTGAGACATCTCACGAGCTTTACGTAACGCAGCGTTTACAACTGTGAACACACGGTCTTTGTCGCCAAGGTTTTGAGCACGTTTCTCTCCAAGCTCCATCTTTAGCAGGTTTTCCGCAAGGATTTCGGTGCCGCAGATTTCCCCATTCTTGAGCAATGTACCAATGACAACTTCGGTTAATTCCTGTTTGCGTTCAATCTTTTTCCAGTATGGTTCAGCGTTGCTTAAGGTTTTAGAAATTTTGCTCCATTTGTTTTGGTTTTGGTCGCCAATTAGTAGTTTGACGCGTTCTTTCCATTTCTTTAGCCACATGCCAGTCCAAATGGTTAAGAATGCTTCCAGTTCAGCTGGGTTTTCATGGAATTGTTTTTCAAGTTTCTCTACAAGTTCGCATTGGCTTGCTTCTTTTCCTATCAAGTTCCAGTGAAACTTGAGGTAGTTTGTGAAGTCTTGGCATGCTACCTGCAGAACTTTGCGGTCAGAACCCATAACGTCTAAGGCTGGGTCTGCATCTTTCAATTTCTCCCCTAGCATAATCTCTACGAAATTCATACTGATTCCCGCTCTAAGCCCTCTCCATTAGTGTGTTAGTTTGAGGTTTTAATTAAACTTTATCAGGAAATCGCCATATAACTGGCTTAGGCAGGTTTACGTAATATATCAAAACCCGAAATACCAAAAAAAGTTAACTTATTACTTCAGGAAGCTTTGACAGGTCAGGCAAAATCATGTCTGGGCATTCCATCGCGAGTTCCTCATGATAATACAATCCTGAAAGAAAACCAACTGTTTTTGCCCCTGCAGCTTTACCTGCTTTAATATCATTTACCGAGTCGCCGGCCATTAAACAATCGCAGATTTCAACATCAAGGTTTTGGATGCATTTGAATATCGCTTCAGGTGATGGTTTGGGTTTTGTAGTATCAAGAGCTGTCATGACGCTTGAAAAGTATTTACCTATGCCAAAATAGTTCAGTTCCTTCACAACCGCCTGATTCGGAACATGACGCATTGTAATTAATCCAAGCTTAGCCTTCAATGACAATGCCTCAATGGCTCCTGAAACGTTGGGTAAAAGCCTTGTTTTCTCCTCAGTAAGTGCTTGATACCCTTTCAGGTATGCCTTTATGAAGGTTTTAGGGTCGCCTCGAATCAAATCCTCAAATTCTAAGCCTTGCTCCATACGTTTAGGAATTTCAAGTGCAACTTTCATTTCAGGAGGCTCTTGCCCTATGGCTTGAAAACCTATTTGTGCAGCTTCAAGATAGGCTTGGCGTGAATCTACTATTGTTCCGTCTAAGTCTAAGAAGATGCATTTGGCTTTGAACTTGCTTTCGCGCATAAACAGGAAACTCTTCTGGATGGAGTTTCGTTGCTCGTCTAAAAAATGTTTCTGGATTAAAAACGCTTTTTCCCTTTACCATCCTTCACTATTTATTCTATATATTTTATTAAGAATAGCTCTATAGGCTCAAACGCTTAAAATATGTCTTGATAAGTTAGAGGTGAAAGAAAAATATGCTTTCAAGAGATTGTGATGGCTGCAGCCAATTAAAAGTGTGCAGCAGACGCTTCAACAAAGCCAGCAAAGGCGATAAAGTGTACTGTCCAGACGGAACAGCACATTTAGTGGATGAAGCAAGTGAATGCGTTCCAGACTTGTATCTTGTTCATCTAGAAGCGTTCCAGTAAAAAACCCTTGTTTTTGTTTTAATCTGAAACAGTTTATAAAATAGTCTATTTTATCTGAAAATTTTTTGTTTTTTAACATTTTTGCTGAAATTTATTTTCTTTCTAAATAGTCTATATGCTCATATTTAGTTTATGATGACTCCGTATATTACTTACTTTTCTATAATGCCACTCAGAGGAAAAACATAAAATGGACAATACTCAAAAAACTATTATCGGAATAGTCGCAATCATAATCATTGTTGCAGCAGCAGTAAGTTACATTTACCTCTCACAACCTGCTGAATCAACACCACAAACATCAAACACGCCAACACCAACCGCCTCTACAAGTGCAACTCCCTCACCTAGTACATCAACGACTCCAACACCAACTGGAACAACCACACCAACACCAACAACAAGTGTAAACCCAACCCCGACACCAACAGTATCACCAATATCAGCAAACTTAAACGGTGCAGGTGCAACATTCCCATTCCCACTGCTTGACGACATGATAACCGCCTACACAAACGACCACTCAACAATAACCGTTAACT
Organism: Candidatus Bathyarchaeota archaeon; assembly: GCA_963832745.1. GTDB lineage: Archaea > Thermoproteota > Bathyarchaeia > Bathyarchaeales > Bathycorpusculaceae > Bathycorpusculum. The sequence continues at coordinate 589,734 of CAWHVC010000005.1, read as the reverse complement.
ATCAATCAATAGGCAGCGGCGGAGGCATCTCAGCAATGCAAGCCAAAACCGTTGACTTTGCAGCTTCAGATGCTCCTCTCAGCGCAAGCGACATGGCAAACGTTCCAAATGCATTACATATTCCAGAAACTATTGGTGCAGTAACAGTAGCCTATAACGTTCAAGGTGTTTCATCTGGTCTTAAATTGACTGGACAAGTTATTGCAGACATTTTCCAAGGTAAAATTACCATGTGGAATGATGCTGCAATCCAAAACCTGAATCCTGGCGTAACATTACCTGCAAATTCAATTAATGTTGTCCACCGTTCGGATGGTTCCGGAACCACTTTTATCTTCACTGGTTACCTAAGCGCTGTAAGTACCTCTTGGGCAAGCGATATTGGTCAAGGTAAATCTGTAGCGTGGCCGGTGGGGTCAGGTCAAAATGGCAATACTGGTGTTGCATCTATTGTTAACAGTACTGCGAACACTATTGGTTATGTTGAATTGGCATATGCGTTGGAAAACGGTATGACAGTTGCAGCAGTTCAGAATCCATCTGGTCACTACATTATGCCAACATTGGAATCTACAACCGCAGCAGCACAAGCAGTAGCATCATCAGGCCTACCCGCAGGTGACGGAACATGGACAAACGTTAATCTGCTGAACGCAAACGATCCAGACGCTTACCCAATAGTCAGCTTCAGCTACCTGCTATCCTACAAAGAACTTAACGTAATCCCAGGCATGACCCAGGATAAAGCTACCGCACTAGTACAATTCCTATGGTACGTCGTACACGATGGTCAACAATACGCTCCAGGACTCGAATATGCGCCATTGCCAGCAAACGTTGTAGCACTTGACGAAACAACATTGCGGTCAATAACCTTCAACGGCCATACCTTAATCTAAACAAACCCACTTTATTTTCTTTTTATATTTTTAAAAAAAACTGAAGTTTTAAACACAAAACGTATTTTTCAAAAAAATACCGTAGGACTTAAGAGATTTCTTTAATTTAAAATAAAAAATTGGTTGTTTTAACTTAAAACGGATTCAACTGTCATATTCAAAACCACTTCAGAAATATCACTAGCGTATTCTGCTATACGACGTACGCTTTCAAGAAGTAACCTGATGTTTACCATTTCCTCGCTTTTAAGTCCCTGCGTTAGAAGAATTGCTTCTTTCTCAAATTTATGTGCCTGAGTGAGTTTTTCAATTACGCTTTCAGCTAAGTTAAAATCATGCTTAAACAGGGCTTCCATGGAGTTTTCAAACATTGTGTTGGCTAAAACGCTTAATTGACTGACTTTTTCTAAAAGGTTAGGATTAACTGGCTCTTTTAGGAGCAAAGTGTTTTCAGCCATTTTTGTTGCATGGTCAGCGGTGCGTTCAACTGCTTTCGCGATAAGCCTGTAGCCTATGCATTCTCGTTGCGTGTTTAATCCAATGTCTTTTACGACCCTTGGGTTTGAAACTGCCAGCTTTAGTAGCCTAACAATGTAAAGGCCAAACCGGTTTACTTCTCGGTCTGTTTCGATAACGGCTTTGGCGCTTTGATAATCTAAATTGTTCAAGGCTGCTAAGGCTTCTTTTTGCATGGATGAACCGATAATTGACATGCGGCTAAGTGCGTTATGCACTGTCAATTCTGGATAGTTAAGCAGTACCTGAAGCGTCAGTTCAGTTGGGGTATCTATAACAATTTCTGTTCCTACCAGGTAGTTTCTTGCAAAAATTTTCAAGTGGTTGCGAGTTTTTGTAGTTAAGACTTTTTGACCTTGTGCCCGTATGTGCAAGACGTTGTAACCGTTTAGGTAAGCGGAGATTGCGGTTCTCATGATGCCGTCGGGGTTGTCGTTGGGGCCTGTTTTGATGTATGCTTCGTCTCTTTTTTCTTTCTTTTCAAATTTTGTTGGTGAAATGGATAATGTGCCATCTTCTTCTTCTCTTAGGACCATGGAACTGCCGCGTTTTAGTTCGTTTCTGGTTGCCCAGTCTTTTGGAAGTGATAGAATAAATGTGGATCCGCCTGTAACTTGAAGTTTCCGTTGTTCTTCATTTTGCTTTTCGGCTGCTTTACTTGTCAATTTTGACTCCAAGTTACTTTCTTTGTGTTCCGTCATTATATTAGGTATATCTATATAGACTATAAAGTTTATGGAGATTTGCTATATAACCTATGAGACTTTTTAGTAAACCAAAAACAAAGGAATGGAAATATGAACACTAAATATACAATCATAATCGCAATAATTGCAATCGCCATAATTGCAGGTTCAGTTATAGCATACACAGCTCTTTCAAACCCTGCAACCGAACAAATAATACTCAACGGTTCAGGCGCAACTTTCCCATACCCACTTCTTAACAGCATCATAACAAAATATGATAGCGACATAAAACCCAACGTAATGGTCAACTATCAAGCAATCGGCAGCGGCGGAGGCATCCAAGCAATGGCCGACAAAACTGTTGACTTCGCAGGTTCAGATGCACCATTGACAAGTTCAGACGTTGAAAAAGTCCAAAACGCACTTCATATTCCAGAAACTATTGGTGCAGTAACAGTAGCTTATAACATCGAAGGAGTTTCATCTGGTCTTAAATTGACTGGTCAAGTTATTGCTGATATTTTCCAAGGTAAAATTACCATGTGGAATGATGCTGCAATCCAAAACTTAAACCCAGACATCACTTTACCAGCACAAACAATTAACGTTGTTCACCGTTCTGATGGTTCAGGAACTACCTTCATCTTCACAGGTTACTTAACCAAAGTTAGCACTTCTTGGGCAAGCGATATTGGTCAAGGTAAATCCGTTTCTTGGCCAGTAGGCAGTGGAGCAGCTCAAAACGCTGGTGTTGCATCTATCGTAAACAGTACAGCAAATACCATTGGCTACGTTGAATTAGCATATGCACTAGAAAATGGTATGACAGTTGCAGCAATAAAAAATCCTTCAGGTAACTTTGTAATGCCAACATTGGAATCTACAACCGCAGCAGCACAAGCAGTAGCCTCATCAGGTGGATTACCTGCAGGTGATGCAAGCTGGTCAAACGTAAACGCTCTTAACGTTGACGACTCAAATGCATATCCAATTGTAAGCTTTACTTATCTCTTAGTATACAAAGAACTCAACACCATACCAGGCATGACAGAATCAAGAGCACAAGCACTAGTTGACTTCATATGGTACATAGTACATGACGGCCAACAACTAGCTCCAGGACTAGAATACGCACCCTTACCATCAAACGTTGTACAAATCGACGAAACAACCATTCGATCAATAACCTTCGACGGTCAACCACTATCAGTGCCAACTTAAGGTGGAAAAAGTGAAGCTTCACAATCCCCTAAAATTTTTTTTAAAACTTAAAAATTTCAAATTAACCGGAGATAACATTTTCAAAATAATTGCTGCAGTAATTGCGGCATCAGCATTAGCAATCTTACTTATAACAGGTTATGTTTTAGCAGAAGGCTCAGTGCCTGTACTGCAAGAATTTGGCTTAAGCTTCTTTTATGGGCAACAATGGAACCCGTCCGAAACCGTCGCACAAGTTTACGGTGCGTTACCCTACATTTTAGGCACCCTTGTAACTTCAGGAATCGCGTTACTAATTGGTGTACCCTTAAGCCTTGGCATCGCGGTTTTCCTTGTAGAAATGGCTCCCCGTTCCCTTAGAGTGCCCATTAGTTACTTGGTTGAGTTGCTTGCGGCTGTACCCAGTGTAATTTATGGGCTTTGGGGGCTTTTCATTTTCCGTTTCTGGATTGTAAACTATATCGAAATTCCATTAAACACTTACTTGGGATGGATTCCCATCTTCAGCGGCTCAACCATGGGCTTGGATTTTTTCACAGCCGGAGTCATATTAGCAATCATGATTATACCCACGGTTGCTTCAATTTCTAAAGAAATAATTTCAGTCTGTACCAAACTCCATCCGTGAAGGAGCCTACAGTATCGGCGCAACAAAATGGGAAGTAATCCGGCACTGGGTCATAAGCTATGGCCGCTCCGGCATCTTTGGCGCAGTAATTCTTGGTTTAGGCAGAGCAGTCGGCGAAACCATGGCGGTTGCAATGCTTATCGGCAACCAAACAGGACCAGGAGCAATGCCCCATTCGCTATTTCAATCAGGACAAACTATGGCTTCCTTAATCGCCAACGGTTTTCTGGAAGCAACAAGCAAACTGGAAATTTCAGCCTACATTGGTGTAGGGTTAATCTTGCTGCTCATGAGTTTGCTGATTAACGTTGGAGCACACTTGGTGATGACACGTGTGTTCAAAGTTAAAGGAGGCGCAGTAGAATGATTCATAGTTACGGTTTTAGAAAATTCAAAAACCGTCTCTTCTTTATTCTATGTGCCGTCTGTGTTGCTATTGCCATAATACCGTTAATCAGTATATTAACTGAAGTTGTCATAAGAGGTGCACCGCAACTAAGCCTTACATTCATCACTGCCACAACTGCTAACGGCGGAATAGGTCCAGCAATCCAAGGCACCCTGATACTAATCGGGTTAACAAGCCTCGTCGGTGTCCCCATTGGAGTATTATCAGGTGTTTACCTTTCCGAATTTGGAAACAATCGGTACGCACATTCGCTGCGGACAATCAACGATATCTTAACAGAGTTTCCATCAATCGTGGTAGGTATCACTATATATGGAATAATCGTTGTTTCAGTCGTTGGACATTACTCAGCAATTGCAGGTGCCGCCGCATTAGCTTTCATCTTAATACCTATCGTTGCCCGAACAACAGAAGAATCCCTTAAACTTGTACCCAACAGCGTCAGGGAAGCATCACTGGCACTTGGCGCACACAAATGGCGAACCACCCTAAGCGTTGTACTACCAACCGCCAAAAGCGGTCTCATAACAGGAGTACTATTAGCAGTAGCCAGAATCGCCGGCGAAACTGCACCCTTAATCATGACTATCCTTGGAAACCGTTACTTCTTCCAAGGCTTAGAACAACCCATGGCAGCATTGCCACTTGAAATCTGGCGAGACTCCCTACAGCCTTACCCAGAATTGCAAGCTCAAGGTTGGGGTGCTGCTTTGATTCTAATCTTAATAGTATTAAGCATAAATATTGCTGTCAGAATAGCCAGCAGGAGCAGAATGAAAACATAATGACAATACAAGACGAAAAGTTCAAACCAAATCAGCCAACGCAGGCAATAGACCCAGCTGCCAAAATGCAAGCTATCGACGTCAAAGCCTGGTTTGGCCAAAAGCAAGTCCTAAAATCAGTAAACTTAACAGTGAAACCAAACACCGTCACCGCTATTATTGGACCATCCGGATGCGGTAAATCCACTTTCCTACGTTGCTTTAACCGCATGCACGAACTAGTACCCAACGCTAAAATGGTTGGTCAAATCTTACTGGATGGACAAAACATTTACGACCCACAAATTGATCCAGTTCAAATTCGACGACGTGTCGGTATGGTCTTTCAAAAACCAAACCCGTTCCCAACAATGAGCATTTATGATAACGTTGCAGCAGGCTTACGATTGACTGGGGTAAAAAAAGGTAAAAACCTTGATCAGGTCGTGAAACATAGTCTTGAGCAAGCCACGCTTTGGGAGGAAGTAAAAGATGACCTTAAAAAACCCGGTACAAGTATTTCAGGTGGTCAACAGCAGCGTCTCTGTATTGCTAGGGCAATAGCGTTACAGCCTGAAGTGATATTGATGGATGAACCTTGTTCAGCTCTTGACCCTATAGCTACCGCTAAGATTGAGAAGTTGATTATTGAGCTTAAACATGATTACGCGGTTGTCATTGTCACCCATAACATGCAGCAAGCGTCGCGAGTTTCAGATTACACTGCTTTCATGTATCTTGGTGAACTAATTGAGTTTGGAGAAACAAGACAGATTTTCGAAAACCCCAAGAACGAATTAACAGAGAAATATATCACAGGAGAATTCGGTTAAAAAAATATTGAGGAAAAAGCATGAACAGACTTATTGATATTGGATTAGAAGAACAATCTGTACTGCTAACAAGAATGGGTGAATTAACCTACCAAACGCTATCAATATCCATTAAAGGCTACATTGACGGTTTAACAGTTCAAGGGCAAGTCCGAGAAATGTCAGACCGGTTAATGCTTATGGCTGATAAAGTTGAAGACCGCACCTTCGAACTTATTGCCCGTTTTCAACCAGTAGCTTCAGACCTGCGCGCCATCAAGTCCTACATGAAAATCGGTTACGACTTTGCACGTTATGGCAGATATGCTCTTGACATTTCATACATAAATGACCAAATAAATGGTTTAAAAGAATGTGACCCAGCAACAAAAGTGTACATTGAAGAAATGAGCGAAAAAGTATTGCAAATGGTAAAAATTAGTATCGACGCCCTTAGAAAGCATGATGTTGTCTTAGCTAAAACCATCTCGCAAACTGAACGGGAAGTAGACAAAATGTACCTAAATCACCTGCAACGGTTAATCACTGAAGAGCAAGTTAACAGCAAATGTGTAATCTCAAGTGCTCTCATGACTCGGTATCTTGAACGTATAGCTGACCATGCAGTTTACGTTTGTGAATCAATACTTTACATCGTAACCGGCGAAAAAACCAGCCTAAGATAACCTCTTGTTTTGCCTAAAGGGGAAGCTCCAAAATAAAAGTGGTTCCCTTTTCAGGTTTTGTTTCAAACGATATGTAACCATTTAAGGCTTCAACCAGCTTTTTTACCACTGCCAACCCGAAGCCTTGACCTTTAGATTTGGTAGTGAATAGCGGCTTGAAAATTTTGTCTTTAACCTCTTCAGGTATTCCAACGCCCGTATCAGAAACAGCGATAATCACCCTGTTAACCCTTAAAACCGCGTAAATCGTGAGGTCTCCGCCGTTAGGCATTGCTTGCAGCCCATTAAGAGTCAAATTAGTTAGTATTCGTTTAATGAAGGATGCGTCTGTCTTTAGTTTTCTAATGGGTTCTCCAAGGCAATATGAAACCTTGACGTTTTCAGGTACGTCAAGATTTGTAAGGACATTTTGAATTTCTGCTTCTAAATCTACCTCTTGAAACTGGGGCTCTAAGGATTTAGCGTAATCCTGTAGGTCAGTTACAATTTTGTTTATGTAATTTGTCTGTTCTTCAATTGAGGTGATGCTTTCTGTAAGACTGCTTTTGTTTAAGCCTTCGGGCAACTGTGTAAGTTCATCTTTAGCTAAATAAACTTCTCCAATTATTGACTGCAATGGATTACGAATGTCATGGCCTATCATGCCTGCTGTTTCACCTATAGCCGCGAGGCGTTCAACACCTTTTAGCTTCTCTGTGCGTGTTTTAACCAGTTCCTCAAGATGAGCCATGTACTGCTCCAATGTCTGCTGAAGTTTTAATCGTTCAGTTATGTCTCGGGCAAACACTGAAATTCCGTTTCCAGTTGGGTAAACGCGCATTTCAAACATGCTGTCTAAGTTGCCTTTAGGCATTTGGTCATTAAAAGTTTGTACCCTGTGTGTACGCATGACGTCAAGAAAAACCTTGACTGCACGTCTGGTGGTTTTGGTTCTGCCAAAAACTTTGTAAACCCTTTGGCCAACAGCTTCATTAGCGTTTACGCCGGTGAAACGTTCACTTGCACTGTTCCAGTAAGTGAATTTTAGGCTGGCGTCAACAGCAAAGAACAAGTCAGTTATGCTGTTTGCAAGTTTTTTGTATTGCTTCTCACTTTGTTTTAAAGCTGACACAGCTTTTTTATGTTGAGTAATGTCTTGAAGAATGATGGCTAAGTATCCTTTTTCTGGACAATACACTTTAACAGCAAACCATTTTTCTGGTTTGGAAACATGTTTTTCTATACTTACAGTTTTTCCTTTAACAGCTACTTTACTGTAAATCTTTTGCCAGTCGGGAAATAACTGTTTTAACGCTGGAAAGACTTCACTTATTTTTCTTCCAAGAATAGGTTTATCCTTGACGCCTGTTAACTCTCTAAAGGCGCTATTAACATCTGAAAAACTGCAGTCAATCGGTAGCCCGTTTTTGTCAAAATGCACTTGACAACAAGCAAACCCGTCGGTTAAATGTTGAAAAAGGTCACTGTACTTTTTTTTGCTCTTCAGAATCGCCTGTTCAATATGTTTTCGGTCAGAGACGTCAGTAATGTTTAGCACTAATCCTTTAAATTCTCCTTGTTCACCGATTACTTCCGATGCTTCAACCAAAACGTACACTGGTAAGCCATTGCTATGTAGAAACTCAAGTTCTAACCGTTTACTTTTAAACAGCTTAAATGGCAATCCAGCTTCACCTGCAATAGCTTTAGCGTGCTCATCAAAAAAACTCCAAAAATCCTTTCCGACGAGTTCGTTAACACTATAGCCCAGCATGTTTGCCATCTTCGAGTTTACAAAAGTAGTTATGCCTTGAGCGTCTAGAATCCAAATACCATTTTCTTGGGCAGTTAACAGTTTAATGTTTTTTATGCTTAAACCTAAAGTGGCTTCAAAACTTTTTCTTTCAGTTATATCCTGCATTAACTCCAAAAAGTATCCTTTTTCGGGACTATAAACATGAATATGAAACCATTTTTGAAAAAATTTAATGAATTGTTCCGACTCGGCTGGTACACCAGTTAAAGCCACGTTTGCAAAGATACCTATTCGGTCAGACAGCATTTCGTTGGGTTCCTGTGGGATAACTTCTGTGAAGCGTTTGCCTAAAACTGCGGTTTTAGTAAGGCCCGTCAATTTTTCAAACGCGCTGTTTACGTTTAGGATAATATAATCTACTGGTTGCCCATCCTTTAGGCATACAAGTTTATTGTAAGTGGCAACCATGCCTGTTTGGTTGAATAGTTGGCTGATTTTGTTAAAACCATTTCCTTCAGCCTTTATTGTGAGTGTATCAGTATTTTTCGTTGCTACCTCTAGCTCTCTGTTCATTTTAAACGGCATAATTTTTCAGATTTTTTGTTTTTTATAGAACAATCAGGTTACCCCAGTCTTTACCCTACTGCTGGGTTTAACTATTTTATGTTTATTTATACTCTTTAGCTTTTCTATTTTTGAAACTGAATTTCAGCTCTTAGTTTTTCCATCGGAAATGGTGCTCTTGGGGGACAACATTCAAAAGTCTCATAACGCCCAAAGTAATAATTTAATGATACCAATCCTGAATGTCGATTGGCAATTTCTGCCCACAGGTTACTCTTTAAATGAACGAGACACTGACGTGCTTTCGCTCATCGAAAAAGAAGACCTAACACTATTCACTTTCGATGGATTAAAAAGGCGCTGTGGTATCCATCCAGAAACCTTGTCCAGAGTATTAACGCGTCTTGAAGATGAAGGCATCATCAAAAAAAGTTCCCAAGGCTACAGTGTAACCCCGAAAATAACTAAACTAAAACTTAACCATAGCGCACCCAAAGAAGAACACACCTCTACACTGCTACAAACTTATTTGCCCTCTGACCTGATGACACAGCAGGTTATCGATGACCTTAAAGGCCGCTGGTTTGGATTGCTTCGTTGGTTGGGCATATCGGAAACCAGTCGGGGCGTCACATTAAAATGGGTTACAGACGATGGTGGGATCCAAATCTCTGCAGACATCCAAGGAACGGCGCTTAACATCGAAGCAAAATTTTTAACTACCAATAACCTAAACTTGGCGTTAAAAGCAGCTTATCAGTTAATGAATAATATTAGCAAGCTCTACCAAACTTCTAAAGCCGTTAAACATGTAGCAGCATACTATAACAACAGCAAATCTAACTTTATGCAACCTGCAGCATAAAAAAGAAATAATCTAAACAATTAGCTATAATTTTTTTCAGTTTACGTAAAGCTGTTAAACGGTTAATTGAAGCGCTTCACGGCAAAGTAACTTTTGAAAGCCAAGAACGGAAAGGAACAAAGTTTACAATAGAATTCCCACTTAAAATTGAAAAATTTAGGGTCAATACATTATTTCGCTGGTTTTTTTGTCTTTTTAACGTTGATTTATTTTCTTTTGGATCAATTTTTCATTGCAGAAAAGGTAGCGGTGTAAATCTACAGTTTACTAAGGGGGGTAGGTGCTAATGGTTGAAAATCAAGCAAAAAGTATGTTGAATTTCACTGCTTTTTTTGATTCTTTTTTAAGCCCAAAATTGTTTATGGGCGTATGCTATTGTGCTGTTTTTAAAAATTGAAGCGTGAAAAATAGAAAAATCCCTACTTTAATGGTCATGATAGAGCCCGACCACATTTTGGTGTTCAGTGCCTTCGCTGCCTTCTTTAGACTTCAATTGACTTTTGTTGGTGTCTGTTAACTGTCAGTTTGGCGTTTTTTGACCCCAAAAACTGGCAAGTTATTCTCCTCTAAAGAACAGAAGATAATGGTTTACTATGTAATCCAACGAGTCACCTTCCAGCGGTGCTGTAAGCGAAAAGACGCCAGCCTTGCTGGTCCTCTACTGCTGATTAAATCACCTTTTTGTCAGGGTGAATAGTTGCATTACATTTAATAGAATTCACACATTTTTTGTTTCATGGAACCCTTAATTGATGATGTCGGCAGTTTCCCCTTACCCATTGGCGTTAAACGGGAAACATTTGCAGAAGCTTACCTAAAAACAAGAGAAGCAATCATAAACGGTCAAGACCCCACCGTCGATGAATTTATGCAAAAAAACTTTTGCCAAGTGGTGGTTGACTCTTTCAGAAAAAAGCTTCAATGCGGCTTGGATGTTGTTAATTTTCCACAGCAGTTTAGCGGTTTAAGGCAAGTCGGCGACGCTGTTCATGAAGCAATGGCTAAGGGTTCCTTTGTTGTTGATAAAAACACGGCTGTTTTGCCTGAAGTTTACGTTCTAAACAAGTACGCTAAGGAGTTAAGTGAAGAGTTTGGCAAAAAAATCATGCTACGCGTCTCCATTTTTGGCCCCTTAGAGCAGTATCTGCATGAGGTTGGCGCCGTCGCTTACCCCGACGTGCTAGATGGGTTTGCACAAACAATCAACCGCTACGCAAAAAACGCTATCCTAAACAGTAAATATGTTGAGACAAGGGTAATCTCAATTGATGAACCCAGCTATGGTCACACTAACTTGACTGCCACGCCGGAACTGATAGTTGAAACATTAGAGAAAGCTTACGATTTTCAGGGGCCAACACGGCAGATACACTTGCATTTCACCGGTGGAATCCGTAACTTGCTTAACGTAAGAGGCTTAGACGTGCTATCTTTTGAGTATGCTGCTTCCCCAAGAAACATTAACGACGTATCAAAAAGTATGATTGAAGACGCGAATAAACAGATTCGCGTTGGCATCTCTAGAACTGATATTGACTCGATTTGGGCTGAACAAAACGAGAAAGGCTTTGAAAAACCCACGAACGAACAACTTGTTGAGCCGGTGGAGACAATAAAGAAACGTTACCTTTACGCCCAAGAAAAATACGGCGAAACCCTCACCTTTACAGGTCCCGACTGCGGCTTAGGCAGTTGGCCAAATCAAGACGCCGCCGCCTTGGTTCTAAAACGCACAGTTGAAGCAGTAAAAACTGCTTAACCCAGCCATTTTTTACCCCTTTTGTTCCGTAATCCACGCCATCAACTCTTTAGACAGTTCATCTCGTTCAGTAACCGCTTCAATGAGCGTGAAGCACTCCTGCTTTTGTGCATCTTTTAACGCATTGTAAAGTTGTTCACAGTTTTCGCAACGGTAGCCTTTGCCGCCCCACAAGTCAGCCAACTGTGCGTAAGGCCAATTAACAAGTTCATTGAATCGTGCATCAGGATGAAAAAGTTGTTCCATGCCCCACCGCCTGTTATTGATGATGATAAAGATGGGGTTGATTTTGTATCGTGGGCAATGGCAGATTTCTTGTCCCGTCATTTGGAAGCCGCCATCTCCGACAAGCACAAGTGGGCGCTTCTGGGTTGCAAGCTGGTATCCAATGGCTGCCGGTACAGCAAAACCCATCGTGCCATAAAATGAAGGCGCCACAACAGAGAACGTCTGAATGTTTAAAGTCGAAAAGAGGCAATCCCCCGTGTCCGCTATGACGGGCATTTCGCCGTATTCACTAAAAAGCCAGTTTACCGCATCTATTATTTCTCCTATTATGAGCGGTTGAGCAGTGGTTTTGCATGTCCTATTAACCTGCAACGGCATCTTTCTGGGTAATGCTGCGGCTTTAGGTTCAGCGTTGGCTTTTTCCAGCTCCAAAACGAGATTTGTAAGTGGCACGTTTGTCAATTTTTTATCTTGAATGTTTACTTCTTGTGAAAAGCACCAAACAATTCTGCCACGTTTTGTAGCCGCCAATTTTGCCCCTAGATTCACATCCGAAAGCATCTCGCCCAAAATCAGCACAAGGTCAGACTCTGCTACAAGCCTATCAGCAACAGGATTTCCGGCGACTCCCAAATAGGTTCCAAAATAGTTTTCGTCGTCGTTAGTTACGTGGTCGCGTGCAAGCACAGTTGAAACAACTGGCAAGTTAAGGTTTTTTGCAAACTGTAAAACCTGCGGTTTTAAATCAAAACGGTCGGATTCAATACCTAACATAACAACGGGTTTTTCTGCATGAAGTAAGCGTTGAATAATCAGGTTTGCAGCCTGTTTAACGTTGCTTTGTTTAACAGATGATTTGCAGCTTGGCGGATTTATGCTAATTTTTTGGTTAACCATGTCTGCTGGAATTTCTATGTAAACTGGAAGCATCTGCTCTTGACAAACCGTTAGTGCCTCTGTAATTTCTGCTTGGGCTGTTTCGGGATTATCAAGCAGTACCGCTTTCGCCGTAATTTCGGAGACTGCTTTAAGCATTGAAGTGCAGCTTTTTACCGTATGATGCAAAAAGAAATCACCCTTTCTTGCACTTAACGGTGGACCTCCCGCAATCAAAACAAGCGGCGCACGTTCCGCGTAAGCACACGCAACCGCATTAACCACATTAAGCACACCTGGTCCATAAGTGACTACTGCAACTGCAGGTTTTCTTAAAGCCCTCCCATCTGCCACAGCCGCAAAACCAGCCGCTTGTTCATGCGAAAAAGTACAGAGCTCAATATTCTTGTCGTCCTCAAGTAGCTTGAAAAACTTGATTACCATGTCCCCTGGAATGCCGTAAACCCTGTGTACGCCCAAACCTTTTACTTCGTTAAGAAGGTGTTCGCCGACTGTTAACGTGCTTTGTGACATAAGCGGTCTGTATGCAATTTGGTTTGAGAGATAAATTAAGCTTAGCTTAAATTTTTAAAAAAAGAAAAATTAAAGGATAACTTACACGTTTTGTTGGCTATTCCTGAGTTGGCTCTTCACTGGTAGGTTCTGGAGGCGGTGCTGTTTTTCTTGCCTTTTCGTCTTTTTGTCCGCGCGGAATTTCTTTAAGTCCATATGTGCCAACCGGTGGCCAACCAGCTTCAGGCATCACTGAGGGAACCAGCATTATCGTGTTAGTGCCAGATTGCTGCCCGAGCTCATAAAGAATGTTCATCCAACGAAGCCGTAGTCCTTCAGCGCTGGATTCATACATTTTTGCTGCTTCAATCATTTTTTGTGCGGCTTCATATTCGGCTGTTGCTAAAGTTACTCTGGCGATGCGTTCCCGTTCAGCTTGGGCTTGGCGACTCATGGCGTCTTGAAGGTTTCCTGGGATTATAACGTCTCTAACTTCTACAGCTGTGGCTTTAATTCCCCATGCTTCAGTTTTTTCGTCAATAATTTCTCTTAAATGTGCCCCAACTTTTTCTCGTTCAGCAAGTAGGTCGTTTAAGCTGACTTTACCGATGACTTCTCTAAGTGTGGTTTGTGCTGCTAACTGGGTCGCTTGATAGTAATTTTCAACCTGTAGTACAGCTTTTTCCAGGTCAACAGGTTTCATGTATAGGACGGAATCAACATTTACGGGTACATTGTCTTTGGTTAATGTTGATTCGGTGCGGAATTGGATAGTGTCAAGCCGTGTAGAGATGCGGATTGGTGCACGGTCAATTAAAGGAATCAGGTAAATTACTCCTGGTCCTTTCAATCCCATGTAGCGACCAAGACGCAACACTGGCATTCTTTCCCATTCACGCAGTACACGTATTCCACTTAACAAGAAAATGGCAAGAGCAATACCTACGATTATTAGAATTGGAGTTAAAACATCAACCAAATATTAACACTCTCAATATTGGTATTGGGCGCTTTAGAGAGTTAAGTTTTGTCCTTGCTTGCTTTAACGACCAGAAACATGCCTTCCATTCCAAGGACCTCTACTGTTTCACCGTTAGCGATGACGCCGTCTTTTGTGAGAGCTTGCCAGAATTCTCCCATAACGCGGACTTCACCTTTAGGTTTAATGTCTGTCACAGCGACTCCTTTGGACCCGATTAAGGCTTCTTTACCTGTCTTCACGCGTTTATACTGCGCCTTATAACCAGCGTAAAACAGCCACCCCGTAATCGCCGCTATCACTAACAAAGTCGCTGCCAAAGCTGTCTCCATTTCTAAACCTAAACCGTAATATGTAATGCCTGAAACAGCCGCGTAAATCAACAGTCCCGCCATAGCTACTAAAATTCCTGAAATAAAGGCGAGCCAAGCATGCATACGAATCCCTTCAATACATGGATAAACATATTCGCTTATAAGCTATTACAAAAAAATAGTTTTAAAAAGAAAAAAGGTTCCTTCCTTAGGAAGGCTGATTGTTAATTCCAATCGTTTCTGATGAAAAGCCGCAGTGATGGCCGATCGTTGTGACCGTTTGCTGGCAGGTTGTTGAAGAATTGGATGGTTGTGGTTGGACTGCCTCGCAGTGGTGGCGCTGGAAGATGTTCTGGCGGGTCAATTTCTAATGTTCTACTACTCAATCCTCTTTCCCTCCGTGTGCTGTTGGCTTGATTGTTCCTTCCAAGAGTTTTTCTCTGCGGATAATGGTAAGGCTGACTTCTTTGTCGATAACGTCTTCAGCAAGTAATCTTGGTAAGTCATAGAATTCATTTACTGGTTTACTGTTGAATTTTACGAGCACATCGCCCATAGTTAATCCTGCTTTGCGTGCGGGCGATTCTGGTTCAACGCTGAAAATCATGACTCCTGTTTCCTGTTCTAAGCCTGCTTGTTCAGCGATTTCTGATGGAATTGCTACGGTGTTAGCGATTATGCCTAGATATGCGCGTTGGGCTGTGCGTCCAGTCATTAAACGGTCAGCGATGGTTCGAACCTTGTTTATTGGAATTGCGATGCCTCTTTGCCAAACATACGCGGTGTTTATGCCGATAACTTTGCCGTCTACGTCGATTAGTGGTCCCCCGCTGAAGCCTGGGTTAAGCTGTGCGTCCGTGGCTATGACGTTTTCAAGTTGTGTTGCACGCCAACCGCGGATTGTGCTGCTAGCGTTAGTTACTATGCCAGTGGTTGCTGTGGGTTGTGGTCGGTTAAAGGGGTTTGCGAGTGCAAAAATGTATTGACCTACGTTGAGTTTTTCTGAATCACCCATTTCCATGGGTGTCCATTCTCCTTCTGCCTTGAGGAGTGCAACGTCATTGTATGGGTCGGTGCCAACTATTTTGGCAGTGAAGGTTTTTTCTCCTTGACCAACTTTTACGGTGTTGCATCCTGCTAATACGTGGTTGCAGGTCACAATGTAGCCGTCTTTTGAGATGACTACGCCTGTACCGCGGGACATTTGGGCTCTAATGCTGACAACGGATTTTGCTGTCTTGCTAATCAGCATGCTGGTTGCGTCTGAAATTGATTTTAAAACCTCTAATGGGTTTACTAAATTGCTCATGCTTTTTCCCTCTCTCTCTGAAAAGTGAATATGCAAAACTGTATTTGTTGACTAAGGAGTGCATAAACTCAGTCAACCTGCTTCGTTTCCAAAGATGAGCGGCACTTTTTTGAACGTGCTGCTGACGCTTTTTTCAACCATTAACATCTGCCCTTTTGTTTTCAGAAGCCTTCAATTTTAGTTCAGAACAGCAAATCAAGCCCTTGCTCAACATGTAACACAAAAAATAAGCTTATTTCATCACCCCTCAGTTTCCGGTCGAAGCCCTTGTTGTAGGCGCAACCCAGTCACAAACAACAACTATTTCTATCCCCAACTTTCTATAGTCTCTACCTAAACAATCTTTACCGTCTGCTTTGATACTAACGAGCTTGAGAACAAAAAAGCGTCAGCAAAAGGTTCACTGGTACCTGACAAGATAGGGTATGAAGTCAGTGTTCAAAAGCTTAACTACTGAAAATAGGCAAAATTTACTTCTGGCCACGGGAAACCCTTTGAGTTTAAAGTGTTCAAAAAATAATTCAGCTATCATCAAATGAGAGTTAGTATCGGAATTCGTCTTCTGTTGTGTCTGCTTGTTTTTGTAGTCCCAACTGGTAGTTGTCCAGCTGTTTTTCGGTAAAATCATCTTTGGCTACATTGAATATTTCTAAAAATTTTTTGTCACTAAGCTTTACTATGGTTTCGGTCAGTTGAAGAAGTTGTTTTCGAATCTCAGCAAGCTCCAAAGCTATGAATTTAAGTTGCAACTTTTCTTCTTCAGTTAAGATTGTCTTAGTCAACCAAGCCACCAAGCAAAAGATTACCTCTTAAAAGGGTGCTATGCTGTATTAAAATTACACTATGAACCTGCCATTTTTTAATTAGTTAGCTTTTTTAAACATAAGGTTAAAAATGTCCTACGCACCAGTGAAAAAGAAGAATTCTTATGAAAATAGGAAACGTCGACATTAACAGCCAATTCGTGTTGGCGCCCATGGCAGCCGTAAACTGCACCGCTTTCCGCATGCTATGCAAAGAAAACCATGCAGGCCTAGTTTACACTCAAATGTTCGACGTCGAACAAGTTAAAAACAAGAACAGGCGCGAAGTAAAAGAACTCCTCAACATACAGGAGTCCGAAAGACCCGTAAGCGTCCAATTAATAGGCAACAACGAAACCTCATTAATTAAAAGCGTCAGGCAGGTGGAAGAGTTTGCCGACATCATCGACTTCAATGTTGGTTGCAGTGAAAAAGAAATTTTGGAGCAAGGCTACGGCGCTTTTTTGCTGTCAAATCTTCCTTTGCTGGAAAAGCTTGTTACAAAAATGGTCCAAGCGACGGAGAAGCCTGTCACGGCAAAAATCCGAATAGGCATGGACTCGCAAAACATCAACGCTGTAAAGGTTGCCCAGATGTTGCAAAACGCGGGGGTAGCAGCTGTTTGTATTCACGGCAGGACGGTTGAGCAGAAACTCGCCAAACGGGTAAACTGGACAATTATGAAGCAGGTGAAAGAAAAACTCAGCATTCCTGTAATGGCAAACGGCGACGTCACCAGTTACGCGGAGGGCGTTAGCCTGTTAGAGCGGACTGGCTGCGACTTTGTCATGATAGGGCGGGGCGCAAGGGATAGTCCATGGATTTTTGACCCGCAAAGCGCACAAATCGATAATGAGGGTATAAGACGACAGATTTTGCGTTTCATTGAACTTTACAATGAGTTTGATACTCGGGGTTCCTCTCAAGAAGTCCGGGAACACGTTTTTTGGATGCTTAAAGATTTTGTTACTAAACAGAATACACGTAAAGTCCTTAACTTCAGGTATATTGAAGACATTGAAGATTTTCTTAAGTCTCTAAAATAAGGCATTTCTGGGTTTGGTTGGTGCTACGGGCAGGATTCGAACCTGCGAACCCCTGCGGGAAAGGATTTCCCATCACATGGGGCCTTGCCGGCCAAATGTTTTGATCTTGAGTCCTTCACCTTTGACCTGGCTTGGTTACCGTAGCCCAAAAAAGATTCAGGCAAAAACAAAAGGTTAGTTCCTCCTTATTATATTATTTCCTACAAACTTGAGGCTTAACTGCGTTTGTTTTTAATATATACCACAGCGCCGAATGCTGCGACAACGCCTATGAAACCCACGCCGAAGATTAGGCTGTTTTTCTGGATTAAGTTGGGTTCGGCTGATTCAAACTGGATTATTGGGCTGTTGGTTTCGTAGATTTTGTTGTTTCCCTTGTAATTTGCTTGGGCGGTCCATGTGCCTGTCGCGTTTGGTGTAAACTGCGCTGTAAAGCTTCCGTCCTGTCCCGCGGTGGTTTCGATGTATTCTGTTTGAAACGCCGACATGACCTGTACGGTTATGGTTTCGCCTGCTGCTTCTTTTCCAATGTTTCCTGTAAAAGTGATGTTGTTTCCAATCAGCACCGTGTCTGGTGTAGCGTCGAAACCTGACATTATAACATTCAACTTTACGATGTATTCTCCGGTTGCCGTTAAATTATTCTCAAGCGTATCCAAAGCGGTTACTTTGTATTTTACGGTGGTGCCTGCTGATTGTTTGGGGATTGTAGCGTTGCATGTACGGTTATCTACCGCCATTTCGGTTTCGGTAAAGCTTGCCCAGTCATTTGTGGAATACTGCAAAAACGCCTTCCGTAACGGATTAGTGCTTGAATCATAACTTAATTTGACTTCATCATCTGGGGTTATTTTTATTATTTGGTTGTTGGCTGTTAAGCCGCCGCCGAAATTGGTTTTAACCAAAAAATCAATTGTGCCTTCGCCGACTTCACCCATCAGCACCAAGTGAAACAGGTTTTTTGTCCCGTTAACAGTTGTCTGATTTGTTGTGGGGATAACGTATTTCATGTACATGTCTTGTCCCAAGTGTTCGCAGCTTGCGTATGCTACTCCACGGTAGCCTTCGCTTTCCAAGTTGTAGCCGCCTATAATGCTGCCTACGGTTATGTTTCCGTAAAGTCCCGGTTCCCAAGGCAACGGCGTACTGTTGATACTGGTAGAGTTAGTATCGCTCATCAAATACAGGCGTGCCTCATACATGTCAAGCGTGTCAGGCACTTTCACGTAAACTTCAATCTGTGTGCTGTTGGTTACGAATTCATAGGCCCAGCTGGTTTGTAGTTGTGGTTGGCTGCCGCTTTTGCCTTTCACTTCTTGCGTGTACCATTGGTCGCAGTCTAAATGTTGGATGAGCATGAATGTGGCTGGTTCTGACCCGCTGCTTTCACGGGCGTCATTGGTGAGCACAAAGGTGTAGTTGCCGCTTTGCTCTGGAGTAAAGTATGGTGCATCCACTGTGGTTCCCAAATGCTCGGGTAGGCCTGCAGCTTCCGTGTGTGTGCTTTCCAAAGTGCCTTGCGGATTGTAAACGTAAATGTCGTAATCGGTTTTGGGTTCTGGTCCAGTGTGTACCCAGTCACCGTAACAGTATACGTGATAAGAGTAATCTGCCACTAAGGGGCAAATGATTGTGTAGCTTTCACCTATAGGAATGGTTACGTTGCTGATTTGTACGGGAAACACTGGTTTCTCGATATACGTGCCGCTTCCAGAAGCGATTGTGTAGTTGTGGACAAATCTTTGGGTTTCAACTGGCACATCTGATGCGTACCCGGATTCGACGTTAACGGCAAAAGTGAATGTCAGCATAGCTACGGCTAAAAAGACGGCAAGTAACTTATGGGCTTTAGCCGAATCCGGTTTCACTTCTGGTCGCCTGACAATTTTGAGGCGTCGCCTAATGTATCCCTTATGAAAGCAAAATACAGATTTAAAATCAAACTGAAAACCTGCAATTACCAAAAAAGATTAAGCAACAACCACTGTTAAATACGGTTAAGATGCAGACCCAGCACAAAATAGTCATAGGCAACAGCCAAAGTATGCCTGAAGTCGCCGACCACAGCGTCCATTTAATGCTTACATCGCCGCCGTATCCGATGATTCAAATGTGGGACCAACAGTTCTGCCAGACTGACCCAAAAATCGCTCGCCTGTGGAAAAGGCTTGATTCACCTAAATTCGGCAGAGTTGTTGGGCAAATTTATGATTTGATGCATGAAAATTTGGCAAAAACTTGGCAGGAAACATACCGGGTGCTGGTTGACGGTGGCATTGCAGCTATAAATGTTGGAGATGCTACTCGCAGGGTAAATGGCAAATTCCAGCTTTTCCCAAACCACAGCCGGATTGTTGAGGTCTGTGAAAAAATCGGCTTCACCACCCTTCCGTACATTTTGTGGAAGAAACCCACTACTAAACCCCACTACAAGGGCAAGGGCGCGTTTTTGGGTTCAGGTTTCCTGCCTCCAAACGCTTACGTTACGCTGGACTGCGAGTTTATTCTGCTTTTCCGCAAGGGAAATCTGCGCAAGTTTCCACCCCACGACCACGTGCGGTATGAAAGCAAGATTACAAAAGTGCAACGGGATGAATGGTTCAGCCAAATCTGGACCCTTAAAGGCTCAAGGCAAACCGTAGAGGAACTGGAACGTAGAACTGCCGCTTACCCAGACGAAATTGCGGAGAGGCTAATCAAAATGTTTAGCGTCAAAGGTGACACAGTCCTTGACCCCTTTTTAGGCTCAGGAACAACAATTAAAGTTGCATTGAAAAATGAACGTAACAGTATTGGATATGAAGCAGACAAAAATCTTTTGCCCATCATAACCGCCAAAACAGCCAACGACAACACTGCTGCAATCTTGGAAATAATTAACCGCTGACAAACCTTAAAATTATTCTTCAACAAATAGCTGCCCTACGAGCTGTATTAATTGCCCAAAAAAGCTTCAACCGACAAGAAACCGTACGGATTCGGAAACACAAACAGGCGTTTTACTGAACCACCCCGTAAAACGGCAGGCAAAATTGCGCGTGACCGCTTCGCTTTTGACCAAGCCATGATAGGCAATGACTGCGTCAAAATTCGTAAAGGCGGCGACTTTGTGGTTCAGGAACGAGACTTTTTTGGCAACGAAATCGGCAAACCCAAAGTTTACCAAGTTAAAACTGGCAACTCCAAAGTCACCGAAGCTGAAGAGAAGCGTAAGAGGCAACTGGGCAGGGACAGATATAAAATTGTTAGGTATTAGTTGTTTTTAAAAGGGTTTTTTTGTTTTCCAAAATTGTTTAAATGGCTGTTTGGGTTTTTGGGTTTCTGGAAACTTTGCGTTTGGATGCGAGATTTGCTTTGAGGTTTTTGAATGGGTATGCTAATTTTGCCATTCACTACTGTCACTGCTTTACTTTTCATATCAACCTATTAGGATTCTAATAGAGGTTCTATGTTGAAACCTATAGGGGTAGGTCTTTAATGGCTAAAAACCACGCCATTAACATGTTGAAAAACAGTGCTAAGCTTTTTTATGTTATTTGCCTTGGCCTAAACTACCACAAAAACCTGCAGTCAGCGGTTTGTTGCCTGAAAAACCGTTGCCGCTTCTGTCTGCGCCGTCTTTGCGTGCGTGTTGTGCCTGTTTGGCGTTTTCTGCTGTTTTTTGTTGCTGCGCTCGCTTTTTGAGGGTTTGGCGCATTCCAAAAGAGTTATTTTTGTGTAGTGACTCTATGAAAGTTTAGTCAACCCACAGTTTAGACGCATACGTCGTAACAATGTTTATAAGTTAGCTACGTAGCATGTGTTTGTGCTCTCAGAAAACGTAGGAGAACCTTTTTCACGTGAGAAAGACAGGCTTAGCAAGGTTTCACCCTCACTCGTTTAACCTGATTGGAGAATGTTTAGTAAAATGACAGAAATACAGAAAGAAGATATACATTTATTATTGAAAGCATTTTTCAACGACAAAGGCCTAGTAAGGCAGCACCTTGACAGCTACAACGAATTCATCGACCACGGATTACAGGAAGTGGTGGACGAAGTAGCTGAAATCCCCATTGAAGTCCCAGATAACCCATACAAAGTAAAACTAGGTCAAATCTGGGTAATCGACCCACAAAGCAGAATCACAGGTCCCTACGTAACCGAAGTAGACGGAACAAAACACGAAATCTATCCAATGGAAGGACGCCTAAGAAACTTGGCGTACGCCGCCCCAGTTGCGCTTGAAATGACCCCAATCGTGGACGGACGCGAACAAGACACAGAACTTGTCTACATCGGAAATATCCCAGTCATGCTGAAAAGCAAACTTTGCTTCCTCAGCCAACTCAGCCGCGAAGAACTAATCGCAGCCGGCGAAGACCCAGACGACCCAGGAGGATACTTCGTCGTAAACGGTTCCGAACGCGTAATCGTAGCCATGGAAGACTTAGCACCAAACCGCGTAATCGTCGACATAGACGATAAAGGAACCAGCCCAATTTACCAAGCAAAAATCTTCTCAACAACCGTTGGTTTCCGCGCAAGAATCGAACTCAAACTAAAATCAGACGACGCAATCTACGTAACAATGCCCGGTGTACCCACCGAAATCCCGTTCGTCGTCATCATGCGCGCATTAAGCATGGAAAAAGACAAAGACATCGCAGAAGCAGTAAGTCTTGACAAAGACCTTCAAGCACAACTTGCAGCTTCATTCGAGAAAGCAGTCGGCGTCGACACACCATCAGACGCAATCCTTTTCATCGGCAACCGTGTCGCCCACGGACAAGTCGAAGAATATCGACTCCAAAAAGCCGAAACTGCTCTCGACAAAAACTTCTTACCCCACTTGGGCAGAAGTGACGCAAACCGTAAAGAAAAAGCCAACTTCCTAGGCGAAATGGCCTACCGCGTTATCCAACTAAAAATGGGTATACGCCAACAAGACGACAAAGACCACTTCAAAAACAAACGTCTACGCCTTGGTGGTCCACTGCTAGCTGACCTTTTCCGCGTATCATTCCGCAACTTAACACGCGACATAAAATACCAGCTTGAACGCATCGGCGTTAAAGGACCCATCATTACAGTTTCAGCCGCAGTCAGACCAGGTATCATCACAGAAAGATTCCAGCACGCACTGGCAACAGGAAACTGGGGCAGAGGAAGAGTCGGCATCACACAACTACTTGACAGAACAAACTACATTTCAACCCTGAGCCACCTAAGACGCCTCCAGTCACCCCTCAGCAGAAGTCAACCAAACTTCGAAGCCAGAGACTTACACCCTACTCACTGGGGCAGACTTTGTCCAAACGAAACCCCTGAAGGCTCAAATTGTGGTCTCGTCAAAAACTTGGCGTTATCCGCCACAATCGCAGTAGGAGTAAACCCAGACCGAATAAAGCAGATACTCTTCGAAATGGGCACAATTCCAGCTGCAGAAGTAACAATTGAGCAAAGAATGTCAGGCGCCAAAGTTTTCGTCGACGGAAACATCATTGGCTACCACAGTTCATCCCAAGCAATGGTTAAAAGCTTCCGTGAAAAACGACGTTCAGGCGAAATATCAACAGAAGTAAACATCACCTACTTTAACAAATCACAAACTTCAACCGAAGAAGTCCACGCAAACTCTGACGAAGGACGTGTTAGACGCCCATTAATCATTGTTGAAAACGGTGTCCCAAAACTACAACCTAAACATATCGAAAAAATTGGACTCGGCGAATGGGCATGGGAAGACATAATCAAAGCAGGCTACATAGAATACTTAGACGCTGAAGAAGAAGAAAACGCTTTCATAGCCATATCCTACGATGATATTAAACCAGAAACAACCCACTTAGAAATAGCAACATACACAATCCTTGGCATCTGTGCTTCAACAATTCCGTATCCAGAACACAACCAGTCACCAAGAAACTCTTACCAAGCAGCAATGGCCAAACAAGCTCTCGGTGTTTATGGAACAAACTTCCACAACAGAACAGACTCCCGCAGTCACATACTACATTATCCACAGGTACCATTAGTCCAAACAGAAAACATGGAAGTCATGGGTTACAAACAACGCCCCACAGGCCAAAACTGTATCGTCGCCGTGTTAAGCTTCGAAGGCTACAACATGGAAGACGCTATCATCTTCAACCAAGCATCAATTCAACGTGGATTATTCAGGTCAACATTCTACCGTATCTACGAAGCCGAATGCCGCCAATATCTCGGTGGCTTAAAAGACAAATTCACAGTCCCCGAAGCCGGAACACGCGGCTACCGAGGCGAACAATATTACCGCCTGCTTGAACCAGACGGAATCATCAGCCTTGAATCCCAAGTAGTCGGCGGAGACGTCCTCATCGGTAGAATTAGCCCACCAAGATTCCTTGAAGAATACAAAGAATTCGAAGTAAAAGGTCCATCAATGCGTGATACCAGCGTGGACATGCGTCCAAGCGAAACCGGAATTGTCGACGGCATATTCATCACTGAATCCGGCGAAGGAAGCCAACTCGTCAAAGTACGCGTAAGAGACCAAAGAATTCCTGAACTCGGCGACAAATTCGCAAGCCGTCACGGACAGAAAGGTGTCATCGGCCTTATTGTTCCACCAGAAAACTTGCCATTCACAGACGAAGGCATAATGCCCGATTTAATCATTAACCCACACGCTATCCCCTCAAGAATGACCATCGGCCAGTTCATTGAATCCCTCTGCGGCAAAGCAGCTGCAGCTAGAGGAAAACCAGGCGACGGCACACCCTTCTCAAACGAAGGTCCCACCGAAATCCGCAACAGCCTAGTAAAGCTGGGTTTCAGTCACACAGGAAGCGATGTTTTCTATAATGGTACAACAGGCGAAAAATTCGTTGCAGACATCTTCGTCGGTGTTGTCTATTACCAGAAACTTCACCACATGGTTGCAGACAAAATCCATGCAAGAGCAAGAGGACAAGTCCAAATGCTTACTCGACAGCCAACGGAAGGTCGTGCTAGAGGTGGTGGTCTCAGATTCGGAGAAATGGAACGAGACTGCCTCATTGGTCACGGCGCTGCTATGCTGCTAAGAGACAGGTTGCTTGAAGAATCTGACAAGTATACTCTATTCATTTGTGAAAGCTGTGGACAAATCGCCTATTTCGACATGAAGCAGAGGCGTTATGTTTGCAAGATTTGTGATGAAAAGGCAAAGGTTGCGCCAGTCACTGTGTCTTACGCTTTCAAACTGTTGCTGCAGGAACTGCAGAGCCTCTGTATTACACCAAAATTAAGACTTAAGGAGAAAGCATAATCATGGCATCGGAAGAATTAATTCATAAAGTAGTAGATGAAATCTCATTCGGTTTAATCTCGCCAAAAGACCTCAGAAAACAATCAGTCGTTGAAATCCAAACACCAGACACTTATGACGAAGACGGCGCACCAATCACTGCAGGCTTAATGGATGGCCGCTTAGGAACACTCGAGCCACGACAACGCTGCAAAACATGCGGAAACACAGCAATCCGATGCCCCGGACACTTTGGTCACATTGAACTTGCAGTACCAATTGTGCACATCGAATTCACAAAAATCATTTTTGACCTCCTGAAATCAACCTGCCGCAGTTGTGGACGCATTTTACTCTCTGAGGAAGCATCCAAAAAAGCGCGCCAAAGAATCGAAAGATTCAATGAACTGCTCGGCACTATCCCAGATGAAGTTTACAAGGAAATCATGACTGACATCAAAGCAAAACAATGCCCATACTGTGCCTCTGTTCAATACAAAATAACCTTTGAGAAGCCAACCAAATTTATCGAGCAAACAGAATCAGGTTCAGAGCCCTTAACTCCAAGCATGATCCGTGAACGCCTTGAACGTGTCTCTGACGAAGACCTTGAAGTTTTAGGTTTTAACCCCAAAGTTGCACGTCCAGAATGGATGGTTCTCCAAGTTTTGCCAGTTCCACCAGTGTATGTGCGTCCATCAATCACTTTGGAGTCAGGTATCCGTTCTGAAGACGACTTAACTCACAAGCTTGTAGACATTATCAGAATTAACCAGCGTCTAAAAGAAAACATGGAAGCAGGCGCACCAACCCTTATCATACAAGACCTCAGCGAACTACTACAATACCACGTTACAACCTACTTTAACAACGAAGCCTCAGGCATTCCACCTGCAAGACACCGAAGCGGTAGAGCACTTAAAACACTCAGCCAACGTCTCAAGGGCAAAGAAGGTCGATTCAGAAGCAACTTATCAGGAAAACGTGTTGACTTCTCGGCCCGTACAGTCATTTCACCTGACCCCAACTTGGACATTAACGAAGTCGGTGTACCACAAGACGTAGCCATGCGCTTATCTGTTCCAGAAAAAGTCACCGCTTGGAACATTGAAGAAATGAAAAAATATGTCATCAACGGTCCAGAAAACTATCCGGGCGCACTATACATTATCCGTCCAGACGGCAAACGTATCCGTCTTGAATTCGTTGTTGACCGAACAAAAATCGCGGAAGCAGTCGAACTTGGCTTTGTAATTGAACGTCACCTCAAGAACGGCGACATTGCAATCTTTAATCGACAGCCATCACTTCACCGCATGTCAATTATGGCCCACTACGTCAGGGTTTTGCCGTACAAGACCTTCCGTATGCACCTTTGCGTTTGTCCACCATACAACGCAGACTTTGACGGCGACGAAATGAACCTCCACGTTCCACAAAGCGAAGAAGCCCGAACCGAATC
This sequence comes from Candidatus Bathyarchaeota archaeon, assembly GCA_963832745.1. Lineage (GTDB taxonomy): Archaea > Thermoproteota > Bathyarchaeia > Bathyarchaeales > Bathycorpusculaceae > Bathycorpusculum. Next base: position 563,405 of record CAWHVC010000005.1, on the reverse strand, counting down.
ATTACTGCTCATGCAGGTGCAAGACCAAATTCTTTCACCCAGATTCGGTGGCCCAATCATTGGCGCAATCAGAGACTTCGTTACAAGTGCATACTACTTTACACGAAAGGGTAACTACGTTAACCGCGAACAAGTAGATCGCCTATTAACCACCACAGGTTACACTGGCGAGCTTCCAGAACCTGAAATCAAAGAACCCCAACCAATGTGGTCAGGCAAACAAATTTTCAGCCTATTCCTGCCAAAAACACTCAACTACGTTCTAAAAGCAAACATTTGCCAAGGCTGCACTAAATGCGAAGAAGAAGAATGCAAACATGACGCTTACGTAGTAGTAAGGAACGGTCAACTAGTTTCAGGTGTCATTGACAGACGCAGCATCGGTTCTGAGCAATCAGAAAGTTTGCTTCACAGAATCATTAAAGACTACGGTACGCAAGCAGGCAGAGCATTCCTTAACAATATTACTCACTTATTGAAACTGTTCATTTCGATGAGAGGCTTCAGCTACACCTATGACCAACTGGTACTTTCACCACGAGCACGCAACCGCATGGCAAAAACAATGGATCGCATCCAAAAGAAAATCGATGAACACATCGAAAACTACCGCAACGGAACCCTGCCACGTCTACCAGGTCAAACACTTGAAGAATCATTCGAAATCTACGTCATGCACGAACTTGCAACAGCCAGAGACGAATCAGGCAAAATAGCAGACGAAGATTTTACATTAGAAAACGCTGGTATCGTCATGACACGTACTGGCGCAAGAGGTTCAAGCCTAAACATCGGTCAGATGGCCGCTTGTGTTGGTCAACAGTCAGTCCGTGGTAAACGTATCCTCAGAGGTTACGCGGGAAGAGCCCTGCCACACTTTGTTGAAGGCGACCCAAGCCCAAGAGCAAGAGGCTTTGTTTACAACTCCTACCAAACTGGTCTTGACGCGATTGAATTCTTCTTCCACGCTATGGGTGGCAGAGAAGGTCTAGTCGACACTGCCGTGCGTACTCAGCAAAGTGGTTACATGCAGCGTAGGCTCATTAATGCACTTGAACACATTCGTCTAGAATACGACAGCACTGTGCGTGATTCAGCTGGAGACATCATTCAATTCCGTTACGGTGAAGACGGTGTAGACCCAGCAAAAAGTGACCACGGTAAAGCAGTTAACGTTAGCCGACTCATTGAGCAAATTAAAATCGGTGAAGGCAAAGGTGAATCTGCACCAGCAGATTTCATCAAGAAACAGCTTAAAGGCGTTGAGGACCAGCTTACCCCAATTTTGCTTGATCAGCTCAAAAGTACTCTTTCAAAGAGTAAGTTAAGCAAGAAAGGCGTAGAGAAAGCTGCAACTTCAACAGCAGAGCAGTACAAACGCGCTTTAATGGAGCCAGGCGAAGCAGTAGGCATCGTTGCAGCACAGTCAATAGGTGAACCAGGCACACAGATGACTCTCAGAACCTTCCACTATGCAGGTGTCAAAGAACAAAACGTTACCTTAGGTTTACCTCGGCTGATAGAAATCGTTGACGCACGCAGAATCCCATCAACACCAATTATGACAATCTACCTTATGGATGAGCACGCTAAAAGCAAAGAAGGCGCAGTATCAGTAGCAAGAGACATCATTTACACTTCACTTGAAAACTTGGCCTCAGCAATCTATGAAGACCCAGTAAAAGAATTAATCGTTGTAGAACTAAACCGCACCATGATGGATGACCGTAGTATAACAATGGCAGAGGCAAAATCACGACTTGAAACATTAAATGCTACAGTAACAGTTGTTGACGATTCACTTGAAATCAAACCAAAGAAAGCCGAAGCACTAAAACGTATGCTAACCAAACTACCAGCTGCACACATTAAAGGCGTTCCAGATATTAAACGAGTACTAGTTACAGAAGAAAGCGGCGAATGGGTAATTCGCACTGATGGCTCAAACCTTGCAAAAGTCTTAGAAATCACTGGTGTAGACACAGCAAGAACCACAACAAACAACATCCACGAAATCGCAAAAACTTTAGGTGTTGAGGCAGCCAGAAACGCTCTGGTTAATGAAGCAAAAGGTGTACTGGAAGATCAAGGATTAGACGTTGACGTAAGACACGTTATGCTCGTAGCGGACATGATGACTACCACAGGCGATGTACAACAAATCGGCAGACATGGCATCAGCGGCAAGAAAGCAAGCGTCTTAGCGCGCGCCGCATTCGAAATCACCGTTCCAAACATTGTTGAAGCGGCAGTTAAAGGTGAAAGTGATCCTTTAGCTGGAGTAACAGAAAACGTTATAGTCGGGCAGTCAATACCAATCGGCACTGGCCTAGTTGAATTGTACATGTCCACGTTCGAGAACCAAGAAAAAGATGGAGGTAAAACCGAAGCATGATAAATATAGATAAGGCGATTGCGTCAGCCGTCAAAACTGGCAAAGTTTCTTTCGGAGCCAACTCGGCATTGCAAAACGCTAAAACCGGCAAGGCTAAAATGATTATTTTAGCCTCTAACTGTCCAAAAGACATAAAAGACAATATAGAATACTATGGTAAAATCTCAAAAGTCCCCGTGATAACCTACAAAGGCAATTCAATGGATTTAGCTGAAGTCGCAGGCAGACTATTCATTATTTCCGCGTTAAGCATCAGGGAATCTGGAGACTCAGACATTCTCAAAGTAATCGAAACATCCGAGATTGAAGAAACAATTGGAGGAGAGCAATGACAACCGGCATAAAAATCACATGCGACGAAATGCGTTATATCGCGTTGTTCGAAAGCATAAGCGGCGCAAGCGTGAAAGACTGCATAATTGATGAAGAGCAAGAACGAGCCATTTTCATCGTGAACCAAGGTCAAGTGGGCGTAGCCATAGGCAAAGGTGGAAGAAACATCCACACACTTGAACGAATGACTGGGAAAAAACACGAAATAATCGAGTACAGTGAAGACCCAGTTCAATTCATGAAGAACGCCCTTAAACCTGCAACAGTACGCGAAATCCGCGTCACCGAACGCACCGACGGCAAAAAAATGGCAGTCATCACCGTAAACCCCAAAGACAAGGGCGTCGCGATAGGCAAAAACGGCAAGAACGCCGAACGTTTGCGCTTTTTGGCAAAACGATATTTCGATATTCAAAACGTCAGCATCACCTAAGTTCAGTCCGCGAATAACGGCTGACACTAGGCGATGAAACGTCGCTTGGAAGGACTTTAAAGTTCAATATTCTTAGTGGGAACGTCTTTAAACAATTTTTGAGGGCATTCTTTTCTTGTAATCAGTAAACCCTTAAGTTTACTTTTTGGTGCCTTTGTTTACATAGTTATGTATACACATAAACCTTAAAGCATTTAATTTTTTTAGTTTTTTCCCATACTAAGTTGGTTGCTTTTACAGCTTTTCCGTCTCTTTTTAATGAAAATTTATAGGTTATACTTGTCACTTGATACTGGGGTAAAGGATGGCAAGTACTCCTGAAGACGAAATATACTCAACGATGTTTAGCTCTCTTAAGCATCCTATAAGGCGCAAGATTCTCCGTATGCTTGGCTCTAAACCTATGACTTTTATGGAGCTCGTAGAAGAGCTCGGTATCTCCACACCGAACCTGACTTATCATCTTGAAAGTCTCGGTGAATTAATTTCTAAAATGGACAATGGGCAATACAAATTGTCTGCTTTTGGCTTGGCAAGTGTCAGCGCAATGAAAGGTGTGGAAGATGTTCATAGTGCAGAACCAAAACGTCGCTTGACGGCTTTGAAAGAACGCGCCGTTTTCGGGATGATGCTGATAGCGATTATTCTATTAGCCAGTTTTTCTGCTATCCAATATACTCAAAACAGTCAACTGTTAGGTTCGCAGCAGGCTCTTTCTGCAGAAAACCAGCAGTTATTGTCCTGGGGAATGGGCACCGATAAAATTGCGTATTTTTTGAGTAACGTTACCCATATTGATACGCGGAACTATACGGTTACTTTGCTTAGTAACACTTTGAATTGGCGAACTGATTTCGGAGGATTGTCTGAGGAAGATACGCAATATTCGCTTACGAGTAGTAGTAGTAATTTGAATGTTATCTTTCGTTTTAGAAACGGACATTTTTCTAGGTATGAGCTTACTATGATTGAAAGTTCTCCAATTTTTACACAAAATGAACCTAACAATCTTATCCTTAACGCTCACGGTATCTTGTCAAGGTACAGGTTGTATTCTGGCGATGCGTACTTAACAGACATGCTTAACCTGTTGGGTAAAGTTAATTCAACTCAAAGTATGACTGTAACTGATGGAAACATGAAACTTCGAATTTATACTTCTGGTGCTTATTCGGAGTTGCTTTGGATGTACACTGAAAACGGCATAGATTATCAAACAAAAGGCTTACAGATGACTTTCCAAAATAACATTCTGATTACAATGACAGACAGCTACTACTTATTCCAAAAGGGCAATAGCGAAATTTCTGTAACACAAGATGAAGCAGTAGACATAGCTGAAAACTATGTAAAGACTTTAACTTGGACTATTGAAGGTCAACAAGTCTCAGGGTTTAAAACCTTAAATCCCCCTCTATCAGTGCAACTTGTTCCTCATACACGAGGAAACTCGGTAAATCTATATCCTTACTGGTACGTCGAGTTAAGTCTTGACCAGATTTATGCTGGCGGCATAAACGTGGTTGCAGTTGGAATATATGCTGACACTGGTCAAGTGGCAGATGTTCAACTGCTTAGAGGAAGCATAGAAATCCAGCCCTCTTGAGGAGGCTTTTTAGGCCTTCTTTTTTGGGCTTTGATGCTCCGTTTCAGTATGCAAGGTTAATTCTTCTTTAGTTGTAAATGTTTTGCCACATATCTGGCAGGTAAACTTGCTGACGTTTTCAGTAACTAATGACGGCGGGGGTGGAGGTGGGGATGGAGCTGGTGGATATTCCATTTCTGGCGTCATTCTTGCTGTTTCTTCTGGTCTTGGTTTTTTAGGATAAGGAAAATCTGGTTCACTCAAATTGTAGACACCTCAAAGGTGTAGATTTATGTTTTTTCTTAAGCTTTTGTGATTGCAAATAAGCAGTAACAGAATATGGTTTAGAAAAAGGGAGTTTTTGGTTATGGTTGGTTTGTTGGCACTGTTTGATTTAATAATTGATTTTGCATGCTTTCCATCCAAGTGTTTGTTTCGTTAAGCATTGTATCTTGTATGTTTTTAATTCGGTCAACTTGCGGGTTGTCATTAAGGCTTAATGTTTGCTCTGTGATTGCAACTGCAAAACCAATTACGACGCTTGCTAATGCTACACTTGAAACAATCAATAACAGTGAAGCTACTTGTGTCTGCACTGTTTTTTTCCTTCTCCTTTCTTTCTTACTGGTACCAAAGGAAATTTGCATATAACTTGATTATTCCAAAAACCCGAATATTACAAATAACATAGCATAATTCAGCAGTTTTCAAGCTATAGCAGTTTAGCGTTTGCACGAACACTTTATATTATCCAAAAAGAGAATTCTAAGCAGGATTATTAGGAGTGTTATGAATTGAGCCAACCATTTCATGTTACAGACGCAAATTTTGAAGAAACAATAAAAAACAACAAACTTGTTTTCATTGATTTCTGGGCAACCTGGTGTGGTCCATGCCGTGCATTAGCACCGACAATAGAAGAATTAGCACAAGAATACGCTGGAAAAGCTTTAATCGGCAAACTTGACGTTGACGAAAATCCCAGTACAGCCGAAAAATTCCAAGTTTTCAGTATCCCAACCATGATCATGTTCAAAAATGGTCAAGAAGCTGAACGGCTTGTAGGATTATGCGCTAAAAAGAATATAACAACCATTATTGACAAGCATTCACAGTAAAGCATGCTTTTCTTTAACTTTTCATTTTTTCGTACATTTTCTCTAGTGTCCAGCGGATGCTTGATTTTAGTTCTTTTAGGCGTTCATCGTCGACATTGTGTACTACTATTTCCTTGATTAAATCTTCTTCTTTTACAACGTCGTAAGTGAACGCTTTGTTTGCTTCCAACTGATGATTGCGTACAAGTTCAATGTCTTTTTCTTTCATTTTAGCAAGTACTTTTTCCACTAAAAAGTTTTGGAATGGCGGCGTGTTGGCGCTGAAATGCTTACTTTCATCAGGCAGCACATGCATGGCTTCTTTTTCGAAGCAGATTAACGCTAATGGTTCATCATTCATTGTTTTTAATGGAAACACGTTTTCCCTGTCTTGGGGTGTTAGCGTGGCCGCGGGGGCTGGGGCGAGTTTTGTGTCGATTGGGCTTTCATATGTTGGCTCCTGTTTTGGCAGGACTACTTCTTTTGGCAGATTCGGTGGCGACGCCTCTTTTAGGTCTCCACGTTTGAAGCCTTTTTCAAGCAGCATCGTGTTAACCATGTCCAGTGCCGCTTGTACCTCTTTGGTTTCAACATTTAACGCTTCAAGACGGTCTTCTAAACGCTTCTTAAAAGCAATAATCGACTTCATCTTTTCCTGATCTAAAGACACAAACGTTTCCCCGTTTACCGTACTCTTTAGCGTTTGAAGCTTATCAGTTTTTAGCCTCACCAGCACTTCTTTTTAGAAGTTGTTGCCACAAATCCGCTATACACAACAACAACCAACACTTAATGCAAAACAACGCGTTTTTTGTTTGGTTTGCTTTCTGGTTTGTGTGCTGGTTGTGGCGTTTTCTGCAAGCAGATGCGTCTTTTGATGGTGGCACGGGCGGGTGTGTGGAGCATGCTTTTTGGTTAAAAGGCGGCGTTCCATGTTTAGCGTGCACATGCTGTCTTAATTTTGATCCTCTCATTACATAAAGCGATGAAAACCGCCTGTTAATGAGTTGATTCTACGCAATATGGACCTACCTCCTATAGGTTTCTGCATAGAACCACTATTTGAGTACTAATAGGTTGGTTACTTTTTAAGTAACAGAACTAACAAGATCGTTTTTTCGTTTTTACTCCAACAACTAAAACAGCACTAAACGTGTCTTTAAACAAATTTGGCTTGGCGGAAAAAATTTTTAAATAAAGTCAAATCCAACCGTTTTTTTTAAATGTTAAAAATATGGTTCATTTATGCTTAAGAAAAAAGTTATTATATATAGATTCATAGGTTTTTCTGCATATTTTAGTTATGTTTATGTATTTCTAGCTAAATTATGTAAAAATTAATTTTTTTTCTATTTTGTTTGTTAAGAAACATGTCATAAGACTCTAAATGTTAAGCCATTCAATAGTGCTTGTTTGGAGTTAAATCATGTCTTCCAAGAAGTGAACACTTGCTAAACACCAAATTTAAACATTAATCATCTAAATTGCTTCTTGCAAGACCTGCAAGTTAATTAGCTCCAAGAGGGTAAAGATGAAAAGAAACAGCAAACAAGAATTAGTAAAATATAGAAAAATTCCTTTTGCTTTATTAACCGTTACATTGTGCATCCTGTTATTGGCCATAACCGTTGCAGGGCAACCAACAACTACCTACTTAGAGCAAACAAGTTCCCCAGTAGAACCAGAGTTAAATTTCAATGATCCATTGCTTTTCGTGTTAAATGATGCTTCAAAAGTGTACATACCAAACTCTACTGATCAACTTAACGCTGTCGCCATTTTAAACAATGTAGCGCTCTTGAATCTTTCTTCATACACAATAAGATTGAATGAAGAAAAAACCAATGATTACTTTGGGCTTTCCCAAAACCAAATAGAATACTGTCTGTCATCTCCGCAGGGAAGTATGCGCATTGCCTGCTCATTTATCGACAGTAAACTCCATCAAATCTACATAAGCGATTGGACAGGTTCCTCATTGCTGGATCAAGAATTTTCAGAAGTCAATAGGACTAAAAACTTTCTACGGAATTATCAGGATTTAACAAAAAGTGGCTTTTATGGTACTTTGCTTTCAATATTGGATGACGTGAAATTAGATGAAAATGTTTCGAAGACTGAAGGCAATATTAACCTCAAAATAAGTGTTATTGATCAGGCAAGTACCAACTTTATCTGGACTTATGTTGACGACAATGGCGTTATTGCTCAATCTAAAAACGTAGTTTTAAGCTATAGCCAAGGATATTTACAATGTTTTCAAGATAACTGGGATCTATACAAAATATCTGGCGCAATGACTGTGTCTGAAGAAGAAGCTAAAAGAATCGCTCTCTCTGCCATTGACGACTATGCATACGATGTTTCTGATGAAAATAACGTGTCAGTGACTGTATCAGGTTTTAAGGCAAAAATAGTTAATGATTTAACATTAAGCTACCTTAACGAGTTTAACCCTAATGCTAGAGGCAACGATACCTTCACGTTGTATCCTTCTTGGTATGTGCCATTAGGTTTTGATAAGGTATATGCAGGAGGTGTCACTGGTGCTGTCGTTAGGGTTTGGGCCGATAATGGGCAGGTTAGTTCAATCAATCCAATGATCTGGAGTGAAGGCAATACAGAAAGCACAACAAATAACATGTCAGTATCAGGTTTGTTACCAAACGCTTTATTATCTATATTAGCCGTGGGTATTGCAGTTACTTTTTCCATATGTATGGTGTGCTACAGACGTTCAAGCCTAAAGCCCTGGAAGGCTTTTCTTCTTTCAGGTATTATCATGTCGAGCCTTCTAACTACAACAGTTCAGGCAGTTTATGCATATCCAAACAGCAAAGCTGAAGTTTACTCTTCTTACTGGGGCCAACTAGATCAGGAGAAAAACGCTATGCAAACTTTAACGAGCACTATTCAGTCCTACTTTAGTTCAGTGGGATATGACACAGGAAGATACTGCGGCACAGAAACCAATACCATAGTGTATACAAACATACAGAACGATCAAATAGCCTATAATCGTGTGGCAGTATTCCATTTCGGGCATATGGCAGGTGCTGGTAATTACTATTGTTCTGATGATTCAGTAGTGACTTATCCGTATGTCTATAGTTACACAAATAATTATCCTGACAAACACTTTTTTGCGTGTATGTGGGTATGCAATAGTGCTGATAATAGCCAATATCAACCAGATGTTAATGCATTGGCGCGTTCCTGGAGTCATCATAACGATCTAGTACCTAATGGATACACTTCCCCCGACGCGAGTCCTGACTGTTTCATCGGTTTTCATAATATGTCTCCTACACTAACATGGGCTATTTACAACACTACAACTGTTCCAGGATACAACTTTATCGAAAAGTTCTATTGGTATGCATTAATTCAGGGCGGCTACTCAGTTCGAGATTCATTAAACCAGGCTTCTTTAGTCTTGTTCGGTGTGCCTTTTGATGAAACAGATCTCCTAAGCGGAGTTTATTCATACTACCCTGGAGATGATTTTGGGAATCCACCTGGTGACTATCCTTGTACACTGAAAGTCTACGGTAATTCAAACATATACCTAAGACAGTACTATCCTTACATCCATGTTCAAAGTATAGCGTATGGAAGTGGGGCAGTCAATAATCCAACGAATATATTAGGTAATGCGCCTGATGGAGCATATACCCAGCTTTACGGAGGAAACTATGGTGACGGTGGCATGGTTGTGTCGATGATGACTGGTAGTTTAGGTTCTGGAGGCGGGTTTTCGCGAGGGCATATCTATCTTTACGGCTATTCGGTAAGTGGATACGACAGCCATCTTTACGTTTACGTATCTCAAAACAATAACAATGATTGGCAACTTGTGTATAGTCAATTTGTCTCTTCGTCTACACCTGGATGGATTGATATTGGGCAAGCTCCTTCAGACTTCAAATACATTGCTGTAGCAGGTTATAGAGACACAGGATATAGCGTTAATCTGATGGTAGATGCAGTGCGTGTAATACCTTAATTTTCCTTTTTTCTTTTTCAAAATACTGTTTTTTTAAAATTCAATTATAGTTATTTTGTTTTTGTTTAATGGTTTTTTATTGTATATCTTGTAACCATATAAAAATATGGTAAAAAGTTGAATTGTTAATTTAGCGTTTGCGTTTTTTGAAGTAAATCATTAGCCCAATTACAACAAGTATTATTGTGATTGAAACAGCCACGATCAGTACATCTGAAGAACCTGCAAAATCGGGAGTTGTTCCGTTTGCAGACATTTCTGGAGTTCTATATTCAAAAGGTGTGTATTGTTCATTTGTAGTAAGAAAAGGCATCGTGACGTAAGTTGTGCCTCCAATCGCGTATAGTAAATCGTTGATGACTGTGACGGTAAGTGAAATGCGTGCAGTCGGCATTTGACTACCCAAAGTCCAAGAGTTATTTTCAGGATTATAAACTTGAGTGAAGTTGGTAGCACCCATATCTGGTCCGCCTCCTATGACATATATTCTCTTGGGTGCGAGTATGCCCGTTGTAGCTCCTGCCGCGGCATTTCGCACGATTTCTGGAAGTGACGCCCCGAGGCTCCAACTATTTGTCATAGGGTCATAAATTTGAGTGTAACCTACTGGAGCACCGTGATAAAACCCCTCAAACCCACCTATAACGTATATTTTGCCGTCAACAACAGCGGATGCATAGCTATCGACTGGGTATTGAATTGATTTCTGAGTTGTCCATGAATCGTTTGCTATGTTGTAAACTTCGTTTAAGGCAACAATCGAGGATGGTCCTCCTGTTCTGCCGCCTATCAGATAGATTTTTCCGTCAACTTCGCTTGCTAATAGCGACATTCTACTGGTAGGCATTGCTGTCGCGTTCTCCCAACTGTTTGTTAAGGGATCATAAACTTCGGTTATGTTGCTTGTGGTCCATCCTGTGTTAGAATTCCATGTGCCGCCCCCTATGGTGTATATTTTGTTTTGATATACCGCAATTCCAAAATATTGTCTACCAGTAGGCATGGGCTCTTTGGCAGTCCAATCGTTTTTTGTTGGATTATACACGTAGTGAATTGAGCCTCCAATAACATGTATCTCATCGTTTACAACTGTAGCCCTAACTCCACCTATTACCTCGGGCATTGGTGTCTTAATACTCCAACAATTTTTAGGAGAGACTTCAGAAGAGACTGCAGGTTCAGAGCAAAAAGCAAAAGATGCCATCATTAAAACCAAAATAATTAGAAACGTCAGATTTTTTGTCAACAGTCTTCACCATTTGTTGGTAGTTTTTTATGTCAATAAATGCGTTTCCGTCAAGGTTTCTTGACTAAATAGTTGTATGATGTTAGAATGCCTGAATGCCAAACCCAAATGTCTTGCTTGTTTATTTGGTAAAAAGTTGAATTGTTAATTTAGTGTTTGCGTTTCTTGAAGTAAATCAGTAATAATACGATAGTTATACCTACTACTATTGGAACTGCAAATAAACTTGTTTGAAATTGTTGCATATCGGCAGGACTGGGCTTTGTTGTAGGTTGATTGATCAGGGGCTGATTATCTGTAAGGTTATTGCCTTGGTATGGTGTATTCCAAATACCTGATGTTCCAATTTCTTTGGCGTTTGGATATTTTTGTCAGGTAATCGCTCCAGTAATTCTTATCAACAATATTTTCCGGAGGCTTCATAATTCCAACACTGGAATTAATTATAGTGTTTTCGATGACAATGTTGTTGCCTCCTCCGAAGTTAATCGTGACTCCAACAAAGCAATTTTCGACGGTATTGTGCGTTAGGGTGTTGTTAGATGTCCACCATATGTTAAAGCCTCCGTAGCAATCTTTCAAGCAGTTATTGACAAAAGTGTTGTTAGTAGATGGAACGAAGTCAACTGCAGAAAACCAATTTGTAAAAACAACATTCTTCACTGTTACGTTGCTAATTTGGGCGCGTGAAGAATCAACTGGAACATCGTTTGAAAGATCTATTCCTGTTCCTTCACCGTTTCCATTGATTGCGTATCCTGCCCCGTCTAGAATAATATTGCTTCTTTGAACGTGAATGCTGTTTGAGAGATTGCCTATTAAAGTGTAAGTGTCTTCTTCCTTTAGGATCAGGTTTGTTCCCTCAATGCTTCCGTCAGGTCTGATAAAAATGATTGAATCAGCCTTTGCCGGAACAGTTAGAATATTCATAGTAACAGACAATACAAGTACCATAATAGTTACTGCTGCTATTGTCCTCTTCATATAAAAAAAACAAAAAATTATTGTATTAAAAAGGTTATCAGTCAAGGTTTCTTGACTAAACAGTTACATGATGCTAAAGGTGCTTGAATTTCAAACCCCCGCTGTTTTGCTTGTTTTAGGTTTGGCTGATTTGTTTAAGTTGTGCTTGATACATTTCCACGATTTCTTTTGATGTTGTGGCGTCCTGTGGGCTTTTGTCTGTTCTGTATTTTCCTGTGAATCTTGGGAAACGTATTGCTAAGCCGCTGCCTTTACGGATTGAATCCATTGCAGCCATGTGGATTGGGCTTAATGTGACTTCGGCGCCTAAAACTTCAAGGACAATGAATGGTTCAAACCAGACATCCGCTTCCATAGTTGACGAAACCCGAGAGTGCTTTCGTGGAATAACATGTTTCTGAAGCATTGAGTGCAGGTCGGCGATGTCTTTATCGGTGAAGCCTGTGCCGCATTTGGTTACGGTTTCAAACATATCCCTGTCAGGATTATAAGTCGATAGTAGTAGCGCGCCATATGCTCCTGCCCGTTTGCCCCTGCCATGAAAAGCCCCCACCACAACCAAATCAACGGTGTCAGTCATTTCACTCTTGTAATCACGCTTGTATTTTATCCATAACCAGCCCCTGTTGCCGGCTTGGTAAACGGAGTCTTTGGTTATGGATTTACACATTAAGCCTTCACAGCCTTCCTCTATGGCTTCCTCAAAAAAATCCTCCAGCTCTTTGGGGTTGTTGACGACTTTTTGGGTGGCTAACTGCAGTCGGTCGTTTTTGTTTAACGCTTCCTCTAACGCTTTACGTCTGGCTGTAAGAGGTTCACGGGTTAAGTCTTTTCCGTCAACAAACAACAAATCAAACGTGAACAGCGAAATTGGGTACTGCTCAATTGCTGCTTCTATGCCGTATTTGCGTCTTCGATGCATAAGCTCTTGGAAAGGACGCATGTCCCCTGTTTCAAGGTCCATGGCGACGCATTCAGCCTCAAAAATTGCTTCTTGAGCGTTCACTTGTTTTTTGATTAATTCAACCACATCAGGATACTGGCTGGAAATATTTTCTAAGCGCCTGGAATAAAGGATAACATCGTTGCCTTGTTTATGCGCTTGGATGCGTTCGCCATCATATTTGTACTCCGCTAAGCATTTGCCGTTAAGCTTCTCTAAAATCTCCTCCGGCGAAGGCAGTCTTTCTGCAAGCATTGGACGGATTGGTTCAAAAACCATCACCTGCATCTTTTTTACTGCATCTAAACCGTCGCTAACAAGAATATCTGACACCCTGCCCAAGTCTGAACAAATGTTATAGGCACGCTCAATTGGTTCACGAGCTTCTTTTCCACCTCCATAAGCAATTGCTAACGCTTCCAAAACAGTCATGTCTGCTATGCCTAACCGCAGGTTGCCCGTTACTGTACGAATAAGATACTTTGCCTCTTTCGGCGACGCGTCAGAGAGTAGGCCAGCAAAAACCGCCATTTTTGTGTCTACGGCGCCTGAACCTGAGGTTTTTGCCATCTTGTCAAGCGTTTCATAAACATGCTCAACAGTAAGTTTTTTGGAGAAAAATAATGTGGCTTGCTTCTTTTTGGCAAGCTGAATTTCTGCGGCTTCGCCGAGGTCACCAGTTTTTTGTAGATCAGCAAGGAATTCACTTTCCTTTCTTCCTGAGGCCCTGACGAGGGCTTTTATTGCAAGTTTTTCTGCTACGCCGATTTCTATGCCCATAAAATCGGGGTACAGTTTGCCCTGTGTTAAGTAGACGACTTTGGATATGCCTTCTTTTGGCGTTTTTGTTAGTAGCTTGACAAGTAGGTCTGTCATTTCGAGGCGTTTAGTGGTTGCCTCAATTTTTTCGTAAGCGTCAGCAATAATTGCGTAATCCATACTTTTTTCGCCGTCAACCATTACTGAATGGCGAGCCTATTAAAATTAGCAGTATCGACTTAGCCCAAAGCCGAAGATTATATTAGGTAAGTGCAAGATACTTTAATTTATGAGCATCGGAGTTTTCTATTTTTCAAGAACAGGAAACACCAAACGTTTCGCAGAAGCAATAGCTGACGCAACAAAAGCTCCTCTTTACGATATAACATCAACGCAGCCTTCAGAAACCCAAAAATTTGACTTACTTATCCTTGGGACTCCAGTGGAAGGAGCCAGCCCAACAAAAGAAGCCGTAGCATTTATCCAAGCAATGCCCGCTGTGGAAGGCAAAAAAGTAATCTTGTTTGTTACCTACCGCATTTTCGGAAATAACCGTACAATGAAATCCATGCAAAAAAGCTTAGCTGATAAAGGTTACAAAACGTTACTGATGGTTTCCAAAAAGGGTATGACACATGAAAAGTCAACGGATTTCTCAGACGTTTTAGCAGAAATCAAAAAAGCCATAAGCTAAACAAAAACAAAAAGGAAAAAAGCAATAAAATTTGTTCGTTTTTTTTTCTAAAAAACGGTTGATTACTTCTTAGAATCCGTCTACTAAATGGGCTGTTCCATCTGGGCAGTAAACCTTCTCGCCTTTATAAGCGACAACAAAGCGTCTACCGCAGGCTCTCATTTGTGAGCAACCGTCGCAATCTCGTGATAGCATTTCTATTCTTTTCCTCCTACTATTCCTGATTAATTTTTTTCCTCGGCAAGAAACCCTGTGTTTACTGAACTGGCTCCGACCTGTTCACACATACGCCGCTTGCCTTTTGGAAACCAAAGAGAAGTGCATAGGGGTCTTTTAAACGTTGTGTTGGTGTGGGGTTTACGTCTAAACAGTTATATGCGTCGGATGAAAAACGGTCTCTTTGGGCTTTAACCTGCAAAACAGGGTGTCTCTGCCCTTATTGGCGTCTGAGTAGTTCCAAATTGCTTATTATTACCTTCCATAACTCTTGCCTTAATTATTGTGTTTAGCGTTATGCAGTTTTACGGCGTTGCCTTTGTCGCCGAAAGGTGTTCTAACCATCCAGCCGCATTTTGAGCATAAAATGTTTTTATCTTATTGCTCAACTCAGCGCCTTCTTGGTAATGCACATTAATTCTGTTATTTTACGTGAAAACCAGCAGCATTTGCCCTTTTTATGGCTTAGCCTCCTTATCATCGGTTTGGACATCTGTGTCTAAAATTTCTATTGTGATTTTAACTGGGGAATTAGGTTTCAAAAGTTTCCTTAGTTGTTTGGGGATTGAAAGACGGTAGTCTAAACCTACCGTACCCTCCAAGATGATTGTTTTATTGTTTGCATGTAGGATTGATACTTCTCTTTTCGGCATTATTTTACTCACCTATGGGGTTGTGCTGTTGGTTGCTTGTTCTACTGGGAGGAGTAAGAATGGGGCTGTACTGTTGCCTGACGACCAATAGATTGGTAGTTTGCCATCCCATCCTATAGCGTAAAGGTATTGTATGTATTCTGGGGTTAACTGAACTTGTATTATCTGGACTGCTTGAGCGGTTGCATTGGCTGATATTATTGTGGCGTTTGCGTTAGCTTGAGCAATAGTGACTACTGCTGTCGCGTTTGCTGTTGCTTGGATTACTTGTTGTTGTGCCTCGTAACCTATTTGTTCCAACTTGTTCTTTGCGGCTAAAGCGTTTTGTTCAGCTGTTACTTTTGCTTCAATGGCGACTTTGAAGGATTCTGAAAATTGGAAGTCAGTGATAGAGACAGAAACAACGGTTATGTGGTATTGCGCTAGTTTGTCTTGTAGTAGGGTTAGGAATGAGTTTTTGGCTGCCTCTCGTTGTGTAATTAGTTCGCTTGCTTGGAACTTTGCTGTTGAAGCTTTTAATGCATCTTGCATTGCGGGAAGGATTACTCGGCTTTCATATTGGTCGCGAAGGTTAGTGTAGATTTCTTTGGCATAGTTTGCGTCTAGCTGATAGTTTACTGTGACTGAGGTTGATACTTCTTGAAGGTCTGATGATGCGGCTGATTCTCGAGCTGTTGCTGCTTGTACTTGAACATCTACTAACGCGATGTCTTCAGCGATTGGAGTGATTAGGTTAAGTCCTGAACTGACGGTTCTTACAGGGTTGCCCCATTGTAAGACTACTCCTTGATAGCCTGTAGGTACTGTTTGATATGCGCTTGTTAATATTGCAACTGAAACTAGTGCTATCATAACGATTATTATGACAGCCAGAATTTTTCTGAAGAATGGTAACATTTTATGTCTCCTCGTTTTTTGTTTCTTTTTGTTTGGTTTTAAAGAGGTCTTCCCAAAAGATTGCTAAGACTGCTCCGAAGGCGATTACGATTATGGCTAGTGTTTCGAAGATGTAGTTTTTGACGGATGTTCCAAATATGACTAGGATTGCTCCGATTATCCAGCAGGTGATTACTTCTTTGGTTATTTTCGTCGTTTATGCCTCTTATGGTATTTTTATGCCTTGTTATTGGCATATATGAGGTGTATGTGTGCCAAAGATTTAAGGGTTGTTATGCACAAGCCCTAATTACAAGATTAAACCCAATCAATCCAACAAATGGTCACAACAACAAAACAGTCAACAACAAGCCTCAAAACTCATTTTTAAACAATCCCAGAATCAACCAATAAGAAAAACCTTAAAAATAAAACCAAAAGTTGCCGTAAATTGTGACAATCTAATGCAATTTAGTTAAATAAGAGACTTTTCAACTACTATTTCCTCGATTTAAAGAAGGCAAATTTACAGTAATGCTTATCCAAGAAGTTATACTTGAAAATTTCATGAGCTACGAATACGCCCGAGTACCATTCAAACAGGGCGTTAACGTAATCGGCGGACCAAACGGCGCAGGCAAATCTTCACTGCTGCTTGCAATATCCGTGGGTTTAGGTCAAACCTACACGGAACGTTCTCGCAAACTTAGTGATTTAATACGTTGGGGCAGCGACCAAGCCCGCGTCACCCTAATTTTGGACAACAGCAAACAAGGCGGCAGACGTCCAGTTGCAAAATACAGCAAAGACCAACTTTTTTTAACTCGCATTTTGCGTAGGGATGGCAAGTACTGGTTTGAACTTGAAAACCGTTCTGCGTCAAAACAAGACGTAGAGCGCTTGCTTGGAAGATTTGGCGTAGACCCGGATAACATGCTAATTATTATGCATCAAAACATGGTTGAACAATTTAGTGTGCTCTCTAACATTCAAAAACTGCATATGGTAGAAGCAGCCGTCGGTTTGGAACCTTTTCGAGAAAACGTGCTTTCAGCCAAGGAAAAATTAACCAAAATACTAAGCCAAGAAGAATCAGTCAGTAAACTGCTTGAATCCGCTGAGCAAACGCTGAATTATTGGCGTGAACAATATGAAAGGTTTCAAGAAAAAAAGCAGCTTCAGCTTAAATGCCGTTTCTTAGACCGCGAATTGGTTTGGGCAGAAGTGGAACGGCGGGAAGACATGATTAAGGCTTTGGATGCTAACCTTGCTAAACATCAAGACAGTCTTGGTAAGATTGAAAGAGAAAAACAAACTTTTAATGACCAGCTTTGTGAGCAGCAGAATAGTGTTGTAAGCCTTAAAGGTCAAGAGAAAGCTGTTTTTGAGGAACGTATAGGTTTGGAGCGGGGGATTGCAGAGAAAGAGTCAATCCTTGTTTTCATTGGTGAGTTGCTTAAGGAAGCAGAGATTCTTGAAGCAACAGTGCAGAATAAGGCTCAGTTTAAACTGTTGAGGCGCGAAAATCTCCAAGCGCTTATGGAAAATTCAAAGCGGCAAATTGTTGGCATGTCCGAGCAGGTTAAAGGTATCGAGGCTAAACTATCTGATTTAGAGGCTGCCCAAGAGAAAGTTAAAGATTCCGAACTGGACAAGCGTGTTCATCTGGCGCTTTTGGAGTTTAAACGTGCAAACGCTGTTGTCAGCTTAAAAGAAATCGAGGCGTCCCTTGCTGAAGCTCAAGCGAACCTTAAAACTGCGGAAGCTAAAGCGCGGGCGCACGGGGAACGCGTTACTGTGACCAAAAATGCTTCTGAGATTCAGGACGAAATACGCTTAACCGAGGGGCACTTGGCGGCGCTTGCTAATGTTTCTGAAGATATAGAAAAAATGTATGATTCCTACTCAAAACTTTACTTGGAACTGAAAGAGAAAGCTCAGGTTGTTGCTGAAAACCGCGAAAAAACCCTTGAAGAACTCAAAGCTCGCATGGGGGCATGGCGTAACGTGATGGAGCAACTGATCGAACGAGTCAACGTTGAGTATCAACGAATTATGGCTCAGACTTTGGCGACTGGTGAAGTGCATTTGTCTAACATGCAGGACATCGAAACCGCTGGCATAGAAATCTACGTTGGCTTTAAGGGTAGCAAACCAGTTGCGTTAGATGCTTTTACCCAGAGCGGTGGCGAACGTACCACGGCAACCATGGCGTTTTTGCTTGCTCTGCAACAGCATGTCCGTTCACCTTTCCGTGCTGTTGACGAATATGATATTCATATGGATCCTAAGAACCGTGAAATGATAGCTAAAGTCTTAGTTTCTATGATAAAGGACGCTACAGCTCAGTACATCGTAATTACGCCTAGCCAAATTACTTTTGCCCAAAAGGACGCCAACGTCATTACTGTGCAGAATCTTGAAGGTAAATCAGTCGTAAAAGAGGTTATCAAGTAATGCCTGACAGAGAACATAAACGGTTGGGTAAAGAGAAGCTGCAACGTGTAATTGAAATGTGTATTGCGATTGAAAACCACACTGTTGACCCGTTTACGCTTAATGTTGAAGAAATAATCAGTGTTGTCAAAGAATATTTTCCTGATTGGACGCAGGCGGACGAGTTGAACTTGGATGCCGAAGCAATTCATCACCTTGCAACAGTAATTAAAATGCAGAGTGAATGGGTTAAACAGCGTTCCACGTCGCTATATGCTGACCCGTTTGTGTTGGAAGAAAAAATCCGCAAAACCAGCCGCAACGGCATGGTCGACGTCTTACTTGGCGCTTGGCATCCGATCATTGCACTTGAAAAACTAAACCTGCGCACGTTGGCAGATGGCTTGCTGTACTGGGATGCTTTGGCACCGCTTACTGAACGCTGGAAAGACTTTAACGTGGAACAAGTTGTTAACGGTACAACCAGTTACGCTGACCTTGTTAAAGCCCGTGTTTTGGGCGATAAAGAGTTTTCTGAAGAACTTGAATGCTACTGGCGTGAACTTAAAAACTGTGTAGCCGAAAAAGGTGTTGACGGTAAAATCCATTACTGGAACTTTATTGGTGCTGACACTTACGAAGAAACAGTGCAACGCGCTTTTTTGGTTAGTTTTTTGGTGACTTACGGTTTTGCAACTTTGCATATTGACCGTCTTGAAGAAATAACCTTGATTGAGCCGTTTGATGAGCCACGAACTACAGCGATAAGGCAGCAGGGCTCATCTGTACCCATTGCGGTGTCCTGTGAAGATTGGCAGAAATGGAAAAGAGGCGAATTACCATGACCAAAAAAGGAGTTTATGCAAGCAGAATCAAACGTGCAACTCAAATGCTGCTCTACAAGCGGCATCAGAAACCCGGCGTGAAGGGTTGGGAGCTGCGTAAAGCGTTAGGTTCGGATTATCCAAAGGTCCTTGAAGTGTTAGATGACCATTTGGAAGACTTGGATTTAGAAGTTAAAACTGTTTACGAAGAAGACATTAAGGCCTCAGAGAAGCCAACAGAGGAAGAACTTGACAAAGCCCGCTACTATATCACCCTTCGCGGCGATGCTAACCCGAAAGAGAAAATGATTGGATGGCGCATTGACGACCTCGCTGGACTTGCCATAACCATCAGTTACATAGTCGCCAACAAAGGTCAAGCTTCCCGCAAAGACGTAGAAAAACTGCTCTCTGAAAAGATGCCAAACTGGAAAATCGGCTTAAACCTGGACCGCTATATCCGCTACGGCTACCTACTACAAGACGACAAGAATCAACTGTTTTTGGATTGGCGAACCCGCGCCGAAGTTGACGAAAAAGTCCTACTAAACATGCTACTAAACGCCAAAGAAACCCCCGAAACAGAAACGCCTCAAGAAGAAACACCCGACGAGCAATAACTACTGATTTTCAACATACTAATGATGTGGTTTTTCAGTCATTAGCACCTACCCCCTAATAGGTTTCAACATATAACCACTAATAGCATCCTAATAGGATCCAAATAGGTCCTTGCTTAACCCGTCTGATTCTTTGTTTGGTTTGGGGTTGTTTTTTTCTTTATTATGACTGCGACGATTAGAACGCTAATTGTTAGGGCTATAATGCCAACTATTAGCTCTGTGCCGATTATTAGTTCTGCTGACTCGATACTATTGGGCGTTGACGTTGCGAACACTGTGGATGTGTCTGGCATTGTGAAAGTTTGAGTTGGGCTCCAACTGCCTTTTTGGTAGCCAGTTAAAAAGGTCGAATCATGATTAGGCAAGATTGGAGCTTGTTCATATTGGTACACAATTTCCGTCTGCACTTGAATATCTATTTTATCACCAACACTATACTCTGCAGAAAGGTGAACCATAGTGTACTCTGAATCAGATGCCCTATTTCGTGAGTGGCTTGTCCATATATCCCCATAGAAACCTTTGGTTTGTATGTTATAGTATACTTCCTTGTAGGGAACATGAACATTTTTAATTTTGAGCTCTAACTGATATTCTGTAACATTATGAGCTGGAGTCGTAATATTGCCGTTATAAGGGTTTGTTACAGCTGGTACATCATAGGAGAAGTCCACCAGACTAACGGTAAAAGTTGGGAAAGGCGGCGGGTCAACTGAAGGCTCGGCATGAACATTAAATGACAACAATAAACCACTGGCAAGTAGAATCCCCACTAAAACTAAACTAAACTTTCGAATGTTTGCCATCTTAATCCTCCGAGCGCACTTAAGTAAACTCGAACCAGACAGGGCTAATAAGCCTTATTCAAAAACGACAAAAGCATCAAAAACCCTGCAAAAAGCAGGTTTGTTGCTAAAACAAAAATTGGAACGGGTTTTTAGGCTCCTATCAGTTTGAGCAGTATTGCTTTGGCTGAGTATAGCCTGTTTTCTGCTTGCTCGTAAATGACGCTTTTTGGGTTTTCGATGGCGTCTGTGGTGATTTCGTAGCCGCGGTGAATCGGCATATCATGCATCACGTACGCACTTGTGCCTTTAAGCAGATCTAGGTTGATTTGGTAGGGCATCATTAGTTTAATTCGCTTCTCCTTTTCCGCCTCATATTTAGGGTCAGTGAAAAACTCCATGTCAACCCAAGTGTCAGTATACACGAAATCCGCGTCAGAAACCGCCTTTTTCAGGTCCAATGCTGGATTCCCAAAGCCCAGTTTTTTCTGGCTTCTTTTAGCAATTCGTCATCTCTTGAGGCTTCATTGAAATAGTGGACAGACGGTAGTGATTTTTGCGCCATGTTTTAGTGCAGGCTTCAATAAGTGAATTAGTCGACGTTGTTGTGGACGCCCACGTAAACCAGTTTTGTGCCTTGCAGCTTGCCTTTCTTTCTCTTTCATCGTGATAAGGTCAGCTATGGCTTGGCTTGGATGATATTTTTCGTCACATCCGTTAATGACGGGTACGCGGCTAGATTTTGCCATCTTATTTAAGTCCGAATTGTAAGTAGCCTTGCCATGATGCAGTCAACGTTACGTGACAGGTACCCCATTTCGTCGGTGAGGTCTGCCATTGTAAAGTTGGTGGCTCTCCAATCCATAAATAAGCCGTGACCTCCAAGTTGTGTCATTGCAACTTCAAACGAGACACGTGTACGTGTGGAGGTTTTTTGGAAAACTAAAGCGGCGGTTTTGCCTTCTAAGGTTTTGGCGTATTTTTGTGGGTAATGCTTGATTTCTATTGCTGTGTCGACAAGTTGTGTTAGTTCTTGATCTGGTAATTCTTTAAAGTTGAGTAAATGCATCCTTTAGCCTTCTATACCGTATCTGCGTAATCAGTTTAGCAATTATAAGGGTTTTGCCGCAGTTTTTTCCTGTAAATCAGCTTTAAGCTAAAGTAATCGGGGCTTTTTTTATTTTAGGAATTAAAAATCTTAAAACTTATGGAACCTTTTTATTGTAAAAACCTGCATCATCCATTGATAAAGCATGATTTTGCTGGTTTCCTCAAACAAAGACCCTGCAAGCTTAAACATTGCAAAGCAAATCCTTCAACATTATCCCTTTCAAAAAACCCAAAAAATCTTCCAAGAAAACCCAGTTTACAATGCCAACATAAACAAAAAACCAATTACCTTCATAACGCTTAACGAGAAAGAAGTCAACGCACAAAATCTTCCAGCAAGCTTTCCCAACGCTAAACTTATAGTTTTTATTTCTCGCCACAGCAGCCAAAGCGAAACTCCAACATTAACTGTGCATACGCCGGGAAACTTTGCAGAAGCCGAATTGGGCGGCCTGCCCCGAAAGCTTTCTGTTTCTGCAGGTACAGCTATGAGAGATGCATTAAAATCGCTCAAGCACTATCAACAGGATCTTTGTCTTGATTATGAAGTGTCTTTTGAAGCTACTCATCATGGTCCATCACTGAAGGTGCCAACGATGTTCGTGGAATTAGGTAGTTCTCCGCCCCAGTGGAATGATTCCAAAGCAGCTAGCGCCGTTGCCCACGCTGCAATTTCTGCAATAGAAAACTTTGAACCCAAACCCGCCGAAAAAGCTGTCATCGGAATCGGGGGAACCCATTACAACAAAAAATTTACCCAAATGGCCCTAGATGGAGAAGCAGTTTTTGGTCACATAATTCCAAAATATGCTGTTGCCAACATGGACTTGCCAATGCTCAAACAGTGTGTTGAACGCAGTCTAGAACAAGTTTCAGAGGCGTTGCTGGATTGGCGAGGCATAAAAAGTGAGGAAAAACCGGGTTTAATCTCGGCTTTGGACAAGGCTGGGCTTGCTTACCGCAAAATTTAACTTTAAACCTGAAAGTTTAATAATCTAAGTGCTGTTAAGGTTTCAACTCTTAAAAGTTACAGCAACATTTATTATTCCAGAAAGAAATCATGAGTGTGCGGTAAAAATGGGTATAAAGTCATTCCTAGCACAATGCGCAAGAACTTTAAAGTTGGCAGTGAAACCTGGACGTGAAGAGCTTTGGCTCTCAATAAAAATTAGCATCTTAGGCATCGGCGCAATAGGCATAATTGGTTTTGCTATACGGTACATTGCCAATGCATTAGGAGCAACAGCTTAACGGGGATTTTTTAGATGCAGAAAAAAGAAGAGCAGCAACCAACCAAGATTTTTGTGGTTAAAACAACCACTGGACAAGAACGTAACGTTGCAAGATTAATCACTGCAAAAGTTGAAATGACACAGATTCCATTGAAAGCTCTTCTAATACCTGACACATTAAAAGGTTATGTGTTCATCGAAGCAGATGGACCCCACCTTGTAGAAGAAGCCATCGCAGGCGTCAGGCATGTACGTTCCCGCATTCCCGGTTTAGTCAGCTTTAGCGAAATTGAACGTTATATTGTACGTAAACCAGTTATGGAAGACCTTGGCGAAGATGATGTCGTAGAAATCACTGGTGGCCCATTCAAAGGTATGCGTGCAAAAATCACTCGACTTGACAAGTCTAAAGGCGAAGTTACCCTTGAGCTTCTCGAGGCAACATTCACTTTGCCAATCACAGTACATTCAGACTATGTAAAACTGGTAACAAAAGCATAAGGTGAAACAAAATGGCAGACAAAAAAGTTGTAGAATTAATCGTCAGCGGCGGTCAAGCTAACGCAGGTCCTCCACTTGGTCCAGCTCTTGGCCCATTAGGCGTCAACATCGTGGCTGTAGTAAACAAAATCAACGAAGTCACAAAAGAATACGCTGGAATGAAAGTTCCAGTTAAGGTGAGTGTTGACACTGAAGACAAAACCTTCGAAGTAACCGTTGGTACTCCAACAGCATCCGCATTAATTGTTGCTGAATTAAAAATCGAGAAAGGCTCAGGTACACCCAACACCGTTAAAGTTGGCGACCTATCCATGGAGCAAGTGATTCGCATCGCAAAAATTAAGGCTCCACAACTGTTAGCAACAACCACTAAAGATGCTACTAAAGAGTTGCTTGGCACCTGTGTCAGTATAGGTGTAACTGTTGAAGGCAAAGATCCACGTGACATACAGAAGGATATTGATGCTGGCACATATGAACAGCTATTTGGTAGCCAATAATGTTAGGCGAATATTTTTATAATTGGGTTCCAATCCCTCATTGGTTCGAGGCTTAAAAATGCCCTTAGATAACAAGACAATATTAGAAGCAGTAAAACAGGCAAAGACGAAGTCTGGCGGAAAGAAATTCAACCAGTCAGTAGACATGATCCTGGACATTCAAGAAATTGACATGAAAGCCCCAGAAGGTAAAATCCAGGAGGTTGTAGAGCTTCCTAAGCCAACTGGCAAGCCAAACAAGGTCTGTGTTGTTGCTTCTGGCGAGTTTGCGCTCAAAGCACGCAATGCTCAAGCTGATTTCGTTTTAGAAAAAGCTGACCTTGAAGGGTTAGCAGGTAAAAAGAAGGAATTACGCAAGTTAGCGACAGATTATGACATATTCATTTCTGAGGCACCATTGATGCCTTTGGTCGGCAGAATTTTGGGTCCAGTTTTGGGTCCAAGAGGCAAAATGCCAATTCCAGTTCCACCAAACGCTGACATCACCGCGATTCTTGCAAGAAACCGCAAAACGGTTGTTGTTCGCATGCGTACTCAACCGATAATTCAGGTTTCTTTTGGCACCGAACAAATGAATGATGAAGAGCTTGTTGAAAATGCTCAAGCTATCCTTCGTGTCTTGGATGGAAAACTTAAACGTGGCCTTAAGAACGTTAAGTACGTGTTCGTTAAGACATCCATGGGCGAACCTGTTAAGATTAAACCATAACTGAGGAAAACAAACATGCCGTCACAACAAGTGTTACAACAAAAATCAAATGAAGTAGAAGAAATAATCGATGTACTGAAGGATTGCAAGTCAATCGGCATCGCCAGTTTACAGAAGGTTCGAGCTTCACAACTACAAGAACTCAAAAAGAGCATGAAGGGCCAAGTTACCTTTAGAGTTCTAAAGAACACGCTGGTAAAGCTTGCCCTTGAAGAAATGAAGCAAGAAGAACTAAGACCACTTGAAGAATACCTTGAAGGACCAAACGTTTACCTGTTCACCAACTTAAACCCTTTCAAACTAGCACTATTACTTGAAAAAGGCAAAATCAAAACCTTCGCTAAAGCAAACGACATCGCCGCAATGGACGTTGTTATTCCACAAAGCAACACAGGTCAACCACCAGGACCAGTCATCAGCCAACTAAACGCTGTAGGTTTGCCAACAAGAATCGAAAACGGCAGCGTCTGGGTAAGCAAAGACACTCTTGTCGTTCGCAGAGGCGAAGCAATCAACGAACGCCTTGCAGGTGTCCTCTCAAAACTCGGCATAAAAGCCGTAGAATTAGGCATATCCATGCGTGCAGTTTATGATAACGGCTTAATCATTACTGGTAACCAACTTGTCGTTGACGTAGCAGCAACTAAAAAGAGTGTTGAAACAAGCAACCAAGAAGCATTCGCGTTAGCACTCGAAATCGGTTATGCAAGCAAAGACACAATCAAACCATTGCTACAAAGAGCACACCAAAAAGCAGTCGCATTGTCAGTCAGCGCAGCAATCCCAACAAAAGAAACCATCGGCGACCTCATCCGCAAAGCCAACGCAGAAATGAGCAGCTTAAACAGCGCAGTAGAAAAAACCGCGCCAAAAGCCTAACCTTTCCCATTTTAACTTATTTTTTGTTTTATTCTTTCATAGGTTTGATTTTGCTTTTTGATTGTTGTTAATGCTCGTTATGGACGTATTCGTTTTCTTGCTGTTGATGTTTGGCTGTATGCCAGAGTCTGCCTACGGCTGCGGTTATAAATGCGGTAATCAGAAAAGTTAGACCTGACAAGAATAGGTCTCCGCCTGTAAAGAACCAGGCTGCTATGGCTGCAACTACCGCTATGGGGAAGGCGAATAGGAAGCCCAAGACGACAATTGCGATTAAACCGATAATTAGCAAAACTATGAGTAACCATAAAATCTGGGTAGGGTCAGCTGGAACAACTGCTTGCAGAGCTGATAGATAAGTTGACAAAAACTTTACCTCTAAATAAATCGAAGTTTTAGGTGTATATAAACAGTTTTGAAAGCATTTTTTTGTTTAATCTTTTTTGAAGGGTAAACTGTTTATGTGTTTTCCGTTTGTGGTTGGCAGTTGAATCGTGAATTGGGTTCCTTTGCCTTCTTGACTTTCAAACGTTAATGACCCGCCTAAGGCTTCAATTAACCGTTTAACAACAGCTAAACCTAACCCTTGACCTTTCGCTTTAGTCGTAATTAACGGCGTAAACAGTTTCTCCTGCATAGCTTTAGAAATGCCTATGCCTGTGTCTTCAACGGTTATTTTTATGTTGCCTGTTTTTTGCTCTTGGTTTGCGTGAATGGTTAATTTGCCGCCTTCGGGCATGGCTTGTATAGCGTTGGTCGCTAAGTTTAACAGGATACGTTTCAGCATGGTTGGGTCTGTCTGAAATTTAGGCATTTTTTCGGTGAAATAAGCTGAAGCTTTAACGTTTTCTGGAACATTTAGTGTTGACAGGGAACTTGTAATTAACCGTTTTAGGTCCACTTCTACAAGTTCAGGCCTTAGTGGTTTTGCGAAATCTTGAAGGTCTGAAACAATTTTGTCGACGTAATTTATTTGCTCCTGAATAGACCTTAACTCGTTTACCACTTCACTTTTTTCTGGACTTTCTGGTAAGGTTTCTAAATCATTTTTTATCAAGAACATTGAAGCTACAATTGACTGCAGGGGATTGCGGATGTCGTGTCCAACCATTCCCGCGGTTTGGCCTATAGCTGATAACCTTTTCGTTTCTTCTTCAACCGTTTTGTCTTCCACAATAATTATGATTCCAAGGGTTGATGGGTAGGTGGAGATTTCAAAAATGGCTGGATGTCCGGTTTGTCTGCTGATTGTATTCATCATGAAACGGGCGGGTTTTTTGTTTTTTAATTGTTCAAAAAATGGCGTTATGTCAACTGTTGTCATTTCTGGGAGTACCTCGTAAATCTTTTTTCCCAAAGCGTCTTTCGCTGTGATGGTTGTGACTGTTTCGGCGGCTTTGTTCCAATGTATAACGTTTAGTTCCCAATCAGTTGCTATGAATGCTTCTCCGAAACTTTCATACAGTTCCCTGTAACTTTGTTCGCCTTCTAAAACCTTTTTTGTGCGTTCCTCCACAAGCTTTTCAAGGTTTTTAGCGTAATTTTCTAGTTGTAGCTGAAGACTTTTACGTCTAGTTATGTCTACCCCGTAAACTGTTATCCCTTCAGCTGAAGGGAATACTTTGAATTCTCGCCAGCCAGTGTTTGCGTAAATTGTTTTCCATTCAAAACTCTTTATCTGCCGTTTATTCATGACTTCTAAGTAAACTTTTTCAACTTCGGTTCCGATGAATTTTGGAAAAGTTGTCCACCAGTTTTTGCCTAAAAGGTCTTCAGGTTTGTATCCTAAATCGCTTGAATTTTTTTTGTTTGAATAAAGTATGTTCCAGTTTCTGTCAAAAGCCATAATGTAATCGTCAATACTTTCCAGTATGTCATAAGCAATTTTTTGTTTATTTTTATTTATTCTTTCCAGAGTTTTATTAAAATCTTCATTTGGGAAGAAGTTCTCTGGTTGAGTTTTCTCGCCAGAAGAAGAATTATCCACGGGTTATCCTTAAAATAATGAATACTTTTAGAGAATAAAACATTTACTTTCTCACTTTTCCTCAGAACGGCTTAGCTTTTATGTGACTAATAGTTGCCTTTTATGCTTCAAAAATACAAACTTTTGATTACTTTCACTGACCCCTCCCCTTACACTGATGGTTGTTTCAACATCCAGTTTTTATTTACAAATCGTCAAAATGCCCTTTTGTGACAATCATGACTAAAACACAAACCCAAATCGCCCTCAAAGAAGACCTGCATGTGGACTTAATCTTTCACGACTTCTCTGTTGGTTTGCTTACGGAATTTGCTGAACGCATTGTGAAACCATATTTTAAAGGCAATACAACAAACGCAATTCAGAATCTTATGGAGAGAGCTCTGTCTGAAGAAGTCATGTTTACTCAAGTTGCGAAAAAGTAAGCAAGTATTTGCATATTTTGGGTTTTTTGGCTTTACAGCCGCCTCTAAGGTTTTTGTATTGAACCGTTAAATAGCATCGCATGAAGCCGTTTTTTATTTTTTTTTACAAAATTCTGGATATACAATCAAAAAAATTATCTTTAACATAGAACCTTCTATTCGTATACATTCATTGAACTTCCAACTAAAAATTGGTTATTTTATATGGACCTTTAGGTCGGGAGGTGAATTTGAATGAAAAGGGCTTATGGTATTGCCTTGATAATCATTGTAACTCTAGTGGTTGCAAGTTTGGCTGTGATATGGGCTAGTGTAATACTTTTTCCGGTGCATCCAGCAAGCGAAGTTACCCCTCCGTCAAATAATAATCAACCCTCGACCCATCCAGGAGAACAACCAACACCCACACCCTCATCACCCCCTTCTGTAGCAACTATAACAATACAGTATGAAGGAGTAACCTCCAATTCGTTAGTTGATAAATACGGCTTAACAGACACCCCTGACGCTGGTAATGTTTGGCTTGTAATTAACATGACAATCAATAACAAGGGTTATGAAGAGTTTAGTGCAAACCCATTTTACTTCTCAGTTGTCATTAATAACATAGAATACAGTTACGATTTAGAAACTTATTCCTATGGCAACTGGAACACCATCAACATTCTAGATGGTGGCTCTTACACAGGTACGCTTGTATTCCAAGTTCCCAGTTCTGCCACTTCCTTCACTTTGCAATATGAGCGGTTTGGCGAAACCTACCACATTGTTTACCAATAATTTTCCAGCATTTCGCAGCGAGTTAAGATAAAAACAACTTTCGCTCTTCCTTGGCTAACTTATAGTTGGCCAAGGTTTCTTTAACTTGAAGGCAATTTATTAGTTTGTTTTCATGGTGTTATTGATGTGTTTTTGGTAAAGACCGATTCTGATGGTACAGAGTTGTGGAGTAAATGGTATGGCGAAAGAGGCCCCGACTATGGCCAGTGTTTTGTAGCGAATAGTGATGGCTGCTTTGCCATAGCAGGCATCTCTTATTCTACTGGTACCCACAGCAGCGCTGACGTGTTTTTACTAAAGACAGGTGCTGGGAATGGTTTGGTTTGTGTTGAGTACACAGCTAACAATGTTACTCTATTTAGAGGCGAATCTTATCAGTATTGGAACTACGTCCGCATACGCATATGGAAAATAGATTAAACGCTCCACCAAAAACCCTTTTTTATTTTTTTTTCAGTTACACCGAAATAGCAACTCAAATTTTGCCACAACTCACGTCTTTTTTTGCCCTAAATCAAAACGATTAAAACTTTTTCCATATAGCTACAGCATACAGTTAGTATTTGGCGTCTTGATAGACTGCAAATGGGCTTGTAAATGGTTAAGGTTGCTTGTTTAGAAGTTTTTTGAGTGCTGCTTTTCCTTCCTCAGCAGTTATCGGCACTTGGCTTATTGTTCCATCGGTTTTTAGTTCCTCAAAAACTCTTGCTACGGTGGGTGCTTCCAGTCCTGAAGCTTCTAGCAACTGGTCGTTTTGCAAAACTTGGTGTGTTTCGCCTTCACCTACCAGTTTGCCATGGCTTATCAAGATTATTCTGTCAGCAAGCTCCGGTAACGCTTCCACATCATGTGTTGAAACAATGATGGTGGTTCCTTGCTTGTTTAACTCGTTTAAAGTGTGAATTAAGCCTCTCCGAGAGACAAGGTCCAAGTTTGCTGTGGGTTCATCCAAAATCAAAAGTTCCGGCTTTAAAATCAACGCTGTGGCAAGAGAAACTTTCTTTTTTTCTCCAAAACTTAGCCTGTGCGGTGGGCGGTCTTTTAGGTGCTGAATGCCCATCATACCCAAAACGTGGCTGCTTCTTTGCTTGATTTCTTCTTCGGGCAACTTGAGGTTTTTTGGGCCATACTCTATGTCTTCAATTACGCTTGGAGTGAAAAGTTGGTCGTCGGGGTCTTGAAATACCAAGCCGATTCGTGAACGCAGCTTGTGGAAGTCTTTTGCGGTGGTGTCTAAGCTGAAAACTGTTATTTTGCCACTGTTGGGAGTAAGTAGTCCCGCGATTAGGAGGATTAGGGTGGATTTGCCTGAACCGTTAGGGCCAAGTATTGCTACTTTTTCTCCCCGTTGAATGTCAAGGGACACGCCTTTCAAAGCGTTTACGCCTGCAGGGTAACTGAACTGTAAATCTTTAACAATAACAATGCGCTCTGCCATGACTTGGCCTTCTCAAGCTTCTTAGTAAATCAATACTAACGCAACTAACGTAAACGCTGTTATTATTGATGTTGCAAAAACTGCGTCAACCGCTTGGAAGGCTGGCAGCTTCATTTTTGATTCGTTCTCGATATCAAAGCCTCTTGCTTTCATTGCTAAATAGACGCGTTCGCTGCGTTCATAGGTGCGGATGAATAAGGCGCTTAGGATGTGTCCTAAATCTTTTAGGGACTGCAGGTTGAAGGTTTTTTTGTGGTTATAGGTTCTTGCTTCTTTTCCGATTAATACGCTTTGGGCTTCATGTATTGACACGAAGAAGTACCGGTATGTTAAGCTGAAGAGTTGTATCATAACGTTTGGAACTCTGATGGATGAAAGCAGTTTAAGAAGCTTATCAAACCCTGTAGAGAGTACCAGCGTTATTAGCGATGCTACACAGAACCACACGCGGACAGAGAACACTAAAAACCGTGTTACTCCTTCAGCTGTTATTGCCAAATTAAAACCACCCAGACTGGAAGCTGCAATGTTGGTTCCGGGTGTCATGAACAGGAAAGGTATGGCTATTACTGCTGAAAACAGTGGGATAATTGCTGTTCTTGACAGAAAATCCTTCATGGGTAAACGTGACGCAACTGCAAGAAAGATTGGAATAAAGCAAAGCACTGCTAAAATGGAAAGATTAGTGATAAACAGGGATGCTGAAATCATGAAAACTACAGCGGCCAGTTTAACTAGCGGATTAACTGCCTGCAGTAATCCACGCTTTTCGCTTAGATCCTCAATATAAACTATGGATTCGCTTGCCTCAATTAAATCTCTAAGTGACTGCGGAACTTTCATGTTTTCTCACCTTTCTTTCTTAACAATTTGGCAACAACAAATCCTGCAACAAATAGTAGCAAAGTGCTTGCTAGGCCAATAATCAAGGCGCTCCATGTACTGTCTAAACCGGCGATGTTGTAGTCTGGAAATGGTGGTTCATAAATCGGCTGTTCCTGTGCTCCAAGCTGTTCAGCTTTAGCGTCAAGAGTTTCCATTGAGTATGAAAAACAGAAGACACCCAGTACCACGCAAACTAGCGCAATTGATATGCCGATGATGAGGGTTTTTTGGTGTTTAATTGTCATGACTTGTTATTTCCTCCTGTTTCTGTTTTTTGAATAAACCAACTTTGCCTATGATTGGGCTTTTCGCTAACACGTCTGGACGCAGCTTGAGCAGTGTAGCGATTAGAATTACTGTTACTACGGCTTCAGCAACGCCGATTATTGAGTGGTTTAATGCCATGGCGGGTACAGTTATGCTTAACCCGTATGTAATGATGTTTTGAGATAATCCCAGTTCTGTGCCGGCTGCGACTGCTGCAAGCAAGTCACCGAAGAATGCCGAAACAAATACGGCAGCGAAAAGCGTTGTTTTTGATTTAATTTTCAAGACCTTGTTCATTACGAGAAAGATTGCGCAGGGTACAAAGACGCCTATTATTGCCATGTTTACCATGTTTGCGCCTAAAGTGGTTAGGCCGCCGTCTCCGAAGAGGAATGCTTGGAGAACAAGTATTACTGTGATTGAGATGCAGCCTGCGAAGGGTCCGAGTATGAGGCCTATTGCGGCGCCTCCGAGTAGGTGTGCTGTTGTTCCGCCGACGACTGGATAGTTCATCATCATTGCGGCGAAGAAGAGTGCGGTTAGTAGACCCATCATTGGGACTTGTTGTTCGGATAGTTTGATTTTTTTGAGTGAGATGATTAAGAAGATGACTGCTATTATGAATGTTGGGACTATTATTTCAGGTGTTAGGTAACCGTCGGGTATATGCATTGGTTCTTTTCACTCTCCTTAGTGTTACGTTTATTAAAAAAAGTATTATTGTAGTTAAAAACTTTTTGTTAAAAATTAAGAGGTCTTCATGTTTAAACTAAAAAATCGATGTTTCAAAAGGGGGGGGGGTTGGTGGTTTGTTTGTTGTAGGTGTAACGTTAATTAGTTAGTGTTACTATTTTATGGATTAGTGTTACTTGGTGTTGTTTATGGAAAACAAAAACACGCAACTAACAAAAAACCAACTCAAATACCGGCAATTCACCCGAATATTCCAAGGAATCGACGACGAAATCGCAATCCTAACAGCAAACGCAAAATTCAACCATGCAACCTGCAAAACAGACCAAAACACCCTAAAACTCACCCTCGCCTACATAGATGACACAAAAAAACTAGTAGCACTGCTAAAAAACCGCATGAACCTACTAATGCAAACCACCCTTTAGCTTATTTTCTAAATTTAGCCGCCCGATTAGCAATCAAAGTCGCCACAGCGCCCGCAGCAACACCCGAATCAATATTCACAACCGCCAATCCCAGCGAGCAAGACTGTAACATTGCCATAAGCGTACCAACGCCTTTTTCGCCAAAACCGTAACTGTTAGAAGTAGGCACCGCAATCACAGGCACATTAACCATCCCAGCCACAACCGAAGACAAAGCCCCCTCCCTGCCCGCAACTACAACAATGACATCAACATCTTTAACGATTAAATCTTTAAGCGGCTCAAGCAACCTGTGAATCCCCGCCACACCCAAATCATACCCCGAGTAAACGGTGCAGCCCATTTCTTCAGCGATGATTTTTGCTTCTTCGGCGACAGGAATGTCTGATGTGCCAGCGGTTATCAATCCAATCTTGCCGCCAGTACTTGCGACCGTATAGTTTTTCTTTTTTATAACAATTATGCGTGCTTTCTCGTTAACTTGACAAACTGCACCTGATGGAACGGCTGCGTTTAAGGCTTCAATATGCTGGGGTGAACATCGACTTATTATTACCCTGCCGTTTTGCTCAAGCATTTTTAAGGAAATATCTACAGTATCTTTAACTGACTTGTTTTCAGCCAAAATAACCTCAGGCACGCCCTTGCGGTGTTCCCGGTTACAATCAATCTTTGCTATGCCCTCAAGTTCAGCAATTGCTTGCAGTCGCACCAGTTTTTCTGCTTCCTCAACAGTCAACTCGCAGCAAGCGGTTTTTTCTAAAATTTCCTTGAGCGTAAACATGCAGATCTTTCCTATTGGCTCAAGAACCACAATCAATATATCGTTTTTGCCTTTTTTTAAATTGTATCAGGTGGAATTAATCTGTGACTGAATTTTCTTCCATAATAATTATTGATTGCCAAATAGCCGGAGTCGCCGGAGACATGATTTTAGGTGCACTTCTGGATTTAGGTGCAAACCAAGAAAAAGTCACCTCTGCAATTAAGAGCCTCGAATCCGCAGAATATGGCTACTCAAACGTCAAAGTCGACATAAAACATGTCGTATCCAAAGGTTTTCGGGCAACCAAAGCCTCAGTTACCGCTGATGGAAAAACCCACAAAGACGGCAAACACTTAATCGAAATCGTAGAAAAAACTGCCGAACACCTCAACCTTTCCCAGAAAGCAAAACAGTTCGCCTCAGACGTAATTCATTCACTTGTAAACGCTGAAGCAAGCCTACATGGAGGCCATTTACATGACGTCCACCTGCATGAAGTCGGCTTAGTAGATACTGCAGCTGAAATAATCGGTTCAGCAGTGGCGATGGAAGACCTTGGTTTCTTTGATGCTAAAATCTATGCAACCCCAGTGTCGGTTGGAGGTGGAACTTTCAAGTTTTCACACGGCATAACCTCCAGTCCCTCACCTGCAGCGTTAACCATCTTCCAGTCAAAAAATTTTCCCATAAAAGGTGGACCCGTAGAATCTGAACTTGCAACCCCAACAGGCGCTGCAATACTTGTAAATTTGGTTTCAGAAGCCACTCGTTTTTACCCCGAATTTGCTCCAGTAAATGTGGGTTATGGGGCAGGCGACAAAGAATTTGCTGAAATGCCTAACATTTTGCGGATAACAATGGGGAAACCTTTTGAAAATCCTTTGCTAAGTGACCAGATTGCAGTTTTAGAAACAAACATTGATGATGTATCCGGCGAAATAGTTGGTTACGCTGTGGACCGCCTGTTTTCGGAGGGTGCCAAAGACGTGAGCGTGGTGCCTGTTTTTACTAAAAAGAATCGTCCAGCACAAATAATCAAGGTTATAGCAGACCAAAAAGATGCTCAACACCTCTCTAACGTGTTGATTGATGAAACAGGCACTTTAGGCGTACGAGTATACTACTGCCAAAGGCACGTGGCTGCGAGAGATGTTTCATCTGTTGAATTAACTATTGGCGGGCAAAAGGAAACCGTGAAAATTAAGATTTCTAAAAATAGTCAAGGCAAAATAGTTCGTTTAAAGCCAGAGTTTGAAGACCTAAAACTTTTAGCTGAAAAAACAGGTTTGCCTCTGCGAGAACTTTCCGAATTAGCCGTCTCGAAAGCTCGAGAAACTATGCTCCAGACGCGTGAGTAGGATGGAAACGTTAAATCAAAAGCTTGACCAACTCAAATGCTATATTGCTAAAGTTGGCAAGGACGGAGTGGTTATTGCTTTTTCTGGAGGCGTAGACAGCTCCACCTTAGCGGCCCTGAGTCACGCGGTTTTGGGCGAAAAAGTAGTTGCCGTGATTGCACAATCCCCAACTTATACGTCTGAAGAGTTGGTGGACGCAAAAAAAGTCGCTGCTGAAATAGGTATTAAACTCTGCATAATACAAACCAACGAATTGTCTAACCCCGATTTTTATTCAAACCCTGAAAACAGGTGCTATTACTGCAAAAAAGAGTTGCTCGCAAGCTTAAAACAGTACGCTCACCAATTGGGATTTAAAGCAGTTTTTGAAGGAACAAACTATTCAGACTTAAGCGACCACCGTCCAGGCTACAAAGCCGTGCAAGAAAATGCTGGCGTTTACAGTCCATGGGTAACAAACAAGTTTAGCAAAGACGAAATTCGCCAAATAGCTAAACAATTGGGTCTTAGTATCTATGACAAACCCGCGCTTGCTTGTCTCGCATCAAGAATTCCGTTTAATCAAAAAATCACCCAAGAAAAACTATCTCGAATTGAACAGGCTGAACAGGCCGTTAAGACTATTTTGGGCGTAAGTCAGGTTAGAGTGCGAGACCATGATGGGTTGGCAAGAATTGAGGTCCCAAAAGCAGAGTTTGCGGTTCTTTGCGATTTGGCGGTTTGGAGTCAAATTGCAGAGGCGCTCTCAAAATTAGGCTTCAAATATGTTACTTTGGACTTGCAGGGTTACAAGTCAGGGAGTATGCTTAAAACGCTTAAAAATTAACGCGTTTCTTTAAAGTTTGTACCACAGCAATCGCACGTATACGTTTCGATAGTGAAGTAGGTATTTTGGATTTTTTTGTTTGGGGTAGTTAGCGTTTTTCCGCATGTTGGGCAGATAGGCATGCAATCCGCTCCTGTTTTTTAGGGTTAAAAAGCCATGGTAAGATAAAAAACTGTGTTGTAACAATAATGATACAACAATTGCTGATATGAATTGTACCTACAATTTGAGGGTACTTTTCATTTGGGAGAAAATTTAAAAATATCCTTTGTCTGCAATATTTTGTATTATCGACTCTTTTTTGGTGTGAGCGTCGTAATGATGAGAACTGAAGCAGTTGAAATCCTTAAAGAAATTCTTGTAGCCTGCAATACTCTTGAAGGCAAATCTATTAAACTGATGCCTCCAGATGCCGATAGTGTTCTCTCTGAGGGCTGCCAGATTCATGTCCAAAAAACTTTAGATGGGACTGAAAATACCTGTATTATCAAGATTGCTAAAAAACACCGTTTGTTAGTACATGAAGAAAAAGACTTTCATGTAATATACAAACCAGTGTAGTTGTTCAACTTCAACCACAAACTTATAACTAAATCAGCTTGTAACGATAATGTTAGGTGTTTTTTATGGCTCAAAACCAGTTAAATAGCAACTGCGACATTCTTGGCACACTGCCTTTTGAGGAAGGTTTCCATTTCTGCCTTGAAGGCGGCAACTACACAGGCATAACCGCAACCAGCATTCACGAATTCACCGAAAAATTAAGAACCATAGACCAAAATTCAATTGATTTTCACATGCAAAGAAAAGACTTCCAAAAATGGATCCAAAACGAATTCTGTAACAAAGACTTGCCCAAACAAATTGATCGCATAAGCGAAGAGCAAATATCTGATGAACAGTTGCGACAAGAGTTGCTCGACACCGTTAACGCTTATATCAGAAAATGGCAAAACCGCTAATCCTTTACCGCATTTTTAGGTTATTGCATTTTTAGGTGGATAGTTTGCTATTGGCTGGAAAACAGGCCAAAAACATGTTGAAAATTGTCCCGCCGCAAAAAACTTGTGGTGTGCACTATTTTTTCATGGTTTTATTGCAAAGTTTTCGCCCCCGCGCTTTTTCGTGAAATCCATGGACTTTTGATAATTGCGGGCGCGCCCAGATAGAGTTGTTCGCCGCATAACTTTTACGTGCTAAAAAACTGGTTGAAAATAGTTTGCATATTCAGTCATTTGGGGTGTGTTAGTGTTAAACTATGATTATATAAGTAAAATTTAATGTTTTTAAGACAGTAAATGCATATACTTTGTTGTCTGCAGTTACAGCTGAACTTTGGCGATGGTTTCCATCAAAAAAGGTGTAATTGACAGCATTTATCATCAACGAAGCGCAACCTTTATATTCAATATTGTGGCTTCTGATAGAATTCAGCTATAATTGCGCCCCGCAATTAAAACATATGGCGGCGGCTCAACCCCTACCGAAACGGCGATTGCCTTGCAGGAATGACGGAGTTGGCCTCCAGTTGCGGGGACAAGTATGAAAATGAAATGTGGACCTGACTAATTGCTCAGTTAGGTCTGAATTGGGCTTTGACGTATAGAGTGGAATGTTTCTTCCTCCAAATCCAGTTAAGTAATAATAGTGCGAGAGAGAAGATGTGTCAATAAATTCGTACCACACAAAAAACATAATTTGTTCCGACAGAACAAACTGGAGTGTCACAACTCCGGTTGATCCTGCCGGACCCCACTGCTATCGGGATAGGACTAAGACATGCTAGTCGTGCGCTTCAGCCAAAACGAGGCGCGGCATACAGCTCAGTAACACGTGGCTAATCTGCCCTTGGGACGAAAACAACCCCGGGAAACTGGGGCTAATTTTCGATAGGTGAAGAACTCTGGAATGAGTCTTCGCTTAAAAAGCTTCACGTTATGCTCGTGAAGTCGCCCAAGGATGAGGCCGCGACCGATCAGGTTGTTGGTGAGGTAATGGCTCACCAAGCCTTTTACCGGTGCGGGCCGTGAGAGCGGGAGCCCGGAGATGGGCACTGAGACAAGGGCCCAGGCCCTACGGGGCGCAGCAGTCGCGAAAACTTTGCAATACACGAAAGTGTGACAGGGCTATCCCGAGTGCCATCCGCTGAGGAAGGCTTTTACCCAGTATAGATCGCTGGGGGAATAAGGAGAGGGCAAGTCTGGTGTCAGCCGCCGCGGTAATACCAGCTCTCCGAGTGGTGTGGATGTTTATTGGGCCTAAAGCATCCGTAGCTGGCTAGGTTAGTCCCTTGTTAAATCCACCGAATTAATCGTTGGATTGCGGGGGATACTGCTTGGCTAGGGGACGAGAGAGGCAGACGGTATTTCCGGGGTAGGGGTGAAATCCTATAATCCCGGGAAGACCACCAGTGGCGAAGGCTGTCTGCTAGAACGCGCCCGACGGTGAGGGATGAAAGCTGGGGGAGCGAACCGGATTAGATACCCGGGTAGTCCCAGCTGTAAACGATGCAGGCTAGGTGTTTGGACGGCCACGTGCCGTTCTAGTGCCGCAGGGAAGCTGTTAAGCCTGCCGCCTGGGGAGTACGATCGCAAGATTGAAACTTAAAGGAATTGGCGGGGGAGCACCACAAGGGGTGAAGCTTGCGGTTTAATTGGAGTCAACGCCGGAAATCTCACCGGGAGCGACAGCAGTGTGAAGGCCAGATTAAAGGTCTTGCCAGACGAGCTGAGAGGAGGTGCATGGCCGTCGCCAGTTCGTGCCGTGAGGTGTCCTGTTAAGTCAGGCAACGATCGAGACCCGCATCCTCTGTTGCAACCAGCTTTGAGCTGGGCACACTGAGGA
This sequence comes from Candidatus Bathyarchaeota archaeon, assembly GCA_963832745.1. Lineage (GTDB taxonomy): Archaea > Thermoproteota > Bathyarchaeia > Bathyarchaeales > Bathycorpusculaceae > Bathycorpusculum. The sequence continues at coordinate 524,889 of CAWHVC010000005.1, read as the reverse complement.
GACCGCCACTGATAAAGTGGAGGAAGGAGCGGGCCACGGCAGGTCAGTATGCCCCGAATCTCCCGGGCCACACGCGAGCTGCAATGGCAGGTACAATGGGTTCCGACCTCGAAAGGGGAAGGCAATCTCGAAAGCCTGCCGTAGTTGGGATTGAGGGTTGAAACTCACCCTCATGAACATGGAATCCCTAGTAATCGCGTGTCACTAGCGCGCGGTGAATACGTCCCTGCTCCTTGCACACACCGCCCGTCGTTCCACCCGAGCGACTCTTGGGTGAGGTGCCGTCTTTGATGGCGGTATCGAATCTAAGTTTCGTGAGGGGGGAAAAGTCGTAACAAGGTGGCCGTAGGGGAACCTGCGGCCGGATCACCTCCTAAGTAAATATCTCGCATGAAAATGCTTGATTGGAGGAGCAAGGAGAACATTAGAAACTCAGGTATACGTCAAAGCCCAATTCTTAACACAAGAAAGAGCATGCAAGAAATAGCTAAAACTTGAGTTTCAAATTTCTTTTAATTTAATTAAATATTTGGTTTTTTTAACTTTCTCAATTAATCACTTTATATTATGTTGGCTTGTTTATGTAAAATCTATTAAGCTTAGTTGCCTATTTTCTTTGGTGACCTGTATGAATGTTTTTGATGCAGTTCAAGCTCGACGTTCAATACGTTCCTATCAAGACAAGCCTGTTCCACAGGAGAAGCTGGAACGCATTTTAGAGGCGGCAAGGCTTGCGCCGTCTGCAAGAAACGTGGAGCCTTGGCACTTCATCGTCATCACGAATTCAGAGAAACGTAAAATCCTTTCAAAAGGTATGTACGCCAAATTTGTTGCTCAAGCGCCCTTGGTTATTGTTGCTTGTGGAAACAAGAAAACCTCTGCAGATTGGTATGCTATTGATACGGCTTTAGCAGTTGAGAACATGCTTTTGGCTGCTGTTGCTGAAGGATTAGGCACATGCTGCGTGGGAAGCTTTAACGAGAAAGAAGTAGCTGAACTGCTAAAGGTGCCTGAGGATTTTGAGATATTGCTGATGGTAACTGTCGGGTATCCATTGGAAAAGTTTGATTTAACAAGTAAACTAACACATTTAGTTCGTTCACGAAAACTGATAAGTGAAGTTGCAAGCGTTGAGGAATTTGGCAAACAATTTATTCCAGAAAAAATTGAACCTTAAAGCAATGTTTTCTGCTTCTCAGAAGAAACCAAACTCGAAACCCTAACGCCAACAAGTCGCACTTTACGGTTAACCTGAAGATTCGTCAAAAACATTTCTTTGGCAGTTTTTTCTATGTCATGGAGACGGCATGTTAGAAAAGGCAAAGTTTTGCTTCTGGTGTGTGTTTCAAAATTTTCATAGCGTATCTTTAGGGTTACCGTTTTAAAAAGCAAATGCTGTGCTTCAACTTCTTTTTGTACTTCTACGCAAAGTCCAAGCAACGCGTTTAAAACCAACTCGCCATCTGCAGTATCTTCTTCAAATGTAGTTTCGTGGCTTACACTTTTAACGCCGTTTCTGCCCTCAACTTCGCTTTTGTCGATGCCTTTTGCATTTAGATGCATCTGCATGCCCATAACGCCGAAATGCGCCGACAAAACAGTTGGGTCAAAACTTGCTAGTTCCTCAATTGTGTTGATGCCGAGTTCTTTGAGTTTAGTTTCAGTTTTTCTGCCAACCCACAGTAGCTTACGTACCGGTAGGGGCGCCAAGAACGCTTCAGCTTCGCTTTCCTCGACAATAGTTAGGCCGTCGGGCTTTTGATAGTCGCTGGCAACTTTAGCGATAAGTTTGTTTGGACCAACACCAATCGAGCAGGTTAAACGTGTTTTGTCTTTTATTTCCTGTTTAATCTGTCTGGCTAACGGTTCGGCTTCAACTGGTGTTTGGGCTTTGCTGCTTACATCCAAAAAGGCTTCGTCAATGCCCCATTGTTCAAACTTGCCTGTGTATTTGCGGGCAATTTGCATGATTTCGTCTGAAACCTTGATGTATAATGGAAAATTTGGTGGAAGGTACACGGCGGTTGGGCAGAGTTTCCAAGCGTGGCTAATTGGTATGCCTGAGCGGATACCAAGTTTTCGGGCTTCATAATTGCTGGTGCTGACAACGCCTCTGCCTTTTCCCTCTTTAGGGTCGGAGCCAACAACTACGGGGTTGCCTTTGATTTCGGGGCGTTCCCGTTCCTCTATGGCTGTGTAGAAGTGGTCCATGTCTAAATGGAAGATGACGCGTTTTTTATCAGGCATCTGACTCAAAGAAACTATTGTGTTTGGGCATTTAGTCTTTTTTTACATGAATGTGTAGTAGTGCTACGTATTTTGGCTTCATAAGTGCTTAAAACAAAACCATCCTAAAATAGACTAAAGGAGAAAATTTAGGTTGCCACAGGTATCAAAAGAATCAGCTGGACAAGTCGTAGTCAAGTACTTAAAAAAACAAAAGAAAGCCGACCGGATTGACGTCGCCATTGTTGAAGAAAGAAGCGACGGCTATATTGTACGCGGCATTACCCCGATTAACCTTGAAGGGCACAATTGGTCTGAAAGATTTACTGTGCAGGTGGACAATAAGGGTAAAGTAAAATCTGCCGATTATGCTCTAATTTAAACAATTTTTCCTTATCCTTCAACGGCATAAAATGTTTTTAGGTATTAACCTTCATATTTTCTTAGGTAACCCTGTTAGGCAAGCCCCGTTTTTTGCGCAAACCCATAAATACCAAGACTGGGGCATTAAGGCTTATTTGTCTTATAGGAGAAAAATTGTATGGTTTCATTAAGAGCTTTAGCACCCTCCTTAACCAGAATTACAGTTGCAGGCGCTGTAGGCGCAGCCTATCACGTTGGCCAAGGCGACTGCGATTTAATTGACGCAAAAGCCGTTGAATTCTCAAGAGCAGTCCTCAATCAAAGTGACATTGAAGGCGAAGTCATTTGCTGTGAAGGCCCAAAAGACCATGCCCCCGCGTTTGAACGCCGAGAAAAAGTCGGCACTGGCAATGGCCCAGCGCTCGAATTCGTTGTTGACCCAGTTGACGGAACCACAGCCGCTAGCAAAGGCAGAAAAGACGCCATATCCGCACTTGCCTGTGCACCCAAAGGCTGCTTCCAAGTGTTACCTGATGATGGTTACTACTTCAAACTTGCAACTGATTACCATAGTAAAGGCTTGCTATCCATGAATATGACCACAGAAGAAATCGTCCGCACAATCGCCAAAGCAAAAAACATTGCAATAGAAAAGTTTACCGTAATCATGTTGGACCGTGACCGGCACAATGACATTTTAAAAGCGCTTAGGCAGATGGGCGTAAGAATCATTCTTATCCCAGATGGAGATATCGCTGGTGCAGTAGTTGCGGCAACTCCGGATTCAGGTTTTGATTTGCTTATCGGGGCTGGAGCTGGACCAGAAGCAACAATCGCGGCGACAGCAGTAAAATGTCTTGGTGGAACAATGCTTGTTAAAGTTTGGAATCCAAACCATGATGATGCCCGCATGGAACGCCTAAAACAGTCAGGTGTAGATTTTGAAAAAACTTACAACGAGGACGAACTTGCAAAAGGCAACGAACTGGTTTTTGTTGCTTCAGGTGTAACCAAAGGTGAACTTCTTGATGGCGTACGTTTAAACCCTGACGGTGCAACCGTATGCTCGATTTGTATGCGTTTGCCAAGCGGAACCATCGAAAAGTCTGAGACAACCCTACGTTTCAAGGGGCACCCAGTCTACAAGCAGTTTATGCCAACAAACTAAACTTTTTCTTTTTTGTTTTACTTTTATAGCGCATTGATTATTGGTTTTAGATAGTTAATTCTGTGCTTGTCTTGTAGGCGGTTTATTTAATGGAAACCAGCAAAGAGCCCTTTGGAAACCAAACAGAAACAGAAGTAATAGGCGAGGAAGAGCACTACAAGAAAGCTTTAACATTTTTTGCTGTTTGGCTTGCCGTAACAATCATTGTCAGCGGTGTTCTTGACAACTTTTTTTCAGGAGTACCCTTAGGCTTCACAGTTCCTGTGCTGAACTTGGATGCTACTGTTTCGTTGTTCCTCTATTATGCTGCAGTGTTAACTGTGGCAATTTACATCGGATACGTAGGCATAAAGGAACTTGTAATTGAAAAACGCTTCAGTGTCGAATTTTTGATGGCTGTTGCTGGTCTAGGTGCACTTTACTTGGATTACCGGTTTGAAGCCGCTACCGTGCTAATGCTATATTGTATTGCAGAATACTTTGAAGGCTACATTCAAGACCGGGCAAGAAAAACTGTTGAAAAACTTTCCAAATTCATGCCTGAAGTTGCGCATGTTGTATTCGAGAATCAGGTTAAGGACGCTTTTGTTAATGCTGTGGAGCCTGGAACGGTTCTGCTTGTCCGGCCTGGTGAACGGATTCCTTTGGACGGCAACGTAATTGATGGTTTCTCTCATGTTGATCAAGCTTTGGTTACGGGCGAATCGGTGCCAGTGCCCAAAAAAGTCAACGACGTCGTCTATGCTGGCACGTTAAACCAGACTGGAGTGCTAAAGATTTCTGTAACTAAAAAAGCAAGCGAAACCCTTGTGTCTCGCATTGTGCAGTTGGTTATTGAATCTGGAAAGCATAAAGCTTCAATCGAGCGTCTTGTGGACAGGTTTGCCCGCGTTTATGTTCCCATCGTTATTGGTCTTGCAGTTTTTACTGCTGTTGGGTTGCCACTTATTTTTGGCGGGTCATTTGATACTTGGTTTTACCGTTCTCTTATTTTGCTTGTTGTGTCCTGTCCCAGCGCTTTCATAATTTCTGTTCCCGCAACCATCTTTGTCGCTATAACTGTTGCAGCTAAAAAAGGGGTAATTATCAAAGGCGGAATCTTTGTTGAAAAGCTTGCCAAAATTAAACGTGTAATCTTCGATAAAACAGGCACGCTCACTTTGGGTAGACCGGCAGTTCATGAAGTGCGTAGAGTTGATAACACAAAAGATGAGGAAGAAGCGCTTGGGTACGCTGCCTCGCTTGACCAGTACTCAAACCATCCTGTTGCCCAAGCAATCACACGGCGCGCCTTAGAAAAAGGTGTTGACTTGGCAAAATTTAAAGTAACTGATGTCCTTGAGGTCCCCGGCAAAGGTATCGTTGGAATAGTTAATGGTCAACACGTAGCTGTGGGGAACGTTGAACTTATGCGGGAATTCGGCTGTGACTGCACAGAAGCTTTTGAAATAACAGCTGGCGACATTCATACTGCAGTGTGTGTTTCCGTGGGCAAAGCAGGTTTAGCCGCTGTTTGCGTTACCGATGAAGTGCGCGAAGATGCCCTGCGTGCTGTGCAATCGCTAAAAAAGGCTAATATTAAGACTACCATGTTGACGGGAGATAAAACGGAAATTGCCCAAGAAATCGCAAAAACTTTGGGTATTGATGAGGTTCATGCGGAGTTGTTTCCTGAGGATAAACTGCGTCTTGTTGAAGCGCTTAAGCTTGAAGAGGCTGGTTTGGTTGCAATGGTTGGTGACGGCGTTAATGATGCTCCGGCGCTTGCAACCTCAGATGTTGGCATAGCTATGGGCGCCAAAGGTGTGGATGTGGCTTTGGAGTCGGCTGATATTGTTTTGGTGAATGATGAGTTATCGCAAATTCCATACCTTATCAAGTTAAGTCAGAAGGCAATGGTTGTTGCTAAACAGAATATTGGGGCTTCGCTTGTGATAAAATTCGTTTTAGGTGGGCTGGGACTGTTGGGGTTGACTCCGTTGTGGTTCACTGTTGCTGCAGGCGATGATGGAGTAACTATGTTGCTTTTGCTGAATACTTTGCGGCTGGAAAAAGTGAAGTAGCAGGGTTTGCTGGGCTTCACATTACTAAGGAGAAAAGAATGCAAAACTGTAGCTAATACGATCGAAATGTGTGAAGTCCATTCAGCCCCTGTTTCCTACAGTTTGTTTTTGATGCACTCTTTAGATGGAAAGTAGGATTTTATTCAAGCAACCTGGCTAATATAGAATTGTAGGTAGAGGCACTACCACCATAATTTTATGCATAAAGCATGCTTCTTCATGAGCTAAGTCATTCTTTGGAGAGGCGGTTGGAATTGACGTTTCAAGCTACAGAAGTTCAAACACTAATGAATTTGGGGCTAAACAGCCAACAGGCAAAAATCTACTTCACTTTAGCCAGATTTGGACCTTCAAGTGTAGTTGAAATAGCTAAACAGCTAAAAGTAAACCCGTCAGATACATATTGCATACTGCTTAAACTCTACGAGTTAGGATTAGTAGAAAAAACCGTTAAACCTTATATAAAATTCAAAGCAGTTTCAGCGGACCAAGCGTTAAAGTTTTTGTTGCAAAGAAAAATTCAGCCTCAACAAGATATAGCCAAATCGGTAAGCTCTAACAAGGAAAAATGCGAAAAAATAAAAAACAAATCAGGAATAGTTTTAATTCCGCATAAAGAACAAGTTATAAAGAACGCGATAAAATCCATTGAAAACGCTCATGAATCAATAGACCTTACCATATCTTGGGACTTCTTTTCCGAATTCGTATACGACGCCATTCCAGAAAAATTAAACCCTAAAGTGCCAAAACGCTGTATACTAGAGCAGCCCTCTAACCGAAATAGTTTGGATTTAATTAAAAAATTCAAAGAAGACTCGTATACTTTACGGTATATTCAAACTAAACCCAAGGCGATGCTTGCAATCTTTGACAAAAAAGAAGTCATTGTAATAGAAGACCCCGTTGACTTGCGTGATTCTCCGGCTTTATGGACTAATAATCAAAACATGTTGATTATGGCCATGAACTATTTTGATAACCTGTGGCGTAAGTCAACTCTAAAGCCAATGTAAAACAGTTTTAGTCGTCGATTATTTCAATCATAGGTTTGCCACAGCATTCTGGCGGTTTTTCCACGTTACGTTTAACGTCACCAGTGCAGGAGAGGTCATATTCTGTTCTTACTTTTTTACCGCATTTTGTGCATTGAAAGATTGGCATGTACCCAAAAAACCGTTCAGGTTTAAAGTTTATTTTTAGTTAAAATCGTGAAAGAAGAGAAGGTTTAGGTGTATTCCCTAAAAGTGTAGTTGCAGTTTGTGCACCTTAGAAATTGAGTTGAGGATTCATCGGAGCCTCGGGTTTGGACTTGCCAAACGTTTGCGGTGTTGTTGCCGCATCTTGGACACTCTATATGAACTGTTGGCATCGTGTTTAACTGAGCTTCTTTGCTTATTACTGCAACGTACTGTTTAGGTCCATGTTCGATTATCTTGCTATTGGTCCTGATTAATTCCTCTTCAGATTCTGGTTTCTTGTACTGGCACTTGTTGCATACAAGCATCAACATTGTTTGATTGCCTGAATTGATTTTTCTTGGAACAAGACGCGAACCACATTTTTCACAAAATTCCATACTTTTTTGCACTCCCTTTTCCCGTAGTCTATTTTTTGAAGAATTGGCGGTTAATTAGCCCATAGGCGGTACAGCCTTTTAGGAAGAGAGAGGGGGATAAAGCGCTGTAACGCTTCCAAGCTTGTTAACCGTTACTTCTCCACTCGTTTTTGGACTTGTTACAGTCCGTTTCTATTATTCCCATTAAGGGCGATTGAAAAATAAAAGAACTTGTGACTGTATCGATACAACAACAATCTACAAAACAAACGTTCTGGTTTAATTGTTGATAATTGACAATCACATAAACTTATTTGTTCTTGTTGAAAATATAGTTTTGTTCTTTGAGTGTTGGAGGTGATTTTTTGTCTCGTGACACGCACATTATCGATCCTATAATAACTTCTGATGGACGATTTCAATGTGGCGCAGACAACCGCGTTTTTAACACTCGCGAAGATTACGAAAAACACTGTAGTCATGCGCACATGAAAAATAAAAGGTAACCTTGAAACTTTTGGCAAATCCTCTTTTTTTGCAAGTTGCTTCTTTTTTGTAGTCACATGGTTTTTTATCTTTCAACCCGAAATATTTGAATGGTAATGCTGTTTGGCTAAAGAAGAATCAAACCAAATAATGAAAGCACAAACAGAAATTCAACCTGTTAACCCCCAAGACTCCACGCTAATGATTCCCCCATCAGCCGTACTGTCAAAAACTGATCAACTTAACGTTTTACCCAAAAAATACAAAAAATCGTCGCCTCGATAGAACCCAATTTTTCTAAACTAAGTTTAAAAGCAAAAACTGCATTGTCAACTATCAAAAGCTATGTCACATAAAGAGCAGGTGTATTCTGCTTCAGGCGCTTGGTTTTTAGAATAATCTTTTTAGGCGTTTATCTGAACAGCCCTCTCTACTGGTTGAGAAAAAGTTTCCCTGTCTGGAAATGAAACTGTTATGGATTTTGGGCTGTTGACCCGGATTTTTCACTGTTGAGTTGGCTAAGCGTGTAGGGCAGATTATTGCAGTTGGCCTTTCAGTTGAGGTGCTCAAGAAAGCGAAAACCAATGTCTCCAGTGTTCAGGCATGTATTGAAACCGCCGATTTTAGGCTTGAACGACTTGAGCTTTACAAGAATTATGGCGTGTTCTTTTTCAAGAAAAAATAAGATTGTTAGGTTTATGGTTGGATTTGTTCTGTGCTTGGTGTTTGAGTTTGTATCTGTTGTGGTGCAGGTGCTGTTTTGTCGGTACTGCTGACTACTAAGCTTGTAAACAGTACTGTCAAGGCTACGCCCGCAATCATTAATGTGGCAAAAGTGTTTACGTCCAACGCAACAACCGTCTTAGTGACGATGTCATTGTTGACGTCGATAAGTGATATTGTGCCAAGACCAGAGATTATAAGCAAAAGAGCAACTATGAGTGCTGACAAGATTGTAGGAAGAATAATTTTTAGCCATCTATTCATAGAGTTAAACCTTAAAGTATTGTATGCTGTAGTAAGACGCTATTAAGCTTTATGAAGCCAAATTTCAACATACTTTTGGCTTGCTTCTGAACCGTTAGGACCTACCCCTCTATAGTTTCTGCATAGATTAACTATTAGGATTCCTAATAGTCTCCAAATATGCGCCTGCTTTTGGTTCATAACATAAACCAATAAACCTCAATTCGCAATAACATATCCATAGGAAATGGTTGTAAATGTCAGAAAAAGAATGTGTGTACTGCAAGAAGCCATTAACAAAAAACTCTTGCAATCTCACTTATGTTTTCGATGGTAACTTAAAAGACCTCTCTTTTTGTTCAGCTGAGTGTAGAGGCAACTTTATAGAGTTTGCCAGAAGTTTAAAAGACCAAATTTATGCCCAATTCAGCAATAGCCTAAACAATTGTGAAATAGCTGGACAAGGCAAATCTTCAAACAAAAAATAGGCTGATTCTAAAAAGGGTGATAATTGCAGAAGGGTTCTTCTTCCAAAAAGTCTTTCCGTATGGAATAAGCCCTTGCACGGCATCCCCCGCAAGTAGCTTTAAAGTTGCATATGCCACACTTTTCTTTTAACAGGGTGTGGTCACGAAGTTGCTTGAAAAGTGACGCGTTTTGATAGATTTCTCGGAAGTTTTGTTGTCTTATATTGCCTGCTTTGATTGGCAAAAACCCGCAACCGTAAACCTCACCAATGTGAGATATGAAGCAGAATCCGTTGCCTGCCATGCAACCTCTCCCGCCGTGTCTACCCTTACTTTCAGGATTAGCTTGTACGTGTTGGGCTACGATTCGGCTGTATTGTGGAGCGCAAGTGACTTTGATTGGAATCGCCGAAGTTAAACTTGATTGGTAAACAGATTGGAGTGTTTCTTCATACTGGTCTGGTGATATTTCCATCTGAATTTTTCCTCTACCAGTTGGCACCAGCATGAAAACGTCCCATTCAACAGCGCCAACTTGCTCTGCCAACTTTAAAATGTTAGGTAAATCTGCAAGGTTGTGCTGGGTTACCGTTGTGTTAATTCGGAAAGGCATCTGATTTTCACGCGCCAGCTTCATGTTATGCATTGCCAAGTCAAATGCGCCTGGAACCATGCGGAAACCGTCATGAACCGCCGCTGTTGCGCCGTCCAAGCTTAAAGAAATCATCTTGGTGCCTGAAGCTTTCATTTTTTCGATAACCGATAGGGTGATGTTGCTGCCGCTTGGAGACATAACAACCCGCAAACCCTTGTCGGTGGCGTATTTGGCAACTTCAAAAATGTCTCCTCGTAGCAAGGGGTCGCCGCCGCTAATAATCAAGATGGGTTTGCAGAATGCTGCGATTTGGTCCACCATGTCAAGTGCTTCTTTGGTGGTTAACTGGTTTGGGTCAGCCTGTTTTTGGGCGGTTGCACGGCAGTGTTGGCAGGCGTAGTTGCAGGCGCGGGTGGATTCCCAAGCGACAACGCGGGGCGCCAACGCAGCTGGGTTTGTGTGGCTAGGCTGTGTGGTCATCGGGTTCAAGCCTGTATTTCTTTTTCGGTCAGGTAGCAGGCCGGGTCGGGAGCCCAAACGTCACCGTAAACTGCTTCTGCCCTAACACGCAGGTTCCCATTACAAATGTTTAGGAAACGGCAGCTGCTGCATTTGCCTGTTAGGAGGTCTTTTCTGTTTTTTAACTGATTTAGCAGGGGTTCGGATTGGGTAGTCCAGATTTCGCTGAATTTTCGTTCACGGATGTTGCCGAGGCTATAGTGTTGCCAGAACTGGTCAGGATGCACGTAGCCATTGAAGTCGACGCAGGCAATGCCGCGGCCTGAACTGTTGCCGCCGTTAAGTTTTAGTAGTTGCATAACTTGTTCGGCGCGCTTTGGGTCTTTTTCTTTTATTTTCAGGTAAATATATGCGGCGTCGGCGTGGTTGTCAACGGTTAAGATTTCAGTATCCAAACCTTTCTTTTGGAACTCTTCAGCTTTAGATAGCAGCATATCCATGAATTGGCGGGTTTGCTCATGTGTTAAGTCATCTTTGGCTATGCTTGTACCCCTGCCAACATAAGCTAAATGGTAAAAGCAGGCACGCGGAATTTTTTCTTTTTCTATGAAGTCAAAAATTGCTGGAACATCAGCAATGTTATATTTGCTGACTGTTAAACGTAAACCAGTTTTTATCCCTGTAGCCATGCAGTTGTGGATGCCTTCAACGGCTTTTTCAAACGCGTCTGGGGCGCCTCGGAAACGGTTGTTGGTTTCACCAACGCCGTCTAAGCTTACGCCAACGTAGTCAAAACCAACTTGTTTAATTTGTTCTGCCGCTTCTTTTGTGATTAGGGTGCCGTTAGTTGACATTACAGGGTGAATGCCTGAATCAGAAGCTAATTTGGCTAATTCGAAGAGGTCACTGCGCATCATCGGTTCCCCGCCTGAAAACAGCAAGACTGGAACTTTAAACTCGGCAAGGTCGGCTATGAAGCGTTTTGCTTCTTCATTGGTAAGCTCGTTTTGGTAGGTTTTGTTTTCTGATTTTGAATAGCAGTGCATACAATGCAGGTTACATTGCCTTGTAGTGCTCCAGACTACTACAGGGCGTTGGTGTGCAGTGCGGCTGTAACGAAGTTGATCCATTGAGCCGGGTTGGTTGCACCACAGTTTTGTGAGGGTTATCATTGTTGATGCTCCTGTTGGATTTTGCCGTTTTTAAGGTCACGTTTACTGTAAAGGATAACGTAGTTTTGGATGCCGATGGTTTCGGCAAGCAGTTTTGTTAATTGTTCTATTGACTGGCGTTCCTGCGCATGCATTACGGTGTAGAGATTGTATTCCCACCGTTCAGGAACCGACTGGCGTTCATAACAATGTGTTACTTCTCGAAAAGACGACAAGTATACGCCCACTTCGTTAACCCGTTCCATTGGCACATTCCAAGCGATAACCGCATTAGCCGTAAGTCCAACATCGTTAGGTTTTATGCTGGCTCCAAACCGCCTAATCACGCCTGACTCCTTTAGTTTTGTCAATCGCGTTAAGACTTCGTTGGGTGAGACACCGATTTTTGCTGCGATGCTGTTAAACGGTTGCGTGGTTAGGGGGATTCCATGGTTTAATTCTGAAAGTAAGAATTCGTCAATTTTGTCCAAAAGTTTTTTCTCCTAAAAACTGGTGGTTAATTGCAAGTTTACATTAATCTTGAAACGTTGAGCCGTAGGCAAATTCAAAACGTCATTTTGGCTTAAACCCGTTTTTTGCAGTATCTCACTTAACGTGCTGGTTAATTCCTGCATGGTTTTTGTGACCAATGTGAACCAAACATTGTATTCATGTTCCCGCTCATAATTGTGTGAGATGTTGTTGTACTGGTTAATGATTGCGGCTACAGCATCAACTTTACTTTCGGGAACACGCAGTGCGACTAACGTTGCTGAGGTGTAGCCGACTTTTGTGGGGTCGACTATGGGACCGATTTTCCTTAATACGCCTGTTGCCTGCAGTTTTTCAATACGGTTGATAAGTTGGTTTTCAGGTATGCCGGTTTTACTGCTTAGTTCTTTCCATGGTTGTTCAACTAATGGGAAGTCTTCTTGAAGTAATTGTAGGATTTGTTTGTCGGCGTCGTCTATTTGGGGTGGGTGGGGTTTTTTATAACATTGGCCAAGGGTTGATTTTGCTGTCATAAACTTGTCTCCTGAAGCCTTAACCGGCAGTGGGTTAAACTGTTGTAACATGTGCAGTTACATGTATTAATCTTGCGGAAGCATCTGGCTTATAACCTGTTTATTGCTGAATCCGCAACACAGCAGGCAAGTTAAAGCTCAATAGTCGGCGCAAACTTTAGCATCTTGGTCGTAACAGACAACCGCGCATCCTTAACCCCTGCAATCATTTTTGTACGTTTAACCAACTCGTTAAGGTGCTCCATGTCACGAGCCAAAATCATCGAAACAACATCATACTCGCCAGTGCTCCTAAACAGGTACTGCGTTTCTTCAAACCCCGCCAACTGCTTGCATGCTGCTTCTAAATGTGCAGGGTCAACCTTAAGCAGAATGGCGCCACCGACGGTTAACCCGACTTTTTCTGGGTCAAGCAGGGCAGCAAAACGTGTTATAACGCCACTTTCAACAAGGCGGTTGACCCGGAAGCGAACGGTAGTTTCCGCAATGTCTAAACTGCGCCCGATTTCGGCAAACGAGAGTCTGGCATCCTTTTGAAGCAGTTTTAGGATGCTTTTGTCTAAATCATCCAGTTCAGCTAAACCCATATGTATCCTTCTCATTGACAGCGAGATTATGTGTGCATATGAAGCTTTTTGCCTATAATCTTTACCCCCACCTAAAAAGTGAATACTTGCCACATTAGCGGTTGTATCGTTAATGGATAATCTTATTAGCCCAATATATGCAGAATATTTTGAGGTTGCTTTATTGTCAAAAGAAGATGAAATGTTAGCAGAATTACGGAAAATCCGCGAATCATTAGAAAAGGCGCCACCACCCCCACCACCAAAAGGCTTATGGAATGAATTCAAAGACTTCCTGTCAAAATACAAGATTCTTGGGCTCGCCATAGCTTTCGTCTTAGGTATCTATCTTGGCACACTTGTTCAGTCACTGGTCACAGGTTTTGTCATGCCTTTGATCGGTTTAGCTCTTCCGTCGGAAATGGGCAACTTGGCAGAAGCATCCTTTGAAGTCAATGGACAACTATTCCTGTATGGCGCATTCATATCTGCATTGATTACGTTCATTATCGTGGCTTTCATCGCTTTCATTGTAGTTAAAGTTGCCAAGAAATGGAAGATCGAATAAACCTTCAACCAATATACTCTTTTTTTCTTTTGTTAATTTCGATAAATGGTATGATTGGTAGCGTTTGTTTTGTGTTTTGTTGGTTGGTTAGGTGGGTTTTTAGGCCTTCGATGATTAGGTATTCGATGAAGTTGCTGCGTTTTTCTCTGCCGCGGATGTTTTCTAGTTCTCTGAAGAGTTTTTGGTCCATTGTTATGCTGATGTTGTGCTTCATTTTGTAAACCTCTTACACCTTGTATACCAAGTATACAGAAAAGCCTTATTAGCTTTCCTATCACAAATACACATGGTAAACTCCATGAAAACTCTGCGCATATCCGACGACGCCCACCAAAAACTAACCGCAATGCTAGGCGAAATAACCGCACAAACCATGAAAATGCAAACCTACACCGACGCCATCGAAAACCTCCTCTCCACAAGCGTCAACCTCCCCCCACAACTACTAAACGAAACCCAAACCTTCATAGAAACCAACCGCAACCTCGGATACACCAGCCGCGAAGAATTCATACGAGACGCCATACGCACACAACTCCGTTTCGCAAAAGACGACTGCACCTACATTGAAATACAAAAGACAGATTATGAACGGCTGCAACAGGCAATAAAAGATTTAGACACTGGTTATCTAAGTGCAGATGACTTCATAAATCATCAAATCCGTAGCCTTCTTGAGAAACATGATGCTTACCTTAAAGATCGCCAAGACGCTAAACTGTAACTTGTATGGCAAAAAAACAGTTTGACATCGGCTTTTTTGGTTTTTTGCAGCGACTACTTTTTATTAAAGATTCAAAATTCATAAATTCTTTATTAAAAAACGTGGAATGTTATCTTACAAGAGCGTGCTTTGCATGACAAAATCAAAATTAGAACTTTATGAGGATGTGCTTAAGATTCTCTCAGTCAAGCCTTTGACGCTTGACGCTATCGCCTTTGAAGGCAACATGGATTGCATGCTGCTGCATAAAAAAATTGATTACTTGATTGAATATGGGCTTGTTGAGCAAGTGAAATGTAAGGGTAAGGTCCTTTATAATTTGACTTATCGTGGTGGTGCAATCTTTAAGACTTTGACGCTTACGAAACGTTTGGCGAAGTTGCAGGCGGATATTGCTAATGTGAATGTTGAGGCTCAACCGGTTCAAGCTTTTCAAGGGGATGCTTGGAGGGCAAAACGTAAGCTTTAACAAATAAATTCTTAAGAAGCCCTGTTCAAAAATTAGTATGAAAGGTATGCGGCAGTTTTCTTCGGAAGAAATTTGGCATTTAACTCTGCAAGAACTTTTTGGTTTCTTGGATTCAGGGGTGTTTATGCAAAAGAGGCGTCAAATCCGTTTCTACGCGCCAGGTTTCGCTTATTATAAAAGTAGTCTTTTCTGTTCGAAATCAACGGTTTTTCCGACTGTTTCGGTGACTGGGTTAGGTTGTGCTTTGAATTGTAGGCATTGTGGTGGTAAAGTGTTGGCTACAATGCAGCCGGCTGTTACTCCTGAACGGTTGTTTGTGTTGTGTTCTAAGTTGAAGGAGGATGGGGCGTTGGGTTGCTTGATTAGTGGGGGGTGTTTGCCTGACGGGTCTGTTCCTCTTAGGGTGTTTGCGTCGGTGATTGAGCGGGTTAAGCGGGAGTTGGGTTTGACTGTTTTTGTTCATACGGGTATTGTTGATTTGGATACGGCTGTTTTGCTTAAGCAGGCGGGGGTTGATGCTGCGTTGATTGATGTTATCGGTTCGCAGGAAACAATCGATAAGGTTTACGGGTTTAACGTATCGGTTCAAGATTATGCTGACTCGCTTAAGGCGCTGCAAGAGGCTGGTTTAAACTTTGTTCCTCACGTTATTGTTGGGTTAAACGATGGAAAATTGGATGGCGAACTGGTGGCGCTGCAAATGATTTCGCAAACAAAGCCTTCCGCCGTGGTTATCATCGCGTTTATGCCTATTCCTGGAACAGAAATGGCAAAGGTTGAACCGCCCCCGCCGCTTGATATTGCACGAGTTACTGCTTCTGCACGGGTCATGTTTCCAGACACGCCCTTGGTTTTGGGTTGTATGCGTCCTAAAGGCAAACTACGCGCTGACATTGACGTTTTGGCGTTGAAAGCAGGTGTAGATGCAGTGGCTTTTCCAAGTCAGGCGGCAATTGATTTTGCGGAAAATCAGGGTTGGACTGTTTCGTTTTCACCGTTTTGTTGCGCCCAAATCTATGCAGACATTAGCACAAAACTGTAATGACTACTCAATTTCAACATACTTTTGAGCGCTTTCTGCGCCATTAGCACCTACCCCCCTTAGTGATTTGCAGTTTTGAGGTTGGAAAAGTGTCTTAGGTTCCAGCATAGAGCTGCTATTTGGATTCTAATAGGCTGCTAATAGGTTGGCAGCGACATAGAACTTCAAAGAAAGCAATGAAAAGCGTTGAACAGCAAAATGCAGTCGGGCAACTATCATGGCCCATTCTTGAGCTTTTCCGCCCACACAGCCAACCCTCAACAGCCCATATAAGCAATTTTGGCAAACAAAAAACCAAACAAAAAAAGCCCTAACGGAACTGCATTAAAGAAAAGCTATTTGTTGGCGTTTTTCTGTTTAAGCGCAGCCTCGATTAAGTCAAAGTCGTTGATAAGCTGTGGCTTGTACTTGTTGATGTAATGGATTAGTATGTCAAAGCCGTTTAGTTTTTCTCCCGTTTCTGTGAATCTTTTGAGGATTTCTCGTTCTCGTTCGGATAGTATGTATGCTCTGACCATTAGAATCACTAGATTTCAATGGCTATAATGCAGCTGCAGAATTAGATAAATAATGGCTTATATACGAACACATTATATCTGTTATAATAGTGTGCAATGAAAGGTGATTAAGCAATGATTAACCATTTTGAGAAATTGCCCAAAGAACTACAGGCAATCTACAAAACAAGCCAAAAAAGCTCCCCTGATATCGAAAGTTTGAAAGTTGCGGCAGCATTGAAGCTTTGGCACGACCGAAGTTTTAGAGACATACAATTTGAAGTACCCTTGACTTTTGGCGACAAAACGGTTTTTGTGAAGGTTCTGGCCAAAAACGAAGAAGGCGTCACGTTTGGCGTTGAATGCGCTTCCACAGTCAGAATTGACAGGCTACGTAAACGGGCAGAACTACTGCACGGTTGTTTGCCACCCAACAGCTACCTAATCGCCGTTTTCCCAACAAACACTGACAAACAAGCCGAAAAAGCCACAGAACTATTCAACGAAGTATGGCTAACAGGCAAAAGTGGTGCAATAGAACAAATGATGTTTACCTCAGTTTTCCATAAAGAATGAGCTAAAAAGGAAAATAGACGTACAAACCCCAGCTAGCGCATGCGGAATACAAATCGAAGGCAAAAATAAGTGGATAACTTTAATTCAAAACGCAAGTAAACCAAAGACTAATAGCGTGTCTTTATAACTTCCTTCCAAAAACGCCTCACCCCATCAATCAATAGTAAAATACCCACTATTGCCAATATAGTGAAAGATATTTGAAGTTGTGATAAAACAGTGGCATCAATCAGATTCGCAGGTATATCTATCAGAAATTGAAAACCAAAATAAACAACTAAAAGAGATAAAATTCCCTCAAAACTCTCAATACTGGTAAATAATGTAAAAAAAACCCTTTTCGTTTTAACCATTTTAGAAGTTATGGGTTTGAAAGGTTTTGGATACTGGTTTTCCCGTTTTAAAATTGTAGTTTTATAATAGTAAACGCCACCAAAAGTTATTGCAATAGAACAAATCAAAAAAATAATAACGCCATAAGGACTAAAAAAACTGCCAGTCGTAAAAAATGCGGTTAAGGTTGTTGTCCATGCCAATATAGCCGTATAAACAATACTTCCCTTGGTTGCCATTTTTTTTTCAAAAACAATATTTGGTATATTAAATATATAACAATTATCCAGAGCAATATGCAACCAAGATTTTCCAACCTCTATAAAACCCTCAGTTGCATGGCTTCACTAGCCCTTATCAAGCCCCTTTTACTCGTAAGATTTACGATAGAAGTGTTATCGGCTGTCCAGAACTCATATGCCCGCCCGACATCCGATGAAACTTTACATGGACAAATTTTTGGAGAGTTCCGATAAAGACTTTACAGAACCCTTTTGAGACTCTTATATAGGATACAAATATGGCCACTTTCACGGGGCTATTTTTTCGTAATTGTTTATTTGTTGCTTTTTTCTTACTTGTTAGGTAGTGGTTTTTGTGGCTAAGCGTTATTTGTCTTATAGTGACCGTACTGGGGAAATTGCTTTTGCCGTCCTGATGGTCATAATCATTAACGGTTACGTTGCCCTTTCTGACTTAAACAACGGCTTCGGTTACATTGTGGCGGTGAATTTGGGTGCATGTTTTGGTTGGGGCCTAATTGATGGATTGATTTATGCGGTTTCCAGTTCAATCGAACGCAACAACATCCGCAAAAAACTCATAATCCTTAGAGACTGCGCTGAATGCAAGGTTTCTGTGGATGCAGCTGTGAAGAATTTTGATGGCACTTTTCTTGAAGGTTTCACTTTGGAGGGTAAACGGGCGGTTGCTAAAGACCTCATTGTGTACGTGAAGGACGCGGATATTGGCACAAACAAAGTGTTGACTCGTGACGAGTTTTTGGGTGGCGCCTCGATTCTGGGAATTTATTTAACTGTGGGTTTTTTGATGGCGTTGCCGTTTCTTTTGTTGCCTGACAAGTTGACTGCTTGGTTTATCTCTAACATTTTGGGGGTTGCTTGGGTCACATGGTATGGCGTGCAGCTTGGCAAAGCCGTAGGTAAGTACCGTTGGCTGCTAGGCTTAATCTTGGGCTCTTTAGCTGTAATGTTTCTTGTAGTATCCTACATCGTTTGGACTTAAACCGCCAAAAAGAAGGGGTTTAAGTGAGGGGTATGCCGATTGAACCTGACGCTATCGCATCTATGCCAATTAGCATCAACGCCAAAGCAACGAAGAACGCGTACGTGTAAACGCCGACTACTGGAAACAGAATAATAATTATTCCAAAGATTGCCAACAGTACGCCTAAGACTATTAATGCCGCGCGTAATCCTCCACTGAGATTGCGTGCTGCTCCACCCACAACCAGTCTACCTAAACCGTAAATCAAAATAGCAAAACCAATCAAAATAACGATTGTCGCGGTTGCAATAGCTGGGAAAAACAGAATCAAAGCACCAACGATTAACATTATTATACCGATGACCGCGTTTGTTCCCCGAGTTGACCCATACATGCGACTTGTTGAAACCGCAGAAGCAATTCTCAAGATGCCAATAGCCAAAAGTGCAATGCCGAAAAACACGACCAAAGTAACAACGACGGCGGTAGGGAAAAACAGTGCCAAGATACCTGCTGCCAAAGCAATTATGCCCAAAATGATTTCTATTGCTCGATAGGCTCCAGAAGATGAACTCATTTTATAGTGTCTCCAAAAAATACTGAATATACAGTTCGGGTGGGAGCATAAAAATTGTTGTTACAGGGTGAACACTACCACTAACAGTTTATTCTTCATCCTGTCTTGCCTAGAGTAACGGTTTTAACGTTTTGTCGGAACCTTAATCGTGAATTCTGTACCCCTAGACGAAGTCTCCACGTGTATCGTGCCCCCATGAGCCTCAACAACCCGTTTGCAAATTGCCAAACCAAAACCCATCCCCTGCGCCTTAGTCGTAACCAACGGCGAAAAGATTTTCTGCATAACCTTCGGAGGAATCCCCGGTCCAGTATCAGCAAAAGAAAACTCAAAACAGCCATCCCCTTGATTGCAACAGATTGTCAAAACACCACCGTTTGGCATTGCTTCAACAGCATTTTTGATAAGGTTAGAAAATACACGTTTCATCTTATCTAAATCAACAGTTAAGCAAGCTTCATCCAAAACATTGTTGTTTATTGTTATACTGCTTGGCGTCTTCATCATAGCGATGGTTTCAAGAATCAACGCTTTAGGCGTGCTTGGCTGCGGTTCCAACTGCACCTCTTTTGAATACTCAAGCAAATCGTTAATTATTTTGTTAGAATGGTCAATACATTTCTCTATTATCTCAATCATTTCTTTAGCTTGAGTTCCCGATTCAGCAAACTTGGTCTTTTTCAAGTAATAAATCGAAGTTTTAATACCCGTTAAAGGATTACGCAAGTCATGCCCAATCATGCCCGCTAATTCACCAATCGCGGCAAGCCGCTCCGACTTCACTAATTGCTGCTCCGCCAAGTTAAGCTGACTCGACCGTTCCTTAACTAAACCTTCCAAATCCTTAGAATACTTAGCAAGTTTAGCCTCCATCATCTTCTTTTCAGTAATATCCATGCCATACATGTTCGTGTAGCCAGAACTCGTGATTGGCGCAAAAGAAAACAGGAAAACCCGCTTGTTAACAGCGATTTCAAAGTCTTTTTTCCGGTTGGTCTTCAAAACCCCTTTAGCATGCCGAACAATCGTGGGCAACACAGCTAAACCTTCTTTGTCCACAAAAACTTTCGCGGCATTATTATGGAACAATATTTTTCCCTCTCCAGAAATACGAAGCACAGGATTAGGGTTTTCAGAAGGAAACCTGGCTAAATCAGCTATTTCTTGCTCAGCTTTTTTACGTTCGGTAATATCTGTAGCTATTGAAGCTAACTGACTTTCATTTACCTTGAAAATACACAAGTCATAGTATCTTCCAAACGCGTCGCCATAATTTTCGTAATGTTTCGCCCTGCCAGTTTTAAACACTTCATTAAACATTTCCAGCCAGTACTGTTCAACCGGCCAAAGATCCCTAACAACCAGTTTATCCACCAGTTGTTCTCTTGCTTTTCCAACAAGCGCCTCAAAAGCGGGGTTAACATCCAAAATCCGGTAATCAACCGGACACCCTTTTCCGTCAAACACTAACTCAAAAAGTTGAAACTGCTCCGTCATTGAAGTAAAAAGTTGATGATACCGTTTTTCGCTGGCTTCAAGTGCTGCCTCTGCTTTTTTACGTTCAGCAATATCTCGAAACACCAGAACGGCACCAGTAATTTTTCCATTTTCATCTTTAATAGGTGCTCCACTGTCATCAATCGGTAAAGTAGCACCGTCTTTACGTACCAAAATAGTGTGGTTAGCCAAACCCACGACGGCGCCTTTTTCAAGCACTTTTTTAACTGGATTCTCAACCGGCAATCGCGTGTGTTCGTTTATAATGTTAAAAACTTGTCCAAGAGGTTTACCTTTAGCTTCATTTAAAGGCCATCCTGTAGCTTCTTTAGCTGTCTTATTCATAAAAGTGATTTTGGAAGCTGTATCAGTCGCTATTACCGCGTCTCCGATGCTTGAAAGGGTTGCTTCCCAACGTTTTTCACTTTCATTTAGTGCTTGTTCAGCTTTTTTACGTTCAGTAACTTCACGGTTGCTTGTTCTGCGTCCCAGAAAAACTCCGTTTTCGTCAAACACTGGTTGGCAAGCGTGTGCAAGCCAACGGGTTTCACCGTTTTTGGTGATTATGCGAAAGTCACGAAAATGTGCGGCCTCTTTTGTTATTTTGGTGAAATGGTCTATTAGGCTGGGTTTGTCGTCTGGATGAATGATTTCGTATAGTAAGTTGGGGTTTTTGATGAATTCTTCAGCGCTGTAACCTGTCAATCTTTTACTTGAAGGCGAAACAAACAGTAACTTGTTGTCGGGGGATACCCAGTATTCCCAGTCGAACATGAAGTCTGCAACGGTGCGAAATTTGTTTTCGCTTTCGGTTAGCTTCTTTTCTTTTTGTCTTAACGCCGTAACATCAAACGCGTAGTGAAGATACAAGTCTTTTTCTACTGGAACCCAATATGCATCCCAAATTACGTCTCCATCTTCTACCTCTAAATGTTGCGGCTGATTAGTTAACCACATCTTAGGCGCTAAACACCACAAGCAAGGACTTTCACGTTTACCCCATGCTGCATAACATGTTTTTCCCGGTACCGCGCCTGCTTCGATAGCTGCCTTGTTTGAGGCAACAATTTCTCTAGTGTTGGGTTTAAGCAGCAAGGCTACACAAGGCAAAGTGTCCAGGAGGGTTTGGGCTAACCTTTTTTGTCTTTTTTGCTCTACCGCTTGAACAATGTAGTAAGCCAGCTCCCCGAAAACTGTTTCAGGGTTACCCAGCTTGTTCACGTAGCCGCAGGCGCCAAGATTTAATGCTTTAATGGCTACTTCTTCTCGGCCTTTCCCTGTAAATAAAATAAACGGCAACTCTTTTTCAGTTTTGGCAAGTTCTTCAAGAAAAGACAAACCGTCCTGAAGTGGCAATTCAAAATCTGAAATTACAACGTCATAATGGGTTTTTTCCATTTTTTCGTAGGCTTCTTTGACGGAAGAAGCAATTTCTATTTCGAAATTATTTTCAGCCTCTAAAATCGTTTTTGAAATTTGTGCGAAATGAACGTCATCTTCTACATGCAAGATTTTAATTGACAAAGCGTTACCTCTAATCATCCTTCTCCCCGCCACAAATAGGTTATGTTAATTCTAATGTTTATCCTTAAATAATCTTGGGTAAATTGAACAACAAATAGATGAAAATTTTAGAGTTAACAAAAAAATTGGTACTTTTTGTAACACTTTTCTTGTTAACTGTGCAAGTTTGGCTGCCCACTTTAGTTTATTGTCTAAATTTACTTTTCTTTGTTAAGGCTCATAAAAAGCAGGGGCAAACCCGCCAAAGGCAGAGATAGCATCCACAAGTCCATATTGTGTCCCAATAGCCAAGCATACCAGTCGCTCCACATGTAGTTGCCGCCGAAAAATATCCACGTGAGGTAATTCCAGAGGTACCAGACGCCTAAACCTGTTACAATGACGCCTACTGGTTTAAGGTTCAAGCTTTCCAGGCTTTGAGTTCCTGATAGTTTCTTTGTAGCGTAAACTGCGTATATGCTTAATGCCAGTAAGCCGACAGCTGTAGAAAGAAACGCAACCATGAGTTGTGGGTACTGGGTCAAGTATTCTGTGCCCTTAACTGGGATAGTTAGCGCCCATATGCCGGTGTTAAGCAGCCAGTAGGCCACAATCAGTACTGTTCCCGCAATCAATCCCCAATTTATTGTGTTTTTGATTGGCTTGTTTGGGCTTAACTTGAACGCAAAAACCAAAATAACTATGGGAACTATTGTGGATTCAAAGACTGCTGGTAAAACGTAACCCAAACTGTACGTTGAATTGTTTAAACCTAAAAAAAGAACTCTATAAACGCCTGATATGCCCGAAGCTAAAAGACCAAACCAGTAGATTCCCTCACAAGCCAAAACAAATTTGACTATAAAGTAGCTTCTTTTTTCTGAGAAGCTTTTCTTAACAAAAAAGTACAGTATAGCTGTAAGGGCTATTACGCTGCCTGCCATTCTGAAAGCGTTGCCTACTGTAGCATTCATGTCTTCAATTAACTGGATAGTGTTAAATGACCCGGGAGTTCTTGCCCATTCACCAATCCATTCAATCGTAGCCATCGTGTGCAGATTAAAAAGGAAATACGCGACTGTAACAATTAGCAAGCCAATTTTAATTGGTGTATAGAATTTTTTATTAGCCATAAAGTTTCAACTATGCGTTAACAAAATCATGCGCGCGCTTTGAATAAAATGTTTTCGTAAAAATGGCTTAACGAAACTTAAAATTAAATGCCTAATTATGCTAAAACTAACTATTAACGATAAATAAAAGAAAAAAAGACGGTTAACTTCTATGAATTTTTTTGCGAAAAGCTATAGGAACACAAATGATTAACACTAAAGTGACAATAATCACTATGCCTATCCAAATACCTGAAGAATTGACCGAGTTGGTTGTATCCGTGGGTTCAACGGCAGAATTTGAGGGTAATATGCCTAAATGACCATAAGGCTGCACATAGAGAACCTGTGACGTATCACCTAAAATACCGCCTTGAATGCCGTCTACATCGATAATAGTTTCATTAAAGCTAAAACTGAAACTCCAAACTGGATAGAGTGCATAAGGGTCTATAAATGCACCGTCAGGTAGGTTTGAGCGAAGATTATAGATGGGAAACATGCCGAGCTGAATCTGAAGTGGTGCACTTGTTAGATCAGGGGCATCTACCTTCAGGGTTTCGCCTTTCGCATTTTCAAATTTGAGAGTGATTTTTTGTGCAGCATCCAACGCTATCGCCCTTGCTTGTTTTTCGGTAAGGGTATTCAAACTACTTATCTTGTATAGACTCCAACTATCAGCAAAAGACTCAAGTTGTCCATTATTGAAATCCAATTCAACACGTTTGTAATTTGTAATTGGGGTGTTCTCAGTGTAAAACCATTGTAAATTGGTTTTGTTTCCATCAATTGTTAATTGGAAATTTATGTTGCCAATAGTCAAATTAGTGGGTTTTTGAAAATCTATAGTGCTTAACATGCTATTCATTGGTGTTAGGAATGAAGCTTCAGTTGCTTGTTTTGATAAGAGGGTTGCGTATTTTGATAGAATTGAGTTTGTCTGGGTCTTTAAATCGGTACCTGGTGAGTTTGCATAGATATATTTGCATTCGTTTTCTAGAGGGTTGATATTTACTGAAGATAATTTTCCGTCATAAAAGCAGCTCATAACGTCGATTGTACCACTTTTAGACTTAAAATAGTAACTTGGTGTTTCGAGGTCAATACCAATCCTTTCGTTTGGATTTGTATCCGGAGATGTTTCATTGGGCGTTGAGGCAATGTTTGTTATATGAGTGATGTTTTGCTTGAATGGAGGGTCAATTAGGGAGTATTTTGCCATATCAAGTCCTAGAACATCAGATAAGAACGCATTTGTCTTGTCAAGATTAGATTGAGTACTGTTTGCATTTGTAAAGTTAATGGCTCCAACTACCAAAGAGCAAATTATTGGGGCTATTAAAAAAAGTTTTAAAATTTTTTTCATCAATTTATCTCCTTTTATCCAGGGGAACAATATAACGAATCGCCTAAGACACGCATAGTAGTAAACCACCAGAATCCATTTGCAGTCCACCACCAGCCTTGGTACAATGGGGTTGAGGCAAAGTTCGCAGTTCCATAACAGTATAGTGAAGCAGAGTTAAGAGCATCGTGTACGCTGAGTAAATTGGTAATTGCATAATAGTAGAAAGAATTAGCAAAATCATAGCCTAATTGCTGACTATTTGGAAGAGTATATGATAAACCAGGTGAAGGTCCTTCAAATCCAATATAGCAATAATTCGAGTTGTCTGAGGAACTATAGCCATTTAGACTTAAATCCGTACAACCTGTCCAAGCAAAGGGCATTCCTACCTCGGTGCCATCATTATCTATGAAGCCATACATAGTATTTGTATTTACAGGCGTAAAAGTTGGTTGCGATAAATTATCAGGTATGTAAGAAATAGTAATTCCGTTGATTTCATTGGATACCCCTGGGCTGGTCCAATATCGACCACCATTACAACAGGTCCAGATAAAATTAACATTTTCATAACTCGCTTGCGTACCGCCAACAGTACTATGAGTAAAAACTAAATTATCGCTTATATCCAACTCTCTTTCGTTTTCATACTTACCGTATAACCATAAATGTCCATATGGGGCTGGGTCTAATACATCAGAAGGTCGAAAATCTCCAACCCAAAAGTTAATTACCCAATCAGCATATTCACCTGTTGCTTGGGCCTCAAGACATATTCGCACATCTTCAGCGTCTGTAAAATACCAGTAATTGTTAAAGGGTATGCAGCCTGAGGGATAACGAGCATAATACCAGCTAATGAGTGCACACGCATTTGTCTCGTTACCACTTTCGTTTATACTGTAAAATTCCTCAGCTTGGTTTAAAGCGCCATATTGCATCGCTAAACCCACACCAACTTGCATTTACCAAAGGAATAAACATAAGAGAGGCTAAAAGCAAAAGTATCGCAAAAAGTGAAAAAACTAAATTTTCCTTTTTCACTTATTTTTCACCTAAATTTAGTTTAAAAATAGGTCATTTATAAGATTTATGAAAAAATCAACTTAAAAGATAAAATTTTTGTTTTACAATTTTTTAGCATGTATAATGCATTTTTCACGGATTATATTATCTTCAAATTTTTCTTAATAAGAGCGATTAATTTTAATAAGAAAAGGCGAATAATAAAAGGCAGATAGGGCGGCATCAATCATTGCACCTAACCCAAAAACACGTTAACCGAGTCCTGTTTGCAACACAAGGTGTCGGCGCAGTTTTTGTCGCCATATTTCTTGCCGCTTACATGGCTGGGTTGCCAAGAACAAACGTGCTGCACATGGAACCTGCCTTTAGGATTCCCTTAATCGTTTTTGGGGCAACGTTATTAGTGCTGATTCTTGCAAGCGTTGTTTTAGCTGCCATCAAAAGAAAAAGCAGTTAAGGCTTAGTCTCTTTCAGTTTTTTTCTTGCCCGACCTGCAAATTCGATTACTGCTACCCCAAGAAAAGAGAAAACCAAACCCTGCATTATATTGATGAACAAACTGACTCCTGTCCCGCTATATGTTGAGTGAGTCCAGTTAGGTCCCTGTGCAACCATAACAGTTGGCGTTTCAATCATTGCATTAAAACTGTTTACTGAACCAGTGAGAACCATAGCTGCCATTAGCCCAAGCAGAATTAGGAAGGCAACAAGTGGCGCCCTAAACAGGCTGTACATTTCATGGGAATGAGCACGTCTAATAGAAAGAAAACGCATTACAAAGCTTGGAACCAACAAACCATAAAACAGCGTGCCAAGTCCAAAAAACGGTAAAGTAAACACTGGAACTGTAAACTTGTTCACACTAATCCATAATCCAATCCAAAGCGTCGGATTAGCAATTATCAAAAATACGCCTGCAAGACCAATCAGTGCCGCATCTGCCATGTGCAAATTTGTTGTTGGCTCAGGTTTTTTCTCAGGGAATTTCAGTAAAAACTGTAAAGCAAGTTGTCCTTTTTCTGTTAGAATGTATTTTCCGTTGGCGTCTTTTTCTATGAGGTCTCCGAGAACTTTAAGGTGATAATTAAATTTTCCAGTGTTTGCAGCTTCTGTAATGTTTAGCAGTTCCACATAGCTTAGGCTTTGTTTTTCACCTAATGCACGGATTACTTTTCGCCTAATCGGATGTTTAAGTACCTCATTGAAAGATTCAAAGTCAACCGCCAATTTGATATTCCCCATTCTTTCCGAATGAAGTTCATCAAGAGATTATAAAATTTAAGCCTATTTGACTAATCAATTTACCAAACATTAGTCAAACAAAAAGAAGAATTAGGTTAAAGTGAGTGTACCTGCAATACGCAGTTTGGCGCCTTCCAAATACATAAGCACAGCCTTATCGTCTTGCCTGTAAACAAGAGGCTTGTCCAACGACAAAGTAAGTTTTGTTTTTCTAAAATCTGCTTCGTCTGTAACTTCTTCCACTTTTGCGGTTAAGAATTGTGTCCAGTGGCCAACATGCATAACCATGCCCTGCTTAAGCGGTGAAGGCCAATATTTCACCAGTTGCGCTTCACACTTCAAAGTGTTACCTGTCTTAACCGAAGGGTCATTGGTTAAAACTGCACCCCTATCAAGGTCTTCAACATCAATGTTTTTTAGTGCTAAACCAACTCGGTCGCCTTCACCGGAAAGGTCGTATTCTTCATCGTGCTTCTGGATGGAACGGACTTGAGCAGTTTTTGCTCCAGGCAGCACTTTGAGGTTTGCATGTTTTTGAACAAACCCGTTAGCAACGACACCGAGTACAACAACGCCGACGCCTTTAACGTTAAAAGCGTGGTCAACAGGAACTGTTCCAACTGCTTGCTGTCCTGCTGGAAGTTCAGGGGTTGCTTGTTTTGCTGCTTCTGCAAGTAATTGTTCTCTAATTTGGATAGGGTCGTCGTTGACTATTTCGAATTTTTCTAGGCTTGTTCCTTTGATTAAGGGCAAGATTTTCTCTTTTGGGATATAGTTGCGTAGTACAAAGTAGCCACTTTCTATGCCTGCAACCTGTAGCATAACGATGCATTCGCCCAGTTGCGCGTTTACTTCGTCAACTGCTATGACGGCTTTTTTTGCGAGTGAAACCGCGTAGTAAAGTGGTGCTAACCGTTCGGGGTAGCGTGTTGGTTCAATGAAGGTGATTGTGTCTTCGCCTTTTTTGAGGTTATAAAAAGTGATGTCTGTTGAGGTTCCTTTTTTGCCAAGGTTGTTTGCATAATTTAAACTGCCTAAGACGGCTACAGTGAGATTTCCCATAATTTTTGACCCTTGCTTTACGTTTGAAGGTACTCATCAAGATAAGTGTTGTTAATCAAAGTTATCTTTCAGAAGGTTGATTAGTTATTAGATTAACCTTTTGATGCTTGGCATTTACTGCATTTTTAATGTTTAAGGCAATATTTCGGGGTATAATAAAATTTTAAAAGAGCAAGGTTTTGTATGAGCCAACAGCCACACAAACAGCGGCACCTACTTCAATACCCACCTTCACCCAGTCCCCTCACCAACTCCAACTCCGACAGTAACTCCCTAACCAACAAGCACT
The DNA here is from genome assembly GCA_963832745.1 of Candidatus Bathyarchaeota archaeon. Lineage (GTDB taxonomy): Archaea > Thermoproteota > Bathyarchaeia > Bathyarchaeales > Bathycorpusculaceae > Bathycorpusculum. The sequence continues at coordinate 496,704 of CAWHVC010000005.1, read as the reverse complement.
CCCATAATGACACTGAAACTAGTGTAACACCAACCTGACACCCAAAACAACCCTTTCAGCCCGTGAATTTGCAATGGGCAATCTATATTGCAGTAATAGCCGTAATTGTTGCATTAATAACCGTTATATTTCTTCGCAAGCGAACAAAAAACCTCTAAATACACAAATCATCTTCTTTCCCTCTTTAACCGTTATCATTTGCCTCCTCTATTACAGACAAATCTTGCTCAACAACCTTTACAACTTCAAGCTGTTCAAGCGGTTTTTCAGTCTCAGGCACCTTAACAGGAATATTCTTGCCGTAGTTAACAAGCACAACAAAATAGAACGCTACATAAGCTAAACCCATTTTTAGCCAAAAAATGATTACGCCACCTAAAAGCGCCGCTGACGCTGCAAGTGCCTGCTGGATTCCCAAAGTCGTATACAGTGAAGTTGCAACGATTTGGGCGTAACCAGCAAACCCGTAACCCTGAGATTCAATATTTCCAGCTATTGAATGTACAATAATGACTTGGTCAGGAAAAACAAGAAAACCTAAAGCTGCAAAAACCAGAAACAACGCGGCAATTTCAAATAGCCAAGCAAAAAAAGAGAAAAACATTGGTTGCGTAAGCATTTTTGGTTTATTCAAAAGAATCTTCATGCCTAGATGGTAATCATCAAGCAACTTGTCAACTTCAACTTCAAACTTTTTAAGGTTCCAACGGTTACGGCTTAACACAGTAATTCCCCGTATGCATGCAGCTACCACTTTTTTTGCTCCCTCAGGCCGAAAACTGATAACCAGTAAAACCACAAGCGGCAAAGTTAACAGTACCATAACGATGCCGATCGAAAACAGGATGGCGCTTTCATAACTGTAATTCAAAATAAGCAGGACAAGCCCCAGTACCATGTTTCCCAAGTTAAAGATGGCTTCATACATGTTTTTGGCAACTACAGACGCAACTGCTTTGCCTCCCTCAATGTTGGGTTGCCGGGAAAGTAAGTATGCTTTGAAAAGGTCGCCGGACCATCCGCCAGGAACGATGCTGTCAACAAATATTCCTACCCAGTAGAGACTAAACGTTTTACGAAAACTCAGCTTAATCGACAAATAATGCAGAAGCTTATACCAAACGACTGTGTGAAAAAATATTGAAAGCATCACCGCTGCAATTGCTAACACGTAAACGCCCACGTTTATTTTTTCTAAAATCGCAAAAAGGTCAAACAATCCAACAAAAAATATCAAGTAAAGAATAAGTGCAGCATACCCTATGATTGCTGAAACTAGTACAATTTTTCTTACGGCTACGGGGACTGGCTTTGGGGGTTCAGCCACAAAAAATGCCTCAAACCTTTCATGGATAGACGAGGCAAAAGCCTATTTCAGCCTTTGTTGTTAACTCTGGCAACAACAAGCAACGCTAAATTTTTGCTGCAAAAGATTTCTGCAACGTTAAACCGCAAACCCTGTTGTTGTAGCTTTTCGATAGCCACATACCTTTATTTTTTCAAGGACACCAAAGTTAGCATGAGGATTGTTTTTTGAATAGGCAAACTAGCCAAAGCTATATCGAATCTGAACTTAATTTTGAAGAACCCGAGGACAAATGGGTTTACCTTTTCAGCGAGGGTGACGGCAAAAACAAGCGGCTCCTAGGTGGCAAAGGCGCCGGATTATGTGAGATGACCCAGATTGGTTTACCTGTTCCACCTGGATTTGTAATAACAACTCAAGCGTGCCTGCAATATTTTAAAGACGGTTTTAAGCTTCCAGAAGGATTACATGAGCAAGTTCACTCTGCAGTGGAGCAAATTGAGAAAGCTATGGGGCTTGGTTTTGGAGACGTGAATTTGCCCCTTCTGGTTTCAGTGCGAAGTGGCGCCGCAGTTTCTATGCCTGGAATGATGGATACAGTTCTAAATTTGGGGATTAATGATGAAACAGTTAAAGGTTTAATCAAACGCAGTAGGGATGAACGCTTCAGTTGGGATTCCTACAGACGCTTCATTTCCCTGTTCGGCGCAATAGTGCTTAACATTGACGGCGAAATTTTTAATCAAGCAATGAATGACCTCAAAATCAAGCAGGGCGCAAAAAACGATATTGAACTTAACACGCAAGACATGAAAACTTTGGTAGAAACCTACAAACACATAATCGAGGAAAACACTGGAAAACCCCTCCCCCAAAACCCGTATGAGCAACTCTTCATGGCTATAGAAGCAGTATTTGCTTCTTGGAACGGCAAACGTGCAACGGATTACCGTAAAGAGTTTAAAATCTCAACCAAAGTTGCCAACGGCACCGCAGCAAACGTGCAAGCAATGGTTTTTGGTAACATGGGCAAGGAATCCGCAACCGGTGTAGCATTCACCCGTGACCCTGGCACAGGCGAAAACGTGCTTTTCGGCGATTATCTTGACCGTGCACAAGGTGAAGATATAGTTGCAGGTATCCGTACTCCTAAATCGATTGCTGAAATGCGGCAGTCCATGCCAAAAATGTACCACGCCCTAATGGATGTACGAGAAACATTGGAGCGGCACTTCAAAGAACCCCAAGACATGGAGTTCACGATTGAAGAAGGCAAACTGTACATGCTTCAAACCCGCAACGCAAAAATGAATGCTGCCGCAAATCTTCGTGCATCTGTGGAAATGACCAAGGAAGGTTTAATCACTAAAGAAGAAGCTTTGCTAAGAATAGACCCAAACCAGTTAACCCAATTAATGTATAGTCAAATCGATCCAAACAACAAGATACCCCCCGTTGCAGTCGGATTAGGCGCTTCTCCCGGCGCTGCCAGTGGCGAGGCAGTTTTCACAGCGGACGAAGCAGAAAAACAGGGAAAAGCAGGCAAAAAAGTTATCCTTGTCCGTGAACAAACAAAACCCGAAGATATTCACGGCTTCTTTGCATCCCAAGGAATTTTGACGTCGATTGGCGGGAAAACCAGTCACGCTGCCGTAGTAGCCCGAGGAATGGGAAAACCTTGCGTTTCCGGCGCTGCTGACATAAAAATTAATCATACAGAAAGAAACGCTTTTGTCGGAGACCAAAAAATTCTGCCCGGCACCATCATAACTATTGATGGCACTTCAGGCAACGTGTGGATAGGCGAAGTTGCGATGGTTGAACCAGAAATCTCTGGTAACATGAGCACAATTCTCAGTTGGGCTGACGAGTTCCGCCGCCTTGGAGTAAGGACAAACGCGGACACTCCAGTTGATGCTGAGAAAGCGTTAAAGTTTGGAGCTGAAGGCATCGGGTTATGCCGCACGGAACGCATGTTTAACGCTTCCGACCGTATAGGCCTTTTTCAAGAAATGATCCTCGCTGACTCGTATGAAGAACGGCTAAAGTCACTTCATCAGCTTTTGCCTTTGCAGAAGCAGGACTTCACGGATATTTTGCGGGTCATGCAGGGCTTACCTGTTACTATTCGCTTGTTGGATCCGCCGCTTCATGAGTTCTTGCCTAACGAAGAAGTTTTGGAGCACGAAATAGCTAAACTTGAGAAATGTCAGCAAGCTATCAAAAACGTGTGTGAACTGTCTGATATGATGCCTAACGGCGACGAAAAAATCCAGTTAATGCTAACCGAAGGCGAACACATGCTAAACAACATTTCCGAATTCCAAGTCCAGGAGTTGGACCGCAAACGCGACACCCTACGCAAAATCCGTCTGCTTCGTGAAGTTAACCCAATGCTTGGTCACCGGGGAGTTCGCCTCGGTTTGACTTACCCTGAAATCTATGAAATGCAGGTAGAAGCGATTCTTGAAGCTGCCGGCGAATTAATCAAAGAAACCGTGCCCGTGCATGTGGAAATCATGATTCCGCAAGTCTGCACAAGCCAAGAACTCAAACGTGTTCAAAGCCTAATTAAACGTGTAGAACACCGCGTAAAAGAACACAGTGGCAAAACGGTCCCGTACGCGCTTGGCACTATGATTGAAGTTGTCAGAGCATGCATGAGAGCCGGCACCCTTGCGGATATGGTGTCGTTTTTCAGTTTCGGCACCAATGACCTCACACAAGCCACTTTTAGCTTCTCGCGGGAAGACGCCGAAAACAAGTTCCTACCATTCTACACAGAACAAAAGATTTTGCAGGATAACCCGTTTGAAATTTTGGATGTAAAAGGTGTCGGTCGGTTGATGGCCATCACAGTGGAGTGGGGACGCAAAAGCCGCCCAGACCTAAAAATCGGCATCTGCGGTGAACACGGAGGCGAACCCAGCAGTGTCGAGTTTTGTCACAGAATCAACCTTGACTACGTAAGTTGCTCACCGTACAGGGTTCCAGTGGCACGCTTAGCGGCGGCGCAGGCAAGCATCAAAGAAAAAAGAGGACTAATAAAACCCTACCAATAACGTATGAGTTGAAAAATTAGATTTTCCACATTTATAAAAAAATTAACTGTAGGTGTTAGTAAAAAATCAATTTCTAAAAAGAGTTGAAAAAAATTGAAGCCTTTTTCGAATTAGAACAACAATTCTTTTTCCAATTATAATATGGTCTAGTATTTCTTCAATCGAATTATTAACTGACTGGAACGTGTTTTTAAAACCTGTTTCAGAGGTATTTCTTGAATTTGATGGGTCTCGGGATACTAGAAGACTAAATGCATAAGACAAAAATTCGTTAAGCTCGGCAAAGCTTGTTTTAGATGAACCCGATCTTTTTATCGAAATTATTGGGACCTCTTTAATTTTGAAACCGTTCATAGAAGCTATTCTTATTGTTTCTTCTTGTATTCCATTTGATTCCTCAGGTAAACTGCTTTGAATCGCTTTCACAAATGCTCTTGAATAGCAACGAAACCTACTTCTATAATCGTGAACATGGGACTCTATCAGTGCTGAAGTCATTAAATTGGCTGTACGGCTGAATAATACCCGAAGCAGACTCCAGTTAATTACACCTCCACCTTTACAGTACCTGCTTCCAATAACTATATCGTTATTTTTAGCTGCGGATAATAACCGAGGAATATCGTTTGGGTTATGAGAAAAGTCTGTATCCATTGTGATAATGAAATCAGACGCGTTTGGCTTAGAAAGGATAAAATTAAAGCCTTCTCTGATTGCTGAGGCCTTTCCATTTTTTGATGATCTACTTATCAATTCTATGTTAGAGTAAGTCAACTTTAAGTCTTTTACAATATTTTGAGTACCATCAGAGCTTGAATCATCAACAACAATTATGTATAGATTAAGGTTCAAACTTTCAAGTTTAGCAATCAAGTGACCTATAGTATTTCCTTCATTATAGGTAGGCAGAATTATGGCGATTTCATAGTTCACATTGACAACATCGCTGAAATTCTTTTCAGTGTTATAAGTGCTATCGGAGAGACCCATGCGCCTTCACCCTTTGCTTAAAATATATAAAATACTTGCTAAAAAATCTATCACAAAACATTTAACCGATAAATTCAGCAAATAAGTAAGTAATTAAGTTAAATGGAGCATTTATTACGCGAAGCATAAAATGGAACAAAGATAGCTGTACAGTTATGTCAGCGGTTTCTTCTTTTTTAGGCGGAATTTTTTTTACTGCCACTCTGTTGTTAATCGACACAAGAAGTAGTCTTGATGTTCAAGTTCTTTCTATCGATTTTTTTGGATACTTTAATGGTATTCTGACAGCCTTTTACTTTATAGCCATTCCATTGGTTTTAAGCGCAATAACTTTCATTTTCTCTGCAATACGTTTTGCTGGTGTTTGCTCTAGCGAAAATGAACGTGAATTTAATCTAGGTGCTTTGCCAGCTTACAAAATTTTTAAAATTGGATTTCTTTCATTACTTATTTCGTTGTCCGCAATTTTACTATCTGTAGATGTTTGGATAGGTCTCATCGGGATATTAGCAATAGTTATCGTTACAATTTATTTGGCTAGAAATTAAATATGGCTACTAAAACCAAAAAATGTTCAATATATGTTGGTTTTAAATGGGTTGCTTATCATTAGGCTTAATGTGAACACGATTGCGATTATTACGCCGTCTTTGGCTAATAGTTCGCCACCTTTCAGCGTTTTTATGTTGTCTGCTGTGCTTAATTTGAAATTATGTTGTGTTTTCTGAGTTCCATTGCTGTTGTGAATTCTGTCAGTGGTTTCAAAGTTGAGAGGCAATTGTCCTGCCGAATTCTATACATTTAGGCAGTTCTCCTTCAACTACAGGACCCGATACACCATTCACTCTAACCGATAATCCCGGCACAACCTGCTTTAAACGGGGCAACTTTTCCGCAACTAGTTTTCTAGTTTCCTCTCAGCCCTGTCTTGCTGTCTTTCTTTGCCTGCGTAAGTGCCGAAAACCGCCACCTTTTTCGTTTTCAAGTCAACGTTCGCTAAACGGTCAATGAAAGCCTTCATAGTGTGGGCGGGTCTGCCCATATGGTTTGGTGCACCCAAAATTAACGCGTCAGCTAATATTGTGCCCTTAAGTGCCGCTTCTTTCACATAGCTCAAGTCAGCGTCTACCCCCTCACTTTTGAGTCCCTCAGCAATCTTTTCTGCAGCCAGCTTGGTGTTGCCATATTTTGAGTCATAAAAAATGAGCACTTTCACCGTTACTTGTCACCTGCATATCAAGTTGCGTTGATTCCAAATAAAACTTGACCCTAACACGTAAGGGAAAAGTGGCTTTATTTACGTTTAAATTGGTAAACGCCTGTTTTTGTGTTTGAAAAGCGCTATTACCGCCTACCCCCTATAGGTTTCTGCAATGAACCACTATTAGGCTCCTAATAGACGGTAAATAGGTTGGCAGGCGGCTTGTACCAGTGTTTTTTAGAATATTGGGTTGATTTTTAGTAGGCTGCTTATCATTAGGCTTAGCGTAAATACTATGGCGATTATTACGAAGTCTTTGGATAAGGTTTCTCCGAGTTTGAAGAGTTCTGTGTTGTCTGCATTGTTTTGTTTGAAGAGTGTATTGCGTTTCTGGATTAACCGGAAGGTTATGAAGCCTGCAAGGATTGCTAACGCGCCATACCAGACTGTTGGAAGCTGGAAAAGCATGCCCACCAGCACCATCAAAGGAAGCATAGCGTAACCCATCACGACCGTGAAGAATAAGCCATTTCTAAAACCCATAATGATAGGGATTGTTCGGGAACCGCTGTGGAAGTCAGACGCAAAGTCTGCGAGGTCTTCCCAGAGGCTGTTTATTGCAGTGGTCACGCCGATGAGTACGATTAACGCGACTACGCTGGCTGAGAACGAATTGAAGAATGCCGCGACAATCATTACTGGAACTGCTCCGACAGTGAAGTTGACTAAAGGTTTGTACGCGGTTTTCCGCAGACGGAAAGGCGGCACCGAGTACAAGACTCCAAAGAGGATGCCTACACCAACGAAAAGCAGCACGTAAGGCATCAAAGTCGCCGCGCCCAACGCTAATGATAAACCTGTAAAACCTAAGGTGATGAATAAGCCTATTTTGCCAAGTCTTTTTGTGAATTGCGAACGCAACGGGTCAGATAACACGTCTAATTCAACATCACATAAGTTGTTCATTCCGTCGACAGCGCTCCAAATGCAAAACACGATAACACCCAACAACAGTGCTGGAGCCCAAGCAATCGCGCCTCCTGTAAGGAAGGTTGCGCCGACAGAAATCATGAAAAGCATTAAACCGCGTTCAACAGAAATAAATTGGGCAAAGCCCTTCAAACCTTGAATCATATTCACGTAACCAAAATCACCATTCTTAAGCTTTCTCTACAAAAAAATCAGTATCTGCCTGAAATTCAACAGTCTGTGAAACTGTCAAACTGTTATCTAAGCCTTTAGCTACCTAAAAAACTAACGTCATGGGAATAACTGTTAACTTAACAGGGTATTGAAGAAACAAACGAAGAGGCACCTAAAACGGTGTGGTTTATGCTTTTGCCACTTGCTCTTCATGATGCTTTAGTTTTTCTTCAAGCAGTACAAGAAGCTCCTGAGGTTTCACTGGTTTAACAAGATAAGCATCGGCGCCTTCATCAAGGGCTTTAACGCCTGTTTCAAGAGATGGAAAACCTGTAATCATGATTTTTACTGTACTTTGCAGCTGTACTTTAAGTTTAGCAAGCAGTTCCGTTCCATCCATGTCAGGGAGCCTTATGTCGACCAGTGCAAGGTCGTAGTGGTGGCTGTCAGCTTTTTCAATTGCTTCTTTACCAGTTTCAGCAACATCTATTTCGTACCCGCTTTTTTGAAGAATCCTTGTGAATGTCCTAAGAATTGATTTGTCATCGTCAACAACGAGTATGGTTTTTTTGTTTTCAGACATTTCTAAGTCTCCTCAGATTAACGTAATCATCCGCAATCATGCTACACTTGCAAGGCCCAAATCGTTAACGGGCGCAGCAACAAACCAGACCAGATTCCGCTTTCGATTTGATGCATCAGCATAGCACGAAGTTTCATCTTTCGATAATTTTACCAATGCTTTTTCAGATTAATAAACGCTATCCTAACGCTTTAAAACGAAGTTTTTTGTTTAAATGTTAAGCTTGACAAACATGCTATCCTTTATATAAATGCGTAAACATTAAAACTAATGGAAACACTGGATTTTATCGTTAGGCGGCTTACTATACCTTGAGTGAAAAGGATATAACACGTTTTCTGCAAATTCTGGGACTCTCAAAACGCGAAATCCAAGTCTACATGTTCCTTGCTAAAAGCGGCGTGCAGTCTACAAGTTTCGTAGCTAAACGCCTGAAAATGGAACGCGTTCAAGCCTACCGCACCTTCAAAAAACTACAAGAAAAAGGCTTTATCGAAGCAACACTTGAAAGGCCAACCCGTTTCACGATTGTCCCGTTTGAAAATCTTGTTGACACCTTCATTAATGCAAAAAAGAATGAAGTTGTAAACCTAAACGAGCAAAAACAGAATCTGCTGGTCGCTTGGAAGTCAATCAGCACTCCAGAATCCGAGTATCCAGTTGCTAAATTTTCAATCATAACTGGCAAGAAAAAGATTCATTCAAAAATGATAAGCATGATTGAGGAATCCAACAAACATGTTCTCTTTTTAACCACCGGTTTGGGGCTTATTCAGGAAGATATTGCCGGAATTTTTGACTCTGCATTTGACCCCTCTAAAAACCGGAACGTAAACTTTCAAATAATAACGGATATATCAACTGACAACCTCAAAATTGTGGAACGCATAGAACGCAACATAATCGAAGACCGGCTTAATATTAAACTGCGTCATATGAGTATGAATTCAAAGTTTTTCCCACGTTTCTTAATTAAGGATGAGGAAGAAGCCATCCTTTACGCGCCATTTGGCAACGAAACCTCGGTTTTGAACCTTGAAGACGAGGGTTTATGGATTAACGATAAAATGTTCATTTCCGTTTTGAAAGCGTTCTTTGAGCAGATGTGGTCAATCGGTGTGGAAGCAACAAGACGTGTTGATGAACTGAAAAGCGGTATTCCAATCGGTGAAACCGTGGTTATTAAAAGTGCAGATGAAGCATGGGAAAAAGTTACTAAAGTGGTTGAAAACGCCAAAGACGATGTTGTTATAATTACCACTTCACAAAGCATCAACCGCCTCGCCGAAGATGACCCATTAATAAAGTTCCTAAAAAAAGACCTCAAAGTCCGCATTATGGCTTCAATTGACCTTGACAACTTGGAGCCTGCACAGAAACTTTTCGCACGTTATGAAATTAAGCATGTTCCGATCAGTTACATGACCATGATGCTGGTTGATAACAAACATCTTTTCATGTTTAAAATGCCGCCGTTAGGTGACTGGACAAGCGAGTCAGCCTTTTACCTACCAGACACTTTCTACTCCAGTGACCCCAGCCAAATCGAACGCACAAGCGAAATGCTAAACGACATCTGGAAACGTGGAATCGACATTTCTGAAATCAGCAGCCAAGCCGGCATGAAACTACCCCAAATAGAAGTACCAATTACCGAAACCATTTCGGCACTTGTTGGTTTGATGCTTCAGAACAGCGTAAACTCTGTGCTTATAACTGAGCATAACCGACAAATCGGGGTAATAAGCGACAGAGACATCTTAAGAGACATAATTGAAAATCACAAAGACCCAGCTAAAACCCTTGCAAAAGACCTCAGTTACACGCCGCTGATTATTCTTGATAAAGCTGAATCAATGATTAATGCAATGAAGATTATGCGGGAGAAAGGCATGAAACGTGCGGCTATGGTCAAAAACGGACAACTGGTAGGCATGCTAACTGAGGAAACCGCAAGAAAAGTTGCTTTGCCAGTCCAGACTGCGCCTGCACCAGTAGCCTAAAGCCATCCTGTCTATATTTTTTGTATGGTAAATAATAAAAGCGGTTAGCTCTAAGGCTAAAGGGAGGAAAAAAAGTTGAAGCTAAACGAGCCTATGGTTATCGTAAATTTCAAAACTTATCTTGAATCAACCGGCAAAAAAGCCTTGGAACTTGCAAAACAGGCAGAAAAAGCCAGCAAAGAAACCGGCGTTCAAATAATAGTTGCCCCACAATTTGTTGATTTAGCTAAAATCGCGGAAACCGTTGAAATCCCAGTTTTTGCCCAACATCTTGACCCCATCAAACCCGGCAGTAGCACAGGCCACATCCTTGCCGAAGCCATCAAAGAAGCAGGTGCAGTTGGCACACTTATCAATCACTCTGAAAGGCAACTACGCCTCATCGACATAGACGCGTCAGTGGCGCTTGCAAAAGAAAAAGGGCTCATCTCATGTGTTTGCGCAAACAACCCTTCCACAAGTGCCGCAGTTGCTGCCCTAAAACCCGACATAACATCCATTGAACCGCCAGAGCTTATCGGTTCAGGAATTCCAGTGTCCAAAGCAAAACCTGAAATTGTAACAGACACCATAACACTTGTGCATCAAATTAACGCGGAAATGCCTATTTTGTGTGGTGCAGGCATCAGCCAAGCCGAAGATGTCGCTATTGCCCTTAAGCTTGGAACACGCGGAGTGCTGGTTGCAAGCGGCATTGTTAAGGCGAAAGACCCATATAGCATTCTACGTGCATTTGCTGACGCAACTCGATAAATTGCATGTGACCAAATTTGAAAGTTGAACCTGAATGCGCCTCATGCCTGCTTTCACGGGCACAAACCCAAATATATCAAGCCACCACAAACCCCGCATTGCGGTTTAGATGCATGGCTGAAGTTGTTAAACTAATTAACCGTGACTTCAAACCATCCACTGTCGCTGCCGACATCGGCACAACAAGAGACCGCATTATCCGGCAATTAACCAGCAATCCTGATCCTTACAAGATGAGCAAGAAAGCAGCTAACGAAAAAGCCCTAAAACTGTTGCCGCAGGCCAAAAAGTTCGTTCATGCAGGTTACACTCAGCAAGAAAGATTCAAAAAGGCTTGCTTATGCGCCATTGTTGGTAACATTATGGAATTTGACATTCCTGGTCACAAATTTACTTTGAAAGATTTATCGAAAACTCTTAAGGAAGCCGCCAAAGACTTAGTTATCGACGACATTGACAAAGCTTATGAGCTAACCAAAAAAACTGACAGCGTTCTGTACCTTGCAGATAACGCTGGCGAAATCGTCTTTGACACGTTGCTTGTTGAGCAACTGAAAAACATGGGCTTAAAAGTTACCTATGTTGTTAAAGGTGCTCCAGTGATTAATGACGCTACCTTGGAGGATGTGGAGATTTCGAATATGGATAAGCTTGCCGACGAAATCATAACTACTGGAACCGACGCTGTGGGACTTCTGAAAAAAGAGGTTTCACCTGATTTTCTGAAAGTTTACGACGAAGCCAAACTAGTCATCGCCAAAGGTATGGGTTACGCGGAAACATTAACCGAGTACAAGTACACTAAACCGCACCTGCACTTGTTTAGGACTAAATGTGTTCCGGTAGCAAACTATTTCTGTGTTCCAAGAGACAAGAACATTGCAAAGTTGATGACCTAGTATGAAGCTGCCAGCCATAACCTTCAACCAGCAAGCTCTTAGTAACTTTAAGGACTTAATCAAGAAGGAATGGCTGATAACCAACGGCATCGGCGGCTATGCTTCCAGCACAGTTTTAGGCATAAATACACGAAAATATCATGGACTGCTTGTTGCAGCGTTGAATCCCCCTGGCGACCGCATGGTTTGCCTTTCAAAGCTGGATGAAGACTTATCCTTTGGAGATGGAACATTTAGGCTTGGCAGTAACGAGTTTAATGACACTATTTATCCGCAAGGTTATAAGTTAATCAAACAGTTCTCGATTAGTCCATTTCCCACTTACACTTACAGTTTAAACACGTTAGAAGTAAACAAGACAATTTTCATGCCTAAACTCAAAAACGCCGTTTGTGCCTTGTACAAAATATCAAACCAAAGCAAATTAGATGCTAAATTGGCAATTTATCCAATGGTTAACTGCCGTTACTACCACAACATAACTGACCAGCAAAAAGCTCCATTGCACTTTACTCAGCAACAAAGCAGCAAAGAAGTCGAACTTACCTTCCCAGAACAAAACGCAACCATCACCTGTCGCACAACAAGCGGAGTCTTCAAAGAAAAGGGCAACTGGGTAGACCGGTTACTTTATCGTGACGAAGAATTCCGCGGTGAATCAAGCAACGACGATTGCTATCAACCAGGAACTTTTGAAGTCACCGTTCCCGCAGAGAGCGAAAGCACGTTTGCGTTGACAACGGCTGCAAGCAGAGATGCTCAAGAAAACCGGTTAATCATTGATTCAATTGGCTCGCAAATGGACCAAACAATGGAAGCTTACAATCACGAGTTGGCACATCTGAGTAGTTTACTTATGGATTTTTACCAGTTGCAAACTGAGGTGCCTATGACTGACTGGTTAAACTGGATACTGCAAGCAGCCGACGCCTTTATAGTTCAAAACTCACAAAGACGCAAATCTATCATTGCCGGTTACCACTGGTTTGAACCATGGGGTAGAGACACCTTCATCTCGCTGCCGGGCTTAATGCTTGTAACCGGTAGATATAGTGACGCCGAAGACATCTTTTCAAATTTTATTCAATACTGCAGTGACGGGCTTATTCCCAATTACATCACTGATAAATCTGCTCAACCTTCCTACAACACTGTTGACGGCACACTTTGGTACATTAACGCAGTCTTGCAGTACATAAAATACACCCGCAACTATGACTACATAAAACAGAACCTTTGGGAAGCACTAAAATCTATAATTGCCAACCACGAAAAAGGCACCCTGTTTAACATTCATCTTGACACTGATAGTTTGCTTGCCCACGGTTCAAGACTTACATGGATGGACGCGTATGTGGATGGCGAAGACGTTACTCCACGAAAAGGTAAAGCCGTAGAAATCCAAGCCCTATGGTACAACGCCCTAAAAACTATGCAACTTCTGGCAAGCGAGTTTGAAGAAAACGATTTAGCCACTCACTACGCCGACATTGCAGAGAAAGCCAGTATAAGTTTTAACCAGAAATTCTGGAACTCCAACAAAGCCTGCCTCTACGACGTAATAGACACCTCTGGAGCTGACGCGACAATTCGTCCAAACCAGATTTTGGCGGTTTCTTTAGATTACTGTATGCTTGACCAACTTAAAGGCAAACACGTCGTTGATTTAGTGAATAGTGAACTTGTTACGCCTTATGGCCTGCGCACTTTGTCGCTTGATGACCCTAAATTTGTCGGAAAATGCGAAGGGAACAGAAGAAGCCGAGACACCGCTTATCATAACGGCACAATCTGGCCATGGCTACTTGGGCCATTCATTACGGCATACCTGAAAATTTACGGTGCTGATTCTGAACCACACAAGTTGGCGCTGCAAAATTTTGTGTTGCCGCTGCTTGGTCAAACGATTCATCATGGCTGCTTGGGGTCGATTAACGAAATTTTTGATTGTGACCCGCCTAATGAACCACGGGGCTGTGTCGCGCAGGCTTGGAGTGTTGCTGAACTGTTACGCGCTTACGTGGAAGATGTGCTGGGCATTGAGCCAACACTTGAAACAGTTAAAACTAAGAGTCTATAACCTTTTTAAGTTCTGAGGCAGCGTTTTCCGGCGTTACGGTGTTGATGTAGATTCCTGTGCTTAACTCAAAGCCTGCCCAAATCGACAATTTTGGATAAACCTCTAAGTGCCAGTGGTAACTGTTTTGGGCATCCTTGTTAATTGCGAGGTGGAAACCGTAATTGTATGGAGGGTCATTTACGAGGGTTTTTAGGGCTTTTAGGCTGGTTTTAAGTGTTTTAGCAAAAGATGTGATTTCAGTTTCTGACAAGTCAAGCATGTTTGGGGAGTGGCGTTTAGGCAGTATCCAGAACTCCATAGGGGTAATGCTTGAGTACGGTGCAAAAACCAGAAAATGCTCATTTTCCAGAATCAAGCGTGGACTTTTAGCTTCTTTTTCAGCTAAATCGCAGAAAAAGCATTTCTTGTTCTGTTCAAAATAGGTTTTGCTTGCAGCTTGTTCATCAGCAACTATTGAAGGAATAATTGGTGTTGCAATGATTTGGCTGTGTGCATGAGATAATGAGGCGCCTGCTTCATGTCCATAATTACGGAAAATCTGTACATACTTAACAAAGGGTTTAACGCTGAACTGGGTAAGCCTGTCAATGTACGCTTTAATCAACAATTCCAACTGAGGCAACTCAGCATCCGCTGGGCTTTCACTGTGGTTGGGTGATTCAGCTAAAACCTCATGTTCTCCAATGGCAAAACCATAACCGTAACGTCCCAAAACTTCGGCGTCGGCTTCGTCTTGAGTGTTTTTAGGTGGAGCAAAAGCGGGATAAAGATTTGGAAAGCTGCGTATAAGCCAGTTTTTTGGGCGTTCACCCGTAGCGGGGTCAACGGCGTGTTTGATTTGACCGTTTTCTTTAAGGTAAAGCATGCTTGCTGGTGGCGTCATATGTTCGTTGCCGACGCACATTGGGCAATTGCTGTTTTTTGCTGGTTCATTGCGGGGTTTGGCGAAATCTGTTGGTCGTCTGCCGCGTTCTGTAGCGATTACTACCCAACGGTTGAGAAGATAATCTTTCCGTAACTCGTTATATGCCATAAAAGTGGCTCCGGACATTAAAAAGAAGTGTGCTGGAACATTTTAGCTTTTTTCTAAAAGCAACTGTAGCCTTATGTAAAGTTAGAGGTAATGTAGCTCTTTTTGGAAATCTAAAAAAGGAAAAGTGGGTTTATGAGTTTCTAATGTTTTCTTAGCATTAAAAGGCCGACAATTGCGATTGGATGATATTGCGACTACTCCACTGATCATGGTTGTGGTTACTGTGCTGTTAATTGAATCAAAGCTTATTTCTGACTGAGTTGATGGCGTTGAAGTTGCCTCGACTACTGTTGCATATGTTTGTGCCCAAGAGCTACCATAAGAGTCATCACCTGCAAAGGTTGCTGTAACTTTGTATTCCCCAGCAATTTCTGGTGTCCAAGTGAATCCAAAGGTTCCGCTCATGTCTGTTACTGCGTCGCCAATATGAGCGAG
Organism: Candidatus Bathyarchaeota archaeon; assembly: GCA_963832745.1. Classification (GTDB taxonomy): domain Archaea; phylum Thermoproteota; class Bathyarchaeia; order Bathyarchaeales; family Bathycorpusculaceae; genus Bathycorpusculum. Next base: position 481,216 of record CAWHVC010000005.1, on the reverse strand, counting down.
GTTTCCGTTAGGGTCAGTAGCGTCAATAGAGACTGGAACGCCTTTAACGTCCATTGGATATTTGTGTCTGCATGTGCAAGTATTCCATCCAAGCGGTCATCGATTCTTTGCTAACACATGGTGTTCCAGGTTGTCCTGGTGACTGGTCTAGAACTGTTCCTGAGATAATCACGCTTTGGCCCTGTGTTACCGCTGTTTGAGGCACTGCAACTGTTGTTTCGCTTTCACCTTTACCAAACACGTATAAGAAACCGTCATAAAAGTTGTCGAAGGCTAAGTAACCGTCCGCTGTTGCACCTTGGAAGTTTCTTGAAGCTGAAAAGCCTGTTATGTTCCAAATGCCTTGACCGGTTGATGCGTTTATGCAGTGTAGTCTCCAGCCTCTGGTAATTGGCATTGTTGGTGAGTGTTCAGCATTGTAATTGTAGACTTTTCCGTCTGAAACAAGAATGCCTCCGTTCCATGAATAAACTGTTGTGCCATTCTCGTTAGTGTATGGCGTTTCATACGCGTTAGCTGGCGCTTCATATTTCCAAACTATTTTTCCAGTATTCCAATCAAAAGCATAAGTTCCCGAGTAAGCGGACCGTATTATTAAGCCGTAAGCGGAGGCAATATCATATGCGCCGAATGCTGGTGCATCCCAAGGATACATCATTTCATCACTTTTCCACACTTTATTGCCTGTTGTTTGGTCAAAAGCTACAAAGTATCCGCCTTCAGATAGGATTGCGACTTTGCCGTTGTCTGCGACGTTGCAGCTGCCGCTGTAGTTTGGTTCATCAATTGTTATGTTCCACAGAAGTGCGCCTGTCTCCAAGTTTATGCCGATTATCCTTTGCTGGGTAAAAGAACCTCCTTTAGAGATGCCTGTTACTTGAAATCCGTTACCGCTGTTAAAGTCATAAAGGCTTATGCTTGTTATTGGAATTGATATGTTGCTTTGTATGCGGCTGGTAAAGTTCGTGCTCGTTCCAACTGTAGTCCAGTTGATTAGACGTGGACCAGATGCGGTGTTTTGTGTTGAAAGGACATAGGCTCCACTGTGGAAAGTACCTGACATTGCTGTAACATTTGCTGTCACCAGTCCTGTCCATGGATCAATTTTGATTAGCCTATTACTGCTTATAGTCAATAGCTCTGGATTAGAGGTACCTTGTGAACTTACTGGCGGGTATGAAAGAATTGTTGGTGTCACACCACCTTCTGCAATAGGTATTTCGTAGAATATCTCGCCTGTACGTATATCATAACACTGTGCTAATGAGCCTACGCCAGGTTTGCTAAATGTCTGGTAACCTCGACCCATATAGATAATTGTTGGTGACCCAGCAGCGACTCCTCCGATGCCTCCCTGATAGCTAGACATTGTGCCTAAATCACCGCCGATTAAGCCATAGATTCCGCCTTGTCTTTTCCATGCAACGTGTGCAGTGTTGGGTGAAATAACATAAGGACCTGCGTAGTCATAGTTATCGTTTCCATATGGCCATGGGTAATTGCCTAAAATTGGCCACCATTCTCTGTTCATCATGGATACTGGTCTTGTCCAATAATCGGTTGGTAGCTGTGCCGGAGGCCAAGAAGCAACAATGTCTTCTTGCACAGTAAGTGTTTGTTCCTGAGTTGATGCCGGAGGGTAATAGCAGGATTCTGAATAGTTTGTGCCGCCCGTGGTAGCGTTAACCATGTAGCCATCAATATAATAGCCCGCAGGGAAATAGGTTCCAATGAAATCAAACTTGAATTTCCATGTTCCAGGTGTGTCTACTGTCATTTCGTACCATGCAGTTCCATCGTTAGGGTAAGTATCAAATTTTTTTATCTCCTGAGCACCATTTGGGTCTGTGATTGTTAATGTGTAGTCATGATGCATTCTTCCAGCTCCGACCGCTACGGAAGTCCACATATTGATAAGGATTGTTTGACCAACGCCGACTGGATTTGGTCTAAAACTGAGAAATGCTCTGACGTTAGCTGTCGCGTCAGGGGTGATTCCGTTGGGTAATGATCCTGTTACTGGTTGAGTGGGTTGTGATTGAGCGTTTGCGGGTGTATTTGTAAGTAATATTGTCGAAGTAATCATAAGAATTGCAAAGAAGATTGCGGTGGTTTTGTTTTTTATCATTGTTTTGTTCATTTTTGTTTCTCCTGATTGTGTGACTTCTTAATGTTTGAAAAAATTATATAAAAAGTTGTTAGTGATTGCTCCACTTACAAGAAAAGCTTAAAAGTATTTCAAAACTAAATAAAAACTGTTCAAAATGGAGAAATCAACAGTGGCACAGGAAAAAGAGCAAACCTTAAAGCTACTGGGATTCAGTCCTATCCAAGCACGCGTCTACCTAACTCTGGTTAAATCGGGTAGATTAAGCGCTAAAACCTTGGCAAAATACTCAAACGTTGCCCGGCCAGACATTTATAGAATCATGAACAACTTTCAAAAGTTAGGAATAGCCCAAAAAATAATAACAAATCCCGTAATGTTTGAGGCCACTCCAATAAAACATTCACTCTCCACACTGATGGAGCATAAAGTAAAAGAAGTAAAACAGACCCAGAAAAAAACCAAAATACTCATCATGGAATTACAACAAAAACAATATTTGAACACTAACTTTCCAGAAACTCAAAATAACCTGTTCCTAATTCCAGCCACTAAGGCAGCACTTGAAAAACGAAAGGAACTAATCCAGAAAGCTCAATTCAAAATTGATGTTATTAGCTCATGGCAACATTACAAGTATTTGCTAAACTCAAATTTTAATGAGCAGACAAAAATCGCAATTAAAAGAAACGTAAAATACAGGATAATTCTTGAAACTCCAAAAAAAGCAAGACTGCCCTGTGAACATCATGAGGCACTGAAAATTTTGGAAAAAAACAACTCGACTTTAAGATATACATTGGCTGAACCCTCGGCGATAATGAGCCTATATGATAACCGTGAAATGCTTTTAATGATGTCTCCTAATGAGGGCCCGTTTGTCTCACCAGTTTTGTGGTCAAATAATGATTCTATTGTTTCAATTGGCAACAGTTACTTTGACAGTCTTTGGAAAACAGCGTACATTCAGCCACCCTAAAAAATTTTAAAAAGTTAATTTCCCAGATCCGAGTATAGCGGATAAAAGCAAAAAATCAAAGCCTTGTCCATTCCCGTACACTTGCTTTTAATTAATAACTGTTTTTAGTTTTGATTAAAATTTAATCGTAAAAGAAACATTTTACAAGTTGTTGGCTTGATTCTGTTTATAGTAAGGCTTAAAAGCTTTTTAACGTGACTATTTTGTTCCTGCATAGGAGAAAAATGATGGTGCTACTCGAGGAAACTTTGAGACTACTGGGTTTCAGCCCTATCGAAGCAAGAGTTTACCTTACGTTAATCAAGTTTGGAAGCTTAGACGCTAAAACATTAGCTAAGCACTCAAACGTTTCTTCCACAGATGTTAAAAGTATATTAGCAGATTTTCAAAAATTAAAGATTATCAAAAAAACCTTAACAAACCCAGAAATTTTCGAGGCAATTCCACTAAAGAAATCAATCTCTTTGCTGACGGAACAAAAAGCAAAACAAGCCCCTGAAAAGACAGAAAAATGGATTCATAAAGTAGAACAAAGTCACTCTTTTAACACAAAATTTCCTGAAGCAGAATCTAGCATTTTCTTGATTCCAGCAACCGAAATAGCCCTGCAGAAAAGAAAAGAATTAATTCAAAAAGCACAAGTCAGCATTGACGTTATAAGTTCATGGCAACACTACAAGTTCCTGTTAAAATCCAATTTCAATACTCACACAAAAAAAGCTGTTGACAGAAACGTGAAGTATCGATTAATTGTTGAGACGCCAAAAAACGTAAAATTGCCTCCTGAACATCAAGAAGCCCTAAAAATTCTGGATCACAACGGCTCAGAGTTCAAGTACATACCGGCGGGGTCTTCAGCTTTAATGAGTCTTTATGATGACCGTGAAGTGCTTCTATTAACGTCTCCTGATATGGGGCCATCTGGTTCACCAATGTTGTGGTCAAGTAATGATTCAATTATTTTGATGGGCAAAATTTATTTTGAAAATTTATGGAAAAAAGCGTCTGAGCAACCATTATAGGTTGATAAGAAAAAATATTTGAAGATGGTTTTGGAAAGAGTTTGCTGAGGCTTGGTAAATTAAGGAGAGATTGCAATTTTACGTACGCTACTACAATCGCTTAAGCAGTATCGTTCGAGCCTATTCAGCCTGTTTCCAGCAACCCAAAAAAGAAAGGTTAGATATGTATTTTTTCCCAAATCGTAGATGTCTTCTAAGCGTAGACTTAACTGCTGCTGCAATGTGGTGGGAACTGTTGAGGCTGCATAGTAAACTTTGATGAGTATTTGGGTTAGATTGGTTGCTGGTGAATCGGGCTTTTAGGTTTGGTCAGATGGTATGTGCTTGCATTATCAATCCAGAAAAATGGCGGAGTTAGTATTTATGGTGAATTTGTTATGTTGTTATGTTTTATTTGATTTGTTTTTGTTAATTATTTTTTGTTTTTTTAACTATTTCTTTTTTTACAAAAAGGGGGTTGTGAGAGCTTAGGCCTAATTTTTTTCAAGTTAATGCTGCTCAGGTACTTTTTATGAAAAATATTGATTATTGATTGTATAATGTGTTTCCGATATGATGGGTTGAGAAAGTGTTAAATTAATAAAGGAGTATGTCAAGAGTTGGTTAATGCAGCCTCGAAAAAAAATAGACCAAATTGACTCGAAAATACTCAAAATTTTGCTAATGAACTCACGGACAAGTTTCACAGACATAGCTAAAGAATGTAAAATCACTATCGGCGCCGTCCGAATGCGTTACAAAAACATGATAAAAGCCGGCATAATCAACGGCCAAATAATGCAAGTAAACCCCAATAGTTTAGGTTACAAGTGTATAGCCGACATAGGCATCCTAACTGCTATAGAAAACGAGAAAACCGTAATTGAATTCTTAAAAACTCGACCTTACATCATGCATACCTTTGGAATGTTCGGCAAATATAATATTGCAATAAAAGTTGCCTTAAAAGACCTCAAAGATTTAACCACAATAATCGAAGACTTAGAATCAAACATTTACATTAAACATGTTGACCCTATGATTTGGGCTAACGCCAACGACATGGATCACTGCGAAAACCTAATTATCAAGCCTATGCCAAACGTTACTGAAGACAGTATACTCTTCAAAAAAATGCCTCCCATCAGCAATGAGGAAGTAGTTCTTGATGAGCGAGACCGTCAAATAGCCAAGATACTTTCCGGTAATTCACGGATGCCTTTTAAGAAAATAGCTGAACAGTTGGGTATTTCCACTAAAAACACTATTCAACGGTTCAAAAAGCTTGAAGGGAATCTTCTGGGGCTTTCCACCATCACTTTGGATTTAACTAAACTTGGATATACTGCTATGGTGCATAATTTCATTAAAGTGTCTAATCGCAGTAAGATGCCTGAGGTTTATTCACAGATTCTTAAATTGCCTAACACGATTGTGCTTATCCGGTTGATTGGAGTTTATGACTTGATGATTATCAATGTTTTAGAAGACTTTAATGACGAGTTTAATCTTATGGACCAGATGCGTAAAATTCAGTACATAGAAAGCGTTGACACTTATATCAGTCCAGTGTTTAAGGCGCAACCTTTGAATGTCTTTTATCCGCTTCTTTAAGCGGCATCTATTTTTTTAATATAAAATATTCGCTAATTTGATAATTATTTTATTTTTTCTTGCTTTTCTGTCTACACCATGTACATAAAAAAGGGTTTTTGTCGCTTTTTTAATAATCGCCATATAACCTTTTAGCAAGTTTTAAAAACAGTAACAGTAGATAGTTGTTTAAATAAAAAGTAATAATGGAACAATAATCAGTTGTTCCAAAAAGCCCCAAAGAAATACAATTTAAAGGTAATTAATTTGACTGAGAGGCTTAGAATAGATGAAACTGACGCAAAGATCCTGCGCCAGCTTTTAAAGGAATCAAGGACAAGCTTTACAGATTTGTCCAAAATCTGCAACATCACCGTCGGTGCCGTTAGAATGCGGTACAAAAAACTATGGCGGATAGGGGTAATCAACGGTGAAATAATGCAGGTTAATCCTCAGAGCTTAGGCTACAAATGCATAAGTGACATAGGAATTTTGTCAAACATTGAAGATGAAAAAAAAGTATTGTCTTTTCTTGAAAGCAGAACATACATTCAATATGTAATCAGGGTTTATGGAAAATATAACATCAGGGCAAAAGTGGCATTAGTTGACATGCAGGAACTTGCCGCTATCTTGGAGGATTTAGAGTCTAACGAGTTAATCAAGCAGGTTGACGCCATGATTTGGGCTGAAGTTGCAAACACAGACCACCCAGAAAACTTGGTAATCAACTTTAACAACGGCGTCGAAAAAAAGCAAACCAGCACCCCACACAATGTGCCCGCTACTAAACTTCCTGTTGAAATGGACGAATTGGACCGCAAAATAGCGAAAATATTATCCCAGCATTCAAGAACTACTTTTCGTAAAATTGCTGAACAAACTGGGATTTCGACTAAAAACGTGATTCAACGATACAGGCGTTTGAGGGGAACCGTGTTAACGCTTTCAACGGTAACTGTTAACCTTAAAAAGTTGGGTTACAACGCGCACGCTTTTGCTTTTGTAAAAGTTGCCAACAAAAGTAAGGTGCAAGAAATCTACAATCAAGTCTTGTGCATGCCAAACATGCTTGCTGCAACGCGGCTAATTGGACCTTACGATTTGGCTTTAATTTTGAGCCTGCAGGAATTTCAAGAGCTTTTTAAATTTAAAGAAAACATGCGTAAAATTAATGGTGTTGAGGACACTGAAATTTTTCTTGGACCCGCCTTGCCAACGTATCCGTTGAACCTTTTCCAAACACTACTTTAATGGTATGTGGAAAATGTTTCAATTTTATAAAATGTATTAAAAGGGTAAAGAAGTGTTTAATCTTCTTCTTCGTATAGTTTGCGTTCTTTAATTTGTAGAGCGTTTTCGCCTTCATCAGCAATTACACGGTAAGTGTCGATTAATTCGTATTTGTGTAGGAACTTTTTAGTCAGGATGCGTAGATATTTTTTAGCTACTGCTGGTCCTTCACCTTTGACTGTGATAGTGTTTGAGTCGGTGCTTACGTCTGCGCTGGTTTTTTCTTTAAGGAAGTCAGCGTATTTTTGAACCATACCGTTTTTGCCTTTGATTTCGTTAGCGTCAATTTTCATTTCAACCATATATGTTTCACCTCGATTGTCTGGCGTCGCAATTTTTGCGTGTTTAAGCTCTCTTGTTCATGTCTGCTGCACTGATAAATTTTCCGCTACCAACTCGCAAACAGCATGCTTTGTCAGTTCGCCCGTCGAGTCAATATCACAGCTTTTTGCTCAGTGACTCTAGGCTCATCATCCAAGCATGAATAAGTGCAGTATGAAGATAAGTCTTTTACGGGCGAACTATACAATAAAAATAGGGGTTTTAAAAGTTGGAACTTTTTGAAGCGATTAAAAACCGAAGAAGCATACGTCAATTCACAAACCAAGCTATCTCAGAAGAAATGGTTGAAAAACTTGTTGACGCCGCCCGCATGGCGCCTACAGCTGGAAACGCCCAATCGTACCAACTGGTTATTGTCAGGCAAGAGGCGCAAAAACAGCGTTTGTCCAAGGCGGCTTATGGTCAAAAACAACTGCAAACAGCATCAATAGTTTTTGTTGTTTGTGCAGATCTCAAAAAAGCACAGGAAAGCTACGCTGAGCGTGGACGCAGCCTATACTGCATTCAGGACACAGCAGCAGTAACCGAAAACATCTTGTTAACCGCGTGTAGTTTGGGCTTAGGCACATGCTGGATTGGTGCCTTCAAGGAAGATGATGTTAAAAAAGTGGTTAATGCACCTCAGGATATGCGTCCAGTTGTGATGATTCCAGTGGGGTATCCTGCTGAATCGCCAGCTCAACGTCCAAGAAGACAGGTTAGCGAGTTTGTGCATCAAGAAACGTTTTAGCCAAACGTTATCTTATTTTTTGGCTGCATGTTTGTGTCCATGGTCCAGAAGTAAGCTTCACCTTTAGGTACATGTAACACAATTAGGCTGGGGCTTTCAGCGGTTAAACCCATCTGTTTAAGAAACGGTCTCTCCTCGATAAGCCGCTTTTTAACAGCAAGGTCGCTTACTAACTCTACTTTTCCAGTAACCCGCATCATACGCAGATTTTGGCTTTTAGGGTCAAAAAAGCAGAGCTCAACTTTTGGGTTAACTTGGAGTTGCTTGTAGAGGTCTTTTTCTGCTCCAGTGTTATAGTAGAAGCCTGTTTTGTCTGCATACCACATTAGCATGCCGCGTACTCTTGGCTGGTCGCCTTCCGTAGTAGCTATATAACTTGAGGGGTTCTCGTTTGCAAATTTTACGCAATCTTCAAACTGCAAAATATTCACCAAAAGCAGTGAACGCAAAGATACTTAAAAATTTAATTAAAAAATCCAAAAGGGTAGACTTACTTGCCAAAAGTTTTATGCCAGCCACATTGGTGGCAACTGCATTCTTTGGTTTTCATGTCTACACTGATTTTTGAGTCACACGATGGGCATTTCATGTTTTGCCTTCTCCTTTTCTCCTTCCCTCTTGGAAGCCTTCCCCTCTCCCTCGAGCTTTTTCTTCCCCTTTCTCTTTTGCCGCTTAGCCCCTTTCTATCTAAGCCGCTTCTTGATTCTTAATATGACCGAATTTAGTTATAAGTGGTATTTCCGAAACCGAAATATTCCAATCTCGACTTCCCCGGCAAACCTTTTTATGAAACCCAACGATTTCTGTCTGCAATTGGCGGGTGAGTAATCTCCCACCCGTTCCGCCAAGTATAAAACCCGGGGTAGGGAGGATTTCGATTGCAAAACAAAACCAAAACATTAGCTTTAATATCGGTATACGCCGCACTTTATGCTGCGTTAGTACTTTTTCTTCCAGGATTATCCTATGGACCCCTTCAAGTCCGAGTAGCAGACTCACTTGTTGCCGCAGTGCCACTGCTCGGAATTGCAGGCGTCATGGGGCACACCTTGGGAGTCTTTATCGCCAACCTTTTTTCACCAGCTGGCCTTATCGATTTGCTAAACACCATACCCTCTTTTGTGATGGCGTTTGCAGTATACTACATTTACAAAAAAACCAACAATGACTACACAGTTATCGGAACCTGCATCGCTTACTCAGCCGTTCTTGGTACAACCGTGGGGTGGATGCTGTCTTTCCTGTACGGTTACCCACTTCTTGAAACTATAGTGTACATTGCCCTTGGAAACATTGTTGCAAGCGTGCTAATCGGTTGGCCACTGTTTAAACTGCTAAAGAAAGCAGGTATCCAACATTGGATAGGGTTAGAAACAAAAAATAGTGAGGCAAAACTGTATGAACGAAACTAAAAAATGCATAGTTGTTCTTAGTGGTGGACCAGACTCCGCCGTGGTTGCTTACTGGGCAAAAACTCAAGGTTACCAAATCTACCCAATCACCTTCAAGTACGGACAAATCGCCGTCAAAGAAACTCAAGCAGCCCAAAAAATCGCAGAAAAACTCGGCACCAACACAAAAATCATCGACCTTTCAGCATTAAAAGACATCTTTAGCGGAACAGCCGCACTTATAAACCGAGACATCCCCTTAACCAGCGAATTCACTGCACCAATAATCGTACCCTTCCGTAACGCCATTTTCCTATCTGCAGCCGTAGCCTATGCAGTCACCGTTGGCGCAAACAAAATTTTTTATGGCGCACATGGTTCAGACGAACCTTTCTATCCAGACTGTCGACGTGAATTCTATCAAGCCTTTGAAAAAGCCGCTCAACTAGGAACTGACCAAGAAATTACAATTTTAGCACCCTTTAGCGGCAAGAAAAAATCTGAGGTACTTCAAGCTGGCGCAGAATTTGGTGTACCCTTAGAGTTGACTTGGTCATGCTACCTTGACGGTGAAAAACACTGCGGAAGATGCGAATCCTGTGTGAACCGCAAAAAAGCCTTCAAGGAAGCAGGAATAACAGACCCAACACAATACGAGGTTTAATCGGAAACCAAAAGGGCGATTATTCTGTCACCTCGTTTTCTTCATCCATGGCTTCCCTAATTAACTCAACTTCTTTTACCGTCAATGGCTTGTTGGTTGCTTTTATTACGATGCGTTCTTGACAGCCGCAGTCTGGACATTCATAGCTTGGCGGTTGCATTCCCATGTTCCCCCACATGTCTCCACTTGTACTTTTTGCCCTTCCAATGCGGGGACTTTTGCATTTAAGGCAAACTTGGATTTCAGCAAGTTTTCCCTGTTTTTTCAGTTCGTCAAGTGCTTCCATGACTTCTTGTGCGTTTTGAACTGCCGTTTCTTCCTCTACTTGTTGTAGCAATGTGAGTTGTTGTTTTTTGCGTTTTTTCTTTTGGATCTGAGTTTCAGACAAATTGCTTTTTCTCCTCTTTTGTATTAAGCGCTTCTTTAAGAAAGGGTTTATGGTACAAGATTTTACCATTAGTACACCCGTTTACAGAATATAATAAATAACTGTAAACCAAACGTTTGCAGGGATAGATAGTGAATCATAAAACTGCCTTAACCATTTTGCTTATAACGCTGGCTTTGTCTGTTGCTTTTGCTTCAGTAGCTTCCGCCTCAAACATGTCGCCAACATTACTTGATGTACAACATGCAGGCAAGTTAGAAAGGTTGACTACTTCAATTCCACTTATAGCTGCAACTGGCATATGTAACAATTCGTCACATCCACTTGATCAGCCAACACGACTGGAAATTTACAATTACATCAAAAATACTCCAGGTATCCATTTCAGAGGAATATGTGACGGCTTAAAATTATCCGTTGGCGTCGTGCAGTACCAAATTCAAGTGCTTGAACGCAACGGCTTAATCACAAGCTACAATGATGGTCAAAACAAACGTTTCTTCCAAGTAGGCGTCTTCACTGGGCAAGAGATGGCGCTAATTTCGCTTACAAGACACCAAACCGCAGCTCAAATTCTGGCATTTCTGTCACATAATCCTTCAACGCTTCACCGAGACATCGCCGCAAGCTTGGGGATATCGTCACAAGCATTAACTTGGCAGATGAATCACCTAAAAAAGGCAGGACTAATCAACGCTGAACAAGAAAGCATCAACGTCAAGTATACATTAACTGACATAAACATGGTAAAGTTTGCCCTTAACTTAACAGGCACTCAACAAAACTAAGCCGGTATATTTGGTTCCTAATATCCACTGTATGCGGGAACGGTAGAGGGGGTAGCTCGTCACCAACCTATTTGCTGCCTGTTAGAAATGGTATGCAGAAACCTATAGGGGTAGGTCTCGTAACTAAACTTGCCTTTTATTCTTTTTGGAATATTTTTGTCAAGAACCAATATAACGCCGTTATCCATCAACGCTTCAACAAACACAAGGAGCAAAACAAAATGGCAAAAAAACTTGACACATTAGCCGTACACGCCGGCCAAGAAGCGCCCGACCCCACAACAGGTTCACGAGCCGTCCCAATCTACCAAACAACCTCATACGTCTTCAAAAGCACTGAACAAGCGGCAAACCTGTTCGCCCTAAAAGAATTGGGCAATATTTACACAAGAATGACTAACCCAACAAATGATGTTTTCGAGAAACGCGTTGCAGCCATTGAGGGCGGCACTGGCGCTTTGGCTGTTGCGTCAGGACAAGCAGCCATTTCCCTTGCATTATTAACAATCACTGATGTAGGAGACGAAATCGTTGCAGCCAACAACCTCTACGGCGGAACCTACAGCCTACTACACTACACCTTTGCTAAGCTTGGACGCAAAACAGTTTTTGTAAATTCGCAAAACCCCGCGGAATTCAAAAAAGCAATAACCCCAAAAACCCGCGCCATCTATGCAGAAACAATCGGCAACCCCAAACTCGACGTACCCGACTTTGAATCACTCGCAAAAATCGCCCATGAAGCAGGTATTCCGTTTGTGGTAGATAACACTGTCGGTATTGGCATTGTGCGTCCAATAGATTATGGCGCAGACATCACCGTGGCTTCAGCGACCAAATACATTGGCGGTCATGGCACAAGCATCGGCGGCGTAATCGTTGACAGCGGCAAATTCGACTATACCAACGGTAAATTCCCTGATTTCACTGAGCCAGACCCCAGCTATCACGGAGTCAAATACTGGGAAACCTTTGGCGATTTCCCTGGGCTTGGAAACGTCGCATTCGTATTCAAGGCGCGTGTGCAATTGCTTCGTGACCTTGGTCCATCGTTAAGCCCTTTCCATTCTTGGCTTTTCCTGCAAGGCTTAGAAACCCTGCCCCTACGCCAACGCAAACACTCCGAAAACGCCTTTAAAGTTGCCCAGTTCCTAAAACAGCACCCACTCGTCAACTGGGTGGTTTACCCTGGCTTACCCGATAACCCTAACCACAAAACAGCAGAAAAGTACCTGCAAGGTAACTATGGCGGTCTAGTCGGTTTTGGCATCAAAGGCGGCAAAGAAGCAGGACGCAAACTAATCGAATCCGTAAAGCTGTTCTCGCACTTGGCAAACATTGGTGACACAAAAAGCCTAATCGTGCACCCCGCCTCAACCACTCATCAGCAGTTAACCAGGGATGAGCAGGAAGCAACAGGCGTAACCGAAGACTACATCCGCCTCTCCATCGGCATCGAAGACCCAGACGACATCATCAAGGACCTTGACCAAGCATTAAAAGCCTCAGCAAAACCCTAACACCCTTTTCTAACGGAGGACGCTACAACGATGACTAACCAAACCAGGCGCTACAGTTTTGCCAAACCGCCAGACGAGTTTACCTTAGAATCCGGCGAAAAACTCGGGCCAATCACTCTTGCGTATGAAACCTATGGTAAACTAAATGCTGAAAAATCCAACGCCATCCTAATCTTGCATGCTTTTTCAGGTGACTCTCACGTGGCAGGCGAAGGCGGATGGTGGAGTGACCTCGTTGGTCCCGGCAAAGGCATAGACACAGACAGGTACTTTGTAATCTGCAGCAACGTGCTTGGTGGATGTAAAGGCTCAACCGGGCCATCGTCAGTCAACCCGGAGACTGGCAAACCGTATGGTCTAAGCTTTCCAACAATAACAATCAGCGACATAGTCCACGCCCAACGCCACCTGATTGACCATTTAGAAATCGACAAACTGCTTGCTGTAATCGGGGGCTCAATGGGCGGCATGCAAGTTCTACAATGGATGGCTTGCTATCCACACCGAATCCGTTCAGCAGTGCCCATAGCCACGGCATTAAAACATTCGCCTCAACAAATCGCCTTCAACGAAGTTGGACGCCAAGCTGTAATGGCTGACCCTGACTGGCGAAACGGCAACTACTATGAAGCAGCACCCCCCGCCAAAGGCTTAGCAGTAGCAAGAATGATTGGTCACATCACTTACATGAGTGACACGTCAATGGCTGAAAAGTTCGGCAGAAAAACTAAGACTGAAAAGAATCCTTTCAGGTTTGGTGCAGACTTTGAAGTCGAAGGTTACCTGCGTCACCGCGGGGACAGCTTCGTAAAACGTTTCGACGCCAACAGCTACCTATACCTCACTAAGGCAATTGATTACTTTAATTTGCTTAACGGAAACAATGTCAGCGAAGTTTTTAGGGGCTTGAAAGCCAAAGTGCTCGTCTTAAGCTTCAAATCAGACTGGTTGTACCCAGCGTATCAGTCCCAGGAAATCGTGAAAGCCTGTAAACTTGCCGGCGTAGAAGCAAGCTACTGTGAAATCACCAGCACATACGGGCATGACGCATTTTTGCTCGAAATTGAACGGGAAACCGAACTAATTTCAATTTTTCTTTATGGCGTAGAAAAAGCAAACGGAAACGGAGGCACCCATCTATGAGTCAAAAAAACAGGAGACTGGAACACCAAATTATCAAGGACTGGATAAACAGCGGAGCATCTGTTCTTGATTTAGGCTGCGGCGACGGTGAACTCTTAAGCCAACTCGTCAACGAAAAAGTTGTCCATGCTCAAGGCATAGAACTTAGCGACCAAGCAGTACAAAAATGCGTTGCAGAGGGGCTTAACGTTTTCCAGCAAGACATCGACACTGGCTTATCCGAGTATGCTGACAAAAGTTTTGATTACGTTATTTTGAATCAGACGTTTCAGCAAGTAAAAAAACCAGATTTTGCCCTAAAAGAAGCCCTCCGAGTGGGCAGAAAAGTTATTGTGGGGTTTCCTAACTTTGTAGACCTGTCTGCTCGGTTACAGATTTTCTTTAAAGGACGTGTACCAGTAACTAACGCTTTGCCTTACGAATGGTATGATACGCCTAACTTGCATTTTCTGGGGATAGCCGACTTCGAAAGTTACTGTAAGAAACGTGGTTTCGAAATTGATGATTCGGCTTTTATAAGAAAAAATGGTAAAATTAGGTGGTTTGTTAATTTGTTTGCTGATTTGGGGCTGTTTTTGCTGTCGGCTTAGTTTTTCTGTTTTGAAGCCACTCGCTAAAGCTGCCTGTGTAGATTCCCCAGTTTTTTATTCTTGGAGTTATCGCACGTAAAAGTGCAATGCAGATAATGATTACTATTGGCAGGTTTAACGCGTAGGTTGGTGGCAAGACAAGAAGGGCAACTTCAACTGGGAACACGCCAAAGTATGATAACTGCCAAACAATGTAGCTTGTGCCGGCTAGAAGTGTTGCAGCGTAGATTAATGCAAGGGTTATCATACTTTTTGCTGTTTTTGCTTCTGTTGCAAATTTTGGAATTAGTAGCCAATTTAAGCCGAAGATGATTAGTGCACAGATTGATTCGGCAAATGCAAAGTGCAATGGTAAGCCTTCGACGAAGACGCCGCCGATGTATGCGCCTATCATGCTGCCTACTAAGCCGCTCCAGCCGAACCATATCGGGAAAACGCCTAGTAATATGATTGGGAGGTAGAGTAGCGCAAAGTTTGGCATTGCTATTGAGTATGAAACTGCAAAGAATACTGCGTAGAGTGCTGCGGTCATGGCCATTATGGATGCTTGTTTTGCGTTGGTTGTTTTTCGGGGGCTGTTCATGTTAGTTTAGTCCTGTGTTTTGGTTGAATTGTTGGCTGTTTGAATAAAAGCATTATCGCCTGTGTTACAATTGTATTACAGTTTATGAAAAGAGGCACAACCGTTTAGCCTAATTTAGGCAGTTGTATCAAGAGCCTTAGGAATAACCCAGTTAACCAACGCTTCCTCTATAGTTTTGCCCTCACAAATCTTCATCTTATACGCTAAAGCATAATTGCGTGCATTCTCAGTCATACCCGGAATAACAAAAATCAAAGCTTCACAGTCAACATCATTAATCATACCATAGATTCGGGTAATTTCCTCTAAATCTACTTTTTTGTTAGCAATTAAAAGCTCAATCACCGTATTCTCATGACCCTTGCATGCGCAAACAGCTTCTTTTTGCGGCATTTGGTTACCTGCTCCAACCACGCCGACTTTGCCTAGAACCAGCATGTCAAAAAGATGTTTAGTTCCAGACTTGCCGTTCACGTAGGCAGGTGCAATAACCTTGTAACCTAAAGCCCTGAAAAATTTAGTGCAGACCTCTATAGGCTTAATTTGTTGCATGTCTTGAAGCGGCATTTCTGAAGTAGCAGTGTATTTGTAGAGGTAAACTTCTGGTTCTTCGTCAAGTTCAGCGGTTGTGCTGCAGTTGTCACATTTAGCCGCTAAAAGCGGTTCACTACTTCTAACGTTACAGTTCAAGCATACATAAGACGACGGCAGCAACCGGTAATCTTCCTCTATGATTTTCATTTTAACGTTACATTTAGGACAAACTAAGTCGCCGTTTGAAGTTTCAAACGCTGTCTGCCGATCAATAGTGCCACAAGTTAAATGCTCGATAAGCACTTCTTTTCTTAACCGTAACGAGTTACATTCGGGGCATAATTTTTTTATTCGTACGTTTGCTGAACCGCATGCAGTGCAGGTTATTACTTTGTCTACAAGTTCAGACTTCAAAAAGCCTTTGCGGACTAACGCGTCAAGGGTTTGTCTTATACGTTTTATGTCCCAATCCAGCTGGGGTAAGCCTTCAAAACTGTAGCCTTCTGGCTGCATAGCGTTAAGGTTAGGTGTGATTTGGGCGATTTTTTCGTAAAGGAAAAGCTCCATTATGCTTTGCTCATCCTTCTTTAGTCCCTGCGCTTTGGCAGCTATGGTTTCTTCTTGTGAAACAGCGTTTATCGGTTGCGCCTCTGCTACTGTTTCGGGGCTTTGAATAATTTGACAGGGTTCTACTGGAGCTTCTTCAAAAGTTTCAGCCAACATTTCTTTTACATTTTTTCGTTTTCTAAAATAGTCGTCGACAGTTTCTTCAATGGCAAAACTAGCAATTAAGCATACTTCGAAAAGGCCAATTAGTAAAACTGCCGCCGCCAAACTGGCTGAACCCGCAAAAAAGTCTGCAATCACTGTCGAATTTAACGTGGATGCGAAATTTTGGAAATAACTGTTAGAAGTAAGTTCATTAAAATAGAATAGTAATAGGAAGTAGCTTGCAAAAATTGTGGCAATTACAAGGGTGGCTGTGGCTACTGCTTTGTTTTGCTTTTTTAGGGGTGTAAACTTGATGATTGTTCCTATGATTATGCCTGTAAGTAGCATTATTAATGGTGCAAATGCCGATGTGAAGTCTATTTTCAGTTCACCCTCTAACTCTCTTCTTGTGTATTAACCACAAAACATGCTTGCAGTTTTATTGCCTTTGTAGCGTTATTCAATTCCCCCATCAATAGCTTAATCTAAAAAAAGGATTTTTGAGAAGAGTACTTGCTAAATGTTGCAAAAACCTTTTTGGGCTTTGCGAAGTCCAGTTGGCAAAGAAAACAAGGCTAAATTAGGGTTTGTTTGAAATTTATTCTTTGGTATGAAAGACTGGGTCAGCAGGGTTTTTTAATGCATGTTTGGCAATGGCTGCGTTTGTCGGTTTTGCAGGCCGCAAAAATGTAACCTGGAATGGTTATGGTCTATGAAGATAATGGCACAAAAAATTGAAGGATGATTTTAAGCGATTTGTAATGCTTTTACGTGTACTTGCCTTTGTTGTTTGACGACTTGATGATCGAGACCGCAGATGGGGCAGAAGACTACTTCATAGTTGTCAAAAATTTCTGGGTGCACGTCGAATTTGTTTTCGCAACTTACACATTTTACCTTCAAGGGCGGGTCACCTTTAGGCTATTATTGCTGGGTTTTCGATTGGAGTGGTCAGGGTGAACCTGAAGGCTTGCAACATCAGAGTGTGGTCTTTTTTGATAGTCATAAAGTTGGCGCCGCATATAGGGCAGGGGACAAATTCGTATTCGCCGACTTGGTCAAACTCGAATGTTTCCTTGCAGCCTGGGCAAGTAAACGTTAATGTTTTGTTTCTGTTCATTTTTGCATTGCTCTCCAAAAGTCATTTGGGTTGCGTTGCCAATTAATGATGTCTTGATAGTTTGTTGATTCTATATAGAAAAATGACAATCTATTGATGAAAACTGGAACTGGTTGGAGCGCGCCCAGAGGGATTAGTTAGCCCCCTATAGGGAAAATACACTGTGACCGCTTAATATCTGAATTTATTTTTTGATTTAGGGTTTTTACAGTTAAACCGCTTTCGGTTTTTAGGCAATTGTTCTCTTCTAAGCGGTTCACATAGTTCACCGTATGGTCCTCATGGTCTCCAATATTCGAACCAGTTGGATTACTATCCACAGGTATGAAGATACTGTTCTGCGAAAAGAAGAGCGTTTCATATTTCGGCTTTGAGTTAGATAATCTCTTAGAGCAAATAAGAACTGATTGTTGTACATCTTGCGGTAATCATTGCCCCAGACCAACAGAGTGGAAGTGGACTCATAAGTGGCATAGAACAAGAGACCAACCTCTCGAAATGAAGAAAATAATCCTTAAAATTCCTAAATACTAAGCAACAAAAGTCGATAATTCTAATATAAAACTAGCAATCAAAATAGCGATGTTTTCCAGTAAGTCCTTTTGGAACAAAAAGTTTGACCTTCAGATATCATGATGACACAAAGAAAGGTTCGTACTATGAAGACCTCTTACACTTTATTTTTGGTTTTTAGTTATTTTACGGATAGGATACGGGTAAGCTCCTATTGTTGTGTTCTGGTCAAGTAGGTAATGACACCTCAATAATAACTTCTAAGGTTGGACCTAAAATTTCCTTGATTTTAACCAAGAAACCTAAACCCAGAGCCGAGCAAATAGCTATTGCCACAGCTATTCCTAAACCCCAATATAATTCGTCCACTGCATAGTCAACTGTAGTCTTAGCCATATCGTTGAGAGCGTTTTGGTCTCCTTGAGATAAGCGTGAAGCTCCCTGCATCATATCAGTGGCATACGACAAGTAACCTAAGAGACTGAAAATGCTAACCAATGTTACTATTAGACCCACTATTCCTTTTCCTGAAGCCATAAAAAAGTGCTTAGTAACATCCAGTCTTTTAATATGATGACTCGTTTGTAACTCTTGCTTGCATTTTTGTAATAAATAATACTATTTAAAAAACCCTCATTGAAGAACAGTAACAAGACTACTATCTCGGGCACTAACGGAATCAAAATCACAAGTTAAGTATGAACTAATGACTCAAGACATAGAAAATACAATGAAAAAAGTAAGTGCGCGTCAAAATAATCCAAACTTACATCAGAATTTTTCCGACAACCCGACAACGCTTATTTTCAATTAACATGCACCCAGCCACCAAGCCTAAACAACAAAAAATCCATTCTTTCATAGTTTCATCGGTATATTTCCACTCTTAACTACCTGAATATTTGAGCTTCTATGGATAACTCTCTTCTAGTAGAGGTAATTCACCGATGAACTTAAGAATCGATGGAGTAGACACGGGGTCGGAGATTAAAGATGACAAAGAACGGTGATAAGTCATTTAGGATAGTAATTGACAAGAGAATAGTTAATGAATTTGATGACATACCTGAGACATTCTCAATTAAACAACTCATTGAAGTAGCGAAAATACCTGTTGATGAACAGAAAAGTGTGTATGATGTGTTAGAGCGCATGTGTACTTATGGACTCATCAAGAAATCAAGAGACAGAAGCATATGGCACAAAGACCCTGACTACAAAGGTAAGAAAGGCTTCGAGACCTGGATAGTTGACTATTATTACCGCACTAAAGTAGCAGTGACTTAAAAGAAATTGATAGGAAAATAAATGATGCTCTATAAAGAATACTCAAACCTCTTCAACTTAGGTCTTCATTACATACCTTAAGATTGAACGTTACCTGACGCATCGGTTTTAACGACATAAACATAAGATTCGCCACCTTTGCTGTATGGGTCAGACGTTGTGTAACCGACGGCAGCATAACCGCCATCAAATGCTTTTACTACAGAATAACAAAAATCATACCCCCATCCCCCGTATGTTTTTGTCCACAAGATATTCCCAGATTCATCAGTCTTAACCATGTAGACGCCATAAATACTAACGGGTCCTAAAGGTGGTGCAGTCGCGTAGCCAGCTATGAGATAGCCACCATCAGATGATCTAACAATAGAGTGCCCGTGAATTTCAGTGGCATTTCCCAAAGATTTGTTCCATAACAATTTTCCAAACTCATCAGTTTTGATTAAAGAAGAATCGCCCGTCAAGACATATCCATCACCAGATGATGATTCAACAACAGAGTTTAGGAGGAAGTGACCTGCTTCAGTGTATCTTTTACTCCACGTAATGTTTCCATAACCATCAATCTTAGCTAAATAAGGATTCAATGCCTTTTGAGTTGAATTGCTTGTATAACCCGCAACAATATAGCTGTCATCCTTTGATGATTTTATTATACAATTAGCAAAAACATTGAGGTTATTTTCTTTTATCGTTTTTGTCCATTGAACATTTCCGCTTGAATCAGTTTTAACAAGATAAATTGTATAGCCAGTCTCTTGTAAGTAGGTATAACCGGCAACTACATAGCCGTGGTCTGAGGATTCTACTATAGAATTTCCAACAAGACCATTATAAGTTTTATTCCAAAGTAAGTTTCCCTGTGCATCAGTTTTAATCAAATATACTTGACCGCCAACCCCTCGGAGCGAATTTGTCCATCCAGCTATAACGTAACAGCTATCTGACGATTGAATCAGAGAATAGCCGAAGTCATCATTTGGGCAACCATAAGTTTTTTCCCATTGGAGGTTTCCTTCGGAATCAACTTTTACTAATAAGATATCCCACATTGAACTTGTATCAGTAGTTGCGTAACCAGTCATTGCGTAGCCACCATCAGAAGATTGGATAATGCTATAGCCTCGACCATCTCTACGATTAGACAGCCCATTAGTCACATCGTTACCTGAGAAGCCAAAGTATGCTTTTTCCCAAGTTTGGAGCTCAACTGGAGTTTCGGAAGATGAATCGGAAATAGAGGGAAAAATATCAGATTGCTTTGTCAGGAGATATACACAAACCAAACTTGCACAGACTATGATGGACATAATTAAAAGCACAATCATTTTTGTTAACGCAGACCTTGAAAATAAAATCAATCTATTGTCCCTCAAACATGACTCATATCAGCGGATCAAATATAAAAAATTTCAGAATCAACCAAAAGCATCTGCGCCTTATCGGTTTTTTGCAATTTCGTAATACAAAGGTAGTCGCAAAGTCAGAATAAACGATGCTGATAGACTTGTATTCATTATATGTGAGGAATGCAGAGAGGATGGTTTTCAGCGATTATTTCGTTGTAGGTACTGTAGGCAAACGGCTGACAATACTCTAATTTTCACAAGCATAATAAAAGAACATGATTACAAAGGAAATACTCGGTGGTAGTCGAAACTAATTTTTGGGGTAAGTCTGTTCCTTCTCAACGATTGAAGCCTGTAAACCATCTAGAATGGAGAAGCCAACCGCATCACAGGCACTCCTAACCAAACCCACCATTTGAAAACGATTTTATTAAAAATTTTTCTAAAGCAAAGCATAAAAAGAAAAACATACCAATAGGTAAAAAATTGGTGAACATAGCCTGAAAAAAGATTCAAGGCAAATCATTGCTAGCGCTCTCCTCATTATATGGCTATTTACAATAATTTACGCAATATTTTTTGTAAGTACCGAAAACATTTACTATTCACCATATGGAGAAAATAGAAATTTCAAATCACCAAACAGAGACATACCACCCTTAAGAGCATACATAGACTATAATGTATCAGCAAAGGGTTCATTCAGCGCCGAAAATCCAATAACAATATCGGTATGCATAACACATGTAAACACAAGTAATCTTTTAGATTATTATGATAGATTAGGCTTTTTTAAGTCAGTTTTTGATTCATCTAGCCCTCAATATTCTTCTGCAATAAGAGAACAACCTGGTTATATTTTCTTAAAAAAAGCTTCTGATGGAACATATGTAGGTTCAGCAACGCTTATTTGGCATGTAGATTCAGACGTTTACACTTTTTTGCTTCCCAAGAAGGATTTGTTTAGTGGTGCAGTAGAAATACCGGGAAATCCGAATGACGATGAACCTGACCTTCCAGTTATGCAAATAACAGGGAGTCAAGATACTTTTAATTGGAAATTTAATGAGATTACAACTAAATTGACTTACATACTTATTGGATTTAGCTTTCTTATGTTGCAACCAATCATTGAGGCTGTTTTACGTTTAAAACGTAATGATTAGTAAGAACCGCTAATAACACAACAAATATGCAAAGGCATAAGCTCACTATCGCCAATATTTTTAGGTG
Source organism: Candidatus Bathyarchaeota archaeon (assembly GCA_963832745.1). Taxonomy (GTDB): domain Archaea; phylum Thermoproteota; class Bathyarchaeia; order Bathyarchaeales; family Bathycorpusculaceae; genus Bathycorpusculum. Next base: position 459,357 of record CAWHVC010000005.1, on the reverse strand, counting down.
ACATATTATCGAAAAAATAATAAAAATAGCATAATCAGGGTTAAGTAAAACAGGATTTTTCTATTTTACTTAATTTAAGAGCAAAAATTTAGGAAGGCACATCAATTTGTTCAGAAATCCGATAGCCCGCCCGACATCCGATGATTTTTTACAGAAGGGATTCATTTATACCCATCCGATGCAGACTTGACAGAACCCTTGGGAAAGTCATTGCTATAGTTTTTGATTGTTCTTTCATTACCGATAAGCTCAAACCAATTCTTAACGCATTTATCGGTTTTCCAATCGTTAGCACTCATTGGAGGGTCACCTCTCTATTGCTTGCTATCCCTCTAAAAGCTTTGGTAGTTAACGGTCTAACAGAAAAACCTCTAATCAGGTATTGGAAGTCAAAGCGTAACTTCCCTATAGGTTGTGGAGAATTTAAGACCCATTCAACGGTTTTATGTGAAATCTGAGCTTTGACTTTTAGTTGTTCCAGCGCGATTATGTCTGATTTTAACAAGACCAAACCTGAGGCTTTCGGATCGCCACCTGTTAGTGTAGGACTGCTAAGAAGGGTTCAGGCTCCATCTGCACCGTCGCAAATACCGCAAGCGCAACGCTCCAAAAGACATCGTCGTGGGTGCCGTTTGGGTGTGAGTAGCCTATGGCGCCGTCCTTGCGTAGGTATAGCGTCCGACGTTTAGTTCGGTGCAGAGGTCACCTCTGGCAGCTTCAAAAGACTCGATGATAGCGTTTGGATCGTCGGTTTCTCCTGCAGCCATCCAAGGCTTGTCTGTTTTATCAGTCATTTAGTTTAATCCAAAACTTGTTTGCGTTGGGCCAAGTTCGTCCTTGGCTTACTAGCCCCAAAAAGTGAGCATAAACTATGGGCCTCCGGCTAGCCGCTCTTTTGCCTTAAAGAGTGCGGCGCGAACGGCTTGGGCTTGTCTTTGCATGCCCATACTTGACCATTCAACAACAAGTGGCGGAAGGAGGCCTTCAAGAACGGTGACATGTTCTGTTACCTGCATCATTTTAGGCGAATTTTTGAGTAGGTCGCCGCCGGGCACTTGTTTGCGCAGGTTTTCGATTGTTTTTTCTACTTCAGACAGCTTGCCTTCTGTTTGGGTTAGTTTCTCTTTTAGTTGCTTGTCTTCGACTTTTTCTAATACCTTTATGTTGGTTTCTGGGATACCAGGGACTGCAACAAGGGATAACTCTGGATTAAAAAGCCCATGAGGCACCTTAGCATCGATGACGTCAAGTGAGTTATAATCTGCACCGACGCTAACGTGTTGGATTAGGCCGTTTCGTACTTTGTCTGCTATGGCTTGGTCGTAAATCTCTGCCTCATAGAGCAAACTTCGGCTAGCCGCATCGTAGTTGCATTTGGTTACTTTTCCAGCTGCGTTTTCTGCGGTAACGTGTTCGATATAGACTGGCGCGTTAGCCATCTTTTCAGCAAAGACCGAAAGTTCATCTGGCGTGTAAACGTTAAAGTTGCGTGACATTCCAGCAGCCATAGCAACTCCACCGATAAGCAAAGGCATACCAACACCCTACATTAATGGCTTGAGAGCCTAAACACGATAATATTGCAAACATGACAAGCATTGATTCATTCTTCCTTCAATATCAATCCATCAAAAAACGCCAATTTCTCGAACAATAATTTTTTGGTTAAAAAAAATAAAAAGGAAAAGATTGGAGTTTATGGTCTTTTTCTAAGCATTAGTACGCCGACGACTGCTATTGCAATTAGGATGGCGATACCCATACCTAAAGTGTACATTTCGTATGGAGGCATTGTTAATGCTGTCTGTGTTGGTGTGCCTGCTGGCGCGGCTTCGATTGCTAATCCTGTTTCTGCCCATGAACCCCAGTATGAATCACTGCCGTCAAAGGTTGCAGTTATCTTGTATATGTCAGGTGATGTTGGTGTCCATTTGAAGCTGTATTGACCACTTGAATCAGACATTGCTGTTCCAATCAACACAGGGTTGTCGTCTGAACCAATTGCAAGGAACCTCACTGGAACTCCGTCAGGTGATGGCGGGCTATTTATCATTGTTGCGTTTTGTCCATACAGGTAATCCATCCATTCGCTCATGTCAGCATCTGAAACTGCTGGAGTGCCCGGGTTTCCGGGTGACATATCAAGAACTGTTCCTTGAATTAGTACGCTTGTTCCTGCAGCAACCGCTGTTGTCGGTGCCGTTATGGATGTTGCTGTTTTGCCTTTGCCGATACAGTATTGTATGCCGTTTTCGCCATCAGTAGCCACAAGGTAACCGTTGGCTATTGAACGGGGTTTTGCGCCGATTGGCAGTTTCCAGAGAAATTCGCCGGTGGTTTCGTTTATTGCGACTAAGGCGTGGAATCTTGTTCTTGGCATTAGTTGGTAAACGGTGTCGGTGGAAATGTATAGTATGCCGTTTGCTCCAACCATGCGTCCGTTGAATGGTTGCGTGCCGTACAGTGATTCATCTTCATCTCCATAATAGTCACTTTGCCAAACCAGTTTGCCATCGTCTAGGCTATATGCGTAAACATGTCCGTCATAGCTACCAGTGTAGAATGTATCATTATGGATGGCGTAGCAGTAGTCTGGAATCATGCTCCACGGTTTTTCACCCATAGAAGCCCGCCATTGCTCTTGGCCAGTTTTAACGTTGTAAGCAACAAATTCTGAAGTGGCGCCGTCAATCATTATTAGTGGCCCGTTTATTCCGCCGTCTGCATCGTTAACTCCAATGTCTAGTACTGTGTTGTTGTTTCTCCATAGGCGTTCGCCTGTTGTGTAATCGTAACCTTCCATTATTTGCATTGCATTATGAGTTCTTACAATTATGACGTTAGCTCCGACAAAGGGGAAAGCGCGTACACCGTAAAAGCCGTTGTCACCAACATTGACCTCTCCTTTGTAGATGTCTAATGTTGGATCTATTGTTGAAACATTCCAGACTATGCCTGTTTTCCAGTCGTTGTTAATGACTTTGCTCATGTCCCACTTGATTAGGTATGTGTAGTCATAGCCTAAGGGTCGTGTGTTGTTAAAAGCTGGGTTTGTACCTCCCATGTTTATTCCTGGGCTTTGTGTGATAATCACGTATGGGCTTCCATCACTGAATGCAACGGTGTCAAGGTCTGTGGGCGCGTTATTGATTGTCTGAAGTAAATCGCCATCGTATGGGTCATACTTTTTCCAGCTTGATCCTGAAGCTTGCCATAAGGCTACGCTGACTGCTCCTTCATTTGCTTGAGCAGCGGTTTGGAAGAATGGGTCTAAACGGTGTGCAAGTGTTGGGTTGCCTGGGGCTGTCCATAAGGTTTTGCCTGTAAGTTGGTCAATGCAGTCAAAGTATCCGGTTTTGCTGCTTGCTTGATAGATTTTTCCTTCCAAGATTATGTTTGCGTCTCCTCCTCCTCCGCCATAGGGTAGACTGCCCCATTCGCCGCCGATTATGCCGCCTATGCTTACTTCGTTAGCCCAGAGTATGTGGTCTGTTTTTGGTGCTGTGCTGTATTCGTTGTATGAGCTGATGTATTGTTGAACCAGAATGTTGCCTTGTACCCAGTCGCCTGAAATTGCTGCCCATTCGCGGTTGTCTGTTTGCACGGGGTTTTCCCAGTAATTATCTGGCAAGGGTGACCATGGATAACCGTTGAGTATGCCTCCTAGTACTGGTTCTTCTTGTACTGAGAAGGTTGTGGCTTGTTTGGTGTTTGAGGGTTTGTAGTAGACGCTTAGGTTGAGGCTTTTGTAGGAGTTGTCGGTTGTGTATGTTTTACCTGGAAAACTTGCCGTTACACTGTAGTTACCTACTTGATCTGGGTAATAATAGAACATTAATGCGCCAACAATTTCTGCTTGACCTGGAACGTTTACACCTGCCGCTTTTAGTGTCTCGTCAACTGGCATGAAAGTGTCTGTGGAACCGTCTGGTTTGGTGATTGATACTGTGATGTTGCTAAAGCCGCCTAGTAGTCCTGCGGTTACGTCTTGGGCATAGTTTGTTGGTCCTGCTGGTGCTGGGTATGTTAAGATTTGAATTATAACTTGTTGTCCTTTGCCAACGTGTGTAGGACTTATGCCAACAGTTGTGCCGGTTTCTCGGTCGGGTACAGAAGTATACGCTGATACGGAGGGTATGATTGATAGCATTGAGGATGTAGATAGTACCAGAATTATTGCAATTGCTAAGAAATTGGTTTTGGCATACTTGGATAATATATGTTTTTTCATATGTTAACTCCATTTTTTGAATGCTCTTTCAAGGCGCTTTTTTGGTTAATATAAGAGCGTAGATGGTGGGTTCCACCACTAAAAACAGTTCAATATGTCTGGACTAAAATTGGCCCAAAAAAAGAAAAAATACCTTGACCTTTTTTATGAATCTATTAAGTCATCTGTGATTTTCCCAAAGCGAAAAGAAAGTGACCTTAGTCAAGTTAATTAACGAAGGATAATTCGTCAAGATCACAGGCTCTAAATAAAACTGCTCCGAAATAGACCATATTGCTGAATGCTTTTCATCATACAAAGCAAATATTGCTCCAGGAATTAATGCTGTATATCGATATTCGAAATTCTAGTGACCAATTATTTTAGCGGGGTATTTAAGATTAAAAGACACGTCTTTTAACAAGGGTTTATTTTTTGGTAGATCAAGAAGCATTTTGTATTTTACGCCTCTCTTGAGCGCCAAGTACATTTCTCGCCATATTAATTCATACTTTAAATTATTTGCTAAATGAACGAAATTTAGTATGTAGCTGTAAATCAGACAGAATTTTGAGTATCCCTAGTAAAATTCGCGTCAGCAGAATTACTTTTAGAAAGAAATTTAATTGTATATTCGCCAAAGTTTTTTCCATAATTGTTTATTTTTTCATCGAATTTTTTTAAAAAAACGTCTGATTCTTCTCTTGATTCTGATCATTTTTTTTTTTTAAGTCTTAACAATTGCGTTCTCCCTTTTTTAGGGGAGTTGCCTCAAATAATTCTGGAAAACAAATCCATTTGGTAATTAGACCTATTTCTGCAAAGTTGGTAACGAACGATAAACATTCTTCTTTTGCAATTTTGGATATGCTTGAAATAACCTTTAGGTCAAGTTTGCCACCTGTAGACTCGCCAAGTAAATTTTAGTCTAAAATTATTTTGTAAACCAATTTTCAGCAATGATTGCGTCGTTTCGTGATTATAGTTTAGCGTGGAACCAACCTGAGGCAGAGTTCTGATAATTAACTATTTAAAATTTTTTTAAATTACGCTTAAATCAGTTTTACAATTTGGTTAAGCCCTTATTGTTGATCAAAATTTCGCCGCTGGGTCATCAAACTCCAATTCATGACCTTGTTAATCTCCCCTCACCCAACACACAACCATACTTATTGGGTACGCCATTAGCAACCCGGTAAAGCCAAATTCTACCCCATCGTCACCAGTTCCCCAGGACTACGACCATCCAACGTTTCCACATGAACAATCCAAGAAGTCATCGTATACCTCATTTTGACACCTTGTTCCAACCCCAAAAGTGCCATCCAATACTCATCTATATCCGCCTAAAATCAGCCAGTGGGTAGAACCCTCTCGCAATACTGGGAAATTGAAGAAACACCATGCAGTGAAAGACGCCGCTGTTGAAGAGGACGTCTTCACATGATTTGAGAACGTTTTGCACCTTTCTCGGTACACTCGTCATCGACAAAGTTACTTCGTTTTAATCTGTGTATTCGGCCTATTTTTCTATCTTTTTTACATAGTAATCGACATGTTGTTTGCTCCAGCCACGGACGCCCTATCATGGCAGGGTACATTTTGACTTTAATGCCCTAGAGGATGGGTGGGACGCAGTTGGTACGGTAGTGAAATCAAATTTGATTTTGGACTTTGAAATGCCCAAAGTTACACTTATATCGGTTGTTCAGCCAAAATTTAGCGCCTCTGGATCAGCTAAAGTTTTCACATGCAGCGGAGAGTGCTATGCGGTTGATTGTTTTCATGCGAGGCAAAGTCGACTCACTACAGCGTTGCACCCAAAAACACCGTCTCTACAATCTTGAACTGTCGAGGTATGTGTAGAAGTATATCGAGCGTCCGCTCGGAAAAACAGAAGCTAAAACAGAAAAAAAGTCAGTACCTTTTCGGACATATGAGAGCGGGCCCGGTGGGATTTGAACCCACGATCTCCGGCTCCGAAGGCCGACACCTTAATCCGTGCTAGGCTACGAGCCCTTCTACATACTTTCTGGATGGAATACTTACATTTCCGCATCTGACTAATATGGGTTATTTTGTTTTTTTGGCTGGAACCACTACAAACTGTCGCTTGCATTACCATGCGTTTTTCTCCTTGCGTAAATAGTGCCTGCCTGTTGTTCGGTTGTAGTTGTATTCTTGGTAGCCTTCAGCGCCGTAGCGGCTCATCTTTTCGCTGTAGTCGGGATCGGTTTCACAGATTTCGATGGGTTCCCATTCTTTGTCGCTGCCATAGAGTCGCTCAGATATTGGAGCGTAAACTTTGACGTATTTGTCCGAGTTTTCGCCTAGTAGGTTTGCGACTGCGTCCGAGTTGCCTTTTAGGTATCGTTCAAGCACTGCTCGCCAGTGTCGGTTGCTATAAAAGGTAATTTTTTCTAGTTCTGGTATGCCTAAACGTTTAGCTGCTGCTTCTCTTGCTCGCCTAAAGTTTTGTCCAGCTGTATCTACGCCGCTGTATGTGAAGACAAGGTTTAGGTTTCTTTGTTTTCGGTTTCGGCAGGTAGCGATGTTGAGTTGTCGGTTTTTCAGTTCTGAGAGCATGTCGATGACTTTGACGAATCGGCCTTTTAGTTGGACTAGTTCTTGTTCGCCCGTGTTTAGCTGGTTTGTTTATGGCGATTGTTTTTCTTGCGAAGTCGATGTCTTTCCATTCGATTCTTAAAGCTTCGATGGGTCTTGCAGCAGTTGCCATTAGTACAAAGCAGAAGACTTGCATTTGAAAGCTTAATGCCGCGTAGAGTATTTCCATGTGTTCAGTCAGCGGCAGGTTATACTCTGGGGTTTTGTATTCAAAGCGAGGTATCCTAACGTTTTCCATCTGCAGGTATTTTTTTATGAAGCTGATGTATGCTTTGCAGATGCTGTTTTTGTTGCAATTGGATTTAGTGCTTAGTTCTGGATCAAATGCTAGTTTGCGTTTGAAGTCTTCAGGGTCAAAGAGGTTAACTCCAATTTTTTTGGCATAGCCATCTGAGTCTGAAAACGTATTTGCTTAGGGCAATGTCGCTTACGAGATGTTCTTTCTGGATGTACTGCCTGTAGTCTGCGATCACTAGGTCTATGTCCGCTTTAACGATGCATTCACTGTAAGGTTTGTTTTGTTTTTCTCTCTGCGAAACGCTGAATTGTTCAGACGTTTCACGGGTCAAGTTTTTCGCCTCTTCCTTTAAGACGCATACTTGGCTATTTTCGATATTAGCACCTGTGACTTTTAAGTTCACCGTCAAAAGATTGGTTTCAGCAGCTTGTTTAGCCTGTTTTAGGTCGTTTGGGTCTGAGAATCGGCGGCCACATGACCGGCAAAGGTAGCGCTGAATTTTTACGCCAAAATCGCTATGGCAAAGCCGTTTTTAAACACCTTAAAGCTGCTGCAGTCTGGGCATTGAACAGTTTCTCTGTGGGTATCTTGGCTATCCTTGGGTGTGGTTATGTTTGCGTTTAGTTGAGGATCATTTAGGGGCGCCCCAACGTTAACGTTAGCGGATGGGTGAAATCGACTAAAACCTCTGCTAACGGTAACGTTATTACGGCCCAGAAGCCGACTGATGATTTGGTCACAAAGAGTCTTAGGCTTAAACCGCGAGGAAGCCGCTGAACTGCTAACAAAAATCTTCAGCATCCTATCCGACAAAGAACTCCTACCCATACTAACACCCGTACCCATCTATGGATACAGACACCAACCACTTGGTGAAGTCTACATGCTAGACAGCCAATACCTACAACTCCAAGCACTAAACAAAACCAAACATAAAATATGCCCCAAATGCGGTCTACTCCACCATCGAGAAACAATAGATATCTGCACAGACGTAGGGTGACTTCCTTACAATTGAACTCTTTAGAAAGCGCCGAAACTACGGACTGTAGGCTGTTACCTAACCCTAAAAGCGTAAGCATGCGACGACGTCGACGAATCAAGTCAGCCTTCACGTTGGAGTACCCCTCCTATTTTTCTACAATTCTATAGAGTAACCATTTATGCTTTAACATATAGCACAGAAAAAAATTGCTATACTCCCTGATAGCATATTTGACATCAGGGATTTTATTCTAGAAGTCATTTAGTGTTCGTCTTAGAAGATCCTGTATAGAACTTTTGTGTGGTCCACTGAAGATGATATTTATAATCTTCTTCTCGACCGACATATATCATCTCTGATGCTCGCTTCAGTATGTCTTCTTTCTTGATTTTGCATCGGCTGATACAGGATTCGATGTCTTGTATGTCTCTTGGGTTTAGTCTTCCTATTTTTGTAACCACTATGTCAACAGGATACAGCGCTCTTAGAGATATCTTATTGAAGTTAGCTATTTCTGTGCTCCTCTCAAGATAATCGTTTGGCAATCTATTGCAGAAAACATCCCCATCAGTATACACATCTATTTTGAAACCATGAGGTACTACGTTTCTAACTCTATCAAATTCGGCTTTATCGTTGCTTGGAAGCGTAAAATCGATGTCCATTGTGGAGACCTTCAAATCCAGAAGTGTCATTGCTGTTCCTCCAACTGCTATCAAAGTTATTTTCTGCTTAGCCTCTTGGTCAAAATATTTCAAGAGGTTAAACAAGACCTGTTTATTCAACTCAGTGGAGGACATTGTATAACCTCAAATTTCTAATTGTACTCTCTTCATCAATTAACGCTTCTTCCGTATCAGTCAAAGCTTCAATAAAGTTGAACGTTTCTTCAATGATGTCACTTGATCTTATATTTCGTAAAGTTCTCAGTATCCCTAAAAGTTTGGCTGATGCATTGTATTTTTGGGCTAAGAACGTTAACAAATTAGGTTTGAAGGAATTCTTTGATAGAATTATCGGAATTGCTTCCAATCGCCGAATTTCATTTGACTGCAGCAAACTGATTATGATATATTCAATACAGTATTTTTTCCCCTGAGACATTTTAGTGCCAAATTCCTTATACCCAAAGCGATTTAGATTATAGGTAAGATCATCTTCCAAAATGTTATAGGGCGTGGTTTCTGTTTTTATGCTCAATATTTCAGATTTTTCAGATATCTCTTTAATTTTACTCCAATAAGCTTGTGGGCAGAAAATTGTTATCTCTCTTCTGATGACTTCTCTTAATGGGTTGATTTCTTTTGAGCTTATGAAAAAGGAAAAGTCGCTTTCATTAAGGATTAAACTATCTATCCGCAGATTATATTGTTCTTGAATTTCTTTTGTCCTCTTATAAAGCTCACAAGTTGTAGCCCTATGTTCCCTGTGATCCTTAGGATCTCTTGTTAAGAAAAGTAATTCCAGCCTGTTAAGCTCAGAGTTTTTTTCAGAATCAATAGAACTAATTGACTTTATAGAACAGATATCGTCAATTTGCTTTCTTAGAGTTGAAAAGATGTTTGAGAACTCATTTTTTTCTTTTAGAAAACATATTTTTCTTTCTATTTCAATCTGGGAAAGCAAGTCAATTATTATTTCATTATCAAAGTTGGGCTTAATTATGCAAGAATTTCCGTACGAATCAATAGTTAGCGCGCCAATAGTTTCTAATTCCTTAATTTTTTTATAAGTATTAGAATAATGGGCGGTTCCATACTTCTCTTTAATTTTTTCAGTCAATTGATTGATTGACAAAGGTTCCCCTAAAAATGCAGAGATTGTATCGAGTATGCGATGAGTTGGGGCTTCAATTTTTTCCATTATTCTTTCCCTTAATCTATTATACTATATATCTCTTATTTTAGGATATAATACTATCATTTAAAACTATAATAAAAACATTGTTTAAAAACTAACAAAAATCAGAAGAAATTCAAGGAAGAATTGGAAAAACCTGATACTCTCCTGGTACCCCCTGTTTTTCTGCAGAATTGCCGAATAATCGAGAAAGATTGCGAAAATTTGTCGATTGATTTGGCAAGATTTCACAAAAGAGGCAGAGGAACTGAAATTGAGGATGTTGAAGACGTTCTTCCAAAACTCGGGACAGCGACTCTAGACGAGAAACAAATCAACGAAGGCATTTCTCTAATAAGTCAGACTTTCCAAAATGAAACGATTATTCCCGACATATGCAAAACAAAAGTTATTACAAAGCAAGAGGAACCTAACCTTCTGACTTTAGGATACAGCATGCGTCTTCCAATTGAGTGGTTTAAGCCAGGGCAAACTCAATACTGCAATGATTTTCTCTTTAGAGATCTTGGTCATGAAATAGCCCTAGCAGAACGAAGTATTATTGGAAAGGAAGTTTCCGCTAAAACACAAATTCCGACTGTTACTGGAATGTTCACAAGTGAAAAGATTGTTGAAGCCATTGAAAAAGCGGCAGAAACAGGAGCCTTGCCTGACCTTATTTTTCCCACCATACCTGACTTCTTATATTTCCATCGGGGCTCAAAGGATATGAAACTTGAGTGGAATAATACCCAGCCAAAATCACCCGCTATTGAAGCAGTTCTCAATGTTGGAAAATACAAATTAGGAATAGTTTCACCATTAGGTGGTTTTCCTAAAGAGACTTTTGTCTTCAACAAACAAACTATAAGTTGGCAAGCGAGATCTTATAGTGACAATGGAGCACTTTTCATCAGATTAGGGTTAGATCGTCTTTATCCACTAAAATTTGTGGAATTAATAGCTATTGAACGAGCCAAGTGCGAGGTAAGTGAAAAGGGTATAGTCAAGCTAAACCTAAGAGAGAAGAAAAATGAATCAGTTAAGTTTTAAGCATCTAGCAGAATTAGCGATGTTGCCAACGGAATGCAAACTAATCGCCCGATGGAATAGCCATTAAAAAGCACTACATGGAAAAGCAAAAGAGGCATAAGAGGTCATATTATTAATACAAGTCTGGGGGGTCATGTCTGGTACTTTACACAAACTTTCCATACCTAGCTGATGAAGAGGACTTCAAAAAGTTTAGAGAAGCAGGTATAGAAATAGAAATGGTAGAGATCAAAGAAGAATTATCTTTTGTTGACTTGCCGAATAAGTCTGGAAGTGAAAATGAGACACATCGCGCCCTGAAGAAGTTGGGCAGCGTTCTACTTTGTAAATTAGGGGCAGCGGATATTGCATTTGAAAATTACTTCATTGATGTCAGTTCTAAGACACTGAAGATAGCAATTGAGTGCGGTGATACTCCTATTGGAAGAGTTTGGTCGATGCTATTTAACGATTTTTGCAGTCATTGGATCAAAGAAGTTTGGTGTATATACCTGGAAAATGGTAAGATTGAACTTGTCAAATTTATCAAGTCAGAGTCAGTTCTTGATAATGAGAAAAAAATCGGCTGGAGAGCCACTGCATCATAAGTTTAAGTTTTCTTAGATTTCAACCCATTGGAAGTTAGACTCTTTGAGTCTTAAACCAAAAAGGAACCAAACGACTTTGTAAAGAATAATGTTTTAGAGGACTAGGCGGCTTCACCCGCGAAAAAAGGGAAGCTGCGTTTCGCTGAGAGAAAACTTGAAGGTGATGTCACCACTTCGACGTTATGCCGTGCTAGGCTACGAGCCCCTGATTCCTGAAAAGACAATAATGGTGTGGCACATAAAGATTTATGGTAATCCCTATTAAATCCATCTTCAAGGTGAAGCATGGTTTCTTGTTTGCCTATTTGCCTTTACCGTTTGTCGTTTGTATGTTTTTTCACGTGTAGAAATAAAGTAAACAATTATTGCTTGCTCTGCGAAAAACCCAAAACGTATCTGACGAGTTTGCCTCTCTAATCCTATTGCACGGACACGATGGATTTAGTTGAAAAAAGAGGTCTGCCGCCCGTTTACCCATCCACACCAAACATATCCCACACCCACACTGCCACATCCCAACATGGATTTCACGTTACAGTGAGACGCAAATATTTTCCCCACACTCAAACCACAGCAGAAAAACAGCCCAAACCAAAAAAGCAACCAGTTCCAAAGTCCCCAGTGTAGTGTGTAAAAACTTAGAGCCCCACATCCACACAAAGAAACAAAAATTAAAAACTGCTAACAGAGTCGCGAGTAAATTTAGTTGGCGCCGTTTTCTCTTTTATGAAAGCTTTTGAGACGCCAGGCTTATCGCCAATAAAGCGATAGTGCTAAATGCACCTAAAAGAAGAGAAATCTTCGCTATGGAAGAGTCAAGCAATAAGAATTCTAATCTATACAAAACTAAAGTATTAAACAATTACACACGAGCAGTTAAGCACTTAAAAAAGCACCCTTAAATAGCTAACACTCTTGGCTTAAAGACTGTACCAGAATCCCTATTAGCATCGATATAGCGAGCCTGCATACTGTAACAAGAATTAACGATAGAATCACAAGTGGAGTTATAGACTTGTGAAAAAATTTTCTCTTTATTGTCGGCGTTTTACTGATTGCAGCTAGTGTCGCCTTTTCTTAGGTTCTCCAATTCTTTAGATAATAAACGTTTATTGGCCAAAGGCTTTTTTCAGCAACAACTACTAAAGAAAAAAGCGTTATCTAAATAAAAGCATGGTAAACGAAAAAAACGTTATCCGTTATTCTTATAAACCTACACTAATATTTACTTCAGACACGCACAAAAAAGTGGGCCGGTAGCTCAGCACGGCTGGAGCGTTCGACTGATAATCGAAAGGTCGCCGGTTCAAATCCGGCTCGGCCCACCATTCCAATCTAACATTTCAGGGTTTTAATGTTTTTTAACCGTACTTTTGAACTGTTTTTTTAGCCAGTACAGACCATGCTCTTAAGTTTCTGCGGTTTAGAAATAGACTGGTGAGCAAGGGTATTTAGCAACTTGTAGATGCCAACTGGTTTAGGTTAAATTATTCCCAGTCCATGCAAGATGTGAACAACTATTATAATGTAAAATGAAAAGGCTAATGCAACATGCATGAAACGTCTTGTTGTGGATTTTATTTGGGGTATTATTTGGAAGCGGTGGTTGAAGCCGGTTGCAACAAGCAAAATCATGACGATGTAGAGGGCTAATCCTGTTCCCAACTCTGGATAGGCGGTTGCTGGTCGACCGATTTGGCTAGCGAAATGCAGGGAAATCAGCAGGAATGCAAATAGGTTTCCGAAAACGTGAATTCTGAAAAGCGTCAGGTACTTCTGTGGTCGCCGTTTTTTTAGAATAGCTAGTGTGGGTACTGCGATTGCAATGTAGAGGGTTCCTATCCATACAAGCCAATGATTTGCTCTGAAAGGTCCCAAGCGGAAACCTATGCTAAATAGGTCCAGTAAAATCGTCGCCATCAAAATAACAGTGACGATGACAATGGATAAGGCAGCCCAGAATTCTTTGCTTCTCAAGAGATTCATTTTTGTTCGATAGCTGATTTAACATTGTTATTTTTAAAGTTTTAAATATTAATTTTTTTAAATTACACTATGTAAATTTTGAAATTTACAGGCGTTTTAATGGATAACAGACAAGTGGACCCAAAAGCAACTTTAAACCTAAAAAACCATTAAACAGGTAAGTAATTGGCCCTTGAGAAAAAAGAAAGCCCTATTCCTGACACTCTGGGTCTACACAACCCTGCTCTGGGCTTACAACGCTGCAAAAATCATGTTCAGCAATTGGGGGTTTTTAGAAATTTTTTCAAGTTCAGAAGCAATTTCATCGGGCGACAGAATGAAATCTATCGCGTTTGAAGAAATCGCTTTTTTCGGCATATCTGAGTACTGAGCGGTCAAACTTGCCATTTAAGCTCTTCTATAACCTTTCAAAGTCAATTGCAGAAAAATTTACTGCGCATTTCTCAAAAAAGATATAACAATGTTAAAGCTCATATTTTTGCCATGTTTCCCCCGCTTGAAGACATAGCGAAACGTCGACGTCAACTGGGTTTAAAGCAGTCTGAACTCGCAAAAATGGCGAGTGTAAGCCAATCCTTAATTGCCAAACTGGAAGCAGGCGCCATCGACCCATCATACACTAAAGCAAAAACCATCTTTACGGTACTTGAAAAGCTGGAATTCAAAAATAAGGTTCAAGCAGAAAAAATCGTCCAAAACGACGTAGTCAGTATTCAACGGCATGAACCCATATCCAAAGTTGTCAACCTTATGAAAGAGCACGGTTACTCTCAGGTTCCAGTGTTTGAAGGCAAACAATCCGTAGGCAGCATATCGGAAAAAACTATTTTGCGGCAGATTCTTGCAGGCAAAGACCTTAAAGAAGTTTCCAGAAAGTCTACGGGAGACATCATGGAGGAAGCCTTTCCACAAATCAACGAAGATGCACCCTTAACGTTGATAACTAGCCTTTTACAGACGTATCCTGCTGTACTAGTCTCAAAAAAAGGTTCAATCATTGGAATTATTACTAAGGCTGACTTGTTAAGAATGCTTTAACATATTCAGCAACCGTTTGGGGCCAAAAGTAACAAAAAATCTATATCCAATAGTTGACTGTTTTACAGTTTAACTTTAAAGTCACGGTTACTATCTAGTTGAAGCGAACAAGGGGAAAAGTGCATTTGAATTTAGGCTTTGATATAGACGGCGTTATCGCCAACTTTACACAGCCACTTCTTGACGTCATCAAAGAAAACTACGGCGTAAACCTGAAAACCACTGACATTTACACTTTCGACTTAAACATTGTTTTAGGCATAACCAAAGACGAAGGCAACCAACTCGTAAACCAAACACTAAAAAAAGATTTACCACTTAACGCTGGCGCAAAAGAAACCCTTGAAAAACTCAGCCGCGAAGGACACAACATTCTCCTTTTAACAGGCCGCTATGAATACCTACGAGACATTACACAATCATGGCTAAAAGAAAAAGGCATACCTTACACGCAACTCCACATGCTAAATGTCGGCGAAAAATATCGCGCAAACGTTGACCCGCTTGACTTGATTGTCGAAGACTCACTTGTAGACGCTTTAGAATGGACACACAAAGTCAAGAACGTGCTGCTTTACGACCAACCATGGAACCGGACATTAAACGTAAGAAACTTGACTAAACGAGTTTACAACTGGAACGAAATCTACTTAGCCGTACAGAACCTAAACGTTACAGTTTAAAATTTTTTAACGCACTACTTTTCTAAACTGATACAACGTTGCCCCCAACGTAACAACCGCTATCAAGGCAATTACTCCCCAAGCAGCAAGAATTGTTGGCCAATCAAACCCCGTAATCATAAGCGCCCGAATAGCATTAACCGCGTAACTAATCGGGTTAAACTGTGAAATCGTATTAATCCAACTGGGCAACGAGGCAGACGGAACCAAAGCAGTGCTCAAAAACAGCAACGGAAAAGTTATGAAGCCGCCGATAGCAAAAACTGTTTCAGAACTACGCGTCCGCAAACCTATCGCCAATGAAATCCCCGACCATGCAAGCCCAAAAAACGCTATTGTAAAAAAGATTAAAAGTACACCTGCAATGCCTGTAACAACATAGCCACCTAGCAGGTAAGAAAGAACCAGAATTATGGCTGATTGAACAACAACCCGAAAAGCGTCACTGGTTAAGCGGCCTAACAGAATCGCTGGACGCTGAACAGGAGTGACAAGCATTTTCTGCAAGAAACCTGAATCAATATCCAACACGATGGAAGTGCCCGACTGAAGTGAACTGCCAAAAGCGTTCTGAAGAATAATGCCAGCGGTTGCAAACTCTAAATAACTCACGCCCGGCGGTAGAAACCCTGGAAAATTTGCCAGTTCCGAAAAAAGCTGCGTAAAAAGCACCAGAAAAATAATGGGTTGAAACAGAGAAAAAAACAGCAAAATAGGGTTCCGAACAAGTTTTTTCAGTGACCGAACAAACAGGTAACGTGTATCCGAAAGCATTGTCATTTATCGCCGCCCTCCCAGCATTCTGCTTGGCGCCTTTACAAGGTCTTCAGCACGTATCGTTCTGCCCGTATGCTGCAGAAACACGTCATCAAGACTGGGTGAAGAAAACGTCACTGACAAAAGCTTAATGTTACTGCTGTCAAAAGCACGTACTATATCGGCGACTAAGGGTCCAGCGTTTTTAGCATAAACAGTTAAGCATTCTTCTGGACCAGAATCAATCACGCTGGTTACGCCTTCAAGACTATTAAGTAATTCTTTGGCTTTGGGCTTATCACGTTCACAGTTTTCAATCGACAATTTTATCGAATCCGCGCCAATTTCCCGTTTGAGCGCAACCGGGGAACCAGTGGTAACGATTTTTCCAAAATCAATAATTGCTAAACGTTCACAAAGCCTGTCAGCTTCTTCCAAATACTGAGTTGTCAAAAAAATGGTTGTATCCTCCTCCTTGTTTAACCGTTGCAGGTAACTCCAAATAGCCAAACGTGACTGCGGATCCAACCCCGTTGTGGGTTCATCCAAAAACAGCAGTTTAGGCCTATGCACAAGGGCAGTGGCTAAATCCAGTCGTTTCTTCATGCCACCCGAATAATTTCTTGCACGCCTATCAGCAGCCGACTCCAACTCTACAAGTTTAAGCAACTCAGCAACACGCGTCTTTAACGCGTCACCATGCATTTGCTGAAAATGACCTTGAAGCATCAAGTTTTCTCGGCCAGACAAGTCGCCATCAACAGTTGTATCTTGACTTTGAACACCAATGATTTTTCGAATTTCAGAGGAACCAATTTCAAGATTATGCCCAGCAATAAAGACGGTGCCCCCAGTTTTTCTTAGAAGAGTAGTCAAGATTTTGATGGTTGTGCTTTTTCCAGCGCCGTTTGGACCTAAAAAACCGAAAAATTCACCTTGATTAACGTTAAAAGAAATATCGTCTACGGCTTTTGTTCCGTCGCCGTAAGTCATTTTCAAATTTTTTACTGTAATTATGTCTGGCATATTTTCCATGTACTTGTTTGCGTTTGGAAAAATAACAATATGTGACTGTAGCGACCCAGTAACATCCGCTTTTGTTATGGGTTGCTTAGCGCTACTGTAACGTGAAAAAAGAGCAGTTAATGTTTGATGGGCAACCGTACCGTGAAGTTTGTTCCTTTGCCTGCCTGACTTTCAAAAGACACGTAGCCTCCCAGCGCTTCAGACATCCGTTTAACAACAGCCAAACCGAATCCTTGACCCTTTGATTTTGTTGTAAACAGGGGTGTGAATAGTTTGCCTTTTGCCTCTTCAGGAATACCCATGCCCGTGTCTTGCACATTAATTACAACGTTACCTTTTTCACAGGTAGCTCTTATGGTTAAGTTTCCACCGTTAGACATTGCTTGCATAGCATTATTTACAAGGTTGCTTAGTATACGTCGAACATATGTTGCGTCAGCGACAAAACAGTTCGCTTGAGAATCCACCGAAGTAGTAACGATGATGTTTTCTGGAAACACACGGCTTTTTATAACATCTTGAACAATCATAGACAAGTCAATGCTCGCAAGAAGGGGTTTAAGAGGTTTAGCGAAATCTTGAAGGTCAACTACTATTTTGTTAATGTAATCAACGTTCTTTTCAATCTCTGTTAGACTCTCCACTATGGCTTCTTTGTCTTTACCCTCTGAAAGTGCGTCTAAATCAGTTTTTGCCAAATACAAACTGCTAGCAATAGCCTGCAGAGGATTACGAATATCATGCCCAACCATACCTGCTGTAGCACCAATAGTTGCTAACCGTTCAGAATCCCTAAGCTGTTTAGTCCGTTCCTCAACTAAATGTTCAAGCTCTTTTGAGTATTCTTCAAGCTTATCTTCCATCTGTTTACGTAACGTAATGTTGCGGGCAACATGCACTGAACCAAGTATGTGACCGTGTTCATCTTTAAGTGGTGTAGCACTAACGATAAAGTCGCCACCGAGTCGTTTTTCATGCACTTCCGCTGTGTGTTCTTGTCCATCCATCATTGCCAATGTATGTGGACAGAACGAGGGAGGAGCGTCTTGACCATGTACACATTCAAAGCAGTTAAGTCCAGCACAGTTTTCTGGGTCTGTTCCTAACACTTGCGCCATAGCTTTGTTAGCACGTACAATCCTATGTTTATCATCAAGAATAGCAATCAGGTCAGGTACACTGTTAAAAGTGCGTTCCCAATCGACTTTGGCTCTTTCAAGTGCCTGCTCAAACTGTTTACGTTCAGTAATGTCCAAGTTAGATTCTAAGAGTTCAGCGATTTCCCCGTTAAGGTCAAATATTGCTTGCCAAAAACTTTGAAGCGTTAATTGCCTGCCATCTTTGGCAGTGTGTAAAAGTTCACCTGACCATTTTCCAGTATGTTTAACTTGAGCAATTATTTCATCATATGGTTGCGGAAATTTGGTTTTAAGGATAGAATGCGAGTTTTGCCCTATCGCTTCTTCTTTTGTCCAACCGTAGCTCTTTTCCGCGCCTTTGCTCCAGAAAGTAATTGTGCCATCTAACTTGCGGACAAAAATGGCATCGGGACTTAAATCAAGAAGCGCCGCTTGTCGTTGAATATCAATTTCGGCTTGTTCTTTTTCTTTGCGGATACGCAGAATTTTCATTCCTTGTGAAAAGTCACTTGCCAGCTCGGTAAGAAGCTTAATTTCTTCATCGGAGCATACTGTGGGTTCTGTTGAGTATAATGTTAATACGCCAATTACTTTGCCGCCTATTTTCAAGGGTAAAGCGGCGGATGAGGCGTACCCACGTTTTAGGGCTTCTTCACGCCAAGGCTTGAATAGTACATCGTTTGCCATGCTTTGACAAAACTGGGGTTGACCAGTTCGGACAGCTCTTCCCGTGGGGCCTTGTCCGCGTTCAGTGTCTGCCCAAGTAATCTTTAAAGAATCTAAGTAGGTTTTATCAAAACCTGAAAAAGCAACGGGCTTAACATTTTTTGCTGTGTCTTCTAATGCAAGGCCTACCCAAACCATCTTGTAGCCGCAATCTTCAACTACAATTCTACAAGCTTCCTTCATGAATGATTCTTCATCGGTGGCTCGCATGATGGCTTGGTTGCTGTTGCTAATGGCTCTTAAGGTGCGGTTTAATTTTTTGAGTCTTGCCTCATTTTCTTTTATCGCTTCTTCAGCTTTTTTGTGGTTAGTAATATCCTCAAATGTAGCAATAAAATAGCCTTTTTCTGGACTAAAAGCTGAAACCGAAAACCATTTGTCTAAAGCTTGATTGTAGTCTTCAAACTTTGCAGTGCAACCAGTGGAAGCTACATTTCCGTATTTTCCTATCCAATCAGCAGGGTCATTTTGGATTCCCAAAAGAACATCAGTTACGGGTCTGCCTATAATTTTTTCCCGTCTAAGCCCTGTCATTTTTTCAAAAGTATCATTAATTTCAAGAAAAACATAATCAATCGGCTTACCGTTAGAGTCGTAGATTACTTTGTGGTACGCAAAACCGCTTGCCATGTTTTGAAATAATGTACTGTATTTTTGTTTGCTAACTTTTAGGGCACCGTTTACCGCTTTGCGTCTTGAGGCATCTTCAAGCATTAACCATCTTTCATTATGCTTAACTAAAGTGCCTATGTGGTTACGTAAAACATCTAAAACGTCTGTTCCTGTGCAGTGGTTTAAGCCGTAAGTGCACAACGCAATAATTTTATGCTGTTTTAGTACTGAGTTGACGTCATGTTCGTAATCGGTAAAGCTTTCCCATAAATCATGCTCAACCCAAAACGTGTTTCCAGATAACCGTAACCCTTCAAAACCCTGTTCGATTGCAGTTTTTTCTTTATTTACCCAGTTTTGCAAGATTTGCTTTGAACCAAACTGGCTATCTATCAAGTACCAGTGGTCATAACTGATTATTTCGATTTGCCCTTTTTTGATGTAATCTTCTAAATCGGGAACTCGCTCTTTGAGAGCCGTTTTTGCTTCTTCAACCTCAAGCGGCAAAGAAGTAACCCACATACAAAACTCGTTACTTCGTAAGCCTTCAGCAAAATATGGAACTAAAATATCGATTAAATCCTGTTTTGAAACGTAAAACTGGCAAAGATGGGTTCCCCACGGAATTGCTCCTACAAGGTCGACTCCAAACCGACGTAGGCTATTCGCTTCTTTTGCCATTGAATATTTTCCCCTCTCAATTCCTCTTTAAGTTATTATCGCGTAATTTAAAATTAACCACAAAAAAGTGAAAAAATAATCTATAAAATAATACAAAAAGAAACTGGTGCGTTGAGGTTTGGCTTGAGAATAAACGCAAACGCTTAAAACCCTAAACGCTGATACCACAAACAAGGAACCTTCATGTCAACTCAGATAGTCTTGAAGAAAATAGGTGCAGCCTGCGGTTTAGCGGTACCTATAGTTGCATTCACTTGCATTGGTATAGCGATTATTTCTTACGCAGAATTTAGCTGGGTCAATAACGCTTTAAGCGATTTAGGCGTCGTAGCTGGCATAACTGGTCCCGTTTTCAACTCAGGCCTTTTCACGGCGGGCTTGTTAGGATTCCTTTTTGCCGTCATGGGCTTATTTAGTTATTTCAAAGGCTCCAATGTTGGAAGAGCTGGAGCTATGGTTTTTGCAGTTGCAACCATTTGGTTGATGGCGATTGGCATATTTAACGAAAGTTTTCGTCCCATACATTACATTGTTTCAGTGTTGTTTTTTGTTACTTTGCCGATTGCTTTTTGGGTTATAACCGCGGCATTGTATCTGAGGCGCAAGGTTGGATTAGCAGTCTTCACATTGGTTGCCTCTTTCGTTGCTGCGGCACCATGGATTCTCTACTACACCATACACTATGTTCCCAACGTAGCCATCCCAGAAACCATTTCAGGCTTAACCGGCTCCATCTGGGTAATCATCATTAGCATAAAAATGCTCAAAAACAATAAAACCCACGAATAAGCTGCAAAGAAAGCATCTATTCAACTCTTCCTAATCTGCAGAGAAATCACCAGTCTATTTGGATCCTATTAGAAACTCATTGCATAAACCTAAGAAGTGCAGGTCCTAACGGCTAAAAATCAAGCTAAAAACAAAATTTTGTTGCTGATGCTTTACAGTCACGCAGATTAATTATGGAGCTTTTCTGCTATTTGATGAGGTGAAAAATGTTGGAAACCGTAAATATTAGTGATAGGCAGGGAACAGAAATCTGCGAAAATGTTGGACGAACACTTGTGGAGGAGTTGGATACTGAGAACGTCTGGAACAAAGTAGAAGATGCACTTGCTGATTACCTGAAAAATAACGCTATTAACGAAGATGCTTCCGAATTAATTGATAAGCTTGAATGGTCCGTGCGTGTTACACTCAAAAAATAAGTTCCTCCTCCATTTTTGCTTTGTTATTACTTTCTCTGGGGGTGCCGGGTTTATCTGACGAGACTAAGAAAGGGCAAATTACAATTGAACGCAAGAAAAAGAAGCGGGAAATCTTTGAGGAAGGAGGTCACCGAGTTGATGTTCCTCCTGATGTAAGTGAGGAAGACAAGAAAGCCTTGGAACAAACAGGAGACGACGCGACAGCAGGTTGGTAAATTTCTGGAGCATATGCTGCATATGCTAAATCATTCGTTTTACCAGGTTGTTATGGTTTTTCATCTTTCTGCACATTTTTTGTGAAACTGTTATACAGTTTAATTTTTTGAATCAAACTAAAAAAAGCCTTTTCCTGTTTGATAAGTGTGGTAAATCTTTTATTCTTAATCAACTGTAGGAATATGCCAGAGGCTGATGGGTCAAAAATGGAAGAGGACGTTATTGAAATTGGAAGTGTAGCGCATTTTTCCACAAAAATCAACTTAGCAGTTGTCGATTTGAAACTGCCTTTATCCGTGGGAGACCGAATATCAATCAAGGGGCCATTAACAGATTTCGACCAAACGGTCGATTCAATACAGATAGACCGAAAAAGCATTTCGCGAGCTCAAGCTGGACAAAGCATCGGGTTAAAACTGTCGCAACAAGCCCGCGAACGCGATGTGGTTTACAAAAAACTTTGATAACCTTACCTTTAACCCGCCGTCTGCTCTTGCGGACTAAATTGGTAATGTGTATTATGCTTTCATAAAACCCTTTTAGTATCACCGAGTTAGCATACTTGAACTTCCTTGGGTAAATATCGGTGAAAAGCATGCAGGATACAAACGCTGAACATGCAATAGATAACTTTCTCTTGTTGCTAAACTTTATCGCCGACCCAGCAGCAATAATTGACGAAAAAGGCAACTATTTGCTGATAAATCATGCATTCGAAAAAGTTACAGGCCACCGAAATGATGAATGGACTGGTAAAAGCTCTTTTGTAACTGATAATTTGATGATTGAAGATTTAGCTTTAGTAAAAGAAAATCTGGAAAAAAGACTTTTAGATATTGAAGTTCCCCCGTACGAGATAAGTATAAAATCTGCAGATAATACGAAAAGATACTTTGAGTTAAACGCTAAAAAAATTAATTTCTTCGGTTATCAATCATCTGTTTTAATCATTCTTAGAGATATAACTAACAGGATACTTGTTGAGCAAAAATTAAAGGAAGACTCTCAAAGACTTGCCTCTTTAGTTAACGAAAAAGTACGTGAAATCCAAGAAAGCGCTGAAAAGATGCGGACTATTTTCGAATCATCGCCTGATGCTATATCATTTATTACACCTGATGGTCGATTGTTAGATTATAATATGGGCGCCATGAAACTTTTTGGTTACTCATCTAGAGACGAAGCAATTAACCTGAATATTTTCAAGCACGTACCGGAAAGAGAACAAAAACGGGTTAAGTATGCCTTAGAAAAAATTATTAAAACTGGCATTCTTAAAACAGAAATATACACCTTAACAAATAAAGCTGGCCAAGAGTTCCCTGCAGAAATTAATTCAAACCCAGTAAATAGAAACGGGAAAATAATTGGGTTTGTGGTTAACACTAAAAATATTTCTGAACGTAAAAAGCTTGAAGACGATTTAATCGCAAGTGAAGAAAAATTCCGCGCCATAGCCACAACAGCGATTGATGCATTAATTTTAGTTGACGAAGACGATAAAATTGTTTATTGGAATCCATCAGCTGAAAAAATGTTTGGTTACCCCATACAAGAGGCAATTGGAAAAAGGTTAAGTGACTTAGTTATTCCAGCCGAAAACCGGGAAGATCACAAGTTTTGCCTTAAGAAACTTGCTAAAAACAAACAGAAAAGTAACAAAGCTCTCGAAGTTACCGCTGTTAGAAAAGACAAAACCTTTTTCCCAGCTGAATTGTCAGCAACTAGTCTTCAGCTTAAAGACAAAAAATACGTTGCAGGTGTCGTTCATGACGTTTCTAACCGTAAAAAAATGGAAGAGTCCCTAAAACAGGAACGTGACCTTCTTGAAACAATTACAGAAAACATTGATGCAGGCCTTGCCATCATTAGTAGAGATTACCGGATATTATGGGCTAACAAGCTTATGCGGGGATTACGGAATGAGTCTATCCAAAATCAGCTTTGCTATACAATATTTAACAATGAACAAGGCGTATGTGATGGCTGTGGTGTTCAAAAGATTTTTGATAACCTCGAATCAGTAAATCGTCACGATTACTACTTCATCAACAAGAAGGGCGAACAAAGATGCACAGAACTTATTGTAACCCCGATTAAAGATGAAAACGGCAAGATTATGTCTGCGTTAGAGTTAGCTGTAGATGTAACCGAAAAAAGGCGACTGGAAAGCCAACATTCAACAAAACTGGAACGGCTAGTTGAGGCGAGAACAAAGCAGCTTAAAGAAACACAAGAAAAACTGGTAAAAACGGAAAGGCTCGCAGCCATCGGCGAATTAGCCGCGATGGTGGGTCATGACTTGCGTAACCCATTAACGGGCATGAAAGCTGCAACATACTATTTGAAGGGAAAAACAAGAAATGATTCTAACCCTAAAACCAAGGAAATGCTTGACTTAATCGATGACTGCATAGATCAATCAAACAAAATCGTGAACGACCTGCTGGAATACTCAAGAACTGTCAAGGTAGACTTAACCGAGAACAATCCGTCAATATTCTTCACTTACACTTTATCAACAATTCAGGTACCGCAGAACATCAAAGTTGTCCATCAAGCCTCAAATGATGCTCCAGTAAAATTTGACTCGGCAAAAATGCTTCGCGTCTTTTTAAACATCCTCAAGAACGCTTTTGATGCTATGCCAAAAGGAGGAAACCTAACAATAATCAGCAAACAGACTAGGAAAAACTGGGTTGTAGCTTTCACTGATTCCGGCGAGGGCATGACTAAAGAAACGTTGCAGAAGCTGGGTAACCCCTTGTTTACAACAAAAGCTAAGGGCATGGGTTTCGGGATACCCATCTGCAAACGTATCGTGGAAGCTCACGGCGGCAAGCTCTTGATTGACAGCACACTTGGACAAGGAACAACTGTGACCGTTAAAATTCCGCTTAATCCTGAACAACCCCAGCTACCCCAAACTTGACTATTTCTAAAACTCGAAAAATGGGTTGCAATTCATAAAAAAGGGTTATTTATGGAATGATTTCAGCGCCGTTGTATTTGATAAAGTCAAAATCTGCTAAGCTGATTTTTTCTTGAGCTATTAACTGTTTTATGCGTGGAACCTCCACTGAGACATCATCAACAAGGGCTTTGACTGTGTTGCAGACTTCCTTGTAAGCATCCACGCTCCACCGTTGCGTTACGTTGGCGTAGTAGCATCTGCCACCGCACATGTTTAGAATTTCACATTCAGAGCAAGGCGGCTGATTAACAAACACTTTCTCAAGCTTAAGCGGATGTGCATCAGCGATGTGTCCCAGGTAATGCTGCGTCATTCCCCACATTGTTGGACAAGCCAAAATGTAACCGTCTGTTTGAATGGCATAATTTACCCATCCGCCGCCGCAACGCAGAAAATTCACGTTTTCATCATGCAGCATTGAGTATGCTACGCCTAAAATTGGGTAAAGCTTTAGCACCTGACCTTTCTGTTCCATAGTATCAACCCAGAATTTGACAAGCGCCCTAACACCTGGAATATAGTTGGTTTCTGACCACTCTTTGAAGTTGCGTCTTTGGTAATCGTTGCCCCAGAAACCAGCGTTAAGCTGCCAATGTAACGAAGTGAATGGGAACTCTTTGTTTTCAAGTAGCCAGCGGATTTGTTTGTAAATGTCTGTTTGCTCCATCACTGTGACTCTGGCGATTAATTCGCCTTTGAAGCCGTTTTGTTTTATGAGTTTTAGGTTATCGACGACTTTGCGAAAAGTGCCCGCTCCACGGTAATAATCAGTTAAAACTTCCTCGCCGTCAACTGAGACAAGCAGGGTGTGGAAACGGTTAACGTACTTGGACTCAAGTTTGTCAAGAAGTAAACCGTTGGTTTGCATCATGTACATTTTAGGTTCAATATTGTCCATGATTTGCTTAAGCGGCTCCATCTGCATCAAAGGTTCGCCGCCATAAAACGTCAATACACAGTCGGGGTCTTTGCTGCAAAATTCTTTTAACATTTTGATGTTATAAGTGATTTTTCTTGGCAATGAATAGTCTACTGTTAAGTCGTCACTGAAGTCTTCGTCAAAATCGTCAAGGGATTCGCCGAAGCAGTATTTACATTGAAGGTTGCAGTCCGTGGTGAGTATCACGTGAAAGAACATGCCAAGCCATTACGTAACGCGTGCTTAATAGTATTGTTCTGCCAATTTTTGAGCTTCTTCGTACTCTTTAAAATTCTCTTCCTCAGCAGTTTCCTTTTCTTCTTTTTTCTGAGATTTAGATTTTTCTTTATGATGTTTTTTGGCGGCTTCTTTTTCAGCAACTTTTTGAGCTTTTTCAAGATAACTCTTAAGGTCCCTATCTTTCATGGCTTTTTCAGGCAAAGTTTCAGTTGTATAAAGCAATGGGACGATTGCTAAGAACAAGAAGAAACTGGCAAGAGAAAATGCTGTGCCTATAGCAATGTCCTTTGCAATTGGTTGAATTAGCATTTCTATCATGCCTGAAAAGAGGAAAGGCATGCTGCCCACAAGATAATATTTTTCACGGTTTTTGCCTTCTGATAAGTCTCCCCACACGACAAAAATGAATGTAACAAAAAGAATGCCCCATGCTAATCCATCGCATAAAATGTACAGATATTGTGCAATAATCTTCTCAGGACCAGTTAAGAAAACTTAGAAACGCGTAACCTAAGCCTAAAAGAACGAAACCTATTATGCCTGTGATTTTTCGACCTTTGATATCGCAGAGCGTTCCGGCAAGGAACGCTGAAATGCTGCTAATAAAAGTGGTTGCTATCACTGAACTATTGAAAAGTTCTGGACCAAAATAAGTCTCAATTACTGGTGACTCAATAAAATTCACTAAGGTAAACAGGAACCATGGCAGGAAGAAAAGGAGAACGGGTCTTTCTTTGATGATTGACCTAATGGATGTCGCCGGTTCTTTTTGTTGATTCAATGGTGATTTGTAACTAATGATTCCTACTGCGCCTATCAATCGCCATAATGCAAGTATTAAAAATTGATTGCTGATTCCCATGTCAGTTTGTGAAAGAATTATTATGGCACTGAAAAATTGGATGAGAAAGAACAGTATTGCCCCTATTTTTCCCCTGTTTTCAATTTTTGTTTGATTTGCAAAGAATGAAAAACATGTTGGTATTCCTAAACCCACTGATACTCCGAGGACTAGTGAGGCTAAAGTAATGTTTAAAACGTCCGTGAAGCCCACTTGGGAAAATATTATGCACGTTGCAACACCAAAGAGAATCCATGAGGCCAAAAACCCTTTGTTTCTTAATTTGTTTTGTAAAATGGTGGCGCCTATTGTTGCCGATATTATTAGGCCACCGAAATAGCCTGCTGCAATAGTTAATGTTTCATTTGTTGAATATGCTCCAGCAAAATCTCCGATAATAAGCATGGTAAGGCTAAACCAGGATATGCTGTTCGCAACCAGAAAAAGTACTGGCCAATCGGTGAGTTTTGTTTTGCACATCTAAGTAGTGCTATTGCATACATGCCCTATAACCTTATGAATCTAAAATACGTATTTTTAGCATGCTTTTTATCACTTGTATGTCTGTAGTACAACAAAGCTTATATTGTGTCTGCGTTCTACAGATATACAGGTGAAAGGGATGAAGGCAGTTAAACAAGTGAGAAAGAAACCAGTCCGCTTTACCATCTAAAGAGGACTATAAGATTTTCAAGCAATGAAGCGATTAAATTGTTTAAGTCGTTTCGTGCTTGAATTCCCTTTATACTTTCTGCCAATATTTTTGATTCAAAAGCAATTTTTGCTAAATATTCTTTAAGATTTTTCATTTCCTTCGATTTGTCCAAAATTTCAAGAACAGCTTCGCAATCCTTTTGAGTAATTTTTTCTTTTAACAAGATTTTTTTGATTTTTCCTTTCGCGGTCCTGTTTTGAATGGCATAGAGTACAGGCAAGGGTAAACATTCATTCTTAACACGGTTTGATAACTCATCAGTCTCAAACATGTCCACATATTCTGCCCTAATCACCAGCAAAACCCCAAGGTTTCTTCCAAGCTTGCCCAAAGCTTCAACCTCACCTGGTGACCCTCCACCAAAAATAGCGCCAACTTTCATGCGCCCATCAATATCAGCCGCTTTACCAGTTAAAACTTGCAGGTACGTTTCAGGAGTTATATTCCACTTCTTAGTCTTTAACTGTGCTTCGCTGATGTGTGCGTCAACTACTTCAAGAAGAAAACTGTTAACTGCATCTACAATTTGTTGTCTTTTTTCTTTCGATAAATTCTCGGTGGCCTTATTTAGTTGCCTAAAACCTTTAACCATAAAAGCGTCGCCCAGAAGCAAAGTGGCTTCTTTCCCAAGTTTGCCATAAACCGTTCTAACGTTCTTTTTGGCGATTGAACCATCAATAATGTCGTCATGAACATCCATTGTGGCGTCAATAAGCACTAACGCAGTCTGAAGAGGCACCACATCACCCGGGTTTCCCCCTACGGCTTCAAACGCTAAAGCCAACGTTCCCGGTCTTGTGCTATCACTCCACTTTGCAGTGTACTGTTCAAGAGTCTGGTTAACTTTTTCCCCACAAAATTTTTCTTCTAAAATTAACTGTTTTGCTGCGTCAATGGCTTTTTCGCTTTTCTGGTTCAATGTAGCTATTAGTTTTTCCGCTAAGCTTTCCCTTGACATAAAGTATCGTTAGCGGTAACCTGATTTAACTTTTTCTTAACCACCGCTATACGCTTGCTTTTACGTTTTCTGTATAATTCAAAAATGGTTAGGAAGCAAAAGTCTTAATAGCTAAATTCTTACTCAACAGGTTTCATGAGCCAAACAAAGCAAGTCGAGGAAAAATGGCTATCCCGATGGGAAGCCGCACACATATTCGAAGCAGACCCAGACCCGGCAAGACAAAAAGTAATGGTAACATTCCCGTTCCCATACATGAACGGACCCTTACATGTTGGTCACGCTTTCTCCGCCAGCAGAGTTGACGCTTACGCCCGCTTCAAACGCATGCAAGGCTACAACGTGCTTTGGCCTTGGGCATGGCATTGGACTGGACAACCTCTGCTGGGTGCAAGTCAACGTGTAGCAAGAGGCGACCAAGAATTCATCCGTGTCCTGCGCGAAGTAGACGGCGTCCCAGAAGAGCAACTGCAAAAGTTTGTTGACCCAAAATATATGGCTCAATATTACACAAGTGAAGGCAAAATCGCCGCTAAACGCATCGGATTCTCAGTTGACTGGCGCAGAGAATTCACTACGGTTTGGCCGACTTTTCAGAAATTTATTGAATGGCAATACAAAAACCTAAAAGAAAAAGGCTACGTTACACGGGGCACTCATCCGGTTGTTTGGTGTCCAAAAGACCAAAGCCCCACCGGCGACCATGACCGTCAAATCGGTGAAGGCGTAACCCCTGAAGAATACACTATAATCAAGTACAAACTTGATGAAACCACAGTTTTGCCAGCAGCAACTTTCCGTCCAGAAACCATTTACGGCATAACCAACTTGTGGATTAACCCCGACTCTACCTACGTAGAAGCCACGGTTAACAGTGAAAACTGGATAATCAGCCAAGAAGCCGCAGAAAAACTAAAAGAGCAACAAAAAACCGTCACAATACACCGCGTTTTCAAAGGTAAAGAATTAATCGGCAAAACATTTGAAAATCCAGTTACCCACGAAAAGTTCCCGATCCTGCCAGGCTGGTTTGTTGATCCCAAAACGGCAACAGGTGTCGTTTACAGCGTTCCTGCTCACGCACCCTTCGACTGGTTGGCATTGAAGGATTTGCAGCAGAAACCCGAAGTCATGCGCGATTTCGGTGTTGACCCACAAGTGGTTTTGCAGATTAAGCCGATTTCAATCATTAAAGTTGACGGGTTCGGAGAGTATCCAGCTGTTGAAATTGTTGAGCAGATGGGAATCAAAGATCAGCATGACCCCAAAGCGGATCAAGCCACTAAAGAGCTTTACAAGAAAGAATTCCACAGCGGCAAACTAAAACCCAACTGCGGCGTCTACGCTGGCAAATCAATCCGTGAAGTTAAAGATTTATTGATTGCTGACTTCCACAAACTTGGCGTTTCCGACAGCATGTATGATTTGCCTGAACAAGTGGTTTGCCGATGCATGACACAGTGCATTGTCAAGATTCTTTCTGACCAATGGTTTCTAAACTATTCTGACCCGCAGTGGAAAGAGAAAGCCAAAGAAGTGGTGGCGCAAATGAGGATTTACCCTGAAGGCGCCCGCACAGGCTTCTACACCACCATCGATTGGCTCCGTGAATGGGCTTGCGCAAGAACCACCGGTTTTGGAACGCCGTTGCCCTGGGGTAAAGGCTGGATAATTGAAACCTTAAGCGACTCCACCATTTACATGGCATTCTACACCATAAACAAGCACATTAACCAAAACAAGATCGCTCCAGAAGCGCTTGTTCCAGAAGTTTTTGACTACATTTACTATGGCAAAGGCGACAAAAACCAAATTAGCACCGCAACCGGCATCAGCGTTGAGCTTTTAGATTCAATGCGCAACGAATTCCTTTACTGGTACCCATTCGACCTAAGAAACTCTGCAAAAGAACTCGTACCCAACCACCTCTCATTCTGCATCTTCCACCACGCCGCCCTGTTCCCGCCAGAACATTGGCCAAAAGGCATCGGCGTAAACGGCATGCTCATGGTTGAAGGTCAAGGCATGCACAAAAGCAAAGGCAACTTCATCACAATGAAAGGCGCCATCGACAAATACGGCGCAGACGCCACCCGCTGTGGACTCATGATTGGCGCTGAAGGCATGGATGACCCAGACTGGCGAGCAGACAACGTAAGCGACCTCAAAACCAAGTTTGAATCCCTAAATGGTTTTGCAAGCAACATCATCGCAACCACCAAACAGGATGAAAACACTGTGCTGGAACGTTGGCTGCAAAGCAAACTGCAGTACCGCATCCGTGAAGTTACCGAGAGTCTTGATGAACTTAAAACACGCACTGCGCTGCAAACGGCGCTTTTCGAAGTGTGGAATGACCTGCGATGGTACATTCAAAGGAAAGGCAACGCAAACGCAGCCGCGCTTGTCGAGACGGTTAAGGTTTGGATTAAGATGCTTACCCCGTTTGCTCCTTATATGTGTGAGGAACTTTGGAGCCAAACAGGCGAAACTGGCTTTATTAGTGTAGCTAAATGGCCAGAGTTTGACGAAGCTAAACTGGATTTTGCCGCTGAAGAGCAAGAAAACCTAATCACCGACATCTTAACCGACACACAAAACATCCTCAAAGCAACCAAAATCACGCCCAAACGCCTCGTCTTCTACGCTGCTGCAGCTTGGAAATGGCAAATCTACTTAAAAGTCCTCGAAAAAGTCGTTTCCGGTGAAGCGAAAATTCCCGAACTCATGAAAGAATTCGCCGCAGACCCTGAACTTAAACCACACATGAAAGACATCGCCGCCTTGGTACCCAAAATCATCAAAGCATCAACAAAACTGGCAAGTAACCGAAAAGCAAACATGGTTAAAATCCAAACCGTCGATGAGAAGCAGATTGTTGCCGACGCTTTGGGTTTCCTTAAGGACCGTTTCGGAGCTGAAGTCAGCGTTTACAGTGAAGACGACAAAGACCGTTTTGACCCCAAAAACCGTGCACCGATGGCAATGCCGTATCAACCAGCAATTTACATCGAATAAACTCTTTACTTTCCCTTTTTCAACATACTTTGACTTGCAGAAACTCCAATAGCACCTACCCCTATAGGTTTCTGCAATGAGTTTCTAATAGCATCCAAATGGGTTGGTTCTGACTTTATTTGTCCCAGAATTCTCTTGTACGAAGAAACTGTATCTTAGCCTTTAGCAGGTCCAAATAAAATTTGTTCTCTTCTGGATGCATTTTGCCTAGAATGCGTGAGGCAGTTTCTGGGCCTACCCCTTTAACCTGCAATGCTCTAACCGCGTCTTTGCCGTAACTCAAAACCAAATCCGCTTTGCGACGTGCTTGGCTAAGTTCTTTAAGCTCTTCCGGAGTTAATTCTTTGCTTTCACGCCTACGCTGAAGCATATCTCGTAAATGGGATTCGTCTTGGCTTCGATACAGGGGTGCAAGCAGGTTTGAGCCGCAGTTTCCGCATTCTGGCTGGTCTGACAGTTCTTTGATTTTTTGGTGTGTGCTCCATTGACCGCATTTCATGCACATGAGCGTGGTTTCGCGTGCGTCTATTGCCATTTTGAGTTTGTCTATGTTGTTGACGATTACGCGTTCGGGCGCCATCAGCTCGGTTACGTCGGCAAACTTGGATAGAATGTGATAAGCAAGTGGCGTGGGATTTTCGTAGTCAATTAGGGTTGAAACCTTAATTTTGCCCTCTTTAACGTCCCGCATTACCTGTTTGGCGCGTTCAAGGTCGACTTTTTCCATCATGGCTTCCCTGATGGTTTCACGGTAAACCGGCGTATTATCAAAACGCGATTTGAGTTCGGCTTGGCGTTGGTAACTCATCGTTTTACCGCGCGGCAAAACGCCGAAGCGTTCCGCAACAAACTTCATCTTATAACCGAATGGGAACTTGGCCTGCAAGTACTTCTCAAACGCATAATCTACTTGCTCGTCGTTTAGACCGAAAAGGGTTTGGGGTAACTCAGCGATTTCAAGTTTGTTAAACTTGCGTGGACCCTCAATTAGGATGCGGTAACCGTCAGTCCACCAGCCACTAATAACTTCCCGCTCCGAAAGCACAGTATCAAAGATGCCGCCCAATGTCTTGTTGACCAATTCGCCAAAACAGGCGTGAACAACAAGGTATTTGTCGTAAACTTCAATCACGATATGGTCCTGTGTTGGCAGTGGGGCACCTTGCTTGATGTGCTCTTCCACTTCTGCGATGGCAGTTTGCATGCTGAATTTGTCTGACCCTAATTCCTTGGCTAAAACTTCCACTGCCGCTTCCGTATTGCCAGTTATTTTTAGAGCATCAGCAATTTTTTGCCTATTAACCCCGGTCTGTTGTGCAAGCTCAAACGGTACTGGCAAGATTTCTCCATCCCAACCTGGCACCGACGCCATCGGGTCCTCAGAAGGAACCACGTGAACCGTTCCCGTTTCTTCCTCTATCTGCACAATACGCCACACTTTGCCCTTCATAATAAAATTCAAGCCCACCCGCGCGTGCAACGCCATGAATTCGTCGCCTAAAGTGCCGATTTTGCGGTCGCTCAAAATGTTGATTACTGGATAGCGGCGTTCGTCGGGTATCATGGATAGGTTGTTGTAGTAGTATTCGCGGGTTTTTCGGGTTTTGGTCAAAACCGTGTCGTCTTCGTTGATTCTTAATTGGTTTAGGCTGTCTAAAAAGTGTAGCAGGTCAAGCAGCTCGTTTTTCTGGAGGCTTCGGTAAAGATGGGCACGGTGGATTAGCCGCAGTAGCTCCGAGACTGTTACAGGCTGCTCATCCATCAAGCAACCGCAGATTTGATGCGCCAGCACGTCAAGGGCTTTTTCATGCATCAAGACTGGCTCGATTAAGCCTTGTTTTGCGTTTTTGACGCTGGCTAAAGCTTCTAACGTGTCGTCTGGGTAAACGGTGATAATGGTGCCCTCTGAAGCTTTGGAAAGGCTGTGACCGCTTCTACCAACACGTTGAATAAGACTGCTAACTTGCCTTGGAGACATGTACTGAATAACCAAGTCTACGCTGCCAACATCAATGCCTAACTCCAATGTACTAGTGCAAATAATTGCCTTCAACTCGCCAGCCTTAAAAGCGTCCTCAATGGCAATCCGTTCCTCTTTGGAAATGGAGCCATGGTGGACAGCAATGTCGTCACGATGTAACAGCATAAACTTGTGCCCTAACGCTTCAGCAAGGGTGCGGCTGTTAACAAAAAGTAAGGTTGACTGGTGAGAATCAATCAACTCAAGCATACGCCGAATCCGTGCAGCCGCCTCGGGTAAAGTGTCTAGTTTTCCTGCAACATCATAATCGGCTTCCACAGGCGACGGATTCTCCACATTGTAGTGGTAACTTTTTTCTGGTGACGCTTGGATTATGTTGATTTTTCGGTTGGTTCCAGCGATGTATTTGGCGATTTCCTCGGGGTTTCCAACGGTTGCGGACAAGCCGATTCGCTGAAAATCCCTCTGAGTAACCTCACGTAGGCGTTCCAATGCCAAGCAGAGTTGAGCTCCACGTTTGCTTGAAGCCAAATCATGCACTTCATCCACAATCACGTATTGAACAGTTTTGAGGTGTCGCCTCATCTGTGCCCCCGGCAAAATCGCCTGTAAAGTTTCGGGAGTGGTGACCAACATCTGGGGTGGTTTTTTGGCTTGCTGCCGCCGAGTTTTTAGTTCAGTGTCACCATGGCGAACTTGCGTTGTTATGCCCAGTTCTTCTGCCCAAAAAGTCAAACGCCTAAGCATATCACGGTTTAACGCACGCAGAGGAGTAATATAAATTACGGCAATTCCTAAGGGTTTTTCTTTTAACTCGACAAGCTTTGAAAGAACGGGCAACATGACCGCCTCTGTTTTTCCGCTCCCCGTCGGCGCAACCAGCAGCACGTTTTCGTTATTAAGAACTGCTGGAAATGCTTTGGTTTGTGGCAAGGTTGGTTCTGTAAACCCAAGCTTGGCTAAGGCATCTTGGATTGGCGATGCAAGGAGGGTGAAAACTGAAGTTGCGCTTGGGTTTGCCATATTGTTGCATAGAATTGTGTGGTTTTAACTTTTTAGCTTAGAAAGGTCGAGATTAAGCCTGAAAAACCTTGTTTTTGCTTTTGCTTATTATTGTCTTTTTGGCTGTTTTTTCTTTGATGATTTTTCATTTCTTGGAGATTTTTATGTTTTGGGTTTTTCTGGTGTTTTTGATGGATAATTATATATGGTTGCGTTCCTAGCTATGAAGATGTGGGAATTGTTGAACCAAGAGTTAGTATAATCTTGACAACAAATTAGCGGTTGAAATGTGGGGGTACAACGTGAAACTAAAATTGTGCGCTATAAAAAAAGGGAACCAACAAACAGGCTCCGACATCCAACTAGTCGTCGTAGACCTAGACAAATCCAGTCAATACCCCTTAAACTTCGTCTGTGTCCTACCCCGATACTTCCGGCTTCTGGAAAAACGTTCAAGTAAATTCGCAAAAACCTTTGGTCCAAAAAGCCTCATCTTAGCAAAACGGTTACTAACTGAAGCAGACAAAAAAGAAGACGACCCGCAAATCAAAAAAGTAATAAACAAACGCATAAAAGACATAAACCTTAAGCAAGAATGCGATAAACCACACTTATAATTTACCTTTTTGATGATTTTTGGTAGTTTTGTTACAGTCACATAAGTTCATTTAAGTCTTCAAAAGCAGTATTGCTGAAGGCTCTATTCTAAAAGGTGATTGATTTGAGTAAAACGACCAAACTTCAGTCATTATTTCTCATAGGCATATTATTTTTGGCTATTCTTGCAGTTTACGGCGTAATAAACCAAAATTATGCTGCAACTCCTGTTTATTGTTCAAATTCGCCTGTAATTTCTAATCAGCCAATAATTGAGAATGATTCAAACTGGGCTGGATACATTGCTGCTTCTGATCTTTTAAATCCATCACAAACTGTGACTCAAATCAATGCTTCTTGGACTATTCCGCAGGTGACTGTTTCAGAAAACGATTCTTTCTCTGCAATTTGGATTGGCGTTGGCGGATTTTTTGACCGTTCACTTATCCAAGTGGGAAGTGAACAGGATTCAATAAATGGTCAAGCAGTTTATGATTTATGGTATGAAGTTTTGCCTAACGATGCCGTTACATTAGATGCGCTTACTGTTGTGCCGGGCGCTAACATTACAGCTTCATTAGCTCTTATTAATCCAAATACTGGCTTGTGGCAGGTAACCGTTTCTAATGGTACTGAACAGTTTCAGGGAACAATAATTTATCCTTCCTCTCAAAATTCTGCGGAATGGATATTTGAACGACCCACAGTGAACCAGAGTCTTGCAACACTGGCAAACATAAGCAGCTTAACTTACACTAACTGCACAGCAACAATCAACAATCAGACAGGACCAATAAACAGTTACCCGTTTGCTCAATTACTAATGTTCCAAGGATTGCATACCAGCGATAATTCCACCCAGTTAGCCTACGTTTCAAATCTTACAGATAACGGTTCAAGCTTTAAAGTAACCACCTATAACCCTGAAATTCCAGAATTCTCGTCTTGGATTGCTGTACCAATATTTCTTGGAACCTTAACAGTGCTACTATTAAAGAAATTCTCAAAACAAAAATACCTTCAACTGCATGCAAATTAAACTTAAATCCTCCCCTAACAATATCTTATTGTTGCGATTTTTTTGCCTAAAACAACAAGGGCAGTTTTGGCTTTTCTTGTTATAGCGATAATTGTCTTAGCTACTGCTGTTTTCTTTTTAGTGATTCAAAATAACTCTAAAATTGTTCAACCTGATTTGCCCTTTACCATAAAGACGTATGACAAAGACGCTGCTTGGCAGGGAAACATAACTTTTGGCGCAATGCATCTTGACCCAAACAATCTCGACGTCACGTATGGCAGTACCCTTGTTATAATGAACACTGAAGGCAAACTTTTCTACTGGCGACAAACCAGCGGCCAAAATTATTGGGCCATAAAAAATTTAGCAGCTAATACTTTGCTTTTTCAAGGCGAACCCACAACTACGATAGGGAATGATCCTTTGGCTGCAACACATTTTTGGAATTATCTTGTCAATCAGACTACAAACTTCCCTGATGTTCAGAGCCATCATGATATCGCTTATAATCCTGTTAACAACACTTTCATGACGCTTCAACCCTACATTCGAACCGTTGGCAACAACACTTACTTGTATGACAAGATTGAATTGGTAAACGCAACAGGAGGCGTCCTTTGGATTTGGGATACCTATAATAATATACCCTTAACTGAAGCTGATCCTTTTAACCTAACAGTAACAGTGGGTTCCCAAACAGTAATAGATTTCACGCATGCTAACGCATTAGATTGGGACTACAATAACAGTATAATCTACTTAAACCTGCGTCACACAAACACATTCTACAAAATCAACCAGTCGGATGGTAGCATAATTTGGGCGTGCGGACAATTCGGCAATTTTACTCTCTTAGATGAAAACGGCAGCTCACCAATCAGCCTATGGTACCATAGTCATGACCTCGCACAGGTTGCGCCAAACGTTTTCTCCATGTTTGACAACGACTTTGACAACATAACTAACCCTGACAATTGTCAATCTCGCATGATACTTGTTAGTGTTAATGAAACCGATATGACTGCCAAAACAACATGGAGCTGGACAGCGCCAAAAAGCTACTGGACCCCCTACCTTGGTTCCACAATAATTCTGCCAAACGGCAATTTTATGGGTTGCTTTGGAACGCCTACTCACCAGTTTGATCAGAATCAGCCTTGGGACTTTGATAATTCTGGCGCCGTAATTGTTGAGGTTACGCCTGAAGGGAAACTGGTTAGAACGATTACTTTTCCTGTAGGGTGGCAAATTTATCGCGTTCAGAAGATTTTCCAATAAGGGCTTATTTGGTCTTCTTTTTGGTTTTTGTTTTGTTTTTGGGGTTGTTAACTCTGTTAGATGTTTTGCTCAACCAGAGTTTATCAACTTGGGATTAATTCAATTTAAACCAAGGTTTATATCTTCAGTATTGAAATAAACCAACCATTAAGAGGGAAGCAGAGTGAACCCACGAAACAAAACCATCTACCCCTTCAGCGCTATCGTCGGCCAAGAAAAAATGAAACTATCCCTAATCCTAAACGTAATCAACCCAAAAATAGGTGGAGTACTCCTCAGAGGCGAAAAAGGAACCGGCAAATCCCTAACCGTCCGCGCCATAGCAAACCTGCTCCCAAATGTTGACGCCGTCTCCGGATGCCCATTCCACTGCGACCCAAACAAGCCAAAAGAATTATGCGATGACTGCCTCTCAAAAACCGCACAAGGTAAAAAACTTCCAGTAACCCCTCGAGCCGTTAATGTAGTAGAGTTGCCTGTAGGCGCAACCGAAGACCGACTCGTCGGCACAATCGACATAGAGAAAGCCATCAAAACTGGCCAAAAACATTTCGAGCCCGGTATCCTCGCAGAAGCTAACCGTAATATTCTCTACATTGACGAAGTTAACCTGCTTGATGACCATTTAGTTGACGTTTTGCTTGACGCCGCCGCAATGGGCGTAAACTATGTCGAAAGAGAAGGCGTATCCTTTAGCCATCCGTCACAATTTATTCTTATTGGCACTATGAACCCTGAAGAGGGCGAATTAAGACCTCAACTGCTTGACCGTTTCGCTCTTTCAGTGGAAGTTAAAGGCATTCCTTACAAGGAAGCCCGTGCAGAAATCATTAGGCGCCGTGTAGCATACGAAAATGACCCCTCAGCTTTTGCTGCTTCACAGTTTGATAATCAAAATCAAGTTAGACAAAAAATTCATGATGCTACTGCTCTTTTGCCTAAAGTAACCTTGAGCAGTGACCTGCTAAACTTGATTACACAAATCTGCACTGATTTAGGCGTTGACGGTCACCGCGCAGATATAGCAATGTACAAAACAGCCTGCACCCTTGCCGCTTACAATGGACGCACCACAGTAGTTGAAGACGATATTAAGGAAGCCGCTGAACTTGTGCTTCCCCACCGTCACCGGCGTCAACCCTTTGAAGAACCCAATCTTGAACAGCAACAAATTCAAGACAGCCTTCAAAAATGGAGCCAAGACAAGCAGCCAAACCAGTCACCTCCAGAGTCCGAGCATGAAAATACAGAAAACCCTTCAGCTTCGCCACCGCAGCAGGAATCCGCAGGAAAAGAACAGGTTTTTCAAGCAGACCAACCCTACACAGTAAAACCTTTTGCCATTCCAGTTCTTGACGAAATGCAACGTAACAGTGCAGGACGCCGTTCCAAAACGTTAAGCGGCAACAAAAAAGGGCGTTATGTTGATAGTGCTGTTCCAAAAGGAAAAGTTTCCGATTTAGCTTTTGATGCTACTCTGCGCGCAGCTGCGCCCTTCCAGAACAGGCGAAAACAAGAATCCACAAGTAACAATACTTTGATCATCGAAAATTACGATTTGCGGGAAAAAATCCGCGAAACAAAAATGGGCAATTTAATCGTTTTTGTTGTTGACGGCAGTGGTTCAATGGCTGCTGAGGAACGCATGGTTGCTACTAAAGGCGCTGTTTTGTCTCTTTTGCTTGATGCGTATCAACGGCGAGACCGCGTAGGCATGATTGTTTTCCGTAAAAACACCGCCGAGCTAGTTTTACCTCCTACTAATAGTGTAGATTTAGCCCAGAAATGCCTAACTCAGCTGCCTACAGGTGGACGTACGCCGATGGCTCACGGGTTAAAACTCGGCATGGAAACCATTAAAGATTGCATGCGTCGAGACCGTGAAGCGGTTCCTCTTCTGGTTCTGGTTTCTGATGGACGTGCGAACGTCAACTTGTACGGCGGCGATCCTGTAGAGGAAGCCAAAGCTGTAGCACGTGAAATAGGTTCCACAAGTATCCCTTCGATTGCTTTGGATACGGAACAGTGCTTCTTGCCTTTTGGTTTAGTCAAGCAGATATCTGCTGAAATGGGTGGACGATACTTGCGTTTGGAAGAATTAAGCGCTGCACCCATCGCTTCTGCAGTTAAACATCAATTGTTTCACAGTCCCGGGATAATCAACAATAAAAATGATTAATGAGAGGTGACAAGAAAAAATGAATAAAAGAGCTACAATCATCGCAACCGTTCTAATTCTAGTTGTTGCATCAGCTTTGGTTTACGGAACTTACAACCTTTTCCTGTCTGGTTCCCCTGCTACCACTCCTGGCCCCAGTACTTCTTCAACAAACACTCCAGCGGCAACTTCAACACCGACACCTTCAGAAACAACCAATCCAACCGCTACCACCACACCAACAGCAACCCCAACACCCACACTTACCCCAACAGCCAGTCCAACAAGCGTAACCGTAACTGACGGCGCCGGAAATACCATGACAATTTCTTTGCCCATAAAACGCATCGTTAGCCTAGACAGCGGCATCACAGAAATTCTCTGCTCAATGGGCGTTCAAAACCTGATTGTTGGACGCACAACCAGCTGCACCATGCCCCCTTCAATCCAAAACGTTACCTCGCTTGGTGAAAATGATTATGCACCAAACGTTGAAGCCACAATAGAGCTTAATCCTGACGTTATTTTTGCAAGTTCAATGTTGCCCTACAATCCAACTGCTTATGAACAGCTAAAGGGTTCAGGCATACCAGTTTACATCGTTGACACTACTAGTCCTGAACCAGTTAACCCCTCTGAGCTGACTAAAGACGAGCTTTATGCTTCACCGACAACAATTGACTTTGCCTGCGGCTTAATGCAAAACCTCACCACAATCGTTGGACACCAAGAACAAGTAACCCAATACGTTGATTGGGCACAAAGTTACAATAAACTCGTAAAAGACCGCATTTACACATTAGAACCTGAACAGCAAGCCAAAGTTTTCCTTGAATGGTACGGCTATCCTTATCAAACATTTGTAACTCAAACCGTGTATCAAGGCGGCGGAATCAACATTGCAGAAAACCAAAGCGTTTTCTCACCAATACTTAGTCCTGAATTCGTAGTAGAACAGAACCCTTCAGTAATCATTTCATTGATCAGCAGCACAACGCATGACACTAACGATTTCATTGCAGCAAGAAATGATATAATGAGCAGAGCTACCCTCCAAGATGTCGACGCAGTCAAAAACGGTAGAGTCTACATCTGTGACTTTAGCGCTAGAAATGGTGTTAGAAGTGTAGTTGGCTATCTTTACTGGGCAAAATGGATGCAGCCAAGCCTCTTCTCTGACATAGACCCAGCAACTGTTAACCAAGAATTGAATCAGAAATTTTTTGGAACACAAATTGAAGGGACGTTTGC
Organism: Candidatus Bathyarchaeota archaeon; assembly: GCA_963832745.1. GTDB lineage: Archaea > Thermoproteota > Bathyarchaeia > Bathyarchaeales > Bathycorpusculaceae > Bathycorpusculum. The sequence goes on along the minus strand of CAWHVC010000005.1, from coordinate 418,796 downwards.
GTATCCATGACAACAACCGCTAATACTACAATGCTTGAGGTAAAAAAGCAGTATAGCAAAGGTAAAAAACGAAAAATACTCGTAATTTTCTCTATTTTTTTGGCTTTAATAGCTGTAGCTTGCGTGTCTATTAGCCTAGGGGCTGCTTCGCCAAGCATTCAAGCAGCTTTGCGTGTAATTGCAGCAAAAACTTTTCCGTTCCTGCATCTTGACCCCGGCTCAACGCTGGAGCAAACAATAATTTGGACCATACGGTTGCCCAGAATAGTCTTGGCAATAATTGCCGGAGCAGGTTTAGCCGCTGCAGGAGCAACAATGCAAGGCATTCTACGCAATCCTCTTGTTTCTTCTTACGTTTTAGGGATTTCTTCCGCTGCAGGGTTCGGCGCCGCGTTAGCCATGGTCTTTGGTGTAGGCGTAATATCTGCCGTCGGCGGGTACCTTGTTGTCGGTAACGCTTTCATTTTCTGCATGCTAGCGATGATAGTGGTTTATTGTATCGCGCGGGTTAGAGGTATGAGTTCAGAAACCGTGATTCTGGCAGGCGTTGCGGTTGGTTTTCTCTTCTCTGCATTGCTTTCCTTGATTCAGTACGTTGCGCCTCAGGAAAAAGCCGTGCAAGCCATAGTTTTCTGGCTAATGGGTGGCTTATACACTGCAAACTGGGATAACATACTCATCTGCTTGCCAATCGTTGCAGTAACAATAATTATCATGATTTTCCAGTCATGGAACATCAATATAATGAGCATGGGCGAAGACGTTGCTGTAAGCTTAGGCGTCAACTCCAAACGAGTTCTAAGCATAAACATGATACTCGAAACAGTTGCGACTGCAAGCATAATCGCTTTCACTGGCGTGATTGGTTTTGTCGATTTAGTTGCTCCTCATATTGCAAGAATGCTAATCGGCAATGACCACCGTTACCTAATTCCCTGCAGCATTCTTGTTGGTTCATTTACCCTTCTGATGGCGGATACTGTTGGGCGATTAATCATTATGCCAACTGAAATTCCAGTCGGCATTGTAACGTCCTTGCTCGGTGTACCCTTCTTCATTTACTTGCTTGTTAACAAGCGGAGGCAAAGCTTCAAATGAAACTCTCAATAAACAAGCTTTCATTCAACTACACTGACGTTCAAATCCTAAAAGAAATAACGCTCGAAGTTGGCCTCGGCGAAATGCTAAGTATAGTTGGTCCCAACGGTTCAGGAAAAAGCACCCTCCTCAAATGCATTAACAGAATACTGAAAACCAAACAAAAAACCGTCACGATAGACAACACAGACCTTAACCAACTTAACATCAAAGAATTATCTAAACTCATGGGGTACGTTCCCCAAAGTTCATCGAGCACTTTTCCCTTCACCGTTTTCGACGTTGTCATGATGGGTAGAAAACCCTACATTCACTGGAGCGTAAGCGACCGAGACAGCGAAATCGTTGTTAACATGCTGGATTTTTTGGGCATCGGTCATTTGGCAATGCGGCATTTTAATGAACTTAGCGGTGGTGAACAGCAAAAAGTCATAATTGCACGAGCGCTTGCCCAACAACCAAAACTTATGCTGCTTGACGAACCCACCAGTTCCTTGGATATTAAGCATCAACTCGAAATCCTCTGTTTACTAAAAAGTCTGTCGCAAAGCAAAGAACGCTCAGTCATAGTAACCCTGCATGACTTGAATTTAGCAAGCCGCTTTTCCGATCGAATGCTTATGCTTAAAAAAGGCGCCATTTACGCAGTAGGCACCCCAGAAGAAGTATTGACTGAAGAAAATATTGAAGCAGTTTACGGAATCAAAGCAAAAGTATCCAGTTCAGTTATCGGTAAACCCCAAATAACCCCGATTTTAACCGACTCCATTCCTAAACAGTCACCATTTATCAGTACAATTTAAACGGAGAAAACAGAAATGAACCCTACAAAAATAGCATTAGTCACAACAATTCCAACCGACGCAGTACCAGCCATAGAAGCGGCTAAAACAATAAACCAAAAAACCCCCTGCAGTATTGAGTTGTGTCTTCGTACAGGCGGCGATTTTCGGGATTTCGGCGTCTTGGACGATTTTATCCAGTTCTCAAAAACCGCACATTTAGTTATTGTTCACTTGATGGGTGATTTGCCTGAAATGGATAAACTGGTTGAAACGCTAAAACAGGTTAAGGTTCCGCTTGTAGTGTGTTCCTCGTTTTTTGGAGCTAAAGACTACAACAAATACTCTACAATTGAACCGGAAGATCGCCAAAAAATCTTTTTCTACCTCAACTATGGTGGAAAAAAGAATTTTGAAAACTTGCTATATTGTGTTGCCAACCGTTTCACTGGTGCCGACTACCGTTTCGAGGCTCCCTCTAAACCGGTTTGGGAAGGCATTTATCACCCTGACTTTAAAGATTATCTCCCCACGCTGGCTGAATACTTAGAAAAGAAAGTAGCCTCCAACAAAGTGACTGTGGGATTATGGTTCCATCAAAGTCACTGGCAAGGCGGAAACACAAGCTTCATCGATTATACAATCCGCGAAATTGAAGGTCAAGGCGCAAACGTGTTGCCCGTGTTTTTTAGTGGTTCAAAAAACCAGAAACTTGGCATTAACGGTCTTGAATGGGTGATTGATAACTACTTCCGAAAAGGCGGCAAACCCGTAGTTGACGTCGTCGTTAGCCTGTTCTCTTTCTCATTCACAACCTGCCTTTCCGGTGCAGAAGCTTCTGGGGTACTCAAAAAACTTGGGGTTCCCATAATCAAAGCAATCCTTACCTGCAATACTGCACAGGAGTGGCGTGACTCCATTCAAGGCTTAAGCATCATGGATATACCTGCGAATGTAGCATTGCCCGAATTGGATGGTGCATTGATAACTGTGCCAGTTGCCGCTATGGATTGCTGTCAAACTAACTCATCCACAAAGACGCGGCTAATCAAATATGAGCCATTGCCTGAACGAATACAGAAACTCGTTCATTTAGTTATAAACTGGGGTAAACTGCGCAGGTTAACTAACGGTGAAAAGAAAGTTGCGATTATTTTTCATAATTATCCGCCAAGAAATGACACCATTGGACACGCGTTTGGCTTGGATTCTTCCGTATCAGTTATGAATATCCTGAAAGCACTAAAAACTGAAGGCTATACTCTTGATGCGTTGCCTGAAAGCAGCCAAAAACTAATGGACACAATAATTAACGGTTTAACAAACGACCGCAGATGGGCAAGCCCCAAAGAACTCTATGACCGCGCCTTAGACAAAATCTCAAGCAAACAGTACACGGAATGGTTTAACGAGTTGCCTCTTGACGTTTCCAGCAAAATGGATACGGACTGGGGAACGCATCCAGGCAAAATCTTCACCTTCAATGACAAACTGTTAGTTGCAGGCATAATCAACGGCAACGTATTCATAGGACTGCAGCCTCCACGCGGCTACTTAGATACTTCATCTTCAAGCCTTTACCATAGCCCAGACATAACCATGCCTCATCATTACCATTCATACTACCGTTGGATACGTGACGTGTTTAAAGCCAACGTAATCATGCACATCGGTACTCACGGCTCACTCGAATGGTTACCTGGAAAATCTGTTGGGTTATCTGCTTCTTGCCAGCCTGACATTGCAATTTCTGATTTACCAAACATTTACCCATACGTAATCACTAACCCCGGCGAAGGCACTCAAGCTAAACGGCGAAGCTACTGCTGTATCATAGAGTATCTTGTTCCAGTTATGCACAACGCCGACTCTTACGAGGAACTGGCGAAACTTGAAGTTCAACTCCAAGAGTATTACCACGCAAAAATCGTTGATCCAGATAAACTACCTGTTTACCGTAACTTAATCTGGGAAAACGTGGTTCAAGCAAAACTTGACCAAGACCTAAACGTTACCCAAGACGCCGTGTTTGCTGATTTTGACGATTTCTTGGAGAGGCTTCACGGTTACATTAACGAGTTGTCGGATGCCCAAATACGTGATGGCATGCACATTTTAGGTGAAGCGCCAAAAGACCAACAGTTGGACGAATTTCTGGTTACTTTAACCCGTTTAAGTAACGGTTCTGTGCCTTCACTGCGTGAATCTCTTGCGGAACATTACGGCTATGACTATGAAGACCTGCTGGTGCATCGAGGCAAACTCTGCAGTGACGACAAAACCAACGGCGACCGACTCAAAGAACTCTACGAGGTTTCGCTTGAACTCATCCAGAAACTGCACGCTCAAAACTTCAATGAGCAAGCCATTCCCAAAATACTCTTTGAAGTGCTCGGCAAAGATGACCCCCAAGTTCACAGTGTCCTCTATTACATAGTAAACTTTCTTGCACCTGCATTAGCCGCTACCACTGACGAGTTAACTAACACTATTTCTGGTTGCTCTGCAGGTTACGTTCCACCTGGTCCTTCTGGTTCCATCACTCGGGGAATGGCTGACATTTTGCCTACCGGCAGAAACTTTTATTCAGTAGACCCCCGAACCGTCCCTACAACGGCTTCATGGAAAGTTGGCGTGGCTCTGGGAGACGCTTTGCTGGAACGTTACCTCAAAGAAGAAGGCAAATACCCTGAAAGCGTTGGTATAATCATTTGGGCCACCGACATAATGAAAACCAAAGGCGATGACATCGCTGAAATCCTGTACTTGATGGGTGTAAAGCCCGTGTGGGAACGGTCTAGCGGCAGAGTCACCGGCATCCAAGCAATACCTCTTGAAGAATTGAAGAGGCCCCGGATTGACGTTACCATGCGGATAAGCGGATTATTCCGTGACACCTTCCCAAACGTTGTCAATTTACTGGATGAAGCTGTAAGCTTAATTGCAGGTTTAAAAGAGTCTCCTGAACAGAATTTTATCGCTAAACATGTAGAAACTCAAGTTTCGGAACAAACGGCAAAAGGTGTAGCTGCTAAAGTAGCGCATGAAGAAGCCCTTTACCGAGTTTTCGGTGACCGTCCAGGCGCTTATGGTTGTGGAGTAAGCGAAGCAGTAGATTCTAAAAACTGGAAAGACCAAAAAGACCTAAGCGACATCTACATCAACTGGGGCAGCTACGCCTACACCCGTAAAACCTACGGGCGTCAAATGCCTGAACAGTTCAAACGGTGCCTAAGCAGAATCAATGTTACCGTAAAAAATCAGGATTCACGTGAATATGACATTTTGGATGGCGACGACTGGTATGATGCTCACGGCGGCATGATTACTGCTGTAAAAGTTACTGGTGGCAAGGTACCCCGTTCATACTGTGGCGACAGTTCAGACCCTAACCGAGTGAAAGTGAGGAGCACTGCAGAAGAAACCTGCACCGTTTTCCGTTCACGTCTTCTCAACCCTAAGTACATTGAAAGCATGAAGCGTCATGGATACCAAGGCGCCGCTGACCTCTCTAAAACGTTGGATAACGTTTTGGGTTGGGATGCTACGGTTGAGGTTGTTGAGGATTGGATGTATGAGGATTTGGCGAAAAAATACGTTTTAGACAAAGCTATGCAGCAGTGGCTTGAAGAGGTTAACCCGTATGCGCTTCAAAACATGGTTGAACGTCTGCTGGAAGCTATTGAACGCAACATGTGGAATGCTTCTGAGGAAATGAAACGGGCTCTTCAAAAAATCTGTTTAAACGTGGAAGGTTTGCTTGAAGAATCAAACGAAAAATAATCAAATATTGAATTGATGAGGAGAAAATAAATTTGAAATATGATTTAACAAAATTTAAAGAAACACGAGTAAATCTTGAATTAGATCCAATAGATGTCAAAATAGTTTATCATTCATACAACGACGTAGAATTAAACACTTTACTAATCTCTTTTGTGGAAAAACGTAAGGTGCTCTCAACCCTTGACGGACTAAAAAAAGTCAACCACGTAGCAAACACTTACGTTCCACTGCGACTCTCCGAAGAAATAATGACCATAAAAGCCTACCAAAAATTTCAAAAAACCTTGCCCCTCACACTAGGAATTAAACCGTCCGAAATAGCCTTGATGAGCACAGGAGTAGACATGGAAAAGTTAGCTGTAAACGAAAAATCATACAAAGACTTCCACGTTTGCTGCTTAGCAACTGCAGGCGCCAAAAACAATGCGCTTCGAACCGGCGTAGACATAGGTGGTTGGCTGGAAAAAAGTGAAGGCTTCCAAATGGCTTCAGGAACTATAAACATTCTCTTGTTAACTAATGTTGTCCTAACTGAAGGCGCCATGGCCAGAGCAATCATGACCGCAACTGAAGCCAAAACCGCTGCACTTCAAGACCTCGATTACCGCAGTTCCAGTTCGCCAAAAATCCAAGCAACAGGTACAGGAACCGACAGCATGATTATAGTTTCAGGAACCGACCCAACAAATGTCATTTGCCACACTGGCGGGCACACAAAAATGGGTGAGTTAATCGGTGCAGCAGCCAAAACTGCCGTAACCGACGCATTAAAAAAACATGACAATTAGGAGCATTTGTATGCAAGATTTCATTTCAACAAAAAAATTAACCAAACAATACGCTAACATCAAAGCCATAAACGACCTTGACTTGTCCATTCATAAAGGCGAAATCTTTGGTTTTTTAGGTCCAAACGGTGCAGGAAAAACCACGACTATTCGTGTCTTAACTACTTTAACTAAGCCTACTTCAGGAACAGCGTTAGTAGGTGGCTTTGATGTGTTAAAAGAGCCTGAAAAAGTCAAAGAAGTAATCGGCGTAGTTCAGCAACATATCAGTTTAGACCGTGATTTAACCGTTAAAGAAAACATGGAATTTCACGCTAGACTTCACCATTTAGATGGTTCTAACCGTAAACAACGCATTTCTGAATTGCTAACCTACGTAGAACTCACCGAATATGCCGACAAAATGGTTGACACTCTGTCTGGTGGCATGAAGAAAAAAGCAGCCATCATCTGCAGCCTGCTTCATGAGCCTTCAGTCCTGTTCTTAGATGAACCAACCGTAGGTTTGGACCCTCAAGCCCGCCGCAAACTGTGGGATTTAATACGGCGCTTAAACTTGGATGGCACAACCATTTTCTTAACAACCCATTATATTGAAGAAGCCGAAGCCCTCTGTGGACGCGTTGGAATAATGCATCATGGCGGATTAATAGCATTGGACACCCCTAAAGAATTAAGAAAAAAGCTAGGCCAAATAACGGTAGAAACCCTTGTTGACAACAAAGAAACCCATTATCAATATTTCCCAGATCGTGCAGAAGCAACACGGCACATCCAAAACCTGTCAGTTGACGCTAAAACTATCATTATACGTGAAACAAACCTGGAAGACGTCTTTGTTGAACAGACCGGTGAAAAAGTAGGTGATGCTTAATGAATGCTTTAAGTGATATTTACTCAGTGTTTTGGGTTGATTTGCGTAATTTAAGGAGACATTGGCGTTCTACTGTAGTTACCAGCCTTATTTTGCCATTGCTGTATTTAGTGGCTTTTGGTTACGGTTTAGGCAGAGATGTCAGCGTCGGCGAAGTCAGCTACCTTGCATTTGTCGTGCCCGGAATCGTTGCGTTAACCGCTTTTTCTGCCAGTTTCAACGGTGCAGCCTCAAAACTTCAGGTAGACCGTTTATTCTACAAAAGCTTCGACGAACTCTTAATGTCGCCAATCCAGCCATACTCAATCATATTGGGCAAAACGCTAATCGGTGCCTTACGGGGGCTCTTAAGTGCATCTGCAATATTAGCGGTTGGCTTATTGTTGTCACCAACTTTGATTGTTAATCCCCTTTTCATTGTGTCGCTGATAGTTTCCTGCTTTGCATTTTCGCTCTTCGGTGTGCTTGTAGCTCTGGTGATAAATAGTCATCAAAACATGAATACGTTCAGCAACCTGGTTATTCTACCGATGACTTTCCTTTGCGGCACATTCTTTTCACTAAACCAGTTGCCGGATGCAGCCAAAATTGTGTTGTCAACTTTGCCTCTTACCCAGTCAAGTGTATGTTTGCGGGCAGCGGCTTTGGGAGATGCTTTTCCATGGCTATCTCTGGCGGTTCTGTTAGGTTTCGGTTTGGCGTTTTTCATAGGAAGCATGTATGCCCTCAATAAAGCAAGCATCTAAACCCCCATTTTTTGGCACAAAACCGCTTCTTTTTTTAGCTTTTTGTTTTCTAAAGCCCACTTTAAGGAGACAAATATTGATGCTTCTCCAAAAATGCCTTTGAATCAGTTTTTCTTGTGCAAAAATTTGAACCAAAAAGTTATCGAGACATCCCTTATTTTGTACTGATAAAGTTCTCTTTTTTCTATCGCTGCTAAATTTGAGGGTTAATGTAAAAATGGAGGTTGCGTTTAGACGTAATCCTATTTTTTCAGTAAAGCATTTCCTTGTTAAAAAAAATGCCTTGCATCAGGTGGCTTTCTTAAGAAAAAACTGATAAGCTTAAGGCTGTTTGGTTTGGCGATTTTTAGACCAGTTTTTGCGGTTCCTAATTACTGCATAAGCAACAACTCCTCCAGCCACAACTACTCCAATTATAGTGATGAAAACATCATAGTTGATTCTGATGGGGTCAGGTTGCGGGGTGTCCACTTTTAACGTTATGATCTGTGAGTGCATAGCTGAGGATGGAAGATTGAGGTCAATAGGGTTTGAAAAATTAAGTTCATAAGTTCCTGAAAGGTTGGCTGTGAAGTCGAATGTGTATGTTTTGTTTACTAAACCATAATCAAGGATTTTGTTTCCTTGTGGATCTATTATTGAAAAGTAAAGCCCTGTGGGGTACACCGAGAATGTGCCATTGACGTAATTGCCAGCATCGAGCCGCAAGTGATACAATGTGTAATACCCCAAATCAACAGTAAACTGTTGATCGACATCAGACGCGCAAACACCTGAAACAAACAATAATGCAGTCGCTGAAAATAATAAGAGAGTTTTTTTCCAAATCGTTATAAAACCCTCAAAAAAGCTAGTATGAGTTTGTAATTTAAAAATTTTAGCTTGATTAATATAGTATTTAACTAAATATTTGCCTAAATATGCTTGCCTGTGGTCTTTACGTTATAACTTATAAGCGCTCAATAAACCTTTTGAATCTATTAAAGATTGCAAAATGCGTCATCCAAGGACTGTAAAAGCGGTTAAACGGTTAGTGAAGCAGCAGAGTTTACAGTGTTAGCTTTGAATATGTTGCCAAAGTTGAAGGGCGTAAACTGTTTAGGAAGCGCAATTAATAAAAGTTGGACGATTTCCTTACATGTTGGACGATGAGGAAATCGAGGTACGATGAAGCTGAAAGCGGGGAAATTATGCTGTAGGCTTGTGAATACTTTTTCCGCTACCGAGTCCAAAATCAAAAATTAAACTTTACTTTTAAATTTAAAAAGTGTCTTAAACAAACGGTTGAAAGAAAATCCGGCGGAACAAAAACAGTTTAGTAACTGTCTTTGTTTCCGGTCATGTAAGCCCAAACGCTTATGATTGCAACTGTTAAGACTGCGCCTGCAACACCTGAAACCAAAAAGTTTGTGAGTCCACCAAGTAGGGGTAGAACTGAGACTAGCCATGGAACAAAGTAAGTTGCAGCGACTTGTGCTATTATGCCTGCGACGAAGCCTAAAAGGGCTATTAATCCGAAGATTTTTACTCTACTGCTCATACAATTCACCTGTTTGTTTTAGGATAGTTTTTGCATCTTTTTAGTGTAACTTACATGTTTCTGTATAAACGCTAGCAAGCATGTATGTGGTCTTTAACGTATTAAGTCAAGGTTCATGGACGTTTTGATGGCATGTATATACCTACGTATATACGTGCATATTGTAGTCATATTAACAATGTATAACTCTGTTTTCTGCAGTTCAATGTGATTTAGGAGGTAAAATTAATTGTCAGAAAGATTCGCAAAGAAATGGGAAACTAAACGCGAGGAAGCGCCATTCACAAACAGAATAAAAGACGCGGTGAAACCACCAGGACCACTAAAACCAAGGTTGGATTTTGCAACCCGCCGCATCGATCTCCAGGTTCAAAAACTTGACCAAGCTAATGAAAGATTTGCACAAAGAGACCGTGCAATATTCGCAAAAATCGTTGATGCATACACAAAACATGATAGTGCACGCGCAAACGTCTTTGCAAACGAGCTCGCTGAAGTACGCAAAATGTCAAAATTAATTATGAACGCAAAACTTGCGCTTGAACAGATTACATTACGTTTAAGAACAGTATCCGAATTAGGCGATGTCGTCTCCACATTAGGTCCAGCAGTTGGTGTACTGCGAAGTGTCCGAAGTGGATTAGTTAGTGTGTTCCCAGAAGCTGAGAATGAACTCGGTGAAATCGGTAACATGCTAAGTGGAATCATGATTGAAGCAGGCCAAGGCAGTGGAATGACTCTCAACTTTGACTCAGTTAACGAAGACGCCTCAAAGATTCTAACAGAAGCCGCAACCGTTGCAGAACAAAAGATTAAAGACAAATTCCCAGATCTGCCGCCAGGAATGCCATCAACAGCACCTGCACAAGCAGAAAGAACCACAGAAGGATACTAAAAAGGTAGGAGCTAAACAAAAATGTCTAACTCCAATCTTTTTCTTTCTCTTGGTAAACCCATCAAAAACGAGTATGGGAAAATTATCGGTAAAGTAGCCTCATTCGCATTAGCTCCAAATGGAAAATTTGATGCTGTATTCGTCGAGTTTGCAGACGGGCAATTCTCAAAACAACCCATGGAAAACTTGAGATTCAATGGGTCAGAAGTAACCTTTGTCTCAAAAATTAAGTCCCAAGCAAACATGCTGTGTGACCAAATCCCGTTGCTTTGGAGAAAAGACCAAGCAGTAAAAGATCTAAATGATAAACGCAAAATTGCTCCTGAACTGTTTCAGGAATTACACAGCAGCTTCGAAGGCGTTTTGAACCAACTCAAAAAGGACGGTCAAGTAATAATTGACGAGTCAGCAGTAGAAATAGCCCGGTGTGAGGAAGAAATAAAATCATTAAGCTATGCCATAGCTAACCTTGAACTTGAACACGAAATCGGTCAAGTAGATGAACCAACCTACCAGACAGCATTTAGCCTTTTGCAAGACAGTTTAAAGCGTGCTTCCACAGAAAGAACAGATTACGAACTCATAAAAAGCAAAGTTTCAAGCATCCTAATCGGTGACCCATCAACCCAGATGCCAAAACCAAACAAGATTTACGCTGAACAAGTAACAACAACACAAAAGCCAATTACAACTACAACAACTAACGTAAGCTCTCCCGCTGCTGATTTGCCAGAGCCACCAGTTGTCGTCTACGTGAAAGAAATCGGCAAAGCCGGACTTTAAACAAAAACATGAATTGACATCATAAACATGGAGGGAAAGGAAAAAATGGACTTTGGAACAAACAAAAATCCTCCTCCCATCCGTGATGTCGCTACAAAATCTATTTCTACTCTTCGAATTCAACAAAGCAAACTGGATCAGGCCAGTTACCGCTTAAAAGAACGTGACCGCATCCTTTTTGAAACCTGTATGGGTGCATTAAAAAAGAATAATAAAGAAAAAGCCGCGATATGCGCCACTGAACTTGCCGAAGTGCGCCGCTTGGTAAAGTTCCTTTATAGCGTGCAGTTAGCTATAGAACGTGTTATTCTTCGGCTTGAAACTATTCGTGAATTAAGTGATATAGTGGTTGATTTGAAGCCAGCTTTAAAGTTGCTTCAAAACGTTTCATCAGATTTATTCCAAGTATTACCAGACGTTAGTTCTGAATTAAACACTGTTAACGATACAATTCAGGAGACTCTTCACGCCACAAAATTACGGAATGATGAGACCATGATTCCAGTTGGTCAAAAGACTGAAGGCGGCGAAGAAATTCTTAAAGAAGTCTCTAGTTTCATCGAGCGAAAGATTGCTCAAGACTTGCCTGAACCGCCAGTAACTTCTACTGTTAAGACGGTTAAAACTCCGAAGACTCCAATTAAGGAGCTTGTTGCTTTGTCGGCAACTACCTCTGAAATTTTTGGCAAGACAGAGGTTAAGGAGTCAGGGTTTGATGTTTCAAAGACTCTGATTTCGTATAAAAAGTCTGAAGTTAAAGAAATCACTATGGAAGTTAAGCAGCCAGTTTCCAAGCAGCAGACACTTGAAGAAGTGCTTCTTGAATACGTGCGTAAATGCAACGGAGAAATCGATCTGTCACGTTGTTCAAGTGAGCTTAAAACGTCTAACCGGGAAATTGAACGTGCCCTTGAAAATCTTGGGACTCAGGGTAAAATAAAATTAGAATTAAAATCGCCAGAATAAGGGGAGAAGAACAAGACAAATGAGTGCTTCACATGAACTTGAAAAAGCAGCAACAGCTTACGCGCTGGATGCTGTTCGTATGGATAAACAAGGGCAAAAAGGAAGAGCTATTACCCTTTACCAAAAAGCAATAGAAAGCCTGTTGCAACTTGTACAATTATACCCAGAATACGGTTTAAACAAGGTTTACGTTCAACGCGCAATCGCGTATCAGGAACGTATCAAAGCATTGCAAGGAGTAGTTTCTTCATCTGAAATGCGTGCTGAAGCAAACAATGACGCTGCAGGAGGAGGAGCGGCAACAATGGAGAATGATGGAACAGGAAAAACAAACAATGAAGAAATCATTGTTACTGAGCGACCGATGGTTAGCTGGGCTGAAGTCGTAGGTTTAGATATCGCTAAGAAGGCTGTTAAAGAAGCTATAGTTTACCCCGTGCAGCGGCCTGACTTGTTCCCGCTTGGTTGGCCTCGAGGCATTCTGCTCTTTGGTCCCCCAGGTTGCGGTAAAACATTGCTGGCAGCTGCGGTTGCAACAGAAATTGACGCCAACTTCTACAGCATCGATGCCGCCTCAATCATGTCTAAATGGCTTGGTGAAGCTGAGCAGAATGTTGCTAAACTGTTTGGTTGTGCACGTAAAGTCGCTACTGAAGGTAAAGCGGCAATCGTGTTTGTTGACGAATTAGATTCTCTCATGGGTACTCATTCAAACGAGGTTGGCGGTGAAATTCGCGTTAAAAACCAGTTTCTTAAAGAAATGGATGGAATTACTGACAAAGGCAAAAACCTCCACGTCTACGTAATCGGCGCCACCAACAAGCCTTGGGACCTCGATTGGGCTTTCATCAGACGTTTCCAGAAGCGTATCTTGGTACCGTTGCCGGATAATTCAACACGGTTTAACATGATGAAGCATTACTCAAGCAACCTTACAATCGGCGCCGACGTAGACTTGCCTGAACTGGCGCGTCTTGCAGAAGGCTTCTCTGGAAGCGATATCCGTGACGTTTGCCAATCAGCACAGCTCAGCTTAATCGGCGAGTTCTTTGAGTCAGGTAAAGCAACTGACAAGGAAGCAAAACCTCGGCCCTTAACAATGGCGGATTTCAGACAAATCCTTGAAGAACGTAAACCAAGCGTCAGCTTAGACATGCTCTCGCAGTACAATAGGTGGTTTGAGGCTTTCAAAGCCCTCTGACCAAAAAGGAGGCAAACTAAAAAACAAGGCAAAAGGCAAGACAGGAAGCAACCCCCGGGTTGGTGGAAAGGTTTGGAGAACAATATTATTTTTGCACGCTCTCCCTTCTCCCCCCTCAAACTATCTCCAAGCCCCACAAACCCCAACAATGGGACAACCCCGGGAACGCTTCCAAGTTTGGTTTTTATTTTTTGTTTTTTGTTTAGATGTTGTTGCCGCTGTGTTTCTTAGCACAACAACAACTAACGGGTTGTGGGGCTGGTTGTTTTTTGTGTTTTGTTTGTGTGGTGGGTTGCTGGTTGGTTGTGGCTGGGTTTGCAAGCAGTTTTAGAGTGTGTTATCTTTATTGGTTATTCGGGTTAGGTGTATTTTTAGCAATTCTTTTTTTGTTACCTGTTATGCTATGTACCTTGCCAAGCTGTTTATGGCAACGGGAACAATATTTAGAGAACCTGCCTGACGTTTGAGGTTGATGGCATTTTATGGTGGTCGGTGAGTAGTGAAGCTTGAACTAAAGATTTGTTGACTAAGATTTGCCTTTTTAGTATATGTTTCTTGTTTCTTGACAAAAAAGTTTAAAACAAAAAATGTTTTACCGCTATTTGTGATAAGCATGAGTAAACTAACTGCTTTTTTGCTTGTTTTATTTGTTCTGTTTGCCTCGTTTCTTTTTGTAAAACCAGTCTTCTCAGACAATTTAGCTGAAAACACTTGGGTCTCTAAAGCATCCATGCACCAGGCAAGAGCTTACTTGAGTGTTGCAGTGGTTAACGAAAAAATATACGCTATCGGAGGCGACAGCGGTGGTTATATGGGTAACGCTGGTACCGCAACAGGAAAAACCAGTACACGTTGTGGGCACCAACGAGGAGTACAATCCAATTGATGACACGTGGACATTGAAAGAATCAATGCCGACACCTAGAGCAGGCTTAGGCGTAGCCGTTTATGAAGGCAAAATTTATTGCATTGGCGGTTGGACAAAGGATTATTCTGACACTAACGTGAATGAAGTTTATGACCCTGCTACCAACAGTTGGGAGACTAATGTCTTCTTTACCTTCCGCCCAATCTTTACTGACTGCAAATGTTGTGAACAGTAAAATCTACGTTTTACCATTACTCAGCACCGATACGTTTGAGGTTTATGACCCGGAAACTGACTCTTGGGCTTCAAAAACTCCTCCACCATACCAAGTCACCGGTTTTACTTCTGCCGTTATTGGAAACAAAATATTCTTTGAAGGTGGACTACAAAATTCTTCGATGCAAAGTGACATCCAAGTCTATGATACTGTAACTGATAGTTGGAGTACAGTGAGCTCTCGTCCTTCATCCTTTGACTTGTATGGTGCTGGAGGCGTTACATCAGGAGTTATGGCGCCCTCGCGGATTTACTTCTTTATGGATAACGTGACAAACATTTATGACCCCAACATTGACAGTTGGGCTACTGGCGCTTCTATGCCTACAATTCGTTATTGTACTGGTGTCACGGTTGTAGCTGATACTTTTTTTGTTGTGGGCGGTCGTTCTGGTTCATGGGGCTACTTTGTTGACATGCACGCTAGCGCAGTAACTGAACAATACATTCCCGTTGGATACGTCAATGTTTGTCCTGTTGTTTCTCCTCAAAATAAAACTTACAATGAATGCAATGTTCCTTTAACGTTTGCCGCTGATAAGTTAGCATCACGGATAAGTTATAGTCTAGACGGAAAAGAAAATGTTACCATCACAGGAAACATAACGCTAACAGGATTAACCAATGGAAACCACACGTTAATAATAAACGCAAAAGACGAGTTTGGAAACGACTTTTCTGAAACAATCAACTTTAAGGTTGAAGCACCAGAGGCTTTTTCAATCAGCTTTGTTTTAGGCTTTTTTGGAGTATCCGTTGGACTTGCTGTTTTAGGCTTATTTGTCTATAAGAAGCATAAACATAGTCAAAACTTTTCTAGGAGTGCCGTTCTATGCGTGGAGTAGCTGTCATTGCTCGCTTGCGTTGTCATTGAAAAATTGTTGTTTGCTGTTTCTGTAACCTGTTCAGTTCAGGGTTGGCTTTTGCTGGTGCCGTTTGTGAAACTGGTCTGCTTCTGCTAATTTTTTGGCAGCGTTTTTTTAAGGTAGCATTAAATATGATGCAACATTAGCGGCGTGGAGAGGGGGAACATGTGGCTAAAGGCGCTAAACGTTTACTACTAATCGCCGTTGTTATCGGCTGCTTTTTCCTCTTTGACACCACAATGGATTACACCGCCAACCATTACCTGCCAGCCCTATTCAACTGCATCCTTTACCCCATCGACTACGCCGGCATAATCGAATACACCGTAGCATTTGCCATCCTAACATTTTCATACAAGAAAGGCATCGAATGGTTAACCACAGGCACCTATGCAACCTTCATATTCTCAATAATAATAATTCTACAAAAACTAGCCATCTTAGCGTAACCAAAATGTTTGTCTCCAGAGGGCTTCGGATTTTTGCTCTTTTATGTTTTTCCGCTGGTTTTTTTAGCGTTTGTTTTGGGCTGCTTTTTTAAATTAGCGTTTATAACGGTAGCAGACCACGTCAAATAAAGTCAACTGGAGTCAATATAAGTCAACTAAAGCCAAAAAAGGTGTTAACTAATTTTTTCCAAAATCTGGTAAATTTAGTTTTTATTAACTGAATTAGCTTTTTTGAAAAAAAATTAAATATTTGAACTATTTAGCTTTTGGTTAGTGGTCAAATGCAAAAATGTTGGGTTTTGATTTTTATTTTGCTGCTTTCTTTGGTCTTTTCTGGGGCTGGTTCTGTTAGGGCAAACTCTTTAACTGTCAGTGTTTCGCCCGGCTACCAAACAACCCTTGTAAATGAGCCAGTCACGTTTACTGCTACACCAAGCGGGGGCTTATCACCCTACACTTACCAATGGTACACCCAACTATGGCCAACTTGGAAGCCAGGCACACCTTATCCAACCCAGCCTCTTGGCAGCGAAGTGCCCGTAAAAGACGCTACCGAACCCATTTTTAACTTCAGTTTCTCAAAAGCTGGAACCTACAGCATTTCTATTAAAATCACAGATTCCTCAGGCGATACTGTATATAACGTTTTTAATCCAGGAGGCATCTGGGTTTTCGTTAATGAAACAACACCCTCTGAATCTTCGATTGCCGCTGAATCCTTTGACCTCCTATTAATTTCGCCTTTAAACACAACTTACACAACAAAATCTGTTCCTTTATCCTACAGTTTGACTAACCACGCCAACTGGGTTGGTTACAGTATAGATAACCAAGCAAACATGACAGTGAATGGAAACTTGACTTTACCTGAACTGCCCAATGGTTTACACACTTTAACAATCTATGCCAACAACACTGACGGTAACGCTGTAAAAAATCAAACTGTAATTTTTGAAACAAAAAACGAGGCAGTAACAAATATCGACCCAGAAACCTGTGTAACAGCGATAACTGCCACTGTACTTGTCTGTGCCGCTGGAGGTTTGCTCCTCTTTTTTACACGCAAACACCGTAGATCTTCAAAATAGGCGGCAATAGGTGAGTTGCTTGGTTATTGTGCTTTGTAGAGTTCGTCTGTGTTAATTTGCGCGAGCATTGTGGCTGTTCTCTTTTTAAATAAGTGCATAAGGCTAAAAGTCGCCACAAAAATCGATATGAAAAGTGCCCCGGCGATTGGTATTGTGATATTGGTGATGGCGTTTAACGGAAGATTCAGTGTGCCAAAGCCTTTTGTAAAGGTGAACGCAAAAATCAACGGGATAACAATAGTAATCACTGCAAGGCATGTTAAGCACCAAATCCTGTACCTGTTAAACATTCCCAAAATGCCCATAAGGCTCTCTTTTGTTTCTGCTGAGAGGTTTTGGCATTTTTTTAGTTCGCGCTGGTAGATTTTGGCGTAGCCGATTTGTTGCCACATTGTGGATGTGTCTTTGACTTGTATGTCTCGGATGAAAAGGTAGAATTTTTCGTTTCTATCCACCACGGGTTCTGTCCAAAACTCGAATCCCCACGGAGCCGAAAAGATTTGAACCCCATTTTCTTGCTCAAACTTGTTGTAGCGGTATCCGCTTGCACCTAAAAAGGCTGGAATCGCAGGCAAGACGGCGTACACCATAAAGCCTGCTCCTTCAGATTCACCCAAAAATAGTAGCGCAAGCACCATTGGCGCCAAAACCAAAACAGCTGTGACTACTGATATTCTCCATAGCCACATGAACGTTCTCTGGTTTATCTGGGATAAAACCAGTTTAGCTTCATATAAGCCTGTAACGCTTCCCACTGTGATGCCCCAGAACAGGTAAAGTCCACTTGTAACTGTGAATCCGTACGGACCTATGGCTGCCAAATACAGCAGGATTCCAAATCCTAACGCGGTTACTGCTGCTCCAATTAGCCTTGTTTTGGCAATGGGTATTCCAACCCTCACGGGAAGAACACTCATGTTACTTCAAGCCAAAATATGTGGGACGCATTTAATTAAACTAACCCGAAAACAACGGGGTTAAAAAAAACAGTTTATTGTGTGCTTGTCATTTCTTCTTTGAATGTTTCTTCAAGTTTTTTCTTGTCGATGCCGATTTCTTCCGCAAGCCGTTTTGTCTGTTTTACGTAGGTGCGGAATAGGCTTTGGAGGATTTCGGTTTTTTCTTCAGCGGTGATTTCTTGCTCTTCTGCAAGTAACAGGGCGAACCATCTGCCCAAGGTTGTTAGTTGGTAGCTTTTTATCCATGTGATTCTGCCGTCTTTCTCGCTTTTTTCCATTTTTTCGTCAAGAACGCCTAGGGCTGTGAGGGCTTTGAGGTTTTCAATAACGGTTTTGTTGGAGTAGTTTAGTTTTGCTACGAGGTCTTTTTGGTAGAGGCTTTTGTCTATGCCTTGTTTTAGGCTGTATCGTAGGATGTCTACGCCGCCTTTTGAGCCGAAGATGGCAGATAGGATTTTGTCTTTTTTTTCTGCTGGAAGAAAAACTACATAAGGATGTAATTGTGCATTCACGTGGATTCCTTTTACATGACTAAGGGAACCTTTTTGCTTTTAAGGATTGTCATTTTATTTTCTATAGAACCCTATATTCTATACCTGTTTTTGCAACGCCAAAAAATAGAAAGAAAATCGAAAACAAAAAAGAAAAACGAAAAAGAAAGAATTAAGGCGTTTATTCAAGAATAATTCTTGCGTCGACTGTGCTTGCGCCTTTAGCGTATGCCATGACTGGGTTTAAGTCAAGCTCTTTAATTTCTGGATAATCAGTAAGAAGCTTAGATACGCTAACAATAATTTGTGCAAGAGCATCAATATCTGCTGCTGGAGTGTTACGGTAACCCTTCAACAATGCAGAAGCCTTAAGACCAGTAATCATTTCTTTTGCTTCATCCATAGAGACTGGTGCAATTTTAAAGGTGACGTCTTTTAGTACTTCAACAAAGATGCCGCCCAAGCCGAACATAAGTGTAGCGCCGAACTGTGGGTCTTTGATTGCGCCAACAATAACTTCTGTTCCTGCTGGAGCCATTTCCATAACAAGAACACCAAGAATGTTTGCTTTAGAATTGTATTTTTTGGCGTTTTCAATAATTGTTTTGTAGGCTGCTTCAACATCCGCAGCGGTTTTGAGGCCAACTTTGACTCCTCCAGCGTCGGATTTGTGGATGATTTCCGGAGAAACAATTTTTGCAACAACTGGGAAGCCGATTTCAGTGGCTATTTTTGCTGCTTCCTTCTCGTTTGTTGCTAATTGGAACTGTGGAACGGTGATGCCGTATTCCTTAACTATAGTTTTAGCTTCAGACTCAAGGAGTGCTTTACGGTTTTCACTGCGGGCTTGAGCGATTATTTTATCAGTCTTATTCACGTTTTAACGTCTCCATTAGTTTGCAAGGAATGACATGCAGGTTCCCTTTAAAATTCTTTTGATTGCAATACGCGGTTAGGTCATGGCTAAGAGTGCAAAAACTTTCGCGTCAGCAACCATGTTGGAAACGTTTGCGTACTCGTTAGGTTGATGTGCAAGCTCCAAAATTGTGCTCCATACCACTGCTGGGATTCCCTGTTTACGGAAAAACGCTGCACAACTACCGCCGCCGATACCGCCAACCGACGCGTCAATGCCCCGCGCCTCCTTAATAGCTGCTTTAAGCCGCAACACAACTTCCGCGTTATCCGTTTCAAGTAAGGGCGACGTCTGTTTTTGCAGCAGTTCCAGCATGATTTTGGCGCCAGTTTTCTCCATGTAATAACTGAGCAACCCTTCAATATCAGCTAATATCTCGTCAAGGCTGTATCTTGGCAAAATGCGGCAGTCAAAATAACATGTGTCTTCGCCGGGAATCACGTTAACAGCGTCAACGTTGCGGTCTTTTTTGGTTGGCTCAAAAGTGCTTACTGGAACATCAAACAACTCATCCTTGTCTGGGTGCTTCTCATGCAGCATCTTATCCAATGCCAAGGCGACTTCCATGCCGATTCTATGAGCGTTTAAACCATCGTTTGGGCGACTGCCATGAGTTTGTTTGCCTAAGGTACGTATTTTTAGCCACAGGATGCTTTTTTCTGCCACCTCAATAAAGCTGCCCTGTTCGTTGCCGCTGTCTGGAACAACGATAAGATCGTTTGGCTTGAAAATGTTTTGGCCGAGAAGATACTGAATTCCGTATTCGCTGCCCTGCTCCTCGTCAGCTACAAACGCGAGGCCAACGGTGAATTTGGGTTTGATGCCTAGCTGTTTAAGTGCCTTTAGTGCGTAAATTGAGGCGACCAGTGATTGTCCATTGTCTTCGCTGCCTCTACCAACAATACGGTCACCAATCAAAGCTGGCTTGAACGGCTGTGTATCTGTCCACGCCGCCTCTTCTCCGGGTGGAACCACGTCCATGTGAGTTATTATCCATAGACGCTTCTCGTCTGAGGAGCCTTTGAGGTAGGCGATGACGTTTGGGCGTTTGCCGCTGGAAACCCGTCTGTCAACTGCGTTGTAGCATTCGATTTTGTCAAAGCCTGCCTCGTTCAACAATTGAATTAGCCGTTGAGCTTTTTGGTATTCCCCATCTCCACCATTCTCGGGAGCAACGGCGGGAATGCTGATAAGCGCCACTAAAGCTTGCGCCATTTCCTGTTTCAAATTATCAATTTGACCGAAAACTGCCGTTTTATCCATAACTGTGCCTTCAACAAAAAAAGAATCAGCGGCTAAGCTATAACAGTTTGCCATACACAAAAAAGAAAAATTAAGCTTGAATAGTTTGGACTTGGGCTTGTTCTTGTAACGCCCGAAGCCGTTTTATGATGTTGGGGTGTGTTGAGAAGATTTCAGCGAATTTGTCTGCGCCTGTCAAATCTTTAGATAAGGTTTCTTTTAGTAACGCTTTTTTATCTGCATAGCCGTTTGCGTGGAGTTCTTCTGCGTCTGCCTCTGCACGGTCAGGGTCACTGATGAATAGAGCCTTAAAGGAAGTATTGGTTTTTTGTTCATCTCTTCTTCTGCTGTTAGCTCGCCTGTACTGGTTTTGATTTTTGCTTTCGTTAACGATTGTAACTAAACCGGTTGAAAGTTTCTCGGCGCCGTTTTCAACGATGGATACGCTATGTCTGTCTGCATAGTACTCTCGCAGGCGGCTTAGGTATAAGGTGAACATGTTTAGTATCCATGAGAAAGCCATGAATGCTATGCCGATTATGGCGCTGCTACCGTCGTTGCTGCGGCTGTCTCTGCCTCCAAACATGCCGGAAAGCATTAAGGAGTAACCGATGAAATAGAATAATGACGGCAGAAATGAAACGGTCATCATTACTTGGACGTCTCGATGTTTTAAATGGCCTAATTCATGTCCAATGACTGCTTCAACTTCGCCTTTGTCAAGTGACTTTAGTAAGCCTTGGGTAACTGCCACGCGGCTGCCTGTTAATGGTGAACCGTAGGCAAAAGCGTTTGGCATTGGGATTTGTGCAAGCATTAGTTTGGGCGGCTGGATTTTGCTTTTAAGGCTTAACTCTTGAATCATCTGGTGCAGTTCAGGGTTTTCGTTAGCTGGCATTTCTTTTGCTTTATAGATTGCGCCGACAAGGTAAGGCGAGAATAGCCATTGGGCAATGTTAAAGACAACGACGAGTATGCCGATAGTCATTAAACTTAATCCGATTCCGGCAAGTGTTAAAACAGCTGTAAATACGAGGGTTGATAAACCAAAGATTACCGCTAAGGTTCCAACCATTGAAAAACGGAGTTTCCAAGCGTTCATTAACGGTCACTAACTACTCTTCAA
Source organism: Candidatus Bathyarchaeota archaeon (assembly GCA_963832745.1). Lineage (GTDB taxonomy): Archaea > Thermoproteota > Bathyarchaeia > Bathyarchaeales > Bathycorpusculaceae > Bathycorpusculum. The sequence continues at coordinate 397,056 of CAWHVC010000005.1, read as the reverse complement.
AGTCTTTCACTGCGCGCTTATAACTTTTATGCGGTTACCGAATTATTTCGCGCCCGAAATTGATGCACCAGAACATGCTAAGTTACATCTGCCAAAAAAATCAGCCTGAGCGATTTTACACTGAAATCTTGCCCTTCATAGCCTCCGCAAACCCGTTCAACCACAAAACCTGCCTTAAACAGCAACTCTTTCAAGCGCCCCAACTTATACAATCGTGCATAATGCCTAAACATGTGCATTTTTCTGTCTGCCTTATCAATTGTTATCCACAAATCGCAAAGTTGTTCTGCCTCAACGTTCACGGTTCTTTTTTGAAGCAAAAAGAAGCTGGGATAGTTTTTCCACTTGTAAATTATCCATAGTAGGCTTTGGGAAAGACGGTTTGGATACTTTATTAGGGGTGGCAAAATGAGCCACTGGAGGTTTACCAGAAACTTGCCATATTTTAGAACAAGTTGTTCACGGTTAAAAACATCTAACACAAACAAACCACTTTGGCGGAGGATTTGGCCGGTTTCTTTTAGGCTTTCCAAGTCAGCCTTTTCGGATGGAAGGTAACCGAAACTGTTGTCCAAACTTAAGACTGCAGAAAACGTTTTCTCTTTAAAGGGTAGGTGCTGAATGTCTGCTTTTACCAGTTGTGCTTGAGACTGGTGTTGTTTGGCGATTTTAAGCAGCTTTGACGAAATATCTAAACCGACTACGCTAAAGCCTTCTTTCATCAGGGGAATGGTGTGTCTGCCTGTTCCGCAAGCTAAATCCAAAACCCAACCCTCAGGAGAAACGTTGTCTTTGATGAATTGGATTTGCTTTTGCGTGGGTCCTTTGTCGGCGATTTCCTGCCAATATTTGCCCATAGTGTCAAAAACGTTTTGTTGCACCGTGTCTTTTCACCGTGTATCCTTTGGGTTTGTTTGTTTTGTACTGTGATAAAACGTTTTTTACTAAAACTTGGTTGTTAGCTGGTGTTTTGCCCTTTTTATTTAAGAGGGCTTAAATAATAATTAGCCTTCTTAATGTACCCTGAATTGGGGCAATGTCATTGACTGAAAAGCAGGAATGGCAACACGTTTACATGCTTTTGAAACTGGCAGAGATGGGTGCTTACCGTCGAATCGCCAAAATCTCCACCGAATTCTTAGCTGAAAAGCTTGGCATTTCTCAACAGACGGCTTCCCGCTACTTTATTGAGCTTGAACGCAAAGGCTGGATTAAACGCAACATAACCCCCGAAGGCAGCCTAATAAAAATTGACGAACCAGGTGTACGTGAACTCCTGCGGCTTTATTCTAGTCTTAAGGTTGTTATTGAAACCGATTTTCCGCCTTCAGTTACCCTTGAAGGTACCGTTTTTACAGGGCTTGGCGAGGGTGCATATTACATTTCAAAGGAAAATTATCGTAAGCAGTTAACAGAAAAACTTGGTTTTGAACCATACCTTGGCACATTGAACCTTAAACTTAACAGTGATTATGACATCAAAACACGCATGGAACTTGACGCTTACCCAGCTATTCAAGTTGAAGGATTCAAAAACACTGACCGCAGCTTTGGACTGGTTAAATGTTACCCCGCAATCATTGACAACAAGGTAAAGGGTGCCTTGGTAACTGCTACACGTAGCCACTATGATGTTTCAGTGCTGGAAATCATTGCACCTGTTTGCTTGCGTAAACAGTTAAACCTTAAGGATGGGCATAAAGTGAAGGTTGAAGTTTTTACTTCTCCCTCTAAATCGGTTGATACGAGTAATTAATTGTGTACTGAGCTTGTTTTTCAGGTTTACGTCTAGACGCAATAATGTAGCCTACAACTAGTCCGAAGGCTAATCCGCCAAGATGCGCCAAAATGTTAACGCCTTCACCCATGTTTATGAAGAACAGAAAGAATGCAAATATGAGTGCGCCAACGATTGATTGCTGCATTGCTTTTCTGTCGTAAATTACTGTGGCTCCAAATAACGCAAATATTGCTCCTGAAGCGCCTACTGAAAGAAAGTCTGGTCCAAAAACTAACGAGAGCATATTGCCGACTAAGCCGCCTATTAAGTAGATCCCCAAGTATTCAGGCAGCGAAAACATTTCTTCTGCTCTTAAACCAAAAATTAACAAGAACAGCATGTTGCCCGCTAAGTGGACTATGGACGCATGAATAAACATTGAAGTGAACAATTGATAGTAGGCACCGTAGGACAAAACCAGCAGGTTATACTGTCCCCACTGGTAAACAACATTGTAGCCCGTGACTAGTGCATCCCCGCCGACAATAGCACCGTAAATATAGATTGCAATGTTTATCGCAATCAACACGTACGTTACTCTGAATTTCTGTGAGCTTTTGGGGATTTTAACTATCATCTTGAAAACTTCTCAACTATTTTCTGTCTAATCTTCGAGGAACTATCTAAAGCATCCTCTCCGAATTTGCCAATTCTAACAATCTTTACAGGCAAATTGTGAGTTTTAAGGTAAGCTTCAACGTTTTGAGCCATTTTTTCTTGGTCATAACCTAAAGCGATAATGTCAGGCTTTATCTTCGCAACTACTTCGCCTATGTCCAAGTTTTCAAAACCTAAAACTGCAATGTCAACAACTTTTAGAGATTCGACGAGAGCTCGTCGTTGGTCCTCGGGCATTATGGGTTTTCTGCCTTTAGCCTGCTCAACTGTGCTGTCTCGGGCGATGACAACGATGAGTTCAGCATTTTCTCCACCTGCACGTTTAGCTTCTTCAAGGAACTTGACGTGCCCCAGATGAAGCAGGTCAAATACGCCACTTGCTAAGACTACTTTTCTGTTTCCGTTTTCTTGGTTGGCCATTCAAACGTCACTGCTCCCAACAGTTTTAAGGCGTCAAGTAACCCTTCACAGTACGCGACCGAGGTTAGACTTGTTTCAAGCTTACCGCTTGCCTTATAATACTTTGCATCCTCCAAATAATCGTAGACGTAACTTATCAGGTTGCTGACGCCTTCTTCGGTAACATTAACTGGGGTTGGGTTACGCTGCATAGTGTTAAGCACAATTTCTGCTGAAGCAATGTATTTGGCTGTTAAGGTTTCAAGGCTCATCTAAACAACCTCTTAAACTCCACTGGTGCACCCGCAAAAGCCACGAGCGCGTCAACCTCCATGAAATGCAAATCGCCTGGAAAAATCAAGCTGTAAGGTGGCTCGCCGAAATCAAAATCTGCCAAGTCCTTTACAAACCCTGCTTTGAGAGTTGGCTGGTTGCTGCCTGCACGTGCAACTCCAACAGCCACTGTGTCTGATGTTATTACTTTTTCCTGTTTTTTCTCTTCTACCGACTGTAAAGTTTTGATTGCCTGATTAATCGACAAATAACGCTTCTCAGGCTCCCTCAAATCCAAAAGGCATAGAGTATGCAAACCGAGCTTTTTGTTTTGAGCTATTACCTTGTAGGGTGTGTCTGCTGGTGTGTCTGGGAACGGAACAGTAACGGTTTTGCCGAACTTGTAATTGTGCAAGCCCGAGAGGCTAACTATTGCTGACATGATAGAGATGCCGTGCACGATTCGGGTGTGAATGCCCATTTTTTCCGCATCAATACGTAACGTGACATGGGTGGTTGCGATGAAAGGGTCTCCGGGAACCAGAAACACGGCTTTTCCAGTTTCTGCGGCTTGAAGAAGACGTTTGCCGTTCTCTTCCTCTAAGGTTTGGCGTGTGATGATTTGGATTTTTTTGCCGCAGAGTTCTTCGAAATGTTGCATGTTAAAGTCGGGCATGCGGCTGGTGTAGGTTTCCATAAACACTGCATCCGCCGTCTTGGTCTCTTCTAGCCCTTTTAGGGTGATGCCGTATTCGTCGTTTAATCCTAAGCCTACAAAGACAAGTTCCTTCATAGCAGTACCAGTAGTTTAGCTTAAGGTTCAAAATAATAAAATGTTCCGTCGCTTTTCCTTTTTCACCAAGCAGCTTGTGACTATCGTGTGCAACTAAAACTTTATATCGGCTACGTTAAACTTGACAAATGAACAATCAGAAAACCGTAAACTGTCACCTTGAGGGACTATATCGTTATGCGTTGCATCTTAATTGTCGGCGACGGCATGGCTGACCGACCACTGCAGGAACTGGATTTTAAAACTCCACTGGAAGCCGCTAACCCACGGTTCATGGATAAACTCGTATCATTAGGTGCTTCAGGACTGCTTGACCCCATTGCTCCGGGAATTGCGCCCGGTAGTGACGCAGCAAACTTGACACTTTTAGGCTATGACCCATGGCTTGTCTGCGGGGGGCGTGGACCTTTTGAGGCAGCAGGTGCAGGACTGGAGCTTAAGCGGGGTGATTTGGCGTTTAGATGCAACTTTGCCACTGTAGATGAGGGTTTGTGTTTGGTGGATGAACGGGCTGGCAGGATCGGTGTTGAAGCTAAAACTTTAGCGGAAGCCATCGCGCAAGTTAAACTTGAAGTTAACTCGGATGTTGAAGTCCATTTTAAGCAGACCTTAGGCTTCAAAGCTGCATTAGTTCTGCGGGGCGATAAACTCTCCCCTAAAGTCACATACACCCTACCCAAAACCGGTTGCCCAACCACGGCAATAAGACCCTTAGACGGCTCCATTGAAGCAAAACACACAGCCAACGCCCTAAACGAATTCATAAAACTAACACATGACACTCTAAACAGTCACCCAGTCAACATCAAACGCAAATCCAACGGGCAAAAACCTGCAAACGCTGTTCTACCCTGGAGCGGAAGCAAACAGCCAGAAATGACGCCGTTCCAAGAAAAATACGGCTTAAAAGCCACCTGTGTCGCTGCAGCCAGCCTAATCAAGGGCATCGGCAAATTTAGCAGAATGAATGTTCCAGACGTGCCCGGAGCAACTGGCGAACTTGATACTGATACCCTCGCAAAAGCTGATGCCGCACTTTCGGCGTTGGCGGCTGGAAGTGATTTTGTTTATGTTCATGTTGAAGCAGCTGACGAGGCAAGCCACGACGGTAACATCAAAGGCAAAATCGCCATAATCCAAAAAATTGATGCAATGGTCGGAAGAATTCTGGCTGGCGTGGATTTAGCTGAAACCTGCATGATTTTGGTGCCTGACCATGCCACTTCTTGCAAAAGTCGAGCGCACACTGGCGATGCTGTGCCAGTTTGTTTTGCAGGCGGCGAAGTGATTTCGGATGGAGTAACCGTGTATAGTGAGCGTTCAGTCTATAAGGGTGGACTTAGCCGTATCAACGGCAAAGACGTAATGCCCATGGCCCTAAATTACATGGGTAAACCACAAAAAATCAGCGGGTAACAGTTATGAAGCCAATTCGAAGCTTAGTGAAGGATAACATTAAAAACCTAAAGCCATGCGTTCACGGAGGAGAAGTCCACGACGCCGCATCTAAAACCGGAATCAAACAAGAGGACCTTTTAGATTTTAGCTCCAGCGTCAACCCGCTTGGCACATCTAAAAAGGCGCTTGCTGCAGTACAGGCTGGTTTTGGTCAAATCGCTGCTTACCCCGACTCCGCCTCAACAGAACTGCGAGAAGTTATCGCCAAGCATTACGGCGTAACTAAAAACAACGTAGTCGTCGGCAACGGTTCAACCGAACTCATGTACTTGTTCGCCGAGTCTTTCCTCTCAAAGGGCGATTTCGCTGTTATGGCGGCGCCAACATTTGGTGAGTATGAGGGTGCTGTACGGAAAACCGGTGCAGATATCAAATTTGTCAAATTGGGCAGCGACATGAAGCTTGACGTTGACGCCTTCATCGTGGGCATGGCTGGCGCAAAAATGGTTTTTGTTTGCAATCCAAATAACCCTACTAGCCTGTTGACCCCTACCGAGCAGTTGATACGTATTCTTGATGCAGCCTTAGAACAGAACATTTTGGTTTTCTTGGACGAGGACTTTTTGGAGTTTGTGGAAGGCGAGCCGCAACTCTCCATGATAAGAAGCATCGGCAAATACCCCAACCTGTTCATCCTGCGCAGCTTCACTAAACTCTTTGGCTTAACCGGCTTACGAGTCGGCTACGGTATTGCAAACCCAGAAATCATCGATGTGTTACTGTGCGCAAAGATTCCTTGGAACGTTAACTGCCTTGCGCAAGCGGCTGCGGTGGTTGCCTTGAACGATGATGAGCATCTGCAAAAAACTCGCAAGCTAATTCGACAGGAAAAAACTTTTTTGCAAGAAGGCTTAAGCGGAATCCGCGGATTTAAAATGTATGCGCCAGATGCAAACTTTTTCTTTATAGACATCCGGGAAACAGGTTTGACGGCGGCGTTGTTGACCCAGAAACTGCTTGAGCAGGGCATTATGGTTCGTGACTGCACCAGCTTCCAAGGTTTAGACCAGTACTACATTCGAATTGCAGTTAAGCTCCACAACGAAAACGTGCACTTGCTGGAAGCTTTGGGTAAAGTAATTTAAGAACCCTGCCAAATTGGGTAAGCAGTAGCCTATGTTCCAGCTAGACTTAAGCCTACTTACAGACGGCGTATTCATCTTTGCCCTAGCTTTCATAATCGACATTGTTTTAGGCGAGATTCCTGACCAGATTCATCCAACCGTGGGCATAGGAAAAGTCATAGCCTATCTTAAGCCCTACTGTAAGAATAAGAATCCTAAAATTGAGAAAGCAAACGGCGTACTGCTTCTGGTTACAGTTGCGTTGCTTGCCGCATTGCCGGTTTTCTTGGGTTTATGGGTTATCCGTTTCTATTTAGGTTCAATCCCCTACATCATAGTTGGGGCAATCCTGTTCAAATCCACGTTTGCCATCAAGTGCATGCGGCGTTACACTGTGCCAATTGCCAAAGCGCTTAAAACCAACGATTTAGATGGCGCCCGCAAGTACCTACCCTACATTGTCCGCCGTGACCCAAACAGCCTAAACGAACGCCAAATAATCTCCGCCGCTGTGGAGTCAATAGCGGAAAGCACAACCGACGGCATCACTGGACCCTTCTTCTTTTTTGCGTTCCTCGGCGTCCCCGGCGCATTCATTTACCGCGTAATCAACACGCATGATTCTATGGTGGCCTACAAAACGCCTGAACTTCGCAACATCGGCTGGTTTAGCGCGAAAATGGACACTGCAGCCAACTATATCCCTTCACGGCTTACCGCTCTGTTAATGGTAGTTGCCGCTGGACTTGTGGGGGAAAACGCTAAAGAATCTTGGCGTATTCTGAAACGTGACAAAAACAATACAGCATCTCCAAATGCAGGCTACACTATTAGTGCAATGGCAGGTGCCTTGGAAACGCAGCTTGCAAAACCCGGACACTACGCGTTGGGTGATGAAGGGGCTATAGCACCTGATGACATTTTTAAGGCACTTAGGATAATGGAAGTGACTGCGATCCTTTTTGGGCTCGTATTGGTGGTGCCGATTGTGGCGTTAAGGCTTTACGTTATTGGTGTTTAATGGTTTAATGCTTAGCCGTCTTAACTTTGTATATGCTCAAGTTTTGTTCTTTTCAAAAATATGTATAAGCGTTTCTACCCGTGCTCTAACATAGATAGGGCAGGCAAAAAAACAATGGGGTACGCCTCCCAGTTCTTGTTAGCAGATAGGTCGCCTAAAACCTCGCCCAGATTTCCACACTCAAATATATGCAAATTTTGAAATAAAAGCAAATGTTGTCACCATGTGCAACCAACAAAGCTCTATAACTTGTTTCTGTATCCTTGTTTAAAGTATAAACGATTGTTTCATAAAGTGATTTTTTATGGATAACAACACTTTGACATGTCCAATTTGTAAGAAAATTCTAGCTAACCCAAACATTTTAAGAGAGCACAGGCTAAAAGCGCACAAAAGCATTTACTCACTGGCAGAAGTACCACTATAACAATGGGTTATGCCCTGTAGCAACTTCAAAGTCTTAAAAATAGTGGGCGTAACAGAATTCCTGCTGGTTAGTTATGGTGGCGCCAATTAAGCACACTTTAGATACTTTCTTGGTGTTTAATATCCCAGTTTCTTAATCTCGACTTTTTCCAGCATCAGAACGTTTCTTTCTCCAACTTCCATCTTCATTTCTTTCTCTTTCTTTTTCCCATTTACCCCGTTTCACTTTAGGTACTGGCAATTTATCACCCCGTTTTACTTACATAACAGCGTTTACTTGTTATCACTTAATTCACATTAAACAAAAAATTTAAAATATGTTTCGCTTGATAGCCATTTCGGTGCCTGTTGTAGAGAAATGAGTATATAAGTAAAAATAGAAAGAGCGGAGACATTCCAACTATCCTATTACAACCAACAATCCGCCTGGAAAAAGACGCCGTAACATTCCAAAGAAAAGGAATCGGTACCGCCAATAAGGCAAACTTAGGCCTTGTAACCTAACTTTTTTTGGCTTTTATACTGCTTTTCTTCTTGCTCCACAATTTGGACAAGCCAAAATTGTCTCTGGCATGGCAGTTTGGCAGTACTCACAGTTAACCAGCCTAATTTTGGGTGTCTGGCTTGTTGGTCGTTGATTTTCAGGAATAACTTGAAGCTGGAGCGTCCTTGTAGTCAAGTCCGGTCTGCCATGAACCGCAACAACACCTTTGATTTCCCACACGACCGAATCATTAATTGAATTAAACGTAGGGCGAGAACCTACTGGAATGTTTACGTTTACTTTAAAATCTCTGTTTACGCCGTTGATTAGTTGTGTTGCAGGGTTACAGACGCAGTGTGTCTGGTAAAGTGTTCTGTTTTCAGTTACTTGACTTGCAACCATCCGTTTGATAGTGGGGTCATAAATGTTTCTTATTACTTGAGCAGTTTCCGTACAGTTTAGTTCACATCGTACCTCATCAATGTCAATTGTTTCATGAGGCAAAACCGCTAAGGTTCCTTCCAAACAATCACCAACCACAACGAACTGTTCAGACAACTGTAAATTGGCGTCTGCTTTAGGTGCGGTTAAATGGCTGCTAAGCTTTTTAAGGAAATCCAAAGGATATCACAAACAACAAAGCCATAAATCCATATAAATTTTAGTTAGCTCAACTAAGCAAACCTTTCTTTTTCCCATAAGCCTACATTATTTCTCTGTGACTTTGATGCAGGTCTAAAAATCGCTAATGGGGGGTGTTAGGTGTTAATGGCGTTTTTTCAGCCCATAAACATGTTGAAGTTTAGCTTATTTTTGGCAGGTTGGACAAACGTAGACTTGTCCCCCGCCATGACTGATTTTCTCGATTTTGGTTCCGCAGGTTGGGCAGGTTTGGTCTCTCTGGTTGGAGCCCATTTTTGGTTTGTACAATCCAGGTTTGCCATGCAAATCAGTGAACTGGTCTTTTCCCTCAGCTTCCAACCTGTCAATAACCATTTCAACAATCGCGTTGTAAAGCGCCTTTTTTTCTTCGCCAGTGAGTGTGCCAGTGTTGCGTTTGGGGCTGATTTTGGCGCGGTAAATGATGTCTTGGAAAGCGCTGTTCGAAACCCCAACGATAACTGCCGTTTTGCCCACTAAAGCGGCTTTAATGTTCTGTTTTCTGCTATCCAGTTTCTCTTTAAACCGTTCGTACGTAAAATCAGCTTCAAGTGGATTAAGAATGTCGCTGAAGTCGCGCCTGTACAGGTAATTGTTTTGCAGAAAAGCGTCTTGGACAGCTTGGATGCAGCCCATGCCCGTCAAAGTCACTGTTAAGACGGAGTCTTGGAGGTCAAGTTTTAAATGAAACTTGGGCAACTCCGCTTGCAGCTTGTGCAGTTGGATGATGCCGCCGTATTCAGGCGCCAAAACCAGATTCCACCCATCGCTAAGCTTAACTAAAATTGTGTTGCCTCTTGATTTTACGGAGAGGACTTTTTTGCCGACAAGCTGTTCAAGTTCGGGGTTTTTGCTTATGAAGCCTTTTTGTTGAAGCTGTCCTGGATTCTGCACTTGGTAGCTTGCGATTGTTTTGCCCACTATTTCCTCATTCATTTGGCCTGCAAGGATGTTAGCTTCAGTTAACTCAATACTCATAACGGCACTTACCTTCTGCGTTTTTCTAAAAAGATTTGATGGTTAGAGCTTAAAAAACTAACCGTTAACTCATTTGGGCGTCTTTAACTTCGTAGATGATGTCGCCGACAAACCGCATGTTTTGCGAATCGATTTCTTGAATCATCTTGTTAACCATCCTGCCCACGACAAGCACCAACACGTTTAAGCCACGTGAGGCAGCAACTGCGGCAGAGTGACTGATTCCAAATTCCAAATCTGCTTTAAGCCCCAACTTATTCACAACTGCCCTGCCAACAGCGCCCATAACTCCGATGCGGTCAGGCTTAAACTCGTCAATGTACCCCTTGATTTTTGGTAAGTCAGCAGTTCTTGAGCCGCCTTTGCGGATGCTTGGCAGTTTAATGATTAAGATTTTGCCTTGTTTTAGTTTTACTTTGCCTTTTAAGTCTTTTAAACCGATGTCTTCGCCGGGAACCGCGTCGTTTGCCGCTACTCCGACAGCTTCAACTTGGGGGTCTTTAACTGGTACCGTGTAAAAGATGCCGCCTTTAGTGATTAGCCCCACCTGTTCACCAATTTTCACTGGCATGGTTGCCATGGCTATCCAAGCGTGGTCAATTTTAAGCTCATTTTTGATGGATTTCACGTACAAGTCAAGGTTTTTTAGGTCTTCACGCAGTTTGGTGATGCCTTTTGGGGTTAAACGGTAATCGGCACGTTCGGATCCGGCTTCAAGCAGGCCTTCTTTGGTTAACTTTTTAAAATATTTAGATATCGCCTGAATTGTTATGCCAAGTGAGTCGCTGATGTCTTTTTGTTTAACGTGAGGTTGGTTTCTCATTACTTCCAGTAAAATCTGGAATTTAGTAAATTCTCCTTTGTCGCGTAGCAGAATGTCTCGCGGTTGTTTATGCATTTTTCCTATTCAACCTTAGGTTAACTTATGTTAAATGAACGTTTATATGCTTATTGGCTGGAATAAATACGCAAAGGAGACCCAAAAAACACATGCACATAATGGAAGGCTTCCTGCCAAGTCCATGGTGGGAAATATGGTTCGCAATCTCAATACCAATAGTAGCATATGGCGTTTATCGATTAATTAAAGTGACTAAAAACGTTCCAGAATCAAAACCCCTCCTTGCCCTAATGGGTGCATTCATATTTGTACTCTCAGCACTAAAACTCCCCTCCGTAACCGGTAGCTGTTCACACCCCACCGGCACAGGCCTATCCGCAGTAATCATTGGACCCGGAATAACCTCCGTGCTCTCAATGATAGTGCTTGTATTCCAAGCCTTACTTCTAGCCCACGGCGGCTTAACAACCTTGGGCGCAAACCTATTCTCTATGGGTATCGCCGGACCATTCCTAGCTTACGCAATATGGAAAATTTGCCAGAAAGCCCATGTTAAACCTGCAATCGGAATATTTCTTGCAGCAGCACTCGGAGACTTATTCACTTACGTTGTAACCTCAATCCAACTCGCATTAGCAATCCCAATCGGCAACGGATTCATGGATGGCTTTTTACTGTTCGGCGGAATCTTTGCAGTAACCCAAATCCCCTTAGCAATCGGCGAAGGCATACTTGCAGTGATACTCTTTGATTTCCTGGCAAAATACAAAGGACAACTCTTAGCTGCATTAAAAGTGATAAAACTACCTAAAATGGAGAAAACCGCGGAGGCAAAACAGCAATGAACAGTAAACACTACATAATCTTAATAGCCATTATGATTGGACTCTTTGTAGCCCCATTGATTCTTTTGCCAAACGCAGAATTCGGCGGCGCAGACGGAGGCGCTGAACAAGCTATCTCCGACACAGGATATCAACCCTGGTTTACCCCAATTTGGGAGCCACCCAGCGGTGAAATAGAAAGCCTCTTGTTTGCCTTACAGGCAGCGTTAGGCGCAATAGTAATTGGGTACTTTGTCGGGTATGAACGCGGAAAAAGAGCGAAAAAAGAAATAAAGGCTCCAACGTAGCCTTATACCTCGGACGAAAAACTGTATGGCTCACAGCGATTACTATGCGCAAATCGACAGGTATGCTTACACAAACAACCTGTCTAAATGCAGTCCAGTAACTAAGGCTTTTTTTGCCCTTTCTACTTTAGTTATTACGGTTTCTGCGCAATCAATCCTTGTGCCAATAATTGTTTTTGTGATAATGTCCGCTTTAGTGTTGGGGTTGGCTGGTGTTAAAGCCCGTTTTTATGTTAATCTTCTTCGTTACCCAACTTTTATGGTTGCTTTAAGCTGCCTTATTATTGCATTGTATCCTTTTAGCAGCGGTGAAGCTTTAACTCAACTGTCCTTCCTCGGATTTACTTGGACAATTTTTAGAAGCAGCGTAGAATTAGCGACCACTATCTTTTTCAGAGTTGAAGGCGCACTTTCCTGCACATTTTTGCTGGTATTAACAACATCAATTACTGACCTTAGCCTTCTGCTTAGACGTGCACATGTGCCAAAAACGCTTGTGGAAATATCAACGCTAATTTACCGTTACATTTTTGTCTTTTTAGAGGTTGCTGAGCAAATGACGATAGCTCAAACAATGCGTTTAGGCAAAGGCGGCTGGATGAAAAAAATTCGCGGCTTAGCTTTGCTTGCCGGTAACCTTTTCATACGGGCGTTGGAGCAGGCAGAACGTACTTTCACTGCAATGAGTTCAAGAGGCTACGACGGAACTATACGGGTTTTGGAAGAATTTCCTAAACCAAACAAAATCATGCTTGTCGCCATAGTTTGTTTTGATGTGTTGCTTGCTTTTGCTGTTTATTTGACGTTAAACTTTGGAGTCTTGCAATATGTTGTTTAGAATTGATCATTTGGTACATCAATATTCAGATGGAACAATCGCGCTTGATGATGTTTCTTTAAGTTTTGACCATGGCGACCGCATTGCCCTACTTGGCACTAACGGTTCAGGCAAGACAACCCTTCTTAACCACCTTAACGGCATACTAAAGCCGTCTTCAGGCACCATTTACTATGAAGACAAACCCTTAGGCTATGACTCTAAAGCGTTGCTTGAACTTAGACGCCGTGTAGGCTTTGTTTTCCAAGACCCTAACGATCAACTGTTTGCTCCTACCGTAAAACAAGATGTGGCCTTTGGACCGTTAAACCTTGGTATCCCCCAAGAACAAGTTAAAAAAATTGTGGAAGACGCATTGCAAACTGTTGGTATGACCGAGTGTGCTGAAAAGCCGCCTCATTTTTTGAGTTTAGGGCAGAAGAAGCGTGTTGCACTTGCAGGCGTTTTGGCTATGCAACCTGAAGTAATTATAATGGATGAGCCAACCTCAAACCTTGATCCGAGGGCAACAAGTGAAATATTGCATTTGCTCTTGCAGCTTAACAAGGAAAAGAACATCACTTTGTTACTTGCAACCCATGACGTGGACATGGTGCCACTGTTTGCAAACAAACTGTTCATACTCAAAAAAGGAAAACTGATGTCTGAAGGCAAACCCAAAGAGCTTTTCTCAAATACAGAACTCATACGCGATGTCTACCTGCGTTCTCCAAGAATGACCCACCTTTTCGAAGTGTTAAAGAAAGAAAATGGTTTGCCAATACCTGACGATTTCCCATTAACGATTAGTGAGGCAAGAAAAGAAATCTTGCGCCTTGTAGAAGAAGCTAAGGCTGGAAAAATAAAGTAGGCGCTAAGCAATGGGTGTCGTTGATGCCTCAATTATCGGTGTAATTGTTATCGGTTTGCTACACGGACTTGAGCCGGGGCACGGTTGGCCTCTGGCGCTTCTTTATTCGGCAAAAACTACGCGACCAACCTTTTACGCTTTTGTCAGCTCCGGCATCCTTGCAGCAGCCCACTTCATATCATCCATCGCTGTAGTCATCATCTACCTGGTGGTTAGCCTATTCTTTGATGTTTCCAGCCCAATCCTAACCTACATTGCAGCTGTTGTTTTGGTTATTTTGGGAATAAGGATGTTTACTGAAAAAGTTCACTCTGGTCTCGATGAGCAGCATGGACATTTTCACGATAACGCCTGCGACTTATCCCATACCCACCAGCACGAGCACCCAGAAGGTGAAGGCAGCGTCCACGAGCATGAACATGCGCATCCTAAACGGTTAAACATGAGTCTTCGAAAGCTTGCGAGTTGCGCTTTTGTTTTGGGTTTTGCTCATGAGGAAGAGTTTGCGTTGTTGGCGTTGGCTGTTGGCGGTGTTAGCCCGCTCTTGTTGATGTCATCTTATGGGTTGGCTGTGGCTACAGCGTTGATTGGTGTCACAGTGTTGGGAATAAAAATGTATGAATGCGTCAAAACAAGAATTGACCGCTATGAAAAGTACATCCCCAAAATCAGTGGCGCTATTTTGATTGTTATGGCGGCTGCAATGGTTTTGGGTGTGCTTTAAGAAATTAGCACTGTTTTTCAACATACTACTGTCGTGTTTTTTAACCATTAGGACCTGCCTCCTTAGGTTTTTACATTTTGGAAGTTGTGGGTGAGACTATTCCTACTAAACAATGCCCCTTCTCAGCACTTTCTCCAATGTTGAGAGTGAAGGCATGTCTCACAGGCACTCCTCACCCAAACAATCATTTATTATGTCTCAATATTTAAGCTTACACGCAGCCAACACAACAACAGGCATGAACGCCCCCGAGTGCTGTTATCAAAACTGGCGCCCTCTACATCTTTCTGCACAGTTTGGCTGTTGGGCTCTAAATAGACTCGTTTTGACCTACCACCTATAGGTTTCAACATATAACCTCTATTAGGAGATCCAAATAGGCAACTAAACAAAATATTTAAAAAAATGAGAACTATTTGCGTTGAAGTTACGTTTTTTATATAGTATATATTAGGTATTTCTAAAAACCGCCGTGCTCTCCTAAACTTGGAGGAACAAATAATGTGCAACCTATTCATCCAAATTTATAACGAAAAAACCCCAAGAAACCCTGCACAAAAGAACAAGGCAACAGCAAAACCAAACATGCCCGATGCTGTTGCCAAATGCTTAACAATTTCTTGTCCACAATAACAAAATCATTCAAGGTGCAAACAAAAAGTGTATAAAACCATCGTTATAGACTGCCAAAACAAAACTGACATGATTTCCTGCGAAGACTGCGCACTCTATCAAGACTGTTCCATAAGAAAAGGAAAAATAGTACTAACAAGCGACCCGTAAATGGACCAAAAAGAAACAAACTAAAAAAAGGTTTTTTAGTCAACACATGTCAGCAGGTTTTTGAGTGGCTTGGACGTAAACTGCTTGTTATTTTTTGTTGACTGACGACGCGCCTGAAGTGTTTACTGTTCCCAGAATCGGGTTTCCCATGTACTGCAGTGAAGAAGCGCCGCTCGCATCCACGTTAAGCGTTCCAGTTGGGTTGACTACAGCATGGCTTGCGCCGCTTAAAACGACGTTAGCGTTGTTTACTTGGAAATTCTCTAAGTCAAGGTTGCTTGCCCCTGAAACATCACAAGTCAAGTCGCCGCCAGTTC
Organism: Candidatus Bathyarchaeota archaeon; assembly: GCA_963832745.1. Lineage (GTDB taxonomy): Archaea > Thermoproteota > Bathyarchaeia > Bathyarchaeales > Bathycorpusculaceae > Bathycorpusculum. Next base: position 381,617 of record CAWHVC010000005.1, on the reverse strand, counting down.
CCTGCGCAGTTAAGCGTGATGCACCAGACAATTCAACGTTCAAGCCGCCCAAATTAGTGTTTGTCGTATCAAGTGAACTGGCACCGGAAATTTTTGTTACAAACGAGGTGTCGCTGGTGAATCCGTCCATGGCGCCTTTGGTTGCGCCGGAAAGAGTCAGATTGTCAAGGGTGGGCAGGGTGATTTCGGCTTTTGCGTTAACAATTCCAAAGAGGGCAAGTCCAGGTTGGACGTCGATTTTTAGGGTGTCACCTGTTTGGGTTACTTCTATTCGGTCAAATACTCTTTCGCCGGCAGTTATTGTTACGCTGTAATTGTCTGCCTGTTTTATGGTTACTTGAAAAGCAGAGCCTACATCAAGCGTGGTGAAGCCAGTGTTTGAGTATTCACGTGTTGTTTGGTTGCCGCCTGTTGACCAATAAAAGAAGATAAACGCAAATACTGCACCCACTATGATTAAGACAACTACTATGACTATTAGGGCGATTAAGATTGCCCCGAGCCCTTTCTTATTTTGTCGTAGACCCAAAAGGTTCAGCCTTCCCTAAACTATTGGTCAGTTAATTCACTATTTAACCGTTTTTAGAAGGGGTCGTTGTCTACTTTGTTGCTGAACCATTTAAGGTACCATTTGAAGTTTTCACAATCATCATTTGAAGAGCAAAGCAGACAGGGATATTCTGCGCCGGCTTCTTCAATTATTTTGAGCAGTTTCTGTTTTGTTTCCTCATCAAGACCTAAAGCGTCTATGCGGTTTTTGAATTCTCCTCTCATTTAGCGTCCTCGCAAAGGTAAATGTTGAAAAATCGTAAAAACGTATTGCTTGCCCCTCGGTTACAAAGTGCTATTCCAGAAGTACACATTGCTGTATTGTCCATTTAAAGGGTAATTCGGGTCATCATAGATTATGTCTAAACCGGTACCGTACTGCGTCAACAAAGCTTGAGAAACACTCCAGACTTGCCGCGTGTACTGGTCAGGACCCCAGAAACCCCAAATTGTATCGTCGGAGTTGCGCATGCCAAACCCGTAATCTTTAGGTAAAACCAAAACGGCATCAGCCTTAATTGGCTCAACAGTTTCGTGATTTATAGTATTCCAAAGCCTTTGTAGGGCCTCGAAGTGCTCGTTAGTCATTGTGCCGTAACCAGTTGCATTTTCATATGGATAGTTGAAGATTGTGATGTATTTTGCTCCTGCCTTGTAGCTCGTTAACATTTGTTGATAAATTTCTTCTCCAGTGTCAAGGTACGGCGTTTGACTGTATTTCCAAGTTATAATGATGCCCCAGTCCTTGTTTTGCATGTGGGCGGCGCCACGAAGCAAGGCGATGTCTTGAGTTAAACTGTGGTTCCAGCCGATTTGGGCAAGCATAACATCATAACCCGACTTATAATCAAACCAGTAAAGAGCATAGTCCGAAGCGAAGATAGGAACGTTTGCGGCTTTTAGGTTAACTGTTCCACCTTCCCGCAAGAAACCGTTAGCAAATGTTTGAGCAACTGAACTATACGTTGAGTTAGCTGGCAAAGTCCAGTTTGTTGAGTTCTTGTCTGTGTCAAGATAGATTCCGCCACGCTCATCATAATAATAAACCCCTAAGAACCGTTCGCCATAACGCGTCTGCGCCGAGTTGACAAAAGCGGTTCGCCATTCAAGACCTTTTTCAGCCAAAACTCGGGGTGCCAAATCACCAAAATAAACAATGATGTTCAATCCGTTATTCACTGCGTAGTCGCAGGCGTCTCTCGTTGCGTTTTCATCCATGCTTATGGGACCTGACTGCAAAATGAATAGGTTAGTGTAGTTTTTGACGCGGTCGATTAACTGTTTAGCTTGGTCTACGGTGTCGCCGCAGAAAGCCACACCAACGTAGGTTTGTTTGGATGGCCCGCTGCTTAAGGAATGGTACAAAATTGAGGAGGCTAAAGCAACGATTAGAATTGCCGCTATGAGGGCTGCCCAACGCTTTTTCAGTTGAAAGTCTCTCCATAAACGTTGCTTATGTTAAAGGTCAAGACATTAAAAAACGTGTAAGAGCAAGCACTGTTTCTGGGTTGCCGTAAAATAAAAATTCTCCATTCACCAGCTATCATTTATGACAAACATTGACAAAAAGGGGCATTTGTGGCTTGACGAGTTAAGCACGATTGAAGCTGCAGAAGCCGCTAAAGAGGGCAAAGTCGTCATTTTTCCTGTTGGCAGCGTTGAAGAACACGGCGAACATTTGCCATTGTGTACTGACAGCGTTCAACCGGAATACATAGCTCTTGAGGTCGCCCGTAGAACAGGCTGTTTGGTGGCGCCGCCTTTCCGTTATGGCATAGTTAACGCTGGACGCAATTTTCCTGGAAGTCTAACCATCCAATTTGACACACTATTCAACTTAGCTAAAGACATTCTTTCTGAGCTTGCCCGCAACGGGTTTAACCGCATTATTGTTCTTAGCGGTCACGCAGGCTCCTCCCACATGGTCGCATTGCGGCTTGCAGCACAAGAAGTCGTAAAGCAGAATGGAGAAGAAAACGGCAAACAACATACACGGATTATGGTTTTGTCAGATTACGATTTCGCAGGCGAACTATCCGCTGAGTTAGCTGACCCAAGCGATGGACATGCAGGCACAATTGAAACCGCACGGGTTATGGCTATTCGTCCTGACTTGATAAAATCTAAGGGAGTTCCAAGTCATTATGACATGCCAAGGTTTGAGGTGGTTTTGCATCCGGAAAAGTATTTCCCCACTGGCGTGCATGGCGACCCCACAGCAGCCACAGTGGAGAAGGGCCAAAAAATCAATGCTTATGTGGTCGAGCAAATTGTTAAGCTTGTTCGGGAGATTGAAAGCTAAAAGGGAGACGTTGTTTTGGAGATTGTTAAGGATGTTCATCAGATTGACGGTGTCATGGCCAACGTTTACCTAATCGTGAATGGGGACAAGTTGACGCTTATTGATACGGGGTTTTTTAGAAGCGCTGGAAAAATTGAGGATTACATCAAAAAATTGGGTTTTAACCTTTCAGCTGTTTCCACTATCATAATCACGCATTATCATATTGACCATACTGGAAACGCTAAAAAACTAAAGGATGAAACAGGCGCAAAAGTGGCTGTACATGAAGCGGATGCAGATTTTGTAACACATAAGAAGTCGCCGCCTAAACCTAAAAGTTTGCTTTCAAGAGCCGCAGGCGTCGTAAAGGCCGCCCCTGTTGAACCAGACATACTGCTTAAAGAAGGCGACATGATTGAAGGCTTACAGGTGATTCATGTGCCGGGTCATACGCCGGGAAGCATTGCTCTTTTTGATGCCAAAAGAAAAGTCTTGTTTGCGGGTGACGCCATATTTTACGGTGACGGAGAAGTTGAGGGTCCTGACGAGAAATTTGCTGGAGACTTGGAACTTGCAAAAGAAAGCCTAAGCAAGTTGACGAGATTTGATTTTGATGTCTTGCTTAGCGGGCACAAAGAGCCTTTAACGATGGATGCTTCTAAGAAAGTAAAAGAGTATGTGGCTACTCTGAAGAAGTAGCAGTAACAGTTTTTACCACGGCTTCAAGCTCAATTTGCTCTTTCTCCTTCGCCGGAACTGTTACGTCTTTTTCTTTGTAGATGTATCTTTTTCCACTCATAGCTGAGCATGCAGCGGCAAGGAAGCATAGTACAGCGGCGAACAGGAAAGCTTCACGTAACGCACTCATGAATGGTGAAGCAATAGCGTTAGGGAAGAACGTTTGCCCTGTTAAAACTGCAAGAGCGCTTTGCGGCAATGTCGAAGTTAAAGCTGGACCTAAAGCATGAAGCATTGTACCTATTGGGTTGTAGCCGAGGAAAGCAGCAAACAATGCACCAGAGGCAGGTGTGGAAGCGAAGATGTCTGCTATTTGCTGTGGAGCGCCAACGTTTAATGCAGCTCCTGAAAGCGCTGCTGGCAAGGTTGCGTTTAGGGATATGATTATTATTGAGAAGAATATGGCTTGGCTGATTGTTTGTCCACAGTTTTGCAGTGTTGAACGCATGCCGGATGCTGCGCCTCTGTGTTCCGCTGGTACTGAATTCATGATGGATGCCATGTTTGGCGACATGAAAATGCCGTTGCCTAAGCCCATAATAAACAGGATTAACGCGAAGGGCAAATAGTCAAAGTTTGCAGGCAACAACAGGAACATTAGGAAAGTTGAACCAGTTATTACCATACCGACTGTAGCGAAAGTTCTTGCACCATACTTGTCGGAAAGCCAACCGCTGATTGGACCTGTAAGAGCAACACCAAGAGTCATTGGAATCATAAAGATGCCCGCCCAAAACGGTGCGTCCTCATAACTGAAACCGTGAAGCGGCAGCCAAATGCCCTGCAGAAGCACGACAAGCATAATCATGACTCCACCACGGGACATTGAGCTTAAGAAGTTGGCTATGTTGCCTGCGCTAAAACTACGTACTTTGAATAGGTCTAGGCGGAACATGGGGTCTTTAACGCGGCTTTCTACGAATGGGAAAGCAATCAGTAAAGCTGCACCAATGGCAAGTGAAAGAATAACCATGGGGTTACCCCAACCCATTGGTGAATCTCCGTACGGAGTTAAACCATACGTTATACCTAGCAATAGAAGGATTAAGCCTGCACCGAAGGTTATGTTGCCCCAAAGGTCAATGCTTTGCTTACGCTTTGAAACATGTTGCTCTTTTAGTTTCCAATATGACCAGATTGTGCCAACTATGCCTACAGGTACGCTGACAAGGAAAACCAGTCGCCAATCGTAAACCGCAAGTACACCGCCCAAGACCAAACCGACAAGGGAACCTACAAGGAAGCTGATTTGGTTGATGCCCAAAGCTTTTCCGCGTTCATTTTCTGGGAAAGCATCGGTTAGAATGGCTGCGCTGTTAGAGAACAAGAATGCTGCTCCGACTCCTTGAATGATTCTGAAAATGATTAGTTCCATTGCACCAAGTTCGCCTGTATGTGGCGTTATTGAAAGCAGTATCGAGCCCGCCGTGAATATGGCAAAACCCAAATTGTAAAGTCTAACGCGTCCAAAAATGTCCGAAAGGCGCCCAAATGTTACTAGCAGGGTTGCGGTTACGATGCTGTAGCCGAACATCATCCATAGCAGGTACTGAAAGGATGAGAAAGGGTCTAATTTTATGCCGTTAAAAATTGAGGGCAACGCGATGAGGACAATCGTGACGTCGATTGAAGCCATTAACGTTCCGATGGTAGTATTTGACAATGCCACCCATTTGTATTGAACCATAATGTAAGACCAGGCAACATTTTATTTTCGCCCTACAAGCGAGGGGGATTATAAAAGGATTGCTAAGTTAAAGATGAGATTCACAAATTATTTGTCCTGTTAACTTCAACAGGGGCCTAATAATGCAAACAAAAGTAGGGTTACTTATCGGCAGGTTCATCACTGAAATAACACTCTTGCACAAACCTTGGCGTGCAAACACAGTAAAAAACCAAGTCACAACCACCCGTGTTCTTTATCCGTTGAGAAACGCCGTCTGGAATGATTACTACGTCACCCACTGTAACTTCGGCTGGCTCCATGCCTTTTGTTTCCATGACACCTTTGCCTTCGGTGATTATGTAAATTTCTTCTATACCTTCAAGATGATGAGCAACGGTAGTGACCCCTGGTTTCACTCGGGCTATGGCAACGGAGACTTTACCGTCACTTGAACCATAATTTTCTGCAATAAAACAACGCTCAGGTGTAAGGTACTCGTTTAGACTGCTGGCTTTAACAATCGTGGGTTTCATGCATTTTCACGTTACAACAAATCAAGGTATACAAACGTTTAAGTCAATCGGGAACTCTAGAAATACAAGCTTTTTTAATCTTGAAAAAATGATGGGTTTTTGATATGTCTGAACGGGTAATGACGGAAATTAAATGTTCTGATTGTGGCAAAACCGCAACGGTCCCCTTTAAACCAACAGCTGGAAAACCAGTTTACTGCAAAGAATGTTTAGCTAAACATCGTTCCAGTTCGGGTTCCAGACAACCAAGAAGTCAAAAAACAGACAAAAATAGTAACTCAAAACAGGCGTGGTCACGTCGAAGAGAAAGCTGGAAAGGCCGCACGGAAAAACCCGTCACTGCCTAAAATAACGTTAAATTTACTTTGCCACGATTGTTGGTGCTGCTTCAGTTGAGTTTAATACGGTGATTGCACCGTTTTTGCCAAGCCTCAACTGTTTTTCGCCTCTAAAAAGACAAACTTGTGCATTTCTGATTTCAATTTCATCGCCTAAAGCGACAGAATTAATTTGTCCTTCCCAAAGACATAGTTTAACGGTGCCTGTTTCATCGCCGATCAACGCGTTTACAACCATTGCTGTGTTGCCGAATTGTGTGTGTACTTGTGCGGGTTTTGGTATTTCTTGGACTTTGGCTTTGAGGTTTATATGTTTCATGCCTGAACGTAATTCTTGTACAGTGCTAAAGATTGTGTCGGTGTTTTGTTTAGCAATTTTTTTGCGTATCTTGTCGGTGCTCATGTAATTTTCAAAAGAGGCATCGTTATTCCTAGAAAGGAATTCTTCGTCAACTTTGAATTGGGCGACAACGCTTTCGTCTTTTTTGATTAAAAAGATTATTTCGTCTTTTGCTTTTCCGCGGTACTCTACTGAGAGTTCGCCGCAAGTAGATTTACCGGCTTCTCTGGCATCAATTAATGCTTGAACAACTTCAGCCGGGTAAACGTTATATTTAACTGATACAAGGGCAAGATGTTCGCCTAAAGTGGATTTCTTTTGTCTCAAATTTCCCCCTCCAATCATTTTACTTTTTTAGAAACAGAGAAAAAGTGAACTAAGCTTCGGTTCCTTTTCTCAAGAATCCAAACAATTATAATACATTTGGCAGTCTTCCTATATTAGGTTGACTGTTAAAAAACGAGCTTTTGCCCTGAATTCACCCAAAAATGTATTCTGGGCTTTAAGATGAGGCGAAAGCTTCTGTATTCAAATCTGCAAAGTCTAATATTTAAGGTTAAACGCAAAATACCAATTTTAACCATAAAAAGAAAACAATATTTTTCTCTATACAGAGCTTCCTCGCTTACTTTCTGTTCTCTACAATTTTTTTGTTAAAGGAAATTTTCATCTTTTCTTTAGGATATATCAAAGTTCACAAGGCATCAGTTTATAAGTGTCGTTGCCACATGTTGTATTTCGTGTGAGAAGAAGTTCTTACACTCGAATATAGTAGGAGTTGAAATAGCGAATATGTCATACGGTAACAGAGAGATGCACAAGGCAACCTGCGCAGACTGCGGAAAAGAATGTGATGTTCCTTTCAAGCCAGACGGTAGCAGGCCAGTTTACTGCCGCGAGTGCTACGCAAAACGAAGACCACCACGAAGATACTAAGCGCAAGCTTTTGCATCTTTAACTTCGTTTAAATCTTTTATTCTTTTTTAATTTTTTATTATTATTCTTTAGCTTAAACCTATTTTAGACGCTTTTTTGAAATGCCACAGCAAAACGGCACAGGCAACTGCAATTACGCCGCCAGCAGTAAGCGCAGGCATTACTGGAAAACTGTTAGGCGACGGGGTGGGCATCGGGGTTTCAGTTGTCGAAACCTGCGGGTCTACGGATGCTGTAGGAGCGATTGTAGAATTCCATTCTTTGAAGTCAACATGAATTTTGATCGCATCATACGGTTTCGTTAACGGATAGTTGTCGGTGAAGTTTTCGTAAACGTGATATGGTGTTTCGCCTATGCCGTCACCGTTCATGTCTGAGCCATTATAGTCGCTCCAGTAGTTGCCTTCTTTGCCGTTATCCCACTTAGTGTACTCAGCGTAATAAGACCCGTTTGTGAAGCTCATCCAGTACATCTCATGTGCTTCCACAACTACTGTGTTGCCTTCGAAGCTGTTCCAAACAAAATTATTATGATCTGACCCACCAAGATAGACGACATATTGGCTTGCCCCAGAAAAAGTGTTCCCCAAAAAATCGTTAAATAATGAACCGCTCATCATGAGGCTGTCTTTGCAGTTGTTAATGCTGTTTTTGAAGAAAACATTGTGTTCGGCACCGGTCTGCAGATAGATTCCGTATGCTTCTGAGGTTATTTTGTTTTCATAAACGTAATTGTATTCACAGCCAGCAGATTCCAGAAGTATGCCTGCACGGTCAGAGCTGGTTGAAGTGATGTTGTTATTTTCTATCTTATTGTATCCTGACCCTGTAAGAATAATACCGTAGCAACCTGTTCCCTTCAGCGAGTTCTGAGTTATTGTGTTGTTATGCGACGACAAAAGTTTCACTGCCGCAGTGCCATAACCACCCATGAAGGCTGTTTCGGAGAATTCGTTACCGATTAAAGTGTTACTGTGGGAATTCGTCAGCATTACGTTTCTCGTTGTACAATTGGTAACCTTAGTGTCAGTTGTCCCAAAAAGAAGTATAGACTGCCTTAAACGTACATCAACAACGTTTTGAATCACCATATTTTTGCAGTTAATGAGAACCACTTGATTGGCGCCATCAACAATCTGGTTAGACTGCCCCTCAAGAACCACCAAAGGCTTACCGTTAATTGTGTTGTCTGAAAACACGTTTAAAATTCCAGGAGTGTTGAAAGTGAGACCACCGTTAGTAAACATGTTGTTGGTAAAACTGGTTTCGTTAGCCCAGAAGTTTACCCCATACATGCTGTTTTTTGAGATAAACTTGTTCCCTGAAACAAGCCCTTTAACTCCGCGGAGGTCAATTGCCCAATATTTAGTTTCAAAATAATTATCAATTATGCGGTTGTTTGAAGCAGTCGAGTTAGAATCGAGACTGTATGTATAAAGTTCGATGCCTGTTCCAAAATTAACGATTTTCAGGTTCTTAATTGTGACGTCACTTCTTCCATAAAGTCCGATTGCTGTGCCGCCGTTTGTTCCCTGAATTGTTTTTCCTGCACCATCAAAAACTATCCCATCACGATCAATTGTGATAAAAATCGCTCCATCCTCAACGCCGCCTGTTATGTCACCCGTAAGGGTGTAAACGTTTCCGTTTATGCTTATCTTGTCGGTTCCCTCAACTGAGCCGTCAGCATTTATTCTAATGACACCCGTAAATCCTATAGGAGTAGCACCGACGAATTCTTGGCTGCAAGTTGAAAATGACGCTAAGAGTAACACCAATATGATACATGCGGGAATCGTTTCTTTGATTTTTTGGTTTAGAGTGTCCATGGTGCCTCAAATTATTTCTTTGACGGATGACCATATTTAATGATTCTCGTCAAGAAACTTTGACTAAACAGGGTCTAAAAAATAGGGCAGTTTGGAGCTAACTTTAATTTAGAAAAAATCATTAAACTCTAATGAGGACATAGAATGAAACAGTTCATAGTAACTTCATCAGCGGGTAAACGTTTAATCGGTAAAGCCTTAGCCCATAACCCAACTGTTCAGGACGCGGCAAAAAACGGCACGCTCGTCATAATTGCGGGAACCACAAACGGTTACGTAGCTGAAGAACTCCTCAAAACCTTAAACATCGAGGGTTTTTCAAGAAAGCACTTCTTCCGAGGCTTAACCCTGCCACCCGCCATGCGTCTCTCCGCTGAAGGACGCTTAGTTGATGAAAACCAATTCCCCGGAGACGTAATCATCACTAAAGGCGAGTGGCAAAAAGGAAAAACCATTAACGATGTCGCTGATAGCCTAAAAGAAGGCGATGTTATCATTAAAGGCGCAAACGCGCTTAACCTTGAACGCAAGCAGGCAGCGCTTTTGATTGGTCACCCCAAAGCAGGAACAATCGGTGTATCCTTGCCCATAGTTTTTGGACGAAGAATAAAACTAATCATAGCCGTTGGATTAGAGAAACGCGTCAACGGAGACCTACAATGTTTATCAGAAAAAATCAACACTCCCGGCGCAGGCGGCTACCGTTTGATGCCCATTCCAGGCCAAGTTTTCACAGAACTTGACGCAATCAAGCAGTTAACTGGGGCTTCTGCGGAGTTGATTGCTGCCGGCGGCATCTGTGGCGCTGAAGGAGCAGTTTATCTTGGAATTTGGGGAACTAAAGAGCAGCAAGAAGCTGCCGAGAAACTTTTAGGACAAGTAACTGTTGAGCCCACGTTTGATTCAAGCTACCTTTAACCTATACTTCTTTATTCTGAACCCATTCCATGGTGCATGTAGCCCATTCCGCCGTGGCCACCGTGCCCCCAAGCCATCGGGCCCTTTGGCATGTTTCTTTGTTGCTGCATCTGTTTTCTTGCAGCCGCTATACCTTGAGCCATCAAATCCGTCATTATTTCAACGTCTTCTTTGATTAGCTGCATCATTGGCGAGTTTATATCTACTTCAAAAGTAAATTTTATTTTGCCACTTTTGTCCTCTGCGATAATGTCCACCTCCTAAAAGCCTTAACCAAAAAATAGAAACAGTTTACGCATTATCCTCTGTGATTAGCCAGTTTTTTAAACCATAGTGACTACAAACAGACTACTACACTGCGTAGGGCACTAAAAGAAATTAACAGGCTTAACAATACTGTAATTAGAACATAAACGCTGTTTGTGCGTGATTATTTCTGAAGTTTTTAAAAAGACCTGTCATCGATGATTCTGCATGGTATTATTCGTTGATACCAATCAACATGGCAATTGGCTCCATAAAAGTTGTTATTGTACTGATTGCACTTGCCAGCGGGGCAGGCTTGTTTGAAATCGGTTTGCTAATCGCGTTAAATTCGGCGGCAACAATTGTTTTTTCACTTTTTTGGGGCAGAATTTCAGATTTTTTTGGTTTACGAAAAAAGTTCATGCTATTACTTTTCTTGCTATCTGCACCCATGTTTATACTACTCGGTTTTTCCAACTCGGTTCTCTCCCTAACAGTGTTGTACACGACTCTCGCTGCTTTCACCGGCGGTATTCAACCTATAGCCTCAATGTACGCGATTGAATACAGGGAAGGAAAAAATTGGCGGCAAGAAGTTGTCAAATTTAACTCTTTTTTAAACGTCGGAATCATAGTTGGGCTCGTTTTAAACACGATTCTTGCGTTGATTATTCCATTAAGCTGGATACTGTACCTTTCCGCGGGTTTATGCCTGATTTCAGTGGTGATGCTTTGGAAAACTGCTAAAGAACCCTTGTTGCCGCTTGAACGGGAAGCCTACTCCATTAGAGACTATTTTGACATAAGAAAAATCAGGATTCCACGAAACTTTAGAAAACTAAAACCGATCCAAATCCTGTTTCTTATTTGCTTAATTCATTGGACCGGTGTTTACGCGTACGGCGTTGGTGAGGTGCCGTTGATGACTGCAATCGGGTTATCATCTAGCATGATTATAGGCATAAACGTTGCAGAAAACATTGCTACAGTTTACGCGTTTAACCGGTTGGTTCCACGGGTTAAAATGAGTTCAAAAAAATTGATTGCCACTATGATTGGCGCCAGAGGCCTGCTCATCTTGGTTTGGGCAGGATTAACCTTTTTCATTGCTAACCAATTCAGCGTCGTCTTTATTTTGCCTTTGATTCTTGAAATCGCCTTTCTCATATGTTACGCGTTGCTTTGGTTTCCGATAGTGTGTTTTGCCATTGCTCAGTCTCCGCCTGGCCGTAAGGGAACCACGCAGGGAGAACTATTATCAATCATTTCTATGGGAAACGTAGCTGGCGCGTTGGTTGGCGGCATAATAATTGGTGGTTTCGGCTTCGAGGTAGGTTTCATCGCGTCAGCAGTTATAGCGATTTTAGCGATACCGCTTCTTCGTTATGTTGATATAGAAATAAACGAGTAAAAAAGTTAATTTTTTGCCCAATACCCTGCAAGGGCTGAGAGGGCTTCTTCAAACAGGTAGTCCTTTGGCACTACGTCAACTTTGACGCCGAGTTCGTCTAAAGCTTGTGCAGTAGTGGGACCAATAGCAACAATCGTCACTTTTTCCGCCAACAGCTTTCTAAGATGCTCCATCGACGCCTTTTCAGTAAGCATTTTGAAAATGTTTTTTGCACTAAGCCCACTGCCGAAAAGAACCGCGTCTATGCGTCCGCCTGTTAAGTCCTCGAAAAATTTGGTTTTCAAGGTCTCATCAACTGGCAAGCTGGATTCATAAACATGAATTTCTTGAACTTCAGCGCCCAATGCTGTAAGTTGCTCATTCAGGGTGGGGGTTGCACTTGTTGTTCGCGGAATCCTAATGACTTTTCCGTTGATGTCCTTGGGTTTTAAAACTTCAAGCAGCCCTTCGGAACTGTACTTTTCAGGAACCAAATCAACGTGTACGCCGTAAGCTTCAAGCTCCTGTGCAGTTCGAGGCCCAACGCCAATAATAAATGAGCGTGCAAGCCCACATCTAAGCGCATCAGCTTGGCTTATGCTTTCAGCAACCGCAAAAAGGTACTTGACGCCGTTGGTACTCATCAAAATAACATAGTCCACTTTGCAGGCTTGCAATTCGTTAATGAAATGTTTTACGGGTTCAGGGTTGCTAAGTGGCTTGATTTCTATAGCAGGAATATAGTATGGAATACCGCCTTTGGCTTGGATGAGTTTGCCTGCTTCTTCTGCTTGACCAGCAGGTCGGGTTAAGGCTATGGTTTTGCCTTTTAAGGAATTGGCTGTTTGAACCATGCAAGCGTCCTACCTAATTTTGCTACTTCACCGATAAGAATGACTGATGGCGGTTTGAGGTCGTTTTCTTTGGCTTTAGCTATGACTGTACCTAACGTGGCAATTAGTGTACGCTGTTGCGGAAGCGTTCCAGATTCAACCATTGCTACTGGCCGGTCAGAACTGATTCCGCCTTTGAGCAGTTTTGAAACGATACCTTCGAGCGATTCAACACCCATCAGAATAACCATAGTATCAACAGCGTTGGCGATTTTTACCCAATCAACAGGTTTTTCTGAGTCCCCTGCACGGTGACCTGTAATGATGGCGACTGAAGCTGCGTAGTCACGGTGAGTCAGTGGTATACCCGCATACATCGGCGCTGCAACACTACTGCTGATGCCGGGAATAATTTCGAACTTTATGCCTTCTGCAACTAAGGCTTCGGCTTCTTCGCCGCCTCTGCCAAAAATGAATGGGTCTCCACCCTTTAGCCGTACAACTGTGCCGCCTTCTTTGGCTTTCTGAACGATTAAGTTGGTGATTTGGTCTTGCGGCACTTCATGCATGCCTGTGCGTTTGCCTACAAAAATTCTTTCGGCCTTTGCGGGTGCCATGTTGAGTACTTCTTCGTTAACGCCTAAACGGTCATAGATAAGTACGTCTGCCTTCTGAATTGTTTCAACTGCTTTTACAGTTAACAGTTTGGGGTCGCCGGGACCTGCGCCGACAAGGTAAACTTTACCATACACCATACTTTTCACGCCATTCCTTTTCGATGTCTTCTGCACCCTGCGCTATTAGGTCTTCGCCTACTTTACGTCCTAACGCGTCGGCCTCAGCAAGCTTGCCTTTTGCGGATGCACAAATTTTCTTTCTTTCATTAAGTGAATAAATTGCGCCATAAACAGTTAATGTGTCACCAACTGCTTGACCAACAGCGCCAATTGGAACACGGCAGCCGCCTGCCAGTTTCAATACTAAACTGCGTTCTGCTGTTATTTCTGCTCGGGTAGCCTTGTCTTCTACTGACTGCAAAATCTCAATCAGACGGGTATTTCCTTCTTTGGCAACAATCGCAATTGTTCCTTGCCCAGCCGCTGACGGGAACAGGTCTAAAGATAACCGCTGGGTCATTTCGTTGGTTATGTTCATCCGTTCAAGCCCAGCCTCCGCAATTACAACGCCCGCTAGGTCGCCTTTTTGAACTTTGCCGATTCTTGTGTCAACATTGCCGCGTATGGGTTCAACTTCCAAGTCGGGGCGAATGTATTTTATTTCAGCTAAACGTCGTAGGCTTCCTGTTCCTACAACTGAGCCTTTAGGCAAATCTTCAAGCTTGACACCGTTTTTGGAAATGAAGACATCGCATGGCGAGTCTCGTTTTGGAATTGCCGCGAGAACTGTGCCTGTTTGCTGCTCCACAATGGGAACATCTTTTAGGCTGTGAACCGCGAAATCGATTTCTCCAGCAACAACTTCTTGGTCAATTTCTCGCTCAAAAATGCCTTTAGCGTCAATGCTGAACAGTGGTTTTCCGTGTTCTTTATCGCCTTCAGTTTTAATTATTTTTAATTTAAAATCAACATCAGGATGTTTCTGTCGGATTTGTTCGAGTGTGCGGTTTGTTTGGGCTAAGGCGAGTTTGCTGCCTCTTGTGCCTACAAGGTAAATCATAACGCGTTATTGCTCCTTTGATGCTGCCGCCAATGCTTTATCAAAAGCTTCAATAGTGCACTGTAAGTCTTCAGGCGAATGTGCCACCGAGACAAAGCATGTTTCGAACTGTGAAGGTGGAATGAACACGCCCTGTTTTAGAAGTTCTTGGAAGTAGGCGTTGAACATTTTTATGTTTGAAGATTTAGCGCAAGTGTAATCGGTGACTGATTTGTTTGTGAAAAAGATTTGGTATAAGGAGGCAATGTTGTAGATTTGAACTGGCAACTTGTAATTCTTTGAGAGGTCAAAGAGGGCTTTGCTTAGTTCTTGAGCATTCTTTGCGAGATGGGGGTAGATTTCGTTCTTTTTTTGGCTTAAAATGTTAAGCACTGTGTAGCCTGCTGTTGCCGATACAGGATTGCCACTGAAAGTTCCTGCTTGATACACTTTGCCGACGGGACTGATGTTTTGCATTATTTCTTTTTTGCCGCCAAACGCTGCCACAGGGAAACCACCGCCGAGCACTTTGCCAAGTGTTGCCATATCGGGTTTAACGTTGAAGTATTCTTGAGCGCCACCCAAAGCGAGACGGAAACCGGTAATGATTTCGTCAAAAATCAGCACGACGCCGTATTGGCTTGTCAACTTGCGCAGGTTAACCAAATAATCATTTTTAGGTAAAATTAAGCCAACGTTTGCTAAGACGGGCTCAACTATTACTGCGGCTATGTCGTTTCCTTCACGCTTAAACACTTCCTCTACCGCTATAACATCATTATAGGGCAGAACAATCGTGTTTTGTGTTGTCTCCTCAGGGATACCCAGCGAGTTTGGTGTACCAAAAGTTGCAGCGCCTGAACCCGCCTTGACAAGCACATTGTCGTGTGAACCATGGAAGCAGCCTTCAAATTTGACGATTTTTTTGCGTCCAGTAAAGCCTCTTGCTGCTCGGATAGCGTGCATTGTGGCTTCTGTGCCGCTGTTGACTAACCGCATCATTTCCATGCATGGAGATGCTTTCTGAATAAGTTCGGCAAATTCGACTTCCCGCTCGGTTGGGGCACCGTACAATGTGCCTTTTGTAAGTTGAGCCTTAACGGCTTCCATGACTTCTTGGTAAGCGTGACCGAAAAGCATGGCGCCATAAGCGTTACAGTAATCAATGTAGGCTTTACCGTCAACATCATACATTTTGGAGCCTTGAGCGGATTCAACAAAGAAGGGGTAAGGCTCAAATGCGCGGACGGGGCTGTTGACGCCGCCGGGCAAGATTTTTTTGGCTCTTTCAAAGAGTTCTTGAGATTTAGTTTTGGTTTCTTTCAAGGCTGATTCAACCACGATTTTAGGTCTTTAGCATGATAAGTTATGATTAAGTCGGCGCCTGCACGTTTGATGCCGGTTAAGATTTCGCGTGTAACGGCTTTTTCATCTATCCAACCGTTCATTGCGGCTGCTTTAACCATTGAATATTCACCGCTTACATTGTAGGCGACGATTGGAACGTCAAAATTGGCTTTTGCAAGGCTGATAATGTCCAAGTATGCAAGCGCGGGTTTAACCATTATCATGTCAGCGCCCTCGTTAATGTCAAGTTCAATCTCACGCATTGCTTCTTGGATGTTGCCTTGACTCATTTGGTAACTTCCACGGTTACCAAACTGAGGAGTGGACTCTGCTGCGTCACGGAACGGACCATAAAAAGCTGAAACAAACTTTGCCGCGTACGCCAAAATAGGAATTTGATAATAACCTGCGTCATCCAAGGCTTCACGAATTGCACAAACTTGCCCATCCATCATAGCTGAAGGCGCAACAATGTCAACACCTGCTTCAGCCTGACTAACGGCGGTTTTACCCAGCAACTCAAGAGTTTCATCGTTTTGAACTTCATCATCTTTAATTATTCCACAGTGACCGTGACTTGTATATTCGCATAGGCAAACGTCGCCTATTATGATGAGGTCATTTTTGAATTGGGCTTTGAGTTTGGCTGCGGCTTTCTGCACAATGCCGTCTTTTGCGTAAGCTCCTGAGCCTACTGCATCTTTTTTGGCGGGAATGCCGAATAAAAGCACGCTTTTTACGCCCTGTTCAAGCGCGGATTTGGCTTCCTCGATGACTTGGTCGAGTGGGTAACGGAAGTAGCCTGGCATAGCGTTTACTGGTGCAGGTTTTGTGATTGTTTCGTCAACGAAGAGTGGGTAGATTAGGTTGCTTGGTTGGATTTGGATTTGGTTTAGCATTGACCGCAGTGCTTCGGTTCTGCGGAGTCTTCTCATTCGTACAGTTGGAAAACTCATGTCTTTAGAGCCTCTTTATTTTTTATAATTTTGAGGGCTAACTCTTTAGCCACATTGAGTTTATTGTCGCTTAATGCTTGTTTTATTTCAACGTTATTAAGCATCTCGTTTAAAAATCTGCTACGCATCCGCTGATCAGCAACGCTGTTCTTAAGCAGTTTACGCAGGTACGTCTGCAATTCAATCGCTAACAAGTCTTCAGGTGTAACAAGTTTTTCGATTCTACGCCGCAGTTCCCGAGCCATCGCGGGGCTTTTGCCGCTTGTGGAAACAGCCACCTTAACATCACCAATTCGTGAGATGGCGGGCAAAGTAAAATCGCTCAAGGCAGAATCAGTAACGCAGTACACTAAGCACCCTGCTGTTTTAGCTGCTTTTACCAGTTGAGCATTTAACTCGGAATTGTTCGTTACTGCCAATATTATTGCAGGTTTTGGGTTTAATTGGTCAATAAAATTCTGAGCATCCGTGATTTGAGCTCTATGTAACAGGACTTTTCCCTGTTCTGCATAGGATTTTATGCCTTCAGAAAAATCGCTGCTAACAACTGTTATTTCTGCGTTGCCGTCAACAAAATTGTGGATTTTCCGATAACCTTCAAGGCCACCGCCAACTACAACCACAACTTTTCCGTCTAACTTAAAATCCAACAGCAATCTTGCTTTGCCCTCTTAAGAAAGCTTACAGGGGTAGTTAGTTAAGAGTTTTTTGAATTTCTCAACAAACGCCGTGTAATCGACATTGTTTTGTTCGGGGGCTTTTGCCAGTTTAACAAGTTGATCAAGGTTAAGGTAGCGTTCGGCTGCGTCGATTGCTTGAGCTCCAAACTCGTCATAGCAGATTTCGATTTCAGGAATCATCCCACGTTTTTCAATTTTCATGCTTGGCACAACACCGATAAGTGTGACGCCCACGTTTTCAAGCGCCTGTTTTATGGTTTGTTTATCTTCTTCAGTGAGGTAACTTGTGCTCATCTTGTTAAGAATAACACCTGTTGGGTTAGCACCTAAAATTTTTAGCACATTAACATAATTTAAAACGTTAACTAAGCCGCCTTCAATACCTTCCTTATCGCATGTAACCACAACGATGATTGGTGCACCTAGTGAAGCTGCAACTTCCAAAGTTGAAGCTGGACGCTTAATTTTGCTATTCAATAAACCTGTAAACGCACTCATGGCACCCTCGACAAACAGAAAATCATACACTTTAGACGCTTGCTCTATTGCTTCTTGAAGGGGTGTCCAGCCGCTTTCACTTATTTGAATAGAAGAATAACTTTTAATCGGTTCCTTAACCAGATAAAGCGCTGGCACAGAATCACGGATGTCACCACCAAGCTTGATTAAACCCACATTGTAACCTTTCTTTTTCAAAGCACCAGCCATACCTGTCACAAGAAAAGTCTTTCCCGAACCACTGCCTAAAGCTGTGACTAGCACCATCACCGAAGATTTTTTAGCGGCTTTTACAGGATGGATTTTTGTATTGATTCCTATTTCGCATTTGATTTCTGATACCAGTTTCGCATTGACTTTACGGATCTCCTGAAGTTCTAACTGGTTAATATCAAGCGATTTTGTTATGCCTTCAATAATTAGGGGGTTTTGGTCAAGCAGTGCATGCACAAAAACTCCGACGATGTTGCCCTCCTTGTTGGCGATACCCGAAATAAGGTCCTGAGGAGCTTTGTGGTAATTTGCATGCTGAATGTGGGAAACAAGTATGGGTTTTGCGTCGTTGTGCAGTTCTACTTTGCCGTAAGTATGACAATGAAAACCTGAAACTTCCCCGCCCACCTCGTCAGTTATGAAGCTTTTATCAACAATCTGGGCTTTCACTTGGTCAGTGCAAATGAGCGGTTTAAACTCGGCATCAATTAAGCCTAAGCCTTCACGGATAATCGGCACAGTTGATAGGCGTCCAACATCAGTTTGTTTTGCAAGCACCTGAAAACCTGAACAGATGCCAAGAAGAAACTTGCCTGCTTTAGCCATTTTAAGGATTTCCCGTGAAACAGCCGGGTTTACGCTTTGGGATTCAACGAGGCTTCCTCCGGGAATGATAAGCATGTCTAAAACATCGCTGGCGGGTTTTCCGTCTACTAATCCATCTTCACGCACCAGGTCAGTTGGAAGATTTCCGAAGTCTTCAAAGCACGGCAAAGCGCCGGGAAGATAAGCTAAACCTATTCTGTGTCGAAATTGCATCCAAAAGTTCCCCAGCGTTAATTTACGGAAAGCTTATATTTAAAGCCGCATGGTTTATCCAACCATGCATTCCCCTGCGAAGACTGACCACGTCGTCAACGTGCGTATAACGCATAAGACCGCTCGGGTTCCATTGATGGAAGCCGTAGTGTTTAAAGATAAACCTGAAGCGTTAGCTGAGTTGCGGTCAATGGAAAATGTTGAGGAATGTTTGATTCTTCAAACATGTAACCGTATTGAACTGTTTCTTGTAAGTGAAGAAGGCGAAAAAACGCTTGATGCTGCAAAAAAGTATTTAGCGCAACGTTCATTGCCTCATTATCAAGAGGCTTTTGAAGCAATTGAAACTTCAATTGATCATGAAGCACATAAGCACATGATGAAGATAACTTCAGGGCTTGAATCAATGGTTATTGGTGAAGAGCAAATTCTAAACCAGGTCTGGGATGCTTACTTAGAAGCTGAAAAAGCCAAAACATCTGGTCCAATTATTAAGCACCTGTTTAACCGTGCTATGACTGTTGGACGGCGCATCAGAGACGTAACAGGCATTAACAAAGGCGCAGTTTCGGTGGGTTCAGCAGCAGTAGAGTTAGCAGCGACCCTTCTGGGTAATTTGGAGGAAAAAAGGATTCTTGTTATGGGTGCCGGTGAAATGGGCACCTTAGTTGCGAAGGCTTTGGCTAGGCGTTGTTTGAGCCCAATTTTTATTGCTAACCGTACGTATGCTCGGGCGGTATCCTTGGCTGAGGATTTATCTGGTAAAGCGGTAAAATTTGACCAGTTTGAAGAGGTGCTTGTTGATGCCGACGTTGTTATCTGCTCTACTTCTGCACCACATTATTTGTTAACTAAAGAGAATGTTTCTAAACTCATGAGTCAACGTGTAAATCAAAATGATTTAGTTATTATTGACATTTCAAATCCACGTAATGTTGAAAAAACTATTCAGGAAATTCCCAAAGTAAGGCTTTACAATATTGATGATTTGCAACTTATCGCTGAAAAAAACTTGGCGGAACGCCAGAAATGTGTTGAAACAGCAATTCACATGATTGACGATGAATTAGTTATCCTTGATGATGACATGAAAAAACTCTCAGTACGGCTTATCATTTCAGAGCTTCTATCCAATGCAGAGCAGATACGACAAACAGAGTTAAACAAAGCCATCAACATGTTAGGTAATATTGATGATAAACAACGTAAAGTCATTGATGACTTAACAAGCGTTTTGCTTAAACAAACCTTTCTGCCAATTATCGAAAACTTACGTGCGGCAGCCAGTAATGATGATAAGCAAGTAATTGATATCGCCATTAAACTTTTTGACAAAGCGGGGAAAAATGGTTTTGACATCAAAAACGTTAGATAATGTTGGTTTAATCCTAATCGGACACGGCAGTAAACTACCTCACAATCGAGAAAACCTTGAAAAGCTAGCTGACAATGCTGCGAAGCCACGGCAAATTCAAAGTTGTAGAAATCGCTTTTATGATACGTGACACTCCAAGCGTTAACGAAGCAATTGACATTGTTGCAGAAAAAGGCGTATCAAAAATCGTGCTGGTTCCCGCTTTTCTTGCCCCCGGTGTCCACACAACCGAAGACATCCCTGGCTTAATTGGTGTAAAAGAGAGAGAACCCCAACTTAAAACTAAAGGAGTTGAACTTGTTTATGGTGAACCGTTGGGTAGTGATGAACGCATCGCCGACATTTTAGAAGAAAAAGCCTTCAAAGCAGTAGGTCAACAAGTAAAGAAAGACGGCGAAATCTTGGATGCTTACTCAGTTGCAGAATCAGGCAAAATAGTGGACAAAAGTATGATGCTCATCCGTCAAGCTATCAGCGAAGACTTAGCAAAACTGCCTAAAGATAAAGTTCCTATCGTTGAACGGGTTGTTCATACAACCGCAGACCCAGAATTTGCCAAACTCATAGTAATCAGCGATGACGCAGTTAAAGCGGGTGTAGACGCCATTAAAGCAGGCGCAAAAATTGTAACCGACGTGAAAATGGTTAAAGCAGGCATAAATGAGGCCAGACTGAAAAAGTTTGGCAGCAAAATATACACTTACATGAATGACGAACGTGCCATGGACCTTGCTAAAAAGGAAGGCTTAACCCGCGCGGCAGCTGCTATGCGTTTAGCCATAAAAGACGGCTTAGACGGCGCCATCGTCTTAATTGGTAATGCTCCAACCGCAGCCTTTGAACTTGCTGCCCAGATTAACACAGGAAAAGTTAAACCTGCATTAATTGTTGCGGTTCCAGTGGGTTTTGTTGGGGCAGCTGAATCTAAAGAAGTTGTGGAAAAGCTTTCTGTTCCATATGTTGTAACTCGTGGACGTAGAGGCGGCAGCACAATCGCTGTTGCAGTGTTTAACGCGTTACTAACTCTTGCTGAAGGCAAGCTTTACGGTTAAAGGTGAAAATTATGGCGAGGTTTCTCAAATACGGCATAACAACAGGCGCAACCGCGGCGGCAGCAGCCAAAGCGGCAACAATAGCAGCCCTTAAAGAGCCAGTAGACCGAGTAGTTATTCCTACACCTATTGGTTTACGTTTTGAAGTGCCAGTTAAATCTAGCAGAAAACTCGCCACAGACACCGCTCAAGCAGTAGCCGTGAAAGATGCAGGCCAAGACATCGACGCCACCGACAAAATGGAGATAATTGCCACCGTCAAAATTACTGACGACGGAAAAGTTACTATTAAAAGCGGTGTTGGCGTCGGTGTAGTCACTAAACCGGGCTTGCAGGTTCCAGTCGGCGAAGGAGCAATTAACCCTGTACCCAGAAGCATGATAACTGAAGCTGTAAAAGAAGCATTGCCAGAAGGTAAAGGCGTCGAAGTAACCATAAGCGCTCCAGAAGGAGCAAACATCGCCAAAAAAACCACAAACGCCAAACTAGGCATTAAAGGCGGCGTATCCATCCTTGGCACTACCGGCGTTGTGAAACCGTTGTCGCTTGAAGCATGTAGGCGTTCACTCGTGCCGCAAATTGACGTTGCCATCGCCCGAGGCTACAAACGTATAATTTACGTTCCAGGCAACATAGGCGAAAAAATTGCAAAAGAAAAATTCGGCATCCCTGAAGATGCAATTGTTCAAACAGGCGACTTCGTTGGTTACATGCTTGATAAAGCAATCGAAAAAGATGTTAAAGAAATCATATTCATCGGTCACTCAGGCAAAATCGTCAAGCTTGCAGCAAACATTTTCAACACGCATCATAAAGTCGGAGATGCACGCAACGAAGTAATCGCGTCCTACGCTGGCGCTGTTGGAGCATCAACCCAAACAATCAACGACTTGCTAGCTGCTAACACGTCTGATGAAGCCTCAGAAATCCTGCGGAAAGTTGACCTTTTGGAGAAAACTTACAATAGAATAGCTGCTCGAGTTCACCAACGCGTCAGTGACAGAGTGGATGATAAATTAAAAATTAGTATAGTTATCGTTGCCATGGATGGCAAAGTTTTAGGAATGGACAAGAATGCGAGGGACAATAAGCCGTGGTCAAACTTAACATAGTAGGCGTTGGACCCGGCGGGGCAGATTACGTTACCCCAGTGGTACATAAAACCGTCGCTGAAGCTGAAATAGTTATTGGGGCACAACGCAGCTTGGATCTTTTCAGCAGTGACATACACGGCGAAACCCAAGTGTTAACGGCAAAAAACCTCAATACCCTGCTCAAATACGCAATTGAGTCAG
The DNA here is from genome assembly GCA_963832745.1 of Candidatus Bathyarchaeota archaeon. Classification (GTDB taxonomy): domain Archaea; phylum Thermoproteota; class Bathyarchaeia; order Bathyarchaeales; family Bathycorpusculaceae; genus Bathycorpusculum. The sequence goes on along the minus strand of CAWHVC010000005.1, from coordinate 359,123 downwards.
CCAAAAACGGCAAAACCGTCGCAGTCCTATCAACCGGCGACCCAGGTTTCTCTGGTCTACTAAAATCGGTTCTAAACACCAAACTAATCACGGCAAATGAAATCAACGTGGTTCCCGGAGTAAGCGCGGTTCAAGTTTGTGCTGCTCGACTGAGGCTAAGTTGGGATGAGGTCTCCTTATTCACTTTTCATCAAGGCAACGTAAGTACAGAGAAAAAAAGCGAGTTGGCTGCTTGCTTAAAAGCGGGCAGGGACGTGATGCTTTTGCCTGATGCACGGGCTTTTTCGCCCAAAGAAATCGCAATTTTTCTGATTAAAGCAGGGTTTGACTCAAAGATGCCAGTGTTCATCTGTGAAAACCTGACATTAAGTAATGAAAAGGTTACCCCCAGCAGATTAGAGGACGTTTCCGCTGCTGATTTTGGCGGTTTATGTGTTATGGTTATCAAAGCAAAATGTGAGGATGCATAATGAAGATTTGGAATTACAAAACACCAGGCGTCCCAGATGAATACTTCAATACAGACGAGAACGTGCCGGGTCCAACAAAGGTTGACGTACGTGTTTTAACTATTTCCAAAGCCCGGCTCTGTGAAGGTGACACCGTCATTGACATTGGTTGTGGTACCGGCGGCTTAACTGTTGAAGCAGCGCTCCAAGTTGCCCCGTCAGGAAAGGTTTACGCGATTGATGAAGACCCAGTCGCTGCTAAATTGACTCAAAGTAACGTTGAAAAATTTGGCGTCCAAAACAACGCCGTTGTTAAACAGGGAAAAGCTCCTGAAGGTTTGGCGGATTTTCCAATTGCGGACGCCGTGCTGGTTGGCGGAACCATGAACCTGCGCGAGATTCTGTGTGCTGTTCAAGGCAAACTTAAGCCTAATGGCAGGGTTGTTGTTAATGCTATTCTTTTGGAAACAGCAGTCACCGCAATTGATGAGCTTAAGCAGTTGGGCTTTAAAGATGTTGACGTTACCCAAGTCTCAGTAGCGAAAGGAAAGCAGATTAAAAGTGGAATTATGATGATTGCGAGAAACCCCATAACGATAGTGTCAGCTTCAAAAACTTTAGGTGAACTGTGAATTGGCTGGTAAATTCATTGGTATCGGTGTAGGTCCAGGTGACCCAGAATTAATCACGCTTAAAGCAGCAAAAGCCTTACGGGCAGCTGATGTTATTTGTATTCCAAAATCTAACGTTGACAAGCCAAGCCTTGCAGTTACAATGATTAAACCCATTCTTGCTGAACGTACGGTGCCGCCGGAGATGCTTGAACTGATTTTTCCCATGACTAAAGACGACTTAAGCAACCAAGCTTTATGGGACAAGAACGCAAACATCATTGCCGAAAAAGCTGACGGTGACAAAACCGTGGTTTTCATCACTTTGGGCGACCCAATGTTTTACAGTACATTTATTTACCTGTACCAGAGCCTGAAAAATGAACACTCAGACCTTGAACTTGAAATTATCCCGGGCGTAAGCGCTTTTAACGCTTGTGCGGCAAGTGCAAGAATTCCCTTGGCAGAAAAAGAGGAGTTAATCACAGTTATCCCTTCTAATCTTGATTCTAGACTGGTTGAAGAGGCAGCTAAACATTCCGACAATTTGGTTTTTATTAAATGTGCTTATCGGCTCAAGGAGTTGATTCCGATTTTGGAGCGTTCAGGTTTTAAAGAAAACGCTACAATCGCGCTTGTTCGACGTTGCAGTATGCCAAATGAGGAGGTAACTGTTGGCAGACTTGGTGACGCTTTTAACTGGATTATTAACGAGGATTACTTTACAATAGCAATTGTTAAGAAAAACCGGCTCATAAAAAACAGTAAAGGTGCAGCTTAATGGATAAGGTTGTAATTATCGGTGCAGGTTCCGGTGACCCCGAATTAATTACGCTGAAAGGCAAACGTTACCTTGAACAAGCAGACATCGTAGTCTACACGGGCTCCCTACTTAACCCTGAATACCTCAAATACGCCAAAAAGGGTGCAGAGCTTTATGACAGCGCCAAAATGGGTTTGCCAGAAATGATAAAAGTAATGGTTGCAGGCGTCAAAGCAGGCAAAAACGTTGTCCGTCTGCACGATGGTGACCCAAGCTTTTTTGGTGCAATCCAAGAATTAATGGATGGGCTTGACAAGGAAGGGGTTGGTTACTGGCGTATTCCCGGTATTAGTTGCCTACTTGGTGCATCAGCCGCTTTGAACCGAGAATTAACCCTGCCAAACATTTCCCAAACCATCATTATTACGCGCCCCGCTGGCAGAACTCCAGTGCCTGAAGCGGAAAGCATCATTAAACTGGCGCAGCATCAAGCAACAATGGTCATATTCCTTGGTACACCACAGATTGCCAAAGTTATGGTTGACCTTGAAAAGGGTGGTTACCCCAAAGACACCCCAGTATCGGTTGTGTATAAGGCTACGTGGCCTGAACAGAAAATCGTCCTTGGCACCGTTGGGGACATTGCGGAGAAAGTGAAAGCACAGGGCATAACCGAGACGGCTTTGATTTTTGTAGGAAAAGTTATGAATCCAAAAGCCTATGATTTATCGAAGTTGTATGACCCCACATTTACCACTGGCTTCCGCAAAGGCGAAGACGCCAATGTACCCTAAGGGCATAGCTGTAGTCGCCTTAACCCGGCGTGGCGTAGAAACCGCCCTAAACATCAAAAAAGCCCTTGACTGTGAGGGTTTCATTTCTTCTGTTTTTGCTCCTAAAAAGTACAGCCAACCCGGCGTAGCAGAGATGGAGCTTAAATTTGGGGATTTTATTAAAGAAAACTACTGCAAACTCGACGCTATCGTCGCCGTCATGGCAACAGGAATAACCATCCGTGCAGTTGCACCCTATTTGGAAAGCAAGCTTACTGACCCCGCAGTCATCGGCGTTGACGCATCCGGAAAATTTGTCATTAGCCTGCTCGCGGGGCATTATGGGGGAGCTAACGCTTTGACCAGAATCATCGCTAAAGGTACAGGTGCAACACCCGTTATCACTACGGCGTCGGACTCCTTGGGGAAACAGAGTGTTGATGAGCTTGCTAAGATTCTGCATTTAACGATTGAAAACCCTGAAAGCTTGGCGCCCGTTAACGCCGCGATTGTTAATGGGGATAGTGTGGCGTTGGTTTTGGTTGGAGACGTTAGGATTCCAACGGATGTGATTAACGGTTACGAAATCAAACGGGCAGCCAATGGTGAGGAGGCAGTTCAAATTTTGGAGGGCTATGAGGCAGGTGCAGTTGTAACTCGGGAACCGTTGCAGATTGACCATTTCGGCAAACCCTTCACTATCCTACGGGCTCGAAGCATCATTGTGGGTTTGGGTTGCCGCAAAGATAGCCACTGCGACCACCTCGTTGAAGCCGTAAACCAAGCTATGAAAACCGTCGGGTTGTCAACGGGGCGGATTGACAGGTTTGCTTCAGTGGATATTAAGCGTGATTCTGCTGCAATGGCGGATGCCGCTAAACTGTTTGGTGCGCCGCTTGATTTTTTAAGCGTGGATGCACTTCGTAGTTTAAAGCATCCCGATTTATCTATGGACTCAGAAATGGTTCAGGAAAAAATCGGTGTTGGAGGAGTTTGCGAACGAGCAGCACTAATAATAGCGGGAAAGAATTCAAAACTGATACTCAAAAAAGTCAAGCAAAACGGAACGACTGTAGCGATAGCCGAGGGCGAATAAGCGTAGTTGGCATAGGCCCTGGCAGCCTTGAGCACATGACGCCTAAGGCACGAGCGGCAATTGAAGAAGCTGACGTGGTTGTCGGTTACGGCACGTACATCAAACTTATCGAGGGTATCGTCCGCAAAGATGCTGAAATTATTTCTGGCACTATGGGCAAAGAGGTGGAACGCGCTAAAATCGCCGTAATGAAAGCCGATGAGCAATACAAAGTTGTCATGATCAGCAGTGGCGACCCCGGCGTTTACGGCATGGCAGGCGTAGTTTTGGAAGTTGCTGCTCAAGAAAAAACCAAGTGCCCCGTTGAAGTTATTCCGGGTGTAACTGCTGCAACCGCTGCCTCAGCTATTCTTGGTGCGCCGTTGATTAGCGATTTTGCCGTCATCAGCCTTAGCGACTTGCTTACACCATTGGAGAAGATTGAGAAACGTCTCGAGTTGGCTTCACAAGCAGACATGTCTATAGTGCTTTATAACCCGCAAAGTCAAGGTAGAACCGAACCTTTAACAAAAGCCTACGAAATAATGATGAAATACATCAAGCCAGATACTCCAGTTGGCATCGTAAGGCAGGCGGGGCGTGAAGGTCAAGAAGCAAAAATCACGGCACTGAAAAACCTACTTAATGAAAACATTGACATGCTAACCACTCATCGTAGTTGGCAACTCGGCGACTAAGGTTGTTAACGGTAAGATGGTTACGGCTAGAGGATATGATCTCGCAAACTAATTTTCATTTGACTTTTTTTGTCTCTTTTTTAGGTTTGAAATAGAAAAAGCGGATGTTAGAAGGGCGCGAAAATGCCTATGAAAACTATCCATGCCAAGAAGGTTTTTGCAACAAAACTTAGTATAATGTAGACTCTTTCGCCGTACAGGTAATCTTTCCATTTGCCAACCCCTTTGTACTGCAGAAGCATGTTTACCGCAAACGAGTTGAACAGGACAAAATAAATCAGCAAAACGAAGTAGACAAAAGTTGGAGGCTGTGTTTCAGTTGAACCCAAAGCGGCAATAAAGTAGGCGTACAGAACAATCCATGGTGTGCCGCCTGCTATGCAACCGTACAGGTATGCGGACCAATCTGTTTTTTCGGTTTTTTGGTTTATTTTTTCGGTTAGGTGGCCAAACATGATCATTGACGCGTTTAGTATTCCGATTAGTACTAGTGACCAAAGGTCCCAGACGCCTACAAAAGTTGCAATTAAAACAATCATGATTGTGCTTGAAAACGCGTATTCCCACCAACGGTAAGGGTTCATGCCTTTTGAGAGGTTTTGGTTGTATTGCTTGTTTTTGGGAAAGGCTATTGTGAAGTGGGCTATTGCGGAAATTAATGGGAAAGACGCTAAAATTACGCCTAAATAGCTTATGGTGAAAACTATTTGGGGGTTTGGAACTACTTGGAATGTGAAGGGGTTTGTGCTTATTATGTTGAAGTTTAGGTAGAACGTGTAAATATCTTGTGTCCAGCTTATTAATAAGCCAAGTGAAAGCATAAGTAATCCTTGTATTAAATGAAGGATTCCCGCGGCAATGTTGATACGTTTCAGGTAACTAAAAGAAATCGGCGACTTGGAAATTATTTCTTGCCTTTCCTTGTAATCCATAAAAAAGCCTCATTTGTATCAATATAAACAAATAAGCCTCAAGTATACAGTTTCGTTAAACTTATTTATAATTTTTTGCAATGAAGCTATGGAAGCGTTTTACTGTTTAGCGGGGAAGAATGAATTTGAATCTGATAAAACTGCCATCAATGAATAAAAACGAAATAGAAGAAGCAATCCGTAACCAATACCTCTGCAGAATAGCCTTCAACGGCAAAGATGGCCCACAAATATCCCCTTTCCAATACGTGTACATGGACAGCCACCTGTATTTTCACTTCACCAATTACGGGGACAAAATAAGCTTTCTTAGTGAAGGCAAACAGGTCTGTGTGGAAATTGAAAATTATAAGCCTGATTTCAGCGAATACTGTTTTGTTCTTTTGTATGGCACGTTGAAGGCTGTGCAAGATTCAGAGGAAAAAAGAAAAGTTATCGAAAAAATGGCTGAGACAGGCAAGGAGAAGCTTTCGCCGCAATTCTTGTTTGCACACGGTTTTGATGGCAAGGAGGGTTGGGGCATACTTAATGAAGACCAAGAAATGCTCATTGTGAAACTGTACAATGTAACGGCTGAGAGAGGCTTGAAATCGCCCTAAGCGGTAAACAGTAAAAGTGGTTAAATTAATTCAATTATCACATTATTTAGTGAAGTTGAAGGCGAATGTTTTGGTTGAAACTATAAAGTATGAAGTTGTCTGTGAAGTAGGTAACGTGGAAATTAGAAGATACCCCAAAATCGTTGTCGCCAAAGTAACCGACCCCCAAGCCGACGCCTTTAGTCTGCTTTACAATTTCATAACCGGTAACAATTCCAGAAAACAGAAAGTCAAAATGACCAGTCCTGTTGTTTCAGAAAAAATTAAGATGACCTCCCCCGTCCTGTCAGAGGACAACTCAATGGCTTTTGTAATGCCAAAAGAGTTAACCATCGACACGGTACCTGAACCGTTAGACAACCGAGTACAAATCGTGGAAATCCCCAGCCGAACAGTTGCAGCCATATGCTTCTCCGGCGGATGGTCAGAAAAACACTTCGAAAAAGAAACACAAACACTACTAAACGAACTAACAAAAGCAGGAATCAAAACCAAAGGCAACACCTTCACAATGCTATACAACCCACCATACATACCCGGATTCCTACGCAGAAACGAAGTAGCCATAGAAACACAAGAACAATAACCACAAACATCAACTCAGCAACAAAAATCGTAAACGGCAAAAGGGTAACGACAAAAAGATACAACCCTTCAAGCAAGAATATACCCTTGTCTTCTAAGTAAATTTTATTTCTAGGTTAGTTTGCTTGTTTTGAAATCACAGGAATTGGCACTTGCATTCCTTTTTTTTCGCTTTTCTTTTTATTTGGCAGATTGTGGGAAAAAAATAATTGAACCCAAATTGCCAGTCGTCTTTTACGTGATTTATCTTGAGCAATTGCTTCTAACAGACTTTCTTTAATGGAGTATTGAAGGATTGCAGTTGAAGGTGCAACATTGCTTTTGGGGTATGGAACCCCTATCTCAAGATTAACTTTGTTAAAATGATCTAACGCTCGTTTTTTCGATGTAGTTATGGCAAGACTGAGAAAGTTTGACCAATAAAAAATCCTGAGTAAATCCAGGAACATCAAAAAAATGATTCCTAAGTAAATAGCTATAGTATAGCTACTCAGGAACGGTTCTGCATAAAAAGGAACTGTTATAAAGCCAATAATAAGTGCAATAAGATAACCCACGTGGTTTTGAACAGCGGCGTGATAAGTGTTGAGAAGTGTGCGCCTAGATTCTTCAAAGTCTTCATTAGAAACATTTGAATCCGTGGCAATCCAGCGTTCACCCATGAAGTAATTAATATTTTATTTTATTAATAAAATTAGTGTAAAGTTGTCTTATTTTTTACATTTAAAATTGTTATTGAAAAGTAAATGATAATATTTTGGAAAATTTTTCAAACAATTAACATGTTTTTAATTTGATTAATGGATTGTCATCGTGTTATTTGCCTGTTCGTAAATCAAAAGTTTACGTGTTAACCTGCAAATAACTATGTTCTTTGCGAATTATCTAGTCCGTCTATGAGTTCTTTGCCCTCTTGTGTTATTTGGTAGAGTTTGCCTATTTTATCTTGAGGGTTTAGGCACTGGATTAGCTTTTTATTTTCCAATTCAGAGACTGTTGCAGATGCTTGAGAAAGAGCAACTTTGGTCCGCAGGTGAATATCATTTATTGATAGGGGTATGGGGGATTTTCTGAAAACTTCAAGCGTTATTTGTCGTCTTTTGCCTCGTTTTAGCCATGCGTATTTGGTCCAGTCCATAGCCCTAATCAACGTAGCAATCAAGTTGAGGATAAATATAAAAAAAGTTAAGAATAAGTTAAGAATATATTACTAAACACAGGAGACCGAAAACATGTTAACTAAAAAGGCAGTTATTGAGATAGAGTTAGGTTATGAGTCAAGTCAGGCTTCGAATGAGCAGATTGTGAAGGACATCCGAAAGGAAGCGTTGATTCCTTGGTGCTGTAAAATCCGTAAGGTTGAGGTCAGCAGCCAGTAACCCGCGGGGTGTAGTTGTTGGTGCCTTGTCCTCGATGCGGCAAAAATGTAGCCAAGCCAGTGCGTACGCTGGAGACGTTCATGTTTAAGATAGAAGATTACGAATGTGACGGTTGCGGGAAACGTTTTGAAGCTATCAGTTAGCCCAGCCTATTTGGATCCTAATAGAAACTCATTGCAGGAACCTATAGGGGGTAGGTAGAAAACAGCGCTTTTACAGAAACCCTAAGGGGGGTAGGTCGTATTGGCTGTTTTTTGCGCCATTAATATGTTGAAAACCAGTGTTTACGGAAAAACGCCAAACTGAACACAATTCGCTGATTGGGCTAATCTATTTTTTAGTCAGTAAATGTTGACTTGGTTTAGTAAAGAAATGCTTACGAATAGCCTTTTATCGCCTGCTCATGCCTGATATTAAGTATGGGTAAAATCGGCAAAGCTTCCGCATTAATCCTTGCTCTGATTGTTGCTATGTCATGTCTAACAGTGTCGATTGTTAAAACTGCAAATGCCCAAACAATACCCAAACCGTCTGTACCAGAATTTACTATAACGGTAAATGACCATTCATATTATGAGCCAGCTACAACTCCTTCTTACTATACTGACCCTTATACAGGCGAAAAACATTTGATAACCGAGGGAAAAGAGGGGCATTCTGTTCAAAATGGGACTATTGATTTGACCATTTATACTCAAAAATTAGATGATTATTCTGTTCAAGGCAATTTTGTAAGTTTGTATTTTAGAGTGGCTTACAAAGGGCATTTTGAGTCAAGCTGGAATTATTTTCTTCCTGATTATGGCTTTTACGGCAATGATAGCCAGTATTTACAGGCTTCAAAGGATGGAATAAACAAGGTTCAATTTGGTTTTGGCCACTTTCCTTTTGACTCTGGAGAATATAAGTCAATTTATATTCCACCATCCTTCGGGGAAATCAAAGATGGCGGTCAAATTGACTTTAAAGTAGAGGCTTTTATTGGATACACAAGCGCATCAAAATATGTAACACCAGTGGGTCTTGAAACCTATTACGTTTACATTGGGGAATCAAGCGGATGGAGCGAAGTACAGACGGTGAGTGTACCTGACGGTAAAGTCACTATAACTGCTCCAGAATTGTCATTGTTGGTGATTCTGCCTTTGCTTTTTTCAGTTTTCGCTATTGTAGTATTTAGGTATCGAAAAGCTAACTTGAAACATGAGCATGAAGTTAGGCATTAAGTTTATTTTTTGAATATTGAATCAAAAAGCTTTCTAAAAAAGCGTTTTTCAGGCGCAAAATTGTTTATAGGAGCCGTTGGGGTGCTGGTTTCTTGTTTGGGATGTGATAAATGCTTTAGCCCACTTGAATGGGTCATGCTAGTGCCCGACCCTTATTGCGTTGTTCATTGCCTTTCGTTGCTTCTTTTAACGTCAATTGACCTCTGTTGACGCTTGCCGCCTTTCCTTGACGTGCCCAGCAACCAAAGCAAACACGGATTCAAAAAAGCAACCCAAAACAAACCCATCAAAACAGGGGGATATTAGAAAAAAATGTGCAACAGAAACCCCAAACCTCCTAGCAGCCTGTTGGAAACCGCCGTTTTTCTTTGCCTTTCTACTTTTAATTGCGGGGTTGCGGCGTAGCTTTTTATAAGGGCTGGCGTAAATATGAAAGCTAAGCAGGTGCCAAAGAAGTGCCAAAAGTTAAAGTTGCATTAATCGGCGTTGGAAACTGCGCTTCAGCTTTCCTTCAAGGTTTACAGTATTACGGGAAGGCAGTGAAGCCAGAAGAATTTGTTGGTTTACGTAATCCAACACTGGCAGGTTTTAGTCCAAGCGACATCAAAGTTGTCGCAGCTTTTGACGTGGATGAACGTAAAGTCGGATTAGACCTTTCAGAAGCAATTTACGCTAAACCAATCAATACCCCTAAAGTAGCCCAAGTACCAAAAACCGGTGTAACAGTAAATAAGGGTCCACTCCTCGACGGAGTCGGCGTTTCAACAAAAGATATTGTTCACGCAAGCAACAAACCTGATGTTGACGTAGCTAAAGTCCTTAAAGATTCCGAGACAGAAATGGTTCTAAACTTGCTTCCAAGCGGAGCAATCAAAGCAACCGAATACTACGCCAAACAAGCCATCGCAGCCGGGTGCGCATTCATTAACGCTACACCCAACTTTATAGCAAGCAACCCAGAATGGGCAAAACAGTTTGAAAAAGCAGGATTACCACTCATCGGCGACGACCTAGTAGACCAAGTCGGCTCAACCGCCCTGCATAAAACCTTGCTAAAACTACTCTCTGACAGCGGAGTAAAAATCACTGAAACATACCAGCTTGACGTCGGCGGCGGCGCAGAATCCATTGACACCCTTGAACGCACAAAAGAAACAAAACGCGCAATCAAAACAGAATCCGTCGCTTCAGCATTACCCTACAAAACCCAAATCGTTGCAGGCTCAACCGACTACGTAGATTTCCTGCAGAATAAGCGTGACAGTTACTTCTACATAGAAGGCGTTTACTTCTGCAATGCACCCATGAAGATTGACCTTAAATTCCAAACAGTAGACGCACCAAACGCAGGCAGCGTCCTAATGGATGTTGTTCGTGCAGCAAAGGTAGCGTTAACAAAGAAAGAGAAGGGTGCAGTTGAAGCAATTAGCGCTTACGGATTTAAACGACCACCACAAATGACTTCACTGGAAAACGCTGAATTAGAATTCAAACGCTACACAAGCGCCTAAAACCTTCCTTTCCATTTTTAACAAACTATTTTTTGCCAAATTCTAGAAGCCTTTTTAATTCAAAAAGCCATTTGCTTGATTAGCTTAACGCTTAAACCGCACTTTGGGTGTACTTACGTCACAAACATGGCTTAAACAAAAAATCATAAAACAGCCAACAATCGCCTTTTTTGTCATCACTTTTCTAGTTTCTTGGATTGTATGGTTCACTGCGCCATTCATCGGAGGCAACGACACAGCCGCAACAAACCTTATCGACCTTATAGCTGCTTTTGGCCCTGCGCTTTCAGCAATTCTTGTCACTTCAATCGTTAACCCATCACCTTCAAACGCTTCCACAAAAAAGCGGTTGATAACCTTCACAGTAATCTTCACGTTCACTTTCGCTTTTCAAATACTTGCTCTACTTAATCAAAACCTCAACTTTCAACCATTGACCCTTTTCGCCGCTGCCGCTGCTTCAACCCTAGCTGCCTATGTAATCTCAAGCGTTTACCACCCAAAACAAGGCGTAGCACAACTAATGTCTGGCTTAAAACGTGTGTCACCCAGAAACGTTTGGCTTTGGGTTGCAGTGTTTTTGCCTTTTGCTTGGCAATTCTTGGGCACCTTAATCGATTTTGGTCTGGGCGGAACAGAACTGCTCTCAATATCTGCCAATCTGCTGCTTGTTTCATTACTTGCTTACCCGTCGACTTTCTTTTTCGGTGGACCCTTAAATGAAGAGCCCGGCTGGCGAGGATTTGCAACCCCCCGAATGGAGCATCGTTTTACGCCTTTGATAACTGGCTTAGTTATCGGGGTTATCTGGACAATTTGGCATTTCCCATTGCACATGACTGCTTTCTACGGTGACAGCATCGAAGGTTTTCTGTTACGTTTCTTGTTCAATGTTCCATTAGGTATACTGTTTACTTGGTACTACAACAGGTCAGGTGGCAACCTTTTTGGCTGTATTCTGCTTCATTCAAGCGTGAATGTTTCAAGCGGCATCTTTGGAGCTAACAGTGCCCAATTAGCCATTGGAGTAATGATTGTTCTGGCGGTTGCAGTAGTTTTAATCGATAAAATGTACAGAAAAACCCGAAATGAAGGTAAAATAGAAAAGCAGAAATTAAGTGTTTTTATTTTTATTGGAAATACACATTGTTTTAATAAGGTTTGTTTTTTTTGGGAACATTGGCATGTTTAGTGTCCTCATTTTTTCCAGTTGTTTAATGACTTGCTCTCTAAAACCGTTCTGCTTTAATGAGCTCTTCAACTTATTAATTGTCTGAACCGGTGTAGGGTCAATTCCCCGCAGTATCGCCAAGTAGACGCTTAAAAAGTCAGCAACTGCAATAACCGAGAGCATTTTTGCAAGACTACTTTTGCCTTGACTCCAAACCTCATAAATGCCAATGCCAGCGGGCTCCATCAACTTCTTTGTAATTTCAATACGGCTCCGAATCTCGCTGGGCTCATCCTTGTCTCGAATGAAAATGGCTGCAAACCCGTCAGCAATGTTTTCCGCTTTTTCGTAACCCACAATTTCGTTATGGTCAAACTCTGGCAGGTTATCCCATTTTGCAATCATTTTAGCGTTCTCATTAATTTGCTGCTTAAACCGTCTTGCAACACTGCTAAAGACGCCAAAACCGTAAATGACTGGAACGAACCCTTCAGTGTTTGCCGCTAAAGTTTTTGCTGGACTGTATTCGACAGACGTTTCAGCAGCGTTTAACCTTTCAATTTCTTCTATAAATGGCAAAGCTTCATCAAGCTCTTCGTTAACTCCAGAAGTCAACCTTAACTTTTCCATGATAAAAAGCAGGGGCATAAGCATGTACGGTAATGCTGCACGGGGAGGCATGCCTGCTGGAACCTGCAAGTAGGGAATGTTAAGTTTTTCTGCGATTTCGATTAATGCGCCGCCACTTGTTATGCAGTAAACCATACATTTACGTTTAAGCACATCAAGAAGTGAGCTTAAGGTTTCTTCTGTATCCCCCGAATAGCTGGTTACAAGAACCAAAGTTTTCTCGTTAGCGTAAGCTGGTAACTGGTAATCCCTGTTAACTTCTATTGGAACTTGGATTCTTTCTTTTGCCCAATCTTTAAGCAATTCGCCACCAATAGCTGAGCCACCCATACCCGTCACAATTATGTTGCTCGGTGTAGGATAATTGATTATAATGCCTGCAGCTAAATCAGCTGCTTCTTGATAGTGCCTGCACATGTTAAGACAAAAATTTAGCATGTCAGCTTTATCTATTAACTTCATTTTTTCCGGGTTCTCTAAAAGGCGTTCATCCATCGCTTAAACCTCAACCGTACTTCCTATTTTTATATCTCTGCTCACCTTTTTAAGCTGAACGCAGACACAATCCACATAGGAAGAAAAAAGTTTGAACAAAAGTAAACTTGCAATCGCTATTCCAGCATCAGTAATCTCTGACACCCCTCACCTGCGAGAAAAAACTGCTAAAATAGGGTTAATCGGAAGAGCAGCCGCCATCTTCAGAGTACACGAAATAATAGTTTACCCCGACGACACGCATGTAAATCAAACACGCGATCTTAACTTCATCGCAAAACTGCTAAACTACATTGAAACCCCCCAGTACCTAAGAAAAAGTCTTTTCAAGATAGAGCCAGACCTGCAGTACGCCGGAATTCTGCCTCCACTGCGCACGCCTCATCATCCAACCAGCGGCAAAAATCGTGACCTAAAAGTCGGCGAATACCGTGAGGGAATAATTCTAAATCAGTCTAGAGAAGGATTAATAGTGGATATTGGTGTTCAAAGTACTGCGTTGTTGCGTGAAAGGCAGTTTTCTGTTGGTGAACGTTTAACTGTTCAGGTAATAAGGGGCGGCGACCGTGTTGAGGTTCAAGCCGTCAACCGTGACGATGTTCCGTCTTACTGGGGTTTTAATGTAAAGGTTGAAGATGAATCGTTTGGGCATATGTTGCAGGCTGAAAAGTTTGATTTGGTTATTTCGACTGCCCGCATTGCAGACCGTTTTATTGACGTTGCCGACAAAATTGCCCAACGCTGGAATGATGCCGAGCGTGTGTTGATTGCGTTTGGTGCCCCATCACGTGGATTACATGAAATCGTCAGAGATGAAGGCTTGCGAATTGAAAACCTCTCAGATTTTATAGTTAACACCATTCCTCAACAGGGAACAGCGACGGTACGCACAGAAGAAGCACTTTTGGCTTCTTTAGCAATCTTTAACGTGTACTTCAACCTGTAACCTCTCTGTTTTTACTCTTTTTTGTCTCGGTGTTTTTTCACGGTTTTGGGTAAACAAATAAATTCTTCATTCTATTAATTTGGAGTCTATGCCGACTCTTGACATTGCTATGCCATTGGCTTTACTGCTTGTGGTTACAGCAGCAGTTCTTCTTAACAAACGCGCCGAACCCCGGCTTAAATCTTCAGTTGAAGAAAAAGAATTCCAAACTAAAGACATCTTAATGCTTGTTGTAACAATGGCTATTGTTATTTCAGTTATTGCATTAGCTTCGTTCATTAATCCAGGAGACATGTTCGAAAACGTGCTTTTAGCAATATTCTTAGGCTCCTACAGCATGCTATTATTCACTTTTACTTACCTGTTCTCAGACATTAAAAAATCCCGTGCACTCCTCTTTTCGGTAATATTTGGGGTAGCAAGCTTATCGTTCGGTGTAGCTAGCCTTTTAGGTCCGCTTTTAGATCAAGCCACCGTTTTTAGGGTAGGTGCCTTTTTTGGTTTAGCAATCCTGTGTTTTGCAATAGCAGGTTATCAACTAAGAAAACCTGACGATAAAAAAGCAAAATGGTACATTTCTATTCAGCCCCCCGCCCTGTTTCTGTTATTATTCATATTCTTCAACCTAATTCACTTCGAGGGTACACTAAACATTTGGTTCCCCATTCTACTGGATATTTTCGGTGCAACCTTTGCAATCTTAATCATACTATATCTTAGTCCAATGTTTAACTGGAAAACAGTAGCAATCTTTGCAGGCTTACTTACAGTGCTGGATATAATACTTGTATTCAGCGGACCAATGGTTGCAGCAGCTCAAACATTCACAGGTTTAGGACTTCCAGTGCTAATTTATCTGCCAAACGTTCCACTGCATTTATCTGCAGAAGGCGTTATCGCTTTCAGAGGACTTGGCCTTGGCGACTTCTTCTTTGCAGGCATTTTAGCAATTCAAACGTTCAACCAATTCGGCAAAAAATACGCTTATGCATCCATCATTGCAATGGTTTTAGCTTTCGGAATCTGGGAAGTATTCTTGATTGACATATTCGCAATCACAGGTTTACAAGGTTTCCCCGCAACAGTGTGCATAATAACAGGTTGGATACCCGTTGCAGTCGTTGGCACTCTTATGCATAAGAAACAAAAAGAGCCCAGCCCCCTCCAAGCCGAGCCTTCCAATGCCCCCTTATAATTTTTAATCCGCCAAGAAATAGCAATTTTTTGTTTAAACTTCAAGAATTTTGTCTGATGAGCGCTAATTTACCGTCAATTATCTGGCTTGCTTACGCATGCGTTTTAGGTTAACCAGCAACAATTGTGCTACGAAAAGTTCTTAAGGCATAGGGTATTCATCTAAACGGCAAGATAATGCAGGTCAACTGCAATTCATGGTAACGGCTAACTTCCAGCGTGAAGTCGGTCAGACCAACTGAAAAGGTTAAAATAGTTGAATGAAGAGGTGAAAAGGTATGGAAAACATTTACGCAGCAATGCTCCTTCACAAGGCAGGTAAAGAAATCAACGAAGAATCAGTTACAAAGGTTCTTGAAGCAGCAGGCATAACAGTTGACGCAGTTCAAGTTAAAGCACTCGTAGCATCACTCAGTGAAGTAAACATTGAAGAAGCAATCAAAGCAGCACCAACCATGATGGCAGCAGCTCCAGTAGCAGCTCCAGCAGGCGGCGAAGCTAAAGCAGCAGCTCCAGTAGAAGACAAGAAGAAGAAAGCAGAAGAAGAAAAAGCCAAAGAAGAAGCAGCATTAGAAGGATTAGGCGCCCTGTTCGGGTAAATAACGCCTCAACTTTTATTTTTACAACCAATTTTTCCCCATTAATTATTTTATTACTTAAATTTCAGCAAGTTTATCATATTCTGCATGTATGCGCTGTTTTTGTCAACAACAAAAAGTTGAAGTCACAAAAAAATTTAAGATTCACTATTATTGTCTTGTTATTGCTTCTTTGTTTAGGTCTTAACGTGTCAAGATTGTTAATGTTTCTGGAAAGGTTTATTTCATGCAATGCCACTCTGATGTGAAATTGCAGGCGGACAAACACGTCCGCAGGGATGTGGCCGAAAGGCTGAACCGTAAACAAATGAAACAATTTAGGTGAAAAAACAAAAATGGCCTATAAATACATAGCAGAAGAATGGGCAAAGCCCGAAGACTCCTTTGTTGAAGAACTAATGCGTCAACGCTTAGTACAGTGGAGAAAACAACCAACCGTAACACGAGTCGAACATCCAACAAGACTTGACAAAGCACGCAAACTTGGCTACAAAGCAAAACAAGGCTTCGTAGTTGTCCGTACACGCGTAAGACGTGGTGGACTACGCAAAATCAGACCAAAAGCTGGAAGACGACCAAAACGTATGGGTGTCGCCAAATTTAAGCCAGCAAAAAGCATCCGATTAATCGCTGAAGAACGTACAGCAAAGAAGTTCCCTAACCTAGAAGTCCTTAACAGTTACTGGGTTGGTGAAGACGGAAGAAGCAAATGGTTTGAAGTAATTCTAGTTGATCCTAACAGTCCAGTTATACTATCAGACAAAGACATTAACTGGATTGCTGAACGTCAACATACAAGCCGCGTCTTTAGAAGCATGACAAGTGCAGGCAAACACGTTAGAGGCCTGCGCCATCGTGGACGCGGAGCAGAAAAAGTCAGACCAAGCCTCCGTAAAGGCGCAAGAAAACACGGAGATCAATAAATTATGCACCACATAAAACCAACCATTCAAAGGCCCAACGGCAAAACCAAGTGTGGAAAAGGCTTCAGTCGAGATGAATTAGCAAAAGCAGGCGTAAGCCCGTTTCAAGCTAAACAGCTGGGTTTACCAGTTGATTTCCGACGCAAAAGCGTGCACGAAAGCAACATTGAATCCTTAAAAGCACATGCAGCTGCCAAGAAGCCTGAAGCATAAGCTTAGAAAAAAGCTAAATGCTAGTAGTCTAAAAAGAAAATCGGTGTCCAATGTCCCAAAAACCGCCAATTGGCTATGTTGATTTAAGAGTCTTTGCTCACGCAACAGAAGACCCAGAGAAAGTCTTAACTGCATTGCGTAATCTACTGCCAACTGATTTAACGGAAACTGCCCAATTTGAAAAAAGCAGTTTAACAGGGCATCATGGAAACCCCATCACCCTTTTTACCTCTCAATTAACTGACAAGAAACTTCTTCCACTTTTACTTGAAAAGATAGGTCAAAACATAAGCGCCTTAGATAAAGAAGAGTTGAATGACGAAATCAAGCTTCACCTAGAAAAACACAACCTTTACCTACGTTTTGACAAACAATCCGCTTTTCTTGGTAAATTTAAATACGCGCAAAATGACCCAATCCACGTTAAAATTCACTTCAAAAACAAGACACCCGAAGAAATAATGGAGATTCTCAAACAATCCGGGTTGCTACCATGAAACGCGCCTTTGCTGACCTGCACCTAAAAGTTAACCCAAAAGAAACCCAAACCCTCCAACACACAATCAACCGGGCAGCAAAATTTGGTTACCGCTATATTTCTGTGCCTTTCACTTTTGAACCATCCGGGGAAGAAATTGAAAACCTAAAAACCACCTGCAAAGCTGTCGGTATAAAACTGGTTTTGCGGGCAGATTTGCGACCTAGAAACGAAAACGACCTCATGAGCAACCTTCGTAGGTTAAGACGGAAATTTGATGTTCTCTGCGTAATTTGCGATACCAAAGAAATTTCTCGTCAAGCCGCCAAGGATCGCCGTGTGGATTTGCTAAATTTCCCTCATCTTGATTACCGAAAACGGTTTTTTGACCGTCCCGAAGCTGAACTTGCCAGCAGCAGTCTTGCAGCTTTGGAAATTGACGTTAAACCCTTGCTTGTTTTAGAAGGTCCTGCACGTATCCGTTTCCTTTCCACTCTGCGCCGTGAAGTTGCAATCGCTAAACTTTTTGGTGTGCCTTTGATTGTTTCCAGCGGTGTAAGTGAAGAGCGTTTTATGCGTATGCCTCGTGACATGGCAAGTTTATCGTACCTGTTTGGGTTAGGTGAGGTTGAAGCTTTAGATGCTGTTTCTTCTAATCCGTTGGCGATTGTTTTGCGTAACCGTGAGAAACTCGGCGGCAATTTTGTTGCGCCAGGCATCCGTATTGTTAAGGAGGGTAATGACCCGTGAAGCGTGTGAAGCGTCGTTATTTGGCTTTGCAGTTGGAGCTTGAGGGTGTTCCTGGCGAGAAAGAGTTGATGGATGCGATTTGGGGTTCTGTTGCGCGGCTTTACGGTGAAGTCGGTGCGAGTTTGACGAGTATGGCTTTGATTAGTTATGATGTTGAACGTAAGGTTGCCGTGGTTCGTACGTCGCTTGAAACGTTGGATGCTGTTCGTGCGTCTTTGGCTTGCGTCACGAGTGTTGCGGGTGTGGATGCTGCTGTTCATGTTTTGGCGGTTTCGGGTACTATTAAGGCGTTGTTTGAAAAGCTTTAATGATGTTTGGCTGCCCGTTTATGCACATTTTTCTTAGTTATGTGTAAAGGTTTTACTTGTTATGTGACAATACAAACGAAAATTAAGTAACGTAAGTCTTTGAACATTATTGCAAAAACTATGCAGAAATATTTATCAATGACACAGAAGCGTTAATTAGCGTTACATTATGCTTGGGGAGAAGCATAAAAACAAGACAGAGAGACGCAAAAATGGAACTAAATCAATTTTATTTTAAACTACCCAAACTAAAAACTGAACCAATAATTGATGACAGCACACTAAGAGACGGTATCCAAATGCCCGGCTTAGCCGTTGGACCAAAAGATGCAGCACACATAGCCCAACTACTAAGCGAAGTAGGCGTAGAAAGAATAGAAGTGTTCCATTACCAAGAACCAGACAAACAAGCAGCAAAACTCATTCTTGACATGAACCTAGACATGAGGGTTGCAGGCTGGTGCCGCGCAGTAAAAGAAGACATCGACAGCGCAGTAAAACTTGGCTTCAAAGAAGTAGGCATCTCTCACCCAGTCTCGGATATTCATTTCAAAGCCAAATGGCCAGAAAAAACCCGGGAACAAATCCTAGCTAACCTAATCGACGTAACCGAATACGCTGCCAAAACCTACGGCTTACGCACGTTTGTTCACGGAGAAGACAGCACCCGTGCAGACTGGGATTTTGAACGCGAATTAATCAATGGCGTCGCTGATGCTGGTGCAGAATGCTACCGTGTATGTGACACAGTCGGCATCGGTCTCTCAGATGTAGAAGCGCCATTGCCCAGCGGTATTCCGGCAAAAGTTGTTGCAATTAAAAAAGAAACAAAAATTCAAGCTATCGAAATCCACGCCCATGACGACTTTGGTAACGCTGTAGAAAACACTATGGCTGCAATCAAAGCTTCGCAAGGTGTATGGGACAAAGTTTACGCAAGTACCACTTATCTTGGCATAGGTGAACGTGCAGGTAACGCTGAAACCGAAAAAGTCTTGCTGAACCTTTACCTTCATCATGGCGTATGCAAGTTTGAAGGGAAAACCGGCAAACTCAAAGAAGTCGCAAACTTCATCGGTCACGCAACTGGCTTCCATGTGCCGCCTAACAAGGCAATCGTTGGCGATTACGGTTTTGCTCACGAATCCGGCATCCACACCCACGGTGTTCTTAACGACCCTTGGACTTATGAGCCTTACCCGCCAGAACTCGTTGGCAACCAACGCCGCTTAACCATCGGCAAACAATCCGGCAAAGGCATAATCAAACACAAAATCGCTGAAATCGTAGGCACCGAACCCGACGACCAAACCGTTGCAACCGTCGTAGACAAAGTTAAAGACATCTACGCTAATGGCAGACGTGCATCGCTAAATGATGATGAATTCAAAAATGTCCTTCAAGGACTAAAAATCCTTAAGTAGCCAGCGCTTTTTTTGGGTTTAGGTTTTTCCTTACCCATTCAACTGTTTTTCAATGTATTAATGAAGCGGTTTTTCTGTCATTAGCACCTACCCCCCTTAGGTTTTTGCATAGAACCACTATTAGGATCCTAATAGGCTCCAAATAGGTTGGTTATTTAACAATTTGACGTTTACCGGATTGTTTTGAGTGGGTTTGTGTGATTGTTTAAATATTTCTTGTGCCTCAAAGGTTTGTTATGAGTTCCAGTTCATCAGGCCCCCGCGGTAATTCAGGCGCCAAATTCCAGAAAAGCTCAAACCAAAAGAAGTCCAGAACAAAAAAGCCTAAAACTGGCGCCAAATACCTAAAAGAAGAAACTGCGGAGCCCACGTTGAAAGAGATTGCAGAAAAAACCGTTGCCAGCATCGAACGTCTCGGAAACCAAACCTTCGCGTTGTCACCTTTTAGTCAATATTATGATGATTGGCTGGTTAATCTGCGCCAAGTTGTATCTGAATTTGAAGTTAACCCAAACGTGAAAGCCGACGAAACCTTCACCAAAGAACGAGAACAAGCGTTTCTGGATATTCAATCCGCTTTGGCTGAACGGCGCATGCAAGAAACCACCATCTCAGATACCGAAAAAACCCTCCATGACGTTAACCATGAACTGGGGGATGCAGACGCAGATTACGCTGAGAAAAACCGTGGTTTAAGCAACAAACGTAACGCTGACGTAACACGTTTAACTGTCAGAATCAAGACCCTTGAAGACGACGTTTCCCAGCAACAGAACCTTAAATTTGGGTTTTTCCAGTACGGCGCCAAAAAAGCTGCGGCGAAAAAGCTTGAGCAAACTCAGCAGGAATTGACTGCTGCTAAGAACCAGATGGAAGTAACCCTGCAAAACTTCACGTTAGAACAGGATAAACTGCATGACAGCTACGTCGCCAAGAAACAAGAGCTTTCAGCCAAATCTGATGGTTTGCGCAAGGAGTTGGAGAAGCTTGAAGTTGACACGTCAGTTGAAGTGCGAAAAGAAATCTGTACACGACTAAACACCGCCGTTAACGAACTTGTTAAACGCTTGCCCGCCACCGAGGAAAGCAGTTAAAACCCAAATTTTTCATCTGTTTTTGTTATCCATTTTGGCTTCTCAAAATTGTTGCGTTTTCCAATAATGTACCCTAATAATGTTCCAACAATTGTTAAGCTTCCAATAAGTGCAATAATCTCAAATGGTTCATCAATTATTTTCATAAAGTTCGGTCCACCCAGCCTCACGGAAATCAAAGTTACAAACATGGTGCCAAAAAATGCTGATGCAAAACCTACAAAGCCACCTACTATTGGGTAAAATTTTTTGAATTTTCTTCTTTCCGCTTCAGAGCCCGGTTCGGGTGTTCTGTCAGGCATCGTGTAACCCAAATAGGCTAAGCCTATGCTTCCGACAAACATTATTGCGGACATAATTAATCTGCTAAAATCAATAGAGTGGAAATAATAAAGCGCTAAAACAACTAACAAATAGACAATTTGACTTAAAGCCGCAACGGTCCAGAACTTTTTTTGTTTTTTGCGCTTTTGCATCTTATCATTTTCATTTGGGAATTCGGTCAAAATCTTGGCAGCAAGCTTGCCTTTCTCGGAAAGAACATACTGTCCCGCCTCGTTTTTAGTTAGCAGGTCGCCTAAAATTTTGAGGTGATAATTTAGCGTTCCTGTGCTGCTTAAGCCTAAAGTGTCCATGAGGCTGCTGTAGCTTAGACTGCCATTTTCTGAAAGCAACAGGATTATTTTGCTTCTGTTTTGATCTTTCAAGATTTTGTGCAGGGAGTCAATAGTAAAGCTCATACATTTAGTTAGGGGTTTTTAGATTTAGCTTTTTTTGACGAAAAACTTAGTCACACAACTTCCTTTTATTCAGAAGTGTCTTCTTACCCAAACAGCCCATTTTGGGCGTTTGAATCCTTTGTGTTTGCCTAAATAGTAAAACAGGATTCCCCCGATGGTAGGCGCAATCAGCATCGAAAACGTCATGTACACTGGGTTCCACAGGATTTCATACAAAGGGTTCCCCGTTGAGAAGCGTACGCCTGACAGGTCAGAAATAACCCGGAAAACCACGCCGACCCCAAAGAACGCAACCCCCAAAAACAAGCTTACACCACCGCAAACGTAAGCAAACCTCATCTGAATCGTCTCTTCATTTGCACCCGGTAAAGACGCTGACCTTTGAACGCGGTAAATAATAAACAGGAAAACTGTACCTACCGCAAAAGTGCTGATGCCTGTAGCCAACCTGTAAAGCTCCAGCTGGCCTGCAAAGTAAAACGCCAAAATAATTGCGAGGTATGCAAGTTGTCCAACTGCTACGATGGCAAGCAAAAGTTTTTGGTTTCGGTATTTTGCTGCTTGGTTGCTGTCTTGTGGGAACTCGGTGATAAGTTTCACCGCGACTTTGCCTTTCTCCGAGAGCAAGTATTGTCCAGCTTCGTTTTTGGTTAGGAGGTCGCTGAGGATTTTTAGGTGGTAGTTGAGGCGTCCAGTGCTGCCTGCTTTTGTTGCTTCTAGCAGTTCAGTGTACGTTAAGGTGTCTTTGTCGTTTAGGAGTAGAATGATTTTGCGGCGGGTTTCGTCTTTGAGTATCTTGTGAAGACCCGCTATTGCAGTGCTCATACTTGTTATTTGTGTGGCTTTTGTTTTTAGGGTTTTTTGACTACCAAATTAGTCAAATCTAAAAAAGGGGTGTGTTACGGTTTGATGAGGTTTATTAGAACTCTTTCTGACGTGTACGTGGAGTTGCGGCTTTGTGTGCCTGAGATTTGGCTGGTTTCTGTTACGGCGGATTTGATGAGTCGGCAGGTTCCGTATTCAAGGTAGGTTTGTCCAGTTATTTGGCTTGGAATAGGTTCTGGAATGCTTATAATGCCAGGCAGGTTAGCGTGAGCTGTAACTTCTGCGTTGTAGTCTAAACGGAAAACTTTGAAGGTGCCTGCTGGAACTGTGATTTCTTCTATGCTGGCAAACTTGATGGTGAGTGAGCCAGTGTTTCCTATGCTTTCGTTGCCCGTGTTAACTGGGATTTGTAGGGTGTCGCCAATTTTTGCCTGTAACAAGTTAAGTTTATAGTAGTCGTAATGGTCGCCTGTCAGGTTATAGAGAAGTCGTGCCGCATCGCCGATTAAAAAGTTGTTGACGTAGTCTGCTTTTGTTAATTGTTGAGTCAAGTTGACTGAGCGGGGGACGCCTAGAATATCCAAGTTGAACGTTTGGCATATGGTGTATGTGTCTTCATCTAAGCTTAACACGTCAATTGCAAGTGTAGAGTTGCCTTCAGTGGTGTAACTGCCGGGAACATTGAGGGTTCGATTATCAACATCAACAAGAGTTGAATATGAAGAATAATAAACCATCCTTTCCCCAACCTCATAATTCAAGCTCAAAGGAACAGTTGCAACAGAAAAGTTAGAAAACAAAACAGCACAGACAATAACTATAACAAGTATTGCTGCGGCTACAGCGTAAAGCTTCTTGCCAAAACGTCGCTTAGAACCGTTGCCTGCAGGTTGAGGCGTCCAAGGCTCTGGGGAATCGTTTGGAACAGCTGAAGAAGGCTTAAACATACAATTTTTTCCTCAATAGCTATTGGTCTGTCAAAGTATTTGAGATTTTTTGACTAACAATTTAGTCAAAGTTACCTAACGTAAGGCGACATCTTCACAAGCCTCTTAACAATGAATCTCCTAAAAATTATAATCGGCACTTTGAAAAGCCTAAACGTTTTCTTAACATTCTTCAAGTAATCCTCAAAACAGCGATTCTGATAACAAAATTCCTGCTGTGCCTCGGTTGTATCGTACCAGTCTAAATGGTACGTGTTAATGTCTGACGTAAAGTATTTTTTGTCAGGCACAGGAAGCGACAAAGCCCCAAACAGGCGAGCCAAAAATTCACCTCCCCTAAACTGCCAACCATTCTTTTCTCCTCCACCCAAAATGTACGCTTGATTTTTTGGCGTAGACCCATCCTGCAGTTTTTCAACTCCTCTAACCAAAGCGGTTGCAATGTCTTGTGCCATTACCATTTCAAGCCTCATATCAGGATGCATATCAAAAAGCTCTTCCAACAAAGAAAAAGAGCCTGCAAATGATGTTGCTGAAAACTGTGGAAGTACGCCCGCTAACCTGAAAATTAGGTAGTTGTCGGCGTTTTCCTTGAGGAACTCTTCACATTTAATTTTTGATTCTTCATAGTTTCCAGTTACAACTAATGGGTCGTTACGGTTAACGAGACAGTTTTGGAGTTGTGTTGGTCCCATCACGCTTGCTGAAGAAGTAAAAACAAAGGGGACGTTTCGTTTGGTTTCTTTGATGGCGTTTATGAGGTTTACAGTGCCTCCGTAATTAACATCCATAGTTAATTCCCGGAGTTTCTTTGACAACGGCGGAATGATGGCTGCCAAATGAATTACCGCGTCACATTCTTGAACTGCAGCTTTAACGTTGTCAAAGTTTCGTATGTCACCAAAAACAACTTTTTTCACTTTTCTGCGGAATTTCTTTGCGTCTTTACGGGTTTTTTTGTTTTCAACCTCAAATACTATTACTTCATGAGCCCGCCTGCTTGCTTCTTCTAAAACTGTTTTTCCAACATTTCCAAAGGCTCCAGTAATCAGTATTCGCATGTTTCTACATCCAAAAATCTGGTTGTTAGCTTACCAACTGTTCTGTCTCTTAACCCTAAAAGCCTTATGTTAACATTAAGCAGCCTACATCTAGTATTACAAGGCTGAGGTTTTCTGCAATATCTTTTTTAATCTTTTAATTCCTTGATTAAACGCGTGTATTATTTATGGTAGTCAAGAATTGGGTTCCGATGGACGGCGACACTTTTGTCACCACCGACGGCTTCATCATGAACACGTTTGGGTACGAGCACCCCGGCGACCGCGTGTTTGCATTTCTCAAATACATCCCCGCCAAATACAAGGACATGTTCAACGTTGAAATGCTTGAACGCACCTGGCACTACGGCAAAAACGAACTGTTCCGCGCCGAAAAACTCTACACAGCCAAAAACTACCAAACCTTCATTGAAGCCTTCCGCAAAAACTTCCCAGACTACCTCTATTATGATGAGAATCGCGGCAAAGAACTCATAACAGCGCCGCTTAACCGCATCGAAGAAGTTTTTGTGCCCCGAGACCGTCTTGTTTGGCTTCAAAGTTTACCTAAACTTGATGATTTGCAGGCCAAGGCTTTAGAATTAATCACTTTAATAAGTAAAGAATCAGGCGTCGAATTGTCCGATATGGGTTTGCACGGTTCCTTGGCGCTTAACATGCATGCGCCACACTCAGACATTGACTTTGTCGTCTACGGTACAGACAATTTCCGCAGGGTAGAATCCGCCGTTGAAAGGCTTGTTAACGCCGCCAAATTAACCTATATTGTTGGTAACAGGTTGGATGCTGCCCGCAAATTCCAAGGCCGCTATCAAGGCAAAATTTACATGTACAACGCCACCCGCCAATTCGACGAGGTTAAAACAAAGTTTGGTCAATACAAGTATACGCCTCTTGACCCAATACGGTTCCAAGCCACAATCTGCAGCGACCGCGAAACAATGTACCGACCCGCAACCTACAAAATCAGCGGCTACAAACCCCAAGACCCCGAATCCGAACTGCCAATCGACAAAATTCCTGTTCAAGTAGTTTCAAACATTGGCTGCTACCGCAACATAGCCAAGCAGGGCAGCGAAATAAAAGTCGCAGGCAAACTTGAAAGAGTCGAATCCACCACAAGCGACGAAGTCTTCTATCAAGTAGTCGTAGGCACTGCAACGTCGGAGGAAGAGTACATTTGGCCGACAACAGTTTAAAACTGCGTGACCGCGACAGCATCTTAACCGAGGAAGGCTTGCTCTTCCGCGTTTTCGGTTACTCTCACCCGCCTAACGCGTATTTTTGCGATGCAGAATACGCTTCCTCAAAAATTTTCCAATCAAACGACCCCCGAGCGCCCCGTGAAGGCAGAAACGAGCTTTTCTACAAATTCTATAATGATGAAGGCATGAAGCTTGTCGCCAAAAAATACCCAAAATACCTTGTTTTCCACGAAATGCTCGGTGTCGAACTAGTTGGCGTTAAAGACAAGGACATCATGGAAGTTCATGAACCACAGAAACGACTGGCTGAGTTGCTAAAGCAAGGTCCAACCGACGAGTTGCTCGCTGCAATGGAACGCACACTTAAAATCGCCACCGACAACTCAGGACTGCAAACATCCGATTTCGGTGTTTTTGGTTCCATGCTTCATGGTTTCCATCACCCAAAATACTCCGACATAGACTTTACAATTTACGGCAAAAAACAAAACGCCAAAATGTGTCAAACTCTCGAGGACCTTTACGCTGACCCATCTTCGGGGTTAAGCAACGAATTCTCCTCCGACCACGTTATGGATGGCAAACGGTGGCTTTTCACCAATTTTGACGTTAAAGACTTTATTTGGCATCAACGCCGCAAACAAATCTACGGCTTATATGACGACCGCAAGCATAGCGGCAGAATAATCAAAGCCGAGTTTGAACCGGTCAAAGCTTGGGACGAAGTCATAAACGAGTATGATTCAAGACGCTGTATTACCAAGCGGGGTTGGGCAAAAATCAAAGCACGCGTCACCAGCGACGATGATGGACCATTTATTCCTTCAGTCTACGGTATCGAGCCACTGGAAGTGTTGGAGGGGCCAAGCGGTGCAGAAGAAGTCACGCGAGTGTTCTCTTATATGGAAGAGTTCCGTCAACAAGTACGCAAGGACGAAACAATCATTGTCGAAGGTAACCTTGAAGAAGTCCAATCACCCAACCCAGACAACTGCTTCTACCAAATCACCCTAACCTACTGCCCACGCTACTACGACCAAGTACTAAAAGCACTGCATTAAACCGCGCCGAGCACCATGTAATCGTCAGGTTTGCCGCCAAGTATCAAACGATAATACCTGCTACTGCTCTTTTTATTTGTCACCAGTTCCACTTTTCCTTGGGCTGTGATTGTTTCGCCTTTTTCGGCTTGCTCACAGAATCTGCCACGGAAAGACGACACTTCTTTGACGGGCGACAGTTTTGGCCCACTAACAATTTTGACCTTTTCCAGTTGATACGTGCAGGGCGTGAATAGTGCCTCGGTTTTGTCGCTGACTTCTGCAGTGATTTTTGTGTAACCCGCGTTGCTGTAGTAGACGTCGCCATACTGCTCATGTAGTTCAGGCCATTCTTTGACGAAACGCACAAAATAGTCAGTACCTTGGTACATGCCTTGGAAGGCTTTACGGTTCTCAACGAGTTGAAAGTCTTCAAAGCTCATGTGGGTGTCTTTTGAACGAAAATCGTAGAGGGTTTTTAGTTCCTCGGTGGTGTAAGGTTTGAAGTTTGTGTGCCCATTTTTGAGCATGCGTTGCATGGCAGCATAAGCTTTTCGGCAGTTTTCTTCCCCATAAACTAAGGGGTCAATATCGGAGGTTGTGGTGGTTAAGCCTGCAAGGATTGACCCTGAAATTCCAATGGCGCTCCATGGAATGTCTGCTTCCTGTTGGAGGTCTGTGGCAAGTTGAAGGGCTTTTGTTTCAAAAATGTTCTGAGGCTTTCCCGTGCGGAGGGCTGCAAGTTTTTCTTGCGGCTGAAAATGCTGGATTATTTCGTTAATGGGGACTTCGCACATGGTTTCGCCTAAGACTTCATCAAAAATGATTAGGTGTGGCAGGTTTTCTGTTAGGAACTTGAATCGTTCTGCGAGGCTGTAGACTTTGCCGTAACTGACGTCTTCAGTGTGGCGTGGACCTTTTGGGTCGGGAATGTAACGGGGGAATGCTATAATTTTGCCTTCAGGATGAACTAAGCCTTTAACGTCAAAAATTACGTTGCTTTTATGCTTGATTAAGTCGCCTTCACGTGCCAGCATACTTTATGCCTCTTAATTATTGTTTGTTGACTTACAATAACGTTTAAACAATTCGTAGGCTTTCAAAATACCCGTGATAATAATGGCTTCTAACTCTGAAAAAGCCCAGTACATTAGCCGATGCTTGCAACTGGCGATAGTGCTTGAAGTCAGCGCCGACAAACCCGGCAACGTCAACTTTACAGCCCACTTTGAAGGCACTCATGTTGAGCATTTTCTAGCTTCAGCAGTAGCTGCTGGGCCATCGTTCCAAGAAGCTGCAGAGAGGGGCATCCAAATAGCCAAAGGCGAGCGTCCAATCAGCGAGGCAGGGTTAGGTGAGCTTATCAAGTTTGGCGTGAAAGACATCATGGCTTGGCAACATGGCGGCAACACGATTTTAGGCACCGTTATGTTGTTTGCACCAATCGCAGTTGCGGCAGGTATGACTCCCACCGGCGAAAATTTCCGTATGGATTTCACGTTTTTACGCAAGAACATTGAAGCCGTAATTCGAGCTACAACAGCCATGGACTCCGTTAACCTTTATGAAGCAATCGACATCGCCATGCCCAGCGGATTAAACAAGGCACCCGACTTAAGCGTCAGCGACCCCAACTCAAAACAGCGACTAATCAAAGAAAACGTCACCCTTTACAAAGTGTTCGACATAGCCAAAGATTATGACGACATCTGTAGCGAATGGATACGTAACTACCCCATAACCTTCCGTTTGGCTTATCCGTACATGACGGAGCAACTAGCAAAAGTTGGCGAAAACACCGCCATAGTCAACGCTTTCCTTAAAATCCTTTCTGAGCATCCAGACACGTTTATTGCCCGAAAAGCGGGAATAGAAAAAGCCAAAGAAGTCTCGGAGCAGGCAAAAAAAGTCTTAGCGATGGGCGGCGCAGCAACCGAAGAGGGCAAGGCAGCTTTAGCCGAATTCGACCGCAGCCTACGAGAAGCCGGAAACCATTACAACCCGGGAACCACTGCAGACATAACCGCCGCAACCTTAGCGCTCTGCACGCTTAGTGGGTATCGGCCTTAAACAATCGCATTTAGTGTTATGCTTTTTTCTTCCTGAAGTAAATCAGCAACCCTGTAATTGCAATAACACTTGCTACAGCAATTATTACTATTAACTGCGGGTTTAATGGTGAATCTGCATCTAAACGGGTTTGTTGTGTATCTATTGTTTGTGTTGCCTCGGGTGTTTGCATGTTTTGCGGCGGTGGGGTTGAGGTTGAGATTTGGCTTGGCGAAAATTGTGGTTTATAGTCAATGTTGTTTTCGTTGATTACGTAGGGTGTGTCGCCTGCTCCAGTGTTTCCGATTTCGGTGGCATTAGGATACCGTGTCTGGTAATCGCTCCAATAGTTGCCTTCCCAAGTGTTGCCGGGGCCTGGAACCATTTCATACTGCGGCTCTATACGTGTCCAATCATATGTACCCGGTATTGAAACGTCTAAGCCGTCTGGTTGGTTATCAATAAACTTGTTCTGGGTGATTGTGTTATTGGTGCTGGCTCCTGAGTAGAAGGATGCGCTTTTAAGTTGCATTCCAAAACCTGTGTTGTCTGCTATATTGTTATGGTGGATGTTGTTTTCTTGGGCTCCGTCAAGCAGTATGCCTAAACTGTTGCCCGTAACGTCGTTGTTGTAAACGTTTGTTTGTTTGGTTGACCACAGTTTAACTCCAGGACCATTGTTAGCTTTGATGGTGTTGGCTGTTATTATATCGTTTACACAATCAAACAGGATAATTGTTGAACCATCATTGTTTTCTAAAATGTTGCTTTTTACGGTGTTCTGGTTTGAAGCTTGAATGCTTATGCCTTCGCCGTTTCCGGATATTTGATTGTTTTCTATTTGATTGTTGTGACTTGTTATAAGGTACAAGGCTGCTTTTCCCGTGCTGCCTAAGGCTTGCTCGTGAGACGTGCCTTTTAATCCGTTACCTGTAAAACGGTTTGAAACCACAGTGTTTCCGTTAGAATTAGAAACATACAATGCGTAGTATCTGTTGTCTGAAAAAGTGTTTTGTTCTATACAGTTATTTTCTGACTCGACAAGCCAGATGCCGTTATGGTTTTGAGATATCTTGTTGTTTTTGATGGTGGAGTCTGTTACGCCTGAAAGCAGTAATGCTTGACCGTTATTTGACAAATCCATGTCTTGAATAGTCATTTTTGTGCAGTTAACAAGCGCGATGTATCCTGCATTTGCGGGGACGGTTTGGTTTTGCTTGTTTTGCCAGTAAATTATGGGTTTCTCGTTTACCGTGTTGGATTCGTCAATGTCGTTTATGCTGTTTGCGATTGTGCCGCTGGCGACAAAAAAGTTGAAATCGTTGCTGGTCATGTGGTTGTCGCGTAAGTAACTGTTGGAGCAGGCAGCTAAGTAAATCCCGTAAGTGTTCCTCGATAAGGAGTTACCTGTTAACTTGTTGCCTGATGAGAAATCGCCTATGTAGATGCCGTCCGTGTTACCGGTGAATGTGCAGTTTGAAACGGTGTTGCCATTAAGGTTGGCGTCTGACCCGTAAAAGTACCAAGTCGATCTAACGCCGTATTCAAACCCTGAAATTTTGAGGTTTTTAATTGTGACGCCTGTTTTTGCTTGCAGAAACACGCCTGTTCCAGTCCCGTTTCCCTTAAGAGTGTACCCGTTCCCATCAAGAACTATGTTGTCTCCCATAATCACGATTGTTTGGTCAATGTCGCCAGTCAAGAGGAAACTGTTATCACTAACTTTTTGGATTAAATCTGTACCCTTGATGCTGCCGCCTCCGATTTGTATGCCTTCAGGCTGCTGTTCAGGAATAAAATTGGCTGATGCATCGTTAAACGTGAGTATTCCAGTTAAGGTTGCAACTAAAAATATGGCGATCAAACTCAAGGCTGCTGTTCTATTTTTCATAGTCGTCCACATTTTTGCGTTAGTTTTTAATATAAAAAGGGTTTCCGTCAAACTTCCTTGACTAAAACAAATTTGCATTGTACTAAAACTTGATTTTGCATCAAACAAAAAATTTTTCTGAGGCGTTACCTTTAATATTTCTCCAGTCAACAAGATATCTTTAGCTTAATGGTGAATTCATTATGGTCAAAGCTTTAAGCGTAAACCTGTTGGCTTTCAAATTAGCCCAAAAACTTCTAGATAACCCCGAATATTACCGTGTAGCCGTTTCAAAATCCACAGCTGGAGCAACAATTATTGACGCAGGCGTAAAAGCCCCTGGAGGTTTTGAGGCAGGCAAAATCTTAACCGAACTCTGCCTTGGCGCAGCCGGAAAAGTCGACATAGGCTTCAAATCATACGGCGATATCGATTTTCCATCTGTCACTGTTACCACCGATTTTCCAGCAATCGCCTGTTTAGGCAGCCAGTTTGCAGGTTGGCGCATCAAAGAAGAAAACGGCAACATTGCTATCGGTTCAGGTCCCGCACGCGCCATAGCTCTTAAACCCAAAGAAGTTTACGAAGAAATCGGCTACACAGACAAATGTGACAAAACCGTAATCGCCCTTGAAAGCAACCAGCTGCCAACCGACGGGCTGATTGAAAAAGTCACAAAAAACACCAACGTAGCCCCAGAAAACCAAATTATAATGGTTGCTCCAACAGCAAGCATTGCCGGTTTAACCCAAGTCACTGGTCGTGTTGTCGAAGTGGGGATTCATAAGCTTAATACGGTCGGTTTAGACCCTAAATGCATAAAATATGCTCTGGGTTACGCGCCAATTAGTCCTTCATGCCTCGATTTTGAGGTTGCAATGGCACGCACCAACGACGCCATCTTGTATGGTGGAACAGTTTTCTGCGCAGTTGACTATGACGATGAAGCGAAACTGCAAGAAATCGCAAACCAAACCCCCTCCATGGTGTCTAAAGATTATGGTAAGCCTTTTCTGCAGATTTTCCGTGAAGCAGACAAAGATTTCTACAAAATCGACCATAACCTGTTCGCGCCAGCCGTTATAATGATAAATAATGCAAAAACTGGCAGAACGTTCAAGGCAGGAAAAATCAATCCAAAAGTTCTCTCAGAATCTTTAGGCTTTTAAGCCTACCATTTTTCTTGTTTTTTAAAAAAAAGAAAAGTTTGTTTATTGTTTGATTGTTTGGTTTTTTGCTGTTTTTGTTTTGCAGAAGTATGCTGTAATATAGTTGTTGAATGCCTTGTTGCTTAGCAGAGCGGCGATTATGAAGCTCATTATCACTACTTCTATGACGGCTTTTATCATGATTCCACTTACAATGAAGTCTGGAACGAGTTGATCGGGGAAGAAAAATGGCAATAGCGTTGTAAAGTATGCATAGGTGAATAATCCTTCAGGTATGTATGCCAGTAGAATTGTTGGTATGCCTATCAATGCTTTGTGTGGTCTACTGTCTAATTTGAGTCCGGTGGCAAGTAAGCCTACAGTTAATCCTGTAAGACCTTTCCCAAAGGGTAAAGCAAGCAAGCCTAAAATGCCTCCCGTCCCTGCAGGTCCAAACATGATTCCAGGTATTATTCCAGCGATTAAGCCTGTGACGAAACCTGCTTTTGGTCCCGCATAGATGCCTGCGATGAAAACGGCAAGTAGTGACAGGTCAAGGGCTACACCGGGGGCTATTTGTCCTATTGCGTAGCTTACGACGAATAGGCCGTTCCCAAGAGCGCCCATCATTATTATGAATGTAAGTTTTTTGGTGTTCAATTCTGGTTTCCCTGTGTTTCAGTCCTTTTTACCTATTTAAGAGTAGTTACCCAAAAAAGTGTTTATTCTAAATTATGGAAAATTAATATATGGTATAACATGGCATAGTTAGTTTAAGGTGAGCAAGCATGACAGAAATGACCCAATTTTCAACATTAACTCTTAAACAGTGGATAGAAAAAGAAACAAGCACAACCCTCACCCCAGTTCAAAACCAAGCCAAAAAACTCCGCGACGAAATGAACCAATCCATCACAGCCATGAACGAAGTTTGTGAATCCCTCTTAGAGAACAGCACACGAGAAATAGAAAAACGCAACATGAAAGTCTACAACCGAGCCCGAGCCCTAAACAAGCTAGCCCACCTCTTCATCGACCGACTAAAAAAACTCACACCACCCGAACAAGTAACCTATGACTCACTAAACAAATACAACGCTGAAACACAAAAAACTTTAATCGTCACCGAAATTGACGTAAAAAACTGGTTCCCAAAAATCTCGCCATTCTTCATCATGGATAGAAGAAAATTCCTAACCGTTTACGAGAAAACCAAGCAAACCTTCAACACACTTAACGAATTCGTAACTAAAGAATACGTGAAAACCAAAACTTTAGAAGAAACCATCCAAATGCTTAATGATGTTCAAGTTTTAGAAGCTAAACTGGCTGTTTTGCAGACGGAAATTGATGTAATAAAAAATGAACGTGCCCCAATTGAGCAGGAAATCGCTGGGTTAGAACAGAAAACAGACCAGCTAAAAACTGCAGGTCCAATCGACCAGTTGAACCTTGTAAACAACGAAATTGACGCTTTAAGCAACGATTTGAAAAACACGCTTAGGCACCTGCAGAAACCGTTTATTAAGATGCAGGCGATGGCGACTTCAGGTGGCGGTGGAGGCATAACCCCTGACGAGTTACGTATGATTAGCTTGTACTTGGATAAACCCTTTGAAGCTTTGGCAAGTGAAGAAAACGGTTACCCAACTTTAAAGCAGATTCTTGAAAAACTCTCAGACATGCTCAAAGAGGACAAGTTAAAACTTAAACCTGACAAAGCAAGAAAAGCTGAACAATCTGTCACAGACTTTTTAGACAAAAACCTGCTTGGCGAAATGCAAGAAAAAAGCAAATCGCTTACAGCCAAAAAAGAGCAGTTATTAGCTTCAGCACGTATGGACGAAATCAAACGCAACATTTCTGTTTATGAAGACCAAGCCGACCAGCTTAAAGCCAAAAAAACAAGTGTCGAAGCACACGAAGCAGTTAAAAACCGTGAATATCAAGACCTGCAAACTGAAATCAGCAACCGCAAACGGGCCATTGAACGCAACATTTCAGCAGCGTTCACCAAAAGTATTCAGATTGCGTAACGTGTATTCAAATGTTTTTTTCTTCATTTTCTCATGAATCCGCAGAGGTTTCAGGTAGCAGATTTCTTGAATTAATAGATAACTCCATTAAAATGCTAAAGCTGGAGAAAGGCCGAGTAGGCAACTTTGTGATTGAGAACCGCCTTGTGAAACTTGACCCAACCGGCGAAGCTTTGGTAGTCGGGGATTTGCATGGAGACTTAACCAGCCTAAAAACCATAATTGAAGGCAGCAGGTTTATGGCAAATGTGGAAAACTCGCCTGATGCTTGCATGGTTTTTTTAGGTGACTACATTGACAGGGGTCCAAACTCTGCCGAAATACTTTACATGTTGTTGAGTTTGAAGCTGGCTTTTCCTCGGCAAATTGTTTTGCTACGTGGAAACCATGAAGGCCCAAAAGACTTGTTGGCTTACCCGCATGATTTGCCCCTGCTGCTTCAAAACAGGTTTCCCAGCAACTGGCAGACCATTTACGAACGGCTTTTCCAACTTTTTGACCAGTTGTATCTTGGCGTTTACGTAGAAAAGCGGTTCTTGATGCTTCACGGCGGTGTTTCCCCCAAAATCCATAACTTAAACAGCATCGCCGATGCAGACCGGAACCCCGCGTTGTTTGCAGAACTGCTTTGGAGTGACCCCGATGAT
This sequence comes from Candidatus Bathyarchaeota archaeon, assembly GCA_963832745.1. GTDB lineage: Archaea > Thermoproteota > Bathyarchaeia > Bathyarchaeales > Bathycorpusculaceae > Bathycorpusculum. Next base: position 324,729 of record CAWHVC010000005.1, on the reverse strand, counting down.
TCAGTTGAAAATGTGGTTACTTCTTCTCGAGGCGTGGGCGTGGTTTTCGGCGAAAAAGTAACAAGGCGAGTGCTTGAAGCTGTAGACGCCCAGATTTTAATCCGTGGGCATGAAGCTTCGCCAGAAGGTTTCAAAGTGAATCATAGCGGCAAAGTTTTACCGTTGTTTTCAAGGAAAGGCGAACCATACTTTAACCGGTTTGGCGCGTACCTATCTTTGCCGTTGCAGCCAACCTTTGAAAACGTTCATCAACTGGAACCGTTTATTCGCCAGTTTTAGGTTTTTGTATTTCTTGTTTTTGCGGTAGAATGATTGTGAAGGTGGTTCCAACGTCTTTTATGCTTTCAAATTTTATGGTCCCGTTTAATGATTGAGTTAATTTTTTAGCCACTGCTAACCCGAAGCCTTGCCCTTTAGGTTTAGTGGTGAATAACGGTTTGTAGAGATTCTTTTTTACATCCTCAGGAATACCTGCGCCTGTGTCTTGAACGCTTATTACTGCGGTGCCGTTCTTGAGGGCTGCTTTAAGTGTTAATGTTCCTCCATTAGGCATAGCTTGCACCGCATTTAGGCTCAGATTTGTCAGTATCCGCTTCAGCAGGTTTGGGTCACTTTTAATTTTGGATAAGCTAGGTTTTATTGATATTTTGGTTTTGATGAGTTCTGGAACAGAAACCGTGGAAAGCGTGTCCTTAAAAACTTGTTGAAGTGTGACTTCTTCGATTTGCGGTTGAGTCAGCTTTGTGAAATCTTGCAGGTCAGCCACAATTTTGTTTATGTACATTGTTTGATTTTCGATTGAAGATAAACTTTCTTTTAAATTGGTTTTGTTCGCACCTTCCGGAATTGCTTCAACTTCTTGTTTTGAGAGGAAAACCTCTGCAATTATGGCTTGCAATGGATTGCGAATATCGTGTCCAACCATTCCTGCTGTTTCTCCGATGGCAGCTAAACGTTCAGCGTCCTTAAGTTTACGTGTACGCTCTTCAACTAACTGTTCAAGCTGTTTAGAGTATTCTTCAAGTTTCTGCTGGTACTCCTTTTGGTCGCTAATGTCACGGACAGTTGACCACACGCCAAGGACTTCGCCTTTATCGCTTGTCAACCGCCATGTTCTAACAGACGCAGGGAATATGGAGCCATCTTTTCGGGTATATTCGCGTTCATAAAAATTAGAGTGCCCCGTTTCCAGAACATTTCTGATTATGGTTTCTCGATGTTCATGCCACTTCGCGGGCAGCACTTGCGTGTAAGAGTGATCTTTTAATTCTTTTTTTGAGTATCCAAGCATTTTGGCGTAAGCTTGGTTGCAGTCAATCATGCGTCCCTGTAGGTTTCTGGCTATGATGCCATCCTGTGAGGTTTCATACACACGACGATACTTCATTTCAGAATAAGTTATAACCTCTTCAAGCTTCTTGCGTTCAGTTATATCTTCACTTAACGTTATGAAATACCCTTTTTTTGGGCTATACGATGAAATGTTGAACCATTTTTTGAAAGGCTTGCAATAATCCTCAAACATGACAGCCTTGCCTGTTAGAGCAACCTTTCCAAAACGCTCAAGCCAACAATTGCATTCATCCTGAAATGAAGGCGAAAAATCAGAACCTTTTTTACCTAAAAATTCAAATCTTTGATGTCCAGAACTTCTTGCAAATACATCGTTGACATCAAGGTAAAGCCAATCAACTGGTTTTCCTTCACTGTCGGTTATTATTTTGCAGTAAGTAAACCCATTTAGCATTTTAGAGAAAAAGTTGGCTGCTTGCTTGCGGTTTGGAATGAAAGCTTCTTGCCATTTTCCTGCAAGTGTTACACTTTGGCTGTCCAAATTCCGCAGTGATAGCAGAGCGATAAGAAAATAGAATCCGCCAAGGTATTGTGCGCACCGTGACATCCAAGTAAGTACTCCGGTAAACTGTTGAGCGAAAAGTAGGCCAAATAGACTTGTTGATATTATTACTAAAGCAAGTGAGTACCAGTAGAGCACACTTGATTTTGTTTGCAGGTATTGATAGATAAAGATTAATGCGGAAAAAATGAAAAAGGCAAGTGATATGCATAAAACAGTCTTGCTAAGCATAGCTGGACCAGTTATCTTAAAAAATGGAGGCAGGAGTTCTAGAGAAGAAACCGTTGCTAAAGCCACCATAAACACGGTAATTGAAACGTAAAATAATCCTAACGTGATTTTGCGTTTATTAAACCAGTTAATGCCTTCACCTTTTAATGTTACATGAGCCGCGGCGAGCTGAAAGCAAGATGAAACAAGAATTCCAATGCTAAAAACTGTCATGTTTACGTTGGCAGATGTTGATGCCCAACCAGCAAAGAAACCTGTGAAACCGCTTACAAGAACCGAGCAGCCAAGTAGAAGAATGTTTGTTGAACCGTCTTTTAGGTAACTTTTTCCTGAAATCGCCGCGATTGTGACTCCTACGCCTGTTATGAATAGAATATTTAGGATAAACAGGAGGTAAGGTGGATCGAAAGTGACTGAAGAGAACAGGTTAAATATTATCATTAGCCACATTGCCGCGGCTAAAGCTACTGCTGGAAACAGGCCAATCTTCATTAACCATCCTCCAGAGGCAATACCTCTTAGCCTCTATATTTGGGCGTGTATCAATATATTTTTTTGCAAAACATAATTAAATGTGACCTGTTTTGAATTAAACAAAAAAGCATTCCTCAGTGTTGTTATCGTCTTAAGGCAGTCACATACCCTTACTAACAAAATAGTGGCATCAGTAGTTGTGAAACCTTTATGGGTAATCTTGTACCGGATACTGAACAAAACACTAAACTCTGCACTTGTCCCACATGTCCTACATACAAAAAATCCAACCTTACCAGCATACTGTATTGTGCAAGAGGAAAAGCCGTTGAAAAAGTTAAAACCCAGAGCTGCATCTGCCCCAGTTGTCCAGTCGCCAAACAATATGGCCTAGACCAACTCTACTACTGTTCTCAAGGCAAATCTGCAGACATAACATAGTCGCTTCAACTATCTATTTGCTGCCTATTTGGATCCTATTAGAAATAGTATGCAGAAACCTAAGGGGGGGCTGCCTTTTCTAGTAGGGGTAGGTTAATCCACACTTTTCTGCCTCAAAACGCAAATCACTAAGGAGACAGAAAACCCGTCATTAATATGTTTAAATTCAGCGCCAAAAAGATGTTTTTCTTGTCTGTTTTCGGTTGATTGCTGACTTGTTGTTGCTTAAAGATAAATAGTTGTAGTGCAATTTCGTAGCTATTGGAGAAATAAATTGTGTCTGTAGCGCAAAGAAAATATTTTACAGAAGTCGCAGCACTCGCAGAAAAAATTGTTTCAGTAACAACAACAAGCGGTAAAAGTTTCACAGGCACTCTAATCGGCATTAACCCAGACAATTTAAGTCTGGCACTGGCAGACGCAAAAGAAGAAGGCGGCAAAACAGTAAACCGTCTATTCCTTAACGGGAGCACAATTGCACAGATAACCACTGCAGAAAAATCATTCGACCTTAAAGCGCTCGCACAGAGACTAGAAAAAGTGTTCCCGACAATGGTTAAACTCTATGAAGATAAAGGCTTCATTTGGGTTATGGATAAAGTAAAGTTAACTGAGCGCGGTGTCACTGATGGCTCCGGGCCAGCAGCCGAAAGAGTGCAAAGAGTTTACGAGCAATTCGTTAGCGAAACAAAAGCCTAAAACAAAAAAAGCTTTAGATGAACCAGCGTAACTGCTGCTCCTCTTTCTTCTTTTCTTCTGAAATGCTTCTAATCAAACCAAAAGTCTCAAGCATACGTTTAATCTCCTCGCCAGTCTGCTCAAGACCTGTAAGGTCAACCTCGAAATTCAAAAATTTAAACAAAGTTAACAATGCATAGCGTGCAGCGTTAACATCCGGGTTCATGCCGGGTGTGTCAACAAGCAACGAGAAACCTTTCATGTTATGCAGTTTAGCTAAGCCGATGCTTATGCCTGCAATGCCGAAAACATGGCCCACCATCACTTTGGTGCCAAGGTCCAAGGCGGTTTTCATTGTGTCAAGGTCTGTTGCGGTGCTGTAAATGCCGGGGACGGGTTGTGCTTCATCTTTTTTGAAGCCTCCGATTGAAATCACGTAGTTGCAGCCTAACTCCTGTGCTAGGTCAAGCACTTTTCCGCATAACTCGTATTGGCCAACGGTTGTTAATGCTTGTGTGTTGCCGTACCATATGATTAGGTCTCTGTTGCCTTCCTCTCGCTTAACATAATAGAGTTCGTTGATTGGTGAGCGTGCACTGCCGTCTTCAGTGGTTACGGCGAAGTCTTGAAAACTTGAGGAGACAATTTGGGCGAACCGTTTGGCTTTTAGTTCGGTGATTAAGTGTAGGGCTGCAATGTTGGCTACGAATCCTATGCCTGGTAAGCCTTCGATTAGGATTGGGTCTTTGAGTTGTGGTTTTTCAGTTATGTCGACTGTGACAACCATCAGGATGCACCTTTCGTGTAGTGGTATAGTTTTAACGATGTAATATAAGCAATACTCCAATGTAACGTTAACTGTTTAGGGACTTAAGGGAGCGCTGCTTACAAGTTTTTCATTTAACCTTCTTTCGAGGTAACGGTGGATTGATGCTGTTTTTATTTCTAATTATTTCAATTTCAACTTTATTTGCTTCAAAGTTAATGTAAAACAAATAATTATCGATTGTTTATAAGCTTTTCAATTTAGCTCAACCTTGCTAAACAATCCTTGAAACGATACACACAATTTGCAACCATTAACAATAACCCTTCAAAACCTAAAGCGGCAGGTTTATTGAACAAAAAACTTTCATTAACATGCCGAAAATAACACGTTTGCAGTTAAATTGTGCCGGTTTTTGATTTTGCAAGCACAAGAATAATATAAGTAAGTTATGCATTACGTGTGACCTGAGGGTGTCGTTGTCATCAAAAGTAAAATTAGCAGCATTGGATACGTTAATAAAATTCAAGAAAACGTTATGAGTATAAAACGCAAAGAGCTTGCCAAACTTTTTGAGGACCTAAAAGCTGCCGACTGCGTAATCTGCGGAGGCTCAGGCAGATCACTATACAGCTTAAACGCTGCGATGAGCCAAATTGCACTTAGCCAAGTCGGCTGGAGAAACAAAGTCGTATTAACACCAGATGACCCAGGTTTTCCTGGACGTAACATGTATGACGCAGCGCCAGACCTTGAAAGGCGTTACAAAAAAACCCTGCTTCTAATGAATTCTGGAAGCGGCTACAGTGACGACCCCTTAGTTATGGCTCAAGACCTTGGCAAATACATTGAAGAAACAAAATCATCAAAGTTCTCAATGGGACTGCTTACTTCAACTTATGAATCTCCAATGGCAGACCTCGCAAACAAGTACGGCACCACAGTCCTTTTGAAGGGACGCGGCAAATCTAAGCCGTCTTTTGAGTACAGCGAAACAGGCATGATGGGTGACATTTTTGAGTTGGGAACACTTGAGTTGCTTAACAGCATGATTGAAGCCATCTTCCGCAACCTCGAAGTTGATGACGTCTACGGCTTATGCAATGAGGAATTCCAGAAAATCGGCGACATGATAGACGCAAACATTGATTCAGAAACTTACACTCAACTTGTCGATTTAATGGAGAAACGTACCGACGTTTTCTTGGGTGGAAAAGGCACAGGCAACGAAATAGCCAAAATGACTGGTGTACGTTTGTTCCATATTAAAAGCTTCTTTGGCGACAACGTTTACATCACTCGTGGCGTCAACACACCACATCCAAGAGCAGGTGACCTTGAAATTCTTGTTTCATATAGTGGCGAAACAAGGCCAGTCATCATTTGGGCTGATGTCATTAAAAAATTCGCTGGCACAGTGTTTGCAATTACAGGTAATAAGGACTCAACATTGGCAAAGAAAGCTGACCTCAAAATTATTCTTGAAGAAGAAGCTAAACCCAGCACTCCAAGACGCTTCTACACACGTGCAGCATACGTGCTTAGCCCCTTGCCAGTGAAACTAGCTGAACGTTTAGCTCAAAGAGGACTAAAACTGCCTGAATACATCATTAGCTGGTATCATTCAGTAACACAATAAAAATAAAGACCCCCGCAGTAAGGTTCAGAAGATAAATCATGGACCTGCTGCAATCAACCATTTTAGGTTTCATACAAGGTGTAACTGAATGGCTTCCTATTTCAAGCACAGGTCACCTCCGCCTTGCTGAACACTTTTTCGGTTTAAGCGTGCCCCTGCTTTTCGACGTAACATTGCACGTGGGTACCCTATTTGTGATAATGCTTTATTTCCGAAAAGACATTAAAAACGTGCTTTCAGCGTTGTTTCATAGAGATTTCAGTTCAGCTGATGGACGGCTTATTTTGCCGATTATCATTGGCACCATTCCGACGGCTGTGATTGCTGTTACGGTAGGCGACTGGTTTGACGCGAACTTTAGCAGTCTATTAATGTTGGGTGCAGGTTTTATTGCAAGCGGAATACTATTGTTCGCCACAAAGTTTACAGTAGAAAAGAAAGACAAAATAAGCCTTCCAGAATCTCTGCTGCTTGGCTTTATGCAAGGTCTTTCGATTCTTCCAAGCGTCTCCAGAAGCGGCTTTACCATCTCAACAGCAATGCTTTTGGGTATCAAGAAAGAGGTAGCATTCAAATTCTCATTTTTACTTTCAATTCCATCTATTATTGGCGCGTTAGGTTATACGCTGCTTAAAGAGCATGATTCATTCACAGCTGCGGGCATTAACTCGTTAGAAGTTGTTGTAGCCCTTTTAGTTACTGTTGTGGTTAGCTTTTTAGTGTTAAAACTGCTCTGGAAAGTGTTAGAAGCAAACAAGTTTTGGGTATTCTCAATCTACTGTTTTGCCATCGGCGCATTAATGATTATATTGAGCTTTTTAGGTTTCTAACCAAAAAGGTTTTCCCGAAAGAAACGCGGTCAAATAAACCGCAAACTCTTCATTTTTCCCATAAACTTCTGCTACTTCACCATTTAACAGAACCGAAAACTTTTCCTTAAAGGCTGCAGCGATGAGTTCTGAAACGCCAACGTTTTTGCCTCCGTCCGTAATCTTTTCTTTTAACAGGAAAGCAGCATCACAGTTTTTGCGTGGAACTTCAACAATCCATTTGCCATTCTCAATGTAAGGTCCACAAACCACTTGACCGTTAAAGGCATATTTAGCGAGGAAACTTACACATTCCGCTGGACGTTCCAATGGTGGACCTGAATGTTTTTTTATGTTAGGCAGAACCTGCTGTTCCAATTCAAACATGAAAACGCTTAGGGTTTCTTCGTTACTCCAAACAGCGTCCCTAATTACCCTGTAATCGTTAAGCTCAAGCAGTCTACGCAAGGAACGTTTAGACCTGTAAAGTTGCCCCCAAAGCACATCTGGCACCGCTTTGATGCCGTCGATAACAAGAAACAGTACCACTGAGCCCCTGCTATCTAATTTAAGTTTTAACTCCTCAACTGAAAAGGCTAATTGTTTGACTGGGTAAAAGAAAACTTCCGAGGGCTTTTGCAAAAAGGCTCTGGCTGCCCCAATAAAATTGTACAGTTTATCCATTTGTACTGCTGAGGCGACGTTTCGGGCTTTGTCAACAGGGTCAACAATCACCAAAGGTTCCGGAAACAGCAACGCCAACTCGTTTTCTCTTCCCTCAAAATAGTCTTGCGGGTCAATTACTACGCGTTTAGTGTACTGCGCAAAAGCCTGCAAAGTATGGATAAATGAACCGTAAGTTAAAACAAGAAGTTCGCAAAGATAACCGCTAAAACCACCAACCTTGATTTCTGCTCCGTAAACATCGACGCCCTGCATGAACCTTTTAAGAAGTCTAACTTCTCCATGCATTTTCGGCGTCAAATGCTCTTTAATGTAGTCAGTGTGGTATGGGGTTCGGTCTGTTGCGCTTTGCCATTCACCTGGTTTAGCATCATAACAGGGAACAATGTCCACTCTGAAATCGTCAATAAATATTTCAAGATAAGGATGCTCAGCAAACCTTTCAATTGTTTTGGTTGCATCTTTGGCGGCGGTCTTAGCGATTTTTAGGCCAATGTCGCCGAGGTTTTTGCGTGGAATAGAAGTGGGTAGACGCATGAAAACGTCGATGTCTGGGTTTTCCTGCAGCCAAGTGTCCTTAGCCACAGAGCCTTCAACACGTACAATGGCTTTTACGCCTTGTTGTTGGCATGCCAAAGCGATTTTTTGTTCCAGCCGCCTGCTTAAAGCCTCAACTTTCTCATATTCCTCAGGTGTAGGAGTAATTTTTTTTAAAACCTGGCTGATGAGGGCTTCAAGTTCATTTGGCATGCAAACTTCTCTGTATCCTATGGGCAGTATTCCTTTAAAGTTGTATAGGTTGGACCCATTGGTGAAAGCTGACTTTTCTTTAGCCTTAAACAATTTCCCTTAATGTTTCCAAACTCATATTCTGACTGCCTATTTACAAAATCGACTAATCGTTGCTTGTTTGTTCCTGAACGAACCCGGGCAATTGTCAGGTGTGGGTTGAAACCGTTGGGTTCTGGTGCAAAGCCTAACTCGTGAATCATTGGTTCAAGCTGTTCAAAGATACTTTTCAGCTGTTCCGCTCCCAGCGTGATTCCTGCCCAGACTACTCTTGGGTAGTTCACTGTTGGGAAGACGCCTAATCCTTGAAGTTGAATGTTAAAGGGCACAAATTTTACTTTTCTCATAACTTCATAAACTTTGTCAACCATTTCTGGACTGATTGCGCCAAGAAACCTTACAGTTATGTGAATGTTTTTTGGTTCAACAAGTTTTAAGTCTGCGTTGGTCTGCATCAAAAGTTTTTGTGCAGCCGCAATTCTGTTTGTTATCCCTTCATTTTGGATGTCGAAAGCGATGAAGCTTCTTATTTGTTCGGACATGTTTTCTTCCAAAGTACCTTTAACACTAACCTTCATAAAAGTTTTAAGCACAAAATCAACAAGTACCGCCCATAAACTACCTAATGTTTGCTTTACAAACAGACAATTTCTGGCAAAAACTAAAAAAGAAATGGCTCAGTAAATAACGGATAGTTTTTAATGCATGATTCATCATTAAAACAAAAAAGGTTACGTTATGAACGTTGACAAACTTGTATTAGGCTTAACAGGTATGCCTGGCGCGGGAAAATCCCTCTTTGTTGAAGCCGCTGAGGAGCTTGGATACCTTAAAGTAACAATGGGTGACGTAATCCGAGAGGAAACCCGCAAACGCGGCTTGGAACTGAATCCGCAAAACGTAGGCAAAGTCATGCTGGACCTGCGCAAAGAAGGCGGAAATAACGTCATAGCCGAAAAATGTATCCCCAAAATTCAGCAGCAACCAAGCAGCAAAATTGTTATTGACGGTTTACGAAGCCTAAATGAGGCAGACGTGTTTAAAGCAAACTTTGCTGGGTTCAAACTCTTAGCGGTTCATGCTTCTCCAGAAACACGTTTTGTACGTTTAAGTCAGCGTGGCAGAAGTGATGACCCGCAAACTTTTGAGGTTTTTCATGAACGTGACATGCGTGAACTCAGTGTCGGTCTTGGCAACGCGATTGCTATGTCGGAGTATGTACTAGTTAATGATAATAGCATGGAATCGTTTAAAGCTCAAGTGAAGAAGTATCTGGATTGGACTGAGGCGAAATGGAAAAAGTAACTGTCCATGTAGAAGCAGACGTTAACCCTACAGAAGATGAAGAAAAAGTAAAGACCGCCATCAACAACTTTGTTGGCAACCCCACTTTTACTTCTGAACCCGCTTTTCAAGGTTTCATCCTTAAAGCTGACGCTCAAGGACAAGCATCACTTACCAAATTCCGAAACATCCTACATAATGACCGCATCAGAGACGCCGCAAGGAAAATCCTCCACCGTGCAGTAAGGGAAAATAAAATCAGTTTCTACCTAAACAAGCAAGTCGCCTATGCAGGGCATGTCAGTTTTTCTGAAGAATCGTCAGAATCCCCCTTGGGACCCATTCGTGTAGTTATCGAAACTGACAGTCCACGTGAACTTGTTGACTGGCTTGCAGAAAAAACAGAGAAAAAGTGAGTTGTAACGTGGCTGAAAGAGCTTATGTAACAAAAACAGGCGCAGTACTGTTAGGCGATAGCGTAGCATGCGACGCCTTTGATGCTAACAGGCCGCTACGGATTGTTACTCATGCTCATGCTGACCATCTTGGCGGATTGAGGAAAAGTATCAAATGCTGCGAAAAAGTCGTTATGACCCCAGCTACACGAGACCTCGCAGAAATCGTTAACCCTACCTTCAAGCTTCGAAATGATAACGTGTTGCCGCTTGAGTACGGCAAACCTTTACGGTATGGTGACGAAACAATCACGCTTCTAAAAGCCGACCACATCATGGGCGCTTCCCAAGTGCTTGTGGAGGACGCTGGCGGTATACGAATCGCTTACAGTGGCGACTTTAAACTTGAAGAAACCCCCGTTATAGACTGCGACGTCCTCGTCGTCGAAGCCACATATGGTACCCCGTCGTGTCGACGCAATTTTGAAGTTGATGTCAAAGAACTGCTGGTTTCCATGATTGAACGGCGTCTGCGAGGCGGTACTGTTTACGTTTTCGGTTTCTACGGCAAACTGCAAGAAGTTATGCAGACGCTTCGAAAAGCCGACGTGGAAGTTCCATTTGTTATGCCTGACCGAATGTTTGAAGTTTCAAAAGTATGCAAGAACCACGGCATGGACTTGGGTTGCCTATCTTTGGATACCAGCAAGGAAGGTCAAGAACTTCTCGGCGGCAACTTGCCCTGTGTAGCGTTTTATCATACTAACGCCCGTTTTCAAGTTGGCTTAAAAAACGCGAGGATATGTGTTAGCGGTTGGGAATTCCAGAATCCGTGTCGTCAAATCGGAGATCGTGAATATCTCGTTGCGCTAAGTGACCACTCCGATTTTGATTCCCTAATCGAGTATGTACGGAAATCCAAAGCAAAACAAGTCATAACCGACAATTACCGTGCAAGCCACGGGCAAGTGTTGGCGGAGGAAATAATAAAAAGACTGGGCGTCTCCGCCGTTGCTCAGCCATTAGAGAAGGGTCAAATGACCCTCGGGTAGCCTTTTACGGCTTGTTTTTGAAGACCAGTTGACCGTCCTTTTCGTCTACTACAATCGATGAGTCTCTGTCGACTTTTTCCGCCAATATCATCTTTGACAACTCATTGAGCACTTCTTTTTGGATTACGCGTTTGATTGGTCTTGCACCGAATTGTGGATCAAACCCGATTTTAGCGATGAGTTCCACTGCTTTTTTGGTTGCAGTCATTTGTATTCCGTTCTTTTCTAGCATTTTCTGCACTCCGCCAAGCTGGTTTTCAACGATTTTGCGGATTTCCTCTTGTGTTAAGGGTTGGAACATGATTATTTCGTCGATGCGGTTAAGGAATTCTGGTTTAATCGATTTTTTAAGAAGGCTAAAGACTTCATCTTTTGTAGTGTTTAGGATTTCCTCCCGATTGTCTTCTGTGACTTTTTCAAGGTTGTCTTGGATGATGTGTGAGCCGATGTTTGAGGTCATAATGATTATGGTGTTTTTGAAGTCAACTGTTCTGCCCTTGTTGTCAGTTAATCTGTCCGTCATCGAGGACTTGCAGTAGAATGTTGAAGACGTCTGGGTGGGCTTTCTCGATTTCATCAAGCAACACGACTGAGTATGGTTTGCGTCTGACTGCTTCGGTTAATTGCCCGCTTTCCTCGTAGCCAACGTAGCCTGGAGGTGCACCGACTAATCGAGAAACGGTATGGCGTTCCTGGTATTCAGACATGTCGATTCGGACCATGCTGTTCTCGTTATTGAAGAGAAATTCAGCTAACGGACTTTGCCAACTCCGTCTTGCCTACACCTGTGGTGCCCAGGAAGATGAATGAGCCAATGGGACGTTTGGGGTCTTGTAGGCCAGCGCGGCTACGGCGGATAGCATCGGAAACGGCTTTAATGGCGTCCTCTTGCCCAACCACACGCATATGCAGCTCCGTTTCAAGGTTTAACAGTTTCTGGCGTTCACTCTGCAGCATACGGCTAACTGGAATGCCTGTCCAGTGGGAAACAACATCAGCGATTTCTTCCGCCCCGACTTCCTCGTTGACAAGTGCGGAGTCTTTCTGCACCTCAGACAGCTTGGCTTTTAGCGTCTCAATGGTTTTGGTTGCTTCTGGGATTCTGCCGTAACGAATTTCTGCGACCTTCTCTAAGTCGCCCCTGCGGTTAGCCGCCTCATCTTCAAGCTTTGAGCTGTTCGATTTCGTTTTTCTTCACCTGAATTTTTTCTACAAGGTCTTTTTCTGATTGCCATTTTGCTTTTAGTTTGTTGCGTTCTTCAGTGAGGTTGGCGATTTCCTGTTTGATGGGTTTTAGTTTGGCTTCGTCTTTTTCGCGTTTGATGGCTTCCCGTTCGATTTCGAGTTGGCGGATTTTGCGTTCTATGGCTTCGAGTTCTTCTGGTGCACTGTTGATTTCAAGGCGTAGTTTGGAGGCTGCTTCGTCGATGAGGTCGATGGCTTTGTCGGGTAGGAAACGGTCTGAAATATAGCGTTGGGACAATTCGACGGCGGCAATTATTGCTTCATCCTTTATGCGCACGTGATGGAACACTTCATAACGTTCCTTTAAGCCACGCAAAATAGAGATGGCGTCAAGCGTTGATGGCTCGTTTACCATGACTGGTTGGAAGCGTCTTTCCAATGCTTTGTCTTTCTCAAAATATTTCTGGTACTCTTTAAGCGTAGTTGCGCCGATAGCTCTAAGTTCTCCCCTTGCCAGTGCGGGTTTAAGGATGTTTGCAGCATCCATAGCGCCTTCACCTCCGCCTGCCCCGACCAACGTGTGGATTTCGTCGATAAACAGGACTATTTCGCCTTCAGAAGACACGACCTCTTTGATGACGCCCTTTAGTCGTTCCTCAAATTCGCCCTTGTATTTCGCGCCAGCAATAAGTGCGCCCATATCAAGAGAGTAAAGTTTTTTGGATTTCAGGTTCTCTGGCACGTCGCCGTTGATTATGCGGTGGGCTATGCCTTCAGCAATCGCCGTTTTGCCAACGCCCGGTTCACCAATGAGGATGGGGTTGTTTTTAGTTCGCCGTGATAAGATTTGCAGGACTCGGCTAATTTCTTCGTCTCTGCCAATAACTGGGTCAAGCTTGCCTGTACGTGCCTGATTGTTTAGGTTAATGGCGTACTTGTTAAGCGCGTTATAAGTGTCTTCAGCCGTTTGAGAGTTTACGGTTGAGCCTTTGCGTAGTTGGCTGATTGCAGTTTTTAATTCTTTTTCGCTGATTCCGTTGCTCTGCATCAGACGGGATGCGGGGTCGTTAAGCGACAAAACTGCCAAAAGAAGCTGCTCCATAGAGATGAATTCGTCTTTAGCCTGTGAAGCGTATTCTTGAGCTTTCTGCAAAGCCTTATTCATGTTAGCTGACAGGTAGGGTTCGCCTCCTGACACTTTGGGCAAACCATCAATTAGCTTGTCGAGTTGGCTTGTGAAGTGGTCTGCGTTCACGTTTAGTTTGGTCAGCAGGTATGGAATGACGTTTTCGTCAACCGAGAGCATGGCTTTTAGCAGGTGTGCTGGCTCGATGGCTTGGTTTTGGTTTCTCGCTGCAATCTCAGAGGCTTTTTGAATGGCTTCTTGAGATTTTACAGTAAAATTATTTATGTTCATAAATTGATTTCACCCAACCCCGAACTAGGTTGTTTTTCTACCTGGTTATGGGTTGCTTTACTAAAGTAAATAATTAAGAAATCAAAACCCGCGGAATAAATATTTTGGTGCAATCCTCAAGAAACTAAGGACAATGCACCGAATTTTCAAGTTGGAGTCTCGCCGAGTTTTGCCCGCTTCTCTGTCAAGTTTTTAATGTGGCTATGGATAACAATTGAGAGCGGTATTAAGAAGCCTGCAAGCATAAACGTGGCAATAGCGTTTTGTCCGATCATCGCCTGTTCTACTGCTATAAATAAGTAGTATCCGCAAAAGAAAATCAGGATTCCCTTCGATACATCGCCCAGTTTTGCCATAGCCATTTATTTTCTTGCCGCTGATTTAAAGCAGTTATGAATTCTCTATCAGTGCAGTGAAACGATTATGGTTTTGCAGGCTTGTTTTTGTGATGCTTGAGTTTGTTGTTCTATTTGTTGCCAACCTATTTGGCGTCTATTTGGATCCTAATAGAAATGCTATGCAGAAACCTATCGGGGTCTAACCATTCCAAATAATGGCAGGCTCTACCCACACTTTTTCTGACACTGAAACTGCAAAACACTAAGGGTAGGAGCCATTGGCTGAAAAATCGTCCAAAAGCATGTTGAAAATCAGTGTTTTTGCTCTGGTACTTCGTGGAGTCAGGCTCTGTTGCATCAAAAAACTGTTAAACTCTTCCCTAAACGTCGCCTGTTTTTTCACCAAAGCTTTCATATTTTATTGCCATAAAGTTAATAGGTTACAAACTCAATGTCCATGTAGCTTACTCTATTATTTGAGAGATTTCCATATGCATAAAATGTTAAAAAAAACAGTGCATTCGACTCAAAGTAATAAGATTACGAAACTTAAAATGGAGAATGAATAATTAATGGCGCGTTATAGACAAACTGAAGAAATCGTTAAACTGATGGATAACCCGACAATTATCCGCAACACAAGCATCATTGCACACGTTGACCACGGCAAAACTACACTTTCCGACAGTCTTTTGGCACACGCAGGCATCATCAGCACACAAACCGCTGGACAGAAACTTTTCTTGGACAGCTGGGATCTTGAGCAGAAGCGTCAAATGACCGTTTTCGCTTCAAACGTCAGCCTAGTCCACACATACGACAATCAAGATTACCTTATCAACCTAATCGACACTCCAGGCCACATTGACTTCTCAGGCGCAGTTACAAGAAGCTTAAGAGCAGTAGACGGCGCACTCGTAGTTGTAGACGCAGTAGAAGGACCAATGACCCAAACAGAAACCGTCCTCATGCAAGCTCTGCGTGAACGTGTAAAACCACTCCTATTCATCAACAAAGTTGACCGTTTAATCAAAGAAATCAAGTTGACCCCTC
This sequence comes from Candidatus Bathyarchaeota archaeon, assembly GCA_963832745.1. GTDB lineage: Archaea > Thermoproteota > Bathyarchaeia > Bathyarchaeales > Bathycorpusculaceae > Bathycorpusculum. The sequence goes on along the minus strand of CAWHVC010000005.1, from coordinate 309,639 downwards.
AGGAAATTCAGAAAAAATTCGCAAAGATTCTCCTAAGAGTCAACACTTTAATTGAAAAGTACGCTCCTCTAGAACACAAGCAAGACTGGCAAGTTAGAATCGAAGACAGCCGTGTTGCTTTCGGTTCAGCCCTTCACAAATGGGGCCTAAACCTTGACCACATGAAACTAAAGAAAATCAGTTTCCAAGACATCATCGACGCATACACTGGTGAACCAGAAGATGTCGGCAGAAAAGTAGATGAACTGAGCAAGAAAGCACCCTTGCCAGAACCAATCCTTGACATGTTCTGCAAACACCTTCCAAGCCCATACGAGGCACAACCATACCGTCAGCCACAAATTTGGCCAGGCGACGTAAACACGCCAGTTGGTCAAGGTATGGCAAAAGTTGACCCGAACGGGCCGCTGCTAATGTGCATTTCCACCATTGAAGTTGACCCTCACAGCGGAACTGTCGCAATCGGCAGAATCTTCAGTGGTTCAATCACCAAAGGCAAAGAAGTTCAACTAGTTAGTGCAGGCCAAAAAGGCACAATCCAGCAAGTATTCATGAGTATGGCAACTGACCGAGTGTTCATTGACCGTGTACCAGCAGGCAACATCGGAGCAATCTCCGGTTTACCATCACTTCACGTTGGTGAAACCATCGGTGAAGCGGGCATGGAAATACACTCATTCGAAGGTTTACGTTATGTATCTGACCCAGTCGTTACCGTAGCAGTTGAGCCAGAAGACGTCAAAGACCTGCCACTCTTCGACAAAGTCATGCACAAACTAACCACAGAAGACCCTAACCTTCACTTCATCATGAACAAAGAATCCGGCGAATTCCTGCTCTCAGGCATGGGTGAACTTCACCTTGAAATCACCGCTTACCGAATGCAAGAATCAGGCCTAAAAGTTAAACTCAGCAAACCAATCGTCATCTACAGAGAAACCATCAGCCATGACTACAAGGGTCCAGCAATCATGGGTAAAAGCCCCAACAAACACAACAAACTCTGGATTACCATCGACCGCCTCTCTGACGACGTTATTGAAGCAATTAAATCAGAAAAAATCACTGACATGCAAAACAGAGATGAAAGAGCAAAAATTCTAAAATCCATGGGCTGGTCACCAGATGAAGCAAAAGGTGCAGTTGCAATTGAAGAAAACAACATCTTATGCAACCGTATCCGTGGACGCCAATATGTAGAAGAAATCATTGACCACATAAAGACCGGTTTCCGCGAAGCAGTACACACTTCACCACTCGCAAAAGAACCAGCTTACGGCTTAAAGATTAACCTTGAAGATATCACCTTGCACGAAGACCCAGTCCACAGAGGCCCCGCACAAGCAATCCCAATGACTTGGAGACCAATCTACTGCGCAATCCTGCTTAGCGACCCCAAACTGCTTGAACCACTCATCAGCTTCGAATGCAAAGTCCCATCAGAATTCGTCAGCAGCGTAATCACATTAGTTAACAAACGGCGCGGTAAAATCATCGACATGCCCTCAGAAGAAGACATGATCACTGTCAAAGCAGAAATGCCAGTATCCGAAAGCTTCGGTATCGCAGATGAATTAAGAAGCTCAACTCAAGGCAGAGCATTCTGGGCAACCCAATTCAGTCGTTGGGCACCAGTTCCAGAACAGATGCAAGCGGAAACAATCAAGAAGATCCGCGAACGCAGAGGATTACCACCAACCCCACCGCCACCAGAAGAATACTTCGAGAAAGAGTAGTCTCGAACAATTCTTTCTTCTTTTGTTTTTTATTAGTTTTATAAAAATAAAATTTGATTTTTTTGCTTTAAGTTTCAACGTTTCTGAATTCTGTTTTTGTTTCTTGCCGTGGTTGCTCATTGGGTGAAAAATCGTTTTCTTTGGCAGTTCTTTGTTCGCCAACAAGATGCTCACCCATAGGTACCGAACGTTTGTAAGTGCTATACGCCTTATCAATGTCATCTTGCAGTCGTCTTAGCTCAATGTCTGTTTCCTGCCGCACTTTTTCATCTGTCCAACCGTCTTCCACACGGTTTTCTACTCGCTCTGCAACTTCCTCAGCTAAACGTTCTGGCAAGCCAGCATCTTTTAAATCATTTTCCACGTTTTTGACATCAAATTTTTCTTCTACACCAGATTTTCCAATGATTTTAACCAAGAAATTCGCCTCCACCGAAAAAAGCCGTCTCCGGTGCCGAGCTATTTTAGGAACCATGCGAAAACATAAAGTTGTGTGATTGTAGATGTACAGTAACTTGATGTATCCCCTGACTGTTTGAGTTTTAAGGGTTTAGAAAAGATTTTATGCCCTTCTGCAGTTAGAACAGTATTGAGTTTTATGATTGTCGGTATTTGTGCTAGCCCACGTCAGCAAGCCACAGACCACGTATTACATGAAGCCCTACGGATGCTTGAAGAAAAAGGCTTCGAAACAAAGTTTTGGGGAGTTCGCGGCAAAAAAATCGGCTTTTGCTTACACTGCGATTACTGCCTAAAGGCTAAAGTCTGCGCCTATAAAGACGATATGTTCGAACTTTATCCCCTGTTAAAAGAGGCTGAAGGTATAATCTTTGCCACCCCAATATACAATAACGGTGTAAGTGCACAACTAAAAGCGGTACTGGACCGTTGCCGAGCCGCAGTAGCCAGTGACAAAAACTTTTTCAAAGGAAAAATCGGAATGGGCATCGCTTTAGGCGGCGACCGTAACGGTGGACAAGAACACGCTTTAATCGCAAATCATTGATTTTCAGATTCTTAACGGCATGATTCCTGTCAGCGGCGGCTTTTTTGGGGCAAACATGGGCGCAACCTTCTGGACAAAAGATACTTTGGAAGGGGTAAAGCAGGATGAAGAGGGCTTTAGAAGCCTAAAGAAGACAGTTAAGAAATTCTCTGAATTGCTTGCAGAGAAAAAGGAGAAGTAAAAAATGGTTGAAATACCAAAAAAGTGTAAAATTGCTTGGGGAATAACTGGCGGTGGCGATAAAATCGCTGAAATCGTCAAAATAATGATTGAACTTAAAAATCAGTATGAACATAAAGCGGAGATTCACGTTTTTGTTTCTAAAAACGGGGAGACTATGCTGCGGTTTTACAAGCAGTTTGATCTCTTAAAACAAGAGTTTTCCCATTTCAGTGTTGAAATGAATTCAAATGCGCCGTTTCTTGCGGCTTGGCTTCAAAGCGGAAAATATGACTTTTTGCTTGTAGCCCCTACAACGTCAAACACTGTTGCGAAAATCGTTAACGGCATCGGAGACACCCTCATAACTAACTCAGTTATCATGAGCCTGAAAGCTTTCGGCACAGTGTATGTTTTGCCTACGGACTACAAAGAAGGCGTCGTTGAAACAATTATCCCCAACGGTAAAACCGTCAAGATTCGAGTGCGCAAAGAAGAGGCTGAGCAGACACGCAAACTGGAACAGATGGACGGCATGCATGTTCTGGAAAGCCCAGAAAAAATCCGTGATGTCTTTAACGAGCGTTTTAGCAAATAATTTTTCTTTCTTTTTTTCAAAAAAGTTATGCGTCAATTATAAGAGTAACCTAAAACAGGGGTAATTGTAAAAATACGCCTGCGGTAATTAATCCAAGTGCTAATCCCAGCACAATCGGAAAGGGCAACCCTGGAAAAATACCTTTTTTCTCAAGCATAAACAAAGTAATTATTGAACCCACACAGATGCCTACAATTGACATTGCGGTTGGCAGAATGCTGCTTGGGAAACTAAAGAACATGGCGCCTGCAAGCATTGAATAGAAGACTAAGTCGCCAAGGCCCATTTGAATATCTTTAAAGGCGTAACTTAATCCGCTAAGTTGGTCAAGTCCTGACTCAGCAATTTTTCCAACTGGTCCACGGTAAACCGCGATTATGTCATATACTGCGAGGAAAGCATTAGTATCGCAATGGCGCTGTATAGGGGAATTGAGAAATCCAAAGAATACTCCCAAAGCGCCACCTAAACCTATGACTACTATGTTTCTGGCTTTAGTGTACCTGAATATGGCTAAATCAAATAGTACCGTTATCAAAATTGATAATGCAATTACTAATAATGTCACTGTAAAAGGTAGATGATGGTAAAAGTGCTGAAATGATAAACCAGTGAAAGCAGCATTGAAGCTGTCGTCATTGCAATGAAGATTAAGCCTTTGATGATTTTGACGTTCTTTCGTTTAAGCAAAAAATAAAACACGAAAGCGCTTATAGCCACTAAAATTACAAAGTAAATTGCGTTGCCGAAATGGTCCTGAAGCTGTGTTGTCTGGAAATGGTGTAACTGGAATAACTCTGCTTGTTGTGGTTTAAGCAACCAGGCGCAGCCTAAACCGAAGATTAAACTTGCCAGTACCGGAACCAAAGTAAACTAAGCTAACTTTAAATTTTGTTTCTTCGGACGTCACAGCTTTCTACCTTAGGTGTTTAGCAGCTACTTCCTTTTGTATGATACATTGGTTACAGAATAAGGTTTGTTTTTTATCCGTGTCGGTTATCGAGTTGGAAAAATGCATGATACAGGTTTGATTTGGACAATGATTCAACCCTAACGTGTGTCCCAGTTCATGCACTGCCTCCTTAAGCGTTCTCTCCAAAAAAAGCTTCTCATCCGAAGGTTGACCATAAAATTCTGGCCTAAGCCTAAACAATGAAATCAACGCAGCCTTCCCCGGTGTGTAAGCTTCACCAAAAACATAATTCAAATCCTGAACAAATAAGTCAACATCAACCACTCCAAGCACTCGCTCAAACATGTCTTGCTGTTCAGCGTAAAACTGGATTTGGTTAAGGATAACGTTAGAATCGTATTGACCTCGTTTTTTATCAAAGGCTTGTTCTGTCAATGCCCCGCTTTCGTTGATAACAGTGCATATTAAATCAGAAAAGATGTTGGTTAATTTTTTACAAAGTGCAGAAAGAAAGGTGTGGTTTACTTGCCCTACTGGCAAGAGCCCAATTTTCATGGCGCCCACCTTTAGATTTGGAAGGATTCTCCTGTTCTTGGTGCTAATGCATCTAATCCCAGTTCGGTTTTAGCCCAGTTAGCCAGCAACTCGCAGTTTCCTTCTGCGCCGTGGACAACAAAGACTTTGGGGTTTCCGCCAAGCATTTTTAAGGATTCTTTAAGCATGGTTGCTCCGCAGTGGGATGAAAAGTCAAAATGTTGGAAGTGTGCTTTTATTTTTCTGACTTTTCCGTCGATTGTGGTTACGCCTTTTTCCATTAGTTGTCTGCCGGGTGTTCCGGGTATTTGGTAGCTGACAAGGAAGATTGCGTTGTTTGCTTTTTTGCCGACTTTTGAGAGGTAAAACTGTGATGGACCGCCCTTTAGCATGCCTGCGGGAGAAACAATTACGCTGGGCGTTCTAAGTGCTCGGCGCCGGTCTCGCCAACCTTCGACCCATTCAACAGAGTTCATGGTGTTTGCGAAGAGTTTGGGGTCACGCAGAAACTCTTTGTAATTCAGTATGATTCTGCTTGCTTCCCGTGCCATACCATCAAAAACGATTGGATACTCAAAATGGTTAGCAACTAAGACTGAAGCAATTTCTTGGGCGCGTCCCACACCAAAAGCTGGAATCAAAACGGTTCCACCACGTTCCACAGTCTCAGTTGCGGTGTCAACAAACTCTTTTTCCAGTTCAGGTCTTGGTGTGTGGTCGGCGTTTGCGTAGGTGCTTTCGATGACTATGGCGTCTAAGTCTTTGTAATCCATTTTGGCGCCTTTCAAGAGTTTGCTGTCTTCAGTGTTAAAGTCGCCTGTGTAAAGAATTTTTTTATCGCCGTCAATTAAGACTTGAGCGCTTCCCGGGGTATGCCCAGCGTTATATAAGTTGACTTTCATGTCGCCAACCTGTTCCTGTTGCCCAAAGTTGAGGTGATGACTGTTTTTCATCATGCTTTTAAGTTCCAGATATTCAAAAGGCAAATAGTAGCTGGACAGGTGGATAAAGTCTTGAATTAAAACCTGTGTTAGTTCAAGGTTAAGCTGGTTGGTGTAAAGCGGTTTTTTGTCGTTAATATAGAAAATCGGAATAGCGCCGGAATGGTCTAGGTGACTGTGAGTTAAGATGACTGCGTCTAAATCTTTCGGGGGAACATGCATGGGAAACCCGGGTTCACGGTCAAGCATGACACCGTAATCTATCACGACCTGCGTTTTAGCGGTCTTTACGTGGATTCCCATTCTGCCAACTTCTCTAGCTCCGCCTAAAAAGCTAACTTGCAAATCAGGACATCCTATTTTATTGTATACTGCTATTCATGAGGCAAATAGTGTTTTAAAAACGTATTGACCTCATAGCTTGCTGAGCAGATATCAAACCTTTTCTGATAGCGCCTAGCACGCTGTCAACGTTTAGGTCTGCTTGGACTTGTGTGCATACGCTGAAAAGCTCAGAAATTTGATGAGCATCGCTACCTGCGGTGCCTGGTAAACCGACTTGTTTAGCCATCTCCTTAGCTTGCCTGTTCGCTTCCATCACTGGAACCGCCGTTTAAAACTTCAATAGCATCCACTTTTAGGTTTCTTGCAATGTCGCCCATTCCATAAAGCCTGTAAGGATGCGCCACAATGGAGACTGCACCTATAGATTTTGCATAATCCGCCACGTCCTGCGGGTTCCATGGTTTAGGCGGTAACTCATCGGTACCTAAAACCAGCATGTCTCCGGCTGTTGTGCTGACTTCTACGCCTGGAATAATTAGGATGTCGGGGTAAGCGGATGCCAACGCCATGGTTGCTTTGTTTGCTCTAACTGAGTCATGGTCAGTTACGGCTGCAACTTTAATGTAATTATGCGCCAAAAGCATGTCTACCAACGTTTTAGGCTGGATTAGGCTATCGGAAGAGTAAACCGTGTGAATATGAAAATCAGCGTATAAAGGGGCTATTTTGGGTCTCCTGCAGTTTGCATTTTAAGATTATTGCTGCTGACTAAAAAAGAATTGTTCCCATAAAGGGAAACTTGAAAAGGGAAAAGGTTAACTGCTTAATTGTTTTCGCAGTGCAGCTTCAAGGTTCGCGACAAGTTTTTTGCTGCTTTCACCAGTGTTTGCTTGAACAGCCTCGAAAGCTACGGCTTTCTCTTCGCAAGCGACTTGAACAGCTTTTTCAACATGGGTTTTCCAAAGTTTAGCGTCATTAAGCATTGTCACGCTGCTGTAAGGCATCTGCTTAATGTATTCAGCTGCTTGACCCGCAACGTAAGCGATGGTTTCCCTGTCAAGCGGCAATGCTGCTTCATGCTGCGACAACGGGTAAATTTCGTCAAGCTCAAGTGGCACAACGCCAAACGGTGCACAGAAAACGGCAACGTGAACTTTGTCAGCAATTTCTGGTCCGAGAAGCCTTAGGAGTTGGCGAATTTTCTTCATTTCTGGCGCTTTATGGAACGGCTTGTTTCTAGTCTGTGGCAACAGTAACAAGGTTTTGGCGTTTGCAGGTGGCGCGTAATTTTTGAATAGTTGGTTTTTGTAGTGGGTGATTTCTGGTCTTGCAAGCCCAACTGAGTCGAAGTAGAAGAAGCCGCTGCTTTTGATTGTTGGACTGTATGTTTCAAGGAAGTCTGCATGTCCTTTGAGTCTTTTGAGGGCTGACAGCAGAGCTGGGTGTGCGTGTACGCGCATTTCGGTTAGTTCCCAAAGCCTACCGTCACGGATTGCTTGTTTGATTCGTTTGAGTTCTGCCATGCAGACCCACAGGTTGTGTTCGGCAAGGAAGATTTCACGTTCTTTATCCGGTTTAGCCATCAATGTTTTTGGAGTTTCAGTTACGCATTTTGGGCATGTGCATGGGAAATAGTCCATTTCGGGGAGCCGCCATGTACCATTTTCGGTCATGTAACGACCTTCACGAGCATAAAGGGCATAAGCGGCTGAGTCGAAGAGGTCACAGCCCAGTGCAACTGCGATGGCGAACATTGATGGATGGCCTGCGCCGAAGAGATGCAGGGGGCGCTCGATTGGGATACCCTTTTTGCAGGTTAAAATCATTTCTGCTAAGACGTCATAACGGTAGTTTTCCATTACTTCAGTTGGGCTGCCAAGTGCGTGGATGTTGAATGGAAGGCTACCCATTTCTTTGGCGCTGGATGCGACAAGGTCTAAGTGTTTTCCGCCTTGTACGGGGCCTACCCAGAGGATGTCGTCTCGGGTTTTGAGTTTGAAGAATTCTTTGGCTCGACGGTGTGTTTCGGCAACGGTGACTTCGGCTTGTTCTTTGGTTACACGCCAACCTGTGGGAATGTCTAGGATAGTTGCGATGTCGGTGCCGATGCTTTCCTCATAGGCAACGATTTCTTTTTGGTTGTATTCTACGTCGCCGTAAACAAGGATTTGGTAAGCGCCAGAGTCAGTCATTGTTGCACCGTTGAAATTGAGGAACTTGTGCAAGCCCTACTCGATTGGCTTGTTTTGGAATCGTTTCTTTAGGATGTAAGCGTTTGTGATTACGGCTTCGAAACCGAAAACGTCCTTTAGCCGTTGTGGCGGAATCGGCTGCAGGGATGGGTTGATGACTGGGAACAGAAGCGGAGTTTCAATTGTGCCGCTTTTAGTTTTAAGTTTGCCAATTCTACCAAGCAAATCTTTCTCTTTAATTTCGAAACTCAAAGATTAAACCTAAACAACACAACAAGTCTCCCATATAAAAAAGCATTAGCCCACCACAGCAATTTTCGATAGATGCCACGCCAACATTTTTCCGAAATAAACACTGGTTTTCAACATGTTAATGGCTGCTTTTTCCGCCAATACGACCTACCCCTCTTAGGATTTCCAAGCAAAACGGTTAGTAAAGAATTTTTGACTTGAGTTAGTCAACAAAGCCTTACTGCAACGCTTTTATCGACGCCCCTTGCCCACTTTAAGTATGAACAAGACAGGGAAAACTCAAGCGCTACTTGCCTCCCTAATTATTATTCTTGTATGTCTGATTTTGCCAATCATAGGCTCTGCAAACGCCCAAACAGTAACTAAACCTTCTGTACCCGAATTTACCATAAAATATGTTGACTACTCACTTGATATTCCTCCAACCTACGGTATTGATCAATACACAGGAGAAACAATTGTCACCCAATATGGAGAACATATTGATAACAGAACGGTTGAGATCACAATTAAGAACCAGCCGTTTACACCATTTAATGACTCAAGTGGACACACGATAAACCGCTTTTTTGATGTTAGATATAAAGGCTCATATGGTGAGGACTGGATCACTATGTTTCGTGGACAAACGCAGTGGGTATGGTATGGAGAATCAAGTACTTACATTAAATATGGATATGCAATTAAGATTATTCTGCTCAATATACGACGATAGTCTATAAGTTGTCGCCAAATAATGGACAAATGGATTTCCAAGTTCAAGCATTAGAAGGCTACACTACTGAAACCCACGAATCACATATCCAAATCGCATTTGTCCAATACTCCTTCCATGGTAAATCGAGTGATTGGAGCAACACCCAAACGATAAACTTGTCAGATGGCACGGTAACAACTTTACTCAACACGGACACAACTCCAACAGCAACTCAAACACCTGACATGACAGTCACCTCCGCTCCGTCGGTTCCAGAGTTTTCTGTCATCACTATATTGCCCTTGTTTGTGGTTGCGCTTCTAGCAGTGTTTGTGGTTAAATCAAAAGGTCGCTTTATGGGTTGATTTTAGGTCAATATTGATCTACCCTCTATAGGTTTCTGCATGACCATTTCTAATAGGATCTAAATAGACTGCAAATAGGTTGGTTTTTTATGAGGTAGGTTGATCTCATTTTTTCTTAATCAATACACATCAATGTGACACGATAATTATAAATAAATTTAAATAATCGTTAATACCTATCAAGCACAGGCAATACCCATGAAAGTCACCCTCAACGTAAAAGCCGACGAACTAAAACTCGCACAAATGCTCTCAAAATTCAGCGAAAAATACCACATGACCTACAAACTCAACCGGCGACCAAACGGCTACCTACTGGAAGTAGACCTAAACGGCGAAGAATTCGGCGAATTCATCCGACGCCTAAACCACATAAAAGACGCCACCTACAACATCGAAGAAATGCGGGGCGGCGGCTTGCTCGACAAATTCAACGTTAGCCTGCTACGTACAAACTCTGACGCGCTGGTTGGGAAAGAAACCATTGCAAAAACTGATATTGACCCCTTGGATGGCGGTGTAGTTAAGCTTGGAGGGGATATTTGGCTTGCTAAACCCGCAGATGACTGTAGTGTAATTAAGGAGGGTTCAAAGGTTAGGGTGATTCGCGTGGAAGGGGTTAGCCTTATAGTTGAAGGAGTAAACGAAGAAAAATGTACGAACTAGAAACCGCGTTAATCATAATCGCAATAATAGCTGTAATTATCATAATCCTGTTCATAATGTCCCTAAAAAAAGTCAATCAGTACGAGAAAGGACTAGTCGAAAGATTCAACGCTTACGAAAAAACAGTTGAACCGGGCTTACGAGTCATCGTGCCCTTTGTTGAAAGACTATATCGAGTTAACATGCGTGAGCAAGTCATAGATGTTCCACCTCAAGAAATCATCACCGAAGACAACGTAGTGGTCACAATCGACGCAGTAATCTACTACCAAGTCATCGACGCAAGACGCGCCCTGTACGAAATTGAAGACTTCGAACTTGCCATAGTCAAATTGGCCCAGACAACGCTTCGAAACATTGTAGGTGAAATGAGCCTTGACGTATGCCTAACTTCAAGAGAAAAAATTAATGTTGAATTAAGAAGTGTCCTTGATCAAGCCACCGACAAATGGGGCACAAAAGTCAACCGCATCGAACTTCAAAGAATCGACCCGCCACAAGACATTCAGACAGCCATGCATAAACAAAAAACTGCAGAACAAGAAAGACGCCAACTACGCTTACTAGCTACAGGTCGAAAAGAAGCTGCCGAACAAGAGAAACAAGGGGCCATCCTTAAAGCGCAAGGTGAAAAACAATCAGCAATCTTGAGCGCTGAAGGCCAAGCCAAAGCAGTTGAACTAGTTGCAGATGCACAGGCAAAAGCAATCAAAGCCGTTTCAGAAGCAGCAAACAGTTATTTCAAGGAAAATGCGCAGCTCAACAAGAAGCTTGATGTAATCCGTGACACTTTCGCGCAGCAAACTAAAGTAATTGTGCCATCAAATGCCGACGTCTTAAACGTGTTGGGCTTGGATGGTGCTTCAGTGGTGCCGATAAAGACAGAGCAGAAACAGGCGTCTTCAAGCAAGTAGTAGGGGATCTAAACCTTGGCAGCAATCCCAATTATTGCCATCATACCCCTTCTCTTCATTGGGGTAATCGCAATAATCATTGCTTTAATGATCCTAAATTCATCCAGAAGCAGAACAAAAGCCGCCCCGAGCAAGTACCAAACCGCCCCAATACACCAACGTTATGTGCCTGGCCAGTTTAGTCAACAGATGGAACTTGATATGCGTCTGCCGTACCGGCGGTTCAAGAAGCTTTACCCACACAGCAACATTACCTATGAAGAATACAAACAAATGCAGAAGCAAACCGCGTATAGGCGTTCAATGAGTTCACAAGAAAACCATCGCATGGTGCGATAAAATTTTTGCATCTTTTTTTATGTTAATTTTGGCGTTAGATAAAAAATAAAAATTTTAAAGCGGCGTAAAAACCGCTTAACATAATTATTCGACGAGTTTCTTTTTGGCTTGCCCGAGGATGTCGACTGTTTGGTCTCTCCACGCTTCAAAGCCGACTGGAGTTGACGGGTATGTGTTGTAGTGTGCACCGAGCTCTTTCATCATACTGACAGTTGAGTGTAGCTTGTTGAGGAAGCTTATGCGTCGTATGCCTTTGAATACACGTTTTGCGGTTTCGGTAATGTTTAAGTGGAAATCGTCGCCCATGCCTGCTTTAAGTACGTCGTCTTCAGTCATGAGTTTCTGGTTCATGCCATAGTTTAAGTCTTCATCGCTGCATGAGAGCAGGAACAGCTTGAAAATGTCCAATGCTCCTTGTTTCTTGCCGTAAGTATCAATGTATTTCTTGTTGTAACCCCACAGCGCCTCTTTAGTTGGTTCACCTTTACCGAGGGCTTCAATGATTTGTTTGCCTGCAAAATGTCCACTGAGCATTGAGGGACCGATGCCGCCGCCATGAATTGGATTAACTAAGGATGCTGCGTCGCCGACTATGACAACTCCGTTGCCAACCATGTTATCAAGTGGTCTTCGGACGGGATCAAACCATGCCCCGCCTGTTAATAACAGTGAACCGTCGAACATTGGCTTCTTGAAGGCGGTTTTGTAGAGTTGTTCTTTGGGGTTAGGATAGTTTGGACGCATGCAAGCGCCGATCCCGACGTTTACACGTGCACCGCCTTTAGGGAAAATCCAGATGTAACCGCCTGGTGATGCTTTCTGATTTAAGTAAATTTCGCAGTATCGAGTGTTATCTGATTCTTGCTTAAGTTGACGAATTTCACGGTAACATGCTTCAACATCTTCTTTAGCTATATCACGATCTATGCCTAACTCGGTTGGGAGCTGCTTGCGTACCATAGCAAAATAGCCCGATGCATCAACGACGACTTTACTGCGCATCTCGGAGACTTCACCGGTCTTCATGTTCTTGGCTGTTATGCCTACAACGGCACCTTTCTCGATTATAGGTGAACGGAAATTCGTGGTGTCCTTCAAGACTGTTCCGTTATCGGTTGCTTTCTTGAGTAGCCATTGACCGAATAGGCGCCTGTTAAGGATGAAGCCTTTAAAGTCTTTGTCTGCGATGGTGAAGACAGTGTTTTCGTCTGGTGAATAGATTTTCATGCCGTCGATTTTTGCTTCTAATTCGCCACCGTTGGGTTTTTCAAGCCCCAAAAATGTGAGGTGGTGTTCGCCTAGGGCGTCTCCGCAGATTTTTTCGCCTATGTCCTCACGCTTACTTTTTTCCACTATGCATACTTTTAGGCCGGATTCAGCGATTGTTTTTGCTGCGAGGCAGCCTGCTGTTCCTGATCCTACTACTATTGCGTCAAACTTTTCCATGTTTGCTCTCTCCGTAAACCTTAAGTGATGTATTTTGTATACTATGTTTTATTAGTAAAGCCTAAAGCCTTAATAAATTAGGAAGTAAGCCAAAGTACACCGAGTGTAATCTTACATGAGTGCCCCTTTAACTTTAAGCGCAGAATTTCGCAAACTAGTCGAAGCCCAAATGGACCGAACACTCCATGGCATTGAACAAACATTCTCAGCAATAATGGAAAAACAAAAAATTACGCCTCAAGAAGTCAAAGACGAACTTGGTAGCTTACAGGAAAACTTTAACGTGTTAGTCCAGAAATGGAGCCTTGAAATACTCTACACACTTCTTCTAAAGAAAACAAGCGGGTTTGGTGGCCTAAAAAAGGTCTTAGGTGTGAACTCACGAACCCTTTCAGATAAGTTAAAGTTGCTTCAAAAGTACGGTTATATTGAACGTAACGTTCAAACAGGACCACCCTTGCGCGTGGAGTATACGCTTTCTCCTAAGGGAAAAAACACGGTTCTTTTAGCGTTACCTTTGTTGTATTATTCAACCGCTTGAGGTTTTTCTGACGTTCTCTTTTTGTTAACTCTTGGTAGACTGGTTGTTTCTTTTACGGTTTCAAAAACCATACATGTCAAAGTTTTCTGCAACCCGTTAATCCGCCTTAGCTTGTCAACGACGAATTTGCCGATAGCATCAACGCTTTCAGCCCGCACTTTAACCAGCAAGTCCCAATCGCCCGTGATTATATGAACTTCTTGAACGTCTGAGAGCCGAGCGATTTCTTCAGCTACGTCACGTTGAGTGATTGGTGTTCCGTCTGCTTTGTTTCCGTACGACACGGCAGCGAGGATGAAAGCTGCGGTTCCAAGGTTTAGTTTTTCTGGGGCAAGGATGGCGCGGTATTGTTTGATTATGCCTAGTTCTTCCATGCGTTTTATTTTTGCAAAAACGGTGGTTATTGGTGTGCTGGTTTTTTTGGCTATTTGGTTGGCTGTTAGTTTGCTGTTTTCTTGGATTAGCAGCAGGATGGCGATGTCTTTGTCGTCAAGTTTAATGCTCATATGTAAATATTACAGTTTTCAAGTATAAAAACCCTTTTTTATTGTAAATAACCCATTTTTTATTATAAAAAATTTATTATCTCCATTGCAGTATTCATAAACAGTTAAAATTAACCAAGTGAACAACCTTGAAATCAGAAACATCAAAAACATGCGTTCAAACAATAGACCCGCCAAAACCGTTAGACCAACTAACGGCACAAGAAATCGAAAGGAAAGCCTGCATAGGCAGAATAGTAACATACACCCTAGGCAGCTTAACAACGACATACGTCAATAAGGGCTTCCAATGGCTCCTACCAGTAGCCTTAAGCCAAAGCACCGACCCACTCTGGCCAGACCCCGGAGCATCAATCGAAAAAAGAATAGAAGTGGACATCTACGGAAAACCAGTCCGCACAATGGCCAGCATGATTATCCACAAATTAGTCGCAGCCTCAACTGCTTACCCCAAACTTTTCATTCTCTCACCAAACATCCGCATCGAAAAATCAGAACGCGGAAAAACCGGCAAACACATCTACGAATTCACACAACTCGACTTTGAAGCCCGAAACGCCACTTCAAAAGACGTTTTCTCACTTGTTGAAGAAGCCCTTTGCACCTTAATTAAAGACTTAAAGAAAAACATGAAAGACGATTTAACAACCATTTGTCGTTTTGACGCCCTCCCAAGTTTAGATTCTCCGTTCAAAATTCTTGACCGCGAGGACCTTGAAGCCAAATACGGCGCAACATGGGAAGCAGATTTAGCTTCAGACATTACTCAACCAGTTTGGGTAACAAACATTCCACGCGAATTTTACGATTTTGAGGATTTCGCGACGGGCAAATGGGATAACTATGACTTGTTCATGCCGCAATTTGGAGAAATCCTCTCAGGCGCTAAACGTGAACATGAGTATGACAAAATCACCAAAAAGATTGAACGGGACCAAGTCAAAAAGGAAAACTATGCATTAATCATCAAGATGGCTAAAGAAGGACGCTTAAAACCGACAGCAGGTGCAGGTATCGGCATTGAACGTTTAGTTGGATGGGTTACAGGCGTAAAACATATCGCTGAGTGCCAGCCATTTCCAAGGGTACCCGGAACAGTACATGAATTATAAGTTCGAGGATAAAACATTATGAATCCCTATCTAGAAGCACTTCAACCTAAACTTAGCCAAAAAGACTTCGAGAAACTATCAGCAATCGATAACCCAAACGTCCATGAATTCATCGCAAAAGCCAACGACCTTTGCCACCCAGAAAAAATCTTTATCTGCAGCGATTCAGCCGAAGACATTGCGTTTGTCCGAAAGCAAGCAGTCGCAACAGGTGAAGAACAAGCAATCCTTACCCTTCAAGGACAAACAGTGCACTTTGACGGCGAAAAAGACCAAGGTCGAGACCGCCAAAATACCAAATACCTCGTGCCTAGAGGCGTTTCTTTAAGCAAAGCGCTTAACCAAATTGACAGGCAGGAAGGTTTAACTGAAGTCCGTGGCGAACTCAGAGACTTAATGATTGGCAAAACCATGATTGTCCGCTTCATTTCTCTGGGGCCAAGGGATTCAGTTTTTACAATTTTAGGTTTACAGTGCACTGACTCATGGTATGTTGCTCACACCGAAGATTTGCTTTACAGGGCAGGTTATGATCAATTCGTAAAAGCTGGACCAAAAAGCGATTTCCTACGAGTATTGCATTCAGCAGGTAACTTAACCGAGGAAATGGTCAGCGCAGAACCAAACAAAAAACGCATCTACATTGACCACATGGACAATACCATATACAGCGTAAACACACAATACGCGGGCAATAGTGTCGGCTTCAAAAAACTTGCTTTCCGCCTTGCAATCCGCAAAGCAAGCAGTGAAGGCTGGCTAGCAGAACACATGCTGCTCATGGGCGTTTATGGTCCAAACAAACGTAAAACCTACTTTGCAGGCGCATTCCCAAGTGCATGCGGTAAAACATCAACAGCCATGCTTCAAGGCGAAACCATCCTTGGCGACGACATCGCTTACATCCGCGAAATCAACGATGCTGCACGTGCCGTTAATGTTGAAAGCGGTATCTTCGGCATCATACAAGACGTTAAAGAAAAAGATGACGCCCTAATCTGGAAGGTTCTAAACTCACCCGGGGAAGTAGTATTCTCTAACATCCTAGTCAAAGATGGTAAACCATACTGGCTGGGCATGGGTAAAGAACTGCCAAAAGACGGTTTAAACTTTACCGGTCAATGGTACGAAGGCAAAAAGGATGAAACAGGCGCTGAAGTTCCAGCAGCACACAAAAATGCACGTTACGCAGTAGCCTTGACTGCATTGGAAAATGTTGACCCTGAACTTAACAATCCCAACGGTGTTGAACTCGGCGGCATCATGTACGGTGGACGAGACGCAAAAGCTTACGTTCCAGTTCAGCAAAGCTACAGTTGGGAACACGGAATCATCGCATACGGTGCATCCTTGGAAACTGAAACAACTTTTGCAACAATCGGCAAGGAAGGCGTTCCAGAAATCAACATGATGAGCATTCAAGACTTCATTTCAATTCCGCTTGGCAAAAACGTTAGCAACAACTTGGAGTTTGGACGTAAACTTAAGAAGCAGCCAATAGTCTTTGGCGTGAACTATTTCTTGCGTGGAGTTGAAGACGGTAAATACCTTAACAGTTCACGGGATAAGCACGTCTGGGTTAAATGGATGGAGCTACGAGTACACAATGAAGTTGACGTAATAAAGACTCCAACAGGCTGCATACCAAAATATGATGATCTAAAGAAACTCTTCAAAGAAGTACTAGGCAAAGACTACGCAAAAGAAGACTACATTAAACAATTCACCACACGCATACCTGAAAACCTTGCAAAAATCGAACGCGTTTCTAAATTCTACCAAGAAAACGTCACAGACATACCACTGGAAATGTTCGGTCAACTCTACATGCAACGCGAACGATTGCTGGAAGCTAAAGAAAAATACGGCGACTACATTTCGCCAGAACAATTTGAATAATATTTCTCTGGAAAAAATTTTTTCCATTTTTTCCCTTAGAAATATTTTACCTCAATTTGGGTGAAATCTTAAAAGGAATGAATTACTGAGTAAAACTTCATAACTATTAATAAACAAAAAATCGAAACAATTTAAAAGGAGACAAAATGTATGATGAAGAAACCAACCGACAAGGAGTCCTTCCTTATTGATTTGGCGCAGGTTGAAGGTGACGGTTCGTTTAAGTGTCCTAAATGTGGTTTGGCAATTTCGCCTGAAGATGAATCAGAGGATAACTATCAAATCGTTGATACTAAAGTTCAAAATGATGAGTTAGTTGAACTTGTTATAACCTGCGGTAAATGTGAGAGCACCATTAGGCTTACCGGTTTTAATTCTGAGGCCTAATTGGCACGTATTTTCTATAAATTTTTGATTTTTCGGCTTGCTCCAAAAAAGATTAACCCCATTATTCCCCCATAAAACAAACCGTTAAACAAGGAGCTAAAAATCTGAAGATTTTGTTCAACAAATTGGGCTGCTTTGCCGATGCCGCCGCATACATAGTTTCCTGGAAACATGGGAGTCGGAATTAGGTAGGAGATTACTGCAAACATAGCGATAAACCCGAGCATGATTTGAAGTTTCATGTGCCGTACCTATAACATGTATTGTAAATTAAGACGTAATAAACATTATTGTCTGCCTGCACAACACACCAACAATTGTAAAAAAAGAAAACACTTTATTTTTGCTTCACCAATCTTTCCCAGTGGACTCTATGCAAGTTGAAACCTTTACCGTAGGCATGCTCTCAACCAACTGCTACATTGCAAACTGCACAGAAACAAAAGAAGCAATCATAATCGACCCAGGACTGGACTTTGTCGCCGAAGCACAACCAATCTTCAATTACATAAATAAGGAAAAACTCAAAATCAAATTCATCGTAAACACTCACGGGCACTCCGACCACATAAATGGCGACGCAATAATGCAGAAAAAATATGAAGCCCCCATATGCATCCACGAATTTGACGCCTCATTTCTGGAAAACCTAGAAAATCATGACTCGAAAAACGATGTTCTGCTCAAAGACGGGGACATAATAAAATTCGGAAATGCAAATCTAAAAGTCATGCATACACCAGGGCATACAATGGGCTGCATATGTCTTGTTGGCGATAAACTTGTATTTTCAGGGGACACCCTGTTTGCGGGCAGTATTGGGCGGACTGATTTTGTGGAAAGCTCGCCAAAGGATATGAGTGTAACTTTGAAGAAACTGTTGGGTTTACCTGATGGTTTGATTGTTTATCCCGGTCATGGCGGGATTTCTTTAATGGGTCGGGAAAAGCGTTCTAATCCGTTTTTGGCGGATTTCTAAATTTTTTATTGTGTATTTGTGTTGTTTTGTTTATCTGTTGTACTTATCAGCAATATAGCGTATTAAGACGTAATATTTAATTAATACTTGCTCCAACGCTACTATTCGGAGAGTACAGAAGATTTGTCCCCCTTGAGCCTAAAACAATCATTCACAGGTCTCAAAAAAATCAAAATTAACTTCAAAAAAACCAAGCAGGCAGAAGAGCTATCACCTGCACCAGACACAAAATTATTACCAAAGGGACTAAAAGTCATCGACAAATACCCATTATACGAACCTTTCTCACACGTAGTAATCGTCCAAAACCCCAAAACAGGCGAATACAAATACATACTCGACGAACTACAACTAAACCCACTAGAAAGAGGCGTCTACAACAGAATCCTTGAAATTTTACTCGCAGAAATCGAATCACCTAAAGAAGAAATCGCTGACCCACGAAAATTTTTCGCAGAAGAAGCTAAAAAAATCGTGGATAAATACCGAATCAGTCTCGGATGGCTACCTGATGTTTCATGGTACAAAATCTTGTACCACGCAGAACGAGACTTGGTCGGTTTCGGAAAAATCGATTCCCTGATGCGTGACCCCAACATAGAAGATATCAGTTGCGACGGTGTAAACAAGCCAGTCTACATTTGGCACCGCAATTTCGAGTCAATAGAAACAAACCTGCAACTTGAAAGTGACGAAATCCTCGACAACATGGTCGTAAAACTCGTACACATGGCAGGAAAACACGTCAGCAGCGCCTTTCCAATCGTCGACGCTTCACTGCCCGGAAAACACAGACTCGCAGTAGCCTACAGGCGAGAAATCACACCGTTCGGAACAGCATTTACAATCAGAAAATTCAGAGAAGACCCTTACTCAATAATTGACTTAATTAACATTGGAACATTCAGCGAAGAAATGGCTGCTTACTTATGGGTGGCTCTGGAAAACCGTGCTTCAATCATGGTTTTAGGTGGCACAGCAGCCGGCAAAACCACCGCTTTAAACGCGTTAGCATGCCTGATCAAACCGGGAAACAAAATTATCACCATCGAAGAAACCGCAGAGTTGAACCTTTCACATGAAAACTGGGTTTCATTAATTGCCCGGCAAAGCTACGGTTTAGGCGGCAGCAGCGTCGGTGAAGTAGCACTTTTTGACTTGGTAAAAACTTCAATGAGACACCGCCCTGACATGTTGATCGTAGGTGAAATCAGAGGCCAAGAAGCATATGTCTTGTTCCAAGCTTTAGCAACTGGTCACGGCGGTATGGCAACAATGCACGCTGAAGGACTGGACTCAGCAGTCAAACGTTTAACTCAGAAACCAATGGAAATTTCACCCGCTTACATACCATTAATGAACATTGTCATGTCCGTTCAACGAGTCCACCTAATTAAAAATGGCGAAAAGAAAGCTTTCAGACGAGTCTTAAACGTTAACGAAATAGTTGATTTTGATAACTACCGTACACCAATCAAGTGGAACCCCACTAAAGACGTACAAGAAATTGATTTTGACAAGAGCGAATTACTCAAAATATTCGCAGAACGACAAGGCCAAATAAAAGAAGACGTAATTGAAGAAATACAAAGACGCAAAAACGTGCTAAAATGGATGCGTTCAAAGAACATACGCAGCTACAAAGAAGTTTCAACAGTAATCGCCGAGTACTATTCAAGACCAAAAGGTTACTACGACAAAATTATAGCTGCAGAGGAGGCCAAGCCAGTTGCCGCTTCTAAAAACGCTTGAGGCTTTATCATTTCGCCTTTTCGGCGGTATAGCTCCTAAATTTCTTAAAAACATTTACCAATTCAAAACTACATTAAACAAGGCAAGAATCAAAATTTACCCTGAAACATACGTTTCCTTAATGCTTTTTATAGCATTGCTAACCGTACCTGCCTCAGTTATTTCGGTTTTCATAGTTGCCTTCTTCGGCTTTATGCCAATAATCTTCCTAATTCCATTGCCGCTCTATGTGATGGCTGGTTTTCTGCTTGCACCCATGTCAAAAGCCAGCGATAGAGGCGCCAATCTGGAACGGGAAATGCCTTTCGTTGCATCTTACATTAGCGTTATGGCTTCAGGTGGTATCGCGCCTTATACAAGTTTTAAACGGTTATCCGAAGTCGATTTAATGCCTGCAATGAAAAGCGAAGCACGAGAAATTATAAAAGACGTAGAAATCTTCGGCATTGACCCATTATCTGCTTTAGAAAAAGCTGCAAAAGAAAACCCATTAGACATATTCAAAGAGTTCCTTGCCGGTTACGCTTCAACGGTCATTATCGGCGGAGACATCGGTCATTTCCTTGAAAGAAAAGCAGAAGACATCTTCAAAGAACGCGCATCAAGAGTCAAAGCAGCAGCTGAACGTCTCGGCATGTTAATGGAAACTTTCATTATCGTTCAAGTCATGATGTCGCTTTGCTTCTACATTCTCTTCAGCGTTAACTCTATTCAACCAGGCGCAACACAAGACGTTTCAGGCATGATAATGTACACTTACCTTTTCACGCCTCTACTGTCAGGCATGTTCATCTGGTTAGCTCATAATATGCAGCCAAAATCGCCAGTTTCAGAAATGCGCCCATACAAAGTCTATGGCATTAGTGCAGTGGTAGCAGTAATAGTTTTTCTGGTGCTTACAAACTTCATGGGCTTAATATCCATTCCATTCATCACAAGCCTTCAAACAATCATTGACTTGCCTGTTGCGATATCTATCGGCCTAATAATCTCTACCGCACCAGCAGCATTAATTGCAATGAAACTACAGACACACAAAAACAGCATGGAAACCGGCATCAACAACTTCCTACGAGACCTAACAGAAGTCAGAAAAACTGGGCTTTCACCAGAAAAATGCATCGAAAGCTTATCCAACAAAGATTACGGCACCTTTAGCAAAGAGCTAAGAAAAATCAGCTCAGAAATTTCTTGGGGTATACCAATAAAAAAAGTCATCATGGACTTTTTGAAGCGCACAAAAAGCTGGATGGTACAACTAAACATGTTCCTACTCGTTGAAACCATCGACGTGGGCGGCGGAACAATTACCATGATTGAATCCCTTGCAAGATTCAACAACCTGACACATGAAACTGAAAAAGAAAAGAAAATGTCAGTTCGACCATACGTGTTCATGCCTTACTTAGCTTCAATTCTGCTGGTCGCAACAACCGTTATGATGCTAAGTTTCACGTCTGGCACTCTGCTAGTAGGTGTTACAGGAACACAGCCAACTCAAGATTTAAGCCAAGTACGCACGATCTTCATGGCATCAGTCATTTTCAACAGTTACCTCATCGGCATTGTGGCAGGAAAAATCAGTGATGAATCAGTAGCTTCAGGATTCAAACACGCAACCATACTAGTCATTATATCCTTGCTTGCAGCCAAACTCGTGCCTCTTTTCATAAACATCTAAGTGGAGAAAAACAAGAAATGCCGCCCTTTAAACCACAAACCCAAAAAAATCTGCTAAAAAACAAAAAGGCAGTCAGCCCTGCCATCTCCACTGTTATCCTTACTGCTACAACAATCGTTGTAATACTTGTCGCAATGTTTTATGCTAGTGGTTACTTGAATCGACGTATGGCTGAAAACGAGTTCAGCGCCAACAAACAGTTTATGCTTACAACTGGTCTTCAAATTGACGACATTGCATGGACTATTGGAAGAACCCAAACAGTAAGATACACTACGAGTTATGGTAATATGCAGTTTCAGTCGCTTGCGTTAAATTACACTTTTGAGGTTTACAATGGCCATGAATGGTCTGTGCTTTCAGCAAACGAAACTGGCATGATAATGTTTACTCTTCCAGTAACCATGTACACCATGGGTAATGGTTACTTTGAACGGTTATCTTCTGATGACGGTGCATTTGTCCAGTCAGGTCCCTCTGCCCCAGTAACTTCCGTGTACTGCATCGAAAAACTGCCCATGCGTGACGGCAATTACACTAGAATCGTAGCTGTACCCTCAATTCGTATGCTTAACTCTTCAATCACTGGTTCGGCAGATGTAACAACAAATTACTACAAATTCTATTTGCCAACACTCGTAAGAGCTAGCGCAAGCCCGTATCTTTCTCAAGCTGTCAGTTTAACAGGCACAGACATAGAGAAAGTGATAGTAAGCGGCATAAGTCAAGTCCGTATAACCGTTGCTTTCCCAAACGGTTCCCCCATTTCTACAAACGGTTTTGACTCTGACTTCTTCCAATTCTCAACTGAAAGTCAGATCATACCCTTGCCAGCAAACTCTGTAGTTGAATTATACATTGGCAAAATAACTGTCGGATTAGGAGAAACATAAGAGGAAAAAAGCATGCACATCACTATCGAATACATGATTATGATTCCGTTGTTGATTTTGCAGATTTTCCTTTTTCCATACACAGCCAGTTTAATTATGAACAACTGGAATGTTTCACGAGAGACATTGCAGCTCCAAGAGATAGCAAGCAACTTGGGCAGTTCCATAATGCAGTTATACACAACTTTAGGTCACGACACAATTTCTTCAGTAGTTGTTACTGATAGTTTGAATTTGCCTAAATTTATTGATGGTCACACGTATACTGCAAATGGCACGTTACGGGCATCTTTGGACTCAGTGGATACTTCTACGCGTATTCTTGACCTAACTCTGACTCTTGATGGCACCCAAATTCAAACATCCACCTCAGTTATTCTAGGGACGAGCGTCAACTGGAACAGTTCCAGCGTTTTAGTAAGCAATTCTAACTATGCCAGTATAGTGGCCGAAAAACTAGTCAATTCAACAATTAACCTGTATTTCACGTCTTAGGAGAACAAGTAATGGTAAGCTCATCAATCGACCACATGGTTGCTTTAACAATCTTTGTAGTTGCAACTCTGCTCTTTATTGGACTCTTTAACCAAACTATCCAAACGGCTGTTGTTTACCAAAACCACCGTGCAACTGCAACTAAAGCCAGCGATATTTTGGACAGTATATTGCTTAATCCGGGTGCGCCGTCTACTTGGGGTACTAGCAGCGATTTTCCGACTGGATTTGGTCTTCAAGACCCCGAGTTTACCCAGTACAAGCTTGACTCGTACTCATTGATGCGTTTGGATGCTTCTGGTTCATCCATTTACTATGCAAAGTATGATGACCATGCAGGAATGTACTACAATAATTTAAGTGCTACTTCGGATGGTTACTTGCTTATGCCGCATTCTTTAGCGGTGAATTATTCTGCTGTCCAAAAACTATTAGGCATTAACGGCACATACGGTTTCCAACTTACTTTAACACCTGTGCTTACAGTTTCTGTGGTAAGCTCTTCCATTGGTATTGAACCATTAACTTTAGTTGTTCATGTGGATGGCACAGGTTTTCCACTCGCCAATGCCTTCGTTGACTATAAATTGTTTGAACTTCACTTAGACAGCTATAATCAGTATCCTTCTTTTTCAGTCTTAAATGGTACAATAACAACTGACAATACGGGTTCAGCTACAATTTCTTTCTCAAAAGTGCGAAGTAGCCAAACCTACGCTTTCATAGCTTCAGTTCACCTGAGCGGTCTTAACGGCGTAGGCTACAAAGTCCACAATGCAGAAGCAACAGCCCATGTTGTACCTTTAATTGATGATTTATCAACTCAACAAATAATTTTAGCCCACAGTGCTGACGTTGAAGGCGGACCAGTTGATCCTGTAACTTTCAATACAACACTTGTTAACTTCAACTCTGAAGATTTCTCGTTGCAGCATTTACAGGTAAACGTTACTGGAACATTACAGGCAGAAGTTGGCAACCCCTATAGCCAAGTTTCCCTTTCCAACGAACCAGCCATCCTGATTATAGGTTACAATACAACCTCTACCACAGGCGGCTTTATCTTAATGTCTTGGGGTTTAAACGCTCTTTCTAACCCCATAGTTTTCGGTGGCAACCCAGCCAATGTTGAATGGGTTTCAACTGATATGCGGCAAGTTACCATTGGTGGAGTGGCATATCAAGCGAAAATTTCTGTTTGGAGCTATCAAGGATATCAGGTGATTGAATAATGATGCGTACAATTGAAGTCATATTCGTAATAGTCATCCTTAGCGGAGCATTCATAGCAGCATCCTACTTTGCTGTTTTACCTTGGCCACGACAAGTTTCACCTGTTAACCTACGCCGTTTATCTTTAACAACCATGCAAACGTTAGATTCAAATAACGACTTGAGCATGGCGGCCTTTGACGTAAGCAACGCGACAGCTTGGAGTAATCTTCAGGTGGCGCTATCCGCGGTTTTGCCTCCCAACGTCGTTTACAATTTGACGCTTTACGGCGTCGGTGGTACTAGCGGAACACAGCTTTATACTAACATTAAAAGTATTTCTAACGCAGAAAACCTTGGCATCACCTCTGACGCATCATCATATCTGGTTGCTTCTTCAAACGTAACTTTTAACGTGACACCTGAAAAAATTGGTCAAGCCAACGGTGGCACCTTGTACATTTTGAATTGCAGTGACGCTAACGGTTGGTGGATTACGGGTTACACAGCACAAAGCTTAGCTCAAGACCTCTACAATATGTTATCGCCTTATTTCGTTAACACTGTAATGGTGCAGAATACTGCTCAGCTTGCACGGATACTTGAGGGGCACTCTTTACAAGGTGAAGTTGTCCAAAACGCGGTTATCATTAACACTTATGGTGAAGCCGTTCCCATTCCTACTGCTTATTGTGACTCAACCTACTCTACTGACAACTATGCACGTTACTCCTACTCTTTAGGACAAAAAGTCAACCAATACAATTGGACCTGGTGCAGCATTGTAGGTTACCCGTTCTATTACGTGAGCAATACTAATGCGTTGTCAGGCAGCCAGAACAACTGGGGAATCTATGGCATGCAACAAACTGGCGGTGTCGGTTCAATTGCTTTTCTTAAAGGCTTAGATAACCAACCCTACAGCACTTCAGGTGATGCAATAAGTGACAGCGTAAACCGTCAAGTTGTTCTTTCCTCAAAAGCCATTGACGCATGCAACTATTATGGCATTTACCCCTCTACTTATCAGACTTCAACAAGAGCCCTCAGCGATAGCATATGCGAAACATACAATCTTGACATAGGCTTAAACGTGTTTGACCCCAAATCCGGATATAATCCTGGCACTATTTACACCCATGGCACCACCACAATCCACGGGTCCTTTTTGGCTTTAGGTTTAACCCGCATTCCAGACGTTAGAGTTACCGCAATCAGTCTGTTATCTTATTATCATCCACGGCTTTATCGTTCAGAATATACAGCATCAAACTCTTCAAGAGTACTTATTTTGCAGCTTGGCCTGTTAGGAGGCGCCTAAATGAAAAATTTCCGTTTAAACCGTAAAGGGCAATTTTCTATTATCGCCGCTATGCTTGTTGCGGTCGTTCTCGTCGCAGCAGTCATAACAACATATTCCTCTATACGTTATGCTTCCCAATCAGAAACTCCTCAAACTTTAAGCACTGTGGACGAAATAAACTTGGCGCTGAAAAGAATTTTAGGATTCACCGTTGGCTACTATGGTTCAGTCTTGCAGGTTACCGGTAACACATCTTACGCTAAGAGTCTTGCTTCAAACTACTTAAGTAGTGGTTTAGATAACATTGCTGATATTCGACCAGACTTAAGCCCCTCTTTTACTATTGTTAATTTGGATATTAGGACAAACTGGTATTCCAACATCAGCAACAGCATAGGAAACTTTACAATCCGTTACGATCTAGGCGGTTTAGGCATAACAGGGTTGACCTATTCAGCTTCAAGTCGTCTTGACGTTGAAGTTTTAAGCACTCAAGACGTAAACAAAGCTTTGCTTAGCGTTTCAAGTGACGGCGAACCATTAGTTAACTTGGGACAATCAAACTTCAAGTTTTACAAGTACGTATTCACTAACTCAAGTTGGCACCTAACTGACTTAGTTACCGCCCCCACAACTTACATGGATGGACGCTACATGCTGGATTTGCCTTCAGGAATGAACTCTTCTTACGTTGTGCAAGTTGAAGACACCCGCGGCTTAATGGTAGTTGCTTCATCCTTTAGCAAAATGACCGGCACAATAAATTGGAACAAAACTGAAGTAAATCAAGGATTCGACTATATTGATAACGACATTTCAAACGTTGACAGCCAATCCAATATTGGTACACACAGCAGTTTTGTTGCCCAACAGAGTCCACCTGACAGCGTTTATGATGTGCTCAGAGAAGATGTATCTGGGTCAAGTTCAACTCCTTATTACCCGTTAACTCGCACATTGCTTGGTTCAACCACAATTACTTCCGGAGACATATCCCGCTTAACAAGTGCTGACCATTCATACGTAACTTTCCAATCATACATTTCCTCTTCATCAACAACTTCAAAAACAGACGCCTCAATAGCTTATCGTTCTTCAAGTGACGGTTCAACAGTAGCTAATGAACGCACTTGGACAGGCGATAGCGCCTCATGGGGTTCTGAAGATAGTTTGCCTTCTTCTGGAAGCAACATACGATTTGTCCGTACCGTTTACTGCCCAGTTGAATCTCGTAGCTTTGAAAAAGTAGTTGTAACCCTTTCAGATGACGGTTACTTGGACGCATTCATATGGAACGGTAATTCTTGGAGTACGACAAACAACATTGGCTATGTTGGATCAACTGCCGAAAACTATCGAAGTTTCGATGTTGCTTACGAAAAAACGACTGGTGATGTACTGCTTGTCTATGGTGTATACTCAAGTAACTCTGGACGAGATTTGGCTTACCGAACTTGGTCACCTCTTTCAGACTGGTCTTCTGAACAATACCTTGATGATACCAGTCAATCAAATGATGCTCAATACTACTGGATAGCATTAGCTTCAAATCCTGTCGCTGGAAGCAACGAAGTCACACTTATCGGCTTAGACGGTACAAACAGTGACGCTAACGGTTGGGTCTGGAACGGTAACTCTTGGGGAACAATGCGAGAGTTAGAATCAAGCGTTTCAACTACTAGCCGAGAATGTATTGCAGTTGCATACGAAACTCAATCTGGCACCGCATGGACTGCCGTTGGGTCCAGTTCATCATCAAAATCATACTCTATTAGAAGCCAAAACGGCGGTTACTGGAGTTCATCAAAAACTAATCCAAACATATATGCAACACCCTACTGGTGCACTTTGAAAGCTGATCCTTCATCAAACAAGATGATGCTGGTTAGTGTTGATGGTTCCTCTGATTTGAATACTATCTACTATTCTGGGTCAGGTTCATGGAATGTTGAAGAACATGACACTAGCGTTGATTCTAGTAGCCAGCAGTGTGCGGATTTTGCTTGGGAACCTACTGGCAGTAAAGGTTTACTTGTATGGGGTACAAGCAAAGGACGAATTGACTACAAGGCATTTACGGGTTCAAGCTGGGGCAGTCAAACATTTGCCAGTACAAGCAATACTAATCATTACTGGGTACAATTAAGCACAAACCCACGTTCAGTAAGTGGCGACACAAAAATATTAGGTGCAATAATGGATAGCAAAAGCGCTATTGTAACAATAAAGTGGATCGGTTCAAGCTTTATTGTACTTGACAATAGCAATGAAGTTATCACTACAAGCAGCAGTTCAAGCTATGAATGCTTTGCTTTAGCCTACAAGAACTACGGACAAGCCACTCAATGCACTTGCCAATTTGAATTTACAGGAAACTCTAACCTACAATCCTGGTCCGCGTTAACGTGGCTTATGGATGCACACGCATCTATTTCAGGCGTAAGCGTGACTATGCAACTTTGGAATTATCAAACTTCCAGTTACTCATCAAGCGGACCCGGCAACGTTTCAGGCACTGTTGGCACTTCAGATGTAACGTTGTCACAGGAGATAACAAATAACCCGACTCAATACCGTGATGCTAACGGAAACTGGAAAATACGTGTCACTGCTGTAAAATCAGCTTCTACACCTTTTGATTTAAGTTTAGACCTTGTTCAATATAGCACTGCCGCAACCAACTATGTGCTTTCACTGGAAGAACAATGGGTAAATGTTGCTTCTAACCGGCAAAACTTGTGTATAAAAACTGGCGATTTAAGTGCTTCCGAAAGCCTGATTGTCCAAGTCTGGCAAGGTGGTTCATGGCATAATCTGCTAACACTTGTGCCTAACTGTTTTAACAATATTTCCATGACGTCCTACATTAGCTCCTCAACTTTAACTATACGCTTTGTTGGAGCCTCTGAATCTTTTGATGCAGTTCAAGATAGTTGGAACATTGACTCAGTATTTTTAGCGCCTCAATCCGATATCGACTTGATTGGCAGCCTCGAAGATTCCACATTTACTGTTGAGTTTCTACAAAACGGCACAATCCGTTGGTTAGGCCAAAATTTGGAAATAACCAGTCAAACGATGCCTATACCGCCAATTCCAGTGAAGGATATCCATGTTAATGAAACAATAAATGGCGTAAATAAGGAGGTTCCTTTCCAAATCGAAGACTGGTCATCCAATTATCAATTGCCTTTAGGTTTAACCAGCAACTCTACTGTTTTCAGTAACCGGCAAATGATTGTTTTCCTGTTAACCAATAAAGTATCAGAATTCACTATTTGGTGGAACGGCACTGATGAAGCAGTACAGACGCCCCTTGCTTACACTAACAAATACTTTACGGGTGATAATCCAACAGTAACTTCAACACGCGGTGTGCTGACAAACGGAATTTTAAGTTTGGGCATAGAAATAGTTCACGATTCAATCTATAACTCTGACGTTTTCAAAGTAACCTCAACAGCTGGCGGTTCTTCAAGCACAACAACATTCATGCGTATTAACAGAGAAAACAGCACATATGGGGCAGGACAAGCATACGTTATCTATCATGGCGTAGTTCGTGATGTAGTGCAGCAAGAAGCTGAATGGAGTGGTGGAGCAGATAATTCACCCGACCTTTACGCAAGCATAGTGCTAACTTTACCTGCAAACGCTTCATACTACACTTACCAGTTAAGATTTATGTTCATAGATTCCTCGCAACAAAGAACCTTAACTGACATGTGCCCCCTGTTAGTGAGTACTTCACTTTCTTCAGTGCAGATTCAAACGGAAGACGATACATCAGAAAGTTTCCCGATAGTTCAAAGCGGCAGCGGAACCTTCTCAAATGATACTATAAACGGTTGGACTGCCCATCATTGGAGCCAATGTATAACCGCTGATGGAACAAAAGGCACCGGCATAATGTTCACTGATAACGCTAACCAGCAACTTTACGCTTTCGACCAAATGGCTGGCACTGCAACAGGAGCCCTGAACGTAAATCAAAACGCCAAAACCATAGAGTTATCACCCGTGGATTTAGCTGCTGTTTCTTTCCGTTCTGCTTTAGATATTACTTGGAGTGGAGCTGTAGCAACATTTGATGGTACAACACCCATATACAAAATGGATGGTTCCACGCCGACTGGACTATGGATACTGGTTGAACATCCACCCGTAGTGTCAGTAACAGCCAACAATTAACCCATTTTTTATGAATCTGCAATAAGCATTTGTGATTCATACACGTTAAATATCTAAAGGGCTTTCATGTAAAATCAATAGGTAAATAACATGCTACTTCAAAAAATATTCCGTTCAAAAAAAGCCATCTCTCCAATACTTGCAACACTGCTTCTTGTAGTAATCGCTGTAGCGGCAATAGTTATGACTTATGCATGGATGAATTCTTACATGGGCAACACAACCGATAACGCTTCTGTCATGTCATACAAAGCAAACGTGGCTTTTCTCCAAAGTGGAAAAAGCATAACTATTGATATTGGCAACTCAGGAACAGGAAACACTGAAATCATCGGCGTATACATTGGAACATCAGCGTCAAGTGCTACAGTACAAACAACTACCCCAACAACCTTGCCACTTAACGGGGGCTCAATCGAAAGCTTCAAAGTATCTTACACTTGGAAAGCCGGCGAAACATACTATTTCAAAATTGTAACTGCATCTGGTCAACCATTAACGTTCCAAGAGCAAGCACCAGAATAATTTTCTCAACTTTTTTATCCTTTAATATAACCATTCAGTGTTAACCCTAAAATACGCAAACAAACTGAAAGGTGATCATAAACGCAAGTATTACAAGCAGTACTCATCTCAGCAAACATCGCTCTCTCCTTAGGTGTTCTATTTTACGCTTCATGGAGCGACTACAAAACACGAGAGGTAAGCAACCGCGTCTGGGTATACTACGCTCCAGTAGCATTGGCTTTGTCGCTTGCTGAACTGTTAATGTTTGACGTTTCCATGTTGCCTTTCATGGGTTTAAGTTTTGGTTTAACAGCTGTATTCGCTCTTCTGCTGTTCTACACGGGCGGTTTCGGCGGTGCTGATTCAAAAGCCCTAATGTGTATAGCTCTTTCATTGCCTTTTTCAACTCAAGCCCTTTTTACGCCACTTTTGGGTGCCAGCGTTTCCCCTATCGCAGAATACGTTTTCCCTTTAACTATCTTTAGCAATTCCGTTCTGTTCGCAGCGGCAAGCGGAATCTACATGGTACTTCGAAACATTGTTTGGCATAAGCGTGTTGGCAAAAAAATGTTTGAGGGCTCGCTGGCAAAAGAGTCTGTTGGGAAAAAGATTCTTGTTTTAATTACTGGGTACCGAATGAAGGTGGGTGTGCTGGTTGCTAAATGGCATGTTTTTCCTTTGGAAGACGTAGAAGATGCTACTGGTGACCGTAAACTTGTGATTGTACCTAAAGAGGATGGGCGTGATGGAATTGTTCAACGTTTAAGTAAAGCTGTTGAAGAGAAACGTGTTGATGAGTACGTTTGGGCTACTCCAGGTTTGCCGATGCTGATTTTTGTCACGTTAGGTTTAGTAGTGGCAGTGTTTTTCGGCGACATTGTATGGCTTCTCGTCCGGGCAATAGTGGCCTAAAAAATTAGATTATTGGACGACTTGTTCCAACTGTTTGCTTCTTTTTTGATATGAAATAGAGGCAATAACCATTAGTATTGAGCCAAAACCGATTGATGATACAGCATATGTTTGATACGGAAAAGAAGCTACAGCGGGCGCAGCCTCCTTTAAGCCGGCGGCGTACATTGTTTGGCTTTGATTATCTATCTGGTACGAGTATAGAACTGAACTTAATATGAAAAGTGCTATTGCTACAGTTAGTAAACATACTTCTAGTTTGAATCTCAAGCCTTTCCCTCTAAATGGACCCCTGCTCTTTATTGATATTTCACAATAAATGACAGGAAGGTTATTTTAGCTTTTTGGGAAAATAAGAGTATAGAAGGAACCTTTTAATGGCGCTGAGAGAGTACAAAAAAGAGTTGCAAAATTTTCTAAACAGGAAAGAAAGTAAACTTTTAAGCGTTGTAGTAATGCCTGACTTTTTCTTAGATAGGCTTTTAGACCTGCCTTGGACTGCAGAGGAGTTCTCAAAGGTCAGCGCTGATGTGGTAAGCAGAAAAGGCGGTAGTATAGATGGCATTTTTCAGGCAGACCTTAAAGGTGGAAACGCTGTAAATACTGCTTCAGCTTTGGCAGCTTTAGACGTTAAAGTGACACCCATAATTTGTACCAGCGGATACGGTTTGCACTTGCTAAATTACCATTTCAAGGGTGGCGTCGATTTATCTCACGTTAAATTATTTCCAAAAGCTTCAGTGACTACCGCTTTTGAATTGAAAGCTGGCTCCGGAAAAGTTAATGTGATGCTTCGCGACGTGGGTTCACTTGCCGATTTTGGACCCGAAGACTTAGACGCTGAAGACTATGACGTAATCGATAAAGCGGATTATGTTTGCCTGTTTAATTGGGCAGGAACAAAAACGCATGGAACAGGCCTTGCGAGGAAGGTTTTTGAAAAAACTAGGCAGGCCGGTAAGGGTAAAACTTATTATGACACTGCCGACCCCATGCCTAACAAGAATGGGATTGCTGATTTACTGAAAGATGTTTTAGAAACAAACCGTGTGGACGTGTTAAGCTTAAATGAAAATGAAGCCGTCGCTTACGCTTCCCTACTTGATAGTTCAATCGAAAAGAAAAAATGTTGTGTAAGTTTTAACGATTTAGCTTTAGAGGCAGCCCGTGTTTTAAGTAAACATTTTTCTGCAAGAATAGATTTGCATACAACGTCGTTTTCTGCTTCTTTAAAAAATGGTTCTGAAGTTGTTGTTCCAACTTTCAAAGTTGATGTTGTTCGAGCTACCGGCGCGGGTGATTCTTGGAATGCAGGTAACGTTTTCGGCGATGGAAATGGGCTTTCAGATGGTTGCCGTTTAATGTTAGCAAACGCGGTTTCCGCCTGCTATCTATCAGACTCTGCTGGGGTGCATCCGAGTTTGGATAAACTTGAACGTTTCATTAACGCTTACGTGCAGGGTTAAAGTTTTATTGGTAATCGCTGCTTAACCATGCCATAGGTGTATCTTGGATGGGTAAACTGTTTGGAAGCTCTGGAGTTCGTGGTTTAGCTAACGTGGAATTAACGCCGACTTTAGCATGCAAGGTTGGTTCGGCAGTAGCAACTTATGCTAAAGCTAAATGTGCCGTGGTTGCCCGTGACACAAGAGTTACTGGATGTATGATTCAGGAGGCGTTGGTTTCAAGCTTAACCTCCTGTGGGGTAACGGTTTACTTAGTCGGTATGGTTCCAACGCCTGTTTTGGCATATGCCACCCGCAGTTTAAGCGCCGACGTAGGCTTCATGATAACCGCTTCTCACAATCCACCTCAATACAACGGCATCAAAGTTTTCAACCCAGAAACCCTCAGCTACATAGATGCTGATCAAGATGCTGTAGAAAAAATCATAATCGAAAACCGTTATGCACTAGCAGATTGGCGCGCCTTAGGCACAACAGTTTCCTATGATGCAACTTTGCCCTATTTTGAGATGGCAAAAAACGCCGTTACCCTAAAGAAAAAGTGGCGTGTAGTTGTTGATCCCGGATGCGGCGCCGCTTTCGATGTTGGTCCAAAGCTACTCAAAATGCTTGGCTGCAAAGTAACCGCGTTAAATGCTCAACCTGACGGGCATTTTCCGGCAAGAACAAGCGAACCAACTGCAAAATCTCTCAAAGACCTTGCCGAAGTTGTCCGTGTCTCAAAAGCAGACATCGGTATCGCTTTTGATGGTGATGCTGACCGTGTTGCTTTTGTGGATGAAAATGGGGTTTTTGTTGATTTTGACCGTTCATTAGCCGCGTACGGAGCTTATGCTTTAAAGCAGGCAGGCGGTGGCGTGGTGGCAACGAATGTTGAGGCGTCGATGTGTGTTGAAACGATGGCTGAACGTTTCGGCGGCAAAGTCGTGCGAACAAAAGTTGGTGACATTTACGTTTCAGAAGCAATTAAGCGTGATAATGCAGTTTTTGGTGGAGAACCTTGCGGTGCCTGGGTGCATCCATTGCAGCATTATTGTCCTGATGGTCCCTTGTCAGCAGCGTTGTTCCTTAAAGCGTTGGAGGCTGATGGTAAAACTGTTAGCCAATTTGTAGCTGAAGTGCCAGAGTATATTACGTTGCGTGAAAACATCAAATGCCCAAATGAAACAAAAAAGAAAGCCGTCGCAGCAATCGCCTTAACAATCCGTGACGACTTCACAGGCTACACTGATTTCTCAACCATTGACGGCGTACGTTTAGCCCTTAAAAACGGGTGGTTCCTAATTCGTGCATCCGGTACTGAACCGCTTATACGCGTAACTGTTGAAGGCGAATCAGAGAGGGTGGCAAAAGAATTAATGCTTAAAGCCGCCGATTTAATACGTAAACAAATTGAGGTGGCTTAAAGTGAAAGCGGTTTTGTTAGCTGCAGGCGAAGGCCAAAGGCTACAGCCCATAACGTCCACGCGCCCTAAGCACTTAATCAAACTGGCTGGAAAGCCTATTTTGCAGTATTGTCTTGATGCAGTAAAAACCGTCGGCATCACCGAAGCTGTAATAGTTACTCACTATATGAGTGATAAAATAAAAGACTACTTTGGCGATGGTGCTAATCAAGGCTTAAAAATCACTTATGTTGAGCAAAAAGAGATTTTGGGCACGGGCAACGCTGCAGCCGTGGCTGAACCGTACGTTGAGGGCGAATTTGTGCTAATTTATGGTGACTTGCTGTTTGCGGCGGATGCAGTGAAGCAAGCTGTCGACCTGTATAGGTCGGCTAAGCCTGAAGCGGTTATGGCTGTTGTTCCCGTTGACAAACCCGAAAGCTACGGCATCATCGAATTTGCTGAAGGCAAAAAACTCAAACGCATAGTTGAAAAGCCCGAGGCTGGAAAGGCGCCTTCAAACTTGGCAAACGCCGGCGTTTACGTGTTTTCAAACGAAGTTTTTGACAAGCTGCGTAACGTTAAGAAATCAGTGCGTGGCGAATGGGAACTCACCGATGCCTTGACAATGCTGGCTTCTGAAGGCAAAACCGTGCTGGTTGCCGAACTCGCCAAGGACGCATGGTTTGACGTGGGTAGACCTTGGGATTTGCTTGATGCTAATAATTGGGCTCTTAAACGCATGGAACCCAAAGTGTTAGGCACCGTTGAACAGGGCGCACATTTGATTGGTCCCGTTTACGTTGCTGAATCAGCTAGGATTCGTTCAGGCGCTTACATTGAAGGTCCAGTTTTCATTGATGAAGAAGCAGACGTTGGACCCAACTGTTTCATCCGTTCCGGTGTAAGTTTGGGCCAAAAAACCCGTATTGGCAACGCAGTTGAAATCAAAAACTGTCTCGTTATGGATGGAACCCACATCGGTCACCTCTCATACGTTGGTGATAGCGTAATCGGCGAAAAATGCAATTTCGGAGCAGGCACAATAACGGCAAACCTGCGTTTTGATGACGGCAAAATCAAAATGGCAATCAGAGACAAAGTTGTGGACACTGGCAGACGCAAACTCGGCGTAGTTTTAGGTGACAACGTTAAAACTGGAATCAAAGCCTCTTTTATGCCGGGCGTAAAAGTGGGCGCTAACACTTGGGTGGGCGCAAACTTTATGGTTACCCGCGATTTGCCCAGCGACTCAATAGTGTTGCTTAAGCAGCAGGAAGATGTGCAGCCCAGAAAAAGCCAGTAACCTGCTATTTTTTCCTTGTTTTAGCCAACCAAACTATCACGGCTGACGCTACCGCCAATGCAGCTACAACGCTTCCTATGTAAACCCATAGCATATCACCAAAGACTGATAATGAGTCACCCTGCAAACTGTTTGTGTTGGCGTTGATTACTACTTGATGCATGCTATGCTGGTAAGTGAAGCTGATTATCCATGAATCCTCGATGGTGGTTAAAACAAAGTTTATTGCTTTTCCATCCATGCGTACTTTGATGTTTTGGCTTTCAGTCATCAAACTCTTAGGCACAACAACTTGCGCATAACCTTCAGTTCCGGTTTCACCGCTTACGGTAAAGCTGAGCCCCACTGTTTGATTGTAATTTAGCTGCGTTATGGTGCTATTTGACTGGATGATTGCTTGCTGTTCTCCTATGGGTATCCTGCTTATGGTTGTGGTGTTGCTTACAGCTTGATATTCGCTGTTTCCAGTCCATTCAGCCTTTATCAAAAATGTGCCTGATATTGGATTCATCCATCGAAAACTGTACATTCCCCACTCGTTAGTCATGTATATGCCAATGGGTTTCCATGAAGCATTGTTGGGCGTTGAGTATGAAATTGTTATATCTTGAACAGCGATTCCTATTGTGCCAGGCGCAATTAGTCTTCCTTTTACTATTAATGGAGATTCTGTTGTTTGTACCGTGTTTTCTGTTTCAATGGAGAGACTTGCTGTTTTTTTGATTTGAGGCGTTGGAGTGGGCGTAGGTGGTGGAGTTGCTGTAGGGGTTGGCCATGGCGTGGCGGTGGGTGTTGGCGTTGATGTTGTCTGGGTGGGCGTTTGTGTAGAAGTCGGGGTTGGTTGCGGTTCTACTTCCCACGTTGCATTCAATGATACCGTGTTGCTTGTCGAGGGCAAATATGCAATACCGCCGTCAGAATAGGTGTCTCCCTCATAATACGCTGTTATTTTAAAGGTTCCCGCTTGGCCAGGTACATAATTAACCCAGATTGTGTCGATTGTTTTATCTTGCCAATCAGGAGAAGCTTTCAAAGGTCCTATTGTCGTATTGTCACCCTTGGGGTTGGTTATTTCGATTATAATGCCTGAAAAATAGTCATCCATTGTTGGCGGTGGAGGTGAAATTGACACGTTTATTTGAACTGTTTGTCCAAATACTGCAGGGTTAGGATCCACCGTTACAGTTGTGGCTGTTTCAACGTTTTGTTGGGTGTCTGCTGCTGCAACTGGCGTTTCAGTCCCGACAATTCCTGTTAATAAGATAGTTGTTAGTAGTACAATCAGTAAACTACTGAATGTTTTTCCCATGGTTTGCTTTTCAACTCTTTGTTGCTATTCAAAGGACTATTAAGTTAGCTGATAAATCTTTAGTCAAGAAACCTTGACTGAATCTTTTTTACTTTTAAGCAGTTTTAGTCAAGATTCTTTGACGGAAATACCTTTTTACTTAAAAATCGCCAATCAATTTGATGCTGCATGACTCGAACCCTGTCCGCTTTACTGTTGCTTTTTTTGCTGTCTTTAACGATTATTACTTTAACCGATTTTTCGTCAGCAAACTTTTTTCCTGACCCTGGACCAGACCTTCCCCGCATTTACATAAGAAGCGACGGAACCGTTGAACCCCCAACCGCGCCAATTGAACATTCTGATAACGTCTACAAACTTACCGATGACATTATACTTTTTACTGTGGAAATTCAACGAGACAACATTGTGCTTGACGGCGTTGGGCACACGATTCAGGGAAATGCTAGTTGGATGGGGTATGACGCAGGGAACAACGGTGTAATTATGTCTAACTGCAAAAACGTTACTGTTACTGGCTTAAATTTTGAAGCCTGCTATGCTGCTGTAAAAGTAATTGACTCTTCAAATGTTACCATTGTTGGTAACTTGTTTTCTGATAGCAATAATAAGGGTGTGGCACTTCAAGGTTCAAGCTTCTGTCTGGTCGCAGATAACACTTTCAAACATTTACGCACCGACCTTAACGCGGCAGCAATCAACGTAAACGGTGCAAACAACACCATCAAAAATAACACTCTAACCGGCAGCACATATGGCATACAAATTACTGGCGTCTCTAATTTGGTTTATGGTAATCTGCTTGAGGTTGTGCTTCCTATAATACTGGACAGCGCTCAATCAAACGTTATCTCAGGTAATGCGCTTTCAGGGCCTGCTGGTCAAAAAGGCGTCGAAGGAATAGCATTATTTGTTAACTGCTCAAATAACCTATTTTTCAATAATAGCGTAACTGGATTTCACAATCAGGCAATACGTTTTGTCTTTAACGCTGAAAACAACACTGTGTATAAAAACTATTTTGAGGATAACGGGTTTGCTGTAGTCATTCAAGAAAGAGCCATCAACAACCATTTTTACGGAAACACCTTTGCCGCTGACTCCTGTAATGTTTCAGTTTTTGAGGTTCAAAGCACTTTTTGGGATAACGGAACTATAGGCAACTACTGGGGCAACTATCAAGGAGTAGACAGCAACGGAGACGGCATCGGCGACACTCCTTACCAGCTTAACGGGTATCAGTGGGACCAAAAAGCCGACGGATTCGTTTCAGTCAATGCTGGACAAGACAATTACCCCTTAATGGCACCCTACAACGTTGAACACCAAACAGTTACGCCAACTCCTTCACTTTTGCCAATTATACTTCCTGTCCTCGGTGCCTCTTTGGCTTTAGGAGCCGGTTTACTTGTTTACTTCAAAAAATACAAGCGTAAATAAAGCTCTGTAAACCTATTTTTCTTGGAGGCTTTATGTTGAGTAAAAAAGGGCAGCCTTCCCTCTTTATCAGAACTTTTATCCCTTCAAAACAAGACCGCGCTTATCACTGGGTCTGGAAGCGGCATTGGCGAGGCTATTGCGTATAGGTTTGCTGAGGCAGGTGCAAGCTTGGAGTTGGTGGATGTTGATGAAGAAAGGCTGGTTAAAGTCAAA
This sequence comes from Candidatus Bathyarchaeota archaeon, assembly GCA_963832745.1. Classification (GTDB taxonomy): domain Archaea; phylum Thermoproteota; class Bathyarchaeia; order Bathyarchaeales; family Bathycorpusculaceae; genus Bathycorpusculum. The sequence continues at coordinate 271,107 of CAWHVC010000005.1, read as the reverse complement.
GAAAACCTGCAACAGTTCAAAGTTGAAATCTGCCTTCACAAAACAGACCTCTCAAAAAAGATTGAAATCGACAATTTATGGAAGACACTAATTGGAAAAGAACCTGACATTCTGGTTAACAATGCAGGAATTTACCCTTCCATGTGTTTTTTGGATGTTGAAGAAGCGTTTTTGCAGAAGGTTCTTGATGTTAATTTGAAGTCGGTGTTCTGGATGTGCCAGCAAATGATAAAGGGGCGGTCAAAGAAGGGCGGCGTCATAATAAACATGGGTTCAATTGAAGCTATCATGCCCCTAAAGCAAGACCTCTGCCACTATGACATCTCAAAAGCCGGCGTTATGGCTCTAACAAGAGCATTAGCCAGTGAGTACGGAAAACGCGGCTTTAGAATAAACGTGCTTGTTCCCGGCGGAGTCTGGACAGAAGGCACAAAAGGCGTAGCTAAAGACGTGTTAAAGTTTAAGCCCAGCATCGTCAAGACAGGAATAGAGTACGGGTTAAGGACGCCTCTTGGCAGAATGGGCGCCCCTGACGAAATTGCCCGAATGGCTCTAGTTTTGGCAACTGATTTTTCAAGCTATGTCACGGGGGCACTGATTGTTGTTGACGGCGGCTTCTTATCTGCCTAAAAACGCTTCACCATCTTATTTGCCGCATATTTAGAGTCTATTAGAAACATTGCACAACCCTATAAGGGGTCTACTTTTTCCAGTATGATTAGGCGCTACCCACACTTTTCTGCCACTAAAACTTCAAAACAAAAAAGGGTGGTAAGTACTAATGATTGAAAAATTTATTCAAAATATTGAAAAAATAAAGGAAGTGTAGACTCTTATTGTTTGATTGACTTTTTAGCCAGCTTCCGTGAAAGCAGTTTACGTATTTCTTCTGCAAACACGACAATCACTGCAAGACTTATCAAGTATGCCCAGTCGGTCAGGTTCAACGGTGTAGTTCCGAAGAAACCATTCATCACCGGCACATAGATCAGTAATGCCAAGATTGCCAACTGCGCTGCGATGCCTACAACTATCCATTTGTTGGTTCTTATGCTGGTTTTGAAGATTGATTGCTTGCTGGTTCTGCTTGCAAGAACGTTTCCTGCTTGGGCAACCACGATGCCTGCAAACGTCATTGTTACACCTTTGATGTAGACAGGGTCATTAGCTGCTAATTGCTGTCCAAGTTGCCATCCACCTGCCATCCAAGCGTTTAAGCATCCAATCATTGCGCCGATCGCGATTATTCCGCCGATGAAGACTGAGCGTAGGAAGATTTTACGTGTGAACAGTCTTTCTTTTGTGCTTCTAGGTGGCTCCTGCATGATGCCTGCCTCAGGTGGTTCACGGCTTAAAGCTAAGCTTGGAATAACATCAATGGCTAAGTCAATAACCAACACTTGCACTACAAGCAGCGGCAAAGGAATAGCCAGCAAAGCGTAAAGAAGGTATGGGATAAGTTCCGCCCAGTTGTGGCTGAACACATACACGATGAATTTGCGTATATTATCATAGATTGCCCTACCTGATTCAACAGCTTTAACAATTGAAGCAAAACTATCGTTAAGCAGGACTATGTCTGCCGCTTCACGTGCAACATCTGTTCCAGAAGCTCCCATGGCAACGCCAATGTCAGCTTCTTTAAGTGAAGGTGCATCATTTGCGCCGTCGCCGGTTACTGCCACGATTTCGCCGCTCTTTTTAATCACTTTGACAATGCGCAGTTTCTGTTCTGGAGCAACACGCGCAAAGATTACGTTACCTTTTTTGACTTCATCAACTATTACTTTGTCGCTTAAGTTTTCAAGGTCAACTCCGCTAATGACTTGAGAGTATTCGCCTTCTACGATACCGACTTCTTTTGCGATTGCCTGGGCGGTTGGGCCATAATCTCCTGTAATAATTACTGTCCTAATGCCTGCTTGTTTTGCTTTTGCAACTGCGTCTTTAACTTCTGCTCTGGGCGGGTCACGCATTGCAGCTAAACCAACGAAGATTAAGTCTTTTTCGACGTCTTCGACGTTTTCGCCTTTGGTGTACTGGTTTTTAGGTATTTTCTTGTATGCTATAGCGATGACGCGTAAGCCTTGTCTTGCGAATTCTTCAATACGAGCTTCAATAAGCATCATGTTTTCTTGGTTTAATTCTTCGATTTTGCCGTCAGCGTACATTTTACTGCAGACGTCAAGAGTATTCTTATGAGCACCTTTAGTGTAAACCAGCACTTCATCGTTGAGTTCATGAACTGTTGTCATACGTTTGCGTTCGAAACTGAACGGTAAAATGTCAAGGATTGGTTTTTCTTCCAATTCATCGTCCATGTTCATGCCGTATTTCAAAGCAGCAACAAGTAATGCGCCGTCAGTTGGGTCACCTATTACACTCCAGTTTTTATTGCGTTTAGATGGTGGATCAACCTTTGCACCATTACATAACGCGGCTATTTCCAGCAGTCGTTCAAGCGAACTTGTTTCATTATCGTCTTCATGAATTGTTTGACCATTTATGGTAAAGTCGCCGACTGGATTGTAACCTAAACCGGAAACTTCAACCACACGGTCTTTTACCCAAAGCTTGTTTACGGTCATTTCGCCTTTTGTTATAGTGCCCGTTTTGTCAGTGCAGATAACCGTGACACTGCCCAATGTTTGAACGGCTGATAAACGTTTAACAAGCACATGTTGCTTGACCATTTTCAGCACGTTAATGGCTAATGCGCTAGAAACTGTAACCTGTAAGCCTTCTGGAACACAGCAAACCATAACGCCAATCATGAACAGTATACTTGAAGCAAGTGAAACATGCAGGAAAAGCACGCTTGCCAAAAAGAAAGCCGCACCCACAATCACTGCTAAAACGAAGTCGAATTTTGCCATCATAGCAATTTCTTTTTGAAGTGGACTTTCTTCTTCACGAATAGTTTGTGTTAAACTGGCAATTTTTCCGAACTGTGTGCTCATGCCTGTGGCGTAAGCAACTGCAGTGCCCTTGCCTTTTGCAACACTTGTACTCATGAATATGAGGTTAGGCGAATACAGGTATGCTTTCTCAACCGTTTGGACTGTTTCAGCGTTACGTGGCTGAGGTTCAGATTCCCCTGTAAGTGGAACATTGTTTGTCCATAAATCAAAGGTTTCAATTAACCGTGCATCCGCGGGAACACGGTCACCTTCCTCAAGAACTATGATGTCGCCTGGAACAATTTCTCTGACGCCAATCTTCTTGAGTTCCCCATCACGGTAAACTTTAGCGTATTCCGGCATCCAGTTCCTCAATGTTGCCATAGCTTTTTCTGCACGTGATTCCTGGAACATACTGACGAAAATGTTGACGAAAACTACAGCTAAAATAATTATACCTAATTCTGGGTTGCCGCTGATATAAGAAAGCACTGAAGCAACTAACAATAATATGCCAAATAAGTCTCTAAGATGAGTAATGAATTTGTAAATGAACGGGATTTGCCTTTTTTCAAAAAGTTTGTTTGCCCCGTATTTTCTTAAACGTGCTTTGGCTTCTTCAGTTGTTAAACCATCCGGTGACGTTTTAAGATCATTATAAAGATCTTCAATTTGCGTAGACGCAGCTTTTTCCAAATTTATTCCGCCAGAAACCTCATGATAGGTAACTTATGGACCTCTTCGTCCACAATAAAAGCGATGTGTTGCTAATGATACAGGAGTCTTTGAAAACCAAATAGTTTTCTGCTTTTACATTAGATTGATTAGACATCATCTTCAACGATTTACCTACTTGCTTATCTTTGAAGTTTGTTTTCCCGTAATTGTGGAACCCTGCATTTAAAGAGTTCGGGATTAAGGCTACTTTATAGCCCCAAATCCCGTCATTTTCGGCTGAATCCAGCGGTTTAGCGTCAGCAAATCTTGGTGCGCACAATAACGCCGTTGGAAACACGCCAGATTGAAAGTTTAAGCATTCAAATACTGCCGCATTATCCATTCTTTTTACCTCATACTTGGTTGCTTCATTAGGGCATAGAAATTTAATTTAATCCTTTTTGAGAACCCCACTTAACCAACTTGCAAAATCCAAAACAACCGCTAACTTACAAAAAGCGCGGGTAGTCCCATGCTTAATTCTCAAAACAGTAAAGAATTCTTAATAAAAACGTTGACTTACCCTTAAACTACGTTGCAACTAATCATAAAGGACAATGCATGTTTATGGATAAAGTTTCACTTGGCAAAAACAGTATGATGTTTCCCATGCCGTTGGGACTCGTCGGGGTAAACGTGACAGATAACAGGCCAAACTTTACAACAGTAGGCTCGATTGCAACGGCAAGTCTTGACCCTCCAATGGTGTCTTTAAGCCTAAACAAGGTCCGTTTTTCTAACAAATTTATCAAAGAGAAAAAAGTTTTCAGTTTAAACTTTCCCGCAAGCAACCTTGCAGCAAAAGTTGATTACTGCGGTTTGGTTTCAGGCGAAAAAGTTGACAAGTCACAGCTTTTCCAAGTATTCTACGGTTCTCTTCCAGATGCGCCGATGATAAAAGAATGCCCTCTCTGCATAGAATGTAGACTCATCGCTGTTGTTGAATTGCCAAAAAACGAGGTTTTCATAGGTCAAATAATTGACTCATTTACTGAACAAAAATATTTGACCAATGGCAAACCTGACACTGCGAAATTGGGGCTTTTCACGTTGAATTTTGCAGATTCAAGCTATCGGGCACCCGGAGTCGTGATTGGCAAAGCTTTTAGTGATGGCGCAAAATTAGCGCCTTTAAACTAGCCGTTAATTGTTCGGTGCGATGAATTTATTAAGCAACTATTATTATCTCGTCAGCACATTTTTCTTTGATTGGTTCTTGTACTGCTTTTCTTCCAGTAAGAAACGGAATTATTAACGAGAAAATTAACGTCGCAACTATCACTAAAGAGAAGCCCACTTGACTTAAGAAGCCTTCACTTAAAGCCACTGTTGCTATAACGATTCCGATGGCACCTCTTCCTCCAAGAAGGCCTGCCAACTGTTTAGGTGCAATATCTACTTTAGCGTGTAAGTATTTCTTTGAAACAATATATGTCAAAGTAATTCCAATGCCCAAGGCTATTGTGATAAGCAAAGCCATACCAACAAAGTAAAGGCTGTCTATTCCCGCAAGTACCACCTCAACTCCTGCAAAACCAAAAAAGATTGGAATGAAGAAAATATTGTTCATAGTGGATAATGTTTGTGAGATTCTGTCGCAAGCTTTTCTTCCAATAAAACCGTCATGTAAGATTAATCCTGCAAAGAACGCTCCTAAGATAAAGCTTAAGCCCATGTTTTGAAAGACAACCGAAACCAGCAGGGCGATAACTAGTAGTAGAGCAAAGGCGAAGTCTTGTCTTTTAAAAAAACCTGATGAACGGGAAATAAGATTTTGAAAAAATTGAGGTTTCCAGTTTAATACAGCATCTAAAATAGCGTAAAAGACTATGAAAAGAAAAATTTCCACTGAAATTGTAAGTGTGCTTTCTATGGGTCTTATGATGCCTGCGAGAAAAATAAACGCTAAAACGTCCGATATAGTGACTGAAGCTAGAATTGTTTGTCCTGTGGTGGTTTTTAGTAGGTTGTACTGATAAATAAGAACTGAAACAATTGAAAGTGAGGGCACGGCTATTGCCAAGGCAAGGACTAAACTTTCAGTTATGCTGAAAGGGAAGAATAACGGCGCTGCCAATGCCATCCACCCCAACGGTATCATGAAACTGGTTATCGAAAACAAAGACGCCACCTGAATTCTTCCATGTATCATTTGTGTTTTCATCTGAAACCCTATATGAAAAATGATGAAGAACAAAGCGATTGATGAAATAGCCCTAAAAGATTCATCCGCAACAACCAGCCCCAGCAGAGAAGGGCCAATTATCATTCCGCTCAAAATTTCGCCAATAACTGCGGGAAGACGGAAACGTTCGAACAGTTCACCTAGTAAGAGTGCAGCGGCTAAAACAATCAAAATTTCTGTAATTATGCTGAAGGGCTCCATTGGGGCTCGGTTATACTCTTGGTTGAAGGGCTATTTCTTGTTTATGTCAAAGTTTACATAAAATATAGAGACAAGAAATATTTCTGCCATCTACTCAGGAATTTAACAAAAATACGTCGTATTGCCTAAAGAAGTTAAATTGAGCCGCACTTGAAGGTTATCAACCTTGTATATGCGTCATTTATACGATTTCCTTTTTTAGAGCCTAATTAACATAACTGCGCCTAATTTATTGGGTCTATGATAAAACTATCGGCATCAACATAAGCAAGAACTTTAAATTTTTAAAGCCTATGTGTAGTATTACGGTTTATCTTGACTTTTGTCTTTCAACTCTGGCAAGTTTTTTCTTCTTGCGGGCATCTTCTCGATCCTTCTTTTTTCTAGGTTGAGGTTTTATCCGGTCTTGTTCGCCTGTTTCACCTTTCATTCCGTCACAGCCTTTTATTTTAGTTTGATAAAAGAAACGGTTTATTCTCCTTAAAATGAGCTTTTTGATCAGGTATTTCAAGGTTTAGCTGCTTCTTTAGGGCCTTGTATCTGTTTCTAACTGTAACTTCTGTGACGCCTGCTGCTTCTGCGATGTCTTTTTGGGTTACCTTTTCGTTATGCTGAAGACAAGCTATATAGAGTGCAGCTGCAGCCAAGCCCATTGGATCCTTTCCTGATGCAACCCGTTTCTGTTTAGCCTCTCTGAGTATTGCTATGGCAGCACCCTGTGTTGCACCTGAAATTTTATTCTTTTCTGCAATTTTTGAAACGAAGGTCAACGCGTCAGAAACTGGCATATGAAAATCGAGTTCTTGCAGTAGCAGTCTATAGCATCTTGCAACATCTTTCTTATTCACTAAACTTGCTTCAGCAATTTCGCGAAGGGTTCTAGGCGATCCACTTTTGCGGCATGCAGCATACAGTGAGGCGGCAGCGATGGCAGATATGGATCTTCCACGGACTAAGCCTTTGTCGAGTGCTTTTCTGTAAATGAGTGCAGCTTTTTCTTTGATTGGAGGTGAACTGGAAATACTGCCTGATAGACGGTCTAGTTCGGCCATTGCTTGTGCGAGGTTTCTGTCAATGGATGAGTGGACTCTGCTTCGGATTTGCCATTTTCTTAGACGCCACATTTGCAGCCTTGTGGATAAGGGCAGTTTTCTTCCGAAAGCATCGCGGTCCACTTGACTTATCATTGTGGATAAGCCTTTATCATGGATTGAGTATGATGTAGGCATTCCAACTCGACTTCTGGAAGCTTTTTCTTCTTGTGTGAACGCGCGCCACTCAGGACCCTTATCCATCATCTGCTCATATACGACAAGACCGCAGTCCCCACAGATGGTTTCGCCAGTGTCGTAATCATGAACGATGTTTTTGCTTGAACATTCTGGACATTTATCAGTTAAGCGCTGATGCGTTTTAGAGGCTTCGTTTATTTTGTTAACTTGTGTTATACTCATTTTTCCAACTCACTTAATTTGCCCAGATTCTTACGTAATCCTAAAATCTCTTTTTAGGGCTCAAAAAATAATGCAATCCGCGCAACACAACTAAGAATGTGCAGGTAGTTATTATACATGATTTTGTTTTTTTCAAAATTAGATGGTGAATTATGAAAAATTACCTAAAAAGGCATTTCAACTTTTAGGGGTTACACTCAAACTTTAATCCGGGTTACTTAGCATCCTTCTTGCAAAAGGTTAAATCCAAACTAAAGATAACAAACCACAGAAAAAATCAACCGGAAATGAAATTATGGATTTAATCATCGAGCTTAGGAATCTTCAAGGTAAACGTTTGACAACCCTTTACCAAAATAAACCCTTTGAAATCACCCAAGTTACCAATAACCAAATAATTATCAAAACATCAACAGAATCACAACGACCCATACCCCTAAAAGAAGTAACTCTTGCATGGAACCACTTAGCAAAAAAGAAAAAATTAACAAGGTCTGAAGTTCGAGATTTAGGCTATTCAGAACTCAATCCTGCTTATGTAGTGGCTATTATTGCAAGCTTGCCGGGGGTAAAGCACAGTCTTGGACCAATAATTCTAACGTTAAAGTGAATAATGACCAGCAATAGCAAAATGGTAAGATTAGAAATTTTATGTTATCAGTATAAATTCGTGAATATGTAGGCGGGTCCGACGGGAATTGAACCCGCGACCCCCGGATTAAAAGTCCGGTGCTCTAGCCTGACTGAGCTACGGACCCGCTCGCATTTTGTTGCGGCTGATAGAAATCGGGTGGGGGTTTTTTAGGGTTTCGATTCTGTGGAGGCCAAAATTGATGTTTGATGGTTATTTTTAGGCTTTTAGGATGGTTGTCATGAATCCTTTTATCCTGTCGGTTGAATCAAGTATAACTTGTGTTGTTTTCGCTCCTTTGTCTGTTAGTTTGTAAACTCTTTTTCTTTCCACCCAGACGCCTTCTATGAGTCCGTTTCTTTCGAGGGAGTAGAGTAGAGAGTATACGGTGCCGGAGCTTACTAGTAAACCGAATTTGGTGTGGATATAGGATATTATGTCGTATCCGCTTACTGGTCCGTTTCGGAGTTCGGACATTATTATTGTGTCCATGAAGTTTTTGATTATTCTCTCTTGGATTTTTTTGAGTATTTTTGCTTCCATTTTTTCCCCGTTAAGGCTTACTGAGAGCAACACCATGTTAGATTCACAATCAACTTGTTTAGTCCTGTTTATATATTTAAGTTTTATTCGTATTTAGAATAAAATGTTATGACATTAACAATGTAATTTATACTAAACAAGATGTGATTAAACAAGTGATACAAACAAAAATACCTGCCTAACGGCAGCGTAAACGCAAATTTCTTCAACACATAACTATCTAAATGTCGAAGTTGAAGCAATCAATACAATGCAGCAATTTACACATAAATGTTACTCTTCAACCAAAGAGTGTCGAAAAAATTTAGCTGTTTAATGCTAATGAGCCCTAACCAAAAAGCAGTTTTAGACGTAATCTTTTCATTTTTGTTGCTCTGGAAAAACAAATTATTAGTTACGTATATACGTGCATGTTAACAAACGTTATTTCTTATACTACAGTACTGGGCTAACGGTGCCTAAACGTGATTTCGTGGAAACATTCATTTAAACGATTAAACGAAGAATATGAAATAGCTAAGAAAAAGAAGCAAGCGTTAGATAACCTGTACTCTACAGGAAGAATCTCGCAATCAACAAGAGACTCTTTCAATAGCGACATAACCTCTGCAATGGTTGAAATTGAAAGACAACAAAAAGATCTTCTAGAAAAAATGCAAATTAAAACCGATGAATTAGCAAGTCAAATCAAGACATTAGAATCTCTTCTCGCAAACTATGAAATTCAACACGTAGTCGGCGAAATTGAAGATGAGATCTATCAACGTGAAATTTCACTCTTAACAACAGGGCTAGATACGGCCAAGAATGAGTTAGAAACAATCAAACAGGCCACAATGCAGCTTTGTGCTCCAGTACAAACTGTTCAAGCTCCAGTAGCCCCAGAAGTCCCAGCTGCTCCAGCACCAGTAATTACTGAATGTGTTACAATAGCTGCACCCGAGCCAGTAGTAATTGAAGCTGCTCCAGAAATTGTCTCAGCCGAGCCAGAAATCGCTTGTGCTGAACCCGTTTTGGAATGTGCGCCAATAGAAGAAGCACCAGCTCCAGTTGAGCTTGCACCAGCAATCGATGTTCCAGTTGAAGTAGCCCCAGTAGTTGAGGCCGCCCAAATTGAAACCCCTATCGAAGTTGAAACAGCATCAATTGAAGAAACTCCAATGATCGAGGAAGCTGCACCAATGGTCGAAACTCCAGCAATTGAAGAACCAATTATGGAAGCCGCGCCAGTTGAAGAATATGCAGCCCCAATCGAAGAAGCAGCTCCAGTTGAAGAGGCAGCACCAATTGCTCCGGCAGAACCAGAAGTTCCAACAGAAGAGCCAGCAATCGAAATTGCAACTTCAGAACCAATATTCTTAGCTGCTGAACCAGTAGTTGAAGAGCCAGTTATGGAATGCGCTCCAATTGAAGAAGCAATGGTTGAAGAGGTACCAGCAGTTGAAGAACCAATCATGGAAGCAGCAATCGTTGAAGAAACAGTTGCTCCAGTTGAAGAAGCAGTTGTTGACGTAGCTGAAGAACAACCAGTTGCGGATGTTCCACTCCAAGTCTTCGAGGTTACCGAGCAAGCTTCAGTTGAGCAAACACTCGAAAAAGTTATGGAACAATTAGAATCTCCAGCAATTGAAACCATAACAGTAGAGGAGCTAACACATGACAGCCACCCTTCTACAGCGCCTCATCAGGCGCCTTCCGACCTCATAACCGAAGCGGCAAGCGACGGTCAAATCGACGAAAGCGACGAAAACACAACTGAGTAAATTATCTTCTTTTTCTTTTTTATTTTTTGATTTATTTTCATTTTTTAATTTATAGTCAGGTTTTTTTGTAAATGTTAATAAGTGCTGAAGCTGGAACATTACTTTCATGCCTAAGCAATCTAAAACTAAAGCCAAAACCAAAGCTAATTTGAAAAAACGTGAAGCGACGCCTGAAGCTCCCGGGATAACAACAAAAAAGTCTTACTGGGTAATGGTTGCCATGGTTATGGCTATAGCGTTTTCATTAGCTGGCTATATGATAGGGTTTAGTTTAGGCAATATTGCGGTTTTGATGGTTACAATCGTGCTTCTAATTGGTCTTATGGGTTACATTAGAGTTACTTCGTCTAGTTTGTCCAAATCTAAGCGGGCCACTTTTCTTTTTGTAGGCGCTTCTATCATCGGTTTTGGTATTTGGGCAGCTATAATGCTAATTCTAATGGGCACAGGCTTACTGGAGGTCATCTTTGTTGACCCCTTCTTCATTTTTCCAACTCTAATAATCTGCTTAACAATGGGTGCATTCATCGGTGAATTACTGGGCAGAAACAGTCGAGTCCGCGCATTCTTTTTCAAACCTGAAGATGACTCTAATTAAGCGCTTAATTTTTTCATTCCACCCAGAACCTTTAAGAGCCGAATGTCCAGCATGTTTTCTAAACAGAACGTAAGGGACAGGACAGACCCAAATTGAAATTTGGCATAATGACACGAAACCCTGAAGCATGGAGTAGCACCCAAGTACGGGACGCCTTAACCCGGCATGGTATACCCTACGAGTGCTTCACTTTTCCAAGGCTTGTCGCACGATTAGCCTACAAACCTTGCTTCAAAATAAACGGCACAAGCATACTTGACGATTTAGATGCACTAATAATTCGTCCAATTGGACGCGGTTCACTTGAAGAATTAGTTTTCCGAATGGATATGCTGTACAAGATGGAACGCAAAGGCTTTTACATGGTAAACCCGCCAAACGCAATAGAGCACTGCGTTGACAAGTATGATATTTTGGCCCTTCTGGAAGACGTTGGGGTTCCCGTGCCGCGCACGTTGGCTACTGAAAGTGTAAACGAAGCTTTAGCAGCCTTTAATGAGCTTGGGGGCGATGTTGTGGTTAAACCGATTTTCGGTTCACGCGGTCAAGGAGCAACTCGCATAAACGATGTTGACGTTGCAGACACGATTTTCAAAGCAATTACCTTCCATCATGGCGTTATTTATATGCAAGAATTTGTGCAACACGGCTTCTCAGACATACGCGCATTCGTAATAGGCGACCAAGTCGTTGCTTCAATGCGTCGAGTAGCGACAGGTTGGAAGACCAATTATAGCAGAGGCGCCAGACCTGCTCCAGAGAAAATCAGCAAAGAATTTGAGGACTTAGCGATAAAATCGGCAAGAGCAGTTGGATGTAAAATTGCTGGTGTAGACATTCTTGAGGGTCCTGAAGGTCCGCGTATTGTTGACGTGAATAGTCAGCCAGGCTGGAAGGGCTTGCAAGCGGTTGCAGAAGTAAATATTGCTGAAGAAATCGTTAACTATGTACTCAAAGAGCTCAAAAAATAATTTTTTTATTCTTTTATCAACTGCAGCCGCGTGTAAACATCCTCGGCATACGCGGGAAAAACGTTTTCTTTTCCTGATTTAACAATGATTCTTTGTTTGTTTTCTGTGAATTCTCCTATGAAACAAGCGTTAAGCCCGTTTTGTTTTAGAGCTTCAACAGTTTTCTGTTTCTTAGCTGGTGTAACAGCCGCCAAAATCGTGCCCGTCGAAGATAACGCTAAGATTTGCTCGTCGCTAAGACCAAACCGCTCTTTCAGCAACAAAGCTTCTTTGGGGATGGGGATATTTTCCCAAATAACTTTCATGCCTACTTTCGAAGCCTCCGACAACTCATTTAGCCCCGTTACAAATCCGCCCTCGGTCGCGTCATGCATCGCATCCACACACCCTGCCCCCGCCAATAGTTGGGCTTCTCTGACGCAACTCTGCATCTTTACCATGCCAGCGAGTTCTCGGGTTTTTGATTCCCCAAAAAGCTCCATTACAGTTTTAGGGTGAGTCAGGGCGAGATTGGTTAGGGTTTCAATGCCGACGGGTTTAGTGCACATTATTAAATCGCCGGCTTTAGCGTTTCCCGGCGTAATGAGCTTTTCTGGTTCAACGGTTCCGTAAACAGTGCAGACGCCCATTAGGTCGTTTAGGCTGTCGTACATGCCTGTGTGTCCCCGAACAATGCTGATTCCGTATTCGTCTGCGGCGGCGCATGTCTGTTTCATGATGTCTTGGAAGATGGTGGGGTCGATGGGTCTTGGTCCGAGCAGGTTGATGGTGCAGAATTCTGGTTTTGCTCCGAAAAGGGAGAGATCAGAGGCGGAGTAGTTGATTAGTAGCCAACCGAACCATTCACGGGGCACGCCGGTGCATGGGTCAGTTGAAACCACCAATAGTTTGTCGCCGAGGCGGTGAACTCCAGCGTCGTACCCAATCATTGGAGGCACAAGTACACGGTCGTCTTTTTTTATGCAGTTGAGGAGTTTTTGCAGTTCTTGGTTGCTGAGTTTTCCCACTTTTGTTCTCCTTTACATGTAAGCCTTTAGAACCCTGGTTTGTTGCAGTATGTAAAGTATGATGCCGCTTATTACAAGTTCAGGTAGCAGGTAACTTGCGTTGTAGACGGATGAGTAAACGATCGGGTCAACGCCTGGCGCGTAAATGGGTGCCCACCATACTGCGCCTGAAATGAAATGCATCACAAAACGAAGCGAAATAGCGATTGATGAGCCAATGACGGGTCTGTTTGGGAAAAACCCTGCCACACCTAAGACTGCAAACGCGAATGGGTAATCGAAAAGCACTTGGAATGGGTCAATGGCGTATGGCAACAGCATGAACTGTATCATGCCGTAGATTGCTCCTGTGACTATGCCAACTTTTGGTCCACGCCTTAGCGCGAGCCAAATGATTGGCACCATCGAGGCAAGCGTGATTGAACCGCCCTGCGGCATAACATAAATTACAATGTTGCTTAACGCCGTCGCCAAAGCGGTGAATATGGCCATTTCGGCTAAAACTTTGGGGTTTTTAAAAGATGGTGGATTTTGAATTTTGGTTTGGTTTGTAGTGTTCACTTGTTTGGTTCCCTCCGCCAGTATTAACTGGGTCAGGTTCATTGGGTCGACAACCATTAAGTTGTCCTCTCAGCCGAGTCATTTTTCTCAGCTCCCCAGGACCTATGCTAAACAAAATACTGTTAAAACTAATATTTTAGTTTGATTCCCCATAAACCAAAAAGTTCCGGTTTAAAGTACTGAATTTCAACATGTTAATGCGCTTGTTTTCAACCAAACTGACCTACCCCCCTAAGGGTTTCAGGGTTTCAAAGTTAGGCTCAATTTCTGCCTAACCTCTATAGGTTTCTGCGTGAGTTTCTATTTGGAGTCTAATAGGTTGGTTTATAAAATAAAGCAGCTGCTCGAACACACTTTATTATTCTCCATAGCCATGTTAGCGACAAACTAATATTCTTTAAAAAGCGTTTTTTATAGAAGCGATTTAATGTCAAGAAGTAAATGGGCAATAATATTGGCATTTGTTCTATTGGTTGCGTCAGGTGCCGCTTTAGTTGAATACTTCACCCATTATGCATCATCCATGTCAATTATTGTTCCAGACGATTACCCAACCATACAAGCGGCAATCGGCAACGCCACACCCGGAAGCACAATCCACGTACGCAACGGCATTTACAACGAGCTAATAGTAATCGACAAACCAATAACATTAGTCGGGGAAAATCGAGAAGATACCATCATCAATGGCCACACTCTAAAATACGCTTCCATTTACAACAGTAGACTATACAGGCGGATAATGTGCAAATTTGAATTTCAATATCACTGGAAGCGATTACGGAATTGGAATGGCCAATAACAGTTCAAACTGCCAAATAACCAATAATGATATTCAGGCTTTCGATATGGGCATTGGGGTTTGGGGTATAAGATCAAATTATCGACTGGAAATAATATCGAGGGAGTTGGTATTGGGGAATTCATTGCATGCTGGAACCGATAACGTTTTAATTTCCGAAAACAATATAGAAACTTTATCAGACCGGTATCTATGTTGAAGCAATCAATGTTACAATCGAAAAAAACACAATTTCTAACGGTAAAATCAATAATGGATGCCTATTATTCTGGAGGTATTTCTCTTGCTGCGGGTAATACAATACATCGTTTATGGTAACACGCTAAAAAACCAAAAAACAGGAATTTTATATCAAGGCGCCAACAGTTCTCAAGTATATAATAATTCCTTAACTCAAAACTCAGTTGGAGTTTACTTATTGAATTACATTTCATTAATACAACTTCCAGGGGGTACTGATAACGTCTTCTTCAGTAACAACCTAATAAATAATCAAGTGCAAGTTGTTAATTGACATAGCCACGACATGAAATATCAAATAATTCAATTGCAACTGATGTTGTTTCGTGGGATAACGGTTTGGCCGGTAATTTTTGGAGCGACTACCAATCCAGATACCCAAATGCCACACAAAATAACAACACAGGGACATATAATACACCCTACGCAATAGATGCAAACAACAAAGACAACCTCCCACTATTACATGCAATAATTCTGCAATTAATTCAGCAATAAGTACCTTCGATCTATTTGAAAGACTAATATTCTATTGGTCGCCAAAAAATTTTCCCCTGAACAAACCAATACACCCGCTTTAACAGTAAACCCTACACCTATTCCAAATTCAAGCCTTCCCAAAGTTCTAACGATTGCAGTAATACTAATTGCAATTGTTGTTTTTCTCCTACTAATTGTTAAAAGACGCCAAAAACACGTTTTTTGTTGAAATTATTGGTTGACTGGCATGTTTTGCTCTTCGTATTCCACTTTTAAATTTTGGTTGTCCCTCTTTTCTTTAATTTCCGCAAACAGTAAACCTGCCAATGCTGAGAACAAATATGGGAAGACGCCAGCAAATGAATAACTCAGTATAAGACTGATGGTTGTTGCAAGTGGCAAGTTGCTTGAAGTTATAATGGAGGTTGTAATTGTTGTACCTATCATCAATCCCACTAACAGGGCTAAAACTGTTGTTTTTTTGGCAACTAAGATTTTGGCTTTTTTTCCAAACTGGTAAAAACAGATGAATGATAAAATATAGGCAACTGGCGCAAATAGTGAGGTTGCCATTGAAAAAGTGCTAAAAGAATAGACGTTGACTTCAGGCACCAGCATTATTCTTAAAATATGGTCTATTAAAACTGTTAGAAGGCCAAACCCTAAAGCCGCTCCGAGGGCAACGCTAAAGACTGCTAATGGTTGCTTCATTTGATTACGCTTCAACAAACAATGGAAAGCTCTATTAAGATATAAGTGTTATGACTTAAGACTACTGCTACTCTTCTTAGAAGCTCGATTACTTAACTAAAAAGCTGCTTTTTTCAGATTTCAACATAAAGCCGCTTAGGCCCCAAAAGGTTACGTCGGGTGTTGTTTTAGTGCGTGCGCTGCAAATTTAATTATACGCGAATTATCTTGTTTAACATATGATTCTTCAAAGACCGTTCTATGAGCAAGACATCTTAACTGTCTCCAAAAGCTTGCTTGGCAAAATTCTTGTCCATAAAACAGACGACGGTATCACAGCCGGTAGAATCGTTGAAACTGAAGCTTACTGTGGACCAGAAGACAAAGCGGCTCACAGTTCAGGCGGACGCCGCACACCGAGAAACGAAGTCATGTACGGACAAAAGGGTCACGCCTATGTTTATCTCATTTATGGCATGTACAACTGCATTAACATCACAGCCGGCTCAATTCCGGGAAAGCCTGAAGCCGTCTTGATTCGGGCGCTTGAACCCGTTGAGGGCGTGGAGCTTATGGCAAAACGTCGAGGCTGCCCCGAGAAACCGGTGAACATTACAAACGGTCCTGGCAGGTTGTGCATTGCAATGGGCATCTCAAGGGCTCAGAACTTGCTGGATTTGACTGTTCCGCCGCTGTACGTTGAAGAGGCTCCAGACATGCCGCTGGATGAAATTGCGGCATTGAAACGTGTGGGCGTTGACTACGCTGGTGAATGGAAGGACCTGCTTTGGCGGTTTTACATTAAAAATAACCGTTTCATATCAAAACCCTAAGCTGTAAGGGTAAAAACTAATCTACAAAGGACCTGTATAATACTTCAACTGATCAAATTATGAAGCCTCAACCACCAAACCCAACTCATAAAAGAATGATACGTGAAAAGAAAACCATCAGCTACATGGTTGACATCTACTGCAAAGGGCACCACCATATAACCAACGGAGAGCTCTGCCCCGAATGCCAACAATTCAAAGACTACGCCATCCAACGCCTTGACAAATGCCCCTTCCAAGACAAGAAAAGCACCTGCGGCAAATGCAAAATCCACTGCTATAAACCCGATATGAAAGCGGAAGTGCGCAAAGTCATGAGCTATTCTGGACCGCGCTTGCTGATTTATCATCCAGGTTTGGCGCTGCATCATGCTTGGGATGGACGCCGTAAGGCACCAACGCTTGACAGAGTCTAACAGTTCTAACATCCCCTGTTCTGCTCCTATGACGGTGTGTTCTAAAACATAGAACTATATTTTACCTGACCGTAAAACTGCTCAAACCCTGAGGTATCCATCGTGGTTTCACGGTCAAACAAAATTTTACTCTTGTCAGCGGTGACAGTAGTGATTATTATTGCTCTTGTAGCTTCCGCGTTCTGGGGGTTAGGTGGTAGTGGCCAACCAGCAAGCACTCCTACCCCGCCAGCAGCTACACCGACACCCACTGTTGAAGTGGCGCAAAAGAAACCCTTCTACTTCGGCGTAACTTACTGTGGCAACTCAACCACAGAAGCAAAAGCGCTTATAGATCAGGTCAAAAACTACACTAACCTTTTTGTCATCCAATCAGGCCCATTAATGGCGCAGCTTTCTGCTGTAACAGAAATATGTGATTACGCCGTCAACTCAGGGTTAGACATTATAGTTTATTACTCTTACAATGGCGCCGCAGATAACACGTGTGCTAACTTTACCAAGATAGCTGAGCCAAGGTGGGGCAGCCACTTCTTGGGGCTCTACTATAATGATGAGCCGGGAGGAAAAATGATTGACAAAGGCTCAACCCTTAACAATATTGAAACTGGCGAATCAGCCTACGTTACGCCTGACGGCACAATGAGCAAACATTATTTTGTAGATTCAAATGACACAAATACATACAGTGATTATACGTATTATCCGTCTGGAGAAGTTCACATTACGTTAGGTGACAGCAACTTTACTGCTGGAACCTATGTATCAAACACGACAATCTACTTTACAAACAAAACTATCTCCCTTGAAAGATACATAAATTACAGCTTTGAACCTACGCTGTACTACCAGCCAGATGGCACAGTCCAATATTCAAACGGCACATTAGTCACCGATAAAGGCGACATAAGCCAGTTCGAACCTTACCAGCAAGTATGGGATTCCCGGCCATTGCAAACCCAAGCCGACGTAGCACAACGTTACGTTGATTCTAAACACAGCATACTAAGCTGTACAGTCCGAAACCAAACAAACATTAAACTTATGACTTCAGACTACGCGCTTTACTGGTACGATTACCTAGCAGGGTATGACACTATTTTTGCCCAGTTAGGCTGGAACAATAATCCAACCCAAGAAATTGGGTTAGTCAGGGGAGCCGCGAACATGCAGGGTAAAGATTGGGGAACAATGATTACTTGGCAAAGCAACGATGCACCATACTTGCAAACTCCAGAGCAAATGTACGATGAAATGAAGCAGTCCTATGAAAGCGGCGCAAAATACGTTATAGTCTTTAACTACAACCAAACTAGCACAATGTTTAACCCCCAAAACGCCACCATCAGCAACGACTGCGCTCTTTTAAAAGAAGAACATTTTGATGCTATGGAAAAATTCTGGAACGAAGTAGTGCAAAACACACAAGAAACCAACAACGTGCAGGCGGAAGTTGCGTTTGTTTTGCCGAACAGTTACGGTTCGGGCATGCGTTATTTCCAAGATAAGACTTGGGGATTATGGAACACCACAAGTACAATAGACCAAATATGGACTCAACTACAGAACATGCTTGGGCTTTACGGACAGAAACTGGATATCATCTATGATGACCCTGCGTTTCCCGTCAACGCAAAGTACGGTCAAGTCTTTTATTGGAACCAAACAGGTTAAACTTGGGCCAAATAGCCCTTTTTCTTGTTCTTTTGTGTAGGGTAACGTTTTTAGGTGCTATTTCCGTTTTGCTAAAGTCAAACAGATACAGTTTGGATTGATAGTCATGCAGCCTATGCCTAAAGAGTACAAGTTTGCCGAAATAGAGCAGAAATGGCAGAGCAAATGGGAAGAAATGAAAATTAACCGTTATGACTGGAACGACAAAACCCGCGAACCGTTCAGTATTGATACGCCTCCGCCTTACCCGTCAGGCGAACTGCACATGGGCAACGTCCTCAACTGGACATATTTTGACATAGTAGCCCGATTCAAACGCATGCAAGGCTACAACGTGCTTTTCCCGCAAGGCTGGGACTGCCACGGCTTAGGCATAGAAATCCAAGTAGAAAAAGCTAACAACATCCGCAAACGCGACATGCCACCTGACCAGTTCCGCAATATGTGTATGGCGCTTGTCGAAAAATATATTGCCATGATGAAAGAAGGCATCCTTAAACTTGGCGCATCCATCGACTGGACCACCGAATACAAAACAATGGATCCTGACTATTGGCGCCGTACCCAACTCAGTTTCATCCAACTTTATCATAAAGGCTACATGTACCAAGGCACCCATCCCGTCAACTGGTGCCCCCGCGACGAAACAGCCATTGCCGATGCTGAAGTGGACCATGTCAAAAAAGAGGGCGTCCTGCATTACATCAAGTTTCCCTTGGCAGGTTCAAGCGAACACCTCTTAATTGCGACTTCGCGACCCGAATTCATTCCCGCCTGCGTCGCCGTCAAAGTTAACCCAAAAGACGAACGCTACAGCCAATACGTCGGCAGAAAAATTGCTGTACCCCTAATGAACCGTGAAGTCACTATTATCGCCGACGAAGCCGTTGACATGACTTTTGGCACTGGCGCTGTTCAAATCTGCACTTATGGCGATAAAGATGACGTGAAAACCGTCATAAAACACAAGCTCCCAGTGATTCGTCTCATCAGTGAGAACGGTCAAATAACTGAGGCAGGCTGCAAATACGCAGGCTTATACCTAAACAAGGCGCGTGCAGCCATTGTTGCTGACTTAACCGAAGCTGGATTACTTGAGAAAACTGAAAAGATTCAGCAGGAAGTCGGCGTCTGTGACCGATGCAAAACTACCGTTGAAATTCTTGAACGCAAGCAGTGGTTTATGAAAACCATGGAGCTCTCCGGCAAAGTGGAGAAAGAAGCTAACGCGATTCCATGGTATCCAGATTACATGAAAAACCGTCTAATCGACTGGGCAAAAGCGTTGGAATGGGATTGGGTGATTAGCCGTCAACGACTTTTCGCTTCGCCGATTCCAGTTTGGTACTGCAAAGGCTGTGGCGAAATCATTGTTGCAAAGCCTGAATGGGTGCCAATTGACCCTAAACTGGAAGGCCCCCGAATCGATGCTTGCCCGAAATGTGGCGGCAAAGACTTCACGCCCGAACAAGACGTTATGGACACTTGGATGGATAGTTCAATTACTTGTGCTGTTCATGCTGGATGGCCTGACCGTGCAGACTGGAAGCACCTGTTTCCCGCAAGCATGCACCCATCTGGAACTGACATTATCCGTACATGGGCATACTACCTTATGGTACGCCATCTAGCCCTGTTTGATGAACGCCCCTTTAACAGTGTCTTAATCAACGGCATGGTACTTGGCGCGGACGGCAGAAAAATGAGCAAATCGCTCAAAAATTATGCTGCGGCACCAGAAGCGCTTGATAAGAACGGTGCTGACGCGGTTAGGCAGTGGGCTGCAGGCGGCGGCGCCACAGGCTCCGACATTCCTTACCGTGTACAAGATGTTGAATACGGCAAACGGTTCCTTAACAAGTTATGGAACGCTTCGGGTTTTGCAAGCAAACTGCTCGAAGATTACGCGCCACAAACTGCAGAGAATGTTCAGTTACAGCTTCTTGATAAATGGATAATCAGCAAGACAGAAAATCTTACCAAAAAAGTCACTGAATCCTTAGAGAAATGCCAATTCAACATTGCAGTGGAGGACATCCGTAACTTTACCTGGCACGTCTTCTGTGACTACTATCTGGAAGCGGTTAAAGACCGCCTGTACCGTCCAGAGGTTCACGGTAAAGAAAGCCGTCTCGCTGCACAATACACGCTTTACGAGGTCCTTTATCGTTTACTGCAATTGTTTGCGCCTGTTGCTCCACACTTGACTGAAGAGATTTATCAGTATATGTACGTTGACGGCAAGGGTTACCCGAGCATCCAAGTATCACAATGGCCAAAATTCAACCCTGCCTTTGTCAGTGAGGAAGTGGAAAAGCAAGGCGACTTAATCATAGCCGTCTTAGGCGAAATCCGCAATGACAAAGCACAAAAGAAGATGCCACTCAACGCTCCAATCAAAAACGTCACAGTCTATGCAGGAGATGCAGCAACCGCAGAGGTCCTTCAGAAAGGCTCAATCGACATTGCATCAACATTAAAAATTGAAAATATTAAAGTCTTACCAGAAAAATCCGTTAATGGAAGACAAGTCACCTCAACTGACGTGTTCATTTTAGCGGAATATTAAAAGGCGAAAAAAACATGGCTAAACCTAAACGTGTTGGTTTAATCGGCGCTGGCGCAATCGGCACCGTACTTGCTGAAGCAGTTCAGCGTGAACTCGTAAAATGTGAAGAACTAGTTGTTTATGACGTGGACCAACTGCGTGCTCAAAACCTAAAAAGTAAACTGCAGTTTCCAGTCAAAGTAGTTGATAGCGTAGATACTTTGCTTGCGCAGAAGCCTAAAGTGGTTGTGGAAGCTGCTTCCCAGAAAGCTGTCACTGAATACTTTGATAAACTTGTAGCTGCTGACGTTGACTTTATTGTCATGAGCACAGGTGCATTGCTTAATCTTGACACTTCAAGTCCGCGTGTTCATTTTCCAGCAGGTGCAATCGGCGGTTTAGACGCGCTTTCGAGTGCTGCAATAGCTGGCATTGAAGAAATCACGTTAACCACACATAAACCTCCTAAAGCCCTCGGTAAAGACAACACTGAAGAACTCATCGTTTACGAAGGCTACGCAAAAGAAGCCGCACAAAAATTCCCCCGTGAAATGAACGTCGCTGCCACCTTAGCCCTAACAGTAAAACCCGCAAAAGTCAAAGTCCAAGTAGTCTCCGACCCAAAAGTCAAACGCAACACACACGAAATCAACGTCAAATGGCGCTACGGGGAAATGCACATGCAATTTGCCAACGACCCACACCCAGACAACCCACACACAAGCGCGTTGGCAGCGTGGTCAGCAATTAGATTGTTAAAGACGTTGCTTGAAGCCTAACCATCTTTTTTTAGTTTTTCAACATACTTTGGTTTGTTTTTCAGCCATTAGCACCTACCCCCTTAGTGTTTTGCCTTTTTAGGCTGGTTTCACCCTACCCTCTATAGGTTTTAACATAGAACCTCTAATAGGCTTCAAATAGGCAGCTTCTTCATTTTGTCACCTGCGAGTTTCAAATTAATGATTTATGTGACTGTTTGGTGTTTATCACATATGTTCATTGCATGCGAAGTGGCTAGAATTTTTTGAGGTGTAAATTTTTGGCTTCAATTATTCAGTCAGTTAACACTGAACCCAAACATACAGCTGGGCACGATACTCAGCTGTTGAGGTTAACCGGAACCAGTTTATGTGTCCTGAATGCGGCAAACTTTTCCCCCTAAAAGAAGCCGTCGAAGCTCATCTGCACGGAGTTCACTTGGAGCATCTGCGCAGAGAACACAGCGAGTTTCACGGCGAAGACGTGGTTGGTCACCATGTGGGGTAGTTCTTGGAAAATTCTAAAACTCTTGTTTTTCCAGCTAATCCAATGAACAAATAGGTTAACGTTAGTGGTTTCTCTATATCCTTTTCTGCAATGATTGACTATTAGAGCCTAAATAGGCTGACAAACTTATAGCAGGTTTAAGATAGAGTTTAAAAGAATAAGTGCATCATCAATAACCAAGTTAAACTTACAGAAAAAGGAAGTTGTTGTATGCCATCTTTCCAGACAGTCCGCGGAATGCGAGATTTACTTGGCCAAGAAGCCCAAACATTCACCCATGTAATAACAAAAGCACGCGAAACCGCCAATCTTTTCGGATTCAAAGAAGCCATCACCCCACACGTTGAACCCTTAGAATTGTTAAGCGCCAAATCAGGCGACGAAATACGCCAAAGAATGTTCATTTTTGAAGACTTAGGAAAACGCCAAGTTGCCTTACGCCCAGAATTCACCGCTTCAATCGCGCGTTTAGCCACGACAGCCCTGAAAAATGAGCCAAAACCGCTACGACTGTTTAGTGTAGGCACCGTTTACAGGTATGACGAACCTCAACGGGGCAGGTACAGGGAGTTTTGGCAGTCAAACTTTGAATTAATGGGTTCAAACAAGCCAGAAGCAGACACCGAAATCGTCCTACTAACCAACCGTTTCATGTGGGCACTTGGATTGCAAGGGTACGCTTTCAAGATTGGTCACATCGGCGTCATCCGCGGCATTCTAAGCCAAGATGGAGTTGACGAGAAAACTCAAAACGCAGTTCTGCAGCGCATGGACAAAAAAGAGTATGACTTAGCGCTTAAGCTTGTAGAATCCGAAAAATGCCGAACAACACTTCAGGGCTTAATTGACATTAAAGGAAAAGATTGGCGTGACACGATTGAACAAGTTAAAGCCTTAGTTTCTGGTTACGAGAACGCTAAAGCAGCAGCCGAAAACCTATCTGAAATCCTAACGCTTATCACTTCAAGTACTGAACTTTGTTTAACTGTTGACCCAGCCTTCGCTCGTGGCCTCGAATACTATACGGGCATGATTTTCGAAATCTACATTCCACAGTTGGAAATTGCTCTTGGAGGCGGAGGAAGATACGACCGATTAATCGAAGCATTCG
Source organism: Candidatus Bathyarchaeota archaeon (assembly GCA_963832745.1). Classification (GTDB taxonomy): domain Archaea; phylum Thermoproteota; class Bathyarchaeia; order Bathyarchaeales; family Bathycorpusculaceae; genus Bathycorpusculum. The sequence continues at coordinate 247,516 of CAWHVC010000005.1, read as the reverse complement.
GAGGAGAATCCACCCCCGCAGTCGGCTGCGCACATGGAATAGACCGAATAGCAATTGCGCTTCAAACCCAAAACACAGCCCTATCAACTAAAGAGGAAAAACATGCAGTGGTAATCCCAATCACTGAATCAGTAAAGACTGAAGCATTAAAAATTGCACAGTCTCTGCGCAATGAAGGTGTTTCGGTAGAATTCGAGGTTATGGGACGCAAAATGGGCAAAGCATTAGAAGCGGCAGACAAACGTAGCCTTGATTACGCTGTTATCGTTGGCGAACGCGAACTTAAAGAGGGCACAGTGGTTGTTAAAGACCTAAAAAAACATGAACAAACAACAGTTCCAATCACAGGTTTGCTTGAAAAAATCAAAAAATAAATTTTTTAAAAAAGAAGTTTTGTTGTAAGCCAAAAAGGCTTACTTTTTTGTGGTTTTAGAGTCGTTTGATGTAACGGTTAACTTCCCACTCGGTGACTTGTAGTCTGTATGCGTCCCATTCGCGGCGTTTTTCTTTAAGGAAGTTTTCAAAGGCTGTTTCGCCAAGGGTTTCTTTCATGAGGTCGCTGGTTTCAAATTCGTCGAGTGCTTCTTTGAGTGATTCCGGCAGTGAAACAATTCCGCGGTCTTTGCGTTCTTCATAGCTCATGTGGTAAACGTTTAGTTCTACTGGGTCGCCTGGGTCAGTCTTGTTCTTGATACCGTCAAGGCCTGCTGCTAAGAGTACAGCAAATTGCAGGTACGGGTTGCCGGCGCCGTCTGGGCATCTGATTTCGCATCTTGCAGCGCTTTTTCTTCCGCCAAAGTTAGGTACACGGATAAGTGGGCTGCGGTTCTTGTGTGCCCATGCAAGATAGACTGGTGCTTCGTATCCTGGAACTAATCGTTTGAAGCTGTTTGGCCAACTGTTAAGGACTGCACACATTTTTCGTCCATGGGCGAGTTGTCCACCGATGAAGTTGCGTGCAAGATCTGAGAGGTAACCGTTTTTGGCGCTTTCGGAGTAAAACATGTTTGCTGCGCCGTCGGCACTCCAGAGGCTTTGGTGACAGTGCATGCCGCTGCCGTTGATTCCTTGGAATGGTTTTGGCATGTAAGTGGCCATGTATCCTGCTCGTGCAGCTACTACTTTTCCGCACATTTTCATGGTGATTGCGCGGTCAGCTGTGACGAGGGCTTCGCCGTATTTGAAGTCGATTTCGTTTTGGCCTAAGGCTACTTCGTGGTGGCTGATTTCGATTTCTATGCCGAATGCTTCTGCTGTGTCGGCGATTTCACGTCTGAGGTCATCTGTGAGGTCGCCTGGGTGGAAGTCAAAGTATCCTGCTAGGTCGATTGGTGTTGGTAATCCGCCGTTCTCTGCTTCTTTTACGATGAAGAATTCGAGTTCTGGAGCGCATATGTAAGTGTATCCTGCTTTGTGTGCTTTTTCTACTGCTCTTTCGAGAATGTAGCGTGGGTCTCCTTCAAAGCGTTTGTTTTGTGGCGTGTATATGTCGCAGATTAGTCTGCAGGAGGATTTTTCTTTTGGACGCCATGGCAGTATAGCGAAGGTTGTTGGGTCTGGGTACAGAACCATGTCGGATTCTTCAATTGGCCTGTAACCGGTAATTGAGGACCCGTCGAATGATTGTCCGTTTTCAAAAATACTTTCAATGTTTTTGGAGCTTACGGCAAGGTTTTTCAACATACCGTTTATGTCGGTAAATTGAAGCCTGACGAATTTGATGTCTTTCTCTTGGATTGTTTTAACAACTTGGGTTACATTCTCTTTCCAAACTGCATCTTTGAAATTCTTCATTTAATTGCTGTCTCCCTTTTTATATAAGCTTGCTATCCCGTTTCCAGATGTTATGGAAAACATGTTAAACGTAAACATATATAAGTTTATCGCTAACTGTATTAGATAAATGTTCAATGGGTCAAAGTTTTGTTGAAATAGTGTGCTAACTAAACAGCCTCGCAGGCACAGTTAGAACAAACAAACCGCTAAACAATAAACAACCGACAACACCTATAAACCCCGCTCACGACGCAAAAAGTCACCCACATCCAACACATTAGCCACCGCAACCGCTCCCTTTTCCACCTGCTGCTCCATCCCAGATAGGACCCTGCCAAACCCAAGACATTCACCAAATTCGTTAAGCACCAAAACATGACAGTTACGCCTAACCTGACCATGCGTTCGAATTATACCCTTCTTAAAGATGTCTCTGCCACAGATGAACAGCCAACCAGCTTTTCTGTCAACAACAACACGATTTGCTTCCTGCTGTGCAAGCATCAAGAGCAGGTTGAAGCTTGGAAAGAATTTGCCCGCCTTAACTTTACCCAAAAAAGTACCAGCGTAAAAGAAGTCAGCTTTAACAAGAGGTTTAATTTGGCTGTTTAACAGGAAAAAGCGTCCATCCTGCTGAACTATTAGGTCCTCGTTGAAGTTAATTTTTACGCCAAACTGCAAAGCAAAATCCAAAACTGCCTTCGCTTTCATGCATTGCGCCTCACAAGTTTACATACAAAAAAGCCTTGCGTCTGGTCAGGCCAAAACCTGCGGCAAAACGCAACTGACGGGTCTAATTGTTTGCCGAAAATGTTGGTTAACCCGGGAGTTCCGGGGCAATTTATTTCGGCTATTTGCAGGTCCAGCCTGTTTATTGCCCAATCCATGTTTAATTCGTCCTCTTCGGGCTCCAATGAGCAGGTTGAGTAAACAATTTCTCCGTCTGGGGTTAGGCATTCGGAGGCTTTCATGAGCATTTCGCGTTGCACTCGGGCGTTGCGTTCAACATCTTGCATGGTGCGATTTTGGAACCAGTCAGAGTCACCTGCAAAGTTGCCGCTGCACGGAGCATCAACAAGTATTCGGTTGAATTTTAAAGCCATTTTTGGCGCGTTTCGGGCGTCAAGCTGATAAACAACCGTGTTTTTCACGTGGCAACGTTCCAGATGGTTGCTTAAGGCGGTTAAGCGGCGTTTGTTAATGTCTATTGCGATTATGCTGCCCGTGTTTTCCATGTTGTCTGCTAACTGCACGGTTTTTCCGCCGGGTGCTGCTGAAGCGTCAAGCACCTTTTTGTCTTTCAGGTTGGTGAATAATGTGACTGGGATTTGGGCGGCGGCTTCCTGCACCGAATACAAACCCAGCAAGTACTCGGCTGTGGCACCTACAGAAACGTTTGAATCCAAAACCCAGTAGCCCTGAGGCAAGAAACTGATTTTTTCCAGATTCACCCCTAAACTGGATAGCCGCAAAACTAAATCTTGCCCTTTAACGTTGGTTTGGTTGAAACGTATGGCTTGCCGCAGCTTAACTGGTAGATATTTCCAGCCCAGTTGCTCGTAACGGTTTAGGAAAAACTCTTTGCCTGACATCAACCCTAAAATGATAAAGCACTAAAATAAATACAATGGTTTTTGGGCCAGCCCGCTAGGTTATTTTCCGCTTGTTTTTTGTTAATCTTACGTATCCAGCAACTACGATTGAACCTATTAGGCCGCCGATGATTAAAACAACTGGCGATTCTGGAGCATGAGGAACATCATCTACATTGTTAGTTGGTTGTTGGGTAGAGGGGTTTGAAGTTGAAGAGGCTGTTGAAGTGGATGAGGCGGCTGTGGAGGCAGGGGTTGTTGAAGGGATTTGTGTTGTCGTAGACGTGGGGGATGGAGTCGGTTGATTCAATGGAGAGCCTATTGCACAAATTTTGCCAGATGCTGTTCCAAAATAGATGCCCCCATTTGCTATTGATACTGGCGCTCTAAGATAGCTGCCTGTTTGATACTGCCATAATGTGGTTCCTGTCGACGTATTTATTGCGCTTACACAGCCGTCAGATGACCCTGCGTATAGCACATCTCCAACTATGGCGGGAGAGACACTTACCTGAGATAAAGTCGAGCACCAAATTTCTTGTCCCGAACTTGCATCGAGAGCATAAACGCCATTTTGAGTAGAAAGATATAGTGTCCCATTCGAGTAAACCGGCAATGAACTAGGACCTGCCTGGGCAATTGTTTGGTTCCAAATTTTGTTTCCAGTATATGCATCTAAAGCTAAGAGGCGGCCTTTGTACGTGACAACATATGCAACTTCATCAACAACTGACGGCGAATTATATAACGAGTCACCGGACTCCACACATTTATATTTCCATAGTAAAGTACCATTCAAAGCATCCAACGCGTATAGGTACCCGTCATAAGAGCTAGCATAGACTGTATTTCCGATTACTGTAGGCGACCCTTGAGCATAGTCCCCCGTTTGGAACTGCCACACTAATTGACCATCTGAGGCACTGAAAGCATAGAAACTGCGCTCAGCAAAAGAACCGGTGTAAACTAGACCGCCAGAAACTGTTGGAGATGAGATTAAGGCGTCTATTGCCTGTGAGGAAACCCAAATTTGGTTACCAGTATAAGCGTTTATTGCGTACAATCCCCTACTGCCGCCTACGTATACAACGCCGTTGACGACTGCCGGAGAAGAATGTGTTCCACCAACATTGAATTTCCAGTAGCAAACACCTGTGTAAGCGTTCAGAGCATAAACAAAGCCGTTCAACGAGGAACCATAAACTATTCCTCCAACAACAGCAGCAGAGGATGCTATCGAGTTCATAATGTCACCCTTATCTACCGAATAGGTCCAAAGCGAGTCATGGCTGGTTGGCTGAATATTATCGGATGTTCCGGAATGTTGTGGATCATGCATGTACATGGGCCAAGATGTGGTTGGGTTTCCGAGGATAGTAAAGTTTGATGAAGTAGATAGACCAGCAGCGTCAGCAACTATTATTGGGTAATTGTACGGTGAATAATCTGGAACTTGAAAAGTGGCTGAAACGTGCCCTAATGAATCTACCGCTGAGTTGCTTAATATAACCGGATTTCTCCAAAAGGTTGCTGTTATTGTTGAGCCAACTGTGAAGCCGCTTCCAGACACTTTAGAATTTGTTCCTGGAAGACCAAATGCGGGGGAGAGAGAAATTGAAGGAGCAGACGCTTTACCAAAGGCGAATATGTAGCCATTATCGCTTCTTATATATAGAATTCCGTTGGCGATTGAGGGCGAAGAGGTCGTACCGGTAATGCCGAGGGGGTAACTCCATATTTGTAGGCCTGTAACAGTATTTAGTGCATACATAACACCGTTAGTACCTTCAAAATAGACGTTTTCCCCTGCGACAGCTACAGAGGAACCCATCCCAGGAGAAATTGGGTAATTCCAAATTTGAGCACCAGTAGCAGCATTAAGAGCGAAAACACCGTGAAAGCCGCTTCCAAGATAAAGGATACCGTCAGATATTACTGCGGTCGAGTGGGGACTGGCTCCAGCTGTAAAATTCCATATTGAATCGCCTGTTTCTGCGTCTAACGCGAAAAAAGTTTCACTTTGGCAAGATATGTAAAGAATGTCATTGAAGACCGTAGGGGCGTTGTCTGTGTTGCTAGCATACTGGAGGTCTTTGCTCCATTTAAGCGAACCATCCTGTGCATTTAGAGCATACACCAAGCCAGATTCAGCTAAGTAAATAGTGTCGTCAACAATTATTGGAGAGCCATCTCCGTTGCCCCACAGAGTTGAACGCCAAATAAGCGAACCTGTTGAAGCGTTTAAGGCAGTAATATATCCAGATGAACGTGCATAATAGATTCCGTTATCGACTGCGGGTGAAGAGTAACTCCAACCAGCCGAATAAGTCCACACTTCTTTGCCAGTGGAGGCATTAAAAGCGTAGTCACTACCATACCAGTCGCGTACATAAACCAAGCCATCTACAACAGCAGGTGAAGAAACAGAGGAACCACCAACTTTTTGGCTCCAAACTTGGTCACCGTTAAGAGCATTGAATGCATATAGGTAACCGTCATCAGAGCCAATGTAGACTACCCCATTTACTATAGCGGGAGATGAACCGACTATGGAGAAAGCATTTTGGTCAACTAAGATGTTTTTGCTCCATAGAAGGTCATGTGTTACTGGCGCGTTATTGTCGGGGGAACCAGTGTTTGCTGCGTCATGGCGAAAAAGGGGCCAATCAGCAGGCGACATGCCAATACTCTGAACAGCATTTGAAGTGGGGGAGTTGGCAATTGTTGGATTAACGAATATTATAGGGGCTAAAATGAAAAGAGTTAGCATAAGGCTAAACGCAACAATTTTTTGTTTCATACCTTTACCAGCCTCTATGGAATTCAGGTTAAAAAAAATGCAATAAAAGAGTTTTCGTCAAACATTCTTGACTAACCAATTTTTAGATAGGGCAATGATGTTTTGACAGCCTATTTATCCCCCTGTTTGGAGCCTATTAGGGGTTCTATGTTGAAACCTTTAGGGTTAGGTGCTATTGACGCTTTTTCAAGCCATTAGTATGTTGAAAAGTAGAAAAAGAAAAAGTTTGTTATGGTTTTTTTGCTTCTACTTCTAGACGCATCATGCCTACATGGACCATGCCGTCGTTGTCTGCGGGATGCTTCTGAATGTAGCGTGTTACCAGTTCATCTACGAATTTAGGTTTAAGGTTTGCTGGTAATTTTTCTGTAAATGGCAGCCATGTTGTGCGTACCCAGCCAGCTAAGCCTTCAGCACCCTGATGCTTCATTTCCTTAGGGAACAGTTCCACACGCAACGGTTTCAAATCAGCCTCTTCTAAAAAGGCAGTATACTCTTTAGGGTCAAAGAAGCCATAAGGAAACTTGAAGCCCTCAAAATACTGCTGCCAAGGTTCAACCTTCAACATTTCGTCTAAAATGTTTATGATGTTTTGGGCGTTACCTTTGCCGGCCATTTGAAACAAGAGTTTACCGCCAGGCTTCATGCATCTTTCTACACAAAAAAGAACAGCCGACTGGTTAGGTATCCAATGCAATGCCGCGTTTGAGAAGACGCGGTCAAAGATTTCTTGGAAAACAAAGTTTCTTGCATCTGCCAGTTGGAAGCTTAGGTGGGGGTAATCGTTTTGTGGGAAAAGCGTTTGGGCAAGGTTTATCATTTCTGGGCTGCTGTCTATGCCGATGACTCTGCCGTTTGGGATGACTTTTGCGATTTCAGCGGTTATTTTTCCATCGCCGCAGCCGATGTCAAGCAGGGTTTCGTTTCCTGAAAGGTGCAGTTTGGGGATTAATTCTTGTGCCCAAGCGTACTGGTTTTGAGAGTTTTTTTGGTAATCTTTTGCGTTCCAAACATAGTTTTTAGCCATTAAGCATTCATCTTACTTGAAAGTTAACTGTGAAACTGAATAGTACACGATTTCTCCACGGCGGTTCATAACGGCTAAGACAAGTTCTTTCTTTTGGTTTTGACATTGCTGCAAGACGTCAGCCAAAATGTCGATACCTAAGGGTTTTCCTTCTTGTGTTCCAAGTACCATGTAGGATGCGGAGTCTTTGCCGTATGCTCCACGTTCATAAACTCGAAATTCTGTTCCGACACCAAACCCTTCCCGTACCACGTAACCGCGGCTCCGTAAATCACGGTAAACAAGATAGTTTACCCAAGCGTTTTCGTCAACAGCTTCGTAAGCGTGCAATACGGTTTGGAAATCGACTTGCATGTTTTGGTCGTCTTTTACGGTTAGCATGCCCTTGTCTTGCAGGTAGAGTGCTTCAAAGAATGTTAAAGTTAGGATTTTGGTTTCGGTTGTACCGTATCCTCGTGATGAGAGCGCGTCAATGTTGCTTTGTTCGGTTACTGTTACGCCTTTTGCTGCCAGTTTGCCGCTGGTTTGGAATTCAACGGGTGCTGCTTTTTTGGTGTTGGTATCGCTCAAAGTTAAATCAACTGTTAATTTTTAATTTTACTTTGCTCTTTAACGTTATGGCTTTAAGCGGCAAATTTTAAGTTAAGAAAATAATATCTCGAAGAATTGCTTGAGCAAGGTTAATTCGAAATAGTGAATTGGCAGTTCATAACCGTTTAATAACAAAACTATCAATGTCAGAAGGAACCAGCAAAACGAGTCTAAAACCCTAGCAGAATACATCCATTGCTTAAGCAGCCTAGAAAACGGTACCAGCCAACTATACAACTCCATTGCAGACAAAACAGATATGCCATTTGTAAAAATGCTCTTCCAAGAAATAGCAATCGACAGCCAAAAACATTACACAATACTTGAAGGAATAAGCAAAAGCATCAAACAAACCAACGTCAACCCTAAAGAATGCGGAAAAAAAATTGGGCAATCTTGGGACATCATGGCTAAAGCGCAAAAAGAAATCGCAAAAACGCAAAAAATAGACACTGAAAACATACAGTGGCTTGTTAAGGAATTGACATATTTTGAAAGTATAATGGGCGAAGAATACTACATTTTTGTGCAGTTAAACACTCTTGAAGTATTGGTGAAAGAAATCAACGCTAAATACAACATTGACCTAAGCAGCACAAAAAAACTGTTTATAAAAATAATCGCTGACGAAGACCACCACAGAGAACTGCTTGAAACAATTAGCAAAATGGTAACTAAAAAAGAAATAGAAGAAGACAATTCGCCAGCAATCAAGTACCAGAACCCGGATTCTTGGAGCCGACCAATGCCAACTACGTACTAAGCAGTCATTTTCCTTTTTTGAAAGTTTCGAAATCCTTTGGATAGTAAACCTGCGTTTCACAAATGATAGCTGACACATACTTTAACGGTGTAGCATCAAACGCGGGGTTCATGACTTTAACGCTGTTAGGAGCAGTCTGCTGGCAACCAACGTGCGTGACTTCGTCGGGTTTGCGTTCCTCAATAGTGACCTCTGCGGCTTTGCAGGTTAAATCGAAAGTACTTTTGGGTGCAGCCACATAGAAGGGTATTTCATGTTCATGCGCAAGAACTGCCACGCCATAAGTGCCAATCTTGTTAAAAACCGCGTCTTGAACGATACGGTCAGCACCCACGACCACTTTGTCGACAAGACCTTTGCTCATAACATAAGCAGCCATATTATCAGTAATCAACGTCACTGGAATGCCGTCACGCATCAACTCGTAAGTTGTTAACCGTGCACCCTGAAGTAATGGGCGAGTCTCGTCGGCGATGACCTTGATTTTTTTGCCTTGCTCCCAAGCAGCACGAATAACCCCCAGTGCCGTTCCATATTCTACGGTAGCTAATTCGCCGGCGTTACAGTGGGTTAAAATTGTGTCGCCGTCTTCGATTAATGCAGCGCCGTTTTTGCCGATCGCGTAATTCTGGGCGGCATCTTCATCCGCAATCTTCTGCGCTTCCAAAACAACAGCTGCCCGTAGTTCGTCAGCATCACCTTTGAAGGCCCTTGCCATGTTTAGGACGCGGTCGGTTCCCCAGAACAGGTTAACTGCGGTGGGTCTTTGCAGTTTTATCATTGCTCCAGTGGCTTCCAAGTCGGAGAGCAGTTCAGGAAGAGTTTTTGCTTTTGAATTGTAAGCACCTAGTGCAACGCCAAACGCTGCTGCTGCGCCAAGTAAGGGTGCGCCTCGTACGCGGAGCATTTTTATGGCTTCAGCCATTTGGTCAACAGTAGTTAATTTTAATGTGACTTCTTCAAGAGGTAACTTGGTTTGATCTGGGGTGATTACAGTTCCGTTTTCCCATTTTATCATGCGCATTAAAGTATGCCTCGATGCAATGATTAGTGCGGCTACATTAAGAGTATTACGCTAAAAATTCCCTTTAGGTCTCTATGTTTGAGGTTTTTTGCAGCAAAAAGGCGTAAACAGCCAACGTCGCCACTGCCATCAAAATAAAGAATTGTTCACCAAGAAACTAAACGTTTCAAGGCTTACAATATTTGTGCCAAACAAAACTAAAATCACTAAAGCACTGTAAAACCCAAAAGGCTGAGTATAGATAATATGGTTTCTCTAAGTGATTCCAATTATTACCGCTTGAAAAAATTATGCAACCTAAAATAAAGGTTTAGGAGTTGTCAAAGGGGGATTTTAAGTGGGTTACCACTTCAACTGGGGAGTCTTGACCGCCTTTGAGGCGTTTACGCCATTCTTCACCGATAGCAATTAATGAGAAGATTCCTGAAACCTCAGCTTTTGCCTTCTTTGTCAGGTTTACGAGGGCTTCTTGTGTTTCCCCGCTTTTAATCATGTCATCAACGATAAGTACGCTGTCACGTTTTTTGATGGCATCTTTTGGAATATACAATGTGACGGTTACGCCTGAGTCGCGTCCGAGAATATAGGTTTCTTCAAGGAAGCCTTTTACGCCGACTTCTTTGTTTCGTTTAGCAACGATGAGGTTCACGCCAAGCGCGTTTGCAACCATTGTACCTAAGGGGACGCCGTCGACTGCTGCGGTTAAGACTTTTGTGACACGTTTCCCTGCAAAGTTTGCTAATGCATGGTTTGCGGCTTGTTGGAGAATGTTGTAGTCTCCCACGATTTCTGTGTTATCAAAATAGCCTATATCATCGAATTTGATTCTGCTTCGAAGTTCTGCTTCTAAACCGACAAGTTTTGTAAGTACCCGCCAAAGTTGTTTTGCTCGCGTAGTGTTTGGGAGGACGTGACCTTTCGCGTACCTGCTTAAAACCGTAACTGGCAAGCCAGTTTTTGCAGCTAATTCGCGGTAAGTAATATTGCGTTTATATTTTGCTGTACGCAAAAGTTCGATAGTCATTAATCTTAGTTTTAAGTCCTCTGCGTGAGTGCTCAACTTTTTACCGTGCTCTCCTAACTTTTTTACATTTATGACTCAAATATTAAAACATTTACAATTTATATCAGGCTTACAATTTATAGCTATCGTTAAAATTCCGATACAAAAACTTAACTCAAAAACGGGGCATTGCATTGGACAATTGCATCAAAGTTTTTTAGTGAATAAAGCAAATCTATAGCATCAAGGGGAACAATCAAACGCACAGACTAAAACGCATCTTTATCGCTTCACTGTTTGGCTCAATCATTTTTGTAGTCAACGTGTTCCTGCCGCCCCCAATCAATTACATGTTCATCGTACTCCAAGCTGTGCTTTTGGCGCTTAGTGGATTGTTTATCAAAAACGTGGGCGGAACATATGCAGGTGCAGTTGGTGGGTTGCTGACAGCGTTGGGTAGCCCTGGGTTGGGTTTGTTTACGTTTATTGCTTCAGTGCTGTTTGGTGTTTTAGTGGATATTGCCCTGTTTGTTTTCAGAATAAAAGGCTCCTATCAGGGAGTTAACCGTAACCGACTCATGGCGGCAATGGCAGTTAGTACTATGCTAATTGGCATAATCACTTACGGCGCCAGTGTTATACTTCCAGCATATGTTTTCATTCAAGCTGGACTTCCAAATATGACGTTGTTTATTCAAAGAAGCTTTTTCCTTGACGCAATGGTCATGTTTATGGGTCCTGCAACTGGAGCCACTGCCGGCTACGCTGCAGCTTACCTGTGGAACCGGTACCTGAAAAGTATCGCTTTAACGTTCTAATTTTTATTCGGTTTCTGAAATATTATGAATTTAAAAATAGGGCTTTTAAGGCGCCTTTCCCTTTTTTGTTTACAGGGAGAAAGGAGAAGGCATATTTTTGAGGCTGTTTCATAGAAAAAGCCAAGCCATAAAAAACTGGCGAAACAAGGCCTTACTGATAAATTTCAAGACAACCCATCTGACAATTATTGAAGACGAAAATAGCATTCGAAAAGTGCCAGCTTGGGCATACAAAGAATTCGTACAAAGAGACAATTAAGGGTACAGTTGCCGGATTTTTGCGTCTGCCACTTTTGCAATCATCAGGTTTGAAATGAGTACGCATTTGACGCCTGTTAACTCTGCAAGTTCTGCTGGTTTTGCATCCTGAGTTACTAATAGCAGGTCATGCGTTTTGGCGTATTCTACGATTTCTCGGTCTTTAACCCCTTTTAAGCCAGCTTCCTGAGCAGTAATAACATTGTAGCCTAAAGCTTCAAAATACTCTTTCAAACCGGCATACATTTCGTCAAGCAAAATCTTCAAAAAAGTCAGGTCCCCTAAAAAAGGGTAAATTATGGTTTTTTGGTTAATTCTTCCAGTATTTCTTTGGCACGTTGTGAGTTGACTTTACGTTCTTTAGCCATACGTTCTGCAATTTGGTCTACAAGTTCTGCTGGTGCGCCTGCGTTTATGGCAACGTTTCTTGCATGAAGCGACATGTGTCCACGCTGGATTCCTTCATTTGATAGGGCACGTAGGGCAGCGAGGTTTTGTGCTAAACCAACTGCGGCTAGGACTTCGCCGAATTCGTTGGCTGATTTTACGCCGAGGATTTTCATGCAGATTTTTGCGATTGGATGGGTTCTTACTGCGCCGCCGATTAATCCGACAGCCATTGGTAGCTCGATTGCGCCTTCTAAGTCGCCGTTTTGGTTTTTTGTCCATTTTGAGAAGCTTGTGTATTGGCCGTTTATGGCTGCGTATGCGTGTGCGCCTGCTTCGATTGCGCGGTGGTCGTTTCCCGTGGCGAGGACAACTGCGATTATGCCGTTTAATGCGCCTTTGTTATGGGTTGCTGCACGGTATGGGTCTGCTGCTGCAAAAGCGGAAGCGTAAGCGATGCCTTCAACGGCTGCTTCTCCGCCAACTGCCTCTTTAGGAACAATACAGGTTGCCCGAACTAAACGTTTAGTGGCAAGGTTTGTGAGGATTCTTAGGTAAACGTGTCCGCTAGTGATTTCTTCAATCAATGGAGCACAGGCTTCAGCCATCGTGTTAACGGCGTTGGCGCCCATAGCGTCTCGGCAGTCCACGTACAATTCAACAATAAGCATCGGTCCCATGGTTGTGTCGATAACTCTGGCTCCAAGGTCTTTAGCTCCTCCACCGTACTGGTTAAGGATTGGGTCTTGATCGTTAGCTTTTTTGATAATTCGCTCTTTAGCAGCTAAAATTTTGTCTTTAGCTTCTTGCGCGTTTTGGAGTTTGCAAACTTGGATTTGTCCAATCATGACTGGTGCAGTGCTGCTTGTGTGAAATCCTCCGCCTTCACGAACCATTTTTGCTGCATAGCTGGCTGCGGCAATGACGCTGGGTTCTTCGGTTGCCATTGGAATGAGGTATTCTATGCCGTTGATTAGGAAGTTTGCGCCGATGCCAAGTGGTTCTGGGAAGACTCCAATGGCATTTTCAACCATGTGGTCAACCAAGTCAATGGGCAAAGCGCCGGTCTGCTCAAGAAGGCGTGTTTCTTCGTCAGTTAAGCCTGCGAAATCTTTCACAATCGCAAGCCGCTCTTTTGGCGTAAGTTTATAGAAGCCAGAAATAACAGATGATTTAGCCATATCAAACACGTATCCAAATTTTCTAAGATGAATGGATAAAACGGTTTTACACTTTTAACCTTTATCGTAAAAGATTTGACAAGTTACCTTTAACAGGGAGAATTACTTCAGGATTTCGTCATGTTCGTGGACCTTTTTTCAGCCATTACTGACCTACCCTTTATAGGTTTCTGCATACTATTTCTATTAGGATCCAAATAGATGCCAAATAGGTTGGTCTAAAGTAGGTTACTGTAGAAGCGTTAAAATAAACTGTCACCTCATCTTTTCTTAACCGTAGTTTTGGAGACAAAAAATTGCCCGTTTTGCCTGAAACCGTTTTCTCTTTTGTGGCAGCGCTGATTTTTGCGTTAATCAGCTTCTACACCCTTCGACTGCTACAATATATTGAGCAACATAAACGGCGGGTTCTATCTTTCTTCGGCGGGGTAGCAGCGGCTTACGTGTTTTTGGATTTGCTGCCAAGCCTTGAGCAGGCAGGCGTTTATCTTAAACAGGTGGCTGGCGCAAGCCAACTTGTCGCTGTCTATGAGGACGCCATTTTTCTTGTGGTTTTTGTTGGGTTCTTGCTGTTTTTTGTTCTTGAACACCTTGCCAAGCGTTCTCGCATCAGAAACCAAGCTATAACCCAGCAGGGTTACAATCAAACTGCCGCAGACAAAAAAGTGTTCATCGTACACTTCATCAGCTACGCTTTCATGAACCTGATTCTAAGTTACCTTTTGGTTTTTGAGTTTCAAGCTGGTTTTGTAACAGGTTTTCTCTACACCTTTGCCATTGCGTTGCACTTTTTTATTTCAAGCGACGACATGGTTGAACACTACAAACATTACCAAATCCATGTTGGACGTTACATTGCTGCTGTTATGCCGCTTGCTGGGTGGGGTATTTCTGTGCTGTTTCCAGAGCATCTGGCAGAAATTTACGTGTTGCTGGCATTTATTTCCGGAAGTATACTTTACACTTCAATAAAAAACGAGATACCTTCCGAGTCAAGAAAACAAAGCCTCGCCCTCTTCCTTGTTGGCTCTGCTTTCTATGCGGTGTTGCTGCTTGCCCACGCTGTTATCGCTGCATAGTTTGAACAGTTACTTTTTAATGGCTAACTTGTGCTTACTTGTTTGAGGATTAAGCATGAAGGTCTTTGAACGCCCCGGGCCAGTAAACACTCAACAAGTAATCGACATTCTAAAAAACATGCCTACGCCACCTGAAACCTTGGTCGTAGCTTCAGTTACTGGCGATAGCGCCGTCAAAACCGCACAGCAAATCAAAGACCGCAAAATCATCTGCGTAACTTGTCCACAAGGCATGTTTTGGGAAGTTAACGCTATGAACGCTGATCTCTTCGATAAAATCCCCGAACTCAAAGCACGAAGGGAAGAATGGCAAAAACGCCAACTCGACCGCGTCCCATTAAGCATAACACCTGAAAACAAGGACAAACTCAAGGAACTGGCCGTTGAAACAGTCCGCGGAACCATCCCCCTCTTCGGTCCCACCTTTTCCATGCGGCTACACCTAAGAAAAACCACTTCACTCGACATAGTCGCCAAAACCCTTGAGCTCATCTCGCCGGGCACGCTGGTTTGCTTGGAAACGGTTTTGATGGCAACCGACGCAGGCTTGATTCCTGAGGGCGAACTGGTTTATGCGGCGGCTGGAACAGAAATGGGTTTAGACACCGCATGGATAGTCCGAAGTTGTGCGTCGGCAAACATGTTCCACCCAACAAAAGGCTACAGGTTCGTAGAACTCCTCGCAAAACCGGGGCTAGCGTTGAATCCAAGCATAAACATAAACTACCTTCGCTAGTTTTTCTTATTGATTAGAAATTCATAACCAATTATAGTTCCATATTCGCCTAATTTTGGTTAGAATGAAAATAAATTTCGTTATCCTATTTAAAATATCTTTATTGTTAGTTCTCGTGCTGGCTCTGCCCCTTTCAGGACAGACTCCATATCCCGGGCAATTTGTTGGAAGCAAAGAAAGCGACGTCTACCATTATCCTTGGTGCTCTTATGTATCCAACATTAAAGAGGAAAACAAAATCTGGTTTATAGACGCCCAAGACGCAATAAATCATGGCTATCATCCCTGCTCAAGATGCGACCCGCCATTACCCTCTTCAAACACCCCAACAACATCACCATCACAAACGGCAACTCCGACTCCAACAACTTCGCCGTCACCAACCTTAACCCCAATAATTTCACCAACACCAACCACAACCGTTCCTCCAGAAACAAATACACCCCCGTCGACTCTCAAAACAGACCCAAAAGCCACTGCAACACCGAATGCATCCTCAACAATACCTGAATTCAGCTCTGTAGCATTCATAATTGTCTTAATCCTGTTTTCAAGCATCGGATTAATTGTTACCAAAAAATGTGAGGCACATCAATAACCCCTTTTAATGCTGAAAAGGCAATCGAGCAAGCACTGCAAAAACTTTTTTTTCATGACAACATTTTAATCTGCTGTGGGTTCTAACGTATGAAAAGGGATAATCGTAATTGAGCGATGAAGCTAAATGTTCAAAACCAGCATGTGACAAATTCACTGCTATTAACGAGTTAGCCAAACGTCGAGGCTTTTTCTGGTCAAGTTTTGAGATTTACGGCGGAACAGCCGGCTTTGTAACCTACGGTCCACTGGGCACACGCCTGAAACAGAACGTAGAAGGGCGGCTCCGCGAATTATTTGTTAAAAAACTGGGCATTTTCGAGATGGAATCCTCGGTCATCGCGCCCGGAAAAGTATTTGAAGCCAGCGGTCACGTTGACCACTTCAAAGAACCTATGGTTGAATGTCAAAAATGCCACACCCGTTTCCGAGCAGACCACCTGCTTGAGGACAAAGGCATTAGCAGTAAAGAAGCAGAAAAAATGACTCTTGACGAAATCGCAGCTGAACTCGTCACCCACGAAATAGTCTGCCCCGACTGCAAAGGCACATTTGGCAAGCCCCAACGTTACCTGACAATGTTCGAGACCACTATTGGCCCGTACAGTGGCGCAGTCGGCTACGGTAGGCCAGAAGCTGCACAAAACATCTTCGTCGAATTCAACCGTCTATACAACATCGCACGCGAGAAACTGCCCTTTGGCGCCATCCAAATCGGTCACGCCTTGCGCAACGAAATTTCGCCACGCCAAGGTCTCATTCGCCTGCGTGAATTTACCATTTCTGACTTGGAATTTTTCTTTGACCCAGAAGACCAAACCTGCCGTTTCATCAAAGAAGTAGAAGACGAGGTTATCCCAATCCTACTGTGTGATACACGGCTAAAAGAATGCGAGGATGTCACGCTCTTCACTGTCCGCGAAGCCTTGGACAAGAAGGTTATCCTTAGTGAATGGCAAGCATTCTTTATGGCAATGGCAAAACGCTTACTTGTCGAATTGGGCGTTCCAGTGGAGCGTCAACGTTTCCTTGAAAAACTCACGTGGGAAAAGGCTCACTACAGCACGCAGAGTTTTGACCAAGAAGTCCTCGTTGACCGTTGGGGCTGGGTCGAAGTCAGCGGTCACGCTTACCGCACCGATTACGACT
The DNA here is from genome assembly GCA_963832745.1 of Candidatus Bathyarchaeota archaeon. GTDB lineage: Archaea > Thermoproteota > Bathyarchaeia > Bathyarchaeales > Bathycorpusculaceae > Bathycorpusculum. Next base: position 230,735 of record CAWHVC010000005.1, on the reverse strand, counting down.
TAAACTGCCACATGAAAGCAAGCGGCGTAGACCTACGCGTTTACAAAGAATACGCTGTCCCAATTGAGAAAGAAGAATTAGCTGTTAAACCTATACTGGCAAAACTTGGTCCCGTCTTCAAAGGCGACGCAGCAAAAGTTGCGGCGGAACTTGCCAAGATTCCACCTGAAAAAGTCCTTGTAGATATGAACAAAGACGGGTACACTATGGTAGGCAATTATCAAGTTTTCAAAGAACAAGTAGACATTGGTCACCAAAAAACGGTCGAACGCGGCAAACGTTTTACTCCCCATGTGGTTGAACCCAGCTTCGGCTGTGACCGCTTATTCTATGTGGCACTCGAGTACGCATACCATGTTAAAGATGACCGTGTAATCCTTAGCTTCCCAAGATGTATCACACCTATTCAAATCGGCATTTACCCGCTTATGGGCAAAGACGGTTTAGACACTAAAGCATTGGAACTCCAAAAACAGTTGACAGCGGCAGGCTTCATGACTGATTACGACGAAGCAGGCTCCATTGGCAGACGTTACGCACGTGCAGACGAAGCAGGCGTAGCTTTAGGCATCACCATCGACTATGACACCTTAGAGGACAACACAGTAACCATCCGCGACAGAGATAGCTGGCAGCAAGTACGCACAGCAATCAAAGATTTACCTGAACTACTTCACCAATACTTCACTGAAAAAATTAACTTTGAATCCTTAGGAGAATCGGTTCAAAGTAAGTAGCTACCTTTTTTAATGCACACGTACAAAGAAATACTAAAAAATACGGTAATGGATGAGAGGGGCGCAAAAACAGATTGGTACTTCCCGCAGAAACAGAAGAGCGCGTAAAGCGTAGAGCTATAAATGCTTGTTCAGATAATTTACGTAAAGTTGTAGATGTTTCCAGAAAAATTCCACAGTTGGTAGAATGTTTTGCAAGTGGAGACAAAGATAACGCCAGAAAATTATTAACAGAAATACGCGCTGGCGAAGAAGAAGTCGTTAAAGCACGACGAATGGTCAGTCAGGAACTCGCCGAAATAGGCGCAATTCTAATCAGCAGAGAAGACTTCCTACGGTTTACTAATCTTTCAAGTGAAATAGCTGACTTCTCCGAAGGCATCGCCTTTTATCTGGTAGAAATCATGGAGCACAACTGGGTAGTATCAACAGACATCAAAAATGACTTAACCAAATTATCCTCAGCAGTGCTTGACGCGGTGCTTAAACTCCGTGAAACCATGATGGTTCTTAATTATGGTTCACAAAAAACCTTGGAACGAGCCAAAGATGTAGAAATCGCCGAACGAATAGTCGACGACCAATATCGTACATTATCAATTAAAGTTTTAACCGGCAAACTTGAGACTCCAGTGCTGCTTTTACTTCGAGACGTACTACAACTGCTTGAAAACTCCGCTGACAAAGCCGAAGACGCCGCAGACACAGCACGAATGCTGTCCATGGTAATGTAATTTGCCTCAAAAAGTTGAAAACCAGAAAATCCAAGTTGAACTTATAGATAATTTTCTGGTCGTTTGGAACCCGCAGGAAGGCTCAAGCCTTTACAAATCAGCCTACTACGGCAAACCAATCGGCATTCCAAAACCCAAAATTCCAGAATTCGACGTACCGCTAATTTTAGACTTAATGGAAGGCTTCTACCTTGCAGAGACAGGGCAAATTGAAGTACACGAAAACCAAACACCTGTTAGCCTCAAAGTCCTTAGAGAAAAAGCTCTTGAACTTTATGACGAATTTGAAGAAAAATACGCTGTTTACCGTGACCTGCGTGCAAGCGGCTTAATAGTTACTCCAGGCATCAAATTCGGTTGCGATTTCGCCGTCTACAAATATGGACCCGGCATAGAGCATGCGCCTTACATGGTTTCAGTTAAACCGCAGGGCAGCACCATTTCAGCAACAGAAATTGTGAAAGCCGGTAGACTCGCCACAACTGTACGCAAACGCTTCATAATCGCGGTGCCTGACAAAAAGGAAGAAAAAACGAAATACTTGATTTTCAAATGGTTTAAGGCTTAATTGGCCATTAGGATTTGGTTTATAAATTCTCCCCTAACATTTTGATGCGGATAAACCTTTGACCCACTAAGCAAGCAACCTTCATCCACTGTAACATCGTCAGCTACCACTGAAACCTCAATAATTTTAGTTGGCTTCTTCTGGCTTGAATAAACAGCTACATGCCTGCCAATTATGCTTTCATGCACTTCCGCATAGTCGCCAATTATTGCCCTATCCATAACCGCAGAGTTGCTAACAACAGCGTTTTTGCCGATACGTGTAAAGTTGTCGATGCAACAGTTGCTTAAGGTTGCGCCATCCTCAATCTGGCAGTGACGCCCAATCAACACGGCTCCTTCAACATGAATCTTTTTCTGCTTTATTCTTTGCACAATTTGTTCACGACGCTTTTCAGAATCGTTACTGTCCCCTTGTACCCAAATAAGACAGTGTGGGTCAGGGCTTAAACGTCCACCAAAATCGTTAAGCATTGAGAAACCGCCTTGCAACAGGTTTTTCATGGCTTCCAAGTAGCTTTTAGGTGTGCCTACGTCAAACCAGCTGCCTTTAAGCGTGTAACCGTACACTGGACGACCTGACTGGATAACGTACGGAATAAAGTCGTAACCGAAATCTAGACGATTTTTTTCTTTGATTATTTGTTGAACGCCTTTTTCTTTGAATATTTTTCTCACTTCTGGAGAAATCACGTATAAGCCGGTGTTGGCAAGGTTGCTGGGGGCGTCTTTAGGCAACGGTTTTTCTACGAAACGGTTGATTTTGCCGTTCTTGTCAATGTCAGCTATGCCTAAACCTTCCACGTTATCAACTTCCCGTAGAACGATGGTTAAAGCTGCACCTTTTTCTTGGTGAAAATCTATTAAACTCTTGACTTTAACGTCAAAAATGTTATCGCCTTGAACCGCGAAAACTGGGTTTTTAAGGTTGTAGTATTCCATGTTTATGCTTGCTGAATCGGCACTGCCCAAGTCAGGCACGTTAGGTTGATATTTGATGTGTATGCGTGGTTTAATGTTGTATCTTGCGCTAAAACCGTAGCCTGACTCAAAATAATCGTAAAGGTCTCGGTAGTTAGTGTAGCCTTTTACGCCGAAAATAAAGTTGCGGATTCCCTGAGACGCCAAGGAAAGAAGTGAAAACTCTACAAGTGGCCTGTTTAACAGACGTAAGCAGGCTTTGCTTGTCTCTGCTGTTAACGGCAACAACCGTGTAGCTTTTCCGCCTACTGGAATGATAACGCGTAGTTTTTCAGGGGAATAACAATCTCCAACTAATGGCGCGTAGTTGTCACCCAAAACATTTCACCAATAACATGTCTAATACAAATAGGCACGAACTGTCTTTTTAAAACTATCCTCATTACATGTACAGATTGATGCTCTACTTTACTTGTGCAGGGTAGGTAACCGCATTAGATGCACACTTACACCGACTGCAACCAAAAGCAAGGCAACCTGCACTACCAATATTTCATCAACAATAAACAATGAAGAATAAAGAATAGAAGCCCATAAAAGTGTAATAACAAAAATTTTTGACTTCATAGGAATACCTTTGCCTTCCTGATAATTCTGTAAGTATTCTCCAAACCAACGGTTTTTCAGTAGCCAATTATACATTCGCTCTGAACTTCTTAAGTAACAGGCGGCTGCAACCAACAGAAACGGCGTTGTCGGCAGAATGGGCAAGAAGATTCCGACTGCACCTAACCCAAGGGATATTGTGCCCGCAATCATCAGTAGGATTCTTAGACTTTTTTGTTTTTTTATTTTGGGCGCTGTTGTTGGCGTCGGGTTTGACATTGTCCGTCAAATCTTCAAACGGTTGTCAACAATAAAATAATTGCGGAACATTTAACGTTAAAGTATTTAATTGACTGGTTCGAGTGTTAACATGCGTTTTTATTGCTTTTTCTGCAATGATTATCCTTGCTAAAACCAAAAAACAAAGCCACGTAAGTTATGTTTTTAATAGAATTTTTATAACTAACCTTAACCAACTACAAAGGCAACGGAAACAGGAAGCAGCATGAACAAACTCAGCGGATTCATAAAACTAATGCGTCCAATCAACTGCATAATGATGGGTTTCGCCGTTTTCGTCGGCGCCCTCCTTGCCTACCCGCAACTCGGCGGTCTAAACTGGCTTAACATTCTCTATGGCTTCCTAACTGGATTCACCTTCTGCGCCGCCGCAATGGTAATCAACGATTACTACGACCGCAAAATCGACGCCATCAACGAACCCCAACGACCTATTCCAAGTGGCACCGTAAAACCCAGAGAAGCCTTGGCTTTCATGGCTGGATTAATCGTTGTTGGCTTCATATTCTCTCTTCTCGTACAACCATACGGCCTTCTATGTTTTGTGGTTGCCGCAATCTCTTTAGTATTAACCGGAACCTATCTCACAGTTGGTAAACGCAGCGGCTTACCAGGAAACTTTCTGGTCAGCGCCTGTGTAGCAATCCCATTCATTTACGGAAGCGTAACCGCCCTTGGAACGGTCGGATTAAACGTTATGCTTTTCGCGTCTATGGCTTTCCTCTCAAACACGGGCAGAGAAATTACCAAGGGTATTGTAGATGTTAAAGGTGACAGTGCTGAAGGTGTAAAGACCTTGGCTGTGCGGTTTGGTGAAAAAGCTGCGGCGGTGGTGGCGGTTGGCTTTTTCGTTTTCGCGGTGGCTTTAACTCCTGTTACGTGGTTTTTGGGGTTGGTGGGTATACTGTTTGTGCCGCTTGTTCTTGTCACTGATATAGGCCTGTTGGTATGCTCTGTGCTTCTTCTTTTGAATCATTCACGGGAGAAAGCAAGAAAAATCAAAAATGTTGTTTTGATGCTGTTCTTGGTGGGGCTTTTGGCTTATCTTTTCGGTGCTTTATCTCTCGGTTTTCTCTGAATGCTTTTATTTTTGTTTTATTGTTACTGTGGTGCCGAATGATGAGAAGGCATTAGATTGACAATTGTTGGATGAAAATTCAGAGTTACTCAGACGGCTAAGGGTGGATAGCTTTACAGGTGTGGTAACCTGTAAAGTTATTCACCTGAGGTAATTCTTTTTTGTGCTACATTTCGGAGATTTATTTTTAGTTTTTAAAATTAAATTGGAGTAAATTTTTGGATTCTTAACGAGTGTTTGAAAAATCAGTTGGAAAATATTAGGTGGTTGCAACCAATTTATTGATGTATAAATCCGTGGACTTGTGTGAATAAGGCTCAATTAGCAATAATTTTTTTTGAATTTTGCTCGTTTATTTATGTAATTTTTCATCTAAACATAATTTTTAACTGATTAATCGGTAAAGTGTTTTACTCACGATAGGTGAGTACGAATTATAACTGTTTTTCACCAACTTGCCTCTATATTAAATTAAAAGGAGAAAATAAAACTGAAAACCTTATCAAAAATTGTCATATCTTTAAGCATAGCGTTTCTTTTGATAACATCAACTGCGTTAACAACACTTCCTGCAAATGCACAAACACCGCAAACAACTTATACAAACTTGCAAGAAGGTGGCTCAATTGCTTTACCTTCTGGTACTACCCCTGATAATACAGAGACAACACGCGCCTTCCTTAGCTTTAGTCCAAGTGTAATTGGAAAAGGCCAAACACTACTAGTAAACGTTTGGCTCAACCCTGCACTTCACGTAAGCCGATACTTCACCGATTACCAAATAATTTTTACTAAACCAGACGGTTCTACTGATACAGTTGTTAAGAATTCTTATCGAGCTGACACAACGGCCTATATAGAATATCCAGTTGACCAAGTTGGAGAATGGAAAATACAGTTTGTTTTTCCAGGTGGTTACTTCCCAGCTGGAAACTACACTGTATACAGTGGGGCATTCGTTGGCTCTCAGGTGTGGGACTTTAGCGAGTCAACATACTATGAACCGAGTAGTACAGAACAACAAACTCTAATAGTGCAAGAAGACATGGTGCCATCTTGGCCTCCAGCGGCGTTGCCAACTGATTATTGGACTCGGCCTGTTTCACTTGAGAATCGTGAATGGTGGCCTATTCTTGGAAACTACCCTGGTACTGGCTACATAGGCGGTGGGGCTACTTGGGATGCAATGTATCCTAATACAAATCCTGTTTGGAATCCTACAGCTGACTTTCATCCATGGGTCACAGCACCTAACACAGCACACGTAGTCTGGCGAAAGCAAAATGCAATAGCAGGCCTGATAGGTGGGCAGGCAGGGCAATACGGGCTTAGTGCTGGCGGCGGTACTCCCAGTGTAATCTTTAGCGGAAGATGCTACCAAACATATACCAAACCCGGCGTTGGCAGTGTCGCAGCATGCTATGACCTTAGAACAGGCGAAATATACTATGAAATACCAACCGCAACAGGTGGTGTCACACCAAGCTACATTTCATATGTCGAACCCGGCGGAGGATCGGTACCTGGCGCTGAAGCACAAAGCACCTATTCTGTTGAACTTATATCCCTAACAACCGGGTCAGGCGGTGCAAGATTATTGAAGGTTAATCCTTGGAGCGGCGCTGTTACGAACATTTCGCTTTCACCATTGACAACGCAAACTAGCTATTACTACATGGACTCATACGTTTTGACGATTCAAGACCTTGGTGCATCTGCAGGTGATCAACGGTACCGTTTGCTTAATTGGACAACTGATGGCTCTGGAAACTTTGCCTCAAGATTAATCAGCAACACTACTTATGCCCGACCTAGCCTTACCCAGTCAATATACCCCGCTATCGCTGATGAAGTTAATGCATTCAACAACGGTCTTCTTGTCGATTTTAATGTAGGCATAGGCGTAGCAATAGCTGCAGTTCAACTGAACAATTCAACAGGAATTTATGAGCAAATGCACATTCAAGCATACAGACTATCAGACGGCGTAGCCCTTTGGGATAAACTAGTTGACACAGCACAGTACAGCAGATCATGTTACATAGCGGATCACGGAAAAATCGCGGTCCTTACCCAGCTAGGATACTTCTTAGCATACGACCTGCAAACAGGAACTTTGGCGTGGCAAAGCGAAACAATGGATTATCCTTGGTCATCAGCTAGTTTTGGAGCTTATGCTTTACAGTCAGGCTATGGTCTTCTTTTCAGAGAAGCATACGATGGAATCTACGCGTTCGATTGGGACACTGGAGAAATTGCTTGGAAATATACCTCACCGGCTTTAGCAGCTTTTGAAAGCCCCTATAACGACGGAAATGGCACATCAGTTTATCCATTCAATACAGGCGGATTTGTAGCTGATGGCAAACTCTTCACATACAACACAGAACACACTGCAAGCTGGCCTAGAACAAGAGGTTGGGCTATCCGGTGCGTTAACGTGACTAACGGCGAAGAATTATGGCATCTGTCAGGCGAAATTAGTCCTGGTGCAGTTGCTGACGGTTACTTGGTAGCGTCAAACTCGTGGGATGGATATACATATGCTTTCGGTAAAGGTCAAAGTGAAACTACAGTTTCGGCTCCACAAGTTTCGTTAGCGATAGGTCAAAGCGCAGTAATTACTGGTACAGTTCTTGATATGTCTCCAGCACAGGCTGGTACGGCTTGTGTTTCAGCTGATTCAATGACTACACAAATGGAGTACCTGTTTATGCAACAACCAATAGCTGGCCTATGGGGTAACGAAACAATTACGGGTGTTCCAATTTCTATTGATGCTGTTGATCCTAACGGTAACTCAGTGCATATTGCAACAGTGACCAGTGACGGTTATAGCGGAACATTCAGCTACACTTGGACGCCAGAATTAGCAGGTGACTATGTGATAACAGCAACTTTCATGGGTGATGATTCTTATGGCAGTTCCTTTGCAACCACATATGCTAGCGTTCTTGAAGCACCCGCAGCATCATCGACGCCATCACCGATTACTTTTGACTCCGTGAATAATACAACTATAACAACGGTTATCGGTGCAGCAGTAGCTATCATTATTGCCATTGCAATAGCAGTGTTGGTTCTTAGAAAAAGACCTTAAACATCTTCTTTTTTCTTTTTTTGTATGTTGTATGGTTTGTTTTGGTGTCTCTTCTTAAAAACTGTTAACCCTTGTTAAAATTATCTTTGAATGAATGCTTGAGTATGGTTTTAGTGGGCGATACAAGTTTTTTTTGGAGTTAAAATTTTTATCTTTTTTTGCTATTTTTTTGTAATTTTTTTATTCGTAGTTAAATTGTTTTGCTCTCGATAGGTGAGTGAGTCTTATAACTGTTTTTCGTCAATTTGCTTCTTTATACAAAATTAAAATATGGAGAAAACTTGATGAAAAACTATAAACTAAATACCAAAATTATCGCTATATTCAGTATTGCAATAATGTTGCTATCGATTCCTTTTGCATTCGAAGCTAACGCAGCATCCTCTGCACAAAGCTCAGTTATGATGGGCGGTATGCCTACAGAAGCTGGGTCAGGTGTTAGTGGTACCTTACCTACTGGTGCTAACCCCTCTATAACAGTTGATACCCGTGCATTCCTAAGCTTCCAACCTAATCCCATCGGTGTAGGACAAACACTACTGGTTAACATGTGGACAAACCCGCCAATTAACCCTAACAGATTCCAAATAGGCTATACAGTAACAATCATGAAACCAGATAACACAACTTTCACTGTTGGTCCATTCAATTCATATCTTGCTGATGCAACCGGTTGGTTCTCATTTGTACCAGATGTCGCTGGCGAATGGAAACTCAAATTTGATTTTGCAGGCACTTATTACCCGAATGGTACATGGGGAACAAATGGCTTCATAGTCAATGAAGGCACACCAGGTTCATACGTTATCGATTCAGCTTACTATAAACCAGATTCAACTGAATGGCAAACACTTACAGTACAAGACAGCATGGTATGGTCATGGCCTTTAACGTCACTTCCAACTGACTACTGGACACGCCCAGTACACTTTGAAAACAGAGCATGGTGGCCAATTCTAGGTAGCTATCCAGGCTATGGTGTCATAGGCGGTGGAAGCAACTGGCCAGCAGACACAAACGCATACAGCAGTAACTACAACTTTGTTCCATATGTTACAGCACCAAACACTGCTCACATTGTCTTTAAACAACAAGTTGCCTTAGCAGGCATGATCGGTGGAACCGCAGGACAATACGGAATAACCGGTAGAGGCGGTGCTCCAGACGTTATCTATGACGGAAGAGGCTATGCAACCCAAACCGTAGCAATCAACGGTGTGCCAACAAGCTGTGCAGTATGTTTCGACATACGAACAGGACAACAATACTACGCTATCCCAACCGCTCAAGGTGGAGTAACACCTCAGGTAGTTTCATACGTTCCACCAGCAACAAGTGCATTTGAAGGCGCAGGCGGCGACACAACCTATAGCGTATCACTCATAAGCTTTGCAGGCGGCAAACTAATAAAAATCGATCCATACACAGGTGCAGTCACATGCAACGTTACAGGCCTGACTCCACAGTTAATCGGTGGCATGCAAGGTAGCGTTTCACAAACTGGTTTCTACGCAGACCCATTCGTCATTAGCATCCAAACAATCGGTACAGGTGCAAACACACAATACAGATTAATCAACTGGACAACCGCTGGAAACTCAGCAAACTTTGCAAGCAGAATAATGAACAACGTTTCATTACCATTCCCATACGTAACCTTCAACGGTGGTCTTAGAGGCTATGCAGGTTACGCTGTTGACTACGAAGCAAACGTAATCGTATGGATGAACGGTCTAGCACCAGACGGTCTAGGCGTTTACCACGGTACATGGATGATTGGAGCTGATTTGACAACAGGACATCTGCTCTGGAACAAGACTTATGCAGAAACTAGATACAGCACTGCAAGCTTTACAGCTGACCACGGATTAGTTGCTTGTGTCATGGAAGAAGGCAACTACTATGCATACAACGTTAGAACAGGTGACTTCGTCTGGAAGACTGAACAAATGGATTATCCATGGGCATCAGCAGGCTTCGGCGCATACTCAGTACAATCAGCATATGGTATACTTATCCGAAACGCTTACGACGGTATCTACGCATATAACTGGACAGACGGCAGCACACTATGGCACTTTGTATCACCAGCAGTCCCATTCGAATCATCATACTACTCAGGAAACGAAAGCTGTTACCCATTCAACGGTGGCGGTTTCATTGCTGACGGCAAATTATACACATACAACACAGAACACACACCATCATACCCAAGAACAAGAGGCTGGAAACTATTCTGCATCGATATGTTTACAGGCGAAGGCATATGGAACATAACAGGGTCAATGAGCCCCGGCGCTGTCGCTGACGGATACCTCCTTAGCTCTAATCCAGATGACGGATATCTATATTCTTTCGGTAAAGGCCAAAGCGCAACAACAGTCACAGCACCAGACGTAGTAATTCCAGAGGGACAAGGTATTGTAATTAAAGGTACAGTACTAGACCTATCACCTGCGCAACTAGATACACCGTGTGTTTCAGATGATTCAATGACAACACAAATGGAATATTTGCACATGCAGATACCCATTGGTGGACTTTGGGGCAACGCAACAATGACAGGTGTTCCAGTTAAGCTTACAGCAATCGATCCTAACGGAAACTCAGTTGATATAGGTACAGCAATCTCAGATGCATACAGCGGAACATATGCTTTCACATGGACGCCAGAATTACAAGGCGATTACAAGATTATCGCTGCATTCCAAGGCAGTCAAGCTTACGGCAGCTCAAGTTCTTCAACAGGCATCTCAGTAGGTGCAGCAGCGGCAACACCAACAACACCAGTAACAAACAACGATAACATCGACGCATTAAGCAACACAATGACAACACTCACAATAGGCATGGGCATAGCAATCATCGTTGTAGTAGCACTCGTCGGCTTCCTATTATTAAGGAAGAAATAAGCCGTGAATACACAAAAAAATCAATTCCTTTTTTCTTTTTTTGTTTTTAAAGAAGGGGCTGAGAAGGCTTCAATTTTCTTCACAAAAATTGCTTGTGTTGAAGGTTTTGTTTTTCTTTCTCTCCTTAGTTTATGAAGCCTCAGCAAACCCTCCTTTGAAATCAAATCTTTCCAAGACTTTCTTTCTGTTTTAAAGAATAATTTTGACTAAAGCAAGCGGTAAGTTTACATTTTACGGGTAAAAAGTTGTTTGGAAAGAGTTAATCTGCATAATAAAATCGTTATTTTTATTTTTTTCAGATGAAAATAAAACTGGCTGTAAATATTTTATGTTGAATCAAAGAAAGTCTGATAAAGTTTGATGTTTTAATTCTTTTAATTTGAGTTGCTGGCAAAAAGCGAAATAAAAATAAACATAAACTGCAACTATAGTAACGCTATATAGGGGGAACCAATACATCGCATCAATAGCAGAAGTCATTTTCTTGGTCTCAGAAGAGGCGATATGTGCAGCGGTTTGCTTTGTTCTCGTTTGGTTTTTATTAAAACCCTATCTTGCCACTAGAGAAGGTCGGTACATTGGTCTTCCACTTGGGTTTGGCTTTCTCGGTGTCTCATACGCTCTTTCAGCTTTTTCGCATTCCCTTACAACTACTTCAGGCTTCACTATAACTGGCCTTACTTGGTTCCAACTTCTTGCAAGACCATTTGCATTTGCGTTTCTTACATTTACATATTATTTTTCCGACAAACCCTCAAACAAACGTTTACTGTGGGATATAACTTTAAGTATACTGATTGTGGCTTTGACTTCCTTTTTTGTTTTGTATTTTGTGGCTCCACAATTCACGTTGAGCAATTACCGTCTTTTGAGCGTATACGTAAGAGTTTTTGACATAATTTGTTTACTTTACATTTCTATCCATACAATTAGAAGCCACTTAGAAGCTAAAGATACAAAAACAATTTTGATTCCGTTTGGATTTATTTTTCTAGGAATTAGCCAATATTCTTTGTTAATTTGGGCTACTGGTGACGGTGGTGACCTCTCTTTTTATGGTGGCTTGATGCTTCGCTGGGTAGGGTTGGCTTTTTTCCTGTTTACTGCTTATCGAAGCTTTTACGGATCAAAAAAAGGGCGTTCTGAATGAAGAAAATAGCCCGAAGAGATAAAATGAAGATCTACGGCGACCTTTTGTCTATCCTTCAGGCTGAACGAAAAGACACTGAAAAGATAGTTTTGATCCATATCCAAACAAAATTGAATGTTCCCTTTGACCGTTTAAAAAGTTACCTTTCAGATTTAGAATCCCTCGGTTTAATCCAAGACCAAATTTCATATAAGCTCACCCAAAAAGGCAAGCAATATCTAAAAGAATACCAAAAGATAGTTGATTTCATGGAACGCATGGGCATATCTTACAAGTAGAAACAGTACCTCCGAAAAAAGTTTAATCAATTAACCGTTTGTTTGTTAACTTAGCGCTGAGTAGCTATTAATACGCGTTGACTGTTTTTTACTTTTTGATTATAAATGCAGTGGTACACTTTTTTAGTTCTATTCGCTGGAATCGCCATCGTAGTTTACGGTGCAGACGAAGCCATAAAACGGCTTTTAAACTTATCAAAGTTTTTTCGGCTTTCCACATTTATCACGGGCGTCGTAATCGCTGGCACACTTGCAGTTCTCCCGGAATTGTCCATTGGTGTCCTGTCTGCTCTTAACGGAACCTCCACATTAGGTTTAGGTGTTATTCTAGGCGCAAACGTTGCCGACTTAACGTTAGTCATAGGCATTGTGGTGCTGCTTGCAGGATGCGAAAAAATGACTTCCAGCATGCTAAAAAACTTAAAAATAAGCTTTATAGCCGTACTTCTGCCAGTGTTTTTGCTTTTGGACGGCGAAATCTCCCATATCGACGGCATAATACTTGTTTCTGCTTTCGCCGTTTACGTTATTTGGCTGCTTTGGACTGGCCGTAAAGAAAAGCAGGCACTTGAAAGTATGCGTTTTTCAAAAAGAGTAATCCGGTTAGGCATTACAGTTTTCATGTTAATCATTGGAGTAACCGTCTTGTTCCTTGGCAGCGAACTGGTAACTCAGTCAGCCCAAGAATTGAGCGACGTTTTTGGGTTGCCCCTGTTTTTGATAGGGGTTGTTGTTGCTATTGGAACTTGCCTACCTGAGATGGCGTTTGCGGTTCGTTCTGCTGAATCAAATGCATGCGATATTGGAATGGGCAACATTTTGGGCAACGTTTTGGCAGATTCAATGTTAACTATAGGTGTAATAGCACTTATCAATCCAATTAAGGTGCCAAAGTTGGCTTCTCCTTTAACTGCTGGCGTGTTTGTGGCGGCGTCAATAGTGTTCGTATATTTCCGTTCCAAAGGCGGCAAAATCAGCAAAAATGACGCCGTATTTTTGATAAGTGTTTACGCACTTTTTGTGCTGTTTCAATACTTGTTTGAAGTAGTAGGCGTTTAGTCACTACCAGAAACGTTTGGTAACTGTAGACTTGTTGTTTTCTTTCTAAGAAAACGTTATTACCCGCCGTTTAATGGTGATGCCTATTAAGGTTGTAACAAACATGCCTTTGGCTGTAAAGAAAAAACAGGAACGCACTATATCAAGATGCGGAAACTCAGCAGTTCTTTACCTGCCAAAAGGCTACTTTATTCCCGGCGAAAACGTAAACTTGGATTTGGCAATTGATTTTGACGGCAACGTTAAACTAACACTCAAAAAATGTCTCTTCAATTTTAACTGTGACAAAATAAGGACTGCCCTTAAAAAAGGCTTCAACATAGAGCATGATGAAACCGTCGATGGCATCCGAAATCTTAACGCTTCAGCTTGGAACTTGAGCATAAATTGCATTGGGTACACACAAGAATTGGAACCAACATACATCACCATATGCCGACTTTTTGATGCAATCAACTCTGCAGAAACCTACACTGGCTTAACAGGATTTTTGGAGAAGCTTAAGGTAACATGTCCTGATGCTTATATTGAGCCTGAAGGTAACATTGACGCTGTAAAAATCTACACAAACCCAAAAAAGTTTCATTTGGAAAATGAGGTTCAAGCGGTCGAGTTGTTAAGGAAAACTGGGAAACGGTTGAATTATTCGGTTATTGTCCGGTTTAGCAGTAAAAAGCATACTATTGATGAGGTAACTCAAGTTTTAGGTTTACTTAGTCAAAATGATGACGCTTTATTGAAGCAAAACTAATTTGTGCCTATTTTTTTTGTCAATCTTTTGAATTTTAGCAGTTAGTTTTTTTGGTATTTGGTTAGCTCTTGTTTGCTTTAGGGTTATAACTTTCATAAGCCTTTTATATTTGGTGATGGGTTTTGGATATTAACTAATGCTCAAAGGAACACGGTAGCTATGATGGAACCAAGTAAAAAACCGTTGAACGTACTAATAAAACAGTTGCACGGAAACATCGAAGTTGTTCTCAAAAACGGATGTGAATACAAAGGTAAAATGATAAAATGTGATGGCCACATGAACATTCTTCTTGAAGGCGCAACCGAATACAAGGATGAACAAGCCCTCACAAACTACGGCAATGTACTACTAAGAGGAAACAACATCCTCTACATTGTTTTAGATGCAAACAAGCACTAAAAAATCACGTTTCTAACTTTACCCGTAACATAATCGCAGACAAGCTGAGTTTCAGCTTCCACGTCAAATCTGCGGTTAAAAAACGTTAAAACGTTCTGAACATCCCTTAGAAGTAATTCTGCCGCGTTAGGATGGTCAGTCATTACATATTGGGGCCAATCAATAATCAACACGTGCATGTCTGGCTTCAAAATAATGTTGTACTCGCTTAAGTCGCCATGGATTACATGCGCTTTAAGGTAAGCTTTTCGAACATTGCGCATTATTTCTTTAAGGACACGTTTTGGGTTGGTGATTTTTCGCCATTTTGACAATTCGCCGCCTTCAATTATGCCCATTGCAATGACATGCCTGTTGTGACTTATGGGTTCTGGCACTGATACTCCGTTCTTGTAAACTAGTTGCAATGCCTGAAATTCTTTTTCTGCAGCTAGATGTGACTGAAACAGCCACGTGGAATGTTCCCTGACGTATCCTCGTTTTCTGCGTGTTTGCCTAAAACTTATTCTTCCAAGCCTATGGAATTTGACTGCGATTGTTTTGCCGTCAGGTGTTAATGCATTATAGATTTCTGCTTCTTTGCCTACACCGATGGTTTGCCCGAAAGACGAGATTACGCCTGCTTTCACGAGTGCGTTTATTGCTAGGCAATCGTAGCCCACATAGTTTAAGGTGTATCCAATGTAAGCGCCTTTGGTGTAGCCTGTTAAGCCAAGTTTGTTTAGTTTGTTAAGGGTGAAATCTACCCTGTCCATTGGTACTTTAGCGTATTTTTGTATTTGCTCTCTTGGTACAAACTCGCGTTTGCTCATTGCAGCCTCAATTATATTTAAAGTACGGAAGTCTTCGCTCTCTAATTGACGAAAAACCCTTACTGCTAGGTCGGCACTTGACATACATATATGCTAAATTGCTTGCCCTTATTAAGATGTACTCACTCGTGAAAAAACATGGTTTCTAAGGTGGTGCTTATATGGGAGGACGTCAAATCCTAACGATATAATGCCAAAATCTTCCATAAAATTGGAGAAAATTATGGAATTGAAAAATTAGGTTTTGAAAAATGGCAGTAGATCAAGGAAACGTTTCAAAAATACTATCTGTGCTGTCTCATCCGTTGCGGAGAGAAATTCTTCTGGATTTAAGCGAGAAGGGCGAGTCATCTTTCACGGATCTGCTTAACCTGCTAAAGGTTGATACAGGTAAACTTAGTTTCCACCTGCGTACTCTATCGCCATTTATCGAGCAGACTCCCAGCGGCAAATACCGCCTCAGCAGAGCAGGAGAAAGCGCTGTTCGAGTAATTCATGACGTGGAAGGCTGGGCAGAAGTAGCAGATGTTGAACGTAAACAGTCACAGCTTCCATTGGCGTCTTTTAGCAAAAGATTATCTGCTTACTTGATTGACTTCGCATTGATTTTGGCGATTACAATGGCAATAACGATTTTGCCTCAAATCTTTATGTATTCCACACAAATGCTTACAGAATCAATTAGCACCATGTTGTTCATCACTGTTGGCCTTCTTTGGTTGTACTCAACGCTGCTTGAAGGTTTTAACGGTCAAAGCTTAGGCAAACGCATCATCGGATTAAAAGTGGTTCGGACGGATGGCAAAAAAATGTCGTATGACCATGCTGCAGTGCGTAACTTTGGAAAACTCTTGCCATTGCTGCCTTTTGACGTGATAATTGGGTTGCGAATTAAAAATGAAATGTTCAAACGTTACTTTGACAAGTTTGCTGGAACCACAGTTATTGACTTGCGTACACCATAAACTAACTTTTTTTGTTTTTGAAGTTGTTGCCGCAGAGTCTCTTAGCACAACAACAACCAGCAGGTTATGTTTGCTGTTGCTTTTTTGGTTCTGCTGCTGTCTGGGTTTGTTTTTTTGGTTGTGGCGTCTTGCACAAGCAGTTGTTGGTCTCTGTTTGCTTTACTTTCTTACATAAAATCTGCTTGACTTGAGATTTCCAGCATCAATAGGTGTCTAACGGGAAAACCTATATCACCCCTGTCTTTTTTGCCTTATTAGAGATGTCAAAACAAGCTATAGCTTCTCTAGTTGTCATCTTGTTGCTGGATTATTTTTTCTATGGTAAATTATTGCTATGAGTACTGTTGCAGTCACCACTAAGGCAACGGACGCAACAATCAGCAGTGGGGAAGTCTCAATCTGCTCGGGATTATTCAGTGGATTTACATGGGCGTTCTCTATGGGATCCATAAGAGGGTAGCGGTCAATATTGTTAGCATTTAAACTGTGGGACGTGTCGCCTATTCCGTTTGAGTCAGCATCAGTACCTGCGTAGTTGCTCCAATAGTTTCCTTGAGCCCCATTATCCCAAGTGTTAACCGAAATCTCGGAAACAAAAAAAGGTGCTTGCGGGGAATCGTCAATATCTGTAGGCGAGTCAATGTTTGCGTGTCTTTGGTTGTCTATTAGGTTGTTGTTGTAAAATAGGTTGTGGCTTGACTCTAAAATGTAGATGCCGCATTTGTTGTCTGCTATGTGGTTTCCTGTCACAGTGTTAAAGGAGACATCAGAGACTAAACTTAAGCCGATAGTGCTATTCATTATTGTATTGTTTGCTATGTTATTTTGTTTTAGCGAACCGTAAAGGTACACGCCGTTTTGACTGCCCGCAATCAAGTTGTCTTCAACGTTGGAGTTGGAACAGGAAAACAGTTCAACACCCGTTTCCAAGTTTGAAGTTATATTGTTACCCAAAATGGAAATGTTATTGCAATTAGGCAGGTTATATTGTCCTATGTTAAGGGTTACACCGTTGTGTTTGCTCTCAAGAATTTCATTGCCAATAATGCTGATGCCGTTTGAGCCAAAGACTTCGATGGCTGAAAGACTTTTTGCAATCCTGTTTGTGGTTATAGAGACGTTTTGGGTTGAAATTAAATGAATCCCCACATTGCATTCTTGGACTATATTTTCGGTTATGCTAAAATTTGAAGACTGCTGACACAAGAAGCCCTCGGCTAAATTTTTTAAGACCGCATTTTTAATGGTAACGTTACTTACATCTGATATAACAATGCCTTTGCCGACACCATTACCAACAAGCGCATATCCAGCGGCATCAATTACAACATTACTTTTTTGAATTGCTAAAGTCCAATTATGAAGGTCGCCACTAAAACGGTAAGTGTCGTCAATACGCTGGATTTCGCTAAGTTTGGGGCGTTATCTCTCCAGTGGGCGTAATATAGATGTATGGCAACTCGGTTGGGGGGTACGAAAAGTTTGCTGAAGTAATGCCTAAAAAGCATAGGTTACAAATTACTAGTAATATGGCAAAAGAAGCCGCGAATAGGCTTGCGGGTAAGTCAAATTTCTTCATCATTTTTTATAAATTAGAATCCCTAATAAAGTTACTTAAAAATTTCTCATGGTCAATATAATTTTAAAAATTGCAAACTTGACATGAATTCATTCTTGTCGACAAAAAATGTTTCCTAATTATCTGTTTTTTCCCAAAAAATTATATACTATGAGCGAAAAAAGGACCATTTATGAGGAGTAAAATGAAAAAAATACTTTTTTAAAAATTTTGCCATTGTTACTTGCTCTTTCAATGCTAAGCATACCAGTTCAAGGCTCTCATGTTAGTGTAAACTGGGGCTCAACGTATCATAATACACAATGGGACCCATACCCGACTTGGTTTGCAACCTATGAACAGCCATCACAAAGCTATACATGCTCATACATTACTAGCCTTGCTCAAGCAGAACCAAACTGGGTAGCAGCCAACAATTACGGCTCTAGCACAAGATCCTCTTATGTTTATGCGAATTCTCAAGCAATTCAAGGTAGTGGTACTTATGATTTCTTGGCGACATTTCACGTAGGCGATATGTACCTTACTGATGTGAATGGTGAACGACACTATAATTACTACAGTTCTTTTAACCCGGGAACTACAGAAGGAATCAGCGACCGTGAGTTGTATAACTACACAGGTTCGAAACATCGATTTACCTTTATATATACATGTGTGAACGGAGGCTTAATTGATCCAGATAATGACGGCGATTTTGATGGTTACGGGTACATGTCTCAACAGTATCCTAGCACAGGCGCAGTAGGTATGCCTTTTGCATGGACACTTAGAGCTGACTTAAGCTGGGATGGATTTGCCAATCCTGACTATAGCGGCTATTGTTACATAGGATTTCAGAATACATCCAAATGGACTTGTGATACTAGCGGTCTAATTAATCATAATTACGGCGAATTTGTCAGACGATTCTATGATTACTCACTGAATTATCATTATTCAATTATCACATCACTTAATTGGGCAATGCAAGATATGACAAACTGGCAACAAAGTTTCCAATCTTCGGAACTTTACAACGGATATTGGCTCTATGACCCTGCTCATAACGTGAATGTATGGTGCAAGATGCGTGTAATCGGCGATGGCGGAATGGCGCTGCCATAAAGGAGGAAAAAAATGAAAAGTCTGAAAAAAATTTACACATGCCTTATTGTAATATCAATTTTGGCTTTTTCAATAAGTCAAATTTCCGGTGCACACTCGGAGGAATTAACAATTCAAAACAAAGCGCTTACAGCAATCAACGACATAATTGGGCTCGACTCGACGAAATACAAGGTAGAACTCACAAACTACCGTTCCGAACAACCTGACGCTTATGGCGGACTTGTTCAGGAAGATTTCACATATAGCTTGAAATCTGAAGACAACAAAAACATTGACGTAAATATGCGGTTTGTAAATGGCACTCTTGCGATTGTCGATATATATCCTCATGGCGCGTCGATAGCAACCGCTCACTTTGGAAAGCAATTTTCTACGAACATTTTAATTGAAACAAAAGAAATTATTCAAAGACTTCAAACGGTAGATGATGCACAATCTCTTCAACAAATGCAGGATATGCTCGATAAAATTTCCGACATTCAGTCTGCGAATAAAACAGTAGGAAATCTTAAATGTCAGGTGACAACGAATACAAACTTTATTTCTCAAAATGTAACTGCTACGTTCACAACTGTATCCTTCATGTATGCCTCAAACGAATCTGTTGATTCTCCTAAGAGTATCAATATTTTCTTTAAAAATGGAGAATTAACCGGATTTAGTAATGGCTGGAAATTCTTTTCTATAGGTAGTGAGAAGATAATGGTATCTCGTGAAAAAGCAATAAGCCTTGCTATGGAACAAGCAGAAATTGCGGCCAATTCATCGCTCAGTTTAAGAAATGAAACCGTACGAGTTGACTTATATATGTCACCTAGAGAGCCTTTCATATCGCATCCTTTTTTGTTTGGTTAAATACCTCTTTCTACCCCAACTCAACTATCAATGGCTGGCAAGTTGGAATATGGGCAGACACCGGCGAAATAGACTACAGTCACCCCACAGGAATAATGGGTTCTGTTCCAGATACAGCGAATCTTTCCACAGACACAACTCCAAACATAGATGCGCAAGCGCCTCAAAACCCGTCAAATACAACCGTCATTATTGCAATAATGGCAGCTTTTATTATTGCTGTCATATTATCGGCACTATTCATAAAGAAAAGAAAATAAAATCAATTCTAAACCTCTTTTTTATAATTATGTTACCAGCAAGAAATTGACGGCTTTAAGGCTTTTTAATCTGCCCTGTCTTGGTTTTTATGTAAAATTTATCTGTTAATTGTGCATATGCTTAGTTGTTGGCAACTTTATGAGTGAGAAGGAACTTCGAGTTTCAAAAATTAAGGACGGCACGGTTATTGACCACATCAGCGGCGGCTACGCACTTGACGTCGTAAAAATACTTGGCATCACAGGCAAAGAAAACCGTGTAATGACTATAACCATTAATGTTCCCAGCAAACATCTTGGCACTAAAGACATCGTAAAAATTGAAGGCCGCGCCTTAAACGCTGGCGAAGTTAACCGTATCGCCCTTGTCGCCCCTCACGCCTCCATAAACATAATCAAGAATTATGCCGTTGTCGAGAAACTTGAAGTTAAACTGCCTCCAGTTATTGAGGGCATAGTGAAATGTGCAAACCCCGTGTGCGTAACAAACAGTGAGGAACCGGTGGGTTCAAAATTCAGCGTTGAATCCGTGGAGCCGCTTGTTTTGAAGTGTCACTACTGCGGTTACATTCTTGAAAAAACCGATGTATTATCCCAAATGTAGCTGCTCATGGTAATCTTTCTTGAGCCAGCCAAAACAGCCGTTTAAAATCTGCCAACGTCAAATGCTTGCCCTGATTTAACGCTGGGCACTCATTGGTAGCCGTAAAAACATGTTTTTGTTGGGTTTCATCAAATTTCAATTCAAAAGGGTAAAACCTGCAAATCATCGGTCTAAAACCGTAAATGCTGCAACCATCCTGTTTAAGGAAAATGCATTTTCCATCCTGCGTTTTATTCATTTCGAACCTGTACGGCAACTTGTCAAAGATTTCAAGGCAGCATTCGTCCCGGCTTTTGCCAGTTTTTTCTTGAATTTCTTGAGCTTCCTTTTCAAGCATGATTATGTGCCTGGTTTTTTCTTGAGTGTCTCTGCAGCAGATTCCGCACCTGTTGCATTCGAACCGCAGATTTGTTGGGTAAATGAATTCCAAGATTAATTCAGCACCATAATTGGTGTGTGTTGCCTAAAAACTTCCTGCCCAAAAATTTTGGGTTTACGGGGTTTTGTTGCGGTGTCCTTCCCCATACTGGTAAGGTCTGCCAAGATTTTTTTCAAGCTTCTTCTTGAAAACCTCGTCCATATTCATGTTTGGACAGGCAAGCCGACTGGCGTCAAGCAGGTAAAAGATTACGTCGATTAATTCTTCAGCAATTTTTTCTTCAGGTTGCCCTTTTTTCCAGGCATCGCTGGCTTCGCCAAGTTCAATGAAGGCGAAAAGGAGTTTTTTAGGGATGTCTTCCGGGTTGTTGTAAAAGCCTTTAGCTATGACTAATGCTTCGATTTCTTTTCTCATTTCTTCAAGCTGCATAAGTTTTGCATCTCTTGAGCAAAAAATTATCTATCCTGTTATTTAAACAGTGAATAGGGAACCAGCACGCTTTGGCTTGTTTCTGCTCTATTAGCACTTGCCGCTGCAGATTTTTAGTGTATGCCCTGTTGCTTTCAAAGACGCCAAAATTGCTTGTTAAAGTTTATTTTTTATCTTTTTTAGTTTTAAAATTTTTATTTTAAAAATTTAGTTTCTTGTATTTGCTGTTGAACAGTTTTTGTTTTACGGCTTTTTCCGCAAACAATAAGAGGAGATAAAGCGTTAATTTATGCTGCGACCAGTATGAACAAAACAGTGGCTACTTTGATTGTTCTATTCTTGTTGTCCTCTGTTCTTGTCATAAACTCAGGACAGGTCAGTGCCCAAGACTCGGATATTATCCGAATAAAAGAGGACGGCACTATTATCGGAACAGACAAAATAATTCAGAACGGTACAGTATATACTTTAACCGATAACCTGCAGGCGTATGTTGGTCAAAACGAAGCCTTCATCTTCATAGAAAAAGACAACATTACCCTTAACGGCGCAGGTTACACTGTTCAAGGTTCAGGTTTAGGCTCAGCAATCTATATGTTAAGAAGCCAAAACATTAAAATCGCAAATTTCACAATAAAAAATTTTCAGACAGGCATCGATTTCTGGCAGGTTAAAAATTGGCCTTCAAACTCCAACTATTTAAATCAACCATCTGCCTTTAACAATCAAATAATTAACAACAGAATTGAAACCAGCGGCAACGTCAATAATAACCAATCTAAAGAGGCTGGTTGGTGCATTTATCTTAGTGACGCTGTTGGAACCGAAATTTCAGGCAACAGCTTTTCTTGTCAAGACCATCAAGGCGGCATCTACCTTGACGCTTCAACCAGCAAAACAAGCATAGTTGATAACAACTTTTTTGGGTGCCGAGTTTCCAGTCTAAGTTCTAACCAAACTATCGCTTACGGAAATACAGTTGACGGAAAACCCTTGGTTTATCTTGACAGCAAATCTGACAAGGTTTTTGAAGAAGCAGGGCTTGTTTACCTTTTTAACTGCACCAATATTGTTGTAAAAAATGTTAACCCCGTATATGATTACGCTGTTACAATGCAACTGGTTAATACAACTACAAGTGAAATATCCAACAGTCGCGGACATGTTCTTTTAGTTAATTCAAATGGAACCAGTATTCATGATAACTTGTTAAGTTCAATCAGGTTTGATTCAAGTTCAAATAATAGAGTCTTTGCAAACAAAATCACCTATTATAGTGTATGCATTAAACTGTATAATAATTCAAGTTTCAACGAAATCTATGCCAACGTGCTTTTAGACACTGTTTACTCTACAGATGCCGACAGAGTACACCAATCAGGTTTTAACACCGCGGCAATTCAGTTAGGCGATACCCAACTTGGCGGAACCTTCAGCAACAACATTTATGACAACACAATAATCAACCATGACTGCGCGCTTGAATTCTTTTCAAGTTCAAACAACACCCTAACCGCAAATGTAATCAAAGACTGCAAAGCCGGAATCCAGCTTGGCCAGTCGAACTTTAATAATTTCACCCAAAACAATGTCACTTCTTGCAAGTACGCTGTAAGCATTTACGCTGGGTCAAGCAACAATACTTTCTACTACAACAACTTCTTTGATAATCAAGTACAGGTTTTTGAAACACACCTTGAAACCCTGCTTTCCGATGGAGAATCGTACTCGGTGGGTAACACGTGGGATAACGCTCAAACAGGCAACTACTGGGATACTTACACAGGTGTTGATATGAACGGTGATGGCATAGGCGACACCCCTTACACGGTTTTCGAGTACATGGTTGACAATTACCCTTTAATGGCGCCATTAGAAATCTCCAGCGCCCACGGTAACATTACCATACCCGCATTTGACCCAACCTCAGTTTACCCGACACCAACCGCCACAGCTCAAGGTTTACTTAACGTGGAAAATATAGTAATCATTGTCGTGGTAGGCGTAATAATTGGCGTTATCGGCGGTTTACTGGTTTACTTTAGACGGCTAATTTTCCGGTAAACAGACCTGAGCTCGTCATTTTCTCATCAAACCTTTCATTTTTACTTATACTGAACCTTTTTCTTTAAACAGCCCCTTGCTCCCTGACAAGTTTTATTAGCTAAAACTTACAAAAACAACGTCGTTTCGAGGAGCAATGCACTAAATCATGAATCATACAGCCGTAGTAGAGGTAAACTCTCTAGTAAAACAGTACAAAAACTTAACCGCCGTAAACCAAATTTCATTTCAAGTTTACGAGGGTGAAATCTTCGCTTTTCTGGGTCCAAACGGTGCAGGAAAAACTACAACCGTAGAAATACTTGAATGCCTTCGCCCATTAACCGCGGGTTCAGCCAAAGTTTTAGGCTTCGATGTAAATAACAGTTCAGACGTTAAAGAAATCAAGCGTAGAATCGGCGTTTTACCGCAGGATTACAGTGCGCTTGATAAGTTGACGGTGAAAGAAAACATTGACTTAATCGGTGATATGTACCAGAAACATTTGCCAACCGAAGAAGTCATCAAACTATTAGACCTTGAAGACAAAGCAAAAGCGCGTTTTGAGAATCTTTCCGGTGGTCTTAAGCAGCGTGTCGGCGTCGCCGCAGCTCTTGTCAGCGACCCCCAACTGATTTTCCTTGATGAACCCACGACGGGTCTTGACCCTAAAGCACGTCGTGACGTCTGGACTGTAATTGCTAACCTGAAGAAACTGGGCAAAACCGTGTTTTTAACAACTCATTACATGGAGGAAGCTCAAGCCTTAGCTGACCGAGTGGCCATAGTGCAGAAGGGTAAAATTTCAGTTATTGGTTCGCCGCAGGAACTTGTCAGCCAGTATGGTGGCTCAAAAACGTTGATTATTCGAAAAGCAGGAAAAGCGTTAACTGATAAGCTAAAACTGAAGTTTGAGCATATCAAGCTTAACCGTACTGAGGATGTATTGGTTGAAATTCCTTCAGCGGAAGACTTCTGGAATGTTATGTCATACCTAACTGAACTGCGCATCAATCAAGACATCGAAGTTCAAACACCCTCAATAGAAGACGTTTTTCTCAAGCTTACAGGCGCACGCATAACTGACGAAGGAGAGCTAAAACAATGAAGTTCTTTACAGTTTTAAAAGCAGTAACCAAGAATTGGATACGTTCCCGTTCCGGCCTATTCTTTAGTATAATGTTTCCAATCTTGCTGTTGTTGGTTTTTGGCGCCATTTTTTCAGGATTTGGCGGTTCATCAACTTACAGCATTTACATTCAAAACCTTGATGTAGATAGTCAAGGGCACGCTACGGAGTTGTCTTCAGCTTTCATAACGGCGCTTAACAGCACTAACACTTTTAGCATGAAAGGTATACCTGTCGACGCTAACGCTACCGATTACGTGACGGGATGCTCTTGGACCGTTAGGTGGAACCATGCGTATCCTCGTTATTTCTAAAGGTTTCAATGATGACTTGCTTAACGGTACCATGAAAGTCCGCGTTGGGATAATGTATGACACTATGAACATGTCTTTACAGTACTTCCAAGCTTACATGACTGACGAACAAAAATTGGGGCTACAACAGGGCATAAGTGGCATGCAAGAATTAAACGGCAGTCTTCCTGTAGCGAATTCTTCCTTAACCATCATCACTGACCCATCCGATCAGTCAGCAGCCGTGGTCAAAAGCATAATCGGTAGCGTATCCAACGCTTTTAACTATAAATTAATTGGTGCCCAAAACATCATAACCATCAATGAGGAATCCGCAACAAACACAACCTACAACATGGTTGATTATTACGTGCCAGCTATTACTGCAGCTTTCATCATGACAAACGGCATTATCGGTTTATCTTCAACTGCTTCAGAATTCAAACGAAGAGGCATAATCAAACGACTCTCAATGACGCCTTTGACTAAACTTGACTGGATAATTGGCAACGTCTTAAGCCAAGCTGTGCTAAACCTGTTGCTCACAGGCATAATGATTGCAGTAGGCTGGATAGTTTTCGGTGTAAGAATCATTCCTGACGCGTTAACATTCCTTCTGTTGCTCTTTGGCTCTGTAATGTTTTCAGGAATCGGCATGACCATCGCAGGGTTGTTCCGGGACATTGAAGCCGCTAACGCTGCAGGCAACGCTATTGCTTTCCCAATGATGTTCCTATCTGGCACTTTCTTCCCCCTTGAAATGATGCCTCAATATTTGCAGTCAATCTCCAAAGTTTTGCCGCTTACCTACTTGTCTGACGGTTTGCGTTATTCGATGGTTTACAATTTCCCTGAAGGCGTTTACAGTAACTTGGCAGTGGTTGCAGTGTTAGCTTTTGTATTCATAATTGTTGGGTCTTTGGTTACGCGTTGGAAGGAACGATAAACCGCAAAATATCCAAACCTTTTTTTTCTTAGTTGCTTTTTTTTGCAAGTCACTTAATAACGATTAAATATTATGAATTATTGATGTGAAAATATGAGTGCCATCGAATTAGCAGTTCTGAAACAAATATCAACGCCCACAAAAATTGATGACGTTGAAAATCAAAAGACTTTGCGCAAACTGCTAATTGAAGGGAAAGCTTACAGTCCGCAAGAAGGCTATGTCGTGGCAACAACGCCCCTAACAAGCGAAAACCAAACTGAATTGCCAAAAGAGACTGGTGTCTGGGAAACCCGCACACCAAAACCTAAACACAAAGGTGACGTGCCAATCCCCTACGAGTTCTGCTCATACACGAATTATGCAGAGTTGCCGTCAGACATTTTACGTATAACCCGTGAAGTATCGTTCACTGAATGGATTGAGTTTGATGGTTACAAGTACAAAAGAATTGCTGGCGGCGTAATGCGTCGTCCAATTGAAAAGTAAACGGCAAAAGCATATATCTGAAAAAACCCTTTTTCCCCAATATACTGGTGATACAAGACGGCTTCACCCGACGCAAACGATAACAATAATGAAATGGTAGTTACCCCTTGGGAAGTAAAAGGTAAAGTCGACTACGAACGCCTCATAAAAGAATTCGGCACCCAGCCTTTAACACCTGCGCTTCTCAAACGTGTAGAAACCCACACCGACAAGTTGCACCTGCAGCTTGAAAGACAAATCTTCTTCAGCCATCGCGACTTAGACACGGTTTTGGACCTTTATGATAAAGGAACCAAATTTGTTCTCTACACAGGCAGAGGACCCTCAGGGCCAGTCCACATCGGACACTTGGTTCCATGGATTTTCACTTTGCACATGCAACAAAAATTTAAAACACGTTTGTACTTCCAAATAACTGATGACGAAAAATACCTCGTCAATAATGAACGGGACCTTAAAGAAACCAGCAAATGGTCATACGAAAACGCTCTTGACCTAATTGCGCTTGGGTTCAAGCCGGAAGATACCTTCATCATTTACGATACTAAAGACATTGACCTACTCTATGATATCACTCTAGAGGTAGCCAAACGCATCACCTACAGCACAGCCCGTAGCAGTTTTGGCTTTCAAGATAGCACAAACATTGGCTGGGTTTACTGGCCCGCAATCCAAGCAGCCCCCTGCTTCATACATAAAAAATTAACAGGCGAAAACGTGCCAGCTCTCATCCCTGCAGCAATCGACCAAGACCCATACTGGCGCGTAACCCGCGACGTAGCCCAAAAACTCGGCTACTACAAACCAGCCCAAATTCACTGCCGCTTCCTGCCAGGACTTGGGTGCAGGCGGAAAAATGAGTGCCTCCATGCCAGAAACCAGCATATTCACCATGGACCAGCCAGATATTGTCAAAAAGAAAATCTGGGGCGCATTCACAGGTGGCAAACCAACAGCGGCTGAACAACGCAAAACCGGTGCAGACCCCACCGTTTGCAGCATTTTCCAGTACTACTATTATCTTTTTGAAGATGATACGGGCAAATTAAAAGAACGTGAGCAACGGTGCCGATCAGGCGAAATGCTCTGTGGCGAATGCAAAAAAGATATTGCTGAAAAACTTAACCGGTTCCTTGAAGCACACAGGGAACGCCGCGAAAAAGCTAAAGACGTAATCGAACAATACCACATAAAACGTAAGTAATTGAAGGTTTTTTTGCCTTCTACCCTAAAAAAGGGGTTTAGTTGTTTTCTAACTCGTCTTCTTTGATGTTTACGCCTACTGTTGATGCTAGCTGCATTAGTTCCTCTGTGTTGATTAGGTCAGAGTCAAGGTAATCCAGTATCCTTTTCTCGTCTAGCCCTAACGCTCTTGCTTCGTCTACGGCTACTTGATAAGCTTCAATTTCGGTGGGTTTCTCAATGTATGGTAGTTCTTCTTTGAATTCTTGGCCAGTTATGACTTGGTTTACATGGACTAGTTCGTGGATGACGTCAAGGTATAAGTCCGTCAGGTTAGCGTTTTCAAAATAGTCAGGGTTAATCAGTAGCCGTCCATCGTAGTCTACTCTCATGTAGATAGTTGCTTCTGTAAATTCTACTTCCAAGTTAGATAATGCGTCATGGGTTTTGTCGCCGAAGACACGTTTAACGGCTTCAACTTTTTCGAAGTGTTTAAAATGATTCTTGAAATTAACTACACTTTGTGTTGTTTTACGTATTATTTCAACTTTCAATATGGCCACCACCAAAATTTTTTCTTTAATTGAGTGTTTTGTAGAAAATGTATTTTCATCTTATTTAGATGGTTCGTTCAAAAAAGGCAGTTCTGACCATTAAAATGTGTTTGATGGCTAATTAGCTGCATAAACTGTTCATGATGCCAGTTATGTTTGTTGTTTAGCTGCGAAACCTTCAAAAAATTGGTATTTAGCTTAAAACAATAATTTTCTGGTTTATTTTAATAATCTATGCATGTTTTATCTCTGTTATTGGTTGGAACAAGCTGTGGTTACGTGGAATTCAAAGCTTTGTTTGCCCTTTTTACAAAGAAGTCCTGAGATAATTTGAATAAACACTTTCTTAATATCGATTTTGCTAATGTTAAACTATAAATAACAAAATCAGCTTACTTAATCTTGAAATCGCCTTTTCCTAATAATCTCTTTAAAAAACTGCTTTTTCCCATTTGGCGAGGAGCCCAACAAAACAATGACTGCTTTTGGTAATCAAGAAAATATTCAAAACGTTCCCAAACGAATCAGCAGATTGCCCGAGTTGGCAAATAATTTGTGGTGGAGTTGGGACGAGCAGGGACGCCAAGTCTTCCGTTCACTTGATTATGACCTTTGGCGAACAAGCGGACACAACCCCGTCAAACAACTACGTGACATCAACCATGAAAAACTAGAATCAGCCGCAAAAGACCCTTCTTTTCTCGAACTATACGATTCAGTAATAACCAAATTTGACGTTTACATGAACAGTCAAAAGCTTTGGTGCAAAAAAACTGTACCGCCAGATTTTAGCGGGCAAATCGCCTATTTCTCAGCAGAATACGCCATTCATAACTCTCTACCCATCTATGCTGGCGGCTTGGGCGTCCTTGCAGGAGACATTTGCAAGCAATCTTCTGACATGGGGTTGCCGATGGTTGCAGTTGGATTCATGTATCCTCAAGGTTACTTTCGCCAGCGTGTTTCAGCGGATGGTTGGCAAGAAGAAGTCTATACTCAATTAGATTTTAGTGAGGCTCCAATTTCTCCATGTGCTTGGCCTGCAGGCTGTGGCCCGTATGTTGATGTTCCACTTGCGGATCACAACTTGTACCTTCAAGTGTGGCAAGTAAAAGTTGGCAGAGTAAACCTGTACTTGCTGGATACAAACATTAACGATAACCGTCCAGAGGATAGGGGACTTTCGGCGAGACTTTACACTGCCGACCAAGAGGAACGGTTAAAACAGCTTATCGTACTGGGCATCGGTGGCGTACGCGCTTTGCGTGCTCTTCGTTTGGAACCCGTAGTGTGGCATGCAAATGAGGACCATACAACATTTATGATGTTTGAACGGCTCAGAGAAGAACGGGCTCAAGGGCTCTTCATTGCATGAAGCCATAGAAAAAGTACGCAAAAACACCGTTTTCACCACCCATACGCCAGTAGCTGCAGGTCACCACATTTTTCCCTACCAACTCATGGATAAGTATGGCCGTAATTTTTGGGAAAAACTTGGAATCGACCGCGAAATCTTTCTAAAACTTGGCTACTACGATGGACTTGGACCTGAAAAATTTAGTCTAACTGCCCTTGCGCTACGGTTGTCTGGTCAAGCTAACGCGGTAAGTCGGCTTCATGGAGGTGTTGCCCGTAAAATGTGGAGTGTACTTTATCCTGGAAAACCAGTGGACGAGGTTCCAATATTAAGCATAACTAATGGTGTGCACTCTCCCACCTGGCGGGCTTACGAAATTTCCCAACTCTTCGGGGCACAAGCAGGCGACGAAAACTTGCCAAACGAGTATGTGGAAGGCTTCTGGAAAAACGCCACCGAGATTTCAGACGAAAGGTTCTGGATGGCACATCAAACGATGAAAACCCGGCTTATCCGTGCAATACAAGACCGAGCCCAGCAACGACTGGTCCGCGATGGCATTTCTACACAACAAGTGCTTGCTATGGGTGCGCTTCTTGACCCGTACGCTTTAACAATAAACTTCACACGTCGATTCACACAGTACAAGCGTCCATACCTTATTCTGATGGATTTGGAACGTCTCAAAAAAATCGTAACCGACCCACTCCGTCCAGTGCAGATTATTTTCGGCGGGAAATCCCATCCAGCCGATTATGCTTCAAAAGAACTCCTAAAAAGCGTTTACCAAATCGCCCTTGATCGCCGCTTTCAAGGACGTATAGCGTTTGTGGAAGAATACGACATGAACCTTGCCCGCGACTTAGTCCGCGGAGTGGACGTCTGGTTGAACACGCCACGGCGGCTACAAGAAGCTTGCGGAACAAGCGGTATGAAAGCTTCAATGAACGGCGTAATCAACCTAAGCATCCGTGATGGTTGGTGGGATGAAGCATACAATGGGCTTAACGGTTGGGCAATCGATGGTTTCAAAGGCGGTAGTCCAGAGGAAGAAGATAAAGCGGATTCTGAATCAATTTACGGTTTGCTTGAAAACGAGATTGTGCCTCTGTTTTATGATCGTGACCGCAAAGGCATACCTCACCGGTGGATTCAGGTAGCCAAAGAAGCCATCAAAACCATAAACCCTGTTTTTAACGCCTGCCGGATGATGAGTCAATATGTTGAACAAATGTATCAGCCCGCCTTGTTTTCTGTGGAAAATCGTGTTTTTATTGAAAAGGAGACAGTGTAATGTCTAAAAAAGTGAAAAAAGAAAGATTCAGCCTAAACATGGAAGACCTCATAGTTGTTCTTGTAAAAACTAATGAAACTATTGAGGATATTAACCCAAAAGGCTGCGAACTGTTAGAGTACTCTAAAGAAGAAGTTTTAGGCAAGAACTGGTTTGACATTTTTGTTCCAGAGTTTAATCGTGAAAGTCAACGTCTTGCTTTTCACCAATTAATCAACGGTACGCTTCGTAAGGCTCATTCTGAAACAGAGGTTCTGACAAAAAGCGGCAAAGAACTAATCGTTGCATGGCACATTTTGCTTGTTAAAAACCAGAAAGGAGAAATAAAACGCGCCGTGTTTTCAGGAAAAGAAGTTACGGATCGAAAAAAAATTCAAGACCGCTATATAGTCTTAGCCTCTTTCCCAGCGTTCAATCCCAACCCGATAATAGAGTTGGATTTTGATGGAAACATAACCTACACTAACCCAGCAACAAAAAAAGTGTTTCCCAGTCTTGAAAAAGACGGGTTGAAGCAGCCCTTTTTTGTTGACTGGGAAAAAATTGTTGCCAGCTTCACAGGTAAAATATCCACTGAATACGCTTTTGTACGTGAAATCAAGCTCGGTGAGCACTGGTATCTTCAACAGTTCTCCTTTATTCCTATTGGACCAAAAATCCGTGTCTACACTGTTAATATTGATGAGAAAAAGAAAACCGAAGAAGCATTAAGGGCAAGTGAAGAAAAATTCCGGTCCCTCTTTGAAAACATGCTTGACGGTTATGCCTACTGCAAAATACTTTTTGATAAAAACGGTCAGCCAAACGACTTCGTTTACTTAGAAATTAATAGCTCCTTTGAGATAATAACGGGTTTGAAACGGGCGGATATTCTTGGAAAAAAAGTTTCTGAAGCCATACCTGGAACTAAAGAAGCAAACCCTGAAATTTTCGAAATTTATGGCAGAGTAGCAAAAACTGGAAAACCAGAAAGATTTGAGATTTTCTTTAAACCGCTTAATATTTGGCTTGACCTTTCGGTTTATTCTCCTAAAAAAGAGCATTTTGTCGCCATATTTGATGACATTACTCAACGTAAGGCGCTGGAGTTGGAACTGCAAAGTTATAATCAGCGGCTTGAAGTAGTAGTAGCACAACGCACCGCAGAGTATGCGCAGTCAAATAAGCGGTTAACTAAGGAAATTATGGATCACCGGAAGAGTGAGGAAGGTTTGCTGCTTAGGGCTGCAATTTTGGATAATTTAAGTCAAGCTATTGTTTTGATTAATTTTACGGGTGAATTTGTTTATACTAATCATGCGGCTTGTGAATTATTTGGTTATACTTGTGAAGAGTTTTTGGAGTTGAATTTTTTGGAGCTTCTTCAGCTTAAGGATGCGGAGCGGAAGGCGTTGATGGATAAATTGGTGAAGACTAAAGAGGTAGAGCTTATTAAGCCGTTAAAGAAGGGCAAGACGATTATGCCTGTTGAGTTGCGTTTTAGCATAATGAGGACTGCTCATGGAAAGCTTGTGATTGTCTTTATCAACAAAGCTTAAGTTAAAAAAATTTATGGTTCTTGTTTCTTTTTCTCTTCCTCTATTAGTTGGAATAGAATGTAGGTTATGTACGATGAGAAGCTTTGTATGCCTTTTTTTAGGGTGTAGTCTTCTTTTACTTTTAACCATTGGTTATAATAGTAGTCGTAAACTTCAGTCTTTACTGTGATGCTTTTATAACCTTTTTTCGGCGTTTAGTTTCCCCTCGAATTATTCCCATAGGTGCTCTGAGTGAATTTAAGCTTAATGCAGTAATTCGATATAATTGAATATTTTGATTATGTGTAGTTTTGTTGTACGGTTTTGTGATGCACAAACGCTTATATCCACTGTACCGTAAAGTACGGTACTGCCGAGCTAAGGCTAAGAAGGGAACATAGACGTTCAAAGATCACAAAAAAATCAAAATCACCGAAAAACTATACCAAGCAATACAAGAAAGAGCCACCGCAAACAAGCAAACAGTAGACGAATACGCACAAAACATACTAGAAAAAGCATTGACAAAAGGGGACCAACACAGCGATGCCAATAGAAGTCATTGAAGAAAACCAGTACGCCGCCCAAATACGCTTAAAATGCGACAACTGCGGCGCCTACATAGGAACCCGAATAATCCTTCAAAACGAATTAGCCGTCAAAACCAAAACAACGCTGCTCTGCGTTCAATGCAGAAAAAACAAGTCCACCTAAAATTTACAAGAAAAAATCATTCGAGGTAAAGGGAAAAAGTATGGCAAAAATTGCAACAATAAAAATCACTCTCGTAAAAGAAGCAAACGGTATTCCAAACGAGCAAATTGAACAAGAAATTCAAAGCCACCTAAACCAGTTCCTCAACGGGCTGCCCTGGCAAGAAACCGCAAAAAGCGTAAAAGTAAATGATGTCCAATCCAAAAAGAAACCCGTGGCTGACCTGCAAGTTTTCAGTCTAGAACAAATCACGGTTTAACAAGCCGACCAGTTAGGCGGTGGAAAAACAGAAATAAAGAAGGTGCATCACCCTTCTGTATCTTTAAAGGTGAATTATTGTGTCCTCAAAAGTAACCGTAAATTACCAATCTGCCACCCGCCTCTTGCATCCAATGCACACTGTCCTTCTATCCTGCGTTGGCAAAGCAGGCAAACCCAACGTAACCACCCTGGCTTGGGCAATGCCCACCAGTCAAAAACCCGCACTCGTTGCAATCAGCCTCGCACCCGGCAGATACTCTCATACATTAATCGAAGAGTCAGGCGAATTCACAATAAACATTCCACCCGTTGACATATTGCAAGCAGTAATTGCGTGCGGAGCTTTTAGCGGGCGAAGTTTTGATAAATTCAAAAAAGCAGGCTTAACCCCCGTTCTTGGCAAAAAAGTAAAAGCCCCCGCAATCCAAGAATGCATCGCTCACATAGAATGCACTGTAGAAGACAAATTTACCACAGGCGATCACACCGTATTTGTGGGCAAAATCGTGGAAGCCTATGCAGACGCTGGACTGTTCATGGACAGTTATGACATAAAACGTGCACACATGCTTTACCATGGCGGAGGGAACAATTTCTATACATTAGACCCCAAACTTTACAAGCCCTAATTTTGCTGTTTATCTTTTCTTTTTTGCCAGAAGCGGCAAGCTCACATAACAAGTAAAAAACTAATTTTTTATGTACTCTAAACAGCATAAAGCAAAACAGCTTCTTTACAGTACCCCAAAAAATTAGGCCTTAAACTTCTTGTAATGAAGCAAACAATCTTTCGAAAAAAGGCTTTGCAAATTTTACTAGAATCACTCGAAAGCAAAATAAGATTAAATAAAAAAATTTTGTAGAGCTAATTTTGCTCTAATCAAGTTTATTGTTTTTTGCTTAGGTATTCGTCGATGCTTTTTGCAGCTTTTTTGCCCGATTCCATTGCGCTGATGACTGTTGCTTCACCTGTTGCGATGTCTCCGCCTGCGTAAACAGCTTCTAAACTGGTTTTGCCGGTTTCACGGTCGATTTTGATGATGCCGCCTTGGAGTACTTCTAAGCCTTTTGTGGTGCATTGGATGATTGGGTTTGGTGTGCGTCCAATCGCGATGATTACTGTGTCAACATCCATTGTTGTTTCTGAGCCTTTGATTGGGATTGGTTTGCGTCTTCCTGAAGTGTCTGGTTCAGATAGTTCCATGGTGATGTATTCCATTGCTTTTACTTTGGCTTGTTCATCGCCGATGATTTTTGTTGGTGCTGTTAAGAATTTGAATTCGATGCCTTCTTCTTCAGCGTTAAGGATTTCTTCTTCACGCGCGGGCATTTCGTCTCTGCTTCTTCTGTAGACTATGTAGACTTTGTCTGCGCCTAAACGGATTGCTGATCGGGCGGAGTCTAAGGCTACGTTGCCGCCTCCAATGACTGCAACTTTCTTTCCTATGCCCAAGGGTGTCTTGTACTCGGGGAACCTGTATGCTTTCATTAGGTTAACACGAATCAGGAACTCGTTTGCGCTGTATACGCCGTTAAGGTTTTCGCCTGGAATATTCATGAATTTTGGAAGACCCGCGCCTGTGCCGATGAAAACTGCTTCAAAGCCTTTTTTGAACAGTTCGTCGATTGTGAATAGTCTGCCAATTAATGCGTCTGGGGTTAGTTTTACGCCGAGTTTTTCGATGTAGTCTACTTCTGCTTTAACGATGCTTTTTGGTAACCTGAATTCTGGAATGCCATAGACAAGGACGCCGCCTTCAGTGTGTAAAGCTTCGAAAACTTCAACTTTATAGCCGAGTTTTGCAAGGTCAGCTGCAACTGTTAATCCTGCTGGTCCTGCGCCGACTACTGCAACTTTTTTACCGTTGGGTGCTGCTGGTTCTGGCACTTTTATGCCTTTTTCACGTTCAAGGTCTGCAACATAACGTTCGAGGCGTCCAATAGATACTGGGTCACCTTTCTTGCCTAGAATGCATTTAGCTTGGCATTGTTCTTCTTGGGGGCAAACGCGTCCGCAGATTGCTGGTAAACTGTTCTTCTCCTTGATTTTTACAATGGCGCCTTCGTAGTCTTTTTGGGTTATGCATTTAATGAATTCTGGGATGTCTATGCCTACTGGGCAGCCTTTTACGCATTGTGCATTTGTACAGTGAAGGCATCTTGAGGCTTCAGCTTGCGCTTGTTCCTCAGTGTAACCTAACACGACTTCTTTGAAGTTTTTAACACGTTCTTGGGGTTCTTGTTTTGGAACTTCCACCGCTTTGAAACGGTTTTGAGTTATTTTTTCTTTATTTATTGGCTGTGACATTGACAGTGTCCCTCTCCATGTTGTGCTTGTTTTTCTTCAGAACAGTAACATTTCAGACGCTGCATCAACTCTTTAAAGTCAACTTTGTGAGCGTCAAATTCTGGTCCATCAACGCAGGCGAATTTGATTTGGCCGCCAACGGTTACTCTGCAGGCGCCACACATGCCCATGCCATCAACCATGATTGGGTTTAAGCTGGCAACAGTTTTTATGCCGTATGGACGGGTGACTTCAGAGGTTACCATCATCATGATAGGTGGACCGATAACAAAAACAATGCCGATTTTTTGGCCTGTAGCAATCAAGGCTTTAAGTAAGTCGCTTACGAAGCCTTTTTGGCCTTTTGAGCCATCATCAGTTGAGTATATGACCTCGTCTGAGACTTCTTGGATTTCTTTTTCAAGAATAAATAAGTCTTTATTTCTTGCGCCAACCAGCGTGATAACCTTGTTTCCAGCAGCTTTTAATGCTTTAGCAACCGGATAAGCCACGGCGGTACCTAAACCACCGCAGGCAATTACTGCTGTGCCGTAGTTTTCGATTTCACTTGGATTGCCCAAGGGACCTGCAAGGTTTTGAATTTTGTCGCCAACTTTAAGGGCGCCAAGTTCGATTGATGAGAAACCGACTTCTTGGAAAATTACTGTTATTGTGCCTTTTTCTTTATCCCAGTCTGAAAAAGTCAATGGAATTCTTTCGCTGTTTTCGCGGACTTTGATAATTAGGAATTGTCCCGCTTTGGCTTTTGCTGCAATGTCAGGTGCATAAATCACAAGTTTTTTTGTTACAGGATTTAACTCCTCTTTTTGGACGATTGTGAAAAGGTCCATGGGAGCTGTTTCTTTGTTTTCGGGCATTTTGTTATCCATTCTCCACAATCAATTGACACGTACAAGTAAAGTTTGTATATACGGGTTTTTTTTTAAATCTATAAAAGCGTTACTGGCAAAAACATCTAAACATCAATGTTATTTGCATCGAAAACAAAACAGTCAAAAAACCGCTAAAACAAAACACCTGAGCCGTAAACACGCTAAGCTTAAGTCTATACTTGACACAATAGATAAGTAAAGTGATATACAAATGAGTGCTTTAAGCTACCAAACAAAACTTTGGATGATTAACCAGAAAGGCGAATCAGTATTCGGCGACGGCATAGCAGAACTCATCGAAAACATCGACGAATACCACTCAATTCTTGAAGCATCAAAACACCTTAACATGTCATACCGGTACGCTCTGCACAGAATCACCCTCTCAGAAGAACGCTTAGGCGAAAAATTAATCACCCGAGTACGTGGAGGCGCAAAAGGTGGAGGTTCCTCGGAAGTGACGCCTTACGGCAGGGATTTAGCGAGAAGGTACCGGAAAGCTCAAGCTGAGCTTAAAGATTTCTTGGAAAAAATGCTTTAATGAATTATGATGTTTCATAACAGTTATGCAGCAATAACTGTTTTATTGTGAATTGTTTTTGCTTGATTTTTTTAAAGAAAATCGTCAGTTTTTTTGTTTTTAAGAAAAAGGTTTATTTGACTCGAAATTACTGAGCGGTAATGTCGAGTCTGATTAACATGAATACCAAATACATCAGCATAATTGCAATAGTACTAATAGTATGCGCTTCCTTAGTAGGCTACTTAGCTTATAGTGGCGCATTTTCA
The DNA here is from genome assembly GCA_963832745.1 of Candidatus Bathyarchaeota archaeon. GTDB lineage: Archaea > Thermoproteota > Bathyarchaeia > Bathyarchaeales > Bathycorpusculaceae > Bathycorpusculum. The sequence goes on along the minus strand of CAWHVC010000005.1, from coordinate 193,399 downwards.
GGAAACCCTGAGACTACACCAACAACAACTACAACCCCACAAGCCACAACAGCAGCACCGACAGAACTTAGAATATTTATGGCTTCAAGTCTAATCAACGCAGTCACCAACATGACCGCATCTTTTGAGCAAGAAAACAATTGCCACTTAATAGTCAACTCAGCCGGTTCAAACACTTTATATCAACAAATCACTTCGGGCTCACCATGCGACGTGTTCATGGCTGCAGACTTTAAGTGGACTAAACAACTCAACGACTCCAGCCTTCTACTTGGAAGCTACCAAAACTTCACATCCAACAAACTAGAAATACTATTACCAGGCGATAACCCGCAGAACATTACTTCACTTTTAGACCTCGTTAAGACTGGTGTTAAAATTGTTGTAGCAGACAACTCCGTTCCAGTAGGTTCATACACCAACAAGACAGTGACAAAGATTGACGCGACATGGGGCAACTCAAGCAGTCCGCTATACAAAGGAGCAGAATGGGCTAACTTTAAGGCGAAATTCTACGGCAACGTGGTATCTTATGAAGCCTCAGTTGAAGACGTCGTCGGAAAAGTAGCTTTGAACCTTGGAACTGTTGACGCTGGTGTCGCTTTTGTTTCAGATGCAACCTACGGGGCAATGTCAGGAGCACAAATATTGTATGTTGAAGTGCCAAGTACCGTAAACACGATAGGAACTTATGGCATCGCAGTTGTCAGTTCAACAACAAACGCGGACTTAGCACAGAAGTACATGGATTATTGGCTTTCAACTGATGGTCAAACATTGCTGCACACATTCGGTTTTGGAACTTAAAAGAAAGGGCAAGCCTTATGCATAACCCCACCACCTTTTTTATTTCAACAACCTTGCAGGTAGGCAACTTTGAAACGTGAGAAGTATTATTTCTCAAACAAACTGGCAGTAATACTCTTAGCCGTTACAGTACTTGTTTACCTGTTCTTTATTGTTTTACCTATTCTTGCAGTTTTTTTAAAAATTGATACTAACCAAGTTGGCGCACAACTACAAAACTCAGCAATAATTGACGCCATACAACTCAGTCTGTACACTTCAGGCATAGCAACAGTAATCTCCCTACTCTTAACCGTGCCTACTGCCTATTTTCTAGTAACAAGAAAATTTCCCGGAAAATCAGTCATTGACACGTTAATTGATTTACCTATAGTTTTGCCGCCCGCCGTAGCTGGTGTGGCTTTGCTTTTAGCGTTTGCACCAAAAGGCCTGTTGGGGCCAGTGTTTAACTTTTTTGGCGTAACCATACCGGGCAGTGTAGTAGCTGTTATACTTGCTCAAATTTTTGTTGCTTCACCGTTTATTTTAAGGTCAGCAAAAACAGGTTTTGAAACCTTAAACCCCGATGTTGTAAACAGTGCAAGAATATTATCAGGCTCACGTTTTCGAGTATTCTTTGCAATTACGTTGCCTTTGTCAATGAGAGTTCTTATTTCAGGAATAATGTTAACTTGGGCAAGAGCTATGGGCGAATTTGGAGCCACCATAATGTTCGCCGGTAACCTACCAGGAATAACACAAACAATGCCTCTTGCAATCTACACGTTGATGAATTCAGACCCACTCGCTGGCGTAATGCTCTCAACAATACTGATTGCCATATCCTTCTCTGTAATAATCGCCATAAAAGTGCTGGAACAGAAAAAGTTTGGAGCCAAAAAACAATGATAACCATACAGGGTCTTTCAAAATCGTTCGGTGAGAAAAAGGTTATTCAAAATCTAGATTTAACTGTTGAGAAACATGAAATCCTAACTTTGCTTGGCCCAAACGGTGCAGGAAAAAGCACACTTCTAAACATGATTGCCGGCTTGACATCTGCTGACAGGGGCGACATTTACATCGACAGCGTTTTAGTTGATGGACAAAAAGGTGAAAAAAGAGTTTACCTTAATCCATCTGAACGCAAAATCGGCTACGTTTTCCAAACTATTTCCCTGTTTCCACATATGCGAATTGAAGACAACATAGCTTTCGGTTTAAAAGGCCTGCATCTATCAAAGCAGGAAATCAAAAAAAGAACCCGAGGACTGCTTGACTTTATTGGGCTTGGTGAATATGCACGGTTTTATCCCCATCAACTAAGCGGTGGACAGAAGCAACGTGCTGCTTTGGCAAGGTCGTTGGCTACTGAACCTCAGGTGTTGCTACTTGATGAGCCAGTTTCAGCTGTTGACCCGCAGCTTCGAGAATCTTTCCGTTTGGAGCTTAAAAATTATTTACAAACTCTAAAAATGACAGCGATTTACGTCACGCATAATTTGAGTGAAGCATTTGTTATGTCAGACAAAATCGCCGTAATGGGCAATGGACACATTGAACAAGTCGGCGGCAGAACAGAAATTTTTGATAAACCTGCCTCAATTTATGTTGCACGATTTTTGGGCATAAACGCTTATTCTGGAAAAGCATGCAAAATGGTGGCGGGGTTTTTAATAGTTGAAGTTAACGGTGTGCAAATGCTTTCAACTGCATCTTCAGACTTGGAAGACAAAAACGTGGTCGTCACGTTGAAAACTGAAGACATTACGCTTACAACCCAACCAGTTGCTCCCTCTGATGCTGATGAAAAAGTAAATTGCCTTCAGGGAGTAATCGCGGAAATGGTGCAGATGCGTTCCACCGCACAAGTCACAATCGACGTGGGCTTTTTAATAAAAGCAAGAATCGCCTTTATTGTGATTAAAAGCTTGGGCGTTACTGTCGGTGACAAAGTATATGTCACTTTTAGTCCAACTGTTTTGAATGTTTTTGCTGAAAGGGTCTAACTGGTGCTTTAAGCAATTTGATGGGTGAAAAGGGTCATTACTGACCTACCCTCTATAGGTTTTTTCATAGAACTGTTATTTGAATCCTAATAGGCTCCTAATAGACGCCAAATAGGTTGGTTAACAACATAGAACAGCAAAGACTGCACTGAAAAGCAAAATACGTTTCAGACCGTAGCATAGCTCTGCGTGAAGACTTCCGTCAACCACTCTGTCTATAAAAAATTTTCGAACTAAAAAATCAGTAAACAAAAAGCATACGCAATCGCACATTTCACAAAAAACTTTTTAGGGTCGATGATTAAAAAAATTTTATATTTTAGCTTATCGTTAACTTGATTTTAGGAGAAACCATTTTTATGCAACCTGATTTTGTTAAAGTCGCCCAAAAAACCGAGATACCTCCGGGAACAACCAAAGCCGTCAAAGTTAAAGACAAAGATGTTTTGCTTGTCAGCATAAACGGCGTCTTATATGCAGTAAGCCAGAAATGCACGCACATGGGCGGAGACTTATCAAAAGGCGCCCTTGAAGGAACCATAGTAACATGTCCCCGACATCACGCCAAGTATGATGTTACTAACGGGAAAGTGGTTTCTCACCCAAAAATGCCCCTGATGCATCCAAAAGCAGCTGACTTGGAAACTTTTGAAGTTAAAGTTGATGGCAACGATATAATGGTAAAACTCTGATGGAGTAAAGGCTGTCTATGTCAAAAACGGTAGTTAAATGTGAATGCGGCACAGAAATCCCATTCAATCCTGACCTGTCCGCCATGCGCAAAGCCATAGAAGCACACGCAGAAACCCACAGACACATCGCTAAAGACTGTTCAAAAACAGATGCAGCAAACCAAGGCGAAGCCGAACTAGAAGTAAACAGAATCAAAGACGACCTAATGAAAAAAGCACTGAATCTTGCGCATAATAAACCTCAAGTTAGACTTTAAAACCCAATCATTTATCGATACTTTTTACTCTTTTGTTTATCAGAGTGCTATACATTGATCGTTATCAAGAATATGGACCGAAAAAAGTATTACATCAGCTCTTGTTAAAGCTGACAATGGCACCTAAAACTGATTGTTAATTTTGTGGCATGATGCGTTGAGTAATCGCTGGACATATACCTGAGCGCTGTTGAACCCAGCACGCCAAAAAAAGCTGCTACCTTTGTCTGAAACCGCAAAATTAACGCCCTACAGTTAAGAATACTTAAGTCTACTTGCACGGAGAGGTCTTATTGGTGTGTTACAGTAGGTAGAAACTGGGAAGTAAGCCAAAAATAATTAGAAGACTAACGCATAAAAATTCAAAAAAATAAAAAGGTAAGTTTAGAGTAGGGATTGGTAGATTTTGGCTGTTTGCTCTGCTACTTTCTGCCAAGTGAAATAATCGAGTACGTGTTTTCTGGCGTTTTCTCCCCAATTTTTGGCTTTGTTTGGATCTCGCAAGGTTGCCCTGATGCCCCATGCAATGTCTGCAGGGTCTTCACCGTTAATGTGGACTCCGTTTTGTTCTGCTCCACTGCTCACTATTTGTTCTTTGAACCCGACGACTCCACGTGCACCTACTACGCAGGGTTTTTCCATGCTCATAGCTTCAAGGCTGACGATGCCGAATGGTTCGTAGACTGATGGGAAAACACAGACGTCTGAAGCGGCATAATGCAGAATTCTTTCGTGTTCAGGTACAAATTCATAGCGTCCAACAATGTGGTCTTTAATGTTTAGGCGTTCGGAGAGTTGGATGATGTCATTTTCTTCTTCGCCTTTACCTAAGATTACCAGTTTAGTGTTAGGAAACTCGCTGAGTACCATTGGCATTGCTTGGACAAGGTTTTTGACGCCTTTTACCCATGTGAGCCTGCCGACAAAAAGTAACATGTTCCAGTCTTTGGGGACGCCGTAGCGAGCGCGGAGAGCTTCAATCTCGGTTTTTTGGAAGTTTTGGGGGTTGTAAACGTCTGGGTCTATGCCGTTCCATACAGCGTTGATTTTGCTGCTGGGCCAACCGTGTTTGGTGAGGTCTTCTTTCATGACGTTGCTGACAGTGATTATGCGGTCACTTTTATCTGCCATCGCACGTTCCAAGTATGAAACCGTTTCTGAGCCAGGACCGCCGCTTCTACCCCACTCTGTACTGTGAACATGAAAAACTACTGGGATGTCTGTTTCGTTCTTGATGATTAAACCTGCAATGCTGCTTAACCAGTCATGGCAGCAGACAACGTCAAAATTGTATTTTTCTTTTTTAATTAAGCCGTTAACGAATTTGGCGGCGCTTAACACGTTGTAGATAAAGATATCATTGAAAAATTTGATGTTAGTTCCCCACCGTTTAAGGTCATCTGCAACAAAAAATGGCCAAACATTGCTGGCGTCCGCAATTTGGGGTCGATGAACTTCAACGCCTTTCATTATTTCTCGAGTTTTTAAGTTGCCGTCGCCGCTGTTTAGGGTAAAAACGGAGACGTCATGTCCCAAATCGACGTATTGATGTGTAATGTATTGAGCGTAAGTTCCCAATCCGCCAACCATTTGGGGAGGGTATTCGTAAACAAAGAAGCCTATTCGCATAAACTACACCTTAAAACTTGCTTAAACCTTTTAGGTGTCGGGGGTATTTATGGCTATGCCGTTTTCGGTTAAAGGTTTTTTCTCAAGTGCTATGTTGCCTATATGGTTAATAAAAAGTGTGAATCTAGTTTTAATGAACATTTTTTTGGTTTGAACGTTTAATGGTTGAACCCGTAATTTTCACTATCAAAACTGAAGTGCCCAGCAGTTACATGGCTCAATTTTTTGATTTCGCCCACAGCCAGTACCTGCTGCCTCAAAAAGACCGCTTCAGCAATTTCATGCGCCAAACAACCAGCGAAGTCGACACCCTGTCCTATGATGTTTCAAACATTCAGGGCAAACGGATACTGCAGGTTGAAGCAAAAAACGGCAACCCCCTAGAAGTAAAAATAATCCCCATTGACTCCATGGTTTCAGTCAAAGAGATTGGAGAAGCCAAACAAGACATTGTTATTGCCCTTCAAATGTTTGAAGAAAACGCGCGTAAAGCAACCATGTTTTTTGCTTGGCGTGAAGGAGAAGAAATCGTTCCAGAAGCGTACACTAAACCAGAAAAATCGTTCAACCGCCTGTTTTTGGAAACTCAAGTCATCTTTTTTGTTGTATTCATCGTGTTTGGAACAACTATTTTCATAACTTTAGCCGCGATTTATCCAGACTCATTCTGGGTTGCACCTTTAATTTTGATTGTGGTACAGTTTGTGTTCGTGATTTTCTCTAACAATTTCATAAGCCGCTCAGCCGACTGGCACATAACAGCGGCTAACCCTACAATTCATTTACTCCAATTCTTTTTGCCGATAGACGAAAAACTTTTTGCGGAAAAAGTTAACAGGGAAAAATTAATCGCGATAAAAAAAGAAATTTATCAAGACATCACAACCAAGCATGGCCAAATAGATGCGTTATTTGCCCAAAGCATTTTTGAGAAACACGGTATACCCGTAAAACTTGAAAATTTGTCCACCAAAAAAATCAACGTTTACCAAATCGTCAAAGACATTGCTGACCGCTTCCATTTTCCCGTGCCTAAAATTGTTGTTTCAAACACTATGGTTCCAAACGCTGCTGCTTCAGGTCCAAGTCCTAAACGTGGCCTTGTACTGATTACTACGGGGTTGCTTGTGCAACTTGAAGAATCTGAAGTTATAAGCGTACTGGGCCACGAGTTCGGTCACCTACGTGGACGTGACCCCTTAATCCTGTACGGGTTAACCTCAGCGGAGTTCCTGTTCCGGTTCTATGTCCTGTTCCCGTTGCTGCCCATTTTGTTTTCGACGTTCTTGTTTTTTGTGTATTTCTGGGCTGTAATGGTGGTAATCTTTTTTATCGCCAAATTTTTTGAGGCACGCGCCGACTTAGTCTCTGCAATAATGGTTGGTCAACCTACTGTGCTTGCGGACTCACTGGAAAAGATTGGGTTTCAACGACTGCTGTATGAACGTACACCATCGTTTAGGGTGCAAGAATGGGTCGGTTTAGACCCTCATCCGCCGATTTACTTCCGCGTTGAACGGCTATCGCAGCTTGCGCCTGAAACAGTTAAGCATCCGCTGCTTCAGTCTATACGAGATGTTATTTCAGGCTTTATCGCCAGCATGTAAACCATCCGAGTAGTCGCTGTGCAGGGACAGATTTGGGATAAAGTTTTTTATGTTCAAGGCACGTATTTTGAGGTTAAAGGTGGAACGCTTTTCTTCCAGAACAGAAAAAATCTAACTATAATGCTAAAGTCTATGCCAGCGTGTGTATTGTGTTGATTGTAGGTTCCCTTGTTGGGTTCGTATTCCTAAATCAGCTTCTAATACAATTTAACGCTTCTAGCCTCAACGAGTTAGCGCCTGCACGAGTTTCACATTGGTCAGGCTACATTGTCAGCCTTGACTTGCAGAACAAATCTCAGGGTGTATCCAGCATCAACGCGTCATGGATTGTGCCGTCAATCACCTATTCAGTTAATGATACTTACTCGTCAATTTGGGTTGGCGTAGGCGGATACGGCGAATCAACCCTTATCCAAGCAGGCACAGAACAGCATAGTGAAAACGGGCGCGTAGAATATTTTGCTTGGTATGAGCTTTTGCCTCGAACGATTATCCGGATTTCAACGCTTGACATTCAACCGGGCGACAAGGTCACTACTACAATTACGTTAGTTAATGAAAACACTGATTCTTGGCTAATTCAAGTTGTTGACGAAACAGAAGGCAGAAGCTTCCAAAAAACAGTCACTTATGATTCATCACAGAAATCTGCAGAATGGATTGTTGAACGCCCCTTGGTTAACGGTGAAATCAGCACTTTAGCCAATTTTAACCAAGTTACCCTAACAGGCTGTACTACAACAATTAACGGCGTTACCGGTTCAATCAAAAACTTCACTTACACTCCTGCAGTCATGGTTGACGCAAACGACACCGACCTTGTTTCGACATCACCCCTAACCGATGATGGTTCAAGCTTTACAGTAACTTACATTAAACCCAACCAAACCATTGTTACGTCGACGCCTTAAGTGGAGAAAGAACTTTATCTTTCGATAACTCTTTTTTAATTTAGTTACCTGTTTTAGCATCTACTTTCTGTTACCCGTTTTTAGGGCAATCATCCAGTTTATAGTAGGCGTTAAGAATAAAAGTAATAAAGGTAATTAGGCAAGCATTCAAGTAAGCCAATGGCACTTTGAAGGAGACAGGTATATTTGAAGCTAATTTATGTTGCAATAGACGGCATGGGTGACATTCCAAGCAAACGGTTAAACAACAAGACCCCCTTGGAAGCAGCAGAAACCCCAAACATGAACGCGTTAGCCCAAAACGGCAAAACCGGTTTAATGTACACCGTTGGAAAGGGAGTTGCCCCTGAAAGCGACGTTGCAGTAATTTCACTTTTAGGTTATGACCCACTCAAGTACAGCACTGGACGAGGCGTGATTGAAGCCGTCGGCGCTGGAATGGACATGAAAGACGGCGATGTAGCCATAAGATGCAATTTTGCCACGTTAGGCGAAGGCAAAAACATCATTGACCGTCGAGCAGGAAGAAGCCTCACCACTCCCGAAGCCTTAGAATTAGCAGAGACTGCAAACCAGCAAATCAAGCTTGAATCGTACCCGGCAACTTTCGATTTCAAAGCGACATTGGGACATCGCGCAGTCGTTGTTATCAAAAGCAAAAGTAAGCCTTTGTCGGGCAAAATCTCCAATAGCGACCCAGCATACGCAATAGTAAACGGGCTTGGTGTAGCTCAAGAAAAAGTGGATATGACTCTAAAAACCGTTGAACCCCTTGAAGCGTCAGAAGCTGCTAAAAACGCTGCAAACCTCACTAACGAATTCATAACAAAAACTCATGAACTCTGGGAAAACCACCCTGTGAACAAGAAACGCGCCGCCGAAGGCAAACTGAAAGCCAACGTACTATTAACAAGAGACTGCTCGAGTTTGTTGCCCAAATTTTTTAACATCAACCAGCATTACGGTGTGAATTTTGCAGCTTTAGCCGACATGATTACCGAGCGGGGCATCGCTAAACTCGCAGGTATGGATGCGACGCTTTTGCCGCCACCTTCAGGCGACCTCCAACATGACTACGACGTACGCGTTAAAGCCTTGCTGGATGTGCTGCCAAAACATGACTGCTTCTACATTCACTTAAAAGGTCCTGATGAACCTGGACATGACGGCAACTGCCAACTGAAAACTGACATAATCAGTGCGGTTGACAAATACTTTTTTGGTCCACTGCTCAAGCAGATTTCACTTAAGGACAATATCATCTGCATTACATCTGACCATGCAACGCCATGTGACCTGAAAGTGCACAGTGACACTCCAGTGCCGCTTCTGATTTCAGGCTCAAGTTTAGGCAGAGAAAACGCAGTCAAGTTCTGTGAGCGGGAATGCGCAAAAGGCAGCTTAGGCTTGCTTGAACACGCCTACTATTTAATGCCTAAATTGATGGAAATGCGCAAAAAATAATCTTTTTTAGGATTTTTTTCTTTTTTGAATATTTAAATTTTAACGTGTTCTATTTTTCTTGGTAGGTTATGCCACTTTTTTCTTTACTGCTACTTTTTGCTGGGTTGATTATCGTAATTTTCACTGCAGATGTCGCAATTAAGCGGTTGCTAAACTTGTCAAGGCATTTCCGTCTTTCCGAGTTTACCACGAGTTTCATTATCGCCGGCGTTGTCGCTGTTTTGCCTGAACTGTCAATTGGCATCATCGCTGCCCTTGAAGGGTCATCCTCGCTGGGTTTTGGTGTGATTTTAGGTGCAAACGTTGCAGACCTCACATTAGTGCTTGGACTGGTTTTGGTGCTTTCTAAACGTTTATGTCTTGATGCTTCTACCGTTAAGCATATTCGAGTTTCAATTTTGGCGTTGATTTTGCCAGTGGTGCTTTTTGTTGATGGAGAAATCTCTCGGTTTGATGGCGTTGTCTTGGTTGGGGTATTCTTGGCTTATGTTGTGTACATGCTCAAAACTAAGTCGCTTGAGGATACAGCCAAAATGCGTCGTGGTAAACTCAAATTTGCAGTTGACACCGTCGTTCTTGCTGTTAGTTTGATTTTACTTTTTATCGGTGGAACCATAATTACCAATAGTTCTCAAGAGTTGAGTATGCAGTTGGGGTTGCCCTTGTTCGTGATTGGGCTTGTCGTTGCTATTGGCACCTGCTTGCCTGAAATGGCTTTTGCCGTTCGCGCCTCAAGAATTAAACATGCCCAGCTTGGGTTAGGCAACATTTTTGGCAACGTTCTTGCAGATTCCATGCTGACCATCGGCGTAATTGCGCTTATCCGGCCTATCCGTCCTGTCCAACCCACTCTTGCCTTGGCTACAGGGATATTTATGGTTTTTTCAGGTACACTGGTTGCTTTGCTGTCACGCAAACATGAATTAACCCGAAAACACGGCCTGCTCCTCACAGCCTGCTACTTAGGCTTTATCGCCCTACAGTATGCAGTAGAAGAAACTGCTCTAATAATTGCATTTTTATTCTAAGATAATAACCATAAAAATAAAAAAGAAAAAAGCGGTTTATGCTTTTCCTGAGCTGCCGAATAGGCGCATTTTGCCTTTGGCAACTTCTTTCATTGCATCTTTAGCGGGACCCAAAATCTTGCGTGGGTCAAACTCTTTAGGTGAGTCTGTTAGGACTTGGCGGACTGTTGCAAGGAATGCCAATCGCAAGTCGGTGTCGATATTGATTTTGGCGATGCCAAATTTTATTGCTGCCTGAAGTTGGTCTTCTGAAACGCCTTTTGCACCTTCAAGCGTTGCACCGTATTTTGTGGCTTTTTCAACGATCCATTGTGGAACACTCGAGGCACCATGTAGAACAAGTGGGATGCCGATTTTTTCGTTGATGATTTTTAGGCGTTCAAGGTCAAGTTTTGCTGCGCTTTTGAATTTGTAGGCTCCGTGGCTTGTGCCGATGGCTACTGCAAGGGTGTCTACGCCTGTTTTTTCTACAAATTCAACAGCGTTGTTTGGGTCGGTTAGGATAGCGTCTTTTTCTTCAACGCTCTTTTCTTCAACACCTGCAAGTTTGCCCAGTTCAGCCTCTACAGAGACGCCTTTAGCGTGGGCATAGTCGACGACGCGTTTGGTTTCTGCAATGTTTTCTTCGAATTTCAGGAAGGATCCGTCGATCATGACTGAGGTGAAGCCTGCATCGACGCATTTGGCTGCGATGTCGTAGTCTTCCCCGTGGTCAAGATGCATTGTTAAAGGTACAGTTGCTTCTTTGCCAGCGTTTTTAACAAGGCTGGTGATGTAGCCCATGCCTGCGTATTTTATGACGCTGGGGGTGATTTGAAGTATAGCGGGAGATTTTTCTTCCATTGCTGCTTCAACGATAGCTTTAACGCTTTCCATGTTTTGAACGTTAAATGCGGCGATGGCGTAACCGCCTTTTCTTGCGGCAACCATCAATTCTTTATTTGTTACAAGCATTTTTTCTGTTTCACACTCCAATATTCACGATTAATAATAGGCGACCGATAATACGTTTGGTCTTACTATTTAATTTTATCTAAACTGTCCAACTTATTCTTTGCTGATGGCAAAATTTACAAGCCTCAAACCGTCAATTTGTAGAGTGAGGAAAAGCCTGTGACTTGCTATTTTCGTCACCTAAAAACCATTTTTGTTGAGGCTGGAATAACTGTTACCCCAGAAAACCGCAAAGAACTCGACCGTGTTATCCACGGATTAGTCGGGGTTGAATACAAGGATTGCCCAAAAACTTGGCAGCAAATAAAACAGCGTTTAGCCGACGATCATGAAGGTTTTGTGTTAGAACTCAAAAAGGCTTGGCAACACTGCAGTTAACAACTTCACTATGGGTTTACGTTATCTACAAGACTGTTTAGGCGTAGGAAAAGGTCAAGGAATTCGTGTCCTTTTTCTGTTGTTGAATACCTGTTAGTTTTTTTAGCCAACAGTTTCTGGGTTGTTAATACGCCCATGTGTCGTTTAAGTTGTGCATAGTTAAGATTCGTGTTGTACATGATACTTGTTTTTGTTTTTGGTTGTTCACAAAAAAGCAGTATCTCCGCTGTGATGTCTAAGCGTCCTCTTCGCGTGCCTTTGGTGCTTTGCCAATCCTTGTCATGCCGTAAAATGGCTGCTGGAAAACGTTGAGGATTATATCGAGAACTTAAACTGTTGGTCAACGGGGTCTTCCCGAGTTTTCAGTTAGGCTTGCAAGCACATAAACCAATGTGACTGTACAAAGGCAATAACAAAACAAGAAACCAGTTGATTGTAACCTTTAAATGATATCTACCCATTCAATGACCAGTAGAGCTACCATGGCTAAACGATTAGTGCTGTATTCAGACGGTGGAGCAAGAGGCAACCCGGGACCAGCAGCCGCTGCTTTTTTGGCAATGGAAAACGCCGAAATCATAAAGACAGATTCACGCTTCTTGGGCGTCCGCACTAACAATCAAGCAGAATACGAAGCCCTAACTATGGGTTTAGAGTACGCTTTAAACGTTGGAGTCGAAGAAGTAATCTGCTATTTAGACAGTGAACTTGTCGGGCGGCAAATGAAGGGTGAATACAGCGTAAAAAACCTTGAACTGCGCAGGTTATACCTTAAAGCCCACGCGTTACGTGTCAAGTTCAAAAAAGCAGAATTTTTCAACGTTGCTAGAACTAATAGTTTTATCCAGAAAGCTGATGCGCTTGTCAATAAAACATTAGATGAGCAAACCTAAATCATCATCTTTAAATCCCCTAAGCAAAACCTGAAAATGAGGGAAAACTGATGTTTACTCACACAAGCATCAAAACAAGCAACCTAGAAAAATCCATTACTTTCTATAACAAATTTTTCGGCCTTAAAGTCTTAACACGCATGCCTGTAAAAGAAACCGATTCAGAAATCGTTTTTCTCCAAGACCAAACAGGCAAAGGTTGCAAACTGGAATTGACCTTTAATCCCAAACAAACCCGTTTTACTCAGCCACCGTTTGAGGAAAGCCTGTTTGACCATTTAGGCTTCGAAGTGCCTGACATAAACGCAACCATATTGGCAATGCGTAAGGAAGGCGTAACTGTAACCGATGAACCATACAAGTTTAGCGAAAATGGACCCATAATAGCTTTTGTGGAAGACCCAGACGGCACCTTAATTGAGCTTGTCCAAGCTTAACCTACTCGTAGAATTTTGGTCGTGCTCGTTTGGCGTATTCTTCTATTTCTTTGGCGCGTTCTTCTTCTTCTTTTTCTTTCTCTTCAGCTTCGCGTTCGGCTGGTTGAGCAATGTTTTTTTCAAAATCAGCATCCACATTTTTGTAGGAGCCTTCAAGTGCAGTTATGTAGATTTTGAAGTCACCCATCGCGCTTTCCGCCTGCCTATGAGAAGTGTGGACTTGTTGAGAAATCAGAATAATCAAGTCCAGCATGCTGCGGAGCGTTTGTTTGTCAGCTTCAGGAGCACTATCATAGTACCTTTGGAATACGCCCATTAAATCCATAAACATGTCATCTACCTCTTTAGTGGATTGCTTGTAAATATTTTCTGAAGTCAACGACTTCGTCTTGAGGTAGAGCATAAGATTCTTTAAAACAGCTTTGTCATAAGAAGCCAAAATAAAAACCCTAAAAAACAATAAGCTAAGTGATTCAGTTATATTTTGTGGTTTTAATCTTTTTCAAGTAATAACTGGGTTAAACATGTTTTTGGCGTTATTTCCGATTAAACTGGCCATCCCCATATAGGTTTCTGCATATAGTTTCTATTAGGCTACAGATAGGTTGGTAAGTTACCGAGTTTTCTGAACCGATATGTTCAATAAAAACGAGAATGACCCTTTAGATATGGCAGACACAAAAAATGCCGATACTTCTAAATGCAAAATAAAAGTTACAAAAAACGGTCCATACGTTGTTCAAGGCGGTTTGCCACTTTCAGAAAAAATCATATTCGCCGATGACGAGGGAACAGCGCTTGAATGGAAAGAAGGCCGCAATCTTCCACAAAAAGAAACCTATACACTCTGCCGTTGCGGGCAATCTAAAAATAAACCTTTCTGCGACGGAACCCACGTTAAAGTTGGATTTGACGGCACTGAAACAGCCACCAACGAACCCGTATTAAAACGTGCTAAAGAGTTCGATGGTCCAACATTAAAAATGCATGATGTTGAAGACCTTTGTGCTTCAGCACGTTTTTGTCACCGTGCTGGCGGCATTTGGAAGCTTGTGCCAGAATCAGATAAGCCCAGTTCTAAAAGTGTCGCGGTTGAGGAAGCCTGTGATTGCCCTTCTGGGCGCTTAATTCTGTATGATAAAGCGAAAGGCGAAATTGTTGAGCCTAAATGTGAAAAAAACGTTGCTGTTGTTGAGGACCCGCAAATCGGCGGCGGGGGACCATACCGTGTTCAGGGTGGTGTGCCAGTGGAGTCAGTTGAAGGCAAAACCTACGAAGTGCGTAACCGGGTTACCCTTTGCAGGTGTGGTAAGTCTCAACATAAACCGTTTTGCGACAGTAGTCACTATCCAGAGTAGGAGGCTAAAAAAAGTGTTGTATGATGAAAACGAAGAAGAAATCAAGAAGCAGCTTGAAACAAAAGACCAAGCCTTTGTACTGTTTTACGAGTCTTGGTGCCCCTTTTCACAACGGTTCTTGCCAGTTTTCAACAAGTTTGCGCAAATGCAAGACCGTGAATGCGTAAAAGTCGTGGCAGATTACAAGCTGGGACTATGTGATATGTTTAGCGTTGAAGTTTTTCCAACGGTTCTGTTTTTTGAGAAAGGCAAAGTAACCAAGCGTCTTGACGGAAAACCGGGCGAAGGGTTAAACCAGCAAAAGTTGGATGAATTCGCCAAAAAATGTTAAAGGTTGCCCTTTTATGGTTGTCGTTGGTTTAGACCTTGCAGGCGTCGAAACAAGACCAACCGGTTTCTGCATACTTGATGGAATGAGCGCTCAAACAGTGGACTTGTATACTGACAAGGAAATAATACAAAAAACCCTCGAAGCCAACCCCCAAGTAATAGGTATTGATGCTCCGCTCAGTCTGCCACCTGGACGAGTCTCACTGGAAGATCGAAACGGTCCGCATCTAAGACCGTGCGACCGAGAACTTATGAAGAATGGCATAAAATTTTTTCCCTTAACCCTTGGACCCATGCGCAAACTCACGAAACGGGGCATTATGCTGCGGCAGGTTTTTGAGGAGAAAGGGTTTACGGTTTTGGAAGTTTACCCAGGTGGCGCTCAGGACGTGTTTGGGATTCCCCGTAAACAGAAGGGGCTTGATAAGTTGTTGGCTGGGCTCGAAAAGATTGGAATAGTTGGGTTGAATTCAGGGTTGAGTGACCATGAGTTGGATGCTGCAACAGCCGCCTACGTATGCAAACTCTACTTGGAAGACAAATGCGTCATTTACGGAAAAAAAAGATGTACAATAATAATGCCAAAAGTTGAAAAAATTTAAAAAATAAGTTGAGTTCACGTTAAGCAGTGCTATGATTATGTATCAGTATCTAAAATAAAAAAGGGAGCAGTAACTGCTTTGCTTACCAATGCCATGCGGATACGCCATCAACTAGGACACTAGCAGGGTCAGGGTCGCAATAGGTAGGGTATGGTGGTGGGTACCAAGTGCATATGGCGATGTATTGGTAATAGCTATCCCAAACATTTCCTATATAATAATCCGAAGCAGTCTGTTGCGTAATTCCAGCATAGCCTATCCAATTCCATGGTCCATTCGAGTATTCTGAGACCCAGACATTTACATAATTGTGCCAGTATTGAGCACCTGGTGGATTTTGACCAGTATATGGACCTGCTTTTCCAGTTATGTATATTGCAGCTGATTCTAAGTATTGACCCATATCTCCATAAATGATTGCTTCGCCTCCTAAGGGGTCATTGGGGTTTAGATTCCAATTGAAACTATCCATTTCGGCATTTTGGTTGTCGGGTGACCCCTCTATATTGTAAGGGTTTAATACTTGACCTATAATTCCTCCATAAATGCTGTGCATTTCTGGCGAATAATCAATGACTGATTGCATCCAAATTGTACCATAGTAAGACAGAGTTCCAATATGATTCAAGTTTGCCCCTGCAGAATTTTTTGCATGATTCAAAACGCCACCGTTAGTGGATTTGATTGTAGCTTCTTTATCAGCTAATTGGTTAATCATTTGATGTCTTATTCTGTTTAATTCTGTGAGATTGCCATGGGCTATATATTCCGAGTATAGTTGAAGGTATTTAGGCAATTTCTTAAATTGTTGATCTTCAGATGAAGCATTTGCCGTATAAAGCAGTAGACTCCCTGTTAAAAAAAACGATTAAATTTAGGCTTATTACAATAGAAATTTTTCTGTTCAAAAATGCTTAACCTCCTCAATATAGCGTTTAAAGAGGAAGCATTTAATTCTATACTTTAGTACAGTATTACTTAGCACTTACCTGTTTGTAAAAGATGCTGTTCTCAAAGAGGAACAGCCTGTTCTTTTGGGAGATTTAAATACGGCTTTTATTAAGAGTGATTCATGCAAATGATGATAAAATTGCGAAATACTGTTTTTTTGTTGATAAGTATTTTATTCGTTAGCTCGTTTTTAGTGATCTTTGAAGCTAACTGTTCTTCCGTCCAGAATCAAGAAAAGAGCTTGAACTACATTAAAGATGTCCTTCCAATAAATTCTGTTGATTACACGGTCGTTCTAATAAAAGATCAAGAAATAAACGGGACAACAGGCACATTTGAGCAAATGTTGTATTCCTTAAATTCCAGTGAAAATGAGCTTGCAGTAAATTGCCTGCTACGCGAAGGCGTTCCATGTAGTTTAGACATGCGAGTCAACCCCAACTCTGCTATAGTCAATAATTTAAAAACCGACATTTTTACTGTTTCAAAAGCAATCCTCACAGCACACACGCGCCAGACAAAAATCAATTCAACCAATCTGCTAAGCTTGCTAGATATGGCTAGTCTTCAAACTAATCAAACAATCTGGACCTCAGAAGGAATTGCACTTAGCTTAACTCACGAAAGAATACCTGCAGGACTTGAAATGGTAAACGGAGAAATTCACGTTAATTCAACAACCACAATAGATGTAACATCGCTCCGCTGGAAACAAACAGAAGACCCTTCAGCGATTCCCCTGTTCTCAATCACTTTCCAAAACGGCCTATTCTACTCCCTTTATGACCAACGGACTGGCACTGATTTAAATCAAACAGGCATACAAGGGGGTCCTATTCCGATAACGCCGCTTACAACTCTCTTGGCGGTCATAGGAGTTGCTGTCGTAAGCACGCTGATAGTTGCTATCGTGTTAGTTAAAAAAAAGTACTTAAAAAGTAAAAAAGAAATTTAGGCGAATGTTGGTTTTGGTTTGCCTAGTTTGCGGTCGATACAGGCTTGGATGAATCCTCTGTATGGCGGTGATGGTCTGCCGGGGCGACTCTTGAATTCGCCGTGGAACTGTGTTGCAAAGTAGAAGTATTTGTCTGGTAGTTCGAGGGTTTCCATCCTTCTGCCGTCAGTGCTTTTGCCTGAGAAGACTAAACCGTTTTTCTTAAGGATTTCCATGTAATCCAAATTGACTTCGAAACGGTGCCGGTGGCGTTCCATTATTTCTTCCTGCTTGTAAAGGTTAAACGCCATAGTATTCTGTTGCAGATAGATTTTGTGTGTTCCCAACCGCATTGTGGCGCCTTTGTATTCTACACCACGTTGCTCTGGCATTAAGTCAATTACTGGGTAGGGTGAGTCTGGATTGATTTCTGTACTGTTAGCATCTTTTAAGCCGCAGACGTTTCGTGCAAACTCGATGGTTGCAAGTTGGAAACCGTAGCAGATGCCGAGGAATGGTATGTCGTTTTCTCTGGCGTATTGTACAGCGGCGATTTTTCCTTCGGTTCCTCTTGGACCAAAACCGTACGGGACAAAGATGCCGTCAAAATTGGCGAGGTCTTTAACGCATTGCGGGTCCTTCTCGAATTTTTCAGCTTCCAGATATGAAATGCATACTCTGGTTTTGCATGCTCCGCCGCCATGTCTTAATGCTTCACTCATGCTTACGTAACTGTCAGTTAAACCCGCATATTTGCCTACCAACGCAATTTTTACTTCATGCTCTGGCTTTACGATTGCGTCAACAAACTTTTGCCATTCACCATAATCTTTGGTTATGCAGTTAAAGCTTAAGCGTTGACAGATAAAGTCGCCCATGCCTTGTTTGTCCAAAATTAATGGAACCTGATAAACTGAGTCTGCGTTAAAGGAGCAGAAAACCGCGCTTTCAGGAATAGTGCCGAAAAGGGCGATTTTGCGTAATGCTTCAGCGTCAATCATTTGTGGGCTTCTTGCAACAATAATGTCGGGTTGAATACCGATGCGGCGCAACTCGTTTACACTGTGTTGCAAGGGTTTGGTTTTCATTTCTTGAGTTACATCAAGAATTGGGACTAGGGCAACGTGGACGTAAAGAGTGTTTTCGTAGCCTTCTTCCATGCGCATTTGGCGGATTGCTTCAAGAAACGGCAAGCCTTCGATGTCGCCGACTGTTCCGCCGACTTCTGTTAAAACCATGTCTGCGCCTACGGCTTTGCCGGCGTTTTTAATGCGGTTCTTAATCTCGTTAGTTACATGAGGAACAATTTGGACGCAGCGCCCAAGGAAGTCGCCGTGACGTTCTTTCTCTATTACTGACTTGTAGACTGTTCCTGTGGTTAAATTGTTATCTTGTTTAAGGCTTAAATCTAGGAAACGTTCATACCAACCTAAGTCTAAGTCGGTTTCGCCTCCATCATCTGTGACGAAGACTTCTCCGTGCATGTAAGGATTCATTGTTCCAGCGTCAACGTTAACATAAGGGTCAATCTTTACCACTGTAGGTTTTAACCCTCTTGATTGCAACATTTTTCCGATTGAAGAAGTTAAAATGCCCTTGCCAACGGAGCTTAACACACCACCCGTAACGAAAATGTACTTAACCATGCCTGTAAATTCCCCGATATAACCTACCCTTTTCGTGCCTACGTAATATAACCTTTTTTGTGCTCAGCGGAGAATATCATAAGAAGCAAGAAACTTTACGAGGCAGACAAGTCTGATGAATTGCTCATGGTTAGCGGTTACTGTACCGTCGTTGGCTCCATATTAACCCGCGTATAAGCAGCAAGAGGCCTAAAACTACCAGAACTATAGGCCAGAAATACGTTAAGAATAGGCCAAATTCGCCGTAAAGTAGTGTTAAACCTAAAGTTACAACGATTAAGCCTGCGATTAATAGTCCTACGCCGCTGTTTCTTCGTGAGTAGTCATGGTCGTGATAGTGTCCGTGACGGTGCCTTGGACGCTGCCAATCTTGCGGATTTGCGCCGTAACTAGTTTGTAAGGGTGCGCCGCAGTTAGAGCAGTTGTATGCTGTATCGGGGTTCTGAGTGCCGCATTTTGAACAATAGACCATCTTTTTCACTAAGGTCTTTATTTGCAAGTTGCCAGATAAGATTTTTGGTTAACCTATCCAACGTTACGCTGTTTATTGGAAACAATAACATATTAATTTCCAAATATCATATAGATAATTTGAGGATTTATTTTATGCCTAAAGCTTTTGTTTTAATCAATGTTGAATCAGGGACTGAAGAAGAAGCATTAAAAGAACTGCGCGCCATAAGCGGAGTATCTGAATCGTACACTTCCTACGGCGTTTATGACATTATCGCAAAAGTTCAAGCAAACACAATGGATGAACTAAAAGACCTAATAACCCTTAAAATTAGAAACCTAAGCAAAGTACGCTCAACTTTAACATTAATTCTCGCAGAAGACTAAAAACTAATCAGGCAAAACAAAAAAAGTTTAGATTGAGCAGTCCGGTTCAATATGAATTGTCACGACTGCATTTGCAAAATGCTCCTTAATTTCCTTCTCAACCTGTGAAGCAATCTTGTGCGCTTCAATAATTTTTACAAATTTTATGAAACAGCAGTCAATGTTAATGTACCGTGTGCCCCCCGAAACATAAGTGACGATTCGATGAATTTTCAGGTTAGGCGCAATACTTTTGGCGGCGTCAGTGACAACTTTACGAAGCTGCTCCTCATTAATCATGTTCTCAGGCAAAGTGGCACCTAAAGGTTCAACATGCACCGTCACGTTTTCAAGCTGCCTGATGCCCTTATGCATTCTGACCTCAATTTTTTCCGTTATCGCATGAGCTTCCTCAACAGATAGCTTTGGGTCAACAAACGCGTGCAGGGTAATGAAGAGTTTGCCGCCGACGTATACAGTTGAGATTTCATGAATCTCTTGAACGCCTTCAACTGAAGCAAACTTCTCTACGAGTTGATTCATTTCAGTTTCTTTTTCACATGGTTCAATGTGAATTGTAGCGTCAACGTTGCCAAACCCGTCTTGCAGGCACTGCTCAACTTTTGAAGCTAACGCGTGTGCTTCTTCAAGACTCATTAGTTTTGGTACTTGAACGGTTGCGTCAACGAAAACTTTACTTCCTGCTTTTCTGACTTTGAGGTTGCTGCTGCTGACTACGCCGGCGCAGGACAGTATGATTTGGCGGGCTTTTTGTACCATGTCTCTGGATGCTGTGTCGCTGAGTTCGTTGATGCTTGACCGTACGAGTTTGAAGCTTAGGAAGCACAGCATTGCGCCAAGGAAGATTGATGCAAACGAGTCACTGCCATAAAAGCCGATAGTTGCTAAGCCAAAGCCGATTAGGGCAATTATGGTTGAACCAAAATCGGAAACTGCATCATAGAAGCCTGCTTTGATGGATGCGCCTTCTATGCCTTGGGCTTTACGGAAGATAACTAAACGTACAACATCAATGCAAAGCGTGTAGCCGATTGCCATGAAACCGACAAACTCTAACCCTTGATTGAATTGCACGCCTGCCATTAGCCTAACCGCAGCTTCATAGAAGATTAGCAAGGCAACTCCAATGAGAATTAGACCTGCAATTAAGCCGCCTATGGCTTCAAACTTTTCATGTCCATACGTGTGTTCCTCATCAGGAGGTTTGAGTGCGGCTTTTGCAGCGAAAAACAACATGACGCTCGAGATAACATCTAAGGTTGCGTGCAGGCCGTCGCTTAAAACTGCTAAGCTGTTAACGAGCAATCCGATTATGACTTCGACTATTACTACGCTCGAGATTGCTATAGCTGACCATTTCAGCGCTTTTAGTTTGTAGTTGCTGTCCTTTGAATTTTGCATCCTTCTAATCAAAGACATAGCCTCAGCAGGGGCGATTTAAGATTAACGGTGTCGTGCAAGGAAATGCACGTCAAATTGAGGCGTTTTTTGAAAAACAAGAGTTAATTAAGTCTAACTTTGTAAGTTGCCTCTTTATATTCAATAGCCTTCAAATATTATTAGATAAAGCTAAAGCAGTTGCTTAAAGGAACATCACCTGAGTTTTACATGACAAAAACTGACTAGTTATTTGCCCCTGAAACGAAATCTAAAACTGTTCTGGCAACTGTTGCTGTAGACTATATACCTGTAATGTTTGATTGCAGACGCTGTTATTAGGAAGAACCGAAACAATAACCGGTTTCTCTGCAATTCCGCCCTTTTCATTATAACAACCGTTTTAATGCTTCTCCTTTAAATAATTCCTAACGTAAATTTGGGGCACAATGAAGCTGTCTGGACTTTTCCATGGGGAATCAGCCATCCTCAAAGGCAACTTTCTGCTTATCACGGTTAGCTGGGTAATACTGTTTACTGCCCAACCAATACCAGCAACCTACGCCAGCCTTTTCTACCTGCATTTAGGTGCTAACGATTTTCTGTTGGCAGTTATGGGTTTCGCGGGCTCAATTGCTATGGCGCTTGTCCAGTTTCCTGGAGGGTACCTTGCTGATAAACATGGTAGACGCTGGATAGTTACAACGATGACTTTCGGATTAGCCGCAAGCACGCTGCTATTCATTTTTGCGCCTTCCTGGCAATTTATCGTAATAGGCTTAATAATCCAAAACATTTGCGCCATTTACGGACCGGCCTTGATGGCGATGGTTTTTGATTCTCTTCCGCCTGAAAAACGCGGCACCGGATTTAGTCTGCAATCTGCCATAACCAGTCTTGTCCTTTTGCCGGGTCCCCTTATCGCCCAGTACCTTGTGGCAACGTTCGATTTCGATTTAGGCATGCGCGTAGCCTACACAATCGTGCTTGTTGCATATTTCTCAGTGGCGGTCCTTCGTTTGCGGCTAAAAGAGACTCTACCGCCAAACGGTGATGATGCCCATCCCAGTTTGATGCGTCTGCTTCGTTCGTACCCTCAATCAGTAAAACAAAGTGTTCTGGTTTGGCGAAAAATGCCCAAATCCGCTTTCAACCTGTTTTTAGCAATTATCACCGTAAACGGGTTGGTTGTCAGTTGCCAAATGTATTTTGTAGTTTACGCAACCACCGTTTTAGGGTTAACAAATGAGCAGTGGGCGTTTGTTTTAGCCTTCCAATATCTAAGCATCGCGTTACCTTCAATACTTGCCGGGTTAAGCATGGACAAGGTTGGCAGAAAACGTTTCTTGATTCTGGGTTACCTGCTGTATGCGCCGGGGATGCTGCTTTTCATTAACGCCGATTTTTACGTTATGCTTTTGGCTTTCTTCTTGTTCGGGTTAGGCAACATACTGCAACTTAACAGTTACCAAGTCTTAATAGGCGACTTGACTCCACGAAACCTCCGAGGCACCGTAACGGGATGCATGCAATTCTTTATGTACATTGTACAGGCGCTTCTATTAGTTACAGCTGGTTTTCTGTACGCTTATGTGGCGCCTCAAATGCCGTTTTTACTGTTGGCGATAGCAGCAATTCCGTTGTCACTTTTCGTGTTTTTCACTGTACATGAACCAAAAGTTAAAGAGTTATAATATGGCAAGTAGAAAAAAGAGCTGAGTTAAGCGATAACGAGTTTTTGGTTTTTTCCTTTTTTAGTTTTAGGGTAAAGCGTAACCGTTTTTGAATGGTTCCAGCCCTTCTCAAAATATTCTTCATAAACATGTACAATGTTTCTATCGTTTGTCCAAAGCAAGCATGGAAAGCCTGATTCAGTTTTTTGTTCTGTTGCAATCCAGACTTCTTTTTGGTCCAAAATGAGGTGATGCTTGAAGGTATTCATTCTTATGCTTTTGGTTACAACCGGGTTTTGGTTAAGATTTAGTTTCTCAAAAGCCTGCAGGGTTTTTTCTATATCTTCTGGATTTTGAATTAAAACAAACAATTTTATTTTCGCAGGAGAACTGCCAAGATTTTCCTGTATCATTCTAGCCAATGGTGAAAGCAATATTTCCGCGTTTAGGGCAACCTTTATTTCTTTTTTAAGTTGCCTAATCGTTTGAGTAGCTGTATTCAAAATTGATTCATCAGTTTTTAAAAGAGTAAACCGAATGTCTTCTTCAATCTTTTGAGGTTCCTTAATAGCTGCAATAAGATGTTTAAAATCGCATTCCAATGCTCCAATTTTACGGTTTGATTTTTCTTTTTCTTTTAAAACAAGCTGATGTAATGCTGTTTCTATAGGGATTGCTTGAATTTTGAAGGGTTTTCCGATTGTTTTTGTAATCAAACCCTTTTTTTCTAGATTGGGCAAAATTTTGTAGATGTCTTGCCGGTGAAGCATTGTGATTTTTGCAATCTTACCTGCTGAAATGGCGCCTGCTTGGATTATGCTTAAATAAACTTTGGCTTGGTTAGTAGTAAAACCGAATTGAATTAGTTTTTTAACCAGATCTTCTTGTAACTCTCATCCCCTCAAGGTTACAAATATTTTGTTAAGTGTTTATAATATTTTTAGTCAATTCAGGCAAAAAGGAGATTTCTCCAAATTTTTGCGCTTATGTATTTTCAGATGAGGCTAAGTTAATGAAAAATAGTTATATTTCTCACTCACCTATCGTGAGTAAAATATTAATCAAATATGAAGGACGAGTTTACACTATTTTTTTTAACTTCTAAAAGAGACTTCAATAAGAAACAAAAATCAATCGCTCATTTTATAATTTTTTTCTTTTTGTCGTCAGAAGCATCTTTCCAACCCCTGTTATAAACAGTTTCTTTTGTAATAGTTTGTTGCGAAAAGCATTTTCAAGCTTTTCCAAGGAGAAAAGAAAATAAATGAAAATATTAAACCAGAAAATAACCACAACCTTTGTTGCAATTCTTCTATTTGCCTCAATTCTTTTAATTTCAACACCAAACAATGCAAACGCAGTTGATACTTCACAACCTTTTAGTGGCTCAATGCCTAGTGGCGTAACAGCTAATTATACCGCAAAATCGTATGCTGCCTTAAGCTTTAGACCTAATCCAGTAGGGGTTAATCAACAAATTCTGATTAACTTCTGGGTAGCACCAGCCCCCGGCGCAAACAGAATGTTCCTTGATCTAACATTGACCATAACGAAACCCGACGGAACCACAGAAACAATCAAGAAAAATTCGTACCCTGCTGATGGAACCGCTTACGTAGAATACACAGTTGATCAAGTTGGAGAATGGAAGCTCAAAATGGAATTCCCCGGAACATACATGCCTGCAGGACGATACCTTAATGGCGAAGTCATAACTGCAACCACCGGAGGTACAGTATACGCTGACTCAGTATATATGCAGCCAAGCTCTACACCAGAACAAACATTAACCGTGCAAGAAGACCCAGTTTATTCGTGGATTGAAGACCCATTACCAACTGATTATTGGACACGTCCAGTTGCATATGAACACCGTGAATGGTGGCCCATCCTTGGCAATTATCCATGGCGTGGACAAACAGGCGGACCGACATGGGATGCATTATATCCAAACACTAACTCACAATGGATGCTTAAAGGTCGCTTAGACACCTTTATTCCATGGGTTGAAGGACCTAACAGTGCACACGTAGCATGGAAAAGACTAACAGCCCTCGGCGGATTAATCGGCGGAGACTATGGATATGAAGCAAACACTCAAATATTCCAAGGAAACGGTTTAGGCTCCGACTCAATCAGTTCATACGGTTTCCCAAGTGTAGTGGTCGCAGGGAGAGCATATGAAGTTTTAACCAAACCGCTTAACGGTGTAACCCAATATGTTTGGTCATGCTATGATGTACGTACCGGAGAAGTCTATTGGGAAACTCAGCTACCTACAACATCAGTGACTACAATGTTTGGCACATCTATCGGTCCAATGGAACCAAACGTGATCGAATACGCTATCGGACAAAGCCCAGGCGGCGGCGGTGACCCAACACACATCACAGGTGTATACTTAGATTACATAGGTAACTCGCGACTCATCAAATTTGATCCAATAACTGGTGGAATTTACGGTAACTATTCAATTGCGCCTTTAACTACAGGTACTTACTACAAGAATGGTTACTGCCTAAGTGTACAAGACTTAGGTGCAGCCGCAGGTGCAGGCAGATACCGGTTAATTAACTGGACAACACTTGGCACATTAGCAACCTTGACAACAAGCACTGGCACAAGAATCGCCAGTAACATAAGTTGGCCAATAAGCAACATTCCAACATGCATTGACTTTGAAGCAGGTGTAGCCGCGACAGCAGCAACAATTTCTAGAGGCGGCATCTACGTAGCAATGAACGCATATGGCATAGACATAACTACGGGGGCAATCCTCTGGAACGTAACACGAGAAGGCGAAACAGCATACAGTGCAAGCTGCATTGTTGCTGACCACGGTAAATTTGCAATTCTGACCGAACAAGGCTACTTCTTGGCATTAAACAGTAGAACTGGCGCTGAAGTATGGAAGAGCGAAAGATTTGATTATCCATGGGACGACGCCGGTTTCGGAGCTTATGATGTACAAACAGCATATGGCTTACTCTACAGACAAGCATACAGTGGCATTTACGCTTTTAACTGGGAAGACGGAACAATCGCGTGGAAATTTGAAGCACCCGCAGAAAACCCCTATGAAACGCCCTACATTGACGAAAACGGAACAACCGTTTACTCATGGAACATCGGCGCAAGAATCGCAGACGGAAAACTATACACCTACACAGTTGAACACTCAGCTACAGTGCCCATTACTAGAGGTTGGAAGACTTTCTGCATTAACGCAACTTCAGGCGAAGAAATCTGGAGTACTATGATTACAGGTGCAATGTCTAAACATACAACCAGTATCGGTCCAATTGCTGACGGGTACCTCTTTGAAATGAGCAGTGACGGCTACACATACGCTTTCGGTAAAGGCTTAAGCGAAACAACCGTAGTGGCACCAATGACCCAAATAATTGTGGGCCAAAAAGCAATGATTACAGGCACTGTTCTTGACCAATCACCCGGTCAACCAGGAACTGCCTGTGTCTCTGACGAATCAATGGGCGAATGGATGGCGCACATTCACAAAGGATTATCTATACCCGCCAACGTAACCGGAGTTCCAGTTTCTATTGACGCTACTGACCCCAACGGAAACTATGTGCATCTTGGCGATGCAACCAGCGACATGAGCGGAACATACGGTTTTGAATGGACTCCGTCAAATGCAGGTCAATACATTATCACAGCAACCTTCATGGGCAGTGACTCCTACGGCAGTTCATACGCTCAAACCTACGCCACAATAGTAGATACACCAACAACACCTGAACCGTCAACAAACACAGAAAGTACAAATCCGCCATACGAACTTTACACTGTTGGAACAGGCATCGCTGTAATTATTGCAGTAGCAGCTGTTGGCTTGCTTTTAATGCGGAAAAAAGCCTAAATAAATCCTTTTTTTCTTTTTTTGTTTTTGACATTCAGTTTTAATTTTTTCTCAATGAATATGCCTGAGCGTTGTTATGATGATTTTAAGTTATCTGATATTTGGATATGCTTCTTATTGCCAATGTATTTTTGGTTGATGTCTT
Organism: Candidatus Bathyarchaeota archaeon; assembly: GCA_963832745.1. Classification (GTDB taxonomy): domain Archaea; phylum Thermoproteota; class Bathyarchaeia; order Bathyarchaeales; family Bathycorpusculaceae; genus Bathycorpusculum. The sequence goes on along the minus strand of CAWHVC010000005.1, from coordinate 166,615 downwards.
TTTGTTAGCGCACATGTGATTTTACATCCGGCAACATTTTTTAAAAAATATGTTTTGAATTTTTTGTGTTTTAAAGTTTAATTTTTTCAAATTATTTTTTGTGTTTCTTTTTTTTAGGACTGTTTTTTTTATACTAATTTTACTTTATTTTTTTAAAATTTTACCTTATATTGATTTAGAATTGTTGTAAGTTATGCTTTAACTTACCAAATCTTAAGTGTTTGAAAAAACGAATGAAGTAAATCATTAAGGAGAGAAAATATGAAAAAATTAACAAAAACAAAACAATCGGCAACAGCAATTATCGTAATATTGATTGCTTCAATGGTTGTAATACTTGGACAGCCAGCACAAGCAGACGTTACAACCCAAGTAACAGGGCCATTGCCTGACGGAGCAAACCCTAGCATTCAACTTGACACATCCGCACACTTAAGCGTCAGACCAAACCTGATAGGAAAAGGACAAACACTTCTGGTTAACTTGTGGACTTCTCCAGCCATGCACGCAGCCAGACACCATGAACAAGCTTACGTTGTAACAATCACAAAACCAGATGGAACAACCGAAACAGTAACAAAATCGTCTTATCCTGCAGATGCAACAGCATATTTTGAGTACATTCCAGACCAAGTCGGTGTATACCAATTCCAATTTGAATTCCTAGGCACCTTCTTCCCAGCAGCAAACTTAACCGGTGGATTCATGACATCTGGCCCAGTGCCGGTAGCTTCAGCATACTATAAGCCATCAAGTTCTCCAGTAGTGAACGTTACCGTCCAGGAAGACATGATTGCTTCTTGGTCGTCAGCACTTCCAACGGATTATTGGACAAGACCAGCACACGTAGAAAACAGAGAATGGTGGACCATTCTTGGAAACTTCCCACCAACAGGCTATGTCGGCGGCGGTCCAATATGGGACCAAATGTATCCAGACACAAGCACACAATACAACGCACGCGGCAAATTCATCCCGTGGGTTGAAGCACCAGAAACAGCACACATAGTATGGAAACGACAAGGCTCAATAGCAGGAATAATCGGTGGACAAACAGGACAATATGGCTACTCTAACTCGCCACCAACGCCATCAATCGTTTATGCAGGAAGAGCATATGACTCCTACGCTAAACCGGGAACTGACCAAACATACTGGCGCTGCTATGATCTTCGAACCGGAGAAGTCTTCTGGGAAAAACCCGTACAAACAACAACTACATTAAGGTACGGTTTCTTCCTAACGACAACATCATTAGTGCCCAACATAATTGAATATGCCAGCCCTACACAATCAGAAGTTGCAGGTGCAGAAGCAGCAGGCGCATGGACAGTTAGCTTGATTTACTTTGACGCAAACCGGCTTTACAAGTGGGACCCATGGACAGGTGTAATGAACTGCAACGTTAGCTTAGCACCAGCAAGCGACAATGTTTCATCAGGAACATACTACCAGAATTCTTACACCCGAGACACAGACCCATTAGTCTATAGCGTACAAACACTAAGACACGACGGCGTAACTGAATACCGTCTTATCAACTGGACAACACGAGGAACATCAACCAGCTTTGCAAGCAGAATAAAGAGCAACACAACCTACGCAATGAGTGCTTTGCCAAGCCTAATTGATTATACCACAGGTTTAGGCGGAAGCGTTAGCGGCATTTCAGTTGCTGATGCATACGTGGGCGAAACACTACGCGGTTATGACCTAATAACTGGACAACAGTTATGGACCAAAAACATCAGCGAACCAATGTACAGCATGCTATGTGACCTTGTTGACCACGGCAAACTAGCCACGCTCTCAGCCAACGGCTACTACGTCTGCTTCGATTTAAGAACCGGCGAACAACTCTGGACAAGCGATAAAATGGATTACCCCTGGTCATCCTCAGGCTTCGGAGCTTACACTGCATTATCAGCTTACGGCATGATAATTAGGGAAGCACAAGACGGCATCTACGCTTTCGACTGGGATACAGGCAAACAAGTCTGGAAGTACGAAGCACCTGCCAACCCGTTCGAAACACCATACACAGGCGAAAACGGCACCACAGTTTATCCGTTCTACTCCTTCGGTGTAGGCGGATGGATTGCAGACGGCAAATTCTACACCTACACTTACGAGCACACTGAAAGCTGGCCAGTAACAAGAGGGTGGGGCTTACATTGCATCAACGTAACCACTGGTGAAGGTATCTGGAACCTAACTGGGTCTATGCCTCCAGCAGCAATAGCAGACGGTTACTTAATCGCGGGTAACCCATTTGACGGTTACACCTACGGCATCGGCAAAGGACAAAGCCAAACAACCATCGAGGCACCGATGAGCCAAGTTTCAACAGGCGACAAAGTCATAATCCAAGGAACCGTTCTCGACATGTCACCAGCCCAAGAAGGAACCCCATGCATTTCTCCGCAAAGCATGAGCGCATGGATGGATTATTTGCACATGCAGCAGCCAATCCCCGCTGACGTAATCGGTGTTCCTGTATCAATTGACGCTGTTGACCCGAACGGTAACTATGTGCACGTTGCAGATGTAACAAGCGACATGAGCGGTACATATGGCTACTCTTGGGAACCACCAATGGCAGGTCAATATACAATCATGGCAACTTTTGCAGGCGATGCATCCTATGGCAGTAGTTGGTCACAAACATACGTGAGCGTTGTTGATGCAACAACAGAACCAACAACACAAACATCTAGTGTCGTTATGCCTCCAATTGAAACATACACAGCTATCTCAACAATTGCCATCATAATCGCCATAATTGCAGTCGGATTGCTTACCCTAAGAAAACGCCCATAAAAAATAAACATCTAAAATCCTTTTCTTTTTTTATTTTTTTAGTCGTTTAAGTTAACAGTTTAATTTTTGATTTATTTACTGGATAAATCAAAATTTTTTATTTATTTTAAACGCTTTTCTTACCAAATATGGGTTGTAGTGGGCTATTACAACAAGATTTTATATAGTTGATGCTTGGTAACGACTATTTTATAAACTTTAAGAGGTAAAAAATTGAAAATTTCAAAACAAAATAATTCGAAAATGTCAACAATTTTTGTGATTGTTCTGTTAATTGCATCAGTTGCGCTACTAACAAATGCTCCCGCCAACGCTGCTGCCCCGACAGTACCCACTGCAGGTCCCTTAGCCGAAGGCGTCTCAGTAAACGAAACCACTGTTTCAGCTCACCTAAGTTTTAGACCAAACCCTGTGGGTGTCGGACAAAGTGTGCTGGTAAACTATTGGACCAGCCCAGCTCCCGGCGCAAACAGAAACCATCCAGAATACATTATAAGAATAACGCCGCCCAACGGTTCAGTAATCACCATAGAAAAGCCCTCCTTTGTAGCTGACGGTACACAATGGTTCGAATTCACCCCAGACGTAAACGGTACATGGACACTTCAATTTGAATTCCCTGGAACATACTTCCCTGCAGGGAGATACTTCCGAGGTAACATTGTAGACCCCAACTTTACTGACCAATCTGCAACAGGCATGTCTGCACCCTCAAACTACCAAGCAGTATACTACAAACCAGACACAACACATAATCAAACATTAACAGTGCAAAACGACATGGTTGCTTCATGGCCTGCAATCCCGTTGCCCACCGATTACTGGACAAGACCAGTGGCCTTTGAAAACCGTGAATGGTGGTCTATCCTTGGCAATTACCCATGGTTTGGACCAAGCGGTATACCCGAAGAAGCATGGCAAATGTATTACCCCGACACAACATCAGTTTACAATCCAAGGTCACAATTCACCCCCTGGGTACAAGGACCAAACAGTGCACACGTAGTCTGGAAACGTATGCTATCCTTTGAAGGCATAGTAGGCGGCGACGCAGGCATAGGCTCATTAGGTTACGAACTAAGCGGTTATGGCGGAAAACCCAGCATCATCCTGTTCGGCAGAGGCTACCAAACAATTTCACGTGTCAGCGAAACATCAGCAGCAGCCCAAACATACTGGCAATGTTATGACATCAGAACTGGCGAAGTTTTCTGGGAACGACCTTTATATGCAGGTGAGTCAGCTCCGAACCTGATTGAATACGGCACAGTTTCCTATTCTGGTTCAGGTGTCGTCGGTGCAGATATCACCCCAGGTCAACCAACTTTGCTTTCTATAAGCGGTGGTTATCTAAGAAAGTACAATCCCCTAAACGGTGTAATGTCAAGCAACATTTCAATTTCGCCATTAACAACTGGCACCTATTACATGAACGGTTACTGCTTAACAGTGCAAGACTTAGGCGTCAGCGCTGGTGCTAACAGGTACCGACTAATTAACTGGACAACACTTGGAACAGGCAACTTAGCTTCAAGAATCGTATCTAACACATCTTATGCAATGAGTTCTCTGCCAAGCGTAATTGATTACTCCACTGGTTATGGCGCAGCAATTTCTGACGTATCGGACGGCACAGGTTCATACACGAAAATGCGAGTAATCGGCTATAACCTGTTAACTGGGTCAGTCACATTCAACAAGACAATTGATGAACCACAGTACAGCGGAAGCTCAAACATTGCCGACCACGGTAAAATAGCGGTTCTTTCAGCTAACGGTTACTATGTTGCTTTGGATTTGGCTACAGGAAACTTGGCTTGGACTGGACAAAAAATGGATTATCCCTGGGACTCCTCAGGATTCGGCACTTACGGTGTACAATCAGCCTATGGTATGCTATTTAGAGAAGCCTACAGTGGCGTCTACGCTTTCGATTGGGGTACAGGAAAAATCGTTTGGAAGTTTGAGTCTCCCGCAGCATTCCCCTATGAAGGCAGCTACACCACTGAAAACGGTACCACAGTCTACCCATTTGACGCGCCCGCAATCATTGCAGACGGCAAAATGTTTGTTTACAACTCTGAGCACACGCCAAACACGCCATACACTAGAGGCTGGAAGCTTTATGCCATCAACATCACTGACGGTTCAAAAGTCTGGGATGTCATGATTCCAGGCTCCTCATGGTTCACTGGGGCAGATTTGGCAGTTTCGGACGGGTATCTTTCAGTTGGCGGCGCAGACGGCTATCAATACATCATTGGACGGGGTTTATCAGCGACAACTGTTACTGCATCGTCAAAGACGCCATCCAGTGGCAGCCAAATTTTGATCGAGGGTACGGTTCTTGACCAATCACCGGCTCAGCAGGGAACTCCGTGTGTTAGCAAAGACTCGATGGGTACACAGATGAATTATTTGCATAGACAGCAGCCTCAAAACGGTATTACAGGCACTGAAACAATTGCGGGTGTACCTGTTACTTTGACAGCTATTGATCCTAATGGCAACGCGCAAACAATAGGCACCGTTACGACCAACGGGTATTATGGTACTTTTAGTTACGCTTGGACTCCTGACAAGGAGGGAACATGGACAATCATTGCCAGTTTTGCCGCTGACGACTCTTATGGCAGTTCATCGGCAGCCACAGATATTGCAGTAGGTGCAGCTCCGCAGTCGACAGGAACCGTGACGCCTTCACAAGTAGCTAATCCACCATACGAATTGTACACGCTTGGAACTGGTTTAGCCGTAATAATCGTTGTTGTAATAGCAACCGCGTTGCTGCTTAGAAAACGCCCATAAAAAATTAAACTTTAAACTCTTCCTTTTTCTTTTTTTTGTGTTTTTCAGTCAGTTTTAAATTATCCGTTGTGCGATAGGCATTTAGGATACATGTCAATAAATTAGAGGAAACGGTTGATTACCATGGCTCTTAAGAAGATACGCGAAGTCTTAGACGGCTGCTGCCCAGACCAAAAAACAGAAATCCGCGGCTGGGTCTACCGTAAACGAGAAGGAAAATCACTCATATTCATAGTTTTACGTGACTCCACCGGTGTTGTCCAATGTACCGTAAAAAAGGACAGCCCCGCATGGAGCGCCGCACAACAATTAACTATCGAATCCAGCTTGTCCCTTGAAGGCACTGCACGAAAAGATGACCGTGCACCCGGCGGATACGAAATCAGCGTAGAAAACATCCAGATAATCGGTTTAGCTGAAATCTTTCCAATTGGTAAAGATAAAAGTGAAGAATTCATTCGTGACATGCGTCACCTTTGGCTACGTAGCCGAAAAATGAATCTTGTTATGAGAGTGCGTAGCAAAGTTTTCGAAGCTGCCCGTGAATACTTCAAAATGCAAGATTACACTGAAGTTTCTCCGCCAATGTTCATCAGTGCAGCGGTTGAAGGTGGCTCTACATTGTTTGGCTTGAAATATTTTGATCAGCAACTTTACTTGACTCAGAGTAGCCAATTGTATCTTGAAATTTTGATGTTTGGGCTTGAAAAAGTGTTCTGTATCGCCCCGAGTTTTCGTGCTGAGAAAAGCCGTACAATCCGCCACTTAACGGAGTACTGGCACATGGAGGGTGAATGGCCTTTTGCGGACATGACTGACCTTATGAAGTTTGAGGAGGGCTTAATGGAGCACATTTGCCAAAGCATCGGAAACAGTTGCGAGAAAGAATTTGCTGAACTTGGCGCAGACATTAACAAGCTGAAAGAGGTCAAGGTGCCTTTTCCAAGAATTACCTACAAAGAAGCCATCGAACGCTTAAAACCCAAAAACCCCGCACTTGACTGGGGCAGCGACCTTGGCTATGAAGACGAAAAAGTCCTCGCAGACGAATTCGGCAAACCATTCTTCGTATACGATTACCCAACAGAAATCAAAGCCTTCTACTGCAAAACCTACAAAGACCACCCAGAAATCGCCATGAGCGTAGACATGATGGTCCCGCGCATCGGCGAAATCAGCACAGGCGGCGCAAGAGAAGACAACAAAGACATCCTAATTAGCCGCATGAAGGCTCAAGGCTTAAACCCAGAAGACTACGAATGGTACCTCGACCTACGCAGATACGGCACAGTTCCACACGTCGGCTTTGGCATGGGAGTAGAACGGCTTATTGTTTGGATGCTGGATTTGGATAACATTATTGATGCGATTCCGTTTCCAAGAACCACCCGTCGGTTCTATCCATAGGCACTTTTTCTGCCTCAAACTATTTTTTATTTTATGTTAGTGAACTGTTTTTTTTCGGTAAATTATCGCTGTTATTACGGGTACTGCAATAAACAAGGGCAAGATTATCATTGCTGGAAATTCTGGAACTGAGGGTGAAGGCAACGCTGAACCTGAGGATTCACCTATCGAGGTTGTTTTTGTGTTACTCCATCCGCTTGACAAATCATAAGCGATACCGGGCTCCAGGTGTCCACCAGCCATAGGATACAAAGGATGGTCACCAACCCAAATGCCCAAAGGATGCCCAACTTGAGCCTCTACTTGAAAATCAAGTTGACTGCCATAAGGAATTCCAAGGTACCCAAAAATACCATCAACGTCATAACCAGAACCTTGGTATAGGTTTGTTGGTTCAACCAAAAAAGCTATAGTGGTATAACTTGAGTCAGATTGTGGCACACCACGCCATATGTACTGGGCATAGGTAAAATCGTAACCGCCTTTATATGAACTGGTCAAATTTGCAAGGGGATAAATTTCATACCAATCGCCTTCAAAATGAGGTTTCGTACGAACATTATAGTATAGTTGATATTCTGAATAAGGAAATGGTTGGTTAGTTATTGTAATTACAATTGAGTCATTGCTAACTAGTTCCTTTTCTGTTACTCCCGTATAGGGGTTAGTAGTTGTAACTGTATATGAAGAACTAACATACTTCAACGTGAATTCCGGAACAGAAGGCTGAGGCACCGTTTGCGCCGAAGCAGGCACAACAACAGAAAACAAAACAGAAACAGCCAAAAGTAAAACTAAACATAACGCGAGACTTTTACCCAATCTATCCATAACAAAACTTAGCCCCAACTTGACTATATATAAATTACTTGAAACCCAAATTTTAACTCGAATGGCAAGAAAAAGCAGGCTTCCCATACAACATCATCGACGCAATACCCTTCCCAAGAACCACAAGACGATTCTACCCATAAACCACTTTTCCCAACTTTATCTTTTATTCCACTAACTTTTAGCCAACATATTTAGCGCCTATAAGGGTATTCTTAGAAATTCTAAGCAGAAACCTGCTCTGAGTAAATACCAACAAGGTATGTTAGAGAAAACCTGTTGAAAGGACTAAGGCAACAAAAACTTAGGATATCACTTATCACAACCAAATACCAATGTTTGTTAGTTTAGCGCTAGATAGTCAAGTACAGAGACAAACACACTTTTCCCTAATCAATTAAAGAGTTCACAACGGCAAAAGAGGGTTGAGTAAGTTAACTTTTTCCTCCTTGTAGCATCAATAAAATTTTATAAATTCACAAAGGCTAAGTACCTCTATGCAACAATTACCTGAACAGTTTGGTGAAAATCTTCTAAATCACACTTTAGAATTATTTGTTCAGCCAGAAATAAAAAGGCGAAAAGAAGCAAACACTCTTTCTGAACCATTTGTTTTAAAGCGGGCACAAATAATTTTTTATTCTGACGGTAAAAGAAAAAACGAGGTAAGGCTTAATTCAGAAGTAAAAGCAATTGTCGATATGAAATTAAAAAGCGGAATATCAAAAAAGAAAGGTGAACCAATTTACGAAAATGAAGTCGAAGGCATAAAAGAGTTAAGGCTGACCAATGAAGATGATCCCGACTGTGGTCACATAACTCTAATCCAAATTTCTAGCAAGTGGCTTATTTCCTTTGATTTGCGCTACAATAAGGCTCTTGCAAAAAAACATGTTAATAGTGCAAAACAATTCCATGAATTAGCACAATTCGCTTTCAATAAAGAATATTTTGCATCTTGTCTCGATTGTCTCTTTAGCGCGGCAGAACTTTCATCAAGAGCTGTCCTGTTACTTGAGCATGACCCTAAATTTCGAAAAAGAACTTCACACGGCGACATTTCTTATCGGTACAACAGTTTTGCTAATCTCGGAAATGTTGACCCAATTTTCCGTGAAACACTGAACAAACTCTCAAGTTTTAGAGCGCGTGCCAGATATTTTGCTGACGTCCCAATAATGCCAGAGGAAATTAAGTCATATCTTGAAAATGTAAACAGCATGATTGTTGATGCTGAAAATAGGCTGGAGTTAGATGCTAAACCAGTAGTGTACTATCTTGAAGCAAAAGAAAGCGGTGAAAAAACTTGAACTATTCCCTGTAATGGGAGTTAGCGCAAGGACTATTTGCACACAAGCCTTAAATTTGTATAACGTGGAATAAGAGCAAGGGGTAATCTTGAAAACAGCAAATATTATCCTATCAATAGTGCTGATTTTTGGGATAATCGCTCTCTTGTTACTTTTAACATGGACTTTTTTCTTTACCCCATTTAGAATTGATTACACTAACGGTGGAGATTCAAATAATGCGGCGGCAAATGCAACTGCCCAAATAGCAATTCAGGCTCAGACGGTGCCAACGGTAATTAATGGGATAGCAACATTGACTGGCATAGTTGTCGGTTTTAGTGGCGCTATTCTGGGAATCATGTTAAAAGATTTTATTCAAGGAAGAAAAGCAAAAGAAATAATGATGGGCTTCTTCTTTCTTCCTTTTTTATTTCCAATGATTCTTCTATTCTTTGCTTATTATAACTTAGCCGTAGGCGGCAGAATTTTTCTCGCTATTTCGTGGGGATATGCGTTAGATGCCTTTATCATAGCTATTTTCCAGTTACTGTTTATTTTCTTATTCTATGCTTATGTAACAGAGAACCCCAAACCTGAAAAAAGTAGTGATTCTGTAACCCCGTCGCCACCTCAGCCTCCAATGGTTCAAACAACTCCACAAACACCAACCAACATACAGCCAACATTTAACACAGAATTCGAATTCAAGAAAATTGAAACTGTAAAAGAATCATTTCAAAATTATTTTAAAATAGGCAGCACCATATTAACAGGCGGCTTAACTGCTTTAGTTGTATTGATTTTAACACTTTATTTTAGTCATTCCCTCGATTGGTTCACAGCGATAATGGAAGGTGTTTTGGTTGGTGTTGTCATGTGTTTAGCCTTCTGGGTCAATAACAGACGGTATATGACATTTTTGCGGCATTATGATATTTGGCTAAAAAAAATTGAAAGCAAAACTCAATTGCCAACAATCGTCGAAATGACTAAAGAAGCAACTAAGAAAATCGCAGATTAATTTTTTTTAACATCATATGCTGGGATTTACCCTGTTGAGACGGTCTCTATTTCTGTCGTTTTATGGCAGATTAACTCGAAGGTTCACGCGCCAAGCTAAAAATCGTATCCCCCATGGGGGAAGTAGATAAAACAGTTAACCCTCTAATTTTTAGAATCAATTAGAGTTAAGTGTCAAAACGTGAAAGAGGGTACTTTATTGTTTTCCAAAGCATGAATGGAATACCATTTGGTTGATTTTTCCGTTTTTGCCAGTAACCCATACTTCATCTGCAAACTTAACTGCTTTGTCGGCTTTTTCGCTGGCTGTCTCTGGGAATAAGGCAATGATGTAGCTGTCTTTGGGTAGACACATTTGCAGTGCTGGAAGACGTTCTTTAAGCCAACCCAGTTTGACGTTTGAAGGCGCATTCAACCCCATACACTGTGCCCTCTTGATGTTTGGCAAGGACTTTTATGAACATGGTTTTTCCGTCATACGCTATGGGTACGTCAAACTTTATGTCGGTGAAGCCTCGGTCATTCCAAAGCTTTAGCGCCGCTGCAATTTTCAGGCTCTCGATAATGGGCGAGTTTTTGCGGCTTTTTTGGTATTCTTTTTGGAGTTGTGGGGGTAGTTTTTGGGTTAGGTTGGGGTTTGTTTGTTCTTTTTTCAAACACATTCACCTGTATTTCGTAATGCGTATTTCGTATTATGAATATTGAATTATAAAATGATTTAAGCTTTATCCACAATTCAGATATCTATATTTCAGATACTAGAAAGTGTAAGGTCAAACCATGAACGTAGCAGAATTGGAAGCAGTGGGAAATTTGCAATTACTGCTGTTTCTTTACCCAGACAAGAGGGTAAAAATGACAGACATAACCATCAAGGTAAGCAAAGGGACTCTTTATCATGCGCTAAACAACCTTTTGCGGCTCGAATTGGTAAGCGAAGAACGAGTGCCACCGACAACGCGATTCATAAAACTGACAGAACAGGGACAAAAAGTAGCCGAAAAAATTTCGGGCATTGAAAAAATTCTGCAAGCCAAAATCCCAGAAAAGCCTTAAAAAATAATGGTTTTTAACAAATAGTTGTTTTATTCGGTCTTTTTAGCGATAAAATTGTTTATTTGGGTTGTTTTGGTTGTTGCTTGCTTAGGGCGGGAAGAATATCCTGTTATGGGCCATGCTAGTTGCCCAGTCTGCATTGTGCTGTTCAATGCTTTCTTTTGCGGTCTTTGCTTGCTTTATTTTTCATATCAACCTATTAGGATCCAAATAACGGATCTATGCAAAAACCTATAGGGGGTAGGTAGAAACCAGCCCTTTTCCAGAAACACTAAGGGGGGAGGTGCTATTGACTGAAAAATGCGCCATTAGTATGTTGAAACTTGGAGGTACGGCTTTATTTTTGCCGCTGTCACTTCAAGCTGTTTAGCATCAACAATCTGCAGTTCATGGAACGCTTTCATCTTTTGCTCCGTGTACCTTGGAATAATATGCACATGCAAATGAAAAATGTCTTGACCGGCAGCTTTTCCGTTCTGTTGAATGATGCTGATTCCGTCAGCGTTAACCGCTTTTTTCACAGCCAAAGCAAGAATTTTGCTTACTTGATGCACCTTACCTAACAGTTCACTTGGAACGTCATAGATGTCAGCGTAATGTTCTTTAGGTATAACTAAAGTGTGACCTTCATTAACCGGTCTTATATCAAGAAAAGCCAACACTACCTCATCTTCATAGAGAATGCTTGAAGAAGCCCTTTTTTGAACAATCTTACAAAAAATACAGTTTTCATCAAACTTCAAAGCGTCTCACCGCAACACATACATGCGTTACTAAACAATCCCACTAGTTTATATTTTATGCCCGCCAAATACGCTATTGAGGTTTTCACAGTTATGACTCAACTTGAAGATAAAGTCCGCGCAGAAGTAGGAAAAGTAATTGACCCAGAAACAGGACAAACATTTGAAGAAATGCACATGATCGAAAGCGTAAAAGAAACCGAACCCGGCAACGTAACCGTCGAATTCGTACCTACAAGCCCCTTCTGCCCCATCGCATTCAAACTTGCAGCCGACATAAAAGCAGCCGCAAAATCTGTCGAAGGCATAAACACTGCATTAGTATTCTGCCGCGGTCACGCAATGGAACAACAAATCAACGAAATGACCAACAAACAGTAACCCCTACTCTTTCACCAATTCTTCTACTCACGCAACCCAGTTTAGTCAACGCATAAATCCACAATGACTATTTTTCAAGTTGCTCTCTTCATCTTCAACTGTTAAACCGCTATAGTCACGAAAACCCATACGCAAGCTACCCCTAAATTTCGCACGCAGTTTAGAAACAGTTTGAACGAAACGTTTTATTTGCATTACAATTCTAAAAATGTTCAACTGCCTAAACACCAAAACCAGAGACACTATACTCACCATTGCCAAAAACAATATTGCCGGATTAAATACAGCAACAATTACACCAATCAACCCACACAAAGACAACAACACATTTCTTGTGAATCTTCGCATGTTTTCCACCAACAAAATAATTAGTCACAAGCTGCTTAAAGGCTTTATTACCACCTTAAAACCGCAATAAACCTTTAAAAACAAAAGAAAAAAAAGTTAAAACCCAAAAAACGGTTATTTCTTCATTCGACTAAACGCCCAAGTTCCAACCCCAATCATAACCACGTCAAAAACGCCGACAATTAACAAGTTAACAGCAAGCGGATGAATCGGAACCCAAGCTGACCCTAAAATAACCGTTCGCAACGCATCAATCCCATAAGTTAACGGATCAAAAGCAGAAGCGACCTGCATCCATTCAGGAACACCCGGACCAGTTGTAGGAAAAAGAGCACCACTTAAAAAGAACAACGGCAAATTGATGAAAGTTTGAATTGCCCCAAAATTCTCCAAACTACCTATAAAACTGGCAATGATTAAACCAACGCTAACTAACCCAAACGTTATCAACAACATAATCGGCAACGCAGCAAGCAGCGTCACAGGATCAAAAGGTATACCCAGTATGAAACCAAACGCAAACACGATTACACCTTGAAGTATCGTTGCTGTACTGTCACCAAGCATTTTACCGATAAAAATACTGAATCGCGAAATTGGCGCTACAAGAATTTCTTTCATAAAACCAAATTCTTTATCCCAAATCACGCTAATACCCATAAACATGGAAGTAAACAGCAGTGTCTGACCTATAATACCTGGAAAAAGAAACTGTTGATAGTTTATTCCAGGAATAGCAATTTTTGCGCCAAAACCAGCTGCAAAAACAACCAGCCACAATAACGGCTGTACAAAACTGATGACAACTCTTGCCCTGTCACGTATGAAACGTTTAATCTCCCGTAGCCAAAGTGTATAGATACCTCTTAACTCAGTCAACGAATTGCCCTCCTGTGAATAGCCGCCATACCATGCAACTCCTTTGTAGTATCCTCCCGTATACTGCTACCAGTGTAATGCAGAAAAACGTCTTCAAGATTAGGTTCACGCAGAACTACTGATTCAATGTAAATACTGTTTTGACTTGCAAGCTCAACAATTCGCGGCATAACAGTTTTGCCGTTTGGAACCGTAACTTCAAGCGTGTCTTTCTCGATGTGATTGTTGGTAAAGCCCAACCATTTACCCAAAAGTTCCCCCAGAGCTTCATTAAGGTTTGATTTAATAGCTATAACGTCCCCTTCAAGAGTCTCTTTAAGCTTCTGCGGCGTATCAAGTACAACGATTTTGCCATGATCCATAATTGCAATACGGTCCGAAAGACGATCCGCTTCATCCATGTAATGTGTTGTTAAAACCACGGTTATGTCGTTTGCTTCTTTTAGTTCTTTAATGTAACGCCAAATATGGTCTCTTGTCTGCGGGTCTAAACCAACAGTGGGTTCATCAAGAAACAGCACCTTAGGCTGATGAATTAAGCCTCTGCCAATTTCAAGTCTGCGACGCATGCCACCACTATAAGTGCGCAGTAAATCGTCAGCACGGTCTTCCAACTCAACCAGCTTAAGAATACGATCAATCCGTTCACGTTGAACTGACACAGGAACCCCATACAAGTTTGCATGCATGAACAAGTTTTCCCTGCCCGTTAAACGGTCATCAACACTTGGATCCTGAAAAACTATCCCGATTGATTTGCGGACTTTTCCTGGCTCTTTTACGATGTCATGTCCATCTACTGTTGAGGTTCCTGAAGAGGGCTTAAGAATGGTGCATAGCATCGAAACTGTGGTGGTTTTTCCAGCACCGTTTGGCCCTAGGAGCCCAAAAATTTCGCCGCTGTCAACGCTGATGTTTAGGTTGTCTACTGCTTTAAAAGAATTGTACGTTTTTGTTAGTTGATGTGTTTCGATAACGTGAGTCATTTGAGTTCATATCACTTTTATGCAAGAAAATAGTTGGCTGATTTAAGGGTATTTGCAGAGAATCATCAAAAGCAGACGCTTGTCAAAACTTTAGAGCCATTTTTAATATTCATAAACGTTAAATCTGACTTTTATCTTTAATAGTTTGGTGTAATTTTATGCAAGAGCTGAATTTTGAAGGTACCGCTTCATGGAAAGGCGGAATGGAATGTGAATTAACAGTTAAAGACAAACTAATCGCTTCAGTTAGTCCACCCCCGTCTTTCGGCGGTACAGAAGGTTATTGTTCACCTGAAGATATTTTCGCTGCAGCTTTGGCTTCATGTATGAATACTCTTTTTCTATTAATTGCTAAAAACAGTAAACTTGAACTCAAAAAATTAGATACTAAAGCAAACTTGACGATGAGCGTTGAAGGCTTGGATAAACTGATTTTCACCAACGTACACTTCGTTATGACGGTTGGTCTTCAAAATGATAATGAGTGGGACCGAAAAAAAGCAAATACAGTTTACGAAATGGCACAGAAGATTTGTCCGATACGGCAATCTTGGGGTGAAGGTGTCCCGATAAATTTTGAACTAATCTTTGTGTAATTTTTTTGAAAATATTTTCTTTTTTCATTTTTAAATTTCAAATATTGCCTGTAAAAGGCAGGTAAATTGCACTATATTTAAATATGTAGCCTTTTCTATTTTGGAAATTAAGAGAGAGCGTTAAAAATGAGTCAGTTAGCAGTTGAACTTAAAAACGTCACTAAACGCTACAACGAAATAGTTGCAGTAAACAATTTAAACCTGAACATCAAGCAAGGCGAAATCTTTGGTTTGCTTGGTCCTAACGGTTCAGGAAAATCCACAACATTGAAAATGTTGATGGGTTTAGTTCAACAAACAGAGGGTACAGTAAACGTTATGGGCATTGACGTTCAACAAAATCCTGTAGAAGTAAAACGCCTTGTCGGGTACGTTCCGGAGTCACCAAACATTTACGAGTTCCTAACCGGCATAGAGTACTTAGATTTTATCGGTGACATATATGGCATGCCCGCTGATGAGAAACAACAGCGAATAACCGAGTACCTGAAAGCTTTGCAGCTTGAAGGCAGAGAAGGCGACATGATTAACAGTTACTCGGACGGCATGAAAAAGAAAATTGCTCTCATATCAGCTTTCATTCATAAACCAAAACTGCTGATTCTTGATGAACCACTTAACGCTCTTGACCCCCGTGCAGCAAGAATCATCAAAGACATCCTTGCAGGCCTAAAAGCACAAGGCGTAACCACAATCATGTCCACTCACGTGCTTGAAATCGCCCAAGCATTAAGCGATCAAATAGCAATCATGTACAAAGGCAACCTATTAGCTCTTGGCAACATGGAAGAATTGCAGCAAAAAGCAAGCCTGCCAGGTTCAGGTCTTGAAGATGTGTTCCTCAAGCTTACCGGCACTGAAGACTTGAAAGCTGTTGTTGAGGCACTCGTTAAATGAACTGGAAAAACGTTTACTACCTGATGCGTGTTGAACGCAAATCAGGCAGACTGTTAAGGGGCATAAAGCCTACAAAATATAAGGAAAACAGTGTCTTGGCTAACTGGCCATACTGGTTAGCTATCGGCGTTGGGCTTGTGATAGGTGTTCTGGTGGGCTACTTTGTTAGCATGTACTCTGGCGACATCGGGGTAACAAACGTTCAAAGCGCCGCAATTGGACTTTTTGTTTCGCTTCCAACTATAGTGCTTGTCTACAACTTAGTTTTAACATTACTTCAGCAGATTCAACGTAGCGGTGTTAGGACACAAACAGAAACACCTTATTGGTTGCCTGTAACCTGGCAAGAACATACATTGGCTTCTGTCCTTGCAAGTTTGCTTGGGTTCCCCTTAGGTACAACACTTCTAATTGCTTCAGCAATTGTGGCATTTAGCGTTTTCACCGGTTTAATTGTAGTGGCTATAGTAACTTCACTTGCAATGTTTGCTGCAGCATTTCTGGCAAGCGTAATAACAGAAATCTTACGTGTAATTCAAGTCCGTTTCATAGGTGCTGTTTACAAGTCAAGCGGTAGAGCAGCAGTTTGGGTACGTTTTATCGGTTCTCTTGGATTCTTTATCATTTTCTACGCAATGTACTTCTATGTAACTTCAGGTGGTTACCAATTTATTTCAACCTTAACAGAAGTTCAAAGCTCAGTATTTTATATTCCATTTGTTTGGCTCGGCATAATGCTATCAAACTTCTTTATCTTAGGCGGCAGCATCCTTGTGGGTGCAGCATATTTAGCTATGTCCATTATTCTCATAGGCGCCCTTTACGCTTTAGCGGTGTTGCTAAATAAACGGTTTGGCCTTTATGAGCCTCCAGCAATTAAAGTTCAAAAAAGCGGCATTTATGCACCAAAAACCGGTTTCTTGGGCAAACTTGGCTTTTCAACCGTTGAAGCAGCCTTAATAGGTAAAGACCTAAAAGCATTCACAAGACGCAGAGAACTTATCACTATATTCATTGCACCAATCGTTATTGTGCTGATACCGCTAATGCAATCTTTCGGTGGAACAGGCGGCAGTATGCCCTCCGAGGTTTCAGTTTTTTATATGGGCATGATTTACCTGTTTCCTGCTTCCTTGATGGTTATGACTCTTGGCAACCTCATCATCGGCGAGGAAGGACAAGCCATCTGGAGAATTTACGCTTCACCAATCAGCCCTAAAAACCTTGTAAAAAGCAAATACTTCTTTACCGTGCTCTTTGGCTTAATCATATTGGCCGCCACTGGAACACTTGGCACCATAATCTATCAACCAACTATCACAATGATTATCGTAGCGTTCTTAGAAGCATTCTTCCTAATCATAGCTTTAGCCTCCATCTCCGTAAACATAGGCTTTAGAGGCGCAGACTTCACAGAAATACCAAGACCCCGCATGGTACGCCAATACTGGGCGTTAATCAACCTTGTTGTATGCTTCCTTGTCGGTCTCGCGATTATAGCACCTCTTGTGCCAACTGTACTTACATCAGTAGTAGGCGGAATTATGCCTGGCATTAGTTTACCAAGCTTAGACCCGTTTGTCGCTACTGCTATAAGTGGAGTAATCGCTGTTGTCATTACGGTTCTCTTTTACAAGTTTACTCTTGATAGTGCAAAGGATTTCCTTCGGAAAGCAGAGGTATGATGAAATCGGTGCTAATATAAAAAATGGATAATTAACCAAAAAATTGCAACATTTTATTCCATTTTACCTTTATTAATTCTTTTTTTCTTATTTCATCATTAAAAATGTTGTATTGAACAGACAGGTTTAAAAATGTCAAGTTAACGCTAACTATCTCTATAAGAATAGTGATCTTGGAATGGGTAATCAGGGAAAAGGAACAATCTTTCGACGAAAAGACGCACGATACCTTCTGTATTTGCCAGTTAGAGTAGTTGATGACAGTATGTTCCCGTTGAAATGCGAAGATTCTGATTCTATGCCTGTAAAAGTAAGCTTTAAGCCAAACGACAAAAAAATCGTCATCGAAAAATGGACTGGCGAAGACGAGAAAACCCAATCATAAACAAAATTAATGTTGCTGTCTAAGTTCAATCACAAATTTTTTTATTCAGTATTAGACGTTAAAGTTGGCTAAAGAGGAACAAAAAACCAATGTTTGAAACCTATAAGTGTCCCATCTGCAAAGCAGACTTTTCTACGCCAGAAAATTTGCGTATCCACCGAATGTGCAAACACAAAGGACCCATACACACGGTTCCCTTTTAACTCAATTTTTTTGTTATTTTAATTAAATATTTATCCAACAATTAATTTACCTTAAATGATTTTTAGAGATGAAAATTCATGGACAAGTTAACAATTAAAAGTTCCGCGTTTGAAGCCCATCAGAAAATCCCCAAAAAATACACTTGCGAGGGTGACGGCGTAAACCCGCCCCTAACCGTTGAGGATATTCCAGAGAAAACCGAAAGTTTAGCGTTAATTTGTGAGGACCCAGACGCTGTGTCAGGCACTTTTGACCATTGGATAATGTGGAACATTCCAGCTTCAACTAACTGTATTGAAGAAAACTCAGCTCCAGGCGTTGAAGGCTTAAACAGTGGACGCAGATCAGGTTATTATCCTCCTTGTCCTCCATCAGGTAGCCATCGTTACTTTTTCAAGATTTATGCTTTAGACCAAACCCTGAATCTGCCCGTCAGCACCAAAAAAGCCGCTTTACAGAAAGCCCTGCAGGGCCATATTCTTGCAGAAGGCGAACTTATTGGTATGTACCGCTAAAAAGCGGGGTTTTCCAATTTTTTAATAATAGTTATATGCTTTAACTTTGGTTTTCATACATTAAAGGGAAAACTGCTGTTGAAACGTTTAACTGTTGTTTTGGCTGCAATTGCGGTGCTTCTTGTGTGTTTAACTATTTTTATTTCTGCTGACTGGTTTACTACGCCTCAACTTGGCAGGGAATTTTATGTTGGTGCAGAATACGCTTATGGTAGCAAGCCTTCAGAGGTTAAAGCCCTTGTTGATAAGGTTAAAGGCTACACTAACCTGCTAGTTTTAGGCTCAGCAGATTTGACTTTTAACGAGTCTGCTTTAACGGAGAGCTGTGATTACATAGCCGACGCCCGTATGAACTTTATCATCATGTTTACCGATATCACCAAGTACACATACAACACTTCCATTTGGACAAGCAACGCCCAAGCTAAATATGGCAGTCTGCTTTTAGGAATTTACCGTTATGATGAACCCGGCGGAATCCAGCTTGACCAGCCAGCCAGCAAAAACTATTCTATAATGGTTTCACAAGCCGACAACTACACTGACGCGGCTAACAAGTACACCAATTACATGTACTATCACGTCGATTACTATCACCTGTACTTTGACAACGTTTCCGTCCTCACAGCAGATTACGGATTGTACTGGTACGATTACAAAGCCAGCTACGACACGATTCTGGCAGAGTTTGTTTGGAACCAAAGCCGTTTAACCCCTATAGCATTATGCCGTGGCGCCGCAGAAACACAAGGAAAAGACTGGGGCGTCATCGTAACTTGGAAATACGATCAAGCACCCTACTTGGAGTCAGGGGACGAATTGTACAGTGATTTACGTTTAGCTTATGAGGCTGGAGCCAAATATGCCGTAGTCTTCAGTTACCCGCAGCTTGGCGATTATGGCACGTTAACGCAGGAACATTTTGATGCGCTTAAACGGTTTTGGGATTCAATCCAAAATGAGCCTCAAAGCTTCAGCGATAACAATGCTGAGGCAGTTTATGTGCTTCCGAAAGATTACGGGTTTGGTTTTCGCAGTGCGGATGATTCAATTTGGGGGCTGTTTAAGGCTGACGAGTTGTCTGCCAAAGTTTGGGGTGACGTTAATCTGCTTGAAAGCCGTTATGGCTCCAGATTTAACATAATCTATGGTGACGGTTTAGACTACACAAAAATTAATCAGACCTACAATCAAGTGTTTTTCTGGAACCAAACAATTACTTGAATCTAAAAAAGAAAATGGGTTTGGATTTAGTAGTTTTCTGTCCAAACTTCAAAGTACGATTTCGGATGAGCACAAACTGGACATTTATCCGGTACTTCTGTTCCCTCAAATACGAAACCGCAGTTTCTGCATTTCCACTTAACTGGCGCATCCTTCTTGAAGACTTTGGCGTTTTGAACGCTTTCCAACAGCTTATTGTAACGTTTTTCATGGTAAACTTCGACTTTAGCAACCATCCTAAAAGTGGCTGCAACATCCTTAAAGCCCTCTTTCTCTGCAACGTCACCGAAGTTAGGGTAAAGTGTGCCCCATTCAAGTTTTTCTCCTTCCGCAGCAGCTTTCAGGTTCTCAGCTGTTGAGCCTATGACTCCTGCTGGGTAGGCTGCCGTGATTTCAACCATTCCGCCTTTAAGATGCTTAAAGAAGAGTTCTGCGTGTTCTTTCTCGTTACCAGCGGTTTCTTCAAAAATCGCGCCGATTTGTTCGTAGCCTTCCTTTTTTGCTACACTAGCAAAAAAAGTGTATCGGTTTCTTGCTTGGGATTCGCCAGCGAACGCTGCTAGCAGGTTCTTTTCTGTTTGGCTTCCTTTAAAATCCATAAAAACTATCTCCTTAAGTAAATTATTATACTGGAAAAATAAAAGTGTTGAGGCAGGCGTTTAAGCGATAAAATCACAAGCTTTAAGTCAGTAAATTTTTAAGCAATCAAACCACGATTCACTATGACGCTCATGATTGACCTGCTCGAGATGTGGAAAAAACCCAAAATGGTAGCATTCGTCTCACTAACCGCTGTCCTTTATGAAGCACTAATTTTTCCCACCCAAGGCTTCACCATCTTTGGCGGTCACGCAGATTTTGGACGCGTTGGCGTAGGCATACCTGTAGCTTTCTCTTTCTTTTTCGGTCCCGCGGCGGCTTGGGGTGCAGCAATCGGCAACATTTTCCGTGACTTAATCACAGGCGGCTTAGATGCAGCAAGCATCCCCGGATTCATTGGCAACTTCCTCATCGGCTACTTGCCATACAAACTATGGTCAAAAATAACAACTGAAAAGCCTGACCTGCGGAGCCTCAAAAAGGTAGGTTTGTTTGTTGGGCTTGCGGTTCTTCCCTGTCTCCTGTGTGGAGTCATTATTGGTGCGGGGCTTGATTGGCTTGGGTTGGCACCGTTTATCCCTACTGGTCCGTTGATTGCTTTAAGCAACTCGATTTGGGCAATTCTCTTGGGGTCAATTGTACTCATATTAGCCTACCCATTTGTGAGCAAACATAAACTACTTTATACTGACATCCTCAAGGCGCAGAAAAACGCCAAAGAGAAAGTACCGGTGTCTGCATAGATTACCCTCAGTTGCCTTTAAAATTTCTAACATACTTTTGGGTTGAAATCAGCCATTAGAACGAAAAATAAGTCTTAACAGTTTGAAATAGACCTAAAACCTTGCAAGCCTCCTGGCTTCTACCATTTTCTTCCGTAAAGCTCAAAGGATGCAATCATTTTTGTGGTTTTTTCCTTATAATAAAGAGCGATAATAAAAATAGTGACGCCAGTAATGCGGTTATTACGGTCAATTGGGTAAGCGCTGAAGAGTTTTGGTCCTGTGTTTGGGGATTCCACATGTTTGTGGCGACTGCGTTTGTTATTATAGTGTAGTCGGTCGTGTGTTCTACGGCGTGTACGTAAACGCCTGTAGCTTTATCCCATTCTTTATCGACCATTCCTATAATGTTTGCATGTGTAACCGTTCGAGTTGTGCCTAACAGAGTCTTTTGCTCTTCACCTTCGATAGTAATATTCGCCGATTTCATAACGTCAAAAAATGCATCTCCAGTGCTCAGGTTTGCAGGAATAATTACCCACCCAAAAACTTGGCCCATAGTCAAATTAAATTGCCAGACAGAACTTTGTAACGTTCCGTTAATCATCAGCGCAGTTTTGTTTACCAGAAACGATGTTCCATCAACCTCCAAAACGTCACATCTATACCACGTGATATTGCGTAAAGCATCAACTGGAGGTCCTGTTATTTTCATGGAATATTCTATCCAATCGCCTTTTTTTACGCCAACTGAAGGAGCGCCACTTGCTAATGCGGGTGTGGCTCTGGCTGAAAAACCGATGATAATAATTGCCAACATTATGATAGTTATTTTCTTCATTCGTTTTCAAATAACAACTTCAGATTTATGTGCTTAAAGCGGTTTTCATCAAGAAACATTGACTAAAACAGCCTCCTATTCAAAAAAAGGTAGTCAATATTTCTTGACTAAAGAACGACAATAGAAGTTAATCAAAATATTAAATTCCTTTAAAACATGGTATTACTAACAAGAAAAATGTGCATTTTTCCGGCGGGAAATACTTTGTTTGATTTATTAAACAACACTTCCAACTCAAAAGATTTGTATTTAACCCGAAATGCAGAACACACCAAGAAAAATCAGCGTATTTTACAAAATGCTGAACGGCTTTATTGTAAAGACCGCTTACAGAATATTCTTGATTCGGTAGATGACGGCATAAGCTTGGTCGGTTTGGACGGTAAATTTATTGACACTAACAAGGCTTCATTGAAACAATTGAAGATGGCTAAGGAGGAACTTATTGGTAAGAATGTTTATGATATTGTGTTTCCTGAAGATCGGGCGCGCGCTATTGAAGGTTCTTTTAAGGTTCTTGAAACAGGAAAAACGGTTAATCAGGTTAGAGTCATGCGAAAAGATGGGTCATGGTTTTTCGCTGAAATATCTACTACTTTGATTTGTGATGAGAACAATAAGCCTTCGGTTTTCTTGGGTGTTACACGGGATATTTCTGAACGTAAAAAAATTGAGGAAGCCCTCAGGGAAAGTGAACAGTTGTACAAAACAATTTTTGACAACAGCGATGATGCTTTCCAACTTGTTAAACTGCAGTATGATGAAGTAGGGCAACCGTTAAGCTACATGTTTTTAAAAGTTAACAAAGCTTTTGAACGCTTAACAGGGCGTAATAGTTCTGAAATTGTTGGCAAACAAGTAGAAGCGGTTTATCCAAACGTTGAACCGTACTGGATTAACCTTTACGGCAATATTGTAAGAACCGGAAAATCAATCCATCAAGAAACCTACCATAGAGACCTCGACAGATGGTTTGACGTGTATGCGTTTCCTTACGCTAAAGATCAAGTTGCAGCTCTTTTCAGAGATATAACTTCACGCAAAAACCTTGAAAGGCAACTTCAAGAAAAGGAGCGAATGGCGGCAATCGGGGAAACCGCGGGCATGGTTGGGCATGACCTTCGTAATCCTTTGCAGTCTATTGTCAGCGACCTTTACCTCGCTCAAACTGAACTTAAAACGTTGCCTGAGGGTCAACTGAAAGTTTCTTTAAATGAAAGTATTCAGGATATTTCTGAACAAATCACCTATATGGATAAGATTGTTAGCGATTTGCAGACTTTTGTTAAACCGATTGAGGCTCTCAAGCAGATAGTGGACATAAAAGAGTTGGTTGAATCTACAGTAGAACACATTGATTTGCCCAGTAGTATCCAGTCAGTTTTGATTGTGGAAGATAATCTAAAAGTGGTGACTGACCCGCAACTCCTAAGAAGAGTTCTAATCAACTTGATTACTAACGCTATCCAAGCAATGCCCGACGGCGGCAAACTAACAATTCACTCAAGTAACGATGGAAACGGGCATGTCAACATCAGGGTTGAAGACACAGGAATAGGGATACCGGATGACGTAAAGCCTAAAATTTTTACGCCATTGTTTACCACTAAATCTAAGGGTCAAGGTTTCGGTTTAGCTGTCTGCAAAAGAACTATCGAGGCTCAAGGTGGAAGTATCTCTTTTGATAGCCAAGTGGGCAAAGGAACCCAATTCACAGTAGAATTGCCTCTGTACCATGGTGCATGAGTATTCAGTTTTTAGCTTTTGCTGGACTCCTGAAAAGAGTAGGTGCTAATGGTCGTTTTTTAAGCCAAAAACATGTTGAAGCCTAACTTTACAGCTTCTTGCTATTTGAATGGTTAGAATGCCCACCATCCCAAAGCGAAAGCCGCCGTGAAATAGCAAAGCCCAACACCAAACGCCACCACGATTGCGCCATTAACCCATTTATTGCGTGTTAAAACGCCCAAAAGGATGAACATTGGGAACATTGCCATAATGTAGCGTGGCACGCTTATCCACCATGAAGTTGAGACTGCAAGCCCCCAAGTCAAAAACATGTATATTAAATAAACGGGGCGGAAACGTTTCCAAACCGCAGCTCCGAACATAATCAACCCGAAGACTGCGAAAACTATGGGTGCAATTCCGATGCTGATGTTTTCGGGGTAAGCACGGGTTGTTGCCCAACTCCACGCAAGTTTTAAGCCTGTAACTGGGTCAAGGGTATTAAACCAATGCGTTTTTTCGATTTCCATAAACTTTAACGCGTCACCCGTTACTTGCAGGTTTATGCCCAAATAAATCAAAAAGCCCACAAGCGCTAAAACAGGCCACACAATCTTGTAATCTACACTTCGAGGTTTCCAACCTTTCTGATGAAAATACTCAACCAGCAGTACAGGCAAAAGAAGCAACCCAGCAAGGCGGCTTAAGGCGGCAAACATGCTAAGCAACCCTGAAACTTCCCAGCGGCTAACTCGAGCATAATAGATACTGGCTATTACTGTAGCAAAGAAGAGCCCTTCCGTGTATGGTGCTGAGAGAAAGTAGGCTGTGGGAAAAATGCTCATGAAAAGAACTGCTTTCACGGCGACGCCGCTGTTGAATTCCAGTTTTGCCAGCTTGTAAAGGTAATAGAAGGCGATTATGCTGCAGACGTTAGCAACGATTAAGGCTGAAATGTTGATGTAGTCAAAGTTTACGGTGATTAGTCTGATTAGAATTGGATATAGGGGGAAGAACACGATAAAGTTGGCTGCGTCGCCTGTGTTTACGTACCAGTTTTGGGCGATGTCAAGGTAATGTGGGGCATCCCAACGGTTAAACATGGTAAACACGGTTGAAGGTGAAGCTGAACCGGTTGCGATGTTTGCAGTTAAGCCTATGGTGAAGACTAATATTTTGGTTAATATGACTATGAGAATTGCCAATTTTGCGTCGTGTGGAATCTTGGCGTACAGCGTTTTGACTTGCAAGGGCAACTTTTTCCTTACCCTTTGACTTGTCAAAAGTTAAGCATTAAGGTTACTAAAAAATTAGGTTTAATTGCCAAAAAATGGCGTTTAAATGTAGCCAGTGAAGAGTTCGAGTTTCAACTGTTCTTTAGGCAACCCCAGTTTTTCCACAAGTCCCTCCATCGCTTTAACCATCGGCGGAGGGCCACACGCATAAAACATTGTATCCTTAAAATCAGGTAACTCTTTTTGAACCATTTCAGCAGTGATAAACCCAGTGGCACCCTTCCATTCTGATGAGGCTTGGCTTAAGACAAAATGCACTTTCAAGTTACTGTTCTTCTTTTCTAATTCTTCAAGCTCCGTTTTGAATGCTACGTCTTCTTCGGTGCGGCAACCGTAAAAAAGTGTGATTTTGTTGCTCAAGTTTTTGTCTGTAGCGTTTTTGATTATGCTTATGAATGGTGTTATGCCTATGCCGCCGCAGAGCATAGCGATTTTTGGGTATTCTCCCTCGAAGGTGAATTTGCCGTATGGTGCATCAATTCTTGCCCAGTCACCAACTTTTGCTGCTTTAAGTGCCAATGAGTATTCGTGGTCGGTTAGTTTTTTGGTGAATTCTATGTAGCTTGTTTCTGTTGGGCTGGTGCTGAAGCTGAAATGTTTAGTTAATTCCTTGTCGTCTTGTTTTATGGTTACAAAAAAGAATTGACCGGGCTTGTATTCGAGTTCTTTGGGTTTTGGAAATCTGTAACTGGTGACGTCGTGAGTTCGGGGGATTACGTCTTGTATAGTGGTTTCATACTTCATGAGAATCAGCTTCTAAAATTGTTGATAATAGTATTGTTGTTGCTTTGATTAATCTTTTTGGGAAAAATGTTGATAAAATTTTTTTTGGATAGAACAAAGGGTTTTTTGTCACAACGGTTTAACTAAAGATGTCTGTGTTTCTTATCGTTTGTTTAAGAGTTAATTGTTTAGCTGGACGGGTGTGCACATTTAGCCCTGTTTAATGCTACATTTTGTCAATAAAAACAGAAAGATATTAAAGCTAAAAAATCGTGTAAATGAACCCTATATTGGAGCGAGAAACCAAATTGGAAAAACAATGGCATAGTAAAACTGTGGAACAGACGTTAAACGAGCTCAACGTTACCTCAAAAGGCTTAACGAAACGGGAAGCCCAAGAACGTCTAGTACAGTATGGACCCAACGAACTTAAAAAAGAAAAAGGAAAATCGCCCCTAAAAATTCTTAGCAGGCCAATTTACAGACATATTAATGATTATACTGCTAATTGCTACAGGGCTTTCGCTTGCCGTCGGCGAAACAGTTGATGCTCTAATCATTCTTGTCATTGTTTTCGCAAGCGCAATTCTAGGCTTCACACAAGAATATCGAAGCGAAAAAGCTGTTGAAGCCCTCAAAAAAATGACTGCTCCAACCGCCAGCGTCCTGCGTGACGGAAAAGAGGTTCGCATCCCCGCAAGCGAACTTGTTCCCGGCGATATTATGATTCTTTATACAGGCGATAAAATCCCTGCTGACGGTAGACTGCTTGAAGCATACACAATGAAGGATGATGAGGCACCATTAACTGGAGAATCATCACCTGTAAACAAATCCGCTGACGCTTTGCCTGAACAAACCCAACTCAACGACCGAGAAAACATGGTCTACACTGGAACCGTAGTTGTTTATGGAAGAGGCAGAGCCGTTGTAACCTCTTCAGGTATGAACACTGAATTCGGCAAAATTGCCCAAATGGTCCAATCTGCTCCTCAAGAAGAAACGCCTCTCGAAAAACGTTTAGCTGGCGTAGGTAAATGGATTGGGATTTTAGCGTTGGTTATAGCATTAAGCGTTGGCTTTGTAGGCATAGTTATTGAACATCGCCCAATCTTGGACATGGTGCTTTGGGCTATCAGTTTAGCTGTTGCGGCTGTACCTGAAGCATTACCCGCCATCGTAACAGGTGCACTCGCAATCGGCATGTACCGAATGGCAAAATCAAACGCTATCGTAAAACGTTTACCAGCAGTTGAAACACTTGGCAGCACTAGTGTCATTTGTAGCGATAAAACAGGCACTATGACCAAAGGCGAAATGACTGTTCGAAGCATCTATGTTGACGAACAAAACATCAAAGTTACAGGAATAGGCTATGCGCCAGAAGGCGAATTCCAAGTTGATAACAAGAAGGTAACTCCCAGCGAAAACCTCAAAGAATTACTAAGAATTTCCGCTTTATGTAATGACTCCGGTCTTGAACAGGATACACAAACAGGGAAATGGGTAGTCAAGGGTGATCCAACTGAAGGCGCGTTGGTTGTAGCTGCACAAAAAGCAGGCATCAGCAAAGACGACATTGACGAAGAAGAACGGCGCGTAAACGAAGTGCCTTTCTCTTCAGAACGAAAACGTATGACTACAATTCACACTAAAGCAGACAAAAAAATTGCGTACATGAAAGGCGCCCCCGAAATGGTTATCGAACGCTGTAGCAAAATCTTGCTAAACGGCAAAATTCAGCCATTCACCAAGGAAAGTCAAACTAAACATTTTCAAGTAACTGAATCGTTGGCAAAACAAGCTTTGCGTAACCTTGCGTTTGCTTACAAAGAACTGCCCAGCGATGTTGAATTCAGTGAAGAAATGGAAGAGCATTTTGTCTTTGTTGGCATCATGAGCATGATTGACCCGCCACGCCCTGAAGTTAAAGATGCAATCGCAGTTTGCAAGAAAGCCGGCATACGCGTGGTAATGATTACTGGCGACCATAAACTTACTGCCACCGCCGTAGGCAAAGAATTAAAATTGCTTGATGACAAAGATGAGGAAACCTGCGTTTTAACTGGTCAAGAATTAGAACGTATGTCAGATCAAGAACTTGCAGATATTGTAGAGAAAACTGTGATTTACGCTCGTGTTGCTCCTGAACATAAAGTTCGTATTGTAAAAGCTTGGAAAGCAAAAGACCAAATTGTAGCAATGACTGGCGACGGCGTTAACGATGCTCCAGCACTTAAGATGAGTGACATAGGCGTTGCCATGGGCATTTCAGGAACTGAGGTAAGCAAAGAAGCTGCTGACATGGTATTAGCAGATGACAATTTTGCAAGCATAGTAAAGGCTGTCAAGGAAGGCAGAGAAATATTTGAAAACATCAAGAAATACCTCACCTATCTGCTGCAATGCAACATTATGGAAATCTTGGTGATGTTCATTGCTGTAGTAAGCGTGCCATTCCTTGCAAGCATATTCTCGCCGGGTTCAGACGTGGAAGCGGTAAACGAGGCTGCCATCGCTTTAACTGCAGTGCAACTACTTTGGATGAACCTTGTAACTGACGGCTTGCCAGCAATCGCTTTAGGCGTTGACCCAGGTGACCCAGACTTAATGGAACGTAAACCACGTAAACCAACCGAGAGTATCTTTAGCAAAGACGTCAAAGTCTACCTAACTACTGTACCAGTATTGATGACTGTTCTGCTGCTAATTGCGTTCTTCTCCCATACCCCGTGGACAAGCGAATTCCATCTTCTGGAAGCAAGAACTCAACTCCTTACGGCCATGATTGTAATGGAGTTAGTTGTTGCACTTTCGATGCGTTCACTAAAGTATCCAGTGTTCAAGGTTGGCGTCTTCAAGAACAAGTTCCTATGGTACGCGATACTGTCATCATTTGCGTTGCAGTTGCTGATACTTTACGTGCCCGGTGTGCAGCCTCTCTTTGATGTGCATACTCCAGAACTGATCGATTGGGTGGTCGCTTTCTCCTTCGGCGCTATAGTCTTTGGAAGCATTGAAATCGGTAAATATGTTGCAGGTCGAAGAAGAAAAGAGTAAAAGCTGTTAGAAAAAGTTAAAAACTCAACAGCCTAAAATCCTTTTTTTACTAATGAATTAAAGTGAAAAAATGAGTAACAATAAATTAGCAAACGCAGCACCTCTAGGTTTACTAGCTTTTGGCTTGACAACAGTACTTTTGAATCTGCACAACGCAGGCTTATTTTCTCTGAACAGCATGATACTTGCAATGGGTCTAGCTTACGGTGGCTTAGCACAGGTAATCGTGGGTGTCATGGAGTACCGCAAAGGCAACACTTTTGGCACAGTAGCTTTCTCGTCATACGGTTTGTTCTGGTGGTCTCTTGTTGTATTGCTTTTAATGCCAAACATGCCATTTTTTGGCGCAGTAGCACCCGCTGACAATATTGCAATGGCGGCATACTTCTTGATGTGGGGCGTCTTTACATTCGTGATGTTCTTTGGAACGCTAAAAACTAATCGAGGACTCCAGTTTGTATTCATGAGCTTGGCTATACTTTTCTTTATGCTGACCACAAGAGAATTGCTTGGAAACCCAGTGTGGTTCAATACAATCACAGGCATAGAAGGCGTAATCTGTGGCTTTAGCGCGGTATATCTTGGACTTGCCGAAGTTCTAAACGAAGCTAACGGTAAAACTGTACTGCCGATTGGTCCAGTAAAACAGAAAGCAAGCACTAATCCATTAACCATAACTATGGAAGCCAATTAAACACTAAAAACCTAACTTTATCCTTTTTTTAATTTTTTGGGTAAAAACATGTTTTTTGATTGATTCAGTTTGAATGTGTTTTTATATTGCTTATTGGTTGTTTATTGGAAATATTTTTGATTGCTGGCTTTTGTAGTTAGGTTTAATTCTGGAATGCATTGTGGATTAAATTTTAGGTTACATCATCATGCGCATGGAAATCAAAATTTTGATTGTAAAGATAAAAAATATAGGTGTTGTTGTTTTGTTTTTCAACATTCCATTGACAAAACTTATATTTCGTTCGCACCAAACGATGGGCAGGTAAAAAGAGGAATAAGCGCATGTCAGAGGCTAGTCTACCTTTTAATGAAAAATATAGCCCAAGTATTGCCAAAGTTTCATCTGGAGAATTAAGACGGCAAGAATGGGAAAAATCAATAAAAAACCCTCAAGAATACTGGACAGAAAAAGCCAAAGCAATCGATTGGTTTAAGCCTTTCACCAAAGTGCTCGACGACACCAACCCGCCGTTTTACAAATGGTTCCCCGACGGAGAACTCAACGTTTCCTACAACACGCTGGATCGCCATGTAAAAAGTGTACGCAAAAACAAGATAGCATACATTTGGGAAGGCGAAATGGGTGAAGTAAAAACATACACTTACTACCAACTCTACCGGGAAGTAAACAAACTCGCAAAAGCCATGCAAAGTCTCGGTGTCAAAAAAGGCGACCGCGTAGCAGTATTTTTGCCAGTAATTCCAGAGTTGCCGATAACCTTGCTTGCAACAGTGCGTATAGGTGGCGTCCACGCTGTGGTTTTCTCTGGTTTTAGTGCTGAAGCACTTGCTGACAGAGTAAACGATTGCGGTGCAAAAATTCTTGTAACATCCGACGGTTCCTTTAGACGAGGAAAACCTGTTGCAATTAAAGACACAGCAGATAGAGCATTGCCAAATATGCCTAACATTGAAAAAGTAATTGTTGTCAAACGCACAGGTCAAGCTGTTTCGATGCAGGACGGTCGAGACGTCTGGTATCATGAAGCACTTGCAAACGCTGGCGCAGACGCGTACGTTGAACCGGAATCCATGAAGTCAAGTGACCCACTGTTCATTCTATACACTTCCGGCACGACAGGTAAACCAAAAGGTGTGCAGCATGGAACAGGCGGATATCTAACTTGGGCTTACTGGACACTTAAGTGGGCGTTTAACCCAAATGATGAAGACATTTACTGGTGTGTCGCTGACATTGGCTGGATTACAGGTCACACATACAACATTTACGCGCCCCTTAGTTTAGGTGTTACCGCTTTTCTGTTTGAAGGCACCCCAGATTACCCTGCTCAAGACCGATGGTGGGACATCATCGAACGTCATGGTATCACTATACTTTACGGTACTCCAACAGCCGTTCGCATGTTCATGAAATTCGGCGAGCAGTGGGTAACAAAACATGATTTGAGCACACTGCGAATTTTAGGCTCAGTCGGTGAACCAATCAACCCAGAAGCATGGAAATGGTATTACCGTGTCATTGGCAAAGAGCGCCTACCTATCATTGATACGTGGTGGCAGACGGAAACAGGCGGCTTCATGATTACACCTGCAAGCGGCATCGAACTAACACCACTAAAACCTGGGTCAGCTACGCTACCCTTACCAGGAGTTAACGCTGACATCTTCGACGAGAAAGGGCAATCAGTTCCACAAGGCACCAAAGGTTTCCTAGTACTCAAGTCACCTTGGCCAGGAATGCTGCAAACCGTCTGGAAAGATTCGGACCGTTTCAAGCAAACATACTTCGGCAGGTGGCCAGGAGTCTATTATGTCGGCGACTACGCAATACGTGACCCTGACGGATACTTCTGGCTATTAGGACGTGCAGACGAAGTCCTAAAAGTTGCAGGTCACCGCATCGGCACGGTCGAGTTAGAAAGCGCACTAGTTTCCCACCCAGCAGTCAGCGAAGCAGCAGTCATGGGCAAAGAAGACGCAGTAAAAGGCGAAGTTCCCGTAGCATTTGTCGTTTTACGTACTGGCTTTACTCCTTCAGACGAATTACGCGTTGAACTAATCAAACATGTCCGCACAACAATTGGTCCCATAGCAACGCCAGAAGCAATCGTAATGGTAAATAAACTGCCAAAAACTCGAAGCGGCAAAATCATGCGCAGACTCCTCAAAGCAGTCCTAACAGGTGCACCATTAGGCGATACCTCAACAATCGAGGACGAAGCCTCAATAGAGGACATAAAAGCAACATATGACGATTTGCGAAAGCAACTCGCCTAACCCTTTTTTTAATTTTGTTTTTCAAACAAAATGTTTGGGCAAGCTAATTCTTGGTTGTCAATAACAAGTTTCTTGAGTTCCTGCATGGACATGTCTGACGCAATAATTGGTAATCTTTCGCCTGATTTTTTATACAGAACCTCTACGAGTTTGCTTTCATTTATTTTGTTTTCAAAAACGACAAATTTTGCTCTATAATTGTTGTTTTCCATAATTTGGTATACTTCGTCAAGTTTTTGAGGTGACAAATATCCTGGTGCCGTGTGAAGCTCCATTAGAATTTTTACATTTTCTTTCAATGTGCTCTGCATGCCTTTTAAAATTTCGTACTCGTAGCCTTCAACATCCATACGAATCAGTTTGGGTGTTTCCTTGTCTTTAACGAACTCGTCAATTGTCATCATATTAACAGGTTGCACTTCAACGATTTCGCCGCCGGCGGCATTTTTGTTAACAGCGGACAAGTTAGAAAAGTTCGAAACAAAGATTTCTGCCATCGAATTTCTATCTCCAAAAGCATACTGGAACGTGGCTACGTTTGTTAAATTATTTAAATTAATGTTTTTTTTGAGAAGCTTGAAATTGCTTGATACTGGTTCGATGGCGTAGACTTTTCCCGTTTCTCCTACAATTTTAGCTTCTGCCAAAGCGTAATATCCAATGTTTGCTCCGATATCTAGCACGATGTCTCCTTTTTTGATGACACCTGAATTTAGCAGGTAATCGGTGCATAAAGGCTCTCTTTTCTTGTATCTAAAAAGGTCAGTGTGTATGGCTCCTTTGATTGGATAAACAATCATTTCTGACTTATTTACTTCTATTAATTTTTCTTCAGGCAGTTTTGTTATTTTTTTCGTGATTTCTGTTATGGATAATGCCATAATGAAAGCAATGGTCTTTGCGATGCCTTTAGATTTAGCCTGCTTTAATGTTTTCTTAAATGGTATTTGCATGTTGCATTATCCTTCTTTTTATTAAAACGGGATTTTTCCATCTGCTTAATTTTAATATTTTTACCCAACGTCCGATTTAAAAGGGTATAATGTGCAATCTGTACTAACAGGTTTTTTCTTAAAAAGCAACTTTTAGGGTGAATTAGGGAAAAGATATAAACGTTAATAAAACAAAAAAACTTGAGGCGAAATACTTTGGTGGTATCCTTAGACGAAGAAAGTTTGCTTAATAGTTTAGATTTGACGCCATCACAAGTTAGAGTCTATTTGGCTCTAATTTACAATGGGCCATCTAAGGTCAGCCAAATATCCAAGAACTCTGGAATACATCGCACTCACTTATATCAAATATTACATTCTCTTGAAACCACTGGTTTAGTAGAAAGAAATCTTGTCGATGGATCTTTCACTCCTCTGCCGTTAAAAGATGCATTGGAAATGGTTATCCAGCAGAAACATCAGGAAATA
This sequence comes from Candidatus Bathyarchaeota archaeon, assembly GCA_963832745.1. Classification (GTDB taxonomy): domain Archaea; phylum Thermoproteota; class Bathyarchaeia; order Bathyarchaeales; family Bathycorpusculaceae; genus Bathycorpusculum. The sequence goes on along the minus strand of CAWHVC010000005.1, from coordinate 133,175 downwards.
GAAAAAATACAAGCCACCGCTAAAGCCATTGAAGACGCTTCAAGACCTGAACTGCACTCGGAAAAAAAACAAGAAATGCTTCTGTTGACGAACTATTTTCGAATTCATAAAAAAATTCTATTCAGTTCTGAAAATGCACGAAAAACAATTTATCTGATGCACAGGTGGCCTCGTTTCTTACAATTTTGGGAACATTATTCCGAAATATGCTCAAAGGCAATGGCTAAAGGTGTAACCATTAAACAAATTGTTGAATATCCTGATGACAATCTGCAAGCTCAACGTTTTCTGAGCAAAAAAGTGTTTTCAACACCTTTATTTCAGGTTAGACTTATTCCAAAAACCTGCGGAAACTTTGTAATAATAGATGACGAAACAATTTTGGTTAGCACTTCTTCTGAAAAGAAACTTTTAGGAACGGAGCCCCTGATTTTTTCAAACTACAATGGTTTGCTGGATACAATGACGCATTATTTTTCAGTAACTTGGTCCAGTGGTCAAACTTGGACTGAGATTCAGCATTTAATAAAATAAGCTACAATGCTGTTTACTAAAAAAGTTAGGGCTTTTAGGTTTTATATTCCTAAGAATGTAAAGCCGATGCCTATGCCGATTATTGCCAGTACCGCTGCGATTACGATGAATATTATTGCCGCTATGATGCTAATTAATAACGCTTTTAGCCATCCACAGTCAAAGAAGTGCTTCACTAACCCTAAACTGATTACCAGCATGATCAGAGAAGCAATTATTCCTTCGAAGAAGTAGCTAAAGATTGAGCTGATTACGGTTCCAAGTACGACAATCCATATTGCATCAGTGAATTTTGCTTTTTGTTTGCCGACGAGTATTCTGCCTGAAATCCACAGCGACGGTGCAATCACAATGATAGATACGACGATGCTCACAATGAGACTTAATAGTGCTGAATCTAAGTTAACCATACTTTTCTCTCAAAATTGATTACCAAAATTTAGTTAAAAACTTTGCCATTAACTCGCCGGCTCAACATGCTGTTGCTTGACTGCCTTAGAACTTTTATATTGGGGCTCTTTTTTGCAGTGTAGCAATATTCCTCTTCTAAAGTAACTTCAGCAACTGTCCGTTTATTAATTTCTCCAAAATCTTTGCCATCTCAACGTTAAAACAGACAAAACCAGTACAGAAAAAGCGATGTTTGGGCAATTGTAAAAATCCGCAAAAACTAATGAAAAAAGAAAAGTTAAAAGTGGAATTTGCTTTTCTTTGAAGAAACGTCAGAGCCGAACTCTTTAGCTAACTCCTCAATCAAAGCACGTTGCTGAATTGTAAGTTTCTCAGGAACAACAACTCCAATCCTTACTAGCAAGTCACCTTTACCATAGCCTCGCATACGTGGCATGCCCTTACCTTTAACACGAATAACTTCACCCGGCTGAGTTCCAGCATGAACCTTAATTACTGTTGGTCCCTCCAAAGTTGGCACTGAAATATCTGCACCCAGAGTCGCCTGAGGGAACGTTATCATTTCTACAAGGTACAAGTCATCGCCATCGCGTACAAACAGTTGACTGGGCAACACGTGAACTATAACGTATAAGTCGCCTGGTTCGCCGTCGTTCGCTGCCATTTCACCTTCACCGCGAAGCCGCAGTTGGTAGCCGTCGTCAATGCCCATGGGGATTTTAACTGTGATTTTGCGTTTTTTACGTACAAGTCCTGAACCGTTGCAGTTGCTACAGGGGGTTTCAATCAGTTTTCCTTTGCCTCTGCATTGTGGACAAGCTACGACTTGGACAAACATTCCGAAAGCGCTTTTATGCATGTTTTGAACTCTACCCGCGCCGTTGCATCTTGGACAAACCGTCACGTTGGTGCCTGGTTTAGCGCCTGAACCTCCGCAGACATCGCATCTTTCAGTTCTTGGAATCTGAATTTCTTTTTCTACACCTTTTGCAGCTTCTTCAAGGGTGATTTGTAAATCGTAACCTAAATCTTGACCGCGGCTTGTTTGCTCATAACCGCCGCCGAAACTGCCGCCTCCGAAAATTGTACGGAACAAGTCGCCGAAACCCATGTCACGGAAGACAGAGTCAAAATCGGCTCCCCGGAAAATATCTTCGCTTGTGTATTGTTGGTCAAAGCCTGCGTGGCCAAGGTTGTCGTATTGTGCCCGTTTCTGGTCGTCGCTGAGTACTGCGTAGGCTTCGCTGATTTCTTTAAATTTGTCTTCTGCGCCTGCATCTTTGTTGCGGTCTGGATGATACTGCATCGCGAGTTTGCGGTAGGAATCTTTGATTTGGTCTTTTGTTGCGTTTTTCTGAACGCCTAAAACTTCATAATAGTCTCTTTTCTGAGCCATCTTTGGTCTTACCGTTAACTAAGTGATTAATGTGAACCTTAATGCTAGCAACGGACTCAGATTTATACCATTTCCTTAGTTTAGAAGTGTTTTTTAGTTATTATTTTTGAAATTTTGAGGTTAATCGTAATTTGCTGCAAATCATTGACAACAACATTTCCTAATATATTCATATGTTTCTTTTTATTGCGGCTTTTAAATCAAAAAAGGTTTGCTAATGGTAAGCCAAAAAGATACCCGAGCAAACGCGCCCAAACATAAAATTCTTGCCAAAAAGCTCTTCAGCCTTTCGTTAATTTTTAATGCATTGTTGACGATAAGTTACGCCTTGGGCATTTTAGGCGGATTTTACTGGTTCTTTAGAGGTTGGCAGCCATTCTATCCCTTTATTGTTAACGGTAACATTTTTTGGTTGGTTATTTTGACGGCTAAATTCAATTTTGTTCCCAGTGCTCGTTTGGGTCGTAACTTGAAAACTGGGCGATTGTTTTTTCATCACTATTTTTATGGCTTGTTGGTTCTGGTTTTAGGTGTATTATTTGCAGTCGCTTTTACCAGTGTGTCGCTTTGGACACTTTTTTTGGTTGAAAATTCAAGTCTGCCTGTAAATGCCGCGCGATTTCTTATTTTATGTGGTTTTACTCTTATTCTTGATGACCTTCCTGACACCTCTAAACTGGTTAAAGCGTCAATAAAATTTGTTAAAACAAGAACTCAGCCATATCAAAAAGCAACCTCCATCCTCAGATTCATCCTTGGACTTGTAACTTTCTATGTTCTATTTGCCGTAGCCTTGGCCATGTATCAAAATATGCAATGGGTAACCTTGGAAAATTTTATTTTGCTTGGTACACTCTTTGTCACTTCAGTTTCCACTATAATCTTTTCAAAAAAGCGTTCCCTAAAATTTTAACCCGCGTTTACCGTTAATGCTCTAAAGATTAATAACGTAATAATAGCCTGTAAACCCCTTTATGCTTGAAACGCTTGTGCTTATCCGCCTTGTTTTGGCATTTGTTGTAGGTAGCCTATGGGTTACAGCAACAACAATCATAGCCGAAAAGAAAGGTGCAGTAATTGGCGGAATCCTTGGCGGTTTCCCTTCAACAGCAGCGTTTTCATTTCTCTTTATAGCCATAAACCAGTCCACAGACGCAGCAGTCAACGCCACCACAGTTTTTCCATTAGCCTTTGCCCTTACAAACGCTTACCTGTTCTTTTACGCTTTTTTTGCAAAGAAAGGCTTCAAAGTTGGCTTAACTGTTTCACTTCTAATTTGGTTTATTGCCTCAACATTGATAGTTCTGTCAGGGATTACAGACTACATAGTTGCCGTTATTGGTGGAGCCGCCATTTCAGTAATAACTTTTTATCTATTTTCAAAAAAGCTTAAATTAGTTCGATTTGAAGGTGAAAAAACGCTTTATCGAACCTCTGCAGTTGTTTTGCGTGGTTTAGGTGCTGGCACTCTTGTTGCAGTTTCTGTTCTCCTCAGCCAGATTGGTGGACCTGTCTTGGGTGGAGTTGCCGCAGCTTTCCCTGCAGTCTTTACTTCAACACTGATTATCCTTCAGCACAGTAAAGGTACAGAATATACTCGTTCAATAAGCAAACCCCTCGCTATCACTGGCATTCTAACGGTTATCCCCTACAGCGTAGCTGTACATTACCTGTATCCCGCAGCGGGAATATGGCCTGGAACCCTGCTTGCCTACCTAATAGTTATTCCGTTGGCGCTGCTCTCATTTTACGCCTCAAAAACCTGATTGTTTTTGATAAATTCCCTTTATTTTGCCAGAATTAACAAATACAAGAAAATCAAAAAAAGAAAAGTTGGCTATGTTAGCCTGTTTTATTTAACTTTATAGTATGCTCTCGCCAGACAACAATTCATACTTTTTACACCCACTTTTTTCTAACAATAATTAAGAAATTATTTTTTTCATGGAGGTCTTAACGATAACTCGTGTTAGAAATAATGAGTTTAGAGAAAACAGAGAAACAGTGATCGATGACCAAGAATTTGAGTTAGCCCTCGCTAAGGCCAATTCTTTTAAAGATGAATATTTTTGCTTACGTGCAACTGCTGTTCTTTCTCTTTTAAGGCTATGTGGGAAACGCAGGGCAGAGATTTCATGGATACCTTTAGACAACTTCGAAGTAAAAGACGATTTTCTAAAAGTTACGTTTACACTGGGAAAAAAAGAAACGAAGACATAAAAAATGTCCAAGATGAGAGATCAAAAACGCCAAGAGCGCTCTTTTCTGCAAAAAATGCGGTATCTGTCTCTCCGCTGTTCCGGTTTCTTTTTCCACTAAGACATCAAAATCTCTTAAGGCTTTTCCAATTTCTGATCCTCTAACTCAAAATGTTCTGAGCTTCCTTGAGTATCTACATAAGCTAAGTCCTCCGCCTAAGTTCTGGCTGCCCTCTGGAAAAAGTAACTTTGGCTATTATAGAATAAATCCCGACAGCCATCTAAGCGACCGATCTATATTCTGCATAGTGAGCAGCACAAGTCAAACAATATGGCCACACTTATTCAGAGAAACAGTAGCAAGTGATATAGTTAAACAAGACAATAGTATAATCGCAGCTTTCAAGGTACAAAAAAATTCTTGATCTAGAGGAAATGCGAACAGGATTCATTTACTACAGAGGTTTGCTACTGATATAATCAAGCGTGAGTCTACTTCTTAAATTGACCATTGATTGTCAGTTCCTTCTTCGATGATTAAAATATTCATTAGTTTATCTGAACTGAGTCTTTTTGTAAGTGAATCAAGGTCTTGGGGTTTTTTGCCGAATGTATTTTCAGGCTAATCAGTAGAGTTGGTGTAGTCTCTGAGAAGCGCAACTCTATATCTACCAACTCACTGGGGTCTTGTTGAGAAACAGAGCGATCCCAATCCTGAACACTGTCACAAAGAACCAATAAAAATGCGAAGGGCGACTGGCGAAGACTAATCACCTCATAATCGATTTTTAAGTTATGAATTGAAATAGCTTGGCAGGCAGGAATAATGTCTGGTTCAAAAATATCAAAGAACCATTGGTTAAAATTCCGTATATTCTCCTGTGTAAATAAACTGTGTATTAGGCGAAGAGAGCTAACGATTCTATGGTCCTTTTTTAGTTTTAAATTGTTAAGCAGGATATTGTGAAACTTCCAATCTCTAAGGTAGCACGTACCTGAAACAGCAATTGATTCTTTTGTTAAGTTATAATGTTCTTCAGAAAGAAAGTTTAGGTAATCAAAAAAGATAGAGGAAAGAATCTCTTCTATTTCTATAGGGTAAGCTGTTTGCTGTCTTAAAAAATTACTTAGGAAGGCTGAGAACCAATTATCGATTTTTTCTATAGGGTATCCAATATCATGAAATGTCGAAGCCAACATCCAAGTGCGGTTTGGTTTCCTTTCTATATAGAGTTTTATTATTTTTGCCACTTCTGTTTCTTCATGTTGTAAAATGTTGTTAACGATATAATAGCCTAACAAGAAAACGTCGAATTGGTGTATGTACTGACTCCTATATTCGGGGTTAGATTGCAACAGGACTTTTCGAATAACTCAAAATTTTTAAAAGGTTCAAAAGTCTCCCCCTTACGCGCTTCGATAACCCAAAGCTCCTTGAGCGCCTGATTAAGGAAATGGAGTTTTAACTCAAAATAATTAGAGCATTGGTTATTGTTATTCCCCGTTAAGACTTGATTAAAAAAGTTAGAGATAGGTTCTGAATAAGGTCTAATTTTTTTAATGACATTTGTTTCGTAAATTACTGGTAGCGTTCGAATTTTTGAGATAACAACTTTATCACTAATCGGCAATCGCTCAAAGTTATTCTTAAAGAAATCTTCGATTTGTTGAGTCAATCTCTTGTTTGCTTCGTCAATATTCTCGTTGACCATAGAATCAAAGGATACGTCTAGCTTATCGCTTAAAAGATTTTTCACAGTTCCTATGATGTAATTTTAGGAAGTAGAATGAACGATTAATTAACAGAACCTCTTTTTAGGGTCAGTTTGTTTTTCTATTAATTATGTTATAATAGGAAAATTGTGATTTCTGTTATCAACTAGGTGGTTAACCTGGCTGAGAAAAAATGGTTTAAATTTTGCACCAAATACCTGTTGAGTACGAATAGGGTTTAGGCTTTTCCTTAATTTTTATCTCTTTTAATTCCCACGCAAACAATGTATTCCTTTTCAATGCATAATTATCTATGAGGTCATTAGCTTGATGCTTATCATTGTGTTTTTTCAATTCTTCAATCGTCATTTCAACTGAGTCAACAATTTTGGCGTAACCTACACAGCATTTTGTTTTAGTATTTCCCAGAGCAATTAGCTCTCTTATCTTTGTGTTTTGGCGTCTGATTTCCCAGGTTTTTGTTCCATTAAGAATCAAGTTAACCCACTTATCTTCAATCTTTAGGCAACGCATGATTTTATAGCAAATACTATGTAGGATATTAGAGTAGCTATAGCTCTACTTTGCTTGTTAAATGCATAAAATTCTTTTTAGGATAAAATTAAGGTATTCCCTGTTCTGCCATTACTTCAATCTCAAGCTTAATTGTTTTCCCAAAAAAATTTCCTGATACATCTGCAGAGTAGCATCCTTATAGCTCTGCAATTGAAGCTGAAATTACCAAAGGCAAATACCACGACTACGACACCTTTCTTGGACAAGAAGCAGTAGACAACTTACGTCTTTATCTTGATTTAAGACGGAAAGGCTCAGGAAAAATCCCGCCAGAAAACATCCATGACGAATCACCACTAATAAGGCACATACATCACCGAAAACCACTCCCAGTAACAAACAGCGCAATCTACCTTATCGTTAGAAATCTATACAGAAAAGCCGGTTTAATCTCAGAAAAAGCAATTGGAAGACGATATGATATTTGCGTTCACAACATCCGAAAGTTCTTCAGAACACAACTTGCTTCATTAAACGTTCAAACAGACTACATCGAATATATGATGGGTTACACAGTAAGCACTTACCATGACGTTCAGATGAAAGGCATAGACTACTTAAGAGGCATATACGCTGCTTCAGGCTTAAGTATACAACCAAAAACCCGATGTAGCAAAATCGATACACTAAAAGAAATCGCAAGAGCAATGGGATTAAACCCTGAAGAAATTTTGACAAGAGAAGCACAAGCCAGCCCAAACGCAACCATCGTAGGTCAAGAAAGATTTGAAGAAAATCAAATAAAACAGATTAGTCTAGCACTAAAACAACAAGTGCTAAAAGAAATCCGAGAGGGATAAAAAAAACGAAAAAACAAAAAAGAAAAAGTAGGAATTGCAGGCAAGTGCTACTTTACTTTATAGTCGTCTGAGTCTACGACGTGCTCGCCACTGTCGGGGCCTGCTTCGCCGGTTGGTGGCGGTGTTGATCCGGCTTGTCCTTGTGGACCTGCTGCGCCTCCTTGGGCTTGCTGCTGTTTCGCTGCTTCTGCCGCGGCTTGCTGGTAAACTTTGGTTCCGACTTCTTGCAGTACCTTCTGGAGCTCGTCTGATTTGGCTTTAACCTGTGCCATGTCGTTGCTTGCGAGTGCGTTTTTGAGTTCTGTTACGGCTGCGTCAATCTTTGCTTTTTCGTCAGCTGATAGTTTGTCTCCGAGGTCTGTTTTTGTGCGTTCAGCAGTGTAGACCATGCTGTCGGCGGTGTTGCGGGTTTCTGCTTCTTCTTTCTTCTTGCGGTCTTGGTCTGCGAATTGTTCAGCATCTTTGATTAAGCGTTCTTTTTCGTCTGCGCTCAGTTTAGTTGAGGCTGTGATGGTGATTTTTGATTCTTTTCCAGTTCCACGGTCTTTAGCTGTCACGTTAAGGATGCCGTTCGCGTCAATGTCAAAGGTAACTTCGATTTGTGGGACTCCACGGGGCGCTGGTGGCAAGTCGACTAAGTTGAACATGCCCAGTGAAACGTTGTCTGCTGACATTGCACGTTCACCTTGAAGGACATGGATAGTGACTGCTGTTTGGAAGTCTGCTGCTGTTGTGAAGACTTGGCTTCGTTTTGTGGGGATGGTTGTGTTTTTGTCAATGACTTTTGTCATGACGCCGCCCATGGTTTCAACGCCCAAGCTTAATGGGGTAACGTCGAGTAATAGTAAGTCTTTGACTTCGCCTGTAACGACTCCACCTTGGATGGCTGCGCCGATGGCAACGCTTTCCATTGGGTCAATTCCGCGTTCAGGTGCTTTACCTAAGATTTGTTCTACGAACCGTTGCACAAGTGGCATTCTGGTCATGCCGCCGATAAGGATGATTTTGTCAACCTGTTGTGGGGTTAGTTTTGCGTCTTCCAGAGCTTTTAGGAGGGTTGGTTTTGTTTTTTCAACGATGGGTTGTGCAAGTGATTCCAGTTTGGTTCTTGTTAGCGTCATGTGCAGGTGTTTTGGTCCAGTGGCGTCTGCGGTTAGGAATGGCAGGTCAATGTCGGTACTCATCAACGTTGACAACTCGATTTTGGCTTTCTCAGCTGCATCTTTTAGCCTTGACATTGCCATTTTATCGCTGCTGACATCAACGCCTGTTTGACGTTTGAACTCATCAAGAATGTAAGTCATGACTGCTTTGTCAACGTCGGTTCCGCCAAGTTGAGTGTCACCACTGGTGCTTAATACTTGGAAGACTCCCTTGCCAAAGTCCATTAATGTGACATCGTGGGTGCCTCCGCCGAAGCTGAAGACCAAGATTTTCATTTCATGCTGTAGCTTGTCGATGCCGTAAGCGAGACATGCGGCTGTGGGTTCATTGATGATACGCATAACTTCAAGACCAGCGATTTCGCCTGCGTCTTTGGTTGCTTGGCGTTGGTTATCGTTAAAGTGTGCTGGAACGGTGATAACTGCTTTTTTAACTGTTCCGCCAAGGTAAGTTTCCGCGTCTTTCTTTATTTTCTGAAGTATAAACGCGCTGATTTGTTGTGGCGTGTATTCTTTGCCGTAGGCTTGGACTTTGGCGTCACTGCCCATTTTGCGTTTGATTTCAAAGAAGGTTCCTTCTGAGTTGGTGGTGGCTTGTCTTTTTGCGGGTTCACCTACCAAAAGTTGACCGTCTTTTGTGAAAGCTACTACTGACGGGAACATTTTTCCAGCCATTGTTGGGCCTTCCGCGCTCGGAATGACCGTTGCGTGACCGCCTTCAAAGATAGCGGCTGCTGAGTTGGTTGTTCCCAAATCGATTCCCAAAATTTTTTCACTTGTTTTTTGATTACTCATTTACTTTTTTTCCTCCGTTTGGTTACTTTGATTTTGTTTTTCTTGTTTTTGTTTACCTTTAACTGAAACTTTTACTACACTTGGACGAATCACGCGACCCTTCATACAGTAGCCTTTCCTGATGATTTGCAGGATGCTGCAGTCTTCACAGTCTTCGCGTTCTTCTGTGAGGACGGCGTTTGCTGTTGCAGGGTCGAAAACTTTGCCTTCAACACAAGGCAATTCTGAGACTCCTTCTTGCTCAAGCACCTTTTTGAGTTTCTTAAGCGTCATTTCAACGCCTTCAAGCAGGGTTTTCTGAGGGTTTTCTGCGCATTTCCCCACTTTGACTGCCAACTCTAGTTCATCAACTACGTCGAGGAGCGAGGTTACTAAGCGTTCATTGCTATGGTTTCTAATTTGCTCAGTTTCCCGGTCAAAGCGGCGTTTGAGGTTTTCAAAGTCTGCTTGCATGTATTTTAGTCTGGTAAGGTAGTCTTCTGAAAGCTTCTTTTCTGCTTCAAGAAGCTTCTCAAAATCTGCCGGTTGAGGTTCAGGCTTGGTTTTTGTTTCTTTGTCGTCAACCATACGTGTTTGGCTCCTCTAGGTTAAGTTTAAGTGATGTATTTTTCGGTTGTTGTTTCTTTTGTGGTTGATTGTTGTGTTGGCAGGGCAGGGGTTGGTTGTTGGTCTTGCTGGTTTGGAGTTGCGTTGGCGAGGCCTGCTTGTTCTATTAGTTTTTTGAAGATGATTTCGGCGACTTGGTCTCCTACGGATTCTTCTTTCAGTTCTGCGCTAAACGCATGTTTTTTGAAGGCTTCTACTATTTCGTTTTTGTCGATGGTAACGGTTGGGTTTGTGTTGTCTGTCCATGCGGCGGTCATGAGTTTGTGTCCGAGTTCTATGAAGATGTTGACCATTGTTGTGTAGTCGATGTCGAGTGGGGCGTCTCCTGTGAGGAATCGTCCTTTGGTAAGCAAGATTTTTTTGTCGTTTTCTGGAGTTACTGTTAAGCTTCTACGCATACGTTCACCAGTGTAAAAGCGGTTCTGCACCGCTTCACCTAAAGCACAGGTGTGCATGCCTGCTTATAAATTTTATCAGCACAAAAACAGAAAAATGTTCAAAAAAAGCATAACAACCAAATCAACGCCAAACCGCCTTGGAACCCAAAAACCAATAAAGTACATGATAGCAGTTCTATTTCTTGAAAAGCTAAGTCGTTAGTACGTTAGATTGAGGCTTTTTGTTGTTGATGTAGTTGGCGGGTTTGCTAATTTTGAGTAGAGTGCAAGAAATTCAGTAACTTAACGAAAAACTGTAGCATCGCCTGTTTGTTATTGTGCTGTCTTTGCTTTCGCTATGTTGTTTACCAACCTATTTGGCGTCTATTAGGATCCTAATAGCAGTTCTATGCAAAAACCTATAGGTTTCTGCATACAATTTCTAATAGGAACCAAATAGGTTGGTGAAATCTTTAAACGGCTTTTAATCATTAACCTAACTGAAAATTATGTCAAGAAACCGTTTAGCCGCTTGCATAGGTATCAGTCTTTTAATCGGGTTACTGTTAGGCAGCTTTTTGCCCCAGACTTTGCAATCAATTAGTTCTTCCGAAAAGCAACATTACGCCCTTTACCGAGAAATCTATCAAATAAAAGAGCGATTACTGATTAACATCACTGACCTAGCTTTTCCCTCCACTGGCACACGAGAATGCATCTGGTTTGAACTTCGTGAAGAAGACAGCGGAGATTACAACCAGACAACAGTTAACTTTTGGGTTTTTCAAGATGGACAAGAAAAACATGGTGATATAGAGGCTTTTGTTGAAATCTACAATGTGCCTAACTGTTCAGACAGGTTTGTAATTGAAATAACAAGAAACTGCTGGTTTGAACTTACTGCGTCTTATGAGGGAAAACAGTTTGTTGTATTTCCTTCAGTGACTGGTAACGAGTTAAGCTACGGATACATGACATATGAAGTAGCGCTTTAAGGAAACAACAAGTCTATTTAACATAATCAGCGTAATTGCTTTTGAGGCAAAATATGCAAGTAAAAGTTACTCTAGCACTTATTGCGCTTTTAATGGTTACCTGCCTCACAATTAATCCCGCACAAGCATCTACTTCAACCGCTTGGGAAACTAAAACATCCATGCACGTCGCACGGGCAAGCCTTGGCGTAGCAGTGGTAAATGGGGAAATCTACGCTATCGGCGGAGTCATTGATCCTCCAAGCTACATAACCTGCACAGGCGCCAACGAAAAATATGACCCTGAAAGCAACCAGTGGATTACCCAAACCGATATGCCAACGCCACGCGCCAGCTTCGCAACAGCGGTTGTGGACGGCAAAATTTACTGCATCGGTGGAACAACTGGTTTTAAGGATGGGCAAGTCATGGTTTCAAGCGTTAACGAGGTTTACGACCCTGCTACCGATACTTGGGTGACCAAAACGGATATGCCAACACCCCGTGTCGGCGTAACCGCATCAGTAGTTGATGATAAAATATATCTTTTCGGTGGCAACTCAAACGTTACCGAGGTTTACGACCCTGCAACAGGCACTTGGACCACCAAGACGTCGATGCCGTTTAAGCCGGATTTAAGGTTGATTTGGAGTTGCGCCTCAGCGGTCTTGGATGGTAAAATTCACGTTTTTGGAGCTTTTCCTTATTCGGTTTCTCATCAAGTTTATGACACAGCAACTGACAGTTGGACTGTGGCAGCGCCTATTGTGCAGGGGTACCTTTTAGCGTATGCAGCAACCACTGGTTCGCTTGCGGGAATCTGGGTTTTCGGGGTTGACGACACGTGGTGGGATGCTGGACCGCCAAACTTTACAAGCTTGACTTGGGATTCTGCAGAGAACTGTTGGCGTGTTTCATCTTTGATGCCTACTCCACGAGTTAACGCTGCATTGGCCACTGTTGGTGGCGCTGTTTATGTTATCGGTGGCTCCATAGTTATGATTGAAAACAATGCCCATCCCACAAGTATAGTTGAAAAGTACACGCCGCAAAATGACCTGCCAACTGACACAACCCCTCCGAAAATAGCTATTCTCTTCCCCCAAAACAAAACGTACCCTACCACAGTAACCATAGACTTCACAGTGAGCAAGCCTGCAGCCAATATACAGCTAAGCATAGACGGGCAACCACTTGTACCCGTTTCAGATAACACTTCACTAACCTTTCAACCGGGAAACCACAACATAACCGTTTATGCAATTGATTATTTTGGAAACATCGGCGTATCAAACAACGTAAGCTTTAATGTTTCTGAAAAGGGTGATTCATCTTTTTGGTTGATCTTGATTGGTGCGGGCGCTTCAGTTTTCTTTATTGGTGCTGTTTTGGTTTGGGCATATTTTAACCGAAGAAAAACTCAAACTACTTAACGGTGTATGCTGTGGGTGGGCAAATTTTATAAAAACAAGGTTACATAGCTTCAAATAATGAAGGCTTCTTTGATGAAACTCAAAGTGTATGCGTGTGCTTTAGTCTCGATTGTTTTGGTTTTAAGCATAATTAGTGTTTCAACTGCTCAACCAACAGCGGGCGTTAAAACGGGCGACTGGATAGAATACGAAGTAACATTTACTGGTACACCGTCACCTGATCATTCCATTACCTCAGCAAGAATGCAAGTTCTTGACGTTTCCGGACCCTTGATTTACGTTAACATCGTGTCAACATACGCTAATGGCACACAAGAAAACACAAAGTCAACCTTGAACCTGCAAACAGGCCAACTTATTGATGACTTCATCATTCCACCCAACCTAAAAACCGGAGATAGTTTTTATGATTCACGTGTCGGTAATATAACAATAAGCGACACACAACAAGGCAACTATGCAGGCGCAACACGAACAGTTGTTACCGCTACAAGTCTTGGCAACACTTACATTTGGGACCAAGCAACAGGCGTCAGCGTTGAAGGAACATCCTCAGGCTCGAATTACACAATGCACAGTATGATTACGGCAACAAATATGTGGGAAAGCAGCGGACTTGACCCAGTAATAATTTACACCTTCATAATTATTATAGCAATAATCGTTATTGCGTCAGCCTTTTTGCTAATAACCCGACGCAAAAATTCCACTGCCAATCCAGTGCCAACTTAAACCCCAAACTTCTTTCTTACATGAGGCAGCAACAAGTAAAAAACGACAAACAGGCTGTAGGGTATTTCACCAGCAGCAGCAAACCTTGGAATGCCCGGGATGCTTGGCAAATTCAGAACCGTTAACGAGTCAGCAACAATGACGAAAAGGGCAACTGCGATTGTGCCAGCCCAACCAAGCTTTTTGCCCTGCCAAATCATGACTGTAGACAAGAGCGTAAGCAACCCGAAGGCTATAGTATAGATGCTGTAAATGATTGAAACCTGTGTGCCCATGGCAATTTCTGAACCTAAAAGCACTAGCCCCAAGACAGTGTGTATTATGCCGATTAGAATTTGGATAATTGTTAAAGTGGCTATTCCTAAGCTTCTGCCCTTGATTGTTATTGGTCCTTGTTTATTCTGCACAGATTCAACCCTAATGCAGGTTATTGCGTTGAAATGCGCCTTAAAACTTTCCATCATCGCTTGTAAGGGTTAGTCTAGCCTGCTTGAGCTAAACCATTTACGTCTCCAAAGCACAACTATTGGCAAAACAACCGACAATGCTATTGCCGTAAAAATTACAAACGGGTTAGATGCGCCGAACTGTGAAATGCCAAAGAATGTTGCAATAGTGTTTGGAAAAGACGTAACCAGTGTTATCAGCGTCAAATAGTACATAACTAAAGTCATTTTTTTAATTGAACTGTTAATCTTGTTCGATGTTGACGACAATTGGACATTGATGGCATCTGAAAGAATTTCCCTGTAAGTTTCTACAATGTCGATTTGCCGAGTTAATTCTTCATGAGATGTCTCAAACAATGTTCTTGCTTTTGCTGTCATGCAAGTTGTATCACTACAACGTTTAAGATTAGAAATAACGCCCCGTTCGTACCAGAGAACCTTGGTTAGCTTAACCATTTTGGTTTTAATGTTAAAGATTTTTTTCAGCGTCTTCTCTGATGCACCGTTAACTACTTCTCCCTCAATTTGTGTTGTCACATCATCAAGATGCTCTAAAAGAACAAAGTGTTCTGCGATGATTTCGTCCACAATAAAGTAAGCAACTATGCTTGGGGGGTCATTTTTTGTTTTGCTCATTCGTGCTTTGGCGTTGTTGATTATGGCTTGGGTTTCCTTTGTAGATACTGTTACAAGGAAATCTTTTGAGAATGCCATTACAACGGGGCATGCTTCCTTGGCTTTTAGGATGTCTTGGAAAGCAACAAGAGTAATGATGTTTATTCCTGTTTCTAAGCGTAAATCAATTGCGTTTCGGGTTTTAGGCAGCTTTAAAAAATCAGGTGGAATTTTAGTAGCATTTGACACGGCTTGCAGTTCTTCAGGTGACGGGTCAACCAGTTCAACCCAAACGTTAGCCAGGTTAACAGCAGGTAGCTTCTCAAGGCTAACTTCTTCTTCTTTGCTTTCACTTAAACTAATAACCCGTATCACCCAGTTACCCGCCTCAAGATTCTCCCTAAACTAAGATTAACCTTATATTAAAATCCCGCTAAACAGAATAGTAAAGGAGCCAGCGCCAACAATGGATTACGCCATAGAAACCGACAATCTAACAAAAAACTACGGCAGCCTAACAGCCGTAAACAAGCTAAACCTTAAAGTTCAAAAAAACAGCATCCACGGCTTTCTGGGACCAAACGGCGCAGGAAAAACTACAACCATAAAAATTCTTGTAGGCTTGCTTAAACCCAGCCAAGGCTCCGCGAAGGTTCTTGGCAGAGAAGTTCATGTTGACGAGGCAAATTCACGGTTAAGAATCGGTTACATGCCAGAACTACCCAAGTTTCCTAAACATCTCAAGGGTGCCGAGCTTTTGGATGTTTACGGTAGAATGTACGGCATGACAAGCCAGCAACGTGCAGAACAGATACCCCGACTTATCGGCCTTGTCGGTTTAAAAGGCAGAGAAAACGATTACATCGGCAAATACAGCAAGGGCATGCAACAACGTATCGGCATTGCACAGGCTCTTTTGAATAACCCTGAACTTGTAATTTTGGATGAGCCCAGCATTGGTCTTGACCCCGTAGGCATGGTGGAAGTGCGTGAGCTTGTGAAAGAAATCTCCAAAGAAGGCATGACCGTTTTTCTTTCATCACACCTACTGTTTGAGGTTGAACAAATCTGTGACCACGTAACAATCATCAACAAAGGCGCCACACTGGCATCTGGCAGGCTTCAAACGGTTTCAAACATGCTTGCTGGTCCATCCATGATACACCTTGAAGTTGCCAACTTAACCAGCAATATTGTTTCAGCTGTAAAAGACTTGCCGTTTGTTTCAGAGGTCTATCAGGAAGGTTCCAGTTTAAGCGTTCAAGTAACTTCTCATGATGATGTGCGGGCAAAGGTGTCAAAAGAAGTTACAGGCGCTGGAGGCATAATCGTGGGCATGAGCCAAAAAACTTCAACTCTTGAAGACGTGTTTATTCAGTTAGTCGGTAAGGACAATGGAGGCAAAAAGCAATGAGCCAATATCAGCAAAACCAGCAAGAAACGCTTGTCGGTTCGAATTCTTGGTTTACCCGTTTCTTGGCTATTGTACGTTACGAAATGATTTGGAACATCCGTAAGAAAAAATTCATCGGCATCATAATAATCGCGTTTCTCATCGCAACCTTAGGTTTAGTGTTGCCTCTCATGTTGAGCAGCGACATTCCCCAAGACACCACATTCGCGATTACCTACAGCGCAGGCAGCTTCAGCTTCTTCTTATTCGCACTTGCCACAGCAATGAACAGTATATCTAGCGAATTTGAAAGCGGCACAATCGTACCTTTACTAACTAAACCTGTTTCACGAACAACAGTCTTTTTAGGCAAACTGTTCGCGGCATTTGTTATCATATTGCTTTCGTTTACGATAATCTTCACTTACACGACAGTCGGTTCTATTCTCATATATGGTCCGCAAAACGATTTGGGACTTGTTCCACTTGTACTGCTTGGAGACCTAATTAGCACTTTCATTTGGGTTTCAATACTTCTCGCCATGGGCTCAATAACAAAGAACACAATGCTAACTGTGATTATCGCTTTGGGCTTGTTTGGTTCCCTATTTATAGCGATGCCTATCATCTCAGTTTTTGCTGGTCCTTCGCCAGCGCTGAATTATTTACCTGGAAGCGGAGCCACTGGAAGTATGATACTTGCAGACAACACCACACTTGGAATCAGCACAGGTACCGACAATTTAGGCCAAAACATGGTTTACGCGTTGCTGTATCCTGGGAAAGAAGTAACTTTCTCTAAAACAGATATTTGGTCAGTACAAGTTGGAGATACAACATTGCCCGCAACAGAATTGCTTTACACTGAAACCATAGGTGACATTGCTCTTCGTGGACTTGCAATAGCAATGGCATACATTGTAGCGTTTCTATTGATAGGTTGGTTTGCGTTTAAAAAAACCCAAATCAACGAATAACTTTTTTAGCTTTTCTTCTCCATAAGCTGGGCAAGTGTAACAATAAATCTTTCAATGCGTTCTCGTGTTCTGCCAAAATCCAATACAGAAGTTATGGTCGTGACTGGTGTCTGACCAGAAATTAATATACGGGTGGACTTATCGTTAACTGGGACTAAATCGATTTTCATGTTTGAAGGGTAAGACATGAAGGCGCCTTTGGTTTTAACTGTTAGATGAAACTTTTCCTTGTCTGATTCTATGATTGTCCATTCCAGTTTAGTGAGTGCTTTTGGAATGCCTTCCCAAAGCTGCTTTGCTGAATAGTCAACTTCAATGTTTTCTGTTTCATCACGTGTGTACGCCATGATTCTTCATAAAAGGATTCAGAAGCTTATACTTAACTTTTCATTACATAACGAATTTTCGCCAAAGGAAGCCGTAAGTTCCTGATTCAGGGTCAAGAAAAATGGACGTTTGTGGAGGATAAAACGTGAAAACAACAAACAAGGCTGCTAAAAGGGCGTAAAAAACCAAAGAAACCCACGTTACCCAACTTGGAAACTGGCGAATTGTTAACAGCTTGTAGCTTAACAGTTGCCCCAAGACTACGGCAACAACAAATGAGCCTACATCAATGACAAGGATACTTTTGCCAGTTAAAGCAGTGTAGGTATAAAAAATTGATGGAATAACGGCTATCATCAGGTAGATTCCTGCGGTTTTGGCGAAAACAAAATTGTTAGCCATACGCCTCAACGGTATAAACTCGATTAATCCGAAAAGCAGCGCCGGCCAGAACGCAAGTTTGAGGTGTTCCCAAACGCTTTCGTTAACCGCAGAAAAAACGCCTACAACCGGCTGATTGCCTGACAGTTCGAAGGTAAAATGGAGAATGCTGCCTAGTATTATTATGAATACTGCGCCAGTTAGTTCGTAGGTTAAGATTTTACTGTTCATTTAGACCCGACTTTGCCCGTTTTCCTTAAACGGTGAGCAGCCAGTACAGCAATTAATGCAATAACGATTATGATTATGGCGATTTCGGCTGTGAGAATGACGTTGCCTACGGTTTGGTTAACGGCTATTCCTGCAAGAGCCCAAATAATCACTAAACTATATGCAATGTCTCTTCGAGTAACAATAACCGCTAAAGTAATCAGCAAAGCTACAGCCAGAACCAGAATCGCCCATGTTTCAGGTGCTAATCCGAATCCGTCCCAGTTTGCAGCAGTTAACGCAATAGTAATGTTTGCTATTGTTGCAATTGTTAGCCAGCCTAAGTAAACGCTGAACGGCAAATGAACAGCCAATTTTTCTTTTAATGACGCATTGGATTTGCCGATGTTTAGCCGTACATAAATCGCTATCAAAGACAGCAGAAAGCCAAGAATTAGAATGATGGAGTAGGAAAGGTAAAGGTTTTGCCAAAGAAACAGCCATGAAATGTTAAAGACGCAGGTCAGGATGAATAAGATGCTGATCTGTTTTTGGAACGGTTTTTCCCTTTGGTTTGGCAATGCTTGATAGACTAGAAAAATCGCCAATAAAACGTAGATTATACCCCAAATAGCAAAAACGTACCCAGCCGGCGTAATCAATGTTGGATACATGTTTGAAACATCAGCTGTAGTTCTGCCTCCAATCAGCGTAGTGTTTGCTAACCCGTTAATTATCAAAGTGACGATATAAACGGCTATATTTGCGAAGGGTAATACTGCTTCAGCTTTTTTTGCCAAAGAAATTCCCTATCACATTAATGGCGAATTTTGATATTTAAAACTTTAAAAAATTTAGTTGCTGCTTAATCAAACTTTTTTATTCTGACCATTCTTCTGTAACTTTTCAAGTCTTCAGAAACACTTTTAAGAAGATTGATTTCTTCGATGGTTTTCTTGAATTTAGCCATTTCAACATTGAACATGCGTACTGTATCCTGATTCATTTTGGTTTTTCCTTTAAAGTGAATTTGTTGGAGGGGTTAGTGTGTTGGCTCTAACTCACGCCAATCCGTAATCGAGGAGAAAGGAGAAGGCTTCGAAAACGGAAAAGTATTATTGACGTGGTTAGTGTAGCCTTCAACCTAACTTTCCTCCAACAATAAGAAGACTTACGATATCTTATGTTATAAGGTTTATGAATTCAAAAAATGAATTTAAAATAATAAAATGGGGTTTAGCTGATAGTTAAAACGCCTTCGAGCACTCGTGGGTCAGGCACTTCAAGCTGTTTAGACAACCACATCTTTAACAATGAAGACATCTTTGGTAACTCGCCGCTGTAAGTAACAATCTGATTACCCTTTAATGCATCAACCTGAAAAACGTGTTCAGCCTCTTTATACGTGAAAGACAGAGTTTGAGCCTGACGGGCTAAAGCCTCAAAATCTTCCCATTGTTTACACCTGAAAATTACAGATGTACTTGATGGAATTGCTGGAGCAAAAACAGGTGCAACCACTGGAACTGATACGGCTGGAGTCGCCTGATTCTTATTTTCGTTACTAATAGTTGCTGCTGGGGTTGGTGCGTTATTTCGTTTTGACATGTAATCTAAAAGATTTGTTACTTCGTCTTGTAGGTTGCCAATTTTTTCCTCAATGTGCTCGACTTTTCCGTTTAATTGGCCGGTTTCTCCTAGTTGGTCGGTTACGTTGCCCAACTCGCTGATTAGACGGTCTAAGTCTTTTTCATGCTCTTTCAGCACGTTAACTATGAAGTCTAAAGCCTCTAATGCTTCATCTTTTGATTGAGGTTTCTTTGACATTTGATCATCCCTAACTAATTGACTACCAATTATTGGAAACTATAAATAAACGTAGCGAATTTTCAAGACTTATTTAAAATCAATGGTTTCGTACGACTTGCGACAGATTCAGAATCCGAACAAGAATAAAATGGTTGTATGTCACAAAAAGCACTACCGTACAACATAAATACACCTAATTGCTCCATCGATACAAGATAAAACGCAGGGAGCCTGATTATTTTCGGGTTTACACTCAGCACACGTATATTTTATTTTGTTACGTTGCTCCTCTTTGACCCCCGCTACTGTTTTGTCCTCTAAATCAAAAAATATGGTTTCCAGTTGCAACGCGTCTTTGGGGCAGTGTTTTATGCATTTTTCGCAACCGTTGCATTTGTCAGTGTCAATCGTGACAAAATATTCGCCTGAACCATCCGCGTACCCGTAATAAGTAATCAAAGTTATCACCTAAGTTTTTTGAGACTTATCATATAACGCTTTAGCGAAAATTCCCGCCCCCAAGGCGCCTGCAATCATGGGGTCTAACCCGTTTTCGCGCCAGTTCGGCATCGGAAGACACTTAACACCAAGAGCCGTTTCAATGCGGGATACAACACCAATATTTTTTGATTGACCACCAGTAATTACAAGTTCAGGTTCTAAGCCGACTCTGTTAATAAGGTTACTCATCCGGACAGCCATTGCTCGCGTATATGCAGCTAACACTTTTTCTTTAGACCAGCCTTTCCGTAGAAGTCCAACAGCTTCAGTTTTCGCAAAAGCAACGCATGTGCAGTTTACCGGTTGAGGTTCTTCCTTGACTTTTAGGCTCATTTCCCCGATTTCTTCGATTGGGATTTTTAGCAGATCGGCGAAGACTTCCATACCTCGTCCTGTGCCGGCGGCGCATTTGTCGTTCATTAGAAAGGAGGTTACGCGTCCGGTGTCATCGCAACGGATGGCTTTGATGTCTTGTCCCCCAACATCAAGTACAGTGTGGACTTGTGGTCCCCAGATGTAGTTGGCGCCTTTTGCGTGGCAGGCAATTTCAGTGATAGCTTTGTTTGCCATGGGAACATTTACTCTGCCGTAACCGGTGCCGACGACATATTTAATGTCAGATTGTTCAATGTCGGTGTCTTGTAGTGCCCATTCGAGGGCTTTTGTGGCACTTTCGGGACTGTTTGAACCAGTCCGTGTTATTCCCCAAGAATATATTTCGCCGTTAACAAGAACTGCCGCTTTAGAACCAACCGAACCCACATCCACACCAGCAGTAACTATATCTTCGCTTTTCCAAGCTTTGCTAGGCATAACACGGTGGTATTCCTGCCAACGCCAAAACGCACTAACAGGTTCAGTCACTTTTGGTTCACCTTCCCTCTGGCTGCACCAATCAACGCGGTGCCCAACGCTCCAGCGTACTCAGGAAACTCGGGAATCAACACGTCAACTCCTAACTTGCGTTTCAGAGAAGCCACAAAACCAGCATCCTTAGCAGCACCGCCCACCAGCACCACTTCAGGATTTACGCCTAAACGGCGAACCATGGACGATATACGGTCAGCCATTGCATCATAAACTGCACGTGCAATTTCCGGCTTAGACTCTTGCCGGTGAATAAGCGAGACAACGTCGGATTCACCGAAGATAACACAGGAAGCGTTAATTGAGCTTGCACGCTCCGCTTTAAGTGATAATGGGCCCATATCTTCCATTTTCACCTCTAACGCCCGCGCCATAGCCTCAATAAATGTTCCTGCGCCGGCAGCACATCGTTCGTTAACTACGAAGTCTATCATGACGCCGCGGTCGTCGCATTTGACTGCGCGTGCTTCTTCTGCGCCTACGTCAATGATTGTTCTGGCTTTGGGAAAAAGGTTGGTTCCGGCTTTTGCGTCTGCGCCCATCATGCTGACAGTGCTTGCGGGGTAGGGTGATAATTCTACGCCTGAGCCTGTTGCAGTGAAGCTGGCGACGTCTGATTGAGTGATGCATGCTGTTTTTAATGCTTGTTCAACGGCGTCTTTGGCTGCTTTTGTCGGGTCAAAGCCTGAAAACGCTTGTGCCCGTGCTAAGACTTTGTCGTCGCTTAGTACTACGGTTTTTATGCTTTGTGTTCCTAAATCAAGTCCAACTGTTATCATGGTAGTCCCTTTAGAAGTCTATTTGGGCGTTGAGCATTTCAAGGAAGGCTTCAACACGGGTTTTCAGTTGCCCAACATCCTCCCTTGTGTAATCAGTATCAAGGTAGTAAACTGGAATATTTGCCTTATCCAACGCCCTTTTAACCCTTGTATACTCCATAGCGTACAACATGCAGCCCCTAACTGTGTAATAGATTACCCCTTGAACATGCCATTCTTTAACTTTGTTTAGAAGCCAGTTAATGCGGTCTTCGTTGCCGTCTTTGCTGGTAAAACAGGGACACGTGGAAGCCATAAGGTAACGTTCACCAATACCGCTAAGCATATCGTCCATGGTCCACTCGTCAATCCCCACTGGATCATACAGCAGTCGTTCGCTTGAACATAACTCATCTGCAACTAAAACGCCTGGGGGGTTTCCTTCTTCAACAAGGTTGGGCAGTTTCCAGTTGTCAGGCCAAAACATTGGTGTACCCGTAACCATTACCCGTGGAGTGTCAGGCGGGCAAGCCCACTCTTTACGTTGCACCCTGCGTTCCAACTCGTCGCAGAGGGCATCAGTTCTTTCTGTCCACCGAGCAATGTCATCCCACATGTAAGTTTGGTTAACAAGCATAGCGTCTCTACCCATAATTACTGGGTTGCCCCTGCGCAGATCTTGCAGGCGGCGAAACGCTCTTGTGGCTTTTTGAGTTTGCTGTATTGTTGCTTTGAGGTTTTTGGTGTTGATTTTGTTGCCCGTTAATTTTTCAAGGTTATCTTTGATTTGTTTTATTTCTTCATTCCAAAACTTTAGCGCTTGAGTGGAATCCTTAATGCGTGGGTTAGACATGCCCCAAACCTGCTTATAATCCCCCAAGATTTCGCTGAGCTTTGTCATGCCATCACACGTCAACACAGTGATTAAGGCGTCACTTTGTTCAAGAAACGGGGAAAGCTCAATCATTTTAGCGCCAATTGTTGACCGAATAGTTGGGCAAACTTCAACAGGCACAACACGGTCACCAAGCTTTGAAGTGTCATACCATCCAGAATTCACCCTAACAGGAACCGCATCAGATGCCAAAATCAGCTCCAATGGCGCAAAAAGGCATGTGTACCCAACAATTTTTTTGCCTTCGGCTTTGGCTTGAGCAATTTCTTTTGTACGTTTGCCAAATAAGTTGGCGATTTCATCAAAATACGTCATCTCTTTTGGACGGTTAGGATCTGCTTTTTTCATGTGTTCGATGTTTTCGGCAATGATGCGTTCAGAGGCGGCTTTAACGCTGATTTTTAGTTCGTCTATTTCTTTTTGGGTGGTTTCAGGCATGATTTTATTGGGTTCCATGTTATTCTTTTTCATCTTTTCATTTTTCCTTTAAGCAAGTATTGTTAAAGAACTGATTAATGTGCCAATTCCAAGGAGAATAAGCACTGCTGCACCCGCGACCGCTATATACGTTCTCAATAGTGGCGCTTTGTTAAGAAGCCATCCTGTAACGCCGCCAAGCAGCAGCATAGGCGAAATAGCGGTTCCGACACCAAACAAAACAGCAAAAGCCACGCTGTCAACTGGGCTTGCAAAAGGAATCGAATACAGCAAAAGCGCAAGTAAGGGTGGACAAAGGACTAAACCTCTGCTTAAGCCTAAGGTGAAAGCGCCCACGTCAAACTTGCCAACGCGCTTCTTTTTAGGAGTTAGTGGTGTTTGGTTGCATTTACATGAGGGTTTTCTGTTTCTATAGAGTAAGCTTGCACCGATTATTATGGTAACTATGCTAAAGGCTACGGTTGAATAGGCTTGGAAAATGGATATTGTTGCGTCTTCAGCGAATAGATGCATTAAACCGCTGAAAATGCCAATTAATGCTCCAATTAGAGTATATGCGATTATTCTACCTGAGTTAAAAGTTAATGTTGCAAATACGCCTTTGCGGAAGTCTGCGCCTATGCCTGCAATGTAACTTGCTAAGTAAGGTAGACATGTTGCGGTGCAGGCTACTAATCCATAGAGTAATCCTGATGCAAATGATGTTAAATAAGGGTTTGATAACTCAGGTATTAGCGACATGTCTGAGCTCCATTAATTAAAGCAATTAACAGGTGAAGGGCATTTAAAGGTTACATAGTATTGAAAAAATTGGCAATTTTTCGGTTAGAATCAACATTTTACTCAAAAATTTGGGGTATGAAATTGTTTTATTGAATAATGCTGAAATGGTCATAATTAATTTGGGATTCAAAATGTTGTAAGTTATGATTGTACTTATAATATTTGTATATTTTTGTTATCCTTGCGTATACTTTTTTGCTTTTTGCATTAAATTTTCAAAAAGTCTTAAATAACATATTGCAACAAATAGTACAAACTGCTGAGGGTCGAATTAGTTGACTTCCCAATATGCCACAACCGAGGATTTCGACGTTTTAATCCGTCTGGGACTTACGTTAAACGAAGCCAGAGTATTAATGGCGCTCTATGCTTCTGAAAATTTAACTGCCAAGTCAGTAGCAAAATCCTCTGGTGTTGCAAGAGAAATTGTTTACCAAATAATCCCTAAACTGCAGAAAAAAGGTTTAGTCGACGAGTTAGTAACCACCCCTAAAACATTCAAAGCGATATCCTTAGAAACCGTAATCGAAGTACTATTGCAGCAAAGAAGGCAAGAAGACAAGGACCTGTTCGCTAAAGCTAAAGAGATGGCAAAAAAACAGCAGCAAGTTTCTAAGGTAAAAAATGATAATTCAAACATTGCACTTATTGGACCAAAAAAAGGGGATCCGAACTGGAAAAAAGATTGGGAAACCTTCCGGCAAAGTGTTGACTTAATAATGACTACCCACAAATTTTTACAGTGGCCACAACACTTCGCTGAGCAAAGTATTGATGCTGCTATGCACAAAAAAGCCAAAATGCGCATGATAACAGAGAAAACAACCCAAAGCATTATTAAAACGCCGCCAGCTAAGCAGTTTTCACAAAGCCTTGCCCCTAAACTCGACTTAATTGACTACAAATTTTTGGATTCGACTCCTGTGGAAATGGTCATCTTTGACAAAAAAATAATGTATGTTGCAACATCTGATGAAAAACAGATCAAGGATATGGTTTGGCTGCGGTCGAACAACGGGTTTTTAGTTGAAATGGCTAATAACTATTTTGAAACTTTGTGGTCAAATGGTGTAGAACTGAAAAATTTAAAGATGGCTTTTTTGAAGCAAAGCCTCTAATTTTTTAACGTTGACCCACAATCATTGCGTGCGCTTTATCGTACGGTTCCAAGTCAACAACTTCTTTCACGTTAAATCCTCTGTTTCTGAGAATGTTGGCTTCCTGCTTGTAAACTGCTTCAGGAGACATTGTTACGTCAATGCTTTGAGATTTGCATGCAAGCATTACCCAGCCCTGCGGCTTTAAGAAAACGTCAGCGTTATCTGCCAACAGTTTTGCTTGCTCAGGCTGGGCTACATCGCAGTAAATGACATCAACTTTTCCTGGAATGAACATTGCGTACCTTTCAGGTTTACGTGCATCCTCAAGAAACGGCGACATGTTTGGGCGAAAAGCAGCAACATTGTTAACAAGGTCACGAAGTGAGCGTGACGCAAACTCTACACAATAAACGTGTCCTGTTTCACCGATTATGTCTGACACGTGACTTGGGGTGGTTCCGGAAGCTGCACCTAAATAGAGCACTTGAGAACCGGGTTCGATAGGTACGTTCTGCAAGCCCTTAATGATGGCTCCTGCAAGTTTACTTCTAAAAGCATCCCAAATACGGTACTCTACATCTTTAACGTGAATTAAACGTTCACCATAAACCGTTAAACCTGGAGTCAAGTTACGTGTGGCAAGGCGTTGAACACCGCCCTCCAGCATAGCCTCATAAATTTCTTTAAACTTGGGGTGCGGCCTAACTCTAATGTGCAAGTTTACTCGGTTCTCCGGTTATCGCGGTATTTGCCGCTACCGCTGCTGTTTCCAAAGAACTTTTTGCCGTCGCCGCTTCCACTGCGGTTACGGTCTCGGTCTTTTCCGCGGTCAAAACTTCTGCCTCCACCGCCGCCTCTGCGTTGGTCCCTTCCTCCGCCGCCAAAACGGTCTCGTCGGTCTCTTTGACCTCGATCAAAACGTTGCTCGCGGTCTCGACGTTCAGGTCGTTCAGCCGGTTTAGGTTCTTTTGGTGGTGGTGCATCCTTGTATTTCTCCTGAATCTCGGCTAAACGTTTGTTAATGTCTGCTTTCAGCCTTTCGCCAATGAAGTTGCCGCCGAAAGCATCTGCTCGGGCAGCAATGGAAAGTTTGCCTGCAATGACGCGTGCAATCTTTCCTCTTTGCCAACGTTTAGCATCATGCAAAAGTGTGTGTTGGAAAATCAGGCCGTGTTTTGGTGGTCTTGCGCCTGTTTTTAGTGAACGGAAAAGCGCTTTTTCTGCACCTAACACTTGAATAGTGCTTGCTGGACGCATAGCCAAGTTTTGAAGACTACCTGCCATGGCGATTAATCTCGCACCCAACAGTGCACCGGCAACTGCTCGGACGTTCGGAGCAAGCTCTTCCATGGTGCGGTCAACATAATTTTCCATGTTCTTTCGTAATTCGTAAAGGTTCAAAACATCTTTGCTCAAAGTTTGGATTTGTTCAAGGTCTGAACTGGAAACGTCTGCGCCCATGGATGATTGGGCTGTTTTCGCTAAAAGTTCTGACCTTTCGTTAGGTATGCCTTCAGCTTGTACAGCTTCAAAAGTGTAATTTTCTTTGTAACCAAGCTTCATGACCAGCCGGGAATACGTTTCATGCTTCTCGATTAAGCGGTCCATCTCGGGGAAGTAAACGCTATACCACTCACGAAGCCTGCTCATGAACAGGTTAACAGTTCGGTCTAAATCATCAAGAGTTTGAATGGCTTGTGCAACAATTAAGTCACGCTTCTCAGATGCGCCTTTAATCCGCAGTTTAGCCAGTTCCATACTGACGTTTCTGTTCCAAAGAGCAAGATCCTGCTCGTCTTTAACAAAGCCTGATTCCAACCCGATTTGACTCATTTTGCCGCGGAGCACTTCAGCTTCTGCAGGGGATGCAACTTCAACTCTTACGCTGGTTTTTCTGTGAACTTCATCTGCAACGCTGGCGTTCTCAAACACGATAGCGTCATAGCCAACATTCCTAAGAAGGGAAACTAATGAAAAGACTTCGTCGGAAAGCTTGCCTGACTCAGTCTGAAGTAAACTTCTTGCTGCTGCCTGAGGCTTTTTAGGAAACAGAACTTTCTCTACTAACGTGTTCTTTTCGTCAAAAGCGGCAACGCCGAACGGGTATTGAATTATGAATGCCTTCATTCTCTAAGCCTCATTATAAGCTACCTATTGACATCGTTGAGACTTAATAAATAGTTTTGTTGCGGTAAATTAAAAGAAAATATTAAAAACCTTAAAACAGGAAAACCAAACCAGCAGAAAAACGCTGCTATGTGTCTTTAGATTTTTTTGTTTCAAGATGTGTTTTTATGGCTTCAAGGAGCACAGGTGGTGGAATTGGTTTCTTAAAAAAATCGTCTGCACCCAGCTTCAAAGCTCCTGCCTTGCCGTCAACCACAGCATAGCCGGTTATCATGATTTTCACCATTGATGGGGCAGTTTCTTTAAGCAGCGGTAACAAGTCTAAACCGTTAACGTCTGGTAGTTTCATGTCAATTAATGCAACGTCGAATTTGTTGCTTCGGATTTTTTCTAAGGCTTCTCGGCCGGTTTCGGCGGTTTCAACATTGTATCCTTCTTTTTGTAGGATGCGGGTGAACACTCGGTGCAGTGCTTGGTCATCGTCGATGATGATTATTTTTGTTGTTGTTTTAATGCTTGGTTTCCTCCTTTTTCTTGGACGCTTTTTCTGGTAATTAGAACTTAATAACTGATTCTGAGGAAAAATATAAACCTGATTCTTAAAAATGAAATATTGTATCGAATGATATGTTAATGGATGAGACTTAATTAACGATATACAAGATTATTTTTGAGTAATCCTGTTTTTTGCAACAAGAAAATATAATAACTAAACGCTTTAATTTCAACTTATGCCCAACCTAAACACTCATCATCCGGCGGCAATGAACGCGGTTTTCCTGTGGCTGGCAATTAACGCTGTTTTCTTTGCTTTAGAAGTAACATTCTTCAATGATTTTGTCGACCTAAACAACTCCATACTGCTTATACTTTTTATTGCGTCAATGGCTGCACTTTTACGTTCAAGAAAAATCGGTTATGCATTATCGATTTTTACGCTGATTTACGCTTTTTCCTTTAACGCATTTAACATCTTATATTTCAGCGCCGAATTGCCTCTTGCAGCATTAATAATCAATGCAGTAAGCGCAATCATTGATGCGTTTGTATTTATTTACCTGTTTAAAACTTTACTTCAAAACACTCTATCCTAAGTCTGTTTTTACTTGAACAATGTTGTTACGCCATTCACTATGTACTGAACAGCTATGGCAGCGATAAGCAAGGCCATAACGCGAGCGATAACCATTGCGCCTGTTTTTCCTAAAAATCCATAAACTCTGTTAATGTAACGGAAAATAATCCAAGCAATTGATAAAACAACAATAACCGCCAAAACTGTTACAAGGGTTCCAAAGGATTGTAAATTTAAAATGGTTGTCGTTATTGCGCCTGGACCAACAAGTAAAGGCATGGCGATAGGAACTGCACCGATACTTTCAGGGGATTCTAGATGTTCTTGTGTATTGTTGTCGTTGACTAAAATTCGAATGGCAATGATTAACAGTAATATGCCGCCGGCTATCTCAAAACTGCTGATTGAAATGCCGAACAAGTAAAAGATTTCTTGGCCTGTGAATGCGAAAATTAGTAGTAATACAAACCCAACTAGGACTGCGACGTTGTATGTTCTGTGTTCTTTTTCTTTAGGTATTTTTTCGGTTAAACCTATGAAGATTGGTATGTTGCCGAATGGGTCTACTACTACGAATAGGGCTATTATGGCTTGGGCAAGGCTGACTAAAAAGTCGTCCACTGTTTTTGTCCCTCAAAAATAGGTGGCGTTAACTAGAAAAGCTGTGGTGGCGGCGTTATATTAATTGAGTGTTTTGTTGAAGTTGGATTTGTTGAATTTTTTGTTGCTGGTTTGGTTTTGGGTTGTTTTTTTGTTTTTTGTGGGGGTGGGTGTTTTGGGGTTTTCTTGTCCCAGTTTTTGGTTGTGGGGGGGTTTGGTTTTTTGTTTTGGGTTGTTTTTTGGGTTGGTTTGGGATGGGTGGGGTGGATTTTTGTTGTTGGGGGTATGTTGGTTGGGTGGGGTGAGGATGGGTTGCTGCATGCGGTCGGGTTGTTGGTGTGTGGGTAAGGTTTGGGTGGTTCAAGAGGTGGATCTGTGGGTTCTTGTAGGTGTGGTAAGCGGGTTGTTGCATAGTTTTGGTGCAGGGTTTTTTGGTTGAGTTGATGGAGTCTTGTTTAGCTTATTAGTTAAATTAACATGGGCAGAAGTGTGCTGTGATTTTTTTGATTTTAATTCTTGTGGTCTTTAGTCGGGGTTTTATTTGGGTAGTTTATTAAACCGTAAGTGACTCTACCCAGACTGTTTTGAAGTATGCTTGTGCTAAAGTGGTCATTGTAGGGTTTTCTGTCCAAAGTTCGGGTCCTTTTGTTAAGCTGGTGTTGGGGTTGTAGGCTATTGCTGCTTTTGTGTGGTCGAAAATGGTAACTGCAGTCGCAGGCGGAGCTGGCAGGGTGCGTAGTTCAAAACATGGATACTTGGTTTGGGCAGCAATGACCCATTTTGGCAGCGTTTGCCCAAGGGGTTTTTCGGTTACCACATGAACAGATCCGCCCCGCCGTAGCGCATTGAGCAGTTGGGTTTCGAAATGTATGCTTAACTGTTTGAAACGGCGCCAACTCGTAGCTGCCTCAAAATCTTCATGCACACCCTTAAGTGCAACCTGAAAATGCCTACCACGGTCAGCCTCAACAATAGTGCCAAAACACGGCCTAAGCGAAAACTCTATCAGAGAAGAATTATTGTAAAGACTAAACTTTTTGGTTAACCGCTCAGCTTTCTTAGCCATAGCATTTATTTCGCTTGTTTTTTGGTTAAGCAACAACTTGACTGCATCATTTATCGGCGTAACACTAAACGTTGCGGGGTTTGTAACGTTTTTCTGGACAAGCCCCATTTGCCCAAGTACATCAAGCACACGGTAAACCTCTTGACGATGCACATGTGACAAGTCAGAAACCATCTGCACTTTCGCCATACCCGCTCTAAGCAGCGCCAAATAAACTTTAGCCTGCCTAACAGACAAACCCAAACCAACCAAAACACCAATATCATGCGCAAAAGCACCCGTTAGTGCCTTCCCGTAATGGCTAAATGCTTGTGAAGAATCGTGTATATTGTTTAGTTTTGATTGCATTTTGTCCGTGTTTATGTAATTTAATTTGAAAAATAAAAAGTTAGTGTATCAACATAGTAATTGAATATAGTAACATATGTGTAAATATATTATCAAAAGCCGGTGTTAAATTTGGCGCGCACAGGCGTAGGAACAATCATCGGCAGAAAAACCGTAAGCAAAGGCAAAGAATACGCAAGAATCTGGATCTACATCCCAACAAAAGTTAGCGAAGACACAGCATTCCCATTCAAAATTGGTGCCCCCTGCACTGTGGAAATCGATGAAGAAAAAGAGCAAATAGTTGTAAAACCAATCCCCGAAAAAGAAGCAATAGAACTTGGCTGGAGAAAAAGAGAAAGGCGCATCCAAGCAAGCAGTTCAAGAGGCAACAGAAAATAAGAAGTTACATAAAGAAACAGAAACATAGCTGTTAAATAACACGCAAAAACTTTCTTTTAAAGAAGAAGCAATTAAACGTGTTGACACGTTTAGGCAAAAACAAGTCGTTGCTTAAAAAATAATGTTGAAAAGGTTAGTGTGCTGTAACCTTTTGTTCTTCTTCAGGAAGCGGCAGGTTAGCCTGAAAATGGATGCTTGATGCTTGGTAGTTTTTGTAGAACTGTTTCATTTTGTGTGTTCGTCTTCTTGCGGAGAATGCTAAGTAAAGAATTGATGTGATAAGGAAGGCTGAGTCAAGCACATTTGGGAATGTTGGGAAATAAACCCAATTGTTGAAGAATGTTATGAATTTTAATGCTATGCCAATTGTTCCACAGACAAGGACAATCTGGATGCAATCGTTTGCAAGTTCACTCCAATTCTGATGCATTGCTTTCATGTGGCGCTTCATCCTTTTGTGCTCTCAATTGGTTTTTGTTAATAAAGTATATTGTGAAACTAGGCTACTAATTCAAAATAAATAACAAAATGTTTAGGGCTAATGCAGGATTAAACCGTTTAGGCATGTTAGCAGTAAAGGTAAAACCGTAAACTGGCACGTTTTTTCGCAAATTCCATGGTTTTTATGACTTTTTTGGATTGAAAAACAGCAATTTAGCACCTATTCCCTTTGTGATTCTGAAAAATGCTGGTTTTTTACCTACCTCCCTATAGGGAAAATACACTGTGACCGCTTAATACCTGAATTTATTTTGTGATTTAGGGGTTTTGCAGTTAAACCGCTTTCGGTTCTTAGGTTATTGTTTTCTTTTAAGCGGTTCACCTAGTTCACCGTATGGTCCTTAGGACCATTCGAATAAATAATTTATGGTTACTTACCCCTTTGTATGACTGTCTTCTTTTTGAATGTAGTTCAACAAGTTTGGTTGGCTTCTTATCGCTATTGAGAGTAGTAGCCACTTTTTCCTCTGCTTCATAGCTATTAAGGTTCATTAGCACTTTGATGAAATCGCCAATTATCTCAACTTGTTTAGTCGTTATGATAACTGTCTATTACTCCACTCAAAATACTCCACTGAGTACTTATTCCAACGCCTAATATAATCGCTAAATTCTGCATTTGACATTTCAGTTACAAGTTTATCACTTAAGGTTGGGTCTTTTGGACACAAGTCCATGTTTTTTGTGTCGTTGATACTACTAAAAGCTCTATTAGCTTCTGAGAAGCTGTCAAATATGGCGAGTCGTCTGTTATTTAGAGTGTTGTAAGCTTGTTTTTCGTCTCTATTTGCTCTACGTAACACTTCTTTTGATAGCTTCTTGTTTCTCTCTTGTTTCTCAATCACTGTCTATTCACCAATATTTTTATAGTGAATTAGAATTTTTTCTTTAAATTGTTTGAATCATTATTTGTACAGTTTGCTCAAAAGAAGTCATTTGAAAAGGTAGACCTTGTTGAAATCTGGCGAGCCATTTGGGTCTACAAATTCAGATACGGAATAAGTCTTTTATTGTTTGTATAGCAACCTAACTTTGAGGAGTATACATGAATGCCACAGCTCTAAGGATAGTTACTTTTCT
The DNA here is from genome assembly GCA_963832745.1 of Candidatus Bathyarchaeota archaeon. Lineage (GTDB taxonomy): Archaea > Thermoproteota > Bathyarchaeia > Bathyarchaeales > Bathycorpusculaceae > Bathycorpusculum. The sequence goes on along the minus strand of CAWHVC010000005.1, from coordinate 100,786 downwards.
GATTACGTTCTTTGGTTCTGTGGGTGCTGGGTTGCTTCTTCTTTGGGTGATGAATTGGACTGAAAAAGGGTTTTTGACTGTTGCTATACCTGGTTTATTGTTTGGTTCATTACTTTTAGCCTCTGTTTCATCAACTATTCAAGTTAAAACAGAATAAATTTGAAAGAAAAGGTTAACAAGTTAAATACTCTTTGAAATCAGATTTTTTTTGGAAAAAGTAAATACCGCTTACCTTGTCTGGATGGGTAACATCTGAATAGTCAACCATTGTTTCTGTTAAGGTTGGCACATTTTAAATCTTATAATCAACCAATAAGGCAATTACAATACTGTTACAGGAGCGGTAAGATGCAAGAGTGGCTTAATGTATTAAACTTAGGTGACAAGGAGTATATCGTTAAGCATTGGGGTTTGAAAGATGGTTTACTTGTTCTATCCAATAATCGAGTTATGCATTTGAAGAGTGATAGGTCAAGAGGTACTTACTCTTTGCAAGAATTAATTCCTTTAGACATAATCAAGAGCATAACAGGAAGTGGCGGTATATGGAGTCAAAACGTGTAATGCTTTTAATAAATCACTGTTTTTAGTTTTGATTAAAATTTAATCATAAAAGAAAACATTTTACAAGTTTGCGTACAGTTAAAATGCAAGTTAAACCTCTGCAAATCCCTAAACTTGAAGAATCCTTTGGTTTGGTTATGTTTGAGGAGATAAAGGTCACTACACCCTCTTTTAAAGCTGAAACAAGTATGTCTGAGAGCACCATGCAAGAGCCGAGAAATACAGGGAACTTAGTGAAGCTTTAGAGTCTACCAAACAAGCTCTCCGGATCCAGCGTTGAGGGCACAAGGTTACGGTTCCCCGAAAAATCCCGTTTTGTACGAGGGGCCTTAATGAATCAAAAATTACACCAGGCGTGGGCTTCTTCATAGGCTTTGTTTAGTACTGCTTTAGCCTTTGTTTTAAGGAACCTTAAAGCTATTGCTACTTGTAAGCGCTCTTGAAGAATGACTATATATCGCGTTATTTGCTTGAATTGTCGTCGTGTTGCTTTATCTTAAATGGAGGCGGGCGGCTGCCTTCCACTTCTTCTTTGTGTTCTTTAGTTCCTAATAGAGCGGATTGTGGAATCTTTTTTCCTTCAGCATACGCCAAATAAAGGGCGCTTGTGATGATTCCAATATGTGTGAATCCTTGGGGGAAATTTCCAAGCATCGTGCCGTCTAAGGGGTTTAGTTCTTCAGATAATAAACCAACGTGATTAGTATACTTTAAGATGTGTGCAAAAATCTGTTTTGCCTCATCGACTCTTTTTGAAAGCGCAAGCGCGTCCACTAACCAGAAGGTGCATAAACAAAACGCGCCTTCCTGTCGGGGAAGACCGTTGTTGTCTTGAGCTATTGGTTTCTCTGTAGGTGTGTTATTTCTGTAGAGTAACCCATTTACCATCAGTTTCTCCATGACGCGATTAATCGTTCCCTGTACCCGGCCATCGTCTGCAGGTAAGAACCCTAATATGGGTATACGTAAATTGGCTGCGTCAACGTATTTAGAGCCGTAAGCTTGGACAAAGCATCCTAATTCCTCATTAAACCCGTTGGTTAAGACACTCTGGTAAACTTCGTCACGGTTTCGGATCCATTTATCGACGTCGCCCTGTAACCCATACTGTTTAGCAAGTTGAACTGCTCGGTCTAAAGCAGCCCAAATCATCACTTTGGAGTGGACATAATGGCGCTTCTGACCAACCAGCTCCCATATACCGTAATCGGGGTCTTTCCAGGCTAAACAGGAATAATCAGCTATTATTGACTCAAAAAATCCATAACGTTCGAGTCTAAAGTGGCACCGTTGCGCAGAAGTTCGTAAGCAGTGTTAAATAGTTCTCCAAAAACATCATGCTGCGTTTGGTTGAAAGCACGGTTTCCCACTCTTAGGCTTAGAACCCATGTATCCTTCTCCATAATCAAGGAACCGTTCCTGGAGATTAGTCTGTCCACGTAAGCCATACATTATCTGAATGCGGTTCTGAGACCTAAAATGATTTTTACGGACCTGTGTCGTCCACTCTAAAAACTCCCAGGGCTTCTTCGTCATGTCCTAAAGAGGACAGTGCCTGTGCTGTCAAGGAAGCGTATCGGATGCAGGGAATACCGGTAATCCCAGTTCATGTTACCGCCGATCCATTCAGGCAGAGAAGTTGTAGGGGCAGCTGCGATGGCTCCTGTGTCTATATGCTTCAAAAGCTTTAGCGTTAACATAGACCGCTCAATTAGGGGGTAATGTTGCCCTGCCCAGTCGTTGGCGTTCTTGAGTTTTTCTTGATAGAGCCAATTACGCCACCCATTAGCCGTCTCCTCCAGCAGTCTTTCTGTTCTTGAAATAGAGAAATCCGCATTCTTTGTACTCCACCGAGTGACTATAGCTGATTTATCCCCCTCTTGGAGGTTAATGGAAGCAAATAGTGCGGGTCCAAAAGTTTCATTAACAGTTTTTGCGTTTTCGGCTCCTAACAGCAACATTGATCCGTCTTTGCTTATTGCGTTCCAAACGTCGTCGTTTTGTTCCAAGCTTACGTTAGATTTTCCATAATTAAATCTTGGACACCATTTGACGTTAACTGTAACGTTGCCTTTGGTGCATTTGAGTAATCTGTGGATTTCTTGGCCAATGGTTGCTTTTCCGCTTCCTAAGTTGTTGCTTGTAAAGGGCATGAAGTCGACTAGCTCAAGTTCTCCGCTTTCGGTTTGGAAGATTGTGCTGACTATGTTGGTTCCGTTTAGATAGGTCTGGCTATTTTTATGTGGTGGATTTGGTGAAACATTGAAGTATCCCCCTCGTTGAGCATCAAGGATGGCGGCAAAGACGCTTGCGTCATCAAGGTTTGGAAAGCAGCACCAGTCAATGGAGCCGGTACGACTGACTAATGCTATAGTGCGTAAATTTCCAATGACGGCATAATCTGAGATGGTGTGGTAATCGCTTTTTTTAACCAACAGATCACTTCCTAAAATAACGTTACGAGCCGCGTACAGACTTGTAGTTATTTGATTTCATTTTCTTGAGCTTGCCTATCTCTTGTTTCAATTTCCTTGACTTCTACTGAATAGGTGGTTTTTTCTGCTTTCTTTGTCTCCAACCAATAAAATGTGAACATAACTTTTTGGCCTGCGCTCAATTTATCGGTTGATAAATCAGCATAAAATATGCCTAAACCTGAATCCATCGTTTCCATAGTATTTGGGGAATTTCAAGCCATCTACCCCCCACTTAATAGATGCCGGCGATAAAGTCTCGATTCTTAACAGTTTTCCTAAAGAAATATCATGCACTTTGTGATTGAAGCGCCAGGAAACAAATTTGGAAGTTGCCTGATTTTTTCGGTAGCGCTGCATTGTTTGAGGAGGCATGTCAAAAACAACTTTGTCGTTTAGTGAACGCAGGAGCTTAATGTATTCAGCATGCGCCCGAACTAGAGGCATAGCAGAACCAGAAGGGTCCCAATTAAACAATTCACATTCTGGCAAATCCGTGCTATCCCAAATCTGTTCAGGAATCAACCCTACGCTATTAGTCTGTGCTTCAATGACGTGCATCAACCTTTTTGCCTCTTCAACATTGCCTTTGGCTAATTCGTAATGGGCACGCTCTCCGTCAAAGCGGGACACCCCCGACCTATACCTTGACCGTTAAAGGGGGCGCCATTTTCATGTTCACCGTAACCATCATCGGTGTATCGGTGCCAAACAGGTCCTGTTTTGGTTTCGGTTTTTTAGCATGAAGTCAATGGCTTTTACTGTATCTATAATTTTGGAGTTCGATGGATCTCGTAAACCAAAACGGACGAGCACAAGGAATCGGGACTTACTATTCTGAAAATCGGTTCATTAGTTTTGCTGGGAGGGCGATTCTTAATGGGAACGAACCCTTTAAGCGGTGAGTCTGCATCGGCGACATTGGGAGAAGAAATTCGCACGTAATAACCTTCGATGTCAAGTTTCTTTGATATCTCAGTACCTGTTATATAGCACCATCGCTCGATATTGGCGTTCCAGTTATCGGCGGTTTCTCTCAAGTAATCTGCAATTTTATGTTCATTCGCGTCATCAGCGAAGTCAGCGGCAGCTAATAATGCGGTTATCTCAGCGGCAAGAGTAAACGGTAGATATCCGCCATTTTCTGTCCCAACCATCCTCTTGTGTAACAGGTCCATTGCGTGTTATGTAACTTGCAGCTTTTTTAACCATTAACCAGGGGTTAAGGCCATTCAAGCTGTGTTGGCGTCTTAGGCTGTCTGCGAGCAGGATGGGGAAAGCGACTTCATCCATTTGGATGCCTGTCCAATGTTGTGCACCGTCTAGCCACATGTTCTGGAACCAATGACCGTCTTTATCTTGTGTCGCCATAAGGTATGCGAGCGTTTGGTTAGCAGACGCTGTGTTGCCTGCCGCGATTAATGCTTCTGCGGTTTCAACTAAATCTCTTGACCAAACCAAATGGTAACCGCCCGTGTCATAGACACATTTCGCTGGGCCCCATGGAATAGATAGGCTGGCAATTATTCCGCCGGGAAAACGTTTTGACTCATGCAGCTTCAGTACTGCAGTACTCACTCTATAGAGGTCAGTGCCTTTGCATGGGGTCTGGGCTAAACTCATAAAGTCTGCCTGCAAAAGTTTCCATTGCCGAGTATAATCAGCTTTAACCATATTGAAATTCTTAAGCAAAGAGCTTTTGGCTCTTAACCCAGCTTCTTTATAGTTTCTACCAAAACCTACCGCCAAAACAAAAGATCCATTGCTCTTTTCTTTAGGTCTATTTGTCCGGTTAACGCGATATTACCGTCGGCTGCACTATCGTACTGTTCTGTTAGGTGCTTGTTTTTGTTCAAATCTTGCCAGCCGTCGCTGAAACCGACGTAACCGCAGCTCATTGTGCTAAACGGCGTAGAACATGCCAGGGCAAGAGCGGTTCCCTCTCGTGATGCAAACAACATCGGTGTTCCCTTGTATTCTCCGGCCCAGCCAGTGTTGCCGTAACCTTGGTTGCCTATGTGAGGCGCCAGCAAAGCATACATGTCATAGTCTGAAAGCTGCCCTTTTTTCGCCACAACCTTAACACTTTCTTAGTAACGTGTCCTCTGTTGGGTCAGTTAGCCCAGTTTTTTCTAACTCATAGTATCCTTTGATGCATTGATTGACAATTCTGTAACCTAATACACCTGAATCAACCATCATAACCTCATGTGTGGTATCTTTGGATTTCGTCAGAAAAGAAATCCTTACGGTTGGTAACTAATAATTCCAGGAGTCGAATGTTTGCTTGATCAACGTTTGGGTAATATACTTCAGTAATTTTTCCATGTGCGATGCTAAACCATACTCGGCTTCGTCCGCTGACTGCTGTGCCTATGCCTTGTTTCATGCTTGTTGTCCAGTTTGGTGCTAATCCTGGATGACCAGGAGGGACTTTACTTTGTTTCTGCGTCTGGTTTCATCTCCTTTGGATGTTTACCTTTTCTCCAATGTTCCTCGATACTTTTCTAGTGTGCGTCCACGTGTTTCTGGGACTAGCATATAGGAGAAAATCCATGCGATAATTCCTACTGCTCCATAGAACCAAAAAGTCCCTGAACGTCCGATAATGCCAATGAGACTTAGAAACGTCAAAGCGATCACAAGGTTAAACCCCCAATTGGCTTCTGTGGCTATACTCATCGCTTTACCTCTTATTTTGAGCGGAAAAATTTCTGATATTAGAAGCCAAAAGATGGGTCCTAATCCTATGGCAAAGGACCCAACATAAGCCATTAACGCTATTGTCGCAACTATGCCTACCGTCCCTGAGAGGGGGGTATAAAGAAAGCTACGCCTAAAACTGCTAAACTTACCACCATTCCAGTGAGACCAATGAGTAGAAGGGGGCGCCTTCCTACTTTGTCAAGAAGCGCCACAGCCACGCCTGTCAGGACAACGTTAACTACACCAACAATAGCTGTGACAAGAATGGCGTTAGAAGCTGAAGCAATTCCCGCGAACTGAAAGATCGTTGGAGCATCGTAAATTACTGTGTTAATTCCGGTGATTTGCTGGAATATAGCTAATCCGATACCTATTATTAACGCCGGTTTAACCATTGGACCAAAAAGTTCATGCCAACCGGTTTTTTGAAGCTTCAAACTCCGTTCAATGTCTGATATATCTTTGTCTGGATTTTTTGCGGGATCAATTCTTAACAAAACTTTTTTGGCTTCGCTGCTCTTGCTGTCCATTATGAGCCACCGTGGGCTATCAGGCATCAAAAACATACCAACGCCTAAAATGGCTGCAGGAACAGCCGCTAAACCAAACATTATTCGCCAATCAGCTGAAGCAGAAAACGCATAATCGACCAAATATGAAATAACTATGCCAATTGTTAACGCAAGTTGGTTAAACGCTACCAAACGACCTCGAATTTTAGCCGGTGAAATTTCAGATAAGTAAAGTGGAGCTGTAAAAGAAGCGACACCTATTGCAAGTCCAACAATTATTCGTCCAGCTACCAAGAAGGCAACGTTTGGGGAAAGCGATGTTCCTATTGCGCCAAGAGCAAAAATGGTCGCTGCGATAATCAGTGTTTTTCGTCTGCCCGCTTTATCGCCTAATGGTCCACCTATGCCGGCCCCCATTAAAGCACCCAATAAAACTGCACTCACAACTAACTCCTCAACTGTTGGGGATAAAGCGAATTCTTGTTTCACAAACAGTATAGCGCCGGAAATTACGCCAGTATCATAACCAAACAGTAGTCCACCTAAAGCTGAAATTACGCCTGCAACGTAGATGAAGCGACTTTTTTGTTGCTTAGATTTTTGAGTGTGAGATAAACCAGACAATAATCACTCGCCAGATTTCAGGTATATAATAAAAGGCCCAAAAAAAAGAATTATAAGAAAATTAATAAACCTTTCATGAATCAAAAATACGCAGTTTACTCACTTATGCAATCACATTAATCCAAGGATAGGTTTTTGGCTGACCGTCTCACCATATGAAGTCATGAAAATTGAACTATTTTATTAGGCAGGGGACCGAAAAGAGTTATTGAGGCAAATAAACAATGCAAGACAACTCTTTAAACCATAATCGGGGTAGGGTTCATTACTTCAAATCAGATGCCCATCCCCAGTACAAAAACTAACATGGACACAGAGGGTTCGGTTCCCTAGCTGGCACTTAGCCATAAAATGTTTATTAAAGCTAACTAGCTTCCATTTTCAGGATAATTTTTAAAGTGATAAGCAACTCCACGCTAAGAAGGCATGAATTGAAACTTTAGTGGTGATTGACTCATGATGATTGAAACTGTGAATCTCACAAGGAAGTTCGGTAGTATAACAGCTGTTGATAATCTAACCCTTAGCGTTGACGAGGGTGAAGTCTTTCGATCTCCTTAGGACCCAACGGTGCAGGAAAAACGACAACAGGTAGGAATTTCTCTGCTTCCTATAGCAAAGACAAGCGGTACCGCTAAGATCGGAGGATACGAAGTTGGTAGCGAAGAAAATGCTTTGAAGATTAGGAAGATTATCGGACTCGTTCCCGATAATGTCAGGCTGTATGAGTACCGCTTTACTGCCTACGAGAACCTTGACTACTATGGAACACTTTACAGACGGACTGACTCCGAACGAAGAGAAAGCAATGAATACTTCCTCAAATTGCTTTGGTCTCTGGGCGAAGAAGAGATGTTCTCAGTGGGAACGTTCTCTAAGGGAATGAAACAAAAACTCGCCATAGCACGAGCTTTGGTTCACGATCCAAAGATAGTTTTCATGGATGAACCGACTGCGAACCTTGATCCAGAAGCTTCAAAGTCAGTCAGGGAGTTTATCCTTGAATTGAAGGAGAAGAAGAAAACAATTTTTCTCAACACTCACAATCTCGATGAGGCGCAAAGAATCTGCGACAAGATTGGCATCTTGAATACCAAGCTGATGGCTGTGGGTACTCCCGAACAACTGGAACGCTCCATCCATGGAAGAAAAACAGTGATTCAACTCATACATTCAAGCAAATTGATTTTGGATTCCCTCAGAAAACTAAAAGTGAAGAACTTGGTCTCAGAGGATAACAAGTTGACTTTCGATGTTATGGATCCCTCAAGAGGAGAATCCTGATGTTGTGGATACAATCGTCTCAGCGGGTGGGCGTATCGAGACTGTTACTGTGACCAGCAGTTCGTTGGAAGATGCCTACCTGAAACTAGTGAGGGAGAATAAGCAATGACTGAATGGATTCCATGGAAGATAGCTCTTAAAGAGTTGAAGGTAATCAGCAGAAAGAAAAGCATCATCGTCTACACATTTGGGCTTCCCCTTCTCGTCGCAATCGCTTTCTCACTCGTAATTCAGCAGCCTAACGGCTAACGGAATCCCTGGGACATTATCACTGGGCGCTGAATCTGTCATCTATATCTTCGTCGTTATTACGACAGTTCTCCCCAGCACTATTGCTGCATACAGTATTGTGGGTGAAAAAGTTGAGAAGACACTTGAACCGTTGCTTGCGACACCGACCACAGATGGAGAGATTCTTCTCGGAAAAGGCATTGCTGCCTTTATACCGCCTATCCTGTCTTCGTGGATGGGTGCATCAATCTTCATGGCAGCAACTGATTACATACTAGTCAACGCTGGTTTAGGCTACTACTATTTTCCCAACTGGAACGCTGGCGTAATGTTGCTGCTTTTAGCTCCTCTCGGAGGAATTTTAAGCATTGAGGTAGCCGTGATAGTCTCCTCACGAGTTACCGACGTGCGGGGTGCAAACCAGATTGCAGGACTCATGTTTATTCCGTTTGTTCTTGTGTTCGCCGCTGGGGTGCAAGGGCTTTTTTCGTTCAGCATAGCTAACCTTCTAATATTCTCCGCCGTGGTCTTAGTTATTGATGCAATTCTTTACTTTTTGAGTAAAGCTACTTTCAGACGTGAAGAAATACTGACCAAATGGAAGTAGGAAATGCATTTCTGTCAGTCTACGATGCCTGCAATTCATTGGCGTGGTATTGCAAGATTTGTGTTGCACGTCTGTGTAATTAGTTTTCTGCTTCATCTAACGTTGTGTCTCCGTTGTCCCATGTTATTCTTGTTTTACCTTTTTCTGGAAGTTCTGGCAGCACATTTTTTTCTAATGCATACAGTTTTCTGCTTAGGGTGTTCATTTCGTTTTGTCCTCTGGTTTTGGAATCAGAACGTTGTTTTTTAGTTTCTCCTCTAATGTCTATTACCCTAAGCTCGAAGTTCCTCATCTTTAAGCAAAGGGCCATAGGCTGAGACTGCTGAAACCAAAACCCGTGCCCAACCCTGCTTAGCGCGGTCGCTTTTACCGCCTGTATGAATTTTTTGGTGAGACAGGCTTAATACGCCGTCTAAAACGCGAAATAACATATTTCTGCGCTCCTTTGCCGAACGGTTTGATGATGGTTTCTTGACAGGTTTAAACAGCTTCACCCAACTATTAGCACCTGCTTTTCTTGACTGCAACACCACGGAGAAAAGACAACAAAGAGAGTTAGCTCTCGAGACACCATAGAAGAACAAGACAACAATTCTACAATTAGCAGACCTGAGAAATAAAAGGGTTGTACAACTTTAGCCAAAGTAGTCAAGCCCTTTTAATAATGTCTGTTGCATACTCTGGAAGATAGTTAAAGCCATGTTTTTGTTGCATACCTAATACTGTTAAAATTGTTTTTTTAAAAAAATGTTATAAGTGATTTACCTTTGTGCTAGCATAGTTAGGTTGCCAAAAAGAGTGAGAGGGGCTAGCAACCATTTCTTGTTAGCAGATAAACCACTTATCTTAAGAGCATATTCCGATCCACTGGTACATGTTAGAAAAAACAAAATAAAAGAAAATGTTGTCTCATAATGAAGCAATTATATCCAAGCAAGCCTTCTTTTGTTTAAGGGATTTTTTTTGAAAAAAGCAACCTTTTATAAATGTCTATTCCGCAAAAAATTACTTGAAAACCCCTAACCATCTAAGAAAACACAGACTAAAATTACACAAAAACATATACCGCTCACTAGAAATGCCTCTCTAAACTTTAGCTTTCTTTTCGTTGATCTTTCTTTGTGATTTAACAGTTTAATTTTAGGTATTATTTATGACATAACTTTTTTATTTAAAAATAATGATGTTTGGTTGAATAGTTGCCAATTTTTTTTTATCAAGGTCGCACTTACTCGTTAGCTAAAATCAACAGAGCTCATGTAAAGAAGCGGTTTCTTAGATCAACCTAATTAATAATTGAGTTTAGAAGTGTAATGAAAAAAAGTAATGGCTACAAAAGCAATCTGAAAAATCACATCAACCAGTTAAAGTCAGCTTAGTGGTCAATCAATTAATTGTGACAGTAAATGAGGATGTGCCAATGTAGGGTAAAATTTTTGCAATTAATTTTTAGATATTATAAATATCAAATCGGTGAGAAATAATTCAGAGGAGTTCAAACTCCTATGAACCGTGACGAAGCAATTAATCTCCTAAAGGCGCTGGTAAAACAGAGCAGTATACCTCCTTCTATGATTAGTATTGAAGAAACCTCCAAGGGGAAATATCAGTTAAAATTAAAATTTGAGTAATAATTCTCAGTTAATAGATTTTGTTATAGACAAAAAATTATCATTTACTGAAAATAAAGAAAACAGCACGATCCAAATCTTCAAACCCTAAAGCACCATAAAGAAAACTGATTTAGCAAAAAATAAGACAATTTATTTTGCCATTGATAGATTCATATATTCCATTCCCAGAGTTTTATGGTACTGCATTCGGTGTTGCCGTAGCTGATAAGGGTTCTCTATTCTTTCTTACATTTTGGACATTTAACTGAAGGTCAATCATACATATCACTTTTCAAGCATAAAACCATTTACGAAATATAGTATTTTGTGGCTGCAAAAATGTAGCAACAATTGCTACATTAAGTAATTAATTATGCTATTGAAAACATAGGACTTGTGACTTCAGGCTGTGACAACATCATTTTTTATCCTAATTCCTTGATTTCTTGAATTGAGGATACATCTGTGCATTTGGGCTTAAGCGTTTTATCTGTTAACAAGAAATGGAGGCACCCCAGACTTTTTGCTAAATCCTATCTATGTTAGCACACGGATAAGAACCGCTTATAACACTTTTAAAGGATAATTTAGGTTTTTCACTTGCATTAATGCCCTGTCTAGTTTTCTTTCAACCGAGCAGCCAAGTTTATTGTCGCCCAACAACCTACCCATGACTAAGGGACTGCATATCAGCCCCCAAGCTATTTACAAACAACTTGCACATATTGGTTTTTCTTGTTATTTCTTGGGAAGCAGTATAGTAAATTTTGTTCCATGCCCTTCTTTGCTCTCAAAATTAATCGAGCCCTCTAATGCTTCTACAAACTTTTTGACAACAACTAGCCCCAAGCCTTGCCCTTTGGATTTCGTGGTCATCATCGGCGTGAACAGTTTTGGCTTAACATCTTCAGGGATTCCAATACCGTATCCACAACTTTAATTAAAAGTGTTTTTCTTCGTCATAAGCTACAATTGTAAGTTGGCCTCCTTTAGGCATGGCTTGAATACCATTTGTAATCAAATTTGTTAGAATACGTCTTAAAAGCATGGGGTCGCTAATAATTGTAAGAGACTTGCCAATGTTAACGGAAAGGGTCAAGTTGTCAGGTAAATTAACTGATTCTAAAACATCTTTGGCTAATTCGTAAATGTTCATCTCAGAACATTGAGGATTTACTGGTTTAGCATAATCTTGGAGGTCAGCAACAATCTTGTTGATGTAACCAATGTTTTTCTCTAAGCTAATGATGCTTTCATTAACGCCCTCTTTTGTAGGGCATTTAGGCATTGAAGCTAACTCATCCTTGAGCAAATAAACGTCACTAATCATAGCTTGCAGTGGATTGCGTATATCATGCCCAACCATGCCTGCTGTAACCCCGATGGTGGCTAAGCGTTCTTTTCTTGAAGCATTTTCTCTAGTTTTTTGCTTTCGGTTATGTTTTGCATACTGCCGATGTGTTTTGTAGTTTTTCCAGACTTATCCTTTAGAACTTTGGCGATACCTTCAACAACAATGTAGCCGTCGTCTTTATGTTTGACACGATACTGGTTGACTAAGCCGTCAATTGATTTTGTAGGGTAAAATTGCTCTTGAGCTTTTGAGATGTCATCGGGGTGAATTTGAGAAATCCACCAGTCAATTGTCGAGGGTACTTCACCGATTGCGTATCCGAGAAGCTCCTCTAAGCCCCTAACGATAATAACTCTATGGGTAAAATTGTCAATTTCGTAAACCATGATACGTGCAGCTTCAGAGCGTAATTTAGACGCTGGTTGCTTTCAAATAACCATTCATCAACATTGACTCTTTTTGTTATGTCTCGAGTTATTGTGAGCAAACCAACTTTTTTGCCTGATTCATCTTTGATTACATTAACGATGGATTCGACAGCTTTCTTTGAGCCATCGGGCGATAGCTGAATGTTTGTGCCTTCCCAGTAGCCATTTTCTTTAAGAGATATGTTTGCTTCATGTTCATCATTCTGATTAAACCATTGCATTTGGTATAATTTGGTTAATTCAAGATTGGTTGCTTTTTTTTTGTCTATGTTGTAGTATTTCGCTGCTGCCTTGTTTTATGTAGATAATGTTGTTTTGGTTATCAACTGCTAAAATGATGTCTTTGATTTGGTCTAAAGCACCAGTTTTGATTAAAAAAAATTCCTCTGTCGCCAAATTCTTTTGGGAAGACATGCTGATTAAATAGTTTAGAATGGTTTATTTGTTTTTACCTTTTTTCTTAGTTTCATCAGGGACAGTTGCTTAATTGCACTAAAGACAAGAAGGGGTTGGGGACGTCTTGTCTTGTAAAGAATTATAAACCGGTTATGAATGTTCTTTCTGCCCTATAGTCAAGCGTTTAAAACGCTAATTTTTTCATCCCTTAAACAATTGGTGTTTAGAATTACTTTTACCTAAAGTTGCTGTCTTCTTTCATTGGCTTTTCAAGCTTGCTTAATCTTTTTTGTTGCCCAAGCAACATCGACATAACCATGGGCTCAAACAAAATAGGGTTACAGGCAGCGCTCCCAGCCATGGCATTATTACGGCACATATCGGCTAATTCCTCAAACGCCGCCTTATCTACTCACTTACCAATCAACACAAGATCGCAGCCGTTTCAACTCACCCTCAATCACATGCCTGTATGTCGGAACAGTTTTACCCATCAAGCTCACAACAGAACCACCTAAAACAATGACAGGCAATAAACTCTTTGCAGAAACAAACAATACCAACAGCAGAGAGGTCAGTTAAACTACTAAATTATTTTAAGCAAACTTGCGTTAATATAGAAAAGATGAATCCACCTGGAGATATAAAGTCACTTTCTCCTGAAAGAAAACAAATCGCCAAAATCTTCAACAAACACATTAACAATGCAATTGCAGAATTAGAAAGCCGCTATAGTGTGGATGTTTCAGGAGACTACTTTTCAAAAACAATCGAAATAAACATCCAAGTTATGGCTCAAGACGACATACCTTAACTTAATACATTAAAATAATGTTGAAAGTCTCCGATATAGCCTACATGTAAACTGCCCCGATACAGCGCTACCATCGAACAATTTATCAAGCCATTGTTCAATTCAAATTAGCCTTGAATAAATTGTTAACAATTTAAATTGAAATTAACAAACAAAATAATTTTTATTTTAATAATTCCTTATTTATTTTAATCAATATTTTCAGTAGTTATCTCTAATTGTTGTAACAAAATAGCGCCAACAAATCTTCTTAACAAAACGCTTCATGTTTGTACCGAAAGGAAGCCCTTGCTCACGGTTAAATGCCCTAAAATGCAATAGCGCAAATGAAAATCCGGTTAAAACATTAGAAAATAATTACTTTAGCATAGAACATTAACCTGTTTACACCGTGGATACACTTTTTAAAAAATTTATTAAACTCTTGCACGATAAATCATTAATCCTTCCTCATTCTGGAATAAGCTTAGACCACTCTTTCCTATCAGCGCATCAATTTTTTTCCTGCACTCAGGTGCCATCATACCTTTGATAAGTATGCTATGCCCTTTTCCCAGCTCTTTTTCACCAGGCAAAGGATTTAAAATCACAAACTCTTCAGGGGATAACTCACACTCAATCAAAATAGTTTTTAAAAAAGTAGCGGCTTCTTGACGCTCCAAGCTTTAATCTCCTTTCTTAAGAAATGAGTATAGCTGTTTTTACTATAAAAACTTTAAGAATAATTCACTTTGTTGCTCCAAAGAAGTGACAATCTGCCTAAAATGCATAAAATTAAAAAGGTGAATAATTCTCTTTCTCCCATTCATACCCCACAGAAAAATTAAAACTAACAATACCAAGTTCCTCTAACTTCTGTCGTAACTCACTAATCATTTCCCCTTCAAATCCTTTAACACTAAAAGCAACAAAAACTACGCTAAATTCGCCATAAGCACGCCAAACAAACTTTACAAACTCAAAAGCCACAAGCGCTGAAACAACAGATTTAACATCCGTTTCTGGAACTTTTAAACTAACTAAAACAACAGAAATACCCAATTTGCCAAAGTTTAAAACACAACTCAACCTGTTGGTTATAACGCCTTTCTCTTCAAGCAACATAATCCGCCTATAAACAGTGTTACGGGTAACACCACACTGCTTCGCCAAATCTTCATAAGAACAAACACCAACACTCAAGGCTTCTATTATCGCCCTGTCTAAATTATCTAACGACATTGATTTAAATTAATGTTTGAGTATTAATAAATGATATTTAATATAAAATCTTCCGACATTAAAGATAAAAAATTAACAGTTTAGAGAGAATGTCACCCAATTTTGAATAGAAATGCTTAGCCCAAGGTTAAAAAACTAAAGTGGCGCTCAGTATTGAGTTATGTTACCTCTAATATTGGCAAGGCCTTTTTTAGTTCTTCAAAGTAATTTAGAACAGTTATACCACGTTTAGTAATAGCATAAACTATGTGTTTTTAATTTCAGTACTCTCTTCCACTAGGCCTTGTTGTGCGAGATAATCGAGATGTTCTTTTAGAATGCTGCAATTGGCGTTAGTCTGTAAAAACACCGTTTTTTGCTTCTTTTACGGAATCGCCGCTAAGTGGCCGTTTACAAAAAATGTAAGATTGCCTGTTTGTTTACAATGCTGTTTACCATGAAATAGGGTAATAGCGTAAATTTACACTTTTACCGTGTTTTCTTACGCCTTGTCTTAAATTTTTCCATGCTTTTTGCACTACAGGCATTCTGCATAGAACCTCTATTAGAACCCTAATAGACGCCAAATAGGTTGGCTAAAACGCAACAAACCCCCGGTGGGGGTGGTAACGTATTTATCAGTAAAAGTTATCTTCAAGGGTACTAACCTATCTGCGGTGCATGCAGGGGTCGCCGAGCATGGTCAAAGGCGTAGGCTTCAGAGCCTATCCTCTAGAGGTTCGTGGGTTAAATCCCACCCCCTGCACCAATATAAGCAATTAGTATGGGGGTACTTCGCGATGTTTCTGTTTTTTTGGTTTTCCTCTTGTTACTTCCTCTTTGAAGATTTTAGCTCCCCTGAAAATCGGTGACGTACTCAAAGCCTGCTTCGATTAAAGCGCATATTTCCTTTTCAGTTTTAGCTACTTTTGAAGTGTATTAGCAGTCTCCTTGAAACAGTGCTTCTTCGAGTTGGATATACAAGAGTGTGTTTGCTATGTTCTTGTGACCTAACTTTTGCATGACTAGACATGTTCTGAACGATACTGATGGTATAGAATAGTGCCTTTCCAATAGCGTAGTGTGTGGAAGTGAATTTTTATTAGCCGTGGATTTTTCAATTTATGTTGATAGTTCTTTTTCGTTGTCTTTGGAAGTTTACTGCAAAGTTATCTATTCGCATTTTTGGTAGCGAGAAAACTCTTTGACCGTACCGTTTTGGTAGATTTGTAAGCATTTCAAGAATTTGTTGCTTAGATGTAGCACTCTTGGGTTGCTGTTTTTTTCAGGTGTAATGTTGACTACTTTGCTTTCGAAGTCTATATCTTACCATTTGAGTGCCAGATTTCTCCACATCTTGCGCCTGTCTCTTTTAGTAGCTGTAGGAATACTGCCATGCGTGGGCTACTTCCAGCTATGAGTGGTCATTTCGTTTTCTTTGGGGATGAATGGTAGTTTACGGATTTTTTTGTATTGTGGTGCTTCCCATTTGCCACCCACCATTTTTAGATATGCTGAGTAGGCATCTGAAGCATTGTTTTTTCTTCCTGCCTCCACGTTTGCATTGCTATTACATCTTTGATGGTTTCGGGGTCATTGAGATTTGCGCCTCGTTTAACACGTCTTTAACAGTTTTACTCTGCTTTCTATGGTTGATTCGCTTCTACCGTTCTTCTTTAGCCACCAAGCATTTTCAAGGATTTTTCCGTCAGCTTTGAGTTTTAGATTCACCCGCAACAGTTTTGTTTCTGTTGCTGTGTCCAATTTTTTCGCCTCAATTTCAGCGCATAATTGGCTAACGCCATAGAGGGGCTGTCTAGATTTAAGCCTTTAGAATCACTAAACCTAAAACCACAATCACGACAAAGAAAACGTAAACGAACCAAAGCTTGTTTCTCTTAAGCCATCTTTACATTTCTCTTACTACTACAATCAAGTCATTCTCTACTTGCCGTTTCACCTCCATTAGTATTTTTTAGGAAAACCGTTAAACTTCAACTCCTTAACTTTGGATATAATATTAGGTTGATAAAAAATCGCTATCTGCATGTTGGATTGGATTTTTCTGAAAAAAAATTAACAAAGTCCATGGTTTACAAAGGTTTGAAAGCATCTTCAGTAGAAGTTGGACGGCTATCGCCGTCTCGGACGTTCCAGGGCGACGACGGTTAAGCGCCTCGGTTGTCGTAGCGGATGACCCTACCCTAAAGGGTACCCCCCGCACTCCTCCCTGAGCGCATACGTCTGATCTACTTGTTTTGATAGCCCACAGTTTTAGACAGGCGCTGTCTCCTTTACATCTTTGATCGGTTGTTCAGTACTCTTAAGATCGTATTTGCTTAGTTTTAACAATATCATGAATAACAAATTCATGTAAAACATTGTATATTCTTCGAACAACAATAGTGAGTGGGCTGTTCTATGCCTAAGGTTATAGCCTGCTTTCTCTGTTAAGACAAATTTTAATAAAAACAGGTCGTCCTCTCCAATCAAAGCTCCAAATTTTTCGTCGTGTAACAATTTCGTTATGTCTTTCTCGCGATAGATTATTCTGTTCTTATTGTCCATTTTCTGTTCGAAAGTTATTACTCCAGATAATGTGCACAAATCTCGAATAAGCCCCTCAATTTTTAGAACCAAAGAATCAAGTGCAAGCACGAAATGAGGAGGCTTTCCAGATGCTAGAAAGTATTCTAATTGAGCAAAGTATTCTTGAATAGCAGGGGCTAGGAGGTTAAGCCAATTATATTGGATATCTTTATTTTGACTCTTCCTTTTGAGAGTTTTCCCAAACCATGAATATTTACTAAAAAATGTAATAGCTGACTGAAAGCCAAGTTTTTTTGCTTTTACAGCTTCGATTATTAGTCTATTTACTAGCTGCATGCTCTGGACTTGTAGAGTCCTATCATAATGTTGGAGCGTTTGGAATTCCCGTAATTCGTCATCAGTACTAAAATGCTGTTCAACATGTCCTCTTTCGTCTGATACGGTATGCGGTATAACACTTGCAAAATGCCCTTTGCTTATTTCGATTGCTGATTTCTCAACATCTTTGTATTTCGGTAATAAGGTTGGTTCACTAATGAGATACTTGATTATGTCTTCGCTTGAAAATCCAGAGAGTTTCTTGGCAGTCTCTTCACATTGCTTAATGTAGTCCGTAAGGTCTATTGGAACACTAATTTCTTTAAATTCAGCTTCATTTTTTAATTGATCATAAACTTTCTCTAATTCATTTATCTTTAACGTATTTTTGATTTCTCTATAATATTTTAGTGCTAACTCGCAGAAATGAAGTGCAGCGAGCTTATTTTTTTCAATATTAGCAATCATCATTTTTTCAAAGCATTCAGCGATTAGTTGCTTCCAATTAGCAATCGAGCTACCAAGCTTTTGATCGATTTTAGCACCTATCTCTAAAATGGTAATCGATTGATGACAATCCTGAAGTTGTTGGGCATAATTCAAGCATAAATTATTTAGTCCTTGAAAATCTTCGCTTACAAAAAACTTCCCATATTTAAACATCAGATCAATCAATTGAGCCCTCAAAACAAATAAAGACTTGCTAACTGGATTGAAATTAACGATTAATCGCTTAATCTCATTCTTTAGGGTATTAACCCGAGTTAAGTCACCGATATTTGTTGCCAATGCAAAAGCATTTTCGATTGAATTGATAATATCTAAACCAAAAAGTCCAGATGGGTCATCGATGTCCTTTTTTTCATATATTTTAACAAGTTCCAAATAATCGTCTATCGCTATTTGCGCAAATTTTCCATGTTTTTTTGGGCTTAGCCAAAGTATGTGAGCATAGCGTGATCTAAGTTGAGGATTATTAGTCAAATCCAATCTTTCAATGAAATATTCATATGTTTTTTCGGTAAATGCACTCGTATTCGGGTAGATTATCTCTTCGCCTTTCTCATTTGTCATAACGAACATAGGCTTAACAATATTTGCATCGATCATTAAGTTGAAGACATCTACTTCCCACTGAGCCTTTGCTTCTTCATCTGTTTTTCCTTCCTTATGCATTTGGTCTCGGATTTTTTGAAAAACATCGGCGACATTCTTTAGATGCCTAACTGGGTAATTTTTGTCTTCAAGATCTTTGTAGATTGATTTAAATTCATCGTTATTGCTCATTTTAATGCACTTCATTACCTATTCTAATAGAGCAAGTTAGGATTTTTTTATTAATAAAATCTTGCCAATAATCGTTATGCAACCCATCATCAAATCGCCCTATTAGGTCCAAGTACATCTAAATATTTTTTAAGAAACGTTTCTTATGTGGTATAGATTGCAGGGACCGTCAAAAGAAAATTCCATGCACGAAGTGCTTTTCTAAATTCATACTTCTTGATCAAAGAAACCCATTTTTTCCTGTAACCAGCGAATATCCAGTTTAAAGATGTGCTACGTCTAAAAAAGCCTCGTTGGCTACTCATATATTGGCAGAGGTAACCAGCTACTTTTTTGATTGACCAACCTTCACCTACAACACTATTCCAAACTATAGGTGCTTGATGAATATCTGACCATGCTTTGCTTATCCAATGGTGAATATCTTTGTAGTTCCAGTCTTCAAAAGCATGATGATAAAGTGCATGAATGACGCCATAGCCTTCGAATGTTTCAACTTTTACGTATTGGAATTTAGGAAAGAGCTTTCGTATGCGCTTTACAAGTATGTCCCAGTCTTTTCTTAAGTCTGGATGATTTGTTTTTGGTGAGCTGGTGAGTGTTAGGAAGAATGCTTTGTAGCCTAATGCTTTGCATCTTTTTAGTCCTGATATTGCACAGTGGTAGGCTCTTTTTTGCTTCTTGCTCCAGCAATTAGCTGTTTTTGATGTAGGTGAGAATTGTCCGTTATTATCAAGTGAAGACGGCAAAGACGCTTGAATGCCTTTTTGGGTTAAAACTGCATTTTCTGGAGTAACACTGTGATTTTTTAGTTCGTTTTGGGATTGGGCAATAATTCGTTCAAGATTTTCGCTCCAAGCCTCTTTGTATTTTCCTTGCTCGCAGGAGTTAAGAGTTGGAGATAGAATTCGACGATTAGATGGATACAATTTTTAGGCATAATAGAAGCCCTAATTTGCAATAGTAAAGAAAAAAGGAAAGAGGGCGGGTGATTTCTCCACGGGCGACAGGGTTCAAATCCCCCCCCTGCACCAACAATACAAAACTATAGGAGTTTTTTTTCGGGTGAGTTTCACTCAATTTTATTTAAGGCTTGGTGCCAACTATGTTCGCCTATGCCATTGTGTACAAGAATAAAATTAGATGGACACGTATATACGTGAAATTTTTCTTGTATAGAATGATTTAAAAGAATGGCTCTGGCTCTATTGGTTTATGGGATTCTTTGATCACATGTATTTAATGAAACATGTGATTCTGGCAAAGCTCGTCTAAGAGAAGAAAAGAAGGTTGGGTGAAGCGTTAATTTGGGCAAAAATGCCTAACGCCGCGAAGATGTAGATTTTCCCAAAAGGTAAACCGCCCCTGGGAAAATATGCAAAACCGTAATTGCTTATACACTATCGCCTCAGATGAGGCAGCAATAGAGATCCATGCTCGATAAGAAATCAATTCTTCGAAACAAAAAATCTTTAGAGGTAGAAAAGAAATGACATCGAAAAAAGCAAAAGTAAACGACTTAAAAATCAAAACAAACTTTGATTATAGAACCAAAGAGGTTAAAAAGAAAAATCAAAATACCAAAAGAATTGAAACATTTTTCCCCGTTTCAAATGGAGAGGCACCAAAAAAATAACTAACTCTGTTAAATAGTTCTTTTCTCTGAATTTACTGTCATGACTTGCCAACCTGACCGTAATCTCCAAACAAGACACAGCTAATCCTCAAGTATTGGTGTTTAGAACTACTTTCTTTAAGTGTGGCAAACTCTCGATATTATACACGTTAAATATGCAAATTATTGACATTAAAAAATAATGAGAAAAATGGAGTTGTGGGCGACTCCACTTGTTGGGGCTTTAAATCCCACTCTCTGCACTCAAACTTTACTTAAACCGTTTCTTTTTTTGTTGGTAATTTCCCTTAGCACACCAACCAAAGGGCCTTGCAGGGGTTTGTGTTTTCGTGTCTGCGGTTTTTGTGGGTTGCAAGCGGATTATGCAAACTGCCACAACCAGCTAGGCCCGTGGTCGGGTATGTGTCTTGTGATTTGGTTTGGAGGGGCTGGTTGCTTCTTTCTTCTTCGTCTATTTCGATTTCTATGTTTTCGAGTAGGTTGTGAGGGTTTGGAGGTTTTTTTGGATTTGTTGTAGTGTTTGGTAGGTTTGTTTGTCTAGTTTTATGTAGTATTTTTACCATTAGCGTTCACTGGTAGTCTTGTTAGGCACTGTTAGTATTTATTACTTATCATTAGTAACGATTGATAGCAACCATTAATAACAATTCCACCCTATAGGCAATAAGGCCACCCAATGAGAACCCTCAAATAAACGACACCACACACACCGAACTAACCAAAATAAAAGGACTCATCACCTCCAAAACAGGCAAAGAAACCACCTACGACGACGCAATACTATGGCTAATACAAAATACAAAAGAAAAAAACACCACCTAATTCTTTGAGAAGACATAAAAATCTCTCCAAATAATCAACAGTGCGCTGAAAAGTGTTGCAAGAGGCTTTTTTGAAATTATGCCGGTTGGTGCTCTTTGATGACCCATATCCCTGAAGAAACCAATCAAGAAGAATAACAAGTTACCCTTTTCTTAGCAGAGAGTACCCCTATATGAGGAAAAGACATGTGTTAACCAACTATGCCCCATTAGCTGGATGAACATGTACCCTCTATCGCTTTACGATTAGACGTTTATTATTATATTTACCGTTAACTTGATTTTATTTCAAAAAAGTTCTTTTATAATGCAATATTACTTAGTTTATGGCAAGTAATCAAGATAAGCACTCTCATCTTTTAAAATTAAGGCGTAGATACGCAATAGTTTGGTTGATTGGTCAGGTTTTAGTCTTCTTGATTCTTCACTATTTTACTTATTCTGCTTTTATTATTAGTAGCCAATATTTCTAACGATAACTTATGTTTTATATTTGCGATCCTGCTTTCATATTCGCCATAAACGCTTACTTGAAGAAAACTAAGGCTAACTTGGAAAGAAGTATTACTGCAATAGCATTGTTGTTTAGCCGTTACGGTGCATTTTATCTGTTGTGGACTAATTTTGTTGTTACTTGCTGATTTTTTGAGATTATAGTGAAACCATTTTTTCTTACCATTTGTAGCATTAGGAGTTAGTTACCAAAGTGGAAAAACAGGACCAAAAATAACTTTGTTTGGCAGGGCTTCTTGTTAGGTCAAGAAACCTTTACTAACCTTAGTCAAGAATGTTTTACTGCAAACCTTTTATCATAAAAACAATGCATGTGTAAGCATGCTATTTTGAATAAAGCTCTTGCTATAGTGCTGATTCTAATTGCTTTCTCAACCCTAAGCTAATGGTTAGTGAAGGTGTAACTGCTCAATCAGCGTTTGAGAGTTCCGCCACTGAATTTACGCATGTAATATATGAAAATTTTACTTTGGTTCCTGAGAAAATAGTCTTATTACGGTTGCAATTATTGGAAGGTGATTATGTTGAAGGCTATTTCAACGTCACCAATTTTCATTATTATCCTGATGTCTTCAATAATGGAAACCAACGACTTATCGTGTGGGAGTAAAATTGAAGAGCTAATTATAACACGCTTTACGATTTTTACCCCAACACAGAAGCTCTTTTAATTTTACTGCTTCAACCTCAGGTGTTTTACAATACCCTGTTCTGCAATTATATTTATTTGTTGAAAACCCTATGCGCCTCAATGATATCAATTATACTATCAAGCGTTCCTATGGAAGTGAATATTTGTCACCTTCAAGCATGCCTTACTTGGAATCCAACGTGACTTTAGACTTTACAGTTACATTGCAGGATGATGGGATACAGTCTTACGGAAAAGACAACATAACGCTTTATGCAATACCACACTACCACAACTATCCGGTGGATTCATCAACTTACGTTAGCTAATGACACATTCGGCTATACTGATAAACAAGCTGTCACTTTTTTTGTTGCTACAAGCACCTTAGCCTTGAAGTAGCAGTTGTAATTATTGTAATTGTTGTAGTCGCAGTTTTGCTTTTTGAAGCATCGAAAAAACCCAAACTTGAAATAATGACACCTTTTCCCCTGACAGGTGTACCCTTACCCTTTGGTTGTAAAGATACTGGTATTAACCGTTCTTTTGCATAGCTGTTCCTGGGAGAACTATTAGGAACCTGTAATAATTCAGTTACTGATGCCAAATGAAAAGAGTACTTACCTCAATAACAGTTTTCTCCTTATTACTTCTTTACTTTATTCTATCTATGCCCTGCCAAAGCTGATTCCACCGATGCTGTTACGTTTGACTCTAGCGTAACAGTATATTCGCCTGTAAACACAACCTATTACAACACCAATATTGCTTTGAACATAACATTAGCGCAGGCGTCATGAGTCAATTAGACCCTCAAATATCAATGAATTACAGTATCGATGGATTGTACAATAGCTCAGTCCATTTAGTCAGTGACGGACAATTACACGTAGTAACGCACAGCATTACGCCAACTTACCAAATCTTCCTAAGCTCAATATCTATCTATTCTATTATACTAAATCAAAGAAGCGACAACCCCAAATATTTGTCCTACGTTAACACCATACAGTTTATACATATCAACCCACCCATCCACAACCTACACCAAACCCAACTACAACCCAATCTCCACACCAACAATTCCAACTATCACCTTATGCCTGCTTATATCTTCTATCCACTACTACATTCTTACCAACTTACATACTACCCACCAATCCCTTTATAGATCATTTAAATTTCTGCTTTTAAGATAAGAGTTAGTTAAAAAATAGT
Source organism: Candidatus Bathyarchaeota archaeon (assembly GCA_963832745.1). Lineage (GTDB taxonomy): Archaea > Thermoproteota > Bathyarchaeia > Bathyarchaeales > Bathycorpusculaceae > Bathycorpusculum. The sequence continues at coordinate 77,005 of CAWHVC010000005.1, read as the reverse complement.
TTTGTTGAAAGATTATTAAGCAATTAAAGAAAAATATGTTTGAAGTGAAACCAGTGAAGCAAGCTTTAAGCGTAATCTTGGTCACGACGCTTGCGGTCTTATTCGTTTTTTCATCTTTGCCTTTAGTCGAAGCTAACCCATTTAGCACTAACCCGTACTATCCGTTAATATCAATTTCTAAGGATGGAATCCAGTATTATTCAAATGGTGGTGCCCTTACTGAAGATAAAGGTCTAATCGGTCAGGACGACCGTGCCTATTTTTTAACTCAGGACATTTCGGGTTATTCTATTGCCATAACTTGTGACGGAATCGTATTTGATGGAAATAATCATTTAATTAATTGTGGTGGCGGTGGTCTTTTGGAGTATGGCATTGCAATCATGTACCATTACAATGTTTTGGTCAAAAACGTGGCGATTGTTGGGTTCAATTATGGGGTAGGACTGCTTGAAGCCGCAAATTGTACAATAAATGCTGTAACGGTCAGCAAGTGCAATCACGGGATACACTTTGCACAAAGCGGAGACATTCAAGTGTCAAACAGTGAACTGCGCAACAATAACTATGGCGTAGACCTTGACCTCTCAAGCTGTAACCGGCTAACAAATAATTCGTTAGTGTCCAATCAGGAGGGGATTCATATTTTTAATGGACAAAGCAATGAAGTTGTGGGCAACACGATTAATAACTCCAACTTAGCGGTTAATTTTGAGTATACTTCACATAGCCTAGCAGACGTTTTACCAGTAAACAACGTTTTTCACCTAAACAATTTTATCAACAATTCCCAGCAAGTATGCATGACCGAAATTATATCGGTAACCGAGACAGAAAACGCTAGTTTTTCAAATCAATGGGACTTTAACCAACAAGGAAACTACTGGAGCGATTACCACAATGAGGGCACCTATGTTATTAACCAAAACAACACTGACAATTACCCATTCACCCAACAGGTTAACATGAACGCGATAGCACTAAAACCAACTACATCTCTTCAAACCGCCTCTCAAACAAGCAATCAACCTTCCGCATTGACGATTACTGTTGCTGCCGGTTCAGGCATAATTGTTTTGGCATTTGTTTTGAGTTTACTGTTTTTTAGATGGCGCCAAAAAAGGTGATTTAAAGTAATAGCTTTTCAATTGGTTTAACTGTCGACTAGGTGTGCGGTTCCGTCTGGGCAGAATACTTTTTGCCATACGGTGACTTTGTCGAAGCGGCGTTTGCAGTTGTTTAGTTGGTTGCATCCATCACAGTCTCGTGATAACACTTTACCCACCTCACTATGACACGTGTCATAGCTTGCTTATACGGATTTCCCAACCACAAACCAGTTCCCTCCATCAAAAAACAAAATATTTTCAGTAAAAGCAAACCTGCTTAAACTTATATTTCCAACTCTACCTTAATGAAGCATTCAAACAAAACAGGGGAAACACCTATTGCCCTATTTAGTAAACCGCGGATTCTGCAAACAATGGAACAAAAACGCTGACCCAGAAGACCGCCAATTCTGCCGTAAATGCAGCAGTCAACCCTGCCAAACCCTCTGGCTGAGAGTTAAGAAGTTGGCATCTTCAAACAGCGCTGGCATAATTGCTTACACTTTGGCTCAGCACAAACCTTTCAGGCTATTTACTACGCCCAAGCAGAGTCTTAATCATTGTTTTTTGCAGGTTTTGTCCAGTGACCGTGTGGGTGTGGTGTGGGGTTTGCCTAAAGAAGACTTTTTGTATGTCCTTAAGGCGGGTGATGACCATACTCCTTCGCATACTCGTCAGAAGTCGCATGTTGAAGCGATAATCGAATTGTTAAGGCTGCAGCCGGGTGGTCAGGAGCTGGTCAATCAAATTTTTGGCCTGTAGGCTGTTTGTATTTTTGTTGTACAGGTCGTCAGTATAATTTATTAGTATCGTATTACTTGCGACTTACTATATTGCTTGAGGAAGTATTGTCGGTTAAATAGTTGCTCAATTTAGCACCCTACCGCATAATGCTTGCCAGTGAAACTAACTCATCAAGGAAAAGAAGGGGCAAGAGTGAAAAAATGGAAGTAAACGTTTCAGCACTTGAAACAACGCTGAATGAAATTAAAACTGCCTATTCCGGCATATCCAGCCTTGTGGTTCTAGACGACAGTAATCAAGTAATAGCCAAAGACCGCGCCACAAACACCGAGTTAGCTAAGCAAGTTTCAGGTTCTTTCGAAAAACTATCTCAAAAAGCCTCTATCATAGGCAGAATAGAATCGTTAACGTTTAAAGGAACTGGGCAAAGCATCTTCTTCAACCGCCATGAAAACATTTACCTCGCAACCATAGCAACCAACCAAATAAGCCAAAAAGAAATAACCCGTCTAACCAACATCCTGTTTCCCACAACACTAAAAGTGATACAAGAAGTAGTTTCACGCAAAGAAGAAAAAAGCAGTAATCCACAAATAATTGAACCGCCAAAACCAAAAACAATTGACCTGCCCATCTCAAACCCCTCAAGTAATCCCACTCAAACAATGCAAACTGGCTACTCTGCACCAACACCTATGCCAACGCCTGAACCTGCACTGTTTAACAAACCAGCAAAGATAGATATTCCTGAGGCTAAGTTTAGGGTGGAAAACTTTTCAGGTTTTAGCGTAGTTTCTTCTTCCCTTGATTCAGTGTTGCTGGATCGGGCTTTAATCGGTGAGTGGAGAGAACGCTATGGCGAAAATTCGATAGACGAGGTTTCTATTTCGGATGTTCAATTAAAAAAGACGGTTCGTTGCAAGTTCCAGGCGATTAAGAATTCGAAACTTGAGGGTACTGGTGCAATTCAAGTTTCTCATAAGTTGCAAACGGTTTTGGGTGTAAATAAAGGTTCATCTGTTGTAGTGAAGCCTGTGCTTAAGGAGATTTTAAGATGATTGATGGTTCAGTTGAAATTTCTGATTCTTTCAGAATCGATGAGGTACCTTATGATAGGGTTGAAATTGAGCGTGATTTTGATAGTTTGCAGTTAATTATTGCTGAGGTTCAAAAGGTTCATAGGGTTGAAGCTTTTATTTTGAAAAATTCGGTTAGGGCACTGTTTAATGTGTGTACTTCTGAGGATGTTTTTGGTTTTGCTTTGTTGTCTTCGGAGATTTTTGATTCTTCTTCTCAATTGTTTGAGGCTACTGCTGCTGGGCCTTTGAATAGTGTGGTTTTGAGGGGTGATTTGTTGAGTGTTTTGTGTTTGAGTGTTGGTGAGAATCAGCTTAGTATTTTTTTGGATAGGTCGGTTGATTGTGATGCTGTTTTGGATATGATTGTTCGGGAGAATTTTTAGCTTCTTTTTTGTTTTGTATTTTTGTTGGGCATGTGTGCGCGAAGCTTTATTAATTTGTTTATTGAGACTCAATATTTAATACTCAGCTTACACTCAAAGGTGAAAAAAATGAAAATCAGACGAAAACTACTCCTCTCATACCTAATACTAGTAGCACTATTTGTAGCGGCAGGAGCAGCCACTGCATACAACACATCCCAAATGCAAAACCTAGAAGCACAAGTAAACAAACAAGTAGACATCAACAACAACGCCTACGCATACGCCCAAGGATTAGACCAAAAACAATTCGGCACAATCATGTACACAATGAACAGCCCCGAACAAGGCGAACAAATAATGGTCAACAGTGCAGAAATCATCGTAGAAGCCCAAACAAACCTGCAAGCCGACTTAGCAAATGACCCCGACCTTTTAGCAAAATTCAACGAAGTCGTAAACATAGACAAACAAACGATAGACCCAGCCATCACACAAATCAGCTCAATCATAAGCAGCAGCTCCCTATCAGGTGACCAACAAGTATCCCAAACATGGACACAAATAACCGTTCTGATGAACGCAGTTTCCCAAGCAGACACAAAACTTCAAGAAGTAAGAACAATCACAATGAACAACGTTGCAGCAGCCACAACAGCATCCCAAAACTATGCAGCTTTCAGCACAATACTAGCTGTCGTGTTCATTGGAGTAACAGCTGCCATCTCAGTCGTGTTGGCAGTAACCATTGGAAACCGCATCACCCTTCCACTTAAGAAACTCGTTGAAATTGCACACAAAGTAAGCTTAGGCGACATGACCCAGCGGCATTACCTCAAAGAAAACATTAATCTAAAAACCGGCGACGAAATTGACGAATTAACCGACGCCTTCAGACGAATGATTAACGCCTTTAGATTACAAGAAGAATTAATCAACGAACCTGGGGCAGAACCAACGCAATGACACTGGAACAAGAAATCTTGGCAGTGATGGCCGAAGATTTAGGGCCAGCTGCTAAAGCCTTTCTTTACAGAATCTGCAGGCAACAATTACGTAAGGAACCTTCGGCACTGGAAAAAACTGATATTCCACAGCTTGCGTCCGCCATTTATTTGGGTTTGGAGAAGTCTTTAGGTATTCCGTTAGCCGAAAAAGTCAAGGCTAACTTGATGCGCCTGAATTAGCTGGTTAAACTTTGCCTAATCTTCTTTTTCTTTTTGCTTTCTTTTAAGCTAAACCTTTTTTGTTCATTAGTGTAGCCACAAATTCTTATTAGTCTGTGCCAATCAAACAATGATTGATTTCTTTTTCTTATCTTGTAAACTGGAAGTGTTTTTGTTGGATAATTGGAAATTACTTGAACCCTTTAATCTTAAAAACTTAGCTTTAAAAAACCGTTTTGTTATGGCTCCCATGTGTACCCGCCTTGCCCGGCCTGACGGGTCAGTTACACAAAAAATGATAAAATACTACACTGAACGAGCCAAAGGCGGCGTAGGCATGATAATTTTAGAATACAGCTTTATCGACGAGGCAGAAAGCAAAGCAGCCATAAGCCAACTCGGCGTCCAAAACGACCACATGATAACCGGGCTAAGCGAACTTGCCGAAGCCATACACGCAGAAGGCGCGCCTGCAATCTTGCAGATTTGTCATGCAGGCAATCAAACCACGTCAAACATGATGGGGTTGCAACCTGTTGCGCCGTCAGCCGTTCCCTGCCAATTTCTCGGTGTTATGCCTCGAGAGCTTGACTTAGATGAGATTGATTTAATTCAGGATTCATTTGCTGAAGCTGCAAGACGGGCAAAGCAGGCGGGGCTGGATGGTGTGGAACTTCACGGTGCCCATGGTTACCTTATGGACCAGTTCCTTTCACCAATAACAAACAAACGCACCGACATTTATGGCGGCTCACTTGAAAACCGTGCCTTGTTTGCACTTGAAACATTTCAAAGAGTCAAGGAAAAGGTTGGTGAAGATTTTGTTGTGGGTTACCGTATGTCTGCAGACGAGTTCATGCCCTGTGGACTGCGCATTGAAGAAACAGCCCTGTTCGCAAGGATGCTTTCAAACGCAGGCGTAGACTATCTCAACGTTACCGCTGGGATTTACGAGACGTTGCCCGAGTTTATTCAGCCAGTGTATGTTCCAAGGGCATTTCTCGTTCCTTACGCGGAGGCAATTAAAAAACTGGTTTCTGTTCCAGTGTTAACGGTTGGTTCTCTTAATGTGGATGAAGGTGAGCAGGCGTTAAAAGAAGGCAAAGCAGATTTAGTTGCTCTTGGACGCGCTCTAATTGCTGACCCATACATACCTAAAAAATTGGCGGAAGGCAAAAAAGATGACATTCGCCCATGCATACGCGGAAACGAAGGCTGCTTGTCACGGTTTTTCACTGGTCAAGCAATACGTTGCGAAGTTAACCCCCAATGCGGCAGAGAAAAAGACTTCGCAATCACCCCGACGGATCCCAAGAAAACCGTTGTAATCGTCGGTGGTGGTCCAGCAGGTTTGGAGGCGGCCCGTGTAGCAGCGTTACGTGGGCACAAGGTAATCTTGTTTGAGAAGAATCAGGTTTTGGGTGGTCACATGCTTGAGAGTACGGTGCCAGCGTTTAAGTGGGACGTTAAACAGCTTTTTAATTGGCTTTTGCGGCAGGTTAACCAGTTAGGCGTAGAAGTAAAACTGGGTACTGAAGCGACTCCTGACCAAGTAAAATCGTTAAACCCTGATGCCGTTATAGTTGCGTGTGGATCTGACCCTGTTTCTTTAATGGTCCCAACAGAGAACATGAACGTCGTTAACGCCGTTGATGTACTGATAGGCAAACAAGCAGTGGGCGACAAAATCGTCATTATCGGAGGCGGATTAGTAGGTGCTGAAACAGCCCTTTATATTTCCCAGCAATTCAAAAAACAGCCAGTTATTGTTGAAATGCTTGACAATATCCTTGTTGACATGGAGCCGGTAAGCCAAATGGCGTTAACTCAAAAACTGATGGAAGCCTGCATTGAAGTGCATACTGGTTGGCATTTGGATGAAATAAAAGGCGGCAAAGTTGTTTGTTCTGATTCTTCTTGGCAAAAGCATGAAGTTGAGGCTGACACTGTAGTTTCAGCGGTAGGTTTCAAACCGAAAAATGCAAAAGAATATGCAGGTGCTGCCCCGATGGTTTATGCTATTGGTGACTGTGTCGCGCCAAGAAAAATCTTTAATGCCTTCGAAGAAGCCTGGCGGGTTGTCCTAAAAATTTAAAAAATTTGAAAAGTTAGGCGGTTCTTTTTGCTCCGCAGTGAGGACAAAAAACGGCTGTTTGAGGAAACAGGGTGCCGCAGTACTTGCAGGGGATAACTACAACTTCCCGTACAACCTCTCGAACTCTATCCTCATTTCTGTCTCGGCTGCGATTAGAACCGCATCCACATCCGCACCCTAAAAAGAACATTGTATTTCACCTCTGATTTTATGTTGGAAACTTTTTGGCAAGTTCCTGCCTATGTTTAAGTTGATTTAACAAAAGCTCACGCATAATGTCGCATGCTTCGTTAATTTTTGGGTCAGTAACATGATAGAATATGCTTGTGCCTTGTTTTCTTGTGGCTACTATGCCCTTTTGCCTCATTAAAGCTAAATGTTGTGAAAGGTTTGATTGGCTTGCTCCTAAAATGTCGGTTAATTCGTTAACGTTTTTTTCTCCTTCTTTTAAAGTGTGAAGTATTGCTAAGCGTAAGGGGTTGGCCAATGTTTTTGATATTTCAGCCTGCATGTTGTATACCGTCATGTCTATTTTGGTTTTTTCGGCCATTGCTTGGTTCCTTCGAATATTCTAACTTTGTTACATTCCCCCTTTAAGCTTTGTTAAATTTCAGTTAGAATAAATGTTGGAGTACTGCCGGTTTAACCGACAGTCTGCTCTTGCACAAAACCGCAATCCCAAGTGTGATTCCAGACTTGTCCATTGTAACCGTTTACGCTAAGCATTCCGTATGGTTGACCGCCTGAAAGTACTTCAGCACTGTAGTAGCCATGGAAAGCTGTTACGTCACCTACGGTTGCTCCTGGGCAGTAAGTGTTAAGGTATTGCTGGGCGTTGGTTGTTGCTTGCTGTACTGTTAAGGTCATTGGTGTGTTGGTTGTTCTTTGGAAACCCATCATGCCACCGATTCCGTTAAAGACTCCCGCGACGCCGGTGGTTGTGGTGTATTTAGTGTTCCACATCATGTTTGGTCCCATTTCGGGATAGACATTTCCTGTATATTTGTCAACGAGTAGTTCAAAAGCTCCGTTGCCTGTGCTGGATTCGTAAACTTGAACATAATAGTTGTTAGTGTATTCTTGAATTTGACCTAATTTGAGGTCAGGGTTGTTTAGGGCTGTTACGTATTGTTGTGCCGCTTGTGTTGCTTGTTCAATTGTTAATGATGTTGTATTTGTGCTGTTTGTTGAAGGCGCTGCTGGTGCAACGTAATTATTGTATCCTGGTCCTCTGCAACCGTATCCTCCATAGCTGTTTGTTTGTGGCTGATTAATTGGCACGGTGCTTGCTGGAGTGTTTGCGTTGTTCATCATCCATCCTTGGTAGCCTTGGGTTGGAACCATGGTTTGGTAGGGGTTGTATGCGGAAGCGAAAGCTGCTGTGGTTATTAGTGCTGCTCCTATTGTTGCAAGGGTGATTATAGTTATAATTTTCCAAGTTTTCATTTTTCGTTCTTACCTCCCTTGATTTTTATGTTGTTTTGAAATGATTGTGAAACCATTATGTTTTGCAAGTATCGGATTCCGTTTTTGGGTTCCACACATCTCTGCATATATTATAATATTCTAATGTTGCTAATAGGCTTTGCGTTTCAAACCAAAAAAACAACATAAAAACCCTGAAAAAACAAAGATTTAAAGAAAAAACAGAAAAATGATGCGATTAAACATCAATAACTTCATCTTGCTGAGGTATGCAAACATCGGTCATCTCACCAATCTTCTCAGCCAACAACTCAGCCTGCTCCAAATCACCATGAACAAGAACAGTCCGCAAAGGCTTCAGCTTACTAACAATCTCAACTAACTCATTTTGATCTGCGTGACCTGAAAGCTCAATCTGCTTAACCTGCGCATTAACCATGACTGTTTCCTCTTCTGTTTTGAAAAAGCCTTCCTCTTTTGCCGTCTTCAATGGGCTATCAGGTGGCAAGTAACCCGAGGTTAAGATAACTGAGTTGCGTTTATCACCTGCCCAATCCTTTAAGAGCCTGAGGCTTGCGCCTGCGTGTCCAAAACCAGATGTACATATTACGATGGCTGGGTCTTCAATTTGGGCTGTGCGGTAAAGATGTTTGACGTGTCGATAGTTGAAGGGTGTTTTCTGTTGCCGGATTTCTTTTGTGAACAACGGTTTGTTGTGGTTATAGTAACCGTTGATTCTGTGGGCAAGGTTAGAAATAGTGTAAACGTTATAGCGTGGTAAGTAACCGTTTTCTATTGCAGTGTCGATTCGTTTGGCCATTTCTTGGCTTCGATGAAACGCAAAAGTAGGAATCAAAACGTTTCCTCTACGATCCATAGTTTTAATTAATTCATCCATGAACTCGTCAATCAATTGACGTCTTGGAGGTCGCACCTTTCCACCATAAGTTGACTCAGAAATTAAAACGTCTGGTCTTTTGGGCAGTGTTTGAAGTTTACAGCCATGCAATATTTCAGTGTCATGAGTGCAAATATCGCCTGTGTAAATGATTCTTTTTCCTTCAGCTTCAAGGCTAGTTACTTTTGCGCCTGCAACGTGGCCTGCTGATTGAAGATTAATTTTCATTCCCGGCAGAGCGATTGAATCGCGGCTCCACCAGCATTCTCCTATTCTTTCAGCGTGAAAATCTTCGTATTCCAAGTTGCCTTTTTCGTTTTGAATTTTAACCATGTCATGTAACAGGTCTACGGTTACGTCTCGTGATATTTCGGAGCCAACGATTGTGGGATTATGTTTTGATAGACTTAGCAAGCTGCCTGTGTGGTCAAGGTGAGCATGACTAATTATTACGGCGTCAAAATCTTTTGGGAACTTTTTTGGTTCGCCTTCAAGTTTAGTGCCATAGTCTAAGGCAACCTTGCATGAATCGGTTTCAACAGATATGCATGAGCCGCCTACTTCTCTGGCTCCTCCGAGGATTTTAATTTCCAATTTGATTATACTCCAGATAAATGAAAGCTTTGTCTTTAAAAATTGGGTCAATATTCCAATCCAAAGCTTTACAGGTTAGTTTCATTTGTTTTTATCCGAAAAAGGACAGTGGACAATATTAAGTTATTGACCATTTAGGTAGAGTTGACCATGGAAAATTAGGTTTTAAAGCCTTTTGATTTTGAAGATGAATTAATACAAAATTTAAGCTTCATTTTGGGGATGGTTTGCCGCGTTTTCTTTTTCTTCTTTTTTGTTATTTTTTTCTTTTGATCTTTGATGAGGAATCTGGATAGGTCTTGAAATTCTTGGTATAGATGCAAAGAGGGTAGCGGCTCTTTCCTGAATTATTTTTTTAGTTTGAAGCGACGCTGAAGACTCGTTCAATATGGAGTCAAGTTCATCTTTGAGTTTTTCAAGCTCATTCTCAACTTCTATATGCGATATTTTTTCTTCAATTTTTAGTTTATTTACTTCAATAATTGCTGCTTCTATTGCCGCAAATTTTTCATGCAACTCATCTTCTTTGCCTTCGTCACATTTAGCGAGTTTACGTTTTGCATAACCAAAAAGCATCGGCATTTGAATCATAATAGAAATAAACGCCACACCGAAAACCATAGTATTGATAACGTTTATGTCGTTTTGAGTAATAACCGCAGAAGCAGTGATTGTTGCCGCTAAAGCAATGGATACAGCGCCTCGGGCTCCTCCAATTAATGCCACATGGCTCCAAATAGTAGAGGTTTTTTCGCCAATTTTTTTCTTAAAGAAGTGCAGTATCGGGTAAACAGTGGCGGCTCTTCCTAAGGTTACCGCAGCAAAAGCTGCAGCAATCAGCAAGATTGATTGCGTGAATTCCAGCAGGTTTGCTTCAAAACCGATAATCAGGAAGGCTACGGTGTTTCCGATGAACGCGACGATTTGCCAAAAGATGGTTACGGCGTCTCTTTCCTTTTGATCCATGGCTGAACGCATAGTGTAGCTGCCATAGTATAGACCAGCAGCCGAAACAGCGACTAATCCAGAGGCTCCTATGCCCGTTCCAAGCGCGTAAGAACCGTACACTACGACTACTGTAAGAATTGTTTCTACAACTGGGTCAGTAAATAAGCTTGAAAGAATTTCAGCTACAAAAGCAATCGCTAACCCAACAAGCGCTCCCGCAATCATGACATAGGCAAAGCTGAAGGCAGCATCAATCGGCGTTACTATTTGGCGGCTTGCAAGTGCAAGTATAGTTGTAAAGATGACGATTGCTGGTGCATCGTTGAACGCTGACTCGGTTTTTAGAAGTGTGGCTAATTTTGAGGGTACCTTTACACGTTTAAAAACTTCAAGCACAGTTACTACGTCGGTTGGCGCTATGAGTGCAGAAAACAAAAATGCAACCATGGGCTCAAGACCAACTATAAGCCACAAGAATAAGCCGCCGACAACTGTTGCTATCACGACGCCCACTGTTGCCAATGCCAAGGCTGGACGGATTACGGCACGCAAATCGTCTGTACGTATATGTATCATTGCTTCAAAAAGCAGTGGCGGAACAATCAGACCCACAAATGCGCCTCCGTTTTCTCCCGCTACAAGCTGCGCGTAAGCTGAACGTATCTGATCCATTATGTATTGTGCGCCCGCTTGGAATGGTCCTTCAAACGCGAGAATGCTTAAAACAATTGTTATTGTTACGCCTAAAATTACCAGTGTCACTGTATAAGGAATTTTTAGTCTTAATGAAATAACCGCAGTTAAAGACACCATTAACAGGAAAGCTGCAATGATTAAGTCGATGCTGGGGGTCACAAGGGTCACTGGTTAATTCTGCTACAAATAGTTGATGAGTCTTTTAACTTTTATTCGCCAAACTTTTTGGTTAAATGTGGCTTTGTGTGATTGCAACTGTGCAGTCACAAACAGTTTAGAGCCTCTCTCTGTTGATTACATATCAGGCATGATACGTCAACATAACAGGTTAGCCTCTAACCTATATCCTGCCGTTTTTTATATGTGGAGATGAATTTTTGCCGCCGTTAAAAGACATTATAAAACAACTTCTCAACGAAGTAAAGGCTGCAATAGAAGAATATTTCCAAGAAACCGAAACAGCCCTAAAACAGCGGCTTAAAAAATTATTAATTTTCAGTATCGCCACAACAATCCTGATGTCCGTGGCAATTTCTCTTATCGGTGCTGCTTCCCTGTTCTTTCTAATCGGTTCACTTCGGTACCTTGAAACTTTCCTTCCCGCTTGGCAAGCATGGCTAATCATTGGAGCTACCTCTGCTGTGGCTGCCGCTGCGCTTCTGATTTCGTTGGCTCTAATTATTTACCACCAATTCCGTTCATCCAAAAACAAAGACATTGACGTTGAAAAACACAAGCAGCAAGCAACCAGCGAGGTAACCAAAAATTAAATAATCATTTTGGTTATGATGACTGAAAAGGTGTCCTTGAAACAATGGCGATAAAGGGTAAACTTGAAGATTTAATTCGAGAAAAAAGAGCGTTTTTGCAGGCTTCCGTTAAAGATTACGCTGCAGGTGGCAACGACATGCTTGACGACATGGAAGTTAACCTGAATGAAGCAAAAGCAGAAATCCTTAACCATTTAGAGCTTGCCAGTTGCATACGTGAAGAATCGGGTGAAACGGCTTACCGAAATGAATGCCTTGAAATGTTTAACAGTTGGTTTGATAAATGGTTCGGAAAACTCTTAACCGGAACTTTTTTCAGTTTCTAATAAAAAAATAAAAAAGTGTTATTGTCGCCTTTATTGGCGTTTTATTGGTGCGAAAGTGATTTCGATTTCGCCCCACTCTTCTTTCTGGGTTTCTGTGTTTTTGTGGTTGTTGTTGCGGTTCTTGTTGTTGTAGCTGTTGGGATTTCTTCAGGTTTGAAGGCGATTTTGACTTTGCTGAAATGTTAAAGTTTTCTGGTTAAGTCTCTTTCAACCACTAAACCTGTTCTTTTTGTTAAGGCAGCCTTCTACTTCAGTCTGGGGTTAATGAGCGTGTTGGGGTGGTTTCAGGTTTGGTTTTTTCTGTTTCAATACTGAATTTTAATGGGACTTTGACGCGGAGGTTTTCGATGCTTAGCAGGGCGGTGCTTTTTCCAAGTTCAGTGCCTTCCTCTGCTGAGACTGTGCTGATGTAGTCTAGGGCACTCTGGACTTCGTTGTGGATTGATAGGATAGCTTCTGTTAGGAAGAAAGCGTTTTTCTCGTTTGCTGTTGTGCTCATGGTACCACCGTTTTGAATGTTATTTCAACTTCGCTTAAAACGTCTGCTTTAAGCGTTAAGAATTCTGGTTTGGTTGCGTTGACTGGTTGCGCGATAAGTTTGGGGAGGCTTAAACTTGCAATTCGGGAACCCGTTGTTGCTGCTTTTGTGGTTGTGGGTGTTTGGGTTTCAAGTCTTAACATGAGTTTTGACTTGATGTGGCCATTGTCAACGTATACTCGTGGGATCCCCCTTGCAATAACCGCCTAAGCAACGCAAATGCTGAGCAGCCAACGTTAACCTTACTGCAGCATGAACTGTTGTGTAGCCTGTTTGGTTAATGTATAGTCTGTTTTGGGTTGTGGGATGTCACGTCTGTTTTTATTATTTTGTAACCAACTTTTCTCGTTTATTGCGGGTGACTCGCCAGTTTCTTTGCTTAACTGTATATAGTTCGCCAATGTCCACGGAGCTTTTGTCCTCTTTGCCTGTGCTGGAAGGGAAAAGACGCATTATTTCTGCCCTAATTATTTCATCAGTCAAGTTCTCTTTCGCGTATTCTTCAGGTGAAAGCAATGTTTGCTTTTCTAGTTCGGACGGCTTGTTTTTCCTGTGTTAGTATTGATGTGACAACTGCGTTAAGGGTTTCAGAAATAAGGGTGGAGGCGAACTCAGCAAAGCCTAATTCTGTTGCTTTTGCGATGCTGGTTGCCATGTTTCTTGTCGACCTTTTAGGAGGTGCTTAACGATTGGTAGTCTGTTTTGAAGTTGATTTGAACGTGACCGTAGATTTGGACTTGGCTGCCTGAAATGTCGCGGTTTGTTTCTTTAGCTGTAGAGATATGCATTGAAGTGAAGCTTGTTGATGCTGAAGCTTTTACCCAAAGGCTGGCTAATCCGCCGGTTCTAGCTTTAGCTTTAACTGAAATGAGCTGGAGTTGTAGTTGTTTTTAGTTGACTCGTAGAAAGTTGAACCGTAAGTAGTGAAAGTTAACTTGGTTTCAATTACTCCCTGTTCAACGACTAACCGTAAAACACCCATTTTTACCATTTCTTTAAGCAAACTATACTTGTCTGCTGCAATGCGTGTTGCCACTGCTGAAATTATTTGGTCTAATGCAGTTTGGTTGTTGATTGCTGTTGCGGCGATGCCTGGTGTTTCTTGTACGCCTGGGTACAACGAGTGCTTTGTTTAATGTTTCAGCGTCCGTTTGGGAGAAGGTTGCGCCGATTCTTACTTTGGTTCTGCCTCGCTTGTTGGGTCTGGAAGCACTTTTGCAAGCAACTGCAGTACCATGTCGCCGCTGATGTCATCTTTGGTGTCGTTGATGTATTCTGAGAGGGATTTGGAGACTGCTTTTAAGAGTTCAACGTAGGCTTCTGTTTGTCTTATGTTTGCAGCGATTAGGGCGTCAAAAACGTCTGTGATTAATTTGGAGGTGAATTCGGGGAATTTTATTTCTCCCAGTCTTGTTGCTTCGCTGACGGCTACGGATGTGCCTGCCATGTTAGTCCACCTCCAAGCTGGCTGGGGCTGTTAGTTTGTTTTGTGGGTTGATTGTTGTTTTTGTGTTGTTAATGGGGGCTGGCATGTTTTATCAACAAGCGGCAACTAGGTTTGTTCTCTAATAAGACTTACGAAAAAATTCAGATTCTGAAGTCTTATCCAACATAAATACAGATAAAAAAAGAAAAGTTGTCTTATGCTTTCTGCATCACAAAAAATACGTAACCATAATGCTTGGAGTATTTACGGAACATTTCAATCTCCAACTCTTCAGCATCGATAACCGCAAAAGCCTCTCTGTTAGCTCGATACTTGGCTTTAAGCCCCGGCAGTTTGGACAGAATCGGCAAGTAATAGTTTTCCCACCAGCTGGACTCAGGCAAAACAAAATAACCCACCACACTGTAACCAGCCGACTTAATAATTTCCAAGTTTTCTTTAACCGTTTTTATCGGCGGATACACTTTTGTTAAGTAATCCTTAACCTCCTTGGGTGGATTAGGGTCTATCAAACACATTTCCGTAACTGCGAGGTAGCCTTTTTCAGACAGGAACTTGCGCCATTCGTGTAGCCCCTTCTCAAAACCGATAATAAAAATGGCTCCTTCACACCATAAGGCGTCAAAACTGCTCTCTTCAAAACCCAAACAGAACATGTCACCCTGAATAATCTTAATTTTCTCTGCTACGCCTTCAGCCTTCGAGTTTTTTGCAAGCTCTTCCAAAAACGATTGATTATTATCCATAGCCGTGATTTCTGCGTTAGAGATTTTTGCCAACTCGATTGTTTGCATTCCGGGACCACAACCGATGTCCAAGAGTCGCGGTTTCTCTGGCAAATCTGTGAGCATTCGGTACGCTCGTCTTGTTGACTTGTTGTCGCCGGGGCCTTCACGGGGCAGGTTGCTATGGATTTCAAAGAAGTACCCATTCAATAAGGGACCGCCGCCGCATTCAGTAGAATCATTTTCTTTCGGCGGGTTTGTCTCATTAAATATTATTATTAAATTGTTAATTTCTTCTGCGCTTGCTGCTTTTAGGATATTGTTTCCTTTTATGGCAACAAAAGTTCCGTCTGGGGTTACCGTGATTTTGAAACCGCCAGTGTAAGATGTACTGTCGCATGACTGTTTTCTTGACATGTTTGCTTCCTTACTACTAAGTTGTTACTCTCTCTTCTAAAATTAACGCATATTTTTTACTTACATGTCTTTTTGGTAAATAGCTTTGAAACAAAAAGTGACTTGTGGGTGTCTAGCTACACCCACATATGCTTAAGAAGACTGAACCTAGTTATGGCTTGTTTAGGTGTTAAGTTATGAGCGACAAAGATTCTCATCAGCCCCACACGTTGGGTGCGCCGTCATCTCAAGAAATACCAGTCGGCGGCGTAGAGCCAAACAATATTCCTTGTCCTGTCTGTGGCAAAACTTTCAAGACCAATTCAGAGATGGAGCGACACAGAGATACAATGCACCATGAAACGAAAGGGCATGAGTAAAAAAATGAGCAGATTAGCGATATCTGTTCCTGCTAAATGGGAACAGTACCTAAAACAGTTAGCTAACGATCACCAGGTTGACTTGAATAGCGTTTTCAGTGAATTATGTGAGTGGGCTTTTTCCAATTCGGAAGGTAAAAAACAGTTTAAACTATGGTTAGATGATGCTTTTCCTTCAAAAGGTGAAGCTGAAGATAAAGCAAGGGCTGCAGGGGCCAGAGAAAGAGCCAGCGAAGAGGAGCAAGAAGAAGAATCTGAAGAAGAAGCTCATGAGGACGAAAACTATAACGAGGACATCGCCGGAGAGGATGTTAATGGGGAATTCAATCCCTAAAATTGAATTAATAAGAGTAATGAAGTGTTTTTATGGTTAAAATTGTGGAAGATGTATTTTCAAAGGGTTTCACAGAAGTACATGAGGATGATACGCTCGCTTCTTGTTTATCACATTTCAAAGAAGGAATGCCGCCTGTTTTAGCAGTATTCGACAGTAAAGGCAGTTACAAAGGGATTATTTCAAAAAAATCGATCAATCGGACCAGTTTTGATACGTCTGGAACCAAAGTAAAAACTTTGACGCGGCCAGCGCCTGCTGTTACAATGCAGGATTCCCTCAGCAAAGTAGCTAAGCTAATGATCGAGAGCGAAATCAGGCAACTTCCAGTTTACAATGAACAGAAACTCATAGGTTTTGTAACAGATGAGAATGTTATCCATGGCGTTGTAATGGAGCAATGGGGTAACACTCATGTCAAAGAAGTAATGACCAAGGATCCGTTCATCATAGAAGAAGATGAATCACTAGGGGCAGTGCTGAACCTGTTGAGAAGTGAGGGTATCTCTCACGTGCCCATAGTCAAAGAAGGAAAACTCGTGGGAATAGTGAGCATTTCAGATATTATCGAGCATATCTTTCAGCCTAGACATGTGCAAAGGTTTGGCGAAAGAGTAGGTGAGAAAGTTCCAGTTTTAAGCATTCCCGCGAAGGGCCTAATGGTTAAGCCTGTAATCACTGTTTTGCCTGAAACCAAATTGCGCGATGCTGAAGAACAAATGCACAAATTCAACATTTCCTCTTTGGTAATCGTCAGCAAAGGAAGACCTGTCGGTATTATAACTAAACGTGACTTTCTTGAACCTCTCGCTCAAATGGAACAGCCTGCACAAAGGCTTACTGTGCAATTTTCAGTTAAAGATGTGAAAATTGATGAAATCCAAAGAGGTGCCATTATGGACGACTTCGAATCTTTCACCCATAGATATGGCGGAACACTAGAGGCTGGCACGTTATTTGTTTACATGAAGACGCATGGCACAAACTTCAAGGGCGATCAGTTAATTCACTGTCGATTGCAATTTAGAACAAAGAGTGGCGCATTTTTCAGTTCAGGCGAGGGGTATGGTGTAGAACAGACGTTTGGTATAGCATTGGATAGGCTTGAGGGCCAAATTGTAAAAAGCACGGAATTAGCAAATGATCATGAATTTCTAAAAGGTTATTTGCGACGAAGATTTCCGTCGACATAGTGGTGAATTAAGCGGGTAAAAAGTGTGCTATTGCCTAGGATACCAGATCACTGGAAGGGTGTTGGGGTAAAAAGTTTGACGAATGACCCTCAACGGGACATAAATGCACTTCTATAAACGCAGAAGTACCAAGATAAAGTCTTATCTATTACCTTTGCTGCTATCAACTGGGCGAATAGTATGTCGGAAGGAACTGAAGCAAAAATCAAGCAAGACCTATCAGCAGAGATTATCAATTTAGAGCAAACTTACCGTCAAATCAAAATTAGCCTTTCAGCGAAGGATTACGACGCGTTAGAAGTTGCCTCTGCTATCCGAGGGTTTAAAGACAGTTTAAGCCGCGCCAGCGCATACACTTTAACTTTGTACAAATTAAAAGGTTTAAAGGTCAATATTCCTTGGGAACAACTCTTCACAAACCTTGATTACGCGTTGGCTACAACCACGGTTTCGCAGTCGCCAAAGCAGCGGGAAGCTGTTCAAACGATTCTGTCTATGTCGAAAGCTGAGTTTGAGCAGGTTCTAACGTATTTTGCAGCATTAAAAGAATCCTTAAAATAAGCTCCTTTACCTTTTTCCACCTTTATATTTGGCGTTCAATTTTTAACCTAAACTTTAAACCATTGAAACAGTAAATAATTCTCTAAGCATTCAACAGGTTTCTGTCGACTTCAGCAGTAGTTAGCCATAAATCCTTCTGAGTTCTATGCATTATCTCTTATTCTACCTTAACTTCAACGTATTTTTTTCAGAAAACCCACTCTTATTCTAGATAAAACATCATTTAATCGTACTTACGGTTTAAATATCGCTCTAAAGTTCCATATTTGAATGAGGATTAGCCTCACGCTTGTTTTAGTCAAATAAAATAACCTTTATTTCTTATCCACTTCTATCAGGAAGGGATTTTCTAGACATGGCTATAAGTCAAAAAGAGTTGGTTGAAGAATTAAAGATTGAATGGAAAAAACTTTGGCGAGAAAGACGCGACGACAAAGTGCGAGCTGAAGGAATAGCCGTCACTGATTACTCTCAACTATTTGTAGATAAAGGCACAATCATCCACGCGACAAGAGCCTACAAAGCGCTAAATTTTAAAGAAATCCTAGAACAACACGAAGTCACAGATGCCGAACGCTATGTTCCCCCTGACCGTTTCGTGGGCGGCTGGAACAAGTTTGTCAAAACAAACATTGCAAACAAGCCCTCTCCCAATAGAAAAAATGATTATGTAGCGGACGAAAAAAGGGTTCGTCAGCAACCGAAAAAGGGCGGAAGAGGCTGGCTGCATGTAACCTGACCTTGCTGTTTTTAGTTTAGTTTTTGTTTTTGTGAGGGACTGTTTTTGGGCAATTATCGAGATAGACTAGACATTATTGCGGATATTCTGCAGGCTGCCAGTCGTGAAGCTAAAAAAACTCAGATAATGTATCAGGCAAACCTTAGTTACAAGGTGCTTCAACGGTACCTAAACGAGGTTACAGTTGCTTCGCTTTTACAGTTCCAAGGTGAAAACCAAAGTTATCTAATAACTTCTAAAGGTCAAGACTACCTTTCCGCTTACAAAGAATACGCTCGAACAAACAAAAGCATAGAAAAACGTCTTAACGATTTTTCCAATAAAAAACGTGTGCTCGAAGACTTATGTCTTTACAAAGAAGACCTAACAGCCACGCCCTAACTTTTTGAGGTAAAAACATGTTAAAGTTAAACCAAGCCCTATTCCTGAATACTGTTTCTTGTGCAACGGTTGTGGAACAAAAAATAAGGAGGCAGCCTAAATGAGTTTTTTTCAGAAATACCGTGCATTGATTTTGGTTGTTGTAGCCATTTTAGCTTTAGTTATTGCATCACCCCTGATTGAACAGTACGTTTCAGCTCCGAAAACTGAACCGTTAACTGAACTCTCAGTGCTTGGTCCCTACCATAATGCCACTTACCCATACAATTTGACTTCAGGCGATGTTTACCCGCTGTATTTCACAATTGGCAACCATTTAGGCTCTCAAGCACGTTACAAGCTGGAAGTAAAATTCCGTACTCAAAACCAGTCGGGCCCTGACAGTTTCAACCACACAGCAAGCAGTTTGCCGCCGCTGACCGATTTCGTTTTTAATGTTGAAGACGAGCAATCTTTAGAGTTGCGGGTTGACTTAGCTTTTAATTATCATATAGATTCACGTGAAGCCACTTTAAACAGCCTTGATGTTAACGGGACTTCAGTTGATATGGATAATTTGCCTATAGCGTGGGATTCCAAAGAAAACGCGTATTTAGGTAACATATTTTTTGAGTTGTACCTTTACAATGACGCTTCAGGCAGTTTTCAGTATAATCAACGTTACGTCGGTTTATGGGTAAACCTACGCTGACCAGACACTCTCGTTTTGTTTTTCGGAGGCATTTTTAAGTTGGTTTTAAAGTCAGAAGTTATTTTAGCAATTGGTGCTCACCCAGACGACATCGAGTTGGGATGCGGCGGAACAATAAGCGCAGCCTCAAAACTTGGCAAACGAGTAATCGCGGTTTTTCTTTCAAAAGGAGAACAAAGTGGCAATCCTGAAGTCAGGCCTAAAGAAAGCATTGAAGCCCTTTCATTGCTGGGCGTAAAAGAGGTTTATTTCGGCGATTTTCCTGACAGCGAAATTCCCTGTTCACGACAGGCAATTGATTTCTTAGAAGCTTTTTTTGTTGCAAACAAGCCTGACACAGTGCTAACACATACAGTTAATGATATTCATCAGGATCATCGGCAGGTCGGTTGGCTTTCGGTTTCAGCTTTCCGTAACGCGCCGAGGCTGCTGGCTTATGAGACTCCAAGGGTTACACAAGCGTTTTCTCCTACCTACTTTGTTGACATTACAAACTGTGTTAACGATAAATGGATGGCGTTGAAGTGCCATTTTTCTCAGAAAACAAAACGTTACATTACATATGAATCAATGGTGAATTTGGCGTCGTTTAGAGGCAGCCAAGTTAGTTTGCCTGCTGCTGAAGCTTTTGAAGTTGTACGTTACGTCGAAAAAACAGAAAAGAGTACCTGATATGAGTTTGATCGTTTGTGACTCAACCTTGATTGTTTCAGGGCATCAGCCAAATTATTTGCCTTGGCTAGGCTTTTTCGATAAAATGCAGACAAGTGACTTATTTATAATTGAAGATGACGTTCAGTTTGAACGCCAAGGTTTCATCAGTCGAAACAAGGTTAAAACGGTTGACGGGGTAAGGTTGTTAAGTGTTCCAATCAAGCATGCTAATTTACCTCTAAAAATAAAAGACATTGAAATCTCTAATGAAGGTGAACCAGGGTGGGCGTTAAGACACTGGTTAACACTTAAACACAGTTATTGTAAAGCTCCATATTGGCGTGACTACGGCGTTTTTTTTGAAGATGCTTACGCCCGGAAATGGGTTAAATTAATTGATTTAAACATGCATCTTATCCGTGGAATAATGCGTTTCTTAGACATCAATACGCCTCTTGTTATGGGCTCCACTTTAGGCGTGTCTGGGCGAAAAAGCGAGTTAATCATTGCTCAATGCAAAGCAGTCGGCGGTGACACACAACTTGCTGGAACAGGTGGAAAATGCTACATTAACCCTCAACGTTTCGAGGATGAAGGCATAAAACTTTGTTTTCAAAATTTTCAGCACCCCTATTATCCACAGTTACACGGACAATTTGCGTCTAACCTTTCAGTTGTTGATTTTCTTTTTTGTTCAGGTGTTAATGAATGGAAAAAACTTTACGAACAGAAAAATGTGAAATGATGAATCATCTTTTGTCTTCTCAACCTTTTTTCCCAGAGGACAGTTTGCAAGCAATTCTAAGGGATATCGAAACCACTTTACGAAGCAGCGTTTTAACCGGTGGACCCCGCTTGGAGAGTTTTGAGCGTGCCTTTGCAGAATACAACCACGTAAAATATGCGGTAGGCGTTAATTCTGGAACAGCATCGCTTGAAATTGCGCTTAGGCATTTTGGAGTAAAAGACAAAGAAGTCATAGTGCCAACAAACACATTCATTTCCACACCTAACGCAGTAATTTTTGCTGGAGGAAAACCTGTCCTTGCTGACATGCGTGAAGACACTCTTTGCATCGACCCCGAAGATGTGAAACGTAAACTTACCTCTAAAACAGCCGCTGTAGTAGCTGTGCATATTGCTGGGCTTGTCTGTCCACAAATCGGTGAGCTTAAACAGTTTTGTGAGGAGAACGGATTGGTTCTTTTGGAGGATGCTTCTCATGCGCATGGGGCCATGATTGACGGCAAAATGTCTGGCACCATGGGGGACGTGGGTTGTTTCTCTTTGTACCCGACTAAGATTATGACAAGCTGTGAAGGCGGCATGATAATTTCAAACAACAATGGGTTGGCTGAGGCGGCGCGTTGCATGCGCAATTGTGGACAAACTTCGCAAAAAGAAGTTGTTATGCTTGGTCATAATTGGCGGTTAAGTGAAATTGCTGCTATTGTCGGGAAAAGCCAATTGTCTAACCTTGAAGAATTTGTTGCACGTCGAAACTTGATTGCTCGATATTACGAGAAAGCTTTAGACAAAATTAGCGGTGTCTCGCTTTTTCATGTTCCGCCTAACATTAGGCACAGTTACTACAAGTACCCTGTTAAACTGGCCGACGAAATTGACCGAGACCAGTTAGCTCTTAAACTCAAAGAAAAAGGAATAGAAACCGGCAGCGTTTACTCTCCACCTTGTCACCTGCAACCCTACTATCTAGAAAACTATTCCTACAAAGGAGAATTTCCAGTTGCAGAACGTGTTCTTCAAAAAATTCTTTGCCTTCCAATGCACGTCAATTTAACACAAGAAAACCTTGATTACATCACGGAATCGTTTGTTTCATCCTTAAACGAATTGTAGCCTGTACACTTATGAATCAAACTATCCAAGACCATCGAACTTCTGTACCTGTGGACACGACACTTAAACGGTTTCCAATCCGAAAATCTGAGCTTGATCGCTTCAAATTTGGCAAACGCAGCTACTTTCAAGTCGCTAACTCCACCATTGGGCATCTACCTTTTTGTCTTGACGTTGCATGCGGGGCAAAACCTTTTCCAAAAGCAGACGTAGTGTGCGACCTTAACGCTTTGCCTGTAAAGGACAGAAGCATGAAACGTTTAGAAACCGCTGGAAAACCGTTTGTTTTATGCAGCTGCTACTTTTTGCCTTTCAAAAACGGCGCGTTTGATTTTGTCACAAGCTATTACCTTCTTGAGCACATTGCTTATCCGGGCATGTTTTATTTAGAACTAAAACGTGTGGCAAAGCATGGTTTTATTCAGTGCCCGACATGGTTTAACGAGTTTCTGTACGGGGAAGAAGTGCACAGTTGGATAGTGGTTAAGCAAGATAACCGTCTTTTTGTCAAGCCAACCGGAAACAGTAAACAAAAATTAGCTTTAAGTTTTGTTTTTCACAAGCTGTATCAATTTCGCAGTTGGCAATTGTTGCATGCATTGATTGACGAAATCACGCATGTTTTCACAGTGACTTTCAGCTTTTAAAACGTCTCTTTTCAATTTTAACGCTTAAAACAAGTTTTTTGGTCGATTGCTAAAGGTGCATTTTGCATGCCTGCTTTGAATGTAACATTAACTTATTGTTCTAGAAAATGGACCTGTTTTTCGGGGCATATACTCCTTACATCTTTAAATGAACGTTTCTTTGCATTGTTTTTAAGAGAACCCGAGAAGTTTTTAGGAGATACCTTTTATGGACAATTTTCGCTCTTTTGTTTCAGTCGTTATCGCAACTCTCAACGAAGAGGAAGGCATAGGTCCAACATTGCTGGAAATGCAAAGCGTACTTCATGATTCAAAGTTTATTGTTGTTGATGGTAACAGTGTTGATAAAACAATAGAGATAGCCAAAAACATGGGTGCAGACGTGCTTTTGCAGGAAGGCAAGGGCAAAGGAAACGCCATGTCCCAAGGCTTACGCATGTACGGTTCACAATCAGAGTTTATTGTTTTCACTGACGCCGACTATACTTACCCTGCTGAGTACGTTCCTAAAATGATTGAAATTTTAGAGCAGGACCCTAAAGTAGGTATGGTTATAGGAAACCGTTTCAAAAACGTAGGCGGCGTTAATCAGTCATTTAAGAACCCGTTTTACTTCGGAAACAGGTTGCTCGCTTTTGCCCAACAAGTCATGAACGGTGTTAAACTTGCTGATCCATTATCAGGTTTGCGGGTTGTTCGAAGTGACGCTTTGGAAGGTTTGAAACTGAAAAGTAACGGTTTTGATGTTGAAGCGGAACTAAACGCGATTATGGGGCGTAGAGGCTACAAGATTGTTGAGATTCCTATTGAATACCGCAGTAGACTAGGCGAAAAAAAGCTTCGCATGCGTGACGGCTGGGGTATAATGAAACGCATATTTACCGAGGGTTTTGTGTTCTAAATTTTTTATGTTTTTGTTTCTATTTTTCTGATTCTAAGGTTTAGTATTTTTTAGGGTGTTTTTTTGACTGTAAAAATTGGAATGGTCGGTTTAGGCCACATGGGTCAACTGCACATGCTAAACGCTATGCGTGTTGACGGCGTAAAAGTGGTTGCTGCCGCAGACAAAGATAAAAAAAGCCGTGCCTACGCGGAACGTTTTCACGTAAGAACCTATGATGACTATACAAAACTGATAGATTCTGAAGAGCTTGACGCAGTAATTGTTTCTTTGCCAAATTTCCTTAAAAAAGACGGCGTTTTTTATGCTTCAGAACGAGGGCTTGACGTTTTTTTGGATAAACCGTTTTCCCGAGGTTTTGCGGAAGCAGAAGCGATAATGAATAAAGCCCAACATAACGGCACGCGTCTAATGGTGGGTGTTAATTACCGTTATTTTCCTTGTGTTCAAAAACTTAAAGCAAAACTCGACAGCGGTCAACTTGGTGACACAGTTATTGCCACATCAGAGCTGGTGCTTAACGGGCCTATTTCGCATGGAGCAGTTCCTGTTCCTGTTCCTGAATGGTGGCTAAACAAGGATTTAGCTGGCGGCGGAGCGCTTCTGGATTTAGGTTACCACCTTGTAGATTTGTTGACTTGGATGCTCGGCGATTTTACCGTTTCCTTTTCCCAGTTAGGTCACAAAATGAATTTGCCTGTTGAGGACGCCGGCACTGTTGTGTTACATTCGAAAGATTGCGATTTAGATTGTATAGTGAATGTTGGTTGGTTTTCAAAATCGATTTTTCCTGACTTCAACTTCCGGCTGAACCTGCATGGCACAGTCGGTTTTGACTCAACAGACCGTTACATTCCAGCGGATGCAAAAATGAACGCCTTTAAAGAAGGCGTAAAAAACATTGCACGCAGAATCACTTTCCAAAAACCAAACTATTTGTCTTATACCTACTATTATGAATCATTTTACACGATAATGAGACTCTTTTTTGATTCACTTAAGAATGGTTCAGAGTTTCCGGTTTCTTTACCTCAACAGTTGGATGTGGTGCGAATAATAGAATCCGCATACAAACAAAATGGAGTACAAAAAAATGGCGAAAGTAACAGTAACTTCTGTTAAGCAGCCTTTTCTAGGTGAGGCTATAGATTCGGCGGTTGCACGGTCGATTGATAAGTTAGACTATGATTTCAGCAAAATCAAAACGGTTTACATTAAACCAAACCTGTGCTATTACTGGAACGCTTCTACAGGAGAAACAACCGATGGCAGAATCGTGGGTGCAGTAATCGATTACCTGAAAAAGAAAATTGACGGCGTCTCAATTACCGTGGCGGAGGCTGACGCTTCAGCAATGAAAACCAAGTTTGCGTTCGGAATCCTTGGCTACAGAGACCTTTGCGAAAAACACAGCGTGCCCTTAAAGAACCTAAGCGAAGGCGATGTTGTTGAACGTACTGTCACTGTTGGCAACCAGCATTTGACGTTGCCCTTTAACGAGGACTTTTTGAACGCTGACTTAATCATTAACGTACCCAAACTGAAAACCCACAATTTCGTTGGGGCAACCGTTGGAATGAAAAACATGTTTGGCGCCATCGCAAAACCAAGAAAATACTCCTACCACAAAAACATAACCAACGTAATAGTTGCCGCAAACAAAATTGTGAAGTCGCATCTCACAGTGGTTGACGGCTTAATCGTCCGTGGCTCCTGCCCCAAAAAGCTTGGAGTAATTATGACTGGCGATAATGTTTTATCAACTGATTATGTCGCAGCGAAGGTCATGGGTTTTAACCCGATGAGGGTGCCGTATCTGCATTTGGCCGCAAAAGAACAACTTGGTGACGTTTCAAGAATCGGCGTATTTGAAGACGGCATAACGCTTGCGCAAGTTAAACGAGAATTTCCGCATTACAGCCACCGTATGCATTCGCTGTCTTGGGGTCTGCAGTTAAGTCTGGTTAAAGCGTACACGACAGTTTCAGGAGATGTTTTGCCTCCGTTTCTGGAAAAGTAGCCAACCTATTAGGCGCCTATTAGGGTCCTAATAGCAGTTCTATGCAAAAACCTATAGGGGGTAGGTCTATTGACGCTGAATTGCCTCAAAAGTACGTTAAAAAACAGTCTAAGGCGAATCTATGCCATTTCTTCTTTTGATATTTTGGCTACTTTTCGGGGTCTTAGCTTTTGCTCCCCCTGCCTTCATTTACCTGTATATGAAACAAAAATCTAAAGCTGCTTGGCCAACCAAAATCGACGACAACTACTCCCCTAAAGTGTCCATCATCATCCCAACCTATAACGAAGCAGAAATAATCAAGTACAAACTGGCAAACACAAGCCGTCTCTTATACCCTCAAGAACTGATGGAAATAATTGTCGTAGACAGTAACTCCAGTGACGGCACACCTCAAATCGTTGAAGGATTCACAAAACAAAATCCCCAGTTAAAAGTAACGTTCATTTCGGAGCAGCAAAGAAAAGGCAAATCACATGCCTTAAACACTGCACTTTCACAATGCACCGGCGACATCATAGTCATTTCTGACGCGGACTGTTTCTGGCCAAAAGACATCTTAACAAAAGCACTCCCATACCTTGCAGACCCTACAGTCGGCGCAATCGGAGGACCAAAAATCCTCTTCAACAAAGACCAAACATGGATAACCCGCATGGAACAAGGCTACCTCAAATCAGCCAACATGCTAAGGTTGGGTGAATCTAAAGCTGGGTCAACACTGTTTTTTGAGGGCGGCTTTAGCGCTTTTAGACGTGAAGCACTTGAACGTTTTGACCCATACCAAACTGGTTCAGACGACTGCGGCACAGTGCTAAGCGTTATTGAGCACGATTTCAGGGCAATGCTTGTTGTGGATGCCAAGTTTTACAGCAGTTTTCCAGCAACGTTTCGGGGCAAAATTAGCATTAAACTGCGAAGAACAATTCAGCTTGTGCATGTTTTCTCGCGGTATCTGAGTTTGCTTGTTGATGGGAAAGCCAAAAGCGCCAGAGCAACTGTTGTCCCCAACACTATGCTTTACCTTTTCTCGCCTGTTGCGTTTCTTGTTTTTCTCGGTTTAACCGGATACCTAATTGCATTGTACCCATTACTGCTTGTTACGTTTGGGCTTCTACTTATTCCGCAAGTTAGATTCTACACTTATCAACTCGTAGAAAACAACCTTCTACTTTTTGTCTCCATCTTTGCCGTCTTGTTTGGCAAAAAATTCAGCGTTTGGGCAAAACCTGAAGACCGCATGTGGCTTAACGAGGCAAACCTGTCTTTTTACGGTTTAATTTAGGCGTGCATCACAAAATGGCTGAAGAAGCTTTTGGCGTTAGAGTCACTGTAGGGTTGTGCGTAAAAAATTCTGAAGCAACAGTAAAAGCCGCCGTAAACAGCATCCTTTCCCAAGATTACCCCGCCGGCCAAATGGAGCTTCTGGTTGTAGACGGCTCAAGCAGAGACCAAACAGTAGAAACAATAAAGACTTGCCTAACAACTACGGCGCTGCAAACCCGTTTCTTCTCAGAAAACCACGGCTTAGGCCAGGCACGCCAGACAGTAGTCGAAAACGCCGCTGGAGCATACGTAATCTGGGTAGATGGCGATATGGAACTACCCTCAGATTTTGTCCGCAAACAAGTTAACTTCATGGATTCAAACCCTCACGTTGGCATCGGAAAAGCGCAATACGGCATGGACAAAAACGCTAAACTAGTTGCCTCCCTAGAAAACATGGAGTTCCTAATCAACTACCGCTTTGAAGGAGAAACCAACCTCAAATACCTCGGCACATCCGGCTGCATCTACCGAGTAAAAGCCATCCGTCAAGCGGGCGGTTTTGACATCAACTTTCGAGGCGTAGGAGAAGACATGGACGCCGAATACCGTGTGCATAACAGCGGCTGGAAACTGTACGTTACAGACGCCGTTTTTGTTGAACGCCGCAGGGATTCTTGGCGGTCACTTTGGGATGAATATTTTTGGCACGGCTACGGTTTTCGGTCGCTGCTTAACAAGAATCGTGATATGGTTAACATCGGTAAAATGTTGCCGCCGGTGGCGGTGTTGGCTGAACTTAGACGTGTGCCTGAAGCTTACCGGTTAACTCGACAGAAAACTGCTGTGCTGCTGCCTTTTCATTACGTATTCAAACGAGTTGCATGGTTTTTGGGGTTTCTGAAAAGCCGCAGACAAACCTAAAACGGAGAGCGATTTGGTGAGTTACGCTGTAACCGTTGGCATCTGCGTAAAAAACGGTGCCCACACCATCGGGCGAGCCCTAAAAAGTGTAATGGCACAAGGCTTTCCCCACAACCAAATTGAAGTCATAATCGTTGATGATGGCAGTGTGGATGGAACGCTTAATGTCGTCCGCGGTTTGGCGCTTGGAATGGATATGAATGTGCGGATTTTGCGTCACCGTTGGCAAGGCATCGCAGAAGCAAGAAACACAGTTGCACGGAACGCTGAAGGAAAATACATTGTTTGGGTAGACTGCGACATGGTGCTCTCCGACAGTTTCATTGAGGAACAGTACCGTTTTATGGAGCAAAACCGCAAAGTCGGCATCGCCAAAGGCATTTACGGCATAATTCAAGACGCGAACCTTGTTGCTTCCCTCGAAAACATGTCTTTTGTTAGCGAAAATTACCGTTACGAATGCGGAACAGGCGGCAGTATCTACCGAACCCAAGCTCTTAAGGGCGTAGGCTGCTTTGACCATCGGCTCCGTTTTGCCGGCGAAGACCATGATGCATCATCCAAAATCGGTGCCGCAGGCTGGGAACTTGAACGCAGCCTCGCCATCTTTTACGAGTATCCCCGAACCAGCTGGCGAAAACTGTGGAATAAATACTTCAACTGGGGCTACGGTTTGCATGAAGCCTGCAGGGCTAACCCAAACCTTGTAACACTTTACGAAATGACGCCCGTAGCTGGGTTTGCTGCGGGACTAAAACGTGCCTTCATCGCCTACCGATTAACGTATGAGAAAAAAAATTTCTTGTTACCCTTCCAGTTTGTTTTCAAACTCAGCGCTTGGTGCCTCGGCTACCTTAAAGGCGCACTACATTAAATGGTTCTGATTTTTTATGGTTCAAAAAACAATTAGTCAAGCAGACGAAAAATTTTTGACATGGTTTGACCACAAAATAAACCTAACCGACCCCTGGTACCAGCTTCTTCTGAAAATGATAAAACCTGTAACCAGCTTTAAGGACAAACGGGTGCTGGAAGTCGGTTGCGGCATTGGCGTTTTCTGCATGCATGTTGCCAGAAACGGAGGCGAAGCCATTGGACTGGACATTTCAAAAAGCGCCATCTTGGAAGCTAAAACCTTAACCAAACAATACGGGGTCCAAAATAATGTCGAATTTGTGGTTAGTGACGCAAGGTTTCTGCCGTTTGTTGATCGTAGCCAAGACATGATTGTTTCTTCTGAAGTGCTGGAGCACATTGAGGGGCATGAGAAAGCGTTTCACGAGTTTGCAAGAATAATTGACCAATCGGGATACATTTGCATAACCGTGCCTAACCTGCTTAGCAGCCTATTTTTTGAGGTTGTGTTTTTCAAAGTTATGGGGCAACCAAAATATGTACAACGATTCTTAAGCGTAGAGAAAGAGTACATTTTTCATTATCCTAAAGTTAAAAGGCTCGTAAACTCTGAACGCTTAACCATCATCGATATTAAAGGAACTGACTACGTGCATTTGCACCCAAAAATAACCAGTTTCTTCCACCTCAGCAAAGTAGTCACATTGGTTTCTAACTCGCTGGAAAACAAGAAGTCATGGCGCTTTTTCGGGGCAAACATTGGCCTTATAGCCCAAAAAACAGCCGCGTAAGGGCTTAGTCATGGCAAAAACTGTCGGCATATTCTGCCCAACCTTGCACAATTACGGCGGCGGAGAATTCGTTGCCGTAGCCATCGCCAACACGCTCGCTGAGAAAGGCTTTGAAGTGACATTGTTTACCACAAAACCAGTAAACCCAAAAGCCATTAGCGGCTTTTTCGGCGAAACTTTGCAACCTAAAATTGCGGCGGTCACGCAGCCAACTAACTTAAACATCAAAGGAATCATGGGTTTCTACCAAACAATCTTTCGCTCATACATCGCCAAATCAAAAATCGCCACTTTCATTGACCCCTACTCAAACAGCGTTTTTCCATGGACAAACGTGTGTTACATCCATTTTCCAACCCTGAACCATTACGCTTACCGAACACGGTTCCCTTACTTGTTAAGTCCGCACCATACTGAAGTCGGCGCCTTGCCTCAAGTATTGCTGGAAAAAAACCTTGCCCGCTATGACGACAAACTTGTTTTAGCAAACAGCCACTATACTGCCAAAGAAATTGAAGAGTTTTCAGGAAAACGTGTTCCAGTGCTTTACCCACCTTTCACTTCAAGCATCAAAAACATTCCAGCCAAAGAAAAACAGGACCTCGTCGTGACAACTTCGCGGTTCGAGCAAAACAAAAAACTTGAAAATATCCCGAAAATTGCTGAAAAAACAAGCAACAAAACTAAGTTTGCCGTAATTGGGCGGCTTTATGACAGAGCCACTCTTGATCGTCTGCAGTCTCAAGTTAAAAAGCTTGATTTAACCGAGCGCGTAAAGTTTTATCCTGACCTTCCAGCAGAACAGAAACTCAAAATGTTGGCAACCGCCAAAGTTTATTTGCATACGATGGTTGGGGAACATTTTGGGATTTCCATTGTTGAAGCCATGGCGTCAGGCTGCATCCCCGTTAGTCATAACTCAGGCGGCATGGTAGAGTTTGTTCCAGCCCAAAACCGTTATGAAACCATTGAGCAGGCTGCAGATAAAATTAATTTGGCAATTGCTGATTGGTCAGAAGACAAAACCGTAGAGCCTAAGCTGATAGCTGAACAGTTTTCAATAAATAATTTTTCGCACAGATTTATGGAGCTTTTTTCAAGATACGCAGATAGTTGAGGTTTTTATGTTTGCATGTTTGTCACGTTTGGGAACGTTTTTGGCCTATAGAAATTGGCGGCTTAGAACGCTACATTATGGGTTTATCCAACTACTTATCAAAGAGTCAACAAATCGATTTTTCTCTGATTACGGGTCGAACCCAAATTCTGTTTATAACTAAAAACATCAAAAAAGTTGAAGACGCTGGCTACATCAAAGTTTACCGGCTTGGACCACGTCCTATAGATTTAGTTAACGGTTTTTTCATGTACGCTGTTAAACGTCAACCAAAATATCTTAACGAATTAAAACTTGCAAGCCTCTGCAATGAAGCCATACGATGGAAAACAGCGCAGACAGCAGACATTTTTCATATTCACGGCATCTGGGCTGACCTGGAATACATTAAATTAGGCATTTACCTTAGTCAACACTTCCATAAGCCGCTGGTTCTCACTCTGCACGGTAGTTTTGTTGGTAACCCACTGCATGGTGGAATGCCCTTAAAATCAACACCAGTCAAAGACATTCTCTTCAACGACGCCGCTGCAATAACTACGTATTCCAAAGAAGTCCTCGGCACCCTACAGGAGATGGGTTTAGAAAGCAAAAGTCACCACATAACAAATTTTGTCGATACCCCTCGCTTTAAGAACCCCATTGGTTCCGACAGCGCAGACGGTGAAATTGTTATTTATGTTGGCAGGCTTGAACCTGTAACTAACCCCGATTTGCCGATTCGTGCTTTTGAGAGTGTGCATAAAGAGTTTCCAAATGCTAAACTGCACGTTATCGGTTACGGAAGCATTTTTGAAAAGTTAAAACAGCTTGTGCACGAGTTAAATCTTGACGGTACCGTGCTGTTGATGGGCAAACAGACGGATGTGCCCAAGTTTTTGTGGAGCAGCAACATCTTTATCGCCACAAATTTCGGTTACATTGCAACTCTGGAAGCATGGTCAGCTGGTTTAGCGGTTATAGCACCCGATTTTGGCATAATGACTGAAACCATAACTCATGGTGAAAATGGTCTTTTAGTGAAGCCTCAGAACGTAGAAGCCCTTTCTTTAGCAATTATCAGTCTGTTACGTGACAAGCAGTTAAGAGAAAGACTGGCTTTTAACGGAGCCCAAACAGTACAAGGATACGACATCCGCGCGGTTGCACCAAAAATGGCGCAGGTTTACCGTTCAATAATTTAAAAGCAGTTGGAGACCGACGTTTTGGAGCTTTATCAACGCAAGTTTTCGCAGCATTTTTTTGCAGTCGTGTTTGTGCTGCAGTTCGTAATGTATTTTGCCTTATTCGCTGATTTGCCGCTCATCCGCATAATCGTTGGAATTGCTTACTTAACTTTCATTCCCGGTTTTGTTGCTCTTAAACTGTTAAAACTTGATAGGCTAAACGTTGTTGAGTCCGCTCTTTTTGCTTTAGGTTTCAGTCTTGCATTTTTGATGATTGCGGGCTTAATAATCAACAGTTTCGGAGCAAGTTTTGGATTAAACATGCCGCTTTCAACTTTACCTATCTCATTATTCTTGAACAGTTTGATTCTTATTGGAGCCGCAATCGCACAATTCCAGCAACAACCAACAATTCCGCCGCAAAACTCTGCCGAAAAGAACTCTTTTTCGCCTTGGGCGCTAATTCTAGTTTTTCTGCCAATTCTAAGCATAATCGGCGCTTACTTTGTGAATTTAAACGGTAACAGTAGCATCCTAATGCTTATGATATCCATTGTAAGCTTGCTTTTTGTTGCCCTTGCATTCCTTAACCGGCCGGGCCTTGGCAAAGTTTATCCTGTAGCCATCTTCATGATTGCTTTGGCTTTGCTGTTTCATTTCTCTCTTATATCTGGCTACATTGTGCCATACGGCGGCGATTCGCCGGTTGAACTGTTTGTTTTCAGAAATGCCCAAATGAACTCTTACTGGTCCCCTGTGCTTCCGTTTGCAGTCGGCGATCAACCATTGGGCAGAATGAACGCAATGCTCAGCGTAACCGTTCTACCGACAGTTTACTCAAACATGCTAGGCTTAGACCCAACATGGGTTTACAAAATCATTTACCCCATAATCTTTGCTTTTCTGCCCGTCGCTTTATACATGCTTTGGAAGCCATACATCGGCAAAAAATACGCTTTCCTTGCCGCTTTCCTGTTTATGGCACAATCTACCTTTTATACAGAAATGATGGCGTTAAGCCGACAATTAATCGCCGAACTCTTTTTTGTCCTGCTCTTCATGGTGCTGCTTAACAAACAAATAAAAATGCAAACAAAATATTTTGCTTTCATGATTTTTGGCTTTGGTCTCATTTTTTCGCATTACGCGCTTTCTGAAATTTTTTTGGTACTGATTTTTACTGCTTGGGCAGCATCCATGTGGCTTTTTAGGCGCCCCAGCGTTAACCTGCAGCTTGGCATGATTGTGTTCTTTTTTGTCGCCATGTTTGGCTGGTACATTTTCACTTCAGGTTCAATCGTTTTCGACAGTTTCGTAACCTTCACTAATTACGTGTATAGCCAGTTAGGCGACTTTTTTAACCCGTTATCTCGAGGCTCAGCGGTTCTAACTGGGTTAGGTTTAGCTGAATCTCCTTCACTGCTTAACACTGTAAGCCGCGGCTTTGCCTACCTAACCGAACTCTTCATCCTCATCGGAATTGTGGGTTTAATCACACGCAAAACCAAGTTTAGTTTCGACCGTGACTATGCAGTCTTCGCTTTGGTCGCCATGGCAATATTGGCGGCGTTAACCATAGTTCCCGGCTTGGCAAACACGCTTAACATGACTCGGTTTTACCACATTCTTTTGATGCTGCTTGCGCCTTTCTGCATTGTCGGCATTTGGATGTTTGTAAAGTTCTTAACCAAAAAAGAACGTCCCTTAATGGTGGCTTTACTAGTTGTTGTTATTTTGGTGCCTTATTTCTTGTTCCAAACCAATTTTGTGTATGAAGCCGCTAAAACTGACAGTTGGTCAATTCCGTTAAGTGGTTACCGCATGAATCCATTGCGATTGTACGGCGACTTCGGTTACATTGATGACTTTAGCGTGCAAGGTGCAGTGTGGCTTCATTCAAATGTGCCTTACCAGAACAACATAACGGCAGACAACGGGCTATTTACGTCATTGACGGCATATGGCCTAGTGTACCGTGGGTACGTAACAGAACTTAGAAACGACACTGTGCTACATTCTGAAGAATACATTTACTTAAGCTACATAAGCATCAACTATGAACCCCAAGCGTGGAACGGCACCTTAAACACTATACTTAATCAAACAAACGTTATCTACTCAAACGGCGGCAGCGAAATCCGGCAAACTCCCACTTAAAAAGGTAAGCCCTTTTATGCCTCAGCGACTAAAACCAGCCCTCAGCGACAGCTTAGCAGCTTGTCTAGGCAGCATGAACTATTGGGACAACAGCATAACAGCCTACACAGTTGAACGTAGAAACATTCAAGACTGGACAAACCAGTACATCAAAACCTTTTATCAACTTCTTGTAAACCGTGCGCTTGGGCAAATCGAACCACCACAAAATCCAAGAATTTTGAAGGTTGACTTGTGGAATGAAGGCGTTGAAACCTCACGAGACATTCTTGGCAGCTTTACAACGGAAGATGTTGTTGGCTTCGATTTTTCAAAAACAATTTGCCGCCTAGCAAAGCGTCGTCTAAAAACTTCCAATATGGCGCAGGCGACCTGTCACAGTCTTCCTTTTGCTTCTGGCAGGTTTGATTTAGTTTTAGACTTAAGCACAATTGACCATGTGCCTTTTAGTGATGTCAGCTTAATCTTTAACGAATATTATCGTGTGCTTAATCCTGGCGGTTTGTTGGCTGTGGCTTTTTGGCGCCAAAACGTTGTAACCAAATACTTTATTCATGCTCCTGATGGCCAGTTTTATTTTGACGAGAAAAAAGTTGCTCAAGAACTTAAAAACAACGGGTTCCAAATCATAAACAGCTATGACATCGGTTCACTACTAACAATCACCGAGAACAACCTGTGGCTGGGACCGTTTTTGTTTTGGCGTCTAAAAACTGTTTTTGAAGAGCACCTGCTTAATTCAGTTGCAAAATTTGAACAGTACATTTTGAATACAATGGGCGGCTTGCACGTTTTCATTGCGCGTCACCCTTAACGGCGCTTAAGGATTAATTGTCATGACCAAAGTATCGGTTGTTATTCCCACATACAAAAGAGCTCACGTCTTACCAATGATGCTTTCAGCGCTGAAAAGCCAGTCATTCAAAGATTTTGACGTAATAATGGTTGTCAAACCCTCAGGCGACGGCACCGAAGAACTCTTAAAACAAGCCTCAAGCAGCCTAAAAATAACAGTTTTAACCCAGCAAACTGGACACATAGTTGACGCATACTTTCTAGGCGCCAAAAAATCAACCGGCGATATTGTAGCTTTTCTTGATGATGATGCCATTCCAGCTGAAGATTGGCTTATGGAAACGGTAAAATCATTTCAACAAGACTCAAATGTTGTAGGAGTAACAGGTGACCAGTTTCCTGTAATAATAAACGGCGGCAAACTACACATTCTTAAGGAAGCTGAGATTCCATGTGTTCTTTCTCATTACGAGTTCGCATTGTGGGGACGACCATTGCGTGGGCTTGAAGACTTCAAAAATTCAATCGCCAATTCCGGGGTCGTTTATGAACGGGGAAATAATGCTTACTCACGTAAACATGGCTCAGCTAAAGCTCTGCTCCGAGGTCCTTCAATGGCGATAAACGGTAACGTGCTTCGAGGCTTAGGTTTACCGTCGGAGTGGATTTTAGGTTGCGCTTGGGAAATGGTTCTGGGCTGGCAAATCTGGAAACAAGGTTATGGCATGGTTTACAGTCCCAAAGTTAAAGTCTACCATATAGTGCATGGGCGAACTTCCAGCCGCGATTTCTTGAATCCACGCACTGATTTGTTGTGGGCTGTGGAGGCTGAAATGCTCTTTTACCGCTTGTATGGGTCTGAACCCGAATTTTCGTTGATAAGCAAACTGGTCTCCGACTTGGTCCGCGTTGCTCACAGTCTTAAGCATATGAAAGAAAACTCGAAATATTATCTGCGAAAGGTTGAAGGAATATTTCTTGGAAACATTATCGGGGCAAAATGGGTAATCTGCAAAGCCGTTAACGTGCCTTATTCGCCGATAGTTGACCTGAAAAGATTCCAAAAAGCCTCTAAAGGCAATGTAAGCAAGTAAAACAGCGCTTTTGAGAACAAACCGTGTTTTTGTCATTTTAATTTTTAATATGTTACTGGCTTGTTTTTGTGCTATTAGCTCTGTCTTTCTTGGTTTTTACCTACCCCTATAGGTTTCTGCATACTATTTCTAATAGGATTCAAATAGGCAGCAAATAGGTTGGTGAACCAAAAACGGTCGAACCCACACCACTTGTTTCCGTCATAATTCTAAACTACAACGGTCAAAGCTACCTTGACAACTGCATAGCGTCGGTTCTAAAGAACAGTTACCCCAACTTCGAAGTTCTCCTTGTTGATAACGCGTCGACGGATTTGAGCGTAAAGAATGCCCTGGAAACCTTCGACGGTGAACCACGGTTACGTTTAATTCAAAGCAACATAAACTTGGGCTTTAGTGGTGGAAATAACCTTGGCTTCACGCACGCAAAAGGCGACTACATAGTCTTCCTTAACAATGATACCATCGTTGACTCCCAATGGCTAACACAACTCGTAAACGCCATGCAAACCGACGACTCAATAGGGTTGGCGCAAAGCACAATTTTAATGATTGACGGCCAAAAAATCCAAACCGCTGGTTGGCTGTACAGTAACTATTTGGTGCAGAAGCATGGGTTGGCTGAAAACAAGACCAGCGGTTTAAAGATGCATCCGGTTTTTGAGGTTTCCGTCGCGTCAGGGGCATCAATGATTACACGTCGAAGCCTAATTGACGAGATTGGCTTGTTTGACCCAGAAATCCCTTTTTTTTACGACGATACCTTATTGTCTTTTAAAGTTTGGCTTGCAAACAAACGAGTTGTCACTGTTTCTGGCAGCAAAATTCGTCACATTCAAGGTGCAACAAACGTTTGGAACCTCAAACGCACAACCTACAACCTGCTTAAAGCCAAAATCTGCCTAATGTTCGACGTTTACTACCCCATAGGTGACCTTGCTAGAGGTTTGTTTGTTAACCTTTTTTCGATTATGGTTAACTCGCTTTTTTTCCTTAAAAAACGTAACTTGCCAGTTATTTTTGCTAATGTTTCCGCTTTAGGTTGGGGTTTGAAAAATTTTCGGTACCTATGGCTTAACCGATTGAGTCATTGGGCAAAAAAGAAAATTGCGCCAAGGCAACTGCAGGAACGGTTTGTCAGGATACAGCTTCCTTTGCCCCTGTATTTGGTTCCATCCAAGTTAAGTATTAGCAGATTCGCGTTTGAAACACAAAAATACGAATCAACGCTCCTTGAAACCTAATTTAGAAAATTTTTGCTTTTTGGTGGTGAATTTTTGGTTTTAGATGATTGTAAACTAATTTATTTTCCAAAAATTGCCGATTTTCGCGGCAACTTATCTTTTATCGAAGAAAACAACCAAATCCCTTTCCAAATAAAACGCGTCTACTACCTTTATGATGTGCCAAGCGGCGCCACACGCGGTGGACATGCCCATAAAGCGCTGCAACAGATTATCATTGCGTTAAGCGGTAGCTTTGACGTCATGCTGGATGATGGTTTAACAAAACGTTCTTTCTTTTTGAACAGGCCCCATTATGGTTTATATATTCCACCGGGGGTTTGGCGGGAACTGGAAAATTTTTCTTCCAACTCTGTTGCTTTATCGCTTGTCTCTGCAGTCTATGACGAATCTGATTACATTAGGGATTATGAGGTTTTCAAGAAGGGTCTCGTTAGCAATGTCGTCAAATAAACAGAAACTGGTAATTATCGGCGACGGCGAAACAGGCGAAATAGCTTACGAATACTTCACCCAAGACACCAGTTTTGAAGTAGTAGCTTTTAGTGCCGAAAAACAATTCATGAAAAACAAGACGCTTTTTGGCTTACCTGTTGTACCTTTTGAGGAATTGGAGAAGGCTTTTGACCCAGATGACTTTCGGGTTTTTGTAGCGGTATCCTTCACGGGACTAAACCGTGTCAGAGCTCGACTGCTTGAAACTGCCAAATTGAAAAGGTTCAAGACTTGCTCTTACATTAGCCCGAAAGCCTTCCTCGGAAAAGGCGTCCAAATCGGCGAAAACTGTTTCATATTTGAAAATGTTGCTATCCAAAGAGCAACAAAAATCTGCGATAACGTCACCATTTGGACTGGCAGTTCCATTGCTCATCATTCGGTTGTTGGAGCAAACTGTTTTGTTGCTTCTCAAGTCGCCGTTTCAGGTTTTTGCAACGTTGGTGAGAACTGTTTTTTGGGAGTAAACAGCTGTATAATTGACCATGTAAGCATCGCAAAAGACACTGTAATTGGCGCTGGCGCAGTAGTTATCGCTGACACGGAGTCAGGAAAAATTTACGCCGGCAACCCTGCTAAACCATTGTCGGATAGAGGTGTTGAATCTTTCATCAACAGAATGGTATAGCCTGTTTTGGTGGGGAAAATGGCGTTAAACACTGCTGAACCCGTCAAGATTGTTCCCTACACGACCGGGCATCAGCAAGAATGGGATAATTACGTTGACGCATCCAGAAACGGCGTTTTCCTTTTTCACCGCAACTACATGGAATACCATTCCGACCGCTTCAAAGACCACTCATTAATGTTTTACCGAAAAAACCAACTTGCAGGACTTTTTCCAGCAAACATTAAAGATAACGCTTTGCAGAGTCATGGCGGCTTAACCTTCGGCGGCGTAATCGTCGGTCACAGCACAAAAACCCTGGCGATGCTGAAAATTTTTGAAGCCTTAACCGGTTACTGCCGCAGTTTGGGGATTAAATCAATTTTTTACAAAGCTATCCCGTACATTTATCATTCTGTTCCAGCAAGCGAGGACCTTTACGCCCTTTTCCGTTACAACGCCAAACTCGTCGCCCGAAACGCTTCATCATGTATCTATTTACCTTGCAGTCACGCGTTCAGCGACGGCAGAAAATACAACATCAGCAAAGCACTCAAGAGTGGACTTGTGGTTAAGCAGACGAATGATTTGGGTTCTTTCATGCAGTTGCTTAAAGAAACCTTAGGTGAGCGCCATAACGTAAAACCGGTGCATACAACCGAGGAAATGAAGCTTTTAGCCAGCAGGTTCCCCGGTAACATCAAACTTTTTGGGTCCTTCAATGGGGAAAGGATGCTTTCGGGTTTGCTTATTTATGAAAGCAAAAATGTTGCCCACGTGCAGTATGCTGCTAACTCAAAGGAAGGCATGAATCTTGGCGCGCAAGACATCATCGAGGCCTACTTGATTAACACTTACTACAAGGACAAAATGTATTATGATTTTGGGATTTCAACCGAAAACTCTGGGCAAGTGCTCAATGAGGGTTTGATTGCGAGAAAGGAAACTTTTGGTGCAAACTCGGTAATGTATGACCAATATGAAATCTGTTTGTGAAGGTGGATTTGAAGGTACGTTTAATGGTTCTAGTCAGCGTAGTAATGGGTGCCTACAATCATGAACGCTACATTGCAGAAGCCATTGAAAGCGTGCTTAGTCAAACTATGCCTGATCTTGAATTGATAATTGTAGACGACGCCTCAAGTGATGCCACGCCGCAAATAATCAAAAGCTACCAGCAAAAGGATTCTCGAGTAAAAACTTTTTTTCACAAAAAAAACATGGGTATCGCGCCAACAGCAAACCAGTGTCTAAACAATGCCAGCGGGCAATACATCACATTCATCGGTTCAGATGACCTTTGGGTAAACAATAAACTTGAAAGGCAACTAAAAATCCTTCAAAACCACCCTGACTTGCTTGTTTGGTCGGAAGGAGAAATTATCGATAGCAACGGAAAATCAACAGGAAAAACTTTCACCGAATTGCATGTTGCAAGCAAAAAACGAAAGACCGGCAATATCTTCCGCGAAATACTTGACGACAACTATATTTTTGGACAAAGCCTCATGTTTAGAAAGGAGCACTTGAAAAATCATTTTGCAGTAGACCTCAAATACTTAAGTGATTACCGTTTCATGGTTGATTTAGCGTTTGAACACGACTTCTACTTCATTTCTGAGCCTCTAGCAAAATACCGCATACATGGCGATAACAGCATAGTTAAAGACGAGCCAAATTGGCTTAAAGATCGTATAGCGTTGAGAGAGTATTTTCTGCAAAAATACGGCAGTAACCTGTCAAGAAACCTGAAAGGCAACTTGTACATGAAAATTGGAAATGCTTACTCTTCTTTAGGTATTGATGATTTGGCTAGACATTACTATTTGAAGGCTTTAAAATCAAATTTTGCCGACAAAGAAGCCATTTTGTATTTAGCGTATGTTTTGGGTGACGCGAAAGGGTTTGTCGGCGGGAACCTTTTGCGTTTATACATGAAGGTTAGCTCGCTTTTTGAGGTTAGAACCTACAAGTAACTCAGTTTACGTCGATTTTAAAGGAACTGATTTTATGAGTATAGTTGGTTTAACTAAAATCCAAAACACCAATCAAAGCTCTCTAAAACAGGCAATAGGTGAAGCCCTGAACCTTATAGACTATAAGTTTGACAAGTCAACCAAAAAAATCGTTATAAAACCCAACCTGTGCTACTACTGGGACAGCACCACTGGACAAACATCCGACCCCCGATTCGTAGGCGAATTGATAGATTTTCTGCGTGAACAAGTCTCTGCGGATGTTGACATTTCGGTTGTGGAGTCGGACGCGTCAGCTATGCGTTGCAAGTATGCTTTTCGCATGCTGGGTTTTGAAAAGCTTGCTTTAGAAAAAAATGTCAAGTTAATCAACCTGTCGGAAGAACCAAGCGATGAGGCTGAAGTGTCATGCAATGGCAAACCCTACAAGTTTATGGTTCCAAAAATCCTCAAAGAAGCCGACTTAAGAATTAACTTGCCCAAAATCAAGTATACTGTTGACCCAATCAAAATAACTTGTGCTCTCAAAAACCTTTACGGCTGTAACCCTTACCCTAAAAAGTATAAGCTTCATAATGATCTTGGAAACGTGATTGTGGCTTTAAACAAAGCAATGCCGTTTGACCTCGTCATCATAGACAGTAACATTGCATCGGGGATTCAGCCGCGTCGTATAGGGTTAATGATGGCAAGTACTGACCCTGTAGCTATTGATGTTGCCGCTGCCCAAATCGCCTGGTTAAATCCTCAAGGCATTCCTTATTTGCGTTTAGCTGAAACGGAAGGCGTTGGCAACAAGTGGTTTATCGAACGTGGTGCCCCTTTAGAGCAGTTTAAGGCTTTGTATCCAAAGAAGACGGTTCGGCGTAAAGTGATGGGGCGAGCTTACAAGATGGTGTTACAGGTTGGGCTTGGACGGCGGCTTGGTTTAGAGTAAGAATAGGAGACATGACTTTTTGAAGAATGTTAAACTTGGCATAATCGGATTAGGCTACATTGGCATGGTTCATTTACGACACAGTTTAAAGTTGACCAACGCTGAAGTTGTAGCTGCGGCTGATGTGTCGCCTAAAGCTTTAGAGCAGGCCAAAAGTTACGGCGTCAAAAAAACCTATGACAACTATATTGACTTGCTTAAAGACCCTGAAGTGGAGGCTGTCCTGATTTCTTTGCCGACACATTTACACCTAAAATGTACGCAGGAAGCCGCTGAAGCAGGAAAAGCTGTTTTTCTTGAAAAACCTATCGCAACTAACATAGCCGAGGCTGAAGAAATAATTGGTTTAGCCCAAAAAAACAATGTTAAACTCATGATGGGTTACCCCTTACGTTTCAACAAAACCTTCGAGGCGTTAAAGGCTGATTATGATAACGGTTTAATCGGCGACGTCGAAAACGCACACGCCACCTACATCAGTTCAGGCCCCTTTTTTCACCGTGCTGAAGGGTATTCGCCTGTTCCTGTTCCTGAATGGTGGTTTAACACTCAAAGCACAGGCGGCGGCGTCCTAATCGATTTGGGTTGTCACGTAATTAATTTGATGCGTTGGTTCTTCGGGGAAAT
This sequence comes from Candidatus Bathyarchaeota archaeon, assembly GCA_963832745.1. Classification (GTDB taxonomy): domain Archaea; phylum Thermoproteota; class Bathyarchaeia; order Bathyarchaeales; family Bathycorpusculaceae; genus Bathycorpusculum. The sequence continues at coordinate 35,275 of CAWHVC010000005.1, read as the reverse complement.
CGTGGACATAAAATCGCATTTCGGATACAGGTTTAACATGAGTTTTGAAGACTCTGCAATGTGCCTTGCAAAATTTAGTTCAGGCACCACTTCCCTGATTAACGTGGGCTGGTTTTCTCAAGAGTACCTGTTACGAGTTGACTTGCTTGGCAGCGTCAAAAACGTTTCAGCGACCCACATGCCGCCCAGCCAAATCGATACAGCGTACCAAATGCTAACAAAAGGCATATCCAACTTTTTTGTGCCCCACCTTACCGAGCTACAACATTTCGTTGACTGCATTGTAGATGACAAAGTTCCCGTTTCTACTGGATTGGATGGTTTGCGTGATTTAGAAGCGATTTCCAAAGCCTATAAAAACACCATCAATCTAAAGTAGGCAGTTAAGGTCGCTGGGTCGGAATGGAAGATAAAGCTTTACAGATGGGTAAATCATCAACAACTGGAAGCTTTTTCCTCTTAATTGGGCTCGTAGCCTCCACCGTAATAATGGCTTTAGGCACCCTGATTCTGGCTGGACTATTGAGTGATTCAGAACTTGGCTTGTACGGTATAGTTTTGATTCCATCAACCACAATCGCCTTCTTCAGGGACTTAGGCGTTAACTCAGCGATGACCCAGCAAATCGCCAGCTTAAGAGCAAGCAACAAAAACGACGAAATACATGATGTTGTTCTTTCAGGATTAATTTTTGAAATCATAAGCGGCTTGCTGCTTTCATTGGCTTGTTTTGCGATAGCTCAACCTTTGGCGATAATTCTTAATCGTCCGGAAGCCTCGCCTTTAATCGCTTTAATGTCAATTTCTATTTTTGCAAGCGCAATAGTTTCCGCTTCCTCGTCCATCTTTGTAGGCTTCGAAAAAATGAAGCTTAACAGCTTCGCACAAGTCCTTCAAGCTATAATTAAAACCGCGCTTGGTCCCCTGCTGGTTTTCTTAGGATTCAGCGTTTTTGGTGCTGTCGTTGGTACGATTGTTTCTGTTGCTGTGGGCGGTTTAGCCGGTATTTTGCTTGTTTACTTTGTATTGTTTAGACCTCTTCACAAGTCAAAAGTTGAGAAATGCAATGTCAAACACACCTTAACTCCTATGCTAAAATACGGTATACCCTTAACGCTGTCAAACATTGTGGTTGGTGTATTGCCTCAGATTTTCGCCTTTTTCATGGCGCTGTATGCAAGCAACAGTATAATGGGAAACTATTACGCAGCCACATACTTCTCTGTCATTGTTACGTTCATTAGCTTCCCAATTTCAACCGCGTTATTTCCTGCTTTCGCTAAATTAAAACCTGAAAATGAACCTGAGCTTGTAAAAACCGTCTTTGCTTCATCTGTTAAGTACACGGCAATTTTTCTTGTGCCCACAACAATGCTGCTCATAACTCTCGCAACGCCACTCGTTAACACTCTTTTCCCCCAAGATGGCATATTGCAATCACTATTTGTTATTGGTGCTGAACCAAAATTTCCTTATGCACCACTGTATCTTGCTGCTTCTTCTATTGTTAACTTGTTTGTGCTTTTCGGCAACGTCAGCTTAGCAACTTTCCAGACTGGAATAGGTAAAACGAAACAGATAATGAAGCAAAGCATACTTTCCCTTGTAATAAGCTTGCCCTTCTCTTTCTTCATAATTACCTACCTTGGAAATTATGGTGGAGAATTTCTTGTAGTAATCGGCGGCATAATTGCAGTAATGGTTTCAACTATTCCAGGAATGGTTTGGGGTTTAATCTGGTTATGGAAAAACTATCATGCCAAAGCAGACTTTAAAAGTTCAGGCAAAATCTTTACAGCTTCATTGACCGCTTCTATTGTAACATACGCTTTTTTGGCTGTTTTCACTGCACCTTACTGGATATTATTAGTTGTTGGTGCCTTAATTTTTCTTACAGTTTACCTTGTTAGTGCCCCCCTTATTGGTGCAATAAACCGTGTTGACATTGACAACTTAAAATTAATGACTTCAGGGTTAGGTATACTTTCAAAATTCTTGGAAATTCCATTTTTGATAATGCGCAAAATCTGCAAAGAACGCCCCCAAAATAAAGAAATTTACGCCGGAAAACTCGAACCATCGAACTAAAGAAGCCAAAGCTTCTTCAACATTTTTCAATTATTATAAAAACTGGAGTTGTTTTTTTCTTGAAAAAAGTTTCTAAAAATAAACGTTCCTCTACTGGACTCGCTGTAGGCTTTTTTGTAGTTGGCGTGTTGATGCTTGCGTTTTCAGTGTTGTACACTTGGCAGGTAGTTGCTTTCATTGGATTGGGCTTTGTCTTGTGGGGCGCCATTTTTTCTTTAGCTCAACCTGGCAAATACGTGGACAGCAACCTTCTTGATAGTACAGCAAACACGGTTTACTCCACTTTAGACCGAATGATTAACGATTTAAAATTCAATGGGCATGGTTACTACATTCCTTCATATCCACAAAACGCTTACTTGCCCGAATACTACAAGAACCTTAAAGACTCAATAGTTTTCATTGCAGACGAAAACTTCAATGGACTCCCCGCACTTGAAGAGTTAGCTTCCGGCAAATTCATATCTGAACGTGACAGAGGCGTTTTCATAACATCCCCCGGCAGCGGTGTACTGCATCAAATTGAAAACCAACTAAACATAGACTTCTCAACAATTCCTCCCGCAGAATTATGCAATATTTTACCTCGAAGCATGACAGAGTTTTTTAGTTTAGCCAAAGAAATGGATTTACAGGTTATAGACGAATCAACTGTGCGTCTTAGCATGGTTGGCGTCTTATATGCGAGCCTGTATAGGCTTGAGGATATGCCGAAAAGTGTTAGTTTGCTTGGTTGCCCTGTGATTAGTGCGGTTGCTTGTGCATTAGCGAAATCTTCTGGTAAAACGGTGATTATTAGCGAGCAAACGTTTTGGCCTAATGGCGCTGGTGTTGAAGTTGTTTTTAATTTTGTTAGAGGCAGTGTTTGATGGTTTTTCCTTTGTCTTTGTATGACTTAAGTTTGTGGCTTGCTGCTATGTCTATTATTCTCTTGGCTACTTCTGAACTGTTAGCTTATTCGCCTGAATATGATGAGAAATTCAGTATTGATAAGAATCTTCTGCGTTGGATAGCTATAGGTTGTGGGTTAGCTTTTGCTGTAACTGTTGTTATGCATGTAGCGCAGGTTTTTTAAAAAATAAGAAAGGATATGTTTGTTTTTACGTTACTGATCCTTCAATTGTTACGTCAATGCTGAAGCTTGTAACTCCGCTTAACGATGCGTCAACACTAAGTGTCAATACAGCACTGATGCTTTCGCCGGAAGTCAAGGTTTGTTCCTCTCTGTTCCATGTTACATCTATTTTTCCGTCTGCTTCAGCGGGTAACAGGTTCGATGTTGCCAAGTGTAGTGTAACGGTTTCTGTGCCTTCGTTCTTTATGTAAACTGTTTTAGTTGTGCTCCCTCCAGGCGCTACTGCGTCCCATGTGATACTGCTGTATTCATGCGTGCATGCGTCGTCAGAGTAGACGTTTATTTCTACAGTTTCTTCGGGTGGTGTGGGTGTTGGTGGTGGCGGTGTTATTGGTGTGCTGGTTGGTGTTGGTGTCGGAGTCGGTGTTACCGTTCCGTCTGTCGGTATTATTTTTTGGCTGCTTGTTAAAAGTGCTGTTGTTACGGTTGTGAGCATTATGCCTACCACAATTACTGCGATTATTGTTGCAGACATTTTTGGTATTTTGATTTTTTTTATCCCCCTTACTTGCTTACTCGAGAATCAAGTCTTAAGAATTAATAAACTTTTTTAAAAAAACTTAAAGTTGCCTACCCGAACAACAAATATACAATTCAAAAAGAAAAAACGTCCAATCAACCTAAAAAAAATAAAAATTAACTTTTTTTCTCAACAAATAGTATCGCCAGTTAACCTCAGACAACCGCAAAGTCTGAAACTGACAGATACCCAGTAGCAACCATAAATTGACTTCCCCTTAATGGTTCTTTACACCGGTTTAATCTTGTGATTATTTGATTATATGTTCTACTAGTCCTTTTTTAACCGTAAAAAGTAACTGACATTTTAGCTTCTTTCCAGGATTTAGAGTTTATATAAATATGACCTTAACTAAGTTTAAACTCCGCACTACACTTATAGGGTAAAGCATCAATAACAAGGCTGAGGGAAAAAACGGCATGGTTACTCTTCCACACCGCGCACGAGGCGTCAAAGTTCTAAAAGCAGTTTCTTCACCCCTCAGGCTACAAATCCTAAATCTGCTCTTCGACAAAGGCGCACTCTCCTACACAGAGTTGATGAACAGTCTTAAAATGAATCCCAGTCGAGATGCTGGCCGCTTTGCATATCACCTCAAATTCCTGCTCAAAGCCGATTTGGTGGAAGCAGATGTTGAAGCAAAAAAATATTTTCTCACTGACCTTGGCAAGATGGTTCTTGATATCGCTGACCGTGTAGAAAAAAAGGCTTTCACTCCAAAGGGGATGCTTGTTCGCACTTCCCATTTTACTTTGGAAGAATTTGACACCAACAAAATAGCTAATTCATTAATTAAAGAGGCAAAAGTGCCTCCCGAGCTTGCCCAGAAAGCCGCCAAAGAAGCGGAAAAACGTCTTCTTAAATCAAAAACCAAGTATCTTACGGCTTCGTTGATTCGTGAAGTGGTAAACGGCATATTGGTTGAGAAAGGTTTTGAAGATTACCGCCATAAACTGACACGTGTAGGTATGCCTATTCATGAAGTAACCGCTTTAATTGAAGCTAAAGACCGTAGTTTAGACGCTCAAGACTTAATTTCCAAAGCTGGACAAAACGTTCTTGGCGAATATACGTTGTTGAACATTTTTCCCAGAGATATTGCTGACGCACATCTTTCAGGTATAATGCATATTGAAGATTTAGGCACATGGATCCTTAAACCAGGCGAAGTAGTTCATGACATGCGCTTCTTTTTCTTAAATGGTCTTAAACTAGATGATATTTCTCAGGTTTCACTTGAACCACCGCAGAGTTTAGAATCAGCCTTGACTGTAGCCTTTAACGTGCTTTTGCATTCTGACCGTGAAACAAGTAATCAGCAAATCTTTAGCTATTTCAACGTATTTTTGGCTCCTTATGCGGTTGGAGTTGACGACGCCACAATTAAGGAAACATTGCGTTTGTTTATTTTAAATATAAATCAGCATGTGCCGGTTACTTTTGGGCTAGAGTTTTTGGTTCCTAAAATGCTTGGAGAAAAACTTGCCGTGGGACCAAACGGGCAACCCAACAGCAAATACTGCGATTACGCAGAAGAAACTCGCCGTCTTGCTGGTTTAATTCTTCAAGTTTACAGCGAAATTACCCTGGATAAACCGTTAATGAATCCACAATTCGTAATAAAAATTAGTCCCGAAGTTTTAAACGACGAAAACACAAAAGATTTGCTCCTAAACGCCCACATCTTAGCTTCTCAGCAAGGAATGCTTTACTTTGCCAACCCCACGGAAAAAGAAAATGTGCCTGCGGTTTTTTCATCTTCAGGGTCCAAGCTTGCATCCGACTTAACTGGTGACTGGGAAACTGACACGTTACGCACGGGCTGCTTAGGATACGTAACCATAAACCTGCCCCGTATCACTTTGGAATCTGAAGGTGACAAAAACAAGTTTTTTGACCTGCTTAAGGAACGTTATGAGTTAGCTGCGCGAGCGTTGGGTATAAAGTACAGTACTATTAAGCAGTTTGGGAAAAATTCTTTGCCGTTTTTACTTAAAAGTGTATATGGTGACGCTTACTTTAGGCTTGAGAACTGTTCAAGAATTATCAATTTTGCGGGTCTTGTGGAAGCTGTTGAAGCATTCACTGCAAAAAGCATAAACGATCCGGATAGTCAAGCGTTTGTGGATGAAATAATTCAGAATATTTCTATTTTCAGGCACAAAATTGGTCGAAGACACGGTAAACGTCTTTACCCCGTATTCCTGTGCCGTACTGAAGCCTCTGAACGGTTGGCTCAGCTTGACATTGAAAAGTACGGGATTGCGAAAGTTAAGTTTTCTGGAACCCGTGATAAACCGTTTTACTCTACTTCTAAACGGTTAAAACTTAAAGTTGACCCGTTGACTGTACGAACTGAAGCGTTAGAGTTTGCTCAGAAACTGTCTGGGCTAGCTGCGGGTGGCTCGTTAAGTGTTGTTGAGTTGGATGCTTTTGATGTGGCGCCTGAAGTTCTTTTAGATTTAACTCGGCGTCTTGTTGAGTCTCATCAACCGCTGGAGTTTTTCACTTACAACCGTGTGGTTACTTATTGCCGTAACTGCAAGAAAAGCTGGTTTGGAACACTGCATAAATGTCCCACGTGCGGTTCAATGAGTATGTTGGGAACTTTTGACCGGTTTAACTCGACTTAAATGCTTTATTTTGTGGCGCCCAATACTAATGAGAGGATTGCCATTCTTACGAATAAGCCGTTTCCGACCTGTTGGAAGTAGCGTGCATGTGGTGACTGGTCTACTTCAGGAGCAATTTCGTCTACTCTTGGTAGCGGATGTAGAATTATCATGTCTTTTTTGGCGGTTTTGAGGGTTTTGTGGTCTACCCTGTAGGCGCCTTTTAGTTTTGCGTATTCTGCTGGGTCGGGGAAACGTTCTCTTTGGATGCGGGTTACGTATAGGACGTCGATTTTTGGGGTTATTTCTTCGAGGCTGGCGTATTCGGCTACTGGGATTTTGTTTTTTACTTCTTTTAGAATGTTTTCCTGCATCCTAAGTGTTTCAGGTGAGACCAGGAAGAGTTCGACGTCATAGTTTGTTAGGGCTCTTGCAAGGGAATGTACGGTTCTTCCGTATCGGAGGTCGCCGATGATGGCGATTTTTAGGTTGTCGATTGAGCCTTTTTCTTTTTGAATGGTGTACAGGTCTATTAGGGCTTGGGTTGGGTGTTCTTGTGCTCCTGTTCCACTGTTGATTATTGGTACTTTTGAGTATTCTGCGGCTACAACTGCGGCTCCTTCAAGGCGGTGTCGAAGTGCGATGGCGTCTGAATAGTTTTCGACTGTGCGGATGGTGTCTACGAGGTTTTCGCCTTTTTTTGTGCTTGCTGTTTCTGTGTCGCTGAAACCGATGGTTGTTCCGCCGAGTTTTTGCATGGCGGCTTCAAAACTGAGGCGTGTTCGGGTGGATGGCTCGAAGAATAGTGTGGCGAGAATTTTGCCTTTTAGGGTGTCTGTGCCTGTTTTGGCGATTGGTTCCATGGTTTGGCTGGTTTTTAGGATGTGGTTGATTTCTTCTTTTGTGAAGTCTGTTATTGAAATTACGTCTCTGTTAAGGAACTGCATGCTTTTTCTTGTCCCTGTTTGTGTTGGTATTACTTGTTTGTTGTGGATATTAGATTTTCCGCTTTGTTTTTGTTGTGTTTCTGCTTGGGCTTGTTTGGTTTATATGCCTTTGTTGTTGTTTAGGGTCTGTAACACATTTTAATTAACTTGTTTTGGTAAAGTTGTTTTAAATTCAGCGAGAGTTTTTGAGGTGTTTTTTGTATGGGAACTATTTTAGACGAGATTAGTCCACATAACCATAATATTTCTTTGCCACGTGAATCATTACGCAGAGTCTACGAGGTCCGTTCACCCTGTCAATGGTTAAACCATTGTGACGGTGGAAAATGCCCCGCGTTTGTAAAAATAAACGGGAACTTTTACTGTTCCAGACGTAAAGTCTAAAACTGCAAATTTGACAACGCAGCTTTTACGTTTCGAGCAGATAAATCTAGGCGTTCTTTAGATTCAGCTGACAGGTCTAGTTCAAGGATTTTTTCGATGCCGTTTTTGCCAAGAATTACTGGTACACCGATGGATAAGTCTGAAAGGCCATATTCGCCTTCAAGTGGTGTTGTTGCGCTTAAAACCCTGTTTCTGCCTGTAAGGACTGCGTCTGCCATTAATGCAATGACTGTTGAAGGGGCGAAAGTGGTTGCTCCTTTTAACGCGATAACTTCTTGTCCAGAAGTTACTGTTTGGCAAACTGCTGTGGATATTTGTTCTTCGGTCATGAGATTTGTGATGGGGATGCCTGAAATGGCTGAATACTCGACCAGTGGCACCATTGTTTCGCCGTGTTCACCAATGACTAAGGCGCGTGTGTCTTCTCTTGAAACGCCGCATTGCTGCGCGAGGTATGTGCGGAATCTCATGGCATCCAAGATGTTGCCCATGCCGAAAACGTGGCTTCGGTCAAAACCTGTGGTTTTGTATGCGACGTAGGTTAATGCGTCTACAGGGTTTGTTACCATCATGAGTTTAGCGTCGGGTGCGTGTTTGGCGACTTGTTTTGTGATGTCGGCGATGATTTTAGCGTTGTTGTTCAAAAGGTCTGTGCGTGTCATGCCGGGTTTTCTGCCTTGCCCAGCCGTGACAATGACAAGTTCACTGCCTTTCATGTCCTCAAAATTACCTGAACCAACGATTTTGCCTTCAAACTTTATCTCCGGAGCTGCCTGCATCAAATCCATAGCTTCACCCCGCGCTAAATCCTCAAAAACATCAATCAAAGTAACATCGCTAATATTGCTACGCAAAATGGCAAACGCCGCTGCGGCACCTACTTTTCCTGCACCAATAATTGTTATCATACAAATCCCAAAGACAATTCCATTATGCAGTAGATAATGGTTTTCGACAACAACAAGGCTAAAAAGCGGTTAACTACTGCTTTTCAACATGTTGGCTGACGTGTTTTTCAGCCAATAGCGACTTTTGCCTCTTAGGCTTTTTAGGGCTTTATGGTTAGGCTCTGTTTTGACCTACCCTCTATAGGGAAATGTTGGTTTGAACGCTTGTTATTTCTGGGGGTTTTGACGTTTTAAACGCAAGGCTTTTAGGGTTTAAAACTCCTATAGGTTTTTGCATAGAACTGCTATTTGGATCCTAATAGGTTGATTTACTTTTTAAAGCAAAGACCGTAAAAGACTGCAACGCAAACGGGCATTCACATAGCCCATCCAGAAACCTCAAGCAATCTATCGTCAAAACCAACCAAAAAAGGGGTGCATATGAGCACGCTATATTATGGTAAATTTTTAAACTCATTAGAATAATTGTTGTTGTTTTTTGTAGTCACATTCTGTTATATTTCGTGAATGGTCGTAGTATGAAAAGTGAAGAATGTATGAGCAAATTATCTGTTAAATTTTCAAAAGGCAATAATTTGGAAAACCAGCGCCGACCTAAAAGCAGTAACGTTTTAAACGAATTTGTGTATTTGAATCTTTTAAACGCAAAATAGTGTCTCTATCCTTTTGGTTTGTCAATTGTTTTTTGTTGCCTTGATAGATAAGTATAATATTTGCTTTTTTGGTTATTTCAAATGGATTGACGCATGTCATATAATTATAAAAAGCTTTTAATTTACGTCATTTCGGTAGCCCTGGTTGGTTTGGTACTTATGGGTCTTGTAGCGCTTATTCTGCAGACTAATGAACCTCAAAACCTTTACCCAGCCGAAATCCGGGAATATCAAGGCGAAGACCTCTCCTCCATTAGCAACGTAAGAAACAACGCCATCGCAGGCACACAATACATTGACAACCAAACATACCGTCTAAACGTAACTGGACTTGTAAACAACACTCTCAGCTTAACCTATGACGAAGTGCTCGCCGATTTTCAAGCTTACAAAAAAGTTGTAACCTTAGACTGCGTTGAAGGCTGGTCAGCAAAAATCCTTTGGGAAGGCTTCCTTGTACAGGACCTGCTTGCCAAAGCGGGTGCTGACCCCAACGCGACAACAATTATTTTCTACGCTAACGACGGTTACTCCACCGCACTACCAGCCTCTTACATTAAAGACCATAACATCTTAATGGCCTACAAAATGAACGACTTAACCCTGCCGCCTGAACGCGGGTTCCCATTCCAACTTGTCGCTGAAAGCCAATACGGCTACAAATGGATAAAGTGGATAACAACCATCGAAGTTTCAAACGACAGCAGCTATTTGGGTTTCTGGGAAAGCAGAGGCTACAGGAACAACGCAACTATCCCTAATCCATAATAAGTATGAAAGCTTAAAAGCACACCCCACCATTTTTGGTTATGGTTTGCAGGGCACTTAATGAATCCACAAAAAAAGCCATTTCAAGTTAACAAGATTTTTCTGCTTTTAATCTTCGGCTTGGTCGCATTCATAGTTTACTTCATCCTCTTTGTTGACCCTCAAAGCTTCATCAAAACCATATCACAGACAAACCTTGCCATTTACGGCACAGCGTTTGTTGCTTACGTAATCGGCATCTTTTTCTCTTCAATGGTCTGGCATAGCCTGCTAAACTCGTTAACCGTGAAAATGACCATAAAAAACGCGTACCTTTTCACTTGGGTAGGCCTCTTTTTTGACGCCACTATCCCTCAGTTAGGCTTGTCAGGCGATTTAGCCAAAACCTACTTGTTCAGCAAATCCTCCAGCGAAGATGCAGGAAAAATCGGTGCATCAGTTATAGGCCAAAAAATCATGGTCATGACCATCACAGTGGTCACATTTAGCGTGGGCTTGATACTGGTCCTTTTTAGCTCTGCCTTGGACTTTTCGGCGGCGGCTTTAATTGTCTCGTTTTTGGTGCTTTCAGCCCTTTCCCTGTTTATCATTTACTATCTAAGCAGCAAACCCAAAGCCACCGATTCGCTTCTACGTTTTGGCATCCGCGTAGGCCATTTTTTACGTAAAAGCTGGAACCCCGAAGGGTTACAGCAACAAGCCGCTGAAGTACTTGGCAATTTCCACAGTGGCATACAACAGCTAAAGACTAAACCTAAATCTCTTGTTATGCCTTCAATATACTCTGTTTTGAGTTGGCTTTTTGATATTGGCGTGATGTTTTTAGTGTTTACTGCTTTAGGCTATCCCGTTCCAGTGGACACGGTGCTTATTGTTTATACGCTTTCGGGCGCATTGCAGGCGGTCGGAGTTGGCCTTTTTACTGACGTTTTCATGAGTGCCAGTTTTACAGCCCTTGGCTTGCCCCCAGCGCTTAGCGTTTCTGTAACCCTGTTAACGCGGGCTGTAACACTTTGGTTTAGGCTAATAGTGTCTTACGGCGCTTTCCAGTGGACAGGCGTAAAATTGGCACGGCAGAAAGACACTGGTCTACTGCCAAATCAGCCTTAAGGAACCCTTTTTTGTGCATTCGCTAAGTGGGTTCTACGAAAAAGCTTTAATGTGAACTTTTACATTATTTTAGTAGGAGACTCTGAAGGGAAATGAGTATGCCCACAGCCTTTGTATTGATTAACACTGAAATTGGTTCTGAATCCGACGTTTTAAAGGACCTAAAGCAAGTTGAGGGCGTAGAAGAAGCATCAGCAGTTTACGGCGTCTACGACATTGTAGCCCGAGTAAAAGCAAACACGATGGATAAACTTAAAGAAATCGTGACCTGGCGCATACGAAGACTTGACAAAGTGCGGTCAACACTAACAATGATAGTAGTTGAAGACCACTAAAAACCAAAAACATTTCTCATTTTTTGAAGAAAACGTTTTTGCAATTAAATTCTCTACAAATACAAAGTTAACTCTGCACGTTGCCAAACTCTTTCTTGCAGAATCTACTTATAAATGTCCTTGTGCGGAAACACCATAAACGCTTAGGTTGCTGTTTTAGCGATTAATATTTAAATGCTAACTTGTGACTGTATCGATGCAATCACATAATTTTAAATTTTTTACCACCGAATAAGCGTGTACATCAACGGTGAAAAAGCATGGAGAATAAAACAGGTTTTCCCAGAAAGATGCTAGTATTGGTGGATAGTAGCAGCGCCGTTGAAGGTACTACGTTTTTAGCAGCAGCAGGCGAGCGGCAGAGGTATGGAACCCCATCCAACTTTTTAACGTTCCCCTTGAACACGAGAGAGCATCCAGACCTCTAAAGCCGCCACCAAAAAAACAAAAAGTATTGGAGAAAAAAAAGATGCCAACAGCATACATTCTTTTAACAACAGAGATAGGCGCCGAAAAACATGTACTAAATTCTTTAAAAAAAATCAGCGGCGTCCAAGAAGCCCATTCACTGTGGGGTGTTTACGACATAATTGCTAACGTGCAAGCCCCCGACATGGAAGCCCTAAAAACAATAATTACAACTCATATTGACAAAATCGGCAAAGTCAACTCTAAATTAACAATGATTATTGAAGAGAACATGCCAAAGATTGAGCCAAACATGATTTTTGAAGACCCACTATACGCTTAACCCCCACTTTGCCCCATTTTTTTAGGTTTGGCTAAACAACCTTTTTTATTAATAAGCCTACATTCCATACCTTAAACGTACACTTGTGTGGAGTTTGGGTGCTTGACTGACCTTTCCCTGATGCATATTGGCATTGACGATACCGACTCAACCAAAGGCGGCTGCACAACTTACCTTGCCGCGGTTCTTGCCGAAAAACTGCTCCAAATGCATGTGCAATTTACCGATTACCCAAGCCTAATTCGGCTTAACCCAAACGTGCCCTGGAAAACCCGTGGGAACGGGGCCTTATGCCTACGCTTTCAATACCCAACAAGCCTAGAAGACGAGATTAAGCAGTTGGCTTTGGACCTTTGGGAACAGCAGGCGCAGGTTAACAATAAAGGAACCGACCCTGGACTTGTATTTTTTAAAAGCCAAAACATTCCAGACGAGTTGACAGCGTTTTCCAAACGGGCAGAAACCCAAATAGTCACCTTAAAAGAAGCGGTCAAGCTAATTCAACACGTAGGCGCTGAAGCGTTAGGCTACAACACCTGCAGAGGTATAATCGGCTCTTTAGCCGCAATCGGCGAAACCCTAACTGGCGATTACACTTACGAACTCATCGCTTACCGCACCCCCGAGAATATGGGCACAAAACGCCGTGTCAACCCAGAATCAATCTTTAACATGGACAAGGCTTTAGAGCCTAAGGTTTTCAACAACGTCGACTATGAGAAACAACGCGTTATCATTACTCCACGTGGACCCGACCCTATCTTGTTTGGCATCAGGGGCGAATCAGCCGACGTAGTTAAGCAGGCTTATGGACTTGTTAAATCGTTGGAGCCGGTGGAGGGTTGGATGATTTTCCGTTCAAACCAAGGTACTGACGCACATTTGACCCGGGTTGATTCAATTGACAAGCTGGAACCTTACAGTTCCGTAATCGTACGGGGCGTTGTTTCCCGGACTCCACGGGTTGTGCCTGTGCGGCACGTTATTTTTAGCATAAAAGACGCTTCTGGAGAGGTTGATTGTGCAGCTTACGAACCCACTGGTGATCTGCGTAAAACCGCTCGGGAACTCATGGTCGGTGACTGCATAGAGGTTGTGGGGGCAGTGCATAAAGCAACAAAAGACAAGCCAATCACATTAAACCTTGAAAAAATAACAGTTCTAACCCTAACCGAAAAGGTAGTGCAGCAAAACCCATTTTGCCCAAACTGCAGTAAACGCTTAAAATCTATGGGCAAAAATCAGGGGTTGCGTTGCGAGCAGTGCGGCGAAAAATTTGTTCGCCTTAAAAAGCAGCAAGTTACCTTGTCACGTGAGCTTAAGTTGGGGCTGTATGTGACTTCAACGCGGTCGCAGAGGCATTTAACTAAACCATTGCGGCGTATTGGACAAGAAAAGCATGGCGAACCTGTTTTGCTTGTCGAAGATTGGCATTCATTTTAGGCAGAGGCTTGGCTGTTTAGGTTTTGGGTTGCTTGTACTAAAGTTTAGATATAATAACTTGCTGTGCCTTTTATTGCTTAATTGAAGCTTGTAAGGCTTGAGGAGTGGAGAGATTGGATAAAAACGTGACAAAAAACATAGCGATTATTGTGCTTGTGATTTTTCTTGCTTTCTCAGCAGTTTTAAACGTTTTCTATATCGTCAGTAATCAAGCTTTACACCAGCAAAATAATATTTTGTTTGATTTTAGAAAGCCTCATCAAAACTTAACAAGTACTGATTTCCAGATTAAACCTTTCAATGAAGCAACACCGCCATTAACATAAGGCGACCGGTAGTTTTTTTCCTTTTTTAACTCTATACCTATTTGTCTTATTGAAATCCTTTAAATCTGTGAAGACCATAAACCCTTTTCTAAATAACTTTAACTTACGGTGCAAAGAGGCAGTTTTATGGTTGAGAAAAGCTTTCCAGCAGAAGCATACGAGTTGCCCTTCTTTAAACAGGAAGGGTTCATACGCAAACGCTGTCCAAAATGCGGCGAATACTTCTGGACACAAAACCCCAACATGGAAACCTGCGGGGAATCAAGCTCTGACGAATGCGGATACTACACATTCATTGGAGAACCAGCAACAACAAAAAAATTCACTTTGCCAGAAATGCGTGAAGCATTCCTAAACTTTTTCGAACAAAACGGTCACACACGCATCAAACCTTATCCCGTAGTTGCCCGTTGGAGAAGCGACATTTACTTAACACACGCAAGCATAATCGACTTCCAACCATACGTCACCGAAGGCATCAGCCCGCCCCCAGCAAACCCGCTGGTTATTTCACAACCAAGTATAAGATTAACCGACATTCCAAACACGGGACCAACATTTGGCAGGCACTTAACAATCTTCGAAATGGGTGGCGCCCACGCTTTTAACCTGCCTGACAAGGAAGTTTACTGGAAAGACGACACCGTCCGTTATCACCACCGCTTCGTAACTGAAGTGTTGGGCATAAAAAGCGACGAAGTAGTCTACAAAGAAGGAGTCTGGATTGGCGGAGGCAACGCAGGCCCAGACGTTGAATGTATAGTGCGTGGACTCGAAGTTGGCACGCTCGTATTCATGCAGTACAAGGTAGTTGGTGACGAATTCGTCGAATTACCCATCCGAACTGTTGATACCGGCTACGGTATTGACCGTTTTGCATGGATTAGCCAAGGCGTTCCCAGCTGCTTCCAAGCAATCTACGGCGGCATGCTGAACAAAATTTACGACATGGCAGGCATAACCGACGTTGACAACGACTTCCTTTCACAAGTCGCCAAATACTCTGGTCTTGTTAACGTGGATAAAACTGCAAACCGCATGGTTCTGCGCAAACGCGTTTCACAATTAACTGGCTTTGACCTTGAAACTTTGGAGAAACGTCTTATTCCAATCGAGAACGCGTGGGCAATAACCGACCACACAAAAACCCTTAGTTTCATGCTTAGCGAAGGCGTCGTGCCCTCTAACATTCAGGAAGGTTACTTGGCAAGACTGCTTTTCCGCCGCACCTACCGGCTTATGCTCAACTTAAACATGAAACCCGAAAACCTCTACGACATCATTGAGTTGCAAGCTAACTATTGGTCAAAAGACTTCCCACAAATCAAAGCAATGCAAACCGAAATCATTGAAATGCTCAAGAATGAGGAAGAAAAATTCCAAGATACCCTTAAACGTGGAGAAGGCATGGTTAAACGCATTGCTGACGACCTAAAATCAAAAGGCACCGGTAAACTGCCCGAAATGACCCTCACTGAACTTTACGATTCGCACGGACTTCCGCCTGAAATCGTCAAGCAGGCAGCCGAAAAAGAAGGCGTACAAGTAGACGTACCAGAAAACTTTTACTCCCTAATCGCTAACCGTCACATGAACGCTCACAAAGCAACTGAAGAGGAACAAGCACAAGCAGAAAAAATCTTAAAAGAAGAAGCCGAAAAACTGCCGCCAACCGAACCACTCTATTACGCTGACGCTTACATGAAAGAGTTTGAAGCAAAAGTCCAAAAAGTTGTTAACGAAAAATACGTTGTCTTAGACAGAACATGTTTCTATCCTGAAGGTGGAGGTCAACCAGCCGATGAAGGTTGGCTAAACTTTAACGGCGTCATGGTTGCAGTAGTAGACACGCAAAAAATTGGCAAAGTCATCGTTCACAAAATTAATGCTGCCGCACCCTTCAAGGAAGGCGCAACAGTCAAAGCCACCTTGAACTGGGAAAAACGTTATAGCCTCATGAAAGCCCACACCGTAACCCATCTTGTTAACGGTGCTGCACGCCGAGTTTTGGGGAATCACGTTTGGCAGTCAGGCACGCAGAAAGGTCTTGAAACCTCACGCCTCGACATTTCCCATTACAGACGCTTAACACCTGAAGAAATCCACCAAATCGAAACTTTGGCAAACCAGGCAATCATGGCAAACATTAAAATCGACATCACATGGTACCCCCGCAACGAAGCAGAAGCACGCTATGGTTTCCGTCTTTACCAAGGAGGAGCAGTACCCGGCAAAGACATCCGCGTCGTCAAAACCGGCGATTGGGACGTTGAAGCCTGTGCAGGAACCCACCTCAAAAGCACAATCGAAGTCGGCATAATAAAAATCGTCTACACCGAACGCGTCCAAGACGGCGTCGAACGGTTAGGATACGCAGTCGGCTTGCAAGCGTTAAAGGAGGTTCAGAAACAGGAAAACCTGCTCTGGAACGTTGCAGCCACGCTTAATGCGCCAGTCGAGAAGCTGGATAAAACCGCCGAGAAAATCATGAAAGAATTCAAGGAAACCCAGCAAGACAAACGCCGCTTAATCAAAGAACTCGCAGAAAAAGAAAGTCAAACAGCCCAAACTGCCCAAGCAGCCGAAGAAGTCAACGGCGTATCCATTGTTAAACGTGATTTCGGCGAAGTCATCGACGTAAACCGCATGGTAACCACTGGAAGCGAAATCATCAAGCAAAACCAAGCAGTAGCTGTCATCTTTTATGGTTCAGACGGCAAAACAGCCCGCATCATGGTTATGGCAGGTGACACAGCCGTTGCAAAAGGTATCAACGCAGGACAAGTCATCAAACAAGTCTCGCCAATCATTGGCGGAGGTGGCGGTGGAAGATCAAACTTTGCACAAGGCGGCGGAACCTTGCCAGACAAACTGCAAGACGCCATAAAAGCAGCTGAAGACACAATCAAAAAGCAAATAACCTCTTAAGCCAAATTTTTTGGCTCTTTCTATTAATTATTTTCTAAAAACAAAAAAAGGAAAAAATTTTAACCGCGTATTTTGGTGGTTAATTGGTCTACAAAGTCTGCTGTTCGAGCGCCAAGGTCTTCGTCTTGACCAATTTTTACAACAACCGCATTTGACAATGCTCCATCGCTTCCAAGCGCTGGAACTCCGCTTTTGATTTGGGCTATGTCTTCAGGGGTTGTTGCTCCTTGACCGCTACCGTAAACGCCTACCCTGACACCAGTGTCGGGTTGAAGGTTGTTTAGTGCATCTTTTACTGAAGCGGTGGGTACGCCAGCGTAGATTGGTCCGCCTATTACAATTACGTCGTAGCCTGCTGTGTTTTGGGCATCAGCGCTTTTTATGCCTGCTAAAGTGACGGTGTAGTTTTGAGCTTGTAAGTCAGTGGCAACTTTGTTTGCAACGTTGGTTGTGCTGCCGGAGTAGCCGGGGTCATAAATAACCAGTGCTTTTCCTACAGAATCGTAAGTCGGTGTCAATGTTTGTGAACCCGTCGCGTTGTAAGCAGACAAGTCCAGTACGAACATGGCTGCAAAAACAGCGAAAATTATAACTAAAACTGCGACGATAGCTATTATGATTTTAAAGATTTTTCTCAAAGCAATCTCTCCTCATACTGACGTTAACTTGTTGAGCTTATAAATTTTCAGATGCTTAAAATTCAGGTTAGCGCTGTTCGCCAACCAGTTTGGATCCTATTAGAAAATAGTGTGCAGAAACCTAAAGGGGGGTAGGTGCTAATGACGCAAAAACAAGCCATTAACATGCTGAAAAACAAGGTTAAACGCCCGTTTTGGTTTTGAGCGTTTTTAGATAAGCAGGTAAACTCTCAATGCATTGAACATCCCTGCTGATTAAACCAGCAAGTTGCCGCCAAACCCGTGCATCCGCCACAATATGCAGCCGTTCCAACTCTAAAATGAGCCGTTTAGTTCCCTCTTTTCCACGACGGTCAAAATCCAACAAAAGAATCACCCTGCGTGCGCCTGATGCTTCAATTTCAGATATCACGTCAAGATAGCTTTTGCCACCAGTTTTCACTGTTATAATTTTGCCTTCAACGCCAAGAAGGCGGAGGTTGTCGGCGTCTTTTTTGCCTTCAACCACAACTGGGAAGCTTTTGCTTGATTCTTCTATCAGCTTGGCTATGATTTGCTCAATCTTTTCCAGTTTGTCTTTGAGTTTGGTTGACATCGTTACCTTGTAATCTTAGCTGCCCTAACCGTTTCAAGGCAATCTTTAGCTTCATGGTTGTTCTCAAAGTACCGCCGTACTGGTTCAAGAATGTTACCGAGTTCTGTAGCGACGCCATTTTTCAGGTCCATCGGGTGCAGTTTGCCTTCAGCGAATGCTGTTTCGAGTTCTTGGTAGCTTTGGAATTCAGCGTTTCCACCGAATTTTGCTGGACGTTCAATAGTGACGCCTGATTTTTCCCGGAAAATTATGTATTTGCAAACATCAAGGACTGGGTTGTGTTTGACGGTGCGTTCGGGGCAGAAGGCTTTGCTCATTTTCTGCTTAATTTCCGCTGGCTGGTCGTAAATGAATATGCAGGTATCTGGCTTGCTTTTAGACATTTTTGCGCTGGCTATGGCTTCTCTTTCTTGCCCTTCTGGAATAGGCCAAATCGCCGGTTTAGCCAACCCCTGCAACAAATGATGGTGAACACAGACGGGTTTCCAGTAACCAATTTTTTCGCCGATTTCACGTCCTACCATGTTGGCTTTGCGTTGGTCCATACCAAGTTGACATATTTTCACTTTCATTTCAAAAATGTCTGCCACTTGCATGGGCGTATAAAGGTAGTCTGAAACGTAGTGGGCTTCACCTTCTTTTCTTCCCGCAATTTCCAGCGTTCGGGTGGTTCGGGCGATGGTGAGTTCTTTTGAGATTTTGACGGTTTTTGCCCAGTAATCAATATCCTTGTACAATTCGTCGCTGTAGATGAATTCCACTTTGTCTGCTGGAACGCCAAGGGCAATCCATGAATGCCTAAACAGGTCAGCAGCCTTGCGGATTAGCGTTAAGTCGCCGCCAAGTTTGTTGTTTAACCATGCATGCCACGTTGCCAAAAATGCTTTGAAGTGTACGCCGGCTTCAGCGAAGTCTTTCATTTTGTAAGCACAAATTACTCCTGTTCCCAAGTGGGCAAGACCTGAGGGTTCCCAACCGTTGTAGGCGACTGGATGTTCTTCGATTTCAAGTAGATGCCTTAAATCCTCGGTTGTTACGACTTCTTCTGTTGGCGGTCTGCAGATAAGCTCGATTTTTCTTTCAATATCCATGCAGTGTTCACGGCTATGTTTTTGTTCTCTTCATATGTTGTTTAATCTGCTTAAAAATAAATAGGTAAACAAGAAAAGAAAAAACCAAGAAAAAAGAAAAAGGTTAGATTTGGGGTGCGAAGTTAACGGTCCTTTTTCCGCCACGTAGGCGCACAATAGCTGCAAAGAATGTTAACAAAGCCATTAAACCCAAAACCGCAAACACGCCGAACTCTGGAATAACGTTTTCCGGAGATGTTGATGGGCTTGCTGTCGCTGTTGGGGTTGTGGTGGGTGATGGTGAACTGCTTGGCGAAGGCGAAGTAGATGGTGAAGGAGAAGGCGTTGTTGTAGGGGTAGGTGTTGGCGTTGGTGTTGATGTTGGGGCTGAATAATCAACCATGACTGTAGTGTCAGTTAATTCTGACGCCAAAATTTCGCCGCTGATTGTGTTAGGCGCTGTAAACTGTTGGTTCACTGCTTTTACCCATGTGGTGCCGTTCCAGTATGAGATTGCGCTTGAAGTGTTAAAGCTTAAGTCTGTTAAACTAATCTTTGCTGTAACACCATTTAGGGCAGAACCGTTTGCCTGCATAATTCGTGTTTCAAAATAAGTTGCCCCTTGGGTTGGTGGGTTAGTTACGCTGATGGGTTGTGTTGAGCCATAGTTTACGGTTGTAATGTTGAATATTGTGCCGGTTGGTATGATTGTGCCGTTGAGGCTGATTTTTGCTCCCGTTGCTGTAGTATGATCAGCAATGATTGTGGTGTTGTTGTCTGAAGTTATGGTGGTGCATGCGCTTGGACAATAATCTACTGAGCGTTCAAAGCTGTCAGCTGCAAGTAAATCGATGTTGTTTTCTTCTGAAAATTCAGGGTAGTCGCCTTGTGACCATATAGAAATGGCGATAGGATATTCATTTTCGTTCATAAGAATGGTTTCAACTACATACATTGTTGATGTAGAATTTTCTTGTTGAACTTCGATTGAGTAAATTTCAAATGTGCCTTTTATGTTGTATGTTCCTGTAGCGTTTTGTTGTGTGCCATTAAAAGCCAAAGTTCCGCTGCTCTGGTAAACGTTTCCAATTAGGAATATGCTCTGGTTTCCTTCCCTGAGGAACATTCCGCCTGCGCCTGAACCGTTTGTGTAAATGTTAACATTTATTGATTGGTTGTTTTGCATGCTCAAATTAATCGAGCCAATACCGTAAACTCCGCTATCAAAACCGTAATATTCTTCAGAAAACTGTTCAACGTTTGCCTCGTTTAGAGTCATCGCATTGAAGATGAGGCTTCCGTTGCCGTGTTGCAGTTGGGGCATTTCGGAGTAGTCATCAAATTCTGAAGGAAACTGTGAATAAACGCAGTTGCCTGCAGCGTTTGTAACTATTTTTAGGCTAGGCGAGATAGCGTAGAAATCTACTGAATGCTGGAACATTTCTGCCTCGTTTAAAGTGAATCCCCACGGTACAGCTGTATCTTCCTGTACCCAAATGATGCTTGCAAGAACCGTGTTATCACCATTATATATTATTGCAGTCATTGCTTGGTTAGAATCTTCAAAGGTTGTTTCTTCATCCACGTAGAAAACTAACGTTCCCGAAAATGCCTTTGTTCCAAATCTGTCTGTCGTGTTTCCAGTTAATACGAGATGTATTTCTTTAGGAGTTGTTTCTTTGCTGAAGTCGCATCCTATGGCGTAATTGTCATTGTATTTGGATCCATAATTATCGCTTAAGAAGTAAGCTACGGTTTCATTGCTTGATTGTATGTTAAGATTCAATGTTTGGTCACTAAATTTAAGTTGAATGTTACCATTGGCGTAAACAGTTTTGTTTGCAATTGCGCCGTCATAGTCTGTTTTTGCATCTGCATATCCTGTTATTGAAAGGTTGCCTTGACCGAAATAGAACTCGTCTGGCGTCTCGCTTGGAGTTGTTCCTACTTCGACATAGCATTGCCCTTGAGTTTTGCTATAAAACTCTATGTGTGCTGGTCCTGTGGATGTGACTGTTATGGGTTCGGCTAATCCTGATATTGGTAATGTTAAACATATGAATACTAAAATTGTAAGGATGATTGCTTGTGTTCTATAATTCATTGATTTTCACGTGTGAAAGGTTCCAAAACAGTTTTATAAAGTTTATTGAGACATAATACATCATAAATGAGAAAAACTATTTGCGGGCTTTTGTCTCCCAACGTAACCTAACACTTAACCTCACAGCTGAGCGTCGCTTTAAGCTTGGCTAAGCTCTCTCGGCGCGGGAATTTATTATCGCCCGTTGCCTCACCTGTCCCATAATTGGGTAGAACTCAAGCGGTCATAGGTGCAAGCTTTATAGTTCTTGCGTTCCTCTGTTAAGTCCGTCGTTATGGGTGCTCATCTATGGCGAGACAAGGGAAATATGACGTTATTTGTTTGTTAAAGGTTGTGCTTTGTTTAAATTATCGGTGCTTGTTTTTCCAAGGATTTTTCTAAAAAAGATAATCAATGCTAAAATTTGGAAATTCTACTTTTTGAACCATTACGTTTTGACTACGTTCTGTGTTTTCCCACCTATGAATGCGCAAATGTTTTCAAGTGTAACATTGGCAAGCCTCTGTAAGGATTCATGACTGCTAAACGCGCAATGCGGCGTAATGATTACGTTGTTCAACCGTAAAAGAATGTGTGCCCGCAGCATTGTTGCAAGCTGCTCCCTTGGCATGTTATCCAGCAGCAACTGGGCTTCTTCACGGACAAGGGTTTCTTCCTCTAAAACGTCTAGCCCTGCTCCCCTTACTCGACCATCAATCAAGGCTTCTACAAGCGCGTGAGTGTCAATAAGTCCGCCTCGTGCAGTATTAATGATGATTACGCCTTTCTTCATTTTACCGATTGACTCTTTGTTTATAAAATGAAAAGTATCCTTATTCAATGGCAAATGCAACGTAACAACATCGGCTTTTGCAAGCAATTCTTCCGCTGGAACATACTTGAAGCCTAAATTAGAGGCTAAATCCAGTTTGGGCGATCTGTCAAAAGCCAAAATATTCATACTGAAACCTTTAGCAATCTCTATCACTTTAACTCCGATACGGCCCGTTCCTAGAATGCCCAAGGTTTTACCGTTTAAATCAAAGCCTTCAACGCCTTCGCAAGAAAAATCTCCCCTTCGGGTGCGTTCATACGAGTCATGAATCAAACGGGAAAGCGAAAGAATCAACGCAAATGTATGCTCAGCTACCGTGATTTCACCGTAAAAAGGTACATTACAGACTGTTATCCCCCTTTTAACACATTCTTTAACGTCAATGTGGTCAAAACCAGTTGAACGAGTAGCAACCAAACGCAACTTAACCAACTTATCTAAAACCGCCCTGTCAACTTTGGAGTAAATAAAAACTGACACAACATCAAAATCAGCAACCTCTAAGGCGTTCTTTTCGTCTAAAGCATCCATGAATAAGCGAATTTCGTGCCCCTTTAACCCGGATTCCAAATAGATGCGTTCCCACTCTTGAACCTCAAAAAAAGCAATACGCAAAAAATCACCATTAGAAACGATGTTTCATCGAAAAATTAAGTTTTTCTAACATGAGAGGGCCGGGGCAGGGATTTGAACCCTGGCGAAAGGCTCCACAGGCCTCTAGGCTACCAAGCTACCTCACCCCGGCCACTTTTCGGTGATTTCGACCACTTTTGGCGCATCACTGATATAGCTTGGTTTTATCTTATTTTCTTTTCCTCAGGAATATTAAGTTGTCCTTTTTGCAAACGTATTCGAACCCTACTTCTAATAGGCTTTTGATTTCTTCTAGTGTTTTCAGTGACCTTTACAGTGAAATCCGTCGCTTGCAGACTCAAAGATTGTACGTTCGATATTTATGTAGATTTCTGTGTTTCTTAACTCCTTGTGACCTAAGAAGTCTTTTACGTAATAGGGGTCTTTTGTTTCGTGATATAGTTGTGTTGCTTTCCAGTGTCTGAATGTGTGAAAACTGATTTTTAGCAGGCGTGGGTTTGCAAGTTTAAGCGCGAGTGCTTTACGTGTTTTTGTAAAGGTGGTCTTCTGAGAGTTTATTGGTCCATCTCCGAATACCTTTTGGCTTTTGCGTGGCAACATGTTTAGCATGCCCATTAGTTTGGCGTTGACTTTCCACATTCTTGGGTTGCTGTTTTTCTCTGGATCATTAAGTGTTATAATGTTTTTTTCGAAGTCTATGTCTATCCATTTTATGCGTTTTGCTTCTCCGCTTCTCATTGCTGTATCTTTTAAGAGTTGCAGAAATGCGGCGTTCTTTTTGCCTGATGCAGCAATTAAGTCGTCAAGTTCTTTTTCTAAGGGTATGAAAGGAAATTTTCGGGTTACATTGCATTTTGGTTTTTCCCAGTATATGCCGTTTAGTTTTAGGAATTGGTTGTATGCGTTTATGGCGTTGCGTTTTCGGCTTTGTGAAACTTTGTATCGGTTTAATGCTTCTTTGGTACTTTCGGGGTCAAGTAGGTTTGCGCCGTGTTGGATTAGCATTCGTAGGCAAGTTCGATTTAGTCGTATTGTTTCTGGGCTAAGGTTTTGCTTTTGCATCCAGAACTCATAAGCTAAGAGTTTACCTTTCACTGTAGGGTCAATGTTTACAATCGTAAGGTTGGCTTTGTCTTCCACAACAGTTTTGATTTCTGTTGTGTTGGTCAAATTTTTCGCTCCCTTATTTTTTGCGCATATTCGACGCTTAATCGTTAAGGCTTTTGGTGTATTTATATCCAATTCAGCCTCTTTTTCTGAGAAGCGGTATCCGCAGTCTCTGCAAAGCCAACGTTGAAGGCTCAATGCCGCTGGGTAAGTAGCGTAATCCATCGCGATAGATTCTGTTTGAACCACATCGGGGGCATAAGGGGTTAGCGCCGGCGGATTGCTGCAAATCCAACTTCCCACTGTTTTGACAACCGGCTTTATCGAATACGCTTGAATCTTGGAAGCTAACCTTTCCCTCCCCCAACAGCACTACCTCAAATCTTTGAAAGGAAGACTGCTGTTTTCAGTTCCCTCATAAACTGCAACATAAACTCCCAACTCAGCAACAAACACCAAAGCCCTAACCACCGGATTCACCTTAACATGCTCACGCCTGCAAGCCTCAGAACGAGCAATAGCCAACAAACAACCCAAATCAACCGTGCGCTCGTTAGGAGTTATGACGATTGCTTTAAGCATCCTTGGCATCTCCCACAACAAAGGTTTAGTTTGTCAGCGATTACTTGCTGAAGAGGTTTTTTGGGGGTTTCAATTACTTCTACCCTTACTTTTCGTGATTCTTTTTGTTCATGAACATAAATTCTTGCAAGCTCTCCACACCACATTTTAAAAGTTATGTTGAAAGCTTCACCGCTAAATTCTTGAGCAGAATCTCTGCCGTAATGCCACATAGTCACCTTCCAAAAATCGACAAATGGAATTTTGTCTTCAGTAAAATCATTTTTTGTTGACTTAACAGCAGTAAATAGTTTATCGCGTATACCGCCAAGAAATGCTGCTAAACTTACAAATCCTTCTTCTGATGCCTCTATCGGGCAATTACTAGAATCTAAAATAAATGAAACAGTACCACTAACATGTAAAACCACTTGAAGTGAACGATACTTAGACCAAACAAAACAACCAAAAAAAATGTCCTTAGAAAAAAGGTCTTTTTTACAGTAACCCGCCTTTGATAAAATTTCGTACAACCCATTTACAGTAAAAACTAAACGCACATCATGAATCTTGCAAAGTTCTTCGAAAGATAGCGAATTTAATAGAGAAGTAAAATCAATTTGGACACGTCTAAGCCCGTTAACCCCCATACGGGATATTGTCATTGGTTTTTTGATTTTTGAATGCTCAACCGATTTTAGTTTATGAAAAGAGTATCTTGATTTACAGAAAAGCTCTATTAGCCCATGTTTTTTGAGTTTCCATATTATGTTGCGAGCTGTTCCTTTTGAATGGATTTGGGGTAATTCCGTTAAATCTTTAGAGCAAAAAGGTCTTGTAGGGTCCAACGTTATCCATCTTAACGCATTTAATTCAGCAGGGGAAAGTAAACCTTCCCAACGCTCCAAAATGTCATTGTCATTCTTGTCCAAACAGGTGTCACCAAATTTTTAATAATACTTCCGTATATTGATGCAAAAGTAATTTCAGACAATTCTTGCGAGGATGCAAATGGTTCAAAAGAAAAATTGCGGGGATGCAAAAAGCACTGGTTGGAAGAGTTCAGATAAGAAAGATTTGGGGGCGGAGGTAAGAATAATTGCTGCTCTAAAATCAAAGCAACCCTTAACTGCTGAAGAAATGTGCAACCTGGCAAAGATAAATCTAAGTACTTTTTATAGAAATTTCAGGGTTCTAGAAAAGCAATAATTTGATCAAGAAAATTAACGATTCAGAATATGCTCTTTATGAGTACAATAAGACGCCAACCTATTGGGAAAAAGTGCAGGAGAGAATGCTTGCTGCAGGCGGTAAAATGATTACTTTAGAAGTTGAGAAGTTAAGGCTTGGGAAAAGGGACCCAATCACGGGTTGGTGTGAAAAAATATTTGATAGAAAAATTACTGTAGAGGGCGTTGTTATTCCTAAGGCTGCCACTGAATTAATTGAAGCAGCGAAAATAAAAATAGATGGCGATTTTAATGCAGCGCTGATAACAAGAGACCCCGTTGATCTTGGGGACCGCTTTAAATGGCAAGAGTATACTTGCATAGTATGGAATAGCGCCAAAATTCCTGAGGGTAATGAACTTAGCTATAACATTCTATATCTTAAAACTGTTTGAGATGACTATTTTGTCTTTAAGCCCTGTTCGTTTTGGGTATTTTTGAATTAGTAAAGACTTATTTGCGGTACAAGCGTAATTATTGCAACTTATAAGAGAGGGTAAAGTTGGCTAGGCAGCAGACACTAAACGGTAAACCAGCAAACGGTAATGGGGCTAATCGTGGGTTTTGAGGATAAACTTTGGAAAGCCGCCGACAAACTGCGAAACAACATGGACGCCGCCGAATACAAACACGTTGTCTTAGGCTTAATTTTTCTAAAGTATATCTCTGATGCTTTTGTCGAGTTGTATGAAGACTTAAAGCATGACCCAGAAGGCGACCCAGAAGAAAAAGACTACTACCATGCCAAGAACATTTTTTGGGTACCTAAAGAAGCCCGCTGGGATTTGCTGCAAAAAAACGCTAAGCAACCGACAATCGGCGTCACTGTAGACAATGCCATGGATGCAATCGAGCGTGAAAACCCTTCGCTTGAAAGGTGTTTTGCCAAAGAATTATGGCCGAGAAGCCCTTGATAAGCAACGTCTGGGCGAATTAATCGATTTAATTAGCACCATAGCTTTGGGCGATAAAGAGAGTAAAAGCAAAGATGTCCTTGGCAGAGTCTACGAGTATTTCCTTGGTCAATTTGCCGATGCAGAAGGCAAAAAAGGCGGGCAATTCTATACGCCAAGAAGCATTGTTCAGTTGCTTGTTGCAATGATTGAGCCTTTCAAGGGCAGAGTGTTTGACCCCTGCTGTGGCAGCGGCGGCATGTTCATACAAAGCGAAAAATTCATAGAAGCACACCAAGGCAGAATCGATGACATATTCATTTTCGGGCAAGAATCTAACCAAACAACTTGGCGACTATGCAAAATGAACCTTGCAATAAGAGGCATAGAATCAAGGAAGTCAAATGGAACAACGAAGGCAGCTTCCTAAACGATGTCCACAAAGATCTAAGAGCCGACTACCTCTTGGCTAATCCACCGTTTAATGATTCTGACTGGAAAGGCGAAATGTTGCGGGAAGACATCCGCTGGAAATATGGTGTCCCACCTGTTGGCAACGCTAACTTTGCATGGGTGCAACACTTCATTCACCATTTGGCACCTCATGGCATCGCAGGTTTTGTGCTTGCTAACGGCTCCATGAGTAGCAACACCATCAAACGAAGGAGAAATCCGCAAAAACATAATCGAAGCAGACCTAGTTGACTGCATGGTAGCCCTACCCATCCAACTATTCTACAACACAATGATACCAGCCTGCCTATGGTTCATAGCCAGAGACAAACAAAACAACAAATACAGAGACCGCAGAGGAGAAACCCTATTCATTGACGCAAGAAAGCTTGGGCTAATAATTGATAGACGACACCGAGAACTAACAGCCGAAGACATCAAAAAAATCGCCGATACATACCATGCATGGAGAGGCGAACCCGTAGATGGACCAAAAGTGGAGTATCAAGATATTGCTGGATTCTGCAAAGCCGTAAAACTTGAGGAAATAAGAAAACAAGGATCACATACTAACACCCGGGCGATATGTTGGAGCAGAGGAAGAAGAAGAAGATGCAGAAGAATTTGAAGAAAAAATGAAAAGACTTTTTGCGGAACTTGACGCACAGTTCGCTGAATCCGCGAAATTAGATACCATCATTAAACAAAACATAAAGCGGTTGGAGATTTGATGAATCGCTCTGAAGTTTTGCTTTCAGATATTTGTGAGGCAATAGTTGACTGTGAACATAAGACAGCACCTTCGCGAATAGAAGGTATTCCCCTTGTCCGAACAACAGATATAGAAAATGGTAAATTAAAACTAAATCAAGCCAAAAAAATCTCAGAAAGTACATACAAAGAGTGGACTAAAAGATTAGAGCCCAAATCAGGCGATATTATTCTTGCCAGAGAAGCCCCAATCGGTGAAGCAGGTTATGTACCAAAGGGACAAAAAGTCTGTTTAGGTCAAAGAACTGTTTTAATTAGAGTAAATCCTAAACAGGCGCATTCAAGGTACGTGCTATACTTATTATGTTCAAAAGAAGTGCGCTTCAAAATGGCAAGCCTCGCGGCAGGTTCAGTAGTTCAACATCTAAACATGGAAGACATAAGAGCCCTCCCTTTAGGAAGTTTACCAATCATTGAAGTACAAAGGAATATCGCTGACTTCCTTGGTGCAATAGACGACAAGATAACTATTAATCAAAAAATGAATTGTACGCTTGAGGCTGTTGGGGCGGCTTTGTTTAAGCGTTGGTTTGTTGATTTTGAGTTTCCCAACCAAGAAGGCAAAAACTACAAATCAACAGGCGGAAAAATGGAATACAACGAAGACCTGCAAAAAGAAATTCCCCAAGGTTGGAAGGTTGTATGCATTGAAGATGTTGCCGAAGTAATTGGTGGAGGCACACCCTCAACTAAAGTTTCATCATATTTCACAACTGATGGGTTTCCTTGGCTAACACCAAAGGACTTGTCAGGTTTTGAGGGAAAATTCATTGCAAAAGGCGCTAATGATTTAACATCTGATGGTTTAAAAAATAGCAGCGCAAAAATCATGCCAAAAGGAACAATCCTATTCACTTCAAGAGCCCCTATTGGCTACATGGCAATATCTCTTAATGACATAGCGACAAATCAAGGTTTTAAGTCGCTTGTTCCAAGGAAGAATATGAAATCCGAATACTTGTATCAATATCTGAAAAGAATAACACCCTATATTCAAAGCATTTCAAGTGGGTCAACATTTGGTGAAGTTTCAGGAAGCACCATGAAACAAATCAAGGTACTTCTTCCTTGGCTTGATTTATTACAGAAATTTGAGAGCTTAATGGTTCCCATCAACCTAAGAATAATTAATAATTCATCAAACTCTCGAACATTAAAAGAACTTAGAGATTTATTGTTGCCCAAACTTATGTCTGGAAAAATCAGAGTGCCTATTAATAAAGAAAAAGTGGAGATGTATTGATGTCTAAAGTGATGACTGAGTCTGAAGCTTGAAGATAGATGTCTTGATTTGTTTAGGGATTTGGGTTATGGTGTTGTTTTTGGTCCTGATATTTCTGAAGGTTTAGCTAAGGAGCGTGAGTATAATGAGGTTGTACTTGTCGGCAGATTATGCGATGCCCTTAAACGGATAAACAAGACTGTTCCTGATGGTGCTATTGATGAGGCTGTTCGAAAGGTTCTGCGGACTGAGAGTCAAGAGGTAATTGAGAACAATAGGGCTTTTCACCGCTTGGTCACCAACGGCATCAATGTTCAGTACAAGAGAGCAGACGGAGGCATCAAGGATGATGTGGTTTGGCTCTTTGACTTCAAAACGTAGAGAATAACGAGTTTTTTGCTATCCACCAATTCACTATTGTTGAGGAGCGCAATAATCGGCGTCCTGACATCATTTTATTTGTTAATGGCTTGCCACTGGTTCTCTTTGAATTAAAAAATGCCGCAGATGAAAATGCAACGATTGACTCTGCGTTTACCCAGTTGAGACTTATCGTAAGCAGATTCCAAGTGTTTTCCGCTACAACGAAATTTTGGTGATAAGTGATGGGTTGCAAGCAAGAGCGGGAACCCTTAGCCTAAACAAGGAAAGATTCACGCCTTGGAAAACCATCAACAACGAAAAAGCCCCAAGCAACGTCCCCGAAATTGATGTTCTAATTAAGGGTATGCTAAACAAGAAAACACTCTTGGACTTAATCAGGCACTTTGTTGTTTACGAGGCAGATAAGGACAAAAAAGACGGACGCCTAAAACTAACCAAAAAAATCGCCGCCTACCAACAGTACGACGCAACAAACCAAGCTATAGCTTCAACCATCAAAGCCACAAAAACGATAAGCGGGCAGGAATTATTTGGCATACGCAAGGTTCAGGCAAAAGCCTAACGATGGTTTTCTATACGGGAAAAATGGTTCTTGAACCCCAACTGGAAAACCCAACAGTAATTCTGCTCACAGACAGAAACGACTTAGACGACCAACTATTCGGCACGTTTGGCAGATGCCAAGAGCTTCTAAGACAAAAGCCGCAACAAGCAAACAACCGAGAAGAACTCCAAGAACTGCTCAAAGTCGCCTCAGGCGGCATCATATTTACAACAATCCAAAAATTCTTCCCCGAAGAGGGCATACAATACCCGCTTCTTTCTGAACGCAAAAACATTATAATAGTCGCTGATGAAGCCCACCGAAGCCAATACGGTTTTGGATTAAAAGTCCAGAAAGATTTAGACACTCAAAATACGGCTACGCAAAATACATAAGAGACGCCCTACCAAACGCCACCTTTATCGCCTTCACAGGAACACCCATTGAAACAACTGACCGAAGCACACCAGCAGTTTTCGGCAAACCTATCCATGTCTATGATATTAGGCAATCAGTAGAAGACGGCACAACCGTAAAAATTCTCTATGAAAGCCGCCTAGCCAAACTGGAACTAAAACCCGAAGAAATACCCAAAATCGACAGCGAGTTTGAGGAAATAACAGAAGGCGAAGAAATAGACAACAAAGAATACCTAAAAAGTAAATGGAGCCGGCTTGAAAAAGTAGTTGGCAGCCCCAACCGCATCCACAGAGTTGCCACAAGACATTGTTGAGCACTGGGAAACCAGAAGCGGACTCATTGGCGGTAAAGCCATGATTGTCTGCATGAGCCGCAGAATATGCATCGACCTCCACAACGAACTCGTAAAACTACGCCCAGACTGGTACAGCCCAGACGATGACAAAGGCACAATAAAAGTAATAATCACCGGTTCAGCAACAGACGGTCCAGACTGGCAAGAACACATACGAAACAAACAACGCCGCCACGACCTTGGCGAACGCATGAAAGACCCCTCAGACCCCCTAAAAATCGCCATCGTTCGAGACATGTGGCTAACAGGCTTTGACGCACCAAACCTAAACACAATGTACCTTGACAAACCCATGAAAGGACACACCCTAATGCAAGCAATAGCCCGAGTTAACCGTGTCTTCAAAGGTAAAGAAGGCGGCTTAATTGTTGACTACATCGGCATCGGGCATGAACTAAAACAAGCACTATCACGCTATACAAAAGAAGACCAAAAAGAAACAGGAATAGACCAAGACAGTTGCCGTAGCTAAAATGCTTGAAAAATATGAAGTTGTCCAAGCATTCTTCCACGGCTTTGATTACAAACCCTTCTTTAATGAAAAAGCAAACAAACTCTCTATAATGATTGACGCCCAAGAACACGTCTTAAAACAGGACAAAGGAAAAGAACGCTACCTTGAACAATCAGGACTTCTGCTAAAAGCCTTTGCACTTTCTCTGCCAAATCAGAAAGCACTAAAAATCCGAAACGATGTTGGCTTCTTCCAAGCAGTACGAGCAGCAATAGTCAAAAACACTGGCGATAAACCATCAACTCACCCAGATGATGTTGACTTTGCCATAAGACAGATTCTTTCAAAAGCAGTCATCTCTGACAGAGTTATTGACATTTTTGCTGCTGCTGGTCTTGATAAACCAAACATTTCAGTTCTATCGGATGACTTTCTTGCGTATGTAAAAGAGATGCCGCAGAAGAACCTGGCATTTGAAGCCCTAAAGAAACTGTTGCAGGATGAAATTAAGAATTAGGTTCCGCAAAAACATCATTCAAGCCCGAAGCTTCCAAGAACTGCTCGACAAAGCAATCAAAGCCTACACAAACAAGAGCATTGAAGCTTCTGAAGTTGTGCAGTGGCTGGTTGATTATGCCAAGAAAATGCAAAAGGCACAACTAGAGGGTGTACAGCTTAACCTGTCAGAGGATGAGAAAGCCTTCTATGATGCGTTAGCGGATAATAAGAGCGCAAAAGACGTTTTAGGCGATAAAACCTTGATGGCTATGGCAAAAGAACTCGTTGACACCATACACCGAAACGTCAAGGTTGATTGGACTATGCGGGAAAGCGTGCAGGCTAACTTGCGCATAGAAATTCGGCGCTTACTAAAACGCTACAAGTATCCGCCTGATTTGCAGCAGAAAGCAACTGACACCGTACTGGAGCAGGCTAAGGAAGTCGCCAAATACTGGGCAGAACAATCTAACTAAATAGGAGAAAAACAAGAATGAATCAAAACATCAGTAATGTTCTGGATGAAGCAAAATTCTTTGAACAACAAGGATATTGCAAAACTGCATCCCAGATTATCAAATTAGTAGGGCAAGTGGAACAAAAGGAGGTTTCCAGTATAAGCAATATTATGGTTGAGGTCATTAAAATTGGTGAAACATTTAGTTTTGAGTTTGAAAATACTTATCCTATTGGCAACGAATATCGGAAAAAATGTTTTACTCAAACCCAACTTATTGTCTTTAGAGGCTTAATTGAGATTGATAAAACGCAGAAACCTCCACCTGACTATTTAATTAAACTATTAAACAAAATGAATGCACGAGATGAATACGTTAATTCACTATGTAAATCGCTTTCTCTACTTTTACTTAAAGAAAACCGTACATTTGAAGAAAACAAAGAAATGTTCAGGGATGCATGTACGATTTATGAGCAATCAATCGAAGGCATTTTTTCCTCTGCAGTAAAAATATTCTACTTCCTAATGGAAAAGATGAATTTTCCTATTCCTGAATCTAATGAAAAGCAGACGATTTGGGATATTTGGAATAACCTTGAGAAAGCGCATGTGGAGATGCCATTGTTTTTGGAAAATTGGCCAGAAAAAAAATCTATCAGAAACGCAATTGCGCACTCTCAGAATCAATATGACCCCGCTATGGACAAAATAAAATTCATCAACTATGACAAGCAAGGAAAAGTCCTTTATTCGCGTAATGATATGAGTTTTTCCGATTTTTTTAAGATTTGGATGCAAGTAGCTGATGCCATAGACTCATTAAGATATTCAATGCGCCTTTATGGAATCTTTCAAGCACTTGCAATGTGTTAACTAAAATTGTCTTTCTAAAATCTGTGCACAAAATATTAACTTACAATAATTAAATTATGATATAATTAGGGTTTTAGTTTGAAGCGTTCTAAATTAGAAACGTATGTTACGATACTTGCTGTTCTCTCTTCTTCGGGATCTCTTAAAATAACACATTTAATGTACAAAACCAACGTTAACTGCACTATTCTAAAAGAAAATATGAATTATTTAATGCAACAAGTAACCGTATAAGAAAGCATTTCAGGCAAAAATAAAACGGTTTATTCTATAACTCAACGTGGCATATCTGTTCTTAAGTATTTTGACGAATTAAAAAATATCTTGCCCATGATCGAAGAACAAAATCAAGCGTTAATTTGAAATCTCTTGATTATTTGTTTTTGGATTTAATTTGAATCAACTGGATTTGCTTCTTTGGATTCATCAATTTGAGTGCAGGCGTAGTGGCTGCCATAAGAACAAACTGCGATACTGTGAAAACAGAAAAACCCTCAAAAAATTGAGGCCGCTTTATCACTAACATTGACAGAGTTTATGCACTTAAACCCATATGTTTATAAGTGTTTATGCACATATGTACTAATGTGAATAAGCGGAAACAAAGTGAAAAAACATGACAAAAACAGATACAAGGTACAAAAACTGGCTGCTCGCTTATTTCGGAAATCCATAACTAGCAAAAATAGGTAAGTAAAATTGGGCCGCATAAACATTGACATCCCAGACGAACTAGAAAAACAGTTCAGACTAAAAACCGTCCAAAAATTCGGAGGCAAAAAAGGTGACTTATCCCGAGCGGTCCAAGAAGCGATAAACACGTGGATTCAACAAAAACAGTGAAGCCGCCCCTCCAAAAATAAAAATTACTACATTATAAGAAGCCTAGGTAAGAGGCGCAGGGAAGCCAGTTAGCCTGGAACTCCTCACATGAGGAATATGGGCAATCTAGCTGCAAACCCTTCTTCAAAAATTATTGAACAATCTAATCTGCCATGCAAAGACTGGGCAGAAAAAATAAACTAAACCAAAATTTCTCTGCATAACCCCATTATCGGTTTAGAAAAAGCCATAGAAACCCTCAAAGGTAGTTCATCTTTTCTGCTGGGTCTGTATCTTATATCTTGGTCCTGAAAACTGCTGGCTATTCCCTCTTGCTCATTTAGAGTTATGGCAATTTTTGACTCTATTCTTTCCCTTGTTCTTTTATCACATTCTATTGGGGCTAAAAACACCCTAAATTGTTCAATAAAGTGGATGATTTTTGGGTTAAGCTCTGACTGACGCTTTAAGAAATCGCAAATATTTTTTTGCTCTTTACGGTCAACTTTCCACATTCCACCCCAAATTAGAATTTTGTTACCCTTAACAAATTCATCTGGGTCAAACACCCTATAAAACCCATTAAGATAACTTTGAACATGTTGAAGCAAACGTGTCGCAAAGTCCTTGCCAGTTTCACCAACATAGTAAACCCTGTAAGAGTCTTCAAAGGGAATTGTAAACAAGTAAATGCCTTTCTTTTTGCCTACCTCGCAAGTGAAGACATTTTTCTCTTGGTCTCCAATAAAGCTAAAGGGCCCATGCCACAATAAAGAAAGCGATTCAATTACCAAATTATAAACCTCTTTTTGTTTATGGTTATCATAATAGATAGAATCACTTGGTTTACTCAGCTTTTTCTATTGGCAATGTAGCTATTAATAGGGCATCGATTTTTCTTTGAAGTGTTCTAATCATTTTCTGTTGACCTAAAAGCACACTCATTACCATGGGCTCAAACAAGATGGGGTTACATGCGCTGCTTCCAGCCATAGCCTGAACCCGGCACAAGTCCATAACTTGGTCAAAAGCCTGCTTTTCTTCTTCACTTGCTAACGCGTCTCGGAAGCCTTTCCAGTTAGAAATTTCTGATTCAATAGCCATTCGATAAGTAGGAACAGTTTTTCCCATGCTAATGCTCTCCAGAAAGCCAAACTACCTTTTTAAATTTAAATAATCTACGCTCAAACGACCTTTGCAAGCATTAGAGACTAACGTTAAAGTAAAAGTAAAAAGAACATTTGCAATAAGCTACCCGAAGGTTTCCTAATTACTGTATCAAAACAGTCTTGAAAGGCAAGAAAGCTCTGTGCTTACCAGCCAGCCGGTTTCATGCCTGCAAGAACTTGGGCTTGAAGAATATAGTCGCCCTCTAAACTTTCTAAAACTAAATCAAAAATTTCATCAACCATAACAATTATAACTCTCCTGAAGTTCTCCTTTCTTCAAAAGAAAGTTGTATCTTAAGCTATAAGAAACCTATTCCAAGAATCGTAATATGAACGA
>CAWHVC010000004.1:0-267603 GCA_963832745.1 Candidatus Bathyarchaeota archaeon | reverse complement strand
GATCCCCTTTCCTCGTACAGCCACTTCACAATGGTTTCCTTTAGAAAGGATCTACTCTTCCGGGCCACACACGTCTGTTACTGTCTGGTTTCAGGCACTTTTCACCCCCATTCCGGGGTACTTTTCAGTTTTCCGTCACCGTACTAGTGCGCTATCGGTCTTGAGGCGTATTTAGTCTTGGAAGTTGGTGACTCCCAACTTTCTGCACCCATGCCAGGGTACAGTAGTCTGGGACTCCGGACATAATTCATTCTGACTTGCGTTTACGGGGCTATCACCCTCTGTGGCAGGTCTTTTCAGACCATTTCAACTTCGTCAGGGAAGAAGAATCCGGGCCCTTAACTCTACATCTCCCACAAGTTTCCCTGCGGGATTCGGTTTGGACTATTCCCATTTCGCTCGCTGCTACTAAGGGAATCCCATGTTGGTTTCTTTTCCTTCCCCTACTAAGATGCTTCCGTTCGGGGAGTTCCCGTTCCGTAAAGGAACATTACTAGGAAGTCCCATTCAGGTATCCTCGGTTCTAAAGCTGCTTGCGCTTACCCGAGGCGGTATCGCGGCTTGCCGCGCCCTTCTTCGGCTCTCAAGCCGAGCCATCCTCCAGACAGCGTAACATGTTCAGGCCAATGGTAGTGTTCGTTTGGCGTTTGGTGAAAACCTATTGTTTTCTCCACATACGTTTACTACTTATTGTATACATTGTTGTGTTGCGCGTCGTTAATTGTTGCCTATGCATGGTGTCATTGTGAGCGTGCACATTTCGACATCTGTGGGCTCTTGTCACACCCTTCACTCCACACGTATTAGGTGGGGAGTTGCATCTATTGATTCGCTATTTTATGGTTCGCCCATAATTGCTGAATTGCATTAGAAGCGACTATCTGCAATATAAGGGTATCGTTTCAGATATTGATGTTTCTTGACGAAACACTTTATGCCCTCCAAAGCTTTGATGACCATCACTAACTGATGGTTTGCATCGTTTTCAATGGAAAGTCGCTCTCGCTGAATTATATAACGAATGAAACAATGGATAAAAGGATTACGCATAAGAATTAAATGCCCGTCTGAAAAACCATTTTTACGCATTTTTTTATTTCAGCACAGTTTTTTTTGTGGTGCAATAGATATGCCAACGCTTTTTTTCTGATTTTTTTCGAGAAAAACATCGTAAAAATGCGCGAGCCTCAAAAAAATGAAGCAATATGCGATTTCTATTGCACCCACCGCATTTTTTGTCTTCACCACAATTTGCAAAAAAAGCAAATATCAGACGCCCCCCAACAGGTTTTAGATTTAAAAATTACTGAACATAAAAGACCACTCAAAAACACACGAAGTAACAACAAACCGAAGAATCCACGAAAAAGAACTAACTTCAAGTCACAAAGCGCAGAAAAAACCTGAAAATAGCAACATTTAACACGCCTAAGGGAGAAAATCAGCTGTTGTCAGCAGTAACTTTATTTGGGTAAGTTTTTATGTGTTGGTGTAAAAATGATTTGCATTGCCTCGATAGCTCAGCCCGGTAGAGCGGCTGCCTTGTAAGCAGCAGGCCGCGGGATCAAGGCCCGCTCGAGGCTCTCAAAAAATTTAATTTTTTATTCTTCTTCGTCCGCGGCTGTTTCAGCTTTTGCGTCTTTGCCCGATGGCGGCGTATCTCTAAGCAGCTTGTATTTACGTGCTTGAGTATCCACCATTTCGTGCTCGAAAAGCTTCTTTAACGATTTGAACACTTTTTTGGATGGCTGGCCAGATTTATCAGTTATTTCTTGGAGACTTAACCCTTCTTTACCTTCAGCTTTTAACGTTTTAACAACTGCTTCGTCAGTTTTATTTAGTTTCACCATTAACCACTGCCACTAATAGTTTTCTTTTCACTATGGACATCAGGGTTTTTCAATTTTGCGGTAAAAAGAAATAAAGAGCCAAACTTTTTCGAAACCTCTTAAAACCTGCTCACCCAATTTACCTCTAACAGTGAAACATTAATGACTCGTGAATTCATATTATTCTCACGCATCGGCCAAACTGACCCAAACTTCAACAGTCTACATGATGCAGGAAGACTAGATATCGCACATGAATGCATCGTAAGCAGCCTCTTTCTATCGCATGGCCTACGCAGAGACGTTACATTTCATGCAATCTTAAACGGCCCCCCGAAACCGCCAATCCACATCCAAATTGACGGCGAAACCCTCTACGATGTACGCACTGACATGGAAACCTGGCAGGGCATTCTTAAAAAGACGCTTGCGGGCAAGCAACATCCTGGAATAAGCAAGGATAAAACCAGTTTTGAAGCACTATTAAAATCGAAGGCTGCAGCTGGAAACCGCAGTATTTACGTGCTTGAAGAGGGGGGAAAATACCTAAAAGACGTCGAGATTGGGGAAAATCCATTATTCGTTTTAGGTGACCATGTTGGAATGCCTAAGAAAACTGAGGCTTTCGCGTTACGTTTCGGCGAAAAAATTAGCCTTGGCAAAACGCCTTATTTGGCTGCTTCATGCATAACAATCATCAATTACACATTGGACCAGAAGGCTAAAACTGAGTCTTAAAATGCTCGTACCCACAGGGTTCAATACGCCGTTTTTTGCCGTCCACCAGTAGGGTTAACTGATTTTCCACTGTTGCCCTACCTATAACCGTTAAATTGCCGCCTACAGTTTCAACAGCTGCTTTTGCTTCTGCCCATTTTTGAGGGTTAACAGTTAAAACAAGCTCGTATTCTTCGCCACCATACAAAGCCAATGCTTCTGCATCTAAACCGTTTTGTTCTGCGAACTCTATTGTTTCA
The DNA here is from genome assembly GCA_963832745.1 of Candidatus Bathyarchaeota archaeon. Classification (GTDB taxonomy): domain Archaea; phylum Thermoproteota; class Bathyarchaeia; order Bathyarchaeales; family Bathycorpusculaceae; genus Bathycorpusculum. The sequence goes on along the minus strand of CAWHVC010000004.1, from coordinate 264,797 downwards.
GAAGCTAACGGAATTGTTTCAACAGCAAAACCTACTCCACTCATTTGCATCAGTTCATGCAAACTCCAGGCTAACCCGTCACTGCTATCCATTGAAGCGGAAATACAGCTGGATTCTGCAAGTGCTAAACCCTCCTTCAGTCGCGCGTTAGGGTTAAAAACTGCATTCTCCAGTACTGAGCGCACCCCTTCAGACACCGTGTATTCCCCGTTAAGCAAAAGCTGCAGCCCAGCCGAGGATTTACCAAACATACCTGTAACTGCCAAAATATCGCCAGCTTTTGCACCGTTACGCAGCATCAAATTTTCCGGTTTAGTCTTGCCATACATGGAAATTGAAATGATCAAGTCGTCTGCTTCGCCTGTGTCGCCCCCGACAATGTATGCTCCGTATTCTCTTGCACCCCTGTTTAAGCCGTCAGCGATTTCCGCGACCGTTTTTTGGGTGGCCAAGTGTTTGGGTAAGCCAAGTGCAGCAAGAGCAGCTGTGGGTTGTACGCCTTTTGAGGCAAAATCGCTCACATTCATCACTATGGCTTTTCGTGCTGCTAAATACAGGCTCATTTTGGCAGGCACGTCGGTTTTGGCTACCAGCATGTCGGTTTTTAGAACCGCTACTTCGCCGTTACCAATTGGAACAGCTGAAACGTCATCTCCGAATGGGACAGACATGTTTGGCATGAGTGTTAAGCGTTGGCGGAGCAGGTTAATGATTTCATGTTCACCCAAACCTTCAGACGTAACCATAAAGTGAGCCTTCTTTAAGCAAAAAAGGGCATTCAAACAGATAAACACGCCTCAAAAACCCAAGAGGGCGCAAACTAACATTTAAAAACCCTTAAGGATACTGCATTATCCTCAGTATTGACGGGTTTGTGCCTCGATAGCTCAGCCCAGCAGAGCGGCTGCCTCGTAAGCAGCAGGCCGCGGGAGCAAAGCCCGCTCGAGGCTCCATGCACTGGTTTAACATTTTTTATATTTTTTATTTTTGTAATTTAGAAAAGTAAGGATAAAAAAGGAATAAAAGAGGGTTTTTATTAGCGCTTAAGGCTTTACGAAGGTATAACTTGTTTCAGATATTGCGCCTTTTTGCCATGTCCCATCCCAGAAGATTTGGTACGGTGATGGAACACCTGTTTGAGTGTAGTTGGCACTCACTGTGTAGGTTGGATTTAGGACCACTGGATATTGAATTATCATGGTCCATCCTGCGGCGCCGGGGGCAGAAGTCATAGTGGTGTAATTGTATGTTTCAGAGCCAACGATAAGGCCTGTTCCCACTCTTCCGCCAGTCCAAGTCAAGTCTTGTGTGAATGGGGCTGTTTGGTTGTGGACAATTTGTATGTAGTTCACTATTGAGTCACGTATTTGTTCTGTTGTTACTGGAATGTTGGAATTGTAGGCTGTTTCGGTTATTACGCCGTTTTGCATGGTTCCGTTCCAGAAAACGTTGTATGGTGTTTGGACGCCTGTTTGGGTGTAGTTAACGGTTACTGTATAGGTTGGGTTGAGAACTACGGGGTTGTTGATTTCAACTGTCCACCATGCGCCGCCCATCATACCGTGAACAGTGGTGTAAATGTACTGTGATGAACCTACAAGGCCTGTTTCTACTTGTCCACCAGTCCAGTTGAGGTCCTGCATGAATTGGCTGGTTTCAACGTGGATGGCTTGTATGTAGCTCATGACGTCGTTTCGCACTTGCTCTTTAATGGGAGATGAAGTCTGGTTGATGTTAGATTGGTAGTTTGTTTCGGTGATTGTTCCGTTTTGCCATGTGCCGTTCCATGAAATATTTACGGGGTTTTGTACGCCTGTTTGGGTATAATTAACAATTAAAGTGTAGAGTGGATTAGGAACAACTGGATAACTGATGGTTACTGTCCAACCTGCGCTTCCAAGTGCTTCGGTTAGTGTGGTATAGACGTATTTTTCTGCACCTACCAAATCGGTGTCTATTCTGCCGCCTGACCAGTTAAGGTTTTGCATGTACTGTGCTGTTTCAGTGTGATTGTTTTCAATGTAAGTCATGGTTTCATTGCGAATCTGTTGCGTTGAGTCTGTTACTTCAGAAGGGGCAGGAGTTGCAGTAGGCGATGGTGAGGGGGATGGTGATGTGGAAGGAGAAGGAGAGGGGGATGGAGTTGGAGATGGAGGATTTAAAATGGTGTAGCCGACAACACTGCCAACTACTATAATTGCTATGACTACGATGATTATGCCATACATTAAAGGTTCGTTAAAGAATTTGGCCAATTTTTGTTCACCTTTTACCTTTTTTCTTAATAGTTCCTCTTTCGAATGAGTATTTAAATTAAGGCTTTAGACGTTTCACGAATTTTGTTGTTGAACAAAAATAACGGTCTTAGTATCCAATAAATTAGCAAAGTCAAGCGTGTGATGGGATTGCGGCATTTCAGTTCTGCAGTAAGCGTGTTTAAGGCCCAAAATTATGCGCCTAAAGCACAAATTACAAGAATCATCCTTGCTTTTTTATTTAATGGTCTTCAAACCAGACCAAAGTAGACTATTTGGAGCTTTTTTGGTTTGTAGTTTTGTTGTTCGTGTAGGCGGAAAGCTTTATTAAATCTTACATGTTCCGATAGCGTAAGGAGATGAGATGCATGCGTTTATTTGGCAGAAACAGCAACGACAATGACGGCGGGGGCAAATTGAAATGCCCATACAAAGGCTGTGAAAAGAATTTCAGCAAACCCACAGTGATTACAGATGCATCAACCATTCCACGTCAAACTCATTATGCTTGCCCACACTGCATGTCTAAACTGGAAATAGTAACAGAAAACATGAAAGTCATCGATGTCAAAGCGATGGATTACCCAACAGTGTTTGACTCTCCAGCCAAATGTGCACATTTTAGCGGCGGTTTAGGTGGTGGCATGTTTTCAGTAGGAACATTACCGGATGAGTGTCTTGTTTGTCCTAAAGCGATGCAATGCAACCAACGGAAAAAATAATTTTTTAGTCATGCTTTTGGCTTGAAGAACGTTGACAGCCATTTACCTGTAAAGCAGTGATTTTCAACATACTAATGGCGCGTTTTTTAGCCAATAGCACCTACCCCCCTTAGTGTTTCTGGAAAAGGGCTATTTTTGACCTACCCCCTATAGGTTTCTGCAACGAGTTTCTAATAGGCTACAAATTTGTTGGTGAGATAACGGAAATGCTGGTAGGAATTGCGGGGTTTTTGACTTTTTTGTGGGCTTGGTTGGAATAGGTTTTTATTGCGCATGTGAAATTATCTTTTCAGCATCAAAGGTTTGGGGCTCTCGGCTAGCTTGGTCTAGGCTTGTAGACTTGGGCTCTATAGACTCCGGTTCAAATCCGGGGAGCCCCACCATTCACAACATTCTAAATAGAACAACCTTGATTTTTCAATAACCCGCGCCTATTTTCCGTCTCAACTTAATATGGACTGATATATTGCAGATGAGGGTCAATGGGATAACGGTATGACCATTGACTAACATTAACAAGCTCTACCCACAAATTATTGAAACAACCGTTTTTCTTTCCTTTGACTTTAAATTAATTCATGTTTCTTCGGCGAAGCCTTAATGGATGTTCTCCATTTATCGCTTGAAGAACTGCTCAGTTAAGCATGAACAATCTGCTACATTACAAAACCCTCCAAAGGGCAACCATTCAAGCATTTACAAGTCAAAATGGGCAGACATCGATGTAGAAGAAATCAAAAGATGATGACTTCGCCAAACGTAAACTGGTTTAAAGCGGACACCCGCCCAAAAAAATTATTGCCTATTAACTCAGCGACCCTTTCGCTGATTCTGTCGTTTAATCGCTTTATAAGCAGGTTCGTGTAGTATAGAACAGCAATATTTTGGTATATGGTGATGCAAAATGGCAGAAAAATCTGGTATCGTTTTTGTTGGAAATAAAATGCCCATGGATTATGTTTTAGCGATTATTACTGGCCTTTCGGCGAACAACGCTAAAGAAATAACATTGAAAGCAAGAGGACAAGCAATAACTACAGCAGTTGACGCGGCAGAAATAACAAGAAACCGTTTCCTAAAGGACCTAAAGGTAAGCAAAATCGCGATAGGTACAGAAGAGATGCCGCCGAGAGAAGGCGAAAACAAGACGCGTATGGTTTCAATAATTGAAATCGTTCTCACAAAACCATAGAGAAAAACGCGTTTTAAATTTCTCTTTTCCTAGTCAAAACATAGTCAAATATTTTCGCATAATAGATTTTTTAAAAATTGGACAGTCGACCAAGCACTTTTTGGCTAATTTTAAATACACCTTACTGCTGATGCTTCATAAAATAAGGTGAAACGTTTGAAGTATACAGTAGTTTACTCTGACCAAAACGGCACAAGCCACTTTAAAGATGTACCAGTCGAATTTGATAAAGCGAATTTGCAACATGCGCCAACGGCAGAAGTGTCAAACGGTATGCCTACAACACAGGTTTTCTTTGCCAAGATACCTCAAGGCGCGTTAACCAATTTGCACCCATCAGATAAAAAGCAGTTTTTCTTCGTCAGCGTAGGAAAAATAGAAATCACCGTTGGCGATGGCGAAAAACGGGTTTTTGGTCAGGGCGACGTGCTGCTTCTCGAAGACACCACAGGCAATGGTCATCAGGGCAGAGTGGTTGGAGAATCAGATTTTGTTGCAGCCACCGTTAACGTTGTTTAATAATTAATGAAAAACGGGATTGACCCGTTTAAATTTTTGTTTATGATTTTGCTTTGATTATTTCCTGAATTTGTTCAACGGTTTTTGTGCTGTAGTACTTGTTAAAGCTCATGTTTTGGGGATTGTTCAGGTATGCTTCGATGAGGTTGGCTAAGGCATATTTGACTTGTTCAGCGTTTATTGCCCGTTGAATCAGCTTCCCAAAGGTTGGAATGGCACCTTGTTCTTCTCGTAGATACAGGTTGTAAGCGGGAACGTTTTTGCCATCAACATTTAACGCGGTACCCTGCAAGCCGATATCTGAGAGTAAGTGACGAGCACAACCATTGGGGCATCCGCTGAAACCGATGGTTAACTGCAGGTTTGCCAGTTTCTGACCAAAGCGTTCTTCAAGGTAGTAGATAGCATCTTTTGCACGGTTTTTGGGGTGGTCAAGGGTTTTTCCACAAAAATTGCCTGCGCAGGCAATGGTTGTCCAACGGAGCGGTGAAACATCCAAACTAAAACCGACATGACTCAACTGGCATAAAGCAGTATCCACAGATTGTTCGGGCACATTTAATATGATAAGGTTTTGGAAAGGTGTTAAACACAGAGTCCCGTTGCCAAAATCTTCTGCCACTTGCGCTAGTTCTAGCATTTTTTCCGCAGACAAAACTCCACCAATTACTGGCACGTTAATGAATGAGTACCCTGCCTGTTTTTGGCTCTGAACGCCAATATGCTCACCCTTAATGTGGGTCATGTATTCAGGCTTGAAGGTCTCAAGAGGATGCCCCAGCTTTTCCTCAACCAACTGACGGAGCTTTTCGGTTCCTAAAGTGTCAACTAGCCACCTAAACCGTGCTTTAGCTTTCACTTCACGGCTACCATTGTCCCGGAAAATCTCCGCAATGCAGCGTGCAACCTCCAAAACCTCTTCGGACGTCACGATTATGTTGAGAGGTCGAGCCAGCTGCGGGGCAGTGGCAACTGTTCCCCCCACAAAAACTACAAAACCCACATGTCCTAAATCACGTTTTACAGCTACAAACGATAGATCCTGCATTTCGGAATTGCCACAATTTAGGCTGCAACCGTTTATCGATATTTTCAGTTTACGAGGCATATCCAAAAAAGCCGTGTTACCGTCAAAATAGGCGTCTAACTGCTTAACTATTGGCATTGTGTCTATTATTTCGTCTTTGTCTACACCTGCAATGGGACAGCTTGCGATGGCGCGTACGTCACCTTTTTGAGCGATCGGGAATGCCCTGACCTCCGTGGTCCGTTGAAAACCCTATGCTATCAAGCCTTGCGAATATTGTTTGGGCGTTTTGTGGGTCGATCCAGTGTAGTTGGATGTTTTGGCGGTCAGTTATTTCGGCGTAGCCTTTGCCGTAAGTTTTGGATAAATCAGCGATTGATCGGAACTGTTGTGATGTTAAGCGTCCGTTTGGGATTTTTATTCTTAAAAAGTGGGTTGACTCCTCGAGTTTGTCTTTGCCTAATACGTATCTGTCTGCGAAAAAGTGTGTTTGAGAATTTGAGGCTAAAATAATCCGCTCCTTAAACTGACTGGCTCAGGGAGGCTAATTAAAGTTTTTACGCGAAATACGTAGAGCTTTAGAAAATAAGAATAAGCAACCCATGAATTTGGGGTTTACATGAGATAAAATTTTAGGTTTTTTATGTAACTACTTAAATTGAGTTCTTCTTCCGCTCGCAGATAATACTTGACTTTTGGCGCTTTAATGTGTAGCAAACCCATTATTTTCAGTTCGATAAGCAAAGAGGATTCACCGAACATGTCCCTAAGTGCAGCAACAAACGCATCAGGGTTTTCCGCCATTCCTGTTTGGGTGATTGCGTATTTTGTTTCTAGTTGACTGTAAATGTTTTGTTTGCAACCTAATGTAGAGAAAGCTTCGTCGATGGCTTGGGTAAGTATAGCTATAAAGGATGACTTATCTGTGTCTGTTTTCGCACCTATTGTGATTATGCAGGTTGGTTCTCGGTTTTGTTGTGTTACTTGTTTTAACTGCATATGTGAACCACTCGGATACACATGTTAAGTCGTAAATCTTAATATAACGATTGTTTTAGGTTTCGATATATGGTCGGGAAAAGACACATGCCCTAAAGCAGCCTTAATTAGGCCAGCTGTCGAGCATTTTTTACAAGTTTAGGGTTGCCGATAGGCTTTATTTCAACTGTACCTTTAGCTGTACTTTCAACTGACTGCAAGGTTCTGCAAATCAGTCCCAACGAGTTTTCTGTGAATTTTAGCATGGTTTGCCCCACGGTTGTTATGGTAAAGACTTTACGCGGTTTTTCAGAAGTCATGTTCCATTCGCTTTTAAGATATCCTTTCTTTTCGAGGTTTGCTAAAAGTGGATAAACTGTGCTTGGACCAAAATAGATGCCGAAGGTTTTGCGGATTTTTGTAATAACTTGGTAACCGTGCATTGGTTGCTGGTCGATTATTTGCAATGCTATCATGTCAAGTAATCCTTTTGCAAGTTTTGTTTGGATTTCTTTTTGGCAGTTGTTTGTCATTTCATTTTTCGCCGTCTTTTTTATTTTTTTGGACAACACTTCAGGTGTTGTCGTATGTATTTCTAATCCATAAACAGGCATATAAAACCTCAGACATAACCCAAGCATATCAAAATACACCTAAACTGTAGGTCAAATCTACAAAAACACGCTTACAACATACAAAAACATCTACAAAGTACCTAAAAACTACAGCAACCAAACTGTAGAACAATAGAACAACAAACGACAATATTCCCATGCCCACAACGTGCCTAAAACTGATTTGTTATGCGGCGGGCGCTCAAACCTTTCTTAATACATGCAAAGTATGATATTCAAGCGCCGTAGGCTGGTCAAGCCCAAGATGAACAAGCACTTCCTGTTTTAAGCCACAACTTGCAAATAATGTTTCCCAACCTTTTGGCGTGTTAAAATTGAAAGGAACATTTACTTTTGTTTCAACACTTTGGCTGTAATGCAGAACACGATTGTAGAAATGGTCAAAGAAAATGTTGACTTTTCGTTGCTGCTCCCCCGAAAGCGACAGGTAAGCACCAATTTTTTGCTGCATCGCTATCGGCAACTCTTTTCCGTCAACGTCATAAACCGATTCAATAACAATTACGCAGCCAGACTTTTTAGTGATACGACACACGTCTTTTATTGAGCTAACTGGGTTGCTGCAGTGATGAAAAACGGTTAATGCTAAAACGTTATCAAATTTTTCAGTTTCAAACGGCATTTGTGCTCCTTGAGCGAATTTTTTGAAGTTAAGTCCAGCTTGCTTAATGTGACTATGTTCATAAACGTCGGTTACTGTGACAGCTTGATTTTTGTTTTTGGCAATAAAGTCGCCGACTTGTCCGTCGCCACAACCGTAATCTAAAACGGTACCCTGCAACAGATATGGAGCTATTTGTGAATACATCAGGTTGGCTCTTGCTTGGAGTTTTTCAGGAATTTTTTGGCTAACCTGCGCTTTTTCCAAAATCAGGTGGGCTTGAGCTTCGTAGTCTTCGAGACGTTGGTAGCTGCTGGCGGTTTGCATGCAATCGACGATTATTTGGTTTGATTTGTCCTGTGGAATGTCCAGATAGGTTAATATTGGCAGCAGCATGGAGTTGATTGTTTGTTTGACGCTTTTGTCAGTTACAATTTCTTTTATTTCGTAACTTTCAAGGCCGAAAGCGTTTTCCATGTTAGGCATTAATCGTTTGAGTATTAAATGAAGATACTGGTAGACTAAATAAAAATAAGATTTGAAATGAAGAAAAGTAGGCAAGAGTTAGGTTGCCATTTTTTTAAGCGAATGCAAACTCCAATAGAACACTACAACAGCGATGACACCTGTAACGATGAAGCCTACAAGTATACCAATGCTTTGGAAGTTCCCAACAAACAGGTCACGAGTTGCATCCACCCCATACGAGAACGGGTTGACTTTTGAAAGGTATTGTAGCCAGAGTGGTGCAAGAGCCATAGGCAAAAAGATGCCTGACAGCAACGAAACCGGCAGGGTGATGGTGTTCATCGTTGGGGCAAGAGAGTCTTCTACCTTGTAGATGAGCGCAAATGAGTAGGAAACACATGACATAGTGATACCTATCAAAGCATACATTAGCAGAGACAAAGCAAGACCTGGAATGTTTACGGTTAAACCAAATGGAAGAGCAGCCAACGTTATCAGCAAACACTGAGCAAGTAATACAACGACATCACGCAAGACCTTCCCAAGCAGAATCGCCGAGCGACTCACAGGAGTAACCAAGTAACGTTGGATAACACCTGAACGAATATCGTCAATAAGGGGAAAGCCTACAAAAGCGCATCCAAAAATGGCTTGCATCACCAGAAGCCCAGGAATGAAAACGTTTGCAGGATTAACGCCAGTGAATCCAGGCATGCTACCTAAACCATTCATTAGTAATGGCATATACAAAATAAGGTACATTAACGGCTGGAACAGGCTAACAAAAACAAATATTGGACTCTTAAGAGTGTGCTGCATGTTATTGATGAACATTAAACGGATATCGCGCAGTAGCTTCATTGTTTTTTACCATCCTCTCGAAGTGAGCGACCAGTATATTTTAGGAAAACATCATCCAAACTTGGCCGAGAAAGCGTTACACCCTGTACCTGCAAACCGGAACCGTCAAGCAAACGCAGTAAATCGGGCAGGGTGCGCTCGCCATCCTTAATTGTGAGATAAACTGAATTTTCAGTGACTTGAAGCCTCTCAAATTTAACATGCTCATTAAGCAACGCTTCAGCTTTACATGCAACCCCAGAAGAATCAAAACTAAAAACGATTGTGTCGCCGCCTACGGAACTTTTTAACTCGTCAGGTGTACCAATTACTATGATTTGGCCGTGGTCAATAATTGCGATTGAATCACAGAGCTTATCGGCTTCATCCATGTACTGTGTAGTTAAGAATATGGTGATGCCATCGGTTTTGAGCTTCTGGATTTCTATCCATAGGTACGCTCGGCTTTGAGGGTCAAGACCCGTAGTTGGTTCATCAAGCAATAGTAGCTTTGGATGATGAATCATGCCAAGAGCGATGTCTAAACGTCTTTTCTGACCACCCGAATAAGTCGATGCTGGACGACTTACATAGCTGGTCATTTGGAATCGTTGTGAAAATTCTTCTGCAGATTTTTTAGCAGTTACTTCGTCAATACCGAAGAGTTGGGCTTGTAAAATCAGGTTCTCTGTTCCAGTAGAAGCTAAATCAGCGCCGCCAGCTTGACTTACAAAACCGACGTTTTGCCGAATCTGTTCTTGCTGCTCAACTAAATCGTAACCCAAAACTTTTGCTTCACCACTACTTGGACGCATAAGTGTGGAAAGCATTTTTTGTGTAGTTGATTTTCCAGCGCCGTTTGGACCAAGAAAACCAAAAATTTGACCTCTTTTAACTGTTAAATCTACGCCTTTTACGGCTTCAAGTGTCTTTTTTTCGCCGTGTTCTTTTGAAACAAATGTTTTTCTCAACTGTTTTGTTTCAATAACGTAATCAGTATTCATATCGTCTGCCCTATTCTTGGGCGCTATATAAGACTTCGGCGGCGTTGTTTGGTTTTTTGTGTACTATTTAGGCGAGTTCTCTTGTTAAACGGTAGACTTCAAACATTGGCTCATAAATGATGCCCTCGTTTAAGCACTCTTTAAGCAGGTTTTCAGTTTCGTGAGGTGGAGTTTTTGCTTCTTTTAAGATACAGATTTTTTTGGCTCCCGGCTCATGGGTTGAATGATATTTTCTGATGATACGAATAATATCTCTGTACTTGATGTTGAGTGAAGCAAGGTTTTTCTGGGTAGTTATTTTTGTGGCAAGCAGGTCTTCCCAGATTTCGTAAACGTATTTGAAGTTCCATTCAAAAAAATCCTTAAACACTTTTCCAGTCAAATCTGGACCCGCAACATGGACGTCGTTTGCCCGAGCATACGCAAGGGATTCCCTCAGCACCGATTGCGGTTTGGCGTTGTAACTGGCGCTTAAAAACCCATACTTGCTCAGATGCGCTGGGTCGAGACCGTAGCTATCGACCAGTTTTTCTAAGCCATCAACAATCTGTTCCTGTGAAGACTGCAAATCGTTGATCACAGGGGTTTTCATGTGGTTAACCATCATGAATTTGAGGGCGTCGAACTGGTCAATTACAGGTCTTGAACGGTTAACGCTGGTGTCCTCGGGAAGAACAGTTGGAACGTCGCTGAGGCTGCATGAGGGGTCCTCTATGGAAACGGGTTGGCTATTCTTGCTAAAAAGTGACATAGACAGTTCAGTGTCTGGGGGTAGTCTAGAGTTTTTGTGACTAAGCAAATCTGCAGTCTTCGCGGATAGGGGTTTATCGGCGTCTTGGGAAATAAAAGCGTACTTGTAACGCAACTGGAACCTGCCATAAGGGGTTTCAACACGTTGCATGCTACCCATGTCCTGGGGAATAATTGCCTTGAGTTCGCGTACGACTTTAGCTGGCAAATTTGCCTTTGTAGAGTCGTACATTGTCATGTTTAATCCGCCCAAACTATCAAGAAAAGCTGGTGAGCTTATGGCGGAAAAAGCAATGAAATCGCAGATTTGCGGTTCTAAGCCTTCTATACGGGAGGTTAAGCCTTGACGGAAATTTTTGTAGTCAAAATTGAGTTGGGGCAGTTCCATAGCTGGTTTGTCGTTTACCCAATTGTATACTTCAATGATTAAGTCACCGTTGAAACGGCGTGAACGAGATGATAATGGTCTATAATTAGCTAGTTTGGAATGCCCCGAGACAGTTACATACTCGTTTTCTGCTGGGCAAGATTTCGAATAATTAATACAGGACAGGAAAGTCTGGTTTGAAAAAGGAGTGGGCACCAAGGCAAACACGGCGCTGTCAACCCATTTTACGTATCCGCTTACGGTGACTTGCTCGTTGACTTTTATGTTTGAGAATTCTCTGATTCTTTCATGCTCAAATGGTAGCCAAAGTGCGCCGGATTCACGTTGCCAAAGCTTTAAGCGGAAATATTTCGAGGTCGAATTTGACATGGGTTGAATATCCACTATCCAATTCAGTTTAGAACACAAGTATAAGAAGTGAACGCTTAAAGATTTTTAGCCAAATTAAACACACATAAACCAGCCGAATTAGGATAAAAAATGAAAAACAGACTAAAAATGCTTAAGAAAAGCGCATGAAGCTGAGTCAGATTAATTTATACTGATTCAACTGCTTCGATTTCTGGCACGCGCTCTTTAACGTAAGCTTCAATACCATTCTTAAGCGTCAATTGAGCCATAGGACAACCTACACAGTGACCGACAAGTCGAACCTTCACAATATTGCCTTCGACTGCTACTAGTTCCACGTCTCCGCCGTCACCTTGTATTTGTGGCCTAATCTGGTCAAGTGCTTCTTGTACTCTTTTTTTGATTGATTCAGCCATAAAGCCTTCACTTTCTCAATTACATGATAACAAATGATTTTAAGGATTTCTGATAACCTTCACGTTTTTCACCTGAAAATAAGAAGCAAAGCAAACATGCGAGTTCGAAAAAATAATAAAAAACTAATTCCAAAAATAAGGAAAAATGGAAATTTACTTAATGGGTCATTTCAATCGGCGGCATCAAAACTCGGTCAATAACGTGAATAACTCCGTTGTCAGCGGCAATATCTAGCTTAATGATTTCTGCCGTGTCAACCCTGAGGTTCCGACGCATTTCCCACAAGGAAGAATCAAAATTTAAAGCGTCACCTTCAACGGTTATTGCATTATTCATTCTTAGAATGTCATCAGACATTATTTTGCCTGCAACTAAATGATAGGATAAAATCAACTTTAAACGTTGAATATCCTTAAGCAGATTATCAACGGTTCCAAGGGGTAGACGCGCAAAAGCAGCGTCGTTTGGCGCAAAAACCGTGAATGGACCACCATTTTTTAGGGTATCGACTAGTCCTGCCGCTTTTATTGCTGCAACAAGAGTTTTGAACGAACCCTCGGCTACGACAGCATCAATAATATCAGGCATAAAATTCACCTCCATCAAGATCTAAAGCAAATAAAAAATTCTGCTGTACTTACTTAACAATATGTGACTGCGAAACGTCAGCCACATTTTTGCTCAGGAAAATTTAGTAGACTCTAAGCGGGCCAGTCTTTCCGAGAAGTTTCTTTTAGCCTAAACTGAACTATTTCTTTAATTAACCCCAGTGGAAGAGGCTTATCATAAGGAAACTGGATTGTGCCCTTGCTTGTCTTGTACGGCACTAATTTGTCTTTGAATTGCTCCATTACTGAAGTTTTAGGGTAAAAGCCGATGTGGTTTTTGAAAGCTGCATACCAAACCAATACTTCACCTTGCTTAAAGGCAGGCATTTGGTAACTGATTACTTCTTGAGCGTCAGGTGCGGCTTCTTTGATTGCTTGTCGAATCTGCTGCAAAAGTGGCTGCACAGTTACGGGTTGAGAGGCAACATATTCAGTAACAGACCTAAAGTTGCGTTAGAACTCACAACACCACCAATTCAATCACTTAGTTTAGTTAATGCTACTCTATGAAGCTTTAGAAGATATTGCGAAAAAGCATACTATTTTGAAGCGAATCTTTTACGCAGACACTCTGAACAGAAATGCCGTTTAAACCTACGCAACCCTTTAGGCTTAAACTGTTTACCACATCCACTACACCTAACAAGACGTACCAGTTTAGGCTCAAGCAAAACTAGCCGCCTATTTATTTCAGCTTTAACAGCTAAATCAGGCTCATGCTTTAAAGAATCGTTTAAAAGCAGTTTGGCTTTAACTAAACTGTCATCCCCAAAAACTTGTTCAAAAATGTTAGTTTTCTTTCCTTTAGCAATTTTTACAGGTAACATACAAACAAAGTTTGAAGGGTAACTCTCGGATCGGCTAAAATCGACTACTGCGAAACGGTAATTACTTTGAAAACTATCCTTGTTTGGTTCTACTTTCATTATTTTTAATTTGCAATCCAAAATAATTACCTGTTTCTAATTTAGAGTTCGCCTAAATCTTCTTCGTCAATAAAGTCTTCTAAGCGAACCTTTCCATCTTTAATTGTAGCCTTAAACGCAGCTTCACAAATGGGGCAAGAAACAATCTCGCCGTCTTTTACTTCCCGCGAAAAGGTGTTCCCACATTCAGTACATTTCAAAATCATAAGTCAAAACCTTACATTGTAAGATAATTGTGATTTCTTAACCAATCAGACTGGTTTTTCCTGTATCGCCAGAAAATGTCTCCGCGTGTTTCTTGCTGGAAATCCCAAGGTGAAACAAGAACTATGTCACCCTCACGAATCCAAACACGCTTTTTCAGTTTGCCTCTAACTCGGCATAAGCGTTCTTTTCCGTCTTGACATTTAACTGTGACTCTATCGGCACCCAGCATTTTTACTGCAACGCCTAAAACATCATTTGCTGAAGGAAGCACCATATTATCGAGACTGCCTTCATTAGTTATTTTTTTTCTACCCATCCAGATAACCTATTTGGCTTTTTGCCAACTTTTATAGAATAAATCGGAGAAAAAGTAAGCAAACCATTTAGCAGAGAGATAACTCTTTCTCTAAAGAATCCTAAGTATACAATAATGGCTTTCCCGAGTATATTAGCGTGACTATAAAAAAACACCTTTTTTTAGGCTTAAATTTCGAAAATAATTTTTAATACCAACTCTTTTTACCCAAAAAAGCCAAAATTTTTTTAATTTTCAAAAAAACTTGAATTGCCGTCTTTATTAGGGAGCAAGACATAAACATAAAGCTGAAGAGTTTCTCTTATCCCCTTGAGGAAATTGAGCTTAACCGTATAACTGATTCTTTTCAAAAAAATCAAGAGGTAAACAAATTTGTGTATGCTACGAGCAGGTTTAGTAAAAAATTGCCGCAGATGTAAATCATCAATTCGGCTTAATTGCACCTACAGGAAGAAACCTACAAAAAAGGTCTTTACTGATAACGTCAAAAAGAAGACAGCAACAACATCAGCATAGAAGCGTTTTTGCTCAATTTTTTGTTTGTTCTTTTTGCAAATCTTTTTTTCAGTTTTTGTCGAATAACTAAAAAGGGAATTAAATTAAATCTCGAAAAAGCAAAACCAAAAAAATTAGCGTTTAATTACAAGCATATGCCCTTTATGACTGACCATGCTGTGAATTCTCAATTCGTCAGGATTATTAAAACGAGCAGAGCACACTCTACATTTATAGGTTACTTCAAACAATTTCTTGGAATTAAACATGACATCTTTCTCCAGTTGTCCCTGCAAAAAGCTCCTCTTACAAGTCCTAATAAAATACTCAACCCGTACTTATAAACAAAAATTTTTACAACACTTTAGTAATGATCAATTCTCACGTTTTTACATGCATATTCAAATAGGCAATTAGGCATGTAGCCATATAAAGTGACGCAATATTGTCTACGTCAATTTAGAGGTGATATAATGCCAAGAAAAGCACAATTAAAAGCAAAAGGACACAAACTTTACAAAAACACTCACGGCACCGTATACCGCGTAAAATCTAAGCCCAAACCAACAACAAAGAAGATGTTGCAAAAATTAGAAAGAGCAAAAGCACAAGCAGCCTAAAAAAGACATCACTAAACAAAAAAACATTAAGAACGTTTTTTACTTTATTGATCTTTACAAATCAAAATTTTTTAAATTATCTAATTTTAACAAAATTCAGCGTCAGGTTAGCAAATGCAAATTAAACCGTTTCGATAATTCTATGAACGTTAAGCTATGAAAAAGCAAGTATTCATTTCAGGCCCAATTCTTGGCATGGAAAACAATCAAGACCACTACCGAAACACTATCACAACCGTCAGTCATAAACTTGGCTTTGAAGTCATTGACCCTTGGAAACGGGAAAAATGCCTATACAAAGGAGACGAGGAGTGCTGGTGGAACACTTACGAAACCTACGATTTCGTGCAACGTGACCTTGAAGACGCCGACCGATGTGATATAATGGTGGTTTACCTGCCTAAACTTAGTGCGGGTGCCTGCATGGAAATGTTTTACGCTAAACGTAAAGGCAAAAAAGTCATCGTCGTTTCAGACATGGAGCGTCTTAGCCCATGGATTAAAGTTCATTCAGACGTGATAATCAAAAGTTTTGATATTCTTGAAGAGGCGCTTAGTAAATTCAAGTAAACCTAACCTCAAGCCCGGCTAGTTGAAAAGTTTTATTTTCTCAACCTTTCGTGACTCAGCTTCAACCAGCAGGTAATAGACAGCTATTAACGCTAGAATCATGGCGACGCCGACAATCAGAGCTTCACGGGGCATACCAACCAACAAAGCCATCAAACCCACAATTCCGATTGCAGGAATTAATGGGTAAAGTGGAACCTTAAAGTCGGCGGCAGCTTTCTTGCGTCTGAAATGAATAAGAGAAAAGCTTGCCATAAGATAACAAAACAGGATACCAAAATTGCTTATTGAAGCCATAACGTAAATGTCGCCCGAAAAAAGCATCACAACGCCGATAGCTGAAGAAATCAAAACCCCGTTTACTGCAACATCACGTTTCTTGTCATATTTACGTACGAATTTAGGCAATAGTTTGTCTGAACCGATTTGGCGTAAGACTCGGGATGACCCAAGAATCATTGCGAGAGCCGCTGATGTTGTCGCTATTAATGCGCCTATTGAAACTGCAGTAAATAGCCAGTTAGGTGCGCCTGCTGCCTGTAACGCGAATGATAAAGGGTCGGATGATATGGTGAAAAGGTTCGCGGGAACCATTAGCAACAGTGAGACCACTACAAGAATGTAAAGTGCCATGCTGATTAGAACCGAAGAAACAATTGCTTTAGCAGCGCCTGAACCACCCCCTTTAACGTCCTGGGTAATTGTTGATATTGCCTGAAATCCTGAGTATGCAAAAAAGATAACAACGCTTGAAGCAAAAATTGCGTTCACATTAAAAAAGCTAGAATCAAACGTAAAATGTGAAGCAGTTGCCGAGCCGTTGTTTACTGCAAAAATTAGTGCAAATATGATGAAGATGATTAATATGCCTATTTTTATGATGACCAGCACAAAATCTGCTTTAGCAGCTTTACTAACGCCTAAAATGTTAACGACAGCAAGAACAAGAATCAAACCTATAGCAAACGCTGTTGAATAAAAACTTGTTGAAAGCCCAAGTAAACCAGACAGGTAAGAGCCAAAACCAAGCGCAATAGGCGCTATAGATGAAGCGTAACTGAAATACAGCATTATTCCCGTTATGAAACCCAATTCGCTTCCGAATGCTTCGTAAACATAAGAGTATGACCCACCCTGAGCAGAAGGCATAATTGAGCCTAACTCGCCAAGTTCAAAAGCCACTATCAAAGCAATTACGCCCACAATAACAAACGCAATAAGAGCCGCTGTACCAGCAAGAGCAATAGCGGTTCCGCTTAGAACAAATATTCCAGCGCCAATTATAGCACCTAGCCCTACTGCAGTTGCAACCTTAACGCTTATGGTTTTACTGGTCTTCATTTAACACAAGTTAGTAGCCCGATGGACTTATCAATTTTCTTCTTTTTCAAAATTTAAACATCACGGCTTAAAGCACCTTTTCGAATTGAACATTTGAAACATTAAACTTATATTACATAGCGTAATTTGTGCGCTCCACATGAGTAAATACAGCGACGGTGTCCAGTACTACCTTTTGGTGGCAGGAGTCGGTTTGATTGCGGCGTCCGTTTCAATTGGTTTTTATTTACTGTACCAGCAGATTTGGAATTTAACACAAGAAGCCTTAGGTTACTCCATACTCATTATTGTTCCATTATCCTTCTTAGCCATCGGACTACCGTACGTAATCGTTAAACGCTTCGCTAAAACCAAAACAACCGGTTCAGGCACCCACTCAGTGCTTGAAGCTTACCATTTAACAAACGGCGAAATCAGCCTCAGGGACACCATCGTTAAACCCATCGCAGGCATGCTAACAATAGGTTTAGGTGGAAGCGCAGGACCAGAAGGCCCAAGTTTACTTGCAGGCGGCGGAGTTGCCTCAGAATTATCCAAACGTTTTCACATTCATGCCGACCTGCGCAGACGATTATTTGTTGCAGGTGCAGCGGCAGGCTTAGCAGCAACTTTTCGCACGCCATTAACAGGCATTCTTTTTGCTTTAGAAATTCCTTACAAGAACGATTTAGATCGAGAAACCTTCATTGAAGCAGTAGTTGCTTCGGTTCCAGCTTATCTACTTTCAATAACTGTTCTTGGCAGTGAACCCCTTTTCGGTTTAACATTAAACGCAACCATTTCATGGACTGAAATTGCTCTGTCACTACTGTTAGGCCTAATTTGCGGATTATACGCAATCTTTTTCACCAAATTGTTCAGTTGGACAGGAAATCTGGCATTAAAAATCAAGAAAAAATATGGAATTAAAGCGGTCATTACTACAGCGGCACTTTTAATTAGCTTCTCTGGGAGCAATTTCGCTTTACACCATCGGGATTGGATTAACATTTACTAGCGCAATAATTCAGACAACATCATTCAGTTTAGCGGTACTAGTCGCAGTTGTCCTGTTAAAAACAGTCATAACAGCGGTAACGTTGAATTTTGGAGGAAACGGCGGATTGTTCTTCCCTTCAATTGTTATCGGCGCAGGCATAGGCTGCATATTCGCACAGGTCTTCCACGCTAACTACCCAGTAATGTTTATCGCTGTAGGCATGGCAGCGCTTTTAGGCGGGAACACACAAAATACTGCTAACACCCATCGCATTCATTATGGAAACCTTAGGCGGTTTATTTGCCATTCCAGCATTGTTAGCCAATAGTGTTAGTTACGTGGTTTCAGGCAGATACTCATTCTATTCACTGCAACCGCGTACAAGACTAAAAGCAGAAGAACTTGCTCTTGAAAGGTTCTTCAGCAAAGCAGAAAAAATAGCACCAGAAAAACTGCAAACAACCTTTGCGTCAGATGTAATGACAAAAGATCCAGTAGTATTACATAAAGGCGCTAGCGTAAAAGAAGCTTTAGAATTGTTCGAAGGCACTAAATTCAGAGTGTTTCCAGTTGTTGACGAAGAGAACCATGTTATCGGAGCTGTTAACCTTGAAGATTTAGGGTATGTTGATGTTTACCGGCAATCAATGAGCCTTTCAGACACAGTAATGCACAAACCCACACTCATTCAGCCTCAAACCAACCTGACAAACATGGTACACGTGATGATGGATAAACAGCAAGACCACATTTTCGTTATTGACCAAGACCGGAAACTCATCGGAGTAATTTCAGGAATAGACGTTAACAAGAAAATGATTGAATTATTATCCACTTAACCTTGCTGAGTGACATAATTCAACAATGCTTTTAAGCACTAAACCATAAAACACAAGTCACAGGTAAACCGCGAATGAAGCAAAGAATTCTAAAGCTCACCCCTGAAGAGGTCATACGGGCAATCCAAGGCAAACCAGCTCAACTCAGCCTCCCAGCAGACTTGGAGCTTATAGACATAAAATATGACGCTTTTAACAAGCAAGTAACTGCGGTTGTGCGAAGCGATACCTTTGAAGATGTTGCTGAAAACATGCCGACTCCAGAACTAACCCATGACACTGCTACACAAACTCAGCAGCCTACTCCAATACCAGCACCAATTGAAACCCCAAAAACACCAGTGCTCGCCCAGCCAGCACCCACATCACCACAAAAGTCACTCATCCAAACTCTAACTACTTCAACTCAAGCGTCCGCCTCAGCCAGCATCGGCACCGGAGTAAAAACGCTTGGACCTAAACCAGAAGCAAACCAAGATACAGGCGGTTTGGAAGATGAATTCACGAAGGATCAACGTAAATTACTTCGTTTTGCAGTTGACGGAGAATACGTTATAGTTAAGCCAATCCAGTTTCTAAAAACCGAATGGGAAGACATCAACGATACGGTGAAAAGCATTGGCGGCAAATGGGTAAAAGGCTCCATTATTGATTACTGGGTTATACCTAAGAATCCTAAAAAAGAAAATGAGTAACAAGTAATCATTGGAAGTTTAGGTTCCACGGCTTTCAGGCTGTTCAAGTGATCCAGCATACATTCTAAAAGAAAAATGCCGATTGAGAAGAACCCAACTGAGAAAGCGCAACAGCGGTTTTAAACAAACAGGGTTAATAACTGGTAAGCTAGGCCTCCAATTATTAATGCAGTAACAATGTTTGCCAATGAGATTACTGCTGCGGCTTTCCAGCCAAATTCTTTGCCAAGTATAGCCATCGTTGAAACGCATGGAATGTAAAGCATTGCTACCAAAGCCATGACAACCAACTGTACTGGAGTGAAGCCGACTAACAAGTTGGTTGTTCCAAGTATTGCTACTGAACCCAAGATTATGAGTTCTTTACGAACGGTACCAAGTATTAGCAGTACACCAGCGAATGCAGGTAAGCCTAGCCATAGAACAGTTAGGGGTGCAAGTACATTACTTATCGGCGTCAATATGTCGTAAACATATAATGCTTGAATAAGAGCGCTGCCAACGATGTAGATTGGGAAGACAACGTAAATGATTGTTTTAGTTCGGGTCCACGTCTGTTTTAGAACCACTTTCATGGATGGCCGTTTGAAACTGCTCATTTCCATGATTAACCCGGTTGATTTTCCAGGAACAGCTTTCATAGCTATTTTACCCATAGCAAAGATTATAGCGAGATTAACAACGTACAGTAGCAGAGCCCATTGTATGCCAACAAATAAGCCTACCATGCCAAAGAGCACGATAGTGCGTGCTGAACAGGGAGCAAATGTGATGGCAAAGGCTGCAAGGAGTCGTTCGCGTCGGGTTTCCATGATTTTGCAGCTGTGAATTGCTGGAACACTACAACCGTATCCAAGAATTATTGGGATTAATGCTTTACCGTGTAAACCGATTTTGTGCATTGCGCTGTCCATCATAAAGGCAACGCGGGTTAGGAGCCCTGAGTCTTCAATCATTGCTAATAGCACATAGAATGGAATAACGAAAGGTATAATCAACGTTAAACCTGCGTTGAATCCACTCCAGAACCCGTTAAGAATAATGCTCAATATTGGAGCGGAAGCAGACAATGCTGGGTCTACAGGCTGAATAATGCTTAAACCATCCGATATCAAGCCAGACAACCAGTTGCCTACAAAGAAGGTCCAAAGCAGCAACCCACCAATCACACCTACCGCGGTTACATACCCAAAAACTCGGTGAGTCGTGAACCAGTCCAGCTTGTCAGTAAATGGATGCCAAATTTCATCTTGCTGCAGTGCTGAAGCCACAATAGAGCTTGCAAGGGCATACCGTTCAGAAGCAATTACTGAGAAACATTTTTCGTGGCAACTTTTTTCAAGTTCAGCAGTTACTAGTTTCGTTTGTAGGATAACTGTCTTTGATTTTTCGGCAACAAGTTTGTTGATTTCAGTGTCGCCTTCAAGCAGTTTGATGGCTAACCAACGTGAGGGATACTGCAGGTTGAGGTTTTCTTTTTCTATTGTATGTTGAAGTTTTTCGATTTGTTCTTCAATGTCTTTTCGGTAGTTCAGATGCGCGGGTTTGGGTTTTTCTACAGCGACTTTTACTGCCTCTTTAACCGCTTCATAAATTCCTTCTCCACGAGTAGCCGTAGCAAAGACAACTGGAACGCCCAAGGTTTTTGAGAGTTTGTCTTTATCGATGAGAATACCTTTGTTTTTGGCAACGTCTATCTGGTTTAAAACCAGTACAAGCGGTGCATTCATTTCCAGAAGCTGCAAAGTGAAAAACAAGTTACGTTCCAAAACAGATGCGTCAACTACGTTGATAACAGCATCCGGCTTCTCCAAAGCCACGTAATCTCGTGAAACAATCTCTTCCATAGAAAATGTAGAGAAAGAGTAAATGCCAGGCAAATCGATGATTTTTATTTCATAACCTTCAAAACTCAATGTGCCTTCTGCTCGGTCAACGGTTTTCCCTGGCCAGTTACCGATTATTTGATTTGACCCTGTAAGTTGATTAAAGATTACGCTTTTACCTACGTTTGCGTTTCCGGCAAGTGCAAAAGTCAGATGCTTTCCAGCCATAGTTGATGTTGACTGGTTAACTGTAGATTGTTTACTGTCAGAAACAGTTTGCTTGTTTGATGACAACTAATTTGGACCTCCTTTTCAGTCTGATACGGGTTCTACTTCCACGAACACGTTACAGGCTATGTCTTGGCCTAAAGCCAGTTTGGAGCCTCGAACAGCAACTTCAACGGGTCCATCCATCGGCGCAACTTTAACAATACGAATGCGTGTTCCAGGGGTAAGGCCCATATCTAAAAGACGCTGAAGCACTTTATGTTCTCCCCGAATGAAACTGATTTTACCATACTTACCATCCTTTAAATCACGAATTGAAGTAAGGTTTTTGTCTCGGCGCCCAACTTGTTCTAAACCCTTTTTGTGAAGTTGGATACATTCTTCACAGCTTGAAAATGGCAAATCACAAGCGGGAATGATTTTACCGTCATCTGGGCAAGTGTCAGGGTGCTGCAGAAAACGGCACAATGATTCTTCTGCTTCATCAGACAGTGCATGTTCCATTTGGCAGGCTTCGAGGTGTACTTTGTCTTTGCCTATGTGTAGCACGTTTGATAGAAAGCTTTCGAGAAGTCGGTGTTTTCGGGTTACTTTTTGGGCTTCTTGTATGCCTTTGTCTGTTAGGGTGCTGCCATGGTAGGGCGAATATTTTACGTAGCCTTCTTCAGATAGTTTTTTTAGCATTTCTGTTACGCTGGCTGGGGCAACGTCTAGTTTTTGGGAGATGTCTGTGTTGCTTACTAAGTCGCCGTTTTTGGATAGGCTATATACGACTTTTAGGTAGTCTTGTGTTGATTTTTGCATTTGTTCCCCAACCTTAATTTAGGTTCACCTAAACTTCTTGTTTTGGACCCATATAAACATTTAGGAGCACCTAAAAAAGTTCACACAACAAAACATTTTAAAATTCACCAAACAATAAAATCCTCAACCACACACCCTCTGAACATACCACACCCGCCAGTAACGGCTAAATACTGCAAACCCCAATCCGTTGGGTAATCAGCGTGGGAACCAAACAATGAAAGACCTGCCAAACATAGTCCATGACCTAATAGAAGCATCAAAAAAACACGAACAATACCGCGATAAAGAATGCATAAACATGATCGCCAGCGAAGGCATCAAATCACCCGCTGTTTCCCAAATGCTCGACATGTCACATGACCTTGCCACACGGTACGCAGAAGGCGAAAACGACCGAGAAGGCCATGTAAAGAAACGTTTTTACCAAGGCCAAAAATACATGTCCCAAATCGAAGACGATGCAACTGACGCAGTAAAGAGCTTGTTTGGCGCTACATGGGCTGATGTCCGCTTGATTTCTGGCACTCACGCAAACACTGCCACGTTCAAAGGCTTATCTTTAGCTTCAAAAAACAACAAAATGGTTGTCACACCACTTAGCTGCGGCGCACACATTAGCCACGATTACACAGGGCTTGCAGGCAGCATCTTGGGCATTGACAACATCAACCATGTTTATGACATTAACGAGTTTAATATTGATCCAGAAAAATCCGCTTACGTTATCCGCGCCGCTAAACCGGGCATCGTAACATTTGGCGGCAGTCTATTCCTGTTTCCACATCCAATTAAGGAACTTAAAGAAGTCTGTGACGAAGTAGGCGCATACATAGCTTACGACGCAGCCCACGTGCTGGGTTTGATTGCAGGTGGCCAATTCCAGGATCCACTTCGTGAAGGCGCAGACTTTATCACAGCATCCACCCACAAGACTTTTCCAGGCCCTCAAGGCGGCGTCATCATGGGCGTGCCCGATACGCCGGCAAAAGAGAAGGCTGTTAGAAAAATCCAGTATTCCATATTTCCATTAACTGCTTCAAGTACTCATCTTGGCAGGTTACCTGCGTTAGGCATTGCCTGCCTTGAAATGAAGGTTTTTGGTCAACAGTTGGCGTCGCAAATCGTTAAAAACGCGCAAACTGCAGGTCAGTACCTGTATGAGAACGGCGTTAAAGTGGTTGCGGAGCATAAAGGCTTTACTAAGTCGCATCAGCTTGCGCTTGATGTTAGAGGTTTTGGCGGCGGCAACAAGATTGCTCAAGAGCTTGAGGATGCGAATATTATTCTTAACAAGAACTTGTTGCCTTACGATGACCAGAGTGATAAAGAGAACCCTGCTGGTTTGCGTATTGGCTTCCAGGATGTGACGCGTCATGGTATGGGTGAGGGTGATATTAAGCATCTTTGTGATTTGATGCTGGATATTATCAAGGGTAAGCGTACGCCGGAGCAGGTTAAAGTTGATGTTATGGCGCTTAAGAAGGAGTTTAGTCAAGTAAAGTTTGGCTTCCAAAGCGTTGAGGAAGCCCTAAATTATGTTAAGGCGTGACTCTAAATTTTCTTTCTTTATTTTCAGGTTTTAGTTTTGTTTTTTTCCTAAACATTAATTAGGTCAAGTAATGTTTTTTGATGCTGAAAATTCATGGACTTAATTTATGTTCTAATGCCCATCGTGGTGATTGGTTTCTTTATCTTTTTTATTTTGCTGCCACGGTACGGCCCGCATTATACTTCAAGGCTGGTTTGTCCAAACTGTCGGAAAGTGTTTAATTTCCATTGGATTCCAGGAGCAACCTTGACCTCATTACGGTATGGGAACAGGCGACGCCTCAAATGTCCTTATTGTCATGAAGTAAACACGTTTGATATTGCTTCAACAAGGGTTAGTAAGCCGAAAGTTAGAAAGAAAGCATAAAACCGTCTTCTTGTTTAAGGAGAACTTTATTAATCAACAAATACAATCAACTTTCTGTTAATCTCTAAAGGAGACTCTTGCAGTTGAAAGTACTCTTAAACGATGGATTAGAAAAGGAAGGCATAAAAATCTTCCAAGAAGCTGGCATAGAAACTGACACTAAAAAACGCGATTTAAACGGGTTAATCGCTGAAATAGGCCAGTTTGACGCTTTAGTAGTTAGAAGCGCCACCAAAGTTACACGAGAAGTTATTGAAGCAGGCGCAAAAGGAAAACTCAAAATTATTGGACGTGCAGGAGTCGGCTTTGACAACATTGACGCGGCGGCGGCTTCAGAAAACGGTATCGTTGTAAAGATTGCACCGTACGGGAGCACTAATGCGGTTGCGGAGTTGGCGATTGATTTGATGCTTAGTATTTCTCGTAATACGCCTCAGGCGCATCATTCATTGAAGAATGGTGTTTGGATTAAGAAGAAGCTTGAAGGTAGGGAGCTTGCCTACAAAACGTTGGGCATTATTGGCTGCGGTAGGATTGGGCAGAAGCTTGCTCAAATCGCGAAACGCGGTTTTGACATGGAAGTTGTCGGGTATGATATTTGTCCTAATCAGGAAAGCGGTATTAAGTTCATGACAAAAGAAGAGGTTCTTGCTAAAGCCGACTACGTCAGCATTCATACGGGCGGCAAAAACATTATTGTTGGGGCAGAAGAATTGGCTATGATGAAGCCGACAGCTTTTATTGTGAACACTTCAAGGGGCAATAACATCGACCAAGATGCTTTGTTCACGGCGCTTAAGGAGAAGAAGCTTGGCGGTTACGCAACGGATGTTTACAAGGAAGAGCCCAAAGCTGAAGGCGACGCATTTAATGATAAACTCAAAGAACTTGACAACGTCGTGCTAAGCAGCCACCTTGGCGCATCAACTGTTGAAGCTCAAGTAGCAACATCAACCGAAATCGCCCGTGTCCTATCAGCATACCTTCAAGGCGGAGACTTCACCAACGCCGTAAACGCAGGCGAAAGCATCGAAGTAGAAGAAAAGCAAGTCTTTACACTCTTCATCCACCACAAAGACATCCCAGGTGTATTTGCAAACATTGACAAGGTTCTCGGCGATAACAACATTAACATCCGCGCAAACTACAGCCGCCAAATCAACACTGGCTATGCAATCAGCGTCTATGTCTTGCATCAACAAGCCACACCAGAAATTGTGGCACAACTAAAAGCAGTACCCAACGTCTGCAACGTCAAATACTAAGGGACTTTTTTCCCTTTCAACTTTATTTTTTACTGTTTTCCAACATACCAATGGCAAGAAAAAATGCTAATACGGAGCTACCCTTCTAGAGATTTTTTGGTTTTTTTATTACTTTTGTTTTCTTTGCTTTTTCAGCAAAATTTTTTGTGTTTTTGTAGGGTTTGTTTTGGGTTGCTTTTTTGATTCTAAACCCGAAACGTTTGCAGAGCACGTCAAAGTGCGTCAAAAAAAGGCGGCTAGCGTCAATAAAAGACAAGTAAATCAAAAACAATCAGCAGAACAGGCAGTGAAAAGCAGTAAACAGCACCCGTGCCTCTGATAGAAATCAACAAATTAATCAAATAGAAACTGAACAGAAAACAATTTAACGTAACTTAAACCAAGGGTTAAATGGGTTTGAACATGAAAAGTAAAACCTTAACCGTCATATTAACCGCAGTCATTGTCATCTTATCGGTAATCTCAATTGCCATTTACAGCCAATTTGGTGAACTACAAGCAAAAGTAAACCAGCTTGAAACGCAAAACATTGAACTAAGCACCCAAAACAGCACTCTGCAAGCCCAAATGAATGAGCTTCAAACCCTAAACCAAGAGGATTTAAGCGAGTTTACTTACCAGCTTGCTCTTGAACGTCACCTGAATGTTAAGATTACTCAGGCGTATTGGAATAAAGGCTGGTACCCACTTGGAGGTGTTACAGTTAGCCATCCAGTAAATGTCACCATCCATAACAGCGACGTGTTGCCCCTCTGTGGGTTAACTGCAAAGTTCTGTTTTTTTGATAAGGAAAGCGGCGCCCAAATTGGACAGCAAGGAACATTCAATATTGATCGAATCAATGCTGGAGAAACCTTAGTTGTTAATGGAAGCGCTTATACCACGCTTAACGCAGACATGGACGATGGAACAGCAAACGCCGTCTGCAAAATCAGCATTTCTAATCGTGACAATATTTTGATTGAATTAAATCAACAGGCTGGCTAGAATGGCAGGGTACATGTTGGAGTGTATATAAGCAGGTTTTCATGTATGACTACTCAAATGAAGCTTGGCGTGTTGTTTTCAGGCGGCAAGGATTCCACGCTTGCCTTGCATTTGGCCTCGGAAAAAGAAGAGGTAACCTGCCTTATAACAGTGGTTTCCGTCAACAAGGAAAGTTACATGTTTCACACGCCCAACGTTGACATGACTCAGCTTCAGGCGCAAGCTTTGGATTTGCCGCTTGTCACGGTTGAAACGCAAGGACGCAAAGAGAAGGAGCTTGCCGACTTGGAATGCGCGATTTTGCAAGCCAAAACCCAGTATGGCATCGAAGGCGTGGTTACTGGCGCGGTAGAGTCTGTTTATCAAGCCTCAAGGGTGCAACGGATTTGTAACAAGTTGGATCTGTGGTGTTTCAACCCTCTTTGGAAACATAACCAGAAAGCGCTGCTTGAAACGTTGCTTGAACGCCGTTTTGAAGTGGTTATTTCGGGCGTGTTTGCGTACCCGTTAAACGAGTCGTGGCTGGGCAAACCGTTAGACTACAGCATGATTGAGCAGCTTTCAGAATTGGCAGAAAAATACGGCATCAGCGTTACGGGTGAAGGTGGAGAAATCGAAACCACCGTGCTTGATGCCCCCATGTTCAAGCAGAAAATCCAAGTAGCTGAATCGGATGTAATGTGGAATTATAGTTCAGGAGTCTACGTTATCAAGAAGGCGCGGTTGGTGCAGAAATGATTCTTGTTGTTGACATGAATTGGAAAAGAGATTCTTTGGCTTTTAACGAGTTTGTCCAAGCCATAGTCAACGTGGTGGAGCCACTGGAAGAATGCACAAGTAAGCATTACATGGAAATTAAACCCGCCGAACTTGAAAAAGCAGACAAAATCATTCTTTCGGGAAACACCCTAAAAGACCACGAAACACAAAAACACCTCGACAAATTCAACTGGATAAAAAATTTTGACAACCCAATTCTGGGCATCTGCGCAGGAATGCAAACCATCAGCCTCCTCTTCGATAACCCATTGACGCCCTGCCTGAAAATTGGAATGACCGAAATCCAAACCGTAAAAGACAACCCGCTTTTCGAAGGCAACTTTAACGTTTACACACTACACAACTACAGTGTTGTCCCATCAGACAACTTTGAAGTGCTTGCACAGTCAGGTAAACATATTCAAGCCATAAAACACAAACAAAAAAACGTTTATGGCGTGCTTTTCCATCCTGAAGTCAGAAACCCAGACATTTTAAAACGGTTTTTAACGTTAAAACTGTAACTTCCGCCGTTTTCTTTTGCAGGTTGGTTGGCAGGGTTAAAGCATAAAAGTAACAGTTCCTGATAATTTATAGAAGGAGTTTTTAATTTTGGTAACCCAAGTACCACTAGAGAAACTGCGTAATACTTGTGACCCTAAAAGTTTACAGTGTGAATCAACCAAAGACCTAAAACCGCTCGCCGAAATTGTAGGCCAAGAACGAGCGATTAGAGCTTTAAAGTTTGGTATAGGCATCAAAAATCACGGTTTTAACATTTACGTTTCAGGCTACCCCGGCACGGGCCGAAAAACTGCAGTAAAAAGCTTTATCGACCAAACCGCCAAAACCCAGCCGGTTCCCCCTGACTGGTGCTACGTTAACAATTTCGGTAACCAGTATGAACCTAAAGCCATAAAATTGCCCTCTGGAAAAGGAAAAGACTTCCAAACAGACATGAAAAATTTTATTGAAAACATCAAATCCTCATTACCTAAAGCTTTTGAAAGCGAAGACTACGTTAAACGCCGAGAATCTACACTTAAAGGCTTAGAAGTTCAACGCAAAAACTTAATTGACGAATTAACCGCAAAAGCCCAAAATGAAGGCTTCATAATTCAAAGCTCCCCAGTCGGACTGCTGCTTATCCCAGTTTTAGACGGCAGACCATTAACAGAAGAAGAAATTTTAGCTCTTCCACAAAAAACCAAACAGAGCCTTCAAGAAAAACATGACAAGCTTGAAGCTGAACTACAAAACACGATGAGGCAACTTATCGATATGGAACGGCAAATACATGAAGCAGTAAAGAAACTAAACCGGGAAGTTGCATTGTACGCTACAGGTTCCCAGATTGACAGTTTAATGATGAAGTACCGTGAAGTAACAGAAGTAACAGGCTACCTTAAAGAAGTACAAAACGACATTTTAGACAATTTAACCCAATTCACCCGTCGAGGCAGCGCTCAGCAACAGCAGTTACCGTTCCCCGTTCCTTGGGCACGAGAAGAACCCTTCAAAAAATATGAAGTCAACGTCATCGTAGACAACTCAGACACTAAAGGGGCACCATTAGTAATAGAGGTAAACCCTACTTACCATAACCTTTTTGGCAGAACAGAAAAAGAAGCCCAATTCGGCGCCTTAACCACCGACTTCACCATGATCCGCGCCGGCGCCCTGCATAAAGCAAACGGAGGCTACCTAATAGTGCAAGTTGAAGACCTTCTTAGAAACCCTTTCTCGTATGACGGCTTAAAACGGTGCATAAGAGACCAAAACATTGTAATCGAAGAACCCGAAGAACGCTACGGCTTCATCAGCATAAAAACGATAAAGCCCCAACCAATCCCGTTAACCGCCAAAATCATGCTAATCGGCACCCCATACCTTTACCAGTTAATGTTTTCAATGGACACCGACTTTCGGGAACTCTTCAAAGTAAAAGCAGAATTCGATACAACAATGAACCGCAATGACGAAAACGTCCGACAATACGCAGCTTTTGTCTGCATGCTCTGCAGTAAAGAAAACCTAAAACATTTTGAAAGCTCAGCCTTAGCAAAAATAATCGAATACAGCTCAAGACTAGCAGAAGACCAATACAAACTTTCCACACAATTCTCGCTCATTAGCGATTTAGCTAGAGAAGCCAGTTTTTACGCTGACCAAGAAAACTCGGAATATGTAACCAGCCAACATGTAAAAAATGCTATTGAAGAAAAAATTTACCGTTCAAAACTTGTGCAGGAAAAGATTCAGGAAATGATTCAACGCGGCTTCTTCTTAATTGACACAGTGGAGGAACGCGTGGGTCAAACAAACGGTTTATCAGTAGCTGGGTTGGGTGACTTCACGTTTGGAATGCCTTCACGCGTAACTGCAAGCATCGGCCTTGGCAGAGAAGGCGTAGTTGACATTGAACGTGAAGCCAAAATGGGCGGTCCAATCCACACCAAAGGCGTCTTGATACTGAGCGGCTACATCAACGACAAATACGCCCGCGACAAACCATTAAGCCTCTCAGCAAGGTTAGTGTTTGAACAGAATTATGAAGGCGTCGAAGGCGACAGCGCATCAAGCACAGAACTGTACACGATTCTCTCCGCGCTTTCGGGGCTACCAATTAAGCAAAACCTTGCAGTTACAGGTTCAGTAAACCAGAAAGGTGAAGTTCAAGCAATAGGCGGAGTTAACGAAAAAATTGAGGGCTTCTTTGAAGTCTGCAAACTTAAAGGCTTAACGGGTCAGCAAGGAGTTATGATTCCTGAAAGTAACGTGCAGAATTTAATGCTTAAGGAAGAGGTTGTTGAAGCGGTGAAGGCTGGCAAATTCAACATTTACTCCGTTAAAACTATTGACGAGGGCATTGAAGTGCTGACTGGCAGAAAAGCTGGTGTGCGACGTGAGGATGGCAGTTTTGAGGAGGGCACAGTGAATTATTTGGTTGATAAGCAGTTGGGGGTTATGGCGGAGCGGCTTAGGCAGTTTTCGCCTTTTGGCGAGGAAAAACGGTTAGAACATTAATGCAGCCAACACTTTCCTTTTTTATGTATCGTATGTATTTTGAGTTAAGATTTTAAGCAAGCAACCCTTATCTTATAACAAACAGAAAAGGGGTTACTAGGGTTTGAAGTTGGCAGCATTAAACAAAATTAAACGGAACAAGCCATTAATGGTTTTACTTCTCCCACTAGTAGTTTGCTTATTTGCCATAGGCTGGGTAATGTATGTAGCAGGCCAATCCAGTTCAGCAAAACCACAAGTTAAGCAGACAAAACAAACCAAAGACCACGTTACCATCGGCGCCATTCCGTTTGAAGAAAACCAAGAAATCTTGGCAAATTAGGGTAAAAAATCAAAACGTTACCCCTTATTTTTAAGTCAAATACGGCAGAGCTTACACGCTTGTTGTTGCACCGACACAACCACAACTCCATTTATACCTGCAAAATAGTTGTTTATTTGCGAGAGAAATAGCCATCCAAGAGATACACCCACGCTTGGCAGGTCAGCTGTTACGCAAGCCGCACGACTGGTGGACCTAACTGCTCGGGGCTTTTTTTGGTCTGCGGTTTGGTACGAGGGGCGACTTGTCCAAGCCTCCTTTTAGTTCCCCAGTTACATCATCACTTTTTAACGCGCCATCTTGTTGATTGTTTATTAAGGATATGTTACACATGCATCCTTTGGTAGTTAACGGTGAGTTACAAAGAACGCATGCATCCAAAAGTCAGCAAAGGCGAAATCAGCGTTTTCTCAGCCCTAAGCGCAGCAGGATTAACCACAAACATGGTAACACAGCAACCCATCATCCTCAAAGCAACAATTCCTGACTTCTGTTGGGTCAACCTTAAGAAAGTCGTTTACCTTGACGGGAGACAGGTTCACAAGAAAGACAAGCAACTACAGAAAGACGAAGAAATCGTAGAGTTGCTTGAACTGCAAGGATGGGAAGTTCTCAGGATTCCTTATGACCCACCGCTTAAGCCTTCTGAAGTTCAAGAAATCGTGGAAACCATAAGACGCTTCATCGGCCAAGAAGAAGAATAAGCAAGCAACATTTTTCTTGCCTCTCGCGCTTAATGTTTTGTGGAGTTTATGCCTCAAACTGAAATTTATAGGCAACTTAAAAACTGGTTCAGCAACGCTGACAGAGTGGTTATTGCAGGCATTGGAAACCCCATACGTAGCGACGATTTCGTGGGAACAAAAATAGTCCAGCAACTCCAGGACAAACTCTCAGCCAACATATGCCTAATCGAATGCGAGACCATACCCGAAAATTATATCCTCGAAATCGAAGAATTCAAACCTTCACACGTGCTGCTGATTGACGCTGCAATGTTAGAGTTGGTGCCTGGAGAGGCGCGGCTGGTTTTTCCCGAGCAGGTTGCGGGTTTCTCAGCGTTTAGCACACATGTTTTGCCTTTACGAGTTTTTAGTGATTACCTTAAAGAAGCCACGGGCGCCAAGATTGCTTTGCTTTTGATTCAACCTAAAAAAATAGAGTTTGGCGAAGGCTTGTCGGCTGAGCTTGTGGCGGCTTCGGAACAGGTTGAATGTTGGCTTAAAGAGTTGCTTTCGCCGCTTTAGCATAAACCTGTGCAATTTCTTTTTATTTTCAATAAGGCTACAGAAAACTGGAGCGTTCACTTATTTGGGCACTAAAATTGACTTAAAAAAGGAACTAAGACAGTTGTATAACCCGTCAGCTAAAGAGGTTAGCACTGTTGATGTTCCAGAAATGAATTTTTTGATGGTTGACGGACAAGGCGCTCCTTCCTCAACAGAGTACATGCAATCCATTGAAGCGCTTTTCACAGTGTCTTACACCCTAAAATTCATGGTCAAAAAAGCCAAAAGCATCGATTACGCGGTTATGCCTCTTGAGGGCTTATGGTGGATGGATAACATGGCTGAATTCAGCACGGAACGCAAGGACGAGTGGAAATGGACAAGCATGATTATGCAGCTCCAATACGTCAAAGAAGCCGACGTAAAAGCCACCATTGAACAGGCACGCAAAAAGAAGGATCTGCCGGCAATCGATAAAATCCGTTTTGAAAGCTTTAAGGAGGGCTTATCGGCGCAAATCTTCTACGTTGGACCATACTCAGAAGAAGGTTCCACAGTAGCCAAAATCCACGACTACATCCACAAAAGCGGACACCAACTGAGCGGCAAACACCACGAAATCTATCTAAATAACGCAGCCAAAGTCGCACCCGAGAAACTAAAAACCGTCATTAGGCAACCAATGAAATAGCTCTTCAACATGTTAATGGCTTATTTTTCAGCCATTAGCACCTACCCCCTATAGGTTTCTGCATACTATTTCTAATAGGATCCAAATAGGTTGCGAATTTTGCCAGATTTAACCAAGATAGCAAAAACGACGCCTATACTCAATACCACTAAAACGCTAACCAACATTACCGAAACATAAGAGGATAACTCATCATTAGTTTCTATGGGCGACGCAGTTTGAACTTCTTTTGGTGGAATAATTGAATATGCTGGCTGATCCCCCAAAAAGATACTTACCCAGTCAGGCAAGTCTATTGTTGTATTAATAACATCAAAGGCCAGCATGAGTGGATAACGGTCAACAGTGTTATTACTTACACTAAAAGGTACATCCCCGATACCGTCGCCATTAAAATCATGACCTGAGTAATTCTGCCAATAATTGCCTTCCTGCCCATTGTCCCAATAGTAAGAAGCAACTTCTTGGTCTTCCCGAAAGGTTATGTTGCAGTCAAAATTGTTATGGTAAAATTGGTTATTTGCATCATTACGCCAGACAATAGAATAAATCAGCGAAAAAGTGTTTGCATAAAAAACGCTGTTCGAACAGCATATTGTCATTCCTTGAGTAACCTTGTTTCCATAAGCGGTATTGTTTGAACCTAAGACAATTAGAGATGTCAAACTGTTTTTTGCTATAACGCACTCTGTGCCGTCTAAATCTAAACCATCCACAAAGTTCAGCGTATTGTTAAACAGAACATTGGAGTAGCCTTCTACATAGAAGCTTGTGGAACCTGTTGCGTTGTTTCCAGCGATTATGTTGTATGAGCCTTCACAGGAAACTGCAGGAGTCTCCGAAGCCATTATTGTGTTTTCTATTAAAATATTGTTTGAACCGATTAATTCGAATTTTCCACCTTTTATAACATTATCAATGATAGTTGAGCATGAGCCAACAAGTTTAAGCCCTGTCGGGAAACTGTTTCCGACAAGTGTGACACTGTTGCCTGTAATTGAAGCAATGCCGCCGGGGCCTGCAATTGAAGAGATAACATCTGGACAGAAGAAGCTGAAATTTGATAGGGTAACGTTGTCAGCGTTAATTTTTATTGAATTATCAGTTATTTGAAAGGGTGTTGAAAAAACTGTCACGTTAAGTACAGGCGGGTTAAAGTAAACTATTGTATTGTTAACGTTCTCACCGATAAGTGATATAGACTTATTCACTGCTAACATGTTTTCATGATAAACGCCGCTTTTAACAAACACTGAATCACCGTCCACAGCGTTGTTAATAGCTTCAGTGATTGTTGAATAATCAGTGGGAACAACAATTGTTCTAGAATCTGCCTTACCAGTTTGCACCATTACTAAACATGATAACAATAAGCAAAACAAGAGGACGGAAACGGCAGGTTTATTCATAGTTAGCGATTAATCAATTAATATTGAAAAGGATTTTTGTAAAGGATTCTTGACTAAGGTTAGTCAAACTTTATTGACCAGATTTACCTCGTAACTATCAATTAAATCCAACACTATTTGAACTCTTGAATCAGCTTTGCAAGCTCTACAAGCTGCGCTCGGAATTTTTCACGCATCTTTGTGAACCTCATAGCCGCTGAGGGATGAACAATCTCAAAATACTCAATACCTTCCACACGCGGGGTTTCTTTTGCGCTTGCACCAAGCAGCACAACAATTTTCGGTTTTATTATGGCAATTTGCTGATTCAGGTATGGCAGGCACGCGGCGACCTCGTCATTGTAGGGTTTGCGGTTTTCTGGCGAAGTGTGCTTAACAATGTTGGTTATGAAGACTTCTTCACGTTTTATGCCAAACTCTGCCAAAGTTTTGGTTAAGAATTTGCCTGCCCTACCAACAAAGGGGCGTCCGGTTTGATCTTCTTCGGCGCCAGGATTTTGCCCAATTATCATGATTTTTGCGTTAAAGGGACCTTCTCCAGGAACCCCATGCTTTGCGGTTTGCCACAAACGGCACTTTTTACATTGTTGAACCTGCATGCTGATTTCTTCGAGTGACACAAACAACCAACCCGTCTTGTAGTTGCATATTGACAGTCACACATCCTTAAAAAATTCGCGCCCTTCAACTAGATTTGAGTTTTGCAAGCCAGTTTCTCAATTTGAGCGCTAAGTTTTAAAATGTGAGGTTGCCTGTTTTGGAAGAATCTGTTTCTGAGTCGCTGATGGAGAGCGCGACGCGAGTTTTGTTTCGCATTGTGTTAGTGTTTGAACCGTTAGCGCCTACTGCAATCACATTTTACCTTAACCAGCGGTTGCGGCGGTATAAAGAGTTAGGCGCAATATGCAGTTACAAGGCGCATACTAAAAGGCTTGGCAAGTTCCATTACCGAATCTCCATGGATTTAGATTTAACAGGAAAGCAGGCAATTCGGCTTGTCGGTAACATTTTTCCAAAACAGCTAAAACGGTTCAGGAGGTGGTTCCATGACTGAAACAGCAATGCCCTCAAAAAGCGGAAAACTAAAACTCACCATCGAAATGGAAGTCAACGACGAACTAATGGACGTGGTCAAAGAGGCAATGTCTAAGGCAGGCACAAAGATTCCAGAAATGATGAAAAGCAACGAAAAGAAAGAATAAAGTGCAAGAGTGACTTAAGCATCTTTTTGTTTTCTTACTTTTGAATTTTTTTCATAAATGTTTTATATTTTATAGTGCTTTGTCTAAGGAGGTACCTTATTTATGAAATTCTTGATTATTCAAAAAGTAAAACGTGAAGTTCCCCTAGAAAAATGGTCACGGTTTTTACCGTTACAATTCCGATATTTTGAATCCTTAGAAAAAGCCAAAACTTTAGAATCATGCTATCACCTGATTGGGCATCAAGGCAGCATGCTAATCGTTAACGCTGAATCTGACGAGGCACTCCCAAAAATTATTGGGCAAGACCCACTGTTCTTTGAGTGCGAACGAGAAATTTACCCGTTAACAACCAGGCAAACCCACGAAAAGCAAATTAAGGAAATGCTTGGACAACAGTAAAGAGGCAATGTTATGGTTTGTCATGGTGGATTCAGCTTAGATGAGGCTAAACGGCGTTCATGGTATAATCCGGACGATATCTTAGAAGCGGTTGAACTAGGGGAAGGCATGACTTTTGTTGACGTAGGCTGCGGCGATGGCTATTTCACCTTTTTAGCGGCAAAAATTGTAGGCGAAAAAGGCAAAGTCTACGCAGTCGATATTGACCCAAAGTCAATTGAGAAAATTCAAAAGAGAGCCAAAGAAGAAGGCTACAACAACATCACTGCAACCGCGGGCAAAGCAGAGGAAACGGTTTTCTGCAAAAACTGCGCCGACATTGTGTTCTTTAGCATGGACTTGCACGATTTTGATTATCCTGAACAAGTTCTGTCTAACGCGAGGGACATGTTAAAAATGGATGGCATCGTTGCTGATTTAGACTGGAAGAAAGAAGAAATACCGGTGGGTCCACCGTTGGACATTAAATTTGATGAAGTAACCGTGACTAACATGATGCGTTCACACGGTTTAATGGTTCAATGCAGCTTTGATGTTGGACCCTACCATTACTTGGTACTGGCAAGAAAAGGCCTTTAAATTTCAGCGTTAATGTAAAGCTCCAACAAGTCACGTTTGAACCTGTCTGGTTCATCCTTGTAAGCTGAATGCTTCGCGCCCTGATAGACAATCAGTTTAGAATTCGGCAACTTGTCAGCCAAGGTCCGCATGTTTTCGCTGGCAATTATGGTGTCTTCAGAACCCCAAATAATGGTTGACGGAAACTTAAAGCTGCCGTAAGCATGCACTAAATCTTCTTCGAGCGCCCGGGCAGGACCAACAAGCACGAGCCCCTTCACCGGAAATCGGGAAGCAAAATGAAGCGCCATGTTACCGCCGATGCTTGCGCCAACCAGAACAGGAGGTAATGGACCTCCAAAAACGTTTTCTATAGCCTCATAGACGAAGGTTACGTTTTTTTCTGGGTCACGAGTTTTTGGTTTGCATTGGCTTTTCTCGCCGTATGGCATGTCTAAAGCAAGGTAGGGTACATGTTTTTCGTCAAGAACATCAGTTATGCCGATTCGGTTCCAGATTTCAATGTTATAAGATAAACCATGCAAGAAAACTATTGGAACACCGGGCACCTTATTTACAAGTGCGGGGCATTTGTAACCGTTTAAGGATAACTTTTTTTCCATAAGGATCTGCCTATGTTTTGGTTAACACTGATGACGCTTAAAAACCCTATTTGCCATTTTATAATCTGCGAAAAAGATAATAGCTGACAGTGGCTTTTTGTTTGTGGTGAAATTTTTTGGCTGTTAAAGTAGGCGATAAAGCACCCGATTTTACGCTTCCATCCCAAATGGGCGACAACGTAACCCTCTCAGAGTTTCTTGGCAAAAAAAATATTGTCCTGTATTTTTATCCTAAAGATGAATCACCGGGCTGCACCAAAGAAGCCTGCAGTTTCCGCGACAACTACCAAGAATTAACAAGTCTAGGAGCAGAAGTGCTCGGCGTTAGCAGCCAAAGCATCGAATCTCACATGAAATTTGCCACTCATTATGGTTTACCCTTTATCCTGTTAAGCGATGCTGACCACAAGGTTAGGGAACTATATGGGGTGCATTCAACTATGGGAATCGTTCCAGGTAGAGTCACCTACGTCATCGACAAGCAAGGCATTGTCCGCAGCATTTTTGAGAGCCAAACCCACGCTGAACAACACGTACAAGAAGCAGAAAAAGCCCTAAAAGAAATAGAGACACAACAAGCCGCTGCCACATAACGGAGAACCACGCCGTATTGCTAAACATTTACAACACCCTGACCAAAAAAGTTGAGCCCTTCAAACCCAGAGAAGAAGGGCAAGTTAAAATGTACACTTGCGGGCCGTCAACTTATCAGCCAGCGCACATTGGCAACTACCGCACGTTTCTTTTTGAAGACATCCTGCAAAGGTACCTTGAATATTTAGGCTACAAAGTAACGCGGCTAATCACTTTAACCGATGTGGAAGACAAAGCCATCGAGCAAGCAAAAAAAGAAAACCTTACAGTCGAGGAACTATCAAGCCGAAACGAAAAAACTTTTTTTAACGATTTTAAATTCCTGAGAATCAAAACGCCTAACTTCGCGGTTAGGGCGTCCACGGCGGTGGACCAAGCGGCTATGCTTATCACCAAACTTGTCGATTGTGGAGCAGCCTATTATTACTGTTACAAGGGAGAAGAAAACGTGTATTTTGACCCTCTTAAATTTGAAGGGTTTGGTAAACTGGCGCATCTGGACATGAGCAAATGGCCAAAAAAACGGCGTAGATTCCATAAGGACACGTATCCAGGTACACCTTGGAACATGGGTGACTTTATTCTTTGGCATGGCTGCCCAAAAAGTGACATCTGCTACAAAACTCCTGTCGGTACTGGCAGACCAGCTTGGAACGTTCAGGACCCAGCGATTGTAACTAAACATTTGGGTTTCGAGATTGATGTTGCCTGTGGTGGAGTTGACAATTTGGTTAGGCATCATGATTACACTATTGCGGTTGTAGAGTCGGTTTCGGGGCGACAGTTTTCCCGTTACTGGCTTCACGGTGGCCACCTGTACGTGGATGGGGAAAAGATGTCTAAAAGCAAAGGCAACGTGTATTACCCCAAAGATCTACAAGCAAATGGTTACAGTGGCGGAAAGATGAGATTCTTTTTGATTTACGGCTGCTACAGGGAAACGTTGGACTTCACTTTTGAAAAGCTTGCCGAAACAACCAAAAAATTGGATAATTTAAAGGCGAAAATTGCTGACCTACAAAAGACAGAGCCTAACAGTAAACAGGAATCAGAAAAGGTCAAAGTGCTTGTGGAAAAAATTGTTTCAGGTTTCGAAGAGGCCATGAATGACAATTTAGACTTAAAAACAGCCTTTGACAGCTTATACGAAACCATGATTGAACTTGAAGGATTTAAAGAGAAAATTGGTGTTGAAGATAAAAAGAAAATAACCGAGAACTTGCTTCGGGTTGATGGCGTGTTGCAGTGTCTGTTTTAGGAGTCGGCTAATTCGCCGATGTATTTTACGCGTTCAACATTTTCTGGACCGTGAGGCGCCATATCCATGTCGTCAGTTAAGTCTTTGCCGGCTTGATGCATGCCCATGTGTTCTCCATCCATCCACATTGCACTATCGGTAGCTTCGTAAACTTTTCCTTTATACGCAAAATATGCTGGTTTACCTTCTTTTCCATTATTTTCTTCTAACTCTTGTTTAGAAATTTTTCTTTCTGCCAAAAAAATGCACCTTCACTTTTTCTAATGGTTAGGCAAGGTTTTAAACGTTAAGGCGTTAACCAGCTTAAACTCTAAGGGTAGGCGCCATCGTTGTCTGGTATACAGCGTTTAAGTTGATGTTGCCTACGCCAGTGTTTAGGTTCATGTTGATGTTGCAGTTGGATGGGTAATTGTTTGATTGAATCGGCGACTGGTTCCCGTTAAAGTTTTGCACGTTAACGTGTATTTGGCCAAGACCAGTGTTAGATTGAATTTTTGTGGCTACTTCACCATCTATTAGCATTCGATTAAGGTTTACGTTACCGGTGCCAGTGTGAGCGTTTAATTGTAGGTTACCGTTAAACTTCTGCGTTTGATTAATGTCCATTTCCACGTTACCAGTACCTGAACCTAAATCGATAGTTACATTTCCATTAACATTAACTTGGTTAATACTAAACCAAACAGTGCCTGTTGCTGTTGAAAGCGTTAAACCACCTTTAACAGTAGCGCCTTTCTGAAGATTCAAATTTGTGCTGCCAGTGATTGTTTCAAGCTTAAGCAACTCAATTTTTGCGTT
This sequence comes from Candidatus Bathyarchaeota archaeon, assembly GCA_963832745.1. GTDB lineage: Archaea > Thermoproteota > Bathyarchaeia > Bathyarchaeales > Bathycorpusculaceae > Bathycorpusculum. Next base: position 225,154 of record CAWHVC010000004.1, on the reverse strand, counting down.
CAAACCCGCTTCCATGTAGACTTCACCAACATCCGAATGCACGTTAAGTGCCAAGTTTGCTTGAGGGTTAACATAGATGTTGCAGATCACATGCAGGTTTCCGGCGAACGGGAAATTCATCGGTGAAGAAACAACGGCCGTAACCATTTGCGTGCCATTAGCAGTGCTGTTTTGAACATCAAACTTTACAGGTTGATCTGACCCAAAAATGCTGGTGCCACCGGTTGCTGAAACATCCATAAGCAACATGCTATCGCCGGTGAGGTTGGTGTAAACGTTGATGTCGCCGATGTCAGCTTGAAAATCTAGGTTTAACTTGTTTTGACCTGATATTGGGATTTGGCTTTGCTCTTTGAAATTTACAGGGTTAATCGGTGCAGCAGCAAAAGCGGCTATAACCAAGGCTGAAATGGTAATGGCGATTATGACCATGACGGGAATGAATAGAGGATTCTTTCGCAGGGGGCGACTATGGGGGCTTTCGTAGGCTCTTGACTGTGGAGGAGGAGACGAAGTCTGGGTTGTTGGAGGAATAACTGGGGCGCCGCAGTTGTAACAGTATTGTGCATCGTCAGCAAGTTTGGCTCCGCATCTTCGGCAGTAAGGCATAAGTTTGACCTGATGTAAATGTATTTTTGAATCTGGATTTAAGCGTTGCCAAACAGCTGGCTAATTACCACTTAAAAGTTGAATTTTTTGTTTGGATAGCAATTTTAATAAGGTTGAGACTTAACGATTTGTTGGAGACACATAGTTTGCCAGATAAAGTTTTAGTTACTTCAGCATGGCCTTACATTAACGTGACGCCGCACCTTGGAAACCTCGTCGGCTCCGTATTATCCGCGGATGTCACTGCACGCTATTATCGACTAAAAGGCGACGACGTCCTGTTTGTCAGCGGTTCAGACGAACATGGCACCCCAATCGAAGTGGAAGCCATAAAACAGGGCATAACCCCAAAAGAGTTAACAGACCGCAACCACGCCAAAGTTGCAGAACTTTTCCGCCGCTGGGGCGCCTCCTATGACAATTACACCTGTACTGAAAGCCCAGTTCACAAGGAATTCGTCCAAAAAACGCTTCTTGAAATTCAAAGAAATGGTTATATTTTCGAGCAAGAAACCCAAATGCTCTACTGTGAACATGACCAACGCTTCTTGCCTGACCGTTTCGTGGAAGGCAAATGTCCCTACTGCGGCTGCGAGAAAGCCCGAGGTGACCAATGTGACGCATGCGGCAAACTGCTTGAACCCACACTGCTCGTGGAACCGTACTGTACAATTTGCAAAAACAAGCCAATAGTCAAAACGACCAAGCACTGGTACATTGACCTCTCCAAACTCGCCGAACCCTTAACCGAGTATCTTAAAACTAACCAGCAACTGCCCGCTAACGTGAAAAGTTTCAGCCTAAACTGGATAAAAGAAGGCTTAAAACCCCGAGCTGTCACCCGAGACATTGACTGGGGCATCCCTGCACCGTTTGAGGGCGCAGAAGGAAAAACCATCTACGTTTGGGTAGACGCCGTGCTGGGCTACGTTTCGGCAACGATTGAGCGGTCTCAACAGTTAGGACAGCCTGAGAAATGGCGGGAGTTCTGGCTAAACAACCAAGCTAAAACACTCTATTTTGTAGGCAAAGACAACATTCCGTTCCACACCATCATCCTGCCCGCGCTACTGTTGGCGTCTGGTCAAGGCTACAACCTGCCATGGAACGTTTCCGCGACAGAATTCCTGCAGTTCCGCGGCCAGAAAGCCTCTAAAAGTCAACGTGTCGGCATCTGGATAGACGAAGCCTTAGAAATGTTCCCAGTGGACTACTGGCGCTTCTTCCTCATGGCAACCCGCCCCGAAAGCAAAGACACTAACTTCACATGGAGCGCCTTTGCAGACAAAATCAACAATGACCTAAACGACACCTTTGGCAACTTCATTCACCGCACACTCTCGTTTATCACAAGCAAGTTTGAAGGTACCATTCCAGCGCCAACCAAGCTTGAGGCGGATGACCAAGCAGTTCTCGACGCTGTAAAAGCGAAGGTTGAGCAAGCCGCTAAAGAATTTGAAGACGGATGGCTACAATCAGCCGCCACTACGCTCATCAGCATTAGCCGAATTGGTAACCAGTACCTTAACACCAAAGAACCATGGAACCTCATGAAGACCGACAAGGAGAAAGCAGGCACAATATTCTATGTTGCAGCACAAGTGGTCAAAGCATGCACCGTCGTTTCAGCACCGTTCATGCCACAAACCGCTGAACAGCTATGGCACACACTGCAACTGCCAGGAAACGTTTCAAAATGGAGTGACGCTACCGTGCCAATTGAAGGAGGACACAAAATCGCTAAACCCACACCGCTATTCCACAAAATCGAAACAGACGAAGCAAAACTTGACGAGCAACTTGCACAAACCCGCTCAAAACTCGGCACCCTTCCGAAATAGGCTTTTCTAGGCAACTTTTTTATCTTTACTTTTTCCTTTTGATTCTTGAGATACTGGGAGAGTAAAGATTGCGGAAAGCTAAGTTAACATGCGCCTTTGTGGTTGTAGTCCTTGTTTTTTCAGCTGTGCTTGTTCAGTCTTCCCAAGCAGACCAGCCCGAAGGAGTAAAAGCGGTAGAAAAAGAGGTTTTAGCTTTTGTCGGCGACGTTATGGGTATTGACGTCTCACAGTACAACATAACAAATGAGGGTTATGCTCTCACTTATCCTTCAGAGTTTGGTGGTCAAGTGAAAAACGAAGGTACAACCTTTAATCTTGAATCCAACAGTGGCAGTTTATCGGTTTCAGGCATTTTCTATAACGGCTTTATTTGGTGGATACACGTTAACGCCATGAATGGCTCGATTTTTTGGTCAAAGCAACCGTCAAATGACGCTTTGGTTGAAACAAAAAATATTCTTGAAAGATACCAAAACTTTACCGAGCAGTATGGTATAAACGCTTCACAGGTTACCCAAGCCCTAAGCCTGATTCGCAGTACCCCAAACGCTCCACCATATGGGTCTCCAACCAACTTTAATGGCATAAGCGACTTCACTCCAACCAACATAACAGAAGGCAACATGAAGATGAGCATAGGGCAATCAAGTATTGGTTGGTGCTACACTCTTGATGGCGTTGACATGCCAAACAAGGGCATGAGTATCACTTTTAACACTAATACGTTCATTTTTACTGATTTATGGAACCTCTACAGCATCGGGTGCCTAAGCGTTGTCAACCAAGAGGAAGCTCAAGCTTTGATGTTCGCGGCAGCCAAAAACTATGCCGCCACAGTACAAGTTGGCACAACCAGTGGTCCCATAAATATTACGCCTAACTGGACAACAGTAGACATCGGCTTAAACATGATTCTTGGACGACAATTCAGCAATGAACTTAACAACGCGCTTAGCGATAGCGGCGTTAACGAAGGTAATGCTACGCGAGACCCGCTGAAACTGTACCCTTACTGGTCAGCAACATTTTATTTCAAACCTATTAGCAACCATCAAGGCGTTCAAGTACAAATGTGGGGAGACACCAAAGAAATAGCGTATATCACCCTTTACAGCGTTAGACCAAACTCGTTAGTGCCATCAACTCCAACCCCAGAACCAGCACCAACTCTCACACCCATTAGCAACCCCGAATCCACCCATTCAGAAACCGCTCAACCAACCAGTTCACCATCAACAATCTGGATTATCGCAGTCTTGGCAACCACGGTTGCGTTAGCCGCAGTCACACTAATCATAAAGCGGAAAGCAGTTTTTTCGCCTAAACCTTTGATGGTTTAACGTGGCAATACAGATATTAAACGGTGAACATTTGAAAACAGGGTTAATTATGACTGTTCAAATCCGCGCTGATCTCCACGTACACACCACCTACTCCAACGATTCACTGATCACCCCAAAAGACCTCATCTTTTACGCTAAAAAGAATGGGCTCAACGCGGTTGCAGTCACTGACCACAACTATTTTGATGGTGCAGTAAAAATCGCCAAAGAAACCAAAGACTTCTTGGTGATTCCTGGCATGGAGGTTTCCAGCAGCGAAGGCCACATCGTAGCTTTAAACGTTAACCAGCTTATTCCCAAAGGGTTAACAGCCGTTGAAACCGTGCAGCGCATTCATGAGGCAGGAGGAGTTGCAATTGCATGTCACCCCTACGTGTTCCTAAAAGGATGCCTTAACAACGCGGTCTGCGCAGAATTTGACGCCATCGAAATCATCAATGCCAGAGCGTTCCCGTTTGGCAGAAGCGTAAAAAAAGCCACGGAAGCCGCAGAAAAATTCAATCTATCCAGAGTTGCAGGCACGGATGCGCATTATGGTCCCCAAATCGGTTTCGGCTACACAACAATCGACGTGGAGGAGCCGACTGTGGAGGCTATCGCTAAAGCTATTGTGGATGGGCATTGTGAAGCGCATGGACATCCTGTTCCAGCAAGCCTTAATGTCAAGTTGACGGCTCAGAGGCTGCAGAAACTGGTAAAAAAGTTGCGTAGTTGATACTTTGCGCTTTCTGTTCTGGTAATATTTCGCTTTTTTACCAATCAGTAAATATATGTATTCACCGATATTTTCGGCAGGGAGAGATGCTTGGCATGAAAACCAAAATAGTAGTAGCAACCATAGCGGTTATCGCAATAATTATCGTGGCAAGTTTTGCTGCATTATACTTTACAACCTACAACAACCTTGTCAACCTCAACGTTACTGTTGACGAGAAGTGGGCGCAGATTGATCAGGAACTACAAAGACGTTACGACTTGATACCCAACGTTGTAACAGCAGCTAAAGCCTACATGACCTATGAAGGCTCCGTGCTGGAAAACGTTACGCGCTTACGTGCTCAATGGGATGCTGCAGTAGCAGGCGGCAACGTCGACGAAATCAGCAACGCAACAGACAATTTGGAGTCAGGCGTTTCCCAGTTAATCATAAGCGTCGAAGCCTATCCAGACCTAAAAGCCTCAGACGTAGTCCAATCATTAATCATTGAATTGGAAGGCACAGAAAACCGCATATCAACAGAACGCATGCGTTACAACGAAGCAGTCGGCGACTACAACACCGCCATCAAAGTATTCCCTGCAAACCTTTGGGCGGCAGGATGGGGCTATGAAAGCAGAGCATTCTTTGAAGCACAAGTAGCCGCTTACACTGCGCCCCAAGTTAACCTTTAAACGGTTTGAGGTAAAGGCTAAGGTTTGCAAAAAAACCGTTTCATTCCTTTTTTGCTTTTGTTCCTTATCGTAAGCCCTGTCCTGTTTACTATTCCCTGTCAAGCTCAATATATTGAAAACGATTGGGTTGCAAGCATTGAAGACTACGCGTACTCAATTGACCTGAACACAACCGCTGAAATAGTAGTTGTGGTACTGCCTTCACTTTCTGGTCACGGAGTAACTGACAAATCTGGCAACGAAATCCATGACATTGTTCAGCTTGGTGTCCAAATTTTAAACGATGAACCATTGGAAGTTTGGGATGGAGAACAAACAGGCATTGGTAAAAGCGGCAAAGACAACGGCGTACTGGTTCTGGTAGCGTTGGAGGAACGGGAATGGCGTATAGAAGTTGGGTACGGGCTTGAAGGAGACATAACCGACGTTGAAGCCAACCTGATTGCCCAAGAATATTTGGTCCCAGAGTTCCAGCAAAACAATTATGGCAAAGGCTTGTACTACACAGTCATAGCCTTAGGAGAACAAATCCCACCCCAAACCACACCAAACAACCTTCCAGCAAGAGGCATCTACTATTACGAAAGCACCAACGAACCCGTCCAAACGCCGTCACCATTCTGGGATTGGTACTTTTTCGGAATGCCCCTTTGGCTAATTGTGGTCATAGTTGTGCTTGGCATTTTTGTGCCTGTTGCAGGTAGGGGAAGAATTGGTGGCGGACGTTCAGGCGGTGGTGGAGCAGGCGGAAGATGGTAGATTTTGGCGAGTTAGCTTTCACCAAAGAACCTTTGCTCGAAACGTCTAAGCCACATTGGCGTTTTTAGTAAAGCATAGACTGAAACTGAAAGCACACCAAGTCCAACAGTAATCCCTATTGGCAGCAGCACAAAAACCACTGATGGAGCACCCTCTATGTATGCGATGCAGCCAATGTAAACCCATAAACCCGTGAAAACCGTCATCATTATGATTGTTAGTATCAGGAAGCTTTTGATTATTGGTTGAAGGCTGCCTTTGTGGGATAAACTGGCAATTTGAACGTATTTTTGGTCTTCACTGTTAGTTCGCTGCTCTATTAGGTTGAGATGTTCAACGGCTTTTTTGCCAAACGAAGTTAAAACATATGCGCTACTGCTGTCCTTTTCAATTACCCCTTTAAGTTGTTCTAAATGATAGTTCAGTTTTCCAGTAGGCAACCCCAGGTCAGTAAGTAATTCCGTGTAGGTGACGCCTTGACTGTGAGACTGAACAAGTCTAATTATTGTCCGCCGAATAGGATGGGCTAAAGCTTGAAAAGTAACAGTTTCAATTTGTTCATTTTGAGTAGACATATTTTCACCAACAACGCTATTGAGTGATGCAGGCTAAAACGGTTTTTAACAAGAATTTTTTGACAATTTTTACCAAGAACAAGCAAAAAGAAAAACGCGTTAAGGTTTTGAAGCATTAAAGCTAACGTGTTCTTGCTTGCAGAGTTTTTTGACTAGGTTGCGTCCCATAGCGGCACAACCGGGAATGCCTCCGCCTCCAACAGAGAAACCAACCATGTAGAAGTTTTGCAGTTTAGGCAGGGTTTTGGGTTGACCACGCATCATGCTTACCGCGTCAGAGAAACCCCAGTTGGATTCGAACCCTTGACCGACACCGACAAAACGTTCAGTAGTAATTGGCGTGGCAACGTCGACTACTTCTACTTGCCCTTGGATGCCGAGGAACCGTTTTTCCAGGAGTTTCAGGACAGTGTCAGCGACTTTTTGTTTTTCAGCCCTGTACTTTGCAGGGTCACTGTAAAGTTGTTTCCAGTAACTGTAGTTTGTGTTTATGAGGGCTTTAATGACTGATTTCCCGTTTGGTGCAAGGCTTGGGTCGTAACCAAATAGTTCCAAATCTAGCTTAGCGTGTTCCCGATCGGCGATAGTTACAGGGTTTTCAAGAAACAACACCAACGCACGGGGCTCTTTTGAAAGGTCACGATTCACTCCAAATGAAACGTGAATACCCATAACCATGTTTTCTTGATGCTTAGCGTACTGCTTCTTTATTTTGTCATCTACATATTTGCCGTCAAGCAAGCTGAAGATGGTTGTGTAGCCAAACGCGTCAGAAACCACAATGTCTGCACGGTGCTCTGTGCCGTCTTTTAGGCGGACGCCAACGGCTTTATCGTTTTCAACAAGGATCTTGTCGACTTTTTTGCCGTAATTGATAATGCCGCCGAGTTTGAGGAATCTTTGCTCTATTGCTTTGGCAAACTCGAGTGAGCCGCCTGCTGGAACAGCGTAGTTGTTGCTGGCGCAGTTGCCAATCATGTTAAGGTGAATGAACAGGGGGATGTCTGTCCAGTCATACTGAATGGTTGGAAAAACCTTGCGTAGAAAAGGGTCAGTAAACTTTTCGGCGTACTTGGTCATGTTTGCACCGTACTTAGTTAGAACTGTACCCATTTTGAGGAACCGCCGAGTGAAAGCGGCACCTTCAAGCAACGCAGTTTCCAAGAAGTCCAAGTCCATGAAGCTTTTAGCTGCGTTAATGTAGCCTTCAATGGCGGACTTGTCTTGGGGTGCAAGTTCAAGCATGTGCTGCTGTAGCTGGTCAAGGTTAACGTAAACGGTAAACCGTTTGCCCGATTCATCTTCAACTTGGCATAGGTCTGCGGGGTAAATTAATGGTCTTTGCGGCAGGGCGCCTAGTTCTTCCCACATCTCATAGAGGAGTTTTCCGGGTTTGCAGCCTGCAAGGTGGTGGATGCAGCCGTCGAAAATGTAGCTGCCACGTTTCCAAGCAGTACATTGGCCGCCGGGGAGAGTATACATTTCAAAAATTTGTGTTTGAAAACCGTTCATTTGGGCATAGCAACCTGCGGATAAGCCGCCGATGCCTGCACCGATAATTAACACGCTTTTTTGAGCCAATTTTAAACCCCAAATTATAACGTAAGCTGTCAAGTCTAATTACTTATCATCGCAAAATAAAGTAATCGCCAAAAAAGTCACATGAAAGAAAAAAGATTACACTTTGTCGGGAATTGCAGCAACCTGTTTTAGAATGTTTGAAGCGTCGACTCGGAGGTCTTTGAATGCTAACTCGTCAGGATTCATGCCCATGGCTAAGCCGAGTAGTTGTGGGTAATGCAGAATAGGAATGCCGTATGCTTCGTTGAACATCTTCTCTATGCGTAACTCGTTAGTGTCATACATTATGTGGCAGAATGGACAGATAGTTATCAAGGCTTGAGCTTGAACATCTTTTACGTGGCTAAGTTTATCTCTTGCAAGCGACAACGCAACCTTATCGCTAACCCCAACGCTGGGTGCACCACAACATTCAGTCTCGTCAACATAGTCAAGGCAGGTGGCGCCAGTTGCTTCAACCAGCATTTTAAGAGTTTGCGGGTCTTCAGGATCATCAAACCCAATGTACTGTTTAGGCCGCAGAATATGGCAACCGTTATGTTCGGCAACTTTTAGGCCTGTTAACGGTTTTGTGACGGCTGCTTTGATTTTTTCTAAGCCAACGTCTTCTTTTAGAAACTGAAGCAGATGTTTGGTTTCGACTGTTCCTTTAAATTCTAAACCTGCTTCTTTAAGGTGCTCGTTAATTTTCTGCTTTAACGAGGGGTCTTCTTTTAGGATTTTGTTAACTTTCTTAAGTGTCCCTGCACAGCCTGGGCATAACGTTAGGATGTTTAAGCCTTCCTTTTCTGCAAGCGCCAAATTTTTTGCAGCTAACACAAGCATTGCTTCATGGCTGACGGGGTCAAGTGGTAAACCGCAACAGTTGAATTCAGGCATTTCAACCAGTTCAACCCCAAGTTTAGCTAACACTTTGCGTGAAGAAATTTCGTAACTGGAAACACGGTAAGGAATAGCGCAGCCCAAAAAAATCAGGTACTTATTGTTTTGCATTTGCGTTTTCTCCTTGAGGTTTTTGGATTTTGTCAATTATTTTTAAGCCTTTTAGGACTTTTTGGACTTTGTCTGCGTCACCTTTAGGCAACGGTGGAAGCCCCTGGGAGTCACGCTTTTTAATGCGTAATTCAGGGATTTTGTAAGCGTAACCTGACTCGAGAACTGACCCAAATTGGTCTTTGAAAACTTGGGGTATGCAACCGTTTTCAACGGCTAAGTTGCGGAATACACGAATTACGCTTGCCACTTCAACGTCCTGTGGGCAACGGTCGGTACACGTGAAGCAAGCTGCGCATAACCAGAGTGTGTCGCTTTTTAGCACGCGGTCTCTTAAGCCAAGAGTTGCCATATGAATCAAAGTACGCGGTCGGTAACTGTCACTGAAACGTGCAACGGGGCAATCGCTGGTGCAGGTTCCACATTGGAAGCATTTGAGGATATTTTCGCTTCCATGCATCTTTACAAGTTCATACTTAAACTTGGGGTCCAGTTCAGAAGCTTTTATCGGCTGTTCCCCATTAGAAGCTTGAGTTGCTGGTGTCTCAGTCATAAAGTTTCACCCAGACAGTTTAGGCTTATGTAAACTGTGCGTGCTTAGTTACAACTCAAAGCAAAACAAACTACATAAAGTTAATTCAAGACAAAAAGAAAATGCCCCTGAGCAACAACAAAAAAGCTATGACTACTTTTTGTAGCTTTTAGGATCACGCAGGTTCTGAACTGGCGAATCATCCGTGTAGCCTTGCTCTTCTTGAATCTGCTTTTTGGTCTTTGTTTCAGACATTTTGACGTTACATTCTTTGCTGCTGAATTCAACGCTGTTTCCAAGCTTGTAGATGGTTCTGCCAAGCCTACGTTCGCCAACAGTCTTGGTACATCGGCCCATATTTTTCACCAAAAAATAAGGTTCAAAACAAAGATTTAGGTGTTTGGACAAAAAATAAAGAATCTCTTGAAATTAAGGATTCAAAAACTTTTCCTAACGCAGAACAAAATCATCTAAAAAAGCAAATTCTAGCTAAACCAAAATCAATATAACTCCAAATACATATTAACTTGGCTAAATTATAGCACCAACCCGGCTGGTGACTAACAGATAATGGAACAAGACCAGATAGGACCCCTAACTAAGAGGCAAGTTTTGAGCATTTTCTTAATAGTCGGTGGCATAGCACTAGTTATAGCTGGAAGATTTTTGAGTCTGGAGCCGGATTGGTTTTGGTTCAGATGGCAAAAAGACATAATATTGAACATTAACAGATGGACGCTTAATGGCTACGTCTCAGCCCTTTATGATTCAGGCGTAATCATCATATTCACAGGATTTGCTATTTCAGCAAAAAGCCTATTCAGACACATTAAAAATCATTTTTTATTTTACGGGACAACGACAACAATTATAGGCCTAAGCTTAATCACATTATTAACAGCAAACTCCGCCTACCCCTTCGCCTTTGCAAATGATGTACAAAAATACCTAACCTCAACATGGCTGATTAGAGCATTATACATCGAATTTTTCGTAACCAGCCTCATCTTAATAACAACAGGAATAACGTTACTTGTAGCGTTTGGTTTAACAAAAGGCTACTCGGCAACAAGCATGAAAAACGTAAAAAATGACATCCAAGAATACATCACAATCATAAAAGAGCCAATTAAATCAAACAAAAAAACCGCTATCGGCCTAATTCTAACACTAAGCGGATTTACTTATTTGTTAATTGGAGCTTGGCCAGACGTTCCAGTCAGCCCTGACTTTCCAGAGGGACCTTATTTTTGGCAGTGGCAAAGAGAACTCGAAACATTAGGTAGCACAACTCTTTGGATTCTTTACATAATCAGCTTCGCAGTATTCATTTTTGGATGCCTAATACTATTTACCCAAAAAAACAAACGAAAATAAAAATGAGTTACTACATGGGTTTATTTTGCGTATGCTTCTACTAGATCACGCGCAGTGATTATTCCCACAAACTTGTCATCTTTCATAATAGGCAAACGACGTATCTGTTTCATCGTCATGGTTGTTGCTGCATTATGAACACTTGTCCCCGAAGGTATCGTGATTAACTCTGCTGTCGAGTGTTTCCCAACGTTTGATTCTAAACCGTCAACTTCATTGATAAAAGTGTTAAGCAAATCGCGTTCGGTAAAAATTCCTGAAATCTTTTCTTTTTTTGTGACAAGAACGCTTCCTACACGTTTTTCGCCCATAGTCATAGCGATAACACGTATAGGTGTCGACTCGTCAGCGGTGATTACGTCCGTAGTCATAAAGTTGTCAACCAACGCTTCAGTTTCTGGAATATCAGGCAAGCTTCGAATCAAATCAGAAGCAGTAACAATTCCCATCATTTTTCCACAATCAAAAACGCCCAAGCGACACTTTTTCTGAATCATAACCTGTGCAGCTTCTTTAATTTTGGCAGTGTAACAAATAGTTGCAAGCGGGTAAGACATGTGGTTTTCTACTTTCTCTTGTGTTGGCTCCTTATTTTGAGCAAAAACTTTGGTTAGCAGGTCTCGCTCTGTTACTATACCAACTGGGGTATCATATTTTTTGACAATTAAGCTGCCGATATGTTTGGCTCCCATGATTCTTGCGGCTTTATCCATTGACTCTTCAGGCGCGATAGTGATTACTTTAGGAGTCATTATTTCTTCTACAAGCTTGTAACGTTCTAAATCTCGTTTATACTGTTCATATGCACTGTCGAGGACGCTCGGAAACTCTTTTTTAGAGTTTTTAATTATCCCCATAAAATCTTCCTCAATATAGTACTTCTCACTTAACCTAATTAAGATTATATCAAACAATAAATAATAAAAATTATTCGCACCAATCAACACAGTATAAACCAAACAGGCACTAAACAGCAACAATACCCATTGTAAAAAACCTTAAATCATTATGAAACCTCATTTTAATTGAGGAATTTTTAATGGCAATCTACATTATGATGTCCACCCTCACTTCTGAAGGCAGAAAAACAATCAAAGAACGCCCTGACCGCATCAAAGAAGTTAATAAAGAAGTTGAAAAACTCGGCGCCAAAGTCCTCGAACAATATGCAACAATCGGCAGATACGATTTTGTCAGCATAGTCGAAGCTCCAGACAATGACACAATCACACGCGTCTCAATCGAGTTAGGCTCAAGAGGAACCGTTCATATAATGAGCATGCCTGCAAAACCAATTGACGACTTTCTAAAAATGCTCAAAAAATAAGCGTCAATGCTGACGGCTTTGTCTTCTCACCATAAAAACTGGCTTATTTCTCGGCTTATCGGCAGTGATAAACATGAAAATATCAGTTTCAAAAAGAGCAGCAACCAGAAAAAGCAACATAACAATTGCCTAAAACAACTTAAAATTTAACGCTACTTAAATTATCCAGCCTATCAAGAAACTGAGCAATGGCGCTAAAACCCAACCTGCAATGATAACCAGAAATGGTTTTAACGACATAAACTTCGCTTTGTAGGAAACGCCGGTTCCGAAAACCGCTGCAGCAGTTGTCTGCGTGTTAGATAACGGAATATTCAGAAAAGCCGCCAATTCCACCAAAATTGTTGAGGTTGCAAGAACAACAACAGCGTTAGAATACCGCATTAAGTAAAACTCTTGTGACATTCTACGGATTGAACCTTCAGCAAGATAAAATGTGCCAACAAAAATTCCGCCCACAGCAACAGCCACAGTTATTAGGTTAAAGCCTGCTGTTGCCACAATCAAACCCAACGTGTTAGCGCCCAAACCGAACGCTGTCGTAAATGAGAGCACGATTAGCAATGCCTTGTAAAAACGTATTCTACGCCAAATATCAATCACTTTTCGTTTATTTATGATTCGTATCATGTAAAACGAGATGAGCGCTGCCACCGCGGGAGCAATAAACCACATTGAAGCAACCCCAGAAAGGTAGGTTAAACTAGTTGTAATTCCTTGGGAAAATGATAAGCCCGCAAGCAACCCTACAAGCGACATGCTTAAGGATAATGGAACCCTCGCATAATTTGCAACCCCAAAAATAGCAGTAGCAACTAGCAACGCGATGACTTGAAGCTCAATTGTCGAGTTAGGCAACAAAGTAGCCACTGAATGAGACATGCCTGAACCCTGCACTATTAAACCAGCCGAAAAACCTGTAAGTCCCAACAATGCGCCTGTACGTTTAGAAATTATCCGTGCACCAACTGCAGGTCCCACACAAGCAGAAAGATTATTTCCTGCAACTAATGCAACGGCAAGAAAAACCAAAACTACAAGCAAGACTTCAAGAATCAAGACAATCTCACTTTAGGATTGATGTTATAACTGATAAAATCAGGTCTGAAAGGTCTTCGCAACCGTCAAGGATATCGTCAAATTTATGCAGCAATTCACTGTAATGGTAGAATTGCAGGTAATGCATTCGGGGGGCTTCATGGTAGAGCCAGTCAAAGCCCTTGTCTTTTATGTCGTCACCCTGCTGCTCTAATTCTTCTATTTCCTTTCTAAGCTTCAAAATTTCAGACAAGTCAGACAAGGACAGGGTCATCTTAACTTTAACTAAAGCTTGACCTGCTAAATCCAGCATTGTTTTGAAAAGTTTAATCCATTCAGCTTCTTGAGGCGCATCGGAATAGGGAAATTTGGCTTTGCACATACGGCTAAGCTGGCGACTCTGGTAATAGTAGTTGTCAACAATATCGTCGGCAACGCCTACGCATTTTAAAAGGTTATCAATAATGCTTGGGCTAACCGCGCCGGTTGTTATATCCTCGTTAACTTTGAAGGCGATGTCGTCAGATTTTTTCTCGAGGACACGTATTGCTTGCATGTCTTGGTCAAGGGTTTGCTCATTTTTACATTCACCGAGCATTTCATATAGTATCTCGTTTGTTTCCTGGGCAACAGTTATGATTTGGGCAATTTCGCCGAAGATGTTTTTTTCTCCAACTACGAGGATGTTTTTGATACTTTTCACGGTGAAATCTCCCTAGTCATAAGCAGTTTTTACGCATGAACCAATCTTATAAAACTATTGATACGATATGGACTGGTGAAAAATTTTCATCCTAAGGGTTGTCTCGAACAGTTTACATCAACAATTGAAATTGTAGGCATATGCTAAGTTTCAAAAACAAGACCCGGTTAACATCGAGCAAATACGTTTTAAAGTATTTGCATCGCTTAAAATACAAAACATGCCCATGAAATTGGCGCAAATCGCATTTAAAGCTATCGCTAAAGCTTAAAAGGAGAAAGCAACATATAGATTTTTATAAAATATTTTTAGGAGAGAAAAACAAATAATGCAGAAAATTATCAAAAAAGCAACCTTTTCAATGATTATCACCGCAATTCTCATCATTTCCTCCATAGCAATGTTAACGCCAGCACAAGCACAATCAACCTTTTTACCACCCGGCGTTACACCAACAAACTTGCAAGAAGGCGGTTCAATACCAGGACCCTTAGCATCAGGCATAACTCCAGACGTAACCATTGAAACTCACGCGTTTCTAAGCTTTAGACCAAACCCAGTCGGCAAAGGCCAAACAGTCCTAGTCAACGTTTGGCTTAACCCAGCAACACATGTTAGCCGATACATGTCAGATTACAAAGTGACAATCACAGACCCCCAAGGACACACAGACGTAAGAGTGATGGATTCTTATGAAGCTGACACTACCGCTTGGTTTGAATTTGCACCAGACCAACTCGGTGAATGGAAACTTAAATTTGAATTCCCAGGCGGATACTTCCCGGCAGGAAACTACACAGCAGACCCAGGAGCAGTTTTCGGTTCAGGCTATGTAAGCTTCAACGGAGATTGCTACTACGAACCAAGCTCAACTGCAGAACAAACCCTAACAGTACAAGAAGACCCAGTTTGGCCATGGCCTGAATCACCATTACCAACAGACTATTGGACAAGACCCGTAGCACTAGAAAATAGAGAATGGTGGCCAATACTTGGCAACTATCCAGGCACAGGCTATCAAGGTGGCGGTCCAATGTGGGACATGCTTTACCCAGACACCAATCCAATGTGGAGTGCACAATACAATTTTCATCCATGGGTTCAAGGACCAGAAACTGGGCACATAGTCTGGAAGCGTTCAGATACAATAGCAGGCTTAATCGGTGGACCAGCAGGTAATTTAGCCACAACCAGCAGCCCCGGCAGCATTAACTTGATTTATGCAGGAAAAGTTTATGACAGTTATACTAAACCTGGAGAAAACGGGGCAACATATTGGCGATGTAGTGATCTACGCACTGGAGAAGTCTACTTTGAACAGCCTGCAGCAACAACGACAGCTTCAATGTTTGGAATGATGTTCACAACTGCTTTAGTGCCAAACACAATAGTTTACACGCAAAGTGGCAACTTAGAAGTACCTGGAGCAGCAGCCGTAGGAACTTACTCAATAGAGTTGCTAACAATAAGCAACGGTCGTCTATACAAATGGAATCCAGCCACGGGCGCTTTGACACTCAATACTTCAATTGCACCTTTAACCAGTGGAACACTATACAATCAGATGGACGGCTACGTTTTAAGTGTCCAAAATGCTGGCAACGCAGCTAACCCTAACTATCGGCTGATTAACTGGACTACAAAAGGTTCATCAACTAACTTTACTTCAAGAATAATAAGCAACACCTCATATGCGAGTGCTAGTTTGCCTTCATTAATAGATTGGCAAACAGGTTATGGCGCAACAGTTACGTCACTTACACCCCCGGAAGTCGGCGCAT
This sequence comes from Candidatus Bathyarchaeota archaeon, assembly GCA_963832745.1. Lineage (GTDB taxonomy): Archaea > Thermoproteota > Bathyarchaeia > Bathyarchaeales > Bathycorpusculaceae > Bathycorpusculum. The sequence goes on along the minus strand of CAWHVC010000004.1, from coordinate 209,303 downwards.
GGTATGGAACAAACGTTGTAGGCTTCAATCTATACACTGGAGCAGTACTTTGGAACACAACCGTTAAAGATACTTGCTACAGCATGACAGTGTGTGTAGCTGATCATGGCAAAGTGGCAGTCCTGATGATGGGCGGATACTTTATGGCGTGGGATTTAGCTACAGGCAATCTAGCGTGGAAAGGTGAAGCAATGGATTACCCATGGGCTGAGCCAGCATTCGGAGCCTACGCTATACAATCAGCTTACGGCATGTTATACCGCGAAGCATACGACGGCGTCTACGCTTTTGACTGGACTGATGGTAGCATAGTTTGGCATTACGTTGACTATGCATTAAGTATGTACGAAAGCCCTTACACAGACAAAAACGGAACAACTGTATACTCGATTAATACTGGCGCCCAGATTGTGGATGGCAAAATGTACACATACAACACTGAACATACTGAAAGCCAACCCTTGACAAGAGGTTGGGGAACTTTATGCATCAACGCTACAACTGGCGAGCTAATTTGGCGAATAGCAAACCCCATGGCAATTGGCGGTTTAGCAGATGGATACTTGGCCGCAGCTGACTCAAGAAACGGCTATGAATTTGTTTTCGGCAAAGGCGAAACCCAAACCACCGTAACCGCTCCAGATATTGTAATTGCAAAAGGCAACGGAGTAGTAATCAAGGGCACTGTTTTAGACATGTCACCAGCGCAGCCAGGCACACCGTGCGTTTCTGCAGATTCAATGTCGACACAAATGGAGTACTTGCATTTACAGTACCCAATTGGCGGAATCTGGAATAATAAAACAATAGACGGCGTTCAAGTAATACTCACAGCTATTGATCCCAATGGAAACACAGTAGACATTGGCCAAGTTACAACCAACGGTTACTATGGAACCTTCAGCATTGATTGGACACCAGACTTGGAAGGAACTTACCAAATTATTGTATCCTTTATGGGCGACGACTCGTACGGCAGCTCTTCCGCATCAACTTCAGTAGTGGTAGGCGCAGCACAACCATCACCATCAAGCCAGCAACAGGAAATTTCGGTACCAGACTACACAATGACCATTGTAGCTATGGGTATAGCAGTAATGGTTGTTGTAGCAATAGTCGGCGCATTACTCTACAGAAAACCCTAAAATAAAAAAATAGGCCCCAAATAATCCCCTTTTATTTTTTTTGTTTAACGCTTTTCAGGCTAGGCCCTCATTGTTAGAGCGATATCTTAGTAAAGCTGCAAATCCGCCCAGAGTAGTAAGCTGCGCCTTTTCGTCTGACCCTGTAAATATCACTTCAACGCTTGCCTTTGTTTGTGCAGCCAAGTCTTCTAAGACGTCGATGATGTCTTTTTCAGCCAACTCGAAATCCACTGCGTTGCAACGGGTACAGGGCGTTGAAAGGAACTCCTGCAGACCCTGAATGTATGACTTATGCAGCAGTTCATTTTTTGTTAAACCACATTTTTTGCATGTAGCATCTGCTTGTATCAGATCAGTTGAGTCCGTGACAAGTGCCACTTCAACTTCGCCAGTTTTTAAGCCTTCAAGCACTGGGTCTAAACCGGTTATGGCTAACCCTGCATCCTTGTTAAGTTCAATCTGTAACCGCTGCATAACTTTCCGCTCAACCGGCAAACAAACATTTTTTAGGCTATCAGATGATTTTTCAAAAATTTCCCTGACGCCCTCTGGACCTGCTGATTGAACGTCAAACATGCCAAAAAGAGCATCTTTTAACATGTAATTTAGGTAATCACCTTTTAGAAAATCATTTTTTGTTTGTCCAGGCCCGCCGATTATTAGCAAGGTAATGCTGCGGTTTTCAAGAAACTCTTTTGTCGCGTGCTCTGCGATTCGGCGAAAAAAGAAACCGATAGACATGTCACGTTCCCTTTCATAGCGTCTCTGGCTTTGGCCACCCTTACCAGTTTTTCCCATAACCCCCGAAGAAATGCTTTTCAGAGGCTCAAAACGTTCACCTACAACCAACCCAAAACTTGCCTGTTTAGAATCCAACGAAATCAAACCAATAATACGTTCATCTCTTAACATTTGCCTCAGTGGTTCTAACTCGAACTGGTTATCGGCCTTACAAAGATACGTCGCAATCGGTTGAGGTGGAACAAGTTCTTCCACGTTTAAAACAGGCTTATCTTGGTTATTCCCAAGGAAAGTTCCTGCAAAAATGGCTAAGCCGTTTTCCGGCAACTCAGTTTTTGCTTTGACATGTTGGAGCATGTTTTTTACTGCGGTTTGTAGGCGGTCAGTAGCGTTTTTTGAGTCAAGAACTGCTGATTCTGCTTCTTTTTTGATGTTTGCTACCACTTGCTCTATTGAAATATGCGGGGGAATGTAAAGAGAAATAAATTCTCGGTCTGGCGCTTCTTTATCAGAAAGCCAAGCGATTAGTTTGCTTAGTTTATGTTGTTTTGCTGAATGAGTAGTGGTTAATTGGCAGCCGTAAAATCGAGTAACTTTTTCAGTAACCAAACAAGGACACCATTGAAAGTAACGTAACAAACCAATTTATTAGTTTTCTGAAATCAAAAAAAGCGCGCAGGTAGAAATTGAAAAAATAGATTTTATGGGAAAACCGCAAATTCGCTCCAATGCTGAACCAAATAAGCTAATGCCCAAATTATTAATCCAGCATAAACTACCCAGAGCCATTTGGTCACTGGACCGTTTGAGTCACGAACTTCTCCGGCAAAATCTTCAGAGTTTTTTTCGGTCTCTTCAACTGAGAAATCGTTCGAACTTCTGACAACTAAGTAGATGACAATTGAAACTGCTGCAATTAAGAATAACGTAAAGTAAACGTAAGTTGGATCAAGATAGACAATATATGCAGTTAAGTAAAATGGCCACGTCATTCTTCGTCTGCGTCCTCCTCAAGTGGCATGTAACGTAAAAAGTCGTTGGCTTCAAACTGTTTAGTCTTGAAAGCCCAAACTACAAAACCAGCCGTTATTAGAGTAATGAGAAAAGCGCCTATAGTATATATCAACATGTCAATATTCACTTCAGGTTCCTCCTAAAACGTAAAAAACAGGTTAAATTTTTGGTTCGTAAAATTTGGCGATTTACCTGCAGATTCCAAAGCACAGCAGCGGACAATACCGCTATTACGGCAACAGGGTTAGTTTCTATACTTGTGAAGCTACTTGATGCAGCGTTAATCTTGAGGTTTCTTGCATAGGGGTCTGTGTATTGTGGTGCCCATTTTGAATTGTAATCTTGTGCTGTTGAAAAGCTTTGAACGTATAAGACTGCTTGGTAGATTTCGTTGTCTGATAAGGCGTATTTCCATGGTGGCATGTTGGTCGTTTCTACTCCTTCTTTTACTTTCCAGACGTATCTGCCATAATATTGGAAGTCGCTTCCTGACTCTGTAAAGTTGGCTGGAGCAGGGCTGATATATCCGCCAGGAACATTGATGGATGCTGGACCGTCACCTTGACCATCTGAACCGTGACATTGAGCGCAGTATAAATTAAAAATGTCTTGTCCTGACTGGAAATCTTGCTGAGTACCGCTTATTGGCGGCGTATTCAAAACAGTCAATGCGTAATTGTCGCCTTCATCGTCTGAGGTGCTTCCTGGAAAAGTTCTTGCTGAACCAAAAACAAAGCTCATTTCGTAAATTGCGATTAACTGAATCTCGGTGCTGTTTAGAGAAAGCTTCCATGCAGGCATTGCAGTTCCAGGCACACCTTCACTCACTCGCCAGATATGATAGTTATCACCTGGAAAAGTAGCGATTCTTTCATGCAGGTTAGCGGGTTGAGTTACCACATGCCGAGCGTATGGGCCCTGAGCATTTCCAGAGCAGCCATGGCAAGGTAAGCATCGTTGGGTGTAATCGGCTTTGGCAACGTCATAAATCGCAGCCCATTGATCTGCAAGTGAGGCATTGCCATTGTAAACATCATTTGTTGCATCATATTGTGATAAAACGGTTAGATACATTGGTTCAAACTGGTTGGTTGCGTTTATGTATTCTTCAGGAACTACCGGGTGATAGGCGGAGCCGTTAGTTATTGATTGTTGAACTTGTAGGTTTTCTTGACCGAGGTTCTGTATGTAGGTGATTAAGGAATCGATTTGTTGGTCTGTTAGGAATTCAAAGTTGGGCATTATTGAACCGGGAGATACGCTTCTTGGATCTCTATAATGCATTTGATGCCAAGCAGTTGGACGCATACCGCCTATTTGAGCAAGGTCAGGACCAGTTCTTTCTGTTCCTAAAGAGTTCGGGCTGTCATACACGTAGTCGCCTTCTTGAGAAACATTGCCTAGTCCCCAGTCAGAGGCTCGAACTTGTTGAGAATGGCAGTAGAAGCAACCTAAACTCATGTAAAGGCTTCTGCCTTCAGCTTCTTGCGTGGTGTAAACGTGTGCAGTGTCGGTTGGGGGGACATCTAAGAGGAACATGTAAGGAGCAACTACAACCATGCTGACCATAAGCAGGAAGACAGCCACCCCACCAGCTACTAACGGGAAAAGATTTTTGAAGCTTAGTTTTTTACGATGTTTTGTTTGATTAGTTACAGCATTTTCTATTCTTTCAAAGTTCTTTTCTAGTTTTTTCTCGAAGCCATTCATGCCTGCTGCACCACCATTGTTTGTTTAGTCAACTCTTCACCTGTTGGTTTGGACAAAATTGTCATTATAATGTTAATAGCGAACAGGAAAGCAGATACAACAACTATTCCGCCGCCTATTGCTCGTATAATAAAGTAAGGAGGGAGCAGTGGCAAAACTTGCGCTATTGTTTGACTTGTAAACCAACCTGCGTTAGCTACTAATCCAGCCAGTAACATGCCCATCATGAAAATTACAAAACCAAGCAGTGAAACCCACCAAGTTACATCCATCAATTTTTTGCTGTAAAGCTGTTTTCCGGAAATTTTTGGGATAACGTAGAACATTATGCCCATTATGGTAATACCGAATGATGCGTATAATGCCAAATGTGAATGCATTACAGTCCATTGAGAGTAATGCAAGTAGAGGTTCATATCGCGAAGTGCTTGAAAGGTTCCTTGAATAGAGACAAATATGTAGCAGATAAAACCGAAAAGAATGAACCTTAAAGGTACATTGCTTAAAAATGAATGCCAAGCGCCACGCATTGTCATGCCTATGTTAGTGGCGAAAGTTAGAACTGAAAGCATCATAAGACCGCTTGTTGCAACAGCGATTGTTTTTAGCCATTCAGGAATTGAGGATTGAAGCAAGTGATGACCGCCAACTCCAGTGTAGAAAAACGCTAATGCAAAGAAGCTAATCAACGATAATGTTACGCTGTATAATGCTCTTTTAGTAAGTTTAGGTATAAAGTAATACCATAAAGCTAACCCGAAAGGAGTAAACCATAAGCCTAACACGTTGTGTCCGTAGAACCAGTTGACGATGGCGTCTGTTAAGCCATAAAGTGCACCTGTTGGAGGATTCCACATTACGTTTCCTATGAAATAGACTATGGGGAACCAAAGGAAAATAGCCGCGAAAAACCATAAACTCACATAAAGTTTACGTTCTTTCCGTTTCAGTATTGTTCCAATTATTGTGATTCCTATTAGAATTAATGTAATGACTACAAGAACATCAATTATCCAAGGCATCTCGGCGTATTCTCTAGCCTGAGTATCCCCACCCATAATGAGAAGCACACCAGTTAAAACCGCAACATTCCACAATACAGCAGATATTTTTCCAATCTGTGGCTTATACAGAGATACGTGGCTTAATCGGGGAACAACGTAATACATGGCGCCGATAAGGCCTGAAGATAAAAAGCCAAAAAGCAACCCGTTAACGTGTGCTGGCCGGATTCTTCCAAATGTATCAAAAGCTGAATCGATTAGAAATGTAGGATAAAAAAATTTGATTGCCATTATGAAGCCAAAAGTGGCAAAAATTGGAAACCATAGTATAGCAGAGTACAGCCAGTATTTAGATACTGAATCTGAAGTTTTGTAATCGATTTTTTCAGGAACCACTACATTAGCGTCTTGGGGTTGAGACATAACTTACCACAAAATAGATTTAATTACCAAACGCTAACTTACTATAAAAAACTTTTCAGTAATGCACCTATTGCCAAAGACTAATTTAAAGTAAATTAACTGGATTTAACAAGGTAAAGCAGCAGAAAGGGGTTGCTTATGGTTTCATTTGAAGTAGTTCACGAATGGATGGCAGAAACAAACGTTGTCATCTTTCTTGTTGCTTTAGCTTTGATAGGGTTAAGCTTGTACCTATTAAAAAAACGGAAACCGGTATGGCATGGCAACTCAATGATTATTGTTATGATAATCACAGCTTTACTGTTACTTTCGCACATGGGGCCATCATTTGTTTCTGCTTTCGCAGAAACATTTAACGCATTCAATATAGTCGCTGCTATGGGCGTAATTCATGGAGTAATTGGAGCTGTCGGATTAATTTTGGGCGTATGGCTTGTTTGGGTTTGGGCAATAAATGAATCAAGCAGTACACAATTTTGTGCTCCAAGAAAAAAGCTAATGTGGAAAATATTGGCAATCTGGTTGTTATCTCTAGGACTTGGGCTGCTGTATTATGCGCTTCACTTAAGCTTTGGTTAAAAGAAATTAAAGGCTAATTGTTTGTTTATTTCCAAGTATAAACTCAGCAGTCAATGCCAACAACATGAGAATCACACCTGCCCAAACCAAGTAAATCAATGGATTATTTTGGATAGTTAATGCTAAATTGTCGGGAAGTACACTTTGTCCAATCAAATTCTGAGTTAAAGAGTTGTAAAGTGAATCAGTGTATTCAAAATGAATGTAAATGTCACCTGTGATTGTGGAGATAATTAGGGGGTTAATTACTAATCCATAATTCGGATAGAAAGCCGCTTGCAAGTTACCGTTATAATTTAAACCAGAGCCCTGAACAGAAACATCTGCAGTAACAATTGAATATTCAGGAAAAACGCCTTCGACTTGAGTATTGTAAACCCTTGTGGTGCTGTTGCTTACATGCAAATCGCTTAAAGTTACCGTTAAGTCCGAAGCATGTACTGGAGAGTTAACGTTAACATTTTGAAGTGTTGTAGAAGTTTTGGCTCCTGAACTTACAAATACGCCTAAAAGCAGCACGACAACTGCTATACCGAAAAGGTATTGCCAAAGAAGAGTTCGTCGCCTTATCGAAGTTGCGAGCTTGTAGAACAATGCACCTAAGGTTATAACCATTAAAGGAACAGTTAAAGTGACAAGCACATTTACTGAAGCAAAACCCAACAAGGTAAAAATAACTCCAGCAACCAACCCTACGGTTACGATTATGAATTGGCGTGCATAATGCATTTTATCGTTAAGACTGAAACCAACCAACGATATAACAAACAACAAGACAAATGGATAAGTCCAGTAACTGTAAGCAAAATCCGGAACAGCTAACCCAACCAAGCACACAATTGAAATAAAAATCAACGCCCAAAACCCAACAAAAGATGACCGGGAAGTCAAAGATTTCCTGTCAACCGTTAATTTGAAGAAACTTTTCCTTTTGCTTTTTGCCAAGTAAAAAAAGTAACCCATCATACCTACAGCAAACAGTAGCATTATTGGACCAATTGCTGAGGCAGCATACGAGTGAACAGATTGAGTTAACCCTCCACGGGTTAGGGCACTTAGGAAAACAAGACTGGCAAAGGTAAGCATAATCAGTGTTTCCCGAGTAAGACTTAGATTTTTTGTAATAGATTTTACAATAAAGTAACCTGTTAAAATAAGCCAGGGTAATAGTGATGCTGTTTCTACTGGATCCCAAGCCCAATATCCACCCCAACCTAAAACTTCATACGCCCAAACACCGCCTAAAGCTATTCCAACAGTAAGCAGCATCCAAGAAGCATAAGTTGATACTTTGAAAAGTTTTGAAGTATCAATGTCTTTGTTGGTTTTTAAACTTGCAATTGTCAAAGCAAACGCAAGTACAACAAAAGCGTAAGCTGAAAAGACAATTGGAGGATGAATAGCCATCCATACACTCTGCAGTTGAGGGTTAAGCCCAAAACCTTCAACAGCGGCTACTGGAAGTCGTTCAAAGGGGTTTCTCAGTAAACATACCAATGTAAAGACAATAACAACAAAACCCATTACCTGACAAGTTAGTGTTTTAAATTTCTCTGTGTTCTTTAAGGATGCAATTTTGAGCCCAAAATAGAACGTGCTTAAAATTATGGTTAGTAAAAGCATTGAACCACCTGCGCCTGCCCAGCTGGCGTAAATTTTTGATAACAGGGACAAGTTTGATGAGCTAAAAGAGTAGACGCCGACAAATGAAAAGTCGTTATTCACAAAAGCAATCAAAAGCAACAGGTAAGAGCTTAATATCAACAAGAAAGCAAATGCAGCCGCTATAAAGCCCGCATAATTTAAGCGGTTAGAAGAAAATTTAGTTCTTGAAAAAACTGCTATATCTAAGAAGATTAGCAAGATGGCTGCAAGAAGCAGAAAGATTTCATACTCCATGTTAAATTCCAGTCGGATAAAAAGACATGTTAATTTGTATTAAGATTTTGGTCAATCAGCTAACCGATTTAATGCCTGACAATAAAAAAGAAACAAAAGGTAACGATTGAAGCTAGAGGAAAAATGAGCATTATCCACGCTTATTTTGAAGATTAGTTGCTGGTCGACTAATTGAATATAATTATTTGCTACAGTATTCTTCAATTTTTTCTGATGCTTTTTTTGCGGACGCAATGGCTTCGATTACCGTTCTAGGGCCAGTAACGACGTCTCCTGCAGCGAATACTCCTTCTTGTGACGTTTGACCAAACTCGTCCGCCTGTAAAAGTCCTTTCTGTGTGACTTTGGCGCCTCCGACGCTTACTACGTCTGAACCGGGACCTTGACCGATCGCAATAATTACAGCTTCAGCAGGTAATTCAAACGCAGATTTAAAATCCTCTTTTATACTCACTGAACCGTCTTCAGCGATGATTTTATCAACTTTTACGCACTTGACAGAATTATCCATGATACGGACGACTTGGCAGTTATGAAGCAGTTTTACGCCGTCAATCATTGCCATTTCCACTTCCGCTTTATCTGCCGTTACATCCTCTGGTGCCCTGTAATTGAGAATGGTAACGTCGACGTGTTGCTTTCTGATGGCGGTTCTTGCGGCATCCATAGCCACGTTTCCTGCTCCAAGAATCACAAGGTTCTTTCCCAGCTTATAGACGTCAGGAGACCTCAAGTAGTCAACAGCAAAATGCACGTGCCCTAAAGTTTCACCTAAAAGACCGAAACGGTTCGGTCGGTTTGTGCCCGTGCAAATAAGGACAGCGTCATAACCATCAAGAAACATGTCTTCAGCGCTAAAATTGGTGCCTATCTGGGTGTTGGGACGGAATTTAACATTTAAAGAGTCAAGAATTTTTCTGTAAAACTCAAAGATGCTTCTAGGTAGCCTAAACTCTGGAATGCCATAACGCATGGCTCCACCGATGCTGTCCATTTCCTCAAATAAAGTGATTGAATAACCCTTTTTCGCTAAAATTATGCTCGCTGTTATTCCAGCTGGGCCAGCGCCTACAACTGCTACTTTTTTGCCGTTTCTCTCAACCTGCGGTGGCTGGAAGGTTTCCAAATAGAAACGTGAGATGTATTGCTCTATTTTATAGAATTCAACCGGTTGACCTTTCTTGTTTAGTATGCAGTGACCCTTGCAGTTTCTGTCATGCGGACAAACGATTGAGGTTATGGCGGATAGGGGGTTGTTGTTGAAAAGCAGCCTGCCTGCTTCTTCCAATTTGCCTTCCAAGAACTTTGTCGTAACCTGAGGGATAGGAGTTCCAACAGGACAACCCTTGGAACAGCTGGGCACTTTGCATTTTAGGCATCGTTCTGCTTCAGACTTTATAGTTGACATTTAACTGCTTGCTTCTCCTCTTTATGGTTGGTTGAGGCTTTTAGAGGCTTCTTCTTTAGATTCAAAAACTTTGAAAATCTGAGTAAACCCAGATATTTCAAAAACTTCATGAACGTAAGGTTTCATTGAGCATAAAACAATTTGGCCGCCTTGCCTTTGCAGGGTTTTAGCTGAAGACAAAAGAACCCTAAGGCCAGCACTGGCTACATAATCGGTTTGGGAGAAATCACAGATTATTTTTTTGGTGCCCTTCGCAAGTAACTCTTTTAATGCTGTATCAACGTCATTGGCAGTATAAGCGTCGAATCTGGGAACCATTACTACGATGGTTGTATTTCCTTCTGTCCTTGTTTCCATGTATTCTTTCTCCAGTAATTATTTTTTTATATACTTGGCGATTGTTAATAAATTCATATCGCCACTTCTACGATAGCTAACTTCATCCATGAATTTTCTTATAAAAAAGATGCCCAAACCGCCTTCCTTTCGTTCATCCAAACCGCTTTTCGTATTAGGCGTCGGCAGAGTTGTTGGGTCAAAAGGGCAACCCCAATCCATTATTTCCACTACAAACTTGTCAGGTGCCTTACACAGCGTGCAGCGAATAACAATTTTTCCATCGCTTTTGTTCGCGTATGCATGTTTAATTATGTTAGTGCAGGCTTCATCAACCGACAACTGGACTGCATACACTTCTTTTACGTTTTGTACGTTATAGTGCTGCATTGCTTCATCAATAAACGCGCTTATCTTAGGAAGACTTTCCAGCCTGCTCTCCACGGTAAGCTCAAAGCTTTTCACGGTTGTCTCCTTCCAGGGTTTTTAGGGTTTTCTTCTGACATAACAGGCTCAGGTCCCCTTGATAATAAGTAACGTGATATCATCTGCCTGCGGCATATCTCCCGCAAACGCGTTTACTTCAACCAAAATCTGCTCAAGAATCCCCTGAGCCGAAAGGCCAGCGTTTTTCTGAATAACCGCTATAAGCCGCTTTTCTCCAAACAGTTCACTCTGCGAATTGATTGATTCCGTAACGCCATCGGTAAACATGACAACAACGTCGCCTTCCGCAATCTTTACGCTTCTGGACTTATACTCCAAATTCTCGACTGCCCCAAGCACGATTCCTGTAGGCATGAGCTTCTCAACTGACCCATCATGGCTCCGGAATACTAGCGGCGGGTTGTGTCCAGCGTTAACATAGGTAAGGGACCGGTTTGTCTCGTTTAGCAGTCCGAAAAAGAGGGTTACGAACATGCCGGATTTTGAATCTTGGGTTATGGTGTTGTTGGAACTGTAAATTACTTTCGCGGGGTCATGATGCCAAAGAGCGTTCACTCGAACAACAATCCTTGACAACGCCATAAAGAGGGCTGCTGGAACACCTTTTCCCGATACATCCGCGACGAGCATGCCATGCATGCCCTTATCAAGAGTCATAACTTCATATGGGATTACGTCAAAGAAGTCTCCTCCAACTTCCTTTGCCATAACGGTGCGGGCTGCGACATCAAAACCTGGAATTTGAGGAATCGCCTCGGGTAGAAAGCTTTTCTGTATTTCTGCAGCAATCTGTAGCTCGGCATTTGAACGGGCAAGCCGTCCTTCAAGTTCTCGGCGTTCGGTTATGTCCCGGATTGTTTCAATTGCGCCCACTACATTTCCACTGTTAGGGTCATACAAGGGACTTGCCTTAGCCCAGAAGTAGGCACCGCCCACCCGAAAATCTGGAATAAAAACATCGACAACAAGAGTGTCCATGTTGCGTTCAACATTGTTATATTTCTCTTTTAATTCTGTTTCAGGCATGAAAACTAGGTCCGCCAACATTGGTCGCCGCTTCTTATAGAATGGGATTGCGTACTCATAGTCACCTTTTCCAAGCATGGAGTCTGCAGGTATACTGGTTAACATTTCCATGGCGCTGTTCCAAGCAATGACCTTACCGTCCAAATCGATGACAAACGTGGCATCGGGAAGGAAGCTGAGAATGTCTGCAAGACTGCGGCGTGATCGAATAATTTCTTCTTCTGCTCGTTTCCGGTCTGTTATGTCTCTGATTGTTTCGATGGCACCGACGATTTCGCCCTGTGAATCATAGAGTGGACTGGCTTTAGCCCAGAGGTATACGCCGCCTGGTCTAAAATCGGGTAAATAAATTTCTACAACAAGCGCGTCGCCGATTCTTTCTATAGAGTCATATTTCGTTTCAAAGTCAACTTGAGGCAAGAAAATTAGGTTTGCCAGCATGGGTCTGCGTTCTTTGTAGAATGGAAGGGCATATTCGTAATTGCTTTTTCCAAGCATGTCGCTTCGGGGAATGCTGGTTAGCATTTCCATAGCGCTGTTCCAAGCAATGACTTTACCGTCCAAATCGATGACAAACGTGGCATCAGGTAAAAACTCGATTATTGCATCTCGGAATCTTTTGCCATCAGCGTTCATGTTTAGCACCCATAAATTATAGGCTATCTAACTTGCTAGACCAAGGGTCTATCTATTGTTTTTCTCTTATATAATACTTAAAACCGTTCTAAAATACAGAAATATTGCCAGTCGAACGGAAAGTAAATTAACATTTTGCCCCTAAGTGTAACTGCAGAAAACCGTTTTATTTAACATAATTTATTAGCCAAGCAAACACAGAAATAAACACGCTCAATTATCTTCTTTTGGGATTATCAAAAAACTGGATATCCTTTTTTTGACGTGGAGTTGACGCGTTGCAGTATAAATGGATCGCATTGACGGTAACTACCATCGGAGTTTTGATGGTGGGCATCGATCTTCGAATAGTTATTGTGGGTTTGCCTCAAGTTGCTGAGCAGTTACATGCCAACGCTGTGCAAGCCATTTGGATTACTCAATCCTACGTTTTAGCCACTACCATAATGCTAGTGTTAATCGGAAGGTTAGTAGACATTATAGGGCGGGTAAGACTCTTTGTTTACGGCTTTGCCATATTCACTATAGGCTCAGGGTTGATTGCTGCCGGCACTACTCCTTTAGAAGTCATTATTTTCAGAGGTGTAGAAGGGTTCGGTGCATCAATGATTTTAGCAAACGCCCTTACTATAGTGACAGACGCAACCCCAAAAAACCAACTCGGCTTTGCAGTGGGCATTAACCAGATTTCTTTCAGAGCAGGAGCCATTCTGGGCTTAGTTTTGAGCGGATTAATTTTGTCCTTTTTTGCTTGGCAGGCGCTATTTTTAATTAATATACCCATAGGGATTTTTGGTACTTACTGGGCTCATAGGTCTCTCAAAGAAATTGGTGAACTCGAAAAAAATGCCAAAGTAGACTGGATTGGCTTTGTACTATTTACTGTCTTTCTGCTGAGTTTAATGTTGGGGTTAACTTTTGCAACATACGGCTCAAGCATGTTAGAAATCGTCTATGTTTTATTGCCGGTTTCTGGAGTTTTCTTGCTCCTGTTTGGCCTATGGGAAAGACGAACCAGGCAACCGCTTGTAGATTTAAATTTGTTCAAAATAAAAGAGTTCGTAGGCGGGTCTTTTGCTCGGTTCTTTAACATTATCACTTTAGCAACAGTATTACTGCTTTTAAGCCTGCAATTTCAGCTTATCAACAACGAATCACCCCTTTCAGCAGGCTTACGAATACTGCCCTTTGAGGTGGCATTTTTGGCAGTTGGACCATTAAGCGGCAGATTATCCGACAAGTATGGTCATAAATGGTTTACTCTCTCGGGCTTAATAGTGGCAACAATAGCATTGTACTTGTTTTCAACCGCAAACATAACTACACCGTACATCGCGCATGCCATTTACATGATACTTTTTGGGGTAGGCATAGGATTGTTTTTAGCGCCTAACATGAAAGCTGTGATGGGTTCTCTTCCAGCAAACAGGCGTGGAATAGGCTCAGCAGTATTCGTCTTGATGTTCAATATCGGCTTAACCTTGAGCTTAAATTTGGCAATACTTTTCATGTCTTTTACCGTTCCCTACGAAATAATAACAAACATAATCGGAACCGCAAACCCTGCTACCATTTCTGCTGCAAACAAACTTCTATTTCTCAACGGTTTGCAATCAACCTATTTTGCCATGATGATAATCAACATATTCGCAATTCCCTTTGCAATTTTAGGAGCTAAATCAAGCCCAAGTAAAGTAGAAACGTCAAAAGAACAACATTAGGTTAATGCTTATCAAATAGATGAAAAAAGGTTTCAGCGAGATTTGGAAGTGTTCAATTTCACAGCGGCATGAATTAGATTCTTGAAGGCTTCCTCGTCAATCTTCTCGCCTTCATGGATGTCGATGGCGCGTCTAACAGTCCCCGGCTGATTGAAAAGGTGGAAGGGGTCCTCCAGCGAAGCACCCTTGAAGAAAGTGAGCTTGACAACGCTCTTGTAAGTCTCCCATGTGCAAATGCCACCGTTATGGGACCAAACTGGAATCCCAGGGTTTGTTGACTTTGCCCACTTCCATTCTTCAACTACTGTGGGGTCTGCCTCCATTATAAGTTGACGCGCTTTGGCTAACGTTTCTCCACGCCAGTCGCCTAGTTCCCTGAATTCTCGCATCGATAAGCGCTGAAGGAAGCTCATCTTTATTCACATTACCACTTGGCACGTTATTCATTTGCCTAAGTTTTTAGTTAAATGAACCCTTGCTATGTAAGTTATAATTACATGTTAGCAAGATATCAATCTATAGTAGGAATGCCTGTTGAATTACAAAATTGAAGTTGATAGAGAAAAATGCATTGCATGCGGAACCTGTTACCTTGTGGATCCAGCCCATTTTGAACCTGATGAAACCCGAAAATCGAAAGTAATCAATGGAACGACCAATGGGAAATCTGAAGGAAGTTTCGATGATGACAAAGTAGAGGATGCTCAAGAAGCCGAAGAGTCTTGCCCTGTAAACGCCATAAAAGTCACTGGACAAAGCTAAGTCTTATTTTGAAGATTCAACGTCTCTTCTTTTTGTTTTATCGATTATTCAGAATAATTTACGATTGGAGCTGGGGATGGGAATTGAACCCATATAAAGCAGCTCTGCAGGCTACCGCCTCAGCGATTCGGCCACCCCAGCATCGCAAACTGCGTATAAGTTAAATAAAAATATTTGCGGCGGCTTAATTACTTTTGTGGGTAAAACACGCAACCGCTTGCCGGCTAAGCAGACTTTTTGTATGCTACACCAGAAAAGAAAGCAACCGTTTTTTCTCCACACTTAACAATTACATTGTACAGGCCAGTTGTTTTACCGTCCGAAACCCTTGACGCCTCCGCAATCAAAACATCGCCTTCCACAGTTGGACGCAAGAAATTGATGCTTACCTGAAGCGCAACCGCTATGTTGTCTCCAAAGTTGCAAGCTTCTGCGAAAGCGTAATCGGCAAGTGAAAAGATTGCGCCGCCATGTGTGAAGCCTAAAGCGTTTGTGTGAGTTTTCTTTACGGTCATTTCTACTTTGGCGTAGCCGTCTTTAACGTCGATGATTTGGATGCCAAGTGTTTCAGCGAAGAGGTCTTTACCGTTCATTACGCTCACTTCAATACCCTTTGTCTGCCCAGTTCAAAAGCTTTCAGGTTAACTTGGAGATACTTTTCTTTTAGCCGTCCTGCCATTGCAGTTTCAAAGGATTCACGTTTAATCGGCATGGTGGGCAACGCTGACAATGCGCCAAGCAAAACGGTGTTCACGACCAAGTTGTTTCCCACTTGTTTTGCGATGCCTGACCCGTCTACTTCATGAACCATTTGAGCGTGGCTTTTGATTAAGTCAAGCAGTTCCTGTGCTGTTTTCGGTTTTACTGTTTTAGAAAAGCTGCTGGGCGCAATGTATTTGGTGTTTACGATTACTGTACCGGCTGGTTTTAGCATAGGCAGCGACCGTGCGGTTTCAAGAATTTCAAAACCCACAACTGCATCTGCCTGGCCAGTTTCAATAAGAGGAGTTTCAACTTTTTCAGCTATCCGTGCAAAAGCTACAATTGAGCCGCCACGTTGTGCCATGCCGTGAATCTCTGCTTTAGCCACGTCGAAACCGTCAAGCATGGCTGCTTCACAGAAAATGTCACTTAAAACCACTACGCCTTGACCGCCGACTCCTGTAAAGACAACATCAAGCTTCACTGGGGCTTCCTCCGTATAGCTTCATGAGTACAAACTGACTCGCATACCCCACAGCCGTTGCATAGGGTTGGGTCAATTTCTGCACGGTCACCGTTTTGGGTGATTGCGGGGCAACCAAAGTTGGTGGTGCATACGCCACAGCCGCCACATTTGTCTGTGACTTCTCTGGGTGCACCACGTTCACTTAGGAGTGGGCAGGGTCGTTGGGAAACAATTACTGATGGGCCATCATACGTCATTATTTCTCGGACAGCTTTTGTTGTGGCTTTAACATCATAGGGGTCAACGGTTATGACTTTGTCGATGCCGACGCTTTTGGCGATTTCTTGTATGCTTACAATTTTGGCGTCGTCACCCATAGCGGTTTTTCCTGAAGCCGGCGTCGGCTGATGTCCTGTCATTGCAACTATATGATTATCTGAAACGATAACGCAGACGTTAGCCTTGTTATAAGCGATGTTTAGCAGTCCCGGCATGCCCGCGTGGAAAAACGTGGAGTCGCCAAGAACAGCGAAGACTTTGTCTTTTACGCCTGCATGAATCATCCCTGCAGCCTGCGAGATACCGCCGCCCATACATAAACAGGTTTGAACTGTGCTTAACGGCGGCAAAACACCAAGGGTATAGCAGCCAATGTCACCTGTTACGATTTTGTCGTTTGATTTGCCGACCAAAGTTAAGGCGTTTTCGGGGCAGTATTTTACACATGCTGGGTCGCCTTGGCAGGTGTCGCAGATGATTGCTTTTCTTTTGCTTGGGTCTAAAGTTACGGCGCCGTATTGGCATGATTCAATACACCAGCCACAACCTGTACATTTGGTTTCATCAACAAGGATTGTGCCGGTTTTCACTGATTTAGAAAGCGCATTATGGGGGCATGAAGCAACGCAAGGAGCGTCCAAGCAGGCTCTGCAGGTTGTTGCTGTGTTGTTAATTTGGTTAATGCGGATAGCACGGATTCTTGATTTAAGGGGATTGAAGGCCTGTTCTTTTTCAAAGGAGCAGATGTATTCGCAGATGCCGCAGCCGACGCATTTGGTGTTGTCACAAGCAACATGTTGATTGACTGAGTTGAGGGCGTAATAGAAGGCGCGGTGTGTACAGCCGGGGCAAAGATTTGGGGGTCTTGGGGGCAAATCCACAGTAGTTGGAGACGGGGCTTTGTCGGTTAAACCCAACTTTGCAAACGCTTCACGCACCCGATCAGGCGTGTATTCCCCGATTTCGCCAAGACCAAGCAATGTTTTTCCTGTAACATCAAGTCTTAAGCGTTGAAGGTTTTCTTCAATATATGGACGCAATTCTTCGAGTACTATGATTTTTTTGACTTTTGCGGCAAACTCTTTCACAAGCTCAGAAGGGAAAGGATGTACAAAGCCAAGTTTAAGCCATGAAAACTTTTTTGTATCAAGTACACTGCGGGCATAATAATAGCCTACTCCGCTACCGATAATGCCGATTTCTGAGTTGTTATCTTCTATTTTATTGAAACGAGAAATTTCAGCAACCAGTTTTGCTTCAACCAGCCGTTCCTCTAAAACGCGGTGTTGGCGGATAGCGTTTGCGGGAACCATTACCCATTTGGAGCCGTTCTTGTCAAAGGCAATGTTACGTTTGAGCTTTTGGAAGTCGCCAAACCGAACTTTGGCTTTTCCATGGGCTACTCGGGTTGTTAAACGCAAAATAATTGGGAGATGTAAATATTCGCTTATATGAAAAGCTTCACGCGCCATATCCAACGCTTCTTGAGGGTTTCCAACGTCAAGCAACGGCAGTTTAGAATGCACTGCGAAATAACGGGTGTCCTGCTCGTTTTGGCTGCTATGCAAAGCAGGGTCGTCACAGACCACAATAACTAAGCCTCCTTCAACACCCGTGTATGCAAGGGTCATAACGGCGTCTGAAGCAACATTTAACCCAACATGCTTCATGGCTACAAGCGCTCTTGCTCCAGCCATGGATGCGCCAGCTGCCACTTCGGTAGAAACTATTTCGTTAACGCTCCATTCAGCGTAAAAACCCAAAGTTTTAGCAGCTTGTGAGAGAGTTTCCAAGACTTCAGTAGACGGCGTACCAGGATAGGCGGCTGCAACTTTAATGCCAGCTTCTACTGCACCTCTTGCAACCGCTTCATCACCGTTAAGCAAGGCGAAGCTGCCCGGCTTATCAACTGCAATCTTTGAAGTCATAAGCGATATCCTTTTACATTTTGCCTTTTCGTAGGTCTAGTACTCTTTTTGCTTTTCCCTCGGTTCTTGGAAGTTCATTTGGTTTAACAACTTCAATATCGGCAGATAGGCCAGTGATTATGTGTATTCTTTGCTGTATACAACTTTTAAGCACGTTAACATCGAGTTGTGTGTTCTTGTGTGATTGTTCTGTTAATTCTACTTTGACCAGAAAAGTATCAAGTGCACCAGGGCGGTCAAGAACAATTAAGTATTGAGTTGCCAATTCAGGGAACTGCATTACAGCGAACTCAATTTGTGAAGGGAAAACGTTTACGCCTCGAACAATTAACATGTCATCTGACCTGCCAGTGACACGTTCCATTCTGGCATGTGTACGTCCGCAAACACATTTTTCGCGGGTAATTTTTGAGATGTCACGCGTACGGTAACGGAGAATCGGCAACCCAGTTTTGCCTAAGGCAGTGAAAACTAATTCACCTTCTTCCCCGTCTGGCACGGATTCGCCAGTATCAGGGTCGATGGTTTCAATGATAAATTGGTCTTCCCAAACATGCAAGCCGTCATGCTCAGGGCATTCTACTGAAACACCTGGACCGCAAAGTTCAGTTAACCCATAAATATCAAAAGCTTCTATGCCGAGTTCTTTTTCGATTCTTTGCCTAATTTGGTTGGACCAAGGTTCAGCGCCAAATATACCTCGTCTAAGTTTGAGGTCTTTTTGTGGGACAACACCTTCTTGAATCATGGTTTCTGCAAGATACACTGCAAAGCTTGGGGTGCAAGCGAGTATTGTCACGTCAAGGTCTTTCATGAGTTTGATTTGACGCTGTGTCATGCCTCCACTAGCAGGGACTATGCGGACACCGAGTTTTTGGGCGCCATAATGGAAGCCTAATCCGCCAGTGAATAAGCCATAGCCATAGGCAATGTGGATAACGTCTTGGGGGCGTCCACCGGCTGTGTAGATGGAGCGAGCCATTAGTTCTTGCCAAACATCCATATCGTTTCTTGTGTAAGCGCCCACGATTGGGTTGCCGGTTGTTCCGCTTGAAGCGTGAATTTCAACGATTTCGTCTGGCTTGGCAGCTACCATTCCGTAGGGGTAATTTTCTTTTAGGTCAGCTTTTATGGTGAAAGGAATTTTTTTAAGGTCGTCAAGAGATTTTATGTCTTCGGGTTTTAATCCGACGCTGTCAAATTTTTTGTGATAAAAAACGCTGTTAGTGTAACAGTATTTTACTTGTTCTTTGAGTTTTTGCAGCTGGAGTTCTTTTATTTCTTCGCTTGGCAGGGTTTCGATTTTTTCGTTCCAGTATTTACCGTTAACCACTTCATGCCCCTCTCAGTTAATGAAGCTATTTACACTTGTGTTATGTGACTATTAGATAAGAGTTCCCCACTGTTTCCAGCAGAGAGCATCTATGAATTGCCCTACAACCACATAGGGCTAGTAACAGTTTGAACTTTTTTCAGTTACATTTTGAATTGTTTTTCCAGTTAAAATTGGGTGCTTGTTCCCCGTCATTTTTGAACTAGCAAGCACACTTTTTCTTGGTTTTTTCAATATTTCATTTCAAAACTGTGAAGTTTTGATACATAACCTTTAATTTGCTCGTTACCATCGAACTTTGACAGAGGGTCTAAATGGTTACATTAAATCTTGATAAGATTTTTAATCCTAAGAGCGTAGCCATCATCGGCGCCAGTGACACAGAAGGCTCAGTTGGATATGCAATAGTAAAAAACTTTACACAAGAAGGCTATACCGGCAAAGTATATTTTGTTAACATAAAAAAACCTGAAATTTTAGGCATAAAAACTTACCCATCGGTTGACCAGATCCCGGAACCAATCGATTTAGCAATGATTGCAACCCCCGCAAAAACCGTGCCAGACGTCATGGAAGAATGCGGAAAAGCACACGTTAAAGGAGTAATCATTGTTTCAGCTGGCTTTAAAGAAATTGGCCCCCAAGGCAAAGCTTTAGAAGATAAAGTTGCTGAAGTAGCAAAAAAATATAGAATCCGAGTAATTGGACCAAACTGCATTGGAATAATACGACCAAGAAACTGTTTAAACGCCACTTTTTTGGATAAAATGCCAAAAGCGGGAAAAATCGCTTTCCTTTCTCAAAGTGGCGCGTTAGGCTCAGCAATCCTTGACTGGGCTATAAGTGAAAACATTGGTTTTAGCAACTTCGTCTCCGTCGGCTCCATGCTTGACGTGGATTTTGGGGATTTAATTGATTATTTTGGTAGTGACCCTAAAACAAAAAGCATTCTTATGTACGTAGAAGGCATAACTGAAGCCCGCAAATTCATGAGTGCAGCCCGTCACTTCGCAAGAACCAAACCAATAGTTGTAGTAAAATCAGGTAAATTTACAGAAAGCGCAAAAGCTGCAGCTTCACACACAGGCTCACTTTCAGGTCACGACGATATTTATGATGCCGCGTTTAAACGTGCCGGCGTAGTCAGGGTTGATGAAATCGCTGACTTGTTTAACGCTGCAGAAGTTTTAGGCACTCAACCGCTTCCAAAAGGCAAACGTTTAGCAATTATCACAAACGCTGGAGGCCCCGGGGTTATGACTACTGACGCGTTAATTGCCCAAGGCGGTCAACTGGCTCAACTCAGTAAGAAGACGATTGATAGCCTTAACGCGGTTTTGCCGCCTTTCTGGAGCCACGGCAACCCAGTTGATGTTTTGGGAGATGCCAAGTCAGACCGCTATAAAGTCGCACTTGAAGCCTGCCTTAATGATGACAACGTAGATGGCATCGCAATAGTGTTTACTCAGCAAGCAGTTTCAGACGCTGTTGGAATAGCTAAAAGCATTGCTGAACTGGTTCACAACAAAACGTACCAAACCAAAACTATTGTTACCTCGTTTATGGGTTCAGGCGCAGTGCTTGAAGCAAACAACATTCTAAACGCCAACAACATTCCAACTTATTCAACTCCTGAGCAGGCAGTTAAAACTTACATGACCATGTACCATTACCAACGCAACGTTGAGCTTCTATATGAAACGCCAGAAGAATATCCGGGAGATGCTACACCGCCACAACGTCCAGTCAGAGTGATACTCAAGAATGCTGCGATGGAAGACCGCGAAGTCCTAACAGAAGATGAAGCAAAAAAGATTCTCAAATACTATAATTTCCCAGTTGTCCGAACCGAAGTTGCAAACACGGTTGACGAGGCAGTAGCTTACGCTCAACAAATGGGTTTCCCCGTAGTGCTAAAGATACTTTCGCCCCAAATCATACACAAAAGCGACGTCGGCGGAGTCATATTAAACATTCATTCTGAAACGGAAGTTCGCGAAGCTTTTGACTTGCTAATTCAAAGAGCTACAGCACATGACCCAACTGCACACATCATAGGCGTAACAGTTCAGCCTATGGTTGAAAAGAAAGGTTATGAAATTATTATCGGCGGAAAGACAGACCCAGTCTTTGGTCCCACAGTGCTGTTCGGCATGGGCGGCGTCGGAGTTGAACTATTCAAAGACTACTCAATTGGACTTCCACCATTAAACTCTACATTGATTCGCCGCATGCTTGAAGAAACCAAAGTTTATCAACTGCTCAAAGGCTACCGCGGTTCAGCACCAGTTGACCTAAAGAAACTTGAAGAAACCCTGTTAACGTTCTCACAGCTATTGGTTGATTTCCCGCAAATCAAAGAAATCGACATTAACCCAATGTTGATTAGCGAGAAAGAGGCCTGCATCCTTGACGCCAGAATCTTAGTCGACAAGGAGAAAGTCTGCAAAAAACATGAACCGCACGAGCACATCGTGATCAGTCCGTACCCAAAAAAATACGAACTGCTTTGGACCCTGAAAAACGGTCAAGAAGTCCTACTAAGACCAATAAAACCAGAAGACGAACCCCTGTGGCTTGAATGGTTCCAAAGCTTATCCGAAGAGTCAATCCGCTACCGTTTCTTCCAAATGCTAAAAGACACGCCACACGAGGTTCGAGTCCGTTACTGCAACATTGATTATGACCGTGAAATCGCTTTGGTAGCAGAAATTGAGGAAGATGGCAAAAGAAAAATGCTAGGGGTAAGCCGCGTCAGCATCGAAACCGATGGCAAACACGGAGAAATGGCTTTCATTGTAAGCGACCAATGGCAAGGCTTAGGCTTAGGAACAAAAATGGTTGATTACACACTTGACATTGCCAAAGAAAAAGGTGTTGAAAACATTTACGCAATTATGTTGCCTGATAATTATCGCGCTTTGAGCTTAACTAAAAAAATGGGTTTCAACATTGACTATCTTGAAGATGGCACAATAAAAGCTGCACTTAACCTCAAAGAAGAAGATATTGACATTCGATGCACAAGAATTGAAAAAGCGCCAGAAAAAGCCTCCGCGCCTGAAACAGAAGTCATACAAACGCCTGCAATTAAAAATGTAGCTGAAATAAAGGGCGTAACCAAACAGGTACCTGACAAAGCCGCAGCTTAACTTCCCCAAATTTTCAATTTTAGTTTATATCAATCAAAAACTTTTCAACCTTCCTTGTGTCCATTAGACATTTGTTATGCAACTCTGGTTGAAGCTAGTGTTTTTGGCGCAAATTTGTCGTTAAATGTTGAAACTTGGCTCCTGTAACCTTTTATATCAGATTAAATGTTGGCATACTAGTATCGAAATTGTTTATTGGAGGCTTCAATGTTTGGCTACAAGCGACAATCGGCGAGTACTGCTTGAAAAAGTTTTAAAAGAGCACAATTACGAAGAAAGCGCACTTCTAGAAATTTTACACCGTGCCCAAGAAATTTACGGTTACCTTGACAGGAACCTGCTTATGGACATTGCGGGTTCACTGAATTTACCTCCAAGTCACGTTTACGGAGTAACCACCTTTTACAGTTTCTTTAAACTACGAAAACCAGGCGAACACATTGTTACCGCATGCTTTGGAACCGCCTGCTACGTAAAAGGGGTAGAACAAATTATAACTGCCATCGAAAAAGAGTTCAGCCTCAAACGTGGCGGCTCAACAGCCGACGGCAAATTGTCTCTGCTTTTTACACGATGCATTGGAGCCTGTGCAATGGCACCAAACATTGTCATAGACGACCAAGTCATCGGTAAAGCAACCAAAGAAGTAGTAATTAGGAAAATCAAAAACGCACTTGGAGGCATAAAAGACGAAACTGTCTGACATACAAAAAATTGCAGAACAAGAAACAGAATTCCAAAGAGCCTACAAGTACCGCATTAACGTTTGCTGCTCAAGCGGCTGTGTACCCTTTGGCGCACTTAAAGTGCTTAAAGCCTTTGAAGATGCGGTAAAAGAGTTCGGCGTGGAAAACATATGCAAAGTCGCCAGAACAGGATGCATTGGCACATGCTCTGTTGGCCCAGCGGTACTTATCGAACCAGGCGACCACCTGTATCAAAGTGTCAAACCTGAAAACGTCCGCGAAATCGTACGCGACCACATCGTGTTAGGATTACCCGTCAAAAGCATGCTATACAATAATGACGGCTACTTCCAAAAACAGCAACGTCTAGTGCTTAGAAACGCAGGCAAAATTGACCCAACCAGAATACAAGACTACATTTCGGCAGGCGGCTACGCGGCACTTGCAAAATGCCTTGCAACTATGACGCCACAAGGAGTAATTTACGAAGTCACCAGCAGCGGACTACGCGGAAGAGGTGGCGCAGGTTTCCCAACAGGACAAAAATGGAACCTAGTCGCACGGGCACACGATACACCAAAATACATTGTAGCAAACCTTGACGAAGGTGACCCAGGTGTTTTCGCAAACCGAACACTTGCAGAAGCTGACCCACACGCAATTATCGAGGGCATGCTGATTGCCGGCTACGCGATTGGCGCACAAAAAGGTTACATTTACATCCGTTCAGAATACCCGTTAGCTATTCAAACGCTGCAGAAAGCCATCGCCCAAGCTAAAGCCATGAACCTTTTAGGGGATAACATTCTTGAAACACAGTTCAAGTTTGACCTTGAATTACGCTTCGGCGCAGGCGCTTTTGTTGCTGGAGAAGAAACAGCGATTCTTGCGTCAGTTGAAGGCCGCAGAGCTCAACCGCGTCCTCGACCACCATACCCAGCAAACCAGGGTTTATGGAAACAGCCTACATTGATTCAAAACGTTGAAACATTAGCTAACACGCCACTTATCATTTTGAACGGTTGGGCATGGTTCAAAAGTTTTGGTTTACCCAACTGCACGGGCACAAAATGCTTCTCTTTAACAGGCGAAATCAACAACCCAGGCTTAATTGAAGTCCCCATGGGCATAACCCTACGTGAAATAGTCTACGACATAGGCGGCGGCATGCCAAACGGCAAAAAATTCAAATCCGTACTCGTCGGAGGCCCATCAGGCGGCTGCTTACCAGAAACACTACTAGAGGCACCCATCGATTACGACTCATTAAAGAAAGTAGGCGCAATTATGGGTTCAGGCGGCATCGTAGTACTTAACGAGGATTCATGCATGGTAGATACAGCCCGCTTCTTCACCGATTTCTGCATTGACGAATCCTGCGGCAAATGCACTCCCTGCAGGGCAGGACTTGCACGTGTTAAAGAAATTTTCGATAAAATCACACAAGGGAACGGCGAATTAAGTGACATTGACATTTTAGAAAAATCAAGCGATTATATCAGTAACGCCAGCCTGTGCGGTCTAGGACAAACAGCACCCAACCCAATTCTAACCACGCTAAGGTACTTCAAAGAAGAATACATCGAACATATCGTGGATAAAAAATGCAGGGCAGGCGTCTGCTTTAAAGACAAAAAAGCGGAGGAGTAAAAATGAGCATAAATCCCAGGGTATCCCTAAAAATTGACGGCGTTCAAGTTTCCGTTCCTGAAGGCACAACCATCCTAAAAGCAGCCAAAGACAACGGAATCCTAATTCCCACACTCTGCAACCTAGAAGGGTTAACTCCGTATGGCGGTTGCCGGCTGTGCCTAGTAGAAGTTACAGGTACACCAAAACTGTTTCCTGCCTGCACCACTCCAGTTAGCCCCGGCATGGAAATCACCACCAACTCTGAACGCCTAAAAGATTACCGTAGAATGGCAATTCAAATGCTCATGGCTGAAAGGGTACATATCTGTTCTGTCTGCGTTGCCAACGACCACTGTGAACTACAAGCTCTTGCCAATCAGTTGGGTGTTGACCATGTAATGTTTGAACGCAACTTTACCCGTGACGTCATTGATTCATCACATGACTTTTTGGTTATTGACAGAAACCGTTGCATACTTTGTACACGTTGCATCCGCGTTTGCGACCAAATTGAAGGAGTCCACACGCTTGACTTAAAGCTTCGCGGCAAAGACACAGAAGTAATTATGGATTTGAACGAGTCATGGGGCAACTCTTGCAGCTGTACAAGTTGCCGCAAATGCGCCAAAGTCTGCCCAGTCGGAGCCATCTATATTGAAGGCGAACCAATCACTCAAACCAAAAACCGTGACGTTGCCGAATTCATCACTGAAAGGAGAAACCGTAAATGACCACAAAAAGAAAAGCGAGAGTTGCAACAGTTTGGCTTAGCGGTTGCTCAGGATGCCACATGTCCTTCCTTGACCAAGATGAGAGACTAATTGATTTAGCAAAAAGTATTCATCTTGTCTACAGTCCAATAGCGGACGTTAAAGAGTTCCCTGAAAACGTTGACGTGACACTCATTGAAGGTGCAATAGCAAATGAGGAACAGCTTGAAATGCTAAAAAAGGTGCGGTCAAGAACCCGTGTTTTGATTTCGCTTGGGGACTGCGCAGTCACTGGCAACGTTACAGCACTTAGAAATTCTTGGGATAACAGTGACACTGAAGTTTTGGAACGCGCTTACAAAGCTCCTGAAGATTTAAACGCTGCAGTTCCAAACATGGTACCTAAACTGCTTATCAAAGCCAGACCGCTACACGAAATTGTTAAAGTTGATTTCTACATTCCAGGATGCCCACCATCAGCAGACCTGATACATTACGTCTTAACAGAACTGCTGTCAGGCAGGGCACCCAGCATGGAGGGCAGAGCAAGATATGGATAAAACACCAGAAAAGAAAATTGTAATCAGCCCAGTCACACGTATCGAAGGGCACGCTCAAGTAAACATATTGTTAAACCCAGATGACACAGTAAAAGAAGCACAATTCAAAGTCGTAGACTTTCGAGGCTTTGAAAAATTCACTGAAGGCAGACCATACTATGAAATGCCAGCAATAACCAGTCGTTCCTGCGGAATATGTCCCGTAAGCCACCTGCTCGCATCCGCCAAAGCCTGCGACGCCATAGTTGGCTTAACACCACCAAAAACCACAATCATGCTTCGACGATTAATGCACATGGGACAACTTATCCAGTCACACGCACTAAACTTCTTCCATTTATCCTCACCAGACTTACTGCTCGGCTTCGACTCAGACCCAGCAAAAAGAAACATCTTCGGCTTAATAGAAAAACAGCCAGACATAGCAATGCAAGGCATAAAACTACGGCGTTTCGGACAAGAACTCATCGAGAAAGTTGCAGGTAAACGTATCCATTCAAGCGACTGGATCCAGCCTGGAGGCGCAAAATGGCCATTAACAAAAGAACGCGCCGATTACCTACAAAACAAGTTGCCAGAAGCGTTAGAAATTACCCAGAACACGTTAGCAAGGTATAAGCAGATGCTTGATGGTTTCGACGAGGAAGTTGAGAACTTTGGCAATTTTCCCAGTTACTACATGGGACTGGTTACACCTGACGGCGGCTTGGAGCATTATGACGGCAAACTGCGTATAATGGATAAAGACGGCGTCATAGCAGCTGAATGCGTTGACCCCCTAAGGTACCAAGAGTTTATCGGCGAAGCAGTAGAGCCATGGACATTCATGAAATTCCCCTACTTCAAAGCAATCGGCTACCCAGACGGGGCATACCGTGTTGGACCATTAGCACGGCTAAACGTTGCAACACATTGCGGAACACCATTAGCCGATGAAGAACTCAAAAACTTCAAGAAGCTAGGCAAAAACGGTGTAGTCCAAAGCACGTTCCAATATCATTACGCTAGACTAATTGAAACATTGTTCTGCATTGAAACAGCCAAGAAACTGCTGGAAGACCCAGAAATTCTCTCTGAACATGTCACATCAAGAGCAATGGTTAACAATTACGAAGGCGTAGGCGTCGCCGAAGCACCAAGAGGCACATTGATTCACCACTACAAAGTTGACCCACAAGGCAGAATTACATGGAACAACATGGTCATCGCGACAGAACACAACAACATTGCCTATAACATGGCGGTCACTCAAGTAGCCAAAAAATATGTTAAAGCACAACACTTGCAAGAAGGCATGCTTAACCGTGTAGAAGCAGTCATACGCGCGTTTGACCCATGCTTAAGCTGTGCAACACACGCAGTTGGCCAAATGGCACTTGATGTTAAACTGTTTGACGCAAACGGAAACCTACTAGACCGCCAAATAAGATAACCCATTTTTTTGGGCTTTCTCTTTTTTAATCTATAAAACCGGTTTTTTCTTGTACAAAGTTAGTATCCATGTTGCGGTAACGCATGCGAAACCTAAACCTGTTAGGGCAACTTGAAGTTGACTGTTCCAGGTTCCAAAAACAGGCGCCCACATTGACCACCACCAAACCAGCGTTCCCGGCGGCAGGCTGCCAGACCATAAAACAAAAAACAGTACATCCTGGAATCCACAAACTGCAAGCACATTAATTGAAGCAAAAATTGCAAGTGCAACTTTTTTATTTTGAAAGCTTTTTTGGGAACCGACGTAATAGCAGAATGCCATGGTTAATGCAAAGGCTAAGAAGACCAAGTTGTATGTTAGCCAGTAAGTGTTTGCCCAGTCATAAGAAAAAGTGAGGCCATACTCGTACAGGGTAGCGTGTACAATGTAATCGATTTTTGACATCAACACAAAAAACAAGACAGTTAACAATCCAAAAAAGAGAGCGTATACTCTCTTCAAAGAAGTCACCATCTAAAATAAGCAGGGTTGGGCTTTTCTGGCTATGTGACTGTTGCTAGGCAACCACACATTTTTATGCCTTTGAAAAGAATAGTTAACAGCAGGGAATAATATGTCTGCTTCTTGGAGTCGCTCGGATTCTGCTGAATGGAATTATCGTGTAACAGACCGTAGATTAGTAATTGTTAAAGCTAAAAACGTTAACGTTCATAAAATGGCGGTTTTAGATGTTTTAACCAATCTACCATTCACCATTGAAGTTAAAGAAAAAGATGTCCTTGAAAGCTTATCACCAGAAAAAGAGTACCTGGTTGACCTGAAAGTTTATTCTTCTACAAGCGTTGAAGATGTTGACAGCGAGTTTACCAACTTTTTTGAAGTCTTAGATGTTGACCAAAAAATCGATGACTTCATCAACGCCTACTGGATTTATCCAACAAAAATCCGTTTTGAACTAGCCGACATAGAAGAACCATAACACACATGTTTAGCCTGAACTGACAGTTCCGTTAATTCAGCTAACAAGTTGACCCATAAAGTTGACAGCAACAGCAGATTTTCTTGCCATATAATCAAAAAGGCTAAACACAAAAAATAGGGTTATCGGAGTATCATTTTGACGAATTTTTCTGGGTCAAAAAGCTCCAAATCCTTATACGATTGACCTACCCCAATAAACAATATTGGTTTTTGGGTAACATAAGTCACGCTCAAAGATGAACCACCTTTAACGTCAGCATCAACTTTTGTCAGAATTGTTGCGTCAATTCCTATTGCCCTGTTGAATTCTTCCGCCTGCATTACCGCGTCGTTGCCAATTAAAGAGTCAACCGTGAAAATCACCAAGTCTGGCTTCACAACACGTTTGACTTTGATAAGTTCATTCATAAGGTTCTGGTTAGTCTGCATTCTTCCGGCTGTGTCGATTAGTACCACGTTTATTCCATGGGCTTTAGCGTGGCTGATTGTGTCAAAAGCTACCGCGGCTGGGTCTGCCCCATAAGTGTGCTTAATTACACGTATACCTAAACGTCGTCCGTGCTCTTCAAGTTGCTCAATGGAGCCTGCCCTGTAAGTGTCTGCGCCTGCTAAAACTACCGAGTAACCTTTTTCACGTAGGAACTGGGCAACTTTGGCGATTGTAGTTGTTTTTCCTGTACCGTTAATTCCGACAAACATCAAAACGAACGGTTCAGATTTTTTACGTTTTTCTGCAATCATTTCCAGCAGGTCAATACGGTTGTCAGTCTCCAAAACATCCAGTAAAACCTGCCGCAGGTTGTCTTCGACAAGTTTTTTACGGTCGTCCAACCGTTTAATCGGAGCACCTGTAAGACGCTTTTCTAGTTCATCACAGATTTTATCTGCAACTGGAAAAGCTACATCGTTTTCGGCTAAACTCATTTTAAAATCGGATAAAATAGGGTTAAGGTTATCTGCTTTAAGCTCAGTCGTTGTTACTTTTGAAACTAGACCTTTAAAGCCGGACTTGAGCTTATCAAACATACGCTCAAGCTTTCCCTTCTCTTACGTTGGCAAGTAAACTTTCCATTCTGCCGCGGCTAGAGTTTATACGTTCAGCTACCTGAGAGAATTGTGTTTGAGCAGAATTCATTGTTTTTTCAAGCTCATCCAACCGTTCTTTCATTGTAGCTTTTGCGTCAGCCACAGTTTTCTCTACAGAAACACCTGCACCTAACCCAACAATTACGTTGTCGGGGTTTGCAAGTTTTACTTTCACATAAGAGCTTCCACCGATTGGCACAAGCATTTCAGCGTTTTCTCTTTCCTGCTCAATGCCTTCAAGGGTTAAGTTGGCATATGTTAAGTCAGTTAATGCAGCATTTATCATGCTGATTCGCTGTTGCAGAGTCTCAGCTGTCTGTTCCAAGTAACGCATTTCTACGCTTAATCGACGAAGTTCTTCTTCTTGACTGCTTCTAGCTGCCAAAAACTTTACTCCCCAAGAACTATTTTCTTAAGGACATCATTTTCGATTTCGTCTACTGGAACTTCGGTTGAACCTGAAATTTTTATGTGATATCTTTTTACGCGGTGTTTGCTGCCTATCTCTGCGTAGACTTTTTCTACGGCATGTTCGCTTTTTTCTGCTAAGATTTCTTTAGCGAACGGTGTTGCCAAGTTAGGCTTGTTTATTTCGCCGGTTACTCTGAAAACCTTCATTTATTTTACTTCCTGCACAACATCCAATGCATTCCCAATTATAAACATATTCACAGTAAAAGTTACTCTAATTTGTAGCAAACTAACAAAAATAAATAAGAGACACCTCTATCTGAAGTTCTTTAAGCCACTCACATGAATTTTTGATCAAGTTAGCACTTGTCTGTCTAATCCAATAGATTATTTATCTGCAAATATAACAAACAATGCCTTTTATAGACAAAAAAACGCAAACTTAAATAAAGGTTAAACGTTGCTTCCATAAAATGCAGACTCAAGTTTCCAAATTACTGCAAATTACGACAGTAAAACTTACAGCCGTCTTGATTCTTAGCTGTTTTGTTGGAACAACAAGCTTTGCTAGTGGACAGACAACTAACTATTCAACTCAATCGGAAGGTTCATCGTCTGCAATTTCTGTTTTAGAAAGCAAAATTGAAGCCAATGGCGGCTGGAATAGTAGTCTGCAAACAATATATGACGGCATTGTTTTGGGTAAAACTACGGTGGCACAACTTCAACAAGCGGTTGACTCTATAAATGTCTCATCTACTTCTGCTGCTGAATCAGTGTTTTACTGGTATATTCAGTTAAACAAGTTAGGGGTTAGCATCAATAGTACTACAATAGAAGCAGCGTTAGACGCAGTAACAATGTTACCAAATATCGGCGGTTTACCCTTTGATTACTTAAACGGAGAGACTGCTTCCTTCATGGTATACAATCGATATGTCCTAAACGCATACCAATGGGCTGAACAATTAAATTATCAGACATCAAAATGGAACATCTCAGAAGCGTACGCTGTGTTTAATGATAGTGTTACTGCTTACGGCAAACCAGTCCTTTGTGTTGGGTCCAACGGCGTTGGTTGGGGAATTAAATATGGACCCAGATATTATGATGAATGTGCACAAACAATAGATATGTATCTTAATTTTTGGTTGTTGGGTATAGAGGATGGATTAACGCAGGCTAAACATTGGTGGAATTGGGAAAACGCCAATCTTTGGGTTAATAGTTCCAGCGGAAGCTTCTACAAATACGCCAACAAGTGGAACACTTTTGAATGCGAAGCAGGCGCATTCGACCAGATTATTTGGAAATTTTACCAATATGACTCATCAATCCCTAATGTAGAGAATCTTTTCGTTGACATGGAAACCAGAGCATTAAGCAACGGATGGAACAGCCCTCAATGGGCAGACTACGTTGTTGTGCATGCAACAGAAAATTCACAGCAAAGACTTGAAAACACAATAAATTCCTGGGCAGCCATGCTCGGATTCTACGGCAACTTAACAAGTGATATGCAAAACAAGATTCAAGCACTCTTAGACGGTTCAACCGGTCCAGCCCCAGCTTGGAATTTAATCATGCAAAGCAAACTTTATGATGAAACAACTGGAATGTTCAAAATGCTTTCTGACACTTCAGTCAGCACTGAGGCTACTGCAGACGCAGCAGTCTTGTTAATGCAACTATCCACCGTTCCAGTGACTGGTGCTTTAGCGGTGCCTTTACAGGATTACAGATATCAAGACATCAATAACATAATTGATGGCGGAGTTAGTAGCTTAAATCTTGAAACCCATACATTAACGTTAAGCGTTTCCAAACCGGGAACTTTCCTGTCAATGCTTGGAACAAACATTTTCGAGTATAATTTAAATAATATAGGCGTTTGGCAGGTAAATTTCGCCGACGACTGGAACAACATTAACTCGAAAACGCTTGTGTCTGAATTGCCAAATAGAAGTTATCTTGGAAACACAGAAACAGCTGAGCCGTTTCCTGCACCAACCCCAACACCTTCGCCTACAACAAGTCCAACTCCCACAGCCACGCCAATACCGTCACCTACTCCAACCGTTGAACCCACAGCAACGCCTAAACCAACTCTAACTCCACCTTCAACCCCGACCGCCTCCCCAAAAATTACACCTACACCCACGGCAACACCAACAAGCATTCCAACACAAATAGTTGCCCCAACCGACTCGACGTCGCTAGAAAATAACACGTCACAACCTCAAACAATCATCATTGTGTTACTATCTGTTTTGGCAATAACAAGCTTAACTATACTGGTTATTTTAGGCTTCAAAAAGAATTTAGTTGCAAAAGAAAAAGAATGATTCTTTAACAAGGGCTTAGCGTATTTTACAAGGTATCCAAGGCATGTTCAATTATGAACATTTCTGGACCTGTAGTCATTGAGCCA
Organism: Candidatus Bathyarchaeota archaeon; assembly: GCA_963832745.1. Taxonomy (GTDB): domain Archaea; phylum Thermoproteota; class Bathyarchaeia; order Bathyarchaeales; family Bathycorpusculaceae; genus Bathycorpusculum. The sequence goes on along the minus strand of CAWHVC010000004.1, from coordinate 176,660 downwards.
GCAACAGCTGCAGTACTGTTCCCAATTAAGCCTGTCCCGACATATGGAATACCACAGTTAATTGTGCCGACGTCAACAGGCACCTTGAGGGCTTGCTCGAGAATTTTGCGTTCTTCATCTTTCAACATGGGATGAGCTAGAATGCCCTTGTTTGTGACGCAAGCTAAAGAACCCACATAAGGCAACCCGGCGATTTCAGACTGCAACACTTCCACGCCAAGGGCTTCAGAAATTTTTTTAACCTCAGTCTCCTTAAGGCGTGGGTCAGCTACGGCTCCTTTGTCATTTACCAGAATTAGGTTGCCGTAAGCGGTTTTTTTTGTTTCCATAATAGTTATGTTGCCGTCGAAAACACTGCGGATTTCTGTTAATTCTTCTTCTCGGATAGAACTTGCAACCAACATGCCGTTAGAGTTTGCGCATGCGAGCGCACCAGTCAAAACTGAGCCGCTAATCGTTGTGTAAGCTAATTTTACCTTTAGCCAATCTGCAAATTCTTGTGCCTTCTGTTTGGGCACCATACGTGGAATCATTACTATGTTTTCTGTTGCCAGCGAGTACACGCCTATGCTGGGGCTTCCAACTATGCTTGATAAATAAACGGTCAAGATTAATCAATCCTTAAACTGTTCTAGCGTAAAACCATGCAAAGCTTCACCCAATGTTTTGATTGAGATAAACTTTGCAAATTTATTTCCGCCTATACACTTTGAATTGTAAAGTCAAGTTTCACACATTTAAATCTTCGCGGATTAGCGAAGCTTTTTTAGGCTTCACCCATAGAGGGACCACTCAACGCTGGGTTTAGCGGCAACTTACAAAAACCAGGCAGGAACCTTTGAAAGCGTTTTGCTCAAACCTGCTAATTGAAACCTGCACGTCAACTGCGGAACCGTCTGTTGTTTGCAAAAGTAAATTCTGTTGTTGAGGGACTTTTTCTTGCCTATTTTTTGTAAGAAAAATGTTTAGCTCACAATGCAGGTTTTGGGATACGTAAGTTTGGAGTTTTTTGCCCACTACTACTTCAGCTTTATCTTTCACCATTCCCGCGAAGGCTTTGTTACAGTAAAGAATGGTATCATCATCTGAAAGCATAACTGCACCCTGAAGCATCTGCTCCACAAATAGCCGGTAAGGCTGCTCCTCAGTCATCAAGGTGAAAACTTTCTCACCGTCAACTGTTGAAACAATTATTGCATCCGCCGTACCACCGCAAACACTGGCCATGGTTTCCTCTAACTCTTGCAGTCGCCCCTGCAAATGCTCAATCTCCAGTTTCAACTTGTGGATTTCTTTTGTTTCAGTCATGGTTCTTCTGCTCCTAACGCTTGCCTTTTTTGGTTTATGTTTAAACCGCAAAGTATCCGGTCCTTACCTGTTATATCTCCAGAAATTTTACGCGTGGGCAACGGAGATTTTTTGATCAATGTTGGCGTAGTCATGATTTGCTCTTGACAGGTTCGTCGGGGGTTTTTGAATATGTCAATAACTTCAAGTTTGTAGTTTGGCAATTGTTGGTCCAGAACGGTTTTAACGGCTTTTATTGTCTGCAAGGACTTTTGGGTCATACCGCAAAGGAACAACTCAAAAGCGTACTCTGCGCTTTTTGGCTGAAAACTGTTGTTTAATATGGAAGGTAATCTTGAGCGTGTGTTGTTCAACGGAATCAACTTTTGGCATTTAAAACTGAGCAAATGTGCAATATAGCGTTTGCCAAAAAATAATATTAAAAGTTAAGAAAGAAATTTTTGAAAGCCGTTTATTCGGCTTCTGCCAAGTGAACAGTGACGTTTCCGTCTTTGTCCTTGGTTACGCGAACACGGATTTTGCGTGGTGGCTTCTCGATGCTTCTGCTCCAGATTTTCTCGTTAACCTCTTGGGTTATGATTAAATGAGGCAGTTCTTCTTCTTCCTCATCTTCTGAAACTGTAACAGCCATTTTCATGTGTTTTGCAACGAAAATTTTAACCAACTGCATTGCGCGTGGGGCACGTTTCTTTGGTGGACGAATCAAGGCTTTCTGAAGTGGAATAGTGTATATTCTTTCTTCAACGATTTCTTCGTCTTTCTTTTTCTTTTTTGGTTTTTCTACTTTGGCTTCTGCTTCTGTTGGTTCCTGTGCTGCTTCTTCTGGCAAAACTTCTTGTATAGTCTCTGGTTCTTCGATTGCTTCTGCTAATTCTTCGGTTTCTTGAACTGTTTGCTGTTCTTCTTTTGCGTTAACCATTAATTGTCAATTCTCCTATGCCTTTATTTTTCTTGTTCGCCAGTTCCGTCTTTGTTTAGGTGTAACTCTGACTTTGCCGTCAGTTCTTGCGACTACCCATGTTGGAACAGACGTTGATTCCTTTGATGCTTTAGCTAATCGGCGTTTTTTCGCGGTTGGTTTTACTCTTGCCATTCTCTCATATCCTTGTAATTTTTGTTTCTCGCTTGCGTGATTGAAGCTGCAACAGGATTTGTTTAAGCTGAGCATCAGATAACGGAATAGGCAACTTGCCCATTTGAGCCATCTGGATCAGCTGCAGTTCAATTTGCTCTGCGAAGTCGGCTCGCACCATTTTCAGGTTGTTAAGCCGTTGTCTTGCTTCAGGTGACAGGATTTGCCTAAGCAACGCCTGCTTCTGAGCTTCAATTTTATCTTCAGCTTGAGCTTGCCTTTGCTCATCGCTTACGCGATTCTGCATAGACAAAAGTTTTCGTTTCCGAATATTCTCAAGCTCGTCATCTGACATCTTACTTATTCGCCTTGATACTTCTTGAGCTCTGGGACAGTTTTTATCATTTCTTTCTGCAGGTCACCAGCAACTTCTTGAAGTAGTTTGCGTCCTTTTGGAGACATTTTTCTTCCTTCTGGACGGCTGGTAACGATTAATTCTGCTGCCTCGAGCTGTTGGAGAACTTTGCGGATGCTGCTTCCGCCAGATTTTTTTACGCGGTCAGGTTTGCTGCCACGGTTTTTTCTTCCACCATAATCAGCCCTTAGGTCTTCTATGCCGATTGGACCATGAATGTAAACTTTACGCAGAACAGATGCGCTGCGAACATACCACCAGTTTGGATTCTGTGGCTGTTTTTCAACGTGCATGCCTGTTTTAGCTACGCTTGTCCATGGCAATGGTTGAACTTCATCGACATTTTCTTTCAAGTACTTTGCTAACCTATCGATGAACTTGGATGCGGGTACGTCATGAGGAGTTGTCAAGATGCTCTTGTCCCTTTTAGTTTTTCCTTGCAGTAAAACAGTGAAGCCTAATATAAATATTCTCTGAACAACTTGTTAACTATTGTGCAGTTTTTCAAACTATAGACCGCCCCGTAACAACTTTACCGCCAATCTGGGCGATACGTTGAGGCGAAACCACTTACACTGCTTAAAATAATCATATATCAGGGCGGTATAAAGGGTTTTTCCAAATTTTCGAGGCGGCTACTTTTCTTTTTTGGCATGTTTCTTCATGTTTCGGATACCTGCACGGTTAGGAAAAGTTTGAGAGGCCCAACGAAGACCAGTACCCTTCATTTCTCGATGCCTGAAAATTGGCTTCTTAGCTGCCTTAACAACCTTTTTTGTCTGCTTGCGCTTCCAACTGCCCACAACCTTATCGTTATTCACAGTCAAGGGCCTCCAAGGAACATTTTAGAGATTTAATAGTTTAGTTGGTCAGATAAGTTTTTTGGCAATTTTTACTGAAAGCCTTGATTTTGGAAAAAATAAATAAGCAGCGCAAGTCAACGCTTCAACTTAGGAGCCACAAGTTTGAACCGTAAAGAATCACTTTCATCAGCCATCATTTGCATCCTCCTTGCAAGCTCAATAATATTTGTCAGTCAAGCAAACTTTGGAGAAGGCGAACAACAAAAACCCTTCCTTGTAGGCGTAACCTACGGCGGAAACAACGTACAAGACGCTAAAACCCTAATCGACAAGGTCTCCAACTACACAAACCTGTTCGTCCTCAATTCAGGACCCCTAATTAAAAACGACCAAGCCATTAACGAGATAGGGGATTACGCAGTAACTAAAGGATTACACTTTGCTGCGACTACAAGTTACAATGTTGTTTATGCAACATGGATAAGCACTGCTGAGCAACGGTGGGGCAGCATGTTTGCAGGAGTCTATTATGATGATGAACCAGCAGGAAAGTTTCTTGATGGCACCACAATCTGCTTGAATTATGAAAATTCTAGTTCCATTATTGTAAAAAATGAAGATGGAAGAGTCTCTTACAATGAGCCCAATACGGGATTTTCTGTTGATGTTTACCCAAACGGCACCATTATTAAAATGAGAAGTAACTCGATTGATACCTCTATTACTGACCCAAACAATTCTTCTATTACAATATGGAACACAGTAACTACAGCCGACACGATTGTTTACGATCCAAATGGTTCAATGACAATAAAGGAAATAATTTCTAATTCGACAGGCAAGAATTTTATCCAAAAAGCTCAAGATTCAAATTCAACTGATGAAAATGGTATGAACCATATTATTTGGCCTATTCCAATTGGGGAAAATTCATTCGAAATATTACATAACGACTTTTATACAATGGAAAATGGCTCAAAGCGTATTGCTCAAGAAGAAACTTACCAACAAACAATGAGCAAAAACCCCATATCAGACTGCAACGGCGCCGCAAACGTCTTCACAAACCAAACCAAAGCAAAATTAGCAAATTCAAAGTTGCAATTAAATATGAGCCAAGGGTCTTTTCCCATTTTTACTGCCGATTATGGTCTTTACTGGTGGGACTACCAGAGCGGATATGACATGGTTCTTGCGGAACTTGGCTGGAATAATACTGTTGCCCAAGAAATCGCTTTAGTTCGTGGAGCAGCCAATTTGCAAGGCAAAGACTGGGGAACAATCTTAACATGGAAATACACTCAAGCTCCATACCTTGCCGACGGTGACGAAATTTTTAACCAAATGAAAACCTCCTATGAAAACGGAGCCCAATACGTCATACTTTTCAACTATGCAGCAGACGCCATAGGACCATATGGAACCCTGCAAGAACAGCATTTTCAAGCATTAGAACGTTTTTGGAACGAGGTAGTCCAAAACCCTAAGGTAATTCAGGGAGGTATCAAAGCAGAAGCAACACTGGTTTTACCCTGCAACTATGGCTGGGGGATGCGTAACCCATCTGACGTCATTTGGGGAATATGGGAACCAAACGCTACGTCAAGTCAAATATGGACACAGCTACAAAACAGACTGGAGCAGTATGGCACTAAACTAGATATAGTCTATCAGGACCAAGCCCATCCAGTTGAAGGCAAGTATGCTGATGTTTACTATTGGGATGACACTTAACCTTCCTTTCCATTATTTTGCCAAAAATATGGGATTTATAGAAAAGAATTATTTAACAAGACAACACTTATCTTTAGAAGCGAACCACAGTGACCCGAAAAGAAATTCTTTCATCAGCAATTATTTGCATCCTCTTTGTAAGCTCTCTAATCTTCGTTGCCTACACAGACTTCGGTGAAGGCGAAGAGCAAAAACCCTTCCTTGTAGGCGTAACTTACTGCGGAAACACTGTGCAAGACGCCAAACTGCTAATAGACAAAGTAGCAAACTACACCAACCTCTTTGTAGTACAATCAGGATTTACAATAATAGGAAACAATACCGCCGTAAACGAAATTGGCGATTACGCAGTCTCCAAAGGTTTACATTTCGCTGCTGCTTCAGCCTTCGGCATTTCAGATGCAACCTGGATAAGTGCTGCTGAGCAACGGTGGGGCAAAATGTTTGCAGGAATCTATTATGAGGATGAACCTGGAGGCAAAATGCTTGACGGTTACACTACCTGGCTAGTTTTAGGCGAAGATATGTCAGTTACAAAATGGCAAGACGGCACAGTCAATACAGATGAAACTGATATTTCGAGAAGTTTTTATCCAAATGGCACAATAACGGTATCTAAAACAAACTCTACTAGTTCCACATTGTTTTCTAATAATAACGACCCCTCATTCATCGCCGCCTATAGTGTAGTAACCAACTCGACAACCTACAAGACAGACGGCACAATAACCTTTTTTGAAATGATCGAGAAAAAAACAGCAAAAGGGGGTATAGGCATCATTTCTTCGGAAATAGTCAGTTTCAGTAGGTACACAATGGAAAATGGTTCAGACATCATCGCTCAATTAGAAACTTATCAACAAGCGAAAGACAAAAACCCCTTACGCGACTACAACACCGCGGCTAACTTCTATGTTGACAAAACCAGCGGTTTTGTAGATGGTTTAATCAGGCAACGTAACCTTAAGGGGAGGTCTTTCCCGATTTTCACTTCTGATTATGCACTTTACTGGTGGGACCTTCAGAGCGGTTATGACATGGTTCTTGCTGAGCTTGCATGGAACAATTCGGTAAGTCAAGAAATCAGTTTGGCCCGTGGAGCAGCCAACTTGCAGGGAAAAAGTTGGGGAACAATAATCACTTGGAAATACACTCACGCGCCATATTTGACTGATGGGGCTGAAATGTTTGACCAAATGAAAACTTCCTACAAGGCTGGAGCGGATTATGTTGTTATATTCAATTATGCCGAAGATATGACTGGACCTTACGGTACATTGCAGGAAGAGCATTTTCAAGCCCTCGAACGCTTCTGGAAAGAAGTTGTCCAGAACCCAGCAGAAATTCACGGAAGCGATAAGGCGGAAGCAGTGCTGGTTTTGCCCGAAAACTACGGGTGGGGCATGCGAAACCCCAGCGACGTTATCTGGGGAATATGGGAACCAAACGCCACTTCAACCCAAATCTGGAACCAAGTACAAAGCAAACTTGACCAATACGGAATAAAACTGGACATAGTTTATGATGACCCAGCGTTTCCTGTAACAGGCAAATACTCACACATTTACTTCTGGAACATAACTTAACACTTATTTCTTTGCTCCACTGAAGATTTTACCTTAAACTGGCAGATTCTGGAAAACATAAATAAACCCCGACTTGTGAAATGCTCAATCTTAGAAGCGATTGTCCCATGAAAAGAAAAATTGTGCTTTCAGCAGTGATTATTTTTCTACTATTGGCAGGTTTAATTGCATACATCAGTTTTACAGGCTTAGGTGAAAGTAGCCAACAGCAGAAACCGTTTTATGTTGGCGTAACCTACGGCGGAAACAACATCCAAGACGCCAAAACCCTAATCGACAAAGTTGCCAGCTACACTAACCTGTTTGTCCTGCAGTCAGGCGTATTGAAAAATAATGCCACAGCAGTAAATGAGGTAGGGGATTATGCTGTTGCTAAAGGACTGCATTTTGCTGCTTATTTTGACGTTTTAACTTCTGCAGATAAGGCTGAATGGGTAGGCACAGCGAAGCAACGGTGGGGAGACATGTTTGCAGGCGTCTATTTGGGTGATGAACCTGGAGGTAAATTTCTTGACGGAGACATTTATTACACGAATGAGCGGGGAATAATCTTGGATAGAAATAAAAATGGCTTAGTGAATTATCGTGATGGAAACAAGTATGTTGCAACATTTTATCTTGACGGCACAATTGTAGTTCAAAGAGTGGAAGAAACTTCTTCCAGTGTAGACCCAACTAATTCATCAGTAACAATGCCGATCATGTTAAGAAACACCAATACGACTACATACAAACCAAACGGTACAATAACAGTAAGCGAAACAATCACAAACTCAACAAGTAAAGTGTACACGGGCGGTCTTTCCTATGTTCCTATTAATGCAGGGGATTCAGCAGATGAAACATTAAAAAATGATTTCTATACAATGGAAAATGGCTCAAACCGCATTGCCCAAGAAGAAACTTATCAACAAGTGGCAAGCAAAAACCCCCTAACAGACTGTGACGGCGCCGCTGAAGTCTTTGTAAACAAAACCAGCGCCTCAGTAGCCGATTTAAAGAATCAATGGAACATAAGCAAAGGGGAATTCCCTGTTTTTACGGCTGATTATGGATTGTACTGGTGGGATTGCAAGAGCGGATACGACATGGTTCTTGGGGAACTTGGCTGGAACAATTCTGTCACCCAAGAAATCGCTTTAGTTCGTGGGGCAGCCAATTTGCAGGGCAAAGACTGGGGAACAATCTTAACATGGAAATACACCCATGCACCCTACCTTGCTGACGGCGACGAATTGTTTGAACAAATGAAAACCTCTTACGAAAACGGAGCCCGATACGTTATGTTATTCAATTATGCAGCAGACATGTCAGGGCCTTACGGTACACTACAAGAGCAACATTTTCAGGCGTTAGAACGTTTCTGGAACGAGGTAGTCCAAAACCCAGCGGTCACCTATGGATGCGTTAAAGCTGAAGCTGTACTGGTTTTACCAAAAAATTATGGTTATGGCATGCGAAACCCCAGCGACATCATTTGGGGAATATGGGAATCAAACGATACTTCAACCCAAATTTGGAACCAAGTACAAAACAAGCTGAACCAATACGGCACAAAACTAGACATTGTCTATGACGACCCAGCGTTTCCTGTAGCAGGCAAATATGCCAACATCTACTTTTTTGAATAAAAGAGCAGATCACTTTTTCGTTGCTCACTTGAAAATTTTACCCTTAACTGGCAGATTCTGGAAAACATAAATAAACCCCGACTTGTGAAATGCTCAATCTTAGAAGCGTTTGCCTATGAAAAGAAAAATTGTACCCTCAGCAGCGATTATTTTTCTACTATTAGCAGGATTAATTGCTTACATTAGCTACACAAGCTTGGGCGAAAGCGTCAAAGAAAAAAAACCGTTCCATGTGGGCGTAACCTACTGTGGAAACAGCACCCAAGACGCCAAAGCATTAATCGACAAAGTGGCCAACTATACCAACCTATTTGTGCTACAATCAGGCACGTTGATGAAAGACAAAACAGCGGTTACGGAGATAGGCGACTACGCCATTAACGCTGGACTGGACATTATGGTTTACTTTGGCAGCGACAGCGCATATTACATGGAGCAATGGCTTAAATCATATGATGGACACTGGGGCAACAAGTTAGCAGGCATATACTTCAACGATGAACCAGCAGGAAAAATGTTAGACGGAGAAATGCCATTCTTCCAAGACAATAAGTCATCCTATAGAAAAATGGCGGACCGTTCAATCACAGGCTATTATATTGATGAAAACACTACCCTTCAGTATTTTCCAGATGGAAAAATAATTGCTCAAGTATCACTAAGTTTACCTGGAAATTCCACCGAGATTCCTTTTGAAACATACGTTGCTTTGATTACTTATTATCCTAATGCAACAACCACAACTATTTATCCACTTGGTGAACCACCAACGTTTCCCAATGGATGGCCAAATATCGCGCAGACATATGAAGAATTATTGAGCAGTCGCCCTTTACAAACCATCAATGAAACTTCCAACAGCTACATCGATCAATGCAATACCCTAATTAGCCGTGCAAAAGACCGAAGCTCAAATTTCACATTTACCAATTTCTTGACGGCGGATTATGCGCTTTACTGGTTTGATTACAAAGGAGGTTACGACACTTTGCTGGCGGAGTTGGGCTGGAACAATACCGTTGCTCAGGAAATCGGTTTGGTGCGGGGAGCGGCAAACTTGCAGGGTAAAGATTGGGGTACAATTATTACTTGGAAGTACACGCACGCGCCTTACCTTACAGGCGGAAATGAGATGTTTGAGCAGATGAAAACGTCTTACGAAGCTGGCGCGCAATACGTTGTCATTTTTAATTACGCAGAAGACATGAGGGGCCCATACGGCACCTTGAAAGAAGAGCACTTTGAGGCATTGGAGCGTTTCTGGAATGACGTTGTCCAAAACCCTTCGGTAATCCATGGGGGCATTGAAGCGGAGGCGGCGCTGGTTTTGCCAAACAATTACGGGTGGGGAATGCGCAGACCCGACGACACGGTTTGGGGACTTTGGGATGCAAACGGCACTTCACAGCAAATCTGGACGCAACTTCAGAGCAGGCTTGACCGGTACGGTTTAAAACTTGACATTGTCTACGATGACCCGGCACACCCTGTGGCAGGCAAATACGACGACGTTTTCTTTTGGAATCAAACGACCTAATTTTTTTGTTTTAATCCTTTTAGAATAAGGCTTTTTTAGCGCCAAAATTGTTTAAAGGGCACGTTTTGCCACCTGTTATGCTGTTGGAGCGTGAAACAGAGAAGAAACATACGATTTAATGGGCCATGCCAGAGCCCGAATGCATTTTGCCGTTCAATGCTTTTTCGCTGTCATTCTGCGCCTATTGACATTGACTTTACCTGACGACAATTGACGCATACCGACTTTCTTTGACACACCTTGACGTGCTCTGCAAATGTTTCGGGTTTAGAATCAAAAAAGCAACCCAAAAACAAACCCAAAAACCACTCCCGAGAGATGCTACAAAAAAAGAAAAATAAAAACCAGAAATTCTCTAAGAGGGGGTAGGCTGTATTGGTTGAAAATCAGGCGATTAGTATGTTGAAAACTTGTTTAATGGGTTTTGAGATAGTTTTCAGTTGCTTCCGAAAACTGTTTTGAAAAAGTCGCCCATTCTGCCTCTGAAAAAAACATCTGCCAAAACGGCGTTAACTGCTCTTCTTCTTTAAGCCAATGTGCATGTATAATGTCAAAGATTGAGGCAAGCTTGTACTTCCAAATTTCAGTATCTGCACGTTCACCTTGAAGGGTCTCGAAAAGTTTTCGCATGTCCGCGTGTTCAACTTCAAGCTCAAAAACCAACCTGTTTAACTCTGGAATCTGATGCATTTTGGGGAAAACTGAGACCTCTTCAGCTTCATGATGCGCCAAAATCTTCCGCATAACATTACAAAGAGCAACTTCACGGTATTTACCATCTTTCAGTTCAGTTTTCGCCATTTCAACAAAAAACCGTCGATACTCATCATGATCCTTTTTAATTAACCAACCTAAATCCAAAACCAAAACTAAACGCCTCAAAAACTAAAAATTTACCTAAAAAACAGAAAGAAGATTTGATATTTATACAATTCTAAAAACAGAAAACCAAAAGCCCAGTTAAGGGTTGGGTTGAGATGAAGGCTGATCTACCTGACGACGCTTCCTAAACAGAATGAAAACGTGACCACGCACCTCAACAAGGGCAGCTTCAACTTGTTCCGCCGTTTTAGCGGCAATACTCTGCGCAGTATTCTCTTCTGTTAATGCGGCTGGGAGAATTCTAATTTTAACCATTTTGTTCTTTTGAAGCTGCTTTTCAACTTCAGCAGCCAACTGCGGCGTTAGACCTTCCTTGCCAATCCAAATAGTTGGATTTTCATCTTTCAGCACATGTTTAACGTGACGTTTCATTCGAGTCGTTATTTTGCTCAATTTCTACTCGGTCCTTTTTCTTTCTAAGCATTATACGTGAATTATAACCGCAGTTTAAACATGTTACTACGACGTGAGGCTCCCTTTTTTGTTGAATACGCACACGACAATTAAAACCAACCACCAAAAACCCGCCACAATGCTTACAGATGCGGCGCTTATACTCTGCAGGCAAAGCAAACCGTGCAGACATAGCCACCTTCTGGGCTACCTTAACGTATTCAGCGGCCAGTTGCGGATTGGTTTTTATTACAGCTTCCGCTTGTTCAAAAAGGATATCGATGCGTTGGCTGGCAATCTGTTTCACACTTAACGGTTTCATAGAGCCTTTCACTAATCATCAGTACCTGCAGTTGACGTAAATTTACCACAACACAAACATAACGTTTTTGTTCACCAATAGACAATAACGTTTGAGGCTTAACAAATGAGTTACAGTCGCTTTAACAATAATCAATGGCTAAGCCGCATATTACTCATAGCAATCATCGCTTTTTCAGGAGCAGTAATGTACGCCGTTAACGAGATAGACAAGATAGTTAACGTACAACTTTACCAATACGACTTACAGTTCAGCGCAGACTGGGCAAACCCGTACCACAGCTTCACAAGCATAATTTACGCCGGACTAGGCGCAGCAATCGCCATAAGCGCAGTCCTGCTACTTTTAGGATTCATAAAAAATAAAACCCCAGCCCCAACCCAAATCGTGACAAGCATAAAACAAGAAAAAACCGCAACCAAACCAGTCCAAGCACCACCCCAACCAGTCTACACTCAACCAAAAACCCAGCCAAAACAAGTAGAACCACCGGCGGCAACACCTAAAATTGTAGCTACACAACCAAAACCTCAATCTGCAACAACAACCGCCGTAACAATAACAGAAGAAAAGACACAGAAAACAACAAACAAGCAAAACAAAACCCAAAACCAAACAAACGCGTGTCCAAGTTGCAAGAAAACATTCAGTCAACCATTAGTGATGCTTGACTTTGAAGGCGGAAAATCAAAACTTGTCAACGTATGCCCATACTGCAACCAAGTATTAGGCGACACAGAACAAAAAAGTCAATAAACCAATCTTTCTCTTTTTTCAAAGAGCATCTAATTCTTTCTTTAACTCAACCAACGCTGAAGTTAACTCCAAAGGTTTAACATGCAATAGTCGTTGAGCTTTAGAAACATTAAGAGAAGAATCCATAGGACGCCTTGCAGGCCAATTAAAACTCGAGGCCAAGACGGGTTCAATCAAACCAGAATCCAAACCAAACACTTCAGCCAAAGCCAAAGCAAAATTATAACGGCTAACCCGCGAAGCGCCACACAAATTAAAAACACCGCCTAAACGTTGCTCAACAACATCCAAAACCATGTCAGCCAAACTAGTATTAAGCGTTGGAGAATTCCATTGGTCAGTTACAATCCTCAGTTTTTCGCCAATTTTAAGTTTGTTAAGAACCCAAAGTGCAAAGTTTATTTTGCCTGCAGCAGGTGTTGCGCCGTAAATTACGCTTGTGCGAGCAATACAGCAACCGGGCACAGACTGAAGGGAGACTTCTTCAGCCTTAAGCTTGGTTAACCCATAATAACTAATTGGGCCAGTTTGGTCAGTTTCTTTATAGCAGCCTTTTTCGCCACTAAAAACATAATCGGTTGAAACATAAACAAGAAAAGCATTGCTTTCCGAGGCGGCTTTTGCAATGTTTTTGGCGCCTTCAACATTAATTTTCCAAGCAAGCTCCCGATTAAGCTCACACTTGTCAACATCAGTCAAAGAAGCCGCATGCACCACAACATCAGGCTTTGCAAAAGCAAATGCTTTCTCCACTTGGTTTTTGTCAGAAACATCAAACAAAACAGGAACCCCAATTTGCGTCGGGTCCTTGCTATACCCAGCGTAAACTTCAATACCTTTTGCTGAAGCAGTTTTTGCCAGTTTAGAACCGAAAAGTCCACTGGCGCCTGTAACTAGAAGCTTCAATGAACACCACTAAGCTTCCAAGGAGTAGGATGAAGAATCACTTCAGTAGCGAAAGGTGTCCACCAATGCTCATTCTCTAGGTACCATTTGACAGTGGATTCAAGCGACTTCTCAAAATCGCACGCTGGCTTCCAACCCAATGTTGTCCGAGTTTTTGTTGAATCCAAACTGTAACGTGTATCATGACCTGGACGGTCTTCAACAAAAGTGATTAAGCTTTCAGGCTTACCAAGCTGGGCAATAATTTTTTTAACAATTTCAATGTTTGGAACTTCGTTTCCAGCAGAAACATTGTAAACTTCGCCTGGAACACCTTTTTCAAGCACAGTTTCAATCGCTGAACAATGATCCTGCACGTAAATCCAGTCGCGAACGTTTTGGCCTGAGCCATAAACTGGAATTGGCAGATCACGCAGGGCGCGGATAACAGTTTTCGGAATCAACTTTTCAGGCAACTGATAAGGACCAAAATTGTTAGTGCAACGGGTTATTGAAACATTTAAGCCGTAAGTTTTGTGATAGGCAAGAACAAACATGTCGCCGGCTGCTTTTGAGGCAGAGTAAGGATTAGAAGGTTTAGGCGGAGTAGTCTCTGTAAAGGAACCTTCAAGGGCTTCACCGTAAACCTCATCAGTTGAAACCTGCAACAGGCGAGCTTTATGGTTATGTCGTCTTATGGCTTCCAGAATCGTAAACGTGCCCAAAGTGTTGTTTTGCAGAAACATGTTTGGGTCACTTATGCTACGGTCAACATGGGTTTCCGCGGCGATGTTAACCACTGCGTCAACCTGATGGATCAACCGGTTCATGAGCTGAGGATTACAAATATCACCCTTAATGAACGTGTAACGTTTATCGTTTTCAATATCATGCAGATTAGCCGGGTTAGCACCTATACCGATTTTATCAACATTTATCAATTCATAATCCGGATGCTTTGCTAGCATGTACCTGCAAAAGTTGCTTCCTATGAAGCCTAAACCGCCTGTAACTAACAACTTCATATTTTATCACTCTACTTGTTTGGTGCAAGATTCCAATCCCAAGGTTTACCTACACGAGGATCCGCATTTTTGCCGTTAACCAGTTTAGGGATAATTGTTGGGTCATTCCATGCTCTACGTTCTTCATCGGGGTTAGATGGGTCATAAAGGTTGGTAGTAAAGTACACAAGCATAACTGGTTCATCGCCTACAGCTTTAAATCCATGCCAGTATAAACCAGGCACTCGAACCACTTGAAGTTTCATGCCGCTTGTAACGATTTCGTCAAGCTCGCCTGATTCATCATCGTAAACGCCGATTTTTATTGTGCCTTTTAACGCTAAAAAGTAATCAACTTGACCTCGCAGGTGCCTGTGCCATGCCCGTATAATGTTAGGGTACGTAAAGGAATGGTTGATTTGGGCGATCGTGTCTTTTGCAAATAGGTCTGTCCAGTCTTTGCGCATTAATTCGGTGAAAAAGCCTCTCTCGTCAACAAAGCGGTCTATCGTTTTGATTCTTATTCCTTCAAGCACAGCAGTCAACCCAAGATTATGTTATGTCTAAGCTATATTTATGAAAGATTTATAACAGTTGTTGTGTCCCAAGCGAATCAGACTTCTACTTCGGAATAATCGCCCATGTGAACTTTGATTGTACGGTTCCGCTGGTTTTTGGTTACTTTAGCGTTTTTTCCAATCAGGCTATCTTCTAATCGTTCAATGTCTTTGACCGTAACGTTTTCTTGTATTACACAGTATTCAACATTTGAGTTTGAGATACAGGAATTGTCGCCGATGCTTGAGTAAGGTCCAATAAAAGAGTTTTCGATCACAACATTTTTGCCTATTATACAGGGTCCACGGATAGTACTGTTAACTATTTTTGCAGAAGACTCAACTTTTACTCTGCCATCAATCGTGCTACAAGTTACGGTACCCTTAACATCAAGTTGGATGTACTCATCAAGAATTCGAGCATTTGCAGATAAAATATCATCCTTCTTGCCTGTATCAAGCCACCATGAATTAAGAATTTCGGCTTTAACAATGAAACCCATGTTAATCATTTCTTGAATGGCGTCAGTTATTTCTAATTCTCCACGCCAGGATGGTTTTATTCGTTCAATTGCTTGATGAACCTTATTACTAAACAGGTAAGTACCGATAATTGCCAAATTACCCATGGGAGTTTTAGGCTTCTCAACCAATCGTGTTATATTGCCGTCTTTGTCAAGTTGAGCGATTCCGAAGGCAGAAGGGTTTTCAACTTCTTTTAAAATTATGAGTGCATCGAGTTTTTCGTTTTTGAATTTCTTAACAAAAGCGTTTAACCCTTGACCGGTAACGTTATCGCCAAGACACATGACAAAAGAGTCTTGACCCAAAAAGCGTTTAGCAGTTTTAACTGCATGTGCTAAACCTAAAGGCATCTGAGGTATGTATTGAACTTTAAGGTTCCATCTTGAACCATCAGCAACATAATCCTTAACATACTGCCCTGTTTCCGGCGCCGTAATTATGCCAGCATTTTTAATGTTAGCTGATGCTACTTGGTCAAGAACGTAGCCCAGAATAGGTTTGTTAGCTACGGGAATGAGCTGTTTTGCACAGGTAAAAGTTAAAGGTCTAAGCCTTGTTCCTTTACCACCGCTTAGTACAAGAGCCTTCATTTTAACACCTAAAGTTGTAAACTAATGGTTGATGCTTGCTTAAAAACTTCAGTTCCAAGAGCAAACAATCAAAACACAAAAAAGGTTATAGACCTTTTAGACCCTTCAAAACGCCTAACACAGTTGCGCTAGATTTAATCAAAAACAAAACAATACAACCAGCAACAATAGACAACCGGTTTGGCTTTCTTAAAATCTCAACAAATGTTAAAACTGAATGATTAATCATTACTGAAAAGCCTTGGCCTTCACTGCGCTGTTTAAAAGCTGATATTGAATCGCCATAACGCAGGTTTTTAAGCAGAAACAGCCTAAGCGAAACAGCTTCAAAATGGTACAAAACCGAACTGCAAACTAACTCCTTAACACTGTTACTCTGCAAGCGAGTGTACAAATCATAATCTTCACCCCACAATAAAGATTCATCAAACAACCCAGCCTTTTCCAAATCAGTACGGTAGAAAAAGCGAGGTTTACCGTGAACTAAACCTAAACGGTCACCATAAAGGGCTTCAACTTTGTCATAATTATTTCGCCAAACAGCAGAGCAATTACTCCAAAAACTGTGGCCCACAAAAACTTCAGGGACCCTAACCATTCTAGCGCCATCATTCAGGCACAGGTTAATGCAGTCTGCAATAACCATTCTGGATAAAACTTGGTCTGAATCCAAAAAAAGCACAAAGTCGCCTGTGGAGTTTTGAACGCCTATGTTTCGGGCTTTTGACTGAAAACCTTTCGCCTGTACCAGTTTGGCTTGATAGCTTTTAGCTATTTTTGCGGTTTCGTCACTACTGAACGCATCAACTACTATCACTTCAATTTGGTTAAAAGATTGGCAGTGAATGCTTTGTAGACATTTGTCCAGAGTTTTTGCAGAGTTACGTGTTGGAATTACAACAGAAACTCGGGGGGTTTCAGTGTTTGTTTTCATACCGTTCAATCGTTTGACATGTTTTAAGGTTTGATTGTGGAGTTTGAGGTTACTGATATATTGTCTATTTGAGCGACATTTTGAATGCCATCAAAGTCATAATTTAAAATGTTCAAGATAAGTGTTGATGGAATAGATGTTCCGTAAGAGTTTTGCCATAACTGGCTGATGTTAATACTAAACGAGCCTTTGTTATTTTGTAATGTTATAGTGTTTGAATAATTCTGGAAAATGCTGTTAGGCGTAACGACTACTACAGCTTGGCTTTGGTTAAAGTTAGAAAGTATAAACGCAAACGAATCGTTTCCATGGAAACCTTGACTTGCATCTAAATCAAAAGAGAGGAAAACCTGTGAGGAGTTATCAACATAAATGTCCCTGTTAACCCAGTTGGTGTAACGCGGCTCAAACTGATTAACTAATGGTGTAGCCTGTGATGTAATCACTAAAGCTTTTGACCCAAATGCACCATTTTGAGTGATAGTTACGTTTCCTTGACCCCAACCAGCTTCACCATTTAACCAGCCATTCTGATTCCAAAGCTGATACTGGAAATCGTCAACAAGGTTAACGCTTGAATCATTTCTAATAATTTTGAACAGGTAAGAGTCATCAAAGTTTTTTATAACTTCAAAGTTCGGATTTCCCAAGAATAGAGATGGATCCCATTTCAAAGTTGGAGGTTCAGCGACAACGTTTGAGCCGACAAATATGTAGGTTACATTCAAGTTGTGCATTATTTGGTATGCTTGAGCGTTAAGGGTTTTGTTCTCAAGTAAACTTACCAGCGTCAGGTAAGAAAGACTCATAGCGCTTCCAGTATAGGGGTAAATCACTTTATTATTTGATACAGAAGGAATAAACAAGCCTGAACCGTACGGATGAACCAGAATTAATGCGTCTGGCGAGGTTAAATTGACTTTCATCCACTGCATTAACGCGTAATCTTGAGGTGTCGTAACAGCATAAATATCGTAAGCACCTCGGAGGGTTTGTGAATCATCAACAAAACGGTAATATAGAAAAGGCGCCGTTATCAGGGATAAAACCGTTATTATAATCAATAAGACAACTTTGGAATTTTTAGGGAACATCTGTGCTAACGGTTTAAATCTGCCGTTTTGAAGTACCTCGGCAAATTTAAGGTACGACGCAATAATTAGGATACTTATTGGAATTGAAAGAATTATACCTTGATGCCCCCAAGATATAATGTTAAAGTCGCCAGGAAGGAAGAAAGAGAGAAATGACAGAAAAACTACAGGGGCAAAAATCGCTAGAGCAAACCTGCTAATTGAAATGAGTTTATCATTTGGGTTTTCATAATCCTTAGTAATAAGTAGAATAATGGCAAAACTTCCAATAAGAAACATCATTAAAATTTTAGGAAGAAAATACGGCGATAAATTATTGAATGCCCAATCGATAGCTTGGTTAAAATAACCTTGTTGGCTTGCCCATGAGGTTATATCAGATGGTAAACCAATGTTGTGACCAGGATAAGGATAAAGTGCAATAAACTGGTACAGAAATGGGGTTAACGGTATTAAACTTACAAATAAAACAGTGACCAAAGCTGTTAAACTGTTAACGATTTTTTGGCGACTCTCAAGAATATAATAAATAAAAAGCAAAGAAGTAATTACAATCAACGCTTCAAGGTAAGACAAAATTATTGCACCAGTAAAACCGAACATTAAACCAGCAACAACTAAACCTGTCAAGTCATGCTTACGATAAAGATTGAAAAGCAATCCTAGACAAACAAGAAAGAATGGAAAGCCTATTAGAAAAGGGTTAGCGCCCCAAGTAACGTTTAAAGGCCAACTGGAAATAAAAGCGGTTACAAAACTTAATGCAAGACCGTAATAGATATTGCTACCAAGTTTTTTTCCTAAGAAGTAAGCCCCAAAAATAGTAAGAGACTTGAAAAGGATAGAAACGTAAAGAACGACCCATGGAATATCCAAGTTTAGGATGTATGTTGAGTAAGCGAAAATTACGTGAGCAGCTTGCGGGTAAATTACGCCTTCAGGCAAGTACGGTTGCAGGGTTCCTGTCAAAGCGTGGTTCTGAAGGATAACTTGAGTGTAAAGGGAATGAATTGATTCGTCTCTGACACTGCCAAAGATTAACCCATTTAAGGATGATAGATTTATTGAGAGGAAAATGATGAAAATTACAACAACCGAGAGGTATACGTAAAATTGTCTTTTGTTATTCTCTATTAAGACATTTAATGTTTTCAGGTTAAAGAGTTGGATTACCTGTTTTCGGTTTAGAAAGACACTTGAAAGTATGCTTAAAATTGTGTAACCAAGCAGAATAGGCCAACTGAAAAGCCCAAAAGGCAAAAGTGCTAACAAGTAAAGAATCATTGCGCCAAAGAAAATATCGAGAATACCGTTTTGGAGTAAATCTAAACCTTGAAAAATAGCAAATTTTTTCAAAGCCAAAGCTCTCAACGGTTCCCCAAGAAAAACAAAAAGCACCGTGAGGAACAACAGTTGAAAGAGTACTTCTATCACCAAGTCACCTTAAATAATAGGTTGTATTTAGTGAGCCTTTAAAAATATAACTACTGATTCTTTGCCAGTAAGTTGTTATAATAAACGGTTAACCTATGTACGTATGTCTCCCAATCAAGAAAATTCTGTGAATTAGAAGATATTTTTCGGTGCTTATTCTGTGAAGCACTAATTAATGCGTCTGCGATGGCTTGGGGTGTAAGCGAATGGACACCTTCCGCAAAACCGTCAGAAACCAAGCATCCTAAGGCACCAAAATTGTAAACTACAACTGGAACGCCGATAAAGAGAGCATCATAAACAACACGACTAAAACTTTCAAGTTGTGAAAGCATAACAAAAACATTTGCCTTAGCATACTCGTCAAGTAATTCTGCCCTCGTCAAACTCTGCTTCCACTCAATCAGATCTTCAAGTCCAAGAGAAGCTGCCAAACTATAAAGTACAGAACGTTCAGGACCATCACCGACAATAACTAAACGGTAATCAGTTTTTCCGTCACGTACCAACCAAGCAAACCCTTCAAGCAGTTTATGCACATTTTTATAACGTTTCAGGACTCCAACAAAAAGTATCCTTTTAGGGATAGGCGCATAAAGAACAGTTCTTGTTTCTTTGGTGTCCAATCCTTCAGGCAGCAGAACCACACCTTTTGCGTTTGGGAAATCTTCATGCAAAGCCTGCTTTTCATGCGGGGAATTGGCAATGATCAAGCTTGTTCTTGAAAACAGCAGTCCATAGAAAGCTTTTTGGTATAGTTTAAAAAGCGAATCCCGAAAAGGGGTTTGGCCATAACGGTGATAATGTGGCTGCAACACCAATTGCTGATTTTGCTGCTTGTTAATTGCGGCAATTAACTGTGGAAAAGTATGAACATTATGAGCGTGAATGATGTCTGCTTTTTCTTTGCGTAAGCTTGAGGAAAATTTGGATTCGGGAATGTATAATGGGTCACCAAAAATCGGCATGAAACGTTTAACAGTCACTCCGTTTATTGTTTCAACGGCTGGCAAGCCGTTACGTTTATCGATTGAATAAACGGTTACTTCGTTACCCTTAGCGGCAAGTAATTCACTGATTTTCTGTACAAAGACTTCAACTCCGCCAAGAGTAGGATAATAACGTGGCGTAACCTGTATGATCCGCATACTGTTCAAGCTTAACATTTATCCCGTGTGCTTATTGAAATCTTTGTACTCTTTATAGGCTCCCACATGTAAGGAACCCCCTTGTTTTTAGCAAGCTTTGCTTGAGAATAAGCAATAACTTCTAAAACGCCGCCTAAAAAGGCAAAAAACACCTCACTCACTGAAAGATCAGGAAGCGCGTACAGGATATTTTTAAAGCTTGAAGTAGAAACATCAAAGCCGGTAGCCTGTTTAAGCTGCATATGACCAATCCAGATGCGTTTACGTTGTTTTAACAAATCTGACAAATTAGTTGGACAACGAATTCTCACAACAGCCTCTGGAAGATAACCAATTTTATAGCCCTGCTGACGGATTATGTGCTCAATATATGGTTCATCTGTTGCGATTTCTTCAGGTATTGGTTGAAGACAAGCTGTTCGAATAGCGCAGAGTTCTCCTGAAAGTTTAGGACTGTTTTTTAGAGAAATCAAGTGATGCAAACGCCAAATCACTTTAACAATACGATAACTTAAACCTGAACTCTCGAAGGGCACAGGTTGTGCAAAAATGACGCCATCATCTCTTAAGGTAATAGCAGAAATCAATTTGCTTATGCTTCCAGGTTCAGGTAAGGCATCAGCGTTAACTAAAATCAAGATGTCGTCAGATTTAGTTTCCTGGAAGATTTTGTTTAATGCGTTGGCTTTTCCGCTCCGGGTTTCTTCAACGATTGACTGAATTCTTTTGTCACGAGATTGGAAGTCCCTTACAACACCGGTTGTTCCATCAGTGCACCCTGAACAAACAACAAGTATTCTGCAATCAGTAGGCAAAGGCTCAACATCAAGAGATTCTAAAAGCCTACGAATGTTATGCTCCTCATTAAAAGCGCATACTCCAATCGCTGTTTTAAGGGCAGGCATGAAAATCTAACCGACCAGTATGTTACTTTTTACCTTTAAGTTTTTTGAGACATTACAAGTATTATAAAATACAAAAGAAAAGTATGACATAAAAACCTAACAATTACTTCCTTGAAACTAAAACGTTAAAGGTGTAAGACAAAAATTCTTTGATCTCTTTTTCTGTGAGCTTAGATTTGCCCTTCTTGCGGTTAACAAAAATCATTGGCACTTCTTTTACGTCAAAACCCTTGATGCTGGCTTGCCTGATTGTTTCTTCCTGAATCTCGTAGGTTTCGCTATGTAAGTCATTGATCATGTTCTGGACGAGGTCAGTTGAGTAGCAACGGAAACCGCTTGTGTAGTCATGAATTTTTGTAGCAATTAAAGCTGATGACATAAGGTTTGCAACCCTGCTAATCAACAACCGCGCAACGCTCCAGTTGACTGCGCCGCCTCCAGGGCAGTATCTACTACCAATAACTATCCCGTTAGCGGATTTTGCCGTGGAAACTAATCGAATTATATCCTTTGGGCTATGCGAGTAATCAGCATCCATAGTAATAATATATTTTGGTGGATTTTTTAGGGAGAGAAAAATTTTGAAGCCATCAGTAATTGCGGTTCCCAAACCAGATTTTCTTGGTCGAACACAAATCATGATGTTTCCATATTTACTTTGCAAGGATCGCACGAGGTCAGCTGTATTATCAGGACTTGAATCATCAATCAGTAAAACTGAAAGGTTAATATCTAAACTTTCAATTTCATCAATGAGTTTAGCAATATTTTCCGCCTCACAAAAAGTTGGAAGAATTACCCCAACATCTGATTTGCTATCAAGGTTGCCTTCTACGGAAGGTAAATTCATTTTCTTGGCGGTCACCTTTTTCTGTACCGTTGAATTATCAGATAAACTATATAAGCTCTACCCATTGAGCGCTTGTTTAGTTTTTTATTTATAGTTAACTGCAAACCAAATTAAAATACAAAATAAATCAGAAAAAATTTATAAATGAAAAATTCATCTGGAAAAATTTAAATTTTGATTTTAATTTAACTTAAGTTTAATCATAATTTTCTCAACTGTATTTAGTAGAAAGCTTACTATCTTGCTTATCGGTCCAAGCCCAGTTGTCATTGCACGTAAACTGTTTAAGTCAGTCATAGAAAGCGTTTTGGTTAACATAAGAGTCGCTATCAAAACTATCGCATAAAAAACTGCACCCACTAATAATTCGATCACGCTAGCAAAACTTATGAAGCTAATAAGCATGTAAGTTAAGGTAGCAGTTATTGCTGAAGAAGCAATAATTTTAACCGATGAGACCCAATCAACAGTTAAGTCGTAGTGTTTTTTAACCCAAATTAATGATAAAATCAAACTTGGCACTGGAGCGGTTATAGTAGTGAAGATTAATCCAAGAACACCATAGTGCATAATTAAAATGTAACCCATTGGAAAACCTATCGATGCAGTAAGTAGCGTAAATTTTAGGTTTAATTTGGTTTGCCCTTGACTGTTTATTATATTGCTGGTGCTCAAATTGCCTGTTGCTGTATATAGGTAAGTTATTGACAGCAATGCAAGAAAAAGTGGCGCTGAACTGTACGAATTTCCGAAAAGTGTGGCAACTGCTGGACCAGACAAGCACATCACTAAAGCAGCAACTGGAACAACAATTAACGCAGAATATTTTACAGAGAATTGAAAGACATTTTTTAGCGCCTCTTTATCTTTTTTAATGTCCAGTTTTGAGAACGCTGGAAAAAGCATGGTTGTTATTGGCAAAGAAAAGAAACTAATTAAGACAACAAAGTTGAGAGCAACACTATAATTCCCTATTATAGAATTATCTGCGTAAAATATTGGAAGAAGCATTACGTAAAATTGAGCAAGAAAACCACCAACTATAGTTAGCAAGGAAATGGGTAAGCTGAACTTGAGCATTTCTTTTGTGTATTCTCTTATTTCCAATTTATGAGAAAAGGGTTTAGGTATTCTATGGTATAAGAGCAAAATGAATCCAAATCCTACAAGACCGGCAACAATTGAAGCCGTTGTTAAACCTATAACTGCACCTGAAGTCCCTAAACCAGCGATTACCAGACCAATTATTAGAAAGGTTTTGATGACTGATTGACAAATCAACATAACACTATTGTAAGTTGTTTCTTCAGTTCCTGTAAACGCGGCGGTTGCAGCACTAATTAATCCACCCGCCAATATTGAAATTGAAGCTATCTGAATTAATGGAGCAATCTCTGGGCGACTATAAATATCGCTTGCAAGATAGCCAGAAATAAGAAATGAAATTAAAGTTAAAATAAGTCCCAAGGCTAATTCGAAAACTATGCCAGAGATAAATATGCTTCTTATTTCTGAAGTACGATTTTCTGCTCGATATTGGGCTGTGTAACGAACCATTGCAGAATTAATGCCCCAATCCCGAAAAATCATTATCAAGTTAGGTACAGTAAGGGCAATTGCATATAGACCATACGCGTCTGAACCTAGCAGATTGGCGATAAATATAGTACCTATTGACGAGATAATTGTTGAGATTACCAGACCCCACAAGTAATGGAAGCCAGCTTTTGTGGAAGTTTTAGCCAAATCTGCCGCTTTACTCATTTTTACCCAACGCTTTGAAGTTAGATGTTGTTTGTGCGGCAAGGTTTATGGATTGTGGTAATTTAAGGGTACATTTTCACATTTTCATTACGAACGGTGAGACTTTTGGTGACGGTTTCGGTTATCGTATTTGTGCAATCAAAACTGCATATGTCAATCAAAAACGCATTAAGAAAACAGAATAACAAACAAATCATTACCAAGTTTGGCAAACCATTACCAACAAAACGCAAGCGTCCCCTCTCTCTTATTTTTAGCTTGTCGGAGATGGTTATGTTGGTTTGCCAAACTGTCTTTTCCGCGCGCATTTAGGTGTTGGCGAGATGGAAAATAAAGTTATGCTTGCTTTTTGTATTTTTGTTGAATATTTTTTGGCTGTTTTATTTTGTTGAATGATTTTTTTGATTAATCCTCACTACATAATTATTATATATTATGATACACTACAGTCGGTTATACTAAAAAAGTTCAATTGAACCCAAGCGCCCAACAGTTAAAAGGAGAAGGAGAGAAAACAAACGTCAAATGACAAATCAAAAAAATTTGATTTTATGCTGCTGGAAGCAATCGATGAAGCGTTAAATACACTAGGGGAAAGCGTCAAAAAATCAGTCTATTTCCATCTCGAAGCAACCTACAAAATAAAAAGACACGAAATCCCTCGAAAATTAGAGGAATTCTCAAACTCTTTAGATAAAATGTTTGGTTTAGGAGCAAGATACATCGAGTTATTGATAATGAAAAAGTTTTACCCAAAAATCCGATTAACATGTTACTGGCAGGGACCTGAATTCATTATTCCAGATTTGTCATTTAAAAAATACATTGATTTGATGAGAAAC
Organism: Candidatus Bathyarchaeota archaeon; assembly: GCA_963832745.1. Classification (GTDB taxonomy): domain Archaea; phylum Thermoproteota; class Bathyarchaeia; order Bathyarchaeales; family Bathycorpusculaceae; genus Bathycorpusculum. Next base: position 151,689 of record CAWHVC010000004.1, on the reverse strand, counting down.
GAATACAACAAAATGAGAATTAAAGGAAAAATGGAGTTCTTCATTGATGCCCCCAGCCAAGAACATGTTTCACAAAGCAGAAAATATATTTCAAACAATCTTTGAAACTCTTCCAACTGCCGCGATATTTACAAATACAGAAGGAAAAATCATAAAATGCAATCAAGCAGCATTGAGCCTATATGAGAAAGATTCAAATGAAAAAAATAATAGTTGCTCAGGGCTAACTTGTCTTACAGAACACCCCAGATATTTAGAGCTTGTAGAAAAAGTTAAGGAAAAAGGGGTACTTGAGAATATTGAAATCTGCATGGTGACAGCGAAAGGCAATGAGTTTATGGCAAATGTGTCAGCTGAACTTGTCAAAGAAAACAGCAAATCTACAGGAATTGTTTTCGCAATAAAAGATATCTCCGATTTAAAAAAGAAAGAAGAGGCTTTAAAACACAGGTTCAGGTTAGAAAAAATTGTTGCATCAATATCAACCCAGCTAATTGTTGAGCCAAACCTTAACAAGGTTATCAATAATTCACTTGCAAAAATCGCCAAGTTAAATCACGCTAGCAGAGGATACGTTTTTCTTACTGACGAGGAAAGCAGAACAATAAGTAATACACACGAATGGTGCATGGATGGAATAACGTCCCAAAAAGAGCTTTTGCAAAATCTTCCACTTTCAGATTTTCCATGGTGGATTAAAACGCTTCAAAAGGGAGAAATAATTCACATTGAAGATACATCCAAAATGTTAAAAAGAGCAGAGGCAGAAAAGCGGCTTCTTCTAATGCAAGACATCAAATCCTTACTTGTTTTGCCGTTATTCCTGTCAAAGAAGCTTGAAGGCTTTGTGGCTTTTGATAATGTTCAGGAAGATGAAAAGTGGACTTATGAGAACATCGCACTTCTCAAAATTTACGGAGACATACTTGGGAAGGCAATTGGAAGCAAAAAAGCAGTAGAAGCACTTCAGAAAAGTGAAAAACGCTTCAGCGATATTGCTTACAGCACAGGAGACTGGATTTGGGAACTTGACATAAACGGGTATTATACATATTCTAACATTGCCGTTGAAGAAATTATTGGATATAAAATTGATGAAGTTATTGGAAGACCTTTTTACGAGTTTTACCTTCCTGATGAAAGAGAGAGGCTAAAAAAAGATGGCTTTGAAAAGTTTTGGGCTAAAAAAGAATTTAAAGGCTATGTTAGCAGGCGACGCCACAAAAATGGCTCCACCGTTTTTATTGAAACAAGCGCCATACCAATTTTGGGACCTAACGGCTTTGAAGGCTACAGAGGGACAAATCATGACATCACTGAAAGCAAAAACATCGAAAATATTCTCAGGCAAGAACATCACAAGCTTGAAGCGGTTACGGAAAATGTCGGTGTAGGGTTAGCAATAATAAATAAAAACTATGAAATTGTTTGGCAAAACGGGTACTTGACCAAGATTGTTGGCATACCTGAAGGAAAACATTGTTTTGAAACATTCACGCGAGAAAAGAATGTTTGCGAAAACTGTGGAGTTAAAAAGGTCTTTGAAGAGGGATTAAATTTTGACTCACATGTTTTTCAAACGGTCAATGCTGAAGGCAAACGAAAGTGGATAGAACTTATTGTGACGCCCATTTTTGATGAAAACGGAAAAATTGTCTCCGCTATCGAAATGGCTGTTGATATTACAGAGAAAAAGGTTCTTGAGAACCAGCTTGCAGAGTACTCGGTTGGTCTTGAAACACTTGTTGAAGAGAGAACCAAACAGTTAAACGAAACTCAGGCTAAGCTGGTTAAATCCGAACGTCTTGCCGCCATCGGAGAACTTGCAGGTATGGTTGGTCATGACATTCGTAATCCGTTGACAGGCATCAAAAATGCCGCATACTATCTTGAAAGCAAAGGCTGCGCCATTACTGATGAAAAAAGAAAGATGATGATATCAATTATTAACAAGTCAATTAATCAAGCAAACAAGATAGTAAATGATTTGCTTGATTATTCAAGAGAAATCCACTTAGAATATATCGAGACAACACCTAAGATCATTCTGCAAAATGCTCTTGCAAATATTTCAATCCCGGAAAACGTAATAATTCTGGACCGAACTAGGGAAGACCAAAAAATCGTTGTCGACTCAGATCAGCTTGAAAGAGTATTTGTCAACCTATTAAATAACGCCATTGAAGCCATGCCGGAAAAAGGAACAATAACAATCACCAGCAAAATCAACAAACAAATAATGGAGATTAGTTTCACAGACTCAGGTACGGGTATATCCAAAGAAAATACTGAAAAAATGTTTACACCACTGTTTACAACAAAAGCCAAGGGCATGGGTTTAGGGTTGGCTATTTGCAAGCGAATCGTGGAAGCGCACGAGGGAAAAATTATGGTTGAAAGCAAGCAGGGCAAAGGAACAACTTTTACCGTTAGGGTACCTTTGAAACCGAGAATAAGTGTTGGAGGTGAAAGCATTTGGGTAGTGCCGCAAGAATTCTTGTAATCGATGATGACCAAAACATAAGAGAAACCTTAGCAGCTATTCTGCGCGATAAAGGATACATTGTAGATTTAGCGCAAAACGGTTATGAAGCCATCCAAAAATCTGAAACGGCAAACTATAACTTGGCACTTATCGACATTCGATTGCCTGACATGGAAGGAATAACGTTATTATCAAAACTAAAAGAAGGCGTTCCAAAAACAAGAAAAGTAATAGTAACGGGTTTTCCTTCAATGGATAATGCGATTAAAGCTTTAAACAAGAAAGCAGATGCGTACATCGTAAAACCAGTGGATATAGACAAGCTTTTAGATGTCATCAAAGAACAGTTGAAACTTCAAAGTGACGAGAAAGCGTTTAGTGAACAAAAAGTCGCCGACTTTATTGAAACAAGAGTGAAGGAACTGGAAAATCTTCAAAAAGATTAAACCCGATTTTTTATTATTTAATATTTTTTATTTTAATAATTTTTTATAAATATCTTATTTTATGGAAATAATTTAAATTTTGCATAAATGTTTTCTTATTTTAGCGATATTAATGCAATTAGTTGCCAGCGATTTGAGGCAGTTTGGAAAGAATCTGTTTTGAGCCGATTTTTTGATTCAGAACTTAAAATCTTTTGTGTTTGCGTCGAAAAAGATCAATAATAGTAATTAAAAGTTAATTTCGGAGACTAAAGTTTGCCGTTAACAGAAAAAGTAACGTTTAAAGCAAAACTGCAGAAAGGCAACCGTGTACAAGTACCAAAACTGATTAGGTGGCAGTTTAAACTGGAAACCGATCAGGTGCTAAAAATCAGCGTTAAACCAATCAACATGTGGGTCAGCGGAGAGCTTTTCTATGTAAAAATGGCCAAAGACGGACGCGTATTAATCCCTAAACTGATTTTGGTATTAATGCAAGACGAAAAAACAAGCGTTGAAGATTTCGTACTTAACGTCACGCTTGAACCAGCATAACTTTTTTGGCGTCTGTACTCATTTTGTGGGCGTTATGCTTGTTGGGCATAATTTTAAGAGGTGTTTTAAGATTATGCTTGCAGCTTTTTTGTCTAAAGGTTCATTTTCGTTGCCACATTTTGGCGAGTATATGCATGAGGGGCAACCGTCTTTGCATTCACAGTTATCGATTAGCTGCAGAGTCTTCTCCCAAAGAGACGTTATTTTAGCATAAAGCGCTTCAGAGATTCCGATTCCACCTTCAAAGCCATCGTAAATGAAAACTGTTGGTTCCCCGGTGTCCGGATGCAAAGGTGTAGATAAACCGCCAATATCCCACCTATCGCACATAGCAAATATCGGCGACATAGCAATCATAGCATGTTCAACCGCGTGCAATCCGCCGTCAAAATCGAGCCCTTGCTCTTCAATTTCTGAGCGTATTTTATTTGGAACTGTAAACCACATGCCGACAGTTGAGAAGGATAACGAGGGCAGAGTTAGGGGTTGTCTTTTGATTACTTCATCGTACGTTTTGATAACGTATGTATGGTAAGTTTCCGTTGTAAGCAATTCGCCAAGTCCAACTTTAACACCAGCTTGTTTTTCTTCAAAGGTTTTCTTTATGGCGACGTCAACGGTTTTTAGTGCTTCAGTGTAGTAGTTGACGTTTTCCTGCCGCACGTTAGCGGTTAACATGTTGAGGTCTAAATCTTCAACAATGTAGGTTTCGCCTTGATGAAGCAAAACTGCACCTGTGTGTGCTTCTTCATAGGCTTTGTTTACGGTGAGGGTTTCGAGTAGGTTTCCGTTGCAGGTTACAGTTACGGTTTGATGGGAGATGCTTTCGAGATTTACCACTTCGGCGGGTCTTGCTGTGCCTGAGTAGACGTATCCTCGGGGGGTTTTGCGGATTAATTGTTGTTCTTCCAAGGCTTGAATACTTTCTTGGAATAGTTCTGGGAAGAATCTTTGGTCGGCATCCATTAGGGGTAGCTCGCTTGCCGCACACATAATGTGACCTAAGGAGATGTAACGGTTGTGCAGGTCGATTATTGCTTGCTCGTGGGGTCTGCCAAAGAAGTCTTGGGGGTGTTTCATGAAGTACTGGTCTAGGGGATTTTGGAAAGCAACTAATGTCACGATTGAGTCGGTGTTGCTTCTGCCTGCGCGTCCTGCTTGTTGCCAAGTGGATATAACTGTTCCCGGGTAACCCGAGATTATCACTGAATCCAGCGAACCAATGTCTATACCCAGTTCCAACGCGTTGGTTGAGACTACGCCGATTAGTTTCTTGGTTTTTAGGCGGTTTTCTATGTCGCGTCGTTCTTGGGGAAGATAACCTGCTCTATAGGCTGTTACCGAGTTGGCAAGTTTAGGAGTTCTTCGTTGGAGTTCATCTTTGGTCCATCGGGTGATTAATTCAGTCATTTGTCTGGATGTTGTAAAGCAGAGTGTTTGCAGGTTTTTTTGGATGTTAAGAGTCAGGAGATCACGGGTTTCTTGGTGTGTGGATCGCCGGATAGTGTTAGCTGCGTCGATGAATGGTGGGTTCCAGAACATGAATGATTTTTTCCCTCTGGGTGCACCGTCGTTTGAGATGATTTCGAAGTCTTTTCCCGTCAGTCTTTGGGCGTGCTCTTGTGGGTTAGCGATGGTAGCTGATGAGAGAATGATTTGTGGGTTTGCATGATAATAATTGCATATCCTTAGCAGCCGCCTTAGCAGCATGGCTACGTTTGAGCCAAAGACGCCGCGGTAAACGTGTGCTTCGTCGATTACTATGAATTTGAGGTTTTGCAGAAAGCTTCGCCATTTATAGTGCCATGGAAGGTACTGGTGGAGTCCATAGGGGTTGGTTAAGATGATTTTAGAATTTTCGCGGATGCTTGCCCTTTGATGCGAGGGGGTATCGCCATCGTAAATGTTTGAGTATGCGTCAATGCCTGTTTCTTCTTCTATACTTCGGAGCACTTTGAGCTGGTCATTTGTCAGCGCTTTGGTTGGATAGAGGTATAGCGCCGACGCTTTTTTGTCGTTTGTGAGGGCTTCAAGCACTGGAATGTTGAACGCAAAAGTTTTTCCCGAAGCTGTTGGTGTAACGATTACCACGTTTTTGCCTGCTCGTGCTTTGTTTATGGCTTGGGCTTGATGGGAATAAAGCTTGATTCCCAGTTTAAGCAGGCAGTTTTGGATGTTTTCGGGAAGGGGCTTTTCTAGATTCTCCAAAGCAGGCGTCTTGGGATGAAATTTCTTCTATGTGGACGATCTGTTTTTTGTAGGAACGCATCCGTTTAATGCTTTGGATGAAGTCGTCTATCAAAGTGTCCATTCCTCGTAGAGTTTAGAGAACAGTGTTCCAAGTGTTAATAGGTCTTGTTTGTTATGCTCAACTATGGCGACCAGGGGTCCGGGGTTTTTGGTTCTTAGATAGGTGTCATAATAATGGGGAACCAAGGCGCCGGGGATGTCTATGTCTCTTTTGATTCCGATGTATTTTTCAACTGTTTCCAGTTTGCAATCTGATAGTTTATGTTTTAAGGCGCGTCTTGTGAAATGGAGAATATCAAAGTGCGTGTTTTCTAAGGATGCGTCTAATCCGTAGTAAGCTAATCTTTGTTTAATGTAGGGGATGTCAAAGCTTCGACCGTTAAAAGTTATCAGCGATGAATTGGGTTCTAATTGTGAAATAAGAGCCCATATGGCGCCGGGTTCATCTTGGATATCTCGCAGTAAAAACTGGCTAGAGCAAATATGGTCTTTGCAGGGTTTTGCTATGCCTAGCAGGATTATGGGTCTTTCTGATAACCCCAAGGTTTCGATGTCTACTATGGCGAAGTCTTGAGTTTGGCAGAACCCAGCTAAATAATGGAGTAGCGGGTGAGATTTTGGGAGACGTTGCCATAGCCATTTCTGGGTTGAAGCTGCTTCTTTTTTATTAATCATTTTCATGTAGTCGTTTGCTTGTTTTTGCCATCGGGGATGGCGCATCAATTCTTCCACCGTTGTGTAGCCTTGGGTTTTAAGTGTTTGTTCACTTACAGGACCTATCCCCGATAAGACCTTTAAGTCAGAGATAAGGTGTCGCCTGCTTTCTTCATAAGTTGCTAATTTGAAGTCTGAAGTGCAAGAGTCTGAAATGGAGTAACATTCTCCTTGCTCATTAGAAACTACTTTTCCAGGCAGGGCATTTTCAAGGCTTTTGCCGTGGTATTTTTCGATTAGCGTTTTTTCAAATTTTAAAGCTAAATCGTACTCAGAGCTCCATATCCAATTATCAAATGCAGGTTTTTTGGACTCTGCCTGTGCTGTTTTGGATATGACTTCATACTCTTTTGAGTTGCCTACCTTTTGTCTAAGGCTCTCAGCAGCCCTACTTAGTGCAGATTTTTCTTTAAGAGAATTAACAGGTTTTTCTGGTCCTGTATCAACTGTTAAACCGTTATCGGGTGTTCTAAAATTTAGCAGCAAGTAAGAACCGCATTCTTTACAGAATCTGCTTTGAGCATACTCTTCCTTTGTGTACTGTTTATTGCATTTTCTGCATAGGTAAACAATCGGCAAGTTAGGTTCAACCTACAATCTCTGCATTGATTATAAAAGCCCTCCTACATTTGAGCAACTTACTAATAAAATAGGTTAGGCACTAGACTTTGTGTTCATTGAAGGTTTTTTTGTAATCAGAAAGTTTTGTGCAGGTTTTCCGGTACGTTTGAATTGTGAGTTCGATAAAATCATCAAAAATTAATGCGCCTTTGCTGGTGATGCATATATTGTAATGCTTATATGCTATCTGTGTCAATAGGTTTGCATGGCAGAACCAAAAAATGGTCGACCAATTTTCTTTCCTGAAAAATTGGTTGTATTCGGTAACCTTGCTCTTTTCGGGTGGATTGTTCTTGACACGATCGCTTTTCTATTATATGACGTAACAGCGGGTGTAGTATTTTTTGTAGTGGCGTTGATAGCAATTTATGGTGTGCTGCATTTCATTGGATGTTTACGGCCGTGTTATAATTGTATAAAATGCACTCATGGCATGGGACGCTTGGCGGCATTGTACTTTGGCAGGCGCATCTTTAAAGACTACAAATACAGTTACAAGCTGCCTACAGCAATATTTTTTACTTTGTTTGTGGGGGCGTTTCCGGCAGCGTTTGCACTTTACTCGGCCTTACAAGATTTCACAGTAATCAAGGTAGTGGTTTTTGTGGTTCTTTTGGCGATTACAATCTTTAGCGGTTTAACGTGGCGAACAAAAAAACGTAAATCCACTAAGCCAGACGTCACCGGTACTGATTTGTGAGTTGTTATGGTTTCTAGTGGTTTGTGGTTTTTTTAATTTTGTTTTTCTTTTTCTTTAAGAAGTAGCAACAGTTTTACAATATTTTTTGTTTTTTGTGGGGGTGGGTGTTTTGGGGTTTTCTTGTCCCGGTTTTTGGTTGTGGGGGGGTTTGGTTTTTTGTTTTGGGGTGTTTTTTGGGTTGGTTTGGGATGGGTGGGGTGGATTTTTGTTGTTGGGGGTATGTTGGTTGGGTGGGGTGAGGATGGGTTGCTGCATTTGTGTTGGTGTTGTACAGTTTTTGGGTTTTATTGTTTTGAGTACAAGTTTATAAGTTGCTGTATGTTGTCGGGCTGTTGGTATGACGGGTAAAGTTTGGACGGCTGCAGAGGAAGCAGATCTGCGGGTTCTTGTTGGTGCAGGTAGCGGTGTTGATGTGATTGCTGCTAAACTTAATAAATCGCCTAAAGCTGTAGTCACCAAGTGTCAGCGGATGGGCTTGCAGCTTGAAAGTGCTGGTTTTGTGAATACGTCGGTTACTATTCCAAAGGAGTTGCCAAGTGTTGAGGAAACTGCTAAAATTCTAGCCGGTGCACTCAAAGCCTCCGTAAAGTCTGGGTTGAGCAGGGTTGAGGTTCAACGTTTACAGACAGTGGCTAATATCTCAAAAATGTACAAGGAACTCATCGTTGACTATGTTCATTATCGGGAAGTAGAAAACAAGTTAAACATGGTGGTTGAGCAGAATGCGAAGCTACAGCAGGCGCTCAAAGAAATTCAAGCCAAAAGCCAGGGCTCTACGTCCCAACCAGTTCCTGGATAAATGGCGTACGTTTGAGCAAAAAAACACTGAACTCACAGGGGCAGTTACAAGGCAGACTGAAGTATTCAGCGCTGGCTCTGACTTGTTTTTTGAGCAAATTATTGGTTTCAAACCCTACAATTACCAGAGAGAGTTCATTGATATCTTTGAGAATAACCAGTTTACCGCAGCACGATGGTGTCGGCAGAGCGGTAAAACTCAAACCATCTCGGCGCTGCTTCTAAAGTACGCCGTTACACACCCAAACGTTTCAGTTGGTGTAGTGGGGCCCAGTTGGCGCCAGAGCAAACGCATCATAGCACGCATAGCAGCCCTTGCACAAAGGCTTCCAGCCGGCATCGTCTTTAAGCCCCAGAAAACCCAGATTCACTTCGCCAACGGAAGCAGCATCGAAGCTTTCCCCAATAACCCAGAAACAATCAGGGGACCAACGCTGCACGTAGTCTACGCTGACGAATTCAACTTTGTAGCCAACGATCAAGACCTCTACGACGCCATTCTTTACACGCTTGGCACAACAGATGGCAAATTCGTCTGCAGCAGCACACCATGGCATACCGACAGCATCTTTTTTAAAATATTTAATCAACAAAGATTTTAGTTGCTTTAAAACCTCACATGTCACCTATGAGCAGGCGCTTTTTCCAAACGGGCCTCTTAAGCCTAACATTATTGGGCAGATAAAGACTCAGATGGGCGATGATTTCTCTCGTTGGCAGCGGGAAATGATGGCGGATTGGGTTGAAGATGATAACGTCTGGCTAAATCAGAGCTTAATTGCTTCATGCATCGGCACAGAGAAGAACTGCGGCATGGACCTACAGATGCTTAACCCTGAATCCAGCAGTGAAGGCAACTTTTATGCGGGTTTAGATCCAGCACAAACTAAGGATTTTCATGTGTTATCAGTTGTGGAGTCGGTTGATGAGAAGCTTTTGCTAAGGCATCTGAAAATTTTTCCACATCCAACCTATGATGCCTCCGTTTTGGGTTACATCAAGACCCTTCAGGATCGCTGGGGAGGCTTTCAAAAAATTCGAGTGGATATTACCCGTGAAGGCCCAAGTTTCATAGCTGACATGGAAAACGCAGGCATCGAGAATGCTGAGGGCGTTAACTTTAGTGTGCCTCGTAAAAGTGAGATGGCTAGCCTGCTTAGGAAGCGTATGCAAGATGGGCGGCTCTTCTATCCTATGGTTTCGTTTGAGAAGCCGTATCGGGGTGATATCTGTAACGAGTTGAACGTAGAGCGATTTGCTTTACGTGCCGATGGCGGTTTAGCATTTAGTCATCCGCAGGGAACACACGACGACGTCTTCTGGAGCATAGCACTAGCAGTGTATGCAACAACAGACATGGCACCCGAACCCTACTTAGCAGTAATACCAAGGTAAAAAAACTCCTAAGTTGTACTGGATTCAAGAATGCCCCATCTTCGGGTTCGGATTAATAGGTGTAACACAGGAGGGTTGTTCACCGCTTATGGGTTGTGTTTCTGAAAGCTGTGCTTGGGCTGATTCAATTGGCAGAGTCAATGGAATGGCAGAAGCAATCAATAGAAATGTGACAAAAATTGCAAAAGATTTTGTATTTTTTAAATTTTTCATATTTATCCCTTATTTTTTCTTAATGAATATTACTGAAAAATACATTTAAGACACATTTAGTGGAAATTACGCAAAATTAATCCAAAAATGAATCAATGTTAACACGAAAACTCAATAAGCTAAATGAATTCCTAATAAGAGGAAGGGGAACAACGGCATGGTTCAAGAAAAAGAGAAAACATTAGAGCTCTTGGGATTGAGCCCCACACAAGCACACGTTTATCTGACACTTATCAGATTAGGAAGGCCCAGCGCAAAAACGTTAGCCAAACACTCAGGAGTGGCATGCCCCGACATTTATCGCATCATGGATATTTTCGAGAAAAATGGATTAATTCAAAAAGTTGTTGCATACCCAAAAAAGTTTGAAGCAACCCAAATTGAACAAGCGCTACCTATAATGATTAATCGTAAAAGAGAAGAAATAGAAGAATTGGAAAGAAGGATTAAAGAGCTTATAAAAGAAGTGAAAATAGAAAAAAATACTGATGAAATCTCTGCAAGAGATTCTGACTTGATTTTATTTCCCGGAACAAAAATATTGATACAAAAAAGAAGAGAAATGTTAAGAAATACTAGTAACAGCATTGAGGCTGTTATATCCTGGAAGGCGCATAAATCATATACTGACATGAAACTTGCTGCGTTAACCAAAAAAGCAATAGAGAAAGGCGTGAAATTCCGATTTATTATCGAAAACCCCAGAAATATTAATTTATGGTCAGAAAATCCGATACTGAAGCTAATAAATAAAAATGGGTCAGAAATAAAATACACCAGTACGGTGCCTTCGGCGTTATTTACTATTCATGATAAAAAAGAAGTTATAATCTGCACATCTAACAAAGCAGGATTGTGCGATACACCACTGTTATGGACAAACAATAGTTCAATTGTTGCAATAGTAAGAGGCTATTTTGAATACCTTTGGATAACAGAAATACAACAAAACAGTATTACTGCTTAGTATTACAAAAAGCACAATTTTTAATTTTTTTAATTAATAAAAATAGTCCTTAATAAGAAGCGGCAATATTTGAAATTTAGAATATCCTGACCTTTTACCGGAATCAAATGAGAAGATGAAACACGCAATTGCTTGGTAAATGCAATTGAAAACCGTCTCAACGCTTTCTCTAAACTTAAGAATTAAAAAAGGGAAAAAGTAGGTGTGTTGATTGCTTTAGTTTTTTATGGTCGCTTTCTAAGAATCAAAAGGGTAGCCAATGCCACTGCAATAATTATTGCAATAACGCCGCCAATGACAGTCATTGACAAGTTACTATTGATTGCATCAAAGCTAACGGATGTTGGTGAAGGTGACGCCGCTGGAGCTTCAGTTACGCCCACATAAGTTGTTGCAAACGAGCTGCCATAAGAGTCATCGCCAGTAAATGTAGCAGTTACAGTGTATTGCCCCGAAACTTCGGGCTCCCAAGTAATGCCAAACGTACCGCTATACCCATCAGATGTAATATCGCCAATGTGTACATAATTGCCATTTGGATCAACAGCGTCCAACGAAACAGGAACACCCGTTATCGAAATGTTGTGGTAAACACCATCGATAGGATATTGCATGTGCAAATATTCCATTTGTGTAGTCATTGATTCTTTAGATACACATGGCGTATCTGGTTGCCCCGGAGACTTGTCTAGCACGGCACCGGTTATTATGACACTTTGCCCTAGTGTTACTTCAGTTTGCGGTCCTTCAATTGTTGTTGCACTTTTACCTTTGCCAATCACGTACATATATCCGTCATATGCGTCAGAAAATGCTACATATCCGTCCGCTATAGCACCTTGGAAAACCCGTGAACCATCTCCTCCTCCAGCTTGGGTGGCCGCTATGTTCCAGATACCTTCACCGTTGGTGGCGTTGATGCATTGGAACTTCCAACCTCGTTTTAACGGCTGGTCAGGTGAGTGTTCTGCGTTAAATGTGTAGATTTTTCCGTCGGCAACGCAGGCTACGCTGTGCCAAGAATTTACTGTTGTGCCGTTTTCACCTGTGTACGGTGTTTCGTATGGGTTTGTTGCGGCCTCGAATTTCCAGATTATTTTTCCAGTATCCCAGTCAATTGCTGAAATGCAGTCATAATTGCTTGAGATTATCATGCCGCCATATGATGTTGTGCCGTAGGTTCCGAATGTTCCCCAGGGCCAGCTGGATAATTCACTTTTCCATAATTGTTTACCTGTGTTTAGATTCCAGCAGTACCAATACCCATCGTTAAATCGTGTGGCGTATTTTCCGTGATCAGCTAATGCGATGCCTGCGCTGAATTGTCCTGTGTTGACGCCGGATGAAATGTTCCATAGCAGTTGTCCTGTTGTCAGGCTTGCAGCCATTATTCGGGTTTCAGTGGCTACTTGAGTGGCAGGATTAGTAACTGCTACCGTGGAAACAGCTATGCCTGTTTCGAAATCAGCACAGTTTCCTAAAGTGCTGAAGGGCCAAGAAATGTTACTGACTATTCTAGTGCCTGAGCTAACTGTCAGGTTGGCAAGGGTTCCTTTGGTGGTCCACTTGATCAACCGGTAGTTAGGGTTCGCTGTATTGCCGATATTCTGAATGCTAAGAACATATGGATCAGCGTAGAAGACTCCTGTCGTCAAGGGAGCGATTGAATAGTTCCCCACTACTTCTCCGGTAAATGGCCGATACTTTATCAGTCTGCCACCGCCAATATAACCCAGATATGCTGTTGCCGTGAATGGTTGTGCGTTAGCGTCATTACCTGTAGTACCACCATCATCATACATGATGAATGTTGGCGGTTGAGTTATGCCGGATATTTCCCAGAATACTTCACCAGTGCGAATGTCATAGCACTGCCACACTGATTGTACTACTCCATTGGACTCTTTAGTGACTGTCTGATAAGCTCTTCCCGCATAGATGATTTTTGGGTGACCATAAATCAATGTGGCAGTGTCACCAACACTTTGTTGCCCCATTGACCCTCCTATGAGACCACCTATTGCGAACTGTCGCTTCCAAACTACATGTGCACTGTTTGGCGCTGTTACGTATGCAACATAATAATTGTTCATGGTTCCGCCATTATAGACGTTGTAAGTGTTGGTTTCTTCTGGCCAATAATCACCTCCACCTACAACGCCGGTTGATGGCCAGTTCCCAAGAATTGACCACCAGTCTCTATTAATGGGCTCTATGGGTCTGGTCCAGTAGTCAGTCGGTAATGATGATGAAGGATAAGAAGCGACTTGTTCATTCTGTACAACTATCTCGTAAGGTCCATCTGAACTTGGTTTGTAGTATACCGATGAGTTGAATTGCGTACCTGAACTGTTTGTTACAATATAGCCGTTATAGTATCGTCCTGCTGGGCAATACATTCCTAAGAAATCAAACTTGATTTTCCAGACCCCAACTTGATCTGCCAAGTATTCAAACCATGCAGTTCCATCGCCAGTGTAGGAGCTTAAAGGACCAATGACATCTTCGGTTCCATCAGGTTTGGTAATTGTGACTATGAAGGCGTCGATAAACATCCGCTGAGCGTGAATTGGTGGTTGCATCCAAAGGTTGACCAGAAAAGTTTGTCCCATTCCTACAGGGTTTGGTCTAAAGCTGAGGTGGGCGATGGTGTCAATTGTTGCATCAACAGTAACATCTGATTGTAGCGGTCCACTGACAGGTTGTTGTGTGGCAAGTTGTGCTGATGCTGTGTTAAATTGGGAATTTGTCATTACAGCGACGTCTGACAGGATCAGAATAACTAAAAACATGAACACTAATGGTTTATTTTTTAAATACATTACAGGTCTCCACATATTTTTAATAAAGACGATGTTTTAATTGATTCAATATTTGAAATGTATTCAGTGTAGATTCCACAAAATCAACATTAAAAGAAAAATATCCCTCAAGATAGTAAATTTGTAATGAAGTTTTTTTACATAATTCAAATTTTTTCAGGTTAATTTATTTTAAAAAAATTTGTTTTAGAAAAACCAAGCCTTGAGGTATGTTGTGGATGTCTCGCTTGAGCCAGCTTAAGCTTAATTCATTTTATTTTTTGGCTTGCCAATTTTATTTTTTTGATTGAAATCGTGGTTTGCTGGTGCTTCACACTAGGGTTAAGGAGAGTTAAACCCAAATATTGTAAATCTAACGCGTGTAAAACACATTCAGCCCAAAAAAAGAGAAAGAAGGGTGCAGTTTCTTGTTTTTAGGGTTTCTTTCTAAGCAATAGTACTGCGACGGCGATTGCAAAGATTATGGCTATGACTGAACCGATCGTGTAAAGTTCGAATGGTGGCATAGTTATTGCTGTCTGAGTTGGTGTTAGCGATATTGCTGGAGCTTCAGTAACGTCCACATATGTTGTTGCAAACGAACTGCCATAAGAGTCGTCGCCCATAAAGGTAGCCGTAACAGTATACTGTCCAGAAATTTCAGGTTGCCATGTGTAGCCGAACGTGCCGCTATAGCCGTCAGATGTAACGTCGCCGATGTGTATGTAGTTCCCGTTTGGATCAACAGCGTCGATGGATATTGAGACGCCAGTTACCGTTGCGTTATGGAGTATTCCGTCGATCGGCATTTGCATGTGCAGGTATTCCATGTATGTTGCCATTGAATCTTTAGATACGCATGGTGTGTCGGGTTGGGCTGGTGATTGATCTAAAACTGTGCCTGCTATTAGGATGCTTTGTCCTTGAGTTATGGCTGTTTGAGGTGCTGAGATTGTTGTTTTGCTCTGCCCTTTGCCGAATACATACATATAGCCATCGTTACCTGCTGCGGTTAGGTAACCGTCTGCCATCGCACCTGGAGTCAAAGGTCCATTGATGTTCCATATGCCATCACCTGTAGTAGCGTTAATGCAATGGAGCTTCCATCCTCTAGTGAAAGGTTGGCTTTGTGTGTGTTCACTGTTATAGGCGTAAATCTTTCCGTCTGCTATACTAACAGAAGACATTAATGGATCATATCCTGCATAGGGAGTCTCGAATGGAATGCTCGGATCCTTGTATACCCAAGAGATTTTACCAGTTGACCAATTGAAAGCGTAAATGCCATCATAGAGAGATACGATATAGTTACCGCCATAGGAAGCTGAATCATAGGTACCCCAGATACCCCATGGATAACCTCCGACATCGTATGTATGCTGACTGACCCACGCTCTTTTTCCGGTTGTCAAATCATAACAAACAGCATAACCATCCTGCATGAGTATAGCGATTTTTCCGTGGTCAACAGCGGCTGTGGCTGTGGTGTATGGTACATAGTCTTCGTCTGTGAAATTGCATGTCATTTGCCCTGTTTTTAATGAATAACCAGTTATCTGAACGCCATATAGTGCACCATTGTATTGTAGCGTTGTCGCAGAGGCAAATAAGCCTGCTTGCCAATCTACTGAAGAGGGAATACTGCTAAATGCAACCGATCTGTTTTCCGTTATTCTTGAGGTAAAATTAGTACTAGTGCCATGTGTAGTCCAATTTATTAACATAGGGCCTGTAGCTGTGTTATTTGTCTGTAGACTTATTACACTTTCGCCGATAACAGTTCCGGACATTGCTGTCACGTTAGTCGTTATAGCTCCAGTCCATGGATCAATTTTTAGCAGTCTATTGTTGGAAATTGTCAAAAGCTCTACTATAGTGCCTGCACCAGCTTCTCCGCCAGGTACTGCTGCCATACCGGCTATTGTCGAATATGATGAAGCATATGTAACATATGAAGGCGAGGTGCCACCTGGTATTGCATAATACATTTCTCCAGTGCGTAGGTCGTAACATACCGCACAACTTACCCATGATCCGTTGTTCATATATATCGTTCTTGTGTCGTAGCATCTTCCAGCGTATATTACACTTGGAGTATCACCGCTTGGCACTGCTCCAGCCCCACCTTGCGTTGAGTAAACGATTCCTGCTTCAGCTCCGATGATTCCTGAAATAGCATCTTGTCGTCTCCACACAATGTGGGCTGTGTTTGGCGCTACAACCCAGGCATTATACTTTGTATTGCCTTTGTAGTAATTCGTGTCAGCTGGCCAATCAGGCCATCCTTCACCGCTGCCACTCCATGGGTAGTTGCCCATTATTGAATACCATTCTCTGTTCTGCATATACACTGGTCTTGTCCAATAATCAGTTGGAAGCGGTGCTGGAGGCCAAGAAGCTACCATTTCATCTTGCACGACAACTTCGGTTACTGGAGATGAGCTGGGTTTGTACCATCTTGATTCTGTCATGTTGATTGTTGAACCGCCAGAAAAAGCTGCTCCTGGATTTATGTAGTAGGTTCCTGCTGGGAAGTATCCGCCTGGAAAGTCAAATTTGAACTTGTATGTACCGTTTTGTGTTGGAATGTATTCAAACCATGCTGTGGCATCTCCGGCATAAGAATTAAGAGTTGTAGTTTCTTCTTCTCCAGATGGTGTTATAATTATTACTTTGTATCCTGTAAAGTAGTTGGCTACATGACATGCGGGGGTAAGCCATATGTTAATCAGCAAGCTTTGACCAACCCCTATTGGGTTGGGTCGGGCGCTTAGGTAGGCATATGTGGTTACTGTGTAATCGGGGGTGGCATCAGAGGGCAGGGGATACACTGAACCGCCTGGAAGACCGGATGGTGACCCGCCCTCTACTTGCGCTTGGACTTGGTTGACTGGCATTTCTAAAAGCGTAATAGAAGCCATTAATAGAACTAATACGATTGCAAACGAATTTGTTTTAAATTTCTTAAAATTATAACTCATTCCGTTTTTTTCTCCATTTTTTAATATATATATCTTAGCATACAAACGTTAAGCGGTAATAACAAATTAGGACTGAGGGCTACAGTCACAACTGATAATTACCATCTAGCAACAACAAATCCAAAAACAAAGAAGAAAAACACAATGGATACCCCAGATCAAGTTGAATCCTTAACTAAACTAGGACTAACCATAAACCAGTCAAAAATTTACCTTGCACTAGTTAAATCAAAGCCTTCCGCTGTAACACAAATCGCCAAATCCGCAAACCTTGCTAGAGAAGTTGTTTACCGAACGGCACCTAAGCTTCAAAGAATGGGGTTGATTACGAAAACAATTTCTTTTCCAAGTGAATTTGAGGCATTTCCGATAGATATAGCAGTCAAAATATTATTGGAGCGAAGAAACAAAGAAGCATATGAAACAAAAGTAAGAGCAGATGAATTAGTAGCGCAAATAAAAAATAAATCCAAAGAAGAGAACAAAAAAGAGCCTCAACTTATTTCAATTTTTGGAAAAGAGCATCTTGCCATATTTTCTAGAAAGAAAGTGCTAGCAACCCGAATAAGCTTAGATACAATGATAAGAAAATCAGTGTTTCCAGGTTGGTGGGAAGATTTCCATCCAATCTTGAAAAAGCTTTTAGCAAAAAATGTCAAAGTTCGTGTGATTGTAGCTTATAGTGCTGTAAGAGTTAATGTAAAAGATTTAAAAAATTTCGAAAAAAATAAAAATTTTAAAGTAAAATTTATTTCCGAAAAAATTAAGGCAGGTATTGGCATAATTGACAGTAAAGACACCTTGATTAATACTTTACCGAGTAACGTTTTTACTAAGGCTTCTTTTTACTGGTCAAATGATCCAGGGGTAGTAGATTTAAGCAGTACTTACTTCGAAAAATATTGGAATTTAAAAGAAATTTAAAAAAGAAAATTAAGGTTAAGGTTATTTTCTCGACTAAATAGTTAGTTTTATAATAAAAACTTTTGCTAATATTAAACTATGAACACAAAAGAGATTGCGTTATGCAGCGTCTTTAGTTCAATTGCCATATCTTTAGACCAAGTTAGAATACCTGCATTATTCGCGCCAATTCAATTCTATTTTTGGGAAATTCCGATAGTAATTGTCGTTTTACTTTTCGGTTATAGACTTGGTTTTTCAGTTGCAGTGTTAACTGCTTTTGGGCAAGCATTAATTTTTCCGAGAGCTTTGGGATTTCTTTTCCCTATATGGAATCTTATTGAAATGTCAACTATTATAGTCGGAGTCTCTTTAGCGCAAATGCTTACCGGTAGAACTCTCAGGACTACTCAAATGCAGGAGTTCAGAATTAAATCTGTTGTTTATTTAACCTCTTCAGCAATTGCATTCAGGTTCGCAATAACGCCTTTTGTAAGTTTTTTTATGTATAAATATATAATGCCGATAATAGTCGGTCAAAGTTTTTCTGACGAATACATAATTGCACTGATACCTGCTTTATTGGTTTTTGATGCAGTACTTGTGCTTTACACTGTTCCGACAGGTTATTTGATAGCCAAAACAGTGAATAAAAACTTGAAAGTTTCCAACAAAATTGTCTAAACAGAACGAGTTCAAATGCATATATAATATAAAAAATAAATTTGCCCCAGAATTGTAGATAAATTTGAGAAACTATTCGAATCAAAAGAAGCCAGCTACGTTATCGTATCAATGCCGTAAAAGATGCCGTCAGAGGCCTCTTAGGAAGACACACAAACTACGCCCATAACATATTATAACAAATACCCTTTAACATGCCAGCTTTTAAAACAAGAATAACAACAAATCTTTTAGCGCTTCTTTATCTAAGAACACTCAGAAGCAGTCGTCGCTAAGACCCTTAAATACAACTACCTTTAGAAGTAAAACACAACTATTTTTGTTTTGAATGACTTTGTTTTGGGTCGCTTTTTAAAAACAAAGCTTAAAACCTGTTGCAGGCTGCGTCTCAAAACGTCAATACAAGTCAGCCACAGTCAGATAAAGTCATATAGCGAGGAACAAATTTGCCGTTAACTCAAAAAGTAACCTTAAAACAACACTGTAAAAAGGCAACGCATACAAATCTCCAACCTGGTTCTGGCGTTGACGTGGGGCGAAAAACCAAGCCTCGAAAGGATGTTAGGGATGTCTCGCTTGAGCCAGCTTAAGCATAATTTATTCATTTTTGGCTTGCCATTTTTTTCAAGGAAATTGCAATCGTTTGGTTTGCTGGTGCTTACACTAGGGTTAAGGAGAGTTAAACCCAAATATTGTGAGATCTAACGCGTGTAAAGCACATTCAGCCCAAAAAAAGGAAAAGAGGGAATGCAGAGTTTTGTATTGTTAAGGTTTCTTTCTAAGCAGCAGCACCGCTATGGCGATTGCAGCAATTACAGCTACAGCTGAACCTATTGTGTAAAGCTCAAAAGGCGGCATAGTTATGGTTGTTTCTGCTGGAGGTGAAGTTGCCGATGCGTCAACGACTGTTGCGTGTGTTTCTGCCCAACTGCTACCATAAGAGTTGTCACCCATGAAAGTGGCGGTAATTTTGTAGTCGCCTTCAATGGTTGGAGTCCAAGTGTAGCTAAATGTGCCGCTTATGTCGCTGACTGCGTCGCCGATATGGACTGCATTGCCGTTAGGGTCAACTGCATCAATAGATACTGGAATACCTACTGCGTTAGCTGGTATATTATGTTGCATGTGTAGGTACTCCATCCATTCAGTCATTGACTCTGCTGATACGCATGCTGTGCCTTCTTGAGCTGGAGACATGTCTAAGACTGTGCCTGAAATTATTGCGCTAGCTCCGGATGTTATAGCTACTTGTGGTACTGAGATTGTAGTTTCAGTTTGACCTTTACCGAAGACATACATGTAGCCGTCATAGCGATTATCTGCTGTTATATAGCCGTCTGCGATTGCTCCAGCCGCCATGCCACCGGTAATGTTCCATATGCCTTCTCCTGTAGTTGCATTAATGCAGAATAATCTCCATCCTCTAGTAATTGGCGAAGTGGGTGAGTGCTCTCCATTGCCTACGTATATTTTTCCGTCGGCAACAACTGGTGTACTCATAAAGGAGTATACAGTAGAGCCGTTGCCATCAATGTATGGTGTTTCATATGGATTAGCGGGGGCTTCAAAATGCCAGACTATGTCTCCAGTGTCCCAGTCGAAAGCGTATATACCATTATATGACATGCCATAGATGCTACCGTATGCTGAAGCGACGCTATAAGCCCAAGCGAATCCCCAGGGATATTCTGCTGTTTCACTTTCCCATAGTTTACTACCATCTGTAAGAGAATAGCAATCCCAATGACGATCAAACATGCATACTGCGAATTTTCCGTGATCAGCAACTGCTGTACTTGTGCTGTAAATAGTGTCTGTATCGGTAATATTCCAGAGTAGTTGTCCTGTTACTAGACTAGCAGCCATTATTCTTGAACCAGAGAAAGCGCCTAAATTGGCGGGTGTCACTGAAGCAGCCGAGACAGCAATGCCGGTTTCATAGTCGCAAACGCCCAAGCTACTGAATGGATAACTTGTGTTGCTAAGTATTCTGCTTGCGAAATCAGTGCTAGTTCCGGCTGTTGTCCAATTTATCAAGCGGTAATTGCCTGAACCTAAGTTTTGTACGCTTAAGACATAGGGGTCTCTATAGTAAGTCCCTGATAAGGCAGTTATATCTAGGGTTATTGCTCCAGTGTATGCATTGAGTTTTACCAGACGGTTTGAACCTACATAGATTAAGGATATGCTTTGTCCAACTGCTGATTCGGTTGCGCCGGGTACAACTTCGGCTCCATCGCTTATTGATATTCCCGTTAGAGAACCTGGCGTGTAACCAAACACTGAAGAAGACCCAGGCAGAGGATTGTTAATTTCCCAGTAGATTTCGCCTGTTCGTAAATCATAGCATTGTAGGACATCTTCGCCTCCAGCGGCTGTTACAGATTGGTAACATCGTCCTTGATAGATTATACTTGGAGTACCTGCGTATGTGCCCTCACCTGAACCAACCATTGTTGCTCCATAGTCTCCACCGATGATTCCTGATAACGCACCTAGTCGTTTCCATACTACGTGAGAAGTTTCGGGTCCTTGAACATAAGGTGTGAATTTATAATTGCTTGCATAAGAGTTTGTATCTTCGGGTGGATTAGTCAAGTATCCTGAATAAGGATAATTGCCAAGGATTGTAGCCCATTCACGATTATCTGGTGATACGGGTCTTGTCCAATAGTCTGTTGGCAATGCGGAAGCGGGCCATGAATTAACTTGCTCTTCTTGCACAACTAATGTCATCTCTTTTGACTCTGATGGTTTATAGTAAGCAGCAGGTAACGTTCCAGCAGTGCTAAACATGCTAGCGGTAGTATTAAATGACGGGCAATGGCAGCCCTCAAAAGTGAATTGTAGCGTCCAAGTTCCAACCTGATCAGCTACGTATTCAAACCATGCAGTTGCGTCGCCATCATAGGAGGTTAAGGGACCAACTTTGTCAACTGTTCCATCGGGCTTTGTAATAATTACTGTATAACCAGTAAGGTTTCTTTGTACATGTGTTGCGGGTGTAACCCATATGTTGACCAAGAAAGTTTGATCTAGTCCAACGGGATTTGGTCTGAAGCTTAGGTAAGCGACTGTTTCAACTTCTACTTCTGTATCGGCAGCGTTAATAGGTATCGTAGCAAAAATTGTCGATAATGCAAAAAGCACTGTCAAAGTAATTCCAAACATTATTTTACTTGTAACATTTTTGTTTTTCATTTTTTGTTGTTTTCTCCTGTTTATGAAGTTTAAGGAACTGCTTTGCAGGTACATAGCGTGATGTGGCTCAAGTCAGGTACAACAAAACACACAAACAATCAACGAAAATTTTTTTGTTTTGGATGATCAAAAGAGAAGGAGAAAAAAAATTGCGTTTCTTTTTTGATTGTTTACTGTTAAAGCTTTGTTAAGACGTAGCGGGTTTGCAGGTTTCCTCTAAGGTTTTTCCCTTTGTTTCCACACCAAGAACCAAAATCACCAGTGCACCCATAAGCTGGACAAGGGCAAAAACCGTAAAAGCAGCCGGTAAGCCTCCATAGTAGTATAGTAGCGGTGTTGCTGTGGGCGCTATAACTCCTGCCAAGCGTCCCATACTGGCGGCGGCGCCCGAAGCAGTTCCCCTAATTCTTGTAGGATACAATTCAGGCGTGTAAGCATACAGAGCTGACCAAGCGCCCAAATTGAAAAAAGAAATAACGATACTCCAAAACAAAATGCTTTCCAGACCCACCGCTAAACCCAGAAGTGCACTTGCAATTCCAGCAAACAACAAGTATGTAACAGCGATCTTTTTTCTTCCCACTTTATCTAGCAGCAACGCTGCAGTGTAGTATCCGGGCACTTGTGCCAAAGTGACGATAAGCACCCATTGAATTGATCTAACAACTGTCAAGTCTAATGAGGATGCATAAAAAGTTGGAAGCCAAGTGAAAATGCCATGATAACTATAGACTAATACGCCCCAAGCTATCCAGAGCATAATTGTTCGCTTTCTGAACTGTTTTGACCAAATTTCGCTTAATGCGTACTTGAAACCGTTTTTGGCTTTGGTTTCCCCTTGTTGTTCTTTGAATTCCTCGATGCAAAGGTTATGCTTTGAAACCAATTTTTGTGCTTGCACTGTTTTTCCTTTGTAGAGTAGAAAACGGATGGATTCGGGTGCATAAAAATGCACGATTGGCAGCAAGACGAGCGGTATTAACGCTACTAAGAAGGTGGGGCGCCAACCGATTAGGGGGTAGAGGATAAAGGGGAAGACCAGTGAGAGCAATGCGCCGTAAACCCATGATGCTTCTACTAAGCCTAAGATGCGGCCTCGATATTTTGCTGGAACGTATTCTGAAATGTAAACGCCAGGTTGAGGTAGAGCTCCTCCTAAGCCTATTCCGGCGAAGAAACGTAGGATTCCCATGGTTAACGGGTCGGGGGCGACTGCGTTAAGTGCGGTAAAAGTAGTCATCATTGTGATGGTAAAGATTAGAGTTTTTTTTCTGCCGATTCGGTCGGCGAGTATGCCGCAGGTTAATGCACCAACAAACATTCCTATGTAGCCAGCACTCAAAAGTAATCCGGAAACCAGAGGCTGATTGGCTAAACCGAACTCTGAGATTATGGGTGTTAACACGGTGGCGATGAGTAAAACGTTCATTGCTGTAAAAGCGTAGATGAAACTGCCTAATGCTAAGAGACTGTAATGGAAACGAGTTAGGCGTTGAGTTTTGTCTTCTTGCTTTGCTTGTGTCATCAAGTAAATATCGCATGTGCTGCAACTTAAAGCTGGTTATTCTAATAAAAGGGCGTTAAGTGAATATCTTATGAAGAGTCTTAGTGATGGCAACTATGCCTGTTTTTCATATGTTTAGCGTGCCAGCACTTAAAAAAAGGGCATTAAAAGCAGGCTCTATTTAAGATTAAGTGATACGAGTTAGTGTGAAATAACTTAGTTTTTGAGTAGCCAAAAAAGGGTTTAAGTAAGTAGGATTATGCACGTTTCTTTTTGTTTTTTCGTCCCAACTGCGTTACAATAACAAAAACGGGCATAAGAACAATCCAGGTAACATAAGCAGCGTATGGATTTATGAAAGAGAAACCAATTGAAGCAAAAAATATGATTGGGGCAATTGCACTGCGCATCAATATGGTTTTTATGGTTTCTTGAGGCAAACTCTTGTCTACAAGCCTATGATTTTTGCTCGCATAAAGCCATGATAACATAACACACAGGCCTGCGGCTCCTTGGTCTAAGGCGTAAAGAGCAACAGCCGATTGAAGTGGTCCATACTCAGCTAAAATTTTAGTAAAAAACGGAAGCAACCCAATCCAGAGTAAAAGAAAAAGATTCAACCATCTTAACTTTGCATCTGAGTTGCGTATTAAACTATAATGTCTGTGGTGAGCGTTCCACCAAACTCCAAGAATGAAAAAGCTTAGAAGGTAAGCTAAGAATGTGTGAAACTCGCCAGATAATGCATTCCATAGGTCTGCGGATGTTGCATCTGGTGAAAGAGTGGGAACAAACAAGTCAACAACAAGCAGTGTAGCTGCTATGGCAAATACGCCATCTGTTAAAGCTAAAACCCTGTTCAATCCATAATTTTCTTTGTCTTTGGATTCATCCTTTTCGGTCATCAGATAGCGTCAACCACTAATTCAATCAATGAATTGAACTGTCAAGGAAGTTAACTCAGCAACTACAAATATTTATTCCCTCCGTAAAAAGGGCTCAATAGGTTGTATGTCGATATTCTGATTTGACTGACCTTGTTAGCTCATTCAAATATAACTTGAACTTGGAAGAAGCTGAAAAATCATCTGTAAATATTTTTTTAAACCAGTTTTGCCTATAGGTCAGCTTAATTTAATTGGAGTTAGTTTAACTTGTTAGGATTTAAGAATTAAGATATCGTTTTCTAAAGTCCAGAAGCGGTTTTTTTCATTAGCTACCAATTACAGCTTTTTTAGAGTGCTACTCGCTATTCGTAAGCCTTACTCGATGGCACTTCGCTTGCGCCCTTTCGCAAGCCCTATCTGGTTCGCGGTTTTGATTATTTTAGAAAATATGGAGGAGACTGTGGTTTTAGGTTGAATGTGTTGTTGGAATTGTAGTTGTTTGGCTATTGCGTTTAAGTTGAGCTAGTTTGAAGAGATTGCTGTCTTGTTTGCATATCGAAACAAAAAAGTCTCTAAGTACTTTTTCGCTATACAGTTTGTCATAACATCTAAACGCACTTACAAAGACATCTGTTGCCCTATCTATCAATGCTTTTTCGTAATTTGGAATATATGCCTGTAGAAATCCCTGAATTGCTGCGCTCAAATCTATTGCGCCATCAAGTTCTCTAAGATAAATTTTGTTACGGTCTTGTTCAGTTTCCTCGCAAAGGCTCGTTGCTTTCGAATCATTGTCGCTAAAGCGCATAGACGCCATTGAGTGTCTGTCTATAAAGCGGCTATATTCAGAATTTTCAAGAATGGTGATGGGCACTTGTAGAGGCGCAAGACCTATGTCGCTGAAAAAGTAATTAATTCTATCTCCAAAGGAGCCATCAACTTTATATTTTGTTTTAGCTTCAAGTTTTTCTTCCATAACTCTTTTCTATCCTTAACTATGCTTTCAATTTCATGTCTTTATCGCAGCAGACATGAGTGCAAACAGTACAAGTTACTCCTTTTGGATGGTTACCGTCCACAGTGCAGCTCTTAGCAACTTTCAGTTCGAGTCCGCATTCTTCACAGAAATAAACCTGACCTAATTTCATATCATGACAGTGTACCATAAAATTTCCTCTCTTATAATTGAATTAACGGGCACGATAATATAACTACGTGTGACTGTAATCCTCCATCTACAAACCTCATAAACCGGTAATATTATGATTCCTTGAATCATAGCGAACCTATAACCTATGTCAACTTCCAATATCTGGACAAGGCAACGCACATCGCTCCCGACTCCCCCTTGCCCCCAGGCAATTCACCCACCGTCTCTAAGTAAAGAACCACACATTTTAACACCTAAATTTCCTTCTCTATCTTAGGGAACAAAGGGACTTAAACTTCAAGTAGTGAAAACACTTGCCAAAATGGCGTCTCCTCTTGATAAAACTATTTTTTGTAAAATGATTTGCTACTTTTAAAATAAACAAATGAATGCTTTATTTTTTTAATACAAAAAAGTAAGAGCAATTAAAAAAATTCAAAGAATCCATGATATTATCCTTTTAACGCTTAAAAGCTTATTAGGTGGAGAATATGGCTGCTATGATTTATGCAAAAATCACATATAATTATTGCTTGCGGTTGTTTCTGCAGTTATTGTTGTATCGGTTGTTGGTGTAGCCTTAATTTCAGGAATGCTTGGAGCAGTATTTAACCCTACAGAGACCCCTCAAATCTTAGACGCTTCAATTGCTACATCTTTTGGCGGCGGATATGACATGCAAACTGGAGCCTATCAGTTGGAAGGCACCGCAGAAAACCTTGGACAAAAAGATGCAAAAAACGTAAGTGTGGAAATTACGTTCTTTAACGCAGACAATCAACAGGCACTAAAAACAGAAATAATCTCTTTTGGTGACATTGCAGCAGAAAACTCAAAAAACATCAATATCGCCATTGAATTTCCCAGTGATTCAGTGCGCGTAACCTATACAGCAGCCGACCCAGTATGGGAGTAAACCAATCTCCATGCGTTTCTTTTTTAAGGGTTAATTACTCGTGAGCAAATGTGATTAAAGCTTATAACTAGAGAGAACAGTAAGAACTAATATAGGGATTTTTGATGAGTGAGGAAGGTAATTTACTAATCTCAAAGGCGGGTTACAACCAACACACCAAGCTCACCCGTCTAATTCTCATCGTTCCTAACTCCTCTTGACCTTCGGATAATTTACCCATAGACTCTGAAGAATCAGTGTAGCGCTTTGACCTCTAAATCCTCTTTCTATCTCAAGGAATACAGGGGACGCTGTCTTCAGCTTTTAATCCGTTTAGTAAAATAGTGCTGATTTACGCCGTTAACTGGTGCTAAAATGGTAAACAATATATTTTGAATCGAATCATATCTATATGTAGGTGTTTTATGTGATAAATTTTGAAGAAATTATTGGTTTAGAGGTAGTAACTTCTGGGGCAAGTATTATTGGGGAAGTAAAGGGCGCGAAAATTGACGCCGAAACTTGGGTTATAAAATTCTTGAACGTTAAGCTTACGGGTGATGCTGCTGAAAGTTTTGGAATGAAGAAGCGATTTAGAAGTTCCACAATATGCATTCCAGTTAGCATGGTTCAAGCAGTCGGGCACGTTGTAACAATCTCTAGATCTATGGAAGAGTTGGAAAACTCTCAAGAGATTGCAGAATGCAAAGACTAAAAACGCAATAGAGCTTTTCAGGGATTCAGTAAATAGTAGACCAACACACCAGCGGCCAAACCGCGCACATTATTATTAGACCATTTTTATGTTATCTTTGTTAACATTGGATAGTTTTTGGTCTCTTGTTAGTAAAACCTCATCGTGAGCAAGGGAAATGCCTGCAATAAGCAAATCTGTTTTCGTTAATCATTTTTCCAGCTTCTCTGAGTTCTTCAAAAAGAGCAGCAGCTTTTTGGGCGGCAGTTCGGTCGAAAGAGCAGACGGTTGCTCCGGAGAGGAATCGTTGAGCTGCTTGTTTTTTTATTTTAGTCTTATGCCTAAGCAGCTCGTACTCGGTTATTGTTGTGGTTTTCACCTCTTCTTTTTTTAAGATTTCTTGTATTAATGCAACAATTTTTTGGTCTCCTGCCAAGAAATCTATTATGACGCTTGTATCAAGAAAAGTCACTCAAATGTCCTTCCGTAATTTGCCTCTCTTTCAGCGGCTATTTGCTGCTTTAATCGTTCAAGCTCTTCCTTGTCATCTTTTAAGATGCCTGCTAGACTCATGATGTCAACTTTTTCCTCTTTGATGCAAAGGTTTTCTTTAATTACCTGTGAAAAGCTTTTTTTGCCTTTTCGTTCCAAAAGGAGTTCATAGACTTCGTTTGAGACTGAAATTTGTCTTGCCATGCAGTCCACACATACATAATGTATACACACTTCCAGATAAATCTGCTCATTCCCAGTTTCCACGGGATGCGGTAGCTCGATTAGCCTAATTTTGCAGTCAACAAAAGGCAAGTTATATTTTTTTTAATAGTTAATTTTGTTACTAAATTTTAAAAGCTAAAGAACCAAAAGCGTGGTATGTGAAAAATTGAATGAAGAGAAACGAAGCCGTAACTTGTCTAAAAGAGATTTTGTTGCGCTCGGATGTTCTTCCTGAGATATTTTCAATATTTGGCTCCGATGATTCAGTCAATGAAGGATTTAAAATCAAAATATATGCAAACATGGATGAGGAATTTCGAAGAAAAATAAACTCGATCACAAAAAATTTTGGGTTGTCAGTTATTGAACTTGAAAACCAAGTGATAATTTACAAAAAAGAATTTAACGGATACCTTAAACTTGTTTCCACAGCGGTCACATGAATAAACGGCAATAACAAAAAACGAGTTGCTCACTATTTTCTCTGGTTTTTCAATGGCTTTTCCACAATTAGGACAGGTGACCAATCAATCGAGCCCTTATTTGCAATTACAACTTTAAGAATTTAAATTTTTTTAATGTTCAATTTTTATTTTTGTTAATACTTAAAAACGATTTTTGACAACAGTTATTTATGACACTGGATTACGCTGACGTGAAGCGCTATCGAGCAATTTTGAAAGTAAGAGCAAAAATGTTAGAATCTACAAGATTCTGGTTAGGAGCTCAAGAATTCACAGAAGTTCAAGCGCCCTTGTTAGTGCCAATTATTGAGGGAAAGGCTAGTTTTGAGGTTTCTTATGGAAATAGAAAAATGGATTTAAGTGGAAGGTTACAGCCCTACTCAGACCGCTTCCTTGAGATGTTTAATAAAATTTATACTGTATCACCAACTTTTCGACCGGAACATGACACGGATAGGCACTTGATTGAGTTTTGGCGAGTGGAAGTGTCTGCGTTAAATTTTACTTTTGAAAAAATTATGGATTTTCAGGAGAAAATGATTTCTTTTGTATGTTCCAAGTTATTGGAAGATGTTTCAGAAGAGTTATTATTTTTAAATGGCTCTAGTTTGGTTGAAACGTTAAAACTAGTTAAGCCACCCTTTTGTCGATTAACATATGATGAAGCAATTAATAGACTGCAAAAATTAGGATTCAAGGTTTTCTGGGGCGAGACTATTGATTGGTCTCAAGAAAGTGAACTTAGCAAGACGTTTACAAAACCTTTTTTCATCACCGAGTTTCCACTAAATGGCGAAAACTATTTTCATAAACCTGTTTTTCGCAAACCAGAATTAACCTTGTCTTGTGACCTAATAGCTCCGGGTGGTTATGGTGAAATTGCCAGCGGCGGAGAAATGTTAAGACAAAAAAATGTCGTAATAAATAAGTTGAAAGAGCTTGAGATTAGCCCTGAAGCTCAAAAGTGGTACTTGGATCTGAGAAGGTTTGGTAGTGTACCTCAGGCAGGTTTTGCTTTGGGCGTAGAACGTGCTTTGCAATGGATATGTAGACTGGAAAGTATCAAGCAGGTTTCCCTGTTCAGGCTGAAATAGTAAGTCAACTATTTTTTTTCTGTGTCTTTAACGATTTGTTTTACGTTTTTCATGTATTTTTTTAGTCTCATTTTCTCTTTTGTGTCAGAAGGCAATAATTCGGGAGCAAGCACAATCGGAATATTTGATAAAAAGATAAGCAAACAACTAATTAGCGTATTAGTTGTTAATGAATCAATAACAAAGAAGTTTGAAATTCCAATACCGGTAAAAAAATAAAAAATTGATAACCCGACTGCAAAGATTCTTGAACAATTTACCTTATTGGCGAGATCACCCCAAATCACAAACACGAATAATGTCAGAATAATGCCCCAGCTTAAACCCTCAGCGGCAAATCCAAAAAAGTTTAAAACTTCACTACTGGTAATTCCATGTAATGTCATGCTCACGCCATATAATGTGACACTTAAGACCAAAGTCAACCTTCTTCCAAAATAATCAGCTATGAACCCGCCGCTTAAAGCGCCTATTAATGCTGCAAATGTTTGGATAAGTATTAGCTGGTTATACAATGAGGGCAGAATTAGTGTTGAAGTTATTTCAGAAATGTTTTTAGCAAAGGTGGCGTTTACGAACGTAAAAATGATCCAGGGGATTGAGTATAAGAGGATTGTTCGCTTCTCAGGATAGTATCCACCTTTATTTTTATTCTCCTGAAGAATCAGGGGTTTTGTGAAGGAAATAGAGACAACTGCTAAGCCGCAAAGAAACAAACAAAGAGTAATTTTTTCAATAAGACCAAAGTTAGCAGCCAAAAGATTACTGGCAACAAAGTAAATCGGCAAGCCTATGAAACTGATTAGTCCACCCACACGCCCCCTTTCTTCAGCTTTAGTCGTACGCCAAAAATATGTATAAGCCGAAAGTTGCCCCACCGCAAATGCAACACCTATAACCAAAACACAAGCCAATTTTACGGCAAATAATGGAATAGTAAATAAACCTAAAAGGGAGATAGAAATGCTTAAACAAGGAATTATTATGCGCTCTTTTTCGCTGGCTTTTATTAAAGAATGACTAATCATAAGTAAAGCAATAATTATGGTAAAGCTAAACAGAGCTTGTAATGGCAAACTAATGCTTGCTGCAAAAACTTGAGGGATAACATGGAGTGAAAAAATGTAATAAAAGCTGAAGAAGCTTGCGAACAAGAAAACGTTTACAAGAAAATTGCTGTTAAAAAACTTCATTTTTGTCCTAATTTCAGGAAGGCCAAGCATGTTATGGCACATCTTTAGAGATAGCGTCTAAGAGCATTTAAAGTATTTTAAATTGTTAAGAAAGCTTAAAAACAGAATCAAATGATTTAAAATATGGTGGGTTTAAATGATAAATTTAAATACAAAAATAAGTGGCGTTGCCAGTAGTCTTCAAACATTATCGAAGCCAGAGTTTTCAAGCGAAATTCAAGCTGCAGTAAACAAAAACGACAAAAATTCGTTAGTTAAAGTTTGCAGAAAAGCCAAAATACCCAGCGCTCACATAAGCTCAGTTGTTTCCGTCATTATGTCGGTAAGTCCTCAAAAATGGCCTGAGGAATATTAACAGAAATTTCAACCGTTTAAGCATTCATCAAATATTTTTGGTTGAATGCTTAGAATTTTTTTCAGATTCTCTTTTTCTTCACAGCCTCTAAATGGTTCAAGGAGATTTATTCCACGGGTTGTTAATGATTCAACTTTAGTTTTAATTATTTTTGTGTTATTCTTTAGAACATTTTCAACCAAGATTCCTATATCCTGGCCTTCAATATCGTTTTTTGACATTTTTTTGAGCAGTTCTCGTGTTTCAAGACTGTATTTTTTGGTTCTTAAGATAAAATAGGGCAATTTTTTGTTCCGGATTTTTTGTTCTAATTCCATTGTCAGGTTTAAAGAAACTAGCAGATCCTTCCATAATTCAAGTAGTGTTCCAAGAATTCTACCATAGTTCCCTAAAGCGTTTATTTCTTCTTCAGAGCCATTGCCAACAATGCCTCCGATGCTAAGGCATGTTTCTAAGCCTATTGCTTCAGTCTTGATTTTTTGCAGTTTATTTTTTGGTAAATAAAATTCTGGTTTAATGCCATTGTCAATAATCTCGGCTTCTGACATCGTGGATAAATAGGTCCATAAGATTTTTGCTATTGCTTCTTCTTTTTTTAAGTTTATTCTTGTTTGGTTTAGGGTAAGAAATGCTTTAGCAGATATTAACCCGCCAATGATGATGGAGTTTTTCTCTCCGATTTCCCCAACTGTGGTTTTTTTAAGGCTTCTTACGGTTGTTTTGTCTATAACGTCATCCCAGGTTCTCATGCTCAGGTTTAGCAGGCTTACAGCTATTGCGTATTTTTGAGTTTCTTCAGGTTCGCCACCAACAACTTTACAGGATAGATTCATCATTGCCGGTGTTAAAGGGTCGCGCCATGTTTTTGATATGTAATTAAAAATTGGTTTGAGATTTTCTTGAACGTCTAAGGTTGTTAGGGTTTTTGTTGCCTGATATGCATTGTGTGCGCCATAAGTTTCAAGAATGTTTTGAAGTTGCTCGCGAGCGTTCATATTCTCTGTTATCCATTGTTGTGTAATTGTTTTTTAGCTTTTCCAGAGAAAGGCAAAATTTAAAAGTGTATTTTTGCATATACAGAAATACACTCATATCTGGAGTATTGACACATGGAAATCACACCTGAAACAAAAGATTCGAGTTCAGAACAAACGTCGGAACAACCACTTTTTCAAACAGTGAGTGTACTTAACCAGATTAACGATAGATTAAACAAATTAATAAAAATAAATGAACGAATTCTAGAAATTAATGAGACCATCTTGCAAAGAATGCCCACTGGATTACAAGGGAAAAAAGGAAAAATAGAAATCCAGCCTGATTCAATGGCGCTTCTGTCATTACCTGCGGCTCTAAGAAAAACAGCGTTGGTTTTGTACAAGCTTGAGCAGGCTACGGCTGATGATTTAGCGAAAGAAACTAACAGAATGCGTGCTGTAGAAAGCGCCGCTGCAAATGAGCTTGCCCGTCTGGGTTTTTTTAAGAAAAAAAGAGTTGGTCATGAAGTTTATTTTTACATTGAAGCATCCAAGGAGGAATAATAATGGGCAAGTGTATCTCGATTCACTCTTCTAGGGGCGGGACAGGTAAAACACTTCTGTCAACAAATCTAGCTGCATTGATGGCAAAAAAAGGCTTGAATGTTGCACTTCTTGACCTTGATTTTAGAGCGCCAAGTTTAGCAGGCGTGTTTTCACGGGGGGAAGCGTTACCTATTGATTGTTACTTGAATTCTTATTTTGACGGTCGATGTCCTGCTGAGGTTGCAACGGTCGATTTGTCCTCGAGGTATAAATTAAGTGGCAGATTATTGGTTGGTTTTTCAGACCCTGACGGTGGGGCTATTCGCAGTATTACTGAGAAGAGTCGAGCTTGGGAAGTTTCAGCAGTTAAAAGACTTCTCGCTCTACGGTCGCAATTATTCAATGAAATGAATGTTGATTATTGCATATTGGATACCAGTCCCGGTTTCCAGTATACATCGGTGAATGCTGCAATAAGTTCAGATTTATCAATAATTGTTACAACGCTTGATTCATTGGACACTCAAGGCACTAAAAGTCTCCTAGTTGATCTTTATGATGCGATAGAAAAGAAAGCTGTCATATTGCTCAACAAAGTTTTTCCTTCAGCCATTGATTTACCAAGTGATTGGAAAACAGATGCGATAACCCAAGCACAGTCAACCTTCAAGCGACCGGTTATAGGTGCAGTTCCCTGTTACTGTGATGTTCTTCAAACAAAACGCACCTGTATCTTATCTATCGAAAAAGGGCAGCATCCCTTTGTGATGGACTTACTGGGGGTAATAGAGAAGCTTGACGCTCATATTTGATCAAAAATGTCTTGAAACAACGACATCTTCAAAACAGGGTGCCTCTAAAAAATCAAAAGAAATACAGACTAAAATTCTAAAAAATTATTTGAACATCGTAAGTCTAATGATTTTAAACAAGAAGAAACCAGTAACGGGTTATGATATTCTAAAAATTATTTTACAAAAGCAAGGTATCAGACTTAATGTAAGTGAAATTTATCGTGTTTTGCATTCTCTTGAAGAGGATCAGTTTATAGAAAGGAAACTGGATGAAAACGCAAAGACTGTTTACTCTTTGACACCCAAGGGCAAACTTTTGCTTACTAACATTCTTGAATCCAAAAAAGAAATTGAACTTTTTACTTCCAAAATATTTGATTCTTCGGCTTACTAGCCCTTGGCATTTACTTGGCAAGAAGAGCACGTTTCATTTAATCAAGTATTAGGACCTTGCAATTCTCATAATCTATAACCGCATCAAAGCCATATCTTTCTAGCTCTTCCAATATTTTTATTAACAGCGGAAGTTTGTCAATTCTTGTCAAATTTGGCACCCAATCCCCTGAATGTAAAAATGCTTATGCATTTGATGGATATTTAAGTTTTAATTACAAAGTTTTATGGTTAAAATAAAAAATTTTAGATAGAAAGTCTAAGGTTAAACGACTTATAACTTGAAATGTTTTTAATGACAAGATGAATGCCTTGGCAATATTGGTTTTGTTTTGCTAAAAAGGGTATAATCAGCCGTGTTAGTCAACTTGTTTCTTAGAAGCAGTAGTGCTAACAATTTTTTATTGTTCAACTTTCTTCTAAAGCAAGTGGTTGCATCCAGACTGTTTTGAAGTATGCTTGTGCCAAAGTGGTCATTGTAGGGTTTTCTGTCCAAAGTTCAGGCCCCTTTGTTAAGCTGATGTTGGGGTTGTAGGCTATCGCTGCTTTTGTGTGGTCGAAAATGGTAACTGCAGCCGCAGGCGGAGCTGGCAGGGTGCGTAGTTCAAAACATGGATACTTGGTTTGGGCAGCAGAGATCCATTTTGGAAGCGTTTGCCCAGATGGGTTTTTCGGTTACCACATGAACAGATGCGCCCCGCCGCATTGCACTGAGCAGTTGAGCTTCAAAATGTATGCTTAACTGTTTAAAACGACGCCAACTCGTAGCTGCCTCAAAAACTTCATGCACACCCTTAAGTGCAACCCGAAAATGCCTACCCCGATCAGCCTCAACAATAGTACCAAAACACGGCCTAAGCGAAAACTCCAACCCCGACAAACCAACCCCCTTACCTAAACGCTTAGCCAACAACTCAGCCCTCCTAGCCACCAAATCAAGCTCACTTGCCCTCTGGCCAAGCAACAACTTAACCGCCTCACTTAACGGTGTAACACTAAACGTTGCAGGATTACTGACTTTTCTTTGAACAAGCCCCATATGCTGCAACCCATCAAGCACACGATACACTTCCTGACGATGCACACCTGACAAATCAGAAACCAACTGCACCTTAGCCACACCCGCCCTAAGCAACGCCAAATAAACCTTAGCCTGCCTAACAGACAAACCCAAACCAACCAAAACACCAACATCACCCAAACCACAACTACCAAACGATTGAGGAGATCGCTCAGGCTTTGTTAAAGTCGGTTGCATTTTATGCACATTATACATATAAAGAATTTATAATTTGTGCAATTTCACTGCAATAAATCCAAAATATGAAAAGATAAGGTACGAATTGACTAAGTCACCAGATGCCAACCCATTTTAATGCAGATATACACGGGGTTGAGAGTAAACTCTTTGTAACGATTTTAGCTCGCGTTGATGGTTGTGACCTCAAAAATATCGCCCGAGTGTATGTTGCACTCTTTGATTACATCGGCAGTATAGATATATCCAAGGAACTGGTGCCGTGATGTGTTCTCGCTTTTACTGTTGGCCTCTGAGTCGCCATAATCAATTGAAATGTTATATGCACATAAAGCAATTTGTGCACATTATGCACACACAAATAAGTATCTGAAAAAAGCAGTAAAACAAGCCATTTTTTGTTTTTTCAATTGCTTTATTGTGGGTTGTTTTTTGAAGCAAAATCAAATCAACTAAGACCTCGCATCATAAAGTAAATAAAAGGCTAAAAAGCCCTTAAAAAAGAAGAATAGTTGCTGCCTGAAGCGTCGAAAAAATAATCCATCTTAACTATTTACTCTTCGCTTACCAAAATAATCCTAAAGTAATAACTGATACCAACAAAGTAAGGAAGTAGAAAAGAATTAAGTATCATTGGACGGTCTTAGTTTTGCTCTTATCGGAAGTTCAGAAGGGTAAATTTTTTTCTCACCATCACCCAACCACATATCAAGAGAAGATAAATCTCTAACTAACCGCCGTAACCCATCTAGTTCTAAACTTGCTGCTTGGTCACTCCCCCACATTGTTCTATCAAGGGTAATATGTCGTTCGACAACTTTTGCACCTAAGACTGCAGCAACGAGGGATGCAGCGTAACCTTTTTCATGACCACTATAGCCAATAATACAATCGGAGTATTTTTGCCGATACAGTTCGATCACTCGCAAATTTAGTTCTGAAGCATCAGAAGGATACGAAGAATTACAATGCATCAAAACTATGGGTTGACCGCTAAGAGCGTTTATCGCATTGTCAATTTCATCTACAGTGCTCATTCCCGTAGATAGAAAAATCGGTTTATCGGTATCTTTAATCTTTTGCAAAAGAGCCTTGTTTGTAATCATTGCTGAAGGTATTTTATAACAAGGTACATCAAACTTTTCCAAAAAATCGACACTGGGCGTATCCCAAGGTGAAGCAAACCAAACTATGTCTTTCCTTTTACAGTAATCATCAATTATTTTATATTCTTCTTCCTCAAATTCGATTTTTCTTTTATAGTCAAAATAAGTCATTTTGCCCCATGGAGTGTCCTTAAGGGTGTCTCTTTGTTTTTCGGGGACGCAAAGTTCAGGGGTTCTTTTTTGAAACTTAACAGCGTCGCATTTACAGAAACTAGCTAAATCAATTAGCTCTTTTGCTTTTTCAATGTCACCATTATGATTTATGCCAATTTCAGCTATGAAAAAAATTGGACTATTATTAGAAATTTCTTTGTTTCCTATTTTTAAATTCATTCTTTAGATTTCTCCTTAGAAGCAATGATTAAGTCACATATTTCCCGAACAAAACCTGAACCACCGGTAAGGGATGAAACGTACATGCATTCATGCTTTATTACATCAACGGCATTACGAGGGCAAGCAGTGAATCCTGCATTTTTAATTGGAACTAAATCACCTGTATCATCACCACAGTAGGCAACTGCCTCATCTGTTATGTTTAGTTCTTTTTTTAATAAGTCATAAATGCATTTTTTATCTTTTATACCAGTATAAACACGATTAATACTCAATTTCTTCATTCTTTCTCTAACTATAGCGTTATCTTCCGATGTTATTACAGCAATTTCGATAGCTGTTCTCTGTAACAATTCAATGCCCTTGCCATCTACTCTAGAAAACTTTAACATTTCTTGACCATTTTCACCCAAATAAACAGAGCCATCGGTAAAAACACCATCAACATCAAAAATAGCAAGCTTTATGCCTTCAAGTCCAGTAATAGAGTTAGAAAAATATTTTCGTGCGATAAATTCTATCAAATCAAAGTCAAAGGCAGTATCTATCTCAAATGAAGCCCATTCAGGCATAAGGTAAGTTAATATACGCCCACCTATCCGGTTCTTTTCATTAACTAAAATCTCTCTTTTGGTTATGTATATCGAACCATTCTCAATTAGTTCCCATTGCTTATCTTGCCTGCGTGGCCTTTTTTGATAGTCATAATTTAAAGGTTCGTTTTCCTTAGACCAGAAGAAGGAACTGTTTTCACGGACACTAATCAATGAATCAGCTTTATCATCAATAATTTTTCTAATTGCTTGATCAATGTCAGCAGACAACCGGATGGGTGAAGTAGGTTGTAACAGAACAACATAATCAGGAACAATATTATCCTTAGCGAGTTGAGATAAAACATTGATCATAACGGGTTCAGTCGGAGTTTCATCGGTAGCCAGTTCCTGCGGTCGTAAAATTACCTCAGCACCATATTTTAGGCTAACATCGGCAATTTCTAGATCCTCAGTCGAAACAATAGTCTTATCAACATACTGAGAGTGCAAAGAGTGTATTATCGAATGAGCAACCAAAGGTTTGCCACATAACTCTTTGATATTCTTGCGCGGAACACCTTTACTTCCCCCACGTGCAGGAATAATAGATATGATGTAATGACCTTTATACACAGTGAAACGACCGCTTAGGTTACGTAGGCTATTCTATGATATTTAAAAATATTGAAAAAATGAAAGGCTTAACTACAAGCGTTTTTTAAATAAATTATATATCGATTAACCACAAAAGGTTATTCATCAAACTGCTTAATTGCGGTCGCAATAAGGGACGTATTCTTTCGTATTGATTTAGTTTATGCATAGTTACAAAGTAATGGTTTTGCGATATGTCGTCTTTCTTATTAGTTAAAATAAATAGTGAGCGAACCCTTTCGTCGCCATATTTTAGACTCCAACTATATTTCGCCATAACTTGCGTTAAAGTCCCTAGCGTAAAATA
This sequence comes from Candidatus Bathyarchaeota archaeon, assembly GCA_963832745.1. Lineage (GTDB taxonomy): Archaea > Thermoproteota > Bathyarchaeia > Bathyarchaeales > Bathycorpusculaceae > Bathycorpusculum. The sequence continues at coordinate 114,076 of CAWHVC010000004.1, read as the reverse complement.
GTAGTTATGGGCATTTTGAAGGCTTCGAAGGAAATCAAAAGAATAAGGGCGTAAATTAAAAACTCCAGGAACTTCCACGTACAAATGACCAGATGCTTTTAGCAAGTTACCAATAGCACTTAATTCTTTGTTCAGGTCTGAAAAGTGTTCAACAACATGGGAAAGAATAACTAGGTCAGCGGTATAGTCTTTTAATACACCTGTGCCACCAAGTCGCAAATCTAAACCGTTTGCAATTCCAAAATCGAGATATTTTTGATTAAAATCTATACCTAACGTCTTACAACCCATGTTCTGAAATGCTTTAAGAATGCCCCCAGCTCCACAACCAATTTCAATAACTTTTTCGGGAAGGTAACCCAATTTTTGGTTTATCCACTTTATTATTTTTTTCCTCTATGTAATTGGTTGTTAAATAACGCAGAAACAGATGAACTTTCATACAAACCCCTATATAGCTTAGCATAAAAATCGCTTAATGATTCTGCATTTAAACGGGGATTTTGGCGGATGAGCCCACATTTTTTGCAGATAACAGTTTTCACTGGAATACCGTACCGGTCTTTTTCAGATAGTAATTCAAAAGAGTTTGAATCGCATTCACATTTTATCTCTTCGCGCCGATATTTTCCTACAGTTATGTTTTGAAGTAATTCCTCTTTTGAATTGACTTGCGATTTCAAAGGTTTATTACCGTTTGACCGTCAAATGCGTATCTGCTACCTAACATGAGGGATAAACTATCTTTGCAAGTTATATATTTTGAGAATACTTGGCTAAGAAGGTTGGCTAATTTGTTTTTCTGATAACAGTGTAGTACCCTATTGAGCAGTCATTAGAAGATTCACTAATTGAATATATTGCATACATCTTTCATTTCAGCGAAAATAATGCCAGAAGAATACTGTATAACTAATGAAAAATTACCTTTAATTGAAGTTTGTTCTGCACGCTTGTATATGTAATAATTATCATAAATTAAACCCCCATGCATGCGTCCATCAACACTCCCATTTATCTCAAAAATAGGTTTTTCAGCTCGAATAAATATTGGATTACCTGTTGAAATATAAGTAAGATTAAAATTGCCTCTATAAGATATTGTCTCATTTGATTGAGTTTCATACGAAATAGTCGCATTGTAACAAGTAATAACAACTAATGAAGAACTATAATCAGTAACGTTAAGTATGCTATATTGACCCGTTGGCCAATTGTGTAATTCTGCAATTGAGGAATTAAACGATATTTGGCCAGACCCATAGATGCTAATATTACGTACCGATTCATCGTCGATAAAATAGCTATTGTTACCTTGAGTTATTAGTAGTTTGTCAATATAGAAACTATCAGAATTCATCTTCATACAACCAGAAGAAACAGAAAAAGATCCCTGAATTATTACATCACTATCATATTGTTAACTTATTGCGTAAGTCCGGGCTGCTCCACAAATCAAAGGTCGTACCACTGAAAGCTTTATCACTAAAAACCTGTGAAGGAATTGACAATTGTTGAAAATTGAATGAATCATTCGCCGGCGGAATTATTTCTAACAATATTGCTATAGTAAAATCTAATATTTCATTTTTAGAAGTCATTGAAAGACCTGATATAACAGAAAAATCGACAAATATAATTGATCCACTGCCAATTTTTTCCCTAAGAATATAAGGAGCGCTAGTCCCGTCTGAAAAGTTAAAACTTGCAATTGTTTCTATTCCTGCTTAGTTCCCAAAACACAATCGATAAGGCGTCATTAACAAGGAGATTAATTGATTGGCTATTACTATTTAGAGTTATTGACTTTTCATGCAAGGGATTCAGCGTCAAAGTGTAATTCATCAAATTTGGAATTGAATACTCAATTGTAGAATCAGCACATGGAACTTCAAAATTAGGATTTGTAAAAATGACATTAGCCCCATTTTTAACAAAATAGGTTAAATTACTAAAGAGCCCTGAAGAAACATAACAAGGGTTATTTGCGAAAAAATAGACATTGTTAGAGTCTAGAGTATTCAAACTATTTTCGGGAGTTATTGAATAAGGCACTGAACCCCTCACTAGCAACTTGGTAAGGAATTGGTCAGATGGAACAAACGAATCCTGTTCAATCCAACGACCTATACCTAGTGTAACATTATTTAACGAAAAAGTGCCGTTAACGTTTCTGGAGTTCCAAAATCCGATAGTTATCTTGTTTATTCTTGTGACGTCCGGACCCAGCCTGCACTAGATTCATCCGGTTTATTCAGTGGGGCTACAAGCAGTTTCCAACCAATCCAATTATCTACAAAATCATATCTTTGATAATTATAGCCACTAAGTTGACTGTTAGCCCCTAGACTCAGGGTTGCACTAGTATTTGTGCCAAACCAATAGAAACCTAGGTAGTCATACTGTGACCAATCTTGAGATACATTAAATGAATGTTTAATTTGCCATCTCGAATAAGTTCCGGAACCAACGCTTATCATCAAACGCCTATTCCCGCATGCCTCTACAGAATCCTCTGAAAGTACAGGCAACCCTATAGAGCCTTTTCCTTCATCTAAGGCAGTAACTTCCCAAAATGTACTTTGATTAGTAGGAAAAATAACAGTTGGGGAAGGGTCAACATCAATGAATACAGGCTGTTTTGAGGGATAACCATTTAATCCAGAAACCAAATGATAGTTTGAGTCACTATACAGAATAGATGGAATTTTATACAATTTTACATTATCTGATGAATATTTTATCGGAAAATCATTTACTAAAGACAAACGTAGTATTTGAATTAGAAAATAACGAAGCATCAGCTGAACTCACAAAAACATCTGTAGCACCTAACTGGTACAAACTTGATAATACAGCTTCAGGTAAACTAGATTCCAAAACTGCGTTTCTTGCCCATGTACCACCCGCAGGGCCTTCGTTTATGTTTAGATAGATTGGCAGAATTTTGTTGGGTAAAATACTACATAGCATTTGGTAACTATTTTCAGAGAGAGCTATTATTACGGAACTTTTGGGAAGAGAATTGTACATCAATTGGAGAATCGTTGCATCAGAAGTTGATAAGCGTGGACGAGTCAAATCTTGAGGGTAATCAATTGACACTGAGTAAGCGTAAGAAAGAAATGAGGCAGCAATTGATAATAGTAAAAAAGTAGTGACGATGGTATAGAATAGTTTTCGCTTGTTTTTAGATAAACCTATTCTAAAAGGTTTATTTTTTGTTGGCTCTTTGGGAGGGTTAGTAGAGCTTGAAGAGTAGATACTTAAAGCTATACCAGCTATACAACTTAACGGATACGCCATAAAAAACAGATACATGGCACCAAGGCCTGACACGAAAACAACTATTTGAAGGCATGATAATACTGATAGAGCCACTATCGAAAAGATGAAAGATAACAAAAAAAATATTGACCGTCGCTCAGATTTTCTAAATACTATTGGAAGGTATACTATTATTAAAGCTATTTGTAAACCAAAGTAGGCAACCCAGACAAACCAAGGATTTGAAGCAGAAGCCATTGTATTAGTGTACAAATTATCATAGTTTAAATAGCAAAGAAAAAGTGACAATGAAACAAATAGCAACGCTATTATCCAACGTTGGATCTTGTTGGGCATAGTCAAATGGAATTTTTTAACCTTTCGAAAACTTGAAAAGTTAATTTTTATTTTGAGCTCATCTCTAAAAAGTATTAATATAAATGTAGGAAACAAAATTAACATCAAAATACCTAACTTCTGTATAGCATTGGAGTCTCCAATAGAAAACAAGGAATATTCGACGAGAGTTAATAACTGGTTTAAAAATGACGAGTTAGTTATTAAAATTAAAGAAAGGAAAAACAGTGCAAATACAATAGAGATGTTAAGCAGTTTACGCTTGCAACTGGGCTGAAGTAAGGAATAAATAAGAATTGTACTCAAAACTGGAATGGCTAGAAATGCACTATGCGTAAAGAGTGCAGCGTTAAGAAATAAAATGCCTACTAAAAGACATGAAAAGTTTCCGTTTCTCTTATCGTTATGCAGGTAGTTGAAAAGCAAAGCCAATGCTAGAAAAGCTAAGCCATACTCGATTGTCCTATTCCATAATACATAACTTTGAGTGTTTGCCCAAAAAATTTTTATGAATTGGCTGAGAGTTGATTGAACCTCACCGTTAAGATAACCAGTGAAAAGAGAGGGTGCCCCTGCAAGTCTTGCTACAAATGGCAAACTGCTTAAGCCATATAACACCGAAACCATGAATGCACTTATACTTGCAGCCTTTTTTTGTTGGGGAAATAATGTTTTAATGAAGAAGTAAACGGAGAATGGTACTAGCAGAACTAAGTATTGAATAATAGAATAGACATAAATCAAAGGCAGACCAGTTAGAACCGTGCCTATAAGCATGTAAGAGCTTAACCAAGGTATATAGGAAGCTATGTTTAACTGAAAATACTGATTTGTATAAACCATATACCTAGCAGGATCGCCACCGAACAATCCGCTTATTGGGCCAATGGATACTGCCATGCCATAGCTTCCAATCAACAATGTTATGCTTGTTAAAAGTACCAAAATAGTTTCCCAACGTAGAATATACTGTGAGGATACTTGAGCCGTATGCACTAAGTTTTTTGAAATGTTAGTTATCAGGATTATTATGACAAAAAGCCATGTGGAAATTAAGTATGAAACGGGAGATAATACGTTAAGGCTTGATAGGAGTAGCCCTAAGATTGCATTAAAGCAGTAGCTTAAAGCAAGAGTTAAACCGGCTTTCTCAACTCCTGAAAAAGAGTTAAAGAATCGTCTACATAGAATGTATCCAGGGAAAAAACTCATAAGAAAAAGACTGAAAAGTATTTTTACAATTAAAACGGTTGAAAGAGAAGAGAAAGTAAGTAAAACCGAATTATTGGCAAGGGTCAAATTTAATGGAGGCGAGAACGCAATTAAAATGCTACCGACTATTGCCAAAAGATATGGGATGCTTTCAAAAATTTTGTTAACGTTTACTTTTGGAAGCGTAATACCGTTAACAGTGTCGTTGTTAGTAAAAAGCATCTTGCCGATAGTGACTGATAATAAAAAGAAAAGTATTGAAAAGCATAATGCTAACGGAAATGACCCTAGTAAAAACAGTATAAATAAAGCAGCTATTCCACTGAGTATTATCCAATAGGTCGTTCTTTTCATGCCATCTCTTTACCTATTGTACCTTGTTAGTGAAAAACGACCTTTAAAAAGGTTAAAAGGGTCACAGCATTTAAGGGGTTGGGGGGTTTTCTGTTCAAGGGCGAGCTTGTTTTTAGTGATAGATAGTATTAGTTTTGCAATCCGTTGGCAGGCGCAGCCATCTAAACGGTATAAGTGGTCTTGAATGTGGCACATTTGTTTTTCTATCAATTTTACTCGATAGATCCTATCGGTTAAAATCTGGCTTAAAACTCCGGATAATTCTTGTGGGTCGTTTATGGTAGTTGCCAAGTTCTTAAGCAAGTTTTCTGTGTTTCCTTGCGGAAAATAGTTTACAACTATTAGCGGTTTATTATAAGCTATTGCCCACAACCCAACCGTTGAACTAACAGTTACCACAACATCGGAGTCCAAAATCAAAGTATCAACGCTAAACTCTTTTACTACCTCTATCGAAACTCCACTATATTTACTGGCTAACAATTGGTAAGTTTTAATATCTTCTCTAGGATGCACTTTCACAACAAGCTTACCATTAACATGTTTAACAGCATCAACTACTGAATTAAAATGCAAGGATCGCAACGGCAAAGCCCACAAACCATCCTCAACCAAAGGCTGAGTAAATAAAAGCACTACAGGCTGATTGCCTTCGGCTGTTTGCCACTTAAAACGTGTGAATTCAGTTTCCAAATTGCTAAAATAAAAGTCATCAAGTAAAGGATAACCAGTAACAACTATTCTATCAGAAGAAACACCTCTTGATATCAGAACTTGCCTTGAATAGTTACCCATAGCCGTGATATAGTCAGCATTACCAGTTCCCCAGGAGGGAATGCACCACTGGCGTCCAACCAAAAACGACAACTTGGCTATTACTGAAATTTCGGTTAAACGTGAGAATACACTCCAAAGTAAGTAATTTTGGTAAGCAAGAAAGCGCTTAATTCCCTTCGGCTCATTATTGATGAGAAGACCATCCTGTATAACTATCGAAGGAATTTTTTTTAGCTTACAAATTCTAATAAATGCAGTTTTTATTCCTTGATCGTTAGCTACTATTAGTAAGTCAGGATGAACTTTCTCGATAATTTTTTTGTAATTTTTAAGTTCATATTTACAGTAAAACCTGATACTAAGAGGATTGGTTGACAGGCTATTTGAATATATTATCTTAAACCATACAGGCATTATTTTATTTAATTCAACTATAATTTTATGAAAGATAGCAATATGCGTACTTTCATCAGCTATAAACAGAATTCTCAAAGAATTAGCGCTATTCATTAGAAACTATCAACTTGCCTTTTTTAATAGAACTTTCAAAGTAAGCCGGTAAAAACTTAACCAAAAATAGTTTTTTACCTCAGGGTCGCTTATTTTTTGCTCTCTAGAAAGTGCACTTGTTATATAGCCTAACAAATAAGCGAGTCCTATGTATCTATGACTTTTAAAAACTAAATAGTACAAACTAGTTAACAAAGCGTTAACTGGATGATAATTTAAGTAGTAATTCGTTTTTCCACTCATAAAATAGCCCCTCCAAAGACCTTTCTTACTGGCAAATTCCCTCCTGTGAACTGCACGGATATTAGGGAATTCTTTTACAGTCCAACCTCTATTTTTAGCTTTTAAGATAGAAACTGTATCAGGCGAAGCCACATTAGGAAAACCACTAATATCCTCATAGCATTCCTTTCGAAAAACTAATATTGGACCTTTAGGCTCGTTAAATTTGTTTTTCAACACTAAATTTTTATGTTCGTCGCAGAAAGCTCCGCTTGCTAAACCTAGTTTGGGGTCATTGCTGAATTCGTTAAGCAAAGCAGTGAAGTAATCTTTTGGAAAAATAACGTCTACATCTACCAAACAAAGAAAATCGTAAGCCCATCCTTTTTCTTTACAAATTCGTTCAGCATAGTCAAAGCCTTTTCGTACAGTAAAACCATATCTTTCAATGGGCAAGATATGTTCATCTTTAATTAAGAAACCTTTTACGAAGGGACATTCATGTTCATTTTCCTGAATTAATTTAACTGTGGAATCCGTACTTCCGCCATCTGCAATAACCCAAAGCATAGGCAAGATATTACTGTTACAGATAGAAGCACTAAGAAGGGGTAACATGCTTTCTTCATTCTTGGTGCATGTAACGATTATAAATTTTGCCTTTTTTTCTAAGCATGAATAATAATCAGTGACTTCGTTCAAGACAAATCACTACTCAAGTTGCAAATATACTAAAAAGGCTTATGATAGTCCCATTTACCATTATCTTCAAACTCTTTTTTAAGCCAACTATTTATTCCTTATTAATGGAATCAATTTAGCTGCGTTGCCTATTTAGCCCTATATGCGGCTTTATCAGATACAACCAGAGTCCAACAGCGTAGAAATATGAACGAAAGATTGTTCCAAACATTAAATACATAAATCTTGAAAGCGTTTTAGCTGGAGACCTCCAGAATCTAAGTGCTATAAACATAAAATAGAGCACAATTAAAGCAATACTAAATTTGATTTCAAAGAGACCTATCAAAACAGCGCATATCAATAAGAAAAAAGGAGCTAACAAAACAACAGTGTTCAAAATCGTTTTTGGATTATAAGAATACTTTCTTAATAGGGGAACAGTTGTTTTACCATACCAACGCCACTGTTTGCTATATTCACTTAATGAATGGCAGTAATGCCTACTAAGCGTAGCATCTATTAGAATTGGCTTTGCATTTATGCGTTCGAAGAAGTCGGAGTCTTCGCCAAACCCTAGATGCTCATCAAACAACTGACCCTCTAACGCGCTTTTTTGAAGCGCAAAATAATAATGTATAGTCTTATGGTATTTTGTGTTATAATCGTCCATTGCCACTTGTTCTTCCACAAAATTGTCAATTAAAGGTTTTATTTCAACCGCTACGGCAGAATTGACTTCTAAGGCAGCCATAACCTTTTTGACAATTGAGTCATCGGATAATAGAAAATCTGCATCTATAAAAAGGAGGCATTCTCCCAAAGAATTTAAAATGCCTACGTTACGAGCATGCGCTGGACCTAAAAACCCCGAAAACTTTGTTTCATCAAATATTTGCATATCAATGCTTGAATCTATAAAACGCGTTGAATATTTTTGAGTAATCTCAGTGGACCCATCGTTTGATCCACCGTCAACTAAGAGTAATTCTAATGGCCTGTAAGTTTGTTCCAATATACTATCTAATAATTTCTCAACATGTTCAGCCTCGTTTAACATGGGAATGATTATACTAGGAAGCTTTCCTTGTATCATCTTTGAATATCACTTAACTTCGCAGTTTTTTGTTTGTAATGAATAATTTCGAAAACCCCAAAGCTCAATCGAATAAGGTTGCATAAAACTTTCTATTTCGCCGTCAGTCACTCGTCGAGAGTGCTGAATAATATGCCGTTGCTTTAATGTTTCACTAAGATGTCGAAGATTCCACACGAAACCTTTCATTACTGCACTCAAATAATTTGGGTTCTTATTCACAGTTGTAAGAAGGATTGCACGAAATTCAATCAAAACAACCACTTGAGGCAAGCGTTTCAATATATTTAGACCTGAATAATTCTTGGTCAATACTCGAATGCGGTTTCGAGGGTGAGCGAAATAGAACTTCCAAACGGGCATACTCATGTTAGATACCAGGACAGTCCCTGAAGATTGCATATGATAACAAATTGAACGGTCGGCACACACAATTTTACGGTTAATTAATCTTAAACGCCAACATAAATCCGGATCGTCTTGGTACATAAATAAAGCAGAGTCCAATCCACCTATCTTTTTAAACACCTCTCGCTCAACCATTAGAGATGCCCCAGAACCGTAAAAAAAATTGGCACGGCTTAAGGTATTCTGTGCAAGCGTAGCACCGTAAAAGTCATAATTATTACCATATATTGACAATTTAGAACCCTCGTCAAGTATGCGGCTAACAACTGCTACAGGCTTATCGCCTAAATTGGCTCTTTTGACTAATTCTTCAAGCCAATGAATATCAAGATAAGTATCATTATTAAGAAGCACAACCCATTTGCCGTTAGATTGGTTTAATCCTTGATTAACAGCCTCACAAAAGCCAACATTAACTCTGTTCTTGATAATCTTGAGAGATAAAATTTCTGCATACTTATCTACCAACCTCAAAGAATCGTCACTTGATGCGTTATCTATCAAAACAATCTCAAAATGAGTATAAGTCTGATTCTGAAGGCTTGTTAAAAGTTTATTCATATAAAGCAAGCCATTATAATTTACTATTATAATACTCACAGACATTTTTTCATCAATCAAGCGGATTGGGAGATTATCTGCGGAAAAAGAGCCCTTTAAGGAAGCCTGCACCATATCCGACATAAGTCAATAACATGATTATTGGCAAGATGAGAAGAAAGGAAGAACTACGGTTTTTTAGAGAAATAGAAAGAGATAATGCCAGGACAATAATTAAGTATGACACAATTAACGAACCAGCAATGAGTCTAATAAGCCAATTATTGAAAAACAATGAGGCAAACAAAAATAATATTGACAAAGTAAGGATTGAAGGAATTATATAAACCAATTTCTTGGAAGAGTTGTGCTTTCTGAACTCACGAGCTCTTGATTCGCCATATGAAAACATCCGTTTAAAATGCCGAACAAGCCCAAAATGCTTGTATCGGTAAAATGCGTGTGTTTCTTTCACTAACCAAAATTTATAACCAGCCTTTTGAATTAAGGCATTCAATTCCGAATCGTCACCCTCAGGATAACCGCCAATAAGGCCAAAAATGTCGGCTCTCAAAGCCATAATCGTTTTTCCCTCACGAGTAGGGCCTGATTGCTTGGGAGAATAATGAGAGGTTCCATAACCACCCAGTGAGGATGCAAGAAGAGCCACTGTCGCTCGTGAAAAGGTCTTATCTTTTGGGTATACCACTAAGGGGCAAGTGGTACCAACATATTCGCTAGGTAAATCCGAGAGCTTGGTAACCAATTCTAACATAGTATTCTTTTCCGCGATTAAATGCGCAGTGGCGCGTAAAATGATTACACCTTTTGCAAGACCGATACCGGTTCTATAGGCGTTAGATACACCAACTCTGTCAGATGTTAAAAGAGTGATTCTTGTCTCGGGATATCTATCAATCAAAGCTTCAACTTTTTTGGTAGAGTTGTCAATTGAATGATCATCAACTATTAAAATCTCATAATGATCCCTTGGATAACTTTGGTTAACAAAAGACTCTAAACAGTTAGTAATGTATGCCTCTTCATTTTTCATTGGAATAATAAGTGACACAAAGGGCAAACAGTCTTTCTTAAAGGAAATGTTGGAAGCCATCTTTATCTTCAGTCAATTAGTTAACAAATTGCAATAGGTATCAAGTAGGATTTGCGCTGATTTGCCCCAATTATACTTTCTGGCGATCAATTCTAAGCCGTTAAGGGCATACTCCTGTCTATGCTGAGGGTTATCTAATAAGTCTATTATTGCGGCGCCGAACTCTTTAGGGTCATCAGGAGTTAACAGGCCAACATGGGAATTCTTAATTATGTCAGTCCATCCTCCAACATCGTTGGCTACTATAGGAAGCCCTGCAGATAAATAGGTGAATAGTTTTGCAGGTGTTCCCATACGCCTCGCAAGATCGGAAGAGGAGGGTAAAACGCCGACATCACAAGACGATAAGAAATTGTTCAATTCTGAATACTTATTGAACCAGAAAAAATTTGGTTTCACTTGTAAATTCTGAGCTAATTTCTTAATACAGTGGATATCTTCACCTTTTTTAGTAATATAAAATTCTGCATCTGGATGCTTACTTAGCACGACAGGGATGCTTTTAACGAAAAGATCAACATGCTCACGAGACGCTACTAGACCAGCATAAACCACCTTAGGTGGAAGACCACGTTTAACGCCGCTGAGACATTCAACGTTTGATCTTCCTCCAGGGGGAACCACTGAAACATTTTTTCTGCTCAGGCCATAATTGGCAGTAACATAATCTTTCATAACTTCACTTACAACAATCACATGGTCAACGGTAGAAAGCCCAAATTTGGTTGCCTGCTGAAGCGCTGCATATTTTTTACTGTTTCTTTCAAGTAAACCGACAGACACCAATTCTTCGGAAGAAATATTGTGCACATCAACTACAACAGGCAATTCTGTTTTTTCTTTTAAGCCTAAGGCAAAGGGTAATGCTGCGTCCTGTTCTATTTGTATAATATCAATCGCTTCATCCTTAATCATCTTAGCTATATTATTAACAATTTTAGCGACTACAATGTTAGAGTTAGAAGTAAACTTCGAAAAGATGCTTGGAAAAGCTTGGTTGTAATACAACGCTTTTGAAAGATTATAGATTTTACTGGAAACCCCAAAACGATTCATAAAACTACTCAATGAGGTTACATGAACATTTGTTGACAAATCGAAAGATTGCTCATACGGCGTAAAAATGTACGACTCTACACTTTTCGTTTCAAGTGCTAAAGCAAGCTCTCGCACTCTTACAACTGAGCCCATAGATTCAGAAAAAGGATGCATCAATAGAAAAGCAACTTTCATGTCAATCAGTGTTGACCTAACGAGATTGCGAAAAATTTTGTGACTCTACAGAGCTTTCTAAAGCCTTTGCATAAAGATAGATTTCTTTGCCGCCGCTAAGAAAAAGTGGACTATAATAATACAAGACAGAGTAACCATGCATTTTTAAAAAATTGCTTACAACAATATACTCTTCGGGAGAATGATAAGCAGCTATGATAAGGTCGGGTCGATACGATTTAAGAACTTTAACAGAGCCTTTAAGAATGTTAAGTTCAAAACCTTCAGTGTCAATTTTTATCAAATCTACTTTTTCTAGAGCTAATTGAGGCAAAAATTCGTCTAATGTCTGCATTTTACACGGAAAATTCGTGGCTATGCCAACTATAGATGAGCGACCATGACCATAAATATCCCTATCAAGATATACGTTCCCAGATTTTTCTCCAAGAGCTAAATTATACGGTTCAATCTGCCCAAATTCACTATTTGAAGCAATGTTTTGACTTAGAAACTTGAAATTAATTGGGTCGGGTTCAATAGCTATTACCTTTTTCGTTTTTTTAATAAGACTCATAGAAAAGAAACCCATGTGGGCACCTATATCAATGACTATGTGACCCTTCTGTGGAGTATATGCTTGATAGACATTTCTTAACCATACATCATCAAAGAAAGGGTCTTCATTAAATGGAAAAACCATTTTTAACCCGCCATATGAAGCAACGCGTGTTTTTCCAGTCAAATAGCCATGCGGAGTACCTCTAATCAGGTAGAAGATATCGAGAACCACCTGTTTATTATCGACTACACTATAAAGAACCATAAGAGGCATTAGAAGCGGATAGGTTAATAGGCGCTGCAAAAACGCCCTTATAGATATTTTCAAGGTTTTAATTTCTCCTCAGAGGGTTTTAATTTTGTTCATTTTATCAGTAATCCGCGTAATGGCATACAGTGTTATTGATGTTGATATCATGAAGAATCCGATTACAGTGAAACCAAGCGTTGCAATAGCAATGTTAGTTACTATCGCATGTGTTTCTGCATAGATTTGCAGTAGCCAAACTCCGAAGAAATACCCCTGCAATAAGACAGAATACACCAGGAATTCCTAAGACAGTTAAGGGTCGTTCTTCAACGATAAGACGAACCAGCGACATTATGACGCCTACACCATGGGTTACAGGGTTTTCTGTTGAAGTGGAACCACCGCTGGTTTCGTACTTGCATGTGCTTGCAACTTCGCTTATTCGTAGATCCTGTTTGCTTGCTTCAAGAAGGATTTGTACGCTTGCACCCATACCCGCTTCAGAAACACAAAGGCGTTCAAGTGCTACGCCGATTGTAGGCTCTAAAGCCGCTTTGTGAATCTTTGACACCTGTCTGTGAGGAGCCGTTTACAAGTTTTGTGATTACTTGGGCTCCGAGTCGTCTGTAGAAGGGCATTTCTTTTGTACCTTCTTGATCGATGAATCTGCTGCCTATTACAACATCGGCTGATCCGTCTGTGATTGGTTTTATGACTTGGGGGATTTCTAATGCGTCATGTTGTCCATCGCCGTCTATGGTGATAAGTACGTCGGCGCCTAAAGTTAATGCACGTTCGAAGAGGCTTTTGATGGCTGCACCATAGCCCATGTTTTGTTTGTGACGTATTACTACTGCGCCTAAGTGTTGAGCGATTTTTGAGGTAAAGTCTGATGAGCCATCGTCGCAGACTATGACGTCGTCGGCGTATTTTTGTGCTTCAATCACTATGCGTGCGATTGAGTGTTCTTCATTAAACGCGGGGATGCCCACGACTATAAAGGGATGTTCTTGTACTGCTGTGCTGTTTAGCAGTACTTGAGGGGTTTCTTGTACTTCAACCATTTATGTTATGCCTTCATGTAACTGTAAACTGAGATTCTGCCAAAATCGGCGACGCTAACAAAACCTGTGGGTACAGGGGTTTCATTCCAGCCGATTGGCGTGTTCCACCAGACGAAATAGACTGTGTTGTATCCTGATTCGGATGCTTTGTTGACTGCTTGGTCAACATCCAAATCATAATGCACGACTGATTCGGAACTTGAAACATACAACCTGCCATATTCGAGAAAATGATGCTGTAGAATAACACAGGAATCAGGGCTTGCGTTCTGGTTTATCCAGTCCATGGCTAAGACCACGTTTTGTTCATCCTGATAAGGTACAGCTGGGTCGGTTGAAAAGTAAACTTGGGTTGCTGTCATGTTTGGTATGCTTTTGTTTGCATACATCATTGTTATGGGCGTGAATAGGTAGGCTACGCCTAAGCCTATGGTTAAGAGGATCATGCCTGAGGCTTTCTTGTTAGAAAAGAACGCGGACAAAAGCGGTTTCCCTGTGGCAGATGATTTGGCAACGATTTTTGCGATTCCGTATATGGCGTAGAAAGTAAAGGGGTAAACAAGCATGAACATCCAACGATGCCAATACTGCAAAGCAAAAAAGGGCATTATCAAGCAGCCAAAAGCGCCAACCAACAACAGAACTGTCCACGAGGTTAGGATGCCGTTTTTGAAGTAACCTTTCTTTACCAAGTAAATGTAGGGCACAAACAATACAGTGAAAAGCAGTATGACGTTTAGGGCGAGCATCCAGTAGCTTGAATAGTAATCGATAGAGTTTTGCACTTGGAGGTAGTTTGTTAAGAAGAATAAGCCTGATGTGCCGCTTATTGTATCGCTTGCAGTGATAACGTTTGAGGTTGAACCGTAATGTATGGGGTTTATTCTTAGGAGGAGTCCGACAATGAATACTGACAATGCAGGCAACAAACCCAAAGCCAACAGTTTATAATTACGATTAAGCTGCTTCTTAACAAGTTTCCATGCAAACAAGCTGCCCACGGTGAACAGCAAAATCACAGCTGCATACTCATGCGCAAAAACCGCCAACAGGGAGAGCCCAGTGAAGAGAGCAAAACCACGTTTAGTATCGACTTCTTTAACGTATGAAAGCGCAAAGAGCAATACACCCAAACCTAACGTGTTACGCAACAAGTCCCAGCTAATTCTAAGCGACGCAAGTTGCAACGCGAAAAACACTCCTGCCGCCAATCCCATCAGAGGACTCCAGCCCAACATTTTTCGGCTAAACCAGTAAACGCCTGCAACATTTAACCCAAACAGCAATGGGCCCGTGATTTTCAGTATCAGAAAGGGGTCACCTTGTATGAGGCTGTAAGCTGGCACGATTAATGCAGAAAGTAACCACGTGGAAGTAAAGAAGCTACTCAAATGGGGCAATATGATGCCGGCTTTCATCACGTAACCATAATAGATTGTGTCAAACCCGATTGGTGTCCAGTAAGCCAAAACTTCAGGAACTAAACGAATTAAGAAACCCAAGCTTAAGCAGAGACCAAGGAGCTTGTAGTCACCAAGCTTATTGATACTTAAAGACGAATTAAAGCTAAGATTCAATTTGAACTTTCTTCTCGCCTACTTTTCTAGGTTCAAAGCGTTGGCAGCTGCAAGCAACTCTTGCAAGCCAGTGTTTAACTGCATTGTCGACTGATAATCAAGCAAGCTTTTAGCTTTCGAAATATTTGCATAGCTATGTTTAATGTCGCCTTCCCTAATCGGCGCATGAGCAATTGAACAAGAGGCACCAGAAAGCTGAATGAGACTTTTTGCCAAATCCTCAATTGTTAGGGCGTTTCCTGTACCAATGTTAAAGACTTGACCTTCAGCCGCCGGATTTTCTAAGCAAGCAACAATCGCATCAACGATATTTGAAACGTGCACAAAATCGCGGGTTTGAGTACCATCACCATAGATTGTTAAGGGCATTTTTTGTTTTATGCAATCAATAAATTTGGTCATAACCCCGCTGTATTCACTTAAGCCTTGTCGCAGGCCATAAACATTAAAGAAGCGTAAAGCAGCGGTTCTTAGAAGCTTGTTTTGATTAAAGCCCAAAGTATAATATTCGCCCAAAAGTTTTGAGTCAGCGTAAGGCGAAATGGGGTTAGTAGGATGCTTCTCATCAACTGGCAAATATTGAGGTTCACCATAAACTGCACAGGATGAAACGAAAATGA
This sequence comes from Candidatus Bathyarchaeota archaeon, assembly GCA_963832745.1. GTDB lineage: Archaea > Thermoproteota > Bathyarchaeia > Bathyarchaeales > Bathycorpusculaceae > Bathycorpusculum. The sequence continues at coordinate 98,254 of CAWHVC010000004.1, read as the reverse complement.
ATTTTCCGTTTGAATTCTTGCTTGCAAGCGCAGAAAGTAGGTTAATAGTTCCTGAAACGTTTGTCTCGTAAGTAAACTTGGGATCTTTTACAGATAAAGGCACACTTACCACGGCAGCAAGATGGAACACAGCATCCATACCTTGAACGCAAGTTTTAACTTGTTCAAGGTTTCTTATGTCACCTTTAACAAAATCAATTTTACCACTATCAATATGACCCTGTATATTGGACAAATTCCCTGTAGAGAGATTATCAAACACTTTAACGTGGTAGCCACTATTTACCAAACGATCGACCAAGTGGCTTCCGATAAACCCTGCACCACCAGTAACTAACACATTCATTTCTCGATGCATAAAGGCTCCTCCACAATAAAGGCCGGATCAGATATTTTGCCGCTTTTTTCAGTTTTCAACCAGTTTTTCGGTCTACGTAACAAGTTAAGTATTCCAGCATAAAACGCAATAAAACCTTGAATAAACCAGTAACCAAAAACAAAAGGCAACCAAAGCAGATTACTTGCCTTATGAGGCTTTGAAACAAAAACTAAAGCAAAACCACACAATAAAACGGTCGCAGTCATCGCAAATAAGGAGAAGTATGTGAAGGCAGTCCAGATTACGCTATAAGGATACTCTGTTAGAAAGGCACCAAAACCAATCAGGTAAGAAAGCAAAGAAGCAATCAGGATAAAGGGACCAAACAGCGTTACTTCCGCATCAAAATTTACCTTACTGGGCTTTGTAATCAGTTTACCATATTTTACTGCAACATCCATTGTACCCCTAAACCAGCGAGTACGCTGCTTAAAGAGACCTTTAAGGTTAGCGGGACTTTCTTGCCAAGTGCACACATCACCAGCATACTTAATTTGATAATCATTTTCCGCTAAATGCGCAGATAATTCCATATCTTCTGAAAGAACACTTTCATCAAAACCAGCCAACTTCCTAAGCACATTCCCACGGATGAACTGGCAACTGCCTTTTAGGTGAACAAACAGGCCAAGGGCATCTTTACCTCTTAGATAGGCTTCACACCAAACCGCTTCTTCATATGAAATAAATTGAGTTAACATGTTCTCTTTAGAATTAATTGACTGAGTCCTACCCTGAACAGCAGCAACTTTTGGATCATGAAAATATTTTACAGAATTTAACAACGCGTCTTTAGCTGGAACATTATCAGCATCAAAAACAGCGATTAATTCACCACGAGCCTCTTTAAGACCAAAATTCAAAGCAGCTGGTTTACCAGTGGAATCAAGCTTCTGCAAAACCTGAATGCAACTATACTTCTGAGCATATTGCTGACAAATTTCAAAAGTGCTATCGTTTGACCCATCCTCAACAACAATAATTTCCATGTTATCAATTGGATAATAAAGATGCACTAAAGACTCAAGCAGTCTGCCGATTGTTTTTGCTTCATTTTTAGCAGCCACAATAATCGAATAGAAAGGCAACTTGGAGTCCATTAGTACAGGAGGCTCTTTTTTCTTTGTTGCACGCAGGTTCCTTACGCCAACAGCCAAGATAGGCATATTATAAAGTACCCAAGCGTAAATGACCCCGAAAACGCAAAGTAAAGCTATGTTAACTAATTCCAAACCAAATTTTCCAGCATCAATAAACTACGTGACATGGCTAGCATTAAGTTTTAGCGCCGCCAAAAACGTTGCAAACCCAAAATCGCTACTCCAAGCGTGGGCGTGTTTGTTTCCCCAGCTTTGCGCGATGCCGCTTAGTTTGCAGGCTTGCGGGAGACCATATTCTCTTGTTGTTCGGGAAAGTTTGTTTTCAAGAAGGGTCTCAATTTTCGTGGTTACAGATAGCAACTGGTTTATCAGTGAAGTGCTTTTGATGCTTGTTTTGGCGACTTTTATCGTTAAATCTACAAGTACGCGGTCTATTCTGTTGAGGGCTCTGTACCATACGCCGCTGCGCATGGCTCTTAAGCGTAGTTTTACGAGGCTTATTTTTTCCACGAAACGGGTTTTCCTTTCTTGAGGGAAGCTTTTTTTCACGAGGTGGTGGACCTTCTAATTTAGGGGTAAAGTGTCCTTTGGGGATAGTTAGATTGAGGCTCTATTTTGTCTTTATGAAGTAAAAACCTTTACTTACAATAAGTATCTATAATACCATAAGAAAAGCAGGCATTACTTGACTTTTAACCAAGCAAACATAAAAAGCTACCATGAAAGAGCTATTTACAGCAAAAAGTTTACGAGAAATAAGCACATTTTGTTAAAAAAGTTTAGGGTTCATTAATAAACACGATAAACTCTTCCACCGAGCGAGGCTTCAGTGTATAATTCAGGCGCCTCTCATCACCAATAGTTGACGATTTTTTATCACCATAATCATGACCCGGATAAACCTCCACTTGATCATCAAGCCTCAAAAGCTTGTTAAACAAGCTATCATACATACTACGAGTATTGCCGCCCGCAAAATCCGTTCTACCACATTCCCCAACAAACAAAGTGTCGCCCGTTAACACTTTTTTGCCATCAACCAGCAAGCTTATGCCATCAGTTGTGTGACCAGGCGTATAAATCACTTTAATTTGGATACCACCAACTTGCAGGATTTCGCCATCTTCAACGGGGATATCGTAGCGTGCTCTTGAATCGCGGTAGGCAACAATTTTTGCGCCAAACGCTGCATGAAGCTCATAGTTACCCGCAGTATGGTCAGAGTGCCCATGAGTATTTATAATGTACTTTAGAGTGAAACCTTGCGCTTTTAGTTCACCAATAATTTCGGCTGCGTTAAAACTGGAATCAACAACTGCAGCTTCTTTAGTGGACTCGTCTGCTATAATGTAAGAAAAATTATCGCCATGCTGCTGAATTTGTTTAAAGAACATTTTGCCTCAGCTTTTGTTTCTGGTTACTAATTAACTGGGGATTTGGGTTTAAAAATAATTTCTTTACTTGCAAGGTAACACTGGCAACTTAAAAATGGAATAGTTAATTCCAAAGTTTTTTCCAAATAAAAAACCAAACTACTATCAAGATTACAAAGACAAGCCCAAGATTCTAATACCTAACACGTGCGTTAACTTTTTTGCCTAATAACAGTGACAGTGCATTTTGTTGCTAAAGCTGCTATTGCACCCAAGGCCGCTAACCATGGAGCCAGTATTGTTCCTACAATGCCCGCCCACACGGGTATCTCTAAGAGAGTTTTGCTGTTCTCGTCCTTCACTATGATTCTTGAAATATCCCCTTCATGGAATAGTTCCTTGATTTTCGCAACAAGATCCTCTGAAGGCACTGTAAACTCTTCTTTTACACCTATTGGAGTCCCACAGTTTGAACAAAATTTGAATCCTTCATGCAGTTCTGCTCCACAGTTTACACAATTTACCAATTGATTCAGCCCCTAAAAGTCTAGTTAGTTGATTTTTTCGCGCTCTACAACAAAAGCTATTTTGACGACAGCCCTGTATTCAATGATTTTATTGTTTTCAATTTTGGCCTTGCAACTCTTCACATAGATAGATTTTATATTGTGAACTGTTTTTGCAGCTTCTGCTAATGCACTCTTAACTGCGTCTTCCCAATTGTTTGGTGAGCTACCTATAAGCTCAATAATTTTTACAACCGACATACATTCATATCTCCTTAAAGATTAATTTCATTTCCATAATTTTTGCCCGTGAGCAGCCAGACAAGCAGTAATACTACAGCGATTACCAGCAAAACGTGTATTAATGCACCTATGCCAGGTAAAGCAAAGAATCCAACCGCCCAAAGTACAACAAGAATAATGACAAGAGTTAACAAATATTCCCAACGAAATACCTTATACCCTATTAAGGGTCATTGTAGGAGTTAAGCCCTTGTGACTGTTAGCCAACATCAACAGCCCATTTATCAATTGCCTATAGAGCAAGAAATTGATGATTTTTAATGAACAAAGAAAAAACTAATAATAAAATTAAAAAGACAAAAAGTAAAATTCGTGAGAAATAGGCAAATTCACAGGTGATAAAAACTATCAGGTTAAGATCAAAGTAGAACAAGTGAAAGACAAAATCCAAGAAGCAACTGGAAAAGCTAAAAGAAAAGCATAGATAAACAGTAGCAACTCAACGGCTGAAAAATAATTAAACATATTTTAAAGAAAGTCAGTTCGAGCATACATTAAACGATTAAGATAGCTCAAAAGTATTCAAAATATAGAGAAAAACATAGCCCATTATGAATACCATCTGAGTATTGCCTCTTTTGCTTGGAGCGAACAGCCTTGCTTTAGAAGCTTCTCAGATATTTCTGTCTTATTTTTAAGCTCTTTATTCACTGCATTCACCACTTAACAACCCTAAATCTATTGATTACGAAATTTATTGTTCCTTGTGGTTTGCCCGATTTGTAAGAATACCACCCAAATAGAAACAAGAAGAGTGCTATTACTATCACGCCCATTCCCAATGGAACAACATAGCCTATCGGAACAAAAATAAGAAATCCCAATAAATCTACAAGTCCAAAAAATCCAAACAGAACTGCTAATACACAGAGACCTAAACCACCAATGAAACTTCCAAACCCCATATCTTTCACCTAATACCTTTTTTGATTTTAACGATTTTCATCAATTTCAAAAAATCTCCTCAAAAAAGATTCATTGCTTTTGATAATTATCCTAATTTGAGTTCTATACCCAAAATTTAATTTACCATATAGAGAGCAATCGACTGAGTTAAATGCTTGTGACTGCTAACCTACACTAACAATCAAACGGTATACATGCGATAACCTGGCTAACTGCTCAAAATAATTTGGAATCCAGCAGAAATTGATTCATAGTTTAAGAGGAATACAAGAAAAAAGTTTTTAGTATTTTTTCACAAAGTAATCCTTCAAGTTTTCAAAAACCTTGGCTTCGGAGACAATTTTTGCCTCTGCTTCCACACGAGTTTCAGTCCAAGTGTCCTTTAGAAAAACTGCGACTCTGCCAATCCAAAGCACACGCAACGCATCAATCAGTTTAGCTCTGCCATCTGGAGGGGTTTTGTGGTAAGCAGCTATGAAGGAGTAAACGGTTTTTGCCCAATCTTCAGACACAAAATCAACCGCTTTAGTTTCTATTTGTTTTAACTCTTCAAACTTGCCAACAAGACTACTGTCCAAAACCGCTCGATAAACATCCGTAAAACCGTCATAGTTGGCACTGTAAGCATCTATTGTTTCTTTAAGCGAAACTTCAATTGTCTCTGGAATCTCTTTATAGTTTGCTTCGCCAACAAAACCTGTTCCAGTAACACCATGAACATTCTTCCAGACAGACTCATAATGCTCAATGCAAGCAAACATTGTACTCATTACTTGCCTAAACATAGATGCCAACTGACTCGAAGGATCCTTAGCATCATGATTTTTGACCCCTAAAAGCGCCTGCTTAACACGGAAGCCTCCAGCGACTGCTGTGCAAGTTTCAAAAATGTCGATACCAAAACGGCAAACATCATTACTTGCATCCCAGAGAGGAGAATCTAAAAGCTTCTCAACCAACCCAATAGATAAGCCAAAGTCGCCACCGATAGGTTGCCGAATATCTTTCCCAAACAGGCTACGCATTACGGGGTAACAGAGAAAATTGGTAATAGTTCCGTCATATTTTCGGCGGTTATAGTATGGGGCAACAAAGTCGGTGCCGTTAAGAGTTGGAGTAATTAGCATATCCATCCAGTCAGGAGTAATGCTGCGAAGGTCCGAATCAACAAGGGCGACACTTTTAACTTTCAGGTAACGAGCGGCTTCAAAAATGGCCCGAACAGCGCTGCCTTTCCCCGAGGTACCAATGTAAATTGCTGGAATCAGTTTAACTTCTGAGGGCAAATTGACTTTTTTGATAGAGTTTAAAGTATCATCTTTAGAGTTTCCATCTGAAACAAAAACCACAGAGCGATATTGGGGAAAATATGTGTCTAAACCTTTAGTTACTTGGCTAATCACGTAACTAGCCGTTAACACGTTGTTAAAACTTGGAATACCAACGATAATGTCGGCTCTTTCTATGTCATGAAGATAAACTTTAGCATCTAAAGATAAAGATTCAATGGTTATTTTAATCAACTCCCCATAATTCAATACAGAGTTATTATAAAAAAATCATTCGATAACCAAACAAAGGCATTAACGCAGTTATTATGCATATTAAAGCGCATTTGATTCAACTATACGCAGGATTTCCGCCCAAACAGACCGAATCATGGCAGGATTACGTATGAAAAAGGGTTTATCGACCACATCCAACATGGTTAAATCGTTTTGCCCATTACCAACACCAACAGTAAAAACGGTGTCAAACTGTTCCAAGTACAAATCCCTTAAAACAGATACAGCATCACCTTTATCAACGCAGCCAGAAGCAGTTAAAAACTGGCCACCCTCAACATAACAAACCCCAGAAGCCCACAACGCCTGCAAAACCTGAGCTTTATCACCACTCACGATTTTGAAGGGTTCACTGTATTCTCGCTTTTTAGCTAAAACAGCTAAATCCAAAGGCAACAAGGTGTCTTTGGCCACCTCTTCAACTGTTAAATCGCCAAACCCAACGATGTCTGCGCCGGTTTGGTTTTTTACGCATGCCAACCTTTCACGGATAAGTTGGTAGGGTATGCCAAGTTCGATTAGTCCTTCTTCAAGGGATTGTTTTGAGAATTTGGGTTCTTGCTTGAAGTATTGTTTGGGCACTATTATTACTGACCCGTTTTCGGCTATGTATGGATCTTGGATGTGAAGTTGTTGCCGGTAGTAGGCAAGTTCAAAACGTGTTTTGCTGCTAGCAAGAACCAACGCCGCACCAAGAGACAAAATCCTCTGCAAAAACGGCTCAACCTCAGCATACTCAAACTTACTATTAAGCAGGCTGCCATCCATGTCAGAAAAAATAACGATTTTTTTATTGCTCAATCGCTTTCTCCCTCAATTTCTCGCGAATATTTGGCATCGCAGCCATTGTACGTAACCAGTCAGGCAACTGCGCCCTAACAGGATTTTCAAGATACTTCTTCCCGCCACTAAGAATAACTGTAGATAGGGACTCTAAATTTACTTCTTCTTCATGACGGTCGAAAACAAGCTTATTACATGTGGCGTCAGCGTGGTACTGCCGTATCTTATCCTGCGCAAGCCGCCGGTAAGAAACTTGAAGACTGGTAAGGAAAGATTCGGAAATATCCACGTTTTCTGTTTCAGTTAAAGTTCTAAGCAACGTGATAAGAGTGTCTTCAGCGGTTTTCAGAAGTCCGTCGTGACTAATTTCTTTATGGCGATGATCATAAAAGCCCAAGTCTACTTGACAGATTCTGCCGTAGGAAGCATTACGGTAGACTTCTGAGAGCAGCCCAATCTCCAAACCCCAATCACTTGGCACCCGTAAATGTGTAGCTAAATCGCAGTAAAGAGCAATTTCTCCTGCAAGCGGATAACTAAACGACTGCAAATAAGTTAAAAACTTGGAGTAACGAAGTTTTTCTTGCAGGACTTCAAGCAGGGGGTTGATAAATAGGCGTTGTATTCTTCCGTACAGTTTTCGGGTGTCTTGGTTAATTCTTGCATAATAACCTTTGGAGAAGAAAAAGTCAAGTTTAGGCTCAATAAGCGGGTAAAGCATCCGTGTAGGCAACATTTTGGTGTAAGAAACAATGTCTGCATCGTGAACTGCAAAAGCAAAAAGGTCCAGTGACGCGATTCCCATGGCTATCCAGACGTCTTTACCTTTACCGTATGACTGGGTAACGTCAAGGCCTTTGGCTTTTAATTCCTCAAAAACCGTTACAACTTCTGGCTTATTGCACCATACTACGTCGCAGGGAACCTTGAAGGCTCGACTAATCCTTAGTGCCTCGTCATAATCTTCAGGCGTTTGGGCAGAAAGTGCAATAAAAATTTTGCTTAGGTATGTGCATTGGTTGATTTCGCTGATTATTTTTGTTAAGCCGGGACTTTTTATGTCACTGCCAAAAACAGGTATGATTAGGCCTGAGGGAAAATTGTCTTTTAAAGCTAAAAGCTGGTTTGACATCTCCTCGAAGTCTGAATAAAAATTGTGAATGTTAGCGATTTTGCGCTGGTCAATATCCATAACTATCGCCAACAATAATCAAACATTAACCTAATTTTAAGTCTTTCAGCAAAACACTACAGTGAAGCACAAGTTTTTGAATAAAAAGCGCTTGACCAACAACCTATTTGGAGCTTAGTAAAAACTAAACCTACAGGGATTAGGTGTTGATACAAAAAATCAAGAAAAAGGTATGTTAAAATTATGCAGTTAGAGCAGCTAAGTTGCCCTTTTTCCCTTTACGCCCACTTATTATTAGAACTGTTCCTGGAATAGCAGTAACTAACAGTGCTATTGCGCCGGGTATCAGCTTGCCGATATCTGTTTGTATCTCGTTTACCTGGAAGGTTACTTTTGCCTGCTGACTGTCATTATTTTGGAGGTTACATTCATAATCATAATAGTCCCCATTCGCGGGAAGATTAAACTTGTATGCACCATCAACGAATGTACCGAGTATTTCCTGAGTTGGTGAATCCAGTGAATAAACGGTGCTGTATCCCTTTGTTCCATCAACATCATACGTTTTCACTACCGGTTCTCTACTAACGACCTTAAGCTCCACATTCTTGCCTTCAACAATTATTCGACCCTCAAAACAGCGATTATAGTAAGGATGAGAAAAAGATACGCCGCCTGATGACCCTACTAAGCTTTTCTCGTTAGACTCCAAGACACAAGATTCACTATGAATTTCACGTATCTGCTGCACAGCCATAATCGATACCAACAACGCAATCAAGCCTATCAACAGCAAAGTTGACCCAGTAACAATCTTTGCTTTACCTATCCACCTATGCCTGCTGGAGACAATTTTTACGTGGCTCGGAATATAGGGGTCTTGTGGAAGCCAACCTTGAGTTCTGATATGCATGTGGAGTTTCATGGATTCTCACTTCTAATTTGTTTCGTTATGCTTTGTCTTTTGTGTAAAAATAAAGACGTAATTAAACCCAAACAAAAGAGCACCACTCCACTTACCGTTAAAATTACGCTAACAAGAAACTTGTCAGCCTCCCTATAAACAACACCAGTATCCTTTGGATACTCTACATCAACTGGAATAGGATTATCTTCATCGCTCAGATTAGTTACATTAACTACATATTCGCCACGCTCGACAAAATTAACCTTAAAACTGCATGGAGTAACAGCTTCCGCATCAACCAAAACAACACCTGACGGACTAACAACCGCCACATGTATAGGTACTGCAGCATTAACCGTTATCGGACCAGAAGACCCAGGAATCACCTTCATAACCTCTCCGTCAAAAGTAATGTTCCCCAAACCAACTGGAGCCATAAACAAACCATAAGCAAAAGTCTCACCAGACTTAATAGGATCAAGCTGGGTTCCTGTTTCACAAACTCGTGCAGTCCAAACATTAAATAACAAAATTGCCCCGAGAATCACCAATATTAAGCCAAGTCTTTTAGTATTTATTCGCATATTTCAAACCTCCGACTGAAATAAACAAACAATGGAATCACCAAAATACACACATAAACAATCTGCAAAACACCAAAATCAACTGCAGAAAGAGAAAGTTCCAATGCATATGGATATTCAAGAAGTACCTTGGGATCTATACCAAGTAATTTATCCAAAAAAACCAAAGCCCCTTTATAAGGAGTTAAACACAAATAATTAGCAAAAAAATCACCCCTGATAAACGCAATTCCAGTAATTATTGTTGATGGGTACCAAAGGGCAAAGTTTACAAGAAATGATGTCAGCACTGCTGGAATTGTACGCTTTACCATTAAAGCAACTAAAACGCCTATGCCTCCGCAAAGCATCAAAAACAAGAAAGAAACAGGCAGAGCAAACAAGGAAAACTGTAAAACAATCCAAGGACTTGAATAAAAAGTAAGACCCACAAAAAATGTGGTAAAAATCCAAGTAAGCAAAGCTAAAGGCAACACTACCGCAAAAAACTTTACAGTAAAAAGCATTTTACGAGATACAGGGGCAGATAAAATTGATTGCATTAACCCCGACTCATAGTCCCGGGCAAACGATAAAGACATTAAAACTGCACACATAACAACTAAAGGCAGCATCAAAGAAGATACAACAGAACTCACATTTTCAGTCACCACGGATTGAAGAGTAACTGAAAAAGTCGAGTGACTAACAATCTTTGTAATAGGCTGTACTAAATATGTGGCCATTACTGCCATTAGTGCAACGGTAATTTCTAGTATTGGTCTGGCCCAAACTTTTCCCAGTTCAGCTTTTAGCAACGCTAAACCTGCTTTAAGAGACAACTGCTTGAACCTCCTCAACAGCTGATTTAAAAACGGCTTCTAAATCAGACTTTACCATTTTCACTTCATCCAAAGATGCACCGGCTTGGCCTATAAGCAAAGGCAAACGCTGCTTAAACAATCCAACATCACTCACTGTAACATGCAAAGAATCATCAACTGCCGACAAATCCTCAACATAATCTTCATCTTTCAAAAGAGCCGCCACCGACCCAATTGGCTGTACTTTAACAATGAATTTTGTTGTACAAGTTTTATCAATCATCTGCTCTAAACCCCCTTGACGCAACAATTTACCCTTATTCATCAAAATAAAATTGTCACAGACCCTTTCAAGCTCAGGCAATATGTGACTTGAAATCAAAAAAGAAGTGCCTTTTTCTTTATTCAAAAAAGTTATTAATTCAAGAATTTTGGCTCGATTTAGCGGGTCTAAATTTGAAGTGGGTTCATCAAGAAACACCAACTCCGGATTACCTAAGAGTGCTTGTGCTAAGCCAAGTCTTTGACGCATACCAGCTGAATAGCCGCCGATACGTCGGTCATGAGCTGCCTGGTCAAGTTCAACAAGCTTCAAAAGCGTTTTTAGTTCAGTTAAAGACTCGGATGCACCTTTTAGTTTTGCCATTAGCTTTAGTTGTTCAAGTCCTGAGAGGTTGTCGTAGAAGGCGAGTTTTTCGTATAGAACGCCTACTTTGCTGCGGATTGCGTAAGAGTTGTTCCAGCAGTCGAATCCAAATAGTTCTGCTTTGCCTGCATTAGGTTTGATTAGTCCTAAGCTTAGTCGGATGGCTGTTGTTTTGCCTGCGCCGTTTGGGCCAATTAACCCATTGATGCCGCGGTGTATTTCTAAACTAAGGCCGTCAAGTGCAGTTGTAGCGCCAAACCGTTTTGTTACAGATTTAAATTCACCAATAACTTTAGAACCCATAAGCTGTGTCCTCCTATTTTGATGCATAAGTGGGATAGATTTTTGAAAATTTGTCTGAGTTAGTTTTTTGCGTGTCGCTCTTTTTCTTTGAAGTTGATTTATAGGTTAAAAATCCAACCAAAATAAACGCTGCAACAAGTACAGGTATTGAAATTAGCCAAATAGATGAATCAGATGAAGTATTCGAAGGAGAGGAAGGTGTTGTTGTGCCTAATTGTCCACCACTTGATGATGATGGATTCGACGGATTTGATGGCTTAGATACGATGGATGGATTCAATGAATCCGTAAAATCCCATAAGGTGAAGTTCAAGTTTTCTGAATAATCCGACAAACGAAAGTTTCCGTTGTAGAGAAGAGCCACGCCCACCTTGTTAAAAAGCACCTCATCCATAATGTACTCAGGAGCGTCAACAAGTACACCCGTTGTTAGATCATAAAACACTAAAGGCTGGAACATTAATTTTGATCCGTCAGGTTGCTGATAGAACGCGTTAACTCTTTTTGAAGACACATGGTAATCTTCAATTAAAGTAATTACTCGCGCTGGTCGCCCATCATCCATAACAGTGCCAGAAAAAGACCAGTTTTCTGTTTGAAAGATCTGGATAATGTTATCATTAATTAATTCGTTGGGATTTACGACAAACATTGTTGGAGTGGAATCTATGTAAACCCGTCCATTTGAAACAGTAGCAGGTAAAGTTACTTCATAATAAAAGTCATCAAGGGTAAGCATAAACTTGACAGTGTATTCACCATTAAGGGATTCTTCCATGGCGAAAGTGAAAAGTACAGTTTTAGCTAAGTAATATGTTCCATTCAAAAATTGCACAGCATGTGCGTCCTCTGTTGTATCGTCACCGGGTGAGTGACCAAGTTGCAGGTCTCCTTTGAATGTAACATAAAATGACGACGGAAAAGAATTATCCGTTACGCCTGTTGCAGGAGAGATAAAGAAGATAGGAAGCAGACAAAGCAACATGCAAGATACTGCTAAGACTGGCTTTTGTAAGCGGCTTAAAACTTTTGTTTGAGCAATCATTGTTGGCCACCCAGCCCTGCATCAGGCATAAGTTTGGAAAAATTAAGTTTGCCAGCTTTGCTGGATGTAGCTTTTCTGCTTCTACGTCCACTTACGATTAGAAGTGTTCCCGGAAGAGCAGTAACTAAAAGTACAATTGCGCCGAGCATCAGCATGCCAATAGTTATTTGTGTCTCGTTTAGTTGAAAGTTTATTCTTGCTTGCTGGCTACCTGTATTTTGGACAATATATTCGTAGTGATAGTCCCCGTTTGCAGGAAGATTGAATGCGTATGTGCCATCGACTGTTTGGCTGAGTACTTCATGAGTTTCTGAATCCCGCAAATAAACAGTTTGATTTCTCTTTTTTCCATTAAAATCAAACGTCATCACTGTCGGTTCTCTACTAACGACTTTAAACTCTACATTTTTCCCTTCAACAATAATTTTACCCTCAAAGGAGTGCACTACGGTTACAGAATGGTGTCCGCCTCCTGTTGAAACCTCGCCGCTTTTCTGGTTAGGTTCCAAGACATAAGAGTCACTATGGATCTCGCGCGTCTGCTGTATAGCCATAACCGACGCTACCAGCGCAATTAGGCCTATAAGTAACAAAGTTGATCCAGCAATAGTTTTTGCCTTGCCTATCCGTCTATGCCTATTAGAGACAATTTTTAGGTGACTCGGAATATACGGGTCTTGTGGAAGCCAGCCTTGGGTAAGAATGGGGAGATAGCGTTTCATTGTTTCACACTTCCCACGTAGCTTTTAGACCTGGCATTATTTCTCAGCTTAGATACCAGATTCAACGTTAACCCAACGGCTACAACAACCGCACCGACAACAATCAGAGTTTCTGAAAGCAAGTATTTGTCTGCTTCACGGTTTTGAGGATTGTTCATTTCAAATGTTTTGCCGATTGCTATGCCAGTGCGTTCCGAACCATTGTTGGTTACGTATATTTTGTATTCGCCTCTTGTATCGAAATTAATTGGGATGCTGGCGGGTGTGATTATGTCTTGTTCAAGTATCGTCTTGTCGCTGGGGCCTATGATTTTTAGGTGAACAGGCAACTCAACAAATGCAGGGAAAAATTCAGGCATTGGGCTAGGCTTTCCTGGTTCTACGTTGTATCCTACTGTCAGGTTGCCTTGACCTACAGGCGCCATAAACAGGATTTTACACGCTGTCTCGCCCGGGTCCACCTCGCCGTTGTTGGAAATCGATGCTCGAGCCACATGTGATGAGGCAGCGTTAACCATTATGATTAAACCGATGATAAGGCAAACAAGGCCTAAACGGGTTATGTTTATTCTCGTACTTCAAACCTCCTAGTGAAATAAAGATACATTGGCACCAGAAGCGCCAATCCATAAACCAGAGCAATAGTCAAGAATCCAAGGGCAGGCACGGAACTCTCAAGCGTATTCTCCGCAAGACCTATGACCCTCGCAGAATCTGCACCCAACAGTTTACCCAGCCCCAATAGCGACGCCTTGAAAGGAGTAACCGCAATATAATTCGCTAAAGGTCCTATTGTTTCAGCTCTTAGCGTAGTTATAAAAAACATTAGAAAACTGAGCATCATTGTCCCAAGGGCTGTTGGGATGGTTCGTTTAATTGTTAACGCAATTAGGGTGGCTAAACCGCCAAAGAAAAACACCGTCAAAAACGTCGTTAACAATGAAGCTGCCGCCACTTGGAGCATCAAAGAAACAGTAGCTCCACCTAAGCTATAGTTAAGGGCTATCATAAACGTAGTTACACCCCAAGTCAACAGCGTTAACGGAACCGTTACAGCGACAAATTTTACAATAAACACTGTTGAGCGGGACAACGGCGAAGACAGTAGCGTCTGCATTAAACCCTGCTCGTAATCTTTGGCAAACGACAACGCAACTAATATACCGCAAAACAAACCCATAGGTAACAACTGTGCGCCCATCGTGTCGTAGACCGAGTTTGCTACCAGCCCATTAAAGATAGCTTGAGCCTCACTTTGAATCGTTATTTCTTGTAGAGTAGGAATAGTTGTAACGGCAATAAAAGCCAAAAAGCCCACAGCCAATTCAAGAACTGGAAAACCCCAAACTCGCCTAATCTCGGTCCTAAGCAACGCCAACTTTACACCATTTGATTCCATACTTTTAAGCCTCCTCAACCGCAAGTTTAAACAAGGAATCCAAATCCTTACCGCCCGCTTTGACTTCTTCAAGAGAAACATGCGCCTCAGAGGCAAGCGACGGAAGTCGCTGCTTGAAGGCATGGTGGTCTTTTGTGTCAACGATTAGTGTGCCGTTGTTTAGGGTTACTGCTTTTACGCTTGCCTCTTTTTTCAGCAGTTCAAACAGCGGTGTAATTGGTTGAACCTTAATCGCAAATGTCTGAGGAGAAATATCTCCAAGCAACTCTGTAAGCAGCCCATGCTTTACGACTCGACCTTTATTCATCAAAACGATGTGTTCACAAACCTTTTCCAGTTCAGGCAAAATGTGACTTGAAATCAAAAAAGAATACCCCTCTTTTTTAAGTTCATTAACTAAACTGATTACATGTTCCCTGCCCAAAGGGTCTAAATTAGATGTGGGCTCATCAAGAATTACAAGGTCAGGTTTGCCCAAAAGGGCGTGTGCTAAACCTATTCTTTGTTTCATACCTGCCGAGTAGGTGCCTATGCGCTTGTTTTGCGCTTCACCGTCAAGTTCGACAAGTTTGAGCACCTCTTTGCTTTCCGCCGCCGGGTCAGGAACACCTTTTATTTTTGCCATAAACTTTAGGTGTTCAAACCCTGAAAGGTGCTCATAAAAAGCTAATTTTTCATAGAGTACACCTATTCGGCAACGAACCTGTTGTGACTGGCTCCAGCAGTTTAGCCCAAACATTTCCGCCTGTCCAGAATTTGCTTTAATTAAACCTAAAAGCAGCTTGATTGTGGTGGTTTTCCCTGCACCGTTGGGACCTATTAAACCGTTGACGCCCTTGTAAACCTTAAAGTTCAGTCCATCCAAGGCTTTATGGCTGCCAAAACTCTTTGTTATGCCCTCAAAAATGCCTAAAATGTTTGCTTGGGCAATCATTGTTGGTCACCTAGGCCTGCGTCAGGCATTAGTTTGGAAAAAATTATGGTTGCCAGTTTGGCGGGATGCATTTTTTCTGCGTCTTGGATTTCTATGCCTCTTTCTTTGGCAACATCGAGCAGGTATACGCGTGTTTGGTGCAGGAATTCTTCGTTTGTGACTTCTTCGGCGTTGTTGTGCCAGTACCACACTTTTATGCCATAATTGGTGCTGTACGTGAGAATAGCCTTGCGTTTCAGTACAGGATGGTAGCCTAAGAGCATGCCTTGTTGGGAGTACAGTTTGGTGACTTGGAAATCGTTTGCTTGAGCTATATCCATTAGGGTTGTGGAGAGTTTTGCTTCTGCAGAGATTTTTGTTTGGTTTACGAATTGGCGGGTGGTATGGAGTTTTTCTGCTATTGTTGTTATTGGTAATCCTTGGGTTATCATTTGCCAGACGGTTTTTTGTGTCTGGCTTAAGGGTGATGTTATTGTGAACGTTTGTCTCATTGGTTACCAACTGCTTTATCGCTTTATTATAAACACATAATTATTTACTTTTATTTAAAGATGTTTCTAACAAAAAAAACCAAACAACCCAATAGAAAAATCGAATCAACCTATTTGGAGCCTAAGACCCAAACAATGCAGTAGAGATAGGAGGGGGCTAAGAAAATCTCTAAGGGGTAGGTGCTATTACGAAATTTCACGCCCCAGGAAACTATTTTAAGATAATCATAATTTTTTGCATATACTTACTTAAGCAATAAAAATGGTTGCTTTGAAAATGTCTTTTGGTATGTCTGAGTATGTTAACATTTGAGACAGTACAGAAATGGAGTTGCCAAAAAAAGAAAAGAGTGTGTAGATTATGATTTTATGGGCGTTTTCTTAAGAATAAACCAACAGCAATTACGGTTATGATTATTGCTAAGCCTGTTCCGATGGTGTAGATTTCGTATGGGTGGCATTGTGATTAGCTGTGTAGATGCTGGTGTTGATGTTGTTGCGTGCTTCAACTATGTTAACGTAGGTTGTTGCAAAAGAGCTACCGTATGAATCGTCTCCACTAAAAGTTGCAGTTATAGTGTACTGTCCCGCCATGGTTGGTTTCCAGTTGTAGCCGAAAGTGCCGCTGTATCCGTCAGATGTGATTGTTGCAAGATGTATTGGGTTTCCGTTAGGGTCAACAGCATCAATTGAAACTGGAACACCAACGATTGTTTCGTTGTTATAGATGCCGCTGATTGGCAATTGTAAGTGTATGCTTTCCATAACGGTGGTCATTGAGTCTTTAGAGACGCAGGCGGTTCCGGGTTGTGCTGGTGACAGATCTAGAACTGTGCCTTTAATCATTAGGCCGCTTCCTATAGAAACATCAACGTCTGGGGCTGTAACGGTTGTTTGACTTTGACCCTTACCGATTACATACTCCATGCAGGTGTAAGCGTCTGAGTAGGCTAAGTATCCATCAGCGATTGCTCCTTGGAATACACGTGAACCATCAGTTGAGCCTGATTGGGTTCCCGCAAAGCTCCAGATGTTTTCGCCAGTGGTTATGTTTATTGCATGCATTCTCCAACCTCGTTTGATTGGCATATCAGCTGAGTGCTCAGCATTCATTGTGTAATAAACACCATCAGCAATCATTCCGCAAGCGTGCCATGGGTTAACTGTTTCGTTGCCTGCCGTGTAGGGTGTTTCGTATGGTGAAGCAGCAGGATCATAGTAAGACCAGACAACTTTGCCGTTAGTCCAGTTAAGTGCTGTAACTGAATCGAATTGATTAGACATTATCATACCGCCGTAACTACATGAGCCATAAGTTCCAAAAGTGCCCCATGGATAACTTGACAATTCACTCTTCCACAGGTATTGTCCAGTTCTTAAGTCCCAGCAATGCCAGTAACCGTCGTTATAGCGTTGTGCAATTTTGCCGTGATCTACTTGAGCGGGTGTTCCTTCAGTGCCATAAGCCATTCCGGTAGTAATATTGGCAACAAGTTTTCCTGTTTCAAGACTGTAGGAAAGGATACTTGAAGCAGACGCGCTGACAGCTAAACCTGCTTCATAATCAACTGTTGCAGGTAGACTGCTAAGTGGCCAACTTACATTGCTGATTATGCGTGTACTGAAATCGTTACTTGTTCCGGCAGTTGTCCATTTGATTAATTGACGTTGAGCAGTTGAGCCAGACCCGATAGTTTGTATACCATAAGCGTAGGGTTCAGCAAAGTATGTGCTAGCTGACGTTATTGGGGCGGTTGAGTAGTTACCAATGATGTTGCCGTTCCATGGGTCATATTTAATGAAGAATCCATTACCCATGTATCCAAGATACACTGTGGCTAGGTGCGGTTCTGCTTCAGCAATTTCTGAGGTACCTGCATCATAAATGAGGAAAGTTGGTGTTTGCACAGCCGGGTATTTTTCCCAGTATACTTCGCCGGTTCTTAAATCATAGCACTGCCAAACGCTTTGTGTTTGTCCGTCAACTACTTTTGTGGTTGTCCAGTATGCTCTACCTGAGTAGATTAGTGTTGGGTGACCGTAGATGACTCTGGCGCTTTCCCAGATTGTTTGTTGTCCCATATCTCCTCCGACAAGTCCACCGATATTGAAGGGTTGCTTCCAGACTACGTGTGCAGATTTAGGTCCGACAACATAGGGCAAGTAACCGTATCTTGGTTGAGCGTAAGTGTTAGTGTCTGCTGGCCAGTAATCGCCACCTCCGACGATGCCTGTGGAGGGATAATTGCCAAGAATTGACCACCAGTCACGATTGTGTGTTGTAACAGGTCTTGTCCAGTAATCCGTTGGTAGTGGCATTGAAGGCCAAGATTGAACTGCATCATCCTGAACTACAAGAGTGTATGGACCATCAGAACTAGGCGGGTAGTATGTTGAACGGAAATATGCGGGTCTATTAAATTGTCCTGCCGTGTAAGGACCGATTGCTGCTACGCTATCATAGTTTACACCTTCAAAGTAGGTTCCGTTGGGGAAGAATTGACCAAGGAAGTCAAATTTTATGCTGTAAGTCCCTGTTGTTTTTGGTGTATATTCTAACCATGCTGTCGCGTCTGCCACATATGAGTCTTTAATAAATACCTCTTCTGAACCGTCAGGTTTAGTTATTGTAACCTTGTATGATTGGGTATACTTGTAGTTGGCACCTAAAGTAACTGATTGAAGCCATATGTTCACAAGAACAGGTTGGTTTACACCAACAATTCTTGGCCTAAAGCTAAGGTGTGCAATTGTTTCAGCATTTACTTCAGGAGTAGTACCTGCAGGCACTATAATGGTTGGTTGTTGAGCTGAAGGTTGAGCCTGTATAGGTTGAGCATCAAAGGCAATAATTGCTGAAGAAGCAAAAAGCAGTATTATTAACGCTGTTATCAGTTTTTGTCTCGACATTTTTTTGATTTTATTTTCCAATTTGTTTTAATCTCTCCTTTTGAGAAAGCTTCGTCTACTGTCTAGCCTAACGCTGAAGCCAGACAATTGATAGCGCTACTCTCAACAAAGTATGCACATTGACACGTTTTGCTTATATAATTTGTCAAAATCACAGCTTAAATAAAGTAAGTATTAACCTACTTACAAATAATTTTTTAACAATAAATGTATGAATAAAGTGTCCATACAAAAAATTAATTCAATTAAAAAAAATAGTCATAGCTAAAAAAGAAGCAAAACACGCAGAAACACAACTGATTATAGCAGAGTCTGGTAACCAACACCCAAATCTTCCAAAAAACGCCGAGCATCCAAAGGTGGAAAACCAGAATAAAACTTGCCAAAATACCCAAAAACCCCAACTCCTCGCCCTTTGAATGGCGCAAGTTTTTCAGCCCAACCCTTAACGTCGGCTGAACGGTCAACCTCAACCTTGCCAAGCAAACCATTTACTTTTCCACGGTCACCTTCCAAACGCAAATAAGCAAAACAAGAAGTCAACTCCAAAGTCGGCGGCATTATGGGGCTGTCTACCCAAGCAAGCGCAACATTATTGCTTTTTAGAACCTCAAAAAAGCGTTCATTAAGCAAGCTTTTGTTTCGCACTTCAACCACAAACCGCAAATCCCGCGGCAACCCAGCCAAAAAAGCCTCTAAATCAGAAAAATGCGCCTCACCAAAACTGGGCGGAAACTGTAACAACATTGGACCCAACTTTTCTTTAAGCAACTGTGCACGTTCAAGAAAAAGGGCTGTTTCTCTTTGGCAGTCCTTGAGCATCTTTACATGCGTGATTAGGTTGGGGAATTTTAGGGCGAAGATGAAGTTGCTGGGGGTTTGTTGTTTCCAGTTTAGCATTGTTTGAGGGTTTGGGATACGGTAAAAGGTGTTGTCAACCTCTACCGTGTTGAACTGGGTTGCATAATAAGAGAGAAGTTTATTGTTGGCAAGTTTAGCTGGATAGAAAGAGCCTTTCCAGAAATTGTAGCTCCACCCAATCGTCCCAGCATAAACCGCCATGGCTACTCTTTTCCTTTAAGCATCAACCAGTTTTTAGCATCCCCACGCTTAAGCCGCACCAGTACATAGCGTCCCTTTAGGCGTTGACCATCAAGAACCACTTCAATTTTGTCCTGCTCCCACTCCTTAACTGAGTAATGCCCCTTATCCCAAATAATAACTGTCCCAGCCCCATACTGACCCGCGGGAATAGTGCCCGCAAAATTTGCATACTCCAACGGATGGTCCTCAGTTTCCACAGCAAGATGCCGCTGTTTCGTGTCCTCTGGAACACCTTTAGGAACAGCCCAACTTTTCAAAACACCACCGCTTTCCAACCTAAAATCCCAATGAAGATGACTTGCATGATGCTCCTGAACAACAAAAATGGGTGCACCACCAGTTTCTTTCTACTTCCGCATGGGGGTTCGCTGGTTTGAAGGAAGTCGCGTTTTGACTTGTACTCAGACAGCTTTTCGCCAGTAGCCTTTGCTGGCACCTGTTTGGGGTTGGCTTCCATGAATTGGTCAATTGTGCAGTCTTCCGGCGCTTTATCTTCACGCAGGTTATGGAAACGTGCCATACGCAGCTTAAAATCATGCGTCAAAACTTGATAGCCTACTTCACAAACCAGTTTGGGCTCTAGCCACGTTACAACATCGCCCACGTCAGACTTAAACGGTTCAGCATCAGTCTTAACTTTTTCAAACTTATCCATTAACGTTCCAAGTGTTTGCTCACTAAAACCTGTTCCAACCTTACCAAGATAAACTGGTTTTCCCTCTTTATCATAAACTCCAAGCAGCAGAGCACCAAAAGTTTTTCCCCGCACCCCACCGCCCTCGGTGTAACCGAAAATAATGCAGTCACAAGTTTTTAACTGCTTAATTTTCAGCCAACTACCAGTCCGCAAACCCTCCTCGTAAAGGCTGTCTTTACGTTTAGCGACGACTCCTTCTAAACCTTGTTCCAACGCAAGCTGATAATAAGCTTCACCGTTCTCTTCGATAAAATCAGACAACAGCACATTAGAGCCTTCAGTAAGCGACTCTTTAAGAACCCGTTTCCTCTCCACCAACGGCAACCCAGTCAAACTTTCGCCATCCTTCTCCAACACGTCAAAAACAATGTAAACCGCCGGCACCCGACCCATTTGCCGGTCAATCTCACGCGACGAAACAGCTTGCCCACGCTCAAGCAACGATTGAAAATCTGGCTTACCATTTTTCATCACAACAATTTCTCCATCAACCACAAGACCACGCGCCAAATGCTTTAGCTGTTCAAGTTCGGGAAAGTTTTGTTTAAGCTCTTTCTGGTTACGGCTTTTAACACTAAACGGTTCCTCAACATAAGCGATTGCGCGAAATCCGTCCCATTTGATTTCAAAAACCCAGTCTTTACCAGAAAACGGTTTCTCTGCAACTTTGGCAAGCATCGGCTTATACAGGTGGCGATGACGGCTCATTTCTGCTTTTCCAACTGCTTAAGAGTTTCCCGCAATGCAACCATGAGACCTTTAGCTTCTTCTTCAGGAGGCTTTTCAACAGTTATTTTTTCACCCTTCATTTTTTGGGCAACAAGAGCTTCAACCTTCTTTTGGTAAGTGTCCTCAAACTCCGTTATATCAAACTCACCGCTAAGGTCTGTTACAATTTTTACTGCTAAATCAAGTTCAGCTTTTTCAGGTTCTTTGAGTTTGTGGATTTCCTCGAAATCCTGAGGGTTAACTACATCGTAGGCATAGCGCAAAGTGGTTAAAACAAGAGCGCCCTTGTAAGTATGCAGTAACGCTGGGTACTCTTTGGTTCGCAAAGTAATGCGTCCTGCCCCAGCTTTGTTTTTCTTCTCAAGCGCCGTCAGCAGCAGGTTGTAGGCATCCTTGCTTTTGTCAGGCATCAAAGCGTACGTGCGGTCAAAATAGATTGGGTCCACACTAAAGTAGTCAACAAATTTGCTGATGCGTATGCGCCTGTCTGATTCAGGTTTTACAGCATCAAGCTCTTTCTTGTCAAAGAGAATATACTCGTTTTTTGAGACTTCATAGCCCCGAGCAACCTCATTCCAAGGCACAATTTTTTCTTCCTTGGTGCACATTTTCACGTATTTCAAAGGTTGCCCATCAGTCTTATGCAGAAAATGGAAACTAACACCCTTATCATAAATCATCGAATACAACTTTACAGGAACATTAACAAGCCCAATTGTTATACTTCCCGACCAAATTGAACGCCTTGGAACACTAGCGCTAACCTGCTTTTCCTCAGACCCAGCATCTTCACGAGTTTGTTCTTCTAAACCCAAAAATGTCACCTCAAAAACTGCAACCTCAAGCTTAAAGGCTTGACCATTAAAGTATTTGTTCACGATGGTTTTAACGCTTTCTAAAACAAAAAAAGGAAAAAATAAAAATGGTTAAGGTTTTTTGTGTTGACTTTTTATGGCAGCAGCGATTGCTTCTGTTTTTTGACCGCCAATGGTGTCAGAAACTTTCTTGAGCTCCCCCGGAACATTAATGTGCTGTGGGCAACGTTCCACGCATTGTTTACAGTCCTTGCAAAGTGTGGCATCAGACCGTTCACCTCCAAAAGCACCCAATAAAGCAAACGCGTAGGAGGCACGAGCTTGTTGTTCGTCACCGAACATGCAGTAATCATTGTAAACGCTGAAGCTGCGAGGGATATCTACTCCTTGAGGGCAGGGCATACAGTATTCACACCCAGTGCAGGGAATCTGCCTAAGATGCCTATAGGTTACTTGAACGTTTTTGATTAAAGCCAACTGGTCAGGTGTCATGCTGCCTGGCAACGCTGCCTCTGCGATTTTGATGTTTTCCACTACTTGGGCTTCATCATTCATGCCGCTAAGCGCCAACGTAACTTCAGGATGATTCCAAACCCAACGAAGCGCCCATTCAGCCGGAGACCAGCCAACGTTTGAAGCGTCATAAAGCTGCTTCACTTCTGGTGGAACCTTGCAGGTTAATGACCCGCCACGCAGTGGCTCCATAACCACAACCGCAAGATTCCTTTTAGCAGCATACTTTAAACCCTCCGTGCCAGCCTGAAAATGCTCATCTAAAAAGTTGTATTGAATTTGACACATCACCCAATCGTGAGAATCAACGATTTCCTTGAAAGTTTCAAGCGTTCCATGGAAAGAAAAGCAAATGTTAACGATTTTGCCGTCAGCTTTTGCTTTCTCTAAAAATTTTAGCACACCAAAATCCTGCATTTTACGCCAAGAATCCTCATCTAACCCGTGAGCCAAATAGTAGTCGATGTGGTTGGTTTGAAGTTTTTGCAGTTGCAAATCAAGCATTTTCTGCATATCTTCAGCCTTGTTAAGCATGAAAGGGGTGAGTTTGGTTGCTACTTTTACTTTTTCGCGGTAACCATCGAGCAGGGCTTTACCAAGGACTTTTTCGCTTTCTCCACCGTGATAGGGCGGCGCGGAGTCAACATAATTTACGCCGTTATCGATTGCAAGACGGATTTGTTTTATAGCACGCGACTCATCAATGGCTTGCCCATTTAAGGGTAAACGCATGCAACCAAAGCCGAGCACAGATAGTTTATCACCATTTTTTGGAACTACACGATACTGCAAATTAACACATCCAGAAAGTCTGATACTGATTAATAGCGAAGTTTACGATTATTAAAAAATTTTGCCCCAAACTCTCAGACGGGCAGTTTGGCTTTTCTCTTAAAAATTTCTTTCCAAGGGTCATATTTACGTTCTGGAACTGTCTTGATGGTGTATTCTTCTGCGTTAAGTCCCCGTTTGACCTCAGCCCATTCGAGCGGCGTAGAAACCGTCGCCTGCAGGGTAGGACGCAAACTGTAGGGAATCACCATTGTTCGACCTTGAGAATTCTGCAAGTAATCAACAAACACTTTACCGGGCTTCTTGGTATCCTTAAACTCGGAAACTACAAGAGGAGTCTCTTTAGCTAATTCAACACCGATTTTATGCACAAAGGAGCGCGTCTGCTCAAACGTGCAGCCCTCAACAATTGGAACAATTACATGCAAACCCTTCTTGCCTGAAGTTTTAATGAACGGTTCAAGCCCCATGCTGCAAAGCTTGTCTTTAAGCAAAAGCGCCACTTCAGCACCATCACCAAGCGTTGCTGGCGGTTCAGGGTCAACATCAAAAAACAAAAAGTCAGGTTGCTCTCGATTGGCGACTTTGGCGAAAGGCATGTGAATTTCAAGTGCAGCAAGGTTTGCCAGCCAAATTAGCGTATCAAGATCATTGCATATGATGTAGTCAACTTCGCGTTTGCTGGTTTCTGAATAAAGGGGAACTGTTTTTACCCAGTCAGGTTTGCCTTCGGGAGCGTTTTTTTCAAAGAAACTTACTGAGCCTTGGATGCCGTTGGGGTACCTTGTTAGAACCAGTGGGCGATTTGCGATTAAGGGCAAAATTTTAGGGGCTAACCAAATGTAGTATTCGATTACTTGGGCTTTCTTAACGCCGATTTGGGGGTAAAGCATTTTTTCTAAATTTGTGATTTTTACTTTAGTTAAATTTTCCAGCTTGCCAGTTTCATTCACAGCATAATTACCCCTTAAACGTTTAACCTGATTACCTTGGTTCATAGATAACAATGGAGTCTATTTTGATTTTCATCATTAAATCATGTCCTTCAACAATTTTTCTTAAACAGCCCATGCTATCTTGACTAATTGAATCTTTAATCACGATATGGTATCCAGTGTACAGGTGGTACATTGCTTTTTGCGGTATCAAAGAAATAGTGCTACCATCTAGACCTGGGCAACTGTCAACGATTTCTCTTAGCAAAATTGCAAGTTCAGCAAACTTCATTTTCAGGTCCCCAACCAGTATAGAACATTGATTCCCAAAATAAAACCTTCACTTTTAACGCAATGTGGCAAAACTTAAATCGCTACAGTGGTTAGTTAGGACAAAAAGGGAACCTGATGAAAAACAAGCAATGCACCGCTATTTTACTTTTGACATGTATTCTTTTAGGTGCCTTCGCAAGCTCTCCCGCATCAGGTTCAACAGCCCAAACCGTAGATGCAATAGTTGGCTTTAACGGTACACCAAACGTTGAATTACTAACCAGCAAAGGCGCACGTAATACTTGAAGTCTACAATGTTATTCCAGCAGTTCACACCATCTTACCCAAAACTGCAGTAGCACAGTTAAAAGAAAATTCTCAAATAGCTTACATAACGGAAAACAGTCAGATACAAGCATCAGGTACTATACGTTGGGCAATTGAAAATATTGGAGCACCCCAAGCGTGGAGCCAAAGCACAGGTGCAGGCGTCAAAGTCGCAGTTTTAGATTCAGGCGTCGGTCCAGTCAATGACTTAACAGTTTATGGCGGCTACAACTTTATTGATAACAATTTAGATACAAACGACGTTTATGGCCACGGCACAATGGTAGCGGGAATAATTGCTACTTCATCAAGTTCAGCTTTAGGAGCCGCCGGGGTTGCCCCAAACGCGCAGATTTATGCTGTAAAAATATTAAACGATGAAGGCGTCGGCAACTTGAATCAGGCAATTTTGGGAATACAGTGGGCAATAGACCACGACATGCAAATCATATCGATGAGTTGGAACCTTATCGACGAAAACTATGCTTTAAAACAAGCTGTTGACACGGCTTATAGCAGAGGACTCTTGCTAGTTGGCGCAGCAGGAAACATAGGCGAAATCTTAACAGGAGTCGGATGCCCAGCCTGCTACGATTCAGTAATCGCTGTATCAGCAGTTAAAGAAAACAATCGACGCCTTGAAGACTCATGCTGCGGTCCAGAAATTGAGCTTGCGGCGCCAGGAGAAAATGTGTATTCAATAGGTTTAACCAACACAACTTATTGGGGCACTGGAACATCCTATTCAACAGGTTACGTATCAGGCACTGCAGCACTTGTTTGGGCTAAAAACCCCTCGTTAACAAACATTCAAGTAAGAAACATTTTAGACACAACAGCCGTTGATTTACAGCCAGCCGACGGTTCGGATAGAGACATATTTTTTGGTTACGGATTAGTTAACGCTTCAGCCGCAGTTTTCGCTACACCAAGCAATTTCAACGCCATCTTCTCGTGGACGCCACATTCAGCTTATGTTGGCGGCGGCACAGTTTTTGATGCATCAGCAAGTTTTGGTGGAGCAACCGGATTCACCAGTTACACGTGGAATTTCGGTGATGGCACAACATCCCTAACAACTGATTCTCCAGCGGTTGAGCATGTTTTCACTTCAGAAGGAACTTACAACGTAAATCTTGCAGTAAGTGATGCTTTTGGCTTCCAAGACAGCATCGGCCAAACCGTTTCGGTAACGCTTGACACAGAAGCACCAGTTACAGTGGACAACTATGACGGAAAAACACACACTACAGCTTTCACAATAAATTTAACAGCCACAGACGACCTAAGCGGCGTAGCTGAAATTTACTACAAAATTAATGATGGCCCAACTCAAACAGTCACTATAAACGGGCAACCATACATCAATTTGGAAGGGGCAAATAAACTGGAATACTGGAGCGAAGACTACGCAGGCAACCAAGAAACGCCACACAAAATAATAGATAATATAACAATAGATAGCAGTATAGACTATTGAGCCTACAACAAGCCTGATACCAACCAGCACACCAAACGAACCTTCGCCGCCTGAACAAACAATTTTTTGGGTTATCATCGTTATAATTTCAGTTTCAGCATTTGCAGCCGTTACAGTTCTTGTTTGGCTTAAAAAAAATAGTCACTAAAATCTGCTTACATCCTGATTTTGCTGTTGTTTAAGTTGAGATAAGCAAAGTTTCATGCGTAGAAATAAGCGTGTTAAAAAGCAAAGTTTGACAAAAAAATAAAAAGAGAAAGGGGTTTGGTTTTTTTAGGTTTTTTCAGCTAGCGATTTTGCGTCGCAGTGTGATTGCAACGAATGCTGCTAACAGACCAACGATCAATGCAACAATTGCTAGACCGATTGATGCTGCTGGCATTGCTGGACCGCCAATAACGCCTTCAGCGTCAGAGCCTGCTGGACCTGTAGCACCTACTGGACCGGTTGGACCAGTTGCGCCTGTTGGGCCTGCTGCACCTGAAGCGCCTGTTGCGCCGGTAGCGCCAGTTGCACCTGAAGCGCCAGTTGCACCTTGTCACCTTTTGGACCTGCTTCGCCTTGTGGACCTGCTGGACCTGCAACGCCTACGACTGTACCGTTAGTGACTGCGAACATGCCATTGATTGCTAATTCGTCTTCACCGAAGAACATTGCTGTCCATGTCCAGTTGCCAAGTTTTGCGTCGTGATGGCAGTCGGAACATTGTTCCGCTGAGCAAGCCGTATCCGCCTGTTGGATAGATGTAGCTGCCTGATGTCACTCCTGCCTCTGCAATGATATGCTTCAAATATATAGCCTTCTGCTGGTACCCAGTCATTGTCACTGATACGTATTCGTGATATTCGAATAAGTTTCCGTCTGGATCATAGATTCCAATCCGTCCTTCTGGGGTCATTGAGCTTGTCAGTCTGAAGCTGCCGATTGCACCTTGCTGGTATGAGTCTGCGCCTGTTGCAACTGTTACTTGCAGGATTGCTACTGTGAATGGTGCTGTTGCTGATGTGATTGTTGTGTTTGCTTTAATGATGTAGTTGTCTAATTGGAGGTCTGAGTCAACTATGAATGTTGCTTTGAATCCACCGGTTGTGTTGGTTGTTGTTGTGACTAATGTGCTAACTCTAGTGTTATCTGTTGTGTTGAGCAACAGGATTGTTAATGATTGGCTTGGTTGGTAGTAGAGACCTTCAACTGTTACTAGTGAGCTTCTTGGTGCGCTTGCTGGTGTTACTGTTACGGTTGTTGTTGCTGTTATTTGGACAGTGTCAGATGCTGTTCTGCCTGCTTCGTCGGTTGCAATGATTGTGTATGTGCCTACTGCTTTAGTTGGGACTGTGTAGATTTGACCGCCGGCTAATGAAGCGACTGCAAGGTTCTTGAAGATAAGTTGACCGTTCATTGTGATGTTTACTAGTGGACCAACAAATCCATAACCGGTTATGGTCATTTGACCGCCAGTTACAACACTTGAGGGTGAAACCACTAATGAGACAATTGCAACGGTGAATGATGCAGTTGCATTTAAGCCGTAGTCATCAACTGCTAGTACTGGATAGGCTGCTTCTGGGCGTGTTGGGATAGATATGTTACCAGTGAATGAACCGTCTGCTGCAGTTGTGAATGTTACTGGAAGTGCGGCACCGTCGAATTTGATAGTGACATCGGTTCCTTCAATAGCTGTAAAGTACATACCTGAAACTGTTGCTGTAGAGCTTGGGGCACCTGCAACTGGAGCGATTGTAATGGTTGAAGTAGCATTTACGGTGAATGATGCTGTTGCTGAGTATTCTTCAACACCGTCATCTGATGCGGTGATAGTGTATGCTGTTGTTGTGTTTTTAGCGATTGTTGGAACGATGAATTGACCAGTGAATACACCATTTGCGTTAGTTTTTATTGCACTAACTAATTTGGCGATTGTTTCTGGTGTTGAGTTGATAGAGATTGTAATGTTTGAGTTTGCATCAAAGCCACGACCTGAAATGTCAACAACTGTACCGGTTGGGCCTTTTGTTTGTTCTAACTCGATTGCAGCGCCAACGGTGAAGATTGCATTATCTGTGTTAGGTGTTGCTGCTTGGTCTGTTGCAATGACGAGGTATTCACCATAGACTGCATCTTCTGGAACTGTTGAAACTTACTGCAGAAGCTGCCTGTTGCAGATGCATTTACTGCTGCAACATCAACTGCGATATTCGTCATCGTCTGTGAAGGTGATTGTAACATTGCTTGCTGCACTGCCAACTGCTGCACCTGCAAAGCCTGTACCGGTTACGGTAACTTCGATCACCTTGAATGCCGGAGGTCATGGACAATTTAATGTTTGCCACAACATCAACTGATACTGCTGTTGAGCCACTGGAGTCTCTAACGATGAGGTAGTGAGCACCTGCAACTGCATCAGGAATGGTTACCTGCTTTGAGTAAGCGCCTGCGCCATCGGCGTAGACTTCACCCAATTTGTTTGCGGCTGCAGTGGTTCCCCAGTAGATTTCCACTAGACTGCCTATAGCTGCACCTGATCCAGACACTGTAACTTTTTGTCCGACAGTAACATCTGTTCCTGTTGTTGGAGCAGTTATTGCTGGAGCGGCATTTGCTGGCGCTATTGCTATCGCCATGGATACCATTAGTAGCATTACTGTTATTGCTGCTATAATCTTATTTTTTGATTTGATTGTATTCATTTTTTGATTTCTTCCTATTTCTATAACTTATTAGTGGTTGTTAAGTTAGCGATTTGAGTACTTATACCTACTGTAGACACAATTCACAAGTCAGCGCTAAATGTACACGTTTAGTTACACGTGTAAGGAAATGTGCACAAACCCTTAATAAATGCTCATCCAAAAAAAGGCAAAAAAAGCTTAAAAAAAGATAAAAAAATACAAAAAAAGGCAAATCCAAAACTACAATTAAAACATCAAAAAAAATCATTTACTGAGAAATTCTTGAATAATCATACCTTTCAAAACATCACTTTTCTGGATTTGATAACCAAAACCCTGCATTATACCTTCAATAAACCGTGCAAGCAACTGCGTTGCCTCCTCTGTAAGAACTGTAGAAACACAACGCACCCGCGCCGTTACACCAAAACGTTTCACTTCAACCTCACTTAAATCCCAACGACTAGCTTCCAAGAAACTCTCTAAAGACTGAACAGGGTCATCAAAGCGTTCTTTTAGATATTTGCCGTGCCATTTTCCGCTTTCAAACCACACATTTGCAAGGGATTCCTTTCCGTCTTTGCAAGCAGAATCAGTCAGGTAATTTAGCACATCTAAGGGTACAAAGGCACCTCCGAGAATTCGTTGAGCATACATCACTTCAAAGAATTCGCCTAGTTGTTTAATGTCATAACCTGCTGTTGTGACTCTTACCGCTTGGGTTAATGCTTCCTCTAAGAATTTGGTAATTGTTTCTCCGCGGCTTCTTGACGCCTTTGCAACTTCTTCAAGCAAGTCATAATTAACGTAAACTAATTTCTTATCTTTACGCTGTACCATTTACACCATTCCTTACTGTGTCTAAACGAATTACGCCACGGGAAACTTGCTGTTCAACAGGTTGATACCCAAATTTTCCCATTGCACCAAGCAAAAATGAGGCAAAAAGAAAAGTGTAAGCCTCGGTAAATCGTGGACTTGTTACCCTTACTGATGCTTTATTTCCTCTCATTTTAAGCTCAAACTCGGGGGCATTCCAAGTAAAAGCAGATAAGTCATTTTTAAATTGGTCAAGCGGAGGAGAATTAACTCCATTAGTCATATAGCGTGTTGCAAACCAGACCCCTAGAGTCAAACCAGCTTTTCAAAGCTATCCGTTTATCTTTTTTGTAAGCTGTATCAGCCATTTCATACCATAGGCTTTCCAGCCCCAAAATGAAACCGGCGCCTTTAGCTGTTTCTAAAGTTTTTCGTTCTTCAACTACCCGTTTTAAGCTAAAGTTAAGCTCGTCGGAATCTATTGCTAACTGAAAAAGGTCGTTAACTAATTCAAATAGGCTGCTTCCTTGGGCTTCTGCAACTTCAGCAAGACGGTTTAGCAAGTCCTCTCGAGCAACAAAAGTTTTTCTTCGAATATTGCTTTTCTTCACTAGTACCGACCTATAGGTTAAGTTTTAGACTTGCTTCTGTCTATCCCGCGAGCATGTTATCGCTGGACAATGAATTGTAATCTTTGGCTTAAGAATTTTATCTTCTAACACTCTGTACTAAAAAATAGACACAAAAAAGCAAGCGACACAGAAAATAAAATAGTAAAAAATACAGAACAAAAGACACAAAAAAGAAACAAACAGACAAAAAATTTGCCATTAAGACTCAATAAATTTCCATAAAAAAAGAACAGCTTTAACAAACTCACCAAACTTTTCAAAAAATAATCCTACAATTAATAAAAAACAAATTATTTCCAACCTTCATATTTGGAGCCTATTAGAGGTTCTATGCAGAAACCTATAGAGGGTAGGTTCTTAATGGCAATTTTCCAAGCAATTAATATTTTGAAAAACAAAACACTACCACCCAACAGAAGGCTTAAACAAACAGTTAACCATTCTTAATCTTGGTTGGTCGCAGTAGATGAGCGGCAGACAAAAATTTGAAGCTGACATTTTAAAATTAATTTCAAAACTAACAATAAACACGCCAGAATCCACCATAACTAAAATAATTGGATTAAAAGATTGGCTTATTAAACTACAAAAAGAGAACGTTGTAAAAATTAACCATTCAGTCATGGAACTTGTCTGCGCCAAATACCTAATCCAAAGAGACTACGACGTCCAACTCGAGTATCCCCTTAACGAGATACTGAACTGCGACATATTTGCCACTAAAGGCTACGGCAACCTCATAGTAGAAATCGAAACAGGTTTCATTCCACCCGAAAACGCGTTGGCACCCATGACTTACACGTCTGCACGGTTAGCAAGCAAAATCATACGTTACAGCAGTTTCGCCGGCAAATTCGCTTTAGGTGTTACGCCACATTACATTTTGCCTTTTCCTCAGGCGCTTGCTAAGCCTCCGCGTAACCGGACAGATGAAGAAATCGCCTGTGTTAAACGTCTTGTTGACGCTTACTACAAAAAGCCCCCCGTAACTGTTGATGAAATTCGTAATGCACACCTTCATGAAATCTACATTATAGATGTTGACAAGTTAACTGTTCAAGAAATTGATCCAGAAGCTTACTTGAAAAGGGCAATGCAAAAAGGCATCGCTTTTGAATACATGCCCCAAGAGGAGTAGTAAACAGACAGTGGCGTTTTACGTTTACATACTGCTTTGCAGTGACGGCAGTTTTTACACTGGATACACTAAAGATGTTGAGGCAAGAACACGTCAGCATCAAAATGGTAAAGGTGCAAGATACACTAAAGCCCATAAACCCCAAAAACTCGCTTACGTTGAAACGCATAATTGCCGAGGAGTTGCAATGAAGCGTGAACGTGAAATCAAAAAACTAAGTCATCAACAAAAACAGGATTTAATAGATTCTAAAAAATAAAATAATTTCGCATAGCAGCTATATTAGCAGTGTTAAAGCCACTGCTGTAACAATTGGAATTACAACGTTATCATTTATTGGCAACGGCAGATACTCAACAAACATGGCAATTGCTGCTCCAACAGCTGCAATCCAGGGTGCAACAAACAAGCTGCCCGCCAAAAACGCGAAGACAAAACCCGAAAGCGAACCCTCCAAAGTTTTACCCTTATTGAACGGCAAACGTATGCCCAGCAAGCCCCCGAAGATTGAAGCTGTACTGTCCCCTAAAGCAAAAATGGCGATTGCAGCGGCACTTGCTGGAAAAGGAAAAATCAACAATGTTAACAGGATTCCCAAAGCGTAGAAAAGTGGAGCAGCGGCAAATCCGTAAAACTCTGATTGTGAAGCTGCATGACATGTTACGTCTGAGATGAATGGTAATCTTTTGCCGTCTAGCCGAATAATTTCAGATATAAGGTAAACAATTGATACTGCACTGATGAAAATGGCTACTGGCAGGACGCCGACTATTTGGGCTATTACAGGCATAAAGAAGCCTGCAGCGTGAATGTCTTCCCTGACGAAATCGTTTGTTGATGGGAAAGCCCGCTTAACCTTTTTCGCGTCTAAAATTGGCAGGATGCTTGCAAGTTTCCCCATTACAACATAGTCTGATTTTACTCGGATGATAAAGTCTGGGTTGTAACCGATTTTTTTGGTTTCACGTGTATAGAGACAACGATTGTTTCGGTCATCAGCCACCACCGTGCAATCGTTTAAAGTTAAGCCTTCAACCGTTAATATATGCTGTAAAATCTTCATTTTACCGTTAACTTCTATGGCTTCCCCGCTGATTTCACCAGTAACTTCGCCAGCAGCATTCACACAAACATCAATACCGTACGCATAGTCTGCTCCTAAACATTTTGCTAAACTTTCAACAATTACCGTGGGCAAACCTGAACTAATCAGAGCAACACGGTAATTTCTTTCTTTTACTTGCGCAAAAAAACTTTGCAGTCTTGGAGTAGCTGGGATTTGGTCAAAAACGCACAGCAGTGTTTGCATTTTCTGCCCTTTTAGTTTGTTGAAAATACGTTTAAGTGATGTTTCAAGAGATGACACGCCGATTTCATATAGAAACCCGTATATCAGAATCTGCATTAAAGTGAAGAAGCCAAGTGTTCTGCCCATCTTGTAGAAGAACATGTTTTTGGGAATTAAGACTCCTTCAACGTCGAAAATAATGAGCCGCGTTTTCTCTTGAATATCCATAGCGTTTTTGCCTGCTATACTCTGGGTTTAATGGTTAAAAGAGGGTTTGATTAACCGCTAAAGAGTCTATAATACTGTTTAGCTACAAATATGTTGCTTACTCTGCAGCTCCAAGGGACAGCCTCCACCGCATTCTTGCAAGGTTGGGCAGTCTTTGCATTTAGGTTCCACGTATTCACGTTTGCGAAGGCTCTGGGCGAGGGGGCTGTTCCAAATTTTTTCCCAAGGCTCAGTTAGGATGTTGCCGAGGCTTTCAAAGTAGCTTTGGCAGGGGTAAACGTCGCCGTTGGGTCCCACACAGGCGTTAATCATGGCTGCAGTGCACGACTTAATTCCTAACCCTACTTGGACAGGATTAAAAATGCAGTACTGGGTAGGTGTATACCATAGAAATTTTAAGCCAACCTCATGCGCTCGGTCATGAATCTTCGGCAATAAATCTTTTAACTCGTCAGCGGACAGGGCAAACTCTTCACTTACTTTATCCCCTTTACCAGAATAAATTAGGCTGTTGCAGCCAAACGCGTCCACACCTAAACTCTTGATAAAATCAACAGTAGACATGAACCCGTCCACGTTTTGTTTGCTAAGCGTGCTGTTGGTTGAAACGTAGATTAATGATTTAGCCGCGTTTTTAATGCCTTCAACAGTTTCAGCCCAACTGCCAACCGCCTTAGTCATTGCGTCATGAATTTCAGGCTTATCCGACTCCAATGTTACCTGGACAAAGTCTAATCCTGAATCTTCAAGCACCTTAACGTATGCGGCATCTTTGAGTTTACGGCCATTAGAAATCAAACCAGTGACTATGCCTTTCTTTTGAGCGTAAAGTAGCAGTTCTGGTAGGTCATCGCGTAAGGTGGGTTCGCCGCCTGTGAAGGTTATAATGAAAACTCCGATTTCGCTAAGTTTGTCAATGATCTGTTTCCATTGTGCGGTGGAAAGTTCAGGCGTTTCGTGTGGTCCCCCTGCATAACAGTGGATGCAGTCATTTTGGCAACGGAAAGTCAAAGCAGCATCCATCCGCAGTGGCGCCGAGTACTGGTAAGAAAATGGTTCTTCACGTTCAATCTCCAAGAACGTTATTGGGTCAATCTTTTCTGTTTTCGCCAAGGTGCTGATGGTATTGATGATTTTCTCATAATCAACTTTGGCGGTTTCCTGATTAACCTTGTAGGTTTTTTGGATTTTACTTAAAACTTCCAATTCAGGTAAACCCTGCATAAAGTAGTAAGCAAATGCTGTGGCGGTTTGGTTTAAGTGCAGCACGGTGTTGGCGTTAATTACCATAACTCCTCGTCCGTCACGTTCAACTCGTAGCTGCAAGGACATACCTGAATACTTGTCAGTTCCGCGGTAAG
Source organism: Candidatus Bathyarchaeota archaeon (assembly GCA_963832745.1). Classification (GTDB taxonomy): domain Archaea; phylum Thermoproteota; class Bathyarchaeia; order Bathyarchaeales; family Bathycorpusculaceae; genus Bathycorpusculum. The sequence continues at coordinate 63,663 of CAWHVC010000004.1, read as the reverse complement.
CAAACCGGCCAAAGGGAATCTTTGGTTTTCTAAACAGACTCATTTTTATCTGCCTCCTCCACCTGCGCAGGCGCAAGCGCATGAGACACAAGCGCAAGCACACGCACAAGCATGACATGCACAAACGCAGTCAGAACCATGACGGGCTGGTTCATGAGAAGCTTTTGGTGGCGGCGGAACAATAGAGTTCGCAAACTTTTCTAAGTTCTGCACTATACTGTTTGAAGTGTTCTCTAAAGTGGTTGCTATGTTGTTTGCAAATTCAGCGCCCGGAATGGCAGGTGCAGGTCCTGACTGTGCTGGAACGTTAATGTTTGGACGATAAACTGGGTGTGGATGATAGATTGTGTAGCCGTACCACCACCAGAACCATAAGGGGTCAGGTTGGAAAACACGGTTTTGGAAGACGGTTTCTGTGCGGGTTTTCTGATTGGGGTCCATCATAAGCCAGAGCAGTTGTTCATTGTAAGCGTTTGAGGCAAGCTCAGGTGTTCCCGCCTGCTCCACTTGCGTCCAAGCTGTGGCTACGATTTTACGGTAATAATCCACGGTGTCTTTCCGGTTGTAGCCCCGCATTTTCTCCTCAACAGTGTCTCGGAGGTAAGTGACGGTATGGGCAAGTTTTTCTTCATCAAGCGTGCCATCTTCCCGCAGGGAGTGCAGAAAGTCTATTTCGTAGTAGCGTAACGGATTTTCTGGTGTTCCAGTCTTGTTCTCGTACGGCGAGAGCACCTTGAGTTTCAACGAGGGTTTGGTTGATTCAGCCCAGACTGCCCGTTTCTGCAGGAGGCTATAGAGGATTTCGGTTACTATTTGGGTTGGTTTAAACTCAAGCAGGCTTGATGCTTCTACAGCTGTTAAGCCCCGTTTTAAGCCTAATGTTTCCATGCTGACTTTTGGGGAAGTGTACTTACTTTTGCTTCTGGAGGCCACAATAATGACGATTATGATTACTATTACAAAGATGGGTATAACAAGATAATCCAGCAGGGTTTCTAAGTTAATTCCGCCAGGTTGAGTAGGAACATAGTTTGGCAGAAACTCTGACGGGAAAGAAACGCCGATTGGGTACTGCTGATTTGCTTGAAGCACAGGGATTTCCCAGTAAAGCGCTGTTTTGCCTTCAACAGTTGAGCTGCTATTCCAGAACTTGTCAGGCAAAGTTTTCACGTCTTGCACGGTAACGCCGTCAGGCATAACAATCTGTACGCGGACGTTGTGGATGGGCACATTTTCTATCCATTGAGGCGCAAACTCCATGCCATAATTGCCAGGGTTGGTCGTGTCGTTGCTTAACATGCCGGCGACGTTGGTGGTTATGGTGTACCAGATGCTGTCTCCAGCGTTAAGAGGCTGCTTAAAATCCACCGAAGCCACATCAGGCGTGTAACTGTAAGTGTTAAGATTGTTTCCATACTGGTCAACTGCGCGGCCAATGGTAAAATCCCTGTTAGGCATTCCCAAATCAAAAGCATGCATGGTACCCGCTGTTACGGTTAATGACATATTATAAGTCAAGTCCACTGTGCCATCTGGGTTAATGAAAAGTTGAGCCCACTCCTGATTAACATTGTAGGCTAAATTTTGAGCATTTGCCAGACCTGAACATAATGTGGCCGTGGCTAAAAGCGCTACAGTAACCGCCAGCAGGAAAGCACGTTTTACCATTTTGGTTCCTCTGTAACCTCAAAAGTTGTGCCACAGTAGGGACAAGTAGCGTAGGGTACGCCTTGGACAATTTTGATTTTGTTTGCGTCAACTGCCGCGCCGCAGTTTGGGCATTTGATTGTGGCTGCTTTCATTTTTCCTGAAAGTTCCAGTTGCTGGATTACTGTTTTGGGTTTTCTTGTTGTATAGTAGATGCCAACTATCACTGCAATTCCGGTAACAAATAGTATGCCGCTAACTGCCAATCTTGAAGTCGTAGCTTGAACGGTTGAAGCAAGCGCAAAGATAACTGCCAAAAAGAACAAAAACGCAACCGCGATGGCTCCAACAATTTGAATTATCTTCACAGTTTCCGATGTAACCTGTCAAGATTTAAACTTAGCCCTTCTCCAATCGCCACAATATTCTTTTTTTCGACATAAGCAAGAAAACGAAACTTGGCTTATAGGCAAAAAAACTGTTTTTACGTGTTCAAGAAGGCATTACACACATGAGAAAACGAACCTCAAGCAAAGACTTCTTGAAAGGTTATGAAGCAATATGGAAGAACGGGCCAGCTGTTAAATATGTCAATCCAGACGCTTGGTCACGAACCCAAGAAAACTAAAACGGCAACAAATACAGACGCACCATTCTAATGGTTGCTGCTGCAAAAATTTTTCGCTCATCAGCTTCAGGCGCTTTATTGATTTAATGACGGATTTGGAAAAAGCTTCTTATTCTTGTTGAACCCAAAGTATTTTTCAATACTCTTAAGGATCGGCATCCACTTTGCAGTTTGATAAGCGTGAAATAGCAGTCTTAGCTGGCATGCTAGGGGTATCCTTCGTAATTAGGGTTCTGCTGTTTCCACTTCAAGGCTACCAAAACGACATGGGCACCTTCGTTTCATGGTTTAACACTGCCGCTGATTACGGTCCAAGACTTTTCTACAACGCTGTAAGCTGGTGCGATTATCCACCGTTTAACATTTACCTGTTTTGGGGTTTTGGTTCATTAGCCCAATCTTTAGGTCTTTTCGGAACACCCTTTGTAACTTACATTGTAAAGTTGGTCCCAAACATTTTCGACCTATTAATTGCTGGCTTGATTTACGGGTTTGTTCGAAAACAGTTAAGCTTCAAACTTGGCCTTGTCGCCGCTGCACTTTATGTTTTTAACCCAGCAGTAATCTTTAACGCTGCAGTTTGGGGGCAATTCGACGCCATCTATACCCTGTTCCTTCTACTATCGCTAATTCTTGCATTAAAAAGTAAGCCTGAACTTTCGGCGGTAAGTTTTGCTGTTGGCGTTTTAACTAAACCGCAGGCGATAGCTTTGTTGCCGTTGGTAGCGTTTTTGATTTTCAAGAAAAACGGCGTTAAACGTCTGCTTTTTTCAGTGGCTGCTTTTACGGCAACTATTTTTGTGGTTATTTTGCCCATGCAATGGAGCAACCCAATAACTTTCCTTTCTGACATCTATTTTGGCGCGTACAGTGGATACGCCTACACATCCATCAACGCATTCAACCTCTGGGGCATATTTGGCCTATGGATTCCTGATGGCAACCTGTTCATTTTAGGTTGGGCACTATTTGCGGTCTTCTCACTTTTCACCTTGTATGTTCTAAACAAGCGTTGGGGCAAATCAGATCAGATGATAGTCTTCTTTGCAGCGTTTATGTTGTTCTTCGCTTTTTTCATGCTTCCAACACGGATTCATGAACGCTACCTGTTTCCAGCCATCAGCATTTTGGCTTTGATGTTTCCGTTTGTCAGAAAAGTCAGGCTGCTTTACGGCGTTATCACTGTAACTTTCCTAACAAACGTTGCTTACGTCTTATACTGGCTGAACCTTTACGCCAACGCGGGCTACAGTTATGGCCCCAATCTTTCTGGTGACCCCGTGGTTTTGGTTGTCGGCGTCATTAACGTGATTACGTTTTTATATGGTTCATTGCTATTGTGGGATGAATTAAAAGGCAAAGCAGCGCTTAAAACTGAACCCTTAGCAATCAACGAGCAGAAAAAGGAGCAAACACCAAATGAAACTCAACTTTGACTTTGACTTGCATATTGACAAAAAAGACATTTTAACAATGGTTTTGCTGTCACTAATCTTCTTCTCCATAGCTGTAACTAACTTGGGTGCAACACAAGTGCCATCCAACAGCCTAACAGTAGAAAATACTGAACCACAGGCTGCAGTAATTGACCTTGGAAACCCAATCTACGTTAACAAACTTTATTTCTACATGAAAGACTGCCAAACCACGAGCACTATCAAAGTCTACACTGGCCAACCTGGCGACTGGAGTGAAATCGGCAAAATCGTTGCTGGTTACCCGTTTGCGTATATGAATTGGAACAGCACCAGCATTTACAACACGACAAGATACATCCGTTTGGAATTTGAGCAAGGAGCAAACATTGAAGTTAACGAGATAGCAGTCCTTGACCAAAACAGCCAGAAAATCCCAATTACCTCAATCACTGGTGAAAATGGTACCAGCCTTGATTTCAACAAGTTGATTGATGAACAAAGCATAGTTGAGTTACCTAACACTTACATGACTGAAACAATGTTCGATGAAGTATACTTCACAAGAACAGCCCAACAGTACCTGCATTCACAGTTCCCATACGAATGGACCCATCCACCCTTAGGGAAACTTATCCTCGCAACCGGCATTGCAGCGTTTGGGTTAACCCCGTTCGGCTGGCGAATTATGGACGTTATTTTTGCCATGCTGATGATTCCGCTAATCTTCCTGTTAGGAAAGAAAATGTTCGGCTCCTACATCGGCGGCTTCTCAGCAGCGTTCCTATTCACATTTGACTTCATGCATTTCACAGAGGCACGACTAGGCATTACCGACACGTTTGTCGTGTTTTTCTCGTTAGCCTCGCAACTGTTCTTCTTTATCTATCTAAGCGGCGTAGTTAAGAAGGGCTGGAAAAACACCAGCGTTGTGCCATTGTTCCTTTCGTTTTTGTTCTTTGCTTTGGGTTTCTCCACTAAGTGGCTGGTTCTTTTCGGTTTCTTGGGTGAATTAGCCATATTGGCGGCTATACGACTCTCTGAAGTGGTAAAAAGCAAAAGTAAGCTTTCCGCCAAAGTTTACGAGTTATTTGATCACCCGTACGCTTACCTGGTAGCCTTTATCATTATGTCAATAGGCATTTATTTTGCGGCCTACATTCCCGACATGATAGCGGGTAGATCTTTCCTTAATGTGGTTGGGCTTCAAGACAGCATGTTTGCTTATCACTCTGCGCCAATAGGTCTTGATCATCCGTACTCTTCACCAGGCTGGAGTTGGCCAATAATCGGAAAACCTCTCTGGCTATACATCAGCTCTCTACCAGGTGACATGCGTTCCACAATTAGCCTGTTTGGAAACCCAGCTGTTTGGTGGGTGGGCTTTGCGGCAATCATTGCCATCACAGGATTAGTTATTTTCAAAGCAGTTTCTGAACTTAAAAAACGGCAAATGCCCAAATTTGAAGTGCCGGCGGCGTTTCTTGCAGTGGTTTTCTTTGCTCAATGGTTGCCTTACGCGTTTGTGAGCCGCGGATTATTCATTTATCATTATTATGTTAACGTGCCAATTATCTGCCTAGCTTCAGCGTATTTTATTAGCAAGTATTGGAAGTACAAGTGGATGAAGATTGCAGCGGCAACCTACTTTATAGCGGTAGTCGCACTATTCGTGCTATTCTACCCCGTAATCTCAGGAGCCACCGTATCAACCGCCACAGCTGAAAGTTTAAGATGGTTTAACCAATGGGTGTTCTAAAAACGCAAGACGCAATCAAAACCGGGCAACTCGACGTTACAGTTGTGCTTCCAGCTTTAAACGAAGCAGACATAATTGAGCAGACAGTAAAAAAAATTAGTCAAGCGCTCAAAACTTACGGCTGTACCTACGAAATTATAATTGCTGAAGACGGCAGCACAGATGGCACTGACAAAAAAGCCGATGAACTAGTACAAGAACTGCCCTATGTTCGTCACTTGCATGGCGAAAAACGTCTTGGACGAGGTAGAGCGTTAAAAAATTCTTTTAAACAATCCAAAGGCAACGTTTTAATCTATATGGATGTAGACCTAGCGACTGACCTTAAACATTTAAGTCAACTAATCGACGCCGTTACAGTTGAAGGCTACCAGTTAGCCACTGGTTCAAGAATGCTTTCAGAAAGCAAAGTAAAACGAACCTTCACGCGTGGCTTCGCGTCTAAAACCTACAATTTCATGGTCAGAATAGTTCTCGGCTCTAAAGTAAAGGATCATCAATGCGGTTTTAAAGCGTTCCAACGGGAAAAATTGTTGCCGCTACTTGATGAGGTTGAAGCTAACCATTGGTTCTGGGACACTGAAACCATTGTCCGCGCGGAACGCAAAGGTTACAAGGTCAAAGAAATCCCTGTTGAATGGAACAGCACCCGAGAAACAAAAGTTAAACTCTTTAAAGACTCATTTGACATGGGTTGGCAAGTTCTAGTTTTGTGGAAGCACTTGACTTTCTGATTTGTCTTGGGGGTTAGGGTTGCGTTTTGCCAGCAACGCGAAAGCGCGGGCTATTAGGGATAAGCCAAAGATTATTATGATGCCTATCCAGAAGACAAACCACTTGTTAATTGTTGCTGCATTCATCAGGTAAGTCCAGATTAGGTAGCTTGTGCCAAACCAGAAGACCACGTTAGAGATTGTTTCTGCCTTGCGTTTAACTGGCGAATCGAACACGAATCTAAGCACTAAAATAACCACTTCTATTACGGCAATAACTAAGAAGAACTGAAACACGGCAGTATACAAATCAACGTATGCAGCAGGAGAGATTGGTGCAGGTAAAAATATGCCTGTATCAGGTACACGGGCAAGGGTTAGGTGGTCAAAAAAGTCAATTAACTCAAGAAAAAGACTTTTTGGAAGATGAATAAAGTAGATGACGCCAAGAGAGATGAATATCGTGCCAATATATAATGCACTAAACAAGCTTTCAGCATGCTTGTAACCCTTCAACTTGGTGCCCTGCTTTTCCAAAAAGCCATCACTCCAGAAATAATCAACAACAAAACAAGATATACCTTTTGTAAATAGTTCAGCGACCAACTACTGAAAGAAAGCCTATTACTAAGCAAGTACTCATTTAGCCATATATTTTGGTAAATAACATAAAAAACGATGAGAATACCTGTTTAGTTATTAGTGCACATTTTTTCCCTTTTTAACAAATATGGCTATTGCAGTAAACAAAATAACTATAACAGAGATTAAAATTACTGAGAAGAATTGCGTTTGATTTAAACCCAACAAGGCACCTCCTTGAAAGTAGGGTGCCTCGGTGTTTTGTGAAGGCACATTAGGGCTATCCATAGGAGTTGATGTTGGGTTTAAATTGCTTGTAGCATTGCTGAAAGTGAATGTTTGTGTATTGCTCCAGTCGCTTACTTCACCGTAAAATGTCCAAGGATAATTCGGCGGTTCATTTGCGCGATTAACTGTTCCAATCATTGCTTGCACTTGAAAATCAACCTTGCCATAAACGGGAACCTCATGATTTCCCGCAATCAAAGAGCCACCGTTTTCTTCAACATGATAGGATAATACTGTTTGGTTTGACGTTGAATTTTGCATGGCATATCCGTTGGATGCGCTATAAAGTTCTGTCCATGCCTCTCCATAATATCCTTTGACTTTAACATTGTAAGCAAAGAATTCTGTGGCACTGTCGAATTCTTGATTTTTTATTACTAAGTCAAGTGTAGTCCATTCCGTATGGGTGCCGGGGTGTGTTATGTTTTCTCCAGTATAAGGGTCTATTGAGTAGGTTGTTGGAGTATCGGTAGAATGATTAGACAGCACTATGTTGAATTCTGGAACCGAAGGTTTTATTGTAACTTCTTCAGCACACACATAAAGTGAACTTGCACAGATTACTAATAATAAAAGTAAACCTAATAGGAATATACTCTTGCAAGCATATTTTTTCACTGAAGCCACCTTCTTTCATTTATGCCATAAATCCCTATAATAGTTTGTTTATAGAATCCATTCAGGACATGTTTGTATAACTCTGAAGGTTTTTTATCAGTTTACCGGCACGTTTAATTGTTAACGGTGGCTGTTGCGGCTTTGCAGCAGAAAAACGCGGAGCTTAAAGCTAAGCAGCAAAAGACAACCTAAGTATAGGGCTAAACTCTTTTTCTACTTGTACCATTTTGCACACTCAAAAAGCAAACATAGGCGCCAGCAAAACCAAAAACACATTGTCCACAACAAAACTTTGTTTGTTGTTGTGCTAAGGCACTTTTCGGCAACAACTTCTAAACAAAAAACAGTAAAAGTGATATTTTAAATAGTCTAAACATGAAAAGAATATTTGGAGAAAAATTATGCCGTACTGCCCAAAATGTGGCAACCAAGTCGATGAAAACATGACGTTCTGCCCACGATGCGGAGCACCCCTAAAAGGTCAAGCAGCCACACAAACACAGCCTCAACAACCCCAAGCAGCACCTCCAACTTACCGTAGAGATGAAAAGTCAGAAAAAAACGAGAAAAACGAGCGGGGGGAAAAGAATGAGAAACAGGAAAAGGGTGAACACGGCTTCATCGGTTTTCTTATTGGCGGGTTAGTGCTAATAATCATCGGCGTTTTTAGCCTACTAAGCATCAGCGGCATCCTAACAGCAGCTGCAAACGGCGCGTTTGTTCTAGTTTTAATCGGCATTGTTATCATAATCGCTGCAGCCTACGTGGCAATTATGGCCCGGAGACGCTCTCCGCATCCTTAACCAATAATTCTACCTAAAAACGTGCGGTACAACCTGTGCTCAAGAATTGTTGAAGCATTAGCTCTGCCAAAAATTCTAAAATAGTTTCCACCTGCAGACTCCACCATATCTCCTATGTCATAACGTGGAAACATACATGAAGAAATAATAAGCCTGCCCCATTCACCACGTTTAAGGTCACAAAGCAACTTTACACCTTTACCTGTTGCAACCTCAAAAAAGTAAGAGTCATAATTCATCGAAATATACGGCAAATCATCCAACTGTTGACCAAAAACGCCTTCCGTCGCCGAATACATCTCCACAATAGGTGCCTCACCAAAGTACTTCTGCAAAACTGGACCATACTTAAACTGGATTTTCCGAACACTTGTGCAGAAGAGGGCTTTTGGTTTCCAGAGGTCAACAGGTTTTTTGCCATACTTATGCTTGATGTAACGGGCAAACCCTAAAATCACTGGCGTAACTCCCATTGTCGCGGTAACATTTTCATTCTTTGCTTGTTCGTAAACAAGGTCGAAACGTTGTTCCCAATCAGCACGGCTGATACCTGAACCAAGCTTATCAATTTCCTCCTGTTTGGGTAACAGGCTAACACGGTCAAACATCGGGTTAAGCCGCGCATAAGTTCCCGAACTGTAACCATAAGTCATTTTTTGACCATTCTGGTCAATCGTGTGTACACTTGACGGAAAATTTAAGTTCAAAATTACGCCGGTGAAGACGTCAAAGTTTTGTTTGCGAAGCGCAAAATTGATTAACCCACGGGCACCACAGGTGAAAATCTGTTTAAGATGCGTCTGCGTGGCAGGCAAAACTTTAGACTGTTTTCCAGTGGAGCCGCGAGTCATGACCCATGTTTCAGCAGGTTCGGAAAGAAACGCTTGATAATTGCCGTTTTGGATTTGGGCAAGATACGGTTGCATTTTGGCGTAATTAATTATAGGCATTTTTGTTTCGTAATCTTCTATGTTTTTGATGTTTTGGGCGCCGAATTTCTTGCCGTATTCAGTTTGAGAATACTTTTCAAGCAACTCCTTAAGGACCTCCTTTTGGGCGTCTAATGGGTTTTTTAATGAAGTATACCATGGTCCAATAATGGGTTCAAGTATGCCTAAATCGTCATGGCTTGGATACATCTGTGCCTCAGCAAAATAAACTGGTTCAATCTGCTTATATGCTTCTCCATCCAATTACCTACATAATTAAAAAGCAAGCGTCAAGTGAAAAAAGGATGGAAAACGTAAAAGCTACAGCAGAAAAAATCCGCAAACTCGAAATCCAAGGCGCAAGAAACGCCGCAATTGCAGCTGTAAAAGCCGTCCAAACACTCGCCACACAAACAAAAGCAACCACCAAAACCGAACTACTCACAGAACTCTTTGAAGCGCAGAAGCTAATTTTTACAACACGAGAAACTGAACCCCTAATGCGAAATGCCATACGGTGTCTAATCGGACAAGTGCAACAAAGCATCAACCAGAAAGTTCCTGAATTATGCGACCTGATGGCAGTGAATGCTGACGAATTCCTAAAGGAACTTGACGCATCACGTGAACGCACAGCCGAAATCGGTTCAAAACGCATCCAGAATGGCATGACAATCTTCACTCATTGTCACTCTTCAACGGCTACACGAATGTTAACCAAAGCTAAGGCAGAAGGTAAAAACTTCAAAGTCATTTGCACTGAGACTCGTCCAGCTTTCCAAGGTAGGCTTACCGCTCGGGAAATGGTTGAGCACGGTATAGAAACCACCTTTATCGTTGACTCTGCAACGCGCACGTTTATTTCGAAAGCTGACATGGTAATTGTAGGTGCGGACGCAATCACTTCGGAGGGTAATGTGGTTAACAAGATTGGCACCAGTGGGCTTGCTGTGTTGGCGCATGAGGCTCGTAAACCGTTGTATGTGGTTTCGGAACTGCTAAAGTTTGACCCAGTCACGCTGTATGGTGAGCTTGAAGGCATTGAGCAACGCAGCCCCATTGAGGTTTGGCCTGAAGCCCCCGCAAATCTTGACGTACGCAACCCCGCTTTTGACGTTACGCCTAACCGTTACATTCATGGCTTAATCTGTGAAGAAGGTATAATTCCTCCCCAGAATGTGATGGAAGTTGTGCGTCGAGTTTATCCTTGGATTTTCAAGTAAGTAGGGTCAGTCTGCGTCTGTTTGCTTCTTTTTGTAACTTAAAGAAATATATCAGTAAAATCTATTTAGTATTGTTGATTAGATATTAGTATAACTGGATACTGAAGTATATGCTTTCAGAAGAAAACTCTACCAAAAGAGACCTCATCATTTCAGGTGAGGAAGCCGTTAAAGTTGCAGACGCTTTAACTGCAACTACAATGAGGATGCTTCAGCTTCTTTCAAAGGAACCGCTAGATGTTTCAACTATCGGTAAAAGGCTGGGATTAAGTCAAGCCTACATTAGTGAGCAGGTTAAGCTTCTTGAGGGTTTGAAACTGCTTGACGTAGAGTATGCTCGGGGCAAGCGGGGCATTAGGAAGATTTGTTCTGCCCGCGTGGATAATGTTACGTTGAATATTAAAGAGCCCTGATTTTTCTTTTTTTGGCTTTTTTGTTTGTTGGTTTGTTAAGGTGCAGAATTGTATAGGCAATTAGCAATATTTATATCTATAATGCGATAACAATTTTTAAGCCCAAAAAAGCAAAAGGAGAACACAACCAATGGCCGAAGTAGACCTAGTCCTAAGAGCAATCGTCACAATATGCATACTCGTCTTCTCAGCAAAAGTACTCGGCGAACTATTCACAAAAATCAAAATCCCAGCCGTACTAGGCGAACTATTCGCAGGCATCATCCTTGGACCATTCGCCTTAGGCTCAATAATCAGCATAGGCGGCACACCCCTAATCGAAATAAACGAAATAGTGCAAGCCTTCGGCGAAATAGGCGGCATACTCATCCTTTTCGTTGCGGGACTAGAAATGACCTTCACCGACTTCCGGCATGTGGGCGCATCAGGCTTCACCATAGGCACCCTTGGTGTAGTTATTCCATTTGTAATGGGCTACGGGTTCTCAGCACTTTTAGGCTTTGACACTGGCGCATGTTTGGTAATAGCTGCCGCCTTAGTTGCGACAAGCATCTCAATCACTTCGCTGGTACTTCAAGAACTAAACAAGTCACGCACAATCGAATCCAAAACAATGGTCAGCGCCGCCGTAGTAGACGACGTACTTGGCCTTGCAATCTTGGGTGTCATTGTATCGTTTATTTCAAGCCCAGCAACCGCCATAAACCCCCTAAACGTATTCGGCATAATCTTTGCTTCACTTGCAGTATGGCTTGTCCTAGTTGTTTCAGCTTCATTCATCCTTCCAAGACTAATCAACTTCACAGCTAGAGGACGCTCAGATGAAACCGTTGAAGCAGCCGCAACAGCATCTTGCTTTGGAGCCGCCGCATTAGCTGCTTACCTCGGCCTTTCACCAATTGTAGGCGCATTCGCAGCCGGCATGGCAGTTGCAAGCTCCAACTCCATCGAAAAAATCCGTGAATACGCCAAAAAGATTAGCACAATTTTCTCGCCGGTTTTCTTCGCACTTGCAGGCGCCGCCTTTAACATTCAAAGCTTCATAACCACTGACTGGTTCTTCTATGGCTTCTTTATAGCCTTAGTTGTAATTGCCATTGCAAGCAAATTGATTGGGTGCGGTCTTCCAGCCGTCTTCTTCCTAAAAGACAAAAGCAAAGCCTACAAAGTTGGCATTGGCATGATTTCACGCGGAGAAGTCGGCTTAATCATCGCAGGCGTAGCCATATCCTCAGGCGTAATTACCCAAAGTGTTTACTCAGCAATCATCGGCATGATAATAATCACGACAATCATAACCCCAATAATGCTAAAACGCTCCTACGACAAAACCCCACAAAAAGAAAAACCTCCAACTCCACAGCAAACGCCTAAACCACCTCTAACCGCAACAGAACCCCCAAGTGAGTAGGTTAGTATCAGTCTATTTGGACCCTATTAGAAACTATATGCAGAAACCTATAGAGGGTAGGTCAAAACCGGCCTCGAAAGTTGAGTTAGGAGTTCAGGGATGGGTTTTTGGCAAAGATTCTGAAAATGGCGCTTTCATGCTCAATGGCCCTGTGCCGCAAGGAAAGTAAGGAAAGGCCAATCAACAGGAAAATGGCGCCCAACCCCATGAGGCCAGCAACCGCCAGTAGAGCAACTAATCTTGCTTGGTCAAAATAGTTTGACAATGAATCCTGCAACTGATTAACACTGGACCTTAAAGACGTCAAAGAAGACCGCACATTATCTAGCTGGATGGTTATTGTTTCTATTCTGTTAGGTAAATCTGAGGTTTGCTGCTGAATGGAGCCTATGCTTTCTGAAACGTTTTGAAGCGTGCTTGCCGCCGTTTGTATGGGACCATCAATCGAAGATATTATGTCACCGACTGAAGTAAAAGGGCTAACTCCGCCAACGGAGATTCCAGCTAACGTTTGTCCAACTGCTGAAACAGTTGAACCAATCGCTGTCAGGTTGTTTGCGATGTTGCTTGTCAATTGGCTGCTACTGTTAAGTTGGGGCAAACTGATGTTTGTTGCTGAAGTTAAGTAAACTAACGTGACTTGGGTGGAGTTTATGGCGTTTATGGCGCTTGAAAGGGCATTATCTGCTTGAGACAAATAGTTTGATGTGGTTGTTTGAAGGTTGTCAATTGAAGAGTTTATGTAAGGAATAGCGATGCCTCCACCGATGATAATGCCTAAACCTACAATGATGCATAAGACGCCTGTAATCAAAACAATCTTCATTTCAACCAATAAAAATCGCCTTGCGAAAGAAAAACCGAAAATGAACTATTGAACTAAAAGTTGTTTTCTGCTTTAAGGTTTTGCTTACTTGAACATAAGGCAAAAAAGAGCCAAAAGATTCAAAGAAAAACAGAGGTTATTGGCTGGTAACGTTTTCTTTCTTCTTGCGCGGCTTATAAATAACACCGGCAATGAACAAAACAGCCCCAATGATGGGTAATATCAGCACCGCTTCTTGGCCTCTAGCAAAATATAGGACAAGACCCACAAGAATCAATATTCCCCCAATTCCAAGGAGTCTTCCTTTGTTCGTTTGATAGTAATCTTTCATGTCTACCATTTTTTTCACCTCTCTCTTAGTCTCTTCAATTTTATCGCGGTTTGCGTTCCCTTTTTTATATTAAAACAGGAAAAAATTTTTAGTTAGTTGGCTAAATTCCATTCTTTTGTGATAATGATGCTTTTTTAGGTTTTTTGAACAGACTTGCCATCTACGGTTAGAGTGGGCGAGGAGAAGGGTCCAGCTTCAATTTCCACTTGATGCTTTTCGGTGTCTCCTACTTCTAACTGGAACTTCTTTGCCGTAGGTGTAAAGTGAGATTCATTAACGACTTTTTTACCATCTACTTCTATCTTGATGAGTTTTAAAAGTGCGCTTGCATTAACGGTGATAGTGTGTTTTTCTTTTTCTCCGATTTCGAACTTTGCTTTTCCCATTTATGATCGCCTCTTATTAATTTTGGTTTTAACTTCTTGCAACTGGTAAAGAGGATTTACTTCCATTTTGTCAGTATTTCCTCCCTTCGAAAAGTTTTTGTGCTCACAAGGAACAGCGCCACATCAACCGCTAAGAGGACCCCTGAGATTATGAGCAGGGTGTTTACATCAAGGGTAATTATGCTTGTTTCACTGAGAAGGTATAAGCCAAGGAGGGGAAAGAGAATAAACACTCCAAAACTGTTAGCGCTGCGTACATCATTGACTCTTGATGAAACAATAACGCTGAACAGAACACTCATAACAATGGCGGCCGGCATCAGAACCAAAAGCAAAGTGGCAATATTCCAGTTTGGAAAATAATAGTACCCAAGCGTACCGAAAGTAACCTCATCAATGCCCACCATAAAGACTGCTGCAGCAGCATACATTGCTATCAAAGTTGGAATAACTGCGGAAATGGCTTTTCCAAGCAATATTTCTCCATCAGTAATGGGCGTGGCTAGGAGCGGTTCCAGACTCTTCTCCACTTTCTCTCCCACTATACTATAGGAGGCAATCCCCAATGGAACATACGCTGCGCCTATAACTAAAAAGAAAGAAAAAGAAGTAAGTAAATTTGGAAGCACACTTGGCGCTGAGAGTCCAGGGTTACCCCTTATTGATAAATATTCAAGTATCACCGGAAACAAGACCGAGATAACAACTGGGAAGATAATGATTGAGTACCAGACGTTTTTTACTCTTCTAAATATTTTGAAATCCCTAGCAGCTATAATCCAAGCCTTTGAGAGTCGCATATTTTACTTCCTCACAAGTTTTAGATAGGTATCTTCCAAAGTTGAGCCCACCGTATTGATTGATTTAATATGACCGCCCGCATGCACTATAGCCTCTACAACAGGCGAGTTTTCCTTGTCAGCGTCGTCTACACTGAAGGTTATCGTGTTGCCTTCACTGGACAGGTCCCTGAGCACCAGATTTTTCAGTGCTCTCAAAACTGCATCGTTGACTTGCTGTTCCAAACCGATAACTGTCTTCCTGCCGCTAACAGACCTTTCAAGTTCCTGTGGAGTACCAATTGCCCTTAGATTCGTATTCATTATTGCTACCTTGTCACAGATTCTCTGTGCCTCGTCAAGGTTGTGGGTGTTCAGAAAAATTGTTTTCTTCTCTTTTTTCAATTGAAGAATGAAATCTCGCACAGTTTTAGAAGCCTCAGGATCCAAGTTCGCGGTAGGTTCATCCATAAAAATGACTTGCGGTTCATGAATTAAGGCTCGAGCTATAGCAAGTTTTTGTTTCATGCCCTTAGAAAAAGTTCCTGCCAAAACATTCCTCTTCTCCCAAAGCCCCAACATCTCAAGAAAACGCTGGATGTTCTCTTTCCTTTGGGGTTCTGGGCAATCGTACATTTTTGCAAAAAAGTCTAGGTTGTCGTAGGCTGTCAGATTTTCAGATAATCCAACGTTATCGGAGACGAACCCTATGCTTTTTCGTATTTTTAGTGAATCCTTTTTGTTAGAGATGTCGTAGCCGCCGACTTTAGCAGACCCACTGGTTTTGGAGATGAGGCAGCAGAGCATGCGAACCGTGGTGGTTTTGCCTGCTCCGTTTGGTCCTAAGAAGCCGAAGATTTCTCCGTCATCAACGTGTAGGGTGAGGTTGTCTACGGCTGTTAGGTCACCGAATTTTTTAGTAAGACCAACCATATCTATCATGCGATTACCTTTTAACTAAATAAATCCGTATTTCCGCTAGTATAATTCATTGTTTTATAAATAATGTTTTATAGGTACAATTTTTGTACAGCAACAATAAAAGTCAAAAGAGCCGCTACCATCAAAAATAGGTTTAAGGAGAAAAATTATTGGCTGAAGAAAGACCGGTTTCGCCAAATCAGGTTAGGCAAATTGCAGAAAGAGCCTTCACTATAGAACATTACATACTGCGAAGGGCATGGGGATACTGCTTTGGCATAGTCGCTGTTCAAATTGCACTTATCACTTTTCTGCCATTACTTTTAGAAAGCGTGGGCTTCTCAGCCGTCTATGGTCTTGAGACTCGAATTTTAGTTAACACTACAATTAGCATGATTGGAATTGCCTTCGCAACT
The DNA here is from genome assembly GCA_963832745.1 of Candidatus Bathyarchaeota archaeon. Taxonomy (GTDB): domain Archaea; phylum Thermoproteota; class Bathyarchaeia; order Bathyarchaeales; family Bathycorpusculaceae; genus Bathycorpusculum. The sequence goes on along the minus strand of CAWHVC010000004.1, from coordinate 47,575 downwards.
TGGATTCTTAAAAAAGCGTATAACGTCATGAAAGTGCGTAGAGAAATCGTGGACTCCATATGGACAAAAATGCTTAGACCCTCGAGAGTAGCCGTTGTATGGTTGGCCTATTATGTGCCCATTATTTTGGCGATTATTTTTCTACGCCCACTTGCGGGGGCAGTTCTCTATGGAATTTTAGCCACCTCGACGTTGCCTTTTCTGTTTGCCCTTAAAGTTTCGTTCCCCGAACAGATACCACGAGAAGGCATAGCTGTACTGATAACATACGCGTTATGCACAATCGGCATCCTCACCCTCTTCCTGCTACACGCTCACATGATATTTTATCTGACCATTTTGACAATAATGGCCGCCGTCTTTCTTTCCGCTTCACTGCACGCTTACAGGCAGAAACTGCCTAACTCACCGGAGGACCAAGTTTAGTGGTAACAGACACTGAGAAGACCTCCGATGCTGAAGCAATAAAATCGTTAAATGAACAGCTAAGCGAACCTAGCTTCAAATCGTCAACTCGAATACTTATTTTGATACTGCTTGCAATGAATAAGAAGTTGAGTGCGTCGGATTTGCGTTCTTTTGTTGGTTTGGGAAAGGGCAGTTTGGAGAATCATTTGTCCAAGTTGAAATCTTCAGAGCTTGTAAGGGTACGTTCGGTTAGGTCTTGGGGTGGCAGTCACCAAGTGGTTGAAATAACTGAGAAAGGCATGGAAGAGTGCAAGGCGCTACTTAAGAAAATTCATAACATCAACGTTCAATAGGATTCCAAGCGTAATTAAACCTACTATTTAATTTCGATCAAAAACTAATGCAGAACCTAAAGTTGGTACCTAATGGTTCAAAAGCGAGCAAAATCAGGCGAAAGTTATTGTCGCGCTTTAGCTGCTTCTTTTTGAATGTTAAGCAACTGACTTGCAATGCTTGCCAACAAAATAATTGTGAAGGCTAAAACTGCAATTCCAATTTTCAATGTTATGTCAAAGTCAAAATAGAAAAGTGCAAACATTGAAACAATCATTAAGCCTAAAACAAGGGCTTCTTGAACGGTGCCAAGACTTTTTAATGAATTACCAAAACTCAAACCTGTTTCACCTTTGGTTCCGTTTGTAAGATTTGCTTACTCTACTCAAGTATTTAGGCGTTTAATTTTTTTAATCGAAACTTTCAGGCAATAACTGGAAAACTTTAAACTAATTTTTCTCACCCTTTTTTATTGGCACCCTCGATTTTCAAGTTTAATATTTAATGCTAAATCTGCGTGTAATTTCACTCAAATAATCAAAAATTGGGCAATTTTATTTCAGAAAAGGCTTTTACTGTTGACAAATTTTAGTGTTAAGCTGTTTGTTATTTAAAAATGTAAAATAGGAGCGGTTGGTATAAGCTTTTATACGTACGATGATGACATGTTAACTTAAAAAGCGTTGCCAAGTGAGGATAAAGGACTGAATTGCCGTACATTAAAAGAATCGAATTAAAAGGCTTCAAGTCTTTCGGGCCACAAACAGTAAAAGTAAACCTAGACAAAGGTTTCACAGCAATCACAGGCCCAAACGGCAGCGGCAAAACCAACATTATGGATGCCCTCCTATTCTCGCTTGGAGAATTATCTACAAGAAGAATGAGAGCTGACAACGCTTCACGACTAATTTTTCATGGTTCAGAAAAAGGCGGCTTAGAAAAATCCAAAATGGCCAAAGTAGTTGTTCAATTTGACAACGCAGACGGCTTAATGCCTGTAGACACCTCAACAGTCACCATTTCCCGAGAAGTTTACCGCAATGGCCAAAGCGTTTACCGTCTCAACGGTAGAAGAATGAGCCGTTCACACATTATTGAAACCCTCTCCATGGCTGCAATCAGCAGCATGAGCCAAAACATCATTCCACAGGGCCAAATTACCAGGTTAACAGAAATTAACCCGTTAGACCGCCGAAAAATCATTGAAGAACTTATCGGTATAGGACAATATGACTCAGAAAAGGCTGAAGCAGAAGAAAAACTGCGCAGCGCCGACATCAGCATTCGCACTGCCATGGGCAGAATTGATGAAGTTCAAAAACGCCTTGACGACCTTGAACGTGAACGCAATCAATTATTACGTTACAATTTTATTCAAGAGGAAACTAAAAAGTTTCAAGCAATAAAAATTTCTAATGAAATCGCCCAGTTAACTGCGAAACTACAGGAATCTGCAGTTAACACTGAAAAAGTACAGGCGCGCGTTGACAAGCTTAAAGAGCAACGTGAACTGCGCAGGGGTAAACGTCATGACATAGAAGGCGAATGGCGTAAACTCAGCGGGGAAACCCTTGAAGAAGGCGGCAGCCAAGTTCTCAAAGTCCAAATCAACATTGGCGAATTAAAATCACGTTTAACCGAGTTAACAACTCAAATTAGTTCCGGTCAAGCCAGCCTTGAAAGCCTAAAACGGGTCTCCCAAAACAACCAGGTCCATCATGACTCAATCCAAAACGAAATTAAAGATAACCGCCTTAAAATCCGCGCTTACAAATCTGAATACGAAAAAGTCAAAGCCCAAATCGAAGAAAAAGAAGCCATACATGAGGCTTTGGCTAAAGAAACTGCTCAGCTTTGGGAAGGTCTTGGCGATAACAATCACAAAGCTCGCGGAATAGAAATGCAGATTGAAAGCCACACCAAACGGCTCGCGTATCTGCGTTCGGAATACACTAAAGATAAATCTGCGATGCGAACTTGCGCTGGACGCCTCAAAAACCTTACTGTGCGAAAAGAAAAGTTTGTTATTAACTTAGCCGAGCTGGAAAAGTCTCTTAGCGAACTTGAGCAGGTGCAAAGAGACCAAAAAGCGCAGATAAAGAATCTTGAAAATACAATTGAACGCAAAACCAGCCAAAAAGAGCTTGTGCAAAAGGAAATTACTGATGCTGAACGGATTGCACGTTCTGCTAAAGATGCAGTGATAGAGTTTGCAACCCAAAAAGATCTTGCTGCAACCATTGCGCAGGAAGAAAAAGCTCTACGTAGCATTGAAGAAATGGGTGATGTTGGCGCAATAAGTGGTATTCAGGGCAGACTACGTAGTTTAATTAAGATTGATAAAAACTACAAGAAAGCTGTAGAAGCAGCTGCTACTGGTTGGCTTGATGCGTTGGTGGTTAAAGATGTTGAAGCCGCTTTCATGTGTGCTGAAACCTTGCGTCGTATGAAGCTTGGTAGAATTAAAATTATACCGTTGCAAGGTGCAATTTCGCGGAAAACAAAGCCGGCGCCAATTCGTGAAGGCGTGGTTGGGCAACTTTCAGGCTTTATTAAGTATGATAAAAAGTTTGATTTTGCGGTTGATTATGTTTTTGGCGATACCATAGTTGTTTCGAATGATAAAACTGGTTTTGCGCTTTCAAATAATGGTTACCGTTCGGTTACAGTTAGTGGTGACTTGTATGAATCGGGTGCTTTTGAAAGCGGTTTTTATCGTGCACCTATTGATTTTTCAACAATTATTCCCAGTGAAAACGCGCTGAAAAGTCTTGATGAAGCTGTTAAGGCGCTTCAAACGCATCTTACGCAAAGAGGTTCAGACATAACTGGGATTGATGAGGAAATTGAGCATGCTAAGATTGAAATGAGTCGGCTTAACGAGTTTATCATTACATTGGACCGTGAAGTTGTTAGGATTAGACGCAGCGTTAAACGTACACAGCTTAACGTTCGGCATACTGAAAAGTATGGTGGCAGGCTGGAGAGGGAAATCGCCGCCTACAAGGGCCGTATGAGCATGTACATGTCAGAGCGTAACGCAATCAAAAAGTCGCTGCAAAAGAATCATATTGAATTGTCTGAGTTTCGGCAAAAGACTGATGTTAGCCATATTCAGGACCTTGAAGTACAAAGAGAAAGAGTCGGCGAAGAAACAAACACTTTGCGCCAAAATTTGGGTACGCTGCAGACTGAAATTTCTACTCGGCAGTCACAATTTGATAACGTGCTTCGTGTAGGTTACCAGAACGTCAAAATCCAGTTGTCCAAAGTTGATCAGCAGCATAAGAAGCTTGAAAAAGAAATTGCTGAAGCTCTCCAGCAACGGGATAACTTGAAGAAGGAGCTTGATGATTTAGAGAAAAGCCGTGTTGAATTGTCTAACGCGGTGTTTTCGGCTCGTGAGGAATCCAAAAAGTTTACCAGTCAAATTGATGCTATCGATACTGAACTGCGCTTGTTAGATGCTGAGTATGAGCAGGCTGACATGCTTCTTAACCAGTTAACCCTGACAATTCAAACCAGTAACCTGCGTCTTCAGACCTTGCAGAATCAGCTTAAACAGTACGGTTTTGAACATGTGCTTGAAATTAGCCAGAAGCAGGTTCAAGATGCAGATACAACCATTCGAATGATGCAGTTTGAGTTGGAACGTATCGGCGCTGTTAATCAGCTTGCGCTCAGTCATTATGCTGACCAAATCTCGCGTTACCGTGAACTATCAGTGCGTTTAAACGAGTTGGAACGGGAAAAACAGGCTATTGTAGCGTTTATGGATGAGATTGATGCAAAGAAGCGTAAGGTCTTCATGAACGCTTTTGAAAAAATCAACACGAGCCTTCAGGGTTACTTTGATAAGCTATCAGGCGGCGGAACTGCAACGTTGAAACTGGAAAATCCTGATGACCCATTTACGGGCGGCATTGACATGATTGTTCAGTTTCCTAACAAGCCAGCTATTGTTGTCAGTGGGGCTAGTGGTGGCGAACGTTCATGTTCCGCAGTCGCGTTCATTTTTAGTCTCAAAGAGTTTTCGCCAGCCTCCTTCTATATCCTTGACGAAGCTGACGCTCACTTGGATGCTTTCCACACAACTAAGCTTGCCGAGTTGCTGCTTGAGGAAGCTGGACGGACCCAATTTATTGTTATTAGTTTGCGTCCTGAAATGGTTAACAAAGCCCAAAAAGTCTACGGTGTCTACGAACGCAACGGCATCAGTAACGTAGTTACTGCCAAGTTTCCGCCTGAAACACCAACCAAAGGAGAGTTATCCCGGTAATGGCGTCCACAACACCGCCTCCAACCGCGCCAACTCGCAAGCCGTTCTATTTGCGTCCACCTTGGAACATCCTTTTTGAACTTAGCAAAATAGACAAACTTGGCACACCTTGGAACGTTAACATTGCTTATCTGCTGCGTTCCTTCCTTACAGAAATGGATCACACAGGTAAAGTGGATTTTCGAGCTTCAGGCGTCGCTCTTGATTCATCTGCTCTGATTTACCTTATGAAATCAAAGTTGCTCTTGACTTTGCAGGAGCCGCCTCCACCAGCAGTCCAGAGGCTTCCACCAGACTTTGTACCACCGCCACTGTTTTTGCCCTTGCGTCACGAGTTGACTTCAACTACTATTCAGCATCTGCTTGAAGTCTTAGATGAAGTCTTAAAGGGCGAAAAACTTTCAAGGCTCGACCGAATGGTGGCTCAAACGCCTGTTTTGCCTGCTGTTTCAGATTTGCTTCCACAATTCGACCGCTTTATTGCCGAATTAGAGAATCAGGTTGACAAACTTTACGCGTTACTGGTTGAGAAGGTGCATGGTCAAGGCATCATTGACTTCACAACGCTGATTAAAGGGGCAACTCGTATAGAAGCCTTAAGAATGTTCATTTATCTACTCTTCCTTGCGCAAGATGGTTTAGTTAGCTTGTGGCAAAATGAAGAAACAGAAGAATTGTATATTGCAGTGGGGAACCTAAAAGTTGGAAAAGCCGGACCACCATTTAAGTGACACTCAGGCAGCGGCAACTGAGCAGCAGGTGCCAGTTCAACCAGCCGAGGCAGCACAACAAGCCGTGCCAATTGAGCAGTCAACACCAGCAACTGCCCAGCCTGAACCATCCGCTAAACAAGTTGAAGCTCAACCCCAAGCAGAACAAGACGACGATGACGACGCAAAAGAGGTTAATCAAGCCCAAGCTGCAGAAAAACTAAAACGCAACTTAGCCTTAATCGAAGCAGCCCTATACGTTGCAGGACGTCCCTTAGACCTAAACGAGCTTTGCCAAGCAGTGAACAGCCGTTCAAAAAAGAAAGTCAAAAAATACACGGAACTCGTCATGCAAGAGTACGCTGCAAGAAACTCGCCCATGGAAATTTTGGCGCTAAAAGATGAACGGTACGTTTTGCAGGTTAAAGCCGAATTTACCCCCTTAATCAAAAAACTTGTCAACCGTCCCTTGCTCTCTTCTGGTCCTCTAAAGACACTTTCATACATCGCGTTTAGGCAACCAATCACCCAGAAACGGGTTGTTGAAGTCCGAGGCCAACACGCATATGGTCACGTGAAAATGCTCAAAGACATGGGCTTAATCGGTTCAGAACGCGTAGGCCGAAGCATGGCACTCAAAACCACCGATTACTTCGCAGACTACTTCGGATTAACACAAGACACAGCATCCATGAAACGAGAACTAAGACGCATTTTTGGTGATGCATTAAAAGACGACGGACAACCATAAACTGCAATTTGCTGTTAGGATGTGGGTTTAGTTTTCTGTCTTCTTCGGTAAGCGCATAGAGCTGCTGAACTGACAAGTGCTATTGCCACAACCGACCCAATTATTAAGAGATAAACAGGCGTTTCTAAGGCATTATGCGTCGAGTCATACTGACTGTCTATTACGAGATAGGCGTTTGAAATAGTCTCAGTATGGATATTGTAATTTTGACTTGGAGGATACGATGGCTCACTATAATTGAATACAACCTTCACAGTTAAATTATGCAGCCCTTCAGTGAGGTTATGCAACTGAATTAATCCTTCAAACCAAACTTGGCTCCCCGGGTTTTGACCTATACTTGCATTGGTTATTCTAATCCGTTGATATTCTTCTCCATCTAAAGCATACTGAAATTGCCTCGAAGACTCAAGTCTAGGGCCAGCATAATAGCTAGTTTTGTAAGTTTCAAACCCAATATTTATCGAAATATTGTTTGAGCTATAAGTTGTATTAACTGGCGATAAAAAGTGGATTTCTGGATTTGCAGGCGGAGAAACAAAATTTGCCTCAGCACTCGGCATTAAAGAAAGTGACGATAGCACCAATAGTAGAAGCAATAACGTTGCTGCAAGCACTTTGTTTTGCATAATCCTTGTTGACACTTCCATTTTAGTCAGACGCTTAACTAAACATAAAAGAATTTTCGTCAAGAAACCTTGACTACTAGTAACTGATAGGAACTTTGGGTGATTGGACAACCATTCTAATTGTCACTTAATGATATTTCGCTTATGTACAATTAGAAAGACCACGGCAACTATTACAACTCCAATAATGAGGTCGATAGTGGCTGTTACGGTTGCATTTGGAAATGATTCTGTATTAGTTAGGGGTTCAGTTTGACCTTGGTCAATTATAATTGAAACGTTGCCCTCGCAATCATAATTGCCACTCTTGGGACCGTAACATTCGCCTGCTACTCGAATTTTTATTAAATGAGTACCATCCGCTAACCCGCTTAGGTTTGTAGTGTATTGGCGTTCATAAAACTCTCCAGCGGCAGAAGGCGTACATGGTAGAATACCTGACTAGTTTTTCTGGTTCTTGGTTGTCGATGGAGAGCCAAGTTTCAAAGTTTTCATTTTGATAACCCAATGCCCAAGTGGTAACAGTAATGCTTAGGTTAATACTGTGTTGTTCCGTTTCCTTCAAAATTAGGTCACACATTGGCAGGACCTGCGTGAGCTTTCAATAGGTATTTTGCCATGTTCTTAGAAGTCTGACTTCCTGTGCCTCTTGTGGATCGATTCCTTCAAACCACACCTTTCCGTTGCAAACTCCAAACATTGTTGAAGAAACAAGTAGGGCAAGTAGCAGGTAGACAATAACTTTCATTTTTCTATCGATAAGTTGTGGTTTGTGGTAAATAGAAAAAGCGTTTTCGTCAAGAAACTTTGACTGCCAGCAAAACTGCCTTACAATACTTTCCTTTCCCTACACCCGTTTCAAAGCAGGCACCGCTTCAGGCTAGAACCGCTCATAGGAGAGAGCAAAACGCTATTTTATGAAGGCCAAACTGTTAGAGATCATTTAGTCAATTATACCGTTAGCTCTTCTGAACTCTGCTATTGTCGCTTGATAAACTTTGTCAATAGTGTGATTCTCTATGTATTCATCTTAAATTTTTCAGGAGACGCGCGTTTGTAGGCAATTGTAAATTCACATGTTGCAATATGCTCTTCTAAATTGACCTTTTTGAACAATTTTCTTCAATCCTGATTTGATAATTTTCTTAGTTTCAGATTCAATTCCCTCTTCATTAGTTCGGTTGAACTATACGCTTGCTTTAACAGGTTAATAAACGCTGAATAACTAATGAGCCTTTATCTTGGGATTGTTGTCCCAAAATAATGAAGAAACGCTCGCAAGGTACTCAAATTTAGTGAAGATATGGGATGTAGGCATTATTTGTAAACTTCTTAAAGCTCCCATTCTAGCCTCTATTGTTTTTAGTAATATCTGACGCAGTTTTTCATCTGAATGAGTTCTTCCATTTGCTCTCATAATTGGAACGGTTTCACTTGAAGGCTGTATTAGCTTTATCTTATTAGGTTCGTGATAGTATGCCCAAACGCAAATTTCTTTATTCTTTGTCTGGATAGTTTTGCTTAAATCTAAAGCATAATAAGAGGGCGTTAGTATAGCAAACTCCATTTTAACAATAGACTTTCCAATAAACAATTCCAGTTTATCTTTGTTTGCGGCAGCCATTGAACGCTTGTGAGTATCATCGATAGTATAGCCTATGCCCCTTTCAGATATCGAAGATTTTGCATCAATCAAAATTACTATTTGATATCTTCATTATATAGAGCTAAGTCGAAATTTTTTATTCCGAGTGTGAAAAGCGGGTCAACTAAGATAACTCTATAACCCGTAACATGGTTTATGCTTGTGCTTCTGGTAAAAAGATTATAGCAAATGTTAACTAGTTCGAGATGTTTGGCATCTGTGCAAATCTCATCCCGCCATATAATTTTCAGGGCTTCTAATTTCGGTTCAAAATGTTTTTTCAGTGATTCTTTCTCTTTATCGCCCAATTTTTTTACCAAGTTATTGTACTCTTTCATCCGAATCACCTCATTCAAACACTTCGCATTCTGCATTAGGGTCAAAATTCTCAATAACGACTTGGTAGAAACGGAGGAAGGAGTCGAAAGATATCTGTTCGAGCGGGGCGACAACTAACCTGTTGGAGTTGGCGTCAATAGTGAAAATTACATCTTTTTGTCTGTCAGTAATTAGCCCGTTAGTGTTAAAGACCCTTTTTCAAGAACATGGTTGAACATCTCAAAGTTATTTTCTCTTAAGGTATCAACCAAACCTTGACCTGCTTCGAAGTCAACAGGAGTACTGAACTTGATTTGCCATGGCTTCAATTTAGGAAATAATAAGACTTTTCGTTGAGTTTCAACTGACAATTTCTTGAAGTTAGATGATTCGATTGTTTTCCGCGTTAAGATTGCATCTTCTGTTGCAAATTCTGTGACTTTGAGTAGGTATCGTTTTGCATTAACGCCCCCTTTTTCAATACAGAATTGACCGCTTGAATAAATCTTGAAGAGCCCAAAATCAGGTATTTCAAAGTGAATAATTCGTGGTGATACACCGTAGATACGCCTGACTTCCTCTAAAGCGCTCTTTCCATCAAGACCTGTATATTCTATACTTCTCTCAAAATCAGGGCGAATTTCACTCTTGAAAATGTTTTGTCTATTTCTTTTGGCTGAGAAGTGTTTAATGATTGTGTCTTGATATTGTTCTAGAAATAATCTTTCGACCTTTAGCATTGTAGGCGAGCCCAAAAACGCATTATATAGCCCTGAATTTTTCAGAACTATTCTATCGAGGGTTTGATGAACTTCATATCCTGTTGCATTCGTGAAACAAAGAAGCAATTTTTTGTGCTATCAAGAAAAGCATAATAAGTGACTGCTTTATTTTGGTCGACTTGATGATCATAATAATGAGCGATTAACCTCATTATAGCCCCAAGAGGTTTTATCTCAACCGCATTTGTTTCAAACGTACTTAGTAGTGATAACCCATTTAGCGGTCGTGAACCCCACTCTGGTTCATCGGTTGTATAGCAAACAATTCTCAATCGTTCTCTATCGGATAATCCATTGTTAATTAGCTCATCAAGAAAACTCTCAAACGTGTATTTCTGCTCAGAGACTTTCAACGCCTTACCCCTAAGTCCTCTTTGTAGTAATTATTTTCGTTATAACATTTTTCATTAAAAAATTTTTTATGTTCTAAAATTGATGGTTCAAATTAATTTTTTAGGCTCTAAATTATATTTCGTCAAGCATTTAAAACACAAAAGTCTCGAATGCTCAATTAATCGGTGTTTTAGAACTATTTCACATATAGGGTGTAGGTTGGTGTTGTTTATTGGTGTGTTGGGTCATTCTTTTCCTAAATATGAGCCGAACATCATTTGGTGACTGTGCCGTTTTTGCCTGTTAACCATACTTCATTGGAGAATTGGGTTGCTGTTTCAGCTTGTTTTTCAAGGGTTTCGGGGAAAACTGCGATAAGGTATGTGTTGGGTGGCAAACAACTTTGCAATGTTGCAATTCGTTTGTGTAACTGCTTTAGGTTGACGGTTGATACGCATTCGACACCAACAACAGTGCCGTCTGCATGTTTTGCCAGAACCTTAACGAAAACTGTCTTCTCGCCAAACAACTAGGGACATCGAATTGTATATCACGGTAGCCGCGGGTGTTCCAAAGTTTCAGCGCTGCCGCAGTCTTCAACTGTTCTATATGAGCGGAGGTTTTTCTGGTGGTTTATGTAGTTTGTTTTTAGTTCTTCTGGTAGTTTGGTTTGTGGGTTGAGGTTTGTTTGTTTTTCTCCAATTGGTTCACCCAATTTGTGTTTACACTTTCATGCTAATGCTTTCCCAAAGCATATTGTGCTTGAGGCATATTAGCCATAACCATCCTATGCTTATATCCTTTACGACAAAATTCATAGCTTAATATGACACATAAATTATAAACTCCAACTTGCTTTCGAGCCAACGATGCCTCCTCAAAAAACCCCATCAAAACTTTTACGAGTTTTAACAGCCAAAACTTTAAGAAGAGTGATATTTGCCAATACAAAAATACAAAAGCAGACCAACCCAAGTAATAAATAGTATTCGGCGGTGAGCTTCAAAAAGCGCTTTGAAGTCATAAAGAGGCCAGAGAAAACGGTTTATTGTTGGCGGTAAGAAGGACAACGTTCGACCTTATAAGACTGCTAATTGCCTCTTAATATGACGAGCTATGAAAATCGGGCACATCTGGCGAAGTTTGAAAACATACTTTTTTATTAGACATGTTTTTATTTCTTCTTTTTAGTTGCCAAAATTGCTTATATGGGCTGGCTGGTTGTGGCTTGTGTTGGGCGGGAAGCTCCATAATGGGCCATGCTAGTGCCCGACTGTATTTCGCTGTTCACTGCTTTTCATTGCTTTCTTTGAAGCTCTATGTTGCTCACCAACCTATTAGCCGTCTATTAGGCTCCAAATAGCAGATCTATGCAGAAACCTATAGGGGGTAGGTAAAAACTATAAGGGTAGGCTCATCCAAACGCTTCCAATTCAAAAAAACCCGAAAACGGGAAGGAAGCTATTGATTGAAAAACGTGCCAAAAACATTTAGTAATTCACGATTCGCCTTCGCTTCGAATGTTGGAAATGCTTATTATTGAGCCTTGCTTATTGCCTGTTACGGAAGGATTAAAACTTGAGTGACGAATTATCAAAATTACCACCTAACGTTCAAGAAAGACTACTAAGGCTCCAACAGCTACAGCAAACCCTACAGTCCATCCTTGCACAGAAACAGCAGGTTGAAATGGAAAAAAGCGAAGTAGAACAGACACTGGCTGAAATGACAAAAACCGCAGACGACGCAGCAATCTACAAAGCAATAGGCTCACTGCTGGTAAAATCTGACAAAACCAAAATCACCGCAGACCTAACGGAACGCAAAGACCTCCTCGCAACACGCAGCACAGTCATCACAAAGCAAGAAGAACGCATCCGCAGCCAAGTCAAAGAAACACAAGCCAAACTTCAAGAAGAAATAAACCCGACAGCGGGTCAACAGTAAACTTCTTTTTTAGGTGAAATGTTTCTTGGTAGAGCTAGGCTTACCCGAGCTAACTACCGAGCAAATTGAGACTTTATGTGCGACAGCTGAAAACGCTGCCCGTAAACATATTCAAACTAAAATTAGTTCTAAAATGGTTGACCGCCTAGATATAACGGTTGAAGCTGAAGGCACAAAACCCGTCAATTTAAGTGTTGAAATAAACCTTGTCCTAAACGACCAAGCCAAAGATGTTGACGCTGATGCGCTGGTAAAAGAAGCAGTCGCACAAGCACATTTGGCAAGTGAAAACTTTTTGAGAACACTATTATGAGCATTAACCAAATCGTAGATATTCTAAAAGAACAACAAGCCACGTTTGTACTGTTGTTATGCCACAAAAGCGCAGACGCGGACGCTGTATGTTCAGCTTACGCTTTTCAAGGCCTACTTAAACGGTTTCTACCCGACCTAGTAGTAGAAATCGGGGCCCCACAAGGCATAAACAAACCCACAAAACAGTTACTTGAAAACTTACCCATCACAGTTAACCTTAAACCAAATATTGAATCTGCAAGCATCATTTTCCTAATTGACATGAACACAGTTGAACAACTTGACGAAATCGTTGGCCGCTTAAAATCCTCAAAAGCCCCTATGATAATAATTGACCATCACACCCCCAATCCGGACACCGAGCAAATCTGCAAATTTTGCATCATAAACGAGAAAGCAGCCGCAACATGCGAAATAATCTACGACTTATACCAAAACGCAAACATCCAACTCACCTTAAACGAAGCCAAAGCCCTATTCACCGGCATAGCTTTTGATACACGCCATTTCGCACTTGGTGACTCAGACACTTTCAGAATCGCAGGCGGACTTGTTAACGTCGGTGTAGACGCTCAAGCGATGCTTGCGTTATTCCAAAACCCAATCGACAATTCCGAACGGTTAGCCAAACTTAAAGCGTGTAAGAGAGCAAAAATCGTCAAAATAGGTGAATGGATAATTGCGTTGTCCCATGTTAGCGCTTATGAAGCTTCAGCCGCCAAATCTCTTGTCGACTTGGGCGCACACATGGCAGCTGTTGCTGGAAAGAAAACTGGCAAACTTGAAGTCAGCCTACGCTGCAACCGCGACTTTACCGAAAAAACCGGTATTCATCTTGGAAAAGACATTGCCATGCCTATGGGTGAAAGCCTTGGAGGCGTGGGGGGTGGTCATGCAATGGCCGCAGGCGTAAACGCGAAAGGCGAACTCGACGACGCATTAGATAAGTGCTTAAAGCTTTTGAAGGACAAAATACCCACTAATGCGTAGCTACGCTTAAATGAAGCTATGTTCACGCTTAATGTCTAGCAGGCACAAGTGCGATGGCGATAATCGAAATAAAAGACCTCGTGTATACTTATCCCGGCGCTTCTAAACCGTCTATTAACGGTGTTTCTCTTAACATAGAAAAGGGCGAATTTGTGCTTATCACAGGCCCAAGCGGTTGTGGAAAAACATCGTTGTGCCGATGCTTTAACGGTTTAGTGCCCCACTTCTATCAAGGCGAACTACAAGGCCAAGTAATAGTAGCAGGACAAGACATAACCTGCAACCAAACCTTTGACATGGCAAAACACGTTGGCCTCGTATTTCAAAACCCCGAAAACCAACTTTTCGCGTTAAGCGTAGAAAAAGACGTCGCGTTTGGCCTAGAAAATCTTGGTATGCCCCGTGAGGAAATGCGTAAACGTGTTGATTGGGCTCTTAACTTGACGGGAATCTATGACTTGCGTGAGAGGTCGCCTCATGAAGTCTCGGGCGGTCAGCAGCAACGTGTAGCAATTGCGTCTGTTTTGGCTATGCAGCCTGAAATTATTGTGTTGGATGAGCCAACTTCTTTTCTTGACCCATTGAGTGCAGAGAAGATTTTTGAGGTTATTTACAAACTTAATCAAGAGCAGGGTATCACGGTTGTGCTAGTTGAACACCGGTTGGATTTAACCGCCAAATACACAAATCATTTGGTTGTGATGGATAAAGGCAAAATTTGCCTTGAAGGAAACCCCCGTGACATCCTTTGCTTAGAAGAAACCCGCAGTATCGGTGTAGGTATTCCTAAAGCTACCTTGCTTTATAAGAAGTTAAAGAATGACGGCTTTAATGTCGACAAGAAAACGCCTCTGTCCTCAGACGAACTTGCAGAGCAACTCTTGGAGACGTTATGCAAATGATTGACATCGAGGCCATCCACTACTCGTACGCTAACAACGTGGAAGCTCTAAAAGGAGTCTCCTTAACCATCAAAGACGGCGAATTCATAGCAATCATGGGACAAAACGGCGCAGGAAAAACCACATTTATCAAACACTTCAACGGACTGCTAAAGCCTTCATCAGGTACTGTTCGCGTGAACGGCGTTGAAACCACAAAAACCAGCGTTGCAGGCCTTGCAAGAAACGTTGGCTTTGTCTTCCAGAATCCCGATAATCAGCTTTTCAGCGAAACCGTTGAAGACGAAATCGCTTTTGCATTAAAAAATTTTGGTTTTGACAAAGAAACTATTGAAAAACGTGTAACTTGGGCAATGGATTTGCTCTCGCTTTCACAGTACCGTAAAACTTCTCCGTTTCTGCTTAGTGGTGGAGAACGTAAACGTGTGGCGTTGGCTTCGGTTTTGGCTTGGGATCCTGAAACGTTGGTGCTGGATGAACCAACTATTGGTCAGGATCATGAGCAGAAGGAGAAGCTGCGCCAATTCGTTATGCAGTTGCAAACAAAGAAGAAAACGGTTGTTATGGTTACTCATGACGTCGAGTTTGTGGCTGAATGTAATCCCCGCGTTATTTTGATGCGGGACGGCAAAATCGTTGCTGACGGCATAGCCAAAGAAATCTTAACCAACCCCCAACTGCTTCAGGAATCCTCTATTGTGCTTCCACAAATCGCTCAGGTTTTCACCAAACTTTCACCGTTAGGTTTGCCCGCTGACATTATTGATATTGACGAAGCCGAAACGGCGATACTATCCAAAGCCAAGGAGGGTAAACACCGATGAGCGTTTTTGACGGCTTAAAATTCCGAAAAGTCTACTCTCCAATCCATAATCTGGATCCAAGAATCAAATTTGTATACGTTATAGCCATCTTCATTAGTGCAATTTTGTTTTATGAAGTGCTGCCACTTGCGATTCTGTTTCTTATGCAGTTGCCTTTCGTATTTCTTGCACGAGTTCAAAAGCAGTGGTTGCGTTCACTTCGGGGTGCTGCTTTCCTTGCCAGCTTCATCTTCATACTAAACGTGCTTACAACCTTCTTAACCCACAATTACGTCATAACAGTGCCCGAAATTGAAGCTGCCGTAGCTATGACAATGCGCTTTGTTGTGCTGGTTGAATCATTCTCAGTTTTCTTCCTCACAACCTCGCCTGACCATCTTGGGTTGGCTTTGGAACAATCACGTGTGCCATACGAGTTCGCATTCGCGTTCACCACGGCAGTCCGCTTTGTACCGGTATTGGCGGAAGAAGCGCAGACCATTATGGACGCTCAGAAAGCCCGCGGCTTGGAACTGGAGAAGGGCAGCCTGCTTAAACGCATCAGAAACTATATCCCAATTCTTATCCCACTTATTGTTAGCGCTATTCGTCGAAGTTTGGAACTTGCAGAAGCAATGGAGTCAAGGGCTTGGGGTGCAACAAAGAAACGCACAAACCTGTACCTGCTAAAACTACACAAAGGCGACTACGTTCTAATCGCGATAACCGCGCTTGTGTTGGCAGTAACAATCTATGTGCGTTTGTTTGTACCGATACCGCTGGTAAGCAGTTTCTTCTAAACCTTTTTTTCTACTGTTTTTCAACATGTTAATGGCTTGAAGAAGCGTCAATACAACCTATCCCCTTAGGGTTTTGTATATAATTTCTAATAGTCGCCAAACAGGTTGGCAAAGCTGGTTTTTGGCTACTGATTCTTAACCCATATGCCTTATTAAGAATTAATACACCGTTTACTTGTTCAACACATCTTTAGTTCATCAAAGGAGGTTACGGCGGAGATGAAGAAGGCTAAACCAGAAGAAACTCCAACAGTAGAAACCCAAGCGGAGCCCATCGCCATCGTAAACGCCGAAGCCTCCCGACGACCAACAGTTTTCCAAGAAGTCTACCCCCTACAGGAACCCTATGTTTACGCAGCCATTGTCCGCGAAAAGGACACTCAAAAAATTCGTTACGAAATCATTGAACCCACCCTTGACCCTGAAGAGGCACGTTACCTGCAGGAAATCAAGAACATCCTAATGGAAGTCCTTAACGTTAATCTTAAAGAGGTTGGCACAAAAGACAAGGCTGAAGCTTTTCTGAAAGAGAAAATAAAAGAAACGGTAAAAAAATATCATATAAAAATTGCTCAAGAAGCCGTCGATAAACTCAGTTACTACATCGTCAGGGACTTTGTCGGGTATGGAAGAATTGACCCCCTTATGAAGGACCAAATGATTGAAGACATCTCTACCGACGGCGTAAACATTCCCATTTACGTTTGGCATCGTATGTATGAGTCACTGCCTACAAACATCCAGTTCAGTGACGCACAGGAACTTGACAACTTTGTAATCCGCCTTGCCTATTTAGCAGGAAAAAACGTTTCTATAGCCGCCCCGATTTTGGATGCTTCCCTTCCTGAAGGTAGCCGTATCCAGTTAACCTACGGTAAAGAAGTTACCAAGCGGGGTTCAACATTTACTATTAGACGATTTAAGGCTGACCCTTTAACCATTTCTGATTTAATCGCTTTTAATACGATTTCTTCTGAAATGGCGGCTTACTTGTGGTTTCTTATTGAAAACAAAGCTTCCGTTATGGTTGCAGGCGGCATTGCATGCGGAAAAACAACTATTCTCAACTGTCTTTCCATGTTTATCAAGCCAGAAATGAAAATTGTCAGCGTCGAAGATACACAAGAAATCAACTTGCCACACGAAAACTGGATACCCTCCGTTGTACGTGCAGGCTTCAAAGCTGACGAAAAACACACAA
The DNA here is from genome assembly GCA_963832745.1 of Candidatus Bathyarchaeota archaeon. GTDB lineage: Archaea > Thermoproteota > Bathyarchaeia > Bathyarchaeales > Bathycorpusculaceae > Bathycorpusculum. The sequence goes on along the minus strand of CAWHVC010000004.1, from coordinate 30,429 downwards.
GCACAATCACTCTTTACGATTTGCTGAGGGCGGCGGTGCGTCAAAGACCAGACTACATCATCGTAGGCGAAGTCAGAGGCGATGAAGCATACACGCTGTTTCAGGCTATGGCAACGGGACATTTGGGTATGTGTACTGTTCACGCTGAATCCGTGGAAGCAGTAATCCGCAGACTTGAATCAGCACCGATGAACATTCCTAAAACGTTGGTGGCTATGACTAACGTGGTGTTGGTTATGGAACGCACCGAAATCAATGGTAAACCAGCCCGCCGAGTTAACGTTGCAGCCGAAGTCAACGGCATAGATCAAAAAACAAACGACATCAGCACCCAAGACGTTTTCAGTTACAACCAGCGAAACGACTCCTTCACGTTTTTAGGACAGAGCAACCTACTTGAGAAGAACGCCAAAAAACTTGGTTTGCCCCAAGACGCCTTAACACGTGAATTAGACTCTCGAAGGGTGGTTTTGGAGTGGATGGTTAAAGAAGGCATCCGCAAACACAGCGACGTCGCAAACGTAATCCGCGAATATTACGCCAACCCCAAACGGGTGGTTCAAAAAGCAAGGATGGGTTTGACATGAGAGGACAAAGTAAGGTCAAAACTTTACTGGCGGACGTCAAAGAAAAGTTTGAAACCTTAAAAATGCCTATCGCCGGTAAAGCCAAAAACTTAAACGATGTCCCAACCAACCAGCTGGAAAAGCCTTCAGCGTACGCTTACGGGTTAATTGGGAATAAAACAGGCAAGTTCATGCCGCTTTTTGAAGGCTTAGACCGCAACATTGCCAAGTCAGGTTTAAAAATCAACTTCAAAGCCTACATTAGCTTAGCCCTGTTTGGGTCGCTTCTGATTGTTTTGCCTGTATCGATTGTTTTGCCGCTTGTACTGTTTTACGTTTTCCACATGGCATTCACGTCGGTGCTGCTGTTCGGTGTAGGTGGTGCAATGCTTACTTGGGCGGTTTCAATTTTCGCGTTTTATTTTTATCCAAGTTACCTTGCTGACAAACGCAAACGTGAACTCGAGGATGAGATGCCATTTTTAACTGGTTACATGTCAATTCTTGCAAGCGCCGGCGTACCACCAGAACGCATGTTCGAATCTATTTCAGCCTTAGAGTCACCGTTAGCAGCGTCATTTGAAGCAAAAGACATCGTTCGAGACGTCAACCTGTTTGGGCTCGACATTGTTTCAGCGCTTGAGAAAACCTCCGCAAGAACACCATCTGATAAACTGAAAAACGTTCTAGAAGGCGTAATTTCGACGATTCATTCAGGCAGCAACCTTGGAGCATTTTTACGTACACGTTTCAAAACGGCGATGCGGCTTAAACGGTTAAGTCTCAAAAAATATTCCGACAACCTCTCAGTGCTTTCCGAGCTTTATGTAGCTATACTGCTCACTGGACCGTTATTGCTGGCGATTATGGTGTCGATTATGTCGGTTATGGGCGGCGGAACTATCGGCGTCTTTACCCCAGAAGCACTGTTAAACATGCTAACGTTCATAGGAATACCGGTTTGTGCATTAATCTTTCTTGTAATACTTGATTCAGTATCGCCGAAATGGTAAAAGGAGCATGATAATGCCGAAAATAAACCAAAAAATAAAACAAGCCACCTTGGCAGTGTCGGTTTTAGCAGCTGTGGCTTTGTCAGTTATCGGTTACCTTCTTTTCGGTGTCGGAGTCTTAGACAATTTTATCTTTTTCAGCGTTGTTTTAGCGATTACGCCCTTTGCGGTCTTGGATTACATTGATTATACTTGGAGAAAAAACGTTGATGCCCAGTTGCCTGAGCTCTTCCGAAGTATTGTTCAAGCCCAAGAAACCGGCATGACGTTGCCTCAGGCGCTTGAAGAAGCAGCAAAACGCAATTATGGCCCATTAACAGGGGAGCTTCGCAAAATGACGGTGCAAATTTCTTGGGGCGCAAGTTTCGAGGAAGCATTGCAAGCGTTTGGCAAACGTGTCGGAACAGTTTTAGCGCTTCGTACAGTGCCAATGATTATTGAAGCCGGACGTTCAGGTGGACATGTTGAGAAAGTGTTTGAACCCATGGGCAGTTTCATCCAAACCACGTTACTGCTGGAAAAGGAACGTAAAACCCAGACGCGTCCATATATTGCCATAATTTACGTTGCCCTGTTTGTGTTTCTGTTCACCATTGCAATCCTGTTTCAAACATTCTTTACAGGCGTCGATGGCTTGTCACTTTTTAATACTGGTGCAAGTTCAGCAGCGGATTTAAAGGCGATTTTTCTGCATCTGTCGCTTGTTCAGGGTTTCTTTGGCGGTTTAGTTGCCGGCAAAATGGGTGAAGGCTCAATCAATGCTGGGTTAAAGCATAGTGTATTAATGATGCTGATGGGTTATTTGACGATAACATTCTTCCTGTGAGGTAAAAAAAGTATGATGAGACTGTTTAAACGGTTGATCCATGATAAACGCGCCATTTCGGCAGTGCTAAGTCACCTGTTGCTTACGGTAGTTGCTGTTGCGTTAATGTCCATTGCCACTTCAGCGACGTATGTTATAACTACTGACCTTAGACAAAATATGGGGGAACGTGTCACTGTTGAAGATGTCTGGTTTAATTCGGCAACCAAAACCGTTGACCTGTACCTTGATAACGTTGGAAAAGTAGACGTTCAGGTTGACGCAGTTTACATTAATCATGTAATCCAACCGTATCCAGCTTTCAACCTTAAAGTTGGCGAAGAAGGCTCTTTGAGTGTTATCTTTAGTGATTGGAAAGCTGGCGAAGTGTACTATATTGATGTTGTAACAAGCAGAGGTAACCATGTTGCAGGCAGCTACAAAGCACCTTAAGTTGTTCCGTCGCCAAAAACGTGGCATAAGCACCGTGATAGTGGTAATGCTAAGTCTCGCCTTAATGGTTACCGTTGTAGGTAACATGGTACTGTGGAGTTACCAAATGAACGATTTAGACCTGCAACGAATGCAAGAAAACGTTACCCTAAAAAACGTCACCCCCGCCAAAGGTTCAACCAGTTTTGAAATAAAAAATACTGGTCCAAACAGTGTGCACATAGTTGCAGTTTGGATAATCAATCCTTCAAGCCATTACCGTTACACTGTTGACTTTTTCCTTAATCCTGGAGAAACCGCCACTTACACACAAAACGGCGTCAACCTGCCAAACGATTACACTCTTGCCAAAATAGTGACTGACAGAGGAAATACAGCCGTTTACTCGCCAGTTTAAACTATGTTCATTCTTTCTTTTAAGGCGGCAACTGCTTCGTCGGGATTCTTTGCTTCCACTGCTTTAATGTTATAGAGTTCAGCCATCTTTTTGGCGTTCTCGTTTAGTTTGGGTACAGCTATGAGGTAAGCTTTTTCTGGGGAAACATCAAAAATTTTTGCGAACAACGCGATTATAGGTTGTTCTGAAACGCTGTTTTCGGCAGTTGAAACGTCAATTACTGTTATTCTTGAAGCGTCTGCATTGTAGGCTACAATGTCGAAAGTGTGGTTGGCGCCTGATTTGCCTTTGACTACCATAGAAGTTTCAACTTTTAATCCTTGCTTAGCAAGTAAATTACTTACAGCTGAGGATAGATACCAGTTTAGTGATGTTTCAGCTTTAATGTTAGCTTTCAAAGTGTAAGCGTACACATCGTCAATGGTGGCGTCTTCAAAAGTGGATACTTCATGGCAGTCCTTGCAGAAATGCTCAGGAACTGGAATATCAAAACTTTTGTTGCAGTCTTTGCAGGAGCACCATACACCGGCTTTTCGATAGTCACCATCAAGCTTTTTAAGTTCCTGACGACATTTAGGGCAAACTAATTTGCCGTTTTGTAAAAACTTTGTTTCTAAATCCATGTAGCCGCATTTAATGTGTTCAATGAGGCTACTTTTTTGGATATTAAAAGATTTGCAGAATGGGCAACAATACCTGAAAGTCAGGTTGTGCGATTTGCATTGGGGACATGAAATGGTTTTGTCAAAAATTTTCTTTTCAATAATTCCTAATTCAGTAAGCTTGTTTAGGAATGGCTGGACTTGTGTTTTGTCTCCAAGGATTTCTTCAACAAGTGGATAATGATACCCATTTTTTATGGAATATGCAGGTTCTAAACTGGTTACTTGTCCATTAACGAATTTGCTTATTAACGCCTGTATATTGTAATCGCCGTTAATCGAAGTTACTGGTTTTTTCTCACTTTCAGCCATTTCAAACCAATTCTTTATTTTTCTTACATCGCGATTAGGAGTTGATGTTAAGATTCGGGTGCCATTACTTGTTATGTACACTTTTTTAAGTTTTTCTTATGTCAATGAGTCGAAAGATGTACATACAAGCCATTTTATGCTATACGGGTGTTTAGCAGACTGCTGATTTGCTGTGTGAACGCACGTTTTTCTTGGCAAATACGCTAAATCTATCGGTTGAAGTAAGACATGAAGCAAAATATAGCTTTTAAGCAGTTAAAATCCATATCCAAACTCAACATGCAACAGTGAAAAAGCTATATTACAAAACACACCCTGTTACGTGCAAGGAATTTTACTATGGCAGAGCAAACCCGATTCGGGCCCGCGGGAGTACCGCCAACATTTAGGCTGCTTAAAGCAAAAATGTATGATGTCCCTGGACTGCTGAGAGAAGAAGGCCTTGACGCTTTTGAATACCAGGCTTCAAGATGGGGCGCTAAACCGCAAATAAGAAAAGAAGACGCAGAAAAGCTCGGTGCCGAAGCAAAAAGACATGATGTACGTTTAAGCATTCACGGCTCGTATTTCATTAACTTCGCTGGGAAGGATGATGTTATTCAAGCCAGTAAAGACCGTTTAATTGCTGGGGCAACAGCGGCAGACTGGATGGGCGCGTCCGTAATTGTTTTTCATACGGGTTTCTACGGGAAATTCGAAAAAAGCTTTGCGTTTAAAGGATGCGTTAAAGCCCTAAAAGAGGTCAGCCAAGCCATCAAAGATATGGGCTTAAAAGTTAAACTTGGACCAGAAACTATGGGCAGAAAATTCCAAGTTGGCAGTATAGAAGAAATAATGACTATTTGTCAGGAAGTCGAAGGCACAAAGTTGGTTGTTGATTGGGGTCACTTGCATGCAAGGAATTTGGGTACTTTCCGCAGGCTTGAGGATGTTAGGGCGGTAGCTGAAAAGATTGAAGCAACACTTGGAACAGAAGTGCTCCGTGGCATGCATTGTCACTTTTCAAAAATCGAGTTTGGAAGCCAGGGTGAACGGAAACATCATACGCTTGATGAGCCTCGGTATGGACCCGAATTTGAGTTGTTAGCAAAAGTCCTCGTTGAATTTAAAATGCACCCAACAATGATTTGTGAATCTCCCATTTTGGACATTGACGCTTTGAGAATGCAAAAAATCCTCAAGGATGTACTGGAAGGTAAAGAAGTTAAAACAAGTGGACAACAAAAACTGGGCTAAGGCTTGTTTGGTAAACTTTATTTAGATTTTTAATTTATTGGAGTTGTTGGTTTATCCATGAACACAAAGACTTATTGATGCAAAAATTATTGATCTTACTCCCGACAATATTGCGGATTATGGTGTTTGCGGTTACAAAGACTTCAAGAAGCAGTTGGAGTTAAGACGCAAGATTGACTGGTTTAAAACGTATTATCCTAAGGGTTTAAGGATTAAAGTTGTTCTTGCCGATAAAGGCGGCTATCAAGGAATGCTTGAATATATCCCCGGCAAATACGCCCACCGACCAGTAACTGCGGACGGTTACATGTTTATTCACTGTGTGTTTGTGGGGTTCAAAAACGAGTTTAAACATAAAGGCTACGCAACAGCGTTAATCGAGGAATGTATTAACGAAGCAAAAACCTTGGGCATGAAGGGAGTCGCGGTTGTCACACGGAAAGGCCCGTTCATGGCTAAGAAGGATATTTTCGTAAAGAAGGGCTTTGTTGTGGTTGATGAAGCACCGCTTGATTTTGAATTGTTAGCCCTAAAATTTGACGATAAAGCAGATAATCCCAAATTCAAAAAATTAGACCCCGCCGCCTATGGAGATGGTTTAACGATAATGCGTTCACCGCAGTGCCCCTATTCAGTCAAGAATGTCGAGGCTATAATGAAAACCGCTGAAAAACTAAACCTAAAACCACGGCTTGTTGACTTGAATGATGCCGAATCCGCCCAGCAGTCACCATGCGCGTTCGGCTCATTCTGCATAATTTACAACGGAAAAATCCTCAGCTACCACCCAATAAGCAATACACGTTTTGAAAACATCATGAAAACAATCAAACCCTAATTTCTTTAATCTTAACTTTTTTAGGTTATCGATTAATTGTTTACTGTTCGATATGTTTTTAATGTAAAGTCGGATATTGCCTATTTGGAAGCGGATTGTGTTGGTGAAACTAAAAGGTTTTCAAACGTTAACAAGCACCGATGAGGCACTCAAGAATTGGTTGGAAGCTTGGTCAACAAAAAAGCCAAAGCAGATAACGTTGCCAGTTGCTGACGTTTACGGTCGAGTTTTAGCCGAAGACATTGTTGCACAGGATGATTTGCCTCGTTTTGACCGTTCCGCAATGGATGGTTATGCTGTTAGATATGAAGATTCCATAGACGCTTCGCAATCCACACCTGTTAAACTTGCGGTAGTCGAAACTAGTGAAGTAGTGACTGGGCAAGCAAAGCAGGTTTGGACAGGCAATCCCATCCCCAAAGGTGCAAACGCTGTTGTGATGCTTGAAAACACTAACCGTGAAGCCAGCGTTCTGGAAATTTATAGCCCACTGACTCCCGGCGTCAATATTATACGACACGGCGAAGACGTCAAAAAAGGTCAAATCATAGCCAAAGAAGGCACACGCTTAAATCCATACCAAATAGGTTTAGCCGCCGCTTTAGGATATAGCCAATTGCAGGTTTACAAAAAGCCCAGAATCGCCATACTTGCCACAGGAAACGAAATTACTTCGGTAGGCACAAAAGCGGGTGAGCATCAAATTTTTGATTCAAACAAAATCACGCTTTCTACAATGTGCCAAGAACTTGGTGCAGAAACAATCAACTGTGGAATAGCCAAAGACACCATGGATGAAATAATGGAAAAAATTTGTAAAGCGCTCAAAGACGCTGACGCTTTAATCACTACGGGCGGAACAAGTGTTGGCGGTCTAGACCTTGTACCAGACGCGGTTAACAGAGTTGGTAAACCGGGCGTTATTGCTCACGGTTTAGCCTTAAAACCTGCCATGCCCACAGGTGTCGCAGTGCTGGATGATAAGCCGGTTATGATTTTGTCAGGTAATCCAGTTGCGTCTATTATTGGTTTTGAAGTTTTTGGCAGGCCAGCGGTTTGTCGGCTTTTAGGGTTAAACAAGACTGAAAAGCGTCCAATGTTAAAAGCAGTTATGGCTCGTAAAGTATCTAGCACTTTGGGTAGACGAACCTACGTTAGAGTTCTTGTAAAGCTTGAGGCGGGCGAGTTGCTTGTTGAACCTGTTAGCGCGAAGGGTCCAAGTTCAATATCTACTATGACTCAAAGTAATGGTTATGTTGTTATTCCTGAGAACCGTGAAGGCTTAAAGGAAGGCGAAAACGTTATGGTTCAAATGTTTGGCAACCTAGAGGTTGAAGAGTAATGTTCCGTAAACTTATGACTCTGGATGAAGCAAAGAAAACGATAGATGAAAACTTTAAACCTGCGAAGATAGGCGATGAAGACGTTGCACTTCTTGAAGCCTACAACAGGGTACTCAAAGAAGACATTGTTTCCTCTTTAGATATTCCACCTTTTGATCGTTCAACTGTTGACGGTTATGCTGTTAGGGCAGAAGAAACGTTTGGCGCAGATGAAAACCAGCCGGCAACGTTGAAGATTTCTGGAATGATTCTTGCTGGCGAGCAGCCCAAAATGGTTTTGGGTAGAGGTGAAGCTGTCGAGATTGTTACTGGGGCTCATTTGCCTGAAGGTGCTGACGCTGTTGTAATGATTGAGGATGCTGAGAGGGTGGATGAGCAACTGCAAGTCTACGCCGCTGTAACGCCAAACATGAACGTTATGAAGAAAGGCTCTGACATCAAAAATGGGGAAATAGTTCTTCGTGCAGGACAAGTTTTGGGTGCTTCAGAAATCGGTGTTTTGGCCGCTTTAGGCTTAACTAAAGCTCGCTGCTTTAAACCTCCAATGGTTGCCGTGTTATCTACCGGCAGTGAAGTTACAGAACCTGGAAAACCGTTGCCTGCAGGAAAAATCTTTGACATTAACGCTTACAGTTTAAGCACAGCGGTTATCGAAAGCGGGGCAAAACCAGTTTTTTTCGGCGTAGTCCCTGACGATAAAGAATCTTTAAGCAAAACTTTGGCAACTGCTTTGTCTTCGGCGGATGTTGTGATTACCTCAGGCGGAGTCTCCGTTGGACCCCGAGATTATACCCCACAGATTGTTGATTCCCTGGGTAAACCCGGCGTGGTCGTTTACGGAGTAGCAGTAAAACCGGGAAAACCCACAACCGTCTCTTTCGCACAGGACAAACCAATCTTTTCGTTACCCGGTAATCCAACAGCAGCTTTGATGATGTTCTATTTGCTGGTGAGACCTGTTATTCAGCGTCTTTGCGGCAGAATCCCCAGCGAAATGCGGTCGATTAGGGCGTTTACTGGAGCAAAACTGTTTTCGGCAAAGGGTAGACGAACATTTGTTATGGTGCGGCTTGTTTTAGATGTTGAGAAGTGCCGTTTAGTTGCTGAACCTGTGGCTGGCGCGTCTGGAGCGATTACAACTTTGACTGATGCTGACGGGTTTGTTGAGGTTCCGGAAAATCAGCAGTACGTAAACAAGGATGAAGAAGTGGCTGTTAGACTGTTTAGGCCAGTTTAGAAGCTGCCTGTTTTGCGCCAAATTGTAAGGCACAACGTGGCAACCACATCTAAAGCAATGTAGGCTGCTAAAACTGCGGTTACAGCCCAGTTGCCTGAGCCTAAAGCGAAAATGGTCCAAAACGCAAAGGCCATAACAGTGATGAACTGCACTGCCACAAACCATCCTGTCCAACTATTTTTAACTAACACGATGGAGCCTGTTATTAAGCTAAATATGCCGATCAAGGCTACGTGTGGTGCAAAGCTTGAGAAAGGTAACAATGCCAACAAGAATATGCCTGAAACAATATAGAACACGGTTGAAAGCTGTTCTGGCCTGTTTAAACCCTTGAATTCGGCTGTAATCGACACAAGTGTTCGCCTGTTAATCATTAACCACACTGACTGAATTTATAAATTTAATCCCAAATTTCGCTAGAGGCGAAAAAACTTAAGGCTTAATCTTCTGTATAATCGTGTGAAAGAGTAAGTTGTGTGAAAGGGTTTGTCTGAACGGCAGGAGTTAACTATCTATACAGTTGGGCACTCAACACGCTCAATTGAAGAGTTTATTGAGATTCTAAAAGCATACAGCATCACCCTTCTTGTTGATGTTCGAACAGTGCCTCGCAGCCGACATAACCCGCAATTTAACAAGGAAACCTTGCCAAACACCTTAAAACCATACGGCATAAAATATCTACCATTGCCAGACATCGGCGGGTTTCGTCATCCAAAAAGGGACTCCATCAACCTTGCCTTAGAAAACAGTAGTTTTCGCGGATATGCTGATTACATGCAAACCAAAGAATTCACCGAGAACCTGCTAAAACTTGTCGTTTTAGCTAAAGAGAATTGTTTGGCGATTATGTGCGCAGAAGCTTTGCCTTGGCGTTGCCACCGAAACCTCATCAGCGATGCCTTAGTTGTTCGGCACGTGAAGGTTCTTCATATAATCAGCAAAGGCGACGCTATACCGCATCAGCTTAATGAGTTGGCACATGTGGAGGGCACAAAAGTTACGTATCCACTGTTTAATTCCAAGGAGACGCCTCAAAGGACTCTTGGCGATTTTGGAACTACATAACCTGTTTTTCAACATATTAACGAAAAAAAAGCGCCGAACCGACCTGCCTCCTACAGGTTTTTGCATTGATCTGCTATTTGGATCCTAATAGGTTGGTGTTGGTTTGAAGTGTTTGGTTCCAGTAATACACGTTACTGTAGCCGCCCGTCGACACTGGGTAGGCTGGGTCATCATAAACAATATCCAAGCTTGCCCCATACCGTGCCAGCAACGTATCCATGGCGTTCCCAACCAAAGGGGCTTTAACGTCAGGTGGATAGAAACCCCAAATATTATCAGTTTGATGCCGTATTCCCCAGCCATAATTGCTTGGCAAAACAAGCACAGCTTCCGGTTGGCTTAAATCCTCAAACTTTTTAGTGGTAATGTCATTCCAAAAGTTTCTAAGCGCAACAAAATGCTCACTTTTCATCACGCCTAAGTTGCCAAGGATTGGATAATTGAAGATAACAATGTAGTCTGCGCCTGCCTCGTAGGACTCAAGCATCTGGTCATAAACTTCTTGTCCACTACCAAGGTAAGGCGGCTGGTCATACTTCCAAGTGACTATTGTGCCCCAAGTTTTATTTTGAAGCCGTGCGGCACCTTTTACAAGGCTGATTTGTTGAGTGACACTGCTGTTCCATCCCAGTTCAGCAAACATGGTATCATAGCCGCCAAGATAATCAAACCAGTGTAGACAGTAATCAGCAGTAAAAAGGTTAACACTCGTGTTTTTAAGCAATGCAAGCCCCGGGTCTTCCCGTATGACGCCTTGGACGAAAAGTTCAGCTTCCGCGTTATAATCGGCTGGTTGGGTACCGTTGATTCTTTGTGCTTCTCTTTTTGCAAAGATTTCGTCAAGCAACTGTGCGGTTGGGTGGTCTATCAGGTTTAGGCTGGCGTTGTAACGGTTAAACCAGTCTGTCCAGTTGCCGTCAAGTTGAATCCCAGCTGGTTCATCATTGTAGTATATTCCAAGGAACTTGTCGCCCCAACGTTGCTGCCAACTGTCAGTAACATTGTTTATGGGTCTTGTTTTCCAGAACCAACTGTCCGTGTAGATGGTTCCAAGGTTAACGATTACTTTCAGCCCCTGAGAAACAGCATAGTCGCAGATCTCTTCAATTTGGGTGCGGTTTTGGCTGATTAAGCCGCCGCCTGAGTCTAAAACGAAGAGGTTTGTGTAGTCTTTTGTTTTGTCGATAAGCAGTTTAGCCTCTGCAGTGTTGTTTCCGCAGAAAGCGACTCCAACGTTCACGTTTGGATTAGCTTTGGCTTCGGCTTCAAAAGGGACTATTTGGTAAACTGCAAAGGTTGAAATCAGCATTAACGCTATCAAAACTGCTGGCGCCAAGAATTCCTTGACCTCTTTAGCCATCTTCATCGGTTAAGCCTTTCATGAAATCCTTGACGTATCACACTTATGTTATTTGCGTTAAAACAGGTAATTGCCTTTACTTTTTAGGATTTATCAGAAAAGCTAAATATTCTTGCGAAGTAAACGCAAGAAGACAGATCAATAGAGTGGGGCGTCTGGTTGAAACTAAAACTTGCTTCCTTAGCGTTATTGAGCCTATTGCTGGTTATACCAATCCTAATTGGCACTACAAACGTTCAGGCTCAAAACAGTTACTATGTAACAATCAAACCGACCACAACTGGTTCCCCATTTTACACTTCTGCTGGAAGTAATTGGACGCTTTCTTTCTCAGCAAACTGGAGTTACGGCAGCCAAAACGGTCAACCAATCCAGAACGCAACTGCCTTAATCGAAGTAAGAAACAGCGAAGATACATTACTAAAGACTCTGACGTTTAATACATCCACAGGAGTTTTCACGTTTAACTTTTCCAGTGCAAACGCAGACATTTTGACTTTCACTCCAACCAGTTTAACCACTCAGCAAGGCCAAGAATACACCATTAACCCCATTCCAGATAGCGAAGTTTATGGTCTTACGGCTGAATCAACTGTTGTTTGGTATGACTCCTTCAATGTTTCTCTGATAAGTTTAGACACTAACAGTTTGGGCAAAACAGTTACCACCGTAAATGTAACTTACAAGTTGCTTCCAGATGAAGGCTTGACGCTTTACAATCAAACGGTTCTACCAAAAATTGTTCACAACGCAACGGTAACAATCAACGGGGTACAAGCAACTGAAACTTCTCAGGGCATATTTACTGCGGAAAGCTCTGCCTGCATGGACACGGCGTATGTTAACGTTAAGGTTTCTCAAGATGGCTGGACAACAACCGATACAGCGTTTAGTTTTGTCCACAACGCTAACGAAAAAATTTGGATTTACGGTGTAGCTTTTGTTTCAGTGGCGATTTTTGCGGCTTTGACGTTGCATTACGCTGTATACCGTAAAGCAAACAATTCTTCATCAAAGCATTCAAACAAACCCTTTTTCGGATTCATCCTGCTAATAATTACTTCAATTCTAAGTTTATACTGGGGCATTGTCGCGATTGAAGGAACACTACACACGTTTGATTGGTTCTTATTTGTTTTAACTTGCATGTTTTCTTTTGCCTTTGGAGTAATGGGTAGCATTCTTGTTTTTAAGAAAAAATTGCAGCCCTTAGCAATTTTTGCGCCCATCGTGCCTTTGATAGTGAACACGATTATCGTCAAATCAGTTTTAGACGGTAGTCAACTTGCAAGCCCCTGGTTAATGATGGTGTTTTCTGCATTACTATCCGCCGCATGCATCTGCCTTATATCAAGCAGCAACGAAGCATTTCCAAAGGCTAACCCAGCATAGAACAATCAAAAACAGCAGCATACAACTTATTACTTGCTTGTTATTTACATTTTAAGTAGAAGTGACGTTTTATGAGCAAAACAAATGACAATTTAAAAGCAGCCTTCGCAGGCGAATCTCAAGCAAACCGCAAATACCTTGCTTTTGCTAAAAAAGCCGACGAAGAAGGTTTTCCACAAATCGCTAAACTTTTCCGTGCAGCAGCAGAAGCAGAAACCGTTCATGCACACGCCCACCTGCGAGTTCTTGATGGCGTAAAATCCACCGCTGAAAACCTAAACGAAGCATTAAACGGAGAAACATACGAATTCACAAAAATGTACCCAGAATTTATCGAAGCAGCAAAAACTGAAAACAACAAAGCAGCCCTAATCAGCTTCAACTACGCAAACAAAGTTGAACAAGTACACGCTGACCTTTACAAGAAAGCAATCGAAAGCATAAACAACAAAAAAGACCTGCCAAAAACAGACATTTATCTTTGCCCAGTCTGCGGCGACGTGTTCGTAGGCGAAATACCTGACAGATGCCCAGTTTGTGGTTTAGTTAAAGAAAAATTCGTAAAAATAGCCTAAACTATTCTTTTATTTTTTATTTTTTAAAACGGTTTTTTAGATAAAAAAAGTTAACCACAGCGAATACCTGCGCATGGTTATAAGTAAAACAGAAAAATTTTTGGATTTTATTTTCTCTTACGCACATTATGGCGTAAAGCGATAGTTATGCTCGCGATAAGAAGCAGAATAGTGGTGATGGCTGCAAGCGTTATTATATCTAAAGAATTATCGCTCGTAGATGACGCGGAATCGTCAGAGGGCACATCTGTCGAAGTTGTGGAGTAACTGCCGCCTAAATACCCAAATGTTCCTGCAGAATATATTTCACCTGTATCGCCTAAAACACCAACTTGGATACCTTCAATATTTGCAATGGTTTCGTTGAAATAGAAGTGAAAACGCCAAAATGGATACAACGTCAACGGGTCCAACGATAGTCTGCTGATCAGGTCAGCGTCCGAACTGTAGCAAGGCAACATGTTAAATGTAAAGCTGTACGGAGCGTTTGAAAAGTCATGGTTTTCGATTGTTATGTTATCTCCCATAGAATTGGATAGGTGCAAGGGAACTTTTTGTGCTGCATCTAAGGCTATCTTTTTTGCTTGTTCCTCAGAAAGAGTGTTAGGACCAGCTACCTTGAAGATACTCCACGTATCTTGAAAAGACACTAAGTCAAGGTTGTTAAAAGTTAGTTCTACTCTTTTAGGGGTCATTATTGTACCGTAATCACAGTATACCCACTGAAGTTTAGTCGTATTTCCATCTTTTGATACTTGAAAATTTATGTTGCCCACAGTAGTGTTAACAGTGACCAATTCATTATCCACAGTACTTAGAACGTTTCTCATCGAAGTAAGAAATGAAACATCAACCGAGGATGCTTGTGATAAAACTTCTGCATATCTACCTAAGAGAAGGTCTGCCTGATTTTTTAAATCAGTCTCTTGTGAATCTACGTGTGAAAAGACAGAAGCATTGCCCGCAGGGTCAAGATTTACAACTGCCAGTTTCCCATTATAAAATGTGCTAAGGACGCCTATTTGGGCAGTATCGGATTTTAAGTAATACTTTGCTGGTTTCAGATTTAGATCGCCTGTTTGGTAGGGAACAGGTGGGATGCTGGTCGAAGTATTGGCTGTAATGGAATATTTAGTTAAATCAAGCCCAATTACATCAGACAAAATACTCTTTGTTTGATCATCAAGATTGTCATATTGAGCGGAATCTGATAAGGCAACAGCATTAACGTCAATTGTCAACGTAACAAACAAAGCGAGAATCAACACAGCTATTAGATATTTTAATTTAGCTTTCATTTTTCCCATAGTATAGCTGGTCAATACTTTCATCACCCCTTCGCACGATTGCTGCTGGACAAGTAATTAAGAATTAAAGACTTAAAAATTATATTAAAAAAGAAAAAATGTTTAGGCTTTGAGTTTTTGAGCGAACTGTTGCCCAAATTCAAAGCATTTCTTTAGGTCTGCTTCATCTGGAACCCATTTTATTTGAAGTGTTGGTTCGTATGTTTCAAAGCCTACCTTCTTAGTCATTTCAACCATGTTGCGTACTGCGCCTCCGCCCCAACCGTAGGAGCCAAAGAAACCCCAAAGCTTGCCTTTAGGTTTAAGCCCCGTAATGTAAGTCAAAAAGGAGCCTATAGTTGGGAACATTCCATTATTAAGCGTCGGTGAACCTACCAGAACAGCTTTTGACTCCAAAATTTCCGTCACTGCTTCAGTATTGTTTGATGACCGCAGTTTTAGGACGCGAGGTTCAATGCCTTCGCTGCAAATACCGTCAGCTATTGCACGTGCCATTTTATCAGTGCTTTCCCACATAGTATCAAAGACTATTGTTACTTTGTTTTGAGCTGCCGCGCCTGAACTCCAATCCATGTACGCTTGGATTATTTGAGTGGGGTTCTTTCGCCAAATTATGCCGTGGCTTGGACCGATAATGTCGATTGGTATGCCCATTTGGACAACTTCTTGAATCTTTTTGATAATAAGCGGTGCAAACGGCATGAGAATGTTTGCGTAATATTTGGTGGCTTCCTCCATCAAGACGTGGTTGTCTAATTCATCATCAAACCTGTATGAACTGGCAAGGTGCTGACCAAAAGCGTCGTTTGGAAGCAAAATTTTGTCTTCTTCAATATAGGTGAACATGCTATCTGGCCAGTGAAGCATTGGCGCTTCAAGGAACTTGAGTGTTTTTTTACCCAGTTTAAGTTCGTCGCCTGACTTGACGATTTCTATTCTATCAAACTCGTGACCATAATGTTTAATCAATTCTTCTTTGCCGCGTTGCGTTGAAAGGATTTTTGCGTTTTTAGCCAGTTTAGCGATTATTGGTAGTGAACTTGAATGGTCCATTTCTACATGGTTAACTATAATGTAGTCAAGTTTTTCCAGGTCTAAAATTTCTGAAACATTATTCACTAATTCGCCTGCAAAGGGTGCTTTAACAGTGTCAACAAGCGCTGTTTTCTCGTCCTGTACAAGATACGCATTATAGCTGGTTCCTCTGTTGGTGACGTAGCCGTGAAAGTCACGTAAGTTCCAATCAACAACTCCAACCCAGAATACTCCGTCTTTTAATGTGGTTTTAGCCATAAAAATTCGCCTTTACTAGTTAAGTGATAAGCGCTTCTACTTTTCAAATCTTACGGTAACGTTTAAGCGGTTACATGGAGTGACCCATCGGCATATTCATATCTGACATCTCGGGGGTTTGTTTTTCGGTCTGGATGCTTTTTGGGGCAGTATCATATTTCTTTAGCGTTTGACTGTTTACTGCAACAATTACAGTGCTCAGCGACATGAAAAGGGCGCCTAAAGCCGGCGGCAAAAGTATTCCATACCCGTAAAGTACGCCTGCCGCAAGCGGTAAAGCCACTATATTGTAGCCTGCAGCCCACCAAAGATTCTGCAACATTTTTCTATACGTCTTCTTGGATAACTCTTGTACCTTCAAGACTGCTTGGGGGTCATTTTTAACAAGGATTATGTCTGCACTTTCTACCGCAACATCCGTGCCAGCGCCTATAGCTAAGCCAACATCCGCTGTAACCAAAGCGGGAGCATCGTTAATGCCGTCCCCAACCATTGCAACCCTAAAACCGTTACTCTGCAGCTCTTTTATGCGGTCTGCCTTCTGGTCAGGCAAAACCTGCGCAAAATATGCGTCAATTCCCAACTCTTCAGCCACTGCCTGCGCAACCTCCTTAGAATCCCCCGTCAACATGTACACTTTGATGCCTTGCTGCTTCAGTTTTGCAACTGCCTCTTTCGATTTTGGGCGAATCCGGTCTGAAAGAGCAAACGCTCCAGCCACTTTATTGTTGATTACTGTAAAAACAACAGTATTGCCCTGCTTTTCTAAACGGGAAAAGTGTCCTTCAGGCGTTTTCAAGTGCAGGTCTTGAAGAAGGCTTGAGCTGCCTACATAAATTTCGTCGCTGCCGATTTTTCCGTAAGCGCCTTTGCCAGGCAAAGCCTTAAAATCTTCTACTTTCAGAACCTCAAAAAAGCGTTCTTTTGCGTAGTTCACTATGGCTTTGGCAATAATGTGCTCTGAATTCTGTTCGATTGCGGCGGTCTTAGCTAAAAGCTCCTTTTCAGGTACATAAGATGTAATCTGGTTTACGCTGAATTTGCCTTCAGTTAGAGTTCCGGTTTTGTCGAAAACAACAAGGTTTACGTTTCGTATTTTCTCGAACGCTTTTCGGTCACGGATTAGGATACCGTTTTTTGCGGTAATAGATGTTGACAGTGCAACAACCAAAGGAATAGCTAACCCCAAAGCATGAGGACAAGCAATAACAAGGACCGTAACCGAACGCTCTAACGCCAAGCCTACATTAAAAAAGTAAGCCCAAACACCAAAAGTGACAATGCCAACAACGACTGCCATATAAAAAAGCAAAGCCGCTGCACGATTAGCCAAATCCTGAGTCCTCGACCTACTCATCTGAGCATTCTTAACAAGTTTTACAACCTGAGCCAAATACGTATTTTCACCGGTTTTTTCAATTCGAACTTTAAGGCTGCCTTCACCGTTTATACTGCCCCCAATAACCTTACTATCAGGCTGCTTCCGCACTGGCATCGATTCACCAGTTAAAAGTGCTTCATTAACTGCAGATTTACCTTCAATAACAGTGCCGTCAGAAGCGATTTTCTCGCCGGGACGAACTAAAATAACGTCGCCGCTTTCAAGTTGGGCAACTGGGGTCTCAACAGTCTGGTCACCGAGTAACACGAGAGCGTACGTGGGCATAACTTTGACAAGCTGCTCAAGGGCGCGTGAAGCCCCAAGAACGCTTTTCATTTCAATCCAATGTCCAAAAAGCATAACATCCATAAGGGTTGCAAGTTCCCAGAAAAAATCTGTTCCTGAAAGTGCAAAAACTGTTGCCGCAGAATAAAAAAACGATACTGAAATGGCTGTGCCAATCAGCGTCATCATTCCAGGCTGCCGATTTTTAAGCTCATTGACCGTTCCCTGCAGAAACGGCCATCCACCATAAACGTAAATGATTGCGGACAAAGCAAGTAAAACTATGTTCTGAAAGGGGATTTGCAGCCAGGTTAGCCCCAGCCAAGTCTGAATTGTTGAAGAGAATAGCAGAATCGGTATTGTTAGGATAAGACAAACATAGAGTCTGCGCTTGAGCGTTTGCGAATGACTATTATGGTGCTCCATAAAAAAACCGTTAAGGCTCAAAAACAGTTAAGGGTTAAAAAATGGGTTGGTTGGTTTACCCGCCGCCTGGAGCGCCATGGAATGGGACATCTTCCCAGAGCATCTTCCACCAGTCATCCTCAGTGATGCTTTCGCCGTGAACAATAGTTTCAAGAACCCCTTTTAGCAGGGCATGATGCCTCTTTTCGTCAGCTAAAATGGCGTTCAAAAGCAGCTTCACTTTCTTATTGGTGACCGTTGGAAGGACAATCTCAATTTTTTCGATTAACTCAGATTCCATTTGAATATGCTTCTCAATCAACGCTCGATGCTTGTCTAGGTCTTCTTGAGTTAACGCTGTCGAAGTTTCCGTAAGCAACATGTAGGCTGATTGATACATGTCTGCATGTTTCACTGAATCAAGCGAGATGCCCTTTAAAACTCCTTTTACTGGCGGATTTTTCATGTCCACCAAAGCTTTCTCTAAGGATTCAACAATCTCATTTTCCACTTTGATTTGTTTCTGTATGAACTCCAAAAGATTGTTTTCAGTCAAAAATTATCACTACAAACTAAAAAGCATCTTTTTATGGTTAAGTCTTTCGGAATCGCACAAAAAGACAACCCCAAAATCAACTTAGCAAGCAACCAAAAAACACTAAAAATAAAATAAAACTCAAATTATTTATTTTTCTTTTTTTCCGTACTTTTACTGCCCCGGCTTTCCCCGCCTTTCTTGCCGATTTCCCTAAAGAAGTCAGAACCGCGTTGCTCGGCAACTTTCTCGCCGCCTTTTCTGCCAATTTCACGGTAAAACTCTGAACCCCTTTCTCTGGCAACTTTCTGCCCGCCTTTTCTGCCAGCTTCTTCCCGAGTCATTTTTTCTTCTTTTCTTTTTTCTTCAACATTTGAAGTCAACTATTCTTTTCACCTCCGAACATCGAAAAATTAGGCATCAAAATGGGAAGCCTGAGAAATATAGCGAAAAAAAATCTGGCTTATTCTATTTTGCCTATTTCTTTTGTTATATCTATTGGTGAAGTATAGGTTTTATCGGGCAGCTTGGAAATTAAATTCATTACGTCGCTTGGGGCACCTTTTCCTTGTGCATTGGTAACCAGTTTCTCTTTAGCAGCAGGGTAATGCATTCCGCCTAGGTACCTTTCCACGATTGCTGGGCTAACGTGACCTGATTTTCCGCTTTTATTTGTATATTGTCGTCTTGAACCTTTGCCTTGACCTATTCCTCTGCGCCTTGTTGCTGCTTCCTCTTGACTACTCGTAATCTTTCACCTCCAAAAACTATCTGACGAATTTTAAATGAAAAATAGAAATTAAATCAAAATTTTCAGGTTCAGGCTTACTCTTCCTCGTATTCTTTTCCTTCTTCGATTAGTTTTTTGACTTTCTGGCCACCCTTGTGTCCTATGTCGCTATAGAACTCCTCACCATGAGTCTCTGCTGTTTTTTCTCCGCCTAAACGTCCTGCCTCCTCAACCGTCATTTTTCCTTTCTTTTTATCTTCTGGCAAAAACATTCACCTCCCAAAAAGAATCAAAAAATTTCAACGCAAAAATGTGGGACTATTTATTTTCCTGTTCTTTTCCTTCTTGAATTAGCCTACGAACCTTTTGTCCACCCTTATGACCTATCTCCTCATAAAATTCGCGGCCGTGAGTTTCAGCAGTTTTTCGACCACCTTTTTGACCGCCCTTACGTCCCGCTTCTTCGACACTCATTTGTCCCTTCTTTTTTTCGGCCAAAGTTAAATTTCACCTCCATCTAACGTGACCTTGAGGTATTTCTGTCCTTAAAGATGGAATTTAAAAAATTCCAAAATGGGCTCTTATTCGGTTTCGTATTGTTTACCTTCTTGAATGAGTTTGCGTACTCTTTGTCCGCCTCTATGTCCTGCTTCTTCTAGGCTTGTTTTGCCTCTAGCTTCTGGTGATCCTTCATGCTGCATTGCTCGCTTGGAGCCGCCTTTGCTTCCGATTTCACTGTAAAATTCTTCACCGTGCGTTTCTGAGGTTCTTAATCCTCCTTTCCTGCCTGCTTCGGCAACACTCATTTTACCTCTTTTTGACTCATCATCCATTGGCATGCGTTTCACCTCCATTAAAAGGCATGTTTAAAATCCAAGGTTGCTTTCTCAAGTTTCTAGCCTGAACCACGGCTATTAAACGTATGTGGCTGTCGCAACACAGCTACATCGGTTTTTTTTAATGCGAAAAATCAAAAAATTACTTTTAAAATAAAAATAGTTAGCAAAAATGCGGAAAAACTCGTTATAAACGCAATAATTACTAAAAATTTTTAGCTTTCTCCCTCGCGTTTTTTTCCTTCTTGAATTAGCTTTTTAACTTTTTGCCCTCCCTTGTGTCCTGCTTCTTCTACCGTCATTTCTCCTTTCCTGCCCTCTTCCCTTCTTTTGGACATATTCTCACCTCCAACAGAAAATATTCTTAAATAAAAACTGGAAAATAACCAACACAGCAGCCGTCTACTCTTCCTCTTCGAATTCTTTTCCTTCCTGAATCAGCTTGCGCACCCTTTGACCACCTTTAGGTCCACCGATTTTTCCACCTTTCCGGCCGATTTCGCTGTAGAATTCTTCACCATGAGTTGCCGCTGTCCGCAAGCCACCCCTTCTGCCTGCCTCCTCAACACTCATTTTTCCTTTTTTCTCATCTGACAAAACTTTCACCTCCCTGAAACATTTCAGAAAAATTTGCTGAAAAAATAGTTGAAAAACTGAAGTCTTAAGTTGCTTCGCGCTGTTTGCCTTCTTGTATTAATCTTTTGACTTTCTGTCCGCCCCTGTGTCCAGCTTCCTCTAGGCTTGTTTTGCCCCTTGCTTCAGGACTTCCTTCATGCTGTTTTGCCCTTTCTGAGCCACCTTTGCTTCCAATTTCACTGTAAAATTCTGGTCCACGCTCCGCAGCAACTTTTTCGCCGCCCTTGCGGCCTATTTGTTCATAAAATTCTTTACCGTGAGTTTCAGCTGTTCGTTCCCCACCGCGCCGTCCTGCTTCAGCGACTGTCATTTTGCCTTTTTTCTTTTCTTCTTGAGAACGCATACTCAAAAACATGTCACCTCCGTTAAGGCACCACAAAAATTAACATGCTAGTTAAGCCGAAATACCGCTCATAAACATATGTGGTTGTTACATAACAGCAACATGCCCATCTAGCAGTGAGAATGCCCTTAAAACCTACAAAAAGCAAATGTTTAGCATCTAAAAACAAAAACCGTTCAACCGGCGTTTTATGAGTTAATTTAAATATTTCAAAACTGTCAAGTAAATAATTCATAAGGGTCACCGATGAAAATTCTATTAATCAACCCGCCACAAACTTTTTTTAAAGGCTCCGAGCCACCGGCAGGCAGCATACCACTGGGTTTAATGTATCTTGCCGCGGTTCTCGAAAAAGCGGGTTATCAAGTTGAGATTTTAGATGCTTTCATGGTGGATTGTGAGCCTCAAAAGGTCGGTGAAGACACAATCGTTGGCATGCCCCTTAGCCAAATTGAAGATGAAATACAGCGGCGTAAACCAGACATCGTCGGAGTCTCAGGACCCTTCACAAGCCAAATTGAAAACACCCTAAAAGTAACAATGCTGGTAAAGAAAGTAGATTCCCGGATTCTCACTGTTGTGGGTGGCCCGCACGTTTCTACGGTGCCGAAAGAGTTTTTGGAAGAAGCAAAAAGCGTTGACATCGCAGTTATGGGTGAAGGCGAATACACGCTTTTGGAAATTGCCCAGTATTTCGAGGGCAAAAGGCAGTTAGCAGACATTTTGGGTATTGCTTACCGCCAAAACGGTTCGGTCACCGTGAATCCTAAGCGGCCTTTTATTGAGAACCTTGACGAGTTACCTTACCCAGCTTATCACCTCGTCGAAATGGAGTTTTATTTGAGCAACAAAAAAATCGGTTACCGAAGCTTCCAAAACCGCGCAATATCCATGGTTACCAGCCGCGGTTGCCCGTTCAATTGCTGCTTCTGTGCTGTCCATTTGCATATGGGTCAAGGCTTCCGGGCGCATTCAGCAGAGTACGTTTTAAAACACATTCAACATGTCGTTGACAAATACAATGTGAAGAACATCTTTTTTGAAGACGACAACCTAACCTTAGACCTTAAACGGTTTGAAGCCATATGCGACGGCATAATTGAACGCAAAATCAAAATTCACTGGGAAACCCCAAACGGCATACGCGCAGACCGCCTAAACATGCCATTGCTCAGAAAAATGAAACAATCAGGAGCTGTCAGCATCTTTGTTGGCGTAGAATCAGGCGACCAAGAAATCCTTGACAAAGTCGTCTGCAAAAGTCTCGACCTCAACCGCGTTGTCGAATTTGCCAAGAATGCCAAACAGATTGGCCTAAAAACGGGCGCATTCTACATTATCGGTTTTCCCGGAGAAAAGAAAGAAAACATGCAACGTACTGTCGATTTTGCGCTAATGCTTAAGCGGGATTACGACGTGGGCATGCACCTTTTCACTGCAACTCCATCGTATGGAACACGGTTGTATGAGCAATGCAAAAAGAACGGTTACCTTGAGGCGGATTTGTCTTGGAACTCTTTTGGGTCTGCAGCGCGACTGCCCCAAGGACATTCACTAATTTCAACTGAAGACTTTACTTCTCAGGAAGTTAAAGAAATCGCTGAGCAGGCACTAAAAGAATACAAACACCTATCCTTAGTCAATAACATAAAAAATCCTGGGAAAGCCTTACGGACAATTTATCATCAACCGCAACTGCTTGGCAAATACCTAAAAAACCTGCTCACTTAAGGCTCTGTTAATGGGTGAACGTTTTGCGCGAAGCTGGCTGCAAGGGCATCTGTGTTTGATGTACCCACAATTAAGTAGTCTCCACTGTTCAGCTTGATGATGAGGTCAGTTGAATTTATCGATATGATGTAGGCTGTAGCACCGTTGCCGAGCGTGTACAATCCTATGTTTGTATCACCCGCATTGGTTCCACGCTGCTTATAGAGGGTAAACTCTCCCAAACCAATCTGTCCAACAAATGCTGAGTCTATTTGGTTTGATGTTACATTCATGTTTCCGCTTAGAAAGGGGATGATTGAATTGGGTGAAAAACCTGCGAACTGCACGTCTACGTATCCTGTGCCTATAGTCACCGTTGAGGATGTGTTAAAAGCAGTAAAGAAACCTGCCAACGGCAACACGATTAATGTTATGCCACAAATGAGAAATCCCCATTTGTTGCCAAACAGTTTGCCAGAAAGCGAAACAGACGGTATAGCTTTAACTATTCTGTCTGAAAAGCTTAGCACAACAAGAACCAGGCCTGCAATGAATAGAGCTGTCAAAACCATAATTACCGTAGAGTCTGCTGGTGGCTGTATAGGGAATTGTTCAATTGACACTTAAACCCCTCAACCTATCTTTTGCTCAAATGCCAACTTTTCTTTAGTCACAATATTAATTTAAATTTAACCGTGCAATCAAATTAACAAAAATATTTTTTACCTGCTACTTTTAACTGGTTGCTTTTTTGTTGCCGGTAACCATCAGCACCAGACCCAAAAAAACAAAAACCAAAGCCCACAAATTCACATTATGCGAGGCCCAATCATCTCATACCAAACGTTCGGGTGCGGCGCATAGCCTCCTGTCAGGTAAAAGTAGAGCAGGTTAAAGATGAAGTAGCAGCCAAACAGGAACATGACTGTGCCTATGCCTCTCACGTTTAGGTTTGTCGGCGAAGTTTTTGATGTTGGATATGTGAGTTTCAAGGCTGCCAAGGCTAATAGCAGAAGCCCAAAGATGGTTAAGGCAAAACTGGCCAGATTCAGCGGTTAAAACATATTCTTCAACTTTGAAGACTCCGGAGCGGAATTTTAAGGAACACCGTTTCTCCATCCGTTCACGTTTGCATACTCTTAGCGGTTTTGAAGTCCAGAAGTGCGTGGAAGTCCTCAATGATGATTTAGCGGTTCTTAAAGAGGATGTTGAAGAATGCAAAAGAGCTATCATGGAAGTTAGACGGAAAGAGGACCCTGAAGCAGCTAGACGCAAGTTTGGGGTTACGTGGTCTTTGAGCACGTTTCCAAGTGATGTCATAGAGCGCTTTAGAGATGTTATTGAGGATCGCAAGCAGATTGCTTGGTGGATTCGGCGTGAGCGAGCGATCTATTTGTGGGAGCTTCGGTTGCGCAAGGTTGAGGGGTTGAAGCTTCTGCTGACGAAGCACAAGATTGGCGTCCTACAAACGGAAGCTAAGGACATTTGTAGAGGGCTGGTTTTCGAGGCTGAGTTTGCGTACTTTCCCCTCTAACTCACCTGTTTCACAAGAAACCTGTCGATACCGCTCCAAGAGTTGATTCACCTGCGCCAAACCACCCAAAAACAACTAAAGGAGCTAAATGAGACATGCGCTGGACTGAACTAGACGAAAAACAACTGCAAGACTTGGTTGCCGAGCGTAAGAGCATCGACGAGATTGCAGTAGCGTTAAAGCGGAGCCCAGAAGCAATTTTTATGAAGCTTACAAGATTGGGGGTTGCGATTACTCAAAGGTCTTCTGTGGAAAATATGGCAAATAAAGTTACTGAATCAGCCACAACAACAACGCAGATGCCTAAACTGGAAATAGCTAAACTTGAGGAGCTGCCAACGGGCAACGAGACGATTGGCCTGCTGTGGGCTGCTCTGCGTCGGCTTCAAGAGCCAGACGTCTCCAAAGATGAGTCTAAGAAGTTGAGGCTGGTAATTCAGGGCGTCAAAAGCTACGTTCACCTAGAAGCAGATTATTTGTTGCGGATGCGGCGGATTGAGTCGGTGATGCTTTTGGAGCTGCGGCATTTTGAGGCTTATTGGAGGCTAGAGATAAACAGAGCCCAATCGTCCGAAGAGAAGGCAAAGTACGAGCAACTGCTCCAGAACGTTGAACAGCAAATCAGAGAATACGTCGAATTAGGCATCAAAGAACCAAAAGAAAACAAGGAGGTTAACTCTATATGTCGATGACTAAAAAAGAAATAGATGCCCTCCTCAACGAAGTTGAATCGTTAGCTAAAAAGGCAGAACAGCAGAAAAAGAAAAAAGCTTAGTGCTTTTTAGCTTCTACTGTCTGGTTGACTATATGCATTGCCATTACAAAGCAATTGACACTAAAAGTCAGTTCTTGAGTATAGTGGGCTATGCAAAGCCGGTTTTTTCATCTATCCATGTCATCCATTTGGGCTTGTTAAAGCCGTTTCTCTTGCCTACCCAGTAACCCAAAGGGCACCAAGCGCCGAAGGAATTGTAATAGCTAAGATAAGGTTCCAATCAGTCAAATAATATCGGATAAGTGGCGGCTTTTTTTCTTCTTTGAAGATCTATAGACTAAAAAAACCACTAAGACAAGCAATATAACAGCTACGGGTATTATAATGAACTGCCAAATTGGCGGAGAAAGACGCTCTAAAGTAAAATTCAAATTTTCTGAATAATCCTCCAAATCAAAAAGTCCGCCAAAAATACATGAAACGCCTAACTTATTTAAAAGTACGTCACTAAATTGACCGGTAGCACTGGTAAGGACGCCTGTTTTTGCATCGAAAGTCAATACAGGCGATGAGACAAACATCCCTGAATTAGTTTGTTGGTAGGACGCTTGAACTACTTTTGAAAGCACATGATAATCCTCAATTAAAGTTGATGGTCGTCCGTCACCTCTAACAGTACCAGAGAGCGACAGGTTTTCTGTTTGAAAAATTTGAATTTGATTATCATCGATTAAAGACTCTGGATTTACTACAAATATTGTTGGAACGGAATCTATTAAAACCCGACCATTTGAAACACTTGCAGGTAAAGAAATCTCGTCATAAAAATCACCAAAGGTTAGCGTAAACTTTGCATTAAATTCGCCTTTAGACGATTCATCCATGGAAAAAGTGAAATGGGTAGTTTCAGCTGTATATTGTGTTCCGTTCAAAAATTGTAACATTAAAATGGCCTTCTCATCATCATTTGAAGACGAGCCTGAGTCGCTTGAAGGTTGTTGCATGTAACCTTGAAACGTAACGTGGAAGGTTGGCGGCAAAGAATTATTCATTGCGCAAGCTGCAAAGGAAGAAAAAGAAAAGGGAATTAGGCAAAGCAGTGCGCAAAACACTGCTAAGATTGGCTTTTGCATTATACGTATCTCCATACGGTAAAGGTTTGTCTCATGGCGGTAACCCGATTTGTCAACATTTTTTAGCCAGCCTATAAACTATTTTAACGGCATCGAAGCAAGCTGCTTTTTGCCTTTACGCCCACTTATAATTAGAACTGTTCCTGGAAGAGCAGTGGCTAACAGTGCAATCGCGCCGGGTATCAACATGCCGATAGCTGTTTGTGTATCGTTTAACTGGAAGGTTACTCTTGCCTGCTGACTGCCATTATTTTGGAGGACGTATCCATAAGAGTAGTCCCCGTTCGCGGGAAGATTGAACTTGTATGAGCCATCGACAGTTGTGCTGATTACTTGATGAATATCTTGGGGGTCGTTTGAATTAACAGTGCAGTTTACCTTTTTCCCGTTATGCTCCCAAGTTACCCCTTTCTGGTCTTCACTGATAACTTTAAACTTCACATTTTCGCCCTCAACAATTATTTGCCCCTCAAAGGAGTGATTATTGTAAAAAGGGTCTAAAGTATAGTGTCCGCCTGAAGTAAATGATTGGTCGCTTTTCTGGTCAGGATTCAAAACATAAGATTGGCTCCAAATTTGCCGTGACTGCTGCACAGCCGCAATCGATATCACCAGTGCAATTAAGCCGATAAGCAGCAAAGTTGACCCAGCAACAGTTTTTGCTTTGCTTATTTGTCTATGCCTGTTGGAGGCAATTTTTAGGTGTCTTGGTATATAGGGGTCTTGTGGAATCCAGCCTTGGGTATGAATTGGGATATAGCGTTTCATTGTTACAAACTTCCCATGTGGTTTTTAGACCTTGCATTTTTTCTCAGCTTAGTTACTAAATTCAACGTTAACCCAACTGCTATACAAACCCCGCCTATGGCAATTAGTGTGCATGACAGCAAGTATTTGTCTGCTTCGCGATTTTGAGGATTATTCATTTCAAATTGCGTGCCGATTGGCATTGAACTGGATTCGTTGCCGTTGTTGGTTATGTAAACCCTGTATTCACCCCGCGCATCAAAGTTTAAGGGGAAAATGGCAGGTGTAACTATATCTTGCTCCAGAAGAGTTTGACCAGTAGGATCTGTGATTTTTAGGTGAACAGGCAACACCACGGTTTCAGGAATCCCCGGGGGCAATTGAGTCCAATTTCTGTTGGGGTCTTTATTGTATCCTACAGTAAAGTTGCCATGACCTACTGGTGCCATAAACAGGACATAACCAGAAGTCTCCTCTGGTTTCAAGGTGATTGTTGAAGCAATTGCTGATCCACTCACATGCGAAGAAGCAGCATTCAGCATCAATACCAAACCGATGATGAAGCAAACAAGTCCTAAACGGGTTATGTTTATTCTCGTACTTCAAACCTCCTAGTAAAATAAAGATACATTGGCGTCACAAACGCCAACCCATAAACCAAAGCAATAGCCAAAAATCCAAGGGCAGGCACGGAACTCTCAAGCGTATTCTCCGCAAAACCTAAGCCCAACAGTTTGCCAAGCACAACAAGCGGCGCTTTGAAAGGAGTAACCGCAATATAATTCGCTAAAGACCCTATTGTTTCAGCCCTTAGTGTGGTTACAAAGTACATTAGAAAACTGAGCATCATTGTCACAAGGGCTGTAGGAATGGTCCGTTTAACAGTTAACGCAATTAAGGTGGCTAAACCGCCAAAGAAAAACACCGATAAAAACGTGGTTAACAATGAAGCCGCTACAGCTTGAAGTAGCAAAGAAACGGTGGCTCCGCCTAAGCTGTAGTTAAAGGCTATCATAAACATGGTTACACCCCAAGTCAGCAATGTTAAAGGAACTGTTACAGCGACAAATTTTACAACAAACACTGTGGAACGCGACAATGGCGAAGACAGCAGCGTCTGCATTAACCCCTGCTCGTAATCTTTGGCAAACGACAACGCAACTAGTATGCCACAAAATAAACCAATAGGCAGCAACTGCGCGCTCATCGCGTCGTAGACCGATTTTGCCACAACCCCATTAAAGGTGGCTTGTGCCTTACTTTGATTCACTATTTCTTGCAAGGTAGGAATCATTGTAACCGCAATAAAAGCCAAAAAGCCCACGGCCAATTCAAGAACTGGAAAACCCCAAACCCGCCTAACCTCAGTCTTAAGCAACGTTAACTTTGCGCCTTTTGAACTCATGCTTAGGCCTCCTCAACTGCCAGTTTGAATAGGGCGTCCAAGTCTTTACCGCCTGCTTTGACTTCTTCAAGAGAAACATGTGCCTTCGAGGCAAGCAATGGAAGTCTTTGCTTGAATGCACTGGCGTCTTTTGTGTCAACAATCAATATGCCGTCGTTTACGCTTACTTCTTTTACGCATACCTCTTTTTTCAGCAGTTCAAACAGCGGTGCAATTGGTTGAACCTTAATCGCAAATGTCTGAGGAGAAATTTCTCCAAGCAATTCTGTAAGCAGCCCCTGCCGTACGGCTCGACCTTTATTCATCAAAACGATGTGTTCACAAACCTTTTCCAGTTCAGGTAAATTATGGCTTGAAATCAGAAACGAGTACCCCTCTTTTTTAAGTTCATTAACTAACCCGATTACGTGTTCTCTGCCTAACGGATCCAAATTAGATGTAGGCTCATCCAGAATCACAAGGTCGGGTTTGCCCAAAAGAGCGTGTGCTAAGCCTATTCTTTGCTTCATGCCTGCCGAGTAGGTGCCTATGCGCTTGTTTTGCGCTTCACCATCAAGTTCGACAAGTTTAAGCATCTCTTTGCTTTCCGCCGCCGGGTCCGGAACGCCTTTGATTTTTGCCATAAACTGTAGGTGTTCAAACCCTGACAGGTGCTCGTAAAAGGCTACTTTCTCGTAAAGTACGCCGATTTTGCAGCGGATTTCTAGTGATTGCCGCCAACAGTCGAGCCCAAACATTTCAGCTTGTCCCGTATTTGCTTTGATTAATCCTAACATTAGCTTGATTGTGGTTGTTTTTCCTGCGCCGTTGGGACCGATTAAACCATTGACACCCTTGTAAACCTTAAAGTTCAGCCCATCTAAGGCTTTATGGTTGCCAAAAGTTTTGGTTACAACCGAGAAACTACCTAAAACATGTGTTTGGCTCGTCATTGCTGTTCACCTAGTCCCGCGTCAGGCATCAGTTTAGAAAAAACTATGGTTGCCAATTTGGCGGGGTGCATTTTTTCTGCATTTTCGATTTCTAAGCCTCTTTCTTTGGCGATGTCAAGCAGGTATACGCGTGTTTGGCGGAGGAATTCTTCGTTTGTGACTTCTTCGGCGTTGTTGTGCCAGTACCACACTTTTATGCCATAATTGGTGCTGTACGTGAGAATAGCCTTGCGTTTCAGTACAGGATGGTAGCCTAAGAGCATGCCTTGTTGGGAGTACAGTTTGGTGACTTGGAAATCGTTTGCTTGAGCTATATCCATTAGGGTTGTGGAGAGTTTTGCTTCTGCAGAGATTTTTGTTTGGTTTACGAATTGGCGGGTGGTATGGAGTTTTTCTGCTATTGCTATGGTATCCAGGCCTTTTGTTATAAGATGCCAGACGGTTTTTTGCGTTTGGCTTAGGGGTGACATTACGGTGAATATTTGTCTCATTATCAGTAACCAGCCTGATTGCTTGTAAACAGTTATCTATTTACTACTATTTAAAACTCTTGCTAGTAAAGTTGCTTCGTGAAGGTTAGGCACATATCTAGATGACGGATTAAGGCTTTTATTGAGCCGCCTCTTGCTTCACAATCCCAAACTGCCGCCAATTACCCGGTGCCGCATTCGCAAACTAATGTGGAACAAAAAAATATTTTTTTGTTCATTCTACCTACTGTCTCAAACTTAGCCAAAAGAGAGTTGGAAAAAAGAAGGGAAATGTTTGTGTGCAGGATAAATTCGTTTGGGGGGTGGCGGGCCCGCTGGGATTTGAACCCAGGATTCTCGGCTCCGGAGGCCGATGCCTTAATCCGTGCTAGACTACGAGCCCACAAACGTCAGAAAACAAACATGCATGCCAATTAAAAGTTATTCGTCTAAGCCGACTACTTCCTCGTTAATCCACCACGCCTTCTTCTTTCCAGACCGTTCACCGCCACAGTAATCGATTACGGATTTGCCACACTGCTTCTTGGAGGTCCGCTGGATTTTCCGCAGCCTGTTTAGAATCAGCCAACGGTTACTTTTCAGGTACTCTGCAAGCTCAGGAGTGGTGGCGCCTTTGTAATGCATGAGGTACTCGATGATTTTGTGGTCGGTTTCATCTATGCAGAAACTGTGAGGGTTAACTTTGCCGTGTTCAAAAGTTAAAAGTTCCAGGTCGGCAAGGTATTTTCTTACCTGTATAAACTCACTTTCAAGC
>CAWHVC010000003.1:0-855450 GCA_963832745.1 Candidatus Bathyarchaeota archaeon | reverse complement strand
CATAAATAGAATTCAGCTTTTCCACCAGAGGACATTCACCCAATAGCTTCCTTGGAAGAAAAACACGCTAAGGCTTCAGCAAGCGGAACAATTATTCCAATATCATATAAGTGCGAGCCATGCGGCGCTGAGTCTAAGCTTTATTGGTATGGAAAAAGGTCAATAGTTGTTTCTGCTTCTTAAAAAGGCTCTTCAGCACAAAAAAGGGTGGGGTTTGGTGGCTCTCAGTTCATGTTTGCTATCTTACGCTTTACCCCTTTAGGCTATCAAGGGTAGACTCTTTGGTGAGGTGCTGTCGGCGACCAAGTGGCTTGCATAATTGGCTAAAATCGGGATGATGAATGCTTTTTGGCTATCGCTCAGCTTGTCTGTCTTTGACCCCTTGTGGCACAAGAGCAGAATCAGCGCCAATGTTGTTCCGCTGTGGTATATGCTCCGATGGTTTGGATTCGTCGCAGGCTCCAGCGAATCCGCTGCAACACCGGCTAAAGCCCCGAGCAGCACGACTACAATTGCCTCATTTAAGCTCATTTCTTCGTCTTTAGACGACTTGCAAAGCAGATAGAGACCCCCCGCTACGAGAGCGCCCAATATGGCGTGATGTTTAAAGTTCATGCTTTCCCCAACTCCCTAATAGAACGCAGACGAGACAGCCATCACACCTTATAACTATTTTGCACCAAAACACCGGGGTAAAGGTGTTGCCCGCAGCTAACAAGTTTTAAATCGCTAAATTACCGAAAGAGACTTATGCCAAACTACGATAATGCGTCCGGCAATTTGACAAGGTGGCAACTCGTCTTAGGAGCAGCACAGGAATTAGACAAGGAAATTTTCACCGCCAACGACCTTGTCAACAAAGTTCAGGAAGGCAGACCCGATGTACCTGCAACAAGTATTCGGACCTATGTAATTGCGATGGCACCGAACCACCCGTCTTATCATCACTACCCGGTTCATCATCCACACTTTGAATTCCTTGGTAGCGGACGATACCGACTAATACGCCAAAACGGCTCAGCCCCCATAACGGCGACAACTTTGATTGAAATTAACGCTGCATCGCCTACTTCCGAAGAGAACGCCAAGAATGATTTTCTGCGAAAATACAATGCCTTAATTGTTTCTTGGGCAAAGGCGCACAAGGATGCTCTCATCGCAGGTCGAAAGAATTATCGTTGGAAAAATAGCTCTTTAGCTGAATCCTTGGAAAAACGAAACCGCTTAACAAGATTAATTGCTCAATCGAGAATAAGGAATAGCGGTGGAGTTGACTTAACTGCTTTGGACGAAATTATGGCTTGGGGTTTTCCTAGGAACCCGCAATTTATACCCCGCGATCCAAACAAGTGCTTGGAAATAACAAGAGATGCGTTTAACTTGCTTGACGAAGGAAAAACCGCTGAGGCCATCTGCAAACTCGTGTCTTTCCCCTTGATAATATCGCGTGCATCCAAAATAGTCGGGCTTTCAGACCCGAACTACTTTGCTATTTATGACAGCCGAGTTGGACTTGCCCTTGAAACTCTCACGGATGGCGAGAAAAGGCTAATCAAAATACCCGGTCGAGCACCACAACCAGGAAAGACTTTCCCAATGGACACCTGCAGTAACGAAGAGTGGGGTGCTAACTATCAAAAGCTGATGTGGGTTTTGGAAATAATCGCCAATGTGCTTAACGAAGAGGGCTACCCATTCAACCTTGCAGACGTTGAGATGGCGCTGTTCATGATGGGGCGATAGTCGCGCATGAAGGAAAAAGCGAGGCAGCATTATGTACCCCAATTCTACCTTAAGCTGTTCTCCACGGAAAAGAATGGGAATTGCGTTTATTGCTATGACAAGGAAAACAAAAGGGCATTCAAAACAAACGTTAAGGCGCTTTGCAGTGAAATAGGCTTCTATGAAAATGCTAACAAACCGAACAAACCTATTGAAGAGGCCTTTTCCATTCAGGAGGGTGAATGTAGTAGAATATTCAGAAAAGTTATAGGCGCTGAGGATATGCGAGTGCTAACACAGGTTGAGCTCGCTGAATTCCTCGGATTCTTAGTGCTTTTTAAGCAGAGAACAAGAAAACGTAGGGATATCGTAAGTCAAGCCCGAAAGATTTGGCTGGATGATGTTAATAGCAAATTCACGGATTGGAAAGTTGTTCCAAAAATAGATAATTGGGAACAAAACGAGCATCTCTTATCAATGGTTGACTTTTATGAGGAAGAAACGAAACAACTTTTGAAGAACAATTGGGTTTTAGTGGTTAACAAGACAAAAACACCATTTTGGACTTCTGATGACCCGATAGTTCAGCAGTTTATTCGGAGTGACAAACGCTTTAGCCAACCTTACATGAAGTTCAATTTTGTTTTGACACCTCGCATACTAATTTTCTCTGAGCCCTTAATCGGGAATAATATCCGATTGTTCAAAACTGAGATAACAGATGAAAGCATGGTGAACGACACAAATTACCGACTGACTTTCAGAAATGCTTACAGGTTTGTCGTATCTAGTGAAGCGTTCCCTGAGAAACCAGCTGTGAAAAATTAAGATATGGCTTAGAGCGAGAAAAAAGAGGGAAAATCAGGATAAATTCGTTTGGGGGGTGGCGGGCCCGCTGGGATTTGAACCCAGGATTCTCGGCTCCGGAGGCCGATGCCTTAATCCGTGCTAGACTACGAGCCCACAAACGCAAAAACAAACATGCACCGCAATTAAAGGTTATTCGTCTTCGCCGACGACTTCCTCGTTAATCCACCACGCCTTCTTCTTTCCAGACCGTTCACCGCCACAGTAATCGATTACGGATTTGCCACACTGCTTCTTGGAGGTCCGCTGGATTTTCCGCAGCCTGTTTAGAATCAGCCAACGGTTACTTTTCAGGTACTCTGCAAGCTCAGGAGTGGTGGCGCCTTTGTAATGCATGAGGTACTCGATGATTTTGTGGTCGGTTTCATCTATGCAGAAACTGTGAGGGTTAACTTTGCCGTGTTCAAAAGTTAAAAGTTCCAGGTCGGCAAGGTATTTTCTTACCTGTATAAACTCACTTTCAAGCTTGCTCATTCGTTCTTCAAGCGCCAAAATTTTGTCAGGTTTAGGTGTTTTTTGCAGTTTTTCGCTGATGGCTTCACGGATGAAGCTGCTTCGGTCACCTTCTGGAATGCGTAGCGCCAATTCTTTGTAGACCTCTTCAGGAATTTTTACTGTTACTATTCGGACCTCGCTCACCTAAACATCACTCGGGTTATCAGAAGTATTGGGGTTTGCCTATTTCATTTTTTCCCATAGCATACAACTGCTTTTCTGCTTGAGTATTTAGGGAGAACTGAATAGTTTACAATATTTTCTATATCAAAAAATGCATTTTTCGTATTTTCGGCATGTTTAAATGTTTTATAGTTCCCAGTTTAATTGGGATTGTTTTTGTCAAAAAAAGTAACTATTTCAATTATCAAATGTGACGTCGGTTCCCTCGCTGGTCACCACATTGTCCCAAAACCTCTCCTAGACGTTGCAGAAAAAAACCTAAAAACCGCCCAAAAAGACGGTTTAATCAACAATTACTACGTTTTCAACGCTGGCGACGACCTTGAACTCTTAATGGCGCACGAAAACGGGGAACAAAACCCTGAAATCCACAAACTTGCTTGGGACACGTTTAAGCAGGCTTCAAACAAAGCCTTATCCTTGAAGCTTTATGCTGCTGGGCAAGACCTGCTGAAAGACGCTTTTGCCGGAAACGTGCGAGGCATGGGACCCGGCGTTGCTGAAATGGAAATGGAAGAACGTGCTTCTGACCCGATTGTCGTGTTTGCAGCCGACAAAACTTCCGCTGGCTCCTTTAATTTTCCGCTTTTCAAAACGTTTGCTGACCCAATGAACAGTGCTGGTCTTGTTATTGACCCAAACATGGCTGGCGGTTTCAAGTTTGAAGTCATCGACACCTTAGCCGACAAATCAGCAGTTTTAAGCTGTCCATCAGAAATGTACGAGTTACTAGCCCTTATCGGCACGGTTGGACGCTACATTGTTGGTCACGTTTGGCGAGCAAAAGACGACCTAATCTGCGCCACAAGCAGCGTTTCGAAACTGTCTTTAATTGCTGGTAAATACGTTGGAAAAGATGACCCCGTAATGATTACCCGCGCCCAGCATGGCTTGCCCGCGGTTGGCGAGATTTTGGCGCCTTTTATGCATAGCTATTTTGTTCAAGGCTGGATGCGCGGAAGCCATTGGGGACCATTGATGCCTGTCGGGCTCAAAGATTCAAAATGCACCGCCTTTGATGGCCCACCGCGTATTGTGGCTTTGGGTTTTCAGGTCTCTAACGGAAAAATCGCTTGTGACGATGAAGGGCAACCGTTGATTGCAGACATGTTCGATGACCCAGCGTTTGATCTAGCACGTCACGAAGCGGTAGAGTATGGTTGCATGTTGCGTCGGATGGGAGAGTTTGAGCCTGCCCGTTTAAGCGCCGAAGACATGGAATACACTACTATTCAGCAGGTACTGCAGAAGATGGAGAAACGCTTCCAACCTATAGAATTCAAAGGGTAACTAAGCAGGTGCTTCTGTAAGTTTAATTAGCTCTTGGCAACGTTGTTCAACCGTGTCATGCAGCAATGTTCGAAGCTGTTCACCGGCAACCTTTTTTTCTTTAATCAAAGCTGCTTTTTTAGCCAATTCCTGGTCACCTAAACTTTTGAACCAAGCTTCAAAATCGCCTCTGCCCATGTGAAACTCTAAAGATTTTATGTCTACCTTAGCCAGTTTGTTGGCGAAGTCTTGCAGGCTGTGAGCGTGCATATGGAGAGGTTTATCCAATTCAACGTAAAAGTTGAAGGCTTTGTCGTGCGATGCATAAGCGATTATGGCTTTTGCCGTTTCTTTGGTGATTAGCTGGATTCCGAGGGCTTTTTTGCCTCCATCCGTTAACGTGTATAAGCCTTTTTGAGGTGAACTCACGTACCCCATTTTGGTGAGATTTAAAAGGTGCATCATTGTTGGCGGAAACTCTTTCTTGTTTTCGCTGGCAATCTGCGCGGCTTTCATTGGTTTGCCGTTTAAAAGCATAGTTTCCAATATCTCAAGTTTAATTGGTGACAAACTCATTTTACTGCACCTTGCTTGTTAGTGCTAGTGTAAACACCTTCTAATCAAAGTTGCCTTTAGAGCTTGTTATTTTAAGACGTGAATTACTGTTTTTAATATAGAGGTAAAGCTTTAGTATTCTGAATTCCCATTGGTAGCTGAGATGAGCCTTAGATGAAGATTGCAGTTTTTGTTTACGAGTATCCACCAAAAATTGTGGGCGGATTAGGCACTTACGCTGCTGAAATTACCCGAAAATTCGTGTTAATGGACCACGACGTTACAGTTTTTACCATGAATGATGACCAAGGCTCCTTGCCTACCCGCGAAATTTGGCGGGGCATAGAAATTCATCGTCCCTTACACATTGACATTTCAGATTCTTTGCCTGACGTTATAGCTGAAGACATAAGAAAATGGGGCAGAGGCCTGCATTTATTTGGCAAACTGATGGTTTATAATTACCTTTCAGCAGCCCAACTCATTAACCAGTTAATCAAAAAAGAAGGCATGAAATATGACATCGTAATAGCCCACGATTGGCTCTCCGTAATGGGCGGTTTAACGGTAAAACGTGAAACTGGTTTACCTTTGGCTTTCCATGTGCACTCAACCGAGAAAGGACGAACCCTCGGAGGCGGCTCCAGCGTAGTAAGCAACATTGAATCACGCGGCGGTCAAATGGCTGACATGATAGTTACCGTTTCTTACGCCATGAAAGATGAACTTATTCAGCTTGGTTTTCCTAAAGAGAAAATTGAAGTCTGCTACAATGGTGTAGATCCTCAAAAATATAATCCCGATAATGTATCTAAAGAGCAAATTAAGCAAATACGCCAGAAATACGACATTAAAGACGATGAATACATGATTCTTTTCCTTGGTCGGCTTGTAGCAATCAAAGGCGTAGACAAACTGATAATGGCCCTGCCACATATTATGCCTAAAATCCCAAAAATCAAGCTTGTAATAGTCGGCGTTGGGGACCAGCAAGAATACTTAACCAACCTGACAAGAGCCTTGAAGCTGGAATCTTACGTTAAATTCTGTTTTGACTTTGTTTCCGAAGA
This sequence comes from Candidatus Bathyarchaeota archaeon, assembly GCA_963832745.1. Lineage (GTDB taxonomy): Archaea > Thermoproteota > Bathyarchaeia > Bathyarchaeales > Bathycorpusculaceae > Bathycorpusculum. Next base: position 849,289 of record CAWHVC010000003.1, on the reverse strand, counting down.
AGAACGAATTGCCCACTACGCAGCCTGCGACGTAGCAGCATTCCCAAGCTACTACGAACCCTTCGGTATTGTAGCCCTTGAAGCCATGAGCATGGAAAAACCCGTAGTTGTAGGCGGAGCAGGAGTCAGCGGTATGCGTGAAATCGTCGTGTGCTGCGGAGAAGAGCAATGCGGCTTCCACATTGACCCCAACAATCCAACAGACATCGCTTGGGGCGTGGTAAGTGCACTTGAAAACCCCGAAAAAACAAGATGGCTTGGCAAAAACGGAAGAAACCGTGTCTTATCCGAATTCACTTGGAGCCGAATAGCTGAAAAAACAATTGAGCTCTACCAGAAAATCCTTAAACCCTAAACCATGTCTGGTAAAGCATGAACAGCGCTGATGACATGCGAAGCCGAGTTGCCCGTGAAGCAGCAACCCTGCTTTATTTTGGTGCTGAAAAAGAATACAAGCAAGCTAAACTCAAAGCAGCAGAAACCTTCGGTGTCCACTTTTTACCTTCCAATCTTGAAGTTGCTTTGGAGCTTGATAAAATTGCTGAAGAAAAAGAGGGTTCGGCAAGAAAAGAACGGCTTGTTTTGATGCGTCAAGAAGCGCTTAAAATTTTGAAGATTTTAGATGTGTTTTGCCCTGTGTTGATTGGCAGTGTATGGCGTGGCACCATCAAGGTTGATAGCGATATTGACATAGCCGCCTACGCAGAGCCACCCGAGCAAGTACTTGAACTTCTAAAAACCCGCAACGTGAAGGTGCATCGGGCGTGTTGGACAAGAGTTAACAAGCAAGGAGTAACCCACGCGTCTTATCACATTTACGCGGAAACCGACGCAAAATTCAATGTTGAAATCGTTGTCCGTAGCCCAGAAGAAGCAGGCAAAAAAAGAAAATGCGAAACCTTCGGAGACGAAATCAAAGGTCTAAAAACCAGTGAACTTGAAAAATTACTCATAGAACACCCAACGCGGCAATTCCTTCCATAACATTTTCTGAAAAAAAAACAGTTTTTCCGCAAAAAGGTCTTAAACCCCCTTTTCTATTATTTTATATTTGATGCGCCATGGCTATTGATAAAAAATCGCTCAAGAAAATGTTTCCACACCTTTACCGCGAACTCGAAGAGGATGGCGAAAACAAAATCTCTATAGACGCTGTCCGTGCTGACCCTGAAGCTGCAGAAAGAGCCGCGGAAATTGAAGATGTTTGCGAAGAAGAGTTTCTTGAACCAACTACACCGATTGATAAGCTGCGTCATTTTAATCCTTCAGCGGTAGATTTTATTCGCCGATGCGATACAGACGAGCAGGCGCAGGAGATTATTTCTTATCTGCATAAGAAAGGCGAATTAACCGAAGAGCAAGCTAAAGAGTTGGAATGCAAGCTTAAACGGGACGGCGTTAGAGGTTTCGGTTCAAAAAAGGAAGAGTTTTATTACTTTAAAGAAGGCGGAATTTACTAAGCAACCCCTAATTTTTTAGTCTTTTTCACCCATTGTTTGTATTTTCGTTAACAAGTGTCTATGTTTAGCTTCTGCCCTATTGGGTACAATTCTTGTAAAAGTAAATAAGCAAGGTAGGGTTAAAGTAATAAAATCTTAAGGGTGCACTGTAGTGAACCGGAAAATTGCAGTCTCTACACTTATTATTTTTTCACTTATCTTCCTGCCAACCGTTTTAAACGTAAATTCTGTCTCTGCCCAAAGCAGCGGCTACACAATCCAAAGCGTGGAGCACACGATTGAAGTAATGTTTTCAGGCCACACCGTCGTTAGGGACGAAATTAAAGTTTCAGGCTCCGTGGTTAACGGGTTTCAAATTGGTATACCTTCAAAATATGCTTCCTCAGTCCTAAAGGTTGTAGCTTTTGATAACAACCGTGGCTACCCTGTTGAGGTAGTTAGTCAGCTGGGCGGTCAATCTGGATTTTACGTTGCCCAAGTAAACTTTGAAGGCCAAAACCCTCAAACTTTTAGCGTAGAGTTTGTTTTGTCAAATAATCTTGTAAGCGAATACTCCGCTGGATACTACATGCTTGATTATCCAGGGTACCCTGCTTTGACTACAACTGCAAGCCAATGTAAAGTTACCCTAAGTTTACCTACCGACCCCTCAACAATCTACGTCTCCAAAAGTGATGGCCAAACAAACAGCACAACCTACTCCAAAAGTAACCTTTCAGCATTCACCAATATTCCAGCAACAGCTTCATTTGACCTTCCAATTGGACTGTTACAACTGGTTGATATCAACACGTTAAATCGTGAGGTAAGCATTGCCCCATCTGGTGAGGTATCATGCGCAGACAAGTATGTTCTTAAAAACGTGGATATTTCTTATCTGTCGTCGTTCATGCTTACTCTGCCGTCTAACGCAAAGAATGTTGCCACTCGAGATGCTTCAGGGCACATCTTATCAAACCAAATTTTAGGTGTAGCCGGTAGCACGCTTCTTGTTAACACGTCTTTGTCTTCATATATTGCAACAGGGCAATCCGTACAGGTAATCGCTGAATATACCCTGCCAAGCGTAACTGGAAACAGTTACAACTTTGTGCTTTTTCCGGCATTCAACTATTTTGTTGACCAAGCAACATTTACCTTAACTTTGCCGGAAGGCGCATCTGTTGCCACTGCTGATTCTTCAGCGGTAATAACAACAAGTGGGTATGAACAAAAACTCACTGTGACACGGCAGGATGTAACTTATGTTGACTACCAAGTCCCCGACTACGACTTCATCCAAATAGACTACAGCTATAACCCTTTATGGGCGTCATTTAGACCAACAATAATTGTTTTTGGGCTTTCAGCAATATGCGGCGTCGGCATAGTTGCATGGAGAAAACGCAAACCACAAGAAACCTCAAACAACAGTCATAAAAAAACTGAAGATTCAAAACCGGCAAAAACAAAAACTGGCGCCATTAAAGCTGTTCCCGCAAAAACTTTACAGACAACCTCAGAACTGGTTGACAAGTTTATTGATGCTTATGATGAAAGAACAGAACTACTCGATGAGTTAAAAGCGCTTGATTTGAAAGTGCAAAAAGGCAGGATTCCCAGAAGTCAATACAAAAACCAGAAGCGATCCATAGACGTTCGAATTGAAGGTTTAACCCACAGTATTGATAAGTCTAAAGAGGTTTTCCTCAAATCAAGCCCTGTATTAGCCGACTTGGTTAGGCAGTTAAATCTTGCAGAATCCGACCTAGCCAAAGCCGATGCCCGGCTTAATTCTCTTGAACTGCAGAAGAATAATGGCCAAATTACTCTTGAAGACTACAAAGAAACCGTCGGAGATTTTGAAGAAGATAAAGAAGCGGCAGAAAGCACAATAGCTGAGATTCTTTTAAGATTACGTGAAAAAATGCCGTAAAACACCTAAATCCTTTTATTTTACAAAACAGGATTCAAAAAAACTCAGAAGGTATATCAAATGGTAAAAATCGTTGTTGACCAGAAATGCACTGGCTGCGAAACCTGCGTAAACACTTGCCCTGTAAGCGTTTACGAGATTAAAGACGGTAAAGCCACTCCAGTCAAGGTAGAAGAATGCCTTGTCTGCAGAGCATGTGAGGCTCAATGCCCAGAAGGCGCAATTCAAGTAATTGAATAAGCGACTATCTAAGCAAGCTTCCAAAATAAACCAGTGTAAGAAACTCTCAACGTTGAGAGCATATCCCTTTTTATAATTACAATTTTTCTTGAATTTCTTTCAAGTTTCGATATTGAACTTCTGTATTTTTCCTGAAGGATATCAAATGCGTCAAATATCATATTTTTGCTGAATGTGAGTTTCAAGAAATGTTTGTCTACAAAACTGGACTTAAGATTTCTCCACTTAATCACATGTCTACAAAATAGGTATTAAATATAGTATTGAGCACTGAGTAGTCTCTAACAAGGAAGGGCAAAACATGGAAGATCAAACGCAGGTTGAACTTGATAGGCAAAAGGCGGAAGTATTTGATGCTCTTGGGCATCCAACAAGAATATTGATTCTAAAAGTTCTAAGTGAGGGTTCTCTCGGATTTGCGGACCTAAAAAAGAGAACAGCCATTGAAAGTAGCGGACACCTACAACATCATCTAAGCAAGCTTAATGGCTTGGTAAAGACCGATGAGTATGGAAAGTATTGCTTATCTGATGAAGGCAAAGATGCCCTACTGACAGTTCAAACAGTAGAAAATGCATCACCCAAAAAAGAGGCAAAAGCAAAAGGGCAAAGGCATTCTATGGTAGGTTTAAAGCCTGTTGCTTTTCTGTTATTGGCTCTATTGATTGCAAGTTCAGCGGTAGCAGTTTATGAACACAGTCAGGCTGCCGACAACTATACTGCACTTCAGAGAGAAAAGGTTACAAACGCTGACCAAATTGCAGGAGCCTACATTGACCAGTCTAATGTTTGGCATATCATTTTAACTAATAACGAAACCGCAAAAGCAATCAATAATTATCTGTATAACGCGCAGTACGATAAAGACATAGTTATTGAAACCGCTAAATTTCCTCTTTCCCGCTTGCATGCTGTTCAAGATGCTTTAGATGGAGTCATGATAAAATTTTCAATTGATGCAACGGGTGTAAACCAAACAGCAAATAGACTAGATGTCAATCTGCATGACAGCACAAAAAAGAAGGACATTATAAATTATCTTAATAAGCAATTCAACGACTTTGACGAAAGATGTATTTCATTTTTGGGTCCCATTGAAATCAAACTAACTGCAGACCTATATACAAACACCAATTCATCCTATACACCGCCAGTTACAATGTACCGCGCTTTGCAGTCAGCGCTAGAAGAAGCCGGTTTTAACGAAACGTCAGTTAACGGAACGATTATTGATGCTAGGTTAAACCTCTTTCAGACTACAACCAACGGAACTTTGATAAGTAATAGTCCATTGACGAACATACCTTCAGACTACTCAGTTATCGTTGAAAACGGTGTAATGTACAGGTACGTTTGGGTTATAACAATTGAGAATCCTCGAGCTGCTGGTGTAATGGTAAGTTTCATAGATGCAGCACCAGAGAATTGACCAACAATCAGTTTGCATTAAATGGTTATACACACAGCCTTCTATTTTGAGAATTGGGCGTAGAATAATGCGGTAGGGTTCGGTTTTGGTAGGGTAAGATTCGACCCCTCGCCTTATCGTTAGTTTTCTATAGGGGCGAGGAAATCACTAAGGGGGTAGGTGCTATTGGCTAAAAACCAAGCCAAAAACATGTTAAAAACTAGTCTTAACCCTTACCCTCCAAAAGATTAAGGTGAATAGCCGTGTCTGCTTCTTTCATAGAGCCCCGTTATGTACTCGTTTACGGTTTGGTCATGCTTTTTAGCGATTTTCTTAACCGCGTCGTTGATGCCTGTAGAATACTGCACTGCCTTTTTGGGTTTATCAACAACTGACGCTGGCAAACCCAAATTCAAAGCAACCTTACGAAGCACCAACTTTCGCAGCGTATCCTGTTTTTGTTCAAACTTTAAATCCACCGGCAAACCCAACGCAAACTCTGCCAAGTCAAAACCGCCAAAAGGCACCCGCAACTCAACATCAAAACTAAGGCAGATTTTCTCGTCCCGCTCCAAATTGCTTTCGTGGATTCTAACAACGTCGTTGAACATGGTTTTTCGCGCTTTCTCGCTTCCGTCACTGCAGCATTCGTTAACGTACCGTTGGTAGCCGCCGAACAGTTCGTCAGCGCCTTGACCTGCAAGTAAAACGTCGTAGCCTGCTTCACGGGTTTTTTGTGCAGTCCAATAAAACGGTACACCAATAGCTGCTTTAATCGGGTCAGCTTCCTCTATCAGGTCAACTACCTGAGGAAGCGTAGTTTCCACGTCTGATTCTTTAAACAGGTGCATCTGCATTGGCAAATCCAGTTTATCTGAAGCCTCAATCGCCGCTTCAGTTTCAGGCTCATTCTCGAGACTAACATGAATCAAATCAACTTTAACGCCGCTTTTGTTTGCCAAAAACGCAACTATGCTGCTGTCCAAGCCGCCGGAAAATGCCACGGCAACCTTTTTCAATCCCGCAACCCGCACCTTTACTGCCTCCTCAAGAAGCTTTTGCAGTTCCAAGGCGGCATCATCCATAGAAACCTGTTTAGGTTCTGCATAGGTGAAGGTTTTTACTGGTTTAAACTTGAAGCCTTCCTTGGTCAGGATGCCCAAATTGCCCGGGGGAAAAGACAATGGGTTTTCTATTCCGAGTTGCCAGAGTGCTTTGCGGTTTGACGCGAAAGCTGCAATTTCCATGTTTTCGCCGTAATAGAGTGGTTGAACACCGATTGGGTCTCTTGCAGCGGCTATCCAACTGTCTTTTAGCATGAAAAGTGAGTAGTCACCTTCTGCTTTTTCAATGAGGGTTTGTAGTTGTGCTTCGCAGTGAGCAGGGTTTTTTGTTGCCTGTTCCACGAGGGCTTCTTTGGTTACTGGCGTATAGATTCTGCCTTCAAAACCCAACACGGCATCGTCTACCTGCAGGAAACTGTAGACTTTTTTTGCCTCTTTAGTGTAAGCGCACCCGAAAACGGTGTCTGAGTCGATGCCTTGTTTGCATAGCACGTTAGGGCTTTTATGAGAAACCAGTTTTTTTGGTGAAGCAACAGTGAATTCTAACGGCTGGTCAGTCCAGTTGCTCTTCAAAACGTCAATAACGGTTGGTAATGCGGATTGGCCTTTCTTGTTTAACACTGCAATAGTTGTCCTCATCTTTTATTCGCCATAAACAGGTATGTTCCAATATGGCATATGCTTCGGTAAAACATTAATGTTTAATCTGTGTATCCTTCAACGTGAGGAACAAGATTTGCCTATCTTACCTATTGACACCGGTCGGTATGGAACACCAGAAATGCTTAAAGTTTACGATGAAGAAAACCGCCTGCAAAAGCTGCTTGACGTTGAAGCCGCCTTGGCTTTGGCGCACGCTGAAGTAGGCAACATTCCCAAAGAGGATGCAGAAAAAATCGCCCAAATGGCTTCAACTAAATACGTTAAAGTTGAACGTGTAAAAGCCATTGAGAAAGAAATCAAACATGACATCGCCTCGCTTGTCCGCGCTCTGTCAGAGCAAGCGGGCTCAAGCGGCGCCTATGTGCATTTGGGGTCAACCAGTTATGACATCGTTGACACAGCCAATGCACTACAACTCAAGGATGCTATCGAAATCCTCGAACAAAAATTATTCAAATTCAAAAAAATCCTCCAAACCCAAGCCGGCAAATACGCGTCAACAGTTATGATTGGCCGAACCCACGGACAACATGCCTTGCCTATTACTTTAGGTTTCAAGTTTGCCGTTTGGGGATACGAAATTAACCGGCACATTGACCGTTTAAACGACAGCAAAAAACGTGTCTTAGCAGGCAAAATCAGTGGTGCAGTCGGCACGCAAGCAGGCCTTGGCGAACATGCCGAAGAGATTCAAGAACTCGTCATGAAACGGTTAGGCTTACGTACAGCGGAAATCTCTACACAAATCGTCCAACGAGACCGCTACGCCGAACTCATCTGCATCTACGCAGAAATTGCCTCTTCACTCGAAAACTTTGCCACCGAAATCCGTGAACTGCAACGCCCTGAAATCGCAGAAGTCTTTGAATCTTTCGAGGCTAAAAAGCAGGTGGGCAGCTCAACTATGCCTCATAAGCAGAATCCTGAAACCTGCGAACGCGTCTGCGGCTTAGCCCGAATCGTACGCAGCCTCGCCATGCCAGCGCTTGAGGACATGGTTACTTGGCATGAACGCGACTTAACCCAATCATCAACGGAGCGGTTTGTGCTTCCTGAATCAAACATTCTGCTCGACTACATTTTGAACTTGATGGTTGACATAGTTACTCATCTGCGTGTGGATGACCAACGTATGCTCTCAAACCTCGCATTCACTCAAGGCCGTGCAATGTCAGAATCCGTCATGATGACGCTCGTACACAAAGGCGTCAACCGACAAGAAGCACACGAAATGCTCCGCAAACTAACCATCCAAAGCGCCGTAGCCAAACAGGAATTCAAAGAAACACTCCAAACCGACCCACTCGTAAGCAGCAAACTCAGCACACAAGAAATCGAAGACACATTAAACCCCAAGAACTATTTGGGCACAGCAGTTAAACAAGCAGAAAGATTTGCCAAATCGGCTTAGAACAGGGTTTTTTGTTTAAACTCCTGCTCTTTGTCAAATCTTTCTAATTCATCTTTTTTGATGAAGCCACCGACTTGCTCCTTGATTTTTTTGGCTAAACGTGGACCAACCGACGGCAGAAGTGTTAGGTCTTCAAGTGATGCCGTTTTGAGGTCTTCGATGGTTTTGTAGCCCGCGTTGTAGATTATTCTGCCACGTACTCTGCCGATACCTTCCAACCGTACAATCGGCAAAAGTTCACGTTTGATACCTTTAGACACGCGTTCTTCAAGTTCGTCTGAAAGAGGTTTGACTTCTTTGTTGGCGCCGACAAGTGGAGAAAGCTCATGTGTTGCGTGTAGAAGCCATTTTGCGTTCTCAATTGTACGGTACAGGTCGCCTGGTTGAACCCCGAAACGTGTGATAAGTTGGTCTTCGGTTGTTTCTTCAATCCAGTTCTTCATTACAAGCGCGGTTTTGATTTCTCCAAGGAATTCTTCGTAGCCAACATGGTCTTCCCATTCGTTTGGCGGGTTAATCAGCAGTTCGTCTCGGTGCTGCTCCATCTGGAGGCTTAATACGTCAACTTCACGTGCGTAGGGTCGCATGATGGGGCCCATGTCTGGCGTGTGCGAAATCATGTGCAGCAAGCTAAAATCTGTTAGGTAATCTGGTTTTTTGAGCAAGGCTTCACGGATAATCACTCCGGAGAGTGGGTCAATGTAGAGTTCGCTTATACGTTTACCAAATTTGGTGGCAATAATATCTTGGCGGTCGTAAGAAATCATCTGTTCATGGAAAAGGTACGCTAAGATTTTTGCAATGATGCTTTTTATGGCTTTCACGTCGTACTGATAAGCGTAGAAGGTTTTGCCGAAAAACTCAAAAATGCCCTCTTCCGAATGCGCATAATCCGACGCAATCGTCGCCAGCACGTGTCCACGAATGATTTTTTCAACAGCCATCCTTGACCAAATACGTTCAGTTTTGGCCAGCACGTAGCCTTCCATCAGGTAGTCTGCTTCGTCGCGGGTTTTGGCGATAAGCACTGACTCGCCGAACTTGTCATATTTTGGCCGTCCGGCTCTGCCTGCCATTTGCTTGTAATCCAGCACGGGGATAGGGTAGTTGCCGTATCCAGCCTCAAAACGGCGGTAATCCTGAATAATAACTGTACGTGCAGGCAAGTTAACACCCCAAGCCAACGTCGGCGTGGCAGTTAGAACTTTGATTTTGCGTTCCTTAAATGCGTCTTCAATAATTTTGCGTTGGGCTCCTGACAAACCTGCATGGTGGTAAGCAACACCGCAGCGAACCATTTCAGCTAATTCATCACTAATTTGAGTCTTTTCCCCTGCGTCAGCAATTCTTTTTGCTTCCTTTTCCAGCAGTTTTCGGTTTGCTTCTTCCATACTTTGCTTGATAAGTTTAGAACCCGTTTTAGGCACGGCTTTATTCATATGTCCAGACAGGGTTTTAGCTGCTGAAACAGCGTTCTTTCTTGTGGACGAAAAAACCAGTGCTTGTCCACCATTCCTTAACGTGTCAAGTACTAAATTGACGTATGTGAAGCGGGTTTCCTGCTCGACTTTTCTTGAATCGCCATCTTTGTATTGGATTTCATCCTGAAGCGCAACGCCTTCCTTAAGATTAATTGGGCGCCAATCGGTAACTACATATTTAGAGTTTAACCAGCCCGCTATTTCGTCCACATTGGTGATTGTTGCGCTTAAGGCTAAAATTTGGATGTGCGGGTTAACCTGCATGAGTCTTGCAAGCACAATTTCAAGGGTTGGACCACGCGCTCCCTCATTTAACAGGTGTACCTCATCAGCGATGACCAGCGAGATACTCTCCATCCACTTAGCTCGGTGCCTAAGCAGTGAATCCGCCTTCTCGTTAGTGGTGACGATTATGTCATATCGTTCCATCCAGTTATCGGCGTCGTCAAAATCACCAGTGCTGATGCCAACGGAGACTTTTCTACCGTCAGCCTTGACTATCTCAGTGTATTTTTTGAATTCCTCGTACTTTTCGCTGGCAAGCGCCCGAAGTGGCGAAAGGTAGATTACTTTGCCGTGGTTTTCCAGCACATGTTTCATACTGGCTAGTTCGGCGATTAAGGTTTTTCCTGACGCGGTTGGGCTGGCTAAGACAATGTTTTGTCCTTCAAGTAGTCCTGCCTTTATGGTGTCTGCTTGGGGTGGAAAAAGTTCTTTGATTCCTAAGCCGTCAAGAACATCTTTAACGGATTGTGGTACAGATAATTCGGAAATTTTCAATTATGGTTTCGCCGTCAGGACAATTTTTAAAGACTTTATGCGGAATTGATGGTTATTAGGGTTTTTTAACAATCTGAAGCAATTTTACCTAAAAAACGAGTTTTACGCGATAATACAAAAAAAGAAAGGGAAAAAGGGGTTGTTTCTTTATGGGTAAAGGTATACTCCTGTTGGTGTAGTTCCGAAGAATTTCTGTATCATTTCAATGTGCACAGCGGCAGGGTCAATGTCGGTAAACAAGTCTGGATGGAACCATTTCGCAAAATAGAGCAAGCCAACGGTGTCTCTTTCAACTAAGAGCGTGCTTTTGATGACGTAGACTTGGTTATTTTGGACTGCGTTAAACCTTGTACTGCTGGTCTGCTGAGTATTTGGTTATACAAGTTTTGGAAGGCTACTAAATCTTCGCCGGAGGTGTAGTCTAACATGCGGATAATGATGGCAGGGTTTTGTTCAACAATAAATTCAGCGCTTAACTGGGGACTTGAAACGGTTGCGTTTTCACCGATGTTTATTCCGCCTGCAGCTTCAATCAGTTTACTGTATGACCCCCCTGGACCTGTGCTGAACCAGTCACGGTACCATTCAAAGTAAACTAAAGGTTTCTCACTTTCCGTCAGGTTTGCTACTCTTTCTTGGACTAAATCCCAATAATGCTTTTCATAACTTAACAGTTCATCTACCCGTTGCTCTGCATTTAGAATTGCGCCCAAATTCGTCAAGTATGAGTTTCTTCTGCTGCCTGTTTGTGAATCTTCAATAACTGCTATGCCTGCGTTTTCCAACGTTTTTCTGTTTGCATCAGTTAATCTTTGGCTGGCAAGAACTAAGTCAGGGTTAAGCTCTATAATCTTCTCCAAGTTAGGCGAAGTGTCGGTGTCTCCAACGACGGGCAACGATAAAATCGAAGATGGCAAAACAGACTTTATGTCAGTGGTAAGCATTCCAGCGATACCGACTATTTTGTCTCCTCCACCTATTGCGTAGACAATTTCAGCTGAGGTAAGACAGACGATGCGGTGGACTGGAAGGCTCACGTTGACTTGGGCACCATTGCATCTACAACAACGACGCTAGTGGGTTGAGGGGTGGGAGTAGGGGTTGGTGTAGGGGTGTTGGACGGGTTGGTTGTGGGTGTTGGTTGGTTGTTGATTCAGGAGTGGCAGTTGCAGGTGGTGATGCAGAAGGTGATGTTGCAGTTTCTGATGGGGTCGTGGTGGGTTCTGGAGAAGCTGGCGGGTTTAGTAATGTGTAGGCTCCGTAAGTGGTTGCTCCGGTAATCGTTGCAGCAAGTATTATCCCTAAAACAATAAGGTGTTCTCTTTTCAATTTAGTGTCTCCTTTGTTTTCAATGGGTTGTTTCCTTGCTGTGTGTTTGCCGCCAAAATTATTTAAACTTTGGTTTAACTTAAGTTAATCACAAGTTGAACAAGTTTGGTTTGAAAAACCAAAACGCTCCGCCAACCCGCCTAATTAAATCATATTGTACGTCACAAAACAAACAGAAAGAGCCCAACCTGACTGTTCACAATGTAAGCGCAAATCTCTTTATGCCAAAAACGGTAAGTAGATTACAAGGTTAAGGGCTGAGTTCCTAAATCCATTCCCCTGTTCATCTTCCCTAATATATCAGCCCTTAGCCCTTCTTCCCCTTTATCTTGGTGTTAGGACCTCAAGTTCCAGCAAATCGGTACATACCCTGTTGTCCTGACGTAAAGTTTAGAAAACTTTCCCAACTCTGAAACAGTATACCCATTCCAGGGTTCGAATTACCAGTTACAGTCGAATTATAAAACAAAACCTGATACTGATTAATTAAATGAGCATTTTGGTTTTGAATAACTGTCTGCTCAATCTGCACGGCTGAATGCCCAGAAATAATAATTACACAAACAAGAATGCCTACTAGAAGTAGAGTTGGCAGAAGATTTTTTGTTTTTTTAGCTTGCTTGGATGTGACTGCTGTAATATTTTGCATACGCTGAGAAATTTTCGGATGGGTAGCAAGTATTCCCGGCCTATGGGCAAGAGGGGAGACAATGAATAGACTTGAAGAAAAACGATCAACGAGGCTTATCTTTGACGACATAGGAGTCATTGCTTCAAGTTTGCTAAGAACTTGCTGCATTAGTGTCGGTTTGTCTAGTAACGTAAGACTTCTCTCATCTGCAAGCAACTCGCGCTCTTTTTGAGCTTGTGACGCGGCAAAGTAGGAGAGAGGGTTAAAGAAGGAAAGAACATTCAGGCTATAGGAAAAGGCTCTAAACAGGTAATCTTTAGCTTTTATATGCGCCAATTCATGAGAAACTACAGCCTCTAACTCCTCTGGATCAAGCATCTCTAAAAGGCCCAACGAAAAAACAACTACCGCTTTACGCCCATAGCCAAGTGTAAACGCATTGGGTAACAAATCATCCACTAAACCAACTTTTGGCTCTGAGATGCCAAGTTTTCGAGAAGTCCTCTTTACCATTTGCTGAATAGAAGCGTAGTCGTCCTGTGCCATCATAACAACATGGAACCGTTTAAGAGCTATTTGTCGCCCGAAACCTAACATGAGCACAAGGTAGCCTACAGCAGCAATTGTGCTACCAATACATAACAAGCCAGTAAACGAGAAAATGTCTGAACCTAACAACATTACTCCCACATCGTTTACCTGAGAAAATTGGTTGGGAAGTGTCGGTGTGATAGTTATGAGCGTTTGCGGATGGAAGCATAACAATACAATTACTGGAACAAAAAGCGGAAGCACCCATAACAGACTTTGACCCTTGCGTGACAGGTGAGAGTTAAACTTCAGAAAAAATTTGACAGACACAAAGGCTATTGAAAGGAACACTAAAGAATAGAAGAAATACGGCTGAAATAACTGAATTATAAAATCATCTAAGCTTACCATTTCTGATCATTTCTTCTTTTCTTTAAGTGTTCTGTCAATTTTTTCCTTGAGTGCCTCCAATTGTTTATCATCTGTGGCGGCTTTTTCGATAAGGCAAGTTGTAACGAGTTCATCAAAGTTATCTAACAGGCTGTTTAACACTTGACGCACTGCAGCTTCTTTAAAGCTCTGTTCCTCAAGCTTTGGCCAATATACATAATAGAGATAGGTGCCGCCTTTGACTTTTTCAATTCTGCGGTCAAGCAGTCCTTTTTCGAAAAGGCGGTCCATTGTATTCATGATTGTTGTGTAAGCGACAGGTTTTTTCTTTTTTATAATTTCTAAGACTTCTCGTACAGTAATTGGTCTTTTCGCTGAGCACCAAATCGTTTCGAGAATGCTTGCCTCTAGCGGACCCAAGAATGCTTCTAGTTGCTTTCCTTCAATGTTGTATTGGGAAACAGCGTTTTTTTTCTCGGTTGACGTTTAAGTTTCCTCATGTACCATGGGGGTTGGTAGGCTAATTAAGGTTTTCCAAATTTGGGTTGTTGCTGATTTCGCTTTCTCGTCAATCCTACCATCGTTTATGGTAAGTCTTATAAATCCTACTATTGATAGTGGTAGGCATGAATTAGGAGTCAGAAAAATGGGAACATTGACAAGAGCAACCCGAAACATCTCAAGAAGAAAAATGAGAGCTCTGCTAGTGATAGTAACATTGAGCCTTGCACTGGCAATGATAGTATCTATTCCACCAAGCATAACAGCCAGCCAAGAAGCCACTCAAAAAACCATAGACCAACTCACAGCTAACGCCAAAATCGTTAGTTCAACAGTGAATATGGCAGCAACCGAAATAGACTGCAAACTTCCGTTGACATTTCGTATCGACGAAAACAACAAGACCATCATGGAACAGCCACTTATGAATTACACTGATTACGGCAATATTACATCAATTCCCAATGTTGCACGTGTCATACCAGCAATACTCCAACAGGGAGACGGTTGGGAATACCAAATCAATGGCATGCCCTTAGGCTCCGTTGACTTACTTAACAATTACCCGATAATTCTGCCAGCTAACATTACGGATGGACGCAATTTGCAGGCAGGTGACAGTGGAGTCGTTGTTCTATCAGAACGCATCGCAAACCACTTCAATATTGGAGTAGGTGGAACCATAAGCATTTTCGGTCGAAACTTTGAGGTAGTTGGCATCGAAGGCCAAGAAGCGCTCAATTCAACATACGCTACAATGAATATAGTTGACGCCCAGGCAATCACTAACACTACAGGTCAAGCCTCGACATTCAAGGTGTTTGCAGATAGCGTTAACAACGTTTACACTGTCAACCAGCAAATAATCGGTGCATACCCGAAATTAACAACAACCATAGCTCAGACGCTAATCAATCAAGTTTTCCAGATGCAAACTCAAACCAACGAGCAACTTCAACAAGCCCAAAACACAATGAACCAAATACAAAGCACTGGCCTAATAGAAATGGGCATAATAACAGTAGCAGATGGCGCAATTGTTCTGTTCATAATGCTCTATACCGTTCGTGAGCGAACCAAAGAAATTGGCACACTCAAAGCGATGGGTGCAAGTAACAAAACCATCTTGGGGCAGTTTATGATTGAGGGCATTTTGCTCAGCTTGATTGCAGGTGTAGTTGGTATATCGATTGGCATATTCGGCGCAACATCATTGGCCAACATGCTTCTACCAGCGCCAACTCAAACTGGAAACGGGTTAATAATGTCAGACGGCAACATAGCTACATCTCTAACAACAACTTCCATCACTGTCACCATAACCCCTGAGCTTGTGCTATTTGGATTAGGCGTTTCAGTATTGTTAGGTGCAATTGGCAGTTTATACCCTGCTTGGAGAGCCGCAAGAATAAGACCAGCGGAGGCAATGCGATATGAATGATTTAGTGCTTAAAATCGACGACCTCTCAAAAACCTACATGCTGGGCAAACGAGATGTTCACTGCTTGTGCAATCTTAATCTCGAAATTAAAAGAGGTGAGTTAGTCGCAATCATGGGTCCTTCCGGTTCTGGTAAAACTACATTGCTAAACATCGTGGGCTGCATTGATAAACCGACGAGTGGCAAAATCCTAATAGATGACATTGACATCGCAAACCTGCCAGAATCTCAACTATATAAGATTAGACGAGATAAAATTGGTTTTGTATTTCAAAGTTTCAATCTTCTCCCGTATTTGAATGCCCGAGAAAATGTTGAGTTAGCCATGGAACTTGCAGGCAAATTCAAAGGGCAACGAAAGCAAAGAGCCAAAGACTTACTTGCGACAGTAGGCCTGCAAGGCAGAGAGGAACACAGACCAAATCGTCTTAGCCAAGGTGAACAACAAAGAGTAGCCATTGCTAGAGCATTAGCAAACAACCCTGCCATCATTTTAGCAGATGAACCCACAGGCAACTTAGATTCTCAAAACAAGCATGAGATTGTAAAACTGCTTGCAAATCTGAACTCAAACCATAAAACCACTACTATCATGGTCACGCATGATCAAATAGTTGGCGAATCTGCAGAACGAATACTTTGGTTAACTGATGGAAAAATTCAGGATACCTCAAAATAGGTGATAATATGAAGCGTAACATAGCAACTACTTTAGCAATTTGCATTATCTTTTTTTGTGCTTTTGTGTCCTTGCCATTGTCAACGAGAGCTGCAAGTACGGGCATAATACAAGTTGGTGGTATGCCTTGGGCTGTAGCTATAACTCCTGATGGTAAATACGCATATGTTCCAAATGGAAACAATGTCTCAGCAATAGACTTAGCTACCAATATAGTGATAGCAATAATAGACGTTAAAGGCTCTAACGGAATAGCTATAACGCCTGACAGCAAATCTGCTTACGTAACATGCTCATACCAAGAGTCGAATTCAATCGCAGTCATTAACGTCCCTTCAAACAAAGTGACTACCACAATAACTTTGGACGGAAGCCCCGGAAATGTCGCTATTTCACCTAATGGCGAATTTGCCTACGTTTCAGGAAGCACCATCATTGGCACTAACGGTGTGGGCATGGTTTGGGTGATAAACATAGCTATCAATGAAGTAGTGAAGACGATAACTGTAGAAAGCAGTCCTAACGCTTTGGCTATAGCTCCCGACGGCGAATATGTTTATGTTGCTAATGGTGGAAGCAGCAGCGTTTCGGTGATAAATACAAAAACGAATGAAGTAACAGCGACAGTAACAGTTGGAATGAACCCTGACGGCTTAGCTATAACTTCGGATGGCACCTACGTTTATGTTACGAATCTTGCAAGCAACTCAGTTTCGATCATAAACACAGCAACTAATACAGTGACAGCGACAGTGACTGGTGTAACCAACCCTAATAGCATAGCATTAACACCAAACAACGAATACATCTACGTTACAAATGGCATAAACAACTCTGTCTCAGTGATAAACACAGCCACCAAAGAAGTGAATACGACTATCTCGGTTGGAACCACCCCTTACAGCGTAGCTTTCACACCAGATGGGCAATATGCATATGTCTCTAACCTACTTGATGGCACGATTTCAGTGATAGATGCCAACAACAATTCAGTACTGACCAGTACTCCAACTTCATCGGGTTCAGATTTGTCTTATCAATGGCTATTAATTGTGGCTCTTACTTTAATCATATTTACCTCAGTAGTGTTTTTGGTAGCGAGTCATGTAAAAAAGAGAAATATAGAACCCCCTGTAAAAAATGCTTACAAATAAGCCGTATAGGTAAGTAGCCTGAAATGGAGCTTGTGGTATAATCCACAACCAGCCTGCAGCCATCAAAACAACCGGGCACCAAAAAGGAAACTTTTCAAAAACATGTTGGTTATTGTTTATAGCAATTTTTAAGCAACAACGTCTAAACAAAAATTACACACAACCAAGACAAAACCTCGAAACACTACAGCGGTTAGGTTTTTTTACTTGAACAGGGATATAGCAAGGTGACGAGTTATCTAATCACTTTCTATGGTAAGGATACTTTATGGTTGAAAACGTAAAAGAACTTCTTAAACTTCACGAAGGCATCACACACGAGGTCTACTTAGACAACGAAAACTCAAGCATCGTTCCCCAAGAAGTCGTAGACGCAATGCTTCCGTACTTTAACAAGACCGCTTACGGCAACCCAACTCTCACCCACAAACCAGGCTGGGAAGCCTTCGAAGTAATCATGAACTGCTTCCAAAAAATCAGCAAAACCATGGGCGCCAAAATCCTTGAAGAAATCACCTTCACCCCAGGCGAAACCGAAGCAAACAACCTTGCAGTAATGGGGTCATGTTTTGCCCAGAAAGATAAAGGCAAAAAAATTGTCATCTCAGAAATTGAACCAGTAAATGTTATGCAAGTTGCGGAGATGATGCAAAAATTCGGTTTCACCATAACCAAAATCCCTGTTGACCATGAAGGCTTCTTGAACATGGAAAAACTCAAAGAAGCAATCGACAAAGAAACCATCCTTGTAAGCGTCGCAACAGTAAACAATGAATTAGGCACAGTTCAAGACATCAAAGAGGCAGTTAAAATTGTCAAAGATAAAAACCCTCACACGCTTTTCCATACAGACGCAACCGACGCCTACGGTAGAGTACCCTTCAATGTACAAGACTTAAACGTTGACTTGGCAACAGTAAGCAGCTACAAAATCCAGGGTCCCCGAGGAATGGGTGCCATGTATCTAAAAGAAGGCATAAACCTTGACCGCATAATCGAAGGACAAATCGGTACACAAAAACTTTGGCCAGGCGTAGAAAACACGCCCTTAATTGTTGGCTTCATTAAAGCCTCCGAGTTGGCTTTTGAAGATTTTGAGGCAAACACTACAAAAATGCGCACTTTAAGAGACAAACTGGTTGATGGCATATTCACTGAACTGCCTGATTTACGGTTTAACGGTCCAAAAGGCGAAAAGCGTTCCCCCGACAATGCAAACATCAGTTTCCTACGTGCAGAAGGTGAGGCTCTAACAATCGAGTTGAGCCTCAAAGGTGTCTACATTTCAAGCGGAAGTGCGTGCAGCCGAAGACTGCTCCAGCCCAGTCACGTGTTGGTAGCTATTGGACGCAGATTTGAAGAAGCTCACGGTAGCGTGCTTATGAAGACGACGCGTTATCTTACAGAAGAAGATATAGCTTACGTTTTGGAAGTATTACCATCAGCTGTTAATCGTATTAGACGGATAGTTGGTTCAACAGGAGTGGAGTAAAAAACGTCGCGTATACCTTTACCTTATAACCCGAAAGTTATGGATTTATTCCGCAACCCCAAAAACCTTGGAAAAATGGATGACGCCACAGTCGTAGCAGTCGCTGGCAACCCTGCATGCGGAGACATGATAACTTTTTACCTAAAAATTAACGAGGAAACTCAAATTATTGAAAAAGCACAATTCGAAAGCTACGGTTGTGCCGCTAACATTGCAACCTCAAGCATAGTTACTGAAATGGTTAAAGGTTTAACTCTTGAAGTTGCTTGGAATGACATTACTTGGAAAAAAGTTACCGACGCAATCGGCGGCTTGCCAAGCGTTAAATTCCACTGCGGAGTTCTCGCCGTCGGCGCGTTGAAACGTGCAATCAGAAAATATTTTGATGCCAAAAAAGGCGCTGAACCAGCATGGATGCCTAAGGAAAACACTTTTGAAGAAAAGCAAGCCTTAGAAGAGGAAGAATTAGCCAAGACGCTGTCTAAGAGGCTAAAGCCGGAGGAAGAAAAATCCCAATAGATCTAACTCGGATTCGCGACGATTTTCCAATTCTAAAACGTAAAGTAAACAATAACCCCCTCATCTACTTTGACAACGCCGCAACAACACAAAAACCCCGACAAGTCATACAAGCCATAACCGACTATTACGAAAACAATAACGCTAACGTTCACCGAGGAGTACACACGCTCTCTTTAGAAGCTACTGAAATGTATGAGAAAAGCCGTGAACAAGTTGCAAAATTCATAAACGCAAAAGAGTCTTCCGAAATAGTTTTTGTTAGAGGAACAACTGAAGCAATTAACCTTGCCGCTTACTCTTGGGGACTAAACAACCTCAAAAAGGGTGACGAAGTCCTCGTTTCCCTAATGGAGCATCACAGCAACATTGTTCCATGGGAAATTACCGCTAAAATCCGTGGCTTCAAAATAAACTATGCAAACGTCACATCCGAGGGTGTTTTAGACATCAAAGATTTTGAAAGCAAAATTACACCGAAAACAAAAATCACCTGCATAAGCCAAGTTTCAAACGTTACAGGCGTAGTAAACGACATAAAACGCTTATCAAAAATTGCACATGATAACGGCGCTTTAATGCTTGTAGACGGCGCTCAATCCGTTCCGCACATGAAAGTTGACGTTCAAGATCTTGACGCTGACTTTTTGGCTTTCTCGGGACACAAAATGCTTGCTCCAACAGGAATCGGCGTCTTATATGGCAAGAAAACGTTGCTTGAAAAGATGGGGCCATTCCAAGGCGGCGGAGAAATGATAAAAGACGTAGCTTACAATTTCCAAAGTCAGCAATGCGACATAAGCTGGAATGAATCCCCTTGGAAGTTTGAAGCAGGCACACCGAACATATCGGGTGCAATCGGGTTAGCAGCAGCCATAAAATACCTTCAACAAGTTGAAATGGAAAATATTTTAGCTCACGAAAAAGCCCTCACAAAACAGGCAATGAAAGGCATGAAAGACATGAGCAAAATAACCGTTCACGGTCCAACAGAGCTTTCAAGCAAATGTGGGATAATACCTTTCAGCGTTGTAGGCTTATCATCACATGATGTTGCCCTCTTATGCGACAGCTACGGAATAGCCATACGTAGCGGATATCACTGTGCACAACCACTGCACCAAATCTTCCAGTTGCAATCCAGCGCCCGCGCTAGCTTCTATCTCTATAATACTAAGGAAGAGGTAAACCGTTTCCTTGAAGTGCTAAAGGAGTTCCAGGCGCTTTAATGTCAACGGTAGGCGACTATGTCTCAAGAATCGAAGGCACTTGCGGCGCTGAAAGCGACGTCATAGTCGTCCTAAAATTTGACAAAAAAGACCAAGCACTACAAAATATATTGAAAAAAGCCACTTTGAAAAGCCAAGTTGCCGGAATGATTTACGACTTGGTTTTCCAACAATATTCTTTTCGTTTCTACGCCAGCGGCAAAATCATTTTCAGAGGCATAAAAACCAAGAAAGACCTAAATGACCTTCTTGCCGTTCTGCTTCTTTAATTTTTTATCGTCTTCTAATCTTCATTTTTGTTCGGCTAACCCAACTATAAACCCCAAACAACCTCTTTTTTAGGCTATCAGGCATTGTGTCTTTGAGTGGACGATGTAACCGCAGTTTTATCGCAATACTGCCTTTAGTTGTTAAGGGTATGTAGTACCTGTTTAAGTCACATTTGATAAAGCCGTTGCTTTCTTTGAACTTGTCAAGTGACGGATGGTTTTCCATTCTGCCGTACATCAAGTTAGCTATGCCATGTTCAGCACAGTACTGGACTGCCTTTGCAACGGTAGCATTGTTTACTGCTTTGTCTTGGTGTTTTTGCAGCGCCAAAATCTGAGTAATAATGCTTAACTGGTCGCCGTGTACAAGTTGGATAAAACCTGCCAGTTCATCCCCCAAGTATGCTCCTACAAAAGTGAAGCCTCTATCGTTCAAAATATCCTGCTTTACCTTCTCTATCGAGATACCATAATACGGTGAGGCTCGACCTTGCCTAATCGGGGTCTCATTGAAAATTTTCCAGATGCCCTCCGCAAACTTTTCGTCTGGCACCACAATTTTGGTTTCTATACCGCTTTTTTCTGCTTTCCGAATCATATTGCGGGTTTTCTTGCCTACTCTTTCAAACCATTCTTGGTAAGTACTGATGCTGAGCAGGGCAATGTTATCTTGCTCTTTAACCCATGAACTGGCTGGGTTAATGTGGGGGTCGCACCATGTTCGTTCAATAAATGTGAAAGCGTCAGCGTCT
Organism: Candidatus Bathyarchaeota archaeon; assembly: GCA_963832745.1. Classification (GTDB taxonomy): domain Archaea; phylum Thermoproteota; class Bathyarchaeia; order Bathyarchaeales; family Bathycorpusculaceae; genus Bathycorpusculum. Next base: position 827,950 of record CAWHVC010000003.1, on the reverse strand, counting down.
CGGTCTTTAACTTTCGAAATAAACCGTTCTGTTGGGTTAACCCTGTTTAGGTAAGCAAAGACGTCTACGATTTCTGCCAGTTTAATTAGGCCTTTTTTTCTAACCTCTAAATAGTTTAGGTCGACATCGACCCCTAAGAGTCGCTTTAATGGTTCATAGTATGGTCCTCGGGGGTTGTGTTTTCCTCTTTGAAACAGCCATTCTGGGTGAATTAGTATAACGTCACCTTTGGTTATGGCCTCTTCTGTTTGTTTTACCGCTTCTTCCACTGCGCAAGTGTGAGCTATCACGTCCAATCCAAGATGATGGTAAACATAGTAGGATTGAAGCGGAAAATCTTCTGGTACGGGCACTTTTGCCTGGCTTAATTTTCTGTGCCAAATTATTCTTCCAAGCAAACGCTCTGTCCCGTGTACCGTGTAATAATTCAGTTTTCTACCTGTCGCTTTTTCTATGTTGTTCATTTCACGGTACGGGTTGGTTGCTACATGTAACCCGACTTCATGCTTGTCAGTTGTTAACAGGTCAAGTAATTCTTTGTCTGGGATTGTATAGGGTGTGAAGAACCAGACTGCTTTGACGTCTCTTTGTGATTCGTTAACCATTTTGGCAATGATTTTAGCGTATTTTAAGTAGCCACTGCCGGGCCTTTTTATTCCTAGGGCTGTTACAGCGAAACTTTTGTATCTTGAAGGGTAAGGGTAATCAACGTCAAGCCTAAGTTTAATCATGGTATCTCAATTGCCATAAGTGAACGTTGTCTTTGATAATAAATAATGTGTTTAACGAAAACCCAATTTTGAGGCTAATAAACAGTTAAATAGAAAATGAAATAACTACGAGCTTATACTAAAACAAGGGATGCCTTTGAACAAACCCATGGTAACTATAATTATTGTTAACTGGAACGGGAAAAAGCATCTCACAGGTTGCCTAAACTCACTTAAAAACCAGAGGTACCATGATTTCGAAGTTGTTTTGGTCGATAACGGCTCAGTTGATGAGTCAGTGGGTTTTGTTCAAAAAAATTTTCCAGAAGTCAAAATTGTCCAGTTGCCAAAAAATCTTGGTTATAGCGTTGGTATGAACGCTGGTATAGAGAATTCAAAAAGCAAGTATGTTATAGCTTTAAACAACGACACAACAGTGGACCAAAATTGGTTAAGCGAATTAATAAAAATGGCTGAATCCAACCAACGCATAGGTTCTTGTCAACCCAAAATTCTTTCGATGCAAAATCCCCAGACAATTGACACGGTTGGTTTAGCTTTGAATTGGGAAGGCGACGCTTACCAGTTAGGCGTTCAAGAAAAAGATACAGGCCAATATAGTAAGCCCAAAGAATTGTTAGGTGCCTGTTCAGCGTCGGTTCTTTATCGTCGAAGTGCTATTGAGCAAATAGGCGGTTTTGACCCTGACTTTTTTGCTTTCTACGAGGACGTGGATGTGGCTTTACGGTTAAAGAAGGCAGGTTGGAAATGCATGTTTGTGCCTTCTGCTGTAGTTTATCATTATGGTTCAGCTACTGCTGTGACTGATTCACCGTTCAAGACTTACTTGTTAGAGCGCAATCAATACTATTACAAAATAAAGAATCAGCCCGCAAAGATACTGCTACGGTTTATCTTAAAGCAGCCAAAAAAGGTGAGCAGAAAACTGTACAAATTTGCCAGAAACAAGAAGTTAAGCCTTGTTCCTTCTTATGTAAAAGGTAATATTGCAGGACTAAGAGAGTTTTCAAAAATATACCGAAAACGAAATCAGCAAATTTGTTTTCTAAAGAAACCCTTAACAAATCAATCCTAAACTAAATCTAAAAATACCAATTACGAGGATTTAACTGGAGTGATACTAATTGGATGGACTCATTACAATCGCTATACCTACAAGAAACCGGCTTCTTTACATTAACAGAGTCCTATCCTCAATTTACACTCAAGCCTACCCAAAAAACAAAACCAAAATAGTAATCATAGACGAAAGCAACGATGGAACCTACGAGAAACTTTTAAGCTGGAAAGAACAATACGGCAGTGAATATTTCGGTTTTGACCTCCTAAAAGCTGAATCAAACGGTTACATTTCCAATGCAAGAAACCTGTGCATCACCCATATGGAAGGCAACGTGATTTTCTTTTGGGATTCAGACGTAATCGCGCCTGACCCAGAAGCGTTAACTCGCGTTCTAAAAATGATTGACGGTTCAGCCGCAATCGCTGGTTTTCCGTATTTTACAGAGACCCCTTCGCTGTACGAGCGGATAATGCAGTCTGAAACCGTGCTGGGCGGCATGGGTTTTACCGCAATAAAACGAGAAGTATTCCAGAAAGCCGGCACATTTAACGAGAAACTCAAGGTTAACGAGGACACCGACTTTTTCTCAAGAGCACGAAACTTTGGGTACCAAATCAAGTTTGACGGTTCAACCCCCTGCTTGCACCTCAAGAAAGAAAAAAAATCAAGCTTCAGCACTATACTGCGGGATTATCGTGGCAGGCTAAAATGGTGTTACTCCAGTCAACCTTTCCTGTATCGAGAATTGATAAGGGCTGGTTCAAAAGCGCACCTGTTTAGAATCCTTTACTATTTTGCCCTGCCCATAATAATCGTGCTTTGGCTGGTAAATTTTGCTTTCGCCCTTGTTCCATGGTTGACTGCAACCGTTTTTGCGGTTGCTTATGTGTTGTTTAACTTGTGTTATCATGTTTGGCGGTCTAAAAGGCACCGAACATGGGGACTGGTTGCGTTCTTGTATTATTCACCATGTGGCATCGCCGTCTCTTACGGTTACTTTGTAAGCCTCTTTACTGGGTTTAAAGGAAAAGAAATAGCTTAACCCTAAAGTTTCTTTAGAGTTTTGAAGAGGAAGGATTGTCTTTCAGGCACACGGCACTTCTTAAAAATCTCTTTATCCGAGACAACTCTTTGCTTTTGAATTTTTGCTCTTTCTTTTGAAATTGGCTCTAAAAGAACATAAAATCCAGCCACTGCCTTAATCACGGCTGAAATTTTTCCTTCCTTAAGTAAAGGCAAACTATCCCACGTTAAAGTTTTAAGTGTCACCAGTGGAAACCGTGCAAACAGATTTTTGGTTTCATAGTTCTTGTAGTGTCCAAGGAGTTTGTTTCTTATTATTCGGCTTCTTCTTTCTGGACTCATTCCCAGATAGTTTCCGCCGCCAAGATGAAGCACTGTCGTCTTAGGCGTGTAGAGACATTTGTAGCCTGCTATGTTTATTCGGTAACCTAAATCGTGGTCTTCCCAGTCGGTCCATAAGTAAGGGTCAAAACCGCCGATTTTATCCAGTAAAGATTTTCTGAAAAGAGTAGCACATCCACAGTTAGCTATGTTGCAGGTTTCCTTTTCGTATGACTGCCTGTTTAAAGCACTAGTGATAAAGCCGTAGTTCATGTATTTTGGTCCGTAACTGATAACGCCATCTAACTGGACAATTTTGCAGCCTACACTTCCAACTTTCTCGTCTGCTTCAGCCACGTTAACCATTGTTCTGATAAAATTTTCTTGGACTTTAGTGTCATTATTTAATGAGAGCACATATTTTGCGTCTGAAGCTTTGAAGCCTATGTTGTTTCCTATTGAGAAGCCATAGTTTTCTTTATTTTCAATAATTTTTAAGCGACGCTCATTTTTAAACAGTTTTTTGGCTATCTCGACGCTTTTGTCAGGGGAATTGTTATCAACAAAAATTACCTCAAAGTTACCGTAGTCATTTTTGAATAGTGATTCAAGGCACCCTCTGACATAGTTTGCGCCGTTATAGTTGAGAACAACCACGCTGACTTTAGGCTCAATTTGCTGCATCAGGTTCCCCTTTGGTTAGTGATAGCATTTTTATTAACCGTCTTATTAAAAGTACTGGGGTTACTCTTGATGGGCAAAGTCGACTTAGTAATGTGGACAAAAAACGGCGCAAAAACGCTACCGATCGTCTTGAAACGTATCAACGCTGTTATTCCGCCCGAATGTGTGAATAAACGTTTGATTGTTGATGACCAAAGCACAGACAACACACGTGAAATAGCTGTAGCCCACGGTTGGACAGTAATCTTTAATGAAGGAAAAGGCATCAGCGACGGCGCAAACACCGCCTTAAAAAACGTGGAAACCGAATATTTTGTTAGTTTTGAGCAGGATTTACTTTTATCTAAAGACTGGTGGAGCAAGGTTCCAGCTTATCTTGAGCACGAATCAGTTGGCGCCGCTTCTGGCATGCGTTTTGCAGACAAACCGCCCGGAGTTAGAGCCCTCCAGAAGTATGTAGCACGCAAATACCGTGGAGAAGCAGCTTTAGCCGCTTGGCTGCGTGGTAGGCAGAAGGCTGCTTTCACTTTAGGAAGCACACTTGATAATACTATTTACAAGACTGAGGTTGTACGCAAAATTGGCGGTTTCCCAAAAATTAAAGTTAACGCTGGTGTAGATACAACCTTGGCTTACAGACTTAACAAGGCAGGGTACGGTTGGATAGTCGACTACAACATACAGTCAGTTCACATGCGAAGCGACCTAAAGCATGAATTAAGCCATCAATACTGGTATGGCACTCAAGTGCACGAAATCTGGAGCCGAATCGAGCAAGAAACTCATCAACCACCGCCAATAACAAAGTTTGGAATAATTTACCGTTTCATAATCTCGCCCTTCACCGGCCTGTTTGTTGCGTATAAGACAAGGGAGGCAACAGTGGCAGTTATTCATCCGCTGGTCCGTTTCTATTACATGAAGGGCTATTTAAAAGCGGGAAAATTCGCTTCAAAGCTTTGACTTCATACATTCTTCAACATATTTTTCCCAGACAGGTATCGGAGATTCAAGCTTGCTTAGAGTTTGTTTGGTGTCCGTTTTTTGTGGGTTAGATAACAGTTTCTTTGCAACTGCAATTATGCGGTTGGTGTTACGGATAATCTGGATTGGGAAGCCTTTCTTGCGCAGGTAACGTGCTTGGACGTCCCAGAAGTGGAAGTTTATTGTTGGGATTCCGCAGAGTGCTGTTTCTCGGCAGGCTGTTCCGCCGCTGCCAACCATCAAATCAATGTAAGGCATAAGCTGTGCCGTTAAGACTGGCTTGGGTGAAACCCAAACGTTAGGAATCTCCTTAAGTTTAGCCCGTTCCCACTCATACCGTGGCAGGCAAACAACTGTGCCCAACTTGGCAAGTTCCTGTAATAATTTTTCTGACTCTACCTTAACGTCTTTGCAGTAGACGGCTTGGTATTCTGCGTCACGGAACAGAATCACCGGTTTCTTCTTACCAATCAATTCTTCAAGGAAGGCTGGTTTTTCAAATTCTGAACCAACATACGCCAACTCTTCGAGCCCATCATACTGGACTATGCGGTTTTTGGAGATGCCGAATCTGCTCCATGACTTGCCAAAACATTTGGGCGTTACAAGATAATCAACTAAGGGGCAAGCCAGTTTGGCGACTGCGTAAGCGAAAACGGTGTCGTTAGCGTAAACCACAGGGATTCTTAGCCCAAACGCTGTACGGATGGCTGAAACATCCCCGTGTGTCCAGAGCACTTCAGGGTAGCCGATTCTATCAAAAAGGTCCAAAAACTCTAACGTACGTTTTTGCTCGGCAACGAATTTTTCTTTTAGGGTAGTTCCGTATTCACCGACGATTTCATAGGACACTTTTAAGCGCATCGAGCATGTCAGTTGTTTGAGTTTGCCTTTTAGCTGTAACGAGCGTAGAATAGCCTTTGTTATGTAAGATAGGTAGTAAACTGTTAATCGCTATGCTGATTTTAGGTGTAACAGTGTCTAACCAGACGTGGTCGGACATACGTGTTAAAGTAGGAAAGGAAGTGTTTGGCATTAAAGGTTTATCTTTACAGAAACTTGGCTGTTAAAGTCAACACATGACTGCCCCGTGAACCGGTTTTAGCTGACGCTTATTGACGCTTACCGACTTTCTTTTACGCCGCCTGCAAGCGTTACAAGCTCTAAATGAAAAAAGAAGCAAAAAACAAGGCTTTCAAAAGGGGTAGAAGAGGTGTTGTTCTAAAGAAGACTAAACACTTATCACTACTTCTTTGGCTGTTTAGCTAACCATTCACGGTACTGTTTGTCAGCATCCATCGCTGCATCAGCAGGATGCTTGGAGTCAAAGAAGTAACATAACGTATGTCTTTTGGCAAGCAATGTCTACCAATGCCATCGCGTGCCTCAGGCAAATCAACGTTCCATTTGGTATTCATAGCTCCCCGCAACTCATCAAAGTTCATGCCTATACGGCTGCACATCATTTTCAGGTCTTCTGCAAAAGCGATTTGCAGGTAACGGTGACTGTTTTCGATGATTTTGCACATTTCCGCAACTTCAACCGTGGAGACAGTGTGCATTGGAATGCCAAGTTGGTCTTTATAGAATTTCATGCCTGCATCAAGGCTTTGTTGGTTAACGCCGCCGATTACACGAACTTGGTTTACGCCGTATTTGTCTTCTTGGTCCGCCCAGTAACGGTGCGGGGCATGAACAAGCTGTACTTTGTCATTAAAGATTTCTTGGAAAATCTTTTTTGAAGTTCCAGGCAAAATAGTGCTTTCAATAGCAACCAGAGTGTTTGAGTCAGCTTTTTCAGCAACTTTTTTGCAGACCTCAAAAACCGCAGTCAATTCAGCTTGATTGTTGACTTGGCTTGTTGTGACACAGATTATGTAAGCGTCGGCTTTTGGGATTTGGTTCCACTCTGTGGTTGCTTTGAATTTTCCGTTTTGGATGCCGTGTTCAACCGCGGCTGGGTTAATGTCAAAACCGTAAACGTCAAAACCTTTAGCGGCAATGTATTTTGCAACTGGAAAACCGATTTGTCCAAGACCAATAACACATACGTTCATTTTTGTGTCAATTCCCGTTGAATGCGATTGTCAATTCATGGTTAAGCTTTATTCTTAAGCCTTCCTATAAATTGCCTGCTTGTTTTTTTGTTTAGAAGTTGTTGCCACAGACCCCCTTAGCACAACAACCAACAGGTCATGCTGCTTGCTGATTATTGCTTTCTAAACTTAACTTGAACTGCAGGCTGGTTGTGCAAACTGCCACAAACTGAAAAAAGTTAGCAGAGCTTCTTTTAAAAACAATTGGTTGGGGGGGTTGCGCGGCAGACTTCCGCTATCTTATCTTACTTTTATTATGTCATCTATTTTATTGAATTGAAACGTCGTTAACCACGATGCGGTAATGCGCATCCAGAACGTACGAGCCCGCCTCAACAGCTTCGTACTCAAAAACCCGCGAAACCTTTTCGTCAGCTTTGAAAATCTGGTCATCTGAAGCACGGACTTGATTTCGTAAATTTTTTTCAAGCATTTGATCTTGCTTTAGCCTTTGAATGACCGAGTTGTAGAAAACTATAACGCAGTGTTCTGACAGGTGGCAATCTTTAGAATTAGAAGGTTCAATTAATGCTGCCTGGTCGCCGTCAAACTCAAGTAGGGTAACTTGTCCATTGTATCATACGTGCCCTTGCTTGGAATTAATGCTTGTTAAGCTCTTAAAAACTTCGATTTTACAACACTTCAAATGATTCAACTCTACTATTTCGTTATTGTCTGATTTATTGAATACTATGCAAGCGAAAAACTCGAAAATATTATTTAGTTATTGTCAGTATTTAACACCGTATGGTACTTGACAAGGAAATTCTCAAAATCCTCTCATTCTTCATACTGCACGCTTGATCTGCGAGATTTTTGGAGTCGATTGAGCTGAGGTGCATGAGTTTGGTTCTGACCCTATGGTTGCTCGTTTTATGAATTGGGGTCCTAATACGGAAGAAGAAACGCACCGATTTATTCAGAGATCTATTGGCTATCAGGTGAGAAACCTCGGATGCGTTATTCGCTAGCTATTGTGGTTCGTGACCTGAGTAGGCTTATCGGATCTTGCGGCGATATATTTATCGAATATTGAAAACCGAGAGGGTACATTGGTTATTGTTTAAACCGCCAGTTTTGGGGTCAAGGATACGCAACTGAAACAGCGCGGGCGCTTCTTGAATTTGGCTTTAACAAGCTCAATTTGCATCGAATATTTGCCACCTGCGACCCAGCAAATTGGTGTCTGCGCATGTTTTGGAAAAGATTGGACTGAAATATGAAGGCCATTTTAGAGAGAATATGTACTGCAAAGGGGAATGGCATGATGAACTTAATTATGCAATCCTTGAAAAAGACTGGAAAAAATAAGAAAGGTGCCTTTGTTAATGACTTATGACTCAACGTTATCAGAAGAAGATAAGAAACGACGGATTGCACATCAGGATAGATGTTATCAAGAGCATCTAAGAACTGGTGATACTTCGGTTGAACTTCATGGAATAAAATTAGTAGTGCCCCAAAACGTTTTCTTGCCTCCGACTGATTGGAAATGGAACTTGCTTGCTCAAACCGTTCTAATGGAAGTTAAGGAGACCGACAGAATTTTAGACATGGGTACGGGTAGTGGTGTTCAAGCTATTTTTGCTGCTTCTAAATCGCAAGATGTTACTGCAGTTGATTTGAATCCTTTCGCAGTGGATTGCGCCAGGAGGAATGTTGAATTGAACGGTTTGTCTTCGAGGGTGAAAGTGCTTGAAAGCAACTTGTTTGAGAATGTTGAGGGCAAATTTGATTTGGTGATTTTTGATCCGCCGTTTAGATGGACTAAACCGCGTGATGTTTGGGAGATATGTTCGGCCGATGAAGGGTACGTGACTCTGCAAAATTTTCTTGCAAAAGTGAGAGATTACTTGACTATCGATGGGCGAGTGTTAATGTTTTTTGGAACTTCTGGAGATTTAGCGTACTTTAAACGGTTGATAAGAAAAAACGGGTTCAAGAGAGAACAGATTCTAAAAAGCGTAAAAAATGAACGCGGTTGGGAATATTTCACGTTTAAACTGATGAGTGCCAATCCAAAATTAAAGCGGAAAAAAGAAAAATAAAATCGTTGAAGCGCGTTATTCAATGATTAAGCTTATTTTTGCGTCTTCCCAAAAGTTAATAGTCCGTGTTTTGAAAACAGTCAAGAGGCTCCAAAATGCCAATAGAACCCATTAACCCTGAAACCATGGCGGCACCAAAGGATACTCACACGCCATTAGCGTCAGCGGCAACCACAAAACCGTTTACATAGGCGGACAAAACGCCATAAACCAGACTGGCGAACTGATCGGCAAAGGTAACCTACGAGAACAAACAGAACAGGTTTTATCCAACATTGAAAAAATCCTGCAAAAGGCCGGCGGCAAACTTGAAAACGTAGTCAAATTCAACATTTACATTCTTGTAGGACAAAACCCTGCTGAAGGTTTTATGGTTTTTCAACAGAAATGGGCAAGCCAGAATCTTCCAGCTATAACAGTGGTCTTTGTAGCTGGTTTAGGTAATCCTGAATGGCTGCTTGAAATCGACGCAACCGCTGTTATTCCCCAATAGCCTATTATTTTACGCGGGTGAATTGGCAACCTACTTGTTTAGCTGCAGCCTCGTCGTTGTCCATGTTGCCGACAAACAACACGTCTGTCGGGTTGAAGCCAAGCTTTGCAATTGCCATCTTCAGCTGTTCTGCTCGACTAAAAGAATCCTCACGAGTAAAAACAGCATCAAACTGCAGGTCAAACTTTTGACAGATTTTGCGGAGGGTTTCTTTTCCTTGCATCGTCACCAGCGCTTTTAGCAAGCTGGCGTGTTGGCGGTAAAGCTGCATGCCTTCCTCATGCACGGTGGTTTTGTCGATTATTTCCGCTTCAAAACCAGTCCAGCAATCAAAAACCTGCTGTAACACTTTGGGGTCTTTGATTTGTGCCACCGTTTTCAAAATAGGCCGAACCTCATCAACACCCATTAACTGCTTGAACTCCTCAAACATACGAGGGTAATCGATGGGTAAATCCAGAAGGGTTCCGTCTAAATCAAAAACGACGGCTCGAATCATTTACTGATACATTGCTCCCAACACTTTATTGTCCTTTACGAGGCGGGCTGGAGCGTCCATGTGACGTATCCAGTAAACGTCGGCGGGGAGCGGATTGTATTTTTCCAGTTTTGGCAAGGCTTCTTTGTAGGCGAGTTTGGTGTAGAGGTAGGGGATGTTGATGCGGTAATCGTTGAAGAAGGACTTTGCTGGCGTAACTGAAGAAGAACGAGGTGGTGAACATGCGTCCTGGGTTGATTTCGGTTACACAAGGCACGCCTTTAGCGTTCTCTTTTAGGTCTACGCTTGCAATGCCGGTAAAGTTGGGGTCAATGGCGAGGACGGCTTCGGTGCTGATTTTGTTAACTGTGTTCTCATGCACCGTTTTTTGCACGGCTGGTGTTCCCATGATGCCTGACGGTGCCAGATAAGAGTAAATGTACTCGAGGCGTTCACGTGCCATGGAAGTGACGAGTTCCCCGTTTTGCCATAAACTGTGGAAAGCGATGTTTCGGCCTGGCAGCATTTCTTGGGCGATAAATTCCCAGTCAACATTGCGGGCTCGCCAATAGTTTATCCAGGAAACGGCTGTTTCACGGTTGCTTGCGGGTGTGCTTCCCCTTCCGCCTGCGCCACGTGTAGCACGTATCCAGATTGGTGAACCAAACTCTGCAAACGCACGATCAATATCAGCTTCCTGTTTAATAACGATGGTTTTGGCAACTGGTATGCCCTTGTTTTTCCAAGCGTTAGCAGAAGCGAGTTTGTCTTGGCAGGCTGCCACGGCTTGTTTTGATGGCAAGAACACGGGGGCTTCCAGTTTTTCTCTTTGCTCAGAAACCACTTCGACTTCAACATCTGGTTGGGCGTGCAGAAAATCGATTTTTTCTTTACGAATTATCTCGTTTAAGCGGTCTATGTAGCTGGGGTCTTTTGCTCTTGGCACTAAATATTTGGTGTCAGCAGGCATTGTGTGTAGATAATATTCACTGGCTTCTGTTCCTACGATATGAAGTTTTTCGGGGGCTACTGTTAGGGATTTTACAAAGTTTATGCCTGCTGGACCGCCGGCACCAGTACAAAGAATTCGTTTCGCCAACCAGATTCACCTTTAACCATCAATTTACCTGACGCTTGTGGTTCGTGCAGGTTTTGTTTGACCTATACAAATACGAATTTATATCTGTATCCAAACAATCCTACAGACAACCTTAAAAACAAAAACGTTGTCTTAATCAAACGGCAACAGGTAAATGTGGGCCGATCGTCTAGCCTGGTTAGGACGTTGGCTTTACGAGCCAAAGGTCGCCGGTCCGAATCCGGCTCGGCCCACCAAACTCTTAGTAGCGATTAAAGCTTGGAAAAATACAACCTTACTTCTGGACTTTAGTTTTGTCCCTCATTAATAGTGCAAGTGCGATAATGATAACTGCTGCAATGGCTACTCCAACTGCTACTCCATAGATAATTTGAACCCAGCTTGGTTGCGTTGTAGATTGATTATCCCCCGTCGGAGAAGTTGGTGAAGCAAATAATATGGATATTTGATGTGTGCTAAAGTGGGTTGTGTACCATACGTAATAGTTGTTATTGTCTTGAGTGAATCCTTGATTATCGGCTGGCGAGTTGTCTATGTAGACAAGGGGTGTTGTTCCCCCTGGAATTTCATTTCTCGGTAATGTTATGTTACTAAACCCTGTGGTGCCGTTTTCGCCTGTTAACGCGAAAGAGATGTTTGCTGTTAAAGAGGGTATGTCCATAGATATTGTAACGTTGGACATTTGCTCAATTGTTATGTTTCCGCTCATTGTGAGATTTATTGTTGTACCGTTTTGTGTTGTGACTGGTAAGGTCCAAGTTGAATTAGTGGATTGCTCAGGTGGAGTGTAGGATAAATCACCAAAAGCGTACAGTCCGCTATTTGAGCCTACGTAAGCTATGCCGTCGACTACTGCAACAGATGATAAAACCCCTGACTGTATATCACTTATTGAATAACTCCATAGGTTAGTTCCGTTATAGGCGTTCAACGCGTAAAAGGTGCCATTGCATGAAATAACATAAACTACTCCCCGGACAACTGCAGGTGAAGCAGCAACAGTGCTCTCTGTGGGAAAAGCCCAAAGTTTCGAGCCATCCGAAGCGTTTAAAGCCAAAACATTACCCTCTGTGGTTCCAACATAAATAACACCATCGGCTAAAGCAGGAGTGGATTCTGAGGAATTTGGATATCTGTCAGATATTTGATGCCATAGTAATTCACCGGTTTTTGAGTCAAAAGCATAAACGCCGTCAGCGCTTAGGTAAACAATGTTATTTGTAACCATAGGGGATGATGAAAGAATTCTCCAGTCACCGGTTTGACTCCAGAGCTTCATGCCGTTGGTTGCGTTTAAAGCATAAAGATATTCAATTGAGCATATGTAAACTACTCCTTCGACTACAGCGGGTGAAGACTTCAAAATAGTTGCATCTGTTTTATAGCTCCAAATAACGTTGCCCGTAGCAGCATCAAAAGCGTAAACGTTCCCGTCACCGCATCCTACGTAAACCTTGCCGTACGCTACTGCAGGAGAAGACTCAACTGTACCGCCTGTTTGGTAACTCCACAGCTTTTCTCCTGTAGTCGCTTGTAAGGCATAAACGTGCCCGTTGTCTCGAGTTGCAGAATAATTTCCTGCTCCTATGTAAACGACGTTATCTACAACCGTTGGAGATGACTCTGTATTCTCATTCGCTGCGTAACTCCAAATTATTGCTCCCGAAGACGCATTTAACGCATAAACAAACCCTGAATAAGAGCCAACATAGACAACGCCGTTAACTATAGCAGGGGAAGATTCAATTTCACCCACCGAAGTGGTCCATAGAACATTGTTTGTTTGGGGACCCCAAGTTGTGGAGTATCCTGAATGCGCCAAATCTTTTTGGAACATAGGCCAGGAATCAGTGTTGACACTTGAAGTATCACCCGTCACTGTTTTCAGATTGTTTGAAAAACTTGGATATAGCAAGCAAGCTAAAAGAGTAACTAACAATAAAGTTACAACCTTGTCCTTCAATATTGTCTCCCAAAAAGTCTCTTTGAAGCAATAATTGTTTTAACTTTTCGGTAACAAGGCATTTGTCTTTAAACAACTTGATTTGGGCAGTTTCGTTTGCTGACTTTTATGGTTCTATTTTTTGGACGGTTGGTTCTAAGGCTTGGCTGTAAATAACCCAGCCTTCTAACTCTATGATTGCAAAAATTTGGAGAAAAACTATGAAAACAAAAAACCTAATAGTGCTCTCAATGCTGGCAACCCTGCTGGTGTGCACCGTTTTTGCCTCCATCGCTAACGCCGATACAGGAACCGCCACCGCCTCCGTACCTCCCTCTAAATCAGTGACCGGTAACTCGCCTAATTCCCCACGCGATGTATCCCAACCCGAACCCCTCCCCGAATCAGCCGGCCCCGATTCAGCGGTATCTTCCGGAGACGCAATCCCCTACACTGCTCAAAACCAAAACTCTACAATCGAAGCAGGTGACACTTTAGTTCCCGGTGCAGGTGAAACAAACCTTGTCTCTGCACAAGTAGAATCAGGTGATGATGAAATTTGGGTTGTTTTGGGTATTATGGCGGTCTTGGGTACCGGGTTAGGTAGTGTTGTAGGCGTTGTTTTGTACCGCAGGGTACCTATCAAAAGTTAGAACCAAAAAATTTCTCTTTTCTTTTTTTTTGAAAAATGGAAGGTGCCGTAAAAATTGCTTATCTGATTGCTTCGTCGATTCTTGAATCGCGGCGTGTTCTTGTTACTTCTTTAAAAAGTTCTAGGCATTCTTCTTTGGTTGGAGCTTCAATTCCTATGCTGCCGTATGCTCCAATGTCTATACGGTATTTTTTTCCTCTGCCCTCTTCGGGTTGATTTTGGCTCGTAACTATTTTCCCCCTCTCTTCTATGACCAAATTTTTGGTAATAAAATGTTTAACTATCTATTACCAAATATAAGGTTAATGCTTATTCATCCAAAAAACCCGCAATCCTCTTAGGATTAAACACCACAAACCGGGCATTACGCATATAACGACCAATCTTGGAGATAAGCCCAGCAGCATCCGTACCCAACTTACAAGTAAGCACATGCTCAAACAACCCTAACGCCTCAGTGTCGATAACGTCACGATTTAACCTTGTACGCTCAAGCGTCACAGTGACATCCTCACTTGTTGTACCTAAAATTATGAGCCGGTCCAAAAAAGAATCCTGCCAATTCTTAAACTTCTCAACCTGAACCGCCGATAACTCCGCATCAATCTTGCCCTCTGCAACATGCAACTCCTTGATTTTGATACTTACCGGCAAATCAGCGTTAAGCGCGAAAAGTTCCGCAATTTTTTTCAACGGTACTTCTCTGCCAGCAAGCAATTGTGTCTGCAGGGTAGATAGCGGAATGGTGGCATTGATTATTTTTGGTTCCAAAATGCCAACATCAACTGTTAACGTTTCGGGAGTATCCATTTTTTGAATGTAACCTTTAAGCTCTGAGCCTTCCGTGACGTCGTTGATGCTGTTTGGGCAAACTCCTATTTGTTTGGTTATGTAGCTTTTGGCTACGCCTTCGTCTTCGCCGGTGACTTCAACTTTTACCCACCGATTAACTGGGGCGCCTAAAACTTGGACTTGCACGTCTAAATCTTCAAAAGCCGCCTGCAGGGAAACTTGAATCTGTTTTATTTGCCCCTGATTATGCACTTTGGTAAATAAGGTTAAAATGGTCAAATTATTGTGCCTCAAGATAACTGGTTATTTCTATATGGAGTTTTCTAACTCTTTCGGCAGCGTCATAAAGCTTCTGGTCATGCAACTGCTTAATTGTTGCTTCCACTGGGATGCGTTCGTCGCTGCCGATGCATTTGTCTGCGTAACAGACAATTTTTTCTTCCAGTGACTCTGGAATGTAATTGTCTTTGGGCCAGCCGAGCCATTCTGCTTCTTCCGCTGTGATACCGGCGCCAACATGCCGTTTGATGATGCATATTACTTCTTCTGGTAAACCTTCTGCTTGAGCTAGTTTCATGCCTTCAACTGCGTGGTTAACGCTGTGGGTTTTGGAGCGTCCAAGATCATGCAAAAGTGCACCAGCTTCAACTAGCCTTAAATCTACAGTAAAATTTTTTGCTTTGAACCTCTCTGCCAATTCAAGAGCCAACGAAGCTACTGCCTGACAGTGCGCAATTACTTTGGGGTGACATCCGTTTCTTTGCAGAATCTCGATGGCTTGCTCCCTTGTGGGAAGCGGCTTATTCACCGAGTTCCTTCCTTAGAATCTCCACTTTTTCTGAAAGCTTGCAGATCATTTGCTCGTTTCCAAAATGCACTAAGGGTTGACCGCATGTGCTGCAGTGGAATACAAGTTCTACGGCTTCTTCAAAAGGTACCCGTTTACATCCTACACTGTTGCAGAAGTAAAAGTCATGATTTTTCTCGTATTCAAGGCGTACGTTGAGTTTTTCAAGTACTCTGCGTTTTTGGCTTAAGATGAAGCCTTCCAGTTGGTCTGGCTGAAGTTTCCAGTGGAAGATGAACCAGCCTGTTTTGGGGTCGCGTGTTCTGCGTAAGCTAACCAAGGAGTGGTCATAGAGTTTGTAGAGGATTTTGCGGACACTGTTTAGGCGGATACCGGTTTTGTTGGCTATTTCATCATCCGTTATTTCGTCTACGCCTTTTAAATGCTCAATAAGTCTGACGGCTTCTTCCTCACCCAACGCAGAAGCCACCTTCATTAAAGTTGCATCATCAATAGTTGACAACATACTCAATTTTCCTTGTTAATACCTATAATTATGGCACATTCATACATAAAACTATTCGCACAAGATTCACGATTTTTCTTCCATCGACGAGACGTTTTTGCCATGCTCTTGAGGAACAATTTTCATTTTAGCTTTTTCAAAATCTACCGTTAATTCTTTGCCTTCAAAGAAGCGGTCCAAAAAAATTGCCAAAGCGCTGCATTCACTGTGCGGTTGATTGCCAACGCCAATGTTAAAGTCAGAAACTTCTGTGCTGTAGAATTCGCCGGGGACTTTTTGGCTACCTACCAAAAGCAGAATGTTTTTTCCCGTTTCGCGTATGCGATTTATGGCGTTGCTTGTTTGCAAGTTTTCGCCGTAAGCAGTTAAATGTACTACTATGCCGCCTTGTGCTTTCCAATCTCTGACGACGCTGCGCCAGCTGGTTCCCATTTCGAAGGTGAAGTCTCCTCCCCAATGCTGTGTGATGCCTTTGACGGTTTTTTCGATGGATTTGTCTTCAATGTCGGCGAGTATGAAGCCTGAAGCGCACAGGGCACGGGCTGTTAACGCGCAGTGCGTGGTTAGACGGCTGTCGCGGTGGATACGGTGTCCCCATCTTAGCACGACAATTTTTGGTTTATTGGCCATTAACTGGTTGGGTGAATTTTCCATTGAGTTTTTCCACTTTTCTTCTTATTTGTTCAGCAACTTGTGGGTTAGCTTCAAATTCAACCTGTACACGGTCGCCTAAGAATTCTTCTTTTTTAACTTCAGCTTTTTCATGAACCCACGAAATAAACGGCATTGACTCGCCCTTCAATGGAACAGCAAAGCTTCCTTGCACATAATTTTCCAGCATACGTACAATCTGCCGTTTTAACTCATCTAGGTTTGTACGTTTTTTTGCTGAAATTAGTATTGGGTTGAGGATTTTTTCTTTTAAGGCTTCAAGTTTTTGTTGTGTCTCTTCAGGGCTTAGCCTGTCAACCTTGTTTAAGGCTGTAATTTGTGGGATGCCGCCTGCTCCTAAACGGTTGATTGTGTCATGGCAGACGCGGATTTTCTTTTCAATTAACTCCAACGGCTCTTTAAGGTCAAGGACTATGACGATTAAGTCAGAGTAAATGGTTTCTTCCAATGTTGAATGGAAAGCTTCAATAAGTGAAATTGGCAAGCGGTCAATGAAGCCGACGGTGTCGGTTAAGAGGAATTTGCGGTTAGAAAACTCTACAATACGCGTTTGGGTCGATAAAGTAGTGAATAGGGATTTTTCAACTCTTGCGGTCTCCTCCGTTAAAGCATTAAATAAGGTGCTTTTACCTGCGCTTGTGTAGCCTGCAAGTGAAATTGAAATGAAACCGAGTTCTATTCTTCTTTCACGTTGCAAAACGCGTTTTGTTCGGATTGCCGCCAATTTTTTCAAGTTGGTTTGTACTTGCAGTTTGATGGCGTCTCGGTAAACGTCTGCTTCGTAAGCGCCTAAACCCATAAAACCTGGTTGTTCGGTGCCTTTGGATAAGCGCACTTTTTCTCGGGCATGTTTAAGCTCGTTTTTAAGAGTTGCCAACTGGATTTGCAGTTGAGCCTCTGTGGTTGTTGCGCGGTGTGTAAAGATTTCAAGGATAAGTTGAAAACGGTCGATGACTTCGACTCTTGTGGCTTTAGCTAAATTATAGTTTTGTATTGTACGTAAAGTGTTGTCAAAAATGATTTTGGTTGCGCCTGTTTCTTTTACCATGTTGGCGAGTTCTTCAACTTTTCCTGCACCTATTTGGTATCGTGAATCAGGCGGTCTTGTTTGCTCTAGGGTGCCAACAACTGTGTATCCTGCTGACTCTGCAAGTGCCTTTAATTCTTCAAGGCTTGATTCTTCACGGTTTAGGCGTCTTTGAGCTATGATTGCTTTCGTTCTTTGGGTTCCTCCGTGTCGTTACTGTCAATTTCGATAAGATCACCCAAAGTCATCTCTTGATTTTTAGTTGAAGCAATCGGGGTCGGTTTTTCTTCTTCTATGGGGACCAGCAGCTTGATTTTTAGTGCGCGTTCAAGCTTGCTGGCAAGAAGGTTATTTGGCTCCATTTTGCCTAGTTCAATATGTTTTAGTACTGATGCTCTTTCGCTGATTTTTAAGCCAAGGTCCTCATGGGTGTAACCAAGTTTTTCTCTTGTAACGCGGATTAGGGTGGCGTAGTCTTCGATTAATTCTTGAGTGAATTCTACCTTTGCGACAAGGTTGCGTTTTCTCTGCATCATTTGAGGTTGCCTCTTGGGTTTTGCTACTGAGGCTGAAGTGGAACCTGATGCAATGGTTAGGAAGGGTGATTTAGGTGCACGATTTTCCTCTTCTGGATAAATGATTTTGCCATGTTTGGCACATTCAGCACAGACGGTTAATTTTGCGCCTTCAATATTTGCCCGAATTGGGTCATTGTGAATTTTACGCCCGCAAACTTCACATCTTACCGTAAACTTTCACCTTTTAACCATTTTATTCAGAATGATAAGTTTATACTTATCGAAACAAAAGTGAAATAATACGGTGGAGTTCAGGCGTGGAGAACCAACTTGGCAGAATAAGAAGCATAGCTGATTACCAGTTCGGCAAAAATGTAGGCGAAAAACTGTTCCCAGACAACGTAACCTTCGAGCTTTCAAAACGCACGGGCAGAATACGGTTTGTTAACCTTGACGGGGAACGCTTAGCCACGCTACGCCCAACCGACGGCTTATTCTCCTTAAGCATCAAAGCCGCAAAAACCATTACAGAAACTATTCCTGAAGCCAAAGGCTTTGTTGTACTAAAAAACGATGTTTCCAAGTACATAGCGGCAGGCGGCGACGTGTTCGCGGTGCATGTAGTCTCAGTGGATGATGAAATCCGAGCAAAAGACGAAGTTATCGTTGTTGACGAAAACAAGCAACTTTTGGCAGTTGGACGGGCGACACTTGCAGCTCCAGAAATCCGAGCCTTCAAAACAGGCGTCGCCGTAAAAGTGCGCCATGGCATAAACAGTAAAGAAAAAGACTAATTTTTCCATTTACCCATTTTAGATGCTGCTTTTTAGAAAAAATTGTGCTTGACATTGCAAGAAGCGGCAGCCTAATATCTAACCCGTAGGTTACCACTTTTCGGTTGACATGTTGGATAGACGTAAATTGGCAATATTATTGGTTATTCTCCTTTTTGCGGCATCGGTTACTGTGTTTCTAAATTATCTTCGCCATTGGCCTTCACCATTAGGAACAATCGTTGTCCCAACCGATTATCCAACCATACAAGCAGCCATAAACAATTCATGGCCAGGTGATACAATTTATGTTCGCAATGGCAATTACACTGAAGAAATAGTAATTGATAAACCTCTAACGCTGATTGGACAAAACCCCGAAAAAACGGTAATCCATGGTCATTATGAAAAATATATGAGTTTTGTTAATGTAATCGTTAACGCAAGTGATGTATCAATATCTAACTTCACAATAACAGGTTGCACATATGGAGTAACATTAGGGTCAAAATGTTCCAACTGTCAATTGACTAATAACATAATTAACGGGTTTGGTGAAGGAGTATCAATTGCTGGAGCAAATATTGCCATAACAAATAACAGTATTTCTGCAAATTGCGGCAATGCCATCACATGCGTTGGCAACAATACTTTGATTTCTCAAAACGATATAGGCAATTGCGAGAGAGGAATTGTCATTAAGGGCAATGCAAGTGATGTGATTGTTGAAAAAAACACGGTCTCTAACGGCGTTACCCATGACGGAGTATATAGTGGCCTTTATGACTACTTATATGGGGGCATAGTCCTAGGTCCTGGTAAAAACTGCGAAGTTTTTGAAAACAATGTTAATGGCTTTAAAAATGGAATTCAATACCAAGGCGCTAACAATTCTTTAGTATACACTAATTCTTTAACCAATTGCTCGGTTGGAGTTTCCGTGCAAAATTATTATTTTTATTCCGTAGAAACACCATCAATTGGTAGTGGAAACCTATTTTTTAGTAACAACTTGTTGGATAATCAAAGGCAAGCGGTCGTTGAGACGACAGCAACTCATCAGGTACCAAATGAACTAAATGGTACAGACTTAGTTTCATGGGATAACGGTACAGTAGGCAACTATTGGGGTGACTACCAAACCCGATACCCTGATGCCACACAAAACAGCGCCACTGGCACCTACAACACACCATACATAATAGATGCAAACAACAAAGACAATTACCCGCTAATACAAGCGGCAAAAACGCAATCACGCCAGTAATAACTAATTTTAAATGTTCCAGTTTAACTCTGCTTACAGAAAACCCCACAACCAATCAGCAAACCAAAACAGTCCCTGACACAAAAACAAAACCTACCCCACAACCCGCTGGTTGTTGTTGTGCTAAAGGGCCTCTGCGGCAACAACTACTAAACAAAACTGTTGGTTCGTCGTTAAGTATATTTGGTTCTAATGCAGAATACACTATACTTGAAGAGTGTAGCTGTATGCATAAACGTATGAATCCTCGTGAACAGAAACGCATGATGCAAAAAATGGGCATGAACATGGATTCTGTTGAAGATGTTAACCAAGTAATCATCCGAACAGCCACAAAAGACATAGTCATCGACGAGCCAGAAGTTGCAATTCTGCAGGTTCAAGGACAAAAAATGTACCAAGTCATCGGCGGACAAGTCAGCGAGCAAGCACCCGGAAAAATCACCTCAGCAGCCCCAGCAAAACCAACATTCACTGACGAAGACGCACAGTTGGTAGCAGACCAAACCGGCAAAAGCCTCGAGAAAGCAAAAGAAGCACTTGAGGAATGCGGCGGCGACTTGGCAAAAGCAATCTTGCTGCTTTCCTAAACTCAAAATTTCATTTTCTTGTTTTATTCATTTTTAGTTTTTCAGCCAACCTATTTGGCGTCTATTTGGATGCCTATTAGTGGTTCTAGGCAAAAACCTATAGGAGGTAGGTCAAATTGGCGCTTCCACATTTTTCTAGGCTGTCACTGATGATATTGACTTTATTGTGTAACTGTTAAGCGTGGAGTTGTATGTGCAAATCATCGAGTCTGTACAAGTGGTAACTAGTAGGTTGGTGCCTTCTGAAGTTTCCATGTCAATATTAACTGAAAAGCCTGATGCGCCTTGGTTTATAGTGAAGAAAACTGGTTTGCTTATGCTTGCTTCTGCGGCAGTGTTGAATGTATAAGGCATTTTGATGGTTGACTCGTCAATTCTAACGTATTCAGGCGGGTTTGTTTCGGTGAAAGACGCGTTTATGCCGTGAAGAACCAGATTGTAGCTTGCCGTTCGTATGCCATTGTTGATTGAATTAACGTTAAACTGGTTCACCCCTTCAGGGTTAAATGAGTCCGAACCAAAAACAAAATGGTACGAGATATGAGTTGGACCTAAACCTGCATCATACGCCAAGAAACCCAGCAAAACCCCAACCGCTGTCATAACAGCGTAAAAGGCGAGGCTGCGTTTTTTGTGAAAACTGTGAAGAACCTTAAACTTTAAGATGAGCCCTGAAAAAACTGCGATAAACGCGAATGCATAATAATGTAAGGTAACGCGTAAATTGTTGGGTCAACGATAGCTAAAGCCCACATTGCTTATCTTAGTATTTCTATTGTTTTGTTCTGATTTAAAATTTAGTTAAAAAGCAGAATGGCGGCTGCTGTTGGTTACTATATTTGAAAGTTGATTCTGCTTTTTGGACATTTTATGTTGTCTGCGCTGATTTTCAAGAAGCCTTATTAGCCTTTTTTGTCCCAGCCTTATTTAGGGCTGACTTGGAGGCTTAAAAGTGGGCAATCACGGTAGAAACCGAAAAATCGGCATAACCCTGACTGGAATTGCTTTGATTGCACTTCTGGTTGTACTAACTCCAACTGTTTATGCTGCTTCAACGGTTCCTAAACCTTCTTTGCCCGAATTCACCGTAAACATAATCGACAAGTCACATGATGTTGCTCCAACAACTTCTGTTGACCCCTATACTGGCGAAGCCATAACCATCCCTGGACGCCATGTGCAAGCCTACGACATAGAGGTATCTATAAAAAATCAGCCCTATGCTTACAGTTCTAACAACATAACGTATAGTTTGAGTTATAATGTTCGCAGTAAGGGTCATTTTGAAGAAGGCTGGAATGAACTTTATCAAGCGCCCAGCGGCGAATACTTCCATTACCCATCCCAATCAAATTCAGAATACACAAACATTTCAGTATCCACCCAGTATCCACTTAAAGCCCAAATCGATTTTCAAGTGATAGCATTTGTTAGTCATTCAGAAATCGAATTGCACCCTTTGCATCCAATGTTGGGTCCTGAGTATGGCGTTGAAGAGAGAAAAGTTTACATTATTGACGAAACAAGCGGTTGGAGCCAGACGCAAAATGTAACAATTCCCGATGGCACACAAGCAGCTCAACAATCAAATGTTCTGGCTGAAGTGTTATTTGGTTTTGATTGGCAGCAGGTTGCAATCGTTTTGTTTGTTGTAGTTGTGGTTTTAGCGGCTGCGCTTGTTGTTCTTGCAAAAAAGAACCGCAAAAGAGTAAACGAAAATATAAACTGATCAGATTACATAGGTTTCTTGAACCGTGACTAGTCCGTTGTCGTCAATAAGCCGTTTAAGCTCAACCAGCAAGGGTTCGAGTTTTTCTTCTAAATCAATAACTTCGATAATTAGAGGCATATTTATTTGGATGCCCTCAAGATGCATGGTGGATTTTCCTCGTTTTCCAAAGCCGTCAACGCCAGTCCAAACTGTTGCCCCTGAAACCCCCGCCTTTTTTAGCAAATCCAGCAGTAAGTGTTCAAGTCGTTTGCCATCTACAGTGTCGTTGCGTTTTATTCGGATGGTTAGTTGCCACATTTTTTGTTTCAACGCATAAACCTCTCCATTACCACGTCAGCTATGGTTTTGCCCGCGAAAACTGCCCCCAACGATAAACCCACGTTTGTTAAGACGTTTAACGCCATTAATCCGTATCGGCTGTTGTCAAACAGGTTGCTTGTTTCCAGCGCAAACGAGGACATTGTTGTTAGGCTGCCGCAGAAACCAACACCCATAAAAAGGGTGTATTTTGGGTCAAGATTAAGTGCTGGGGACATGACTGCGAAGAATCCCAGTATGAAGCTACCGATTATGTTTACGAGGAGCACGTTTAGGGGTAACCCGTAGATTGATGCTGGAGACTCAACAAGTTTGTAACGTAAACCTGCGCCAATTACTGCACCCGCCGCCAAAAGGGCTAACTCTATCCACTTCACTGTCTATTACCTGCCTTTTCTGGTAGGCATTATCAGCATCCTCATGGTTTGCGGTTCTGGACTACGCCAAGGCTAATGCCATAGCCAACCCCTTCTTCAAGCTTGAGGAATATATTAAATTTACCAACAAAAAACCTTAAGTCAGTCATCCTGTAAAGAAGGCTAATTCTATATATCACCTGTAACCATAAAATCAATCGGAACAGCAAAATGGCAACCCAAAAATGTGACGTCTGCGTAGTCGGCAGTTTCTCGTTAGACTCCATAATAGTTCCCACCCGAGACAAACCATTTCACAATTTGGGCGGCGCAACCACTTACACTTCTTTTGCAGTAAAAACCCTCGAAGGAGCAGTATCAGTTGTGTCACGGGTCGGAGAAGACTTTCCAGAAGCCTATCTGTGGTGGCTAAAAGAAGAAGGCATCGATGTTTCAGCCGTAAAACGTTACATGCAAGAAACAACAACCCATTTTGAACTTGCTTACAACCAAGACTTCTCCGAACGCACACTAAAACTAACCTGCAAAGGCAACCCAATTAACATTGACGACATCCCACGCGACCTGCAAGCTAAAGCCATTCACATTGCGCCGATAGCTAACGAAATCAGCTACGAAACCGTAGAACGCTTAAAAGCATGCTGCGATGTCCTATCACTTGACCCTCAAGGATTCCTGCGATGTTTTGACCAAAACGGCAACGTAACCCAGAGCCTTCAGGCAGACAAACGCATCATGGGCTTGGTTAACATTTGCAAAGCGTCACAAGACGAAATTTTTGCTTTAACTGGGCAATCTGAGCTTAAATCGGCAATTAAAGCGTTACATGATGTTGGCGTAGAAACAGTTATTGTAACCATGGGTGCTAAAGGTTCATTGCTTTCTGTTGAAGGGGCACAGTATAATGTTCCTGCTTGCCAATCAAGCGTGCTTGTTGACCCAACTGGTGCAGGCGACGTTTTCATTGGCGGTTTCTTAACTGAGTACCTGCGGGATAAGACGTCTTTGTGGTGTGCTTCTGTAGGGTCTGCTGCCGCTTCGATGGTGGTGGAAGGAATTGGTTCAACTTATTTTGGGGAAAAGCAAGAAATCCTAAAAAGAGCTACTTACCTTTATGAAAAAGAACTTAAGCAATAAGTATACATGTAACTAAAAGTAAATCAGTTAGATTTGAGGCGCACTATCGTGGGACGAATAGATAAAGGCGAAAAATGCAGTGTGTCAGGCTGCAGTAACGAAGCAGAACGTTCAATTTCAGCTGACAAAGTTAAAGCTGCAGGATTAAAAATTAATACTGACAAACGTGCTTACCTTTGCAAGGAGCACTATAAAGAATACAAAAAGAAGTCCAAGAAAGATAAACTCCTTGACAAATGGCGTCACGGAATGTAGAAGGTTACAGATAAATGCGAATTTTACAGTTACACTCTAACTTTATAACTTACAAGCCAGTAGAAAAAGAAATTCCGCAAGCTGAAGAAGCAGAAAAAAATGAAGTTCGCGTAGAAGAAGTCGTTGTACTTTTCACAGCGGTTGAAGAAGGCGACAACGCCCAAATTGCACAGAAAGCCATCAACGACGCAAGAGCTTTTCTGGGTAAACTAAAAGTTAACAAAATACTCATCTACCCATTCGCACATTTAAGCAGCAACTTATCAAAACCTTCTGAAGCCTTCCCTGTAATCAAAGAAATGGAAGACTTTGCAAAACAAAAAGGCATAGAAACCTACCGTGCACCTTTTGGCTGGAACAAACAGTTCACAATATCCATCAAAGGCCACCCGTTGGCTGAGCAAGCCCGCGCTTACACTCCAGAAGCAACCCCCTCAACAGAAGCGAAAACGGAAGCCGAAGGCGTATTTGGACCTAAAAAGGAAGAGGAACCAGTTTCAGCGGCGCTTAAAGCCGAGGACACAATGAAGTCTTACTGGCATATCCTGCAAACTGACGGTTCACTTGTACCAGTCGAAGAATTCAAATTCAAAGGACATGCTAACCTGCAAAAATTCGCCAACTATGAAATCAAGAAGACCCGCGCAGTCACTGTCATGCCACCACACGTGCCCTTGATGAAACGTCTTGAGATTGCTGATTATGAACCTGGCAGTGACCCCGGCAACGTCCGCTGGTATCCCAAAGGACGCATGATAAAATCCTTGCTCGAACAATATGTTACAGCCCGCGTGCAGGCTTACGGCGGCATGGAAGTTGAAACCCCAATTATGTATGACTTCAACCATCCAAGCCTCAAAAGCTACCTAAACAGGTTCCCAGCACGTCAATACGTCCTTAAATCAGAAGATAAAGAACTGTTTTTGCGGTTTGCGGCATGCTTTGGGCAATTCTTGATGGCACATGACGCCCAGTTTAGTTACAAACAAATGCCTATCAAACTTTACGAGCTTACACGTTACAGTTTCAGACGAGAGAAAAGCGGCGAAGTCGTCGGCCTAAAACGTTTACGCGCATTCACCATGCCTGATTGCCACGCTTTCTGTACTGACCTTGAACAGGCGAAGAAGGAATTCATGGTACGCTTCAACCTCTGTATCGACGTGCTTGCCAACATAGGCTTGGTACATGACGATTACGAGATTGCAATGCGTTTCACCAAAGACTTCTACGCTGAAAACAAAGACTTCATAGCAGAACTTGCCAAAGCATTCGGCAAGCCAATCCTTGCTGAAGTTTGGAATGAACGGTTCTTCTATTTTGCTTTGAAATGGGACCTTAACTTTGTTGACAACCAAGACAAAGCCGCAGCATTAAGCACTGACCAAATCGACGTAGAAAATGCCAAACGTTATGAAATCACTTACGTTAACGAGGCGGGCGAAAAACAGTTCCCACTCATTTTGCACTGTAGCCCAAGCGGCGCCATCGAACGTGACATTTACGCATTGCTTGAAAAGGCTTACCGTGAACAAATGACAGGCAAAGCACCAATGCTTCCAGTCTGGCTCTCACCAACTCAGGTACGTTTGATTCCAATTTCCGACAAGTTCCTTGACAAAGTTGAGCAATTAGCCACTCAAATTGCTGGTCACTGTATCCGCGTTGACATCGACGATTCAGCATCTACTCTGCAGAAGAAAATCCGTGAAGCAGAACAGGAATGGGTACCTTACATAATCGTTGTTGGCGAAAAAGAAATTGAATCAGGCACTCTTTCCGTCCGCGTACGAGAACTTAAGGGTCAACAAGAAGCCTTAACCACCGAGCAGCTCATCACCAAAGTCACAGAAAAAATTGCAGGCAAACCCTACAAACCCTTGCCCTTGCCAGTTTATCTCTCGAAACGTCCCCAGTTCCACGGTTAATAAATTAACCGTAAATGAACTATACGTATCATTGTGATAAACTATATCAAACATTGAACAATAAGAAACCTGCATCCAAGAAGTGAAAGACAAATGACCAATGAACTGCAAATATACATAGACGGCAAATATTATCCTAAATCAGAGGCAAAAGTTTCCGTTTATGACCACGGATTCCTTTACGGAGACGGCGTTTTCGAAGGCATCCGCGCATACAACGGCGTGGTCTTCAAACTTAAAGAGCATGTTGACCGCTTGTACCGTTCAGCACACGCCATAATGCTAAACATGCCATTAACCAAGGAAGAAATGATTCAAGCCGTAGTAGAAACCCTGCGCAAAAACCAAATGAAAGACTCCTACATCCGTCTCGTGGTTTCAAGGGGCGTCGGCGATTTAGGCTTGGACCCACGCAAATGTCCCAAACCAACAGTCATAGTAATTGCGGATACAATTAAAATCAAGTCTGGCAACGCTCAAGAGACAGGCATAACCACAATGTTCAGTTGGGTTCGAAGAAACCCTGTTGACGCAACCACACACGAAGTTAAATCACTCAATTACCTAAACAGCATCCTTGCCAAAATTGAGGCCAACAATAACGGCGTTGACGAAGCCATGTGCCTAGAAAACAACGGTTACATTGCAGAAGGCGTCGGCGAAAACGTGTTTATCGTTAAAGATGGCGAACTCTTCAGTCCACCAACATCAACAGGCGCACTAGCTGGTATCACTGCGGAAGTTGTCACACAAATCGCAGCTAAACTCGGCATAAAAGTCAACATATGCAACCTGACACCGTTCATGCTATTCACTGCTGACGAAGCATTCTTCACTGGAACCGCCATGGAAATGGCTCCAATACGTGAAGTCAACAAACGCGTAATCGGCGACGGCAAACCGGGGCCAGTCACCAAAAAATTGATGGTTGAATTCCAAAAAGTAATCTGTGACCCAAGTCAGGGCACAAAAATCTAAACTTTCTCTTTCTTTTTTAAATCATAGGATAATTATTATTTATTGGTCATGTACTCTTAATTCCAGTGCTACCCATTTGGCGTATTAGGGTTTAGATGCTTTTTGCTTGGTTAAATTTTAGCTAAGCCGTAGTTGTCCATATGGGAATAATTGTCCAGTTTGCAACCGACCCTGTATGGTCAATATCTAAACGAATTTGAGCAGACTGCCCGCCGTCTAAACTTGTTACCGAATGACTGCCGCCAATTAAACTGCCCCCTGCCTCCAAGTTCCCAAAAGGATTACTGAACTCTTCTTGAAAAGCCAGAGGAACTGTAGCATTAATTTTCAATACTCCCTGTGCATCATACCCCGTTACATGTAAACCAGCGTTCGTTGCAGTTTCTCTCCCAATATTTGATACTGAACCGTCAAGAGAAAGAAAATAATCAGAGTAATCTTCAACAGTTAAAGAAGCGGTTAGGTTTGCTGTTGACAGTTTTTTTGTTAGATTTGCTATTTGACTGTTTAGATCGGAAATTTCGCTGTTGCGTTCAATTATTTGTTTGTTTAAAGAGTTTATTTCAGAAAGAAAGTACGTTATAGTGCCAGCAAACGCAGCTACCAACAAAACTGCGGATATCAGAATAGTGATACCTAAACGCTTGTTATTCATAGAACCTTCAAACATTTGAAACTGATAAAAACTTATTCGTCAAACTTTCTTGACTAATTCAGGCTATGGCTAAATAGACTCAATTTAGAGAATTTTTGGAGCCTATTAGAGGTTCTATGCAGAAACCTATAGAGGGTAGGTGCTAATGATAAAGAATTCTTTCAAACAATGTTGAAACAAAAAAGTTCTAAAAAAGTTGAAGGGTTTACCCTTTGCCTACGTGACCGCGCCCTCTATGCCCATTCTTTACGAAGCCTTCAAGTGCGTCATACGCTTTTTCAAGCTCGTTAACTGGCGGAAGGAACACGATTCTTGCATGGTCTTTACCGTAAACTGGGTCAAAACCTGAACCGTTAACGATTAAAACGCCTGTTTCTTTTAGCAATGAAACTACGAAATCCATGTCGTCTTTCCAGCGTTTACCTATGTCTTCAATTTTGGGGAAAATATAGAATGCGCCTTCAGGTTTGGTTGTGGATACGCCTTCGATTTCGTTTAAACGTTTCCAGCTGTAGTCACGGCGTTGCTTTAAACGTTCAACGATGTCTTTGACAAAGTCCTGTGGACCGTTAAGCGCTGCGGTTGCCGCGATTTGGACTGGCGTGTTAGCGCATATTCTGATTCTGCACTCTTTCTCGACACCATCTTTAAGAGCCTTTAGCTTGTCGCCTTCGCCTTTAAAGTACATGTAGCCGAGTCGCCAACCGGTCATCTGGTAAACTTTACTAAAACCGTTTAAACCGATGACGGGAACGTCAGTAGTGACGTTGGCTGCGCTAACAAATGGTTTTTCATATGTTAGTTGGTCGTAGATTTCGTCGCTGATAACCGGTAAGTTGTGTTCTCCTGCGATGTCAAGGATTGCTTTGATGGTTTTGCTGTCATAGACTGCGCCTGTGGGATTGTTTGGGTTAATTATGGCGATAGCGCGTGTTCTATCGGTGATTTTTTTGCGCAGGTCCTCAATGTTGGGTTGCCACCCTTCTTTTTCGATTGTCTCATAGGAGACTGGTGTACCGTCAAAGAATTTGGTGTAGGAAATGTATGGTGAATAAGTTGGGCCTGGAAAGAGAATTTCGTCTCCTTTCTCAACGATGGCGCCAAGCAGCATTTGAATGCCTTCCGAGATTCCTTCAGTAACAATGACATCATCTGCTGTAATGTCTACATTGTTTACTTTTTTCTCTTTATTTGCAACTGCCTGCCTAAGCTCGGGAAGACCTTCTGAAGGTGAATAATAATTGTCCTCTTTGGCGATGGCGTTGCATAATGCATCTTTTAAGCTGGGAGGTGTTTTAAAGTCGAATGCGGCTGGGTCGCCGATGTTTAGGTAATAGATTTTTTTGCCGTTCTTTATTAGGTCTTTAGTGTGAACTATTACATCGCGAATGGCGTATTCGATGTTGCTTGCACGTTTAGTTACTTTAACGTTTGACAATGGTAGTTACCGACCTGTACCCAAGAGACATAGTGGAGAAAAAAATAAATCTTGCCCACGCAAACAAGAAGACTAAAATTTTTAGCAATTAAAAAAATGGAAAAAATTTTGGTCTAGTAAGACCTTGCGAAATAGGCGGTGTCTTTTGCTTCTTTGCCGCAGAACACGCAACCCGATTTTGGCTCTTCTCGCTGGAAGGGTATAACGCGGATTGTTGCGCCTGTTTCTTCCTTGATTTTTGCTTCACAAGCTGGGTCTCCGCACCATGCTGCTTTGATGAATCCGCCTTTGCCTTCAACAACCTGCTTGAACTCATCATAAGTCTGTACTTCTGTGGTTTTGTCTGCAAGGATTGCTTTGGCTTTTGCGAGCATACTGTCTTGTATGTCTTGGAGCAGTTTTTCGATTGTGGCGGGGATGCCTGCTTCTTTGACAAACAGTTTCTCTTTGGTGTCGCGTCGTACCATGACTACTTGACCGTTTTTCAGGTCGCGTGGGCCAAGTTCGATGCGCACTGGAACGCCTTTGAGTTCCCACTGGTTGAATTTCCAGCCTGGTGTGTACTCGTTGCGGTCATCTAAGATTACGCTTACACCTTTGGCTTTGAGTAACTCCGCAATTTCTTTTGTTTTGGCGGCGATTGCTTCTGCTTCTAGACCCTTAAATGGAATTGGAATAATAACGACTTGAACTGGCGCAACTTTTGGTGGCATAATCAAGCCTTTGTCGTCTCCGTGAACCATAATCATGGCGCCAATCAACCGTGTCGTAATGCCCCAACTGGTTTGCCAAACATAATGGTCTTGCTTGTCTTCG
This sequence comes from Candidatus Bathyarchaeota archaeon, assembly GCA_963832745.1. GTDB lineage: Archaea > Thermoproteota > Bathyarchaeia > Bathyarchaeales > Bathycorpusculaceae > Bathycorpusculum. The sequence goes on along the minus strand of CAWHVC010000003.1, from coordinate 797,750 downwards.
CCGATGTATTTTACATCAAAGACTTTGGCGAAGTGTTGGCCTAGGTTGTGGCTGGTTCCCATTTGCAATGCTTTGCCGTCTGGCATAATGGACTCGAGCGCGGTTGTGTAGAGGGCGCCTGCGAATTTTTCGCTTTCACTTTTCGTGCCAATCAATACTGGAATGGCTAAGGTGTTTTCTATGACGTCTTTGTACATGTTTAGTGCCCACATGACTTCGGCTTCCCCTTCTTCGGCGGTGGCGTGTGCTGTGTGGCCTTCCTGCCAAAGGAACTCGCGGGTTCGCAGAAACAGTTTTGTGGCTTTGGTTTCCCAACGGACAATGTTGCACCATTGATTAATTTTCAGAGGCAGGTCTCGCCAGCTACGTACCCACTTGTTAAACATAGCGTACATTATGGTTTCGCTGGTTGGACGCACTGCAAGTTTTTCTTCAAGCGGGGTGTCTCCGCCTTGTGTGATCCATGCAACTTCTGGAGTGAACCCTTCAAAATGTTCAGCTTCCTTTTTGAGGAATGCTTCGGGAATGAACATTGGGAAGTAAGTGTTTCTGTGGCCGGTGGCTTTGATTTTTTGGTTGACCACTTCTTGGATTTTTTCCCAAACCGCGTAAGCGTCTGGGCGGATAATCATGCAGCCCTTTACGGGGGCGTAATCGGCAAGTTCAGCTTTCAAGACTACTTCAACGTACCATTCGCTGAAGTCTACATTTTTCTTTACAGTTACTCCAGTATCTGACATGCTAAATACTCTTCTTTATCGTGTTTTACGATGATTCAATATAAAACTATAACGGGCAATACCGCACGAACGAACACGCAAAAAACTGGATATGAAAAAAGGGTTTAGTAATTGTTTCTTGAGAACACGTGAAGTGATGACTGGTTAATCCAAGCGTCAGGATTCTGGTATTTAACAGTCGGCGTCGAGTTTTTGAGTCGTTCAGCTTCCTTTGCTTCAACGCAGTAAACGATTTCAATCATTGTTTCACGGTGACTTTGCTTTTCAGCAACAAAGCCCTCGAAAACTTTCTTGAAATTCCCAAAATCCAACTTAACAAACCTTGACATTTCTTCAGCTAAAACTTTAGGGTAACTTGACTCCATGTACTCCGAGTAAAGTTTGCTTATAAGGTCCTCAAGCCGAATTAATTCCTTGAAAATTTCAATAAGACCTCTCTGGTCAACGTTATTTGTTTTTTCGATTCTTCTTGAAAACGCGTAGACTTCGCTGGCAAGTACTGACACAGTTTTTTTATTTTCGTTATCCTCATCTGGCAAATCGATTGTTTGGAGCATGCTTTGGATGATTTTGGCGTTTTTTATGCTGTCATAAGCAAAGCCTAAAATGAAACTGCTTTCAGGATGGTTAATTTTTTTGGCTAATGTTTCGTAGAGTTTGAAGGTTTGAGTTTCAATGCTGGCGCAACCTTTTAGGTACTGTGCACTTTCTTCAATTTTCTCCATGATGGTCGCCAAGCCCTTTGTTGTAGTGAATAGTAATAAACATTATTGATTTTCAGTCCACAAGTCTACTTGTTAGACGTATAGACACAACAAACTCTACCTTCTGTTATTCATTCAACTCACCATTTATCTTAAAGCAAAAAAATCCTTAATGAGGTAATTACTAATAGCGAAAAAAGTTAAAAAAACAGGTTACTCCAAAAAAGAAAAGCGGGCTAGGCTTTCCAAGTGTCTAAAGCTGCCTGCAACTCTTTATGGGTCTTGGCGTATTCTTCAAGCGTCTTGCCTTCCAAGGTGGCGTCGACTGCTTGCCGCATCGCTCTCGCACCTGAAACTGTGCCCAGCGGATTGCCGTGGATTCCGCCGCCAGCCTGCAAAACAACGTCATTGCCAAAGGTTTCAAGAAGCGCAGGCACCAATCGCGGGTGGAGTCCTCCTGAGGCTACAGGCAAAACAGGGTTTATCTCGCCCATTTCTGACTTGCAGGCTTCGATATTTTCCACAACTTCAGCTTTGGTCTCAGACATTTTACCTACCACTGTGCCCACGTGTAGTTGGTCTACACCGATGATTCGAGCGACCGTGGCGATAGGTTTCATGGCGATACCATGCAGGGGATTCTTTGTGAAAGCTGCATGACCTGCCCTGTGTGCATGAATAACCAGTTTGAACTCTTGATTTCTCAACGTTTGCAGGGCTGACCAACCGCAGGTTAAAATGTCAACCATCACGTATTTGCCGCCTTGATCCTCCACGGCTTGTGCGCGTTCAATCATGGTGTCAGTTTCAGCGGTAACATTAATCATGTAAACCTTGCGTTCACCAGTTTCTTTCTCGGCGCGGTCACGACTCTCCAAAGTTTTGGTCAAGCGTGCCTCAAACGGGTTAAACGTTTGGCTGCTTAGGTTTTCGTCATCTTTCACGATGTCGCAGCCTCCATACCAAGCGTCATACGCGACTTTGGCGTGGTCAACCGTTTTAAGACCCAGTTTAGGCTTAATTATTGTACCTACAAGTGGACGTTTTTCTACTTTTAGGAGTTTGCGTATTCCTTTTATGCCGTAAGCTGGACCATAAAAGCCGTCAAGAAGCTCTTTGGGAAAGTGAATATCAAGAAGCCGCAAGTTTTTTAATGCTTTTAAGCCGAAAACGTTTCCTGCTACGCTGCTTAGGATGTTTGGCATGTTTGAGTCTTCAAAAAGTTCGACTGGGTATGCGATTTTGATGGTGTTTTCTTGGATACTGAAGACGTGAGCAGCAAGTTCTTCAACATACGGTTTAATTGTGGTTAGTTCGGTCCATGTTCCGACGCTGCTTTCCGCTGCAACGCCGCCTGCTGCTTCTTTGAGGCTTATGCCTTCGGGTTCAACAGTGAATGTGCAAATTAAATCGGTTTCTTTTGGTTTGTAATTTAAATCAACAAAGTCCGTATACTTCAAAACGGTCACACTCTAGCTTACTTTTAAATCTGGTTGCCTTAAAATCTTTAACTATCCCAAAACCAATCAAATAAGGGTGGTTAGCTTATGGAGCTCATCGCTGAAGTACTAAACATTACAACAGGCGGCAACAGAATCGCCATTCTCAGTGAACAAAGCGCCAGTCTTCTTGGCGTGCACAGTTCCGACAGAATACGTTTAACCTACGGCACACAAGAGGCAATTGCAATTGCTAACATTGCCGCCAATTTTCCCATGAACCGCATTGGGCTGTACGAAGAAATCGCTATAGCCTTGGGTGTTAAAGGAGACGAAACAGTCACCGTTAATCTTGCACCCGTACCAGAGTCACTAATCAACGTACGAGCCAAACTACGAGGCGACCGACTCCGTGAACAAGACCTAAAAACTATTGTTCAAGACGTAGTTGAACGCCACTTAAGCTCAGTAGAAATCGCCGCGTTTCTAACTGCCTTGAAGATTTATGGGTTAAGCACGAGCGAAGCTGAGGGCATGTCTAAGGCGATGATTGAAACGGGTAAATCGCTTAATTTTGGTCCCGGACCAATTCTTGACAAGCATAGTGTCGGCGGCATTCCCGGCGATAAAACCAGCATGCTTGTTGTGCCTATAGTTGCAGCGGCAGGATACACTATCCCCAAAACTTCTTCACGCGCCATCACCTCACCAGCCGGAACAGCCGACCGTGTCGAAACCTTGTGCCCCGTTAACCTGTCACTTGACGAAATCAAAGACGTAGTAGCAAAAACCAACGGTTGCCTTGTCTGGGGCGGCGCATTAGAGTTAGCTCCTGCAGATGACTTGTTTATCCAAGTTGAGTACCCATTGGGTATTGACCCCTTGCTTCTGCCATCGATTTTAAGCAAAAAGGTAGCTATCGGAGCCACCCACGTAGCAATAGACATACCAACTGGCATGGGCGCCAAAATCAAAACCCGAACAGAAGCCTACAATTTAGCAGCAGACTTTGTTGACTTAGGAAAACGCCTCGGCTTAAACATTCACTGCGCTTTAACGTTTGGAGAACAACCATTAGGCTGCAGTATGGGACCAGCTTTGGAAGCAAGAGAAGCACTGCAAACCTTGATGGGTGCAGGCACGCCTGACCTGCGAGAAAAAGCAGTTAGCCTTGCAGGAATGCTTTTTGAAATGGTAGGCGCCCAGAACGGTCGCGCCATAGCCGAAGACATGATAAATTCAGGCAAAGCTGAGAAGAAAATGCGTGAAATCATAGCTGCCCAAGGCGGAGACCCAACAATTCAGCCTGAAGATTTGCCGGTTGGTAAGTTCCATGAAGTTTTACGTTCAGACAGAACTGGCAGAGTACTTTGGCTTAGCACTGACGCGCTTGTCCGAATTGCACGTGAAGCTGGCACGCCCAAAGAGAAAGGCGCAGGTGTAATACTTCATGCTAAGATAGGAGATACCGTACGCAAGGATGGGGTTTTGCTTGAGATTCACGCTGACAGAGCCAGTAAGCTTGCCTCAGCCTTGGAGTTGGCAAAAGAGCTTCAGCCGATTGTACTAAGCAAAAAGCCTGAAGAGAAAATGATTCTTGACCAAGTGCCAGAAAAACCAACGGCTGATAAAGTGACAAGTTTAGATCGATAAAAAAATGTTGGGCTTACTTTAGCCTGCCTTTTTTATCTGTGTAGTAAGCCGCCTACGAATCCGCCGATGGCTGCCATGATGCCTTCTATGCCGCCTAAAATCAAAGCAGCTATGCTTGCGCCTAAACCTGACAGTCCACCGAATAGTGCACCAAAGAAGCCAAAGTTGATTCCGCCAATGTAAATTGCGCCCAAGAACGCCAAGATTGCTAATATGATGCCTGCACCGATAGCTGCTAAAAAGCCTGCGATTGGACCTTTAATTATGCCGCCTGCGACGATTCCTGCTATGAAGCCGCCGATTAAACCGCCTATAATGTGTCCGATGCCTGGGAAAAGCCATGCTAAAGCAAGAATAACTACAAAACCTACGAAAGCGCCCGTTAGTGTGCTCCCCAATCTTTTTCACCAGTTTTTTAGGGCTTAAAAATAAAAAGAAGGTATTAAATCTTGTTTTTTTAGCGGCTTCGTGTGTTGCGTACTTTTGGTTCAAGCAGTGTCCAGAGCCATTCTGTGAATTCTTGCAGGTTCTTTGTTTGGATGTGTACGTCTCCGGGGCCTGTGATTTGTGTTACGAAGCCTTCGCCGCCAAGCAGGGTTTCTTTTAAACCGCCGAACTTGGTTACTTTGTAGCTGCATGTGTCGCTGAAGCCGACAAGGTGGAAGTTGTCAACAATCAATGTTTGTCCTGCCGCTAAAGTGTGAACGTCTATGGCTCCGAAAGTGTTAATGAATAATGGTCCGTTGCCGGTGGCTTTTAGCATGAATAAGCCTTGACCGAATAAGCCTTTGGTGAAGCCTTCCCATTTAACGTCCAAGTTAATGTCTGGCGTTGAGGCGATGTAGGCGGATTTTTGGATAATGTAGCCTTTGCCGGGTGCCACATCAAGTTTTTCGATGTCTCCAACTGGTGCGGCTACAAACGCGGCGTCTCCGGGTCCTTTTGTGGCTGTGTAATCGTTAACCCAAAAGGATTGCCCGCCAATTATGCTTAAGCCTAAACTGCCTAGTAGGCTTCTTTCGCGTTTACGGGTGTGGACTTCGATGGTGGGGTCCATGTAGGTCATGGCGCCGGATTCAGCGGTGATTGTTTCGCCTTGTTCGAGGCTGGCGACGAGCAGGGCGTAGGATGGTTTGTATTTTACTTCAAACTTCAAGCGAGATACCTCTATTGTGCCTTTAGAGTTCTAGCTTAAGAATTTATGCATAATAAATTATGTATTAGTTTGCGATAGTTTTTTCCTTGGATTTTTTCCGTGTAATTGCGCGTTGTTTATTATTGGGTGCCTAGACAGTTAATCCGTTAAAACGGCTAACCATCATTAAAGGGGATTTAGGATATATGGCTGGCACAGTAATGACGTGGCTTAAAAAAACTTTCAGCATAGCCTTAATCCTAAATGCGCTCATAACCATCGGCGGCGTAATAGGAATCCTCAACTATTACTATTCTACATCAACTGAACCATATCCGCCTTACGCGTTAAACGGCAACCTCTTCATATTCATAATCATCGCGGGGTTGGTTAACATTTTTCCAAGCGCAAGCATAGGCCGGGCATTGCATACTGGGCGACTCCTGTTCCACCATTACGTTTACGGGTTTATAGTCCTGTTTGTCTCAGCTTTTTTTGTCATATTTTTTACTCCGGTTTCCCTGTTTAGGCTGTTTCTGGTTGACTCATCTACCGTTGAAGTTACTGCTGGAAGATTCTTTACTCTTGGAGGTTTAGCTTTGCTACTGGATGATTTGCCCGACGTGTCATCAAGATGTTCGCGGTTTCTGGATTGGCTAAAACTGCAAGCTTACAAAGCAAGAAAAGCACTATACGTTACCCAATTGGTCAGCGGCGTCGTGAGCCTTTACCTGACCGTGGCAATAATTGCTTTTACTATTCAAAATCCTGCACGCGCTTTGCCTGACTCTTTCCTTATTGGCAGTTTGTTGATAACTGTTATCACTGCTTTAGCTTTGGTTAAACGGAAAGATTGGCTTAAAATTCAGTGTTAACTTTGGTTTTGGATTTGTTTGGCGATTTGCTGGATTTGTTCTGGAGTTAACATGTTTTTTTGGCTTGTTATGTGGCTTGGTAGCTGTTGTAGTTTAAGAATTGTTACAGTTGGGTTGCTGATGTTTAGGCTGGAATATTGATTAGTAAAAACAACAATGCCTTCAACCCAAACCCCATTTTCCCTTAAAACTGGTGATGAGTCAATTAAGTGTTTGATTTTTTGGGTATTACGTTTGACTTGCAGGCTTGGGCTGCCCATCGGGTGTTTGCCGGGACGCTGCCAGTTGTCGCCGTCACAGAGGATTTTGCCGCTCCAGTTTTTTGTTTCTAAAACAAAAACGCCGGTGGGACCTAAAACTATGTGGTCGACGTCGCCGCCTCTGCCTAAGTACACTTCGTTGATGAGATAATAGTCGTCGTTTAGGTTTCTGTTTAGGGTTTTGATTACGTCTTGTTCGCCTTTGCTTCCGCCTTTGTAGATGCGGTATTTGCGTTGATAAAACAAGAAAGCTCCCAGAGGAATTAGTGAAGCAATAAAACCTGCTGTTTCAAAAACGCAAATGTTTTTCGCGACAATTGCAAAGTAGCTTGTAGCGGCAAAAATTAAGCAGAAAATCAGTAGGCTTAGGGTTGCTTTGGCAAGGTTTTTTCTGGTTTGCCGCTTTAGGTAGCTGCCGGAACCTTTGAGTTTTCGCATATGGAGCGCCTTATTGGTCAAGTAAGCTTTTGGCAGTATTAACTCTAATGCTTAAGAGCAACTTTAATCGTGGACTTTTGTTGTGTCGATGATATTCCAGGTGCCAGTGTTTGTGTCAAACCAGGTGGTGAAGGTGTAGGTTGCGTTTTCTTCCAGGCAGTTGTATAAGTTTGTGCAGTTGGATAGGTGTGAACTATTTTTTATTTCGAACCAGTTTCCGTTTGTGCAGGTTATGTTATAACAGTATTCTTGGCCGTCTGCTACGGGCATTATGGAGGTTACTTGTTTTGAGGCAATAGTTCCTTTTGTAACAAACGTGTTACCTGCAAAGTTAGCATTAAAATCTGCAAAAACGAAAACGCTTAGCAATGCAAGCCCTAAAACGATAAAAACAACATAGTAACGTTCCTTCATCCAAACCGCTACAATATTGATGCCGCCGCCTACTTATCTGCATTTTCAAAATTCAGTTTGAACCTGTTGTTCTTTTTGGAGAACACCTTGTTCCCGTGGGAGAGCTATAAGCAGCCTATGTCCTTCTGCAAGTGTGTGAAGTGAAGATGTCTACAAAAAATGTTCAATTGATGGTTTTCTTTTCATTGTTAACTATTCTGTTAGGCTCATTTCTGGTTGTTGCGGTTGGTGCGCAGGGAAACGGCGTTACTGTGGGGTATTGGCCGTTGGATACGGTGCAAGCAAGCGGCTATAACACTGTAACTCCTGATGTTGCAAGCGTGAATTCCGGCATTATCGTTGGGCACCCAGAACCGGCTTTGATTGACGGAAAATTCGGTAAAGCAATGCAGTTCGACGGCGCAAACGGCGTCTATATTCCCATAAAATTTGTGGTTGGGTTTCCGCCGACTCCGCAGCCCGTTTACATGCAGATTTCGCCGAATCTTGACGTGCAAAAACAGGTTGCTATTGAAGCTTGGATTAATGTTTCAGCGTTTAGGGATGAACCGTACAATAATATTGTTGTAAAGGCTAACCATCCTGACCAAGCGTGTGCGTGGCAGAACACTACCCGCGTGCTGGGACTTTCAATTCGGGCTGGCACGCCTGAGGCTGGAGAAAACTATGTGCAAGGCGCCCTTTCTGGCTACGTGTACACTGACCAAGATGGCTTCAGCGAAATCGTAACAACCCAACAGGTGCCCATGAATCAGTGGATACATGTGGAGTTTACGCGGACAGTTACTGGCATGCATCTTTACATTGACGGTGCAGAGCAAAAAGTGGATGTGCTTCACGGCGTGCAGAACCCGCAAGGCAACATCATTAACGGCACAGAAATCTATCTTGGGCATGACTCTCTTGCAAGCATTGACGAAGTTAAAATAACTGACCTTGACCCGCAGGTTGCTGAGGCAGCCATCGATATTGGACCCAACATTATGATTGCAGCGATTGTTATTGCCGTGGTTTTCGCGGTTGCGTGGTTTCTGCGTCGTGCGGTTCAGATTTGGTTGATAAAACCCAAGGCGTAAGGAGGCTTCAAAGTTGGGTACAGGTTTAAGAATGGTTGAGTTGCTGCTTCGCCAAAAACTGTTCAATCAAGGCTTAAAAGGTGAACAAAACACGCCTCTAATCGTGTCCTACGCAGTAACCCGCGGCTGCAACTTAAGCTGCCTGCACTGCCACGTTAGCGCCCGTGAACCCTTGCCAAACGAGCTAAGCCTAACCGAAGCCATGCGTGCCATCGACGAAATGAAAATCCTTGGAACACAGGCGCTAATCATTAGCGGCGGTGAACCATTAACACGGAAAGATTTTGTTTTGCAGCTTGCTGAATACTGTAACGGCGCAGGCATAATTCCTGCATTGCTGACTAACGGGTTGCTTTTGACACCTGAAGTAGCAGTTGAGCTCAAAGATGCAGGCATTAAAGCTGTTGGTATCCCTATTGATTCGGTGGTGCCTGAAAAGCATGATGAACTGCGGAACTTGAAGGGTACTTTCAGGAAGGCTGTCGAGGCAATTAAGACTTGTATAGAGCTTGATTTGGAAGTGGTCATAACTACGATGGCACTTAAGGATACTGTGGCTGAGATGCCTGCAAGAATCGAGTTCCTTGAGGGCTTGGGTGTTGACCAAGTAGCTGTTTATGACCTTATACCTGTGGGCAGGGGGCATGACATGATGCAGCAAGCAATGACCCAAGAGCAACGGGTGGATTTGATGCGTTACCTGCAAAGCCTTCAGGAGCAAAGGGAACTTGTCTTCACAATGTCAGGCGGCCAGCCATTATACCCCGACGTTGCAATGCAAATCCACAAACGCAACGGCTCTCATCCAAAAGACTTGCTCCTCAAAGAGTTCTGGGTACACAACCCAGTCGGATGCCACGCAGGCACGTTTTACTTCAGCTTACGCCCAAACGGCGACATCTACCCCTGCACGTTTTTACCCATCACCGTCGGCAACATCAGAAAACAAAGCCTCAGCGACATCTGGTACAACTCACCCATCCTCCAAACCCTAAGAAACCGCGCTAACCTCAAAGGCGAATGCAGAGCCTGCCAATACCGAGCAACATGCGGAGGATGCAGAGGAAGAGCATACGCATGCACAGGCGACCCACTGGAAACAGACCCAGTATGCCTAAAAGAACTCTTAGAAAAAGAAAGAATCGCCCCAGCGGACATTAAACGGTTCGGATGGTGCGTAGGCTAACACACCAGCTTGCATAAGAATTTAGTGAACTGAATCTTTAAAAAATGAAGTAATCAAGTCAATATAAGCCCAATGTGGAAATGCTCTTTTTTCCAATTGCCTTTTTTGGGCTTTTTTAACGCTAAAATTGTTTATAGGGTTGGGTTGGGTACTGGTTTTTTCTGAGCGGGGTTAACCTTTGTTTGGGTCATGTTAGTGCCCGATCGCATTGTGCCTTCATTGCTGTTCTGTTGACTCTTTGACTTCCTTTGACTTTTATTGACGCCTGCCGCCTTTTTTTGACGTGCTCTGCAAACGTTTCAGGCTTAGAATCAAAAAAGCAACCCAAAACAAACCCCACAAAAACACAAAAAATTTGGCTGAAAAATAAGAAAAAGACCAGACAACAAGCAATGAAAATCAAACAGGTTCCATCAACAGCTTCTAACAAAAAAACAATCCTGACACAAAACCGCAGTCTTTAAACGGATACGTTTATATGGAAATTAACAGTTTTACTGACTACGCGAATTAAAAGGAATGTAGAATATGTCTACTCATAGCAGTTTACGCAAAAGAAAACTTACAGGCGGCAAAAAACGTGTTTACCGTTCAAAAAAGAAGTATGAAGCAGCCGGTTACCCAGCTGAAACTACTCTCGGTGAACCAAAACGCAAAAGCACAAGAGGCTTAGGCGGCAACAAACGAGTTAAAGCTTTAACAGAAAAATTTGCCTCAGTAACAGACCAAAAAACTGGACAAACACAAAAAGTAGAAATCGTCCGTGTAGTCAAAAACGGCGCAAACGTTGACTATAACCGTAGAGGCGTAATCACCAAGGGCGCAGAAATCGAAACAACCCTTGGACACGCAAAAGTATCCAGCAGACCAGGCGCAGACGGAATCATCAACGCTGTCTTAATCGCAGGAAAAGAAAAACAATAAAAAAAATTTTTTATTTTTTATCTTTTATAACCATGCTGCGACTGTTGCTTCTGTTGCTCAGCCTGCTGTTGACTCTTAATTTTAGCCAATTGCGCTGCAAGTTTTAAAACAATCTTTTCTTTAGACTCACCTTTCTCAACAGTCAACATACCCATTTTCAACCAAGGCGCTTTAGGATAACCAGCAGTTGGGTTAACCTCGTTTTGCAGTCCAAGCTTGTCAGCGGCTTCTTTAAGCTCCAAAATTTTAGGGGTGGCAACAGCCAAGTTTTTAGGGACACGTCTACCCTCACTCTTACTTTTAGCCACATCAAAGTAAACCGGCCAAATTATTGCATTATCACTTTTTCGCATTTTTTTACCTCCTTACTTGTGCGCGAAGTAAGCCACCATTTTCTGGGAGCTAACTTCATCCACGCGGGTAAACCCAAACCGTTCAAACTGTATAATCATGTCCGACTTTAATTTTTTGCATTCACTCTCAGCAAAACCCTCCATTCTGGAAGCGTCTTGAAGGACAATTTCACAAAGAAACTCTGTACCTTTAGGAATCCACTGGATAAGTTGAACCTTGATTTTTCTAACGTCCTCATAGGATTCGCTGGAGAATTTAGCGTCAACAGACATGATTTTAGGTTCAACAGCGTCAATGGTTGCTTGCTTGCCTACTTTTAAGGTTTCCACATTGAAGAGTTCCATGAGCCTAACGATTTTGCCCTGCTCCATGTTCATTGCGTCTTTTTTGGGTATCCAGAAACTCACTGATGAGTCGTCGCCTGTTGGGGTTACTGTGTATTCTCGGAAACCTTTTTCTGGCTTTTCAGGATGCAGAGGCAGCTTGGAAGTGAACGCTTTAGGCAGCCCAGAAACTTTAAGTTCAACGGGTTCTGACACGAAGAAGTACCTGTTGCTTGAAGCGTCCAAGATTTTACGGTTATACGAGTACAAGTTCTCCCAGCTTAATGTAACATCATTAGATTTTATACCCACATCAATAATCATTTTTTTGATAGCTTCAGGAGTAATACCACGTTTACGCAAAGCAGCAAAAGTACCCAGACGGGGGTCATCAAAACCTGCGTAAGTGCCGTCTTTTACGCCCGCGATAATTTTTGATTTGCTAAGGAACGCGCCCGTAATTTTGAGTCTACCGTAATGTATAGCTTCAGGATATTCCCAGCCAAGCGCGTTATACATGTATTTTTGACGTATCATGTTAGTGTAATGCTCTTTACCGCGAATGATGTGAGTCATACCCATCAAGTGATCATCTATACCCGCAGCTAAATTGTAGAGTGGCCAAAGAGTATATTTGCTACCTACACGTGGATGCGGATACTTCTTGGTGTCAATAATGCGTAGGGCAGGCCAATCACGTACAGCCGGGTTAGGATGGTCAAGCTCAGTTTTAACACGCACAACAGCTTGGCCTTCCTTGTAGCCGCCGTTTAACATTTTGTGCCAACGCTCAAGCTGATCTGCAGGCGCCAAATCTCGGCAGGGGCAAGCTTCTCGGGCAAGAGTGATATTGTGGAACACTTCAGCTTGACATTCACAAACATACGCTGCACCCAAACCAACCAGTTTTTCCACGTACTCATAATAAATTGGAAGCCTGTCGCTTTGAATATATTCTTCATCAACTTTAACACCGAGCCATTTGAGGTCCTTCTTGATGCTCTCATAAAATTCTAAGGCTGGTTTTTTGATTTTGGGGTCAGTATCTTCGAAGCGTAGAATAAATTTGCCGTTATACATACGCGCGTATTCATGGCTAAGAACAATAGCTCGGGCACTACCAAGATGCAGTACACAATCAGGATTCGGGGAGAATCTTGTAACTATTTGTTTGTATTTATCTGCATTTGGCAGGGCAGGAAGACGTTTTTCTTCGGGTTTTTCTTTCTTTTGAGTTTCAGGCCAATTCTGCTCCACAATAGCCTTCTGCTCAACCAAAGAAAGACCATTAACTTCGTTAACTACATTAGCAATTACAACGGAAAGCTCCTTAACGCGTGACCGCAGTTCCTGTCTTTCTCCAAGAACTTTGCCAACCATAGCGCCTGCCTGAGCTTTACCATCATGAGAAACCGCGTTAAGTAAAGCAGCTTTCCTAATTAAATCTCTTAAATCATTATCTTGTTCAAGTGACAAATCTTCTACGCTCACGTAAGTCTTACATATTTCTTTTAATCAAGAATTCGGCGAACGCTTTTAATTTTTCCTTAGCCTCCGGCGTAGGCAATAAGCGGTCAACCTCGTTCCAGCTGTCAATCACGATTTTTTCTGCAGTCTGCTTGGTGTGTTCGATAGCATGGTACTTCTGCATAAGCGCAATTGCTTCATCACGCAGATTCTGGTCGCTGGTGTGCATATTTAAGATTTCAATAAGCCGCTTCTTATCAGCGTCTTTTGCGTTTTCAAGAGTAAAAATAACCATTAATGTGCGTTTGCCTTCCGTAATATCTTGACCAACGCCGCCTTTCTTTTTAGCAAACTCTTGCCCAGTTAAATCTAAAATGTCATCCTGCATCTGAAACGCGACACCGATGCTTTCAGCAAACCTTCCGAGCTTCTCGACAAGTTGTTTGTCTGCGCCTGCGAGAACAGCAGCCATCTTTGCAGCCATACGTGCTAAGGTACCTGTTTTATAGGCGCACATTTGCAAGTAATCATCTTCGCCGATGTTGTCAGCGTTTGCTAAGCCACGATGCCATGCTATGTCCATGGCTTGTCCCATGCTTAAGTTTACCATTTCTTGCACGTAAACTTCGTAAACGCCCTTTAGCATCTCTGCCGGCAAATCAACCTCTTTAGTCATTAAAGCCAGCAAGGGCAGATAGTACATTGCGTTACCGACGTTAACTGAAATATCTAACCCGTACAGTTTGTAAGTGCAGGGTTTTCCTCGACGCAACTCGGAAGTGTCTTCAATGTCGTCAATAACAAGTGTGCCGTTGTGGATGACTTCTGGGATGATTGCGAAGTCTGCGCAGTAACCTTCTTGTTTGCCTAAGGCTTCACAGATGAGCAGAAACAATGCGGGGCGCCAACGTTTTCCTCCACGGTCCAGCATGTCCCAGATAGGATCAGCTATTGCTTTATCCATCGTTTCCAGGTTGTAGCTGTAAGCTGGCGGTGTAACTTGGAAAAGGATGGAGTCTTTAGTGAATTTGCGGGGAATATACTTTTCAATAGCTTTGTCAACTAAAGGCGCTTTTTCCTCAAGAAACTTTTCAATATCCAAACGCTATTCATGCTCCTCTACGTGCGTACCCTTCTATGTTAAATCCTCTAGTTTTTAACCACTCCGCAGTTTTGCCGCCGATAACCAAGGGAACCTTAGCTAAAGCTGCAACGTTTTCTGCGCCAACAAGAAACATCACATTCTGCAACTCATCAATATAGCCCTTAAGTAACTGTTCTGTTTCAACGCTCCCCTTAACTGCTGCTTCTAGCACGGGTTGGGACATGGCGGTTAAACTTGCACCTATCGCGATGGTTTTTGCGATATCATTTCCCGTTCGGACTCCGCCTGACCCGATTACAGGCAACTTTGCAGACACAGACACTTCAACGATACTTGCAGCGGTTGGAATGCCCCAATCCCAAAAAGCTTCACCCAACATTTTTTCTCCGCGGTAGTATTCTACAGCAGCAAAACTAGTTCCGCCAACACCGCCAACGTCAATTGCTTTTACGCCTGCATCTTTAAGCGCTTTAGCGTCTTCGGCACAAATGCCTGCACCAGTTTCTTTGACGATGACAGGCTTGTCAAGTTCACCTGCAATTTCACCGATTTTTGTAAGGACCCCTTTGAAGTTGGTTTGCCCTTCAGGCTGAACCGCCTCCTGCAAAGCGTTAAGATGAATTGCAACCGCATCGGCATCTATCATTTCAATGACTTTCCGGGCTTCTTTGACGCCATAACCGTGAACAAGCTGAACGCCACCAACATTGGCGATTAAGAAAGCGTTTGGTGCGGCTTTGCGTGCAACTGAATAGGTTTTTTCGAGGCATGGTGCTTCTATGGCTGCTCTTTGGCTTCCCAAACCCATGCCTATTCCAAGTTTTTCAACTGCCACTGCGATGTTTTGGTTTATTTTAATGGCTTCCTCTGTGCCACCGGTCATGGCTCCAACAATAAGGGGGGCATTAAATTTTTTGTTTAAAAAAGAAGTTGAAAGGTTTATGTCCTTTCTGTTAACTTCAGGCAGAGCCCGATGGACAAACTTTATGTCCTCAAACCCTGCTGTCACGTTTCTTGCTTGTGCCTTCTCTTCAAGGCAGATTCGAATATGTTCGCCTTTTCTTTTTTCAGTTTTCTGAGCAGCCATTTTACGTCTTCTCTATTACAGTGCCTAACACGCTTTGGTCTGTTAAGGCTCTGTAAATAGATAAGGCTTTTGTGGCTCCAGTAACTGTGACTGGAATTCCGGCTTCCACGGCTGGGATAAGTTCAGCGATTTTACCTGCCATTCCGCCTGTAACGTCGGTTCCGGCTGCTTTTCCAAGTTTAGGCTGCAACGCTTTAAGTTCTGCAAGATTTAATTTTTTAAATGGTTTTGCTTCCGGATTGGTTTTTGGGTCTGCTTCAAAGATGCCGTCAGTGTCTACACCGATAACGATTTTTTCAGCATTATACTTTAACGCGAGGTAGGTTACGAGTTGGTCACCGCTTAGGATTGTGAATCCCAATTTTTCGTCCATAACAGCATCGCCATACATTACTGGTGTGAAAACAAGTTTGCTCATTGCTTTAAGAGCTGTTTCATCGAAGGTTTTGACTTTACCGTTTTCTGTGACCATGCAGCATGATGGGGCAATGCTGACTGCGGGGATTTCATGCCAAATAAGTGCATCCATAACTAAACCGTTAAGAACGGTCATCATATGGTGGGTTTCGGCGAAACCAAACTTTTGTGTTGGGTCTTCTTTGTAACCATCTTTTATGCCATATTTAGCTGCTGCTGGGTGACCGAAGCTGCCGCCTCCGTGAACAACAATCAGGTTGTCAAGGTCTGCGCGTTTGATTTCTTCAGCTAAGCGGTTGATTATTTGAGTGTTCGGACTTGCCTCCGCGGTCTTGTCGGTGATGGCTGAACCGCCGAGTTTCAGGATGATGGGTCGTGCATCGTTCATTTGTAATCATTACCATGATATCTAAATTCAGGACACTTAATTAATTTTACAGTAGCTAACACATGGCTGATGGCTGTGTTGAGGCTTTTTCGAGCCAAACAGGTCAGCAAAAAACAATATTTGTAGTAATCAAACATTATAAGCCCTAAACTGCACCTCAAAATATGTTTCAAAGTAACAAGACGAAGGCTGGCTTGCTTTTCTTTGCTGGCCCAACCCAATTTATTCTTGCCGTAATCATTTGTGAGGCACTTTATCCTGGCTACAATGTTGGTCAACAGGCCATGAGTGACTTAGGCAGTTGGACTTTAGCAGGCAGCGCTGCCGCAATTTTTAATGTATCAACTGTCCTGCTTGGGATAACCATTGTTACGGGTGCATTACTTGTTAGGAAATATTTGAAAAATAGGCTGTTCATTGGATCATTGATCATTGCAGGCATTGGCAATACCGGTGTAGGTATAGTTACTGAGGACATTTTTGGCCCAGTGCACCTCATTTTTGCGTTAGCCTTCTTTATTTCATGGGCAGCAGTCGCAATACTTTCCTTTAAATTTTTAAAGTCGCCTTTTTCCTATGTTTCTGCAGTTTTGGGTGTGTTCTCTCTTGTTGCATTTGTTCTATCGCTTTTAGCGGGAAAACCAAGTTCTCTTTTCAATATAGGCATATGCTTTGGAGGAATAGAACGGTTAATAGTTTATCCATTGTTCTTGTGGACAATCGGGTTTGGCGGTTACCTGCTAGCTGAGTAGGACAGTAAACACCAATAACAACTGTTTTTCAACATCCTAATGGCGTAAAAACGCGTCAATAGCACCTACCCCCCTTAGGTTTCTGCACACTATTTCTAATAGGATTCAAATAGGTTGGTGATAACGTGGGTGACTTGTTTTTGGGCGATCAGCAAAGTAACAATTAAGCCTACAAAAACCAAGGCACCAACTGGCAAAAGTACCCAAAAAAAATGTCGCCAAGTCTGTCTGCGAACATTATCATTTTAACAGAAGCAATAACACTTATTGAAAACCAGCAACTTGCAATTATTGTAACTTTTGAAGCTATAAACATCTCAACAGTTTTGCAAATATTTTACTTATTACATGTTTGACGCAGAATTTATGCATTTAATTTTAAATTATAAATGGGATTTAATACCTGGTGTTTGAAAAGAGTTTAGAGAGTAAAACGTAACTCATTGTTACCATGCCAATTACGGTTAGTATTTTTAGGATTGGCAGAAAAATTGCGCTTTGCAAGATTGCCATTGAAGTGGGCGCTTTGTTTTGGACGTATTGTTCATCTATGGCAAAGCTTTGGTTGCTAGATGTGTTGATAGCGGAAACAGTAGAAGTGGGATAAAACAGGAGAAGCAGGCTTAAGGTGATTAGGGCGATGTTTGTTAGAAGTATTATTGTTAGGCGAACGCTCTTTTGAGGCATAACCATTAGTTAAACTTTGGATATAAAGGATTATTTAATTCAAAATATATATTAAAAAAACAGGTTAAGAGGGCAACTGCCCCCCTTTTTGACATTTTAGCGAGTCATCATTCGTCTGAACACTGGCAAAGCAATAGCGATCATCACTATACCGAATCCAATCAGGATTATCAGTTCAGTGGATATCTGTGGAATACCAGCGCCAAGCACCATAACTTTTCGAAGAGCATCGCTTGCATATGTTAGCGGTAGGAAATGTGCGATATCTTGCATGTACCAGGGCATTTGCTGTATCGGGAAGAACACTCCGCCAAGGAACATCATAGGGAACATCAATGTCATCATGAGCATCTGCGCGGTTTCTTGGTCTTTAGTGAATGATGTTACGACGATGCCTAAACCTACAAAGCTAAATACACCCAGCAGCAGTAACGCAAACACTAGCAAGATGTTTCCTTGTATGGTGACACCAAATATACCTATAGCCAATGCCAAGATTATTACGCCTTGGATTAAGCCTCTGGCTGTTTGAGCCATAGTTTTACCAAGCAGGATAGATAACCGGTTTACTGGTGCAACCATCATACCGTCCATTGTACCGATTTCTTTCTCTTGTGAAATAGCTACAGGTAAACCTGTCATGACACTCATCATTACGGTCATAGCCATGATGCCTGGTGCAATGAAGTCAAAGTAGCTTGGATTTCCTGAGACGACACCTTGAGTTTGAACATTGTAGGGTTCTACGACTGCAAGTGAGTTTGTCGCGTTTAATGGCTTAACATTGTTAATGGCAAGTTGTGTACTCATTGCGCCAAATACGCCTTTCAAAGCGCCTTGAATTGTTGCTGATATCTGCGGGTTAGATTCGTCACTAACGATTATGATGGTACCTTGTTGTCCACTCATTATGCTTTGGGAGAAGTTGCTGGGTATCACAATGCCACCTTCCAGTTGCCCTCTCTGCACTTGATCTTTAAGGTCATCTAAGCTGGACACGTTGGACATTATGAGCATGTGCGTCTGATTGTTGATTTGGTTAAGACCCGTTAGAAAGCCTTGACTTGGCAGGTACATGCCATTAAAGCCTGCATCTTGGTTAACTACACCTACTTGCAGGTCTGTAACTGTACCGTTAGTTGGGTAAATGAAACCAACCATAACCATCATGAACAATGGCATAACAATTAAGAGGACCAAGCCTAAGCGGTTACGGAAAAGCTCCATCAGGTCTTTCCAAGCGATTCTAAAGCTGTGTTTTAAGATTGTTTGTACAGTCATCGTCTATCACCTTACTCTACTTTGCGCCCTCATTGCCCGTGGACCATGTTGAACCGGAATTTTTTGGTCTGCAGCATCACGCACTTCATGGCCTGTAATGTGTAAGAACACGTCTTCAAGACTTGGCTGAAGGTTCGCCATTGAAGTGATTTTGGCATTTCTTTTTCGGATATTATCAACTATTGAGTCGAATGCGTCTTCGCCGTGAACCATAATATGCAAACTGTTAGAGTTTTCCTGAGTTACAGTGTCAACACAATCAATTTTTTTGATAGCTTCAAGTATTTCAGGGGTCATGTTTGCGATTTCAAGTTTAATTATCATAGTGTCTGCTCCTGAAATGATTTTTTTAAGATTAGTTGAAGTGTCAAGCGCAATTATTTTGCCGTGGTCAACAATTGCGATTCTGTCGCACATTAGGTCAGCGTCAATCATCATGTGAGTGGTAACGATGACGGTGGTTCCTTGTTCACGGTTAAGTTTCTTTACGAACTCGCGGATTTCAACTGATGATTGAGGATCTAAACCTAACGTAGGCTCATCGAGAAACAGCACTTTGGGCATGTTAAGCAAAGCACGAATAACATTCATTCTTTGCCTCATACCAGTTGAAAAAGTGCCCACCTGAGCATCTTTAAACTTGGTTAAATTCACTAGTTCAAGCAATTCGTCTATTCGTTTATTTAACATATCTTTTGGAATGTTAAACAAGTTTCCAAAAAACCAAAGGTTTTCTTTAGCAGTTAGCCGATTGTAAATAATCATTTTTTCAGAAACAATACCGATTAGTTTGCGTACTTCCATATCGTTTTTGACTGTATCATAACCGCCAATTGTTGCGGTTCCTTTTGTTGGTCTTGCCAGTGTTGAAAGCATACGCAAAGTTGTGCTTTTGCCTGCACCGTTTGGGCCCAGAAGACCAAATATTTCGCCTTTTTTTACGTCAAACGAAATGTCGTCTACAGCAGTGAATTTGCCGAATGTCTTAGTAAGGTTCTTTACCTCGATTATGTTGTCATTCATTAATCCAGCACATCCTATTCCAGATAGTAATCATCGCAATATATTGCGTCAAGATATAAATATTACGTAATGTAACTATATAAGTCCCATATCAAAGTGAAAGGAAAATGCATGCCGAAGAGAAAGCCGCGGGCTGGCTAAAAGAGACACAAAAAGGCTACATTAGAATCGCCGTTCTAATATTGCTAAACAAAAAGCCACATCACGGCTATGAAATGATGAAAGCTATAGATGAAAGAACCAGCGGCTTTTGGAAACCAACAGCAGGCGGAATCTACCCCATTCTGCAGGATTTGGAAAACTCTGGATATATCAACGGGGAATGGGACTGCGAAACAAAAAGAAAAAGAAAAATTTACGCCATAACACTTGAAGGCAAAAAAGTTCTCGAACATACTTTAGCAAAAGAAAACAAGTTAGTCAGTACAATGTATGACTTGCTTAAAGAGTACATGAAGGATGTGCTGGATGTAGAAGTCAACAAAGAACAACTTCCTAAAACGCCATTTGCAATGTTTCTTGAAGAAGGCAAATGCAAACCAGAAGATACAAAAAAAGTGCTTGAAAACAAACGGGCTCACCTTGAGGACATGATTAAAAGAATGCAGGAAGATTTAGCTCAAATTAATAAGCAACTATCTCAAATTGAAAAGAAAGAAGAAAGCAAAAAAACAAAACAAGGAGAAAACTAAATGTCAGCATCTTCACCAACGGATATTCTAAGCACAATAATGTATGTTGGCTACATCGCCTTTTTCGTGGTCACATTCTTCTTTTCAACAAAAATCCAAGCATTCAAAACCACACGCAACCTTTCAAAAGCCTTAACCAAAATAACCAGCATGAGGGACAAAGCCAAACAAGAACTCATCTCTGCATTGCCCAAAGACCCAGCCAACGAAAAAACAACAAACGCAAAAATAGACAGGCTAATGCAGTTCTTCACCATTAGACCCTCAACTATGGATCCCAAAGGCGTAACTCGTCGGTTTGAACACGTACTTGACAACACAGACCAAAGAGTAAAAGATGAAATCAAAACAATCGCACCACAAGCCAACGAACAGCAACTGCAAAACCTGCAAAATCTCGTTGAAGTCACACAGGAGCTACATAAAATGTACAAAGTTGTCCGTCAAGCATACATTGTTGGCAAGAAAGGTGGTTCACAGTTTTCGTTGGTTGAAATTGATATGCGGCTTCCAAGCATTTTGGAGGAAGCTGAAGCATATGTTGCATTTACAGACGCGTTTAAGGCTGGAAAACCAATTGGTGACGGCATAGGACCACTCACAGCTCAAAGACTTATGATGCCGCATGAAAAGTTCGAGTTAGCTCAAGACACAGTTGGAGCAGAAACTTCGATTGAGGGCAGACGAGTTATAGTTATTAAAGCTAAAGGTCCAGGTGGAACAGTCGGCAAAACCGGTGATGCCATAACTAAACTAATGGATATACATCAGGGCAAAATAGCTCTTGTTATCATGATGGATGCAGCACTTAAACTTGAAGGCGAAGAATCAGGCACCGTATCTGAAGGTGTTGGCCCAGCAATTGGTGGTCCAGGAATTGACCAATTCAAAATTGAAGAGGCAGCTGCCAAATACAAAGTTCCAGTATACGCTGTGGTTGTTAAACAGTCAGTTAAGGAAGTTTTGGCTCCAATGACTCCTGCGATTGAGAAAGCAGCAGATGATGTTACGGTCACCATTAAACGGGTCATTTTGGAACGCACTAAAGAGGCTGACACTGTTGTAATTGTCGGCGTTGGCAACACTATGGGCATAGCCCAATAAACCCTTTTTAGGCAAATTCCGTTTTTATCTTTGTTGTGTAAGCAATGCAGAGTATTCAGTGTTAACTTCGCCATAACGGTCAAAGATTGCCTTGTTGATTCGCACCCAATCCTCATACACCATTGGCCAAATCGCCTGAGTTTCCACGTACTCTGTTACGTATTCTCTAACTGTGCCTTGGCGTTTAATTGTTCGATTGTGCCAGTCGATGCTGATTAAGCCTGTGCGGCGAAGATGATGCAGGTTTTGAGCCACTTCGTCAGGGTTAATTGGGTAATTGAGGCTTCTTGTCAAGTCTTCGATTAAGGAGTCAATTGAGATTTCGTCTTCAAGTCTTAGGCAAATCACTGCGATAACGTCCTGTACAAGCCGTGCACGTCTGCTCAGGTACAAACCGCGTTTCTTGGGCACCAACGCCTGTTCAACACGATAAGAGTTACGTTTGTAGAACCAACGTTTAACCACTTCAGCAAGCACCAAGTAAGCTAATACTAAACCGGCGAGTACAGCGAAGAATTCTGGCGGTGGCGGTATAAACAGGAAGTAAGTATCACCAAACGTAGTAAATGGAATAATCACAGCTATTGCGATAATAGCAAGACTACTGAAGACCAAGTATTTTCCCGGTTTGCTCTTCCAAAACGGCGACTTGCGTGTACGAATAGCAAAAATGATAAACGTTTGCGTTATTAGGGACTCCAAGAACCAAGCAGTTTGGAACAGTGGCTGTTGCTGGCTCAACGCTACATATGGTAGGAAGAAGAACATCATTATGAAGAATGTTAAGAAGTCAAACAGTGAACTGACTGGACCAAGCGAAATCATGAAACTACGGATGTAACCGATGTCCCAACGTTTAGGTTTCTCAACATATTCGGCGTCAACATTATCAGTTGTTATTGCTGACTGGGAAATATCGTAAAGCAAGTTATTGAGAAGAATCTGAATTGGAAGCATGGGCAAAAAGTCAAAGCCTAAAAACGGCAGAATCAACGAAGCACCTGCAACACTGAACATGTTTCCAAAGTTGCTGCTTACACCCATCATAACATACTTCATGGTGTTACCGAAAGTTTTTCGGCCCTCCAGCACACCCTCAGCTAGCACGGTAAGGTCATTTTTAAGTAGAATAATGTCAGCGGATTCTTTGGCAACATCCACAGCGTTATTAACTGAGATACCTACGTCGGAGCTTTTCAAGGAAGGCGCATCGTTAATGCCGTCACCCATGAAGCCGACCACATGACCATTGCTTTTCAAAAGCGTAATGATGCGGTCTTTCTGAACAGGTGTAACACGGGCGAAAACATTGTCCTCTTCAACAATGCGGGCTAAGGCTTCATCAGACATTAAGGCTATTTCATTGCCTAACGCAACGCCCTTAACTTCAAACCCAAGTGACTCGCAGGTTTTTCGTGCAACTTGCTCATTATCGCCAGTCAAAATTTTAAGTTCGATACCAGCGTTGCTTAATAGTCTTAGAGATTCTTTGGCGGTTTCTTTTGGAGGGTCAAGAAAAGCCACAAACCCCATGAACACCATGTCGCGTTCATCATTAACAGAGTAAACAGTTTTTTCTTCCTTAAGCTTCTTGTAAGCTACACCTAAAACACGGAAACCTTCAGAACTTAAATCGTAATATTTCTGTTCAGCCTTTTCACGAAGTTCCTCAGTTAAGTCAACAGGTAAACCGCCTATTTCACAGAATGATGAGACTTTAAGAATTTCCTCTGGCGCGCCTTTACCTATGAAGAACCTTTGTCGGTCATTTTCTACGACAACACTTACCCGCCTGCGGACAAAATCGAAAGGTACCTCATCTATTTTTTGGTAGCCTGCAGTGTCGATTTTTTCGTGCACAAGGATAGCTTCGTCAAGAGGACTTTTTAGGCCTGTTTGGTAGAAACTGTTAAGATAACTGTACAGCAACACTTTATCATCATCGTTGCCTTCTGGGTCCACGTGCAGGACAAGGGTAATCCTGTTTTCTGTAAGCGTCCCTGTCTTATCTGTGCATAAAACGTTCATACTGCCAAAGTTTTCAATGGAAGCTAAACGTTTAACGATGACGCCTTTCTTGGACATGGCAATACCACCTCGGGACAGGTTAACGGTGATAATCATTGGCAAGAGTTCAGGAGTCAAACCGACCGCAAGTGCGACCGCAAAAAGCAGTGCGGTTAGGATGCCTTGTGTGTCAGGGTGAAGTAAAGCGTTAACCATGAAAACGAAAAGAACCAAAAGTATGGTTATCTGCATGATGAAGAAACCAAAGTTTTTGATGCCCTTTTCAAATTCGGTTTCAGGAGCTTTCTCGACAAGTTTTTTGGCGATTTTACCATACTCTGTTAAGCTGCCTGTTCTAACAACCAACGCAGTTGATGTACCGCTGACAACTGATGTTCCCATAAAAAGGTAATTATTCCATTCCGTAATTGTGGGGTCTTTAACTTTTACCAGTGAAGGAGTTTTTTCTACAGGGAAAGATTCACCTGTTAAGGCTGATTGGTTAATGAAAAGGTCTTTAGCAGAGATTACTCGTGCATCAGCGGGGGTTATGTCGCCGGCTGAAAGGTAAACTATGTCGCCGGGTACAACATCGTGAAGCTTGACTTCCTGTTTTGTGCCGTCGCGGATTACAGTGGCAGTCGTTGTTACGGCTTCTTTTAGCATTTCTGCAGCGTTTTCAGCTTTAGACTCTTGATAGAAGTCTAAAATAACGCTAAGAAAGACAATAGTGAAAATAATAATCATGTTGGGCAATTCGCCAAGGATGCCTGAGATTAACCCTGCAACCATTAAAATGATTACAAGTGGGCTTTTGAAGTTCATCAGAAACTCGATGATTACGGAACGTTTGTGCTTTTTTGCAAGCTCGTTTCGGCCATAAACTTCAAGGCGGTTTTCAGCTTCCTCGGAGCTTAAACCACTGATTGAAGAATCTAAACGGTTGAATAATTCCTGTACAGGTTTGCCTAAAATTTCGTCAGCAGTTAACGGAGGCTGGGCTACTGTAACGTTGTTTTCTTGGCCTGCCGGAACGGCGAAGTTTTGTTTGCTTAACTTGGTAGCCTCCTTTATTTGCCACTGGTCTTTTCACACACTTTGTTCAAGGCATACGGCTACATCAGTCTTAAATGAGTTTCTTTTAAAGAAACGAAAGTTTGCCGAGCTTTCAACGTCAAATTAAACTATAGCAGAACTTGAACTAAAGTTTAGCTTAAAAATTGGGGTTTAAGCGCTAAAATATTTTGTAAAACGGATGCCCAGCAGAAATTTTAACACAAAGTTTCTCTGCTTCAGCAGCAATAATAGCATCCCCCATAGCACAAGCCGCAAACACTGCATCAGCATAATCAATTCTGCCTGCAATCACAAAGTCTGCAGCCATCGTTTGCGTAAATAAGGCAGAAGCGCCCACGCAGACTTTTAGGGCGTCGGGTCCGAATTCGCCGTCTTGGAGTTTTTTCCATGTTGAAATGGCATTGGCTGGTGAGCAGCCTGAGGGTAAACCGAATTTCTCCTTGATTTCGTAGATTGCTTTGCTTGCGGTGGCAATGCTGGGAATCTGCGTTACCGCGGTATCCACAAGCACGTTTGTTATTCCTGCTTGCTGAGCTGCTTTCAATAGACCCGGCTGTTTACTGTTGCCAACTAAAACGTCGTCTCTGCCACTTGAAGACGCTTTAGGGTTATAAGCCAGCACTATTGCAGATTTAACGCCTAACTCTTTTAGTGTCCTGTATTCTTGGGGTGTTGATAGGAAGTTTAGGGAGTTGTAGATGACTTTGTTGATTAAACCGTTTTTTTGAAGGTGCAGTAGGGTTTGGAGTTTGGCGTCTCTTGAAATGCTGTCTACCAAAAAAGGAACGGAAGTTGTCTCTGTTACAAAGTTCACGTATTTGGTTAGGGCTTCCACAGTGATTCCCATAACGTCGATGAAGAAGGGGTTACCAGTTTTCTCTGAAAGCTCTTCAGCCCTGTTTAGCAATGTTTCTGCTTGTTGCTTATCAAATATGCCGTGGACTGGGTCGCTGACGATTTTATGGCCATCGTAGAAGATGCTGGGTATGATGCAGGTTGGGTTTTCGCCGGGTTGTCCACCTATCTTAACGCTGGATATACAAGCAACAGTTTGTTCTTTCTTGAACGTCATCAAGCTTGAAGCCTACTTTCAACAAAGAAGGAGTGACAACTATAAATCTCAAATGCTTGCAATGAAGAGTTTTTGGTGCTCTGGCCGGGATTCGGACCCGGGTCCGCGACTCGAGAGGCCGCTATACTTGACCGGACTATACTACCAGAGCGCATTCTGCATTTAACGCAAAAGGGTAAGCCTTTAAACATAAATACGTTTTCGTGAAGCATCAGCAGAAACGTGTAAAAAGCAACAGTTAAAGTGAAAACTAGAGGCAAAAAACAGTTTAACAAGTAATATAAAATTAAAAAGGGTTAAAGTGGGGAAGTTTATTCTTCGCCCATTCCACCGGGCATTCCGCCTGGGGCGCCGCCTTTTGGTGCTTTGGCGGTGATAACGTCGTCGATGCGTAGTATCATGGCTGCTGATTCAGCTGCTGATTTTATTGCTTGTTCTTTTACCATGATTGGTTCGATGACTCCGTTTTTGATGCTGTCTTGCAGTTTGCCTTCGTAAATGTTGATTCCCATGTTTTTGCCGTCTGCTGAGTCATGTGATGAGCGGAGCTGTACGAGAATGTCGATTGGTTCGAGGCCCGCGTTTTCTGCGAGTGTTCTTGGGATGACTTCGATTGCGTCTGCGAATGCTTCTACTGCGAGTTGTTCGCGTCCGCCGACTTTTGTGGCGTATTTGCGGAGTTCTTTTGCGATTTCGATTTCTACTGCGCCGCCGCCTGGGACTATTTTGTTGTTTTCAACTACGTCTGAAACGACTGAGAGTGAATCGATCATTGCGCGTTCGGCTTCGTCAACCATGCGTTCGAGTCCTGCGCGGAGGAGGATTGCTACGCTGTGTGGGTCTTTGCATTTTTCGACGAATATCATTTTGTCATCGCCGATTTTGCGTTCTTCAACTAAACCGGCTAGGCCGAGGTCTTCTTTCTTTAGGTCGTCTAGGTCGCTGCTGATTCTTGCACCTGTTGCGCGTGATAGTTTTTCCATGTCTGATTCTTTTACGCGTCGTGCTGCAATGATGCCTTCTTTGGATAGGAAGTGTTGTACCATGTCGTCAATGCCTTTTTGGCAGAAGATAACGTCTGCGCCTGCGGCTTTTAGTTTGTCAGCCATTTCTTTTAGCATGCCTGTTTCTTGGTCTAGGAATGCTTTCATTTGGGTTGGGTCTTTGATTCTGATTTCTGCGCTGATTTCGGTTTTTTCTATTTCAAGTGGTGAGTCGAGTAATGCGATTTTTGCGTTTTCTTTCTTTTTTGGCATTCCTGGGTTGACGATTTCTTTGTCAACGATGATGCCTTTGATCAGTTGTGTTTCAAGTAGGCTTTTGCCTGTTTTCTTGATTAGTTGGATGTTGTCTATGTCGGCGATTGTTTTTTCTCCGCGTACTTCAGCGATTTGTTTAACCGCGTCAATGGCGATTTCTGCAAGGTGTTCTCTTGCGCTGCCGACTGATTTGCTGCTTGTTGATGTTAATGCTACTTTAAGCAGAATGTTGCGGTCGTTAACATCTAATGGTTCAGCGATTTTGCCTATTGACTCGATTGCTTTTTGGGCTGCTTTTCGGTAGCCACTGACTAGGATTGTTGGGTGAATATTTTGGTCAAGCAGTTCTTCTGCTTTCTTTAAAAGTTCGCTGGCAAGGACAACTGCGCTGGTGGTTCCGTCGCCAACCATGTCGTCTTGGGTTTTTGCGATTTCGACCATCATTTTTGCTGCTGGATGTTCTACGTCGATTTCTTTTAGGATGGTTGCGCCGTCGTTGGTGATGGTGATGTCGCCGAGTCCGTCGATAAGCATTTTATCCATGCCTCGTGGTCCCAGCGTGGTTTTTAGGACTTCACCGATTACTCGTGCTGCCATAATGTTGTTTCTTTGGGCTTCTTTGCCTCTGCTTCGTGTTGTTCCTTCTTTAAGGATAAGGACGGGTTGTCCTGAGCCTGTTGTGGTTAAATATGCCATGTGTTAATCCCTACTTAATAGAACTTTGTTTCTTTATCTCGGAATAATGCAAAAATCAGACAAGAATATAAACTTTTTACCGCGGCAAGCACATGTTATGTTGAGCCAGAAAGGGGTAAACCATCTAAACGGCAAGTTGAGGCAACGATTTCGGGATTTTTTGGGTTGAAAAATGCTGTTGGCATCTGTACCCTTGGTGTTTTGCTGTTTTAGTGGCAGAAAAATGTGGGTAGAATCTACAACTATTTCGAAAGGTAGACTCCCTATAGGTTTCTGCATAGAACTGTTATTTGGAGCCTAATAGATGCCAAATAGGTTGGTGGATGGCAATAGAATCAAAGGATGGCGTTGGTGTCGAAATTCATAGGGGCTCTAACGGGCGCATTAAACTGTTCTTTGTCGCTTAAACAGTAAAGCAAGGGCATAACGCTTCTTTTGTTGCTTTTAGTTTAGAAATTTTTTAACAGAAATGTTTAAATTAAATATTTAATGTTAGAAATATATAACGTTAGAAATATTTAACGTAGTGGCTTAAAAATGAACCCAAAAGGAAAATATTACTGGACCAACGGCTGCTATGGCTTCTCAGGCTTCATCGGACTAGAAGCATTAAGAGCACTTCAAACAGGCAATCCACTATACCTGTTCCTATTCGGCTTCTTCAGCCTCTTCTACCTGTTCCACTACTGGAAAGAAGAACTCAAATACCTAAGCTTTTTAGGCATCTTGGGAGTGGTGATTCCGGCGCTATGGGCTATAGGAGCATTCACAATTTAGGAGACAGCGCTATGGGAAAAATTGATGAAAGATACTTTGGCTTCTTTGGATTGCTTGGCCTTGTAAGCTTAGTATCTGACTACACTTTTTTCTACGTGTTTTTCATGCTGTTTTTCTTCTTTGTATTTGCCAGACCCAAAACTAAAGAAGGAACCAGCCTAAGTGATGAACGCTGGAACGTAAACGTCACCAAAGCCTGCCGAAATGCATTCTTCGTCTTTCTAATTCCTTCCATGTTAAGCGTTGCCTTCTTAAGCCGCACCAACGTATTTACGCTGGCGTTTGAAGTGATTCCCATTACAGCCCTGTTATCCTTCGTTGGCTTCTTTGTGTATTATGACTGGAGAGGAGATTAACAATTCCTTTTAGAACACGTATGAAGGAACTGCGGGAAAAACAGCATCTAACCCAAGAGCAGTTGGCTCAGATGGTAGGAGTCAGAAGAGAAACCATACTTTTCCTTGAAAAAGGAAAATACAACCCCAGCCTCCAGTTGGCACATGACATTGCAAAAGTACTCAATACAACTATAGAAGACGTGTTTATCTTTGAAGAAGAAAAGTAAATGCAGTTACTTCTAAAAATTTGATTAGAAAAATCTTAAGCCAGCCTTTGCAGCATGGCTTTACTGCTCTTTTAGCTTAGGAAGCACTTTTGTTGCCCATTCAGTTTTATTGTTATAGATTTCGCGCAGTTTTGGTGAAGTGTTTAATGGCATGACTTTGGCGTTTGCAATCATACGGCTTTTGCGTTTTGATAGTGGACTGTTGCGTTTGGGCTGACCTTGTCTTTTTGTTTTATAATTTTCAGGATTCATTTTTAATCGCTGCTATTCAAAATTCTAAACCCTACATATAGGAGTTTGCCTGACATGTGAGGATTAAAAGAATCAAAAAGAGAGGTTTAAACAGTGAGCTGTTACTTGTAAGATTTTGCGGAATG
Organism: Candidatus Bathyarchaeota archaeon; assembly: GCA_963832745.1. GTDB lineage: Archaea > Thermoproteota > Bathyarchaeia > Bathyarchaeales > Bathycorpusculaceae > Bathycorpusculum. The sequence continues at coordinate 768,396 of CAWHVC010000003.1, read as the reverse complement.
TTTTCTCAAACTAACTACCATTGCAAGTGTTACTGCAACCAGCAGAAGAAGGAAAGCAGTTGTTGAGTATTCTGGAATTGAAGGTGTTGGTGAAGCGTTAGGTGTTGAAGTGGGGGTTGGAGAGATTTGGATGGACTGGATTTCTGGTGCTTGGGGGTCTGGCGCGTTTAGGATGGGGGTAATAGTTACTTTACCCAAGTTGAAATCGTAGGTTTGGTCGTAGATGCTTTGCTTTATTGCTTGAAGGTCGGTTGTTCCCCACCAGTTGCCGCTGGCATCAATGTCTGCTTGCGGTTTCGGTTTTGATGCAGTATTGTTTCCAGTTTTGGATGTTATTGTTCTTTATCGTTGGAGAACTTGAGCTGCTACTTGGAGGACTTACTAAAAGGCTAACGTTAAAACCGGATATTGAGTTGTATTTTACAACTGCATCATCGCTTATGCTGACGCCAACCAGACCTGTGCCAGTTATTTGGTTGCCTTGAATATTGATGTTGGTTCCTGCTGTTGAGATTCCACCGAATATTTTATTGTTTGTGATTACAAGGTTTGCTTGACCATATATTCCGCCGTTGATGGTGTTGTTGGTTATTGTTGCTTGACCCTGATATTGTCTATAGTCACCAGAATGTATTGACCCAACGACTTCATTATTTGATATAATTGGTGAACAATCAGAACTCACAGCTATCGTGTTATAAACCCTGTTTTCATCCTTTGCAAAGTAAATGTAAGTACTAGCGCCAGAAACATGATTGTTTGTTACCGTTGGGCTGCCACCGTATAAGCCCATGCCGCCAGTGATTGTATTTTCTGTAATAGTTGAAGTGCCACCTTGAATCATGAGGGCTGCATTAATGATACAGTTAGACACAGGAGTTGCTCCACCATTTATGAAAATTGCCACGTTATCGACCATTGGGCTACCTTGAAAGTTGACTGTATCAGAGTTAACTTTCACAATTGAATTATCAATGTACAATCTTGTTTGGTTGATTATGGTGTTTTCTATTACACAACCAGTGTCTGTTTGTTCATTCCAGCTTGTGGAAGAATCAGTGAAATTTATGAACCCAACCGAATCACTCAGGTACACGGCGGGTGAGCTTAGAATTTGGGCAGAATTATCCTTGGTTCCTATTGACCGAAAAACTCCATCTACACGCAAATAATAGTTACTCATGATTAATGTAGCGCCTGCTTCAAGCTTGAGAGTTACTCCAGCGTTTATGAGCGTTGGACCAATCAAGCTGTAGGGGCTGCCGTCTTTGGTTAGGGTTGTGTCAGAACTGATTATGCTTGGCAAATTTGTGCCTGTAGCTTGCACGGGGTTGGTGTTTAGGGTGATAATGGAGAGAAGAAAAAAACTAAATAGCAAGCTACAGGTTTTTGCCTTCTGCATACTTCAGTGACACCAAAAATGGAAGCTGCTTGAAATGTAAAAAGAGTTTTCGTAAACAAACCATGACTAAAGTTAGTAAGGATTTCTTTACTAAGCATTTTTGCTATACTTTTCGATGTCTAATTATAAATAAACTGTTTAGCTCCCGCTGCTTTTAGGCTCTAATAGTCTATGGCGCCAAATATGACGTTTGAAAGCAGTTAAAAGAGCAAAAAAATGTCAACGAAACGCAAGCCGGACCTACGATTTTTTTACTGCTGAATTTTTTGTCGGCATTTTTCTTATACCCAATAGTAACGCAAGTGTTGCTGCAGTCAGCAGGACAAGAACTGCCATTATTGAGTATTCGGGAGTTGTAGGCGTCGGCGAAGCATCTGTAACTGTTGCAGTTGGGGTCAATGAAGCATCTAGCTGAGGTAATGGTGCTTGTGGGTTTGGAGCAGTTAGGATTGGTGTGATGTTTACTTCCCCAAGGTTGAAGTCATATTTCTGGTCGTAGATGCTTTGGGTTATTTTCTGTGTGTCAGTAGTTCCCCACCAGTTGTTAGAAGCTTCAATGTTGCTGGATGTACCGATTAATTTGAGGCTGTACTGACTGCTGTTATCAATATTGTTACCGCTTATTATAGGAGAAGCGGCGTTGCTTAGGGTTATGCCGATTCCGGTATTATAAAGCGTGTTATTTTGGATAATTGTGTTTCCTGCTGCATAAATTGCGGTGACGTTACTGCTAATTATCAAGTTACCTTGAATTTTAACTCCAATTTCTGTCATGTTACTAATTTTTATGCCTGTAGGCACGTCAGAGATTACGTTGTTAATAATATCGATTGATCCTGTGCCAGCGCCAATGTCAATTCCAACATTATAAACATAGCCTATACTAATTCTGTTGCCAGTGATAAGTGCATGATTGTAAAAGTTGTATCCGTTGTCTTCGTGCTCAAACGCGTTAAAGCCAACGACGCCGTTAATTGTATTATTTGAAACCGTTGGCGAACAATTGCATAATTGCAAGTGTTTCATAATCTCGGTCAAAGCTTCTTCCAATCCAGAAATAGCTGCTTCTGCCTGAAATTTGATTGTTAGTAACTACCGGAGAGCCACCCCAAAGTCCAATGCCGCCACCGATGACATTGTTAGAAATTGTTGAACTATCGCTTATGTCTAATCCACATTGATTGAAAATGTTGTTCGAAATGATTGATGAGCCACCGTTTGTTAAAATTGCAACGTTATTATGCTGCATATCAGCGCTATCGTTGAAGGCGTCTCTGTTTATCTTTACAGAGCAATTTGTAATAGAAATTACTGTCTGGTTAATTATTGCGTTTTCAATTATGCACCCAGTGCCTGATTGTTCATTCCAACTATTGCTGGAATTTGTGAATTTAATTTGTGCGGCATTGACTGCTGCGCCAAAAATATAGATTGGATCTGAGTTTGTTCCTCGTGCGTTTAGAGTTCCATCAACTTGGATATAATTTGATCCAAGATTTATCGTTGAACCTGCTTGAATAGTTAAAGTAACTCCAGCATTAACTCGTGTTGACCCAAGGATACTGTATGGACTACCTTCTTTGGTCAGTGTTGTGTCAGAACTGATTATACTAGGCAAAGTTGTACCTGTAGCTTGCACATTTTCGGGGTTCAGAAAAACAATAGATAAGACAAGAAAACTGACTATCAAGATACAAGCTTTTGCCTTATACATGCTTCATTAGTCACCAAAATCTGATAGTTTTATTAAGCGTAAAAAGGATTTTCGTAAAGAAACCATTACCAAAGTTAGTAAAGATTTCTTTACTAAGCATTTTTGTTATGCTTTTTGGAGTTTAGCTATGAAGAATCCGTTGCACTTATGCAAATGTGGATACAACCGTCGACACTGTGTCAACCCACGCAACCCAGGCAAACCAAGTTCGGGTGCAATTTCTACCAGATGGAAATCTGGATGCTCTTTTAGGAAACGTTCGATAACCATCTCGTTTTCTTCAACAGTTATACTGCAGGTCGAGTAGGTTAAGAATCCGCCTTGGCCGACTTTTGGGGCGCAGTTATTTATCATTTGCTGCTGCACTTCTGCCATGTTTTCTATTGATTTTTGGCTTAGTCGCCATTTGGCTGAGGGTTGCTTGGCAAAGACGCCAGTGCTGGTGCAGGGAGGGTCTAAAATGACAAGATCCGCTTCACCCATCAATGGCAGTGATAGGCGTGCGTCTGCGGTTACTGCGTCAGCAATTGTTACGCCCATGTAATTGATTTCTTGTCGCCAAGTTTTCATGCGGCGCCTTGAGAAATCTACAGAAACAATGCTTCCTTGATTCTTCATTAGTTGAGCAAGATACGTGGTTTTGGCTCCGGGTGCAGCGCAGACATCGAAAACTTTACTGCCAACTTTAGGAGCGGCGGCTTGCGCGGCGAAACAGCTGGCTTTGTCTTGAATGTAAAACAGGCCCAGTTTTGAACTGTCGAGTGTGTTTAGGGGTTGTTTAAGCTCTAGAACCTTGTAAGTGTCTTGCAGAGGCTCGGCTTTTTCTAGTTTTACGCCTTCAGCTGAGAGTTTTTGGATTATTTCTTCTTGATTGCCCTTTAAGGTGTTGAGGCGGATGTAAGTGGGCGGTGGAATGTTGCTTGCATGTAAAAACGGCACTGCTTCCTCGCTGCCAAGCAAGTTTACGCAGTATTTAACAAACCAGAGTGGCTGATAAGTTTCAAGGCTTAAACGTTCCTCATCGTCGGCTGCTTCCAAAACAGGTTTTAGTTGACGAGTAAGCAGAAAACCCAAGTAGGGTTCAACTTCCCGAAGAGTTTGCCACCCCAAGATTGAGCGACCCATACTGGCGATGCTTTGCGCATCTTGCAGGTTAAACTTCCCCCAGTTTTTTGTGACGCGAGTTTGGTAAACGTAAAGACGCAAAAATGATTGAACACCAAGATTAAACTCGCCAATGTTCTTAGGCTCAATGGTATAGTTTATGAATTTGTCAATTAAGTTTTTTCGTCGTGTGGTTTCAATGACTAAACCGTAAGCGTAACGGATAGCGTTTGGGTTGGTTTCTTCAAGTTGTTTGATTGTTTTTGCTAAAGCTATGTGTTCACTTAGCCGATGCATTTCAATCCAGCTTAAAGTTTCAATAGCGATTGTCCAAGCATTCTTCAACACTGCAAATTCACAGCTTACAGTGAATGTTATGCTTCTAAATAAGTGATTCAAATTAAAACAGGGTTAAAGAAGAAAAAATGGTTGATGTTGGTTGTTTATTTTAGTATTGCGATTGCTTGTTGTGGCACGAAGACTTGGTTTGCGTTAATCATTGGTGAACGCACAACTAATCCTTCGAGATTATAGGTTCTCGTGTAGCCGTTGCTATACTTTATTGTCATAACGTCTTTGCTTATTGGCAGATATGCTATTTTTCCTTTCAAACTGATTTGAAGAACTGGGTTTGCAGGATCAGTCGTGTTTAGTGTCCACTGGTTTGATTTGAAAGCCGATGTGACATTAACGTAGAGTCTGCTTTGTACTTGATTGAGGCTGAACCCTAAGGTTTTTGCAACAATTTTTGCCATATCCGTGTTGTCATAGTGACCAACTGGAGCAGAATCTTTTGGTCCCCAAGCCCACAATGGAACATCCTCACCCGTGTGACCATGGGTTGTCCAGCCGAAAACAGTGTATTTCTGGCAAACATACTCTGAAATTGCGTAATCCATGCTTACTGCGGCTCGTGTAGGTGAAGCCACAGTTAAAGCTTTAATTGCTTGCACATCCTCTACTGTCAAGCTTAAGCTCCAGTACTGGTTGATTATGTCTCTTGTTTGCTCATCAGTTTTTCCTGCGACAAGGTTTGCAAGGCCAGTGGAGGTTATTTGCATTCCTTTTAAGGGGTCAATTACATCTTCAACTGTTGTTGCAGTGTATGAGTGCCCAACCGCATTTTTATCTTGGTAATAGCTGCCAATGGTCAAGCCGCCGCAATTGTGGTCAGGAAACGCCATAACTAAGGTTTGTCCGTCTTTCTTGGCAAAGTCAAGGGCTACTCCGACTGCGTCATCAAAAGCTAAAAAGTCTGTTACGTCGTAAATTGGGTCGTTTGCGTGGTCTGCCCAGTCCACTTGGCTGCCTTCAACCATTAAAAAGAATCCGTCGCGGTCTTTTGAAAGTAGTTGTATAGCTTTCTTTGTCATTTCTGCAAGTGAAGGCTCAGTTGGAGCAAACATTGCACGATCCATGTCAGGTTGCATGCTGCTTGGCGCAAAAAGGCCCCAAGCTTTTCCTGAATACAGAGAGTTCATGCTGCTTTGGCTGTCAACAAACTTGTAGCCTTTGCTTGTTAGTGCATCAATAAGGTTTTCGCCGTCAGTTCTTGTACCTGTCCAGTTAGCACCAAAGGTGGTTGTGTAATTCTGGTTTTTAGGGAAAAGCTCAGCTGCACCACCACCAAAGACGACATCAACATCGTTATAGACCATTTGTTCAATAATATCTAATTCGTCATTTCTGTTGTAGTTGTGGGCTGCGTATCCTGCTGGTGTAGCATGACTTACTGTGCTTGTAGCGACAAGACCGGTTGCTTTACCTTGAAGTTTGGAAGCTTCAAGAACTGTGGCTAATGGCACGTATGGCTCTGAGTCAGGTGTGTAACCGGTTAATAGGTCGCTTGTTTTTGGTCCAACGCTTATGAAACCGTTGCTTGATTTGTGCCCAGTAGCAAACGCTGTTGAGGCGGGTGCGGAATCAGTAATTACTGAGTTAGCCATATAGGTTTCAACTGTGCCGGTAATTATGCCGTCAACGTTTAATTGTTCACCTTTGTACCATCGGGCTAAAGTTTCTATGCTTTGGGAGCAACCGTCCGGAACTAGGACGATGACGTTTTTTATACCGTTTCTGCCGTTATTGCCGAAATTTGTTGAGAGTGCTGGAACTGCAAATATGGAAGTTGTGATGCAAACTAGAACTAAACTTAAAAGAAGCATTTTTGTGGTTTTTTTCAATTTTTTCACCGTTTACCCGTATGACCAAAGTTTGTCGTAACCTGGTCAGGGTCAAACTGGTGAAAATACAAATTATTACTTCTCGACGTAAAATATACAGAGATAAATTATCTATATACAGAAAACTTGTGTAATGACTTTGTCACAGTCACATATGTTTATGAAGTTTTCATTCGTGTAGAAGCATGTGTTTCTAAACCCCAAGGCTCACCAGAATGGAGGTGAACAAGTATGTCAAGAAAGCATAGGGATGAAGATATTGATATTGAGAAAGGCAAAATGTCTGTTTCGGAAGCCGGACGGAAAGGTGGAGCTAAAGGTGGCCCACGTGTAAGAGAACTTATCCGTGAAGGAAAGGAATACGAAGAAGAATGGGAATAAACAACCCTAAAAAGAAAAATCAGCCCTTTTTTTAAACATTTTTTAAATCTACATTTAACTTGTTACAAGGTAACTTTACGTTTTTAGGTAAGGTAAAGATTTTAGTCGGTCAATACCATAGTGAGAGCTAAGGAAAAGAGAGGGAATGGTGCAAAACAGAACCTTAGACTCATTCTGGCAGCAAGAAAGCAAGCCAGTAACGCCTCAGCTTAAACCAGCGCAAGCTGAAATTAAACCAGACCCCCAAACAGCACCATTAACTGAGCAAATGGAAGAAAAAGTTGTTTCTGCACCAGTAAAAAAAGAAAGAAAACCCCGCGTGTTGCCTCCAATTGCTCCAGTTAACCTTTCACCTTCATACTTTGTCTCCGCAGCCTATGATGGCCGCCAACAGAAAGCTATTGTTAAACTGTATGAACCGGAATCGGGTGAACTGTATTTCTGGTATGACAACACAGGCCACAAACCTTACTGTTTAACCAGCCTGTCTAAAGAGAAAGTGTTACAGTTTGACCGAATAGTTAACCATCAAGGTTACGACAGTTGCATAACTGAGCAACGGTTTGATCCACTATCTAACCAAACAATCCAAGTTACTAAAATAGTTGCCAAAGACCCTCTTGCCATCGGTGGCAGGCCAAACGGTACAATAAGAGACATTATCCCAGAAGACCACATTCAAGTGTGCGGCTGCCAAATCCAAGACAGCGACACTAAAGTCTGGGAATCCAAAATCAAATATTACCAATCATACATTTATGATCGCCAGCTTTTGCCGGGAATGATGTATCAAGTAAAAGACGGCAACCTAGAAGAAGCCACCGTTCACCAGGCTGAACAGACTCTTGCGAAAATCCGTGAAATCTTCAATGACGCCACGCCAGAGGAGCGGGAGTTTGCGGAGATGTGGGCTAAACTGCTAGAGTATCCTGCGCCAAAGTTTCGACGAGCAGCCATTGACATTGAGGTTTACTCGCCCTTGTCTAACCGTGTTCCTGATGCTCGGGAAGGTTTCTGTCCAGTAATTGCTTGTTCGATTTATAGTTCCGAGGGAGACAAAAAAGTTCTTGTTCTTAAACGGAGAGACAGAGAGAACGAAAAACTCCAAGTTACAAATGACATAACGGTAGAATACTGTGAAACTGAAGAAGACCTGCTACGGAAGGTTTTCAAGGTTTTAAATGATTTTCCATTCATTTTAACTTTTAACGGTGACGACTTTGATCTTCGCTTCCTTGTGCACCGGGCATTGAACCTTGGTTTTTCCAGAAACGAAATCCCAATTGAAGTGGGAAAACGTGTCTGCCTATTAAAATATGGGATCCACATTGACCTTTACAAGTTTTTCTTTAACCGTTCTATTCAAATTTACGCTTATAGTAACCGCTATAAAGACGTAAGCCTCGGCGACGTAGGCGCAGCACTGCTTGGCATGGAAAAAATCCATTTAGACAAAGCGTTTGGTGACCTCTCATACAGTGAACTTGCTCAGTACTGTCTACGCGACTCAGAAATCACCTACAAGCTAACAAGCTTCGAAGACGACTCAGCCATGAAACTGTTGCTTGTTTTAACCAGAATCAGCAGCATGCCAATGGAGGACGTCAGCCGCCAGGGAGTCAGCCGCTGGATACGTAACTTCATGCATCGAGAACACCGCAAACGAGGATACTTAATTCCAAACGCTGAAGACATCCTAACCAAGAAAGGCAAAACCAGCACGACGGCAGTAATTAAAGGCAAAAAATACAAGGGCGCCATAGTTGTTGAACCCACGCCAGGAGTTCACTTTAACGTTGCAGTTATGGACTTTCCAAGCCTGTACCCGTCAATCATTAAAGTTTGGAACCTTGGCTACCAATCAATTGATTGCGAACATCCTGAATGCAGAAGCCAAATGATACCAGATACACAGCATTGGGTTTGCACCCAGAAACGGGCGTTGGAAAGCTTGCTAATTGGCTCGCTTAGAGATTTGCGTGTCCGCTGGTACAAAAGCCGCGCCAAAGACAAGTCACTGCCGCCGGAACTTAGAAGCTGGTACAACACCGCTCAAGGCGCACTTAAAGTCATTTTGAACGCTAGCTACGGCGTTTTTGGAGCTGACAGTTTTGACCTTTACTGTCCACCAGTCGCGGAAGCAACCGCCGCAATCGGCCGCTACAGCATCACTCAAATCCTTAAACATGCTGAAACCCAAGGCATCAAAGTTCTTTACGGCGACACTGACAGTTTATTCCTTAAGAATCCAACAAAAGAGCAAATTGAAGAAGTAGTACGCTACACTGAGCACGAATTGAACATGGGCATAGACGTAGACAAAACCTACCGATATGCAGTATTTAGTTCACGCAAAAAGAATTACCTTGGCGTCTTGGAAGACGGCACAGTTGACGTAAAAGGCTTAACAGGTAAAAAGAAGCACATTCCAATTTTCATCAAAGACGCTTTTAACCAAATGAAAGATCGGCTTGCAAAAGTAAAAAGCCCAGCGGAATTCGAGGTTGCAAAGAAAGACATTGCAAGCATAGTTAAAGACCGCTACATGCGGCTCAAACGCAGAGAGTGGACCGACAACACGGAACTGGCTTTCCACATGGTTTTAGGGGACGACTTAAGCCGCTACACGAAAACAACGCCACAGCATGTAAAGGCCGCGTTGATTTTGCAGAAAAGCGGCAAAGAACAAAAAGCAGGCGACCTTATCAGCTTCGTAAAAGTCAACAGCAACAAGGAACGCGTAAAACCGGTAGAGCTAACATACAAGAACGAAATCGACACAGACAAGTACATAGCATATCTACAAGCAACTTTTGACCAAGTGCTTGACGCGTTGGGTTTGAATTTTGAGGAAATCATCGGTTTAACTAAACTTGCGCAGTTTTTGGCTTAAGTTAACAAGGTATAATAGAACCGCAAGTAACGTGAATGCTGCAACTATCAGCGGAAACTATTAGCAACTATTTGGCGTTCAGTTAAGGGGCGATGATAAGTTATTGCTGTAACTAAGCTGCGTCTGTGGTCTTGATTCAAGTTTGCCGTCTTTGAATGTTATTAGGGCTTTTTTATGAGTAAAGAATACCGTTAACAGAATGAGCGAAGAGTTGAAAATGTATGGAATTATGGATATTAGCAGGCTGAGCTTTTAAGTCAGCGATAATTGGGAAAGGCTGCAATGGTCATGCCAATTGCGAAGCTTCCAGAGTTTCCTACGAAAATTTTTCCTTGTAGGTTTAAGCCTGTAAGTATAAGCCAGAAAATAATGGGGCCAAGCATAAGTAAGTATAAGGTTGGGGAATTTTCAAGTGAAATTCCCATTAAGCCTATGAGCACGATTGCTGGGCAAAGAGATTCAAGTCCGTTAAAGCCGCCAAGCATGTTCACCGTGTTAGTGACTATCATTACGATTAAAGGAATTATAAGATAAAAGTACCAGACTCCAAAGTCAATAAAACCGATGAAAGGCAAAGTAATTGATGTTCTGGCGCCCATTCCCATTGCAAAGTAAATCAGCGGCAACGCTGCGATTAGCGGCATGAAAGCTTTGTATCGCCATTTTAGATCCATCCAGTCATCGAGCAAGCCCATGAAGCCGCCGAAGAGGATGCAGACTGCAAGTGTTAGGGGTGCAGAAATGTCAGCAGTGATGGAGTGACCTTCTCCGAGAAAGTAGAGTAAAAAGAGGTATACGGTTGTGAATAGGACGTATATTACGCCTAAACCGTTGGGGACTAAAGGTTTTCCGGTTTTGTGTTGGTCTGGGACTTTCGGAAACACGCTTTAGCCGCTTCCTATTGGACTAAATTAGGAGGTTGGGTGGGCTGCATTGTAAGCGTCCCAGTCAATCTTGTAGAGGGCAACCAGTGGAATTAGACCGCCGTATTGATTTAGGCTTGTGATTTCTGCGCCTGAAACGTATACTGGTTCAAAGTAATTCAGTGTCACTGCACTGCTTGATGGTTGAACGTAACCATTAGTGCTGTTAGTGAACACGTGTTCTGTGTTGCTCAGCAATTTGTAGATTGTAGTGTTCTGCCCTTGTGTATTCCATACCCATTGATTGGTTGTGCTACTGGTGTTTCCGAATGCATATTCGTCTGTCCATGCCTGATTTGGATTCATAAAGCCTTCGCTTATTAGTCGGTCTTTGGCTTCTCCAGAGATTCTGGCCATCCACATCCATTTACCTTCATCACCTAAACCGTAGGGGTAGGAAACGTATACTGATTGTCCATCAGAGGTTTGAGCTGACCGAACAGCTAAAACTTCGAAGACTAGTATGTATTTGACGTTTTCTTGACCATAGGTGGAAAGCATCTGCAACGCTTGATCTTCGGTACCCATGTACACAAAGCCCAAGTTTTGTATTTGCGTACTGTTAACTGTAGCGTTATCAGCAAGCGTAGTCACGTTACCCATAATGCTTAGCCAGTAACCGTAATCCCACCATGCAACCACTACATCTGTTGATTTCAGATTATCCTTGGTGTAGCTTAGCATGTTTAACCATTGAGGCACTTGCTCGTTTGGAATTATTGGAAGGCTTGAGGAACTGATTGACGTTGGCACGTAAGCGCTGTCATAGACTCGTGGCATTCCGCCTGTTTGTGGGGTGAAAGCAAACTGTGTCATGAGGATAATGAAGATCAACAGAACACCAAGACCGCTGAACTCTTTGCTGACACGGACTAGTTTGCGTTTTGCTTTTCCGGCTGCATTTGGTGTTTCTTTAAGCAATGTCATGAATGGTTTTAACGTTCCAATTATGCCTATGCCCATGAGTAATGCGAATGCTGGTGCAAAGATTACCAGTAAACGTACCATTGAAGCGCCAAAGTATAGTCCTGTTGCGCCGAAGATGAGTATGAACACGTTGCGGTTTGTAGGGTTTTTCAATACGAAGTATAGACCTATGAGGAAGAATAATATGCCTATACCCAGTTCATAGTAAAGATTGCCCCATGCAGAGATTCTGTGTTCAGCTACTGACGCAATTAATGGTGCTGCTGCACGTGTAAATGGGTCGATGACTGAAGCGAACTTGTTTGCAATACTTCCGAGATAACCTAAGTACCATAGGGGAATAAAGCTGACAACTATTGCGGCAACTGACGCTGCTGCTACAATCATTTTGGTCTTTGCTGACACGTTGTGACGTAACAATTCAGCGACAAGTAACACAATGAATACTGCTGCAACTGGAATCATTGGAGCTGACGTCAAGTAGGCAAGTCCAACGTATGGAACTTGTGTTGCAATAAGCAAACCAAGCCCCATAGTCACACTGTAATTGATGAGCAAACGTTGATCGTACCGTTTTAGTATCACCAGTACGAACGCAAAGAGCGCTGTTAAGTCTAAGATGTAATATGCTGCACCCCAACCTGAAATGAAGTAGGCTAACGCTAAAGCTGCTCCTACTGAATAAATCAGGCTTCCGCGGATTGAACGTTTCGAATCCATAGACCTCATAAACAACAGTATGAATAAGAGTAATCCGAGGACACCGGGGATTTCAGTGTCGAAGAATCCAAGAGAGCTTCTCTGCAGGAATGAAGGAGCTAATGCGAAGATCAATGCAGCAAATAATCCGAGTGCTCGCCCACCCATGTCTTTTCCGATGAAGTAAAGTAGTAAGACTGACAGGGTTCCTAAAACCACGGTTAATACTGAACAAAACGCCATTAAATCGACATTTACGCCAAAAAAGCTAACCACTTGATATAATGCGGCTGCTGTCATAGGCAATGATGGTAGAGCATTATACATGTCAAGACCAGCAGGATACCATTGTTGATAATTAACCCAGTGATTAGTGTACGGCGAGAATAATCCATTATGCACCATGTAATTAGTAATACTGTATTGATAGTATGGGTCGAACTCGTTTAAGTGAATTTGACCTGATGGAATTTCCCAACGCAAAGGTAAAATACGTATGGTAAATGCAACAAAGAGTATCAGAATCAATGCTGAAATTACAATGATAGAGGAATGATTAACCTTGAAACGTAGTTTTCCAAAAGATTTTAAACCGCTAGCAACTTGCTCTTTCGACAATTAGTTTCCCCTCACTTATAGCCATCTCTCTAATCTTAAGTTTATTTTGTGTATATCACAATGGTGATTTATTTATGGCTTTCCAAAAACACTACACCGCAACCACTATCGCTTCAACTGTTTAATCACACACACCATAAACCCACAGACTACATAATCAGGGGTTCTTAAACCAAAAAACAATGCATCTCACCAAAACAGGCACCAAAATTTCTGAGATTAAATTAAAAGTCAACAGTTGAGTCTCAAATAGGCTTTTACAAGTGAACCTAGTTTTGAGCATACTCTGCACAACATTTTTGTGCGGATAGAACTCGTTTCACTTAAACTTTCAGGCTTTAACCAAGGCTTATTACTAAAAAGATAAATGCAGCCCAAAAAAGGCTCAATGCTGTTGCACACTTAGGGACAATTTATAGCGTATACTTAGGCAAACAATTATTTGCTTACGGGCTTAACTTCGACTTCCATAGGCAAAAGTGACAGTTTTCTACCGCATTTTGGACAATTACCGCTATATTGCTGAATAACCTCATCTGGAGGTTTAAGTTCAACCCCTTCATACAAAATATGACCGCAACCATGGCAGATTACACGTTGTGGCATCCCAAATCCCCTGTAGATATCATGACATGGGCTATTTATTGGTTGCTAAATATGCAAACTTTAAGCAGCCAACTTACAAAAAGCATCCACTCGTTTAAATTCCTGATTCAAATTGAAAGGTATCATTAACAGGGTTTAGGCGCCTTTGAAAAAATACACGTTAATCATATCAGAAAAACCCGATGCAGCAAACCGCATAGCAGCGGCGTTAGACACAAACGGCAAAACTGCTCGGGAAACCGATAATGGCGTACCCTTTTTTGCAGCAAAAAATGGCGATAAAGAAATAATTGTAGCATCAGCCCTTGGCCATTTGTACACCGTTGCTGGAACCAAGAAAGGAGAATGGGACTATCCTGTTTTTGAGTATCAATGGGTACCACGTTGGATGGCTGAAAAAGGAGCCTCAAAAATTCGAACATGGCTAAAAGTGCTCTCTAAACTGGCAGAAAACGCTGAAGAATTCGTTGACGCCTGCGACTACGATATTGAAGGCAGCATAATAGGCTACTCAATACTCAGGTATGCCTGCGGCGGCAAAGAAAAAACGGCTAAACGCATGAAATACTCTACACTTACCCGAGAAGAGCTTAGAGAATCCTATTCAAATTTGTTGCCACATATTGATTTTGCACTTGTCGAAGCGGGGCTGGCAAGACATGAAGTAGATTGGCTATACGGGATAAATCTGTCTCGTGCCCTGACTTTAGCGGCTAAAAACAGCAGCGGCATGTATGCTACTTTGAGTACGGGTCGCGTGCAGGGTCCAACTTTGAAGTATTTAGAGATACGGGAAAAAAACATTCGGTCTTTTGTTCCAACCCCGTTTTGGAGCTTAACAGCTAAAATAAGCATAGAAGACCGCACGTTTGATTTAGAATACGAAAAGAAAGTTATTGAGACTAAAGCTGAAGCAAATGCAGTCGCCGCTGGCTGCAAAGTCAAGGAAGGGCAAATTGCTAAAATCGATGTAAAGGAGTTTCAGCAGAATCCTCCGGTGCCGTTTGATTTGGGTGCGCTTCAAAGTGAAGCTTACAGTCTCTTTAAGTACACACCTATGCGCACATCTACCATTGCCCAGCATCTTTACGTTAGCGCCCTGATTTCTTATCCTAGAACAAGCAGCCAAAAACTGCCGGCAGCCATCGGTTACAGGGCAATTCTTGGAAAACTTGGCAAATCACCGCTGTACCAAAGATTAGCACAGAAACTTTTAGCGCAACCTACACTAAAACCCAATGAAGGAGCCAAGTTTGACCCAGCCCACCCAGCCATTTACCCCACAGGCAATCTGCCCGAAAAAGCATTGGATGCGGCTGAAAAGAACATTTACGACCTGATTGTTAAACGGTTTTTGGCTGTTTTCGGTGAACCAGCCCTTAAACAAAGCATCAACATTTCAGTAGACATTAACCGATACCTATTTTCTATGACCGGTTACCGCACATTAAAAGAAGGCTGGATGGAATATTACAAGCCTTATGTCCATTCTAAAGACATTTCGTTACCGCTACTTTTTGAAGGGCAAAAAGTTGTCGTGAAAAAGGTTACCCTAAAAAACAATTTTACCAAACCACCTTCAAGGTATAATCCACGAAGCCTGCTAAAGAAAATGGAAAAAGAAGAAATAGGCACCAAAGCAACCCGAGCAGCGACAATTCAGACGCTTTACGACCGCAAATATTTGGAAGGAGGACAAAGCATGAGTGTCACTGACCTTGGTTTTGAAGTAACAGAAGTTCTTAGGAATTATTGCCCAAGTGTTGTTTCTTCTGAAATGACTAAAAATCTTGAAGAAAAAATGGAGCAAATCCAGCTAAAACAGGAAACCAAACAGAACGTGCTTCAAGACACCATTGAAATCCTAAAACCGGTCACTTTGGCACTTAAACAAAACCAGAAAGAAATCGGAGCGCAACTTGGGCAAAAAATTAAGCAAACCCGCCTTGATGAACGAACCATAGGCAAATGCCCCAAATGCAAAACAGGAAAACTAATGATTATTCGCTCTAAAAAAACTGGCAAACGCTTTGTCGGCTGCACTAACTTTTTTGAGGGTAAATGCAGCACGTCTTTTCCGTTGCCTCAAAAAGGCTCAATCAAACCTTTAGCGACGCCCTGTAAAGCTTGCGGTTACCCCGTGATTAAAGTGTTAATTAACCCAAAGCAGCCTTGGGTTTTGTGTCTTAATCCTAATTGTCCGTCTAAGGAGCAGAAAAAACAATGAGTTGCAAAATCTGTAGCCGACCCGTCAAAGAAAACGGTTACTGTAGCCTGCATTTTAAGGCTTACCAGAATATTTTGGATAAATTTGAGGTGTGGAAGAAAGCGTCTGAGGTTTCTTGGGATGATTATTTGGTTGAGATTTCGAAAAATTCATTAACTGGAGTATGGGCTAAAGAAGTAGCAAAGCATCTAATTGAGGACGAGAGTAGAAATGTCAAAGAAAAATAAGAAACCGCAAATAAAACAGAAACCAGCACCCACCTCCACTCAGTCGTCGCTGTCATTTTCACTTAGCAAATGGTTCAAAAAAGCCTTATCAACCCACCCATCCACCTTTATCATAACAGTTGTTTTCATTGGTTACGCGTTATTCATGTTTGCAGGTGGTTTATTCTCTATTACAAGTGAAGGCATTTTACCCTCGTTATATTACAATAACAAATTTTACTTCTTGTATCCAGATATTAGCAATCAGTTTATCTCGGATACAGTCGTGTCCATGATGCTATACCTCATGGGATTTATTGGCTTACTATCAGTTTACAAAAGCACTAAGAACGCCAATAAACCAAGACAAGCATATATGCTGATGATTATCGGCGTTAGCCTTGTACTGTTATCATACATATTCCTTGAGGGCGCAATTAGCTTCAAGGTGAACGGGATTCAATAAAAATCCCCACTTTTTGTTATCTTTTACTTTTAAATCAAATCAGTTTTTAAAAAATAATATAAAGTTATTTCTTGCTTGAATGCAACCATGTTACCATGGATGCTTCTTAAGTTTCAGTTTGTAAGCACAAAAGTTAGTGAACAAATGAATCGGCGGGGTAATCAGCAACGCGGTAAGCGCAATTTCCCAGTTTATCAAAGAAAGCGGGAGCGAAAACAAGATTGCGCCAACAACAAAATCAATCTGGTCAACAACAGGAAGCATACCACCTGGAGCAATGTTTAATCTTCTTTTAAGAAAAGCAGCTGTTAAATCACCTAAAAGTGCTCCAAAAGGTGTAAGCACCGCAAACAAAATTGGAAAACCAAAAAAGTAGCATTCGACAAGTCCAACGCTTAAACCTACTGCCCAACCAAAGAAGAAGCCCCGGAAGGTTTTATTGTTGCCAAATAATCTTTTGCCGTCGATAAAGTTTTTGCCGAAATCAATTTTGGTGCCTCCACCGGCAAGAACGGGGGTACCGTTTGCGCAGTAGGCGGGAAAAATGAATATGAGAGCTTGAACGATTAGTTGAGCTATATCCATGGCTTCGACCAAACTATTTTATTCACGGAATTCAGCTTCAGATATGCCTCTTTCACCTATTTGTACATAACAGTTAACATGTACCATTTTTGCTTGATTTTTCTCTATTATGACTTTGATTGTTTTTGTTTCGGTCGGTTTAAGAGATATAATGTTGTCAGCCCAAAAAGTTAGTACACGATTAGCGGCTGGTTTAACGCTGCCTGATGGATCGCTGAACATGCTTCTTACTTGACTGGTTATTATGATTGGGATTTTCTGGATTTTTGCTGTTTGGGCTAAAATAGCCATTTGCCTGTTTAACTCCCGATTTACACTAAAAGCTTTGGCTTTACTTGAAGATTCAGCAATTTTGGCGCCGTAGAGCGAATTTATAGTATCAACAACAATTAACCCAAAATTTTTAGTTACATAATCGCCTATACGGTCTATTACAGCGGTTTGTTCTTTGAAGTCTAAGGGTTTAACAAGAATTATTCTATCAGCTATTTCATCAAATTTACCCGCTGCAATCTGTGAAAGTCTTTTTGAAGAAAAAGTGTTATCGCAATCAACATAAAGCGTTTTTAGTTCTTGCATTGCACAGTTAAAAGCGCACTGCACTGAAAGCGTGCTTTTTCCGGTTTCAGGTTCACCATAGATTAACGTGATTGTTTCAGGGCTGATGCCCCCGTCTAAGCTATTGTCTATGCAGCCTATGCCTGTTAAGATTTTTTTTATGCCAGTCACTGGGAATGCACATCAAGATTATTAACTGCCGATTTAATAATGTGTTTTACGCTTAAAAATTACTATTAGGTAGGCTGGATGAGAGCAAAAGTTGCAGTTGCTACAGTACAAGGAAAAGCGTACTTTCACATCGTAAATTTACTCAAGGATAACAATATACCGTTTTTCAGCCTAAAGCCCGGTGACCCTATTCCTGTAGAAGTGAAAATAGTAATAACAACAACGGAAGAGAAACCCAAAATAAGGTGCAGCAAAATTCTAACGTTCACGTCAGAGGATGAACTAGATAGTTTAAGGAACACAGTAACAATTAATCTACAGGGAAAAGAACGCTACGAGAAAATAGTTATCGGTATTGACCCCGGCGAAGTAACCGGGTTAGCAGTAATTGCCGACGGAAAAGTAGTTGACAAGGCAAACTGTTTAAGCATACGAGAAATAAATAATAAAATAAAAAGTATATTAAAAAACGTTAACTTATCAGCTACAAACGTTAAAATCAAAATTGGAAATGGAGTGCCAGCTTACAAGGAGTTAAGTGAAGCGTTGGATAACACACTGCCGCCAAAGGTTGTCTTAGAAGTGGTCAGCGAAGCGGGAACAAATTTGCCGTTAAGCAAACGCAGCCGAGGCTTAAGACATATAACTTCAGCCACGAGAATAGCAGCAAGAGTAGGCTACATTTACCAAAGAAGAAAGAGGAAAGAAAAAAATGAAGCAAACAGTTGAAGCAGGCAAAACCTTACTAGTAAATGGTCCGGCATCTGTGAAAGTCCTTTCGGGCAAAGCGGAAGTCTTCGGCTACATGATAAAAGAAACCCAGCAAGCCATCGTACGTGAAGGAAAAAGGCAACCATTCCACGTCTTGGAAAACACTGAGTTTCATATTTCGCTGGGAGCAAATGCGGCAGTACAGGAAACTGAAACATCCACAATTCCGACGTCATGGAGTGAACCGCTTCAAGCAGTCACTACCATACAAAACAAGCCGGCAGTCATTATGATTGTAGGCAAAGCTGACTCGGGAAAAAGCAGTTTTAGCACCTACCTAGTTAACAGGCTTATTGATGGAAAAGTTAGAGTGGCGGTTCTGGACGGAGACTTAGGTCAGGCAGATATTGGTCCACCATGTACGGTTGCTTACGGGTACACTGCTAAACGAGTCACTGAACTTTCTGAGTTAAAGGTTTCTAACGCGTTCTTTGTCGGAGTTACCTCACCGGTTCAAGCAGTAGCCAGAACAGTCGAAGGCTTAGTCACAATGTACAGGGAAATCATGCAGAAAACAGAAGCCGAATACCTCATTATTAACACTGACGGATGGGTAGAAGGCGAAACCGCGGTTGGCTACAAATTACAGCTGATTAATCAACTAAAACCTGACATAGTTATTGGCATTCAAATCCAAGAAGAACTGAAACCGTTGCTTTCCAGCATAATCACGGTTCCAACACGTTCCGTAGAATCATCAGTAGCCGTTAACGAACGCACCCCAGAAAAACGAACAAAACTACGGGAACTAAACTACGCAAAATACCTCAAAGACGCTAAAGTACGTTCACTATTCGCTAGTTACATGGAAATCCAAGAGAAACAGGTTATTCCAAAAGAGCAAGGCAAAGAAAAAGGAATCCTTGTTGGTTTGCGTAATTCAAGAAAACGTTTTCTTGGAATCGGTATCCTGCTTGAGTTTAACCGTGCCCGACGAATCATGAAGGTGCTTACTCCAGTACGAAGTAAACCAGCAAGTATTGCAATAGGCAAAATCAAGTTGGATCCTGAACTTAAAGAGGAGCCTTTGTAAGGCTAAAAAAAGTCTTTACTTCTTTTGCTAAGACCCCATCTTGGTCAGGCAACATTTTCATGCCATTGTTTACCCAATACGGCAAGAAATTTCTGCAGTAACCTGTTGAGTAACGTGAATCCAAAAAGACGATTGCACCCTTGTCATCAAGAGTGCGGACTGGTCTACCCGCAGCTTGAGAAGCCTTCTTCATTGCGGGCAGCACGTAACCGTATTCACGTCCGTATCTGGGAAAGCATTTTTCGTAATAATCAATCTGCGCTTTGACACGGGGCGTTGGTTCAGCATACGGCACACCAACAACTATAACAGAGTTCATTTGGTCTCCTGGAAAATCTACACCTTCCGAGGTTCTGCCACCCAGCACACCTAAGAAAACCGCGCCCATCTTGCTTCCGCACGCTTTAAAGTCAGAAACAAGTTTCTCATTTTGTTTAGAACTCATGCCTCTTTCTTCATGATAAAGTGGCCTATCTAAGACTAAAGCCAAACCCTCGTTGAGTAGCGATTTCATAACATCAAAAGAAGCTACAAAAACGCCCGCGTTTTTGGGCGTGTTTTCCACTACTTCAGCTATGCGTTTAATGATGGTTTTGTACATGCTGGGAGTTCTTTTTTCCATCGCTGTCGTAACTCCGTAGCAGACGGCTGAGAAAATGTGTTCTTTGGGGAATGGTGAAGGGGCGATGAATTGTGCAGCGTTTTTTGGTAGCTTTGTAATTTTCAGGTACGCGTCAAGGGGCTGCAGTGTACCAGACATGATTACGTTGGCGTATGTTGCGGAGAAGACAGGTTCGGTGATTTTGGAGGGGTCAAGTGCTACGATTTCGAGTTTAGCGGTTTTCTGACTTTTCTCCGTGTAGTAACGACTTGCCACGTTAATGTATGAGCTGTCGTCACAGGTTTCAAGCCAATGAAGCAGGAAATCAGACATAGAATTTACGTAGCTTCGAGGGTTTTTGCCTTCTGCAAGCAGGTTGCGTCTTATTCCAGCGCCGACTTCGTGCATGTGTTCGAAAAAGTTGCGTGGGTTAGTGACGCCTTGTTTTTGGATTATGTCAATAATTTTGTCTGGACTGATTATTTCTTCGCGATTGATTTTATCGGTGAGTTGCTCGAGTTCGTCTCGGAAGAAATGAGCGAACTGTTCGATGTCTTTGTTGCCGTAATGGTTAGCTTCCAATTCAGCCTGCCTAAGCACGAAAAGCGACAAGTTGCTGCTGGAAATATCGATCGCCGTTTCTGGCAGGTTATGGGCTTCATCCACTACGAGGATGCATTTTGAAAGGTCAGTGTTAATGTGTTTTAGAAAGGCGTTGCGGATAGAGGGGTCAAAAGCATAAAGGTAACTTAACGCAATAACTTTGATGTCCGTAAGCGCAGCTTTAACGAGTTCGTAGGGGCAGAGTTCCTTCTTTTTACAGACTTGCTGAATCTCCGTTGCCGTATACGGTTTCACCGCCAGCTGCTTGATGAGTTGAAGGTAATCGTAAGTTTGCATGTCCACATTCTTGTAGAAGGGGCAGCGTCCTTTGGCTTTGAGCAGGTCACACATTTCCATTAATGATTTGGAGTCGAAAGCGCCGTTGGCTGCAAACGCGTTTAGGCACATTTCGTTTCGCCCCTTGATGGATATGCCGCTGATGGGGTGCTTTTTGTAAATCATGCGCAACTCGTCAATTACGCGTTCATGCTGCCTGTGTGTTCTGGCGACGTAGAGGATTTTTAGGTTCTTCTCAACTGCAATAGGTAAACAAGCTGCAAGTGAAGAAATCGTTTTTCCTAAGCCGTTGCTGCCTTCGATAAGCACGGATTGCCGGTTTTTAACAGCAGTGTGGATGGTGCTTATGAATTGGTCTTGATGAATACGCACTTCCGGGTAAGGGAAGTACTCCATTACTTCAGGCGGAAGCGTAACTATGCTTAAAGCGCCCCCTTTGTTTCACAGTAACTGCTTATTGGGCAATCATTGCAAAGAGGTTTTGAAGCTTTACAAAATTGGCGTCCAAGCCCAATAAAAAGTTGATGAACCGCCAAGTAGTCCTGTTCTGAAAACAGTTTTTGCAAGTTCAAGCGAACTGCTTCGTAATCACCGTTTTTAAGCGCGATGCCTAAACGTTTAGACACACGATTAACATGCGTATCCACGGGTATTGTGGGTTTCTGGGCACTGAAAAGCAGCACAACATCCGCGGTTTTAGGTCCAACACCCGGCATCGCGATGAGAGTTTTTCTTGCTTCTTCAAGCGGCAACACCAAAACGGGGCTCAGGGAACCGCCATATTTTTCTTGGATTATCTTTGAAGCTGTTTGGATTGCGCATGTTTTGCCCTTGTAGAGTCCTGCCGGTTTTATGCATTCCTCAATCTGCGTGGTTGTGCGCTTCTGCGAGGGTTTTAGGCGTGATTTGGAAACGCTGTTTCAACCGTGTAAAAGCGAGGTCAGTGTTTTTGTCGGCAGTATTCTGCGAAATTATTGTAACGATTAAGGTTTCAAAGGGGTCGCTTTTGGCTTTAACGAGGCTGGGCACAGCTACTTTTTGCCTAAGAATATTGAGCATTTCTTCTGCTTGAACTGTAACCAACATGCCATGGTTCCCCCTGTTTGAAAACGCACAAGTAATGATTTGTCAGACTATAAATAGGATTGTAACACGTAAAAGACAAAACCTAAGGATAAAACAACAATTTTTAAGCAAGCCCCAACCTAATGAGAAACAGAACTAAAATGTTTAACCACCTTGCAAGAGCAACAGGCAACATTAAACAAGCAAAACCATCCTGGTTTAACAAAAATTATCAAGTAAGCCGCAAAAAAATCGTTGCCATCCTACTTATAGCGGTTGTAGCTGTTTCATCGTTTGTTTGGGCAGTTGATAGGGTTAATACACGTAAGAGTTGGGTTGCAATGATTGATAAATCTAAGATTTTAGGAACCACATGGAGCAGCATATGTAACCACTTTAGAAAATGACCATTCTGGAGACAGAGAAATTGAATATGCGTTAAGGTCTTTAGAAGAATTGGAAAATTTAGACAAAACTAATTGGGTTAAATTAAGCAAAATTGAAAACTTCTTGATGGATGAAGGGTTCTTAACTCTACACAAGCTTTAGAGTTAGATAGACAAGCCAGTTACACCGTAGAGTTCAATATTAGACAAATTGGACCAAAAATTTACGAAGCCTATTGCAAAATAACAAATTACACATCGGTTACCAATGATGGAGCACCATTTTGGTATTTTGGGCCTTCACCGCCTGACGAAGCAACACTCCAGGAAGCTGTTGATTTAGCAGTAAATGCGGATGCACTTATCAAGCCAATACTAACCAGAGAATAAAATAAGTTTGATAAGAGAAGAGCGTGTGTTCCAGTTTGGAACGGGCTTGTTCCGTAAGCAGAGCTAAATCACGCTTACAACCATGAAAACAGCAGTGAAAAACATGAAAACAACACCAACAATAATCATATGCGCAATTCTTTCGCTTTCAATCGGAATCGCAGCAGCATCACCCCTACTTGTAGCAGAACTAAATATAGTGCCCTTCCCAAGAATGCTACAGGGACCTAAAGCAGACTTTACCGTCGACACAGCTTACGCAAAATATACGGTGCAGGAACACGCAAGTAACTTTTCTTCAGGAGGGATACCACTATCAATAGTCAACTACGACATCGTCTTAAACGTAACCAACCACTCTGAGTATCCAGCAGCGATAGGCCTAATCGACTTTGTGACATCCACTAATGTCTCTGTTGTGCCCTCTTTAGCCGGTGGAATGTCTGGTTCCTCTGGTGGAGGACATACAAGCGGAGGGGGAAGCGGTTTTGTCGAAGGTGTATGGCTTGATAATGAATGGTTAAACGTAACATGGCTTCCAGACGGTCAATGGCCAATGTTTCCCTACTCGTATAACAACATAACAAAGACAGTTCCATCTTTGCCAGAAGAAGCGCAGACAAACGGTACATGGATTGAAGGAGTACATGTTTATGAAAAACATGATGTCTACCCAACTGATTCAGGACTGAACATTACTTCAACACAGTACATCTGTGTCAACGGGACTTGGGTTGATGTCACAGGAAGAGTTCGAGTAGATAGTACTCAACCATACACAGTGGCAACTGACATTATGCTAATGCAAAAGGTCATCTTTGAAAAAGAAATGTGGGGTCACTATGCCAACCAGACAGAATTCAACAATGAACATCCCCCTGTAGACGACACAGTTATGGTTCCACTTAAATATATATGGGCAGGCGAAGGCGGCTTTAACAATGTTTGGCAACCTAATGAATCAAGACTGATACATCTAAAAGGTACGTGGCATGTCGGAGCAAATGCAGGTCTCGAATCTATGGCAGAAGGAAAAATCACTTTGTATACTTCAGTATCGAGCCACATTGAAGAATATGAAACTAGAACAACCAACTATGCCTACACGTATTCAACAGTGACAGACCTAAAGCACGTAGAAGTAACCAAGACTACAGATGGGTATCTATATAACTCAATATTGAGTGACCAACAAATTTTCACGCTTGACCAATATGGCGTAGAAGCATTCATTGCACCTAGGAGCTAAAAAGGCAATGGCTAACTTGGACTGTGGAGAACTTGAAGGCAACACACTTAACGTGTACGCTTTCGTGGTTAAGGAAGGCAAACCTGTAGGTCCAAGAGAAGTTATGCGTGGCGCAAACCTTAGCAGTCCAAGCACCGCCTATCGACAACTGCAGAAACTTGAGTCCCTTGGCTTACTGGAAAAAAACGTGTACGGCTCATATGTAGTAAAAGAGAAGACAAGCATAAGCGGTCACCTGTGGATAGGCAGAAACCTTGTCCCGCGACTGCTTTGTTATTCCCTCTTTTTCTTTGGCATACTTAGCGTTGAAGCAGCAATCTTGACGGTTCAGTTCTTTTGGCAAAATGTGACTCCAAGCTTGGCGGTAATGTACCTGTTGCCGATAACTGGCATTTCTGCGGGACTGTTTTTGGCTGAAGGATTGATTTTGTATCGGAAAAACAAGCGTGTCAACCCAGTAAGAGATAGTCTTTCGGAAGACAAGCCCTCAACTACAGCTTAACTCAAAACCCTTTTTCTACTATTTTTTAACATATTAATGGCGTGTTTTTCAGCCAATAGCACCTACCCCCCTTAATGATTTGCAGTCTTAGGCTGGTTTCTACCTACACCCTATAGGTTTCTGCAACGAGTTTCTAATAGGATCCAAATAGACTGACTGTTTTATGCGGTTGCTTTTGGCGCTTCCCCTGCAGGAGCGGCAGTAACTTCTGTCGCATCTGCTGCAGCTGACTGCGGGGTTTCCGGCTGTGGCGGCGTGTAAGGAAGTATTTGGATTTTTTCTGCCATTGGATGCAGTAGGTCAGGGGGCGGGTAAGGCGCGTTTAGTATGGAGGCTAAGATGTAGATGGAGTTGAACACATCTTGATAAATGGCGAAGAGTATTTGGGGAATTTTGGTTTTAGGGTTTGGTTCAAGCTTCTTTTTGATGTCTGCCGTTGGCCCTTCAAGAGTTACTGTGCCGGCCACCAAGTATTTGACGATACTGGGTTTAGTTGAAATGACAAGGTTGAAGCCTAAAATTGTGTCGCTTGCGCCTTTCTTTTGCTCATCCAATTTAGCGTTTATATCAAAAAACATGTCTGCACTGGGGAACAGTTGACTGGTTCTTTCAGCCTGCACGCTATCAATTCGAACGGTAACCGTGACGCCCGAGACAGCGTATTTTGGGCAGATTTTTTATTCCCCACTATTTTTTTGGTTAATTCATATTTAATCTTTGTAGATTCCTGCTCCACAAAAAAGTGGAAGCATTGAGAACATCTCGTGGCTAACCTGTGCTTGCGATTGGTTCGCTAACGTACGCTTGAATGGACATTTCTGTAGCATACTTAAACGAGCCATCACTGTTGTTATTTTTCGGTTGAACCACAATCTTTTTTGGCACATCATCTTCAATGTAAAGGATATAACTAACGTTTTTTCCTAAACCAATCCGTTCAAGCTGCTGAATTGAACCCTTAAGTTTTTCAAGGTCCTGAATTTTTGTGCCAATCTTTTCTATTGCTTCAAATAGGATTTCAGCTTGACCTTGATCGGTGGATGAAAGCATTATGCTGCCAGAGGGAACCCAAATTGAGTTTTCTTCGCCTTTTTTACCTTTGCCAGCAGGCTTTTTTTCTGGAGCCTTCTTCGGAGGCGATTTAGTTGTTTTTTGCATGGCAACAGATTTTTGGTACCATTCATCGTTTTTGTGACTGATTTCAGAATCCCGAAG
The DNA here is from genome assembly GCA_963832745.1 of Candidatus Bathyarchaeota archaeon. Lineage (GTDB taxonomy): Archaea > Thermoproteota > Bathyarchaeia > Bathyarchaeales > Bathycorpusculaceae > Bathycorpusculum. The sequence goes on along the minus strand of CAWHVC010000003.1, from coordinate 742,621 downwards.
TAACGTGCCTAGCCATTGGCTGTAGTCTTCATGAAGTGCCCGGTGTTGTTCTGTTTGGTCAACAACGTATTCGGTTATGTCTTTAAGTGTGGCGAAAGTTCTAATTTCTGTTCCCATAAACTGGCACCTTTGCTTATTAATTCAGTAAGAGGGCAAGTTTGCCATAATAGCGTTTGTCTATCACAAAAACGACACACTAAACCGAGTTAAAAGAAAAATCAAAAAGAAAAAAGTTAGATTTAGCTGCTTTTCCTGTTAAGAAACTCTTGAAGCAACTGTTTTCGATGCTCAATGGCTTGCTCAACTTCAGCTTTCATTTTTTCTGTTGCTTCCGCCATAGCGGTGATTTCACTGACTGCTAAATTATTGTTGCTTCCTACAGCGTTTGCTTGAGACAGAATCTCTTGTGTGGCCGCTTCGATCTGTTGAGAGTCACCAACAACGCCTAAAGCCAACTTTGACATTTCCTGGGCATCCGCAACAACGGTTTTGGTTATTTGTTCAACCTGCTCGGCGGTTCCTTGAACATCTTTAGCGATTGCAGCCATTTCTTGTGCTGAAGCAGTTTGTTCTTCAACAGCTGAGGATGCTTCTTCAGATGCTGAGGAGCTTTCTTCAGCTATGCTAGCTACTTCTTCAATAGTTTTAACTACTGAACTTAACGCGTCAAGTCCACGTTCCACACCGTTTGTCAAGTTGTTGACTTTACCGGTCATTTCACCCATGATTATGGCTATACCTTCAGATTCTTTGATTGCACCTAAAACCACTGTGGCGCCTTCAGCTGCTCCGGCCTGTGACTGAGTGGAAATGTTGCTTGTTTGGGAACCCGCGTCTTTAATACCTTTAACTAGGTCAATTGATGATTGCGCAGCAATTTTAGATTGACCTGCTAAACCTTTTACTGCGTCAGCGACAACTGCAAAGCCTCTGCCTGCCTCGCCTGCTCTTGCAGCTTCAATAGCAGCATTAAGTGCAAGCATGTTAGTTTGACCCGCAATGTCTGAAACCGAGTTAGCCATTTCCCCAACTTGCTCAACTGAGTTAACCATTGAAGTTACTGCTTCGGAGACGCGTGTAATGTTTGTTTTGATGTTTTCGATTGCCACTAAACCTTTTTGGCCTTTCTCGTTAGCTTCCTTTGACTTCTTTAAAGCTTCTTCAGTTACAACGGAAGCTTCTCTGGCGATTAAGCCTGCATCATCCATGACTTTTTTTAGTGATTCAGTACTTCTAGCTGCATCTTGTGAGAGGTCTGCAAGTTTTTGAGCACCGGTTGATACCTGCTGAGATGCCGTGCTGACTTGCTGCATACCGATAGCCATTTGGTTAGAAACGTTAGCAGCTTGTTTACCCATTTCCACTACTTTAGTTGTTGACTTGGTTGCCCCGTCTGCACTTAAGGCTACTTTGTTTGCTGCCTCTTCCACGTTTTTTATTGTAAAAATGACTTTGTTTACTACTTCAGTCGCGTTTGAAGCCAACTCTGCCACTTTGACTGCAGATTGTTCTGCGTTGTAGGCTAATTCCGCGGCTTTAGCAGCGTTTTGAATTGTTTGATCTGCCAAGGCTGAGGTCCCTTCTGCACCTTGTATCGCGTCGTTTAAAACCTCAATAATTTTTTGTTCTAACTGCTTATTTTCTTCTTGTAATCGTTTATTTTCATTATTTAATCTTTCAACCTGTTTTTCAAGGTCCAGGTTTCGTTTGTCCGATTTATCCTTGATTTCAACTGCCATTTTGATTAATGCTCCTGCGTGTCTCCATTCATTTTGGACATTTGCTTATAAGTAAATTATGAATTTGATATTCATAACAAAAATAATTAATTAAAAAATTGTTTATTATTTTAAAGCCTTAATGATTTCCCTTGGAATTCTTTCCAAAGGAACAACAACGTCAACGCATCCAGTTTCAAAAGCCATTTTTGGCATCCCGTAAACAATGCTGGTTTTTTCATCCTGAGCAATAGTGTATCCACCTTTCCCTTTGATGGCAACCACTCCTTTTGCGCCGTCAGAACCCATGCCCGTAAGGACTACACTTACGTTTTTAGAGCCATAAACGTCTGCAAGAGAGAACATTGTAACATCCGCGGCGGGGCGCACATAATTAACTGGGGGTTCCTTAGACAGAGCGATTTTGTCGTCTTTTGTTACAACCATATGTAAACCCCCGGGGGCAATTAGGGCAAGCCCTTCTTGGATCATGTCACCTTCTTCGGCTTCTTTCACTTTGAATTTGCATTCTTGGTTTAACCCGTCAGCAAATAGTTTGGTTACGCCTTTTGGCATATGTTGAACTATTAGGATTGGTGGTATGTCGCTGGGCAAGTTTCGCAGAACACTTGTGATGGCGGGTGGTCCACCTGTTGAGGCTGCGATAAAAATTATTTTGTCGCTGGCACTTCCAGTTACCATCGTAGACGGCAATGTTTCCTCAGTGACTAGTTTGATGGGTCTTACGTTTGCTGAAGCGGCGGTTTTAATTTTAGAAATAAGTTCGTCTTTGACGCTGTCCATGTTTAGTGAGATTTGGCCTGAAGGTTTAGGAACATAATCCACAGCGCCATACTCCAACGCCTTCAAGGTTAGTTGAGCTTCGTGCTGCGTTAAAGCGCTAATCATCACCACAGGCACAGGGTTGGTTTCCATGATTCTGCGTACGGCTGTTAAACCGTTCATTTTAGGCATTTCAACATCCATTGTTACAACGTCTGGATGCAACGCCGCGATTTTAGCGATTGCTTCTTCACCGTCACGTGCAGTGTCAATCACTGATATTCTAGGGTCCAGTTTTAAAATGTCAGAAAGTACCCTTTGCATAAGCAGAGAATCGTCAACGACTAAAACTCTTATTTGCGCCATTAGACATCAACAAAAGGTGGTGGTGCTGAAATGGCTATCTAAGCCTGTTTTTCTGTTTTTACTTCAAATCCTTTGGTGTTTTCAATACGGTTGATAGCGTCTTTTGAAACGACTTTCATGAGATCCAACAGTATGATTAAGTCTTTGTCATGTTTTGCTACGCCGAGCACTGACTCGTTTTTGTCAACAATTAGGCTGTCAGGGTTTGTTTCAATGTCGTCTTTTGGCAGGGTTAAAACTTCCATGACGCTGTCAACCATAACACCGATTGGATGTTTGTCTTGAACGATAATCATTATGCCAGTGCTTTCATTCTCTTTTTGTTCTGTGATGCCGAAGCGTCTACGCAAGTCAATAACTGGAAGAACCTCGCCACGGAGGTTTGTTACACCTTTAACGTATGCTGGAGCGTACGGGACAGGTGTGACGCCTTCAAAATTTTTTACTTCTCTAACTTGATGAACGTTAACGCCGTAATAGACATTGTCAAGCGAGAACGTGAGCATCTGCATTTCTTCTCTTGAGGATTTCCTGTCGATATCTACCATTACTGTTACACCTATTATGGACTACTTAAGAGATAGTTGAGGAAATCCCTTATTTGACGCTTATGAAAACAAGCTACTGATTACCAGTTCAGAACCGTAAAAAGAAAAGTTAGATTATGTAACTGAGTTTTGGACCTAGACCTATCTGGTTCTTCAACCAATTCTCATCCATCAAGCACCATTTAGCTTCGCCTGCCTCGATTTCTAAAACAAGCATCATATCACGCTTGTCGAGTTTGGCGTAATCTAGCAATACGTTGTAGGCTGCTTGGCTGATTTCCATTTCAAGATTACGAGGCTTGTTGTCACCTATTTTTTTGCCGTGAAATGTTGCTTTAACTTTTTCGGTGCCTTCTTGAAGTTGCACGTTTACTTGGTTAATGTAGTAAACTACGTCTTGATAACTCAAAATGACGTTTCGCGCGTTTTCTGATCTAACCTCAGTATGGTCAACCATGAATGCTCCCTTCAATAATTAAATAAAAACGGTTAATAATTAAAAAGGGAACTTCCATTAATTATAATATTCCCAAAAAAAAGTAACCACAAAAAAGGTGGTTAGGCTTTGTTTTGAACCTTGTGAGTAAACTGTCTTACATCAAGAACTAAAACTACTTGGCCGTCACCCAAAATGGTGGCGCCGCTGATTCCTTTGATTCCTGAAAGCGTTTCACTCATAGACTTAACAAGTATGTCCTGCTGTCTTAGCACTGAATCCACTACGACACCAAGCTTGGAATCCTCATCACCCAAATAAGTTATGAGCAACTCAAGGTCTTCCTCGTCAGGGCCATCCAACCCCAACATTTTGTGAAGATGCACAACAGGGATAACATGGTTTCTAACAACGATAGCGTCTGTTTTTCCTAAGGACTGCACCTGGTTTTTTCTTGACTTCACAATCTCAGACACTTGGCTTGTAGGTATCGCAAACGTTTGTCCAGCATCTTTCACCAGAATCGCCTGAATAATCGCTAACGTTAATGGCAACTTGATACTTGTCTTTGTGCCTTTACCGATTTCAGTATCTAAATGAACGGTTCCGCCAAGAGCAGCAATTTTTGTTTTTACAACATCCATACCTACGCCGCGTCCACTGGTGTCTGTGATTTCTTTAGCGGTTGAGAATCCCGGCATAAATATTAGGTTTATGAGTTGATCGTCAGTCATTTTGTCGAGTTCTTCTTTTTTCATAAAGCCTTTGCGAATGGCGCTTTCTTTGATTTTTTCTGGGTCAATGCCTGCTCCGTCGTCATCGATTTCAATGATTACGTGGTCGCCGTTTCTTAACGCGGACAGCTTGATTATACCGCCTGGTTTTTTGCCTTTCTTTTGCCTTTCTGTGGGTTGTTCGATGCCATGGTCAATGCTGTTTCTTAGTAAGTGAATTAGGGGTTCTCCGATTTCGTCAAGAACTGTTCTGTCAACTTCAATTTCTTTGCCTTCCATAACTATATCGATTTGTTTGCCCTTCTTCATTGAAAGGTCCCGTACTAAACGGGGGAATCTGTCAAAAATTTGGCTAACAGGCACCATTCGTACCTGCATAACAAGGTCTTGCAAATCGGCGGTTAAACGGTCAATGTTTTCCGTGATACGTTTTAAGCTCTCATTACGATTATCAGCAGTTACTTGTAGCAACGCAATTTTGTTAATTACAAGCTCGCCGACCCAATTCATAAGTTTGTCAAGTTGTTCAAATTTTACCCTAACGGTTTGGGCGCTACGTACTTCTGAGAGAACCTTGGCTTCTTCAGAGTTTTGGCTGCCAGCGTGAATTTGGGTTTCATTTTTAGGTTCAACAGGGGCTACCGAAGCCTGAGAAGTAACGGGTGCTTCTGTTATGGTTGCAGGGGCTACTGGAGTTGCTGGAGTGTTTAAGTCTAAGGGGAAAACGTTTACCTGCTCAACTTCACAGACTTGCTGGGCACATTTAGCAATGTCAGCATCGCTCTGCTTGGTTGTTACTACCAGTTTGAAACCTGAACCGAGCTTTTGCTCATCAAGATCTTTTTGGTCCGGCAACGTTTTAATAATGTCAGCAATTTCGCCCATCTTACTCAGAAGCATACTAGCTCGCAGGTTTCTAAAGTTGCAATCACCGCTGAATTTCAAGTCAACAACAAAGCAGCTTTCACCTATGTCTTGAGCGTTTTTTATTGTTTCTTTTTGGTTATCATCAAACTCGAACTTGACTTCTGGAACAACCGGCTTTTCTGCGGGGGGATTGAGGGTTTTTGTTTCAGCAGGTTTTTCTACTTGAGGGGGCATGTTGGACTCTGAAACGCTGTGCAGTTTTTGTTTGAGAGTTGCAACGTTGATTTCTTCTTCAATTTTGTTTTGTATCTGTTCAAGCCTTGTAGACAGGGAGTCAACACATTCAAGCAGTGTGCTAACAAGGATGCTGTTTGGTTTTTCGCCTTTACGCATACCGTCAAAAATGTCTTCCATCGCGTGGGTTAATTCTTGAAAGTCCTTAAAACCCATCATTCCTGAACTACCTTTAAGGGTGTGAGCTGAACGGAAAAGCATGTTAACTATTTCTTGGTTCTTAGGATCTTTTTCCAGAATTAATAGTGACTTTGTTAATGTTTCAATATGTTCCTTAGCTTCTTCAACGAATAATTGCATATACTGGTCATTATCATCTAAAGACAATTAACCCACCTGCTTTCCAGTCGTAACCATCTCTTTATTGGCACGGAACTCTAAATGGGAAAAAAGGATTATTTGATTGCGTGTGTCTTTTCCTGTTACACACACTAACACAAAAAAAGGTTAAGCGTTGATTTGAAAAGCAACGTTTTGTCTTTGGTAAACCCTTGCTCTAATATCAATGGGCACAAATTTTGCGGCTGGTTCCCCACTTAGAATTTCTGCTTTACCGCTGACAAAGTAGCCGCCGTCTCTTAATGCATTGTAAAAGTTCATGTGAACTCTCTGTTGTCCTTCACGTGAAAAGTAAATCATAACGTTACGGCACAAAATTAAGTCAAGGTTAGTGTGAGCTGCTGACTTCATCAAATCGAATTCTTCAAAACGAACCAGTTGCTTAACATGATTTTTTATTTTGTAGATACCATTTTCTTTTGTGAAGTAATTATCTACAATTAACCCGTTTAGACTTTGAACCTGTTTTTCTTGATATTCACCTTTGGCAGCTTTTGATAAGGCATCTTTGTCAATGTCTGAAGCGTAAATTGTGACATTGTGGTTTGCAAGTTTATCGCCTAAAATTTTATGCGTTAAAATTGCAAGTGAGTAAGGCTCCTCTCCGGAAGCACAGCCAGCACTCCAAATGCGTACGGGCGTCTTCTGGAAAATCTTGGGCAACACTTGATATTCAAGGTAATGGTAAACGTCGTTGTCACGCATGAATGTAGTGTAGTTTACAGTGATTTCGTTAAGCAATACTTGATATTCATCAGGGTTTTTTGCTAGATACTGAAGGTAACGACCCAAAGTTTCATTGTTAGTCGCTCGTAAACGAATATTTATGCGCCGTTTCAGGTACTCGTCACGGTAACCGCTAAAGTTAACACCCACTTTTTCCTGCAAGTTCTTTTTTAACCGTTGAAAAGACATGTTTTCTAAAAAGTCTCCAACCGGTTGCGTTTGAGTTTTTACGGTTTCAACCAAAACAACAAGCCTCCTTTTGTAAGTTTAAGAAGTCTGTTTTACCGCTGCGGCTTTTTCAGGTTCAGTGCAATCTACTAGCCACTTCTTTCCTTTATCTGCAAGCATTTGTCGTAACTTTGCACTTGGGAAAGTAATCAGGAAACCCTCGGCTGAACTGTTGCTTCGTTTGAAACGTGCATCAAAGATAACTGCTAAATCTGAACAGAGCGCCTGTTTTAGCAGCAAACTATCAATGACTGCGTCGAAACAGTCACACAAAACCACGGGCGGACTCGGTATAAGCTCCGTACCTGTAAAGTCGCCCATTGCACTAAGGAATGAACAAATCATTATAGAACCCAACTCTTCAATGGCAGACTGTTCCATCTCTGGCTTTTCACAGTCAGCAGAATGGGCCATTAAATCAGCAATTTTTGTTGCTTCTTGAGCTTCAAAAATTAGCATAATATCACAGTCTGCATCGCCTCGTAACTGCATAAAAATTGCAGTGACAACCGTATCATGCTTGTCATAGATTCCTGGAACCAAATGAGGAGGTAACAAATGTATTGTGGGCACTTCAATCTTTATTGATTCCTGAATTATTTTTGAAAGCGCCACCGTTGCGTTGCCTGCGCCGATGCTGCCAAGTTCAGTTAAAATGTCGATATCGGAAACAGAGCACAAGTTTTGAACATTTTTTTTATTCATGTTATTGCCTCAGTGAGTGTTTTGTTGAAGCTCCTGCAGGGTCAGATTTGCAGGCTGGATTTCCACGTTAGGAGTAATTTCAATGCCCATCATTTCTTTGGATTTCTCTATGAGTATCGCTTTTAGTCCTGCACTTGGGAAGATAATGAGGATTGATTTTGCGTCTGTTCCTTGACGTTTGAAGCATGCATCGAAAACCAGCGCTTTCTCGGAAAGAAGCGACTGCTTCACAATCACGTTATCAAGTATCGAATTAAACGAGTCAACAACTCTTAACGGCGGTGTCGGTATAAGTTGAACGCCAGTAAAGTCTGAAATTGCAGTCAAAAATGACCCAATTACAATGTTTGCCAACTCTTGAATTGCTGATTCCTCCATTGACTCTTCAAGCTCTTCAACAGACGGCGCCATAGTCATCAATGCAGCAATCTTTTTAGCTTCAGCAAGATCGAACATCAAGAGGATGTCACATTCGAATTCTCTTTGTAACTGCATTAAAACTGCTGTTGTTGGAGCATCTCCAATGTTATAATATTTTGATACCAAATGTGTTGGAACGCTGCATATTCTTGGTAAATCTATAGAGACATCCTGCTGGAGAACCGTGGATAGAGAGGTGGCAGCGTGCCCAGCTCCAATGTTTCCGACCTCTTGAAGGATTCCTAAATCAGCGGGATCGTCATCCTGACAGGATATTACGCCTTTGTTATCATCCGCAATTTTTAAGTTATCAATTTTTTCACTCATATTTCTCTTGTCTCCCCGTTGAATCTTCTAACTTTTGCAATTCCTGTTACCAGATTGAAGGTTATTCTGCGGCCATGCTGACCGCCAACATCCTCACTGATTAATCGTATATGATGCTGGCTTAACGCTGCTTTAACAGCGTCAATGTTTTTTGCCCCAATGTTTAACGCATTATTCTTCAAAGTTGGGAACATGTTTGCGCCTCCAGCAATTTTTGCTGAAAGCGTCATTTGAGATCCACCAATTTTATGGATCAGTTTAGCTAAGGCTGGAACCGCTGTGTCTGCAAATTTTGATGGAAGAAGCTCATGTGGAGCGATAGCAGAGTTTGGAAGCATAATATGAGCCAACCCCCCACACTTGCTTTTGGAGTCATACAAGCATATTGCTATGCATGATCCAACACTCGTGACTAATTCAACTGGCTTATTTTCTGCTTTCATATCCGCCATGTCCACGCGAACTTCTTCCACCGTTTGGCTCATTTGCGACGACTCATCGGTTGTTTTGTATGTTGTGTAAGCTACAGGTTTGATTTGCGTGCAAGCGTTGATTTTACTTCGATGACCATCAATCGTTATTGTGTCCCAAGGACCAGCCGTTATCGAGCATGTATTGGGACCAAAGGCGCTGGTTTGCAAAGGCTTTGCCTCAGCAGTATTTGGATAATACTTCCATTACTTTCTGAGGTTGGAATGGTTTAACAACGAAGTCTTTTGCGCCTGCTTTGAGAGCTTCAGCTATTAATGCTTGTTGACCCATTGAACTACACATGACTATTTTTGCTGCCGGGTCTGTTGTTACTATTTGTTTCAGTGCTTCTATGCCATCTTTGGCTTTTGTTCCCGGAGGCATTACAATGTCCATTAGCACTAAGTCTGGTTTTGAGTTTTGAAATTGTGTGATTGCATCGTCGCCGTTGGCTGCTTCTGCAATTACTTCGTGTCCTGATTGCAGAATGATTTTTTTGAGTACGGCTCGCATGAATGATGCGTCGTCTACTACCATTACTGTTCCCATGTTTTTTGCCTCACTTTTGATTGTTCTTTTAGTTTGGTTTCAGAATATAAAAGTATTGTGTAGCAATACTTAAGATATAAGTAATGCAGTTAAAAACCCTAACCAAACTAAGAATCCAAAAAATAAACCCAAAAATCACTGCTGACCAGACAAATTAGCTGACGAAATCGCACCAGAAATCTTCTGCATATCCTTAGTAATAGCAGAAAGAAACTTAATCCGGTTCTCCACCTTGCGTTTCTGCGTGTTAGTCAACTGCTTAAATTTTGGAATCGCATCCCGAACAACTGCAACAAGAAGGTCACGGTGCCGCTCATCACTCAAATCCTTCAACTCCAAATGACCATCCTCATAGGCCAACGCCAAATGACCTGTAGGATCTATGTGTGCGCTAACAACGTTGCCGAATTCAGGTGGAAGGGCTGTTTTGGATATGCTGATTCCTGGAGAGAGTGGAGTCATGAATTTCAGAAAGGCTTTAAAGAATTCGGATACGAGCATTTTTTCTTCTGAAGTAAGCTCGCTTATTTGACCTACGTCATCTGCCACGGCTCGTAATGAATCGGCAAGTTCTTGTTCTGGAGTTTTTTGTGTCAATTCGGATTCAGCAGCTTTTAAATGGGTTTGTTTGGGGAAAAATGCTTGTATGTTTCACTTGTTACAGACGCATTTTCGACGGTTATCCAGTATCTGCAGTCATACTACATAATACTTATAAGTTGTGCTGAAGCCTCTCACTTAACACATAGAGGTGACGCCAGAATGGTTTATGGACATCAGGGGTTAAGAGAAAAAGCAGACCCGAGCAGAATCACAGAAGTATCCTCATTACGGGCCGACAGAGCCAAAGTAATGGTCAATTTTGAAAAAGAGCGTCCAATGTCAACGTCACCATTGTACTACAAGTATAACATTCAAAGGTTTGACTTACACCCAAACTACAGCTTCCAACACCTTGACAGCATGATACCCAAAGGCACACCCGAATACCTAGACCACGGCTTAAACTATGTAGAACGCATCGTCAGGGCACTATACTATTTCAAACAATGCAGCTTAATCGGTCCATCAGGAACAGGAAAAACCCACATAGTCTACCTAGTAGCCGAACTAACAGGCTTACCCATTTGGGAAGTCAACTGCGGTTTAAGCACCAGCAGCTTCGACTTGATTGGCAGATTCATCGGTTTAGGCAAAGAAAACTGGGTCGACGGCCTTTTAACACAGTGGCTCCGGAAAGGCGGCATCATGTATCTCGACGAAGCAAACATGATGAAACAGGACGTTGCCACAAGACTCAACCCTGTGCTAGACACCAGAGGACACCTTGTCCTTAACGAAAAAGACAGCGAAGTAATCGAACGTCACAAGTACGGTTACATGATTATTAGCATGAACCCTGCAACCGCCGAATTCAGCGGCACCAAACCACTTAACGCAGCCATGCGTCGACGTATGGCAGTGTGGATCAACTTTGACTTTCTCAGCGTAGGTGAAAAAATCTCGCCACACGAAGTCGACATGCTACAGAAAAGAACCAAAATAAGCAAAGATACAGCCTACAAAATTATTCAAGCCGGCGCCGAACTTAGACGCCAATACAAAGCAGGCGACCTACCATATGGTCCATCGCTTGGTGACTTGATTAACTGGGGAACTTTATGTTTTGACGGCATGACCCCGATGAGTGCTGCAGAAGAAAGCATTATTGGCTTAACAAGCGACAACCCTGAAGTTCAAGCAGATGTGCGCAGAATCCTAGAAGGAGTATTTGGCACAGAGCAACAATAAACTCGGTGGGCGAGTATGGGTTTTATTGATTACGCTTGGTCAATCTCATTTCAGAAAGATAACACCAAAGTGAAAATGCTGCAAGACCCAAACATTGAGCAACCAACCTTTCAGCCCGACGAATTCGGAATAACCATTAAACTTCCCTCAGTTAAGTTTCTTCCAAACAAACAAATTTCTTACTTAGGCCAAGTTTTTCCCTTTGACCACCAGGGCAAAATCCGAGTTGGACGATTATTCCGCGCTTCAGTTCTGCATTTAACCACTCACACCCTAACAATGCTGCCTAACGAGATAATGTACCACAACAATTCAGACACGCCACTTCAGGCTTACTGTAAAGCTCTTGCACGTGACACTTACACAAACGCTTACCTGCAAGCATGGTATCCAGACCGTTTTGTTGACATTGCATTTGCCAACACATGTTTCTATCAAAGAATTAAACCAGTCAACCACATTTTTTCACCTTCGACAAGAGTCATGACTGCACTTTTGACAAAAATTAACCTCGGCGCAATCAAAGGAAACTTGAGCCCAGAAGACGACCAAACAGTAAACACCATATTGGGGGAACTTTCAACTCTTAAAGAGACTTTCTTATCCACATTTATGGGCGACCAGCTTGACTTGGGAAAGATTGTTAACGAAAAAATCAAGATTATGAGCAGCGTTCTTGAACCTTATGGGCCCTTCTTGGAGGCGCCATCACTTCCAAACACCGAAAGCACAGGCAACTGCAGCATCTATAGTGTGCCTGAAGAAAACTTTGATTTTGAAAGTACATTCATTTTTGCACTTGAAGCCTTAGGTGGAACAGTCCCAGCCATCGACAACATGGAACAGTTGTGGCGTCCTGAACAAGAAAATGAAGCATTACAAGCTTTCGACGCAGATAGATACGGAAAAGAACGCCAGCAAAAAATACTTCAAAGACTCTCGCCATATTTGGGTTGGACACGTTTTAAGGGAATTTCTTTTCCAGATGAGGACTATACTCAGTATCTTAGGGCAAGAAACTTAATGCAGGGAACAAGCCGCCGCTTAATGGATGCTTTACGAAGCGCCTTGGACCTTTTGGACGAGGACCCAAGACAAGAAATGGGACAACTGGACTTGAGCGCAGTTATACAGGCTATGGCCTGCGGCAAACCTGCAACAGACGTTTTCAATCTAGATGAATATTTAAAGCAAAGTTTCGCTTGGTCGATTGTTTTTGATGCGAGCGCCAGCATGAAAGTAAGAGGGGAATATGGACGCGCGTTGGCCATTAGTGTTGGTGAAGTAGCTAAAGAGTTAATGACCGACCCGACATCCTGGAGCTTTTTTGGTTTCAATGATCGCCTACATGTCTTAAAAGACAGCAACGAATCTTACTCTAAAACGATTCGTTCCCGAATTGGGGGCTTAAAGTTTGAAGGCTTAACCTACATGCCTGACGCCGTACTTATGGCAGGCAAAATGCTCGCCAAACGCTTCGAGGAGCAGCGGGTGTTAATTGTTATTTCGGACGGTTGGCCTTACGGTTACGCAAACATGCCCATTGCACTCAAGGAAGGCGTGGATGATTTGCTAAGAAAAAACGTTATCGTGATCGGGATTGGCGTTCAGACTGACCGTATGGGTAACTTTTTCCGGCTTAACACTTCGGTTTATACTCAGAAGGATTTGGTTAGCCGGTTTGCTAACGTTTACATTGCAGCTTCTGAGAAGGCCATTGAAACCTAACTCTCTTTTTTAGGTTTTTCGAGTTTTTGTTCTGTTTTTGGGTTGTTTGGAAGCTTGTTTTGTCAATATGAATTCTGGATTCAGATTGTTAGGTCGTAATTATATTATATATAAAGAATCAACATCAGTAGCATATTCGGATTTAGAAGTGGAAGATGAACATGGAATTAGCATTCGAAAAAACACCAACAATAGTAAAAATCCACAACGAAGATGATACGTTAAAACTCGTCAAACGAGACAAAGGCTTCACAAAGCAGATTTCAACCATCGAGGAAACACTCGCAAGGTTCGGACTGCTAAAAAACGAAATCAAAGTTTACCTCTACCTAGCAAGAGCAGGCGAAAAGAAAGCCGGCGAAATAGCTGAAGCAATCGCGCTACACCGCACAGAAACATACCGCATCCTACGCGACCTAGAAAAGAAAGGTATACTCTTCTCCGTTTTCGAGAAGCCACTCAAATTCACCGCTGTACCATTAGACAAAGCAATCGACCTCTCTAGTTGACGCACAAAAAATGAAGATACGCCAACTTGAAAAAGAAAAAGAAAGCCTAGTCGAAATGTGGATGTCACTACCCCAACACAAGGCAGAAGCCATCAAAAAAGAACTCTTCCAAATGCTCCAAGGCGAACAACAAGTAATACTCAAAGCCGAAGAATTACTTGAAAAAACAAACAGTGAATTCCAAATCTTCGTACCCGACGATTATCTGTCACAACTCTACTACAGTGACTTCACCGAGGCACTGCGAGAAAAACTTGGCACCATAAACATTAACCTACTAACTGAGGATTCAGCAAAAGCAGCCTTCTTCATCGAACAAATGGAGTGGCCAGCACAAAAATGTCAAACAGTACACACCGAAAACTTGCCATGCTTCATGATTTCAGACAGACGCGAACTACTTATTGCCTTCCACGAAAGCGACACGTCAACGGAGACAGGCGACAAAAAGAAAGACAAAACCAGCGCGATTTGGACCAACTACAACGCTTTCGTTTGGACACTGCAGATGCTGTTTTCAAAACTGCAAGAAACAGGAAGCCAATAAGCAATGAAGACACAGGTTAAAGTAAAACCAAGCAAACACTACCTGTCTAACATCCACTTATCTTTGTCTCTTTCCTTTTTTGACTAAAGCGCCAATTCAACAATAGCAAACCCGCCGCCAAAACAGCTAAAACGCTTAAGATCGCTGCAACTCCGATGCTGGTTTGCCACCATTGAACGCTATTTATTACTTCAACGTTTACAACGTAAAAATCGTAAGGCAAGCCTTGACCAGTTTGGCTTACCCAGCCTGCAACCACAAAGTTGTCATAAGAAACTTCAACTGCAGCGTAAGATTCCTCATAGCCGCTTCTGCCTACCGTACAACTTGCCAGTTGATTACCTGAGTTATCAACGGTAAACAGCCAGAAATCGCGTAGACCATTACCGAAAGAAAAGGTTACACCGCAGACTACAAACCCAGAGCCGTCGGTTAAGGCTTTGATGTATGTGGGGCTGTCAAAACCGCTGCCGCCAAAGGTTCGGCTCCATTGTTGTTGAAGGTCTTGGTTAATTTTAATTAGTAATGCGTCACTATCGCCTGCTCCTTCCGAGCGGGTATCACCTGCAACCACGAATCCATCAACGGCAGGAGTTATGGCGTATGCTTTGTCGCTTTCAGCGCCGCCGTAAGTTTGGTTTCCCAGTAAATTGCCGTTGCTGTCTACTTTAAGGAGGAGAAAGTCAAAGTTTCCATCTCCCAAAGCGTCAGTGTAGCCTGCTACGAAAAAAGTGTATCCGTCTTGTGTAGCTATTGAACGCGCAGCGTCATCATTAGAGGTGTTGAAGGTTTTATTCCAAATTATGTTACCGTTTTCGTTGATTTTTATGAGCCAAACGTTTGTGAGGGCATTGTCTGAAGTTTGAGTTAAACCTGCAAACACAAAACCGTCCGCGGCTTTGGCTGCCCCAAATATTCGGCTAATCTTTTCTGAACTTAATGTGATGTTCCATTGGGTGTTTCCCTGGCTATCGATTTTTACTACGAAACCGTTAGGGTCAGCTGCTACAGGAAACATGTTGCCAACCAGTAAGAAGCCATCTTGCAAATTAATGATGTAACGGAATTCGCTGCCTTTGCCTGCTGGGTAAGTTTTGTTCCATAACAGGTTACCTTCATCATCAAGTTTTAAGACCCAAGCTACAGTCTGGTCTACAATTATTGAACGGGTTGAGCCAACAACCAACACGCCGCCGTCGGTTGCCGAAGCGTAAAAGGCTCGGTCATCTGAGGTGCCGCCGAAGGTTTTCTCCCAAACCAAACTGCCGCCTATTGCAACGTTGTCGTCTGCTGCCCCTGCAGGGTTTTGCAGGGAACATAAGGAGAAAAGTATGACAAGGATTAACGCGGTTGTTAGGGCTTGGTACTTCATTTTTGGTCTCTTCTGCAGTTTTGGTTGGCTTTAGATTACTAATCAGTTGGTTGGTTGGATATTTATCGTTGTGTAAAAAACTGGAGAGACAACACTGCTTTATACGATGTATTGTAGGCTTTGCTCGTTACTTTTTAGGGAAGCGTGTTTTTCCAGCCAGCCTGATAGCCGTAGGCACTTGTTTGGGTTGCATGAGAAGGATTTTTTGTTTGAATCCCAAAGGTTACATAATGCACATGGAATGTTTGGTTTGTTCTCCATTACTCATCCCACATTATTTTTTGGTTGACATTTAATTTAGCACTTATGAAATGACAATTAAGGCTGAAAATAGTGATTTGAAATTACCTTTCAATGCACTTTTCAAGAAAAACTATTGCATCACTGGTTCGACTATGGTTTGCAGTGTTATCTCTCGTTGGTCCTGACAACTTAACCATATCAACAATGGATTTTCAGGTTGATCGGTTATGGCGTTAAAGGCGATTGCGTATGTTCCATCTCCATAATCAGTGATGAATGGTGTTTCAATAGTTGTCCAGTTTTCTGACTCAAGAGAACCGTCGTTTTCGATTCTGACGCTAAAGTTTCTTGCCAACGCAGGTTGCCCCTCATTGAAGACTTTGCAGGTTAACTGTACCTGTTTTGAACTGTTACCTTGGCTGTAGACGCCTTGGGTTTGAATCATTGAAGTTACATTTACCGTGAAGGCTGATTGGATTTTCTCTTTAGTTCCCGAAGAATCCACGGTTAAGTCTGCATATGCGCTTACGATTGAGGTGCCACTTGAGTTTTGAGATAACCAGACACCATTATTGTAAGCCCCGGAATCCTGCAATGTTACTGTAGAAGTGAAGAATGCCCCAAATGATTGCTCGCTAACAAAAGTGTTGAAACTGTTTATGTCGCTTTGCAGAATTTCAATGTTCCCACCGTTTGAAATGTTTGCAAGCGCACTGATCATTGTGTGCTGTATACCCTGCTTGTAAAAAGGCAGACTTAAGCCTGTTTCTGTTTGAGCTTTCAACTGTGTTTTCTGGGTGTCTGCAATGTAAAGCGCTGTGGATAACAGCATAATAGCGATTACTAAGGCGGCGACAATAAGCACTTGCCCCTGATTGGCCCGGCTTCTTTTTGTCATATTTAATCTGCCACCGCCACTTGAAGTCTAACAAGATAAACTGAAAAATCTCCACTGACACATGCACAAGGGTAGTCTGCGGCAACTATGCTGTCACTTACGGGGCTGCCATTACAGATCGGCACATCATTAAGAACCTTCATGTTTTTGTCGTAAACAGTCAGGTTAAACCATGCACCAGCAGGCAAGCTTGTCTGGATAAGCATTTTTAGTTCATTCCAGTTTTGATTTTTAATTAAGTTACCTATTTGCCCATCTTGGTCTAAGCTTAGCAGGGCATTTTGAGTTATCGATGTTAAGGAGGGAGCTATGTCGTTTTGACTGCTTTGCGGTTTAGGAATCATCGCAAAAATGGAAAGCAGCAATATCGCGGCAAAAAAAGCTTCAATTATTCGAACTTGCCCACGTTTATCTTTAAGCAGCCTAATCATGTGATACCTCCAAGAGTTATGGTTAACTTGTAAAGAACATCATTAATTGTTACAGTGTAAATGAATGCGTTCTGATCCGTATTGGCAAAGTTTGAACCGAAAGTCAAAGGCACAGTTGGATAACTAGTAAATTCCAGGAAGCCAACGCTTTGACTTTGGCCTGCTGCAACAAGCATTATTGGACTTTTGTCTAGGTATTTTGGTATTATGTAAGTGCCGTTAGAGTTTTGGGTAAGTTGTGATTGATAACTAAAGGAGAAGGCGTAGACTTTGTTTATGGTTGTTTCTGGCTGGTTTATGTTAATGGTTAATTGGTTATTTAGAGGACTTAGAGATAGAACCTGCTGGTTTGCCTCTTCACCTGAAATGTGGGAAAAACTGTAGGTTTGATAAGCGGTTAAACGTTCGTCAATGTTTGCTTTGGCAAATACTGCAAGTAGAACTGGTCCCGATTCTGAGTCGGGCAACTCAAAACTAAAGGCGCCTATGCCACTGCTTGAAGTTGAGGTTGAAACGCTACTCACCTGGTTTGTTTGAATAATGTAGCATTGCAGGTTTGCGGGTGTGGGTTCAAGGTTTGCTGCTGTGAAAACTTGGAAGTTATAGGTTGTTACGTTTTCAGTTGTTGTGTTGCCTATTGGCTTAATATTTATTGTAAGCATCTGAGTGATGGTTATTCCAAAGGCTAAATCGTAGAGCCTTGCGGCTTTTGAAGCATCGTCTAACAACAATGTACTGCTGCATTGACTGTTTAACCTGCAAACTTTGTCGATATCTAACTCGTAAGCGATTCCACCTTGTTTGGCTAAACCAAAACTATCAGGTACCACACTAGTTGAGCCCCAATTCACAGGAGAACCTACACTACAAACCAAACGTTCAGCGGTTGTTTTGAGGTAATTCTGGTCGTTTACTCCTTGTAGGACTTCAAGGTTTGTCTGCATTACCCCTGCAAATGAAGCAATCACTATGAGAGTTACCGTGACAAGGAGGGTACAGGCAAAGAAGCCATCAATTGCGGTTGTAGGCACTTTTTATGTTATGCCTCCTCCAGAAGGGTTAAGGGCGCCTGAGGGAACGAAACCGAACATTCCACCGAGCAGCATTTGAGACAGCACTAGTGACACATAAGCGGTTAGGGCAAGTATTGCAGAGTATTGGAAGCCAGCGCCGAAGTTTCCTTCACTGATTTTTCCAATGAAAAAGCCAGAAATCCAGCATTGCAGTATGATGCCAACAGAGAAGATGCGTAGGTTTTCTTGCATTGCATATGTTGCTACACTTGAGAGGCTATCGCTGACTACACCAGTCATCATTGTGGTAGTTAAAGAAACAATGACTGTAGTGACAGCGATAAGTACACTCCAGATTAAAGCTAAGAAAATGTATGGCTTTAACAGGCCACGTTTGTTAATTTGTTGTTCACGTTCTTTTTCGCTATACTCAGCAAGAATCTCCAAGGATTCGGTTGAGTTACCACCGATTTCGATTGTTTCAATCATCATTGCAAAGTTTACAGTTACAAACCAGCTTCGGATTTCTTTGCGAATGTTAGCAAAGGTTTTGCGGATGGGTACTCCCCATTCGATTTGGCTACGCATAAGTTCAAGATACTTAGAGAAGTGCCCGTAGCTTTTGCGTTTGGTTGCTTGGATAATGCTTTTTTCTGGTGAAAGCCCGATTTTGTGCGATTCAGTGATGTCGCGTATGAAGTAGGGAATGGCGTCTTCAGCGTTATAGTTGACGGTGGCGATTCTTCGGTATTGAATTGCAGGTATAGCGGAGGCAACAACTAAGCCAATCGTGACTACTTCAGGCAAACCAGCTGGCTTGATTGCGTCAGTTAAGTTGGGAATAAAGGCGAAAACCAGCAGTGCAGCTGAAGCAGCGGCTAGGATGATTACTGCTTTCTTGTAGAGGTCTTTTAAGTCGCTGAAAGCGCTTTTCTGCATGTTATGTGCTATGAGGATGAATATGCCTGAAAGTACTGGCATGAACACGAATGCAATAAGATACGTCATGATGTCTGATTTGGGAAGTGCCATACCTCCCATCAAGTCTAAAGTGTTTGTTGAAGAGAAACACCACAAAGAGGATGTAAACGCAAAGCACCACAATCAACATGACAGTGTAAGCCTCAACAAGCGTAGCTATCTTTTCAACCGAACGAGTAATTTCTCCATGGCGAAGCTCAAAAATTGTTTTTAACTCGCTTTTTAAGTAATCAACCATTCTGCCGCCGCTACGCACTGAAGAAACAAAACCGCCCAAAAAGTTGCGATAAAGCTTCGATTCTGTATATTCCCCACGCAAACGCATAACGGTCAGGGGGTCTTTCCCTAAAACCTCAACCTGCCGAACTATCTCATCTGCTTCCTTTTTAAAAGTAGGCAAAAAGGATAGTTTGCGCAGTTTTTTCCAGCTGTCGTAAGGTGATACTCCGCTGGCAGCTAACAAAGTGAAAATCATTACCACGAAGGGTAGTTCGTGTTCAATGTTTTCTTTCTCTTCACTTGTTGCTTTACTTAGTTTTGCAATTAATTTGCCGAATGCGCCGGTTGGGGGAGCTTTGGTCATGCAGTTTAATGCTCCCTAGCTTTTTCTGCAACTTCAGTATCTGGAAGGTTAATTTCGCTGCTTAATGCCCGGTGAACACTCTTGAAGTCTCGAAGGTTCTTTTCAACCATTTTCAGAAGTATCTGTTTTCTTCGTTCCAGCTCTTGAAGGACTACGCTAAATGGTACATCAAGGTGTTTTGCGATTTTATTTAGCAGATAGCTTTCGTCAATATTTTGTTGGAAAGTGTCAGTGTTAGCGTTCCAATTGAAGGAGTCAACGATACCACCACTTTGATTGATTTCTGAAATGCGGACAAATTTTCTTGCAGTGATTTTTCGGTCAAGAGCAATGTAGTTTGGCGTTTTCACCTGTTTAACGACGATGACGCAGTTCATTAACGGCAAGATACCTTGAGGAATGTTCATCGGAGGCTGGGTAAGACGCTGAACGACAGTTTCAACATCCTCAGCGTGAGTGGTACATAAACCACCGTGACCCGTTGCTAAGGCCTGGAAAAGCACGTATGCTTCTTCACCTCTAATTTCGCCTACAACAATAAGTGATGGACGATGCCGCACAGCCGACTTGATAAGGTCATAAAGGGTTACTTCGCCTTCGCTGTCGCCTCCAAAACCGGGACGGGCAATTGTGGAAACCCAGTTTTCTTGAGGCAAATTAATTTCTGAAACCTCTTCAACCGAGATGATTTTGAAGTCCGGTTTAACCAGGCAGGCAATCGCGTTTAATGCAGTTGTTTTTCCAGCGCCCGTGGGACCCACAATCATCATGGACATTTTGTTTTCCATAAGCAGCCAAAGGTATGCGCCTATGTTTTCGTCGATTGTTTCATTCATGATTAGGTCAACGATTGTGATTGGGTCGTCTCGGAATTTTCTGATGGTAAAGCTTGTTCCTGCGGGAGTAGTTTCTTTTCCAAACGCTACTGCAAGACGGTGTTTACCGGGCAATGTAATGTCTACGATTGGTCTTGCGATGCTGACGTGTTTTCCTTGGCGGTGCACTATTCTTGTTATGAAATCGTCGAGTTCTTCTTCGTCAGTGTACATTACGTTGGTTTTGGCGCTTTCGTATTTGCGGTGCCACAAGTAGACGGGCTTGTTTACACCTAAACAGCTGATATCTTCAATGAAGGGGTCGTTGATTAAACCGTCAATTTTGCCGTAACCAATCAGGTCACGTTCAAGAAAATAGTTGATTTTTTTTATGCCTACACTGTCAGTGTCAGCGAGCACGGTACTGTGGTCTTCTATTATACTGGGAAGTTGTCTGCGGAAAGATGCTTCAAGCGTTTCATCAATCCGTGGAGCCTTGAGTTCGTATTCTAAAATGTTCTTTAACCGTTTGTAGCATTCACGTTCAGTTTTTGACAAGGATAACTCGTCAACAACGTAGAAGTAGCTGCCTTCAGATTCATCCTGGAAAATCCAAGCGTACGAAAAAGGCGGTTTAAGGGGGTAACTTTCTATTTGAACGTACCCTTCAGGTACACGGCAGCCTTGGATGCCTAAATAGCCGATTAAGTCTTCGCTTGAAATTTTCTCTTTTACTTCCTCTATTTCATTCTTCTTTTTTCCAAACGGCATTCTAGTTTTCTCCATTAATCGATAAAGTCACTTTTGAACCGTCAGTTTCACATTTCAAAACTGCAATTCCTGAATAACTCGTGTAAACGCCTGAACCAGAAACATCTACAGGAAGGTAAGTTCGCTGTTGACTGCTAGTTTGAATTGAACCAAAACCTGCGGTTACCCAAGCTTTTGAGGTGTCGTTTTCTATTTGGATCCAATATTTTTGGTTTCCAATTGTTGAGGGCAAGTTAAGATAAACTGTAGAGTTTGCTGTGTCTCTGGTTGCTTGCAGAATAAGCATGTTGCTTTGTGCTGTTACATAATCGGCTAAGTTTGATAATTGCTGTTTGTCAGCGTTGTTTTTTATTTCCAATGTTGAAACGCCGCATACACCGATTATTATGGTTCCCACGATGATTGAAGCAAAAAGTACGTAAATGTAGGATGGCACTATAGAGGGCACTTTAAAGTAGGCACCTCGCGATTTGAATGCTTGACTGCACCAGTTGTATGTTGATGACAGCGCCTGAGGCGGTGTGTTTCTATGGGGATGTTGACTTGGCCAGTAATTCCGTTTAATGTTGCACTAAAAGTTAGGGCTTGAACTGCGGAAGTGACGGTGTATGTGGTTGTGGATATTTGGGTGTTAAGGCAGGAGGCTTTTATGGGTAGTTTACCATACAAACCAAATTCTTGTGAAGCATTCAAGTTAACTATATAGACTCGGATATTGTTGACTGTTTTACCGTCCTCTAAACCTAGCAGTCACGTATGAATACGGTTGGTCGGTACCGTAACTGAATTTCGGGATGGTCTTCACCGTTTGCAATGCTCAATTGTGTTAAGACTGAACCGCTTTGATTAGTAATTGATCGGCTGTCGCCTTTAAGGTAAACATCTGTTTCCGCTGATCCAGAATAAGGCAACTCGTAAGTTACTTGCCCCACTGTTTCGTTAAAAAGGACACTGGAAATGCTTTGGCCTGAAACGTTTACTGTCAAGGTGTTATTGTTGGGTTGAACGTTGAGTTTTCCGCCTGAATCGCTGAATTCAAAAGTGCATGCTGAGCCAGGCTGCCAAAGAATCGGAACAGTGTCCTGGCTAAACGTTAGCATTTCTTCTTTGGCTATGGAAACTTTTAGTATTGAAGCACGGCTGTTTACTTTTTCTACCGCAAAATAGTAAGTTACTGAGATCATGCATAACATGGAAACAAGCAAGAATCAGAAACGTCATTGGAATCGCCAACGCTTTTGTTGAGCGCCAAAACTTCCTTAATGACGTGTTTAGCTTCATTTCTATCCAAATCCCTTTTCCATTGTTTGATTGATTCTTTAGGTCTGGATTTTGGATTATGATTGTTTGTGTGTAACAGAAGTATTGTACAAGTAGTGAATCTGTATGCCAAAAAAGCCGGAAAAATGCAATTTGATTTAAAAACATGATAAAAAACGCTCGAGCAATAAATTATTTTTAGAGTAAAAAAGAAAGTGTGGGGGGGTTCTTTTTATGATTACCTTATTTAGCTGCTTGAACGTTGGTTTCTTTGTAGTACATTGCTTGGCTGTGAAGACTGTGATTGCAACTGTTAAGCCGATGTCGTTGATTGTGATGCTGTCTGGGCTTTGGATGTAGATGTATCATTGTTTGCCTGATGGAGTGTTAAGTCATCTGCTGCAGGACTTAGTCACCAATGTATCGCGACCTAACCGATTGTGCGTTTAGGTACCTTTGCGTTAAGTTGCTTTGGCTACATGTCAAGATCTGCGGAGATTGATGCTGAAGTGCTTTCATAGTAAACTTTTGTGTTACATTGCCCATACCACTTCTTGGCCTCGACTGATACTTTATCAATGACTACGTCTCTACCGCCAGTATTAATGATCATAATTGCTGCATCGTGTCGGTATTTTCATCATACCAGACATGTTGTTTGGTTAGGTGTCAAGCTTTCTTCCTGGACACGTGTACTAGTGACGTTGATTGCAAAGTAGGTGACGACACCAGCGAGCAACACTGAAACAACGAGGATAATTAGAGTTGTTACAACTGTACTTAAAGCCAAACGATTTTTAAGTAGACTTTCTCATTTTAATTTCACTTGAAAACAATGTAGGATAATTTGAAATAAGATGATTTGTGCGTAAAAAATTCTACAACAAAAACAGATTTGAATTAAAAATCAAACCAAACTAAGATAATCAAACTTAAAATTATGTAAAAAAGAAAGTGTGGGGGGGATTTTAGTTTATTTGACTTAGACGTATGCTTGTACGTTAGTTTCTTTATAGTACATCGCTTGGCTAGTAAACACTGTAATAGCAACTGTTAAGCCAATGTCGTTAATGGTAATGCTGTCAGGGCTTTGAATATAAGCTATCAATGTTTGTCCTGAGGGTAAAGTTATGTCGCTTGTTGCCGCTGCAATAACAATGTTTCCGTCGCCTACGCCTGTAAGGTCACCGTCAGCCATGTCTTCTACTGGGTCTGCTGTTGGGTCGTAGACTAGGAATGGTAAATCTTCAGAGATTGATTGAGTTGTGATTGCATAGAAAACTTTTTGGTTGGCACCTGCCCAAGTAATTTCTTGGCCTCGAACTGTAAGCTTGTCAATGACTACGTCTCTACCGCCAGTATTAATGATCATAATAGCTGCTTGAGACATTTCGCCATCCGCATCATACCAAACATGTTGCTTGGTAAGGTGTAAGCTTTCTTCCTGAACACGAGTACTAGTAACATTGATAGCAAAGTAGGTTACGACACCAGCGAGCAACACTGAAACAACGAGTATAATTAGAGTTGTAACAACTGTACTTAAAGCCAAACGATTTCTAAGTAGACTTCTCATAGATTTTCACTTTAAAAACAAGTACGATAGTTTTGGATATGATAATTTGTGCGTAAAATAATTTACAACAAGCAGCACAGAAGTTTTAGAGTAGCTTTAGAATCAAAGAATAAACTAGTTTGAATTAAATAAACAAAAAAATTTTAGTGCAAAGAAAAGAAAGTGTGGGGGGGAAGGATAACTTAAATGGATTAGACGTATGCTTGAACGTTAGTTTCTTTATAGTACATAGCCTGGCTTGTGAAAACTGTGACTGCAACTGTTAGACCAATGTCGTTGATTGTGATGCTGTCAGGACTTGTAATGTAGATGATCATTGTTTGACCTGATGGCAAAGTTAAGTCACTTGCTGCTGCACCGAGTTTTGTTACTGCTTGGAGTTCTGTTAAGTCAACCTTTAGATCTATTCCACCCTCGACTGCAAGTTGAGCTGATGTGTGGAATATAAGGTCGCTTGATATTGATTCAGTAGTGATTGCGTAGTAGACTTTTTGTGGATTTCCTGCCCATGCCACTTCTTGGCCTCTGACTGTTAATTTATCAATGACAACATCACGACCACCAGTATTAATGATCATAATAGCTGCAACAGATTCACTGTGGGCTCTCATCGTACCAAACATGTTGCTTGGTAAGATGCAAGCTTTCTTCCTGAACACGAGTACTAGTAACATTGATAGCAAAGTAGGTTACGACACCAGCGAGCAACACTGAAACAACGAGTATAATTAGAGTTGTAACAACTGTACTTAAAGCCAAACGATTTCTAAGTAGACTTTCTCATAGATTTTCACTTTAAAAAGCACTTAACGTTAATTTGGAATAAGTAAACTTGTGTGTAAGAAAAATCTATGACACTTAAAAGAAAAAATAAAACGAAAGAAGAGGGGATTTTATGTTTATGCTAATGCTGTGTATGCTTGGACGTTTGCTTCTCGGTAGTACATTGCTTGTGCTGTGTATAGTGTGATGCTGACTGTTAGGCCAATGTCGTTGATTGTGATTGAGTCTGGGTTGATTATGTAGAGGATCATTGTGTTCCTGATGGAAGGACAAGTCGTTATCTGTTACACGCATTAGATAGTTTGATGCACCGAACACGACTACGTTGTCGTCATCAGCTGCTGGCTCACCTTCAGGGGCTACTGGAGTGGTGGTGAATGTTCCAACGAATCCCATATCTTCAGAGATTGGGTTTGTTGTGATCGAGTAGACTACGAATTTACCGTTTCCATCTTCGTCAGACATCGTTCCAGGGGCTTTCCTGTCCTCTAACTGCTAATTTGTCAATTACGATGTCTCTGCCACCAGTGTTAACGACCATTAGTGATGCTTAATGAATAATCTGGGTCCCTGGTGCTGCTGCGGGGTTGTAGCCATATGTGCTGTTTGTTAAGTGCTAAGCTTTCTTCCTGAACACGAGTGCTTACGACGTTGATGGCGAAGTAAGTTACGACGCTGGCGAGTAGCACTGAAATGACGAGGATAATCAGGGTGGTGACGACTGTGCTTAGTGCATAGCGGTTTTTCATTAATCTGTGGAATACGTTGTAGTTCATTGTCTTCATTCACCTCCTAGGTTTATTGTTGGGTGATGAGCCCGTTGGGTTTGTAATCGCAAATTTGAGTCTTTTCGGTTTTTGATTTTTAATTTTGATTATTTTCATATTCTTGTTCATCGCCGACTCATCTTTGGAATCAACTTGACGTTTTTCTTATAAATGCCTTCTGTCGTAAGATTCAATATTCACTTTCTAGTGTTTAAAATATATCTTACGAATCAATATACTGACTATCGAAGCAAAAAATCGAAACTCTTCGAACCACCCATAATACTTCGAAAAATCGTTTTTAACCTTTGTCCGTACAACAGTTTACACACAACAAAACAAGCCGACGCCAAACACCAACAAGTATCCAGCAGGATATGTAAAAAACCCCATGAGTTTTAGCCAAATTTGTACTAAAAGCTGATAAACCCCTTTTCAACTACATTTCGTTTACACTGCTTTAGAGGGACCAAACATAGGCTGCGGCATATTTGGTGTAAAAAACTATAATAATCAACCAGTTTTCCCATTCGTTTACTGGGGACTTCGAGCACAAAACCATCGAGGCCACCAATCACACGGCTTTTTAACCTACAACAACGGCCAGTTCTTCAGCTACAAGAACTTAGACCTTGTTCCAAAAATTAAAACAAAAGCAATAAACGAATGGTTTGGAAGACTCCCCGGTTCAATCGGAATCGGAAACGTTAGGTATACAACCTCAGGAAAATGTGACGAATCATCAATAATTCAAGGAACACAACCCGTCACCGGCTCAACAGACAAAATAAAACTTGCATTATCATTCAACGGCAACATCGTGAGCACTTCACAGTTAAAAGAAGAAATGTACAAGAACTTTTCAAACTTCAACTACACCTGTGACTCCGACATTGTCTGCCACAAACTCCTACTTGGATTTAAAGAAGGAAAAGACCTAGCCGGAGCCGTACGTGGAGTCATGGAAAGTTTAGACGGCGCGTTTTCGGTAACAGGCATTTTAGATGACGGAACCTTTTTCGCTTTTAAAGACCCCAACGGCATTAAACCCTTATGCGCTGGACACAGCCAAGATCATCAGACAGTGGCTTTTTCGTCTGAAACAGTCAGTTTAGACATGAACAGTCTTGAACGCGACTTTGAATTACTTCCAGGCGAACTAGTAATCGCTACAAAAGACGGCTTTGTCCGCCAACAAATCATCGAAAAGTCAAAGCATGCCTTTTGCGCTTTCGAATACGCTTACTTTGCAAGGCCAGACTCAAGGTTTAACGGTAAATACGTTTACGAAATCCGTGAAGCTTTTGGAAGAAACATCGTTTATGAAAACCCCGATATTGTAAAAGAATGCGATATCATTCTTTCCGTACCTGAAACTGGTGATGACCCAGCCATGGGTGTTCATGAAGCTTCAGGGCTACGGTGGGAACGAGCGTCAAGGAGACACCGTTACGTTACCGAACGAGCTTTCATCCTGCTTAACAATGAACGTTTCTCAACTATTGACAAGAAAATTAACATTTTAGGCTCCAAAGTAGCTGGAAAAAATGTTATAATCTGTGAAGACAGCATCGTACGTGGAGATACAACCAAAGTCATCATTGATAAACTACGCAAGTCAGGCGCCAAAAAAGTTTACGTTTTCGTGACTTTCCCAAGAATCATTGGACCATGCTTCTACGGCATTGACATGTCCACTTACGGTCAACTTATCGGCTCAAGAAACAGTCCAGAAGAAATCGCAAAAATCATAGGCGCAGACGGCGTATGTTACCAATCCCACGAGAAACTCATTGAAGCCACCGGACAAAACCAAGACCAGCTTTGCATGGCATGTGTTACCGGCAAGTACCCAACGCCTTTAGCTCAAAAAATGGCTGACGAGATGAAACAGAAGTTCCTCAAAGGGTACGAGGAGAAAAACCGTATCTACGAAGTCGAAGAAACACATACCGACGGCAAAAAAGCAAATTAAGCCCCCAATCTTTCCTATCAATCAAACGGTGTCATTGGATGGAAACAATAGGTGTATTAGTCGTTTCGTACGGTGCACGAGAAGCCGCCATGGTTGACGCGCTTGCGAGAAGCCAAAACTACAAAGTGCAATTTTACATTGCAGACAAGCAGCTTAACCCTTTCAATGCTGAAAGAGCCACGAAACATGTTGTAATCCCCAATCTAAACATCCAAGACATATGCAGGTTTGCACAAACCTACAAAGACAAACTTGACTTTGCAATTGTAGGCTCCGAAAAACCAATTATTGACGGCTTACGTGACCTCATCGAAGCCGAAACAGGCATTCCGGTTGTTTGCCCCAAAAAAGATTACGCTATCGAAGAAAGCAAGGTTAAACAGCGCTTGCTTTTTGAAGAAATAGCTCCTGAAGCTAATCCGCGGTTCAAAATTTTTGACCCTAAAGACTACCAAGACATAGCAGCGGTTAAAGTGGATGTTTACAAATGGCTGGATGAACTTGACAATCAAGCCGTAGTTAAACCCGACAAACCTGCAGCAGGCAAAGGTGTTGGCGTCTGGGGTGACCATTTTGCCAACCGTGAAGAGCTGTTTGAACATTTTATGTCTAACTTCCAGTACAGCGCCGTTATTATCGAAGAGAAAGTTGACGGCGAAGAATCCAGTTGCATGGCATTCTGTGACGGAAAACACTTTATACCGCTCCCTGAAACTCGCGATTACAAACGAGCTTTTGACGATGACCGTGGACCAAACACTGGCGGAATGGGCTCCTACAAAGACGTCGGCGACAAACTACCCTTCTTAACCGCGGCCGAACACCAAAACGAGATTACGTTAGCAAACAAAGTGTTTGATGGCTGGAGCAAACAAATTAACGATTCCACAGCACTCCGCGGAGTACCCTTGTACTTGGCGTTTATGCACACGGGACATGGCACAAAAATTTTGGAAATTAACAGTCGTCCAGGTGACCCTGAAAGCATCAACCTTTTCCCTATAATCAAGGACGATTTTGTCGATGTGTGCTATAAAATGATTGAGGGAAACTTGGGAAGTGTCGGATTAGAGAAAGCAGCCACGGTTTTAACCTACAAAGTTCCACCTGATTATGGCGGATTCATGAACGTTTTTCCCGACAGAGTTGTTAAATCCGACATTGATTCGCCAGTTGACCTTTCCAAAGCTTATGAGTTAGCCAAAAAATATGGCAGTAAAATACGAGTTTATCCAGGTTCGATGGAAATCAGAAGCGGCAAAAACTACGCTTTGAAATCACGGGCTGTCGGCGTTTTAGGCATCGGCGACAGCATTGAAGAGGCACGCCAAATTAGTCAAGAAGGCGCCCGAGCCATCAGCGGTGGCGGATTATGGAACCGAACAGACATCGCAACTCAGCAGCACATTGCCAGAAGCATCAGCCACATGGACAAGCTGAGGAACAAAGCGTGAAGAGCATCTTTGTTTCCGACTGTGAAGGACCAATTTCAAAAAACGACAACGCCTACGAGTTAGCTGCCAATTTTATTCCAAACGGCGACACCTTCTTCTGCAACGTCAGCAGGTACGATGACGTGTTGGCGGATGTTTTAAAGAAAAAAGGCTACTGTGCAGGCGGCACTTTGAGGTTGATTTTGCCTTTTTTGAAGGCTTACGGCTTAACTGACCAGCAGATGGAAAAGTTTTCTGCTGAAAACATCATACTAATCGCTGGCACACAAACTACACTTAAGCATGTTCAATCAATCGCTGACGCCTACATTGTTAGCACCAGTTATGAGCATTACATTAAAGCGCTATGCAAAGCAGTAGATTTTCCATACAAAAACACGTATTGCACCAAGGTCAGCCTCGACAAGGCACCCATAACGGCGCAAGAAAGAGACCAACTAAGGGGAATGGCGCAAGAAATCAGTCAAATGCCCCTGATTGAGATTCCAGCAAACGCTAAAAGCCTCAAAAACTTTTCAGCAAAAGACCAAGCCTTTATCAAACGGCTGGACGAGATTTTCTGGGTTGAAATTCCTAAAATGACTGTCGGAACAGCCCTCAGCGACGTTATTACGGTCGGAGGAGAACAGAAAGCTGAAGCCATCCGCGACGTTGTCAAACGTCTTAATGGGCGATTGGAGAACGTGATGTATGTTGGCGACAGCATAACAGATGTTGAAGCATTCCGTTTGGTACGGGAAAATGGGGGTTTGGCGGTTTCGTTTAATGGTAACAGTTATGCTGTTAGAAATGCCGATGTTGCTGTAATATCGGAGAGCAACCTTGTAACCGCTGCCATAACCGACATGTTCTGTCGGTTAGGCAGGAACCAGACAATTAATGCAGTGGAAACTTGGAGTCAAGCAGCGTTGGAATCCGCCAGAGTAGGTTCAGAGTTGGTTAAACAAGTATTTGGGTCTTCGAATGTGTTGCCGAAGGTTCAAATAGTTACAAGCGAAAATATGAACTCAATAGTTACTGAAAGTAGCGAATTTCGAAAGAAGGTTCGTGGCGTAGCTATTGGGAGACTTGGATAAATTGAATCAGAAAGTTACTATTGATGATACCTTTGTTGAAGCGTTTCAGGGAATTTTTAGCCGCGTAATCGTAACCGCGGACGACATGGAAACACTGACTGCGGCAGCTAACGATTCAACAGCCACCCCGTCAGTCGTTATTGGCAGAACAGAAGGAGGAGTAGAACGCTACCTCACCGAAAAAGAAACCCCAGACGGCA
Source organism: Candidatus Bathyarchaeota archaeon (assembly GCA_963832745.1). GTDB lineage: Archaea > Thermoproteota > Bathyarchaeia > Bathyarchaeales > Bathycorpusculaceae > Bathycorpusculum. Next base: position 712,337 of record CAWHVC010000003.1, on the reverse strand, counting down.
GAGTAGGCGCAATCTTACAGTTTTGGGGAGAACTTAACGAGAAAAAGGGCTTTGAGAAATGTCTTGAAAAGTTTGAGAAAGAGCTTTCTTACAAAATCCGTCAAGATATCTTGGTTAAACCATTCACAGCAGTTTTCGACGCCCTGCCTAACGCAGAAGGCAAAATGGACATGATGCCGCGTGTCGGTCACTGCGGCGACGGCTATGAATGGGTAGAGCAACGTTATGGCAGAGAAGTTATCGTTGTGCCTTTGATGGTTCCAGACTTTATAATTGAACACTACATCGGCTATGCCCGTGGTATTATGGGCGGCAACTTTTGGGTTATGTGCACAACCAAGCAGGCGCTGAAAGAGGCTGGGAAAAAGTCTCTTGCAGCAATGCACACGGTTCCAGGCGTAGTCACGTCGTTTGATGTTTGCTCAGCAGGCTCCAAACCTGAAACCCGTTTCCCGGAAATTGGTCCCACAACTAACCATGTCTACTGCCCATCGCTCAAAGCAAGGTTGGGTAAGGAATCCCTTGTTCCAGACGGGGTAAACTATATAGCGGAACTAGTCATCGACGGCGTAAACGAGGATGCAGTTAAAAAAGCCATTAAAGCCGGAATCCGAGCAGTGCTTGATGTTGAAGGCGTCGTACGCATTTCAGCAGGCAACTACGGCGGCAAACTTGGACAATACAAAATCCCATTCAGTGAGATGTTATAAATGAATAAACTTGACGTAATAGGTTTTGGCGCATTAAACGTTGATACTCTCCTAAAAGTTGAACGCATTGCAGGTCCAGAGGAAGAAAGTTTCATCGAAAACTACACCGAAGCGTGCGGTGGTTCAGCAGCAAACACCATGGTTGGTTTAGCTAGGCTTGGATGTAAAGCAGGTTTTATCGGAAAAATCGCCGACGACCATGAAGGGCAAATACAAATTGACTGTTTTAGCAGTGAAGGTGTTGATACTAACGGCATTATTCACTCAAAAAAGGGCAAAAGCGGCGTCTGTCTGGGGTTTGTCGATAAGAAAGGCGCAAGAGCCTTATACATTAACCCCGGCGTGAACGACACCTTAGAATCAAGAGAAATCAATCTGGAGTATATTGCCCAAACCAGTTTTCTGCATCTTTCATCGTTTGTTGGCGATAGACCGTTCCGTGCACAGAAAAAGCTTGCAGGCATGTTGCCAAAAAACATTAAAGTCAGCTTCGACCCCGGCGCCCTCTATGCCCAAAAAGGCCTTACTGCAATAGAACCCCTGATTAGAAGCTCATACCTGTTTATGCCCAACGCCTTGGAACTTGAAGAGTTAACAGGCGAGGTTGACTACCGTAAAGGCGCAGACTTCATACTTGAAATGGGCGTCAAAATCGTAGCTGTTAAACTTGGCGAAAAAGGCTGTTATGTTACGGATGGACAAGAACAGTTCATAGTCGATGCTTTTCCAGTTCAAGCAGTTGACACCACGGGGGCAGGCGACGCTTTCAACGCAGGCTTTCTCTACGGACTCTTAGACAATAAAATAAATCTCTACGAGTGCGGCAGAATAGGCAATTTTGTAGCAGCCAGAAGCGTAACGGCAATGGGCGCAAGGGCAGGCTTGCCTTACGCAAACGATTTAGTTTCAATGTACTAAATTAAGCTAAACCCAATTTTTATTTTTTAATCTTTTACCAACCTATTAGGCGCCTATTAGAGGTTCTATGCAGAAACCTATAGGGGGTAGGTCAGAGTCAACCTACGGGTTTTTGTTGACGGTTTTTCGTTGTCTAACAATTAACGCCACAGGTATCAAAGATAGAATCAAGGGTACGACTGCAAACCAAGAATATTCTGGTACGGAAGGGGTTGGTGCAGGTGTCAATGTTGAGGTAGAACTTGGGTCAGATGTTTTAGTTATTGATACTGTTTGTGTGGGGCTCCAACTACTTGATTCTCCAGTGAAATGGTAGGTTGCACCGAAGACTCTTTGAATATAGGAGTTTTCGCTTGTTTGGATGTAGCCTATTTGTGTTTGTACTTGAAAATCTAGTTCTCCGTAAGTTGGAATACCTGATGTGCCTAAATTGTAGGTTATTGTAGTGTATTCAGAGTTTGAGGGCGTATAAGGAACAAGATACGTCATATCGATTCCGCCGTAGGATTTCGAAGATACCCCGTCGGGGTTAAATGGGTCGTATGACCAGTCAGTTCCAAAATATCCCTTGTACCTAATGTTATAGTACAAACTGACTTGTCTGCCTTCTGAATCATTGTATGGGGTGAACGGTTGATTTTTAATGGTAAGTTCTATCCATTTGTTTTCAACATGGTAGCTTGGAGAGCCTGGATAAACTTGTTTTTGTTCGCCTGAATATGGGTCTATTGTGTATGTTGGAGTTGTTGCGGGTGTGTCATAAGATTGGACAACAAGTTTTGCAGTGAATTCAGGCACAGATGGCACTGTTTGAGCGTTTGCAGGTTTTATCATCAGCAAAGTTAAGCCTGACAATATGATAGTTAGTGTTAGTAGTAATGCGAGTGTTTTGCTTGTGTTGCGCATACTTAGTTTAAACGAAATCATTAGGATAAAAGGGTACTCGTAAAGGTTTGTTTACTAAATTTAGTAAACACTTCTCTTTTTCAAAAATACTAAGGGGGGTAGGTGCTATTGGTTGAAAAAGCGCTCATTAATATGTTGAAAAAGCCTGCAAAAACACGCTCTGCAGTTATCAGCAGGCTTGTGGGGTGTAGGTTTTTATTTTCCAAAAAACAATAAGACAGCAATCAAAATTTAGGGTGCATCTTAATGGCAGACCACGTGGTTGTTTCACTTTCAGGCGGAAAAGACTCCGTATACGCATTGTATTCGGCGCTTAAAGAAGGCTTAAACGTTAAACACTTAATGTTTATTCAGACAGGCGGCAAAGCTCACCTTGAAAACAAGAAAATGATTGAATTGATTTCTGAAGCGACCGGCATTCCTGCAGTGGTTGTCGGAAAAAAGCCTCAAGATGTCGGAAAGGCGCTGAAAAAGCTTGGCGCAGACCTTTTGGTTTCAGGCGTAACCACCACACCCGAACACTTAGACTATTACAAGGGGATTTTGGATCCAATCGGCGTCAAACAGTATGCTCCCCTGTTTGGTAAAGACCCAATTGTTGGGCTTGACGAGATGCAGCAGCTCGGCTTCAAATGTTTAGTCATTGAAGTTGACACTGCACTTGGCGCTAACAAGGATTGGCTTGGCAAAGTAATAGACAAAGATATCCTTGACGAAATCAAGCAGAGGGTTGCCGAGAAAAAAATCAATCCAATCGGCGAATGGGGGGAATACCATACGCTCGTGGTTGATTGCCCAATTTACAAACAAAAAATTGCTGTCGAGAAAGCCAAGACGGAATGGAAAAACACCAAAGGTTACTACCTGATCAAAAAGGCAAGCCTTCAAACCAAAGACAAACTATAAACGGCCAAAAACAGTTTAAACGTCAAGTATGCGCCTGTTCAGAATCGTTTGCAACATTTTTTGCTAAAAATGGATATTGATAATTCATAAACTATTTTATATAAAAACAAGTTAACCTTGTTTAGTGGTAAAAGTTGGTTAGCATTCTCTTAGTAGATGATTCAGATTACGTCAAAGATGTGCTAAAAATGGTTTTGACAAGCGCAGGCCACAACGTTGTTGGCCAAGCGGCAAGTGCAGAAGAGGCAGTAAAGAAATACAAAGCGTTACATCCAGACGTTGTGTTGTTGGATGTTGTGTTAAAGCCTATAGATACTGCTCAAACAGGAGTTGACGCGTTAAAAGAAATTTTAAGTGTTGACCCTTCAGCCAAAATTTTTATTGTCAGCGCCTTAAACCAAAAAGCCTTAATTAACAAGGTTTTAAAGCTTGGCGCCAAAGGATTTGTTGCCAAACCATTTGAACCCGAAGAACTTTTAGAAACAGTAACAACTTAAAAATTGTTACTTTTTGTTTGCCTTACTTCTAAATATTAGAATTTCAATTGCCTTCTTAGGGTCGCGAATGGCTCGCAATACACGGTCACGAGTCACTGTTGGATTAACAAGGTTCGCTTCCATAGCTAAACAGCGCAAGTCATCGGCGGTGAATTCTGGAGTTTCGATGAGGGGCTGCACAGCTGAAAGTGCGTCATCGCTGAAGTCGCTTGTTAGGTAGTTGCCTTCTTTAGCCAGACGATATAATTCCGTCCCGTACAATGGTGTGGCATAGCTAAAGTAGAAGTATTCAGCGCCTAAACTGCGCAGTTTATGGGCAAAGGCTATGGTTTCTTTCATGTCCTCTTTAGTTTCGCCAATCATACCCAAAATAAAGAAGCACCCAACCTTGATGCCTACTTTGTGAGCGGCGCTAACGGCTTCTTCAACACGTTTTAGGCTCTGCTTCTTCTTAATCACGTCATCAACAACGCGTTGAACGCCAGATTCAGGTGCTATCAGGATTTTTTGGCAGCCTGATTTGCGCATTAGTGCCAACAGTTCTGGGTCTAAAGAGTCTGCGCGGACACCGTTAGGGGTACACCATTCAATATTCAACTTCTTTTCAATCAACATATTGCAGATTTTAACGAGGCGTTCGCGGTTGAAGGCGATGTTGTCGTCGAGGAAGTCGATTTGGTGTACGTGGTAGGTTTTGACGATTTGTTCGATTTCGGCGACAACGTTTTCGGCGCTCCGTGCCCGCCATTTTCGTCCCATCACAATGTGGTTTGAACAGAATATGCAGCCATAGGGGCAGCCTCGTGTGGTTAGCATGCGAATTGAAGGTTTTTTGAGGTTGCCGCTGATGGGAATTTTTCGGGCTGCTTCAAAGAACTCTTTCATAGGCAACAGGTGCCGTGCGGGGAAAGGCATCGAGTCAAGATCTTCAATTACGGGTCGTGGCGGCGTGATTATGACTTTGCCGTTTTCAATAAAGCCCAAGCCCTTAACGTTCTTCAAATCCGCAATTGCGCTCTTCTCTAAAGTGTCGGCAAGCTCAAGCGTGGTCATTTCCTGCTCGCCAATCACTACAAAATCCACGTTAGGCTCTTTGAGACATTCGTTGGGACGTGAGGACGGATGTAGCCCGGTAAGTGCAATCTTGATGTTTCTGTCAACGTCCTTGACGGTTTTGGCAACCGTAAAAGCCGAGCTAGCCCAACCTGAATAGGGAATCGCCATAACCACCAGTTTAGGCTCAAACCGTTTGATTCGAGCGGCAATTTCAGAATTTGGCAGACCCTGTCGATATTTTCCTCCATCAATCTCTTCCAGCATCTCCCAACCCTCGTTCGGAACATCAATAACTAGAATTTCGTGTTTCTGTTCAAGTACAGCTGCAATATAGGCAAGGTCCATTGGTTGGTAAACGCTTGGTTTTCCCCAAGCTTTAGGTTGAATTCGGGGCGGGTTAATGAGGCAAACACGCATCTAACTGGCATCTCTTAAGCCGAAGATAGGCTATTTGAGTCTGAAAAACTTTTGCCAAAACTGTAAAATGAAAAGGATTTTTACGAAAGAGCAGACCTTGATTAATGGCCTTTTATACGCCAAATCAAATGGTTAACAGCGACACGGGACATAACGCGACTATAAAAGTTGCGTTTAAACATGTGACGCAATGCGTATTTTGGCGAGTAGAAACTGTCGTAGAATTGTTTGCGTAGCTGCAGGGCTTCTTCGTCTGGCAGCAAGGGGTTCTCAAAGACGGGAGTTGTTGTGTCATAACGGCTCCAGTCAGAAGACATCTTGTAGCCAAGCCGTTCAACTTCCCTGCGCAATTCGGTGCCAGGATAAGGCGTTGCAATGCAAAGGTACACGTCATCGGGTTCAGCGCGCCGCAGAAAATCGAAGGTTTCTTTACGCATCTCTACCGTTTCACCAGGATAACCGATAATAATGGATATTGCAACAAACAAGCCAGCCTTCTTAGCCATCTTGATCGCAGCTTCATTCTGCTCCACAGTGGTACGTTTGTTAACAGCTTTAAGCACACTTTGGCAGCCTGATTCAGCACCAAAAAAGACTTGTTGACAGTTGGTGGCTTTCATTTTTGCGAACATTTCTTCGCTGATTTGGTCTACGCGGGTTTGGCAGTCCCATGGAATGTTGAGTTTTCGGCTTTTTATTTCGTCGCAGATGTCATAGAGGCGCTTCTTGTCTAAAGTTAAGGTGTCATCGTAGAAGGTGAAAGAGTCCGCGTCGTATTCGCGTTTAAGCAATTCAAGTTCGTGACCGATGTTTTGGGGGCTGCGTACACGGTACTGTTTGCCAAGAATGCGGCTGGTAGTGCAGAAGTTGCATTGGAATGGGCAGCCTCGACTGGTGATAACTGGGAAAAAGAGTTTGCCAAACAGACGATATTTTTCAAGCGGAAAATGCTTGTAAGCTGGAAACGGCAACTCGTCAAGGTTCTGAATGAAAGGGCGGTCGGGGTTTTGCACGATTTGCCCTTGATGGCGGTAGGTTATGCCGTCAGCAGAGTTTAAGCCGACGCCGTTTACGATTCGTTGGGTTAATTCTGCAAGGGTTACTTCGCCTTCTCCGCGGACAATCACGTCAACGGATGGTTCAGTGGCGAGGATTTCTTTGTCCATAAAAGTGGCATGTGGACCCCCAAGGACAACGGTGGCGTTTGGGCAGGCTTCTTTTGCACCTTTTGCAGCCATCATAGTTGAAAGCGCCATTGGAGTCATAGAACTTATACCAACCACATCTGGGTTAAACTCGGCAAGTTTCTGTTTGAGTTGGTCTTGGTTTATGCCTTCTGCTAGGCAGTCAAAGACTATTACGTGGTTGCCTTTCTCTTCAAGCACGGCCGCCAAATAGGCTAGTCCCATTGGCAGGTAGGGATGATGATGAAAAACGCCTTGTAACGCGGGAGGATTAACCAATGCTACTTTTGCAGTTGTGCCCATTATTGTTTTACACCATCAAGTGCGCAAAAAGGAAAAATTAGACAGATTGCTTAATTTTTCTTCGCAGGTGCGCCAGTGCTGTTCTCGTTGCTGATTTTCCGTAAACGCCGCCTTTTCTCCACATCTTGTAAATGTAGCTTGGACGTATGTAGAAGCTTTGGAAGGCTTTTTCACGCATTTCTTTAAGCTGCTTTGAGCTGATGTAGGGTGTTTCAAAGATTGGTTGGGCAGTGTCGTAATGGTTAAAGTCCGTGATTTTCAGCCAACCCTTTTTCACAACAAGTTCATGCATTGGGGTGCCGGGATACGGGGTAGCAATGTAGTAGCCTACGTCGTCGGGGTTGAGTTCTTCGATGAATTTGGTTGTTTCCCGCAGGGTTTCAGGTGTTTCCTCTGGGAAGCCAAGTACGACGCTTGCAACAGTCATTAAACCGACATCTTGGGCTAACTTGAAAGACTTCTTAATCGTTTCAAGCTTGTAACCTTTGCCCATAGCGTCAATAACCATTTGTGAACCAGCCTCAACGCCAAACCAGACTGCAATGCAGCCAGCGTCCTTCATGGTTTGCAGTAAGTCACGGTCAACCATGTCAACACGGGTTTCGCAGTCCCACTTGATCTTTAAGCCTCTTTCTTTGATGAGGCGGCAAATTTCGCGGACACGGTTTTGGTCAACTGAGAACGCGTCGTCATAGAAAGTGAATTGTTCAGCGCCGAAGTCTTTTACTAGATGTTCTAGTTCGTCGACGACGTTTTTGGGGCTTCTCATGCGGTAGCCTCTGCCGAACATGCGCACTGCTGAGCAGAAGTTGCACCAGAAAGTGCAGCCTCGGCTTGTGTACACTGGGAAGATGACTACGCCGAACTTGTTTAGGTAGTCAAGTGGGAAAAGGTGATGTGCTGGAAAGGGTAGAGAGTCGAGGTCTTGGATGTAGGGGCGGTCGGGGTTTTTGACGATTTGGTCACCGTTTCTGCATGTGGTACCTATTACGTCATAGTAGGGTTTTCCTGCCTCTATTCTTTGCACTAATTCAAGAAGGGTTTCTTCGCCCTCTTTACGTACAACAACGTCAAGTTGTGGATACTCTTTTAGGGCGTTTTCATCCCAGAATGAAACGTGTGAACCGCCAATCATGGTTATGATTTTGGGGTTTACTTCTTTAGCGATTCTTGCACATTCAGCGCCTGACTTGTAAATTAGTGTTGTTGCGGTCATGCCTACAATGTCAGGGTTGCGTTTGGCTAGTTCTTCTCTGAACTGGTCATAAGTTAGTTTCATTGCTTGGCAATCAATAACGTCAACTTGATAGCCAGCTTTCTCAAGTACAGCAGCCAAATAGCCGATTCCAAGTGGAATGAATGGTGGATGCTGGTGTGCTCCTTGTGGATAAGGTGGATTAACAAATGTTACGTGAGGCTTCAAACTTTTTCCCCTATCTCTATATTTCGTTTGATAGATGGGCTATTTTGATTAATATAGGTTTTTGATTAAGGCTTTTTGCTGGGAGAAACAGTGAATGAGCAAAAACTGCAGGGATTTCACGTAAAGAGGGTACTTAGTCAACGATTTGCGACTTAAGCAGTAAGAATCAAAAAGAACGGTTGCTGTGTAGAATTTTTGTCTGCTGTTTCCAGATGGTTTTCGAGTTTTGTTTTGATGCTGTAAGCCTTAAATTAGAGTTAATCAATTTAGAAGCCAATGTCAAGCGGCATCAAAAACCACATTCACGGTATAATGTGGCTTCTCCGGAATCCAAAGCAGATTCAGCATCTTATCATACGTGAAACGCTTTACCGCCACAGAAACACCAGTAGAGAAGGCTGGATTGAATGGCAAAAATACGACACCTACACAGCCGCATTCCAACACAGCACAGCCGTATCCTACGCAAGGCCACTAAATCAGGCAAGAATCCAAGTTTTCCTTGAAATGATAAGCAGGGGCGGAAAAAACTTGATGGTTCTTGATGTCGGTTGCGGCGACGGAGTCTTAAGCGAACCCATCGCAAAACAAGGCAACACAGTAACAGGCTTCGATTTGCCAACAATCACACCAATGGCTCACAAACGGCACGTTTCCAGTGTTTTTTCGGGGGATGCTGAAAACTTGGCGTTCATACCAGAAACTTTCGATGTGGTTTTAGCTTCAGAAGTGGTTGAGCACCTTTGGAATCCTCAAAAGTTCCTTGACGACGCCTACCGTGTTCTGAAACCTAAGGGCTTGTTGATTTTGGAAGCGCCTGAAGGCATCGAAGGATTGCGTTATGATGCGCACAAGAACTGGTTTACCACGGAACGGTTCCAGCATATGCTTGGCAAAAAATTCACTCTGCTGCAGTCAAAAACGTTCTCGCCAGAATGGGGTGCGCCAACAGCAACATTCATTTGCCTATTCCAAAAGAATTAGGCAGTTAACTTTTCATGTGTTTCTCTAAGCATGCTTTCTATGGGCAGGTTGTAGGGACATTTTTGTTGGCATTCACCACAGTTTGTGCATTTGTCGGCTTTAACTTCCAATCCGCCATAAAGTTTACGCGCCCAATTCTTTAAGCCGTAAACTGAAAAGAATGATTCAAAGCGCAGTGTAGCAGGGATGTTTACTTTTTCTGGGCAAGGCATGCACAAACCGCAGTCACGGCAGTACTTGCCAAGTTGGAAACTGAAATGTTTTTGTTCCTGCAGGGTTAAGCCTTGATAGTTTTGTCCTGCTTTAGCAGCTGTTTCAACTTCGGCAATTGACCGTAAACCCGGAATCGTGGAAGCAATGTTCTTTGACAAGTTGTATCTGAGCAGGCTAGAAACCATTTCGGCGCTGGTTTGCCCAAGGAGCACTTTAAGTTCGGGTTCTTCAGAAACCAGCGAAAGCGAAGGCTGATACAGGCAGGTGATGAGGTTAGAGGTTTTTGCTGACAGAGGCTTCATAGCTACAACGCCGACGTCAAGGGCTTTGGCAGCTGGCAAAAGCGTCTCTTCAGCCTGACGAGTTACGACATTGAGTGGAACAAGCACCGTATCGAATTCGCCTGTCTTGATTGCCTTAGTTAAAACGTTGGGTTTGTGCCCTGTTATGCCGATAAAAGTGGCTAAGCCTTCTTTTTGTGCTTCTTTGCAGGTTTGCAGTGCACCATCAGGACCCATAGCCTTATCAAGAGTTTTCTCGTCGTCGATACCGTGAAGTTGAATGATGTCTACGTGGCCTGTTTGAAGAAGTTTAAGGCTGTTTTTGAAGTCTTCAAGCGACTCCTTTTTGGTGCGAGAACCCGTTTTCGTAGCGATAACGCATTGGTCACGGACGTCTTTTAGGGCAACCCCGATTTTTTCTTCGCTGTCTCCGTCCCAGCGGGCGGTGTCAAAAAAGTTAATGCCAGACTCAAACGCTTTTTGGACAACGGCTGTAGCGGTTGGCTTGTCTATTTCAGATATCCATGTTCCGCCGAAGCCAACGATGGATACTTGAAGGTTTGTTCGTCCAAGCCTTCGCTTCTGCATCGTCTTTCCTGCCTAAGCCATGCCTGCGTTGTCAACTGGGGTTGGGTGGAGCCGGCGTTTGGCAAAGTTTAGGACGCCTTCGCGTTGGATACGTTTTAGGATTCGTTTTGGCGCTCGGTGGTAGTCTCTGAAGAACTGTTTCTGTATTCGCATCAACTCGTCGTAGTCGAATTCGTCGGTTTTGTAACTGTAAAGAAAATCGTCCAGCTGTGTGTATTTGCCTGTTTCAAGCATTTCACGCCAAAGTGGGCTGTCGGGATAAGCGATGAAGACGTTGAATTGGCACCAGTCAGCGTCAAGTTTGTCTGCAAAACGGTATGACGCCATTAAGTCTTCTTTGGTTTCGCTTGGCATACCTAACATGAAGGAGCAGGCTACTTGGATTCCTGCTTTTCGGCACATCTTGAAAGCCTCTTCAGTTTGCTCAAGCGTTATGCCTCTATTAATGTGGTCAAGAACCTTTTGGGAGCCAGATTCTACGCCGAACCATATGGTTTTGCAGCCTGCAGACGCCATTTTGTTTAGGATTTCTTGATCTACAAGGTTAACTCTGGTATCGCAGACCCATTCAAGGTCCAGTTTACTTTTAATCATTAAATCGCAGAGTTCAGCGGTTTGGTTTTTGCGCATGGTAAAGTTGTCGTTGATAAAATAGATGCCTCTTGTACCGTATTTGGCGACAAGGTCGTTTACTTCTGCCATGACACGTTGGGGGCTGAATTGACGGTTGATGTTTCCCCACAATTTTTTGGTTTCACAGAAACCGCAACTAAAGGTGCAACCTCGGCTGATGCTCATTATGTCGGCTGGTTTGGCTTTTAAGAATTCGATGTTACGGTCATACTTTTCAAGTGGCAAAAGGTGTCGGGCTGGGAAAGGTAACTCGTCCATGTTCATGAATTTACATTCGTTCTTTATGACGCCTGATGTGCTTCTGGAGACTACTCCGGCAACTGTAGATGCTCCAATAGTGTCGCCTTTCATTATGAAAGCGGCAAGCTCCACAATTGCACGTTCACCTTCACCCATAACCGCGTAATCAATCTCAGGGGTTTCCAGTAGACTTTCAGGCATGTAAGACGCATGCCATCCGCCAACAACTATTTTGCAGTTGGGCACCACTTGTTTTATGGCTTTTGCGGTTTCTACGCATTTTTTGTATGTAGCGCTTCCACAGGTTATGCCAACTATAGCTGGTTGAAGTTTAAGCGCTAACTGCTGAACTTCTTGGGTGCTTTGCTGCATTAGGTAATTATCAAGCATCTGCACTTCATAGCCTGCTTTTTCGAGTGCAGCGGCAACATACATTAGTCCAAGGGGTGGAAGCCTTTTTCCATGAAACCATGGAGCGTTAGAAGGCGGCGCAGTGGTCATTAACAAAATCAATTAACATTTTTCTCCTGAAACAGGTTTAGGGTATGGGCAAGTAGGCACAAATTTTGCCTCTTAATGTTTTCTGCTTATCACGTTTGATAGGTTTACGATTTAATAAGCTTTAACCGGACAACACAATTTGACCGTAAAAAACAATGAGTGCAGAAAACAAGAAAAATGTAAATTAGGGCTTCGGTGGAGCTGTTTCAGCGGCAACTTGTTTAACGAACGCTTTAACATCGTCCGGTTGACCATACACTATAAGGCGTCCATCAGCCTGCTTGTTAACTGTCAAATTGTATTTCTCAGCCAATTTGAAGATATATTCCTCAGGGAACTTACTGTCTGTTTCAATGCGAATCCATTTCTGGCCTCGCGGAACACCAACTACAAACTTTTTGCCGTTATCCATTGCCTCTTGCCCGACAATACAGACTGAGGGTGCGTTTGCAGCTTCAAGGCGTTTAAACCATCCATCAACTTCTTTTGGCTCTAAAACTTCTTGAGCTTTAGTTATCAGGTAGGCTTCAACGTTGGCAGTGTACTCTTCAGCCTTCGCTACAGCTTCTCCATGGACGCCTTCTTTGCAGGACAATTCAATCATGGACCTTGCTGCCCTCAAATCCTCAAGGACGTTCACTGGAATCTGCACGTTTTTAGTGCGCAACTCGATTAGGAGGTCTTCAAGAGTTTTCCAAGCCGCCATAGTGTGACCCATAAATGCCACTCCAATATATTGATAGTCAAGTCAGATGCTATAAAGGTTTAACAACGAAAGGGCTTGGCGGAAAGAATAAATCGTTAAGTTGCCTACTGTTTTGGTAAGTTTTGGGTGATTTATTTTGAAGATTCAAACTGTAAAGTCTGAAGGGCTAGCGCATAACAGTTATTTTATTTCCAGTAAAGGTGAAGCCATAGTTATTGACCCACGCAGGGACTGTGAAGTCTACACGGAGCTTGCTAAGGAAGAATGCGTAAAAATCCGTTACATTCTTGAAACCCATAGAAATGAAGACTACGTTATCGGCTCTTTGGAACTGCAGAACATGACTGAGGCAGAAATTGGCCACAGCAACGCTTTAGGCTTCAAGTATGGCGAACATAAGCTTGACGACGGCGACATCCTCAACGCTGGCGACTTCAAAATCAAAGCAATTTACACTTCAGGACATACTAACGAGTCCATGTGTTACGCGGTTTATCCTTCAGGCAACAAGGAAGCCTTAATGGTTTTCACAGGCGACACATTGTTTGCGGGTTCAGTGGGTCGAACCGACCTTTACGGCAAAGAAGCATACCCAGTTCAATCTGAAAAACTTTACAACAGCTTACATGAAAAATTGTTACCGCTTGGTGACCACGTACTCGTTTACCCAGCGCATGGTGAAGGCAGCGTTTGCGGTAAAGGCATAAGCAACCAAGAACCTACAACTATCGGGTATGAACGCAAAACCAACCCTTACCTACAACTGGACAAAGAAGATTTTGTTAAGAGGGCTGTGCAGACAAAACATGTTTTGCCACGTTACTTCCGCAAAATGGAAGAACTCAACCTTAACGGTCCACCCTTACTAAGCGAATTATCCTATCCCAAAGCGTTAACTTTGGAAACTTTTGAGGAAGAAATGGCTGAACATAACATGACAGTGATGGATACACGCAACCATTACAGTTTTGCGGGAGCCCACATCCCCAGCTCACTTAGCATGTGGCTTGGAGGAACCAGCGTTTATCCCGGCTGGCTACTTGACCCAGACCAGTACATCCTGTTCATTCTTGAATGCGCTCAAGACATCCAGAGAGCCACAGCGCACCTACATAGGCTTGGGTTTGACAATTTGTGCGGTTACCTTTGCGGCGGCATGAGAACTTGGATGGAAGCCGGCAAACCTTTTGATGGCAACTGTACGATAACGCCTAAAGAAGTGTATGCAAGTTTTGGCAAGGGCGAGTTTACGCTTGTTGATGTGCGGGAACCAAGCGAATGGGAAGAAGACGGCGTCATAGAAGGTGCTGAGTTAATGTTTTTCCCAGAATTACCTCAAAAAGCAGCAGCCTTACCAAAAGATAAGCCTGTAGTTGTGGTTTGTTCTGTCGGTGAACGTTCAAGCATTGCTATAAGTTTACTTAAAAAGCAAGGCTTTAGCAAGGTCCTAAACATGCTTGGAGGCATGACAGCCTGGAAAAACTTGGAGTACCCAATAAAAAAGGTAACTTAAGCTTCCTTTTCCTGGTCTTTCAAGGCTTTTGCTAAACGTTTTGTGTTATCTTTAGGCTCCAGCAGCTCCTTGACTAAGTTGTATTGACGCTGGTAAATGTGGCAGTTTTTGCTGTGAAAAATCATTTTACCCGTCTTCAAATTCAAGCCACCCTTCTCATTTATTTCGCTCACAAACGCTTCATTGAAAAGTTGCAAACCAGCGATATTTGCGGGTAAACCGGCAAAAGCGTCCCAACTGCGGAAGTAGCAAGTCAGGTGGAGTTTGCCGTCGGAAATTTCGGTGTCAATTAAGCTTAGGCAGGGCGGCTCACTTTTTTTATTGTTTTCATCAAACTTTTTGATGTCTGAAGGGAGACGAATCACCATAGTGACTTGGCGGTCTCTTTGCTCTTCAGCATACCGCTTAACAGCTTCCTCGATTTGATTTATTGGCTTGTTAAGTCGGCTGCCGTAAGTGTAAACTTCGGTTTCCGCGCACTCGCCGCTCCATAAGTATTCAAGCGCATAACCTTGCACGTACTTGAAGTCGCAGGATGCTTTGTCACTTACAAGCGGCCTGTTTTCTGGATGCTCAATTTCGATTGAAAGATTCAGCTTCTTTGTTTCTGTTTCTTCAGACCCAAAACCGACAGGAAAAATGTCACCCTCATACCAGATTCTGCTTATAGTTTTAAACCAAGCATCAGGGCAATCAAACGCTGAAATCTTTACGTGTTTCATGCGGCTTCTCCGATTACTGAGTATGTCTATTTAACTCAATATAAGGTTAACACCCTCAAGCTCTTAAGTCTCTATAAGGTTGCTGCTCGTAGGCTGTTTAGCCACAGTAGGTTAGTTTTGATGGTTAACTATTATATCGAGCCTTTCTTCTAACTACCGTGAAATAGATAATTGTAAAACTTACAGTAAAACCACTAAAATCAGCACAAGAATAATCTCTAACAAAAAAATACTCTGTTTACCAAAATTATTAAGCGGATAATTGTCTTGGTTATTAGCATCTATAGCGTAGATTGATTCTCCATTAGCTAAGTCACTCCAATAGTTGCCTCCTGAAGCTGAGCCATCATCCCAAACGTTTGTGGAATTAACGCATGAGACTTGTTGAATATTGTTTATGATGCTGTTGTGATAGAACTTGTTTCCAAAAGAGGAGATTAATTCAATACCAAAACCACAGTTACTGACTATACTGTTATTGAAGACGTTGTTTTCAGAAGAATATTCAAAAGAAAGCCCGTTTGATATTCCTTCGATATTGTTTGCCGAAACATTATTTTGAGATAGGGTATTTTGAGAAGATGAAAATAAAACAATACCCTTATAGTTGTTAACTATGTTGTTTTCAGAGATTATATTCTGTGAGGAATACCCAAGAAATATTCCTATCATATTTCTATCTATGCAGTTCTCGATGACGCTGTTGTTGTCGGAGTAAGTAAGATTTAGGAAATAAATGTCGGTTCCTTTGGCATAGTTTTTAGTAATTAAGGAATTTGTCGTATTGACCAGCAAGATTCTGGGTCCTGAGAATTCGTAACGTAGATTTTCGATCGTTATACCTGAACAGCTTACAAGGCATACATATATGGCGTCTGAGGGAATTTTTTGGTCATGCACGTTGACCCAATAATAGATTGGTTTGCCGGCATACTTGTTTGATGTATCAACGTCATTCATAAAATCTGAGATGCTACTGCCTGATATTTCTAGTGCATAAATGCTGAACGTATTTCCTCTCAGCTTGTTATTATGTGAAGATTCTAAAGCAAGACCCCGCGCTTGAGCTTTAATGCTGTTATAGGAAATTTCGTTATTATTGGAATTCTGAAGAAGTATATCACCCGTTAAGTCATTTTCAATAATTTTATTATTTCCAGACAGAACGAAACTGATGCCATAATGAGGTGAAATTATTTTGTTTCCAGAGATATAGTTCTCTTCACAGCTTGGTCGAATGTCAATTCCATGCTCGCCATCTTGACTGACATTTATTTCGTTGTCGATTATTTTATTGTTGGAAGAGCAACTAAGAATAATGGAATTATAGAATAGGTTAATTTCAGTGTTTACGACTGTAACGTTTGAATCGTTTGTTAAGTCTATACCTGCAGTGTGGTAGATTTTTCTTTCCCATGGACGTTCGCAGCCTTCGCTTTCTATCTTGTGACCAGCACCATCCAAAATAATGTTATTTCTTTCCACGATGATTCCGTTTGCTCCAAAAGCGCTGATTATGTCGGCGGTCAAAGTATAGGTGTTGCCATTTCGTTGAATTGGCGCTGTTGAAGGGACGATGCTTCCGTCAGCGGTAATGTGGATTTCTTCAAAACTAGTATTAATCGATTGAGCATTTGTAGAATAAACGCCAAATGTGCTTCCAGTCAGAAATAACGCACTAAGAGCCAAGAAAATTGTAAGCGAAGAAGAAACAGTTTTGCGCATTTTTTGTCCAAAATAAAAATCAATTCACCTAATTTTTATAGGTTATGGAACAAAATAGCGCAGACACATTTTTGAGGTATCAGGAGAGAGAAGTAAACATTCGTTTTTTTAGGTTAAGCGTTAAAATAATAAAAGAAAGAAAGTTTGGGGGTTTTAGTAGGGCATTCCGCCCATACCGCCCATGCCACCCATACCTCCCATTCCGCCCATTCCTCCTGGGGGCATTGGAGGCATTCTTCCGCCTGCGCCGCCTTTGATACTGATTAAATCATCGATTTTCAGTATCATGTTAGTGGCTTCAGTCGCTGACTTGATTACTTGCTGTTTAACACGCAAGGGTTCAAGGATTAGTTTATCGCACATGCTTACGATTTTGCCTGTGGTAACGTCGATGCCCATGTATTTACTGTCTTTCTTTTCGTGTTCACTGCGCAATGCTACCATGATGTCGATTGGGTCTAAGCCTGCGTTTTCTGCAAGGGTCAATGGGATTGCTTCTACTGCTTCAGCGAATGCTTCAATTGCGAGTTGTTCGCGTCCGCCCACTTTTACTGCATATGCGCGTAAGCCTTTTGCGAGTTCAGCTTCTGGTGCGCCGCCGCCTGCAACAATTTTGCCGTCCTCAATTACGTTTCGAACGACACATAAACCGTCGTGTAGGCTGCGTTCAGCTTCATCAATCACGTTTTTGGATGCACCACGAATGACAAGAGTTACTGCTTTGGGATTCTTGCAGTCACGAATATAGAGAAGTTTGTCCTCACCAATTTTGACTTCTTCAACACGTTTAGCGTTACCCAAAGTGTCTGCTGTAAGGTCTTTTACGCTTGCAGCGATACTTCCGCCTGTTGCACGAGCAAGTTTTTCGATGTCACTGCTGCTTACGCTTTTAACTGCTAAGATGCCTGCTTTGCCAAGGAAGTGAAGCGCCATGTCGTCGATACCTTTCTCGCAGAAAAGAACGTTTGCGCCTGACTTTTGGATGGTTGTAACCATTTCTTTTATCATGCGTTCTTCTTCATCTAAGAAGCGTTGCATTTGGTCTGGGCTTTCAATGTTAATTTTAGCGTCGAACTCTGTTTTTTCTATTTCAAGTTTGGCATTAAGCAGAGCAATTTTGGCATTGTCGATGATTTTTGGCATTTGTGAGCTTGCAACTTCTTTGTCAAGAACCATGCCTTTGACTAGTTCAGATTCGTCAAGGCTTTTACCGTGCTTTTTAACAACCTTAATCAGGTCAAGGTCGGCCTTGTATTTGTTGTCTACTTTTTCCGCAACCTGCTTGACTGCGTCAACAAGTAGTTTTGTGAAGTGGTCTTGAGCGACATTAATGCCTTTGCTGTTAAGTGAAGTCATAGCGATTTGCCTTAAGGTCTTGTCATCATCAAATGCTACTGGCATTGCAATGTTGTTAAGAATTTCTTGGGCTTTTTCGCTTGCTTTCTTATAGCCTTCAATTATAACGATTGGGTGTACGTTTCGATCTAGTAAACTTTCAGCTTTTGAAAGCAACTCGCCTGACAGTACGACTGCGGTTGTTGTGCCGTCGCCGACTTCATTGTCTTGGGCTTTTGCTACTTCTACAAGCATTTTTGCTGCTGGATGCTGAACGTCTAGCTCCTTCATTATAGTTGCACCGTCGTTGGTAATTGCGACGTCTCCCATGCTTGTCACAAGCATTTTGTCCATTCCGCAGGGACCTAATGTGGTTTTAACTGTTTCAGCCACAATTTTTGCAGCCATAATGTTACTTCTTTGTGCTTCACGTCCAGTTGATCTTCCAGTACCTTCTTTTAGCACTAGAACTGGAACTTGTCCACCTTGTGTTGACATAATATTCACCAAGTATGTTTAATCTGATTATAGATTTAGTAAATTGGAACAATCAAACAGGACATATAAATTTTTCCCAGTATATCAATGAACAATCTAAATGCTAATCCATTAAAAAATAATCAAAAACATTCAGAAAACAGGTCAAGACCGGGTTTCACCTTTTTCTCGACGAGTCTTATTAGTAGTTGCTGCAGCTATGCGTTCAGCATCCTCTTCAGAAGCACCACGCTTAAGCTCTGACTCTTTTATGTGCTCATATTGCCGTTTTCGTTTATCACTTTCCACTCCACGTGGAGGCAAACAATCACCACCCCAAAACATAGTAACCTTTGAGAAACTGGAAAAGGGTTATTTCACGATAGCGTTTTTTTCTTGTGCAAAAAGCTTGCCTAATGCAGCCTCATCATCAACAGAAAAAACGTTTTTTGTCCTCTTGAAAAGGTCATCCTCTTCTTCTTTAAAATGCAAATCAACAGCTTCATTTAACAATTTAACCTTAGCAAACAACCAATCAGCCGACAAGTTTTCTGACATATCAATGTCAATCATTATCTGTTTTCCTAAATCATGCGCTTCATAAGCTTCCAAAACAAGTGTACGCATTTCGGGGTTATTTTCAATTCGTGAATAAAACAGCTTCTCTTCCCCCGCAAGATGCATCCTCAAAGCCTGCTCAATTTGGGCATAAGAGCCAGCATCAAACTTACCTGACTCTAGCATCTGCTTAAACATGCTCTTAACAGCATCGTGATCCTGTTTTAGCAATTCGTAAATGCCATAACCAGATGTAACGTCAATTTTTTCTTTAATATCCGCTTGTCCACTCAAAAATTTCACCTCCAAAAACACGGCAGGTTTACAAGTCACCTAGCCATTTCCCTGCACGATTCAGCACAGCGTCGACAAACGCTGGCGCACTCTTTCATAAAATCGTCCTCGAATCGGTCAAAAACGTCACTGCATTCGTCACAAATATCAGCTGTAAAACCGCAGATTTGAGGGTAATATGCCGAGTTCCTTAGCATAAAATCAGCGTTTGTATTGCAGATTTTGGCACAATCCATTAAGAGGTTTAAATGCTCAACTTCAGCGTGCTTGCCGCCCATGCTTAAACATCTAATCAATGTTTGGTTACAGATTCGGAAACAGTCTAAACAATCTTGAATGCATTCCCGCACTTCACTCATTAAGAACTCAGTTTCCTGCATTCTCTCTAAGTCCTCCATGGTTCCAGTCATTCTTCCAGCAACCTGAGATTCTCCGCTTTTCCAGTCTTCCACGCCTTCTTGGGTACCTGTAACAGCATTTGGTTCTTCATTTTCGTTTGCTGTTTCTATTTTTTGAACAGTGTTTTGGATATCAGAATTGTTGTCAACTTCACTGTAAGACTCAGGCAACTCCTTTCACCTCCGTAAAAGACACCTAAATTTCAACTGTTGACGTCAAAAACAAAAACAAACTGCTGAGCTTTCAAAGTAACAGAAATCTACAACTTTGAATTTTTATCAGCATTTTTTGATAGTTCTTAGGTGTACAATAATTTTCTATGTTATGCGTGATTTAAAAATGTGTGGTTGCCCGTCAAGTCAACATGAAAAATGAAAAAGCAAACAAAAAAGGAGTTACTTTGCTGGAAGTAACTCGTTAAGCTCATAGCTTGCTGCACATAAAACGCTGTCTGCTCCGCCATAGTAAACTATTACTTGGTCATCAAGCAGCACGTTTCCACAGCTGAAAACCACGTTTGGCACTTGGCCAACACATTCATAGCCTTCACATGGTGTTAAAATCGGCTTTTCAGTTCGGTATAAAACTTTCTCGGGGTCTTTCTTGTCCAGCAATGCTGCGCCAAGCGAGTAATTCTTGTTGTCATCTACGCCGTGGTAAATGAACAGGTAACCCTCGTTGAGTTCTATTGGTGTTCCGGCGGCGCCAATTTTTTGGCTGTCCCACATTTTATCCCGTGGCTCCATAATCGATTTGAAACCATGCCACTGCTTTAGGTCTTCAGAGTAGGCAACACAAATGCTTGGCTCTATACGGTGGAACATAACGTATTTGCCATCGACTTTTCCCGGAAGAATCAAGGCATCCTTATTTCTCACGTTTGGAAACGGCAAAATTCGTTCATTCCAATTCCATTTCTGGTTAATCAAATCGTTTAAACCAATTGAGGTTAACGCGATTTGAAAGATTACGGGGTAATCATGGTTTCTGTAGGCGGTGTAAGCCATTAAGCATTGGTCGCCAAGGATTGTTAAGCGTGGGTCTTCACATCCAGAGCTTTCAGCGTGGATTGCAGGTAAAAAGACTGGTTCATCAAGCCGTTCCGTAATGGTGAAACCGTCGTTGGAGGTTGCATAGCCTAGACGTGAGATATTGTCGGTGCCCATTGCACGGTAAACTATGTGCACTTGGCTGTTGCCATAAATGGCGGCTGCGTTGAATACTGCATAGTTTTCCCAACTGTTCTTTAGGTTGGGTTCTAATATGGGATTGCCTTTAAAACGATTCATATCCCTCTCCCTTCAAGAAAAAAGCATGTTGTTATGGCGGCATATAAAGATGGTTGTATCGTATGTTAAATTTTGTCGTTGTGACTGTAATACTACAATCACATGCGCTTAAAGACCGCTGAAACTCTAATAAATGCGTGACGTTTTGTTGGCAAAGCATATTATAGGTAACCCCACATTGGCTAGCGTTAAAGAAGTTGCCTATGTAAGCACGTATCCTCCACGCAAATGCGGCATAGCAACTTTTACCGCTGACTTGGTTAAGTCAACAAGCCAACTTGGTAAACTTGAGGGGCAAACAGTAATTCCAATAGATGGGAGACGAATTTTTAAGTCAGCCTTTGGACAAATCCAGCATAAAATTGGTCGAGACTTTTCTGAAGACTATGAAGTTATGGCTGGCCTTTTGAATAGGTCACCGGTTGATGTTGTAAATTTGCAGCATGAATTTGGGATTTTTGGGGGAGAAAACGGGAGTTACATCTGTAATTTCTTGGAAAAACTCAAAAAACCTGTTTCAACTACATTGCATACAGTTCTTCCAAGTTTTGAAGATGCTACAAAAAAAGTGTTTAACCAAATAGTATCCTGCAGCGATGCTATCGTAGTTATGAACCAAACAACCAAAGACCTGCTTAAACAGTTAGGCGTTTCAGGTAAAAAGCTAAAAATGATTCCTCACGGTTGCCCAGATATTCCCTTGGTACCCAGCGACAATGCAAAAAAGGATTTAGGCCTAAAAAACAGGGTTGTTTTGTCAACTTTTGGGTTGCTTAGCCGTGGTAAAGGCATCGAGTACGTGATTGAAGCTTTACCCGAAATCGTGAAAAAGGAGCCAAGAGTTGTTTATTACGTGCTTGGGGTTACGCATCCTCAAGTTAGAAGTTACGAAGGCGAATCTTACCGAAACATGCTTATGCTTAAAGCTAAAAAGTTAGGCGTCAGTAGTCATGTTAAATTTCTTAACCGGTTCTTGTCTAAACCTGAACTGCTCAATTACCTGCAGGCAACTGACATTTACATTACACCGTATCTTTCACCCAACCAAGTTAGCAGCGGCACGTTATCCTACGCGTTGGGTGCTGGAAAAGCGATTGTTTCAACACCTTACCTTCATGCAAAAGAGGCTTTGGGTGATGGTCGAGGCGTGTTTTGTGAATTTCACGATTCAGAATCCATTGCAGAAAAGGCATTGGAGATTATGGAAAACAAGCCGTTGCGGCAGTCACTGGAACAAAACTCTTACTTGTATAGCCGTAATTTTACTTGGCCGTTAGTTGCTGAAAAGTATCTTGATCTGTATAATGAACTTACAAATCAGCCAAAGGATGAGGTTCAATGCGGTTACCCGCTATAAAAATTGATTACTTACAATCTTTTACGGATGACACAGGCGTTTTTCAGCATGCAAGACATTGCATCCCCAAACGTGAAGAAGGCTACACAACAGACGACAACGCCAGAGCCTTAGTTGCCTGTGCACAATACAGCAATATAAAAAGTGATCAGCAAATCAAAAAATTAGCAAGCATTTACTTGGCGTTTCTTAATCACATGCAGAAACCTGATGGCAACTTTCACAATTACCTTAGTTACAACAGGCGTTTTCTGGATGTGGATGGTTCTGATGACTGCTTGGGTAGAGCATTGTGGGGGTGTGGACGAACCGTAAACTCGAAGCTGCCTAGTGACACTAAACTGGTAGCTAAAGAAATTTTTGACAATGCACTGCCCTGCTTGGCAAGGTCAATTTCACTTCGAGCCTACGCAGGCGCAATTTTGGGGCTCTATAACTGTTACAAGGCTAAACCGGCTGATGACCTGCGTGAAAACACCGAAAAACTGGCTGACAGTATAGTGCAGCAATACCAAAATGAAGCTAAACCTGACTGGCGCTGGTTTGAACCTTACTTAACCTACGACAACGCCCGTTTGCCTCAAGCACTATTTAACGCGTACATGGTAACCAAAAAACAAGTTTATCTTGATGTTGCCCAAACATCCGTGGATTTTATTCTTGACACACTTGTCATTGATGACAAATTTGTTCCCATAGGCAACAAGGGCTGGTACACTTATGGCGGGCAACGGGCGATTTATGACCAGCAACCCCTTGAAGCAGCTGCACTTGTTGACGCCGCAGCCGACGCCTTTTACGCGACACGGCAAACTCGATACTTAGAGGCTGCTGTTGTGGCTTTTGAATGGTTTCTGGGTAGAAACACGCGCCAGTTTGTAATGTATAATCCTGAAACCGGAGGCTGCTTTGACGGGTTAACAGCTGATTCGGCGAATTGGAATCAGGGGTCGGAGTCTTCGATTTCGTATTTGATGGCGCGGCTTAAACTTGATGAACTGCAACGGTTTTCAGGATAGAAAAAAATGGCGGAAGAGGCTTCCTTGAATGGTTAAGATTAATTTTTATTTTTAAGGAGGAAAAATTGTGTTTAAAATTAAGGATATTATGTGTAAGAATGTAGTAGTCGCTAAAGAGAACATGTCTATTTTGGATGCCGTTAAACTGCTTGATGAACGCCATGTAGGTTCAATGGTTATAGTTGACGACGAAAACAAGTGCATAGGCATTTTTACTGAACGGGACGCTATCCGCGTGGTTGCTCAAAGAATGAGTCTTGATGAACCGTTAAGTAAAGTTATGAGTACACATGTAGCCACTATCGGGTTCGAATCCTCGTTTGATGAAGCAAAGGATCTGCTGCTTTCACACAAAATCAGGCATCTGCCAGTTACCGATAAAGAAGGCAAACTAATCGGGCTCTTCTCGTTTAGGGCTTTTGTTGATGAAGTATTCGGCATGAAAACAACCGCGCAGGTACCAACATGAAGTGAGAGCTTATGGAACGCTTTTCAGGCAACCCTATACTTCACCCCATCCCTGAGCACCCGTGGGAGTCTCGTGGAGTATTAAACGCTGGCGTAATCTATCATAAAGGTGCAATCCACATTTTTTACCGAGCATTTGGAAACGATAGCGTTTCTAGAATCGGCTACGCAAAAACCACAGACGGTTTCCATATTGATGAACGTTTGCCGGACCCAGTTTTTGAACCTGCTAACGATGCAGAAACAAATGGTGTAGAAGACCCAAGAGTGGTAAAATGTGAAAACCAACTTTTCATGACTTACACGGCAGTGAAAGAGTTCGGTCACAGACAGGTTTTTCAGGTTGCTTTGACGTCACTAGATTTAGCTGATTTTGAAAATCAAAAGTGGAATTGGGGAGCTCGAAGGCTTCCATTTCCGGGAATCAGAAATAAAGATGCGGCAGTTTTTCCTAAGAAAGTCAACGGCAGATACGTAATGCTTCATCGAATTGAACCTGACCTTTGTATTGCTTACTCGGCGAATCTTGATAGTTGGTGTGACATCCGTTGTATAATGAAACCCAGAGCGGAAGGCTGGGATGACTTAAAAATTGGCGTCGCAGGCACGCCTTTTGAATTAAACGAAGGCTGGCTTACGCTTTATCACGGCGTCAACATGGATAACGTTTACCACCTTGGCGTAATAATGATGGATAAAAACAATCCAGAACAAATTCTTCACCGCTCAAAAGAACCAGTTTTGTCTCCTAAGGCTAATTATGAACGCTTCGGCAAAGTGCCCAACGTGGTTTTCAGTTGCGGTGACGCATTGATGGATGACAAGTTGTTTGTGTATTATGGAGGCGGTGACAGTTCACTTAATGTTGCAACTATTACGCTTGATAAGTTGCTTGCGTCAATTATTTCTTAGGCTTTGATTATGTTGTAACCTGAAGCTTTCCTCAGCCTATTCATCACTGCTAACCCCATGCCTTCTAACGGAACGCCTTCCGCCAAAATAACATCCACAGACGCATCGTTAAACTCTCGAAGTTCCCTAAACAAGCTTCTTGCAACCGTATCAAGGTTAAAACGGCTACCCATGGATTTTACCACGTCAGCAGTGTACTCTTTTTGGGTTTCGTCAGTTGCCAGTATGCCCACTTTTTTGCCTTCAAGACGATATTGTTCTGAAAGTGTCTTGATTTTGGCAATTACCGCTGGAACTGCGCCCTCAATAAGCACCACTTCGGCGTTTGGCGCGTAATGTTTATGCATCATCCCCGGCGACTTAGCTTGACCAACCTCAACTTCACGTTCGGAAGCAACAAAAGGATGCAACACCACGCTAGGCAGCATCTTCTGAATCGCCTCGAAGGGGGTTCCGCCAGGACGCAACACCATTGGCGGGTCAACGCTTAAATCCAAAACTGTGGATTCAACACCTATGTTTGTGGCGCCGCCGTCAATGATTGCGTCGATTCTGCCGTTCAGGTCATTGTAAACGTGTTGGGCAGTGGTTGGGCTGGGTTTTCCTGAAAGGTTCGCGCTTGGAGCTGCTATTGGTGTTTCGCTTCGTTTGATTAATGCAAGGGCAATGTTGTGTTTGGGCATTCGGATAGCAACCGTATCAAGGCCTGCAACGGTTTCTTTAGGCACTGTTTCAGAACGAGTGAAAATCAGGGTTAAGGGTCCAGGCCAGAACCGTTTCATTAAGACTTCAGCGTTTTTGGGAACACGCTTTGCCAGAGTGTAGACATTGTTTATGTGAGAAATATGCAGAATCGGCGGGTTATCCAGCGGCCTGTTTTTAGCTTTAAACAACGCCAGCACAGCCGCCGAGTTAAGTGCGTCAGCACCAAGTCCATAAACGGTTTCGGTTGGAAACGCTACTAATCCGCCTTTTTTGATGATGTCGGCGGCAACCTGAATCTTTTCAGGATTCGGGTGTTGGAAGTCGACTTTTAGGATTATTGTGTTTTTCATTGTTTTTGCCTTTCTGTTTTGAGTACGGTTGACGTTTCAACTTGGCGTTCAGAGATACTCCAGTAAGTTTGCAGCAGCTTATTCTTTTCCTCTTCAGAAACCATTTTGAAACCTTGTTTAACGTAAAAGTTCACTGCCCAATAAGCGGCTTTCCAAGTTCCCACCAACACCACGGGTGTTGTGGCTAAACTGATAAGATACTTGAAGAGTTTCTCGCCGTAGCCTTTACGTTGTTGGCTTGTGAGTACGTAGGCGTGCCTGATTAACGTGACATCTTTAACTGATTGAATACCCATAACTGCAACTAAACGGTCATTTTCTTTTAACCCGTAAAACTGAACACCACAATCGATTTCTTCTTTGAGTTCTTCTGTTGTCATGTAAGGGTCTTTCCAACAGTCAGCAGGAATCACGCCTTTGTAAGCAACTGCGGCTTCGTTAATTACGTGAAAAATAACGTCAAAGTCGCCTTCTGCCAGCTTAGTTATCATTCTTTTTCGCCTGCTGCCTCGAAGTAAGCTACGAAGCTACGTTTTGTATAAAGGTTTATGTTGCTGTTGGCTGCTTTTTAGTTTCTAACTGCATAACTTTTTCAAGCAGTTTCATAAAAAATTTTTGCGCCTGCATCTCATCAAACTTTTCAAGGTAAACTGAGACCATTGCGACCTTGTTCTTTTTTGATGCCACGTACTCGGCAAACATTCGGGCGCTGATAACGTTTCTGTCTCCAACAAGAATCGAAGAAGAAGCTAATCCCATTGACTCGTTTCCTCTGGGGACCGCAATAGCCATCGTACCCATCTTGTCCTCGTTTTCACTAAGCAAGATTAGGCAACTGTTTTTTGCTTCAACATAAACCGCCAAAAACCGAGTTTCTTTATCGGTTAATTCTTCTTTAATTACGTTGGCGCGGTCGGCTCCTTCCATCATT
This sequence comes from Candidatus Bathyarchaeota archaeon, assembly GCA_963832745.1. Classification (GTDB taxonomy): domain Archaea; phylum Thermoproteota; class Bathyarchaeia; order Bathyarchaeales; family Bathycorpusculaceae; genus Bathycorpusculum. The sequence continues at coordinate 685,817 of CAWHVC010000003.1, read as the reverse complement.
TGCTCTTTCCCTCGACGCAAATAAGTTTGCATTGTCTGCTTAAAAACACTTCATCCAAAAACCGAAACTGCAACATACTTTTGATTCAACTGAAAAGTTTGAAGACAAACAACCATTTTCACCAACCTATTAGGCTCCTATTAGTGGTTCTATGTTAAAACCTATAGGGGGTAGGTGCTAATGGTTGAAAAAAGCATCATTAACATGTTAAAATTCAGTAGGAAACAAACTTGCCCATAGAAACATTGTAAGCACATGTTGGTTTGCTGATAAAACTTTAAAGCAAACAGTTCGGTTAGACGGTTAGGTAACAGTTATGAGTACTAACGAGAACCCGCCGATGCTAAAATGGCTCGAACAGCACGGCATCACCATGCAAGACCTAATTGACTCTGCACTTGAAATGTACGTGCCACACCCCGGCATCGAAACCCCAGAAAAAGCTGCTGAAGTACTAAAAGAAGAACTCATTGCAGCATTAACTGACCCCAACATTGCAACCCTAATCACCGCAGCTTTCCACGCACAAGATGACGCAGAAAAAGGCTTAATCCCAGGCTTAAGCATGGAATACTTTATGGGCAGACCCGGCTTAGTTGCTGACGAACTCTTCGGCATCGCCATAGCCACGTACATTGCAGGCGCTAAAGGCATGTTTGAGTTTGTCCGTTTCGACCAAGCAAAACCCGGCATCCTCAAAAAACTCGGTCCACTCACCAATGACCCGATTGGTGCATTGATTGCAGGTGCATCATCAAACATGTACACACGTTCAGTTAGAAACGCTAAGCCCTAACAAAACACCGTTTTTCTTCTTAATTTTTCATTTTATTGCTATTTTCACTTCAAAAATATGTGTTTGCAGGTTTAGCCATAACCTTATTAGGTTGCGTATTGAGGGAATTACAAGTTGGAGCTTCATGGGTCAAAACAGGCTTTGCATTGTTACGCATACGTTTCTGCCTCATGTGGGTGGAATAGAAAAAGTTGTGTATGAGCAAAGCAAAAGATTGCTAAAAAAGAGTTTTGAGCCTCAGGTTGTAACCAGCCGTATCCAAACAGCCCCATGCTATAAAGTGGAAGGCATAAATGTTCAATGTTACAACTCTATGAATTTAGGTTTCCGCCTTGGGATACCTTACGTGTTCCCCTCAGTTGCAAGCCTTGGCGTATTCACTAAAGCCGTTAAAGGCGCCCGAATCGTACATGCCCATGGTCACCCCTACTTAAGCTCGCTTTTAGCAGGAAAACTTGCAAAACAGTATGGTAAACCCTTCGTGTTAACCCAACACAACACCTACATAGATTACAATAACATTTTTGACCAAGTTGAACGCCTAAACGATTTAACTGTAGGCAAACAGACCTTGCATGAAGCAGACAGGGTCATAGCAATAAGCAATGCAACCAAAAACTATGTTCTAAGCCTCGGCGCCAAATCAAGTAAAGTTAAAGTGATTCATAACGGCGTTGACCTACAACGTTTCAAACCATTACCCCACGTTAAAGCAGAAATGCGAAAAAAACTGGGCATTCCGCAAGATGCAAGGGTTGTTTTGACTGTTCGACGGCTGGTTTACAAGAACGGCATAGACACCTTAATCGAAAGCGCCAGTTTGGCAACCAAAAAGAACCATAAAATCGTTTTTCTTGCCGTGGGCAAAGGCCCCGACATGAGCAGTGTACAGCAGCAGATTAAACAGTTAGGTTTGGAGCGCAATTTTAAGCTTGCAGGGTTTGTTCCCGACGAAGAATTGCACCTTTATTATAACACGGCAGACCTGTTTGTTTTGCCGTCAAAATCAGGTGAAGGCTTACCGCTTGTTGCACAGGAAGCAATGGCGTGCGGTTTGCCAGTTGTAGCTACTAATGTTGGTGGAATAAGCGAAATAATGGTGAAAGGTTACGGGAAACTGGTTCGGGCAAACGATTCAGAAGCAATGGCAGAAGCTATCGTTGAATTTGCAGAAATCAACTTTCAAGAAAGTAAGGGTGAATTGCGTTTAGTTGTTGAGGAAAATTATGGTTGGGACAAGAATGTGGAGCAGCTTATCGAAATATACGAAGAGCTTATTTAACCTAACACGGACACTATATAGCCTTTCAATATGGGAAGATGGGGAATGACATCAAAGGTAGAACTAGTATCGATAGTGATTCCAACACTCAATGAAGCAGGCAACATACTGGAAGCTGTAACAACAATCTATAAAGAACTAGATTACCCAAAAGAAATAATTGTTGTTGACGGAAACTCTACCGACGGAACACAAGAAATCGTTAGAGACACAAACTTTTGCAGGCTAATCATTGAACCCAGACGCGGCTATGGACGAGCCTTGAAAACCGGAATGAACAACGCCAAAGGCAACATTATCATAATGGTAGACGGCGACGGAACCTACGAAGTAAAACACATCGGTCGCATGCTTGACAAAATGGTTCAAGAAGACGCCGACATGGTCCTTGCCACCCGCATGTATGACCCAAACAAAGCAATGGGCTTTTTCAATTTTATTGGTAACAAAGTTATCACTTTCTGTTTTGACTTCCTTTACAGCCAGTACCTTAGTGACACCCAGTCAGGATTTAGAGCAATATCACATGAAGCCATCGACAACGTAAAATTGGTTGAGGGCGACATGGCTTTTGCCACTGAAATGCTTATCAAATTTACAAAGAAAAACTACAAAATGGTTGAAGTTAAAAGCACTTACAAAATTCGAAGGTACGGCAAGCCTAAACTGCAAAAGTTTAAGTCAACAATAGAAATATTCACCACCATGGTTAAAGGCTTAGTAAACAAGTGAAACCTGTATGGAAAACAACAACAGCCAAACAGTCACGTTAAAACTTGAGAAAGGCTACATTGCAGCAGTCGCCATTGCACTCATCGTTGTCTGCAGCGTAGTTGCAGTGTACTTTGTTGTTTATGCGCCGCAACCGTCAGGTTACAGCGAAATGTACCTTCTTGATTCACAAAATAGCGCAAACGATTACTCTCAAGTTCTTGTGGCTAACCAGAACAGTACTTATAACCAGCAAATCTTTGTAGCAAACCACTTATATGACCCAAAGGACCCCCAAAAAACTGCAAATTATCAGGTACAAGTAAAAATTGTACAAGACACAATCAGTTTCCCAGTTGACACAGCCGCAGAAAAAACCTACGAATTTAGTTTAAAAAATGGTGAAACATGGAGTGAGCAGGCACCAATAAGCATTAACACACTGGGAAGTTACAGCGTCGTGTTTGAACTGTACGCAGATAACGTTTTTACAAACAATTACTGCGTGTTGCACATTGACGTAGTTTCAAGTTCAGCTTAAGCTTTAGCTTTAACCTTTATTTTTTGTGGAGTTTTCTGTTGGTTACATTCAATGTATTCTTTTTCAATTTGTACTCGGTGCACGTTGTTATAAGCGCAGAAGGGAATAATCTTCTTGTCAGGCGTAATATAATGAACTACACAGCGGCGGACACGGTTAACGTCAAAGTTGTAGCTATCCATAAACGCCATGCATCCAAGCAGAAATATGCGTCTACGAATTTTACCCAACGACTTATAGTTGGGGCTCATGTGCATTTGCATGATGCTTTTCATCAATGTAAAGGTGCCCACTTCTTTGGTAACCAGCAGCATGTTCATTGAAATCATGGCGCCCATAAACAGTGGTGCAAGCAGTCGAATTTTGCTTTTGGATTCAGCGTTCTCAGCGGTTTTACGGATAGTGTTAAAGAATCGGTCAAAGTTCACGAAACGGTTAATTGGAAACATTTTGCCCGAATGTGGAGAAACATAAACCCAGTTAACGATGCCACATTGTGGACTACAGCTAAAGAGTGGCCAAGGTTTCTGCATGAACTGCCGCATGATTTTAAGCGGTGAAGTCATAACTGACATTGGAAACAGGTCAGTAGTTTTGATTTCACCGTTAGTTTGCTTTTCCACATCTTCAGCAAAACTCCATTCACGGAAGTTTTCACGGAACGGATTCTCGGTTGCTCTGCCAGTAAACGCGATAGGCTGGAAAATTAAGCCGCGCACAATGTCAGTGTTTTTAGCTGCAAATCTTATCATGTCGCCGACTTCTTCGTCGTTGAGGCTTTTCATTAAAGTGTTAACAAGGATGACTTCTATGTCGTATTTTCGGCAAACATCAAGGGCTTTTAGTTTCAGGTCTACAAGAGGTAAACCGCGGATTTTCTTGTTAAATTCTTCGTGGAAGCTATCAAAAGATAAGTAGACAATGTTTAATCCTGCGTCTTTTAGCCTTTGAGCTAAACCTGGCGTGTCAACTAAGTGTGTGCCGTTGGTTGCCAGAATAGTCATGAATTTTAATTCGTGAGCTGCAGCGATGATTTCAGGCATATCTTCCCGTTCTAAGGGTTCACCGCCGCTGAACAAGATTGCAGGAGGCTTAGGGTTTGCTTTTGCAGCGAACTCAAGCATTTCTATGAGCGCTTGCTTAGTTGGCTCATAATCATCGCCCTGTCCAGGAAAAGTTGAAAAGCACACTGCACACCTGAAGTTACAACGTTTAGTTACGTCTATTACGCCGATGACTGTGCCTGACGCATGGTTATGGCAGGTTTCGCAAACGTATGGGCAACCTTCAGGGTTTTTGGGTGCGTTTAAGTCGCCAAGATACTGGAATTGGTCATATTTTTTCATGTGTTCAAAGATTGGTTTGCTTTGCCAATGGGTTGCATGGAATTCGCCATGTTCAGGACATTGTTTGGTAATTTGTATTTTACCGTTTGCTTCGCTTAATTGGGCATCAATTTTCTTTTGGCATTCGGGGCAGATGCTTTTGGTTTCGCTCATATTAGCATTCCAACTATTCCAGCTATTGCTTCAACTATCAGGGCTAAAGGAAGAAGAATCATTGACATAGTAACTATGCGTTCATATTTACGCACGTTTTGTATTGTGGATGCAGAAGTAGCAAGACGTATTGAAGAGTAAATCAAAAGGGCACTCCACAACAGAATAAGGGGCAAATAGTAAAACGTAAAACCAGTATATTGGGTTATAAAGTAAGGTAAAGGTGCAAGCAATCCAGTTAACAGGAAGAATAAAGCTCCAACCTTTGCTGCGCTGACACTGCCAACCTTTTGAGGCAACGTTGGGTAACCTACTTTTGAGTCGCCTTCTAAACTTAATATGTCACGCAGAACGTTTCCACCTATTGTGCCAAACGCTATTGGGTAAAGGCTTAACGAGGCAAGAGTAATTTCGTTTTGAACTGTTGCTTGACCGAACATGAAAGCAGTGCCTGTTAAGATGCCAACAAGAATGTTTGCGGCAAATCCAGATTTCCGTTTTACAAGATACGAGTACAAAAGCAGCAGAAGCGAGTCAGCGGCAATAATTGTGAAGCTAAGCCAATTGATAAAGTAGGACATAATTAAGCCTACAGCAAAAAGTAAGCTTGAAACTGCAATTACCTGTTTAAGTGTTAACGCTCCTGCTGGGATTGGACGTTTAGGTTTTATTACTGCGTCGCTTTCGCGGTCAAAATAATCGTTGATGGCAAAGCCGGCACTTGTAATGAAAGCCATCGAAAAGAAGATAAGCACTATTTGTTCAGGTGCAATAATGCTTTTTGTGATGGCAAAAGCGGTTAAAAGTGATAATCCACCAGTCATCAGCCAGTAGGGCATTCTTAAAAGTGAAAGTAACCCTCTAGCTGGTGACGTTGTCATTTAGTCAGTTTCCTCTCAGCGATGATTTCTTTTATGTTATCTTCAAGACTAACCTTAGGATTCCAATTTAACTCTTTCTTTGCTTTGGATATATCGAACCATATTTTGGTTACATCACCCTGCCAAGAAACGTTAGTTGTGGTTACTTCGGTTTTATCTTGAAGATTAAGAATTGTCAACATCATTTTGGCAAGTTCAAGAATAGAAATGGTTTTGCCGTAACCAAGATTGTAAACTTCGCCGTCTGCGGAATCCATAGTCCCAACTTTAACCAACGCATCAACTACATCAGAAACATGAACGAAGTCGCGGCATTGCTGACCAGTACCGATAATTACAAGCTTGTTTGGGTCTTTAGCCAGTTTGTCTAAGAAGTCGTGAATTACGCCGTGACATCTTGAACCGTAAACGTTGGCGAAACGGGTTATTGCAATATCTAAACCGTATTGTTCACGGTACATTTGACAGTATTCTTCGCCGACTACTTTGGATAAACCGTAACAGCTGAATGGGTGAAAACCGTAACTTTCAGGTGTAGGAAAAACGGATGGGTTGCCATAGACGGCGGCGCTTGAAGCAAAGACCAGTTTAGCATCGTCTTTACGGGCTTTTTCAAGAACACTAAGGGTGCCTTTAGCGTTTGTGTCAAAATCTTCCATTGGGTTCTCCATGGAGTAGGGGACAACGACTTGGGCTGCTAAATGGTAAATTAAATCCATTTTTGGCTGTGACAGCAAAGTTTTAAGGTCTAAGATGTCGCCTTTAAAAAATTTGGCTTTGGGAACATCGTTGACATTTTCTATTTTTCCGCTTGACAAGTTATCATAAATTGTCAAGTCACCGGTTAAACTGGAGAGTTTCTTTGACAAGTGGAAACCAATAAAGCCTGCTCCACCTGTAACCATCACTTTTTTACCATTAAGTTCTGCCATCCAAATCACGACAAAGTCTATATTCCTACGTATATAGTGTAAGGTTATATGTCGCCAGCAAAAGCTATAAAAACTTTTAGGGATTTGCTTGCTTTCCTAACTATAATCCCAATGGGCGGAAAAGAAGACTTCGTTTTCACTTCAGCAGAGAACATGTACCTTTTTCCCTTAATCGGCGGCTTCATAGGAACCCTTGCAGCGGCGTATTTCATCGGCAGCAATTTTGTCCTCCAGTTCCTGCTTGGTCTAGTTAACAGCGTTGTGGCTTTGCCTGTTGATTTTTTGGCAAGATTCGCATCTGCAGCTATGACGGTGGCGTTTCTGCTGGTATTGACTGGACTGCAACATTTTGACGGCTTAATCGACCTTGGCAACGCTTTAGGTTATCGAAGTGAACATGACAGAAAAATGGCTGCCCATGCTTGGACCGTGAACTATTCAGGCGCAGTTTTTGCCATGATTGTCGAGTTTGCAGCGTTTTTAGGCTTGTTCTTGCTTGTACCAGCCTTCACTAACATAGCGATAATTTTTGCCGCCATTATTGCTGCGGAAATCTCAGCTAAACTTGCTATGGTTACAGTTGTTTGGATTGGAAAGCCTACTCACAAAGGTTTAGGCTCCATTTTCTTAAAGAAAGCAAAAAAGAAACTGAACATAGTTGCCTACGTCGTTTCAGCCGTAATTGCTTTTGTATTGTTTAGTTTAGCGGTTGACCCAGTCTACGGTGTCTTAGGAATCGCATTGGTGTTTGTCAGCCTTCCAGTCGCGTGGGTGATGGAAAAAGTAGCTGAGAAAGTTTTCGGCGGTGTTTCAGGCGACGTTATAGGAGCAACTAACGAGGTTTCAAGAGCAGTTACGCTTGTGTTGCTTGCGGGAGTGTTGCTGATAATATGACTGTTCCCGCGTTAGTAATGGCTGGCGGCAAAGGCACACGCATGGGCTCCACCCAAGAAAAACCATTGATTAAGGTGTGCGGTAAACCCGTCATCGAATACGTGCTTGATGCCTTAAAGAGTGCTAAAAAGATTGACAAAGTCTATGTTGCCGTAACCGAACGTACACCTAAAACTGCCCAGTTAATGCGGGAATCTAACGTTCAAATTGTTATGACACCGGGGCAGGATTACGTGTCAGACATGGGTTATGCTACTCAAACCCTAAAACTGGGCAAGTTTTTGGCTGTAGCCGCGGATTTGCCGTTAGTTACAGGCGAAATTTTGGACCGCATTGTGGAGCATTATGAAAACTGTGGAAAACCAGCGTTAACTGTTGCGGTGCCTATTGAAACTAAAACCCGTATGGGCATGAGCGTGGAGTACTCGTTTAAAATGGATGACAAGGACGTGGTCCCTACGGGCATTAATGTGATTGACGGCGGCAAACGGTATGGTGACGAGTGGCTTGATCAAGACATTTTTCTGTTTGATACTGACGAGTTGGCTGTGAATGTTAACACGCCTAAAGAGTTGCAGATAGCTGAGTGCATTATTGCTAAACGTTAGCCTGCATGGGTTTTGGGTGCGGCTGCCGTTTTACGGTACTTAACCACATTATCAGTAATCCCAAACTTAGGAAGAACAGGCTCAAAACAAATGGAATATTATAGTTGGGAGTGAGGGCTCGTGGTGGCCAGTAAGGAAACAGAAAATTACTTACAACCTGCCAAGCAAAAGAGACAAAGGCTAAACTGGAAAGAACAAACAGAACCAAACCAACGGAAAAAATAGCGTTTTTTTCACCTTTAAACGCCGATTTGATTTGTACGCGTTTCTTATAGATCACAAACGGAATTGCCGTGAAAATAAAAACAATCACGGCAGCGAATATGACCCATGCTGTAGAGAAGAATGTGCTGAAATAGATAACGCTGACTAGTTCGTCATTACTTTGGAATGTATGGCTTGGAGGAGACGATATAGTTAGGGTGCCGTTGCCGTAGATTTTTAGCATATGCGAACCAGCGGACAATCCAGTCAGGGTTGCTGTGCTGTTTATCGGCGTTGGCGCTTGGTCATCAAGAACGTAGTAGTACTCTGAAAAGGTGTACCATGAAAGTGGAGAGAATTTTAGTTCAACATCGCTTGCTGGGTAAACTTGGTTGTTTACGGGTGATTCAACGTCAACCACAGGCGCCATTATCGGGTTGGCAACCGCCAATTCTGCAGTTGATAAGAAAAGAAATGTTAAAGCAACAACAGCCAAAGCAGCAGCTTGTTTCATGTTTCTAAACCCGTAAGTCAGTATGTAAACTCGTTTGCTTATTTAGTTTTTTGAATAATACGTACCCATTTTTTCAGCGCCAAAATCTTTGGTCGCTCAATTGAGGGTTTTAGAGAAATATTTAACATTCCCTGCACGCCAAATAGTACACTTGCTTTAGGAGAACCCACCCGCATGAGTATACTTAGTCACGACAGCTTCTGGAACGCCATAGTCAGCATGCCCATGACAAAAAAGATGCTTCAGCTTTCACTACGCAAATGCAATGTCTGCGGACGAACGGTTCTTGAAGCAGCATTGGACAATTACGGCGGCAAAACCGACAAGGCATGCGAAAAATGCAGTCCCCTTTACAATCAAATCATCGCCTTTTGGATAGAATTCCTACGCAGAGCCCTTGGATTTAAACGGGCAAAAGTAGAGCAGCTATTAACAGACAAGTATGCACGAAACGCCGTGTTAAACCTTGTCGAATCCTTTGAGCATTTCGGTATCAAAAAGCCCATGTCACTTGTTGCCCCATTCTTGGTGGTATGGGATTTTACACACAAATGCAACCTTCGCTGCAAACACTGCTACTCAAACAGTGGAGAAGTTGAAGAGGAAGAATTAACCACCGAACAAGCGTTGGCAGTTGTGGACCAGCTTGCTGATGCGCATGTAACGGCGTTGGCGTTTAGCGGGGGTGAACCATTGACTCGCAGTGACTTTTTTAAGGTAGCCCGTTACGCAGCCGACCGCGGACTGTACGTTTCATTGGCGTCTAACGGCACGCTTTTCACTAAAGAAAACGTTCAGAAACTCAAAGAAGCCAAAGTCAACTATGTTGACATTAGCATTGATGGAGCAACCGCCAAAACACATGACGATTTCCGCGGTGTTCCAGGCGCTTTTGAAAAAGCAATTTTGGGTCTTAAGAACTGTGTAGATGCAGACATTTGCACTTGCATCGCCACAACGGTAGGTAAAAATAACATGGCAGAATTGCCTGCAATAATAGATTTGGCAGAAAAGTTTCAAGCCGAACGATTCACATATTTCAACTTCATTCCTGCTGGACGCGGCAAAGACCACGCAGACCAAGACCTTTCCCCACAGGAACGCGAAGAAGTAATGCGTTACCTGCTAAATCGCATGTCAGCAGGATGCAAAACCACGATTCTTGCCACGGCGCCACAATTGGCGCGTGTTGCGGCACAATGTCAAGGAGACAACGGTACAGGCGAAGTTACCTTGGCGCTTGCTCACATGCAAACCGTGAGAGTAACCAAAAAGGCGGTACCTCTTGGCGAGTTTATCGGCGGATGCGGTGCTGGCAGACTGTACTGCGCAATTTCCCCACAAGGCGACGTGCGCCCCTGCGTTTTCTTGCCCGAAAATGTGGGCAACCTAAAAACACGCAAATTCAAGGATATTTGGCTTAACGCGCCACTGTTTAATGCTTTCCGAAATCGGGCTAACCTGAAGGGGTCCTGCAGTAAATGCGATTACAAGTACATCTGCGGCGGCTGCAGGGCACGTTCTGCGGCGTACCATAACGGTGACACCCTTTGCGGCGATCCAGGATGCATTATGGGAGTGAAAAACAGCCAATGACGCCTAAACCAGTGAAGGTTTACCGTACAGAAGACACCTCCATAAGTGACATCCTAAAAGAAGCCGTTGCCTCAGCGAACCTGCGGGGTAAAAAACGGATTTTCATAAAGCCTAACCTTAGCCACCCCGAATACCTGCCCGGTGTAGTCACCAGCCCAGAATTAACCAACGAACTAATCGGGCTTCTACGAGACCAAAACAGCGAGGTAATCGTAGGCGAATCCAACGGCTTTAATTACCCCTGCTGGACAGCCTTTGACAAAACCGGCATGCAAAAATCAGTCGAGAAAGCAGGCGGAACCGCAATCAACCTTTCCGAAGATAAAATTGTAGAAGTCAAATTTCCAGACACCAACACGCCCCTAAAACGACTGTTTCTGCCTAAAACTATCCTTGACGCCGACGCCGTAGTCGATTTACCATTGATGAAGACGCACGAGTTTATGGCTTACAGTGGTGCAATCAAAAACCTGTTCGGCTGCATACCCAGCAACAAACGCATTTATCTGCACCCGTACCTACCCGAAGTATTCTACCGACTCTACACCCTGTTCAAGCCAGCCTTGACCATTATGGATGCACGAACAGGCATCGAAGGCAATGGACCAACAAAAGGGAAACCAGTGGAAATGAACCTTATGCTGACCAGCACAGACGCCTTAGCCTTGGACATTGTCGCCGCTAAAATCATGAAACTCAACTGGAAAGAAACATACCTAAGCTACATCGCCCGAAAAACTGGCGTGCAAGAAAGCGACATTAAAGAAGAAGGCGTCCCAGTAGCCGCGGTTGCTCGCCAATTTGAGCCGCCACGCATTGATTTGCCAGTTAAAGCCCAAATCATCATTTACCACCATGAATACTTGACCAAAGTGCTGTTCTGCTCACTTGACATAGTTCACCTGTTCCAGCGAATAACTAAAGCTTACAGGAAAGAACCGATAGAAGTCGCTTAGCGTAGGGCTTCATCATACACTTTCAATGCCTGCTTAACCACAATACTCCAATCATACTCGTTTATGATGGTTCTTCTTGCTTTGGCGCCCATTTCTGCCGCTTCCGCTGGATGCTCAAGCAAATACAAGATTGCATCAGAGAACTGTTTTGAATTGAATGGTTGCACTAACAAGCCGTTTTTGCCTGTTTCTATGGTTTCAGCTATTCCGCCCACAGTCGTTGTCACTACTGGCAACCCCGTTGCGAGCGCTTCGAGCACAGCAAACGGGTGATGCTCATAGAAGGTTGAGAACGCAAACACGTCTGCGGCTTGATAGAGTTTAGGGAGCTTCTTATCAGGGTAATAACCAGTAAAGACGATGTTGTCTTTTACGCCTAACTGTTCGGCGTGCGCATTGAGTTTTGCCATTTCGTCGCTTTGGCCTTTGCCGCTAATTACGAACTTGGCATTTCTGAACCGTTTAACCACAGGCGGCATAGCTTCAATCAGAGTGAAGAGGCCTTTGCGGGCGTAAAGTCTACCCACTGATAAGATTGCAATGTCGTCGGGGTTTAAGCCGAGTTCCGCCTTGATTTTTCGTTTATCGGTGGCTGGTTGGAATTTGTGGGTGTCAACTCCGTTGTGGATTACTCGGATGCGGCTTTCGGGAATATCATAATATTTTCTTAGTTCACGTCGTGTGAAGTCACTTACCGCAATGACGCGGCTGGCACGCTTAATCATTCCAACTTCAAAAAAGCGCAGGAACCAGTTGAAGCTGACAAGAAATTTCTCGTTCGCATTTAATCTGCTATACGGTTCACCACTGATAGCTTCTGCTTCACCTTTCCATGTAGAGTGAACTGTGCATACCAGTGTTTTTCCAAAGTTGGGGGGCACGGCAAAGCTTGGAGTTAACGGCAACTGTGGATGGGTAATATCAATGTTTGCGGTGTTGCGGATGCTGTTGAGTTTTCGGTAGCTGGCGCCTGCGAGCATGAACGATTTTACGATTGGAACTTTGGGTATTTTCTGAAAATACACTTTAAGTTGCTGGTTAACCTGCCGTTCAAGATTCTGGTTTGACCCAGTTACAATGGTGGCTTTGTAACCGTTTTTCATTAATTCGTTAGATAAGTAGTAGACATAGGCGCCTGTTCCACCAGCGAGTGGCCAGTATTCAGGCGAAATAAAGCAGATGTTTCGGTTTGTCATTTGAGTCTGCCTCCAAGATACGACGTAGTTATGATTACGGCGCCGTTAAACCAAGCAACTGAACGCACATAATAAAGCACTATAAGCCGCATTGCCGAACGGTCTTTGAATTCAACAACGATTTTAGCTGCCGAATAAATGTAGTAAGCAAGCATAGCTACAAGCAGAACGCCCGTAACGTACCATAATGGTCGTAGAAGTGGCACTATTCCCAGAAGGAAACTTGCTACAATTGCTAGCATCCAGATGGGTTGAATGTTCATGCCCACATCAGTAATCTCGTCACCCTTCGCAAGGCGTCCATGCTTAAAGTACAACCTTAAAGTGTTTTTGCCGTACTGAAGCTGCTGCCGATAAAACGCCTTCAACGTGGGACGATTAAAATGGTAACATACTGCTGTGGGTTCATACGCGATTTTGTAGCCCTTCGCAACGAGGCGGTAACCGAATTCTGTGTCGTATTGACTTGGCATATCCTCCGCCCAACCGCCAACCTCTTCGATGACACCTTTTTTGAGCAGTAAGTTCATAGTAGCGATTCTGCCTGTGTATTTTCCTATGCGGCGGTAACGGGTTTTCAGTTCGTAACCGATGCTTCTAGCCCACGGATTATCGTTGTTCCAAGTATCTATGGAGCCGCTTACGCCCGCTACGTTTGGCTCGTCTAAACGGGTTACAAGTTTTTTTAGCCAATCCACCTCAACCTTGGCGTCGGAATCGACAAAGCCCAAGATGGGATGGCTTGCGATTTTTTGTGCATAATTGTAAGCTGCAGGGCAATTCAGTCGGATGGAATATACCCTGACGGGGTACCTTTTGGCAATTTCAACAGTCCTATCTTTTGAGACGCCATCCATCAAAATTATCTCCAGATGGTCAGCTGGGTAATTCTGTGCAAGCAGGGCTTTTAGGCAGTCTTCAATGGTTTCCTCGTTATTCATTGAAGCCACAACTATCGACACTTTTGGAAGAGCGGCGTCAGCCAATTTTACACTCCCCTCAGTCGTGCTGAAATTATTGAGATAAGAATTCTTGAGCCATCCCGCAGCGGGTCAACTCCAGACCGCCCATAAGTGCGTTGCTCAAAACTGATGGGCACTTCCAGCACTCGATAATGGCTTTTTGCGGTTTTCACAAGCATTTCGGTTTCTATCTCGTAACCGCCAGATTTTAAGTGCTGGATTTTAAGAACATTACGTTTCATTGCACGATAGCCAGACTGGGAATCAGTCACATAAACTCCTATGAACATTTGAATTATAAGGTTGAAGAGTTTAACGCCAAAAGCATTGAGCCTTTTGGCAGCAACATTTTTCTGGTGCAGGTAACGGGAGCCTATTACTAAGTCGGCTTTGTCATTTAATATTGGATAAAGCAGTCTTGGCAGCTCTTCGGGACGGTGTGAACCATCTGAATCGATAGTTACTATTATGTCGCCTTTAGCTTTAGCAAAACCTGCACGTAATCCCATGCCTTTACCCACATGTGCAGTTAAACTGTACACCCTAACAGGGTAAGTTTTAGCTACCTGCAGTGAAGCGTCAAATGAATGGTCATCCGCAACTATAATTTCGAATTTCAAGCCCGTCTGCTCCATAGATGCTTGAACACGTTCAATGACATTGCCTATGGTCCGCTCTTCATTGTAAAGGGGAATGATGATGGAAATCAGCATTTGCTTGGAGCTCATTTTACTATTGAAGCTCGATGGAAGAACTTATAAAGTTTGGCTACTCCACCATTGCCATAAACAATCATGGATGAATTGATGCTTAAAATGGAAAACCCAACGTTTACTTCACTGGAAGGCGACCGCAAAGTCTGGTTTTCCATGTGGTTTTTAGGCGCCATTGTCACTTTCGGGTTAGCATTTTTTCCCATGTTTCACCGTTTAATAGAGGGCAGAAACCATCACTTCAAAAAAGAAGAAGCCCTCGAAGAGCAAATAGCAGCTTACCTGCGGCGTCAAGGCAAAACTGTGCCAAAAATAACCAAGCATCCACGTGAAATGAATACATCAATTTGGACGGCAGCCATTATTCTGATTATTCCAGTCTTCATTATTACTTATTTGTTGTCTAAAGATTTAGTTGCACATGAAGCTGAACAGGAACAGTTTCTTGCTCAAGCGTTCCCTGAACCAATGTTTATGACACAGACGATACCCATAAAAATGTACACTGTAATTACGATAGTAACGTTGGGCTTTGGGGTAATTTACTGGCTATACAAAGTAGTTAACCTTTACAATGCACATTACAAGGCACATTTACAAGTAGAGAAAAAAATCTTAAGTCTGATGGAGGAGAAAAAAGTTGGCGAATAATGAGTGTAGAGAACGCAGATTTGTAAGCCACGGCGGCGACGTTTGGGGTTTCGCCAGAAAATATAATATTCCCCTCGAAGAAGCACTTGATTTTAGTGGACCAATTAACCATTTGGGGCCTTCACCAAAAGCTCTTGAGTCGGTTAAAGAAAACGCTAAACTGATAAGGTATTATCCTGACCCAAACCCTGTTGAACTCCGCAGAAGCATCGCCGACTATGTTAACCAGCCAGGCGTAGATGCTGATAACATCATTTTGGGCAACGGCTCAATCGAACTCATCTATATGATTACAGAAATTTTTTCAAGAGCTAACTTTAACGCTGTAGTTCCAGTGCCTTCATTTACTGAATATGAAAAAGCAGCTTTACGCTTAGGGGGACAAACAATCTATGTCCAGCTACCCTCCGATTTCAGTATGGAGAACCAGAAAATTAAGGATGCCATAACGTCTGACACAAAAATCGTTTCCATATGCAATCCTCACAGCCCCTCAGGGAAACTATATGGCGTAAAGGAAATTCTTGATCTTGTCGAGTACTGCCAAAAGAGAAACGTAATCTTCAGCATCGACGAAAACTATATTGAATTCACAGACAAAGAACAAACAGGAACAATGGCAGGTTACGTAAACCAGTACGAAAACCTTTTCGTTATCCGTTCAGTAACCAAATTCTACGGCATGCCGGGCATACGCTTCGGGTATGGCATTGCAGCAAAAAACCTAATCAACAAACTCCTCGACGTACGGCAGCCATGGAGCATAAACAGCCTCGCAGGTTTCGCCACTTTAGCAGCGTTCAGTGACAAAGCGTTTATAGAAAATACTAAACGCACAATCAAACAAGAACGTGCACGGTTCATGGAGCAACTCAGCAAAATCGCCGGCTTGCAAGTGTTCCCTTCAGAAACTAATTTTTTGCTTGTAAAAATCACCAACGGCAAAATTACCTCAACCAAACTTAAGGAAGAACTATCCAAAATGGGCATGCTGATTCGTGACTGCTGTACCTTCGTGGGTTTAGACGCCACCTACTTCAGGCTTACTGTACGCTCAGATAAAGACAACCAAAAACTTGTTGATGCAGTAAAGAAGTTGATGACTGCATAACCATAACAGTCTTTTTTTATAATTAAAATTCACAAAAATTCAAAAAAGGGAATTATTTTATTTTAATTTCTTTTGCTGACTGCCATAACCCGTGGATGTTACACATTGAAACAGCCATCAAAGTTCCAGGTTTACCAGTTTTCATCCAGCAAGCCATTGAATGGTTGGTATATACTGTGCTTGTGTTTGGTCCTTGCGCTGAAGCTCCGTGCGCACCAAATTCATTTCGGGCAATCAAGTATGGGAACTTTTCGCCTTCGGGCAGAAAATAAATTTCCATCCAGCTAATGTGGTGCTCAGTCGTGTTTGGATGAGCAACTTCTTTACCAATAGCTGCTTTTACTTCAAAAAGTTCATTCGCAGCTACATTCTCATCACATTCAATAACTGGTACATGTTTCTCGACTTTCCAATCTGCTTCTTGCATTAACTCATTGATTTTCTTCAAAAACAAAACGCTCCAAATTAAAGGGAGTTGAAAATAATCATTTATAGATTTCGGCAGTAAACGCTAACTTGTTTGAACTGTTGCTGGAGCCACAAGTTGAAAAAAGCTGATTTCGTCAACCTATTAAAATCCAAATAGGATATCTATGCAGAAAACCTTAGAGGGTAGGGCGCTATTGACCAAAAACAAAGGCATTAGCAAGTAAAAAATTGGAAGCTTATGCAAGATAAGTCGGGTCACCGTTTTTTTACCCTCAAAACAAAAACCAACCCAACAACAACCACCGCTGCTACAACAACCGCTATAACCACCGCTACTGGAAAAGACTTTTCAGAAACAGAAAAAACCACTGTTTCCGAGGCGCCAATGTTTCCATTGCTGTCTTTTGCATAAACAGTAACACTATGCGAACCCAAAGTTAGGTCTGACAGGGAAAAGTTACCAGTAACAGTAACATTATCTGCACCATCAAGACTGTAACCCACCCAGTCCACTGCCCGATTCGTTAAAAAATTAAAAGAAACAACATCCCCAATAGTAAAGCTACTTGCATTTAAAGGAGAAGCAACCAATGCCTTAGGCGGAACAGAACCATACCCAAAAGGAGTATACCGCAAAACATCCCCCTTATATGAATAAGAGATTGCTCGATTGTCAGGATTAGCTATAATGTCATCAAGACTCGGCCATGAAAAAGTGTATCCACCAATAACATATATCAAGTCATCAACCACAGCAACACCAAAACGTTCACGGTCAGGCATTCTAGCAGCAGTCACCCAAGTACCATTATCTAAGTTGTACACCTGATTAAGATAAGTATAAGAGTTTGGCGCATGCGAGGGATTATACAAATCATAAATTTTCGGAGGCGCCATAGCCCCTACGGTAACTACAGCAAATGCTCTTGCTACGGCTTGCAAGGCTGTTGGTCCTTGACTCCATGAATCTGTGCTTGGATTATAAATCTGGGTCATGGGCTCGGAAAAATCTGGAAGCTTGCCGGTATACAGAGTCCCAATAATGTAGATTTTATTATCGTAAACACATGAGGCACCCTGAAACTTTTCAGGCATAGCAGCCATTACACTCCAGTTATCCGTGACAGGATCGTACATCTGATTTAGTGTACCATTAGGGTAACCGCCAACAAAAAAGATTTTTCCATTAACAACATTGGCATGAGATTTTACTTGAGGATAAGGCATTGCTGTCTTATTTTCCCAAGTGTCGGTCAGTGGGTCATAAACTTGGTTAAACCCAGAACTTATTACAGTGGTCCAAGTTCCCCTAGTAGAGTTGAACACATCAGTTACGCCGCCTCCTACGCAGTAGATTTTGTTCTGGTATACTGCGGTTGCGAAATTGCTGCTTGGTATTGGCATAGGTGTTTTGGTGGTCCAGGAATTTGTGGCAGGATTATACTCCTCGTTTGTACCTAGCGTTTCTTCATTGTTCGGAGTAGTCTTTGTATTAACAAAAATGCCACCTATAGCATAGATTTTCCCATTTACCGCAGCAACACCCAAATCACCCCTAACAGTAGGCAAAGACGAAACCGAAACCCAAGAATTTTCAGCGCCATCAGAAGCAACAACTGGATTAGCCAAAACAGCAAACAAAGACACAAACAAGAACAAAACCAACAATCCCACAACATGCTTGCTTGATTTTAGCATCTTTTTCCCCGCTACTTTCACTTGTTATTCCAGCCCTCTTTTGCGGATAAAGCCCCAAGAACCTAATAAGTTTTAGCAAAAAAAGGACAACTATTGGTTGCAAACCAGCCAGAGCAGTATTTGTTGATTGTTTAATGTCTATATTTTGCTGTTTTTTTAACGCTAAAATTCTTTATAGGACACGCTCTGATGCTGGTTTGGCTGTTGGAGCGAAACATAGAAAAAATCAAGTTTTAATGGGCCATGCTAGTTGCCGACTTGCATTTTGCTGTTCAGTGCTGTTCATTGCTTTGTGTTGCTTTACTTTTTAAACCAATCTATTAGGATCCAAATAGAGGTTCTATGCAAAAACCTATAGAGGGTAGGTAAAAACAATGAACCCTAACCCTACAGAACAAGTAGCCAGAAAATGCCGCTTTGGAAAACCGCAGAAACAGCCCAAAAAGCATTATGAAAATCGCAAATCACTAAGAGGGGTTAGGTGCTATTGACGGTTTTTTGCGCCATTAGCATGTTGAAAACCAGTACTAATTACCCCTAAAGCAGGGTTGTATACAGAAGCATCAACAAAACAAACAAGAAAAGGAAAGTTGGGTTTATTTGAGCATGTTTTTCTCGCGTGGATTGTCCGCGAATTCCCATGCAATGTTGCCTTTCCAGATGTCGCCAAGTTTTGTGATTTTGATTTCTTTGTCATCAATTGTCAGCAAGCCTTTTTCAACCAGGCGTTTTAGTTGTGGGCCGAAGACATCTTCTGGGTTTTTGCCGAATTTCTGTTTGAACTCAACTTTGTCTACTGGCAAACGAAGGTATAGGCGTGTCATTACTTTGCGCATCATGTCTTCAGTTGTGGATTCAGATATTCGGTTGATTGGGAGTCTGCCCGCGTTTACTGCAGCCATGTACTCGTTAATGTCTTCCAAGTTGGAATAGGAGAACCGTTCAAAGTAACCCATAAAGCATCCTGCACCAGTGGTTAACTGGGCGGCGAAAGGCCAACCGTTAAGGCATGATTCTTTAAAGTGCCAAGGTTCACGTGAGAACCGGTCGTGACCAACAGCTTTGTAGCCTGCATCGGTTAACATTTTGTATGCGGTTAGGTACATTTCGGTTTCATATTCAACGTTGCCTGCTGGAGGCATTTTTCCTGCTTTTATTTGCATGTCAAGAATTGTGCCTGGAACAACTTCGAGCGCATAAACATCAACTTCAACGTCTAAGTCTATGCATTTTTGAAGAGTGTCTTTCCAAGCTTCCATGGTTTGACCGGGCAGATTATAGAGTATGTCTACACAGACGCACATGCCAAGTTTACGTGCCAGTTTGATTGCGTCTATTACGTGTTCTGCTGGGTCGGGCAGGCAGAAGTCTTTTCGCAGTTTGTTATCGAAAGTTTGAGCGCCCATGTCCATTTGGAAAGCTCCGTATTCGGCGAGTTTTACGATTTTGTGGCGGTCAAAACTTTTTGATGAACCTGTAACTTTTATGAAGTAATCATCTGTAGTGGTAAACCGTGCTTTGCAGTATTCGATTAAATCTATCATTTGATCAGCGGTTAAAACACTGGGTGTTCCGCCGCCTAAGACGATTTCGTCAAAAACGCTTGTCTGCAGATACTTGGTTTTAGCGTACATGTCTAATTCTTTTTTAAGGGCTGCAAGATATGGTTCAATGTGTGCTTTGCTTGTAGCGGTGGTTGGGAAATAACAGAATGAGCATTTAGAGTCACAGATGGAAACCCATGGCTGCAGCTCCATAAGCCGTTTTGACGTGTTTTCTGTATCTAAGAATTCCAGAAAAGCCTTGTATGTTTCAGGCTTAATGTCTGGGTAATCTCTGTAAGTGTAAGGCGGCCAATTTGTCCTTAAATCATAGACGCCTGATTGTTTTTCAGTCGCCGGGTTTTTCATTTATTTCTCCTCAGATTTGTTTTCTAAAATGCCCTTGTTACCATAATAAAGTTTCTGTTAAACGCCTATCCAAGCACAAAGCCAACCTGAGAGCTGAAAACAACAAAGAGCCACTGGTTACGGTTTTGTTTGCACTGTACCGTTCCAGTAGATGAGTTTGCTATAAGCCCATGCGTCAAAGTTGGGAGTGTCAGCGTAGATGATGTCAAACCTTTGCTTGTACTGTTGCGAGCAAGTGTTTATGTCATCCCAAATTTGAGTGGAAAGGGTGCTGTTTTTCCATAAGCCCCAAACCCAATCGTTCGAGCCGCGAAAGCCATAACCGAAGTCAGATGGAAGAACATACGCAACACGTTCACTAACTGGGTTGCTTTGGCGTGGGTTAGCTTTAACATATTCCCAGAATTGCCTTAAAGCGTCTAAATGCTCCTGTTGCAGAATGCCATGCGCCATTTGAGTTTCGTCTTGGGTGGCGTAATCAAAAACAAGGATGTATTTGGCGCCGTTCTCATAAGCGGTTATCATGTCCTGATACAGTTCGGGTCCTGATTCAAGATAAGGTGGCTGCTCGTAAGTGTAAGTGAGCATGACACCCCATTCTTTGCCTTGCATTGTGGCTGAACCCCGAACTAAGGCAGTGTTTATTGGGCGGCTATGATTCCACGCGTATTCTGCCAAGACAATGTCGTAGCCTGCACGGTAATCATACTCGTAAAGGGCGTAATCAGAAGTCATCAGTGTGGTATTTAAGGCAAGAAATTCGGAGATGTAATTGTGCAGGTTAAAGATGTACTTGTTAGCTGCATCCGAATAATTTTCTGCTTGGGGAACTATCATGTATGGTTGGTCACTGTCTATCTGGTGTCCTCCGGGTTCATCATAACTGTATAAACCCAAAAACTCGCTGCCCCAACGCTGCTTAGCATAGGCTGTCCAAGCTGACTGGTTAAAATTGAAAGTAGAGTTTTCGGTAGTGTGAGTGTAAGTGGCAAAACTAAGCCCGCTTGCGTTAATGTAATTGCACATCTCGTTAAGCTTAGCTTCGTCAAGAGTGATGCCAGTGCTGCCTAAAACAAATAGGTTAGTGTAGTCTTTGACTTGGTCAATGCGTGCTTTCAAATCAGTCATGTTATCATAAGCCGCGTCTACGCCTACGTAAACATCAACGTTCTGCATAGCGCCGTTTCCGCCAAAAAGCGAATGCGCACCCACAAAAAGCACAACAATTAAAGTTATACATAGAAGAAACGCTATTGCCCATTTACGGTTCATGGAAAGTCACCTTCACTACTGGGTTTCGGAATAAAATATTTTCCGAAAAACTTGTCAGCTTTTCGTTTACGCCAGTAAAGAATACCAACCACAATGAGAACTGCAATCAAGCCAACCGTCAAAATCATGATAAGCATCGTGGGGTAACCAGTTTGGTCTTGAGTGTTATTAATTGCGCCGATGGCGTACACGAAATGGTCATAAGAACCCACATACAAAACGCCGTTAACAACGGCCGGAGAAGAAACCACCCAGTCACCTGTTTGATAACTCCAGACAAAGCTGCCGTCAGCCGAGTTTAAGGCATAGATTTTACCGTCATATGAACCGAAGAACAGCATGTCCCACGTAACAGCTGGGGAAGAGGCTACTTGGCACGCCGGTTTGGTAACTCCATTTAAAATTGCCCGACGCTGCATTCAACGCGTACATTTTGCCGTCGTCTGAACCAACATAAACCACTCCGTTTGTAACTGCAACTGAAGATGCTACGCTGCCACCGGTGACGTATTTCCAAACTAAACTGCCGTCCTGAGCGTTTAAGGCGTAAATGTTATGGTCATAAGACCCCACATAAACGACGCCGCCTGCAATTGTAGGCGATGAGGTTACGATGCCGCCGGTTGTATAATTCCAGATTTGAACACCGGTTTCTGCGTTGAAGGCATACACGTTATTGTCCATGGAGCCCACGTACACGTTACCGTTTGAAACAGCAGGCGAAGAAGTGATAATCATGTTTCCAAAAGTGTGGTTCCACACAAGAGAACCGGTTTCTGCGTTTAACGCGTAAAGATGATTGTCCTCTGAACCCACGTAAACGATTCCGTCATAAACTGCAGGTGAAGAAACCACCGCGTAACCCGTCAAGAAACTCCATATTGACTGCCCCGTTGTGGTGTTTATAGCGTAAACGTTGCCGTCATATGAGCCCACGTATGCCACTCCACCGCTAATTGCGGGTGAAGAAAACAGAAACTTGTCGTTTGCTTGAAAACTCCAAATCACGTTATTATGCAGTTCCCAATTGTAACCTACTAATCCTGTGGACGCGTTAAGGGCATACAGTTTTCCATTATGAGAACCAACATACACGACGCCACCTGAAACAGTCGGAGAAGAATCAACTTTGCCGCCACTACTAAAACTCCAATCCAAACTGCCGTTGCTTGCGTCTAAAGCGTACAGTTTGCCATTCCATCCGCCAACAAAAACTTTGCCTTCCGATGCTGCGGGTTGAGAAATCACAATATCATCTGAAGCGTAAACCCATTGAAGGCGCCCAGTTTGAAGGGTTAACGCGTAAATTTTTCCATCGTTTGCGCCTACATAAACAAGACCGTTTGCGACTGTTGGGGAGGACGAAACAGCGCCGCCAGCTGTGTAGCTCCAAACAAACGAGCCGTCAGTGGAGTTAAGCGCGTAAAGGTTGTCGTCGTTTGATCCCACAAAGACCAGTCCTTCAGAAACTGCAGGGGATGAATACACTGCATCACTGGCGCTAAAATTCCAAAGTAAATCGCCGGTCTGGGCGTGTAGGGCGTAAACGTTGTTATCCAAGGACCCCACATAAACGATGCCTTCAGAGACGGCGGGGGTTGAAACAATGTTATCATTGGTGGTGTAGGTCCAAGCTAAGCTGCCGTCTGCCGCGTTTAACGCATAGAGTTTATGGTCTAAAGTGCCGATGTACAAAAAGCCGTCGGCAACTGTTGGCGATGAAAGCATGATTTGGCCACCAGTGGTGTGGTTCCATATTTTTTCGCCTGTTTGTGCGTTTAAGGCGTAAACGTTTCGGTCTTCAGAAGCCGCATACACAACACCTCCAACCACTGCAGGGTCAGAATCCACATAATAACCGGTAAGAAACTTCCAGACTAAACTCCCATCTGTTGCATTTAACGCGTAAAGGTTATTGTCTTCAGAGCCAACATAAACTAAATCGGCGGCTATTGCGGGCCGGGACACCACTATGCCGCCTGTTGTGTAGTTCCAAATTAATTCGCCTGTTTGGGCGTCAAAAGCGTAAACTTTGTGGTCATACCCGCCAACGTAAACTACGCCGTCTTGCAATGCGGGTGAACCCATTTGGCCGCCCGTGTTAAACTTCCATAGTGTCTGATTATTCATTGGTAGTGCAGTGTCAAGGTAGCCTGTGCGTTGCAGGTTCTGGTGAAACATTGGCCAAGAATCAATTTGAGGCTGGGTCGTCGTCATCAAGCTGGCAACAAGTATAGGCAGTGGAATAAGAAATATCATGATTAAGAAGTACGCCGCGTTTCTTTTCTGCATGCCTAAACTCCCCATTTGACCCTTTAAAGGTACAAAAAAGTGATGCATTAAACACTTTATGATGGATTAATATTGTTGATTAAATAAAAAGCTATTTTCTAAAAAAAATAAAAAATGATTTATTGTTTTTCTTTCAACAGGTCGGGATTGTCACGCAAAGCTTTTGGAATATATGCGCATGCGTCGTCTTGCCCGTAAATGTCACCTGTTAAAGCGTACGCTCGGTTTCTGCATCCGCCACAGATATCGCGGTACTCACAGACGTTGCATTTTCCTTTTAGGTTCCCTCTATCCCGGAAGCTGCTGAAGTAGGATGAAGCTTTCATTTCTTCCCAAACTTGTGTTAGGCTCTTGGGGTCACGGATGTTTCCTAGCTTCATTGGCTCCATTGGGCGGAGGTCTGTGTAGAAACATGGGATTAAGCTGCCGTTTTCTGTAATGCTTATGTAGCCGCCAAAGGCGAAGTATGTGCATTTGCCGTGGAACTCTTTTTCGTACCATTCGTCAAAGTTTGGAATGTTGCGTTGTTTTACTACACGTGCGAAGTGTGGGCAGTGTACGTGAATGTCAAATTTGCCCTTGTACTTGACTGATAAGTCCCAAATGTGGTTAAGTGCTTCTTCCAGTTGTTCTGGGGTGGGGCTTAAATCGTCCACTTGATCTTTTGCTCTTCCACTGGGAACCAAATGGTTAAACCAGACAAAGTTAGCGTGGTACTTTTCAGCCAACTCGCAAACATGGTCAAGGTGCTGATAGTTTACTGAAGTAATTGCTGCGGCTAAGCCGTTTAGGATTTTTCCTGCTGACAATTTTTGGATTGCAGCGAGGGCTTTTTGATAGGAGCCTTTTCCACGAAGTTGGTCATTGATTTCTTCTGGGCCATCGATGCTTACAGAGCCCCAAACTTGATTCTTAACAAGATTATCGTATATTTCGCCGTCAACAAAGCATCCGTTAGTAAGAAGGCACACGTTAAGACCCTTGCCTTTTGCGTAGGCAACTATTTCAAAAATGTCTTTCCTTAGAAGCGGTTCTCCGCCTTTAAGTCCGAACCAGCTAACGCCGAAGTCGTACACTTTATCGACCAAGGCTAATGCTTCTTGTGTTGTTAATTCCCTGTCAGCTTTTTTGCCTGTCGCGTCTACGTTGCAGTATCTGCAGCGTGCATTGCAGGCGCCGGTGGTTCTCCACGAAGTCATCATCAAAGGGCCTTTTTTTGCCATCCTAAAATACATCCTTCAGCTTGTAATTTGTTGACTTACCTAGATGCCTGTTACTAAAAAAGATTTTGCGATAAAGCCTATTTTAGAAAAAGTTACCTTGATAAGCAATAAACAACCTGTAACATTACAAAAACATTGGAGACTGATGTCCTGTTGACCCCGGCGGATTTGGTTTTGCTTGAAGGAAACGTTTTAACTATGAACCCAAATATGCCAACAGCGCAAGCCATCGCAGTTAAAGACGGCAAAATACGCCACGTAGGCACCAACCAAGAAGTCAACGAGTTTATCGGCGAAAACACCAAAGTAATTCATCTTGAAGGCAAAACTGTGCTACCCGGCTTCATAGATACTCACATTCACGTCGCTGACTACGGCAAGTTGCTAACATGGCTGGACCTTGAAAACGCTAAGTCAATAACAGACATTCAAAACATACTTTCCGAACGCATAAAACAAACTGGAAAGGGACGGTTTGTTTTGGGCAAGGCGTTAACCCCTGATAGGCTTGCGGAGAAACGTTTGCCAACCCGAAAGGATTTAGATTCCGCTGCGCCTGATAATCCAGTAGTTCTTTACTGCCAAACAGGGCAAGTATGCTCTGTTAATAGCAAAGCGCTCGAAGCAGCAAAAATCAATGAGCAAACTGAAGTATTATTTGTTGAAAAAGACGCAAACGGTGAACCTACGGGGATTCTTCGTGAGTACGCAACAAATCTTGTATGGAACGTTATTC
This sequence comes from Candidatus Bathyarchaeota archaeon, assembly GCA_963832745.1. Lineage (GTDB taxonomy): Archaea > Thermoproteota > Bathyarchaeia > Bathyarchaeales > Bathycorpusculaceae > Bathycorpusculum. Next base: position 660,210 of record CAWHVC010000003.1, on the reverse strand, counting down.
CTGAACCAACACAGCAGGAACTTTACCAAGCTACAAAGTTGGCGTTAGAAAAAATTGTACAAGCAGGCGTAACCAGTATTCACTGGATAGTGCTCTCGGAAGCAGAACTTCCAATTATCCAGCAGCTAATCCAAGAAGACTCTTTGCCTTTGAGAATTTTCTTGATAGTTCCTTCAAAAATGCTTGATTTAGCACTAAAAAGCCTAAAACCCATAGAAAATGGGTGCTTCAAACTTGGCGCCTCAATTATTTTCTCTGACGGTTACCTCGCTTCAAGAACCGCCGCGTTAATTGAACCTTACAGCGACAGCCCAGATGAGCAGGGAAAAATGCTTTGCCAACAAAACGAAATGCGAAAGCTTGCCAATAAGATTCAAGCCGCTGGGTTACAGCTTATCATCCATGCGGTAGGTGACAAAGCAGTCACTGAAGCATTAAACATCATTCAGCAAACCAGCCAAAACCCTACGGTTGCCCGCCCGCGCATTGAACAAGCTGCGGTTCTTACCCCTGAGCTTTTGCGCCGAATAAAAGAGTTGGACGTTTCAGTATCGGTTCAGCCGTGTGTTGTGGCTTCCGAGTTTTCTGTTTGGTCAGCTGCGGAGCATTTGGGCGAGAATAGGGTGCGTTGGCTGTTTCCAGTTAAAGACTTGCTTAGCTCTGGCGTTTCGGTTGCTGCAGGGTCAGATTGCCCTATGGAGCCACTTAATCCATTGCTTGGTGTTGAAGCGGCAGTTAAACGTGATGGCCCGCAAAAAGTGGCTGTTTCCGAGGCGTTGAAAATGTACACCGTTTTTGGGGCGCAGGCTGCTTCAGAGTTGACTAATAAAGGGTCTATTGAGCAGGGAAAGCTTGCTGATTTAACCGTTTTATCAAACAACCCTGCAGCTGTAGCGGTTGATGAAATAAGCAGAGTTTCGGCAAGTTTTACCATTCTGGGCGGCGTATTTGTTTGTTCTAAAAATTAGACAATTGGCGACCCAAATCCTGTTTTTTATGTTAATTTGCCCTCGCAATTCAGGTGAAGAGGATTAAATTTATTAGTACGCCTAAACGATAATAGTTCTTAAAAATAACATTAAAAGAAAGGGAAAAACTTTGGAACCAGAAAAATTTAAACTGTCAGACATTCTCTACGGCTTCATCGTACCTCTATTGGTAATACTCATCATATTCCTTCTAGTAATCTACGTTAACCCAAGCGGCACATATCACGTCTTCGGAAACGGCTCGGATCTACTTAGCACAGTCGGTGTCATTCTTACACAAGGCTTCTCACAAATGCTAATTCTCGGTATACCATTGATCTTAGGCTTAACTTGGAATAAATGGGCAGGCGGCGCAGCAGGCTTCATCATGGGCGGAATGTATTACGTAGCCAGCGCAGGACTCTACAACATTTACTATGTAGGCATGCCAAATGATGGATCTGTATACCACAACTTCTACGGCGACCCAAGCGTTATGTTCTGGATAATCTACGCCGTTATGATCGGCTACATTGCAGGCGCATTAAACAATGGCTCAACAAACTTCAAACGCATGATCGGTTCAGCAATGACCGCTTCAGTATTCATAGCAGTATTACAAGTATACATGAACTACAACTGGTCACTTGACTTCGCAGGCGGCGGCAGTTACATGACATACTCTCCACGCATGATGGCACATGGACTATGGGCAGACCCAGTATACGGCTTGTACCTTAGCGTTCCTACCAGCTATTCTCTTAGGCGTGATCATACCCATACTTGCAAAAGTAATGTCCTGGTATGGTCTATCCGCAAGAAAGCAATACTAAAAACCCAATCTCTTTTCTTTTTATATTAATATCATTTTTTCAGGATAATTTTCGAAGCAATGTTTTAAGTCTGTTTATCAAACGAAATATTACCCTCATTTTTGCAATTGATCATTTTTATAACTTCGCAACCTTTGATTGATAACTTGTAAAATTTCCGTTCCCCAAAATTGAAAGTTAAAACTAGCACTTCGCGCTCAAGGATTTGAAGATGTCTGTATACTGTACGCCAATTAAGTTCTAGTTCTGTGGCCAATTGATTACAACTTTTTGGCCTTTGAGTTAATGCCAACAAAATTTGTCTTTTGGAATTAGATCCACTTGGAGCGTGCAACAAAAAAATTATGCCAGGTTCAATTTCTTCTTTTTTAGACTTATTAATACTATTTGCGCTAAAAACTGCTGTTTTATCTTTCGGATTTATTGAAAAGTGGGCAATATGCTTTTTCGTCTTTTCAAACTCTCCAAGCCAGTAAATGTTATTTGGGTACCACATCATTCATATAAATTTTATCACGAAAAACAATTAAAAGAAAATGTTTGCATTTTTAAAGGGGAGTTATTGAAAATAAACAGTTTTATTTTTTAATATATACGCTAATTTTGGAAACCAAAGATCCTATTCTCGAAAAAGAGGACTATTTAATCATTTTTGTACACAAAATTTGTACAAATTATGCAAAATATTATAAAAAAAAGAATAAACACCTTAATGAGGAAAAAAAATGAAAAACATAAATCTAAAATCAGCCTTAATATCAGCAATACTGGTTGCGATGGTAATGACAATTATTCCCGCAGTCAATGCAACTACATTCTCCAGACAGAACCCCAACTCCTATTATGGAGAGGGCTGCGGCGCAGGCGGGGCAGCTGATCTAGTTGGTGGAGTTTATACAAATGTTGTATTGCACGGTGGTCGATGGCTAGGCAATGCTCAAAACTTTGGCGGGCCTCTTTACTACCAATGGTATTTTAATGGAGTCCCGGAAACTGCCGGCAGCATATACGCAACTTCTAAAGACTACTATCCAAGCGGTTCTTATTCATCAATAGGCGCCCTCGCATGGTCAAACTTCCTTGACAGTCGTTTTGTTCCAACGCACACGTGGTCTCAAAGTTCAGGGTACGCAGGACTACCGTAATACAAAGGCAAAATCCACTATATCCTTCTCTCTTTTTTTTAAAAATGGGGTAAAAAAAATGACACTAAAAAATTTAACCACAATACTGATTATAAGTTGTTTTATTTTAAACTCCTTTTTTATTGCTCTAGTTTATGCAGATCAATGTGTGCCTACATGGCTAAGAGAAGGAACATATGTGAGGTACACTACTAACCAACCTGGTTACGCATATTTTTTTAATTCATCAAACCCAAGAGGTTATGATACACTTGGCTTTTATAATGCCACTTTTGGTTGGAGTTGCCTTAGTATCACTAATAAAATAGCCAAAATAGAGTTCTTCTTTGATTATATGGGAAAAACGTTAAATAACGTTTCTTTGGGTAATGCTACATTGACTCTTAAAAGCGATGTTTTTGTTGATTTAGACAATAGAGCAGTGCATTATTCAAATGGTTCTATCATAGGGACGACCCACCTATGGGTTTGTGCAAATCCTAATGATGATCAAAAAGTAGTAATTTGGGATATTCCACCTGAAAAGGTTTCTCTACCAGTAAAAACCGGTTACATTCTAGATACTTGTCAGGGCATGGTTAAAGGTTTCATCGTGGAAGGTACTGTGACAATAAATCAAACAAGAAAAAATATCGATTTACTTTGTGACTCTACTACAGGTTTGATGGTGGATGGGAGTTTTGACTCGGATCCAATTATGGTTGGTTCTGGAATCAACGTTCTTTTCATTAATGGTCGCGTATATCTTTCAGATACAAATATTGAATTTGCAATATACAATGAAACATCTAACCAAACGAATGTGTCTAATATTGTAATGTTTATGCTATTACCTATAATTGTTTTTGTTGCATTATTTGTTGCAATAAGAAAGCGTATGCAGAAGAAAGATTAAAAAACAACAAGGGTTTTTCTCTTATTGGCCATCTTGTTACTAAAATAATACCTTAAGATAGTTTCTCAGGCGACCAAGTTACTTGATTTCTAGGTCAATTGGGCAGTTTAAATTCTAGTATGTTTTAATTTCTTTTTAATGGTTGGATTTTTTGCGTTTGTAGTAAATGTATCTTCCTGTCGCCGCATAACCTGAACTGAAGCCTCTTCGCCACATCCGCAAAACATAGCTTGGTCGCGTGTAGAAGCTTTTGAATGCGTAATCGTAAAGTGCCTGCAAGTCCTGTAGGCTCATGGTGGGGGTTTCAAAGATTGGTTGTGTGGCGTCATAATCGTCAAAGTTTGTGTTTCTCACCCAACCGTTCTTCATTACTTCATCATACATTGGAGTTCCCGGATACGGCGTAGCAATATTATAGTAAGCGATTTCGTCGGGACTAACTTCCTCAGCAAACTTTATCGATTTTAGCGCGGACTCAATTGTTTCACCTGGATACCCAAGCAGAACGTTTGGTGTTGGTTTTAAGCCAAGTTCTCTTACCCATTTTAATGCCTGTCTTGTTTGATTGGTTGAGATACCTTTATGCATGTCATTTAGAACTTCTTGGGCGCCTGATTCAAGACCACACCACATGGAAATGCAGCCTGCATCCTTCATCTTCTGCAACAACTCCTTTGATACGCTGTCAACTCGGGTGCCCATGTTCCATTTTATTTTCAGGTTACGCTTGTTTATTTCTTCACATAACCTTTCAGTTCTTTTCATATCTACAGTGAATGCGTCATCACAGAAGGTAAAAATTTCTGCATTGTATGTTTTATGCAAAAACTCAAGCTCGTCAACCACATTTTGAACGCTTCGCATACGGTATTTTCGCCCAAAAATACGTACTGCAGCGCAAAAGTTGCACCATGCAGAGCAGCCGCGAGTTGTAATTAGGTAAAACATGTCTTCTTGCTTTCTTATTGCGTCAAGGTCCCAAAGGTGTCTTGCTGGAAAAGGCAACTCATCCAAATTTTCAATGTAAGGCCTGTCAACGTTAAAAATAAACCCGTCGTCTTTTCGTTGAGTTGTTCCCGCCACGTCACTGATGTCTTTACCTGCCTCTAAACGCTGGGCAAGTTCCAGAAGCGTGTATTCACCTTCTTTGCGCACGACAACATCAAGTTGTGGACACTCTTGGAGGGCTTTTTCATTCCAGAAAGTAACATGTGAACCGCCAAGCAAAGTAACCGCGTCTGGGTGTGCTTCTTTGCTGATTTTAAGAATTTCTTTTGCAGAATTGTACAATCTTGTTGGGGCTGTTACGCCGATAATGTCGGGTTTGCGGTTGGCTATTTCCCGTTTGTAATCGTCATACGTGTACCGGGATGCTTGACAATCGATAACTTCAACTTTGAAATTATTTTTTTCCAGAACAGCTGCTAAGTAACCTATACCCAACGGTGGAAACGGCGGATGCTGGTGAGGTCGAGTTCGATAAGGTGGATTTACAAGAGTTACATGAAGCCCCATTTTTCTCTTCCCTATACTCTATGTCTCTGGCAAATACAGAGCCCCAAATGTTTAAAGCTTTCGAAAAACTCCGATTAAGCCTTGAAAACGGTAATTTTGATAAAATTTAAAGACCCCAAAGCCACGGCCAATAAAGCCCAATCACAACAATAATTGGCACAACCATTAACATGCAAAGCACAATAGATACGTCGCGTACTTTTAGGGATTTCATGATTTTATCAGGCGTAATAACCTCTATTGGGTCGCCGACAGTGTATCTACCAGGCTTCTCCAGTTGAATATGAAGTGCACCTGCGATTGCCGCCATCTGCCAACCATGATTTCTGCTTTGAACACGTTTATGGTCACGTTTAGCGATTCTCCAAGCAGACTTGTAATCATAGCCTAAGATTGCAGCGGAAATTATCATGAGCACTGTTGTGAAGCGGGAGGGTATGTAATTGACTATGTTATCAAGGTTTGCTGAGAACCATCCAGTGTTAATGTGCTCTTTATCCTTGAAGCCGACCATGCCATCAAGCGTATTAATTGCCCGAAAAGCCACTGCACCAGGCAGTCCAAAGAAGGCGTAGTAAATGAACGGGGATAACTTGAAGTCCGTTAAGTTTTCAACCATTGACTCGATAACGGCGCTGCCAATTTGTGGACCGGTCAGGCTAGTTGGGTCTCGACGAGAGAAGTGGGCGTACTTTTTTGCTTCAACTAAGTCGTTGGCTTCGATGGCTTTAGCAACTGCAACTGCACCGTCTGTTTCAAGTTTTATGCATATTGTGAATTTGTAGAGTACCAGTGCTACAATCAGGTATGCAGCGGCGCCAAGAAACACATAGATGTAGTGCAAACCAAAATAGGTCGGGATTGTTATTACGCCAATAATTATTAGTGCAAGGATTACGCCGCCAAATTTTTCAATTTTGGCATTGCTTGTTTTGAAGTAGGGTTCAAGTTTTTTAGTTAACTGTCCCAGCCACACGGTTGGGTGCAGGTTGTAGATGCGTTTCCAGGGCTTCCAAGGTGATGGGTCGCCGATGATTAAATCTAAGATTACCGCTAATACGAGTACGGAAACACCCAGCAAGACAGCTAGCATCCAAATTTGTCCTCAAAGAGCTTTAAAGCAGTCTTGGAAAATTTAATCCTATCGATAAAAAGTAGACTAAATGTTTTTGTTAGAAATATGCTCTTGTTGAGTTAGGTCTTTTGTATCAAAAATTTGTTTTTCTTTGATAGAAATAAAAAATAGAACAGGAGGGGCTGAATGGGCTACATTTACACTTGCCAGGAAATTTTATCGGGTTCCAATTCGTTTACCTACTCATGTAAACCCAGCAAACCTCACCGTTCACCCCCAGCTTAGACCATAGCAAACTTGAGCGTAGAAACAGAGACACCCAAGTACTAATCTTTCCAGAAACCGCTATTTTCGTTTGGCTTGCCATGACAGAAACACCGTTTTCCGTTGAACCCATTACGATAAAAAGGGAAAATGCACTGGAAGAAATCATGGAAGCCTTCGAAGTCATCGGCGAAGATATACAACAAATAGGCAAACTCACCAAAGAAGAAGCAGATTTAGCCGCAAGCTTTTTTGAGGCACTACAAAAAAATATGCGACCTCTAACGATGTCAATTGCGGTCTCGGCATCTGTGCTTCCTTACGGTTACGCAAAGGCAACTCAAGCACTTGTTTACTCTAACGGACTCTTGGCGTTAACATACAGTGAAGACTATATTGAAATTGTTGATTTAACGCAAGCCAAGAACCGTGACTTAATGGTAACTGTGTTTAGTGAGGTAATCCCCAAACTGGTCAACTTCAAAGCGCAACCTAAACAAGAGCCACCTAAACAACTTTTTGTCAAAGAAGCACCCTCACAACCATTACCGATTAAACCTCAGCAAGAAAAAGTACAGCCGAGCATTCAAAAAGTTACAACCAAAGCCCCCATAGACTTGCCCAAAGCGAACCCTGCAGCCGCCGAAGTGCCCACTCCAGACCCCGAAGAACCGACGCAACCAACATCAATTTACACTGCTGAACAGCTTGCACGAATCGAGGCAATCAAAGCTGAAACTTTGGAGTTCATCGATTTACTTAGTAACGAAAAGTTTGAGTATTCACCAATCAGTCGATTCTTTGACGACTGGATGGTTAACCTACGTCAAGTCGTAATGTCCTTTACCGCAAATGGCATAATCTCCCCTGATGAAGAGTTTAACAAGCAGTTCTCAGACATTTTCAGTGACATTGAAGAGGAACTTGCTAATCGTTTGATAAATGAAGCGGAACTTGAAGTTTCAACCAAGTCTTTAGAGGAAAATAAGCAGCTTCTTGGCGAAATCAGCGCCGGATATGCTGCCCAAACCAAAGACATCGTTACTAAAGGCACAAGCGCCATTGACTTTCTAATCAAAAATGTACGGCACCTCGAAGAAGAATTGACAGAACTAGACCAAGTAAAAACTAGCTATCTTCACCCACTCAAAAAGATGGCGCAAGACCAAAAACGCACTGAAGTCACCCAGAAACTAAACGCTGCAAAAAAACGTTTAGCCTTGACTGTTCAAACCTCCACAGTTGGTCATGGCACGGCAGGGGACCTTGACGCTGAATACATGAATCAAGCTAAAGAGTTGGCTGCCAGAAGAAAAGCCGCCCTAAGCTTCCTAATCAAAGAAGTACGAGATTTAGAAAAAGAGTATAATAACCTGCTTCTTGAAGCCGACAGCCGAAACCCTCTCAAACGATTAACACATGAAAACAAGCTAATCGATGTTAACCTTAAACTGGATGCGGCAAGAAAACGGTTGCGGCTGGCTGAGCAGGATTCTGGGGCTGAACAGAAAAAGCTGCATGAAGAGTACCTTAAAAGGAAGCAGGCAATGGTTGGCAAAATGCAGAACCTCGAGAAGGACATCAAAATTAAAGAGGTTGATAATTCGATGGATGCCCGAAAAGCAGCATGCAACTCCTTGGCAGACGCCGTGAAATCGTTAATCGAAAGAAAGACAGCACCACCTGAAAAAGTAGACGAGGAAAAAAAGAGTCCCGAAACCGTTGAAAAGTTAGCGGACGGCAGTGCCTAACAGTTTTTGGGCGACTTCAACGTCTTTTAAGGTGTTAACGTTTAGAAGGACTTCGGTTTCTTCAGTGATGATGGCGCTGGTTTCTATTTTTCCTTCTTCTTGAATCTTTGTGCCGTTAATCACATTAATACCCGAAACAGCATACCAAACGCCCTTGTACTCGTCAGTGCTGGAAATCGAAAGGCCTAGATCAAGCCGTTTCTGAATAGGAACAAAAACCGCCAAAAAATCTTTTCCGCACCGTTCAAACTCGCAGACTACTTTGTCAAGAACTTCACCAGTGATTGCAGGCACATCAGAGGGCATAGTCAACACTGGACCAGTCAAACCTGCTTGCCTGACTGCCTGTTTTAGGTCGTCATGGTAACCTTTGGCGTTGGTGTGAATAATTTTCCAACCCATATTTTTGCAGTGCTGCTCAGTGTTGGGCGTATTGCTGCTTGTTACCACAAAGAATTCTTTGATGCTTTTAGCTTGGGATATTGCGGCTGCGACGTAGTCAATTAGGGGTTTTCCCATGAAGGTGAGCATTGGTTTCTCGACGGGTAAGCCCATGCGAGAGCCTTTGCCGCCTGCCATAATCAAGGCGGTTATATCCATGCCGCCACCCCCAATAGTGCAATCAGTGAAACCAAACGTGCCAACTCGTTAGTTGCGCCAAAAACGTCGCCTGTTACACCGTTAAAATTCCTATGAGCTATAGAAGTCATTACAAGACTGGTCAATATGCCTGCGGTAAGTACAACTGCGCCTGCCCAACGTAGCAGCGGCAAAGCGATGGCAAAAGAAATCACCAAACCAATAATTAAACGGGCTGTGCCTTGTGGCCCATGCATAAACGCGAGAAACGATGAGTTCATACCTTGATGTACAGATTTGCCTGCCCACGCCATAACAACCATTGACAATTTAGCAGAAACTTCAACCACGATGATTGCGGGAATTATGATACCAACGCCGATTTGTCCAACCGTCAATGCAGTAATCATAATCGTCAATATGCCTAGAGCTAATCCACCTGCGCCTGTAAGTTGGTCATGCATAACTTCAACTTTCTTTTCAGGGGTACCGTGAACCATGACGCCGTCGCCGAAATCCAGCAGTCCATCAGTGTGGTGAAGACCTGTAAGCCAAAGCAACGCTGCAGTTACTAAGCCTCCCACAACGATTCCGGGCAAAAACTGATACGCTACCCAACCAAAAAAACCTGCCAGTACCCCGATGAAGGCGCCGATTAAGGGGAAAGCCCACATGTATTTTGCGCAGTCAGTAAAGAGGTCATTATCCATTTTGACCGGCAAAACTGTAAGAAAGGATAGAAGGTTCTTGAATTCTTTAATTACCAAGCAGGGCTCACTTCATTGACATTAACACGCTATAGTTACGTTCAATTGCTTTAAGAAGTAAATCCTTGTCGACTGCGCCGCCCATCTTTGCCATAGCAGCAATTGAGGCTCCGCCTGCTCCGACACCTTCCTTGACAAGGCCGGTTTCGTAAATTTGCAAGCCCGGTATCGCTGAGGCGCCAAAGTTTAGGTCTGCCGCCAAGATTGGAACTTCACAGAATTGGCTAACGATTCCTTTAATGTCTGATGTTTTGTCGCTTGTTACCCATCTTGTTGTGCCTACTGCCACGTTACAAAGGGCTTCAGGATTTAAGGCGTTAATTAAAGCTAAAACCGCGGTCATTTGGGTTCCACCAGCCATCAAAACAGGCACCTGCTTTGCAGCGCCAATAACTAACCCAGCCAAGGCAGGCATCATTGGGTCACCCACGCAGCTAACCGCCTTTATAGGGTTATTATTTAGGCTGCCGAATTTTTCGCCCGCAGCTTTCAAGCCAGCTTGCACAACCTCGGTTTTTAAGCTGTGAGGATTCTGTGGCAGGGTACTGCTCACTTTGCCTTCGGCGTTTACACCTAAAGCTGAAAGCAAACCAAGCGCCGTTGTGGTGCCTCCGGGAATGCTTTCGCCTATGACAAGGTAATCTGAAGTTTTCCCGAGTTGTTCACCAGCGATCTTGGCACGTTCAATAACTTCCTCGACGTTATCGACAGAGTCGCCAGAACGGATGTCGCGTCCAGAGTTGCCGCCTAAATCGATGAATGGAACCTGAGGCTTAACCTTGCAACCTGCATTGGCAATTACTACGGGAATATCTGCAAGTCGCAGAGCGGACATTGTAATTAAACCCGGGGTTGGGATGCCGTCTGGTGTGATGGGTACACCTTGGATGGATTTACATTTACCTAAAAGCAAAAGTTCAGCGTCTGCTGGGGGAGTAAAATCGGTAAAATCAGGGTTTTGTCCTGCAGCGGATAAGCCGGGAATTTTGCCTGTTTCTGTAGTGGCAACTGTTGCAATGAAAAGAGGCTTTTTGCCTTCAATTTCTGAGAGGAAGGCTTCTCCTTTTGCTTTGTTATGGGCGATTATGACGTCAAGGCTGGTTTTCATGTAATTTGAATCCTTCACTTAAGTTTGACCGCGAAGTCTTTGACTTCCAAGTAGCCAAAGCCGCTGTCAAGCTTATGTTTCTGGGCTTCTAGAATTTCAATCTTCTTCTTAAAGTTGGGTCCATCAGTAATGACTGTGTGGTACTCGCCGCCTTCGCCGCATGCATCAATGTTGCCCAGTTTAAGGATGTCATCGTAAAATTGTCTGTCAAGTACTCGTCCAAGCCATTCCATGCCCAGTTTGCTTAGGTTAGTGCGGACTACGGTTGCTTTGAAGCCTGCTTTGATGTAGTCGAGGTAGATTTGTTTGGTGTCGCCCATCCAGAGTGGTTTGATTGGTGTTAATCCCATTTCACGGCAGACGCGGTTCAGCCAGCCTTCCTCATGACCGGCAACCTCGTAAATGTCGCCTGTGACTAAGCCTTCTACACCTTTGGCTTTGAGTTCAGCAAGAACAGCTTTGAAGTCGCGTTCGTAGGTTTCGTTGCTGGTTTGTCGTTTAATCAAGGGTATGCCCAACGCGTCTGCTTGGGCGTCTAAGATGTCTGAGCGTATCATGTGGAAGTTTGATTTGTCTTCGCTCATCATCATGGTTAAGATGTTTACGATTTCGTGGCCTTGCTGGCTTGCTAAGTACAGGGCATAGGCGCTGTCTTTGCCGCCGCTCCATGAAGCTACAACTTTCATGCTTTATCCATCCCTAATCCGTAAAGTTTTGTTAATTGAGATTTAAAGGTTAATGTTTTTTGAAATATAAAAAACAATCTAGCCAAAGACCAGACGCTCATTCAATAAAACAAATATAGGCTAGTCAAACATCCAAAATGGGCCTAAGAGCAAATTTTCAGGATATTAAAGCTGAAACTAATTGAAACCTAAATCCAATGCATGCATAGAACATTAGAGGCAGGCTTATTTTATCTCTATGAAATGTCATTGGTTTATTTTATCGGTTTTTCGATGCCTTCGGTAAAACACTATTGAAAGAGCGACAACAGGTACAGCGATAATGATGATTAGGGCTGTTGTAAACATGGAACCCTCAACAATAGTAAATGTTACGGTTTTCGTATCCATATTTCCATATGTATCATTAGAGTAAATTATGAGATTGTGTATACCGTTAGATAATTCTGTAAGCGTTGTATTGCCGTCACAAGTAACATTACCTTTAGCGTCAAGATTGTAGCTAGTCCAATCTGCAAACCTGTTAGTTGTAAAACTTAATCTAACATTTGATTCCGTGTAGAGTTGGGTTAATGGCGATAAAACGTTCACTTGCATCGCAACACCTCTTACAGTAAAATTCATTGTCAATTGAGGCGCAATCGGATTATCAACCAAATAGATATAATTACAAGAACAAGGAATCGTATAAAGTCCTGAGTTTGAGGCAGTAAAATTAAAAGAGCCGTGTGTCTCTGGAAAATAATCATAAATAGTCTGATATTTTGCATCTTCAATTTTTATGCCAACACGATAAGTTGTGAGCACTCCATTGTTGAAAACATCTGGATAATAGTGGAAATTGCTAACTTCAAAAGACCCTTCAACATAATCACCTTCCTTCAACTGAATTTGTATTAAAACAGTTGCGTCAGGAACTAAGGTAAAATTTTCATGTGTTAGATGGCTGAATTCTTTGGTAGAGTTCACTGACTGAGCCTTTACAGGTTCAATAATTAATAAGCTTAGAGATGAGAAGGCTACAGTTAGAATCAGAACTAAAGTCAGCCCTTTACTCAGATTACCCATAATTACTGGGAATTACTATATGATAAAAAGCTTTCAGTAAAACAACCCTTGACTGAAGTTTAGGCGTTTTTCTAAAATTGGTTAAACATTATTTGCTTGTCAGTCTATTTGGCTACTATTAGTGGTTCTATATTGAAACCTATAGGGGGTCTACCTTTTCATAGATGGGCAAGCTCACAGGATTATTAACAACTTATCAGTATATTGAAAAACCGGTGTAACTGACGGCTGTCTGTATACAAAAGCATCAACAAAACAAACAAAACACTAGAAAAAGGAAAAGCAGGTTATTCTCTGCTTGAAAGCACCAAGATGTAGTCGGCTGTGTCAGCACACATGTCTGCGGCTTGTTCAATAAACTCGATCAGGTCGTCAAAGATAACCATCGCTCCGCAGTTCATGTTGGCACCATACTTTACGAATAACCCTTTGGTTCTTAGGTATTCAGTGTCAATGTCATGCTCAATTTCGCCGACTTGTTTAGCTTCTTTTACAGCCTCCATGGGGTTGGAAGAGATTTTTTCTATGCTGCTTCGAAGCATTTGTGCAGTTTCAACAAGTTTGCCAGTCATGTAAACAGTTTTTTGACAAAGTTCAGAAGGAATGTCAGCTTCAGCGAGCATTTCAAGGCATCTTGCAGCATCCTTAGTGTGGTCAGCCAAAGTATCAAGACGTTTTACAAGATGCAAAAGATCTTCGCGGTAATCTGAAACCAACGCGGCACCTTTAGACAGTTCAAGGAAGGTGTCAGTTCTTAGTTTATCAACTTCTTCCTCGGCTAAATACAGGTTTTCAATGTATTTTTTTGCATCAGTAATGTTTTTTTCTGAAAAACTTTTAGTGGCCTTATGCAGCCAAGTTACTGTATCAAAGGCTTTAGTGATTTGCTCATGCGCAAGCTCTAAGCCTCTTGTTCTTCTTCGTTGCTCAAACCAATCATAGCTTCTTTTTTCCACGGCAGGCACTCCCAAACTTGATAGAAACAGTATTCGTGTGTTGAAATATAACCCTTATCTTAATAGACTAACAACTATCAAGCTTACAAGCCGAGCACTATTTTAGCTAACGCTACCTTAGAAGCCAAATCCTTCATCAAAGTGTTAGTAACCGCCACTTTAATGCCTAAAGCCTCTATCCGACCCTTTTCCTTAGCATCCGCAATGTCAATAACGAAACCATCCAAGAAATCAGCATACAATTTTGCAACCCCAAAAGCTGAAACCTCAACACCTAAACCGCTCAGCAGTTTATCAGCTGGACCCTTAATCGGTGCACCAGCAACAATTGGACTAATTGCAATCTTCTTGGCACTGGTTTTCTGCAAAGCTGCCCTTATACCTGGAACTGAAAGAATCGTGCCAATGCTTACTATGGGGTTGCTAGGACAGATAATCACTTTCTCCGAAGTCATTATCGATTCAACAACGCCCGGTGCAGGCTTAGCCGCTTTTGCTCCGACAAACTCGACGCCTAACACTTGGTCTTGTGCTCCCCGTTTAACCATGTACTCCTCAAAATGGATAGAGCCCTCAGAGATTCGTACATGAGTGGCAAACTTGTCGTCGGTCATAGGCAAAATCTTCAGTTTAAGGCCCAAGGCACAGCTTACTTTTGCAGATATTTGCGAGAGGGCGCCACCGTTTTTGAACATGTTTGTGCGCATAATGCTGGTGGCGAAGTCTCGGTCGCCAAGGTTAAACCATTCTGCGTCTGCTAAACCGAATCGTTTGAGCATGTTTAAGCATTCAAACGTGTCTCCTTTGATGCCCCAGCCTTTTTCTTCGTTAACGATTCCGGCAAGCGTGTAAGTTACAATATCAATGTCAGGAGAAATATGCAAACCAAAAAGGTCAACGTCGTCGCCTGTGTTAACAATAACCGTTAAATCGTCCTCTTTAATCAACTGCGTTAATCCTGTTAAGAATCGGGCTGCCCCAACTCCGCCTGCTAAAGCTGTAATCATACACTGTCACGTTTACCAAGCTAATGATGTCTTTCTGAAACCCAATACTCAGATTTGCCCTTTTCGCTGGTGATGTGTTCTTTTTTGAAGATGGGTGCTTCACTCTTGTAACGTTCAACTGCTTCCTGCAATACCGGAAAAAGCTGCTGCCGGTGGGAACCTGCAACGGCGACGTACACAAGGTCATCACCAACGTTAAATTCGCCTGTTAAATGGTGAATCTGCACATCAATAATCCCCGGTTTCTGCACTAAATCGTCACAGATTTTGCCAAGCACTTCATCGGCTTTTTCTTCATACGCTTCCAAGGTAAGTTTTTCCACCTTCTCACCGCCTTCAAGAGTTTCTCCCCTGACTACACCGATAAATAATCCTATGGCGCCAGCTTTGCTGAAGTCTTCATGGTTTTTGATGCTTTCAATTACATCATTAACGTTGATTGAGCCTTTTTCATGTACACCTGCATGGTTAACCATAAACTAAACCCTCAAAACAGGAGATGCTTAACGTAGTGCCTTTTAAGACTGTTTTGGAAACAAAAAATAATTTAAAATGAAAAGGTTGAGAAGAAAGCTTATTCTTCTTCTGTTTCTTCTTCGTCGTCCGCGACTTGTTCGGCTGCTATGTCTGCGGCTTCAGCGACTTCTTCTTCCTCTGGCTCGGCTTCTTCAACTGGTTCAACAGTTGCTGTGCCAGCGGCTAAGATAAGCTGTGGAGCATTTGCGGGTGCACTAATAAGTTTTGATTTGCGTATACCAACATGACGTAGTGGTGCAACCTGTTTTGACTCGTTGTAGATGTCTGATGCGATTTTGCCGAGAACCATTTCTTGAACGAATTGGTCCATTGTGAGTGCTGCTGCTTTTTCTTTAATGATTTTTATCATGATGTTGCGGATGATTTTTTCTTGTGAAGTCTTTATGCGTGAAAGTGTTAAGGCTGAAACGGCGATTCTTAGTTTGTAGCCGTCTTTGGTTGTTAAATTGAATAGGCCGTCCACTTTGGTTGTTCTTCTTCTAACTAAACTGCGCAAATAATCACGTGAATATTCGTGACCCTTGAACATTGTTTTGGCGGTTTTACCGTCCATTGCGCCTATTTGGAAGAACATTTTCAAATAGTGATGAGAAAAGTCACCTGTAATATCATACAGTGTAGCTTCAACAACTCTACCGATTAGTTGGTCTGTTGTTTCTGCCGGTATTGCACCTAAATCAACGTTTCCGAAGAACGATGGCGCTACTACGTTGAACCATGATTTGCCTCGCCATTTATCGCGTACGTGTTTTGCTTTTGAAGACAAAGTAATCCTCCAAACGTGCCTCAACATTCTCAAAGCAATATAAAAGGTTTTACCGTTTTTTGTCTATTTTTTCGACGTCACCCATATATTTTCTAAGAGCCTTAGGCACATTTATTGAGCCATCCTCATTCTGATTATTCTCAAGCAGTGCAACAATGGTTCTTCCCGTTGCAATCGCAGTAGAGTTAAGCGTATGCAAGAAACCCTTCGTGGGCGCACCCTCTTTCTCGCGGTAACGAATGCCCAATCGTCTTGCTTGGTAATCGGTGCAGTTGCTACAACTGACTACTTCACGGTACCCATTCTGCGCGGGCATCCAAGCTTCAATATCATACTTTTTAGCTGCAACAGTGCCAATGTCACCAGTGCAAACGTTAACTATGCGGTAAGGCAACTCAAGTTTCTGCAACAAATCCTCAGCGTTCGCTAGCAGTTCCTCATGCAACCTTGCTGAGTCTTCGGGTTTGCAGAAAATGAATTGTTCAATCTTGTTAAATTGGTGAGTACGGAAAATTCCTCGTGTGTCTTTTCCGTGTGCTCCGGCTTCTTTGCGGAAACAGGTGCTTAAGCCTGCAAGTTTAAGCGGCATATCCGGTTCTTTGATAACTTCGCCCATGTACATGGCAGCCATTGGATGTTCGCTGGTGGCGATCATGTAGAGGTCTTCGCCTTCAATCTTATAAAGTACGTCAACAAAGTCCGCAAGTGCGGTTACGCCTTCGTAAGCTGCCTTGTTAATCATGTAAGGCGGCTCCACAGCCACGTAGCCTTTCTTTGAGAGTTCTTGCATAGCAAAATTCATCAACGCTAAATCTAGAAGCGCCAACTCGTTTTTAAGGAAGAAGAAACGGGAGCCACTGATTTTTCCTGCGCGTTCCATGTCAATTAAGCCAAGATTATCCGCTAAGTCGAGATGGTTTTTGATTGGGAAATTGAATTGTGGAATGTTTCCCCAAGTTTTTATTTGGACGTTGTCATGGTCATCTTTGCCCAATGGAACGGTTGGGTCAAGCATGTTAGGTAGTTTCAGGAGTAGATCCCGTTCTTTTTCTTCTTCCTGAGCTACTTGCTTTTCGACTGCGGTGATTTGGACGTCTATTGCTTTGGCTTTTTCAACTTGAGCTTGAGCGTCTTGACCAGTTTTTTTGAGTTTGGCAACTTCCATTGTGACCAGTTTGCGGTCGTGACGCAAATCGTTAAGGCTTGTAAGGTTGAGCCGCCACTGCTTGTCAAGAGCGATAAGTTCGTCGAGCATTTGCAGGTTTTCTGGGTTGTTTCTTTTCTCCAGGTTGGCTCTTACAAGGTCGGGGCTTTCACGGATAAGCTTGATATCTAACATAGTCTTCACGCGAATAATTCACTTACAGACCCTTTAAGATTTTAACCTTACGATTTCCCCAACCACACCACAGAAACCATAAACACTGAATTTCAACATGCTAATGAGCGGGTTTTCAGCCAATACGGACCTACCCCCCTTTAGGGATTTTAGACCCCCTAGGCTTCTGCATAGAGTTTCTAATATGATCCAAATAGGTCAGTAAGAGTTTCTAAAAAAGAGAAGCACTAGTTGACTTTTTTCTTTCGAGTCAACACTGTTGCTCCGAGAACTGTCAACATTAGCACTGCAGTCATCAATAAAGAGGGCATTTCGGGTATAACAGAAGGTGGTGTTGGTGAAGGTGTGGATGTCGAGACTGGAGATTGCTCAAAAGAGGCAATTATTGTGTGACCATCAGCAACTACATTTGAAACTGTGTATGGAGCAGACGCAGGTAAGCCGTCAATTAAAACGTTTGTCAGCTGGTAACCAGAATCGGAAGTCACGTTGAAAACTTGGCTGTCACCATAGGCAATTATGAAGCTTCCGCTTGGACTAATGGAGCCACCGTTACCTGCGGCTGCAATTATTGTGTATGTTGGGATTGTTGGCGCTTGCGGATTGGGTGCTAACAGGAAGGGAACAAAATTTACTTTGCCTAAGTTGAAGTCATTTTTAAAATCGTAGATTGTCTGGTTAATCTCTGAGGTTGCTATTGTCCCCCACCAGTTGTTTGTAGCAGTAATGTTTGAGGTGGTTTCATACCTCAAGTAAATATTGTATTGATTATTTTGGTAAAAGTTATTGTACTCAATTAGGCAGTCGTATGGTGAAGCGTATCGTATACCATTAGAATTCTTTGCAATAGTGTTGTTTTTAATTACAGGTGGAACATCAGCTTTATTGCCATTGTCTCGCCAATTGACAAAAATTCCGCAATCATCTGAGTGGTCGCCAACGTTGTTAATGATTAAGTTCCTTTCTATGACAGGGCTCCCACTGCCTATTGAAATTCCTATTTCACATCCATAAATAATATTGTCAACAATGCTAACAATTGACTTTGGAACGCCACTATGGGAGTTTACTGTAATTCCGTGATACTTGCTTGTTATGGTATTGTTTGCTATAATGGGAGAACCGCTATCAACGTATATTGACCAAGAATCACCATAAGTTGTTATGGTACTGTTACTTATTTTTGGGGAAGCATTAGAAATTTTTATTGTATAATAGTAACCACTGCGAGCACTACTTATAACTGTGTTTTCAAGGATACAACCGGTCTGGCTTGCTTCATTCCAAGGGATACTTGTACTTGAAAATTCTATGGCTGGTTTAGCATTCAAATATTCAAGCGGAACATAGTAGGTGTCGTTTTGGGTTAGGACTATTTTTTGGTTACCATTCCCCTTTGCAATTAATGTGCCATCAACTTTAATGTAAGAAGCATTAATACAAACTGTGACACCGGGTTCTATTGTTAATGTTGTACCTTCGCTTACCAAAACAGGTGTCGTCAAGAAATATGGACTGCTATCAAGTGTCCAAATAGTATCGGTATCAATAACACCACCCACAAGTGTGTAATCTTCACCTTGTGCTTGTAAAACGTTAACGTAAACTGATGACCAAGCTAAAAGGGCTATAACTAACACTACAAGAAGGGAAGGTATAGTTCTCAATCTATTCCCCATCATAACCCTAACTTGCTTTAGACGTAGATTTAAAACTTGTTACTTGTTAGACAAAAAAAACGAAAAAAAATGCAAAAGCAGAAGAAAAGATCTTAAAAAATAAAAGAAAGGTTTGATTGTTTAGGAATTGGTTTTTACGATTTTACGCCTTATGCTTTTTTGCTTAAGGTTATCTCCATCGTGGAAACCATTCTGGACTTGCTCTCTCCCTCGCGTGGCGGCATCTCGGCTGTACCGATGGCAATCTTGCTCACTTTGAGGTCTTTTACAAAACGGTTCCTTGCAATTTCAGCTACGTCAACTGCTGTGGTAATTGCTTGGCCTCTTGCTTTCAAAGTGATTTCTTTCAGGTTGCCTGAGGAGAGACTTGTTATAATTGCTAAAACATAGCTCATTGGTGGTTTGTTTCCGACGAAGATTACGTCTGCGTTTTCAGTCATTTTGTTTTACTCCTTTTATTGTTGCTTTGTGTAACGTTGCTGCTATGCGCTCTGGTGCGCGTCAGAACGTCACCATCCTATTAATCCGTTAACTTCCTTATAAGTTCACTGAAAATAACCGAACTTAGAATCCGAATTTCAGTCCCAAAACAGGGCTTAAAGGCACCCTTCTGGAAAAGCCTTTATTACAGCCAACCAGTAATTGGCAATAAACACAGCAAAAACCGAGAGACCCAAAAAATTGCTAACCAAACTTAAGAAACAAATCCAAGAAATGCTTGGCACTGAAGCAAACATTGCACACAAGTTAGGGTTTACGCCAAACAAAATCAGCATCGTCGGCTTCATCCTGTCTTTAGCATCCGCAGTTGCATACGCTATAGTCCCCACGCAGCCGGTTCTGTTTCTAGTTTTAGCAGTAGTGTTCATGTTAGCCTCAGGATTTAGCGACACAATGGACGGCATAGTAGCTCGAACGTTTAATCAGGCCTCAACTTTTGGCGCCTTTTTTGATTCTGTACTGGATAGGTATGCTGATGCAGCGGTTTATGCTGGAATAATCATCAGTGGCTTATGCAACCCAGTTTGGGGGCTTGCAGCGTTGGCGGGTTCTGTGCTTGTAAGTTACACACGTGCAAGGGCTGAAGGTGTCGGAATAAAAATGGAGTCGGTAGGATTTGCTGAACGTGCAGAACGCATGTTAATCTTGGCAGTATTCACGATTGCGGCAGTGTTTTATCTACCAGCCTTAAACTACGGAATAATCGTTTTAGCAGTACTCGCGAACTTTACCGTGATTCAAAGAGCGTATCACGTGTATAAAGCGTTAAAAAAGTAAAAAAGAAATATCAAGAAAAGGCGTTTAGAAGCTTAGAATCTTCTTTTGTAACCTTTTGAGTGGCGTTCGTTTTCAGCACGTACTTTGACGATGCCACGGTGCACTGCACATGAAATACAGTAATATTTAGTATCAACCCAAGAGGCTAAGAATGTACCTTTTTGCCTAAGTTCCTTTGCCAACTGTGGCTCAACAAAAGACACTCTACGTGTTGACCGCTTTGCTTTGTCACGCGGCACCATTGCCCCACAATTTACGCATTGAACAAGACTGCTGCTTCCTTTGCTACCTTTTGCTCTTCCTCGGCTTTTACGTTTAACTGGCAACTATTTTGACCTCTTTAATCTATTATTGTTCCAAATATTGAATTAACTATCTTATATATCTGCCCGTAATTTTAGCAGAGAAGCAAGGTTTGCTTTCGGATTTATCTGAGGAATTATTTTACCGCTTGCAGAAGTCATCAAAGTTGTAACGCCCGGACCATGCCCAGCTGTTACACAATTGGTGTGAACCACAACGCCAACTGAAACTGCGCCCTGTCGATAAATTCTACCATAAGAATGGTCAGCATCCATAATAGCAACAAGATCTCCGAGCCGCAGGTCTTCAAGCCCAAACTGCTTAACCACCAAGTCATCAAAAAGTTGAATGTCATAGTCGCCGCTGTTAACCTGATTAGCACCCAAACCAGAACCCATTATAGCTGCAGGAATAAGATGCGTAACGGGAACCTCAAGCTTTTCGCCATTAACCTGAGGGTTCATTGCGTCAAGCAAGCTTGGGTCCATATTTACCAGTTTTATTTCGGGAAAATCGAGTAGTTTTAAGCCTGTACCGTAAGCTTTTATGAGAATCTGGTCACCGATTACAAGCCTATCAAGGATTTCAGGTTTAAAATCTATTAGTACATGCTCTATGCCGCCGTGTTTTCCTGTTACTGTACCTGTTTCGCCTTTGGCGCTTCCACTTGCAACTGTAGCCTGATTACCAACACAGGAGAGGACGTTATAGGCAGTGTTTGCTGTCATACCTGAGCGTGCATCATTTTCTTTGTTATCGGTGCTGACGCAGGGTTCAACGTGATCTGCTTCCCAACCACACGCGGGGTCGCCAACACGCAGATTGTAAGTTATGCCTCCTACACCGGGCAATATGCAGGGGGTTCCGGTAGCTGAAATGTTGTAAACATTTCTTGTTGTTGGGCTTGCTACTTCGCCCATTACAGAGATTTTGACAAGTTTTTCACGGTTTGTTCTCAACATCAAGGTCATCTTCAGCGTCTGGGTTAAGAGAATGGGGCGCGATATAAAACTTGCAGAAAAATTGGACAGTATTTTTGCAAGCATTGTGTAGGCAACTCTTAAATTGCGCTTTTCTTATTTTGAACATGTAAAGGCGAATTATCTCAGTTATCGAGTGGATATGTCAATGTCAGAATTTGGATTAAGAACAAAAATGCTAGTTAAAGATGTTATGAGCAGCCCAGTAGTAACCGCTGACGAAGAGGAAACAACCAACAACATCGCCACCGCAATGGACAAAGAAGGATTAGGAGCAGTAATCGTCACCAACAAAGAAGGAAAACCCATTGGAATCATAACTGAACGTGACCTAGTAATCCGTGTAATCGCCAGAAACAATAAGCCAGACGAGATTAAAGCAAAAGAAATCATGACCACTCCACTTGTCACCATTGAACCTGAGGCCACCATAAGTGACGCTGCAAGAAGAATGAACCGCCTAGACATCAGACGGTTAGGTGTCTTCTACAAAGGCAACTTGGTTGGCATAGTTTCAGATAAAGACCTGCTTGGTGTTATGCCGGAGCTTATCGAAATAATGCAGGAACACACACGCATCGAAGGTTCTCCTGTAGAAGAACTTGAAGAGGCACCGCAGTCCGGTTACTGCGACCGCTGTGAAGCTTACTCTGAAAACCTTAAAGAACACAACGGCCAAAATCTTTGCGACGAATGCCGCATTGAACTAGAACAAGAAAAGTAAGGTAGTAAGCTCTTCTTTTTTATGCTTAAATTATAAGTCAACATATACGCTGTTTTCTTTTTCTTGAACCCTGTAAACTTTAAGCGGTTTGTAGGCTGGACCTCTAATCACTTGTCCGTTTGTTATGTTGAATTGCGAATAATGCCATGGACAAGTTAGAATCCCTCCGTCAAGTGTCCCCTCAGCCAAAGGCGCCCCAGCATGAGAACAACGTCCATCCAAACAGGACACTTTATCACCAAGATTAACCGCTAAAATTTCGTAACCACGGACTTTGAATGACCGCAATTCCCCAACAGGCAAAAAACGTTTATCACATAATTTAGCAAACAACCCTTTATTATACCTCCATTCCAAGTTCTGACCTGGCAGCGAATTCTTGATATTTGTTTATGTATTCGGTTACGGCAAGCACAAACTCAGCATGACTCCATAAAAGAGGAGTTGCAGAAACTGGGTTTCCCGTGTATGGGTCAAGTTGTTCTGCTAAAGCGCCTGAGGGTAAAGCATTTTTTGTTGACCATTGTAAAAATGTTAAGGCGCCCGCAAGATTCTCAGGTGTTAAGGCGGCGGCTATGTGCCATCTTGCCAGTCTAAGAGTGGAAATAAACCATGGGTTTCCAGCAGTACCCAGCGCCACTCGCCTGTAAGGGTCGTTTTGGTAACGGGCAAATCCACCAACCTTCGAGTTAACCCACAAGTTACTAGTCAAAGCATCCATAGAGTTTTTGACCAAAACATCTTTTGCGTCTAAAATATTATATGCAAAGACTGTTGTGATGCTGCTGTCAAGTGTAAAGTCTGTTTCACCGTTAGGCAAAATGCCTTTAACAAACCGTTTAAGTTTAGAGTCATAGAGGTACTTGATTAAGGCGTTTCTGGTTTGAACGCAGGCTTCAGCAAGTGCTTCCTGACGGTTACTGTCATAGAATACTTTAGCAAACCTAGC
Organism: Candidatus Bathyarchaeota archaeon; assembly: GCA_963832745.1. GTDB lineage: Archaea > Thermoproteota > Bathyarchaeia > Bathyarchaeales > Bathycorpusculaceae > Bathycorpusculum. The sequence goes on along the minus strand of CAWHVC010000003.1, from coordinate 637,038 downwards.
TGCCGCATCTAATGCAGCGCAAACAGCTGCTGTAGTCGACGTGAATACACCAATTTTCTCTTCCCATTCGTCAAACGTGGGCTTAGGCAAATACGTATCTGGGTCACGATATTTCATCATAAAATCTGATGCTTTAACCACCAGTTTATCGTAAACTTTAGTTACAAATTCTATATTACCCGTCCGCTCGTAACATTTCCATAGGGCATAGAGTACGCTTGCTGTTTCATCCTCTTGAATGGGCAACTGCAAATGACCTTCAGAGTCAATAAGCGCATGCCAAGTGCTTCCCAACGAACCGTCGGGCAAATATTTGTGTTTAAAAAAACCTTCGTCGTCAATAACTTTGTGGCAAAACTCGAAAAATTTTTCGGTGACGTCTGTGAAGCCTGCCGTGGTGAAGGCTAAGGCTGCCATGGCGCCGTCTCTAGGCCAAACATATGAGTAAGTGTCTCTGTGAATACCAATTATGTCTGAATCCAGCGACGCCAAAAATCCGCCGTGACCGTCAAGATGTGCACGCATAAAAAGCAGGGAACGTTTGTAGAGGCGAGCAACGTCTTTTGGCAAAATATTAAGATCAAGTTTTAGACGGTTAAGCCATGCGCTCCAGTAATTTTCTACTTTCAGCAGCATCTGCTCAACTCCAACATCTTTTACGACTGCGTTTAAGGCTGAAACTTCATTCAAACTTGTTCCGCAGGCAATCCAGTAATGTACTAAACCGTAATTGTGGGGTGGAATCATTAGTTGGAAGCTGACGGCAGAATCAACTGAACCTTGAGCCACAGGGTTACTGCTTAATTGACCGTCTTCACAGTCACGCCATGTACCCTCTTTACCGCTGACTTCCTTGTAGCCGACTGCATACTGATAAAAACCTTCACCAGCCCCTAAGCCGCCAACCAAAAAGTACCGTTTACCTTTGTAATGTATAACCGCGTTTAGTTGTGGTTCAAAAAGTGCTGTGTCTCCTGCTTCGTAACCATAAATGTGAAAGTCATGTGTAAAGAAAAGACGGATTTCTTGGGGCTCGTCAAGTTGGTTGGTGAGGTGTATTTTGCGTAGAAAAACGTTTTCTGAATGATATATGGCGTCGTTTACTTCCATTTCTATGCTCTGAGTCTGGTTTTTGATTTTGTAGCGGCTGGTTAAGGTTTCAGGCATGTAAGTCATCAAAGTATCCCATGTTGGGTTGACCCATTCGAAATTGCCGTTTGCCCATACTCCAAAACGGAAAGCGTGACCGACCGCGTGGTTCTCAAGGCCAACGTAGGGAAAATAAACGTCTCTTATGCAAGCGTTATCGTCAAGGGCTACTGCAAATTGGCCATTGCTAAGCAAAATGCTTCTAGGCAAACATACCACTTCAAAAAACGTTAAAACCTACAGAAATAACATTAACGAACCATAAATAAACTTTAATTAACCAAACCACCCGCTATTTCTTGGACTGTGGATTAGATTGATTGTTGATTCTGTCCTTATAAACACGAAAGCTTACCTTAAAGGCGAAATACTCGAATGCAGCATTGCCATTGAAGAAGGCAAATTCTTCAAAATCGGCAGGCAACCTCAAATGCCTAGCGCCGACCAAAAAATTGATCTTCACGGCATGCTGGTTCTGCCCGGTTTAATCGACGAGCACGTTCACTTGCGAGATGAAGAAAGAGCTTACAAAGAGGATTTTATCACTGGCACCTCTGCAGCGGCAGCGGGCGGCTTTACCACCGTTTTGGATATGCCGAACAATCAGCCAGTAACTAACAGCGTAGAAAACCTAAAAAACCGCATGGAAATCGCGGAAAGACGAACCCTTGTTAACTTGGGGTTATATTCAGAGTTTCCTAAAAAATTGGTTGAGCTACAACAAATCAAGGCTCAAGGTGCAGTTGGGTTTAAACTGTTTATGGGCAACCAAATTGGAAGTTTAAACATTGACGATGACCAAGCCCTAAAAGATGGACTAAAAACTGCTGGGGAAACAGGCACAGTAGTTGCGATTCACGCTGAGGATAAAAACCAGATTTTATCTATTGAACAAAGGCTAAAGCAAGCCAAACATAATGATGCCCGCAACTTTCTTTTAGCACACACCGAGCAGGCAGAAGTTGATGCTATGAAACGGTTACTTAGAGCAAGTGAAGGCTCAAAGGTTCACATGCATTTTTGTCACGTTACAAGCCAGCAGGGTTTAGAGGCAATCAAAGAAGCAAAAAAAGACGGCAAAACAGTCACCTGCGAAGTTACTCCTAACCATTTGATGTTATCATCAACGGATGTTTCACGTTATGGTATGATGGCAATTATGGCACCGCCTCTCCGCGAAGTAGTCCATCAGGAAGCCCTCAGAAAAGGTGTAACCCAAGGCGACATAGACGCAGTTGGGTCTGACCATGCACCACATACACTTGAAGAAAAATCGGCTAGGCAGCGTTTGGGAAGTCAAAGTGGGCGTGCCCGGATTGGAAACCACGCTGCCCTTAATGCTAACATTGGTAAGGAGAAACCAGTTGACAATGCAACGAATGGTTGAGTTGCTTGCAGAAAAGCCATCAGAAATCTTCGGCTTAACAAGCAAAGGCAAGCTTGAGCAAGGCAAAGACGCAGACCTAACAATTGTAGATTATAACCAACGCTGGACCATTAACGCTTCCAAATTTAAGTCTAAAGCCAAGTTTTCACCCTATAACGGCTGGGAAGTAGTCGGTAAACCTGTAAAAACCTTCGTTAACGGCGTCTTGGTCATGGATGAAGGTGAAATCATTGAAAAACCTGGCAACGGAAAAATCATCCGGGGAGGAAACCTTGAAGTTTCTGGCTGATGCGATGCTTGGGAAACTGTCGCGTTGGCTAAGAATGCTGGGACAAAACGTAGAATATTCCACAACACTCACCGACGACCAACTGCTGGCTCAGGCAAAAGCTGAGGGCAGAGTTTTGTTAACTAAAGATTTTGAATTGTATCAACGTGCTTTGGGCAGGGGGCTTGAAGCGTTTTATTTGCAGGGTAAATCTGAGGCTGAGAGGCTTGCGGAATTGGCGAAAAGGTTCGGTTTGCCGCTTGAAATCGACATGGACAGTTCACATTGTCCACGTTGCAACGCTAAACTGCAAGCAACTCCTAAAGAGCAAATCAAGGGTGACGTGGAGGCGAACACTTTTTTGTATTATGACAAGTTCTGGAAATGCCCAAACTGCGGTCACGTGTACTGGCAGGGAGCACACTGGACTCAAATAAATGCTACTTTAAAAGGCGCTAAAGAAATCTTAAAGAAAAAAGAAAAATGTGGTTTATACTAGCCATTTGAGGGGTATGTCTTGGAAGGTTCCGTCAGGCAATGTACGTCTGATGGTTATTGGCAAAACTGCCGCATCCATCTCTTTTAATGCAATATCAATCGGGTTAGACACCGTTTCGTCAGCATCAACAAGGATTGGCGCACCCATGCTAATTTGCAGAGCTCTAGCGCCAACAATTCTTGCCTTCTCAAAACGGGTTACTTTTGGTGGTCCTACAGTAATTTTGTTGTTAGACAGTTTAATACTCTCCAGCACCTGGATATCCGCCCATGTCCACCCATTCCGCCTGGCATTCCTCCAGGTGGCCCAGGAGGCATTTTGTTTTTGCCTGAGGCGATAACATCATCGATTTTTAGTATAAGGGAGGCTGCTTCGTATGCTGATTTGATGATTTGACGTTTGACTGCGACGGGTTCATAGACTCCTGCTTGGGTCATGTCTTGGACTTTACCGCTGTTTACTTCGATGCCTGCCCATGTCTCTCCTTTTTCGTGTCTAGACCGCAATTCGGACAGTATATCAATCGGGTCTAAACCAGCATTTTCTGATAATGTTACTGCAATTGACTCTAAGGCTTCAGCGAAAACCAGTATGGCAAGTTGCTCTCTGCCCGGAAGGGTTTGGGCATACTTTTTGAGAGTGTTTGCCATTTCCATTTCAGGTGCGCTTCCACCAGCTACTACTTGTGGGTCTTGGATTAGGTCACGTATAACGCATAAGGCATCGTGGATTGAACGTTCTGCTTCATTGTTTAAACGTTCAGTGCCACCGCGAATTAGAATCGTGACTGCTTTAGGGTTCTTGCAGCCTTCAACAAAAGTCATTTTGTCATCGCCGATTCTGCGTTCCTCAACCAAAGCTGCACAACCTAAATCTTCAGAAGAGATATCATCAATGTCAGAAACGATTTTTCCGCCAATAGCGCGTGCAAGCTTCTCCATGTCAGACTTTTTAGCGCGTCGAATACCAATTACACCCTTTTTAGCAAGAAAATGCTGTGCCATGTCGTCAATGCCTTTTTGGCAAATGACAACATTTGCGCCAGTGACAACGATTTTATCAACCATCTCACGCAGCATGTCTTCCTCTTGTTGTAGGAAGGCTTCAATTTGGGATGGGTTTTCAATGTTAATTTTTGAATCTATTTCCGGCTTGTCATTTTCTAAGGAAGCGTCGATAAGGGCGATTTTTGCGTTTTCAACGCGTTTGGGCATGCCGGAGTGAACGATTTCTTTGTCGATTACTATGCCATTGATAAGTTTTGTGTCGCCAAGTGATTCGCCGGTTTTCTTTTCCACTTTGACGTCATCAATGTCAACTTTGAAGGTACCATCTGGCTGTTTTTCTGAAACTTCAAGCATTGCCTTGACAACTATGTCGCCGAGGTATTCTTTGTATTCAGCGACAAGTTTACTTGCCATTGAAGTTACAGCAGTTTTCCTTAGGTAATCTTTAGATTTTGAGAGGTCAAATGGCATAGAAATTTTATTTAATGTTTCAAGAGCTTTCTCTGAAGCTTTTTTGAACCCATCAATAATTACTGTTGGGTGAATGTTTTTGTCAATAAGCTCTTCAGCGCGTCCTAAAAGGTCGCCGGCGATAACAACTGCAGAAGTTGTTCCATCTCCAGTTTCGTTATCTTGGGTTTTGGCGACTTCAACAAGCATTTTTGCAGCTGGATGCTGAACATCCATTTCATCAAGTATTGTGCGGCCATCGCTTGTAACGGTTACATCTCCAAAATTGTCAACAAGCATTTTATCCATGCCTTTTGGGCCAAGCGAACTTCTTACGCTTTCCGCGACAACTTTGGCTGCGGTAATATTATTATGTTGTGCTTCTCTTCCGCGAGAACGGTTTGCTCCTTCTTTTAATACAAGAACTGGTACGCCGCCAGCTTGTGTAGGTGATGATGACAAATCAGGTAAACCTCCTTAATGCGAACAACAACAAAACACCCTTAACAATATAAGTTTTTCTAGCAACCCTAAGAAGTAGAAAAGCTACGCTATACAAATTTCAATGGTTTTGATTATTAATTTAGGTTTCGCCTATGCATAATCTGCGGGTCACAAATATGGGGTTTATGGTTTTCTGTTTTAGATGTTGTTGGAATCATGCTAAGACTAGAACAGCACAACAGCCATAGAGAACCCTGATTTCTAAATCTAAGCGAAACTTTTTTTGAAATCATCTAGTATACTGAAACTTTTGCTACCCCTTGAATCTTTAGTATTTCGGGAATTAATTCTCCAGGAATTTTGCATTCAACAATGAAGTGTAAGTTTGGGTTCAGGGGATAATTCGGGGTCATCTACGATGGCTTGGCGTATGCTTAGGTTTGCGTTGTTTAATAAAGTGGCTGCGCTCGATAAAATTCCGGGGGCTTTTGCGTCGGCTACGGTAAGTTCGACTACGCCTAAGTTTAGGTGTTTGGCGATTTCTTTTAGAGAGTGACCTGCAGGGCGGATTTCTTGGAAGAGCAGCTTGATTTCAGGGTCTTCGTTTATGGCGCTTAGGGTTTCGTTTACTGTGCGTCTGTCTACGCCGGCGACTCGGGCTATGCGTACTGGCGGGATTTCGATTTGGTTAAGATATATTTTGCCGTCTTTGGCGCTTAAGCCGTTTTCGACTAGGACTCGTGCTACTTTGAGTCTTTCAGGGTAGTCTTCGAAATGGCCTTTTATCATGTTCCACATGTTTGTTTCGCGTGTATGTTTTTGTGCGTTTAAGTATAAAAGTGTTAATTTACGTTTTGAGATTCCATTGTTCAGCGAAACGTTAATGTACATTTCAGTACCTTCATGTACTGAAAAGCTTAAATAAAGCTTCGAGACTCATTTCACAACAATCCGGGAAAGAAGAAACATGATAACCCGAAAAATCTTACTAAAAGAAGAAGACATCCCAAAACAATGGTACAACATAGTACCAGACCTACCACACCCACTTCCACCATTCATCGACCCTGCAACAAAAGAACCAGGTGTCGGCATAGTTCCACAAATTTTCCCCAAAGAAATCATCGGTCAAGAAATAAGCCAAGAACGCTGGATAAACATCCCAGACGAAGTCCGAGAAATCTACCGCATCTGGAGACCATCACCACTCTTCCGAGCAGTAGGCCTAGAAAAAGCACTCAAAACACCCGCAAAAATTTACTACAAATACGAAGGCGTAAGCCCAGCTGGCAGCCACAAAACCAACAGCGCCGTACCCCAAGCCTTCTACAACATGAAAGAAGGCATAGAACGTGTAACCACTGAAACAGGCGCAGGTCAATGGGGTTCTGCACTCTCATTTGCGGCTTCCATGTTCGGAATCAAAGCAACCGTATACATGGTAAAAGCAAGCTTCGAACAGAAACCCTACCGCAAAATGATGATGAACGCTTATGGAGCTGAAGTCTATGCAAGCCCAAGCAATCATACCGCAGCTGGAAGAAAAGTTCTTGCTGAAGACCCAGAAAACCGAGGTGCACTTGGCATCGCAATCAGCGAAGCAGTTGAAGACTCACTGGAAAGTGGTAAAACAGGTCATAAAGCCAACTACACCATAGGCAGCGTCTTTAACCACGTGTGTTTACATCAGACAGTTGAAGGCTTAGAAGCACAGAAACAGCTTGAAATGGTTGATGATTACCCAGACGCAATTTACGGCTGTATCGGCGGAGGCAGCAGCTTCTCGGGTTTAATTTGGCCATTCTATCATGACCGTGTCACAAAGAAAGCACCCAAAGTAACCCAGTTAGTAGCAGTTGAACCTACAGCTTGCCCCAAAGTCACTAAAGGAGAATACACCTATGACCATGGAGACACAGCAAAATTAACACCATTAGTCCCAATGCACACTTTAGGTCATGACTTCATGCCAGCACCTATTCACGCAGGCGGATTAAGATATCACGGCATCGCACCAACCATCAGCGTCTTAGCCCAAGAAAAACAAATCAGCACCTTAGCAGTTAACCAAGTTGCCGCTTTTGATGCTGCCAAGATTTTTATCCGCAGTGAAGGCATTATCCCATCACCCGAAGCAGCACACGCTGTCAAAGCAGTTGTTGACGAAGCCCGTAAATGCAAGGAAACAGGTGAGGCAAAAACATTGCTGTTTGTTTTGACTGGTCATGGCTTCTTTGATATGGCGGCTTACGGTGAATATTTCGCCGGAAACTTGCAGCCATGCGAGTATCCTACAGAGAAGGTTGCTGAGTCAATGGAGAAGCTTCAGAAGCTTTACCCATGGCTCAACGATGTAAGAAAGAAGTATATAAGCGGCGGACAATAACCGCCCCCAGTTTTCCTTTTAAACTTTTTATTTTTTTCTTTCTTTATTGTGCTAAGTTTTGGCGTGGCTAAAAAATCATTTTTCTTGAATTTTTTCAGTCTTTCAGACGTGCCCTTTTTTTGTAACTCTAACCTTTAGAGCTGCCAACTCTAACGCATAGAAGTTTTTTGATGTTTTTCTTCCAAATGTTAGGGCTAAATCATGAATTGAACATAAGAACATCAAAAATTGGAGGCAGAAAATTTGACTCAAAACTTTGAAAATAGTAAAGCAATGGCTGGTGTGGGTTCAATCCTGATTTTACTCAGCATTATTCCCTTCGTCGGCTGGGTATTAGGTATAGTAGGCATAGTTCTGCTCGTAAAAAGCATGAAAGAATTCTCACGCTACTATGGAGATGAAAGCGTCTACCAGAACACTTGGAAGGGCATAAAATACTACATCGTCGCCATAATCGCTGTAGCATTCTCGGGCGCTGCAGTCTTAATAGGTATAGCATCTGCAACAGCTTTCACCTTTGAAGGCTTCTTAGCAGCAACAGCAGGGTTTAGTGCTGGCATAATAGCAGGCATGGCAAGCTTAATTGTAGCGTTCATATTCTACGTACTCGCAGCAACCAACCTAAAAACAACCTTAAACACACTCGCAGAAAAAACGGGTGACCAAACATTAGCCACCGCAGGCACTCTACTCTGGATTGGCTCAATACTGACAATCATCGGTGTAGGCTTGATATTGATATTCATCTCGTGGCTATTTGCTACAATAGGCTTCTTCAGCATGAAAAACCAACAATTCTCACAATACAACCAAACCCAACCATACAATTACACCCCGCCAACTCAGCCAGCCCAGCCAATGCAATCTTGACTGATTCAAACAGTTACATCTGCATAAGTAACGAAACCAGCGTTCTGGTGTTTAAGCCGTTCGATGACCCCCCCCCAGTTTAATTCCCCAATTTCTTGAATTCAATCGTTAAACGACAAATGCCCTCAATTAACTAGAACAACCGAATTCTATTTCTTATTAAACCTGACCTATTTACTACACAGGTTGATAACACCATTGACAGCAAAAATCCCAACCAAAACTATAGGCTTCATCGTAAACCCAGTCGCAGGTATGGGTGGAGCCGTAGGTTTGAAAGGCACAGACGGAAAAGCCATCCTTGACAGAGCCATCGCGCTCGGAGCCAAACCCATCGCGGCAGTAAGAGCCAAAGCCTTCCTTGCAGAGCTTGCACCACTCAAAGGCTGCATCCGCCTGCTCGTTGGTGCTGGAGACATGGGCGAAGAGGAAGCAAAGAAGCAGGGCTACAGCTATACGGTAGTTGGCGAGAAGCATCAGCAGACAAGTTCAGAGGACACAAAAGCCATAGCTCAATGCATGGTTGACGCTAAAGCTGATTTGCTGGTTTTCTGTGGTGGTGACGGCACAACTCGTGACATTCTAAGAGCGGTTGAAACAAAGTTGCCAGTTTTAGGGGTGCCTACTGGTGTTAAGATGCATAGTGCAGTTTTTGCGGTTAACCCAAGGGCAGCTGCGCGTGTTGTGTTTAGGTTTTTGAATGGTGAATTGCCGTTGAGGGAAGCGGAGGTTATGGATGTTGATGAGCAGGCTTTCCGTGAGGGGCGTTTGTCAGCGGAGCTTTACGGTTACGTGTTTAGCCCGTATGAGCCGCATTTGATTCAGGTAAGCAAGCTGGCAAGTCCAACAACGGAGGATGAAGTGCGCAATCAGGCAGCCATAGCTATCTACGTTATTGAAAACATGCAGCCAGAAACACTCTATATTATAGGTCCAGGAACAACTACACGCACCATTAGTGACCTGTTGGATCAAAAGAAGACTCTGCTTGGCGTAGACTTGTTTATCAACAAGCAAATTGTTGAAAGGGACGTTAATGAACAGCAGATACTTCAAACGTTAAACGGCAAATCAGCCAAAATTATTGTAACTTTAATTGGCGGCCAAGGCTTCATTTTTGGCAGAGGCAACCAACAGATCAGCTCAAGAGTTATTCGGCAAGTAGGCTTGGACAACATTGTTATTGTTGCAACAGAAGGTAAGGTTCGAAGCCTCAAAAGCTTAAAGGTTGACACCGGCGACCCAGCTTTAGATGCAGAGTTCAGAGCTCAAAAATTCATGGTGCTTGTTGATTACAGTCGTTGGGAAGAACTTAATGTCGAGTAAAACCGGCGGTCTTGTGAAATCCTAAAATAGGAATCCTGCCTTCTCCTTTTCCCAAAATTGGTGACTTAAAAGTGATTCCGATTAACATGCCTAAAACTGGGGAAGAAGAAGCCCAAGCAGCCTTAGAAGTTATGCGCAAAGGACCCTTAACCAACGCTTTAGGTCAAGGCCCCAAAGTGTTAGAGTTCGAAAGAAACTACGCTAAATTTGCAGGTGTTAAACACGCGGTTGCAGTTAACAATGGAACAGCCGCTTTAAACGCTGCATTATTGGCAGTCGGAGTCAGGCAGGGTGACGAAGTTATTGTTCCAAGCTTCACTTTTGTTGCCACAGCTGAATCTGTTGTTTTCGCGGGAGCAAAACCTGTTTTCGCTGACATTGACCCTGAAACCTACACGCTCTCGCCAAAAGATGTTGAGAAAGCAGTAACCAGCAAAACAAAAGCCATTTTGCCTGTTGACTTGTATGGTTACTCAGCAGACATGAAACCGTTAAGAGAAATTGCTGAAAAACACGGGTTGGCATTAATTGAAGACGCAGCTCAGGCTCACGGCGCAACTTATCAGGGTAAACCGGCTGGGTCTTTTTCAGATGCTGCCTGTTGGAGTTTGTATGCAAGCAAAAACATGACTACTGGTGAAGGCGGCATGGTAACAACTAACGATGATAAGATTGACGAGACATTACGGTTGATTCGGAATCATGGGGAAAAAGCAAAATACACGTCTGTTCTGATGGGAAACAATTACCGCATGCCAGAACTTGAAGCTGCCATAGGCATAGTGCAACTGGAAAAGCTGCCTTCGTTTGTTGCTAAACGTCGCCAAAATGCTCAGCAACTTACAAGCATTCTTCAAAAGTCCAAGCGTCTTAAACTGCCAACTGAAACAGAAGCGAACCGTCACAGCTGGTACCTTTACACGGTAAAGCTGGTAGATGGCACTGAAGAGGAACGAAACTTACTACTTAAAGAGTTGAAGCAAAAAGAAATCGGTGCCGAAGCATACTACGTTAATCCTGTTCATACGATGGAGTTTTACAGTGACAATTTTGGCGAATGTAAATTACCCGAAACCGAGAAAGCTTCAAAACAAGTGTTCAGTTTACCTGTTCACCCTAACGTATCAAGCGAGCAAATCGAGTACATTGGCAAGACACTTTTGGCGTTACTTTAACGGCTTTTTTTCTTGCCTTTTACCTTTTTGTTTCTTTTGTTATTGAAGTGCTGTTTTTACTGTAAGAGTTAAATATTCTTCTCGAGTATCACTATACTATTCTCCAAGAAAATGTTGGATGATTTTCTCTTGAGGCGTTAAATTTGAGTGCTGAAGAAGATATCTCTCGCATAAGAATAAAATTTATCCTTGAAGGTTTAGGTGAAGCAGAAGGCGAACTTGTCAGGTTCAAAGCACCAAGGACCATCGATATGATTACAAGAAAACTGCCCATTGTAAGCAGAATCGCCCTCTACAAAGAAGAAATCTACTTTGAAATCCCAATCAAAATGGGCGAGGAAAAAGCGAAACCAACTGTAGAAACCGGCACCATCGCTTTTTGGCCTATGGGCAGCGCTTTATGCGTGTTTTACGGCAAATCCCAACCCTACAGTCCAGTAAGCATCCTTGGTACAATCACTAAAAACCTTGAACTGTTCAAAACCGCAAAAAGTGGAACAGCAATAAAAATTGAGTTACTACCAAGTAACGTAAACTCAGAAAGCTCGTCCTTAGAAGGACAATGAGCTTTCAGACCACAAGTCAAGTAGTCGCTGACACTCTTCCTTAACGGCGGAGTCAGCAGTTTTTTCTTTTAACGCCTGCAAAAACTCTACACGTTTCACTACAGAGCGTTTCTCTGCGTTTCCTCCATAGTAAAGTTCACCGTCAAGATACTCTTTCATGCTATACGCTTTCTGAACAAGCAAACTGGCAGCATCCACAGGATTATCTACGGCGTACTGGTTAGCCCAAATTGAGACTTCTGTTTCTCTTAACTGTGATATACCGTCGATTTCTGTTATTTCTTTAATGTAGGTTCTAAAGAAGTCATAGTATCCAGCGGTTTTTAGGTGCTCTAATGCCTGGTTTACTTTTGCTTTAAAATCCTCAGTGCCATCCACAGACAATTCATGTTTGTAGCCACTGTTGATTAATTCTTTGGCGGCACAAACTTCTTTGGTGGTATACAGTTTTTGTGGAAAACTCATAATATTACCTTGAACTGGTCAGTAATTAAGATGGTTAAGAAGATTTAAGAAAGTTTCGCAGTTTTTAAGCTGCGGCTTTGTATATTTTTAGGTTGTGACTACCCGAGACAAGCTGGATTTGACCAGTTGCTTCAAGCTGTTCAAGAAAGTCTTTTGCTGCACTAATACGTACACCAAAACGTGTTGCAATAGCGTAAGGTGTCAAGGCACCCATCTTTTTAACCTCAGAGACAATTTTTTGGTCTTTAACGTCTGGAGGCAAAATTGCTAACTGCTTCTTTTCACGTGGAGGTCCTGCTTTCTCTTTCTTTTTAGCGTCTTTTGCAGCTTTGTCTTCGTCAGTTTTCACTTGCTGCTTTTCCATCTGTTTAATGCCGAGCTTCTTTTTTCCGCCCATTACTTTCACCAATTAACTTGAGTATTTCTCCACTTCTAGAATGGCTGAGTTATTTCAACCTTATGCTGCTCTTTCCATTCTTTGATTGGAACGCCAAGTTTCTTTTCTACAGCTTGACGGTGAATAGAGTTCATTGTGCAGAAAGGTATGATGCGGCCGTCTGGAACAGCATAGTGAATTAGGCAACGTTCAACACGTTCAAGGTCAAAATTGTATGGATCCATAAAGTGCATTGAAGTTAGCAGAAGGGATTTTCTTTGAAGGTCACCTAAGGATTTGTAGTCACCTTTCGTTATTACGCCTAGAACGTATTTGCGCATGAACCCAAGTTTAACATGACGCATTGCAGCCACTAAGTGCAGTTTGGCTTCGTTCTTGTTGCCTTTTGATGCGAGCTCGTAAACTTTGTTCATTGTTGCAACGAATTTATCAACGTTAGCCAGTTTGGTGATGGGCGTGATTTTACCGTCTTCAACAAGCAAGTATGTTGCCATGCCGCAGTGGGGATGAGCAGTAAATTCGACGTATCTGCGGTCCTTTAAGGCACCTACGGCTTTTGAGATTGGGGCAACAGTGGGCACTGGGTAAAAGTCTGAAGCTTTAACTGCACCGTTTGTTTGTTCTTCAACGTTCTTCATAAAGTCAGTAATGGTAATGCGCATGTTTTCGCGTTCTTTTGCAGGTAAACGACCGCAGAGGCTTACTGGTTGAACGTTGACGCATCTTATTATGTCAAAGTTTTTAACGGCAAAATTAATGATGTCACCCAGTTGACCGTCGTTCACCCCTTTTACCAAGGTAACTACGAGAACAACACTGTCAATACCAGCCTTACGAAGGTTCTCAAGAGCCTTCATTTTAATGTCAAGAAGGTCAACGCCACGAATGAACTTGTAAACGTCTGAGGTTAAACCATCAAACTGTAGATAAATTGTGCTTACACCTGCAGCTTTAAGTTCTTTAGCATAATCCACGCTTTGAGAAAGACGAAGACCGTTAGTGTTAACTTCTACGTGGCTAAAACCGAGTTCTTTGGCTTTGCGTATAAAATCAGGCAGTTCTTTTCGGATTGTGGGTTCTCCACCTGAAAACTGTAGTGCAGTAGCAGGAACAGGCTTGTTAGCACGCAGATTCTCCAGCATGCCATAAATTTGCTCTTTTGTTGGCTCATAAACATAACCTGCAGCTGAAGCGTTTGCAAAACAGACTGGACAGGTTAAGTTGCACCTGTTAGTTACGTCGATAATTGCAAGTGCAGTATGGGATTTGTGTTCGGGACAGATTCCACAGTCAAGGGGGCAACCGCCTTTTTTCTCGGTTCTAGGATTATCGATACCCTCGCCGTCAAAACGGAATTTTTCTGCACGCACATATTGGTCGTAGTCTGACCAGTAAAGTTCATTAAATGGCCCGTGTTCGGGGCAGGTTTTTTTAATGAAGACTTTTCCGTTGTCTTCGTAAATTGTTGCATCTAACTGTTGGAGGCATTCAGGACAAATGCTTCTTGTAGTTTTGATATCTTTCATTTTAAAGTGCCTTCTAACGTGTAAGCTGTTTTGTCGAAGTCCTTAAGAATCAAAGTAACAATAATAAGGTTTCCAGAACTTTCCTAAGGTGATTGAGGGGAAAACATTGACAATTAACGAGAACACGCGTAATACATTACATGAGATGGGGCTAAACGCCTATGAAATTGATGCTTATACTGCGCTGCTTGAAGGCGGAGAAATGACGGCAATGGAAATCAGTGAAAAAGCAAAAGTACCCTACAGCAAAATCTACGAAGTTCTCAACTCCCTAAAAGAGAAGGGCTGGATAAAAAGTGGAGAAAGCCGACCCACCAAATACTTCCCTGTGCCACCGTTGGAAGCGGCGAGGTTCACTAAACTTCGGCTTGAAGATAAATACGCCATGTGGGAGAACATGATAGCCGAAAATCTTCAACCGCTCTATGAGCAGCAGGAAATTGTTGAACGCCCTGACATGCTAATTCTCCGAGGGCAGCAAGCGGTTTTGGCTAAGCTTGATGAAATGCTTAAAATGACTTCTAAAGAAATGGTGGTTGCAGCCCCCGAATTTGCCAAACCCATAATCAGTTTAGCTGACCCCTTATTCAATAACCTAAAAAAGAACGTTAAAATTCAACTTATGGCGGCAGGCAACAGTGACGATTGGGCGTTTCTTAAAAAATACAGAGGTATAAGTGAGGTCCGTCTGCGTGACCACATGTTTGGCGGCGGCATAATTGTTGACGGCAAGGAAGCCATGCTGTTTCTGGGAGAAGACAAACCAAGCCTTGTAATTTGGAGCAATCATATCGGTCTAGTTGGGTTTGCCCGGGAATACTTCCAGTTCCTGTGGGACTCTTCAGCAATGGTATAGTTTGCAAATATTTTTGAAACCTGAAAAGGTTTGTTTAGTCAAGAAATCTTGACTGACAAGCTTTTATACATAAACAACCCGCCTTTCTTAATGGAGATAACAAAGTTGGCGTTCACAAAAAACATTGAAGCGCACATGAAAATTTTGGTTATCTTAACTTTGCTGCTGGCAAGCACTGGAATTGTAAGCGCTTATGCTGCACTAAATCAGACTTCCCCTCCAGAGGAGCCCCTGAATGTCTCGCCGACTGATTTAGACGTAAACTCAAACATAACAATTCTGCCGTCACCTACGTCTTTGCCGACTCTCCAGTTAACCGATTTAGACCCATCAATGGCGCTGTTTTCGGCAGGCATTACTTGGGCAGCCAACAACGGCAGTCGAGCACTTTACGTCAACTGGTATGACACTTTTTGCGCTCATAATGTTTCTGACCCAACTTGGGGTCCATGGTGGAGAGAAGGTCAACTGTCAGAAATCAAGAATGTTACAGTTAACCTGTTAGAGCAGTTGGGTTTTAATGTAACATGTACTGGCGAAGTGCCTGAAAATCTTGAGGGGTATGACCTGGTTATTTTTGAGTCGTGGTTTGCTGTGGAACCTAAACATAGTCAACTTGTAAAAGATTACTTGGCAAACGGTGGCAATGTTGCTGTCATTGGCGGCGCACCCTGCTATTTCGCCACGTACTGCAGAGACATGTGGCCATACGTCACGGGGGGAACAAACCTCACAGGCTTAAGCGACTGGTTTGGCAGCAGCCAATTCGCGAACTCTGGCGGAAGCGCCAACCTTGTTGTTGACAAGCCCTTTGGAATAAACCTTGAAAACGGCACAACAGTGTACCATATTGACGCCTATGGGTGCTACGCCTTGGCTGACTTGAATAGTGACGCAACAGTTATTGCACGATGGGCTGACGGATTGGTTTACGCGTTTACTTACGAGTATGGGCAAGGAAGAGTCTTCTACCAAGCAGAAATGAACTGGTAAAAGGAAGCTATTCTCAAGATTTTATCTGAGCTGTGAGCCTAAAATCATTCAGGTACCTTCAGGGCTGTCCTTCTTTTTATTAATACCAAAAGGACCAGAAAAACGGTTACTAAAGTTACAATCACCAGCACGAGCACGATTTCAAGAGACAAATTAGAAGAGTACACAGATTCGGTGGTTGTGGCGTACATGACGGGGGCAATCCAAGAATAGGCGTCTATCAGGTGCTCCTCATCTGACCCGTGGATAACTCCCACAAAGCTGATGTGGGGATTGCCTTTAACATCAACTGCTAAGTTGCATGATTGGGCAACAATAGTTGAGTTTACTCGTTGAATTTTCCAGTCACGCCCAGTTTGGCTTGCATACGCCAGAAAACCCCAATTGTATGCACCATCAGGAGATGAAGTGACATAAGCAATGTGTGGTATGTCATTGGAATCTAATGACAAAGAGCCCATCGTGAAAAAGCCACCTCTTGTGCCTATGCCGCCAACACTAACGTTTGATATGACCTGTTGTATGTGCCATGTTTGCTCAACCCAACTTACATACAATATCACGTTATTGTAGTCTCCGTTTTGCCCGTAGTCGTGAGTATAAATGAAATGAGGGCTACCTTTGGAGTCTAAAACAAGGTTGCCTAAACCATCCATGTTTGAAACGATTGTTTGTGTTACCCAATTTGTACCGTTAAAAACTGCAAGCTTAACATCTGATAATGAACCGTACATTATGTATACAGTCCCTTCTTTATCAATAGCCACAGAAACCCTAGGCGAGTATTCTGATTGAGAAGTATCGACAGCTTGGATATCCCAGTTTGCCCCCGTCCAACTTGCATATTTCACAACTTTGCTGTTGTCAGTGTAGGCTACATGCGGGTTTCCTGCTGAATCTATGGCAAGTGAACTGTATCGCCCAAAATAACTGCTTTCTTTATCTACAGTTTGAGTTACCCAGTTTGAGTCAGTCCAACTACTATATAGCAAACCATTGTCTGCGCCATCAATCAAGATGTGCGGATTATTTTTTGAATCCAACTTAAGGTCATATACGAAGCCGCCTGCAACTTTTTCTGTTTTCCAAGCTGAACCGTTCCAGCTTGCATACATTACGCCAAAACTGTTACTAGTATAAGCTATTTGGGGATAACCGTTAGAGTCCAAGACAATAGGACAATAGTCATTTAGATCTGGCGTGCT
This sequence comes from Candidatus Bathyarchaeota archaeon, assembly GCA_963832745.1. Classification (GTDB taxonomy): domain Archaea; phylum Thermoproteota; class Bathyarchaeia; order Bathyarchaeales; family Bathycorpusculaceae; genus Bathycorpusculum. The sequence continues at coordinate 620,069 of CAWHVC010000003.1, read as the reverse complement.
TTTGTCTAACGTGACAGTGCTCCAAAACTCAGTAGCATGAACTGGAACCGTTAAAAAGATAACCAGTAGCATAAACACGAAAAGAAAACGCCAAAAAACGCAACATTTCATTTCTATCTTACCTCTTATTGTGCTTGACACCAGCTATTTCCATTTTAAAAAGGTAACAGGAATGTAGCATACAAAAGTAAGCACTGCTATGTTTAAGATTTAAAAATTCCTATAAAATGCTCCCTGCCGAAAAAATTAGCAAATATGGGAGCTGGTAAACCTGTTGGATTGTTTAATTAATTAGATGCTTTATTTTTTTTGAAATATTATCAAAGCTACTGCGACAATTAACAATGCAGCTATAGATATGATTGTCGTTGGGTTCGAAAATGAAATATGCAATGGAGATGGCGTAGGCGATACTGGGACCGATGAAACTTGTAAAGCGTAAATATTGCCATCCTGAGAGGTTATGCATAGTACGCCGTTTGCTTTTGTAGGCGACGATAAAGCGGCGTCACTGACCGTAAAGTTCCAAAGCTTACTGCCATTTTTAGCATCCAATGCATAAATGGTTCCATTTCCTGAGCCGACATAAAGCGTGCTTTCGTCAATGGTTGGAGATGAAGAAAAAAGTAAACCTGAATTCAAATAGGAAGCAACGTTAAAAATCCAGACTACTTGACCATTTGTGGCGTTCAAAGCGTAGAGAGTTCCATCATAGCAATCAAAGTAAACAATGCCGTCCTTAATGCTGGGCTTCGATGAAACCAATTGACCAGTAAAGTTCCACAATTGCTCACCGTTAACAGCAGTTATAGCATAAAAACCGTCATTTGAGCCAACGTACACTACTTCATCGTTTACGGTAGGAGAGGCTATAGCGAATTTGCCAACTGTATAATTCCAAAGCTTTTCACCATTAGTAGCGTTTAATGCGTAAACATTGCCGTCAGAGCAGCTAAAAATAACTTTACCGCCGTATATGTCAGGGGCTGAATAAACAGGCAAAGAGTTGCCAACTTGCTCATCTTTAAGATAATACCACAATCGGGCACCGTTTTTCGCGTTTAAGGCTGTAAAACCGTCTGATTGAGCACCAAAATATACAATATTGTCTGTAACTACAGGGGCAGTATAATCAATGGCTCCTTTAGTATGCGAGAAAACCCAGAGTTGCTCACCAGTTTTGACGTTTAAGGCTAAAACATAGTTCCAGCCACCCACATACAGAACATCATTGAACATAGCAGGCGGCGCCACTATTGACTGAGGGACAACCGATTTCCAAAGTTGCAAACCGTTACGTGTGTTGAAAGCAAAAACTTCGGTGTTTGAGCAAACGTAAACTACACCGTTAGAAACCACTGGAGAAAGAATGGGGGTGCCTACGGTATAATTCCAAAGCAGCATGGGTTTTGTTAGAGGCTGTTCGTCTGTCTTTACTGTTGAGGCAATAACTGAATGCAAAAAGAACCCTGAAAAGGATACACTGAAAACAAGTGTAACAGTGATAACAACAGCAACGATTGAGAGTCGCATAATGTCTCAAAGAAGCACTGACAGCGTTTAGATTTAAGAGTTCGCCCAAAACCACTTTCGCCAACTGAAAAGCAAAAAAAGCAGAAAACACCCAATCGCCCAACTACAGCTTTACTTTTCATATCAACCTATTAGGATCCAAATAGTGGTTCTATGCAGTGTTCTGTTACCTCTTCGTCTGTACCTTCTCCATGTTACTTTTCGTCTGCTCAAAGGTTTTGGGGGTATGTTGGGCTGGCTGTCCTAAAATTCACGGCTAGAACTAATTTGGTAAAATCTAAATATTATGAGAAAGCAACTAAGCATCATGTCATCAAACGAAATCATAGCAGGCTTTTTTGGTTTTATTGGGGGAGTTGCAGTTATCGTGGTTGGTGAACGACTGAACGCTTATTTTAACAGACTAAAAATGAATGTTTCTGTGGCTCCATATATCTTGTCTAATACGCCAACCAAACACTCAGAAACAATGGGTTTCGGCATCACTATAGAGCAGGGTAAAGAATTAAACGAGGCATACGCAAAATTCAATAATGCTATTTATCCTTGGATAGAAAACGGAGTACCTAAAGCTAGAACAAAATTATTCGTAGGTGAAGACCCAAGCTGGATTTCTCCCTACTACCTATCACTGACTTACATTGAAGACGTCACGAAATTAGAAAAAACTGGAAACATTATCACAAAAGGTAAACCCTCAAATCATGCAGTACAATTTTCCGTTTATGAAATTGCCCCTGAGAAAAACGTCATAAAAAACAAGATATTTGAAAGAATAATAATCATGCCTAAAAACGCTAAATCTGTTACTATTTCTATTAATCAGTTAATTTCAAAAATATACATTCGACTGATAGCTGAAGGCATAGAAAAAAAGATGAAATATTGCGGAGAATTAAGAGTAAAAAGTATAAGCATTGGAAAATTAGAAAATAGTGTGCCCTCTTTAGACACTGCTATTGTCAACACGATTGTCTATCATGAGTAGCATTCTGTATTAGGGTTATCCATTTATTTTTGCCCTGAATTTCTATGCCACATGCGTCGGCGGGTGTTTTGCCTTCTAAGGCTTCATGTGGTCGGATAAAGTTATGATAGATTTGCATTCCGTTGAATATGTCGGTTTTTACTGTTTTGAGTCCTCGCATGGTCTTTTCTCTATCACGGATTTCACCGTTGAGGCGTTCCATCTTATTGTTGTGTACATCTCCTCTTAAGCGAATGTGGCGTATGTGTTTTGCATCATCAAGTTCTACCTCGGCAGCAGCCGCAAACGAGTAAAGCCCATCAGTAATAATTTTCTTTGGTTGTTTGCCCATTACGGTTTTAGCTTGCTTAAACAGGTTAAAACAGTCATGGCTATGTTTTGTATCTGCTACTTCTTGAGCAATCCAAAAGCGTGTTTCATCATCCATCACGGCAAAAAGATATTTCATGTTGCCTCTTACCTTGAAGCGTATTTCGTCTGCTCTCCATGCGTCTGAGACATCGGGAACTAATTTATCAGCGTAGTCTTTCATCAGTTTAACATATTTTTTTATCCACATGAAAATTGTCTTATGAGAAACTTTAACGCCTAAGAGTTCTAAGGATTCCATTGTGTTTCTTAGCGATTCCCCTGAGAAGTATAGTTGTATGGCTGTTGTGATTGCTTGGGGATTATGTTTCATTCGTTCAAAGCCTATGTTAAAAGTCATGTATTTATGGCAATCTCGGCAATAGAATTTTTGGATTGCGCCTGTTTTGTTTTTGCGTATGCCGTCTTTCTTTAGGTTGCTTGAACTGCAATAGATGCATGTTGATAGGTTGCCTATTGGGGCGATTGTTCTTGTTGTTTTTGCTTTAACCTCTGCTCTTATGGATTGTGAGAATAATACGGCGTAGATGTGTTTGCATGTCACTTTTCGGTGTTTGTTGTCGGGGCAGTCGCAGTACCATTCATGGTTTATTTTGTTGACTGCGTATTCGCCGTGTCCGCTTTGTGATTGTACGATGTAAAGGAGTTCGTCTATTCTTGTTACTTGATTGCTAGCGTTTGCTATTGCTTGTCCCCGTTCTGTTCTTGTGGTTGTTGGTCTTGTTGACATACGTTTCTACCTACAGGTTACTATACAGGTATGTGTATATAAACTTGTTGGCTGATTAATCAGTAGTTATAAATACAACCTGTAGGTATATTGATAGTTGAGGCAATACTATGAGTTTAAAAAGCAAACTGACAGAAGCAAGACCTGGCTCAAGTTCTCTACGTGCAACAGTTCCCGAAGGAATAGTAGCTTTTCTTGAATTGACAGACAATGATAAGCTTGAATGGAAAATGGAAATAATTGACGGCAAAAGAGTTGCTGTAGTCAAAAAATTAACCGATGTGTAAAAAATGACTGAAGAAATAAGAGAAGATACAGACCCTATTTATAAAAGAGTAGACGCATTTGTTAAAAAGTTCCATGAAAAAGATTTAATCCTAAAACCTGAAGCAAGAACTTTAATAGTGGAAAGAACAATGGGAACAGATTTTTTTGGGCGTTCTATCAAAAAAGAATTTTCATTGGCTGATATTATTGCAGAACATATTGCAGAGTACACTAAAGTTCAATGTCTTATGGATGAAACGGTTGCATTCTATTCCAAACAAGAAAATAAACCTGATTCCATCTTATCTAGTTCCTTCATTACTGCCATGAATACATTAAATGCCTTAAAGAAACGAAGGAATGATGTTGTCGTTGCTCTCTTTGACAATATTGAAAGGGCTGATACTAACAACTTAATTGATGAAATTGGATTAGGTAAAAAACTAAAGGCTCTTGAAGAAGAAAACTTAGTTTTAAAGGAAAGAAATGAAAAATTACAGAAATTAAACGATAAATTAGCGAAAAAAAAGGCTATCATAAACAAATACATTCGTGATAATGATAGTGAAATTGGGGATTTATCGAAATGTTAGTTAAATGTTCACATTGTGGGAAAATGTTTGCTGAAAGAGATTTCGCTACTCATACTTGTGATGTTCCTATACAAAAATGTAAAATTATTGAGGTAACTGAAATTTTTGATGGTTCGTATGGCAATAAAAAATTAGTTAATGGACAAGGCATAGATGGTACGCTTTATACGTTTGAGGTTGTGCCAAGAAAAGCTATATCCATTATTGAACCGTTGAGCAGACGAATGGTAACAGGCAATCAATGGAAAGACAAAACAGACGACAAGGAAACAGAACCCTATGCAGAAACCTATAGGGGGTAGGTCAGTTAAGCGCTTTTTGAGCCATTAAATGTTGAAAAAGACTTTCAGCGGTTAAAATACAAAAAGAAAGAAGAAAGGGAAACTGGTTAACTAGTGAACGTTACCTTACTTGCCCATTACTTTTTTGGCGGCAATTTCTATGTCTTCGGACTTGATGGTTTTTCTGCCTGCGTGCATTGCAAAATCGAGTGCTTCTTTGGCGATTTTTACGCCGATTTCCTCTAAGGCTTTGGCGAGTTCTTTGGCTGCTGCTTCACTTACGCGGTCTGCTCCTGCTTTCTTGCATAATCTATGCATGGGGGCTACAGCTATTTCTAATTCAGTCATAACGACATCTCTGCAGCCTCTTTTTCTAATTAAAGCAATATTTAACCTTTGTTGTAAGTTATTTCTTTAAATTACCCTTCTACCGCTAGAGTTAAGGGGCAATAAGAAAAGTTATAAAAATGTCGTGACGTTATTAGGCGCTGACAAAGATGAAACTAGTAGATGCACATATTCACCTTTCCGATACAGAATACAATGGGCATTTAGATGAAGTGATAGCAGACGCTAAAAACGCAGGAATGTCCGCGCTCGTCACAAACTCAATGGACCTAAGAACCTGCCAAAACGACATAAAACTTGCAGAACAGTATCCTGACTTGATTTATCCAGCGCTTGGCATACACCCGTGGAACGTAAACTATCTAAAAGAAGATGAACTGCAAGAAACAATAGATTTCATCCTACAACAAAGCCAAAAAAGACGTCTCGCAGCCATTGGAGAAATCGGTTTAGACTACAAGTACGAAACCATTTGGGAAAACCAGATGCTTGTTTTTGATAAAATGCTTCATCTCGCCGAGCAACTTGACCTGCCAGTTATCATTCACTCAAGAGGTACAACAGACAAAATCGTAGAAATGCTGCAGTCTTACAGTTTGAAACGCGTATTGCTGCACTGGTTTAGTCATCCAATGGAAACACTGAGCAAAGCAATAGACCAAGGCTACTTTATCACTGAAGGTCCACCAGTTGTTTACTCCAACGGCATCCGTGAAGTTGTAAAGCAAACGCCGATAACCAATTTTTTAAGCGAAACCGACGGTCCAGTAACTTACTGGAAAAAACCGTTCAGTGGACAATTAACTAAGCCCTCCTACATACAAACAGTGCTGGAAGCAGTTGCTGAAATCAAAAACATGCAGGTCAACGACGTCGCTGAGCAGGTCGCCAAAAACTTTGAAACTTTCTTTAACATTAAACTCGACAATAAATCGCCCTAAAACCGTTTTTTCTTCCCTGAAATCCGATATCTAGGCGTAAGCTTAAATTAAGCCTCTATTCTATTGAAACGTTGCTTCTACGCTTTAAAGCGTCGGAGAAACAATAAACCGTTGATAATCGGAGGAATCACACTGGGAAAAGTAAAAACTGAACAGATAAAAAGAACCGGCAAAGAACTCATGACACGCTTTCCAAGCAAATTCACAAGCAACTTTGATGAAAACAAAATAGCAGTTAACACATTAACACAGGGTACAACCACACGTGTTAGAAACAAGGTTGCAGGTTACATCACAAGGACAGTTGCGTTGTCACAAGCTGGTTCAGAAATCGAGTCAGAAGACGAAATAGAAGAAGAATAAACAACCAAGTTGGATACACTTAATGATGGATCAATATAGGAAAGGCTGGGCTTTCAGGTATCTTCGGGAGGCAAAAGCTGAACTCGAAGCAGCACAAAAAATGCCCTACATGGCACCAAGCCTTGTTTTGGAGGCAATAAGAAAAGCCCGAAACGCAATCTATTACAGTCTAGGCGAGCCTGCCTTTATTGAAATCCTTCTAAGAGAAGAGGTTGCAAAAAACCCTCAAACCAACGATTCAATCCTTAAATTTTTAATCGAACTTGAAGGCACAGTGCAAGCACTTTCACAGGTAGAAGAAGTAAACAGCGACATAATGATGAAACAAGCTGACACACTAGTTAACGTTGCAACTGACATAGTTGAAACCTTAACTCAAGAAAAGTATCAGCAATAAATTTTTGAAATTAAAACAATTTTTAAATACCAACCCTTAATCTCTCTCTTTACGAGAGCAGTACTGATGGCTATAAATGTAAAATTTGTCGGCGCCTTACGCCATATAATAGGCAAACCCAAAGTTACAATAGATTACTCGGCAGACTATTCCATAAAGGATTTGATTCAAAAATTAGTTCAAGAACAGCCGCAGATAAAAACAAGCATTATTGACCAGCAAACAGACGGCGCCATGAAAACATCTGCGTTGATTCTTGTAAATGACCGGGAAATCAGCGTTCTAAATGGACTGGACACTCTGCTTTCTGAAGGCGACGAAGTAGTATTTATTCCAGTTGTACATGGAGGATAAAAAAATTTGATTACTTTAACAAGCGATTTTGGCCTTGTAGACTCCTATGTTGCACAAATGAAAGGAGTAATACTAAGCATAAACCCATCATCCACGATAGTGGACATTACACATGAAATAAGCAAGTTTAACATTCAAACAGGCGCATTCATGCTGGCTTCAGCTGCCCCATGCTTTCCCAATGGAACAATCCACGTTGCAATAGTAGACCCAGGCGTTGGCACAAAAAGGCGCGCACTACTAATTGAAACCAAACAAGGTTACTTTATCGGTCCAGACAACGGTCTACTGGTTTTAGCTGCAGAACGCCAAGGCATAACGGGCATTTACGAATTGACTAATCCAAAGTATATGCTACCAGAAATATCTGGCACATTCCATGGAAGAGACGTTTTTGCGCCTGCAGCGGCACATCTTGAAAAAGGAGTAAAACCTGCAAGGTTTGGTCCCAGGGTTGATGAACCGGTGCTGCCAGAATTTGTGCAGGTTAGACATGAAAAAGACTTTATCATCTGCAGGGTTCTTCATGTGGATTCATTTGGCAATATAATAACCAACCTGAAAAAAGCAGATGTACCAAGCGAAAACCTAAACATAAAAATTCAAGACACTCAGCTTAAACTTAAACTCAAAAAATCTTATGGAGAAACAAAACCTAAAGACACAATGGCTCTTATTGGTAGTCACGGTTTTCTTGAAATCGCTGTTAACCGGGGAAACGCTGCAGAAAAGTACAGGATAAAAATGGGTACAGAAATCACAGTAAAACCCATTTAAAATAGAAAACAGTTTAAGCCGCCTACTACTTTAGTACTTTAACAAGTTTTTGAGGAAAAAATATGGAGCAGCCAATCAAAGTTTTAGCTTTCGCAGGTAGTCTACGAAAAGGCTCTTACAACAAGGCACTTGTCCGTGCAGCTGTTAAAGTTAAACCTGACAACATGGAAATTGAAGTTTTTGACCTTGAAGGCATCCCGCCATACAACGCCGACTTAGAAAACCAGCCAACGCAAAAAGTTGTTGAGTTCAAAAGCAAAATAAAAGCAGCCGACGCCCTGCTAATAGCTACTCCAGAATACAACTACTCAATACCGGGAGTTTTGAAGAACGCGATTGATTGGGCTTCAAGACCAAACATTGGTAACCCCTTAGAAGGCAAACCCGTAGCCATCATGAGCGCATCAACCGGCAGACTTGGCGGCGCCCGCGCGCAATATCATCTGCGCCAGACATTTGTGTTTTTAAATATGCACCCAATTAATCGGCCGGAAGTCATGCTTTCTGACGCGCCACACAACGTTGACGAAAACGGCAACCTAACAAACGAAGTTACCTTGAAGCTAATTAGGCAACTGCTTGAAGCCCTTGCGGCATGGACTAACCAGTTAGCACAAAAAGCCTAACCCGCCTGTTCGTCTTCTTCTAATCCTGTTTTCTTGAACAATTTTAACAGTATAGCAATAACAATTATTGCCAAAGTAGCAGCAATCAAGAGAAAGTAAATCAGGCTTATAATAACAAATGAGTCGGAAGCACCTGGCGTAGCGGTGGGAATTGCTGGCAGTTCTGCTTGATAGCCTTCTGGAACATACAGTACTATTTTAAGGTCGTTTTGTACGAGGTAAAGAACTTCATTTACAGTTGCAGACGCTGAATACAAAGTGTTTAAAGGAGCAGTTTTTGAAAAAGACCATTGACCAGTCATAAAGTCATACTTCTGTGTCAAATTAGTTGCTGTACTCTCACTGCGGTCTCCACCCATTAAACCGCCGCCATCATACATCAGCGAGCCGCCAACAACATAAATTCTTTCAGGCGCAAACTGCAAGGTTGAAAAAGCCGCGGAATAAATAACTCCTGTCGGCATTTGTTCGCCAGTAATCCAAGTGTTTGTTTGTGGAGTAAATATCTGGACAAGATTGGTTGCGTTTTCAACAAGACTTGTGCCTACCCCACCGCCAACAAGATATACTTTGTTATTAAAGGCTACAACTGAGGGTCCGGCAACAGGCACAGGAACAGGTTCCCGCGAGGACCATAAATCAGTGGCAGGATCATAAACATAATTTGCGTCAGAAGGATTAACAATTCCTATAGGAGCAGGATTTTTTCCGCTCATTACATAGATTTTATCGTCCACAACACAGGCTTTTTGGCCGTTGAGTGCTTGAGGTATGGCTGTTTTGGTTTCCCATGTGTCTGTTGCCGGGTTATAGACTTGTGTTGAATTACATATTAGGTAAATTTTGTTTTGGCAAGCCACAACTGGTCCATAAGTGTAAGTTGATGGTGAAGCTATGGGCGCCCAAGAGTTTATGCTTAAAGTGTAAACTGCACAGGACTTGGTACCTATTAGAAAAATTTTGTCATCTAAAGCGGCAGCACCAATAATATTGCCAACAGCGCTGACGATTTTGTCTGTTGAAGGTGATAGGGTAATCCATGAATCCTGAGTTATACTGTCAGCATAAACACAACTATTACTCACTATTGCCAGTGTTAAAAGCAAAAGAGCAAATGTTCCTGCAAGCGCCAGTTTATGCAATTAGTCTGCACCATTCAGGCATAACGAGCCCAAGATTGCTTATAAATTTAGGCATTTTCAGGCCACAAGACTTCAGAAGACAAAGTTGGGGTCTACCTTAGGGAATAGGTTACTTTTCCTTTGTCCTTTTCATTAAGCTTCCGAATTATTTGTGAACCAAACTCTCGGCTACAAACAGTTGATTTTTGACAATAATAGCAGGATTCGGGCAGTAAAACAGTAAGCTGAGTGTCACTTAAAAAGTACCCAATTGTAAGACTACACGCGCCTGATTGAACATTTGCAATACCAAAGACAGCATCTTCCGTTTTGTAGCTACTATCAAATTCCAAAGCTCCTACACCGACCTTTTAATTGAAACATATTGATGCATAAAAAATCGAGTTACTGCGTTTACACAGCAACTTACAAAACAACACGTTTCTCAAGTAAGCAATTAAGAATTATTCAATATTATTTCGGGTTATGAGATTACTTGAGGAACCCATTAACTCTACTTGAGGACTCTTGTTACCATAGCAAACGTTACCTTCTATAACTGCTGAAAAATAGTTACCAGTTTCAACACCCGGTTTACATACCGCCTGAATTGCAACACCTTTACAATCCATTACTAAATTGCCCTTAACAAGTAAACCAGTAATTGGTTGGTCTGTAGGATCTATTTTGATACCAACGGAATTGCCGCCAGTCATGATGTTATCCGCAATAAGGTAACCCTTGCCTATAGCGCCCGTTGCTGGTTTGCACAATATTGTAACGTCCTTACAGGCTTTAAAGGTGTTATTTACAAAACTGCAATAACTTCCAACACTGTTGATGCCACAACCGCCACATGACTCAAACAGAGAACCTCTTACCTGAAGATAATTATTCTCAGCTTGATCAGAGTATATCCCGTGACTTGGTTGATTTAGAAATTGGCAACTTGAAATCATTGTTTGATCGCCAGGCTGATTTGCATTGGCACTAATGTAGACGCCATATTTACTTGCGTTATCAGTGCAACCATCAATCTTTACTCCTTTAGAGCCAGAATTTGAATATCCTGAATTCCCACATCGTTCAGTATAGCAATCAGTAATTGATGCATAACCAACACCCTGAGTGACTTGGGCTTCCAAAGTAAAACCGTTATTTGCAATCTCAATAGCTTGACACCCGCTGAACACGACAACTTCTGTCGCGTCACTTACGCCTATTCCAAACCCGTTACTTCCAATGCCATTGCCGACTTTGCCGATGGTTCCACATTTTGTTACAAGACAACTCACGAAGTACCCATTAATAATAAAATCAGTACCGATACCGGTTGCAGGCGTATCATGAACAAAAACGTTCCTGAAAACACAGTTTTTCATCCATTGATTTCCAATACCTTTCCGGTTATAATGATAGCCCACACGGTTCATGTCTCTGCCGTCGATTTCAAGATCATAAACATTGAATTCCGTTAATGGTGAGGTTTGAGAGTAATATCCTGTTCCATCAATAATTGCTTGGTCACTTTTGTTGTCAAAACCCTTAATTATTGACTCGCCCCAACCTCGTCCCTGCAGGGTCACTAAACTTTTAGGCTTTACACCCATGCACTTGTAAACGCCTTTTTGAAAGTCAACCGTACCGCCACCTGCAGTTTCTGCGGCTGAAATTGCGTCGTTAAGGGCTTTGCTGTCATCAGAAACGCCATCGCCTACGGCTCCAAAATCGTTCACAGAAAACCGCATTGAAGAACGCTTATGCTCAAAACGCTTAATTTGACTCAAAAAAATCACCATTCCCTATTTTTTAGAATTTTCTGTTATTTGAGAAAAACAAGTTGAGACGTGCTTCTCAGTCTTTGCAAATCTAGTTTTACTCTTTAAACCTTATAATTGTTTGTTAGCATGAAAGCTTTACTGGAGCGCTAAGCCTGAACCGCCAGTTTTACCGAAAATAGGTTAACATAATTGTTGAAGTGCAACTAACGATAGACTTATGCTTCAAACCCGAATTCTATGCAACCCTTAAGAAAGTTAAACTTATTTGAAATGCAACCACTTATGAAAACTCGAACAAAGAGGCAGCCAATTTGACGCACAAACATGTTATCAAAAAAACATGCATCTCATTTATCGAATTTGACGATGTCCTATTTTCTAAACTAGGTGACTTAACATATTTTGACGAGGGAAACTCCAAAGGTCGAAAAATGGAGTTCGTTTTTGAATACTGCCTTGATTGCGACTTAAGAATGCTTGATGGCAAACCAATTTTGACTAAAGGAATTTTTGATGAAGAACTTGAAAAATGGGTAATAGAAGCAAAAAATAACAATTATTTGAGCGCTAAGGAAATAACCGTGCAGCATTCTGACTATGAAATCCTAGAGCGGTTAATTAATAATGCTTTGGCACTTGGAGCTTTAAAACAATCTTTTCTTGATAACCAACTAAAATGATGCGCTTAAGTCAATAAGCAACGCTTTTCTATTACCTACCCATTAAACCCCTAAACAAGCACACTAACAAGTGTTCAAGTACCAAAAGGGGGATGTTGTCTAATCCGAGTAATTGCTGATCTGCACATTCATGGTCGTTACAGTCGAGCCACAAGCAGCCAAATGAACCTTTCAGAAATTGGGCGGTACGGAAAAATCAAAGGCTTAAACCTCATCGGCACAGGTGACTTCACACAACCAGATTGGCTAAAAGAAATAAAACAAACCCTCGTCCCCGACGGCGACACTAATCTTTTCAGAATCGCAGGCAACCCCGACTCCCAGACACGGTTCATGCTTACAACTGAAGTCTGCACAATCTTTGATTACAAAGGCGAATCAAAAAAGATACACCATGTCATATTATCGCCGAGTCTTGAGGCGGTTGAACAAATTAACGAACGGCTGACACGTTTTGGTGATTTAGCCTCGGATGGCAGGCCAATTTTGAACATGACTGCACCACAGCTTGTTGAGGAAGTTATGGCGGTTTCGGATTGGAACATGGTTTTTCCTGCTCACGCTTGGACACCATGGTTTAGCCTTTTTGGGGCGTTTAGCGGTTTTGACAGCATTGAAGATTGTTACCAAGACATGACAAAACACATTCACGCATTGGAAACAGGGCTTTCTTCTGACCCTGCTATGAACTGGCGGATAAGCAAACTCGACCGCTTCACGCTGTTATCGAACAGTGATTGTCATAGTTTTTGGCCGTGGAGAATCGGCAGAGAAGCCAACGTGTTTGAACTTGAACAATTCACTTACAGCCAAGTCATCGATGCAATAAAAACTAATGACCCAGAACGGTTAAAGTTCACTATTGAAACTGACCCAGCCTACGGCAAATACCACTGGACAGGCCACCGCAACTGCAAAGTCTCATATCCACCACAAGAAGCCATAAAATTTGGAAATGTCTGCCCAGTCTGCCGACGACGACTAACCAAAGGCGTCGAGCAACGCGTGGAAGAACTGGCGGACAGACCAGCCGATTTTAAACGCGATGGCGCACCCAAATTTATGCATTTGTTGCCTTTGTCGGAGATTATTGCCACTGTGCTTGGGGTTGATTCGCCGTCTACTCAGGCGGTTTGGAGTAAATATAATGCGTTGATCGGCAAGTTTGGGGATGAATACACGGTACTTATTGATGCGTCTAAGGAGGCGTTGGCAGCGGTTGTTGATGGGGTGCTTGCGGAGACTATTGTTAAGGTGCGTGAGGGTGCGCTTAAGGTTACTCCGGGTTATGATGGGGTTTATGGGCAGCTGGTTTTGGATGTGCCATCGTTGCCGCAGGTTAGGGTTAAGCCGGCTGTGAAACGTGTTCAACAGTTGAATATGTCTGATTTTTGGTAGGCATGGATTTTATGGAGAATTTTGTGTTTTTTTGTTTGACAGTTGGGTGAGAACACTTATTAGTTTGGCGGAGTCGGATTCTGACTACGAGTGGGTGTATGGATGGAAACCTGTAACAGACAAATTGGTGACTCCATAAACAAAATCATCAACAACGTCCTAACCGAAGTTTTTGGAACAAAAGGAACCTTCTACATATACAAATACTTAGAAAACAACTACCAACTAACACCAAACCAGTTCAGCCTCAAATTAGACCTGTTCTCCAAAGGACTCGAAGACTGCCTAAGCAGCGGGGCAATACCAGTACAAACAAGAATACTACATGCAATAGGCACCATAGAGGCATAAAAAAGAAGCAGCAATAAACCCCTATTTCCCTTTATAGAAACAAAACAATTTAATCCACGCAAAACCCACTAGTAACTGTTTCTTTAACAAAAGGTTTGATTACACTTGCAGGAAGTTCTCTCAAAAATTATCCAAGAAGCAACACAAAAATATGAAGCAAACTACGCGGAGGCAAGAGCACAAAAACTCTACAAAACCATGCTAACGCTTAAAGAAGGACGCGTAGAAGCCGCAAAAACGGGAATCGAAAACGGCGTCGCCCTGCGCGTACTCGTCAACGGTGCATGGGGTTTTGCTTCTGTTGGCTCTTTGGAAAGCGACATTTTGTTGGGTGCAGTTTCAAACGCGTGCGTGATGGCTAAAACCGCAAGCCAACGACTCAAAAACCCAATCAAGCTTGCTTCAGCCAAAACCGTCAACGACCACGTGGAAGTAAAAGCAAAAAAGAATCCCTCGGACATAGCGGTGGAAGATAAAATCAAAGACATCGCTCAAATTAACAAGACAATCCAGCATTATGATGGACGAATTAAAAGCTGCACAGTTGACTATTTAGACTTGACAGGCTCCAGTTTTTTTGTTAACAGTGAAGGCAGTAGCATTCAGCAGGACAAAATGTATGTCTGGTCAAGAATCACTGCTTCAGCTGAAAGTAAGGGCGTTTTTACTTTTAGCCGTGAAGAAGTAGGCTCCACGCTGGGTTATGAAGTCTTTGACACAGAAACTCCAGAGATTATTGGCGAAACAACTGCTAAACGTGCAGTCGAACAGTTATCCGCTAAATCACTTAAAGGCGGTAAAGCTCCCGTCGTGTTGGGTCCAAACGTGGTGGGAGTGTTTGTTCATGAAGCCTTTGGGCATCTTGCCGAGGCAGATTTAGCATTGTCAGGCGGCGTTTTGTTTAATGCGATGGGCAAAAAGATTGGTTCAGACCTTGTAACGTTTTATGATGATGGCACAGTTCCCGGCGCCTTTGGCTCATTCAAATATGATGATGAAGGTGTTCCAGCACAGAAAACGTTACTTATAGAAAATGGCGTTGTAATTGGGCTTATGCACAACCGCGAAACAGCCCAAAAATTTAATGCCCAACCAACAGGCAACGCACGTGCAGAAGATTTCCGTGTAGAACCCATAATACGCATGCGCAATACTTACATGGCGCCAAGAGACCACACTCTTGAAGAGCTTTTTGAAGGCGTAAAGTCTGGGTATTTCTTTAAGAGTTTTAGGGGTGGCCAAGCAAATCTTGACGGCACCTTCCAAGTTGGCATACAAGAAGGCTACGAAATTGTTAACGGCGAAATTGGTGCCCCAGTAAGGGATGCTTCAATAAGCGGCAATACACTTGAAACCCTGCTAAAAGTAGATGCGGTAGGCAAAGATTTCGCCATAGATTCGGGCAGATGCGGCAAAGGCCAAACCGCTTTTATCGGTGATGGTGGACCGCACATTAGAATAAATGAGGTGGTTATTGGTGGCAGTGCTTGAAAAAAATGAAATGTTAAGTATAGCGGAAAAAACTGTCCAAGCAGCAGTTGCTAAAGGTGCCTTTGAAGCTGAAGCTTACGTTTACGAGGGGCAAGCTTCCAACATAGGTATTGAGCTTGGACAAGTTAACAAAACTAACCAGATTATCGACCGAGGAGTCGGCATCAGAGTAGTGGTGAACAAAGCAGTAGGATTTGCCTACACGAACATAGTTAACGATCCAAACGCCATAGAAAAAATCGTTAATAACGCTTTAAGTTCAGCTAAAGCCAGCAAACCCGACGCAGACTGGAAAGGCTTTACTCAAAAAAAGTCCTATACAGCCGCTTTGGAGGGCACGTTTGACAACAAAGTCTTAGAGATTAGCTCTGACGAGTTAGTGAATCTTTCACAGACAATGATTGATTCAGCAACCCAAGTTGATAAGAAGGTTTTTGCAGCTGAAGGCGGAATAGGAAACGCTTACATTTCCAACGCAGTAGCCAACTCAAACGGCGTCTTAGGCTTCGACAAAGGCACAGTTATTGAATGTAGCCTTGCCACGTTGGCCAAAGACGGCAGCAAGGTGACGCCGATTTGTTTTGAGTTTAACGCTGCAAGAAACTACCAAATTGACCCAGCATGGGTTGGAAGAGAAGCTGCAAAACTCTCAGTTTCAGCCCTAAAAAACAAGTCAATCGAAACCAAAACTACCAAACTAATTTTAACACAGTTTGCCCTGCAAGACCTGCTCAGCTACACCCTGATTAACGCCGTTAGGGCAGATAGTGTACAGCGGGGTCAGTCACCGTTTAAAGGAAAAATCGGCGAAAAAGTCGCTTCTGAAAACTTGACTATTTACGATGACGGCTTATATCCGGGCGGCATGAGGACTTGGCTTTTTGATGGCGAAGGCGTACCGCATAGAAAAACTCCGATAATCGAGAAAGGGATTCTGAAGAATTTCATTTACGACAATTATGCTGCCAAAAAAGAAAGCAAGGAAAGCACTGGCAACGCGTCACGTGCAGGTTACCTGTCTACTCCGGGCATTGACACAACAAACTTCCACGTCATGCCGGGAACCCTCTCAGCAGATGACATGCTACGGCAAGTTGATGACGGGTTACTGGTTTATTACTTGCAAGGTGCACACAGCAGCAACCCAGTCAGCGGCGAATTCTCAGTTGTAGCAACGCCGGCATGGAAAATCAAAAACGGCGAAATCGATTACGCTTCAAGAGGCGTCATGCTTGCAGGCAACATTTTTGAGGTTCTGAAAAACATCACTGTTGTCGGCAGCAATGAGCGGCAAGTGGGCGGTTTGATTGCGCCGTGGATTGAAGTGGAGAATGTCCGAGTAATCGGCAAATAACCTTTCTTTTTAAAGTAGGCTAAAAGGTGCTTACTCAGTTGGTGGAGACCCACATTGCCATTTGTTAATTAACGAACCTATTGCGCAACATACTATTAGGCTACCTATTTGTAAAGTGATTTGGCCTCCGCGTCCAAGAAAAGCCAGACTTATTAGCCCACTTGATATGCCTAAGCCTAAACCGATAGTCAAGGCAAACCATAGCAACAAACCAAAAACTAATCCCCTAGCATAATAGTTAGCAATCAAATACTTTGAACGGATTTTTAGCGACACAAGGTCTCTCAGTACATGTTCAATAAGGTAAACGACACTTATAGCAGGAATAATCCAAAGCAAACCTCGGTATATGCCACTTAAATCAATGTAACCTAAAAAATATGCCACAAAATGAGTAACCAACAAACCGACAGCAACCATAAGCGCCGCTACCCAAAACTTACGCTCCCATTTATGCAGCCGTCCAAGACTGCCGCCGTTAGGAAACTCTATCAACAGTCGTAACGCAATCTTACCCTTTTCTGTAAGAACATACTGTCCCGTCTCAGTCTTTGCCAAAAGGTCGTCAAGAACTTTTAAGTGGTAATTCAATAGTCCAGTGCTAACATCTTCCAAACCATCAAGTAAATCGGTATAACTCAAACTACCTTTTTCATTTAGCAAGAGTATGATTTTTCTTCTTGTTTTATCCTTCAGAATCTTGTGTAACGAGTCATCTTCAGAACTCATGAAATTTAGATGCAATGTTATTGCTTTTTAGGTTTTTTGATAATTTATTTTGTCAAGCAAATAATTTGTTAGAGGTCAATTTTTTCTTTAGAAAACGGAGTTGTTAGGTTGTTTTTATGGTGACTTTCCACGAGTCGCCATTGTCAGTGTAGTTGTAGGTTTTTTGGCTGCCATTAATGTAGACTTTAAGTGTTGAAATTGTGGGTAGACTGTTTTTGTTGATTGTTGCTTCTATTTGGTTTGTGCCGTTTTTGATTATGGTTATGTTTAGTTGTCTTGTTGATTGCTGAAAGTTGACTTCTGTTACGGTTACGTTAGCGCTGATTTGAACGGCGTTTGTTACTGGCGCGTCTGAGGGTTTAGGTGTAGGCGTGGGTGTGGGAGTCGGCGTTGGTGTTACGGTTGGTGTGGGTGTTGGTTGAGGTGCACTCTCGGGAGCGATATAGGCTGTGCTGACCCTGACGCAGTCAACATAAACCGTTGAGGCTGATTCTGCATAAGAAATTCCTGTGCACAGCAAATTAGTGTTGCCAACATGAGCCCTGACCGCGTTTACCTTTGAGGTTCCGTCTACCCATAGTTGGCTGTGGTGTCCAGCTGTGTCTCTGCAGATTTCCACGTTATAGTAGACTCCAGTTTGCGGATTACTCGGAGTGGATTCCCTGTCCCAATAGAATGCACCGTTGATAACTGAAACTGTTCCCCAATAATACTGACCATTGGCGTTGTAGATGAATGGGTCAAGCGTGTTTTCGGAGTTGGAGTTTTGAATACTTCCCAAGTACAAGTAAGAGCCTGA
Source organism: Candidatus Bathyarchaeota archaeon (assembly GCA_963832745.1). Classification (GTDB taxonomy): domain Archaea; phylum Thermoproteota; class Bathyarchaeia; order Bathyarchaeales; family Bathycorpusculaceae; genus Bathycorpusculum. The sequence continues at coordinate 601,798 of CAWHVC010000003.1, read as the reverse complement.
TTGAGGTAACGTGCCAATTTTTAGTAGTTGACGGTAAAAGATGGTTGGTGAACTGGTGAGGGTCTTGTATGCCCAACCTTCACTTGAGGCTCCGGCAGTAAATTTGGCGTCGTATGAGCCATGGTGAGGGCTGCCGTTTTCAATATTTGCCGTGTATGTACCTGCTCCGTTTACGCCTTGATACTCACTAAAACTTCCGGTTTCAAAGTCAGCTTTGAAAAGTTCCTGTGTGGGCACTTGTGTTTGCGTAGGTGTTGGTGTCAGAGTAGGCGTGGGCATGGTTGAAATTATGGATTTGCCGTTTTGTAAAACTCCGTTTAATATTACATCATGGTAAAGTACGCCTTGAACATAATTGCTTGCCGTTTTGGTTCCATCGTAGGCTTTTTGGGTTGGAAGGCTTTCTGCTAAAGTCCAGCTTAAACCGTTATCAGTGCTTACATAAACACCGGCAGTTCTTGGAGAACCCTCTCCTCCACAGAATCCAGCAACCACAAGATTTTCCATGTCACTTTTGCGTATCCAAAAACAGTACGAACTGGCACCAACGTCCAAAACCTGAGTGAAAGAGTTGTCGTCAGTTGTTCTGAAAAGGCCGTTGGCAGCGTAAAAGTCTGTTCCAAAAATTCTTACACCCGGCAATATTTCAATCGCTACCATTTGAGGCATACCAGCGAGGATTTTTGTCCAGGTTGAACCACCATTGGTTGACCGCAAAACGTAAGCTGTATTCCATACGCCAAAATTGTCACCGACTGTTGCGTAGATGTAATTGTTGCTTTTATCGACCCTTATGCAGTGAACATGTCGGGCTGTTGAGTCGTAATAGACTGAAGTCCAACCTGTGCCGTTGTTTGTGCTTTTGTAGATTCTTGCGTTAGAATTCAAATCGCCAGTCGTGTATACGCCGGCAAAAAGGTTACCTTGGCTGTCTTCGTCGATTCCCCAGATGCATTCTGAAGTGCTTAATGCGAGAACTCGTGTCCATGTTTGGCCTTGGTTTGTGCTTCGCCATAGTCCAATGTTTGATTGGCTAAGGCTGTTTCCTGAGGGCGAAAAGTAGATGTAACCGTTTGATGCTGCAAAAAAGCAGCCTATGTCGTCTACGTTTGCGATTGTTATTAGTGCGGTGGACCATGCTTTGCCTTGGTCAATGCTTTTGTAGATGCTGCCTGATGATGCGGCGTATGTGGTGCCGTCTTTGGTGATACATGACGCTTCTATGGGCTTGGTAAGTGTTGTAGAATTGAAAGTTAAGGATTGAGCGCTTTTAGTTTGAACTATGAAAATAGAAGCTATTAAGCTTAAGAGTAGGATAATTGTGAAAAATAGTGTTTTGTTTTTCATTTTTTCACCTTAAATCAAAAAATTGTTTAAAAACTGGGGATTAGGTTGTTTTAACAGTCATTTTCCATGAGTTTCCCAGGTCAGTGTAGGTGTAGGCTTTTTGGCTGTTGTTAATGTAAACCCTGAGTTGCGCAATGCTTGGCAAGCTAGCTTTGTTTATGGTTGATTCGATAAGGTTTGTGCCGTTTTTGCTTATGGTGACATAGAGTTGGCTTGTTGATTGTCTGAAGTTGATGGCTGTTACTGTTACGTTTGCGCTTACTTGGATTGCCGGTGTTAATGCTGCATCAGAAGGCATAGGTGTAACCGTTGGTGTTGGCGTAGGAGTAGGCGTTGGCGTGGGAGTTGGTTGAGGAGATGATTCAGGACCAACATACAAGGTTTTTACAAGTACACAATCGACATAAATCAAAGCGGCGCTGTCACTCCAAGAAATCCCTGTGCAGAGCAAATTCGTGTTTCCAACATGCGTACGGGTGGCGTCAACTCTCTGGTTTCCGTCAATCCAAAGACGGGTTTTATGGTTAGTTACGTCACGGAGAACTTCAACGTTGTAGTAGGTTCCAGTTTTAGGGTTGCTTGGTGTGGCTTCTTGGTCCCAGAAGAATACTCCATTAATTACTGACACCGTGCCCCAGTAGTATTGCCCGTTGCTGTTGTGGATAAAGGGGTCAACAGTGTTTTGGGAGTTAGAGTTTTGGAGGCTGCCCAAGTACAGGTAACCATTAGTGGTTGGCAAGGACCCAATTTTGATTAGTTGCCGATAGTAGGCTACAGGTGTGCTTGTGAGTGTTTTGTATGCCCATCCTTCGCTGGACGAGCCTGTTACGAATTTGGCGTCGTAGCTACCGTGATGAGGATTAGCTGTTTCAACTGTTTCTGTGTGAGTCCCGCCTCCGCTAATGCCTTGGTATTCACTAAAACTGCTGGTTTCAAAGTCTGCTCTGAAGAGTTCTTGTGTTGGCGACGTTGTCGGAGTTGGTGTTGGTTGCACGGTTGGGGTGGGTGTTGGCTGAACAGTTTTTTGTGTTATCGCAAAAGTTTTGTCCGGACCGTTAGACCCAAAAACGATGCCTTTAGGATTGCAGGTGAGCATGTTTGTGTGGTGAAGGTTTTGGGTAACATAGTCTTCTTTGATTACTTCCCAGTTTACGCCGTCTCTGCTTGCAACTACACGTTCTGTGCCGTCGTAAAACTCGGAGGTTGAAGAGAAAAGCATCGTGTTACCCAGCCAAACAGCGGAGATTACTGGAAAGTTACTGTCGCTGGGGAAAGAGTAGACTGTCTGGGGCTGGAAAAGCGTGTTTATGCCTGTGTCGTAGAAGCGGTCTATCCAGTTCGGTCGGTACGCTTGGTCTGTTCCTAAATAGACCCAGTTGCCATCAAACAGCATCGGCAGATAAATGGTGTTGCCGTATTCTTCACCCTGCGTTGTCCTGTCAATGACTATGGTCCACGTTTGTCCAAGGTCTTTGCTTCGGTAAACCCGTTCACGGTCAGCATTATTGTAGCCGGGAGTCCATTCTCCTGTGCAAGCGTAAAGGTAACCGTTTGAAGGGTTAAACTTGATGTTATGATAATGTATAGCAGATGCTTGCTGTATTATCCGCCATGAAGCACCACCGTTAGTGCTTTTCAGCAGTGTCGGCTGGTTGGGGTAGATGCTGTTACAGTAGGTTGCAGTGTAAAGACTTCCTTGAGAATCTTCTGTGACCGCGATATAGAAACCATCGTTTTGCGTGCCATTTGTGTTAAGAACCGTTGAAAAACTTGCTCCGTAATTAGTGCTACGGTACAAACGGTTGGTGCAGGGGATTGAAACAAAAAGGTTGTTTCTTGAATCAACAAAAATTGTCCAAACATACCCTGTCACCATAGTTACGGGGTTATCAGGTTTAGGAAACTGATAAATCAGCCTAAACGTGGAGCCATAATCGTCACTACGATACAAGTTATAGTTTATGTCTCCTGCAAACAAGGTGCCGTTTGGAGCAAAAAAAGATGAAAACATTTGACCTGAAAAGTTTGGAACAGGCGTAATTTGAAGATCGTCACTTATGGACGCGTTTGCCTGCAAATTTAAAACCAAGAGTGAACAAACAAAAATGACTGAAAATGAAGCTGCGAAAAAAATTTTTTTCTTAATGTTTTCACCTCCAAACATAAGCTCCGCTAAACAAGAAGCGTAATGTTTAGAACTCAAGCAGTTCCTGTTTCTTTAAAGGATTAACAGAAAGGTGCTGCCGTTTTTGAGTGCTAAAAACTTTGCCGGAACGGTGTACCCGTTCAGCTTCTATTTAGTCAGTATTTGCTAAAAGTAAAAGAAGGATATAGTTCTTTTTACGAGACAGACCCTACTCCGCTGACTGGGTAAAGATTAAGCCCAAAAACTTTTCGAGTACTCACCCAGAACATTCTCGTAGATCTGTTTGGTTTGCTGAGCGATTTTAGCCCAATCATACTTCTCAAGAACCGTGCGGTAAGCGTTCTCGCGAATTTTACCCGCGTAAACAGGATCAAGCAGCAACTTGCTTATGCCCCAAGCCAACGATTCAGGATTGTTAGGGTAAACCTTCACACCTGTAACGTCATGCTCAACAATCTCAGATAAGCCGCCCGTATCGGAAACAACCACTGGACTTTTTGCAGCCATTGCCTCCAACGCTACAATGCCAAAGGGTTCAAACAGGCTAGGCACAACAGAAACATCAGCGGCTTTCTGCAGTTTTATCAGGCTATCTTCATCCACGAAGCCTTCAAAAAGCACTTTATGTTCCAAACCCATGCTGCGGACAATGTTTAACAATTGCTCTTTCATGTAGCCACTGCCCACAATTATGAATTTGGCGTTGACTTTGCTTAAGATTTTGGGCACCGCATTAATTAAAATATGAATACCTTTCTCGTATACGAGTCTGCCAACATAGAGGACAATTTTTTCTTCAGGCAAAGCATATCGGCTTCTGAAAGCTTTCATATCACTGTTGGCTGCATCATAACTTTTTGTGTCTACGCCGTTAGGAACCATCGACTAGTTTATCACTTGGCAACCCAAAAGCCCACTTTACATGTTGAATCATGTAATCGCTGCAACAGATAACTTTCCAAGCTTCATAGTTTAGCCAAGCTTCAGTTTCATGAATCATCTTCTCTGTAGATGTGTGTGTGCCATCACGACGTCCCATCTCAGTGGAATGCATGGTTACCAGCAACGGTTTTCTGAAAATGTGCTTAAGCCCAATACCAGCATTAGCAACAAGCCAGTCGTGTGCATGGAAAACGTCGATTTTGTCTCCGAGTTTACGGACAATTGCCGCGGTTTCTTTTTGCATGTTTAAGTTCATGAGGTAAACCCAAGTTGCAAAATCGGGCGCTGGAGTTTTATAGCTGTCCATGCGGTAAACTTCTACGCCGTCAACAGTGGTTTCATGAGCTGGTGCACCTGGGAAATCGCATGTTGCAACGTAAACTTTTACCCCTTGCTTGGCTAAGCTTTTAGACAAGTGATAAATGTGTGGCGAAATTCCGCCGATTACTCTTGGCGGATACTCCCAAGATAGCATCATAACACTTAATTCATGCTTCAAGCTTTAGCGCCTCCAACTGCTAAGTTATAGGTTTCAAGAACACTTTTCAGCCATGTTTCAGGTTCGGTTGAGAGAGTAACGATTTTTTCTTTGGGCACGTTGTAAATGCGAATGATTTCTTCTTTCATCCATTCAGATTTTACGCTGATAACGCTTGACTCGTAGCAGCCTAGCCACTCGATACTTTTGATTGCCATATTATAGGGTGAGTTTGAAGATAGTGAACGGTGATCCTCTAGGCTTTCAACAGAGTAAACAAATGGTATTCCAAGCCCATTTTTTAGTGCCACAGCGGCTGGAACTAAATGCCAATCATACACGTCAATTAAGTCAACTTTCTTTTTTGAATCGTAATAAATGTTGGCTGCGGCTCGTTCAACCTCTTGGTTAAGAGTCAGCACCCATGTTAAAACGCCGATGTGAGTTTTCACTGGGTTAGTCACGCGGAAAGTTTTTACTCCAGAAGATTCAACCGATAACCCAGTCAAGTAATCGTGATAAGTGACAACATAAGTGTCAACTTTACTTTTTACCAAGTTAGTAGATAGCGCGCTAACGTATTCAGCAAGTTTCCCCACAACCCTAGGCGGATACTCCCAAGAAAACAGTATTACGCGCATAAACAGGTCACTTTATGTAAAGAGTGAACAGACTTTGATTATGCCTCTACCGTTAAGGTAATAACGTTTTTTGCCTTCGTTGTCAACAAAGCTTTCAGCGAAACCTTCAGACTTGTACTTGTCAAGGATGCCTTCAATCTCATTAGGATCCTTCTGCAGAATTCTTGCTACCTCATCACTGCGCCTTGACAGGTCAGCGGCAGTTGCACAAAGGTTATGAAGGGTCTGCAGAACCTTGTCGGGAAATGGAAGTTCTTCTCTCATTAATGTGACCTCAATTCACTTAAAATAAGGAAAAATGGGTCTTATAAATCAATGCGAACAGCTTCAGAATTGCCGTGTAGCTTCCTGCGCTTTACCTAAAAGAGTCGTGTAACGAGTCTTTGCTGCAGTAACAATTGCACGTCTTAGGGCTTCTTTCTTTTTCTTTGAAGCGGCAATTTGATGAATTTTTTCAGCTAACTCTTCATCTTTAAGGGAAAACTTGATCCAGCTTTCGAAATCACCGTTACCAACGTGGAATTCAAGCGCTTCGGAGTCGACTGTTTGGACGACTTTTATGAATCCACAGAGGCTCCATGCCATAACGCCAGTGTAGCATGCTTTACCAGTGCCAGTGTAGAAAAGGAATGGTTCGTTAGCGGTTAAAATCGCCATGCGTAGGCGTGACTCAAAATCGTTAAGCAATGATTGAGCAACCGCGAATGCATCCATGGGTGACTCGTATGGACTAAAGTACGAGTGAACTTCGCCGGGTCCACCTCCAGCGGTGAACATGTAATAAAGGTGGTCGCTTGTTTGAAAGTCACGCCAAAGCCGCAACCATTCAGGGTCATCAGTTTCTTTCGCTAAAGGTTCCAGCCTACGGAGTGAAGTGTAGTATGCCCACTGCATCACGTTGCCAAGCCAACCTGTTGAATCTCTTGCCACGTCCGCCCAAGAAACGGTAAACTCGGTTTCGGGAACATCAATCTCGCCCACTGGAATATGGCGCTCAACCGCCTCAGACGGGGTAATCATTTTCAGGTTGTCATATTCAAGCAGTTTTTCAGGCATATGCCGTAGAAAATCGTGGATACCTGTTTCTGGCCAATGATGCTCTCCAAAGGTTTCGTAATCGGGGAAAATGTTGATAACTTCACCTTTTGTGCCTGCAAGCCAACCGGCATATTTTTCAGCTGTCAGAGGCCAATCAGGCCACCAGCGAGCACTGAAACGGAAACCGATGTCGTCGGTTAACTTGTAGTTGCGTAGTAATGTGCGGATTTTTTTGCAGCCTTTTGGGGTATAAAGAAAGTTGGGCGATTTTTCGCCGAGTATTTTTTCTACGCCTTCAGTGTAGATGCCCTTGTAACCCATACTTTCCACGGTTTTGGCAATGGTGTTGTTGTAGAGCAGTTCAGTGTTTTCGAAAACGCTTGGTGTGTAGCCGAGAAGGTCTTGGATGAGTTGACGGTGCATTTGCACTTGTTCAATGAACTCGGTTTTGTCTGGATAAAGACTTGCAATGGAGTGGTAATAAGTTTGGTCAAGAAACTCAACTTTGCCTGTTTTTGCAAGTTGTTTGAAGGTTTCAAGTAGGTCTTTGTCGAACATTTCGCATTGTTCTAAAAAGACGCCGGAAAGGCTGAAAGCAACTTTTACGGGTTTGCGTTCGTGACGGTGTCGGTCGATGAGGTCAAGCAGGATTTGGTTTGAGGGAAAATAGCATTTGCGTGCTGCCCGCTTGAAAATTTCGCGGTCGCCTTCATTGTCAAAGTAGTAGTCGAAGAGTTCGTTTTTGGTTAAGCGTTTGAAGATTTTGCCTTCCCAAAACAAGCTGCGTTTTAGCCGGTGTGGCTGGTGAACCTCAAAAGTAAACACGACATCAGTCATAACAATACCCTACAATGTAGAATACTGGGTTGCTGGGTTATTTGTAATTTGCCTCAACTAGTCTGCAGCTTGCCAGCTTTGCGGTTCCGTTTCAGGTACAGGATTACTGTTATCGTGGCTAAGACTGCAATTATTATGGCTATGATTTGAGCTGTTGATAATGGCGGCTCTTGGTCAATTGGAGGAATATTCACGGGTGGCAAATCGTTTGGTTGGGTGGCTTCTTGAGGTTTTTCAGGGTCAACCCAAACGGGCAGATCCACGGTAGCTTTGGAGATGTCATAAAGCTTCATGAGAGGGTGATTATCGATGCCGCAAGTGTAAGTCACTTCGCCGTCTGTACCATCATAGTAACTTTTGAGTTCATAAACAGAATCGCCCAAACCATCAAAGTTCCAGTCGCTGCCGCTATAATCGCTCCAGTAGTTGCCTTCTTCGCCGTTATCCCAAAAGTTAACAGCGTAACTGCTACAGCTTTTCCCAATTTGACGGTCATTGCCCACGAAATTATTATGGTAAAACAGGTTGTTTGATACATATTCTGCTTTGCTGCCCCATTGAACGCCCACTTGACTATTCGCTACCGTGTTGGAATATACCGTGTTGTTGTGACCAAAAAGGAGGTTAATGCCACGACCGCCAGTTAACTTGTTTCCACAAAGCACATTTTCAGACCCTTCATGTATGTTGATACCTGTTGAAGTCAAGGTGTTTCTGATGATAAAGTTGCCGTTTACTTTTTCAAGCAGAATTTCGTTGCAGTCGTCCAAGATGTTGCCATAAAACACGTTGTTTGAAGCGGTTATGCTTATGCCCCGCATTGCATTTTGCATTCGGTTTAAGCTTATGTTGTTATAAGAGCCAGTACAGGTTATTGCGTAGTCGCCAAAGTAACTGGTTTGTTCTAAGTTTATGGCATTACCTATTACGGTTTGGTAGTAACCGCCGATGCTAACGCCGGTAGCAGCAATAATATTATTGTTTTGTATTGTGGTTCCGTTGCCGTTTGATTGGACACCTACGTTGATGGCTTTTAGGGTATTATTGTAAATGAAGTCATATTTAGCGTTGAAAAGTTGGATAGCGACACTGCTGTTAGATATGTGGTTATTTTTAACTTGGCAGTTTTGGGTTCCAGCTAAGGTAATAGCTGCCTGTGTACTTGGAAATAGTGTTAAGCCGTCGACTGTGATGTCTTTGCAGTTAACCAAAACAACAAGACCGGCATCCGAGGGAACTTTTTGGTTTGTCTTGTCTACCCAATAAATTACAGGTTTATTTTCAATCAAGTTTGACTCATCCACACTGTTGAGGTAGCCTGAAAGGTCTTCACTTGAAATCTCAAAATTGTAGGAATTATCAGTTAAAATGTTTTGTTTTAGGGTATTACTGGACGAGGACATAAAGGATAAACCATTGGTGTTGTTTGTCAGTGTATTGTTGGTTAGCGTGTTTTGGCTTGATTGCTGCAAAGTGATGCCGTAATCACATTCGCTAACAGTATTGTCATGTAAATTGTTATGGTGCGAGTTGTAGAGCCAGATACCGCAACCCCTACTGGCAATCAGGTTATCGTAAATATGGCAGTCTTCCGCATTAAGAAGGTGCACTGCAGCTTTCCCTGAACTCCAATACCACAAAGGGTAACCGCTGCCTAAACCGTCATGTCGAACCGTGAAACCTGAAAACTCAACATTATTACTGCCTACCTTCACAATTGCGCCCGAATCTGCAGAAACAAGGAAAGTGCTGGTTTTGTCTTGCCCTTTAAGAATTAATGGTTTATCAATAACTAATTGTTCCTTGTATGTGCCTGCTTTTACAAAAACTGTGTCACCGGCGTTTGCATCGTTTATGGCTTGTTGAATACTTGAATATTCGCTGGGTACTGTAAGCGTTCTTGAAGCATTAACAGGCACAACCCAATCTAATGTGGGCAACAGAAGGAAGCATACCAGGCAGACAGCAAACATTTTCTTCATAATTTGTTTCTCTTAATCTATTTGATAAAAGGGTTCTTGTAAGGAAAAAATGACAAAACAAAAATGTTTAGTCTAAAAACCTTGACAAAGACAAAGTTTTAAGCTTATGCCAGTGCCTCATGATATAAGGGCTTATAATGGCTGATTCCAAAGAAGAAATCTACTCAACAATGTTCAGTTCACTCAAACATCCAGCTCGCCGCAAAATTCTGCGTATGCTCGCCGATAAGCCAATGACTTTTTCTGAAATGCTGGAATACCTCGGCGTATCAAGCTCTAACCTTACTTATCATTTGGAAAACCTCGGCGAACTCGTAACCAAAACAGACACAGGCACCTATAGGTTATCCACTTTTGGTCAAGCATCAGTTAACACCATGAAAGTTGTCGAGGAAGCCCCACCTGTTCAACCCCGCCAACGATTGGGATTAAGTGTGAAGTGGAAAACAGTTTTAGGCATTCTGCTTGTTGGCGTTATTGTTCTGGCAAGCTTTACTTACATCCAATTCGGCGTCAACAGCCAATTGGCAAGCGACCGTGACAACCTGCAGTCACGTTATAACCAGCTTTTGTCTTGGAGCAGTAGCACTGACGACGCCATCACCTTCCTGCAGAATGTAGCCCAAATCGACACAGGCAAATACCAAGCGACACTTCTTAGCCGAACTGTTGAGCACCGTAAAGATTTAGGCGGCGTAGTTGAGGAAATCATGCGTTACTCGTTAACCAGTAGCGAAAGCAAACTTGACGTTGTCTTCCGTTTCCGTGACGGTCAACTGTCACGTTATCAAATCAGCATTTTTGAAGGCACACCCATCTTCAGTGTAGGGCAACCCATAAGCAAGTTGGATACCGCTAAAAGCCTGCTTGACCGTTTAAGCGTTTACGAAGACACCGCATACTTGGGCAACATGAGTGAAATGTTAAGCCTCGTACAGAAAGAGGAGAACATTGAGATTAAACAAGGTAACCTAAAACTCAACGTATCATTTAGCGGTGACACGACGCATCTGTTTTGGATGTACACGGAAAATAGTGTAGATTATTCACCAAAAAGTGTTGATTTGGTTTTTGAAGGCCGCGTTTTAACTTCACTTACCGATGGCATGTACCTATTCAGCGTTGGAAACACAAACGTCAACATCAACCAAGATTACGCTATAGAAATAGCCAGAAATGCCGCCAAAACATTCAGCTATTCCATCAATGGGCAAACCGTATCAAGTTTGGAGTTTCTTGAGTCGCCGGTTTTAACCGTTTTTCATCCGAACACTAGACAGGGTACACAGTTGTATCCGTGCTGGTATGTCACACTTTATTTGGACAAGACATACTTAGGTGGCGTAAATAGTGTAGCTGTTACTGTTTGGGCAGATACTGGAGAAGTAGCACAGATAAAAATTACGTAATGTTCGGAGACAAAAATGTTGCGGGGCGGCAAAATTTGATGATTTTCCGTTAGCACTAATTTTGATAGAGCAATATGTATTTCATATAACTATGCGAAACAAAAACATGTTAAAAATCGTTTAATACATTTTTATTTTGAACATACACACTTTTTGTGAAAACCCACAAATAAGCGCCATTTATGATTATAACTTAAAAAGTATTGCTTTTTTCCGTTTTAAATGCCTATTTTAGCACATTTAACCGTAAAACTGAGCAAACCTTATAAAGAAACCAATAAGGTAAGCTATAACTTACAATAAAATTTTGAATCAAAGGCATTAAAAATGAAAAAAATAAACAACAACCCAAATTATAAACTACAAAAAATGTTTGCGGTTGCAATTCTTAGCATTCTTAGGGCATCATCAATGTTAGCGATTCTACCAACTCAAGCCCAAGAATCAATGCATGGCGGAAACCCATCATCACCTAACTGGGCATACAAAACAGTACCCTCAGGCGTAACAGTTGACAAACAAATTCAGTCTCAAGCCTTCCTTAGCACGACTCCAAACCCAATTGGTCTTAATCAAGAACTACTGATTAACATTAAGGGTTGTATGTTGAAAACCTAAGAGGGGTAGGTGCTAATGACAGTTTTTTTGCGCCATTAATATGTTGAAAAATGTCGTGATTTTCTGGGTCTTTTGCTGTTTCTCTGAAGGATACTTTTAGAAAAAGTTATTAGCGTAGCGGAACATTAAGGCTTTCAACACCATTAGAATCTTTGGAAGGTTAGTTTATGCCTGAAATTCGTGTAGCACTTATCGGCGTGGGCAACAGCGCCTGCGCCCTGATTCAGGGAACCCAATACTACAAGAACGCCAAAGACGGCGAAACAGTTCCCGGCCTTATGCATGTAAACTATGGCGGATACCATATAAACGACATAAAGTTTGTCGCAGCTTTCGAGGTTAACAAAGACAAAGTCGGAAAAGACCTCTCAGAAGCCATCTGGATGAAACCAAACTGTTGTGAAAAATTCAGCGACGTCCCAAATCTTGGCGTTAAAATTTCGCCAGGCATCATCCTTGACGGTGTCGCTCCACACATGCGTGAAACCTTTAACGTTTATGACGACAGCAACACCACAAAAGAAAGCATAGTTCAAACGCTCAAAGACGCAAAAGCAGAAGTTCTAGTCAATTACTTGCCAGTCGGCAGTCATGATGCAGTACGTTTCTATGCTCAATGCGCCATCGATGCAGGCTGTGCATTTGTAAATTGCATGCCAGAATTCATCGGCAGCGACGCAACAAAAGAGTGGCCTAAAAAATTCGAAAAAGCCGGTTTACCAGTCCTTGGTGATGACATTAAAAGCCAAGTCGGCGCAACCATCCTTCACCGCCAGCTTGTACGGCTTTGTCTTGACCGAGGAGCAATCGTGGATGAAACTTACCAGCTAAACTTGGGCGGAGATACCGACTTCCAAAACATGACCGTAGAAAACCGCCTTACAAGCAAACGAATCAGCAAAACAGAAGCAGTCACAAGCCTTGTACCATACAATTTGCCCACAAGAATCGGGCCAAGCGACTTCGTACAGTTTCTAGGCAACAAAAAAATCTGTTACCTATCAATAAAAACACGAGCATTCGGCGACCGCCCCATAAGCATCAGCGCAAAACTTGAAGTCGAAGACTCACCAAACAGCGCCGGAGTCGTCATCGACCTAATCCGTGCAGCAAAAATCGCTCTTGACCGCAAAATCAGCGGCGCACTCTTGAGTATGCCCTCATACGCTTTTAAGCATCCACCAGTCCAAGTTCCAGACAGCCAAGCCCGTCAGGACACAGAAGACTGGATTGCTGGTAAACGCGAACGGTAAACCTTTTTCTTTTTTTATTTTTTGTTTTTGTGAAAACTTTTAAGCAACAATGCTTTTGATTTTAGCTTAGCTTATTGTAATAACATCTGAAGGTATTGTTTATGGTTAAAGTTGAAGGATACGAGGTTCCTGAAGGATTATATTATTCAAAGGATTTTGCCTGGTTAAAAATTGAAGGCGATAAAATACGTGTGGGCATAACAGATTATGCTCAAAAAGCTCTACGTGAAATAGTTTACGCTGAACTGCCTGAAGCAGACACTGAAGTTAAGCAAAACGAGCCGTACGGAACTCTTGAATCCGTAAAAGCCGTTTCCGACCTAGTATCGCCAGCAAGCGGAGTTATAGAAGAAGTTAACGAAGAAGTACTCTCGAAACCAGAAACCCTAAACGAGGACCCATACGGCAAAGCATGGTTACTCATCATAAAACCATCCAACCTACAAGAAGAACTTGCAAACCTAATGGATTTCGACAAAGCTGTTGAATGGCACAAAGCTCAAGCCCAAGGAAAATAAAAAAAGGGGAGGACTGAAAATAGTGCCTCGAAAAATAGTCATAATCGGCGCAAACGCCGCCGGTATTGACGCGGCTTCTGCAGCACGCAAAAAAGACCGAACGGCAGAAATCACTCTTGTCACTAAAGAAAAAACTGCAGGCTACTCCCGTTGCGGCTTACCATTTGTCATCAGTGGAGCAATCCCCCAATTCAAAGACTTAATCGTTTATCCTCCAGCATATTTTCAAATGCTTAAACTTAACCTATACACTCAAACAACCGCCACCGTCATCAACACAGCAGAGAAAAAAGTTACAATCCAAACCGCTGAAGGCACGACTGAAGATTTGTCTTATGATAGCTTGATAATTTCAACCGGTGCTGACGCATTTATGCCGCCCATTAAAGGCAAAGAAAAAACCGGCATCCTAAGCCTACGCAATATTGAAGACGGCGAAAAAATTGATGAAGCCGTAAAAGCTGGAGCAAAATCAGCTATAATAATGGGAGCAGGTTTAATCGGGTTGGAACTTGGTGTTGCCCTAATTGAGCGAGGCTTGCAGGTTACAATTGTTGAAATGTTACCTCAGATTCTGCCACAACTGCTTGATGCGGATATGGCAAAACTAGTGCAGGACCATCTTGAAAGTAAAGGCATGAAAATTCTTCTAAACAAACGAGTAGAAGAAATCCTTGGCGACGACAAAGTAACTGGGATAATTGCAAGTGGCGAAACACTCACTGCTGACATGTTCATCAGCGCTTTTGGTGTTCGGGCTAACACTAAGCTCGCCTGTGACTCATGCATACCATTAGGGGATACACGGGCAATTAGAACTAATTCACGAATGGAAACCGACATAAAAGATGTTTATGCAGTTGGCGACTGCGCCGAAACATTGCACATTATAACTCACAGACCAATTTGCCCACAGCTTGGCACAGTCGCTGTTCGGCAAGGCAAGGTTGCAGGTACAAACGCGGCAGGAGCTTACGCCCAATTCACGGGCGCCTTAGTCTCTGCAATCACTATGCTGTTTGATATTGAAGCAGGCGCAACAGGCATAAGCGAAACTGCCGCTGCAAAAAACCACATTGAAGTAGTCGTCGGCGCAATAAGTAGCAAAACTAAAGCAGACTATTACCCCACAGCAAAACCCATCAAAGTAAAACTGATTGTTGAAAAAGAGTCAGAACGCATAATCGGTGCTCAAATCGTCGGTGGAGAAGCAGTAACCCAACGCATTAACGCGCTGAGTTTTGCGATTCAGAAGCAGATGACTGTGCGTGACCTTGCTAAAGCAGACACGGCATATGCGCCGCCAATGTGTGAAACTTGGGAACCAATGGTTTTAGCTGCAGAAATGGTTCTAATGAAACTACGCTAAACCCTTTCCCACCACATTTTTGGTTGAAATTCAGCGAATAGCACCCAGCCCTAAGGGTTTTCTGTACTTACTTTTTTGAAATAAAAGAAGGTTATTGACGGTTTCTTGTTGCCCGTTGTAATCCTTCAGCAACAATGAAGAGACCAATTAGAATAATTATCGTTGGCACCAAGTGTAGTGAGTAACCGATTAATCCTGCAGTGCCTAAGGCGAAAGCAAGAACACCAATAAAAAGACTAAACTTGCTCACCTTAATACCTATTGCAAGCCGTGTCAGGTTAACTACAACCAGTATTATACCTATACCGATTGCAACGTACGCGCCTGTATCAATAGGGTAAAGTGTTGACGCGAACCAGATGAGACCCAAAAGAATTAAGAAACAACCCCAAGCTAAACCATCTAAGACTTTGTTATCGATGGCACTTCTTTTTGCGTTATTCACGTTTTTATTTCTCCCACATTGCATTTTTTCGATAAGCTTGCTTAATTTGTTAACGAATACTTTAAACTATTTCTGATTTAGCCCTTGAAAAAATTTTGGAGTCAACAGTCTTATAACGCTAAACAGTTAACCTAGTTTGTGGTACAAAAATTGAAGACCTTAATTGTTTACGGCACCAGATACGGAGCAACCACCACTACTTCAGGAGAAGTAGCCAAAATCCTAGAAACCGAAGGCTTTGAGGTCGAAGTTGTTAACGCGAAACAAGAAAAAATCAAAGACATAAACTCATACGAATTAATCGTTATCGGAACAGGCTTACAACTGGGTAGATGGACTGGCGAGATTGAAGATTTTGTTAAACGCTTCAAAAATGAGCTGCCCCAAAAGAAGGTTGCCCTGTTTGTTTCTTCAATGAAATCAGTCCTTGAACGAGAAGGCAAACAGGAGGAGCTAGCCAAAGACCGAAAAATCGAGATTGATGACAAAATTGCCAAGTTTAATTTAAACCCAATTGCTATCGGTTTTTTCGGCGGAGTCTTAGACTTTAACAAGATGAACATATTCACCCGCAAAACATTTGGCGCTATTCGTCCGCAACTTGAAAAAGACGGTTTCACTGAGTCACCGCCGGGAGTTTATGACTTGCGGGATTGGGAAGAAATCCGTAACTGGACAAAAGACTTAGCACAAAAAGCTAGTCAATAAGTCCTTTTCATTTTTTCATCAATGTGAACGTTCTTTTAGTTGATAAAAAATATATTCCGCTCTAAATACTATCGTGCAGAGGTTAAATGGTGTTTAAGGCTAACTGGAAGATAAAAGCTTTCTTTGTCATAATTTGCATAATGGGCTTATTTGCAATTCTAAGCTCTACAATGTCAAAGAATCCTGTCCTTAAACCATTTGCAACAAGCCTTGACACACCAGCGGATCTTCTGGGAATAGTGGCTTCAGCCTCAACCATCCCAGGCATCCTAATTAGTCTTCCAGCAGCTTCACTCTCAGACAT
Organism: Candidatus Bathyarchaeota archaeon; assembly: GCA_963832745.1. Lineage (GTDB taxonomy): Archaea > Thermoproteota > Bathyarchaeia > Bathyarchaeales > Bathycorpusculaceae > Bathycorpusculum. The sequence continues at coordinate 585,763 of CAWHVC010000003.1, read as the reverse complement.
TTTTGGAAGACGCAAAGTCCTGCTTTTTGCCGCTTTCGTTTTCGCCTCTGCACCATTTCTGTACTTAGGCGTAACCGAATGGTGGATGCTTGCGCTTGTACGTTTTTACCACGGCTTCGCCACTGCAATCTTTGTACCAGTAGCTGAGGCCTCAATAGCGGAATTATACCCAACCAAACGTGGAGAACGTATCTCACTCTTCAACTCCGCAACCGCTGTAGGCAGAGCTTTAGCGCCGTTTCTGGGAGGCTACATCCTTTTCGCTACAGACAACAGTTTCTTTACACTATACACCGCCGTTGGCATTGCAGGTGTTACCGCTTTTGTTATTGCCCTGTTTTTCCTTGCCGAGAGAAAAAATATTCCACAAGCTACAACACGTGAAAATAAACCTGCCCGAAAAATGTTCAGCGGTTGGCTTGAACTTATCAGAAACACAGGCGTTCTTGGCGTTAGTTTTGTTCAGGCAGCGCAATACTACGTTTTTGGCGCAGTCGAATTCTTCTTAGTAGGTTACTTGCAGGATGTTGCAGGCTTAGACCTTTTCTCTATCGGCATCGTTACGGGTAGCCAAATTATTGCTTTAGTAATTGCACGCCCCTTAATCGGAAGAGTCTCAGACAAGATAGGCCGAACCAAACCCATCGTAACAGGAATAATTGCAAGCTGCCTAATCATTGCTGCAGTACCTTTCACAACATCTTTTTCAGTAATGCTGATACTGATCATTGCTTACGGCGTCGCCTTTGCAGCAGTTTTATCATCAACTTCTCCATTAATTAGCGAGATAGTGCCAGCAAGTTTAGTGGGAGCATCCATGGGGTTCCTATCGACAATGATGGATATCGGTCAAACGCTGGGTCCAATTGTCAGCGGAGTAATCTTCGCAACCAGCCTACAATACGTGGGACTGTTCTTTTCTCTGAGCATAATGCTGGCCGTTTCGAGCATAATTTTTCTAATAAGCAAAAAAAGGCATCCTGAAAAAAGAGACATAATTGCCAAAGATTTAAGGACACCTTCCAAGAAATAATAAAAAAATAGGAGAAATTAAAATGAAACACACTAATGCGTTTGCCTGCTTACTTGTTTTAGTTTTAGCGGCATCATTAACTGCAATCTGTCTTAACGCTGAAGCTAAACCCACTTTAACCCTGAATTTTTACAAGGACAATGGTTACGGCATGGGAGAAGACATGAACGGTGAATGGACCATCAATACAGAAGTCTCTTCCGACGTGCGGTATGTTGAGTTTTATCTCGATGACCAACTGCAACTCAACGCTACAAGTGCACCTTTTAGCTGGAACTTCAATACAGGTAACTATACTGAAGGTACACACACAATTAAAGTGACAGCCTATAACGCTCAGGGCGAATCAGCGACTTCAGAGAGGCAGGCAAACTTTGTGGGATTCCCCTTAACATTTGTAGTAATTATTATCGTCGCGGTCGTCGTATCAATAATTGTCTCATTTGGCTACGCACTGTACAGAGCCCGTAGAAACGAGAAAATGCGCAAAAAATATTAACCTTTTTTTAAAGGTTTTTTATACGGTTGCGGGTATTGCAACCCTTTTTGTTTTGACGGCCTTCTCCAACGCTACCACACCCGGCAACTTTTTACCCATCAAAAACTCAACTAACGCTCCACCCGCAGTGCTAATGTAACTAATTTTGTCAGTTAAACCGTACTGGTCAATTGCCGCAATCGTGTTTCCTCCGCCTGCAAGACTAAAAGCATTACTGTTGGCGATTGCTTCAAAAACGGTTTTTGTTCCGTAGCAGAATTCGCTGTTTTCGTAAACGCCAAGTGGACCACTCACCACAATTGATTTCGCTTCTTCAATTATTGCTACATATTGTTGGACGGTTTTTGTGCCGATATCAAAAATTGGGTATTCAGAAGGCAACTGGTTGGCTGAGATTTCTTTTCGTTTGCCATCAACATCTAAAGCTACGTCGACGGGTAACAAGATTTTGTCTGGATACTCTGCAAAAAGCGTTTGTATTCCTGGAATAAATTTGAGAAGTTCTTTTTTTGCCAAAAAATCCATAGTTTTTTTGCCTAAATCGACACCTTTAGCCGCCATAAACAGTTGAGAAGTTACTCCGCCCAGTAGCACGTGGTCGGCAACTTTGTTCTTTAGGATGTATTTGCTGATTTCTAAGCTGTCATCAGCTTTTGCTCCGCCCATAACGTAAACACATGGGTGATGTGGGTCTTCCAATGTTTTGCTTAAATGTTTTAGTTCGCGTTCCATGATGCGTCCGGCGGCGCTGGGTAGAACCGCGGTGAAGCCGACCATGGAGACGTTGTCACGGTGTGCAACTGAGAAAGCGTCGCTTACAAACAAGTCGGCGAGTGGTGCAAGGTTTTGGACAAGTTCAGTTTTTGCTTGCTGTTCGGGGCTGCCTTTTTTTGTTTCTCCAGCCCAACTGCGGACGTTTTCTAAAACAAGGATTTCTCCGTTTTGGAGGTTTTTGATTGCGTTTTTGGCTTTTTCGCCGAAAAGGTCGTCAACATATTTTACGGGTGAGTTGAGGATTTGTTGGAGGATTTCTGCGTGTTGTTTTAGGCTGGTGTAGTCGGGGTCGCCTTTGCGTCCTTGGTGGGAGAGGACGACAACTTTGGCGCCTTTTTCTGCGAGTTCTTGAAGAGTTGCTGAGTATGCGCGTATACGTGTGTCGTTTGTGACCTGTTTGGTTTGCGGGTCAACTTCTGAGTTAAAGTCTACACGTACAATCACGGTTTTGTTTTTTACGTCAAAGTCGTCTAATGTTTTGAAGTTTACCATTTTTCCCACGCACTCTCAAGATGGTTTAGGGGTAAAGAAAAATTGGTTTTATTTAAGTTTGCTTGCGTGACCCGAGCTACAGGTTGGCTTTTTTGCCTACAAGCTCAATTAAATCAACCATGCGGTTGCTAAAGCCCCACTCGTTGTCATACCAAGCGAAGACTTTTACGAAGTTGCTTTTTTCGCCAAGTACCATTGTGAGTTGAGCGTCGAAGACTGATGAGTAAGTGCTGTGTAGTACGTCGGTTGAGACGATTGGGTCTTCGGTGTATTGGAGTTTGCCTTTTAATGGGCCTTCAGCGGCTTGTTTCATTGCTTGGTTGATTTCTTCTTTGGTTACTTCTTTTCCGAGGATTGCGGTTAAGTCGACGATGCTTACGTCGGGTGTTGGGACACGGAGGGATATGCCGTTCATTTTTCCTGCGCATGCGGGCAGTACTAAGCCGATGGCTTTTGCGGCTCCGGTGCTTGTTGGGATAATGTTGATTGCTGCTGCGCGGGCGCGTCGTGGGTCTTTGTGTACGAGGTCTTGGATGCGTTGGTCGTTGGTGTAGCTGTGGCATGTGGTCATTAGGGCTTTTTCGAGTCCGAAGTTGTCGGCGAGGACTTTGCTGATTGGGGCGAGACAGTTGGTGGTGCAGCTGGCGTTTGATAGGATGTTGTGTTTTTCTGGGTCATAGCTGCTGTCGTTTACGCCGAGTACGAATGTTGCGTCTGGGTTTTCTGCGGGCGCGGAGATGAGGACTTTTTTGGCTCCTGCTTGGAGGTGTTTTGATGCGCCTTCGCGGTTGGTGAATAAGCCGGTTGATTCTACGGCGAGGTAAACTCCCAGGTCTTTCCATGGGAGCTGTGTTGGGTCTCTTTGGGCTAAGACTTTTAGTTTTTTGCCGTTGACTACAAGGTCGTTGCCTTCGACTTCGACGGTTCCAGGGAATCTTCCATGGACGCTGTCGTATTTTAGCAGGTTCGCGTTTGTTTTCGCGTCTGCGAGGTCGTTTATTGCGACAAAATCAATGTTTGCGTTTCTTTCAAGGGCTGCTCGATATAAAAGTCTGCCAATTCTTCCAAACCCGTTGATGCCAACTTTAATCATAACTAGTTCACATTAAAATGTCATTGAGATAAGCCATATTAATTTTCTGTTAAAAAGCAGGCGAGCGCTACACGCCTATGAGGGTAAAACTGGGAGGACATTGGGATTTTTGTTTCCGTGATGCGGTGGACAAGCGTACAGTTTTCAGGCAGTATTATAGGGTTGAGGTTATTGGTTGTGGCCTTTTGTTTCGTGATGTGCCGTGTCTCGGTGTCTTTCCATTTCTGACTGGGTGTTGAAAGTTTTGTTGCAGACGGGGCAGGGAAACTTGTTTGGTGCTACACCTTTTACGGGTTCTTCTTGAGAAGTTGGTCTTCCAAGCGTATGCTCTTTATGATTCTCCATGCTAAAAACACTCCAAAAGTTAGATACAGAAAGATTAGCGGTAAGCTAAAAAAAAAGGTTGCTGACAGCAAGAGCCTACCCATCCCCAGAAAGATAGACCCTCTACAGGTTTCTGCATAAAGTTTCTGATAGGTTAGTGAAAGGCAAATAGAAAGCAGTGAACAGCGCAATGCATTCGGGTTCTAGCATGACCCATTTGGCAAAGCTAAAGCATTTCTCACGCTCCAATGGCTAAACCAGCAGCCTAGCGTGCCCTTTAAAGAATTTTGGCGTTAAAATGCCCTTAAAATAAACACATTAAAAACAGGGACAGTGCAAAAATTAGCACTGAATTTCAACATACTTTTGGCTTGTTTTTGCGTCAATAGCACCTACCCCCCTTAGGATTTTCTTTGACCCCCTCTGTCTTTTTCTGCAATGATTTGATATTAGGATCCAAATAGGCTGGTTAACTTAACTGATTGCTTCGAAACGTTTCCCGCAGCCGTCGCATTCGTAATCTTCTATCTTAAACATGAACGTTTCCAGCGTTCGGACGGATTTGGCTACGTTTTTGCCGCATCGTGGACAAGCAACCATGGGCTTCACCACGGGACTACTTGCTGCTGTAAACGTCAATTCGGCGAATCCTGCTACACCATGGAATCTGCGCTTCCTTTTGAATGTCTTTTTCTATTTGGGTGTTTGATGCTTGGGTGGACTCGTAACCTAACTCTATTACGAGGATTGCTTTTTTGGTTGGGTTGTTTGGGTTTGTCATGTTTTTTTGCCTCGGTAGTGTTTAGGTTGGGTTGCTTTTTAAATTTTGTTATGCAATTTGTTTTGCAATTTGCATACAAAAATACTAATCTGCTCGTATTGTGTCACCAAATTAGGGAACAAAAATGTTGGAAGCCGAAAGCAAAATAGTAAACAGACCATCCACAACAGCCGGCAAACAATACGACAAACTCTTCATCTACATACCCACAGAACTCGCCAAAGACTCAGCATTCCCATTCCAACCAAACGAAAAAATAAAAATCAAAATAGACCCAACAAACAAAAAACTAACTATAGAAAAAATAGCATGATTCAAACCAGCCTAATCCATAATTTTAAGCGACACATCTACCAGATACAAAAGCAGCTACAAACCTTTCTAAAACAATAGGAAAATAATAACCCAAAAATGTATTTTGAAGATGACTAAATTGCCATACTGATTTATTGCTTACTTATTAGGATAACATTGTTTCAGACGCAAACTTTTTGAGGTCCCGCTGAAAAGATTAACAAAATGAAGTTAAAGGAAAAAATGGATAATTTTGGGAGACTTCTTACAGAATTAACTCCAAAAATTGTATTTACATTATTCATTGTTTTCTCAGTTATCCTTTCAGCCTCAATCTGGTTAAGGAACAATAATCACTATTGACACAACCTACAGAGTTTTAAGTTTAATATCTTATGTTGTTGTCTTTCTTGTTCTCCCAATTATTTCACTTTTTTATATTATTGATTTTGTAGATAAACACAAAACAGGAATTTTTAGAGCATATCTTCTGATTTGCTTTGCCATTATTTTGTTTTTCTATGTGAGCCTTACTATTATAGCTGTAAAATTTCCCCACCTTTACGTATTCCCTGAATACTATATCTTTTGGGCACCTATCCCGTTAATGCTTTTTATTTACGGAAAGCTAAATTTTACAAGTAAACTAATAGAATACAAGTGGCTTGCAGTTTCGGCACTAATATTTGTCCTTATTCTACCCAACATAACTGTGGCATTAGCAACTAATACAATAATAGATAACACGGCATCGATTAGCAACAGTTCGGAAAGGGCATCTTATATCTGTAAAAGTGTTGAATACATGAGTTGTTTTGGTTCTTACTTCAGAGCAAACAACGATTATTGGAAATTTATGCTTACTGGGGTAGGGAAATGTGGAGAGATGGCAATGACAAAAAAGCAACTCTTGATTGATGCGGGTTTTGAGTCAAGAGAGGTTATAGTTTCTGGGGAAAATCACGAGTTTACCGAAGTTTTAATCGATGGAGTGTGGATGGTGGGTGACGGTGCTACGGTAATTTCTAGAAACGAAATGTTACAGAATCGAATAAATAGCATAGGTTCACTCACCTATGTCTGCACAATAACAGATAATTCTTTTATCGAGCTCATACAAGACTACACAAATAAAACAGATTTAATAACAATCAAAGTTACTCGAAATGGGGAGCCTGTCTGTGGAGCCAACGTTCAACTCAAACATATTTTTGAAATGAAATCGGGGGGCATTCTTCAAACTCTGCCTGCTACTGATCGTAACTTTATCACAAATTCCAATGGGACAGTAATTTTACATTTAGGAAGCCCTGATTATATTGGAGAATTTGCAAAATCTGAGCCGTATTATTGGGTTTTTGTTAATGATGGAAACCAATCCATTACCATAACTAGCAAAGGACTTGGGATTATTCAACCTATTACAGAAATATCGATCAACTGACAATAGAACCAATTCGTATTAACGAAAGTAAATATTAGCTCTTACGAATTATCCTAAAAACTGAACGATAGCCCTTGCCTTAAGGCTCTTTTCGATAAAAGAAAAATTGTTCAATTATGTGTTTATGCAGATACGTTAGGTTGTTTGTTCTTTTTCCTCTTTCGTATCCTACGAAGTAGTCGATGTGTGGTGCCTATTGCAGCTTGTAGCGAACCCTCTTCGGGCAGGAGTTGTCCAAGCTTTCAAGGTGTGAAGAGGCAGTAAAAATTAGAAGAGAACGCTAAAGCATTTTGTAATGGCAATTTCTTAGAGTCATAAAAAAATGAAATAATTGAATTAAACCTAATTGTTATCAAGAAACACATTTAGACATAAAACAAACAACTGGATTTTGCGAGTTTTGATTTAGTTTTATCTACCCATGATGGTTTAGAAACTCAACTATAGTTTCGAGTAAATCGGGCCCATTTAAGTTGCCGTTGCTGTAATGACAATTTGCATAGTGTTGTGATCCGTCAATGTCTCTAACTAATTGTAGTCGAAAACCAATAATAGGCATACTATGGCTAGCAGGATTTCGAGGGATTCCATTGTCATCTCTGCCCATTGTGTAAACATCAGCTTTTTCTAATATTTCATAAAGTTTCGCATTTGAACCACCAACAGCGAAAAATGAACCAATTTCACTTGCAGATGCATTTACAAAGTCATATGTTGATTGGTTGTCGTTTTGGTTTAGCCAGATGCTGTCAAAGATAATGATTGACGATTTATTAAGAACCATTGAACGCATTTCAGAATTTGAATTAAAATCTTCTATTGATAAGCTGGTTACAGGTGTTCCTTCAGCTTGTGGGTTGGTCTGTAATGATTCTATAAAGTCGTTTGTTCCAAGAGTCCAAATCATTAAATGTTCATCGCCAATATTGTTTTCTAATTGATCAGGTACTGGAGCTTTGTTTGGTTGTAAAGTAAAGACGCTTAGAGCCAAGATAAGCAATGCTAAACAAAACAGCATCAGGATGACTGGTTTTACTTGATTTTCCAACTTCAGTGTAACCTCAGTTTTTAGGCAAAGAGCTCAGAGTTATTATGGTAAACTACCAGATTTTTTCTTAATTGTCATAAATATTTAAAGTAACAGCAAGTACTTTTATCATAACGTTACAATTATCGCCATCAATTTGATAAATATCTATACTTTAGAACACTTGCACCACAATTTTAAGGCACACAAATCGAAGCTGCAATTGACATGGTAATATTAAAAGGGGAGCGTTTGCTTCTTTGTTACCTAGTTAGGTTGGTATTATTCATGAGCAAACCTCAAGTTACGGTTTCGTATGAGCCTTTTCAAGAAATTGCTGTAATGGAGAAGAACCATTTCAGTAGTCCCGATGAACTTGCACGTTTTACTTCCGTTATTGCAGGAGGCAAAATGGCTGGCTTGTACTGGGTTGACGGCGTCGTGTTTCTGTATTTCCCGCTTCCAGCCTCCACAACCGCAGTCGCCAAGGAACTACTCGAAAAACGCAAGGTATATTGGACGTATTTAGGTTACGCTTTTATGCCCAAGTTTGCGCCGGTAATTGAGACCAAAGAAAGGATGATTGTACCCGTCGTGGACATTTCTTCCGACCCAGTTCTCAAAGACGTCGCAGACTGGCTAAAACAACAACCATAAACACACCCTTTTTTGAGGCAAAATTTTTGCAAAAAATAGAGTTCATTGGCACCGCCTACTCGGGACAAGGATGCGGCAAATTTTTTGTTGAAATGCCATGGGTAATGCAGCAACTACAGGAAATTACAGGTTTCACACCGTACCTTGGCACCTTGAACCTGCGGTTAACCGCAAAAAGCACAGAGCAACGCTGCCACCTTACATCGCAGAACGGAAAATTAGTCAAACCCCAAGATGGCTACCTACCCGGCTACCTTTACAAAGCAAAAATCTTCAACCAAGACTGCTACGTGGTAGTACCCGACGTGCCAACTTACCCAAAAAACCTACTCGAAATCATAGCACCCGACAACCTAAGAAACCGCTTCAACATCAAAGATGAGGACACCATAACAGTTACAGTAAACATTTAACAAACAATTTTTTAAAGAAACAAAAAAATGAAATTAAAGAGTGGAAGCAGTAACTTTTAGTTACTGTTTTTCTGCTTTACGTTTATTGTATTCTGCAATGTAAGCTTCAAGAGCGCCATTCTTTTTCAGGAAAGTGCCGTATTGAAGCAAAGCTTTCATTGCGTGGGCTGCATCTTCTGGTGAAGAGTACGAGGGCAAGCCTAAACGGTCAAAGTGACTTCTTGTGTAAAGCGCCATTTCAGTTTCGCCAATGTCACATGCAACAATTGGTTTGTCATATTTAGCTGCGATTTCTGCAACGCCTGTAATGTATTTCTCTTGCAAGCCTGGCATGTGGTGAAGGCCAAGGAAAATGATGCCGCAAAGGGATGGCTCTTGGAACATGAGGTCTGCTGCAACGATGAATTGGTCATCGGTAACGCTACCGGTTAAGTCAACTGGATTGTGAGTTGCTGAAATTTTTAAGATGCTGCCGTTTTCTTTGAGTTCCTCAAACTTTTGAATAGTTGCGTCACTAAATTTGTTAACAGTTAAGCCGACGATTTCACATTCGTCAACACACATGACACCTGGTCCGCCTGCGTCAGTTAAAATACCAATGTTTGAACCAACGGATGGTTTCATGCTTGAAAGAGCCTTACCGATGTCAAAAAATTCATTCATGTTCTTAGCACGAATAACACCAGTCTTTTCAAATGCAGCATCGTAGATTTTGTCTGCACCAGCAATTGCGCCAGTGTGAGAAGCTGCTGCACGTGCACCTGCCTCAGATTTGCCTGATTTAATTACAACGATTGGTTTTTTAAGTGAAACTTTTTTGGCAACCTCAAGGAATTCTTTACCAGATTTAATGTCTTCAAGGTAAATGAGAACAGCATGAGTTTCTTCGTCATAAAGAAGGTACTCAAGAATGTCAGATTCTGAAGTGTCACATTTGTTACCGAAACTAACAAATTTAGAGACACCCATCTGGCGACCTGTCAGATAATCAAGCGCTGCACTACCAAAAGCGCCGCTTTGAGTAATCATTGCAATGTTTCCAGACATTGGACGTGGAGTAGCAACAACTTCTTTGCCTGTTGACAATTTCTTAATTTCAGGCAAAAAGAGGCTGTCCACACCTGTTTTAGCATAAAAGACACCAAGACAGTTAGGACCAAGCACACGTATACCATGCTTTTTGGCCACTGCTACAACTTCATCTTCAGCTGCATGGTTCCCAACTTCTTTAAAACCAGCACTGATAATAACTGCTGCCTTAGTATTTTTGCCGCCGGCTTCCTCTAAAACGCCTGCAACGGCACCTGAGGGAACAATAACAACGACTAAATCCACATCGCCTGGGACTTTGCTTAATGTCTCATAACATTTGAATCCTAAAATTTCTTCCTCTTTTGGATTAATTGGGTAAAGTTCGCCTTTAAAAACTCCTCGTAGCTTATTTGTGGCGAAGTTTTTGAAAATAACTGCACCTGCTTTTCCTTCTTTCTTTGTCGCGCCAATGACTGCTACTGAGCGAGGATTAAAGAACGCATCTAATTTTTGTATTGCTTCTTCCATGGTGAATCCCGGTCTTTGCTAAAAGTCAAGAGTCCCATTTTTATGTCTTACTATGCAAAAAACAATTCTAGCACAAACAATGTTGAATCTTCCAATAATTATCCAGCACATCATTGCATCGTTATGTCTTTCTAATAACAACTATGGGTTTATGTTCAATCTGACTCAACATGCCCCACGTGACACCGTTAACCTGCACATGAAACCGGGAAGCCATATCCCACACCGTCGCCCCCGACCCAGCACCCCGAGCACGATCAGCAATGTTAGCAATCTTCAAAGCCTCCACCGCTTCCAACCTGCAACCCGCAACAGCAAGCGGCGTAGAACTCTTCCGCAACCTCAAAAATTTACCCCCAACATACGCCAACAAAGCAAAACGACTAAACGATTGGATACCTTTTAGAGGGCGAGGACGAGGGGTAAAATAAAAGTTACCAAATCGGTAGGTTTTATCAGTATCAACAATTACAACACAGACCTGTTTACCCAATCTAGAACCGATTTCCCCCTGAATTTGCTCTGCAACCATTTGGGAGTCTTTTAAAGGCAAACTAACCAGTGAATACGGCAGATTTGAACCGTCAATAGCGCCTTCAGAACCAAACATGAGCGCCTGTCCCAACCCGGCATACTCCAAAGCCACCTGTTTATGTCTTGGTCCTGACTCGACAGGGTACTGTCGTAGTCGTGAAAGCAGTCGCTGCCCAAAATGACACAATACACCCAAAGGGTAACCCCAAAGAGTACGCATCCAAAACCCTGCGAGAAACTTGGCGTTAACGCCAGCAGTGACTTTGCTTTCATCAGCTATGTTGCCTAAGGCGGTTGAGATGGCTTTCTCAGAAACCACGATGAAATCGCCATCGACTGTTTTGCCTGCTATAGCCTTAAGAATGCAAGTTAGGTAATCATCTTTGGGTTTCCAAAATCCTGTTGAAATAGGTAAAGCCTTGTATTTTGACATTGAAAGGGCACTTGTGGTTAACCCAAGAGTTAGGTTCGCTAGTAAATAAACACTAAACACAAAGCAACGCCTTGACAGGCCGTTAGCAAAAGTTTTCTGCAGAGGTGTCATTTGCAGTTTGCCAACTAGCCTGCCAAAGCATCGGAACTAGATGTAAGGTAGCCGCCAAGCTATTTACAAAATCTATAGGTGCTCTTTTAGGAAATAAAACTTGCACACATAAAATATGTAGAATATAAAGAAGGCTTGTTAACCTACAGGGTCAACCGATGGCGATTATGATAAAAACTACATTCAAACCAGACTTAACGGTAAGGTGGAAGAGAGAAAACTCGAAAAATGAAGGCTATAGCACAAGTCTATGGCTTTCATTCATTTATTGTAAAAACATGTAGTCTATATTGCCATACGAAGAGGGCAACTAATTATCAAAAGTTAACAAGCTTATTATAACAAAACCAGAACCCATAGTATTCAAGGCAGAAAAATGGTGTTAACGGTTGAAAGCTTTCCAGACAAGCCTGCAAAATTAGTTACCGTTTTCGAAACCTTCTCCTTTCTCCTCGAAATACGGAAATGTTTGGAAAACCAACAAACAAAAACACCCGTTTTTTAGCTTAAAATCAATTTTTAGAAATTGTTTGGTAGCGGGGAATAGATTTGAACTATCGATCTCTGGGTTATGAGCCCAGCGGGTTAATCCTGGCTACCCCACCCCGCTACGAGTGGTTCAAACAGTTTTCTGTTTTTGCAGTCTATTAAACTTAGTTGTCAGGTATTAATAGTTTCGTTTCTGCATTGCGGCAAAAGCATTTTAGTATGGAAAATATTTAGTTGTGCTAGGCAGTTGCAATGGATAAACCATATTTACGTCAACTTTCAAACCCTCCACTTGAGAACCCAATCTTTGTTCAGGGGCTTCCAGGTTTCGGAAACGTCGGCAGAATCGCAGCGCATTTGCTGGTAAAGTTTTTTGAAGCCAAACCATTCGCAGAACTCTATTCACCATCATTTCCCGATTACATCTCAATAACCTCGAAAGGAGTTGCGCATCTGCCAAAATACGATTTCTATTATGCACCAATGGAAAAAAATAACCTCATCATCATGAGCGGCGAAATTCAACCTTCATTCGATGACGTAGTTGCGCATTACACGGTTTGCGAAGAAGTTTTGAATTTTGCTGAATCCTTAGGCTGCAAATTTATCGTAACAATGGGCGGCGTGCCAATTACGGAAGATAAAACCGAAGTTTTCATTGCTGCAACCTCGAACCGGTTGGCAACAGATTTCATGGAGAAAGGCGGAGTTATTTACAGTAAAGGCAGAATTGTCGGTGGCACAGGTTTAACTTTAGCACTTGCCAAGGAACGTAACCTTGACGGGGTTTGCCTTTTGGGTACAACTTTAGGGTTTAAGGCGGACCGTGAAGCAGGCTTTTTGGTTTTTAAGTTCCTCATGAAGGCCTTGGGGAAAGAAATAAAAGAGGGGCTAAAAGAAGACATTACACCAGAACAGTGATTGTTTTGGTGGTGTTCTAAATGTCTCAAGACCAAATTAACTCTAAATTTCTACGTGTTTTTCTTATTATAATTGCAGCAGTTTTTATTTTTGCTGGACCAACCTATTTGCCCTTGATTCTTAATGAGGCACTTAAAGTCGGAAACGCAGCCGCAGTAAGTGTGGGTTTCGTAGTTTTTCTCGTCGGAGCGTTTGACTTAATTTACCTTGTCAGGAAAAAAGTGATAATTTGATGGTGTCTTGACTTTTGCCTCAGATACCCTAGGGTGCATCATCAAATCAGCAGTTTAGATTCTTCATCGGCGCCCTGTTAAGGCATCGCGTATTTTATTAAGTATTCTTTATGAGAACATACGGAGTCAAGATTTTGTTACCCAAAAATGCGTAAAGCATATTAGGTATGACTTAGGCAATAACAGGTATGCCGTCAAGCAAGAAAAAGCAAGAGCAAACCAGCGATGAAACAAAAAGAACAACAATCATTCTCGAAAAGGATGAACGCGACTTCATTGACACCCTAATCAGAGAAGGCAAAGAACCAGGAATCAAACCGTTAATCTCCAAAATGCTTGATGTCTACCGCAGCATGATGATTTATGACTGGCATTTTCCAGGAGAATACTACTGCGGCATAAGCAGAATCGCATTTGTGAACGTAGAATTAATCAATATTTTAATTAAAAACATTCCAAACGAAAAATGGCACGACATCGGCAAAAAAATGGGCGACGCCCTCAAAGTTTCAATGGAAACAACCCTTGGTGTTGACTCATCTAAACAGGAAAATTGGGAAGCAGTTTTCAATAGACTGCGTGTACAAGGTTTTGGCGATTTTTATCTTAAAGACAAGTATCTGCTGCTTAAGACTCCCTTTCTTAATGATGCACCACTCTGGGAAGGCATAATGGAAGGTCTATTTGGAATAAAGCTGGAAACTAAAAATTCTGTTCCGCCGCTTGTTTTCGAAATAAAACCCACCGCTTAAACGTGATAGACCGCCAATCCTTTTTTGAATAGTTAAATATTCTGGAAACAGGTTTATATGCAAGAAACCTGCTAAGGTGTCACTCAGTGATATACGATGAGGGATTGCGTTCATACAAGGCGATTGCCTTCATTCAGCTTAAAAGCAGAAACCCCCGCATAAACAGTTTATCGATTTCTTATTTAGAATTAGGCGCAATCTTTTCCAGAAATATTTTGTCACAAAACAAAAAAACATTTAGAGTAATCTCTAAAAATTTAGGAGAAAAAAATTTATGGATAAAATAAAATTTGCCATCCCAAAAGGTTCCCTACAAAAAGCAACCTCTGACTTCTTCGACAAATCAGGATTCAAACTCGGCTCAATGGACCGTACATATCGTCCAGCAATAAACGACCCACAAATTGAAATTAAGGTTCTTAGACCCCAAGAAATTCCAGTGTTTGTAAGCGAAGGCCTACAAGACATAGGCATCACTGGCGAGGATTGGGTAAAAGAAAACCGTGCAGACGTAGAAATTCTCCAGAATCTTGAGTACGGAAAAATCCGCTTAGTCATAGCTGTTCCTAAAAGTGTTGCCCAGAAAGACATGAACGAGTACATGGAGTACATTTGGAGCCAAGGCAAAAACTTCCGTGTCAGCACTGAATACCTAAACATTGCCTCCGATTACCTCAAAGCACAACCAAACTATAAGAAACGTTTCGGCGACACCGACCCAATGTTAGTCACACCATGGTGGAAAAAAGGCGAGAACACAAAAGCAAAAATCTTTCTCTCATTCGGCGCAACCGAAGCAAAACCGCCAGAAAACTCAGACTGCATCATGGACGTAACCGAAACAGGCACAACTCTTGAAGCAAACAACCTAAAAATAATCGACACAGTCCTACGGTCAGCAGCCACATTGATTGCTAACAAGAAAGCCCTTGAAGACCCAGAGAAACGCGAAAAAATCTTCGACATCGTTGCATTACTAAAAGGCGTCGTAGACGGACAGAAACGCATACACATTTTTGTAAATGTCAAAAAAGCTAACCTGCAAACCTTGCTTACCGAGCTACCGGCACTAAAGAACCCAACAATTTCGCCGCTTGCAAACGAAGAATGGGTTAGCGTAAACACCGTTATCGAAAAGGATTGCCTAATTGAACTCTTACCGAAAATCCGCAAAATAGCACAGGGTTTAGTCGTGTACGAGCCGCGGCAGGTTTTAGCGCTAGATGAGATAGCGCGGAGAAACGAATGCAAATGCAAACCGGAATAGTCAAACAGTGGACAACCCAAACGTTGCCTTCTGACTGGTTTAAACGGCAACAAGCAGACCAAAAAGCCACCGTTGAACTTGAAGAAAGCGTTCGGGCAATAATCAGCCAGGTTAAAGCAGAGGGTGATAAGGCGTTAATAGAGTTCGCGTTAAAGTTTGACAAAGCCGAACTCACCTCTAAAACCCTGCGGGTTAGACCAGGAGAATTCAAAGAAGCCTACACTCAAACCAGCCTCGACCAAATCTCAGCACTCAAATTCATGAAAGAAAGAATCAGCAATTACCAAAAAACACTGTTAACCCAGACTGAAGTAAAACAGAACAGTGATGGCATAATGATTCAAACTGTTCTACGTCCCCTGGAAAGTGTGGGTTGCTATGTCCCCGGTGGTCAGGCGGCTTATCCAAGCACCCTTGTCATGACTGCTGTGCCAGCTAAAATCGCGGGGGTCCCCAGAATCGTTGTAGTTTCACCTTCAGATGCCCGTGGCAAAGTTAACCCACTGGTTCTTGTTGCCGCTGACATTTGCGGTGTTGATGAAGTATACAAGGTAGGTGGAGCTCAAGCCATAGCAGCATTAACGTACGGAACTAGAACCATAAAGCCTGTACGCAAAATTGTTGGACCAGGAAGTAAATACGTGACTACAGCGAAAGTTTTGGTTTCAACCGACGTCGCAATTGACATGCCGGCAGGCCCAAGTGAAGTCTTGGTTTTAGCTGATGAGTCGGCAGATGCAAGATTGATTGCTTATGACATGATTTCGCAGGCTGAACACGGCGGTGACAGCGTAGCTGGACTCATAACAACATCTGAAAAAGTCGCGTTACAAGTACAAGAAAACCTTGCAAAGATTTCCGCATCCACTCAAAGAGTCGAAAAAATTTCGGAATCACTAGGCAAAATATGGCTTCATAATAGTCTGCAGCAAAGTTGAAGAAATGGTCTGTTTAGCTAACCAGTTTGCTGCTGAGCACTTAGAAGTCCTAACTGTCAACGCTAAAGAGTTAGCACAAAACCTTGTCGCAGGTTTAATCCTAATTGGACCTTACACTCCAGTGCCGTTAAGCGACTACGCCAGCGGAACCAACCATGTGTTACCTACAGGCGCGTTTGCCCAATCCTTCTCTGCCCTATCCGCCTATGACTTTATGCGTCGAGTAAGCATCATAGAAAGCACCCGAACAGGCTTAGAAAGAGTAAGAGACAGCGTCAAAGTAATAACCGACGCCGAAAACCTGCCAAATCACTACAAAGCAATAAACGCGAGGTTCGAAAAATGAGCGAATCCTACCGCAAATGGATAGAACAAAAAAAAGTGAAACTCCAAGCTATTGACTGCTATTCGGCAGGTGTTACACCGGAAGATTTAGCGAAGCAGTTGGGCGTTGACACATCAAAAATTGTAAAACTCAACTTTAACGAAAACCTTTTTGTTAACCGCAGCCGCCAAACGCCGCTGATTAAGCAGGTTGCCGACGAAATTGACTTACGCATGTACCCCGAGGATGAAGTCCCGAAATTGGTAAAGAAAGTGGCAGAATACATGGACGTCCCCGAAGATTACATAATCATTGGCAACGCAGGAGACGAACTGTTGGACCGCATGATACGCCTCTTTGTCGAAAAAGGAGACGTTGCAGTCTCATTCACGCCATCCTTTGCTATTCCACGGTTGTGCGTGAAACGGCAGGAAGGCGAATACGTCACTGTGCCATTAAAGAACGATTTTCAGCTTGACGTGCCAGCCATGCTCAAATTATTCTCAGAAAAAACCCGCCTACTCTACCTATGTTCACCCAACAATCCAACAAGCAACCAAATGAAGCCCGAAGACATCGAAACACTCGCCAAAGCATTCCCAGGAATAGTCATCGTTGACGAAGCATACGACGAATTTGCCGATTACTCGTTTGTACCACGTATCCAAGAATTCCCAAACATGATAATCCTTCGCACATTCTCCAAAGCCTTCGGCCTTGCTATGCTACGTTTAGGTTATGCAGTTGCTAATCCGGAACTTGCCAAAATCTTAACTGAAAAAGCCCCCTTGCCCTACCCAGTAAGCGGCTTCACCATCCGCATGGGCATCAAAATGCTGGAAAACATGGACATCATGCAAACAGCCGTCTCGGCGTTGAAAGCGGAGCGGGGAAAACTCATAAAGGCACTAAACCAAATAGAAGGCGTAGAGGCGTTTGATTCACAAGCAGACTTCGTACTCATGAACACTAAAAAATCAGTTGATAAAGTGTATGAAGAACTGCTAAGACGCGGCGTTATGCTAAAGAAATGGGGCAAACTACTGCAGTATGATAACTGTTTCCGCGTAACCGTGGGCTTGCCCGAAATGAATGCTAAACTAATCGAGACATTAAAACAAATAAGCGAGGAATAAAAGTGCGGGTTGAAGAAGTTTACCGTAAAACCAAAGAAACCGAAGTAAAAGCAAAAGTAGACCTTGACGGCGAAGGCAAAGCAACCATCGATTCAGGCGTGCCGTTTCTTGACCACATGCTAACCAGCCTTGCCACACACAGTTTAATCGACATTGAAGCCAGCGTCAAAGGCGACTTGGTTCACCACTGTGTAGAGGACTTAGCCATCGGCTTAGGCGAAGCCCTAAACAAAGCGCTCGGTACCCGTGTGGGCATTACACGCTTCGGCAACGCCACCGCACCAATGGACTGTTCACTGGCTTTAGCAGCCGTGGACTTGGTTAAGCGTCCATACTTCAAGATTGACCTAAAATTCAAAGGAAGAAAAATCGAAGAAATGCAAACTGAAGACATCAACCACTTCTACGAATCCCTAACCAACTCCCTGCAAGCTAACGTGCACATATTTGTAATGTACGGCAGCAATGATCACCACAAAGCAGAAGCCGCAACCAAAGCCCTCGCTCTATCCCTGCGTCAAGCAGTCACAGTTGATCCAAGACGCAAAGGTGTTCCAAGCTCAAAAGGAGTAATCTAAAGATGGCAAAAGCAGTAATCTTTGACTACGGCGTAGGCAACCTGTTAAGCCTCAAATGTGCTTTGGAAAAAGCGGGTTTAGACGTTTCTATCGGAACAACTGAGCAGGAATTATCGAAAGCTGACGCCATCGCGCTGCCCGGGGTAGGCAGTTTCACGCCTGCAGCAGAAAAACTTGAATGCGTCAAAGAAGTCATTCAACGCAAGGTCTCAGAAGGCACTCCGTTACTGGGCATCTGCCTTGGGCTTCAACTGTTCTTTGAAGCAAGCGAAGAAGGTCCGGGAGCAGGTTTGGGTTTCTTTAAAGGCAAAATTGTACGTCTCCAGGGTGATTTGAAGATTCCACATATGGGATGGAACACAATTAACATCACAAAACCCTGCGAGCTTTTTGACGGCATAAAAGAGGATACATACGTGTATTTCGTGCACTCATTGTATCCCGTACCAACTGACGAGAGCATAGTGTGCACTAAAACCACGTACGGCACAACCTTCGCCTCAGCAGTTACAGGTAAGAACGTGTATGGCACCCAGTTTCACCCAGAAAAATCAGGCGATGTGGGCTTGCAGATTCTACGTAACTTCGCCAAAATAGTAACGAGGTAACCAGTATGCAGTTAATTCCAGCAATAGATTTAATGAACAGCAAAATCGTCCGTTTAACACAAGGAGAAGCTAAAACCGCCAAAATTTATGAACAATATGGCGGACCAGTAGAGACCGCAAAACGGTGGGTTGAAGAAGGTGCAGGCAAACTCCACATTATCGACCTTGACGCCGCTTTTGGCAAGGGCAACAATCACCCAGTCATCACTGAAATCGCCAAAAACATTAATCTGCCCATTCAAGTTGGCGGAGGAATCCGTAGCTTCGAAATCGCAGAGAAACTCTTCAACACAGGCATCACACAGGTTATGCTTGGCTCATTAGCCTTTAGAGATTTCTCAGTAATCACCCGCCTGCAGGACAAGTTCGGTAAAGAATCAGTTGTAGTTGCCCTTGATAACAAGAACGGATGGGTTATGATTGACGGTTGGCGAACAGCAACAGACATGACTCTTCAAGATGCACTTGAAAAATTCATTGAACTGGGTACTCAAAGATTCCTAATCACTTCAATTACCCACGACGGCTTACTTAGTGGTCCAGACCTTGAAACCTTAGAAGAAGCAGTAAAGTGTTCAGGCGCAAAAATTTTGGCGGCAGGCGGAATAGGCAGCATCGAAGACCTTGCAAATCTTAAAAAAATCGGCGTCGAAGGAGCAGTGATTGGCAAAGCTCTTTATGAAGGTCGTTTTACACTAAAAGAAGCCATACAGAAAATAGGAGCCTAAAAATGCCGCTAGCAAAACGTATCGTCCCCTGTCTTGATGTTGACCACGGAAAAGTAGTTAAAGGCATCAACTTCTTGCAGCTAAAACATGCAGGCGACCCAGTAGAAATGGCAAAACGCTACAGCGACGAAGGCGCAGACGAGCTTGTCTTTCTCGACATCACCGCTTCCAACGAGAAACGGGATATTATGCGGCAGTACGTTGAAGGCGTTGCTAGAGCAATCAGCATTCCCTTCACTGTCGGTGGCGGAATCCGTAATGTTGCAGACGCAAGAAACGTTCTCTGCAGTGGAGCTGACAAGGTTTCAGTTAACACTGCAGCCATTGAGAACCCGAAAGTGCTTACAGAGTTAGCGAACGTTTTTGGTCAGCAATGCGTAGTAGTTGCAATCGACGCTAAACGCAACCGCACCCCAACGGAAGGCAAAATCACAGTGCAGACAAGTGAGGGCCCAGTGTGGTTTGAAGTTAACACTTATGGCGGCAGAAAACCCACAGGTATAGACGCAGTCGCATGGGCACTTCAAGCTGAACGGTTGGGGGCAGGCGAATTCCTTGTAACATCAATGGATAAGGACGGCACAGAAAGCGGTTTTGACATCGAATTAACACGAGCCATTTCTGAACGAGTCCACGTCCCCGTCATTGCAAGCGGAGGCGCAGGTGTACCTCAACATTTTGTTGATGTCTTCACTTTGGGCAAGGCGGATGCGGCGTTAGCTGCTTCAGTATTTCATTATAACAAGTATCCTGTTCCAATGCTGAAGGATTATTTGCGTAAGGCGGGGGTGACAATAAGACAATGACACCTGAAGAATTACTATCAAAGCTTGACTTCGCTAAAGGCAACGGTTTAATCCCAGTCGTAGTTCAAGACGTAACCACAAAAACTGTTTTGATGCTCGCATACGCCAACAAGGAAGCGCTCGACTTAACCCTGAAAACGGGCAAAGCCACTTACTGGAGCCGTTCTCGTAACGAGATTTGGGTTAAAGGCGAAACCAGTGGGCACACTCAAAAGATTGTGTCTGTTTCAACTGACTGTGACTATGACACATTGCTGTATGTGGTTGAGCAGAAAGATAATGCGTGCCACACTGGCGAATACAGTTGCTTCTTTAACAAACTAAAGTAAACCAGCAGTTAGCTGGGCCCTTCCTATTTTTCAACATACTAATGACTTGACTTTCAACCATTAGCACTACCCTCCTTAGGTTTCTACATACAACCACTAATAGGCTCCTAATAGATTCCAAATAGGCTGGTGGCTGCTTAGTTTGGTAGGTTTTATATGTTACACAATACATGTTTTTGCCTATAATGATGGCAATGGGCAAACCTAAACAGGCACTACTAACAATTTCATTAATTTTGCTTGTTTTGCTGGTTCAATCCACATTTTTAGTGTCAGCCCAACCAGCCAATGAGAACACAAACAACAAATGGCCGATGTTCCGCAATGACCCAAGCCATAGTGCTTTTCCAAGTGACAATGAATCGCCAAGCTCTGCCTTGCTACTTTGGAGGTACCCCACAAACCGCGGTATCCAATCCTCGCCAGCAGTAGCTGACGGCAGGCTTTTTGTTGGTTCCCGCGACAGCCAAGTTTACTGCATTAACATTTCAACTGGCATGCCCGTTTGGCGACGGGCTTTTGGTTGGGAAGTTTGGTCTTCACCTGCCATTGACAAGGAACTTGTCTATGTTGGGGTTGATGATGGCTGTGTTTACGCTTTGAAGGCTACAAATGGAGAAAATGTTTGGAAGATGCAGATTGGAGAAGGCTCAGTTAGGTCCTCGCCAACGCTTGTGGATGGCAAAATCTTTATTGGTTCGGGAAGCAGCGGACTTTACTGTTTAAACGCTACAAATGGAAAAGCCGTTTGGGTTTCGCCGACAGATTTGCGGGTTAATTCTTCACCGGCTGTTTATGGAGGCGTAGTGTATTTTGGTTGTGACGACTATAACACGCATGCGGTGAACGCTTCAGACGGTTCTGAGCTATGGCAGACGCATACTGGCAGCGTGCAGTCTTCGC
Organism: Candidatus Bathyarchaeota archaeon; assembly: GCA_963832745.1. Classification (GTDB taxonomy): domain Archaea; phylum Thermoproteota; class Bathyarchaeia; order Bathyarchaeales; family Bathycorpusculaceae; genus Bathycorpusculum. The sequence continues at coordinate 564,281 of CAWHVC010000003.1, read as the reverse complement.
CATGCGTATATGATGGCAGGGTTTATGTTGGGTCAGTTGACGGTTTTGTTTGCTGTTTAAACGCTACAAATGGAACAACGATTTGGCAGTACCAAACTGAAGGTCAAGTGGATTCTTCACCTGCCATTGCATATGGAAATATTTATGTTGGCTCATTCAGCGATAGGCTCTACTGCTTTGACGCGGGCAACGGCGAACTAGTTTGGCAGGCACCGACTAGTTACTGGATTAGTTCTTCTCCAGTAGTCGCTGACGGCAACGTGTATGTGGGTTCTCAGGACCAAAGTATTTACTGTTTTAACGCGTTTAGTGGCGAGAAGAAATGGAGTTATGAAACAGGCAACCAAATTGAATCTTCTCCAACGGTTGCAAATAATACGTTGTATGTGTGCTCGTATGATTACATGATTTACGCTTTTGCCTTAACTAATATGCAAGTTGAAAATCCAGCTTTCCCTGTTGATAGTAACTTAAGCCAAAACATATTTGCCTTTGATACAATTGCGGTCGCAATCATTCTTGTTGTTATCACAGGGTTTATTTTAGTTATCCATAAGGACCGCCAAAAAGAGCACAACCAAACGGCTTTTCTGGACAACGGTAAGTCATGGATTAAAAAACACACCGACGCAACCGTAATATTGGCGATTTTAGTCTTCTCAGTGGCGTTTTTTGTTTTTCTAGGAAACGGTTCATTGTGGCTTGCTGATGAGCAGACCTATTCTCAGTGGGCGTTTCACATGAATAAATCGGGAGACTACTTGACCCCGTGGACGTCTGGGAGCACCAATTTTTGGATTGCCAAACCGCCATTGTACATGTGGCTTATGGCGTTGTCGTATCAACTGTTTGGGTTTAGCAATTTCTCCACGAGACTGATTAGTCCAATCTTTGGCCTTTTAGCAATGATAATGGTGTATTATCTTGGGAAAATGCTTTACAACCAAAAAACAGGTTTTGCCGCCGCAATGATTCTGGGCACTTTTGTGACGTTTTTCATTTTTGCCAGTCACGCTATGACAGACATAATGTTTGTCTTCTTCATAACCGCAGGCATATATTTTATTCTTACAAGCGAGTCGGGCAAAAGGGCAAACTGGTATGCAGCATTAGCGGGCGCATTTTTTGGTTTAGCCTTAATGACTAAGCAAATCCAAGCGTTTCTTTTACCTATGATTGTTATAATCTATTTCTTGATAACTAAGAAGAGCCCAAGATTCCTATTCACTAAACGATTTGCATTGTTTATCGGTGTTGCATTGCTGATTTTTATGCCATGGGTAATCTACATGTTGCTACAGTTTGGCCCAATTTTCAGCGAATGGTACTTCATGTACAGTGGCGTCGTACGTGCAACAAACCCAATCGAAGGCCATGACGGAGGCGTCTTGTACTACCTAACGTATTTGGTTACTCGTGAAAACCCCGTTTGGATAGCAGCTTTACCATTTGGCATCGGTTTAAGCACTTACGCAGCGTTTAAACGGTCAAAACCTGACACGTTGCTTGTTGTTTGGTTAATTGTAGTGCTTGGGCTATTCACATTTGCGCAGACAAAACTGTACTGGTACATCCTGCCGGCTTTTCCAGCGTTCGCACTTTTAATAGGCCACCTCTTCGCATGGTTACATGAGAAAGTGCAACAAAAAAGAAAAAACAAAACAGCCATTTAACCGCACTTTACCTTTTCTGGGCGGCAACAACATTCCAAGGTGAATTAGGCTTTCTTGAAACCTCAACATTAAAACCCGCAGCCTCAAGCAACCCCTGAAGTTCATCAAGCGAACGCAGTTTGACGTGGGTTTTAGCGATGATTTCAGCATTTTCAACTTCAAATTTTCCATTTTTAATCATTTCGCTGACAAGTAACAGTTTTCCATCTGGCTTAAGTACACGGTTTATTTCACAGAAAGCCTTGGGCAGGCTTGGCCAGAAATAGAGGGTTTCAACAGCGGTAATCAAATCAAAAAAGCCGTCACAAAAACTTAAAGCGTCAACTGAACCTTGGACAAACTGTATTTTGCCCTCAACAACCAAACGTTGATTCTGCATCTTGGAGAAGTCAACCATGTCACGCGAGTAGTCTATGCCGAAAACTTGACCTTCAAACGCTAGATTCGCCAGTTTACCAACGGTTCTACCTCCCCCTACGCCTATGTCCAGAACTTTAAAATCGGACTCTATTTTTATGTGGCTTAGCCCCCAGTTGGTTAGTTGGTCGTGTTCTTTGTTCATTCTTGCAGCTATGGTTTTGCCGGGTTTGCCTGTGGGTCGTTGGAACTGGTTGAGTAATGTATCGGTTAGTTTGGGGGTTTTCATGGTGTTGCCTGATGAGAAGTGCGCAGTTAGAATGTTGATGGCGGGCCCGCTGGGATTTGAACCCAGGACCTCCAGCTCCGCAGGCTGGTGTCATAATCCGTACTAGACGACGAGCCCAGAACCGACACTAACTACAACCCAGAACTAAATAAACCTGACTCAAACCAACAGCAGTTTTTGATTAACACAAATAATTAGACAATAACTCTGTATACACAAAAAATAGGGTTAGCATTAAGAATGGCTTGAAAGCCAGTCTAAAATCGCATTAACCGCTTCATCATCCAGCTTTCGTCCTTCAATGTTGTAGTTGACTGCAAGGTTTGCTCCAAGTTTTTCAGTGGGTGTTTCTTCATGTTTTAAGATGTGATCAGCATTTTCGGGATAAACAAAGGTAATGCCTTCTTTTTTGGCGTTCTCGAGTGCTTTGCCGTCAGCCTGCCAGTTTACTTGTATGTCTTTTTTGCCTATGATGACCAGTATTGGTTCTTGTATTTTCGAAATGTATTCTGAAGGGTTATAACTCCACAGTTCTCGACTAAATGGCAAGTTTACTGGAGTTTCAAGCGAGAGCAACAGATTTTTAATGCCAACAGGAAGGCTAGGGTCTGGATTTATTGGGGTGCCCTTTGAGAAGGAAGCTATTGCATCTTCATACTGTTGTAGGATTTCTTCCTTGTTAGGTAAAGGTGATAGCTGATTGACTATTTGGTTGTATACTACTTCACCAATAGACCTACCTGGCGCCCCAGTTAAAATCAAGCCTTTAAATTTAATTTTGGCTTGCAATTGATAATTTAAAGCATGAATAGCGCCTTCACTGCTGGTAAGCACAAAAATGTTGTTTTTATCTACGCCGCTTTCTTTAACTAATGTTTCAACAGCCCCGGAAAGTTCGTTAACATGACTTTGCATGCTAATTTTACCCATCATTTTAGGAACATTTTCTTGGGCATGTGGACCAGAAGCAATCTTGTCATAACGCAGGGTAATAAAACCGTTCTCTGCAAGTGTTTCAGCTAACAGTTTGGCGCTGCCGTTTTTTCCCGGCAGAAGGGGTGAGCACCAGTCACGGTCGGTTGGACCGCTGCCTGCCACAAAAACTATGGCGGCACGTACGTTTTTGTCTTTTGGACGAGTTATTGTTCCATAAACTGGGATGCCGTTTACGGTCCAGTTAACCTCTTGATTATCAATAGCTACCATGCGGGTTCACAGTTTAACAATATTCTTGTTTTGAGAATTTAAGGCTAAGCTTGATACTTTGGCTGCTTTTTTATGGTTCCCATAGGCTTAGCAATAATTAGCAATGTTTTTAATCATGCTCATCGTTATTCGTACGAAATAAGGTGACAAGTAAAGGTTGTCAAAAAATTCTCAAGCCCCAGTTAAAAAAGCAAACAAAGCACTCCAAATCATACCAGTAACAATACTTATCGTTTCCATTGTAGGTGCCATGTACTTTTCAGGTTTTTTTAGCGACATGGGCATAAGCATTCCAAACGTTCTCTCACCTACAAGAGACATAGAAGGAACATGGAAAACACCCTTATCCACCCAATTCAACATCGCCACAGACTTCAACTCATTTAATATCGAGGACGTAGGCAAAGAAAACCGTACCATGATTTGGACAATAACAGGCACAGGGCAAGAAAACATTGTAAACGTACATGTAACCTTCACTTACTCGGCTAGGCAACTTGCTTCAGATTCAGGTTATACTCCTGATGTTTCACCAATGGATTTAACAGGCACAATCAATGGCACACAATTAACTCTTACAAGGGCAAATCAAGGACCAATACATCAAATCGGCACTGTGGGCGTCTTCACTTTCACAACAAGCAACATGGAAGGCACATGGCATGACCAGTGGGAAGGAGTTTACGAGCAAAACGTTTACACCCAAACTAACGAGTTAAAACTCATTAAACAATAAACATCAATTTTTTTAATTTGGTTTTACTCGTAAAGGTTTGTAAAATTTTAAAATAAAAAAAAGAAAAAGAGATTGGTTTAGGTTTTTTGTTTATGGCTTTTTCTTGAGCAATAAGGCAACTAATGCAATTGCTACTATGATTGCAATAGTTGAACCTGCAATGTATAGCTCAAATGGTGGCATTGTGATTGTTGTTGGTTCTGGTGTTGAGTTTTGTGTGCTTGCAGCTACAACTGCGCCTGTTGAAGCATATGAAGCGCCGTATGAATTGCTGCCGCCAAAGGTTGCAGTGATCTTGTATTCGCCTGGGTTTGTTGGTGTCCATGCGAAGGTGAAGGTTCCACTCATGTCGCTGACTGCGTCGCCAAGGTGTACATAGTTGCCGTTTGGATCAACTGCGTCAATTGATACTGGTACACCTGTAATGGTTATGTTGTGGTATATGCCGTCGATTGGTAGTTGGAAGTGTAGGTAATCCATCCATGTTGCCATTGATTCGTCTGAGATACATGCTGTTCCTGGTTGTGCAGATGATTGGTCAAGGACTGATCCGGTAATCATTACGCTTTGGCCTGAAACTATTTGTGTTTGTGGCGCTGAAACTGTTGTTGATGATTGGCCTTTGCCCATAACGATCATTTGTCCATTGTAGGTTGATGCTGCTGCCATGTAACCGTCTGATGCTGCACCGCAAACAAAGTTGGCGCCGTTAAGTTTCCACAGTAAGTCACCATTTGTGACGTTGAGACACATTAGACCCCAGCCTCTTGTTGCAGGTTGAGATGGAGTGTGCTCGTTGTCTGTTAGGTAAACTTTACCGTCTACAACTCTGATGTCTTGAACTGAGTAGGTGCTTGTTCCGTTGCTTGAGTATGGTGTTTCGAAGGGTATTGCTGGATCTGCATAGTGCCATGCGATTGAACCGTCATGTTCATTGATTGCCCAAAGACCAGTGTATCCTGGAGATAATAACAAGTCGCCGTATGCTGCGCGGTCATACATCCAGAATTCTCCCCATGGATAATCCGGAATGTGTGTTTCCCACAGTACTTCGCCTGTTCTAATGTCCCAAGCTTTTATGGAGCCGAGTTCCATTTGTGCAGCGTAGATTCCGTCACGTGCCCAACCGTTTGTTGGTCTGTAAGCGGAGACCATTTCGTTTTCAGGTGAGGTGTAGTTCCAAAGTATTGCGCCAGTGTTTAAGTCCATTGCCACAAGGTTGTAGCCGTAGACGTTTCCGTAGAGGAATCTGCTTTGGATAACAGTTACGCCTGCTGCTGGGTCATAGCATCCTAAGAAGCCATAGATGTCGCTTGGTGCATATGCTCTCATGCTGTGAGGTATGGTAATGTTTCGTTGAGTGATAATTCGTGAATTAAAGTCTGTTGTTGAACCTGAAGCTGTCCAGTTGTATAGAACACCTTTTTCGGCTGGGGTTGCTGCTGCACCTGTTACGTTGTAGCTTAGGAAGAATCCGTTGTCGTACATTAATTCTGCATAGTTAAAGCGCGGAATAGTAATGTTGGCTGTTACTGCGCCGGTAGTTGGGTTAATCTTTAGAAGCCTTGTTCCTGAAATTGTCAAGAGTTCTACAGTGAAAGTTGCGTCTGCCGCTTCACCTGGAACTACTGTTGCTGTTGGGTCAACATAATTTATGTGTGTAGGTGTGACACCGCCGGCTGAAACTGCAATATCATAGTAAATTTGGCCTGTTTGTATGTCATAGCATTCTGCGTATTGTTGTGGTGCACCGCCGTTAAGTGATTTTGTTACGGTGGCGTATGCTCTGCCCATGTAGATAACGCTTGGAGTGTTGATTGGTGTTGAAGCGCTTGGTCCGGAAATGATTGAGTATTGGCCTGTTTCTCCACCAATTAAACCGGCTGTTGTGGCTGTTTGCATCCATGCAATGTGTGGACTGTTTGGTGCTGTGATGTATGGACCATAGTATCTGTCTGCTACTGCCCATGCACCGCCGACTTGCATGTGTTCCCATGGGTAGTTACCTGAGATTGTGTACCATTCTCGGTTGTTTGGTGAGATTGGACGTGTCCAGTAGTCGCTTGGAAGAGCTGAACTCCATGATAGTATCATGTCTTTTTGAACGGTAACGTTTTGCCATTGGGTTTCTGCTGGTTTGTAGTATTCAGAGTATGGATAGTTTGTGTAGACGCCTGTTCCGATGCTGGTTGTTGCTCCTGTTCCACTGGTTATGGTGAATCCGTCAGTTGATTGAGTGGAGTTTGCAAGTTTACCGTTGTAGTATATGCCAGCTGGGAAGTATTCGCCTGGGAACGTGAACTTGAATTGCCATGTTCCCTCTTGATTCATGTCGTAAATTGCATAGGATGTACCGTCTGCCACGTATGATTCCATAACGATTTGGTCTGTTGTACCGTCTGGTCTTATGATGTCTAAAGTGTAGTCTGCGCAGAACCTGTTTTCTGCTGATGGGAAGGTGAGCCAAACGTTGATCAGTAATTGTTGGTTAAGACCTATGGGGTTTGGTGAGGTGCTAAGGAAGGCTTGAGACTGAATTTGTTTGTCAACTGTTACGCCTGAGGGTACTGTTTTGTATGCCCAGTTAGGTGATGATGGGTTTCCGCCGTGCATGACTTCTTGTGCCTGCGCTGGTATGCTTATTGTCAGCATTGAAGTTATCAGTAAACCTAAAAGTATCACAGAAGCTATTGCTAATTTGTTTTTTGACATTTTTAGATTTATCATATTTTTTACCTTTTTTCACTTACTTATCTTGTAAGTGATAGCTTCTCTTACAGACTTGTTTTGTTTATAAGGTTTGTCATAAACAGGGATGAGCAAAGCAAAAAACACCGTTTTTTTAACCAAAAACACCATCAAAGGCATACTCAGCATTAGAGAAGCGCAAATTATCAACAGATCGACACAAACTGCAAAGTTTAAGCCAAAATTTTACAATAAAACATTTTTTCCAAAGAGAAATCAACAACAATTGTTAACAAAAAATAGTCAGGAATATCGAATGTTTCCCACGCTTTTTTAGAAAAAGAGAACAAAAAGCGGGGGATAAACAAAGGGAAAACAAACACTTATTTAAGAAATAAAAAAAAGCAAAAAAAGAGCGTTAACTGTTTTTAAGCCTTACTTAACGCCCTTTCAAGAGCAGAAGCAACATTCTGCTTACCCATAGCCAAAACATAAGGACCCAAACGCGGACCCTGAGTTGCACCCATCAAAACCGCATAAAGAGTCTTGAAAAACGCGCCCGGTTTTAATCCATTGTTTTTGGCAGCACTAAAAATGGCATTCTGAATTTTGTCAGCATCATCAGCTGCAGGCAAGTTTACAAGCAACTCTGCAATGGCCTTTTTGGCTTCTGGCGTAAGGGTTACAGTGGCTTCTTTGATTTCTTCAAAGTCACGTGACCAGTTTTCTGCGTATTTTATGCGTTGGGCTAAGCCTTCGTCGATTGTTTGATTCTTTTGCAGGTAACCGTAGCTTTGTAATTTTTCGGCGACGTAATCGTTTACGCATTCTTTTGGCGCCATCTTGACAAGGAACGCCAATAGGTTGTAAGGTACGTGGATGCTTGGCTTGGCTGGTGGCGTCATTACCCAACAGTATTGATAAAGACCTTTTAGGCGTGCGGTTTCCTTTGGGTTTAACTGTTTTTTGTCAAAATACACGTCTTCAAGCTCATCAAGCTCATTCATGTACGAGGGAATGTCTGAAACGTCTAGACTGCGGGTCCCTACAAACCGTTTAAGCATCAACAAAAGCAACGACTGCGGAGAACCGTATTGGAACCAAACTTGCGGCGTAAACACGTTCCCCGCTGATTTGCTAATTTTTTTGCCGCCTTTATCAAGAAACATTTCGTATTTTGCGTGGCTTGGCGGTTCAAACTCAAGGACCTCACGGCTAATGCGGTCGTTTATGCGTACAGAATCGGCGATGTCTTTACCGTAAGCTTCAAACCTGATGTCGAGCGCTCTCCAGCGGGCTGCAAATTCGCTTTTCCAGGTTAGTTTGCCGTTGCCGCTTTTTATGTCAATTTCGCCTTCGTATCCGCAGCCGGGAATTAGTTTGCCCCTGATTTCTAGACCGACGCATTTGTAGGTGACTTTGTCGGTTTTGGGGTCAAACTTGTATGCGCGTGTAGTGTAGAGGTGTCCACATTTTTCGCAGATTGCAAAGTAGGGTAGTACTTCGGTGTAGGTTTCTTGTCCTACTTCTTCTTTAACTATTTGACCAACCTTTTGCGCGTTAGTTAGCAATGCGCGAATTTCGTTTATCAGTAAACCTTTTTTGTAAACCTCGTTTGCGGAGTAATACTTGTATTGAATCCCGCACTTATCCAAAGCGTCAAGCAGCAGGCTGCTCATGTGTTTACCATAGCTTTCATGGCAACCAAACGGGTCAGGAATAGCTGAAACTGGGTACCCGAGGTATTTTTCTAAATTAGCATGTGTAAGGCCAGCTGGAACCTTTCGAAGACCATCCTTGTCGTCACAGTAAGCAACGAGTTCAGAGTTGTAACCTAAATCTCTAAGGGCTAAGGATACGGCGTTGGAGCGTGCAGCATCGCCTAAGCTGCCAATATGTGGGAAGCCTGAAGCGCCAAGACCCATTTCTGTTCTTATTAAACTCATGTTTCGGCCCAGTTGTTTTTCGCGGTCAATGACCTTCTGAGCCATCATGTCATACCATGTTCCATGACCAATAGTTGTAGTGGTTGTTTCTTCACTCAATTCTGCTGCCTTCTGCACATTAGCTGTGCATATGTTATAAAAAAATGTTTAGAGCCAAAAAAGGGCTCTGATGGGTTACTTGCGTCGTAATGCGGCTGCAATCGCCAGTGCAGCAATCACCAGCAAGACCAAGACCAACGTGTACAGGATATTGCCGGTGTAGTCAAAGAGAAACCATGCTCCGCCAACCGCAATCATAGTCAACCCCAAAGCCATTGTTCCAAACGGGGTTTGAGCATACTTAACTGGACTGCTTGACTGCATATACGCTAAGACCAGCATCCAGCAACCGAACACCAGCAGCACAACTGGAAGTATCAGCACCCAACTGATAAGTGATGCTGCATACAGCAACACGCCTACCGCAATGGCGACTATGAATATACCGACAGTTAAGAGTTGACGGTTGCTTTCGTTCATGCTCATCTTTTGCTCCGTTTAGGCGATTTTGTTTCCGCATTCTGGACAGAACTTGCTGTTTGCCGGGATCGATTTGCCGCATTTTGAGCAGGTGATTGCTCCTTCAGCTGGTGGTGTAAGGCTTGTTCCACAGTTGGGGCAGAATTTGCTTGTTGCCGGAACTTTTTCCCCGCATTTGGGGCAGATGACAAGTGCTGCTGCGGGTGCTGCTTGTGGTTGTCCTTGCTGGTTCATGATTTGTGGAATAAGCACCATTCCAGCGCCTAAAGCGCCGCTGCCGCCGCCTTGACCGAGGGATGCTGCCGCACTTTTCATGGTTTCCATACGTAGCACTTCACTGGGTGCGGTTTGACCGGTTTTGAGCCAGAACAAGCGTTCACGGTATTCTGGTGTTGTGTCGATGCCTTCGAAGCGTAGGTCGGTTAGTTCTATGCCGACACGTTTGAAGTAGTCCATAATCGAGTTTTTAACGATAACACTTGTCTCGTCTAGCCGTGTAAAGACTGTAATTAGGTCGTAATGGCTGAGTTCATCGATTATTTTTTCATTGAGGTAGCCGCGTAGGAAACTATTAACTTGGTCAGTTGTGTAAGCGCTTTGTCCACCGATAACTTCGTTGACAAAGAGGGTGGCGTTTTCTATTTTGAACCAGAATTGCCCATAAGTCTGCAGAGGCGCTAGTTCAGTGGTTTGTGCTTTTGTTCCCCATTTGCCTGCGAAAATTTTGGTGCTGATAAAGATAACCGCAGCTTTAAACGGCTTGTTTCCGCCAAAACCAGCAAGACGCGTCAGTAATCCAGTAAGCAATGGCAGATTTAGGGTTGTTAAGGTATGTCTACCTGGACCAAAAACGTCATAGGCTTTACCGTCACGGAAAAACACAGCCATCTGGAATTCTTGCACTACAAGTTGGGAACCCCAAGTGATTTCCTCGTTAGGGTATCTCCAAACTATTGCGTCTTGGCTAGCGTTTGTCCATTCTATTACTTGTGGCATTATTGTGTCACTCCCAATATTACTTCTTCACGTTTATCAAATGCGTCCTCTAGGGCTTCAAGCTTGTCAGTTACGGCTTGAATTTTGTCTTTGAGGCTACTGTAGTCGCCACTGGCAAGTTGAGTTTTGAGGACATCAACAGCGGCAGTTAAGGCGTCTACATACTCGATGAGTTGATTATCAAAAGTTATCATGTGGTCAAGATTTTCTTCTTTAACCTTAACTATATCAAAGAAGCCACTGTAACCGTAAGAGGCATGGTTAACTTTTTCTGTTACACGGTCGATTTTCGCTGTTAAACGGTCCATGTCGGGTAAAATGTCTAAGTAACGGCGATCCGCGATTTTTTGAAAGATGCTGCGGAGGTTTTCTTTTGCGTGGGTTAGTTTCATTGATAGGTGGTTGCGGATTAGTTTGTCTGATTCACGGCGAAGCTCTTTTTCTTTGTATCCTCTAAAGCCGGGTAGGGCTGCTGCAATGCGTTCAGAAAGCCGCATTTGGCTTTTTGCTTGTGCATATACATCTTTATTTTCGCTCATTTTTGATTTCCGACCTGTTTATTTCCGATATAGAAAAAAGGGTAGCTTAAAAAGGTTATTTTTATATCTATTTAGAATCTGGTTGAAGGTATATCGCCCTTCAACGCGTTACCAGTTGAACCGTCAATAATCAATTGATACAGATTGCCTTTATATTGGTATTTGATGAACCACACTGGCGCATGCAAGTACAACGTCTGCTTAAGCTCTAATGATGTTGAGATTTCTACGACGCGGTCAATGTCTTGCTGAAGCAGGAAACGATGATGCTGTTCAATTTGCTGTTTTGCAAGATCCAAAGCTTCTTCCTTGTCTATTTCACTGTTTAACACTTTGGCAAAACCCTCAATTTTTCGGAAGTCATACGGAATCTTGCCGGCTAACGGGACATCGTATTCACGTGTGGGAAAATCAGAGGCTTCCCTTGCCAAAACAAGCCAATTATATTCTTTCTCAATCTGTCCCTCTTTCACAATTGGCGGGGATATTCGTTCAAAAATGCCCTTATATTTTGTTGTAGCTACTGCAGATACAACCCAGAAGGGCAAATAGACAAGGTTTTTCTCGACGATTTTTGATTTTTTTGCTAAATCGCCGGGTTTCATAAAACCGCTGCTCATCCAGTCATGAATGCGGTTTTCCATTTGAACGTCACCGTAATTGTTCAAAAGTAAAGAGTGTTCAAAGTTAAAGGCTTGACCAGTTTGAATTACTGTCATAAAGCCGCAGTATTTGCAGGTGGCTACTAACTCGCCCGGTTTGAATTCAACGGGGGCACCGCAATGTGAGCAACGGATTTCTTGAGCCACTGCAGCCATGATGTTTAGGCCTTCACACTTTCACGTTTTAAAATTTCTCTTGCAACTATAACGCCTGAAGCGGATGCTTGGATTAAACCGCGGGTTACGCCTGCACCGTCGCCGATGGTGAACATGTTTTGAATCTTAGTTTCCAATGAATTGTTTAGTTGAAGATGGCTACTATAGAACTTGACTTCTACACCGTACAGCAATGTGTCTCTTGAGTGAACGCCCGGAGCAATAACGTCAAGTGCTTGAAGGATTTCACGAATATCCGCCAAGTATCTGTAGGGCAACACGAAACTTAAGTCGCCTGGAGTAGCATTTTTGAGTGTTGGTTGAACTACGCTTCGGGCCAAACGTTCGGGAGTGCTACGTCTTCCAGCAGTCAAGTCTCCAAGTCGTTGAACCATGACTCCGCCGCTTAACAGGTTTGATAAGCGTGCAATGTATTTGCCGTAAGCAATGGGCTCCTTGAATGGTTCAGTAAATTGAGTACTAACTAGGATGGCGAAGTTTGTGTTGTTGGTTTTGCTTTCAGCTTGGCTTCCGCCGTTTACCGTTAAGACGCCGTCATAAGATTCTGTGGTTACTTCGCCATAAGGTGAGACACAGAAGGTTCTAACTTGGTCGTCAAATTGTCTTGAGTAATAAATTAGTTTGGGTTCATAGAGAACTTTGGTGAGTTTCTCCATGGCTGAAGCCAAAACTTCAACGCGTACACCAATGTCTACGGGGTTGTTTACGGTTTTTAAGCCACGGATTTGGGCTTCGGTTTGCAGCCATTCAGCGCCGCCTCTGCCGGGAGCAATAATGACGTATTTGGCGTGGTACTTTTCACCGGTTGTTGTTTCTACACCTTGAATAACGTTATTTTCTATGATCAAGCCTTTAACGTCAGTTTTCGGCCTGAAAGTAATTTTGCCCTCAAGAGCCTTGAACATGCGTTTTAAAACTTCAAGGCACTTGTCGGTGCCCATATGGCGAACTTCTTGTTTAACAAGCTTTAAGCCTGCAAGAGCAGCTTCTTTTTCTATTTTGTTTACTTCCTCATTTTCTGTGCCGTAAACAGTTTCGCTTGCACCGAACTTAAGGTAGATTCCGTCACAATATCTTACGAGGTCAGCCAATTCTTTGTGGGAGACGTATCGGCTCAGCCAACCGCCAACTTCTGTTGACAGGGTTAGTTTGCCGTCGCTGTAGGCGCCTGCTCCTCCCCAGCCGGAAAGGATAGCGCATGGTTCGCAATGGACGCATTCAAAGCCTCGTTTTGAAGGACATTTGCGTTTGTCAATTTCTTGGCCTCTATCTAGCACGAGGACGTTTAGGTTAGTTTTTTCGGTTAATTCTAAAGCCGAAAATATGCCTGCGGGGCCTGCGCCGACGATTATTACATCATATTTCAATGAGTACCGCTCCGTGGAAATCCAAAAGTAAATGCAAGCAGTCGAATATATTTGTTAGTGAAAAGCAAGGGCAAATTCAGATACTAAAGGGGGACAAGAAACACATTATCTTTTTTAGATATATCTAAAAAACATTTAAATCTGTGCAGCCACAAACAGTCTGCAGGGCAAAAATGACAAACCAAAACAGCGATTTCAACGACCTCATCAGCGACTTCTCACGCTTCTACATACTAACCATACTTTATGAAGGCCCAGTACACGGCTACAGCATTATTAACAGATTCAAAAAAAGAGTCAAAAAAGAAGTCAGCCCAAGCCTAGTCTACCCGTTCCTGCAGCAGCTAGAAGAAAAAGGCTTAGTAAAACACACCATAGAACCTATCGGCGAGAAGGAAAGAAAAAATTTTGAGTTAACCCAAGAAGGCAAAGAACTCTGCGTAGGCTTGTTTAAGCGCTTCGCCGAGCTTGTATCCATCGCCATTGAACCCAGCCTGTACATTTGTGCTCACTGCGGCTGTAAAGTCTACGAAGGCAGCTACCGCGAAGTCATTGATGGCAAAGAGATGGCGTTTTGCTGCATACACTGTGCTCAATCCTACAAAGAATGCAAGCGCTCAAGCAAACAAAAATAATAAAATTTTGATTTAAAATAAAAAAAGAAAAGAAGGGAGTTTAATTTTAGGCGTGTTTTCTCAGGATTAGTACTGTTGCGATTGCTATTGCAATTATGATTGCTATGCCCATGCCTATTGTGAGAGTCAGCAATGTGCTATTGGCTTCATCGGAACTGCCTGAAGTTGATGTTGGGGTTGAGGTGGCTGCAGCTGAGCCTACAACTATTGCTGTAGAAGCGCTGGAGCTGCCGTAAGCGTCATCACCTGCAAACGTTGCCATGATTGTATATGTTCCTTGATTGTCTGGTGTCCAAGCAAAATTAAACGTTCCATAGTATGGGTCAGTTGTTGTCTCACCGATGTCAATCATGTTACAGTTAGGGTCAACAGCGGTTAGCTTCACTGTAACACCAGTCATTGTAACGTTGCCCCAGATTCCAGCAATTGGAAGTTGCATGTGCAAGTATTCCATTTGTGTAGTCATTGAACCAGCTGAAACACATGGCGTGCCTGGTTGTGCAGGTGATTGGTCAAACACTGTGCCTTCAATTAGAACCTGAGAGCCTTGCGCACCTGTTTTAGGCGATGCTGTAACTGTTGTTGCGCTTAGACCTTTACCGAAAGAGTATACATAACCGTCGTCAGGATTAACGTTGACAAGGTATCCGTCAGCTACTGCACCGGGAGACATTGAACCAGTTATGTTCCAGATGCCTTCACCTGTCATTGCGTCGATGCAGAATAGTTTCCAGCCTCTGGTTCTTGGATAAGAGGGTGTATGTTCAGTATTGTACGTGTAAAGTTTGCCGTCAGCAACAAAACCTCCACCGTTGAAAGAGTAAACTGCTGTTCCATTTCCGTCGTTGTATGGTGTTTCAAATGGTGGTGCGGGAGCTATGAAGCGCCAGACCATTTTTCCGTTGGTCCAGTTGAAAGCGTAGACGCCATCGTATGCTTCGCGGTAGAGAAGCCCATAAGCGGACTGCACTGCGTATGCTCCGAAGCCAGCTGAAGACCATGGATAGCTAAATGGATCGCTGTTCCAAACTAGGTCTCCTGTGTGAAGATCAAAAGCGCTGTAGTAGCCTTGCTCCATTAGAACTGCAACCATTCCGTGGTCTGCACACAAGCAAGCGGTGCTGTATCGAGTGTCTTCGTAAGTTCTGTTCCAGAGGAGTTGTCCTGTTGACATATCAACTGCCATCATCCATGTGCCGTGGTATACGCCTAATGCTATTGGTGCTAGACCAACCATCCAGACCATAATGTTTGATTCAAAGTCAGCAACGATACCACCGTAGCCTAAGACACCGCCGCCAAAGTTTACATAGCCCCATGGCAAACTAACGTTGTTGGCTATTCTGCTTGTAAAGTTGGTTGAGCTTCCTGCTGTTGTCCAGTTAATTAACCTGTACTGTAAGCTTGGGCCTGAGCCTATTTGTTGAATGCTAATAACGTATGGGTCTGCGTAGAAGCCTGTTTGTGAGACACTGCCCTGGGCGCCGCCGAGGAGTTGGGGAGTCATGCCGGTAACGTTTAATGTGACTGCACCTGAGTAGGGATCAATTTTAATCAGTCTGTTACTAGCTAAGCTAAGAAGCGATACACTGTAGGTTGATTCGGCGATTGCACCTTCAACTGCACCAGCTCCTGGAGGAGTGTATGAAACTACTTGGGGAGTTACACCGCCTTGAGAAATCGGAATAGCATAATACTGCTCGCCAGTGCGTATGTCATAGCAAACTGCACAACTTGTTGGTACACCGTTGATTGGTACTGTTAGAGTTTGATAAGCCCGGCCGGCATAAATTACGCTTGGATTGCCTACATTGGCTGTTTGTCCATATTGTCCTGCGGTTCCACCGATCATGCCTGCTATTGCTACTTGTTGTTTAAAGACAATGTGAGCAGTATTTGGTGCTGTAACGTATGGAACATAGTTGTAGTTGCTCATGTATATGTTAGTGTCTGCAGGCCAGGTTGGTCCACCGCCTACAACACCGTATGGTGGATAACTGCCTAGAATTGGCCACCATTGTCTGTTTTCGAAGTGTACTGGTCTTGTCCAGTAATCGGTTGGAAGTGATGTTAAAGGCCAAGAAGGCACCATTGCATCTTGCACTGTTAAGCTTTGCCAGTCTGTTGATGCTGGAGTATAGTAAGCCGAAGCTAGATAGTACGAGTTTGTAGTGTTAACTGGAACTAACTGGTTGTTTAGCCACGTACCGTTTGGGAAGTACTCGCCTGCAAAGGTGAATTTGAGTTGCCAAGTTCCAGCCACATCAGGTATGAATGTGAAGTAAGCGGTTGCGTCAGCAGGATATGAATTAAATGGCCCAACAGTAAACGTTGTATTATCTGGCTTCATGATTTCAACTGAATAGCCGCTTTGGAATCTGTTAGGGCTAATTGGGGGGTTTGTCCACATGTTAACTAGCAAGGTTTGTCCTACACCGATTGGGTTAGGAGCAAAGCTTAGAAATGCCCTAGTGTCAACTGTAACGTCGGGCGTTACGCCAGATGGCAAGGCACCACTGGTACCTGCACCACTTTCGGTAGGCATACCGCCCATCACGACTGTGTTGGATTGAGCGTTAGCAGCGGGAAGAGCGACGGGAAAAGATAGGAGCATTATAGCAATACTAAAAATAGCGATATATTTTGCATTTATTTTATTTTTCAAAATCATTTTATTTCTCCTGTAAAAATGCTAGATACTAAAGCGTTTTAAACTTTTCCAAGCAATGGCAAAAAAGATTAAAAAGCAAACTTTTTTACGTTAAAAAGTTTGTTTTTTTCACAAATTTTACACACATTTAAGGTTAATACAAACGGAATTTCATACGAAGCAAAAATCAACCCAAATACTAATTAAAAAATAGAAAAATTAACAACTACAAACTAAAATGTTAATTTTTACATTTAAAAAATACTTTTTTTACAAATTGCATTTACAAATTAATATAAACCTAAAAAACAGATAGAAAGATATGTCAATTGACATTGATTCAATTGATGCCAAAATTTTATACGCATTTCTCAAAGATGCAAGAGCCAAAGTGAAAAACATAGCTAAAGACTGCAGCATATCACCTACTGCAATTAGCAAAAGGGTAGAACGCTTAAAAAAATTGGGAGTAATAACAGGTGCTGTACTGCTAATCGACGTGAGTAAGATAGGCGACTTATATCCGGGTTCAATTGAAATAGAAAACATAAAAGAGGAACAGTCAAAAAAAGTTGAAGCACTGCTAAAAGAAAGAGCAATCATTCTTGTCAAAAGTTTCAGCACTGGAAAAAGTGACGCAGTATTTTTCTTTATAACTAAAGGAACAGTTGATTTTGATAAACTAAGGAGCATTTTAAGGAAATATGTGGAATCAGGAAAAATCAGTATTGCACTTTGGAGCACACCATGCTGCATTCATGAAAACATAGTGATCCAATCAACCAATGGAGCTTGAATTTATGAAAAATGTTGACTATCAAATACTTCAGGAACTCATAAGCAACCCTCAAGCCTCATTCTCAACAATCGCCAAAAAGCTCAACATTTCCCAAAACACGATTAAAAAAAAATATGAAAAAATGCTTCAAGAAAAAACCATTCTTCATAACTTCATAACTATTGACTTACAAAAGATTGGTTACGAAGGAAGAGCCAGATATACCATAAAAACGCAACAAAAAATTTTAACGATTGAAGCTTTGAAAAAAATTCCTAACGTTATTCTTGTATCAGAAACGTTTGGTGATTATGACGTTATAGCTTTTGCAGTCGTTAAAGATTATACAAGCATGATTAACATAACTGACAAAATAAAAAAGATACCAACTATAATGCAGGCAGACGTTTCTTTGGAAAAAACAACACATTTTCCTGTAAGCCAACAATTCAATAACTTATCATGGTAAAGTAATTAACCAACATAGCGTAAGGCCGTACTAAAAACAAGAATATAATCGCTAAATAAGAAAGGAAAATAATCTTTAATTTCTAGTCTTTTATGGCTTCGATAAAGCTCATAACGTTCCAAAGTTTAACACGCGTATAAGGAGGCATGTTCGGGTCCTGCAGAATCTCATCAAGCAGTGAAACTGCATTTGATGCCTTAACTGCTGGAGTATACTCTGTACCCTGTAACGCTGTCATTGCGTCTTTTGCAGCACGTCGAATGTTCCGTGGCGTTGTACTGTCCTCTGAAACTTCGCCAAGCACAACTAAGGCTTGCTGAATTTTAGCTTCATATTCTTCCGCTTTTTTCTTCCGCACCATAAACGTTCCCCTTGTAATGGCAGAATCGCAGTAATCAAGTTATATAAGCTTTTGATATGTATTTAACTTTGAGGTTCTTAAATGCAACAGAAAAAAGACGACACACCAATCAAACGCATGGCAGATTTGCTGCGGCAAGGCGCAACTTTAACGGATCTTTCATGCCCAGTTTGCTCTTCACCACTGTTTAGATTTAAAGATGGCACCCTTTGGTGCGAGCAAGACCAGAAAAAAGTGGTAATTGTAAAGGAAGGCGAACAAGCACCAGTCCAAACGGCATCATCTCAATCAAATGCAGCCTACGATAAACTTGAAGCTACTCTGATAAAGAAGATTCAAGGGATCGAAGATAAAATCGAGAAAACTGAAGACGTTGAGGAGATACAGAAGCTAAGCACTGCCCTTTCAGAATTGTTAAGCAGTTTAGAAAAGATTAGGCGAATGAAAACCATTAAACCATAGATGGCAAAGTTGATGCTGGGCGAATATGACAATTTCCCTTTAAATATTCATTTTTTAGAAAAATTTACTTCAACAATTGGAATCAAGAAGCTTCAAGAAAAGCTTATTATAACTTTAAAAGATGTAAACAGAAAGCCCTTCTGTTTTGAAGAAATTTCTAATCCAACTATTCCGGATTGTGAAGTTATTTTAGAGTTTGGGATAGCAGAGGAGGAAGCGTTTAATTTTCTTGACGAAATAGAAACCCAAAGAGCACTAGATATGCTTAAAACTAAGCAGCCAGCGTCGTTGGACTTCTTCTGTGCGATACGTTACTACAAAATCAGCGCTCAAAAGAAGACAGCATTAAAATTTGATTACTACATGCTTAAAGCCAGTTTTGAGGCTAAAATATTAGAGTTTCAGGTTTTTCATAAGCAGGGTCCAAGATATATTTCTCCTGAAGATTTGATAGCAATAATCATAGATAGAATAAACAAAACGTTAAGCAAACGAGCTTTGAAGAAAAGCGAGGCAGAAAAAGGCGAATTTTGAATATCCTTGATAATGCATTCCATATTCTATAATCGAAAGTTATATCTTTGAGTAAGATACACGTTCCATTTCCGAAAAAATAAAAGACAGACTACACCCTAAAAGGAGAAAAATAATGTCCTCAATAGAAGTAACCAATCTAAAGAAGAGTTATGGCAGCCTTAAAGCAGTTGACGGCATCTCCTTCACCGTCAAGCAAGGAGAAGTCTTTGGGCTGCTAGGTCCAAACGGCGCAGGAAAAACCACCACCATAGAAATTATGGAGGGACTACGCGAACGTGACGGTGGAAGCGTGAAAATCCTCGGCTTAGACCCTTGGAAGAACGGCTATGAACTCCATAAGAAAATAGGAGTTATCCCTCAAGAGTTTACGTTTTTCGAGAAAACTACCCCAAAAGAAGCAATCAAATATTACGCAAAACTCTTTCAAGTTAAAGTTGACCCTGACGCAATTTTGAAAGAAGTTCTGCTTGATGAGATGGAAATGCACGTTTTTGAAAGCCTCTCAGGAGGCCAAAAACAGAAAACAGGACTTGCCCTCTCACTGGTAAATGAGCCTGAATTGCTATTTCTTGATGAGCCTACCACAGGCTTAGACCCTAACGCTAGACGTGCTATCTGGGAAGTCATCCGAAAGCTGAAAGCTAAAGGAAAAACCATCATTTTAACTACCCATTACCTTGACGAGGCACAACAACTCTCAGACAGAGTAGCCATTATGGATCACGGACACATTGTAGCCATGGGAACCACCGAAGAAATTATTCAACAGCATGGTTCAGGTGAACGTTTAGAAATGCATGGAGACCAAAAACTTGCTGACTACATTAAAGCAAACACTGAACTACAAGTTGAATACGACAGCGCCAAAGAGGTAATCACTATACCGCTGAAAAAGAAAATCGATGCATTGGCGGCTTTGGCTGCGGCTGAACAGTCAGGAATGGACTGGGGCGAAATCCAGACACGCCAAGACAGCTTAGATGACGTATTCATTAAACTTGTTAACGAGCCACTTGGTGAACAAGGAGAAATAGAGACACAACAAACCTCCAAGAAAAAGGGAAGGCGATAAACATGGTCAGTGCTAAACGTATTTTTGCAGACTTTAGAGTATTTAGTGTAGGATATTTAAGAAACAAATTCGGGTTATTCTTCGGCTTGATATTTCCGGTAATCTTGATTTTGATTTTCGGCGCTATCTTTTCGGGCGGCAGTACCGGAACAGTAACTGTCTATGCTCAAAACCAAGACACAGGCGCCTACGGTCAAAACATCGGTGACAACTTCTTAACAGCGTTAAATGAGTCTTCGACAGTTCAAGTTATAACAGTGAATGCTTCAGAAAACTTTGCTGATTACTTGGCGGCGCATTCGGCGTCAGACGGGATAGTTATTCCCTCAAATTTCACGGCAGATTACATAGCGGGGCAGCATGTTAACGTTACAGTTTATGGTAATCCAGCGTCTAGTACAAGCGGAATAGTCAGTGGAACGGTCGGTGGATACGCCAACTACTTCAATTTACAGCGTTTCAACGGAACCATGGTGATAGGCACTACTTCAGCCACCGTCAACACCCAACAAACGGCGTACATTGACTTCCTTATTCCAGGCTTAATCGGCTTCTCTATCCTTACAAGCCCAATGTTCTCGCTCGTCAACATATCCTCTGAATACAAGAAAAACAAACTCTTCAAACAACTCTCACTAACCCCACTAACAAAGATGGAATGGCTAATCTCTAAAGTAATGTTCTACATTCTATTGACAGTTGCCGGTTTCATACTCATGGTTGGTGTAGGAGTATTTGCTTTCGGGGCACACGTCACATTATCCCTTTGGCTGATACCCTTCCTAGTTTTGGGTCCAATGTTGTTTGCCGCTTTAGGTATGCTAGTCGGTACAGTAACTAAGAATCCAGAAACCGCAGGAGTCATCGGCAACATCGTAACCTTCCCAATGATGTTCCTTGCAGGCACCTTTTTCCCAATCAGCGCCATGCCAGAATACCTACAAACCTTCGCGCACGTCCTGCCACTATTCTACGTTACTGAAGGCTTAAACAACGTCATGGTTTACAACAACATACCAAACGCACTCATCGACATTGCAGTACTGGGCATAATAACAGCAGTCATCTTCGTGTTGGCAGTAAAACTGTTCAAATGGAGAGAAGACTAAATAATCAGCCCACTTTTTTGGGCCTAATTTTTCTTCAAAAAACTGGTAACCTCAGAATATAGCGTTTCTAAAACTTCACTCTTGCTTTTTGCGCCGTCAACACGTTTAAGCTCACCTTTTTCAAGATATTTCTTGTAAATTGCGTAGACCTTCCGCTGGGTCTGCAGGACTTCCATCACAGATTTTTTGCGTTTAAGCCGCTCCAAAACCACCTCGGGTGCAACATCTATGAAAATCGAAAGATCGGGCCTTTGAGCGTGCATGTTTATAGTTTCTATCCAGTCCAAGTTTAAACCTGCACTGCCCTGATACGCAAGCGAAGAGTAAACGTAACGGTCGGAAACCACGATTTTGCCCTCTTTCAAAGCGGGTTCAACCGTTTTTTGTATGTGCTCGATTCTGTCAGCAGCAAAAAGCAGCGCCTCGACAGTTGTGGGCATGCGTTCTTGTTCGAATAGGCGTTTGCGTATGAATTTGCCTATTTTTCCTTGGCTGGGTTCTGCAGTGAAGACGGCGTTGTAGCCTGATTTACAAAGTTTTTTTGTTAACAGTTTGGCTTGGGTGGATTTTCCGCTTCCGTCTAAACCTTCAATGCAGATAAATATCCCTTTCATGGTCATGTCATGCCTTACCCAATTTGGCTTTTAGCGTTAACCATTATAGGGAGCCCCCTAAATATAACTTGCAAACACAAAAAAGGCGCAGAGTTTATGCCGAAGGCTTACTGGGGAGAAATCAAAGATCCAGTGCACGGTTACGTGTACATTACACAGGCAGAAAAAGATGTAATTGACACTTACCCAATGCAAAGGTTACGAAGGATACGGCAGCTTGCAGGCTCCGAATACGTGTACCCCGGCGCCAACCACACACGTTTCGAACACTGCCTTGGCGTAATGTTCTTGGCAGGCAATGTTCTTGAGAATCCACATATTTCTCAAGTTGTCACCGAAGAAGAAGTAGATATGACCCGAATCAGCGCATTACTCCACGATTGCGGACATGGACCTTTCTCGCACGTGTTTGAACACCTACTGCTTAAGGACTTGCACAAAACCCATGAGGACCTTACGACTTGGATAGTCGAGAAAAGTGAAGTCGCCGACAAACTCTCCAAACTAGGATATAACCCCTCTGAAGTAGGTAAGCTTGCAGTAGGAAAACAGCAAAAACCCGGAAAAGCGTTTCTTGACCAAATCATCAGCAGCGCCGTAGACGTCGACAAGATGGATTTCATCTTAAGAGACACCTACCACACAGGCGCCGAATATGGATTCATAGATGTTTACCGGTTAATACATGCCCTTGATGTTTTAGGTGAAAACTTAGCTGTCGAGTTGGGCGCGCTTTCGGCTTTAGAAGCTTTCATGATTGCCCGCATTGAATCTTTTAAAAGCATCTATTTTCACCGCATGGGAAGAGCCGCACAGATAATGCTTGCCTCCGCCATGGATAAAGCCAACAGTGAATTGGGTTTAACCAGTTTTGAGACTCCTGAAGAGTACATGCAGCTTGACGATTACACCGTTTGGTCTGCACTAAAAAAATGCAAAGCCTCCAAAGGCATAATTGAGAATCTGGAACGCCGCAGAATGATAAAGTGCGCTTACGAACGAACCTTTTATGAGAAGGATGATATGGTTTCTAATTTGTTTGGCAGAGAATCTTACCGTACGCAGGTTAGAAGCGAAATCGCCAAGGAAGCAGGCGTTGATATTGAATCTGTGACTATTGACGTTCCAACTGTGCCATCGGTGCCCTATCATCACGCGGTATTGATGGAGTCAATGGAAATTCCAGTATTTACAAAGAATCCTAAAGGCAAACGTGCCCTGCAAAAACTAAGTGAGAGCTCAAAAATTTTTGAGACCCTTAAAGGCTTCATGAACATCATCCGCGTCTACACTGACGAGGAGAAACGTGAAACTGTTGAGAAGGCCACGGTTAAGATTTTGGGCAACGTTCCCTATGCTGCAAAAATTTCATTTTAGGTTTCTCTGTATGCTTTTCTTATATACTAGTCATGCTTAAGATGAATTAAACGTACAGTTTGCGTGGAAGGGGCAAAGATTGGCGCAAAATAACATAGCAAATCCCGAAGAAAACAAAATAATTCGTGTCAGAATAAAGAAGAAGTCTGAGCCGTCAGCTGCACTTTATAACGATAAAGACGTTCGCAGAATTGTTGATGAATTTGTTACTTCATGGATAAGAGGAGACATCATCATCCGGTTCCCCACCGCTAGTGAACTTAGCAAACAAACCCCACTAAGCATCGCGTTTCCTAAAGACCCATCAGTAAGCGCAGAACTTAAAATCAAGGAACACTATGTTGACTTACTGCTGGTTTGTGCAGGAGTAAAACCGGCATCCAACGAGGAACAGCAAAAAGCCATTTCTGAAGTCTTCAAGATGCTGTTAATGTTCCGTAGCGCAAACCGTATTGAAGGAAAAATCATTTCAAACGACATCGAAAAACGCGTTGCCGAATTAGAAAAAACCCTGCAAAGCCAAACCAAGCTAATCGAGCAAATAACAGCGTTTCTCTTTAAGCCTAAAAAATCCAAGCAGCAACAACCTGAGAGTTAAAAGCTTGATTTTGGAAGGGTAAGGTTTATTCATGGGTAATTATATTTTGCTTGATGCTTCTATTTGTAGAGCGCTCCGGTAGTATAGTCCGGTCAAGTATTCCGGCCTTTCGAGCCGAAGACCCGGGTCCGAATCCCGGCCGGAGCACCAAACCAACCAAAATAGTTTTTAAAAAACCCAGCTTATGGTTTAAGCGCTGATTTTTAGGTCAAATGCTTTAGACAGCAAGGGGTCAAGCTGATAACGTGCCTGCAGGTTTAATTCATCGCTAGTTAATACGTCATGGTCTCCATCTACGCGTATAAAGTAGGTTTCTACACCGGCGTTTTGCAGTTTATTGTTAAAAGATTCAGCCACAGCTATAGGCACAACCACGTCTTTGGTACCGTGCACAAACACGAAAGGTGGTTCATCACTTGAGATGTAGGTTGCTGGCGAAGCTTGCCGCCACAAAGCTGGGTTCTCGGAGTAGGATATGTTACCAAAACCGCTTGTAACTATATTGTAAATCAAGTAAGGACTAAAGTTTTCACCAATATACTCCAAATCCGTGGCTCCGTCATAGTTGATTACTAAGCAGACTTGACTCTTAAGGGGCTCCTGCGTTGGCGTTGAAATGAAGGATTCGTTGCCGCTAAGTGTTCCAACAAGCGAAACTAACTGTGCACCTGCACTGCTACCCATTAACGCAATTTTTTCGGCGTTAACATGGTAAAAGTCAGCGTTTTTCCTGACAAACTCTAAAGCAGCTATGACATCGTTAATGTCTTGCGGCCAAGCGGTATTGTTTTCGGTAGATAGTGTGTAGTCTATTGAAAAGCCTGCTATGCCACGCTTAGCATAAAGTGCAGCTATTTTGTTAAAGTCAGTACGGTTGCCTTGCACCCATCCGCCTCCGTGAACATAAATTAATGCTGGAAAAGGACCCTCACCTTCAGGAAGATATACGTCTAACTGGTGATAAGAGTTTGAATCATTCTCGTAGGGAATTGCAGTTCGTTTGGTATAGGGGGTGATTTCTGGAAGCAACGCTTTCTCTTCAAGCTCGGGGGGGCCTAAAAAAATGAACAGACTTACCGCTATCAGTAAGATAAAGACGACGACAGCTACAAGATAACGGTACTTCAAAGCAGTTATCACTCTATTTGCCAGATTGTCCTGCCTTAACAATCTGACGCTGCTACTAAAAAATCTGTATTAAAACTTGCCTTTTAGGAGGATACTTAGGTTCGGCAGGTTCTTGCGGTTATTCCAAACAAGGAACCCAAACGGGATAATTACAAGCAGAACAGTGATTCTTGTTGCTTGGTAAAAATAAAACATTATGCCGCTTGCGAAGAAAGCCTCGCTTTGACCGAACCCATAGTTTAGAATTATGAAACTAATGAAGGGCTCATAAAGGTAGATGAGTGCACTATGGTCTGCTATTTGTTTTCCAAGTCCGCGTACGGGCATTTTTATTTTTCTTAAAACCACCAAGGCTAAAACTACTAGGCCCATTGTTAACAGCACGCTGCGGCAGTTGAAGTAAATCTGTGCTTGTAGAGCGTTAAGAATGCTGTTATAGTTAAAGAAACCTGAAAAGTCAAAAGCAAAAAAAGCAACCAGCGGGACGGCGACAAAAGCCATTTTTGGGTTAATAATTTTTTCGTATAAGCCGAATTTACTTACATAGAAGCCAAAAACAAAGACTAGCAGGTATTGGCTGAAGAGTGAGTCAAGTTTTAATGGGGTTTCATAGAGCCAAAAAATAGCAGTGAATGCTAATAGTGTGGAGATTGTGAAGAGTTGCCGTTTTGTGCTTTTAACGTATCGTTCAAGTATACAGGTGATACCCATGAATAGTAATAGAAACGGAATGAACCATAATGTTCCCCAATTGTTAACGGAATTTATTTTGTCAAAAACGTTTAGCATTGATATTTGAGAAAACACATTTAGAGGATTTAGTTGTACACCCATTGCCACTTCCAAGGTCAGGTAGAATACTACTGCTACAACGAATGGAATGTACAGTGTTAAGGCTTTGTTTTTGAAGAATGTTTTTAGGCTTTTTCCACGTTTTTGAAATGAAGAGTATGCAAGATAGCCGCCGATGAAGAAAAACACGCTTAGCAGGAACCATTGGATGGGGTACATGACTTTGGGGTATGCAATGATTAGGTCGCTGTGGACAAAGATAAGCAGGATTAAGGATAGGATTTTGAGTATGCTTAATTCTGAGATGGAATGTGACTGTGGCTTGCCACCGCCAACCTGTAGCGTATCTGAAGTCATCATATTACCAGCGTTTTCGGGAGCCAAGCAGCAAGTCAGCATTTAACCGTTTCGGTAAAAAACGCTAGTACCCCTTACAAAAAGCAGCCAAATTAAAGAAAAAACAGCAAAAAACCAAAAGTCAATGCCTGTTTTAATGTACAACAAACAAACTAGCACTTACAGGTAAGCTTCTGTTACGTATCTACGCATCATTCTATGGCTATTAAAGTAATAAGCGATTTTACCAACTGAGTTCTTCATCATTCTTGTCCAATCATCAAGCCGCTCGTAATATGTGGGAAGTATTACGTATTCAAGTTTGTTGTAAATGTCAGCAACTTCTTTTGTTATGCAATCAGGCGTTTCCAAGCATTCGTCTGGCAAAGAACCAATACACCAGCCTGTAACGCATTCAATCCAACCTTCAATCCACCAACCATCCAAGACGCTAAAGTTAAGTACGCCATTGTGGGCTGCCTTCATTCCACTGGTTCCTGAAGCCTCAAGAGGTTTAAGAGGCGTGTTAAGCCAAACGTCAACACCGCCCAACATTTTTTTAGCCATGTCAATATCATAGTTAGGCAGGTAAACCATTTTTATGTCAGGTTTTAGCTGGTTTGCATAGTTAAAGAGTTGCTCGATTAATTTTTTGCCTTGAATGTCTTTAGGATGTGCCTTTCCGGCGAATATGAGTTGAATTTTGTGCTTTTTGCCGATGCCTCTTAGGCGTTCAAGGTCCGAAAACAGAAGGTAAGCACGTTTGTATTCTGTAGCACGGCGTGCAAAACCAATCGTGAACACATCATAGTCCAAGTCAGCCTTGGTTAAATTGTTAACGTAATCGATGAGAAGCTTTTTTTGCTCTTTGTGTGCACGCCAGATTTCCTCGTTAGGTATACCGTCGGCGATGCGTGCAAGAAGTTCAGGCTCATTTGCCCATCCAGGCAGGTATTGGTCGTAAAGTTTTCTGAAGCTATAACCAGTCCAAGTGAAGGAGTGTATGCCGTTGGTGATTGCGTGAATTTTGTAGCCGCCTCCAAACATTTTCTCAGATACACGTTGATGCTGTTTAGCTACACCATTAACATATTTGCTCAGATTCAACGCCAACAGCGTCATGTTTAACGCGTCGGTTCCACCGTATGTTTTTAGCACATTCATGTCTGTTGTGCCATCAAGAACCTCTTTTACTAAATCGTAACTGAATTTGTCATGTCCTGACTCAACAGGAGTATGAGTTGTAAAAACGCATAGTTCACGCACTTTTTCTGGACTTATACCGTTCTTTTGCAAGAGTTCAAGCGCCAAAAAGCTTGCGTGACCCTCATTAATGTGATATTTACGTACATTAAACCCCAAAGCATCCAGCATCCTTACACCGCCGATGCCTAACACGATTTCCTGCTTAACCCGATATTTTTGGTCACCCCCATATAGGTAGGAGGTGATTTCTTGGTCCTCAGGCGCATTTCCTTCAACATCTGTGTCAAGGAATAATACTGGAACTATTCCGCCGATTAAGCTCTTTATTTCATAGAGCCATGCTTGGATTTTGACTGTTCTACCCTGTATTAGCACCGTTACCTCTTGATCCAACACTTTCATGTATTTGGATGGTTCCCAATCTTGGCGGTATTCAATTTGTTTTCCTTCAGAGGTTAATTCTTGACGGAAAAACCCTTTCTTACTAAGCAAAGTTACTGCGACAATTGGAATCCTAAGATCAGCGCTTGAACGCAAAGTATCGCCTGCAAGAACCCCAAGGCCTCCTGAGTATGTGGGAATTTCGCTTGCTACACCGATTTCCATTGAGAAGTAAGCTATTTTTTGCCCGTTTAGTAGTCCCTCTAAATCATCCAAGTCAACCAAAACCCAGTTGTTATAAGTTAGGCATGTTGTCTTGGTAACTTTAATCTGTTACGGATTAATTCTATATATTAAATTCAGCCAGTTTTAGTCGTAGTTTATACTTTGTTGTTGATGTTTTTTAAAGACTTATTAACATTTTATACTTAACGTTTTTGGGATTACTGGGGGTTAAACGCGGACTCACAAATTGGCGGCAGCCAACTGCCCAAAGACGGAGAAGCTTCAACAAGTTCCTTGCCCGAAAGCAGGCAACTGCCCGTTGACTTGATTCGAACGTTTGCCATAGTGTTGGTTGTTTTACTTCATGCCTCTATAGAGCCTATTCCGGCAATTGTAACGCCGGATTCTTCAGCGGTGCTTGTTCAATGGTGGAGCGTAAACCTTTACGACTCCTTTGCAAGACCGTGTGTACCGTTGTTTGTCATGTTAAGTGGTGCCCTGCTACTTTCGCCATCTAAAGTTGACGAGCCCCTTGGAGTTTTTTTTAGGAAACGGGTTAGCCGAATTGCTTTGCCTTTTTTGTTTTGGATGGGGCTCTATTTTGCTTGGGACGTATTTGTTAACCATGAAACCTTAACAGTTCAAACGTTTGTTGAAGGGGTTTTTAATGGCCCATATATTCATTTTTGGTTCTTTTACATGTTAATTGGCTTGTACTTGGTTACGCCATTGGTACGCATTTTTGTTGCTCACGCCAGTAGACTTTTGATGAGGTACTTTTTTGTTTTATGGTTAATCGGAGTATCAATTGTGCCACTTCTGAACCTTTTAGTAGCTCATAATTTGAATAATAGCCTGTTTTTAATAACTGGGTATATTGGGTATTTTCTGCTTGGACTTTACCTGTTAAACACATCTGTAAACAGGAAGTTTTTGTTGTTGGCAGTTTTAGTGGGGTTTGCTTGGACAACGTTGGGCACGTATTGGATAACAGCCACAGTTGGAGGCAGCATCCAGTTCTTCTTTTACGACTACTTCAGTTTAGGGGTCATCTTATCCTCAGTGGCACTATTTCTGCTGCTATCTTCGGTTCAGTACAACAAAATCAAATGCAGATTCCCCATGCTTGACCGCTTAATTCACTATATTAGCATAAGTTCGTTGGCGATTTACCTGTTTCACTTCATGGTTTTGGAAACATTGGAAAACGGGTACCTATTTGGCTTTAGAATAAGCTTGGCAACACTAAACCCTATCATCGAAATCCCGCTCCTTACCATGGTTACTTTGGTGATTTGTTTGCTGGTGCTTTACCCGTTAAGAAAAATTCCGTACCTTAACAGGCTAATCGGGTAAAAATGCTATATGGGCCGTTCTGGTGTGCCATGCATGTTTTCCCGGTGCCGTTTAAGC
The DNA here is from genome assembly GCA_963832745.1 of Candidatus Bathyarchaeota archaeon. Taxonomy (GTDB): domain Archaea; phylum Thermoproteota; class Bathyarchaeia; order Bathyarchaeales; family Bathycorpusculaceae; genus Bathycorpusculum. The sequence continues at coordinate 534,983 of CAWHVC010000003.1, read as the reverse complement.
CCGTTTGCTGTTTTGAATGTTTTTCCGCATATTGTGCAAATAAGTTTTCCTGGTTCAATTCCACGCAGGGGTTCTTCAGGTGGCGCTGGAACTTGAGGTAAATTCACGTTTCGGGTATTGACTTGTGTGCCGTATGGTGGTTTGTATTCACTCATAAAACCAACCTTAAATAAAATTCCTCTTGAGGGTTTTCTAAAGGTATGTTGTTGCTTTAATGTGACAACAAGCGCATCCGCTCAAGTGTTTAGGATAAAAAATTGAAGATAGTTTTTTTTGGGTTTTTTTGGTCTATATCTGTTTACCGCAGTGTGAGCAGAATGTTGCGCCTTGTTGGACTGGTGCGCCGCAGTGTGGGCAGTATTGAGCTCCTGTGCTTGCGGTTGGTGCTGTTGGGGGAGGCTGTGATGTTGGCGGTGGAGTGTAACTGTATGATGGTACATTAGTTTTAATTGAGAAGAATGCGATTGTTGCGATTATCCAAGCGATGAATACTAAGATTAAGCCGATGAAGAACACTATTGTTAATGCTGCACCGATGAACAGTAATGTTCCTGCTGTATGGAATAGATGTTCACCTGAACGGTCTGCTAACGCGAAAAGTGCTTTTCTAAAGTTTATTGCCATTAACAGGATAAAGACGAAAACTACTACCAGAAGCAACAGTAAACCTAGTATTCCGCCGATGATGCCCGCCACACCTAAACTGAATATGGCTCCTAGACTGAATCCACCGACGGCCAGAGCGATTAAGCCGACGATGCCGAATATTACGCCTGTGAATGCGTTTCGGTAGATACTGTCGTCTCTGTAGTGTTCAGCTAATCCTTTCATGCCGATTAGAACAAGAATTATGCCGACGATGCCTATTATAGGTCCAACACTTGGAATAAAGGCTAAGAACAGCATTATTGAGCCGATTGCAGCTAAGAGTTTGCTTGATTCGAAGGTACTATTACTCATTTTGATTGTATTCCTCTAAGAAACCGTGTATTAGAGTTTAAGATAAAAACCTTTGTAGACAGTTTAGGGCTAACTAAGCAAAAATCAACAAGTAATGGCTTAAAAATTTGTCAATAATGACCTATCGCCTATAGGTTCCTGCAATTAACTGCTAAAGGCTCCAAATAGGCGGGTTACTTGTTTTGGGCTGCATCAAAACAGTAAATACAAACCCCACACACAAACCAATAGAGGAAAAACTTTGCAAAACAGCATCAAACCCATTTACAACCAACTTTTAGAAAAAACTAAAGACACCATAGTTCTGGGAACCGCTCAAGGCTTAATCCATTGGGACATGGAAACGATGATGCCGCCAAATGCGGTAGAACAACGCAGTCTGCAACTGGAACTGCTCAGCCGCATTGGACATCAAATGAGCACAAACCCAGAAATCGGCAAACTCTTACAACAAATCCAAACAAACCCATCCTACTACGATTTTGGGGAAGTTGAGAAACGTAACGTTTACCTGATTAACAAAAGCTATCTTGAACAGACAAGCCTTCCTGAGAAGCTGGTTGCGGAACTGGCAAGGCAAGAAACAATCACTGTAAACACTTGGAAGAAAGCCAAAGCAAAAAAGGATTACAGTCTGCTTAAGCCTGAACTGCAGAAACTGTTTGACTTAAACATGCAAGCTGCTGAAATTCTAATGAAAGTAAAGCAAACCAAAACGCCGTATGAAGCATTGATTGACCAGTTTGAACCCAAAATGACCACGCAGAAAATCACTGAAACCTTCGACAAACTACAGGCAGGGCTGCGTCCGCTTTTGGACAAAATCCAAGAGTCAGGCAAACATCCAGACACAACGGTTCTGCATCAGCCAGTAGCAGTGGAAACGCAACGGCAGATTTCTCAGTTAATAACTCAAACGCTTGGCTACGATACAACTTCAACAACTGCAAGTGGAAGAATTGATGAAACCGAGCATCCTTTCACCTCTGGAAGCTACCAAGATGTGCGTATAACAACTCATTACTATGTTAATGATTATGCAAACTCAATTTTCTCGGTCCTTCACGAGTCAGGTCATGCGCTTTACGAGTTAAACGTGAATCCAGAATGGATATACCAAGCCGTCGGAGGCACCTGCTCTTATGGCATTCACGAGTCTCAATCAAGGCTTTACGAAAACATCGTGGGACGCTCCAAAGAGTTTTGGACTGGTTTTCTGCCTAAAATCCAAAAGATTGCTCCAGCCCTATCAGACATAAGCTTGGACAATTTTATTCACGCCGTTAACCGTGTTGAACGTTCCAAGATTCGCATCGAATCTGATGAGGTGACCTATAACCTGCACATTATTATCCGTTACGAGTTAGAACGGGACTTGTTTGCAGGCAAAGTCAGTATAGATGAGCTTCCGCAGGCATGGAATGAAAAATACGCCAAATATATGGGAGTAAAAATTGAGAATGACTCTGAGGGTGTAATGCAGGATACTCATTGGAGCAGCGGATTATACGGGTACTTCCCCAGTTACGCGTTGGGCAACATTTACAGTGGACAAATAACTGAAGCCTTAACAGCAGCCCTGCCGAACTGGCGTAGCCAACTTGCACAAAGTAACCTAAAAGAATTAAACACTTGGCTAAAAGAAAACATCCATCGCCCAAGCGACCTTTACGACCCAGAAGACCTAATCAAGAAGGCAACAGGCAAAAACTTGGATCCACAACCGTTCCTACGGTATCTGCAAAACAAGTACAGTGAGCTTTATGGGTTCTGAGTAGGAGCCTCTTTTGACTCATTTTTTTTATACCAAACATAAACGTAAGTACTTATGTAGAGTAGTATGCCGGCGATTCCAAGGTAAAAACCTGTCCAGCCGACGGTTGCATCGTAAACGTTTGCCCCATACAGAAACAAGCCTATGCCGACAATGACAAGTATTACGCTTATCCAGTTTGACCATGACATTACAGGTTACCTCTTTTGCATGCGACTATCAAGTCAATAAGACACGGGATATAAAGATTTACGGTTAAACAGAAAAAGCCTTTAAGCGTCAACCATAAACTTGGAACTGTTCAACCGACAAACCGACACATAAACCGAGTGCAAATAGGCAATAAATGGTCTGTCTGTCCGACAATCTTAAATATTCGGTTAAATACAAGTGCCGAAGAAGGTAAATTAATGTCGGGAATAGATGTTAAAAAGCCATCCACAAAGGAAGAATTTATCAAAGTAGTTCTTCAAGCAGCCCAACGAGAAACCGGAACCAAAAATAAACCGACAAAACCGACAATAATCGGAACCGCCAAGGAAATGGACATTCATAGAGACACCCTTTATTCTTGGCTAAAAGAATTTAATGTCGATTTCAAGGAGATTATAGACTGTATGCCGACCCAAAATAATAAAGACGAAGAATTTTCAGGCCCCACCTACTTAATCGGTGAATCACTGTTAGGAGAAGGAAACGAAGTTGCACATGTTGACCTCATGATTGGCGATAAAAGCGGACCAGTCGGTCAAGCCTTCGCAACCGGAATGGCAAGCTTATCAGCAGGCCACACACCACTGCTCGCAGTTATCCGCCCCAACCTACCACCTAAACCACACACACTAATCGTTCCAAAAGTCACAGTTAAAAACATGGAAGACACAGGCAAAATCTTTGGTCCAGCACAAGCTGCAGTAGCCAAAGCCGTTGCAGACGCCGCAGAAGAAGGCATAATCCCTCTATCGAAACTTGATGAGTGGGTAATCATCGCAAGCGTCTTTATTCATCCAAAAGCAACCGATTACCGCAAAATCTACCAGTACAATTACGGCGCAACAAAAATGGCGCTTCAACGTGCACTCAAGAAGTATCCATCATTAGAAAAAATTAACTATGATAAAGACCGCGCAAAGCATCCAATTATGGGCTTTAAAGTTCCACGCCTATGGAGACCACCATACCTACAAATTGCACTTGACGCACCCAATATAGAAGCAGCAAAGAAAGTCATTTCCGAGTTGCCAGGAAGCGACAGAATCATTCTTGAAGTCGGAACACCACTTATCAAACGTTACGGCACAAGAGTCATCAACGAAATCCGCGAAATCGCCAAAGACAAATTCATAATCGCAGACCTCAAAACACTCGACGTAGGCAAAGTTGAAGTAGACATTGCCTATGAAGACACAGCAGACGCAGTTGTCGCAGCAGGCCTTGCACCAGCAGAAACCCTTGACGCAACCGTACAGGAAGCCAGACGCTTAGGAACCTACGCAGTCATCGACATGCTCAACGTTGAAGATGTTCTTGCAAAACTAAAATCAATCAAAGACTTCCCAGACATCGTCATCCTACACCGAGGCATCGACCAAGAAACAGGCAGAAGCAGTGGACTTGAACGCATAAAAATGATACGTGAAGCTTTTCCTAACAAGAAATTCCTAATTGCAGTTGCAGGCGGAATTGTTCCAGAAACAGCCAAAGAAGCACTGGATAAAGGTGCAGACATTCTTATCGTCGGTAGGTACGTTACACAATCAAAAGACATTGAACGGTCAGTACGGGACTTCCTTGAACTGACACCAAGCATGCGCGAAGACGTAGACTTATACAGAGTCCACACAGAATAAACCACACTTTGAGCCAAAAGGCTCTTTCTTCTTTTCTTTAAACTCAATTTAACAATTAAGTTGCCAGTTTTACGGACATAAAGGCAAACAGGAACAGCAATGCGGCAATAAAATATGTTGGTAAGTAATTGTAAGTGCTTGCCAAGTAAGGTCCAAGGAATGAGCCAAAAGCTGTTCCTAAACCTACAAGTCCGTCAAACAGGCCGCTTTTTCCTGCAGGTATAAGCTCCATTGAAATAGAAATCATCAAAATGTAATACACGGCAAAAGAGAAGCCTAGAAAAACAAGAACTAGGAAAGTAATCAATGTTGGGGCGATAACTAACTGTATGGCGCCGATTAATGCAAAGATTAGCAGGCTTCTGTATAGGACGAAACGGGGCATTTGTTTACGGCCATCCATAGATCGAGCTCGCTTACTAACAAAGAAGTAGCCAGCTGTGGCTCCAATCGAAGTAAAAATGTATCCAACGTAAACCATGCTGTCGGACAGGTTCAAACCTTGACTTAAGAACACGGGTAAAGGTGTGAAAAAGATGCTTGTAGCTAAAGAAAACAGGACGATAGCAAAAGCAAACACTTTGAAGCTGTCCTGTCTGGGTGAACCATCCCAAGGAGCGCCATCTAAGACTCTTGAAGCTGAATCTACACCTCGACATGTGAAATCGACTTTTCGTTCTATTCCAACTAGGCGGCGTTCAAAAATCATCAATGGGTCAGCAATTAAGACTACTGAAAGTATGAAGGCAGCCAAGCTTAAGCCGCTACATAAGTATAAAGTGTAAGTTGCCAAAACTGCAGAGTCAAGGTTTGCTGTAAAAGCAAATAAGCCTACAGACAAACAGAAACCGATGGCTAAACCAACTATGAAACCAATCTCTGTTGAACCTTCATAGTAACCGTAAGATTTCTCCCATTCGTCACGGCTGTAATGTTCAGCGATTAACACGTTCTTTGGGGCTTCATGTGCTGCATGAAGAACCTGCATAATCACGTATAAAACCACAAAAACTATGACGTTTTGGGCAAAAGAAAGTGTCATCATAAACAGTAAAATAGCTGATGAGGCAAAGGAAAGTAAAATGAAGAATTTGTAGTGTCTTGTTTTGTCGGCGAGCCAGCCCCAAAGGAATGAGGCGGGAATTGAGCAGAAAACGGCAACAGATGACATTATACCTAAAGCGACTAGAGGTCCGCCTAGGATGCTTGCGTCTTGAAAGGCAACCACGTAGAGTGGTATGAAGACGCTTAGTAAGCCGAAGGCTATCTCGTGAAAGAAGAACCCAAGTCGCCACATAGCCAAAAATGCATTTCAGGGTTAAATTAAAAGCTTTAGGCGAAAAAATTTATGAATATTTTGCAAATACAAGCACGCTTTTTCAAATACAACCTTTTACACTACGCAGAGTATCTGTGCACCATTCAACCAAATTTAAAATGATTTGTTAACTAGAAGCACAAACTCAACCTGACTATGGGTATTTCAAAAAAACGGCAACCAAACAACACGTCAAAAGACTCCAGTTTTTTTAATACAAAAACGGTTTTTTAGCAAGCCCCACTAGAGTTAACTTTACGATTTTACCGCAAAAAAGTTACAGCACAATTTCAATAAAAACCATCTTTTTCCAAAAACACCTCAGCCATACTCAGTGAAGTGTATTTTGCAATAATGTGGACAAGGTTTTTGTTGAGGGAACGTTTTCTTAGCATCCAATTTATGATTTAAATATAAATGCTTAATAGAGAGTAATTCGATTTTAAACTGCGCTGGAGAGTTAATCTTCAAATGGCAAAATTCAAGGTAATCATATCTGATCCAACAGACGGAAAAAGCAAAGTAGTTGAAGTCGAAGAAGCACGTGCAGCTCCACTTATCGGAAGAAAACTGGGCGAAATCATCGACGGCATAGTAGTAGACATGCCAGCAACCAAACTTCAAATTTTAGGCGGTTCTGACACAGACGGCGTACCCATGAGGGGCGACGTTCACGGAGGAATTAGACGCCAAGTAGTTTTAAGCGAGGGTGCAGGATTCAAACCCAAAAGAGACGGAGAAAGAAGACGCAAAACTGTTCGCGGAAACACAATCACTGACGAGATTGTTCAATTAAACCTAAAAATTGTTGAACAACCTGCCAAAGCTGCAAAAGCTGAACCTGCAGCTCAAGCATAAACTTTTTTCACCTTTTCAACGAACAATTCAGTAATAGGCTGAGTTTCCCTTTTCAGTTTTAACCAAGCAAATAAACCATTGACACTAAACTTTGAAGTTTGTTGCCTACCAAAATTTTTGTTGACATAGAAAGGTTAAATTTAAGCATTGAATAATAAGACAAGCCAGAACTTAAAGGCGTTTGTAAATGGCTGAAAATACTCAAGAAAGAAAATCCACGCCCATGCCGCGTCAACCAGAAGTAAACATTGGCACAATTGGTCACGTAGACCACGGAAAAACAACCCTTGTCCAAGCCTTAACAGGTACATGGGCATCACGCCACAGTGAAGAACTCAAAAGAGGCATCACCATCAAACTGGGCTATGCCGACATGCCAATCTACAAGTGCCCAAAATGTCCACCACCCAAAAACTACACAATAAAACCCGAATGCGAAAACTGCAACAGCAAAGCAGAATTTGTACGTGGAATAAGTTTTGTTGACGCTCCAGGCCACGAAGCCTTAATGGCAACAATGCTTTCAGGCGCCGCCATTATGGATGGAGCAATACTTGTAATAGCCGCTGATGAACCCTGTCCACAGCCACAAACACGTGAACACTTGGCAGCAGCCGAGGTTAGCGGCATCAAAAACATAATTATCGTTCAAAACAAAATTGACATAGTTGACCAAAAAAGGGCCATGGAAAGCTATAAAGAAATCAAAGCCTTCGTAAAAGGCACCGTAGCAGAAAACGCCCCAATCATCCCGCTTTCAGCTCAAAGAAACATTAACATTGACGTACTTCTTGACGCAATTCAAGAAATTATTCCAACACCCAAACGCGACCCCGACTTGCCACCTTTAATGTTTATTGTTCGATCTTTTGACACAAACAAGCCAGGCACAACCATCGAAGAACTTGGCGGAGGCATCATTGGCGGAACCATCGCACAGGGCAAATTCAAAGTAGGCGAAGAAATCGAAATCCGTCCCGGCATACCAGTTGAACGCGAAGGCAAAACAATCTACAACCCCTTAATCAGCGAAATCGTTAGTCTACATGCAGGCGACCAAAACGTCAAAGAAGCAACTTGCGGGGGTCTAGTCGGCGTTGGCACGCTACTGGATCCGTCTTACTCGAAAGCTGACGGTTTAACAGGAAGCATCGCTGGAAAAACGGGTATGCTACCTGAGACCTTAACTGAATTAACTTTGGAAACATACATTCTTGAACGTGTAGTTGGAACTAAAGATCAGCTTAAGGTGGAAAAAATTAATCCTGACGAGCAACTTTTGCTTCACGTTGGCGCAGCAGTAAACGTTGGCAAAGTAATTGGGATTAAACAAAACACGATAAAAGTAAAGTTGACAAGACCGATTTGTGCCTTGCCAGGCGCCCGTGTTGCGATAAGCAGAAAGATTACGGCGCGTTGGCGTCTAATCGGTTACGGCTTAATAAAATAGCCGCTTTTATTTTTTTTGTTTAAGAAATCGTTTGCTTTCTTTAGCAGTTCTTTTGCGTTTTTAAACGTCAATTTTTCTATTGCTTGGTTATAGTTAAGCCAGATTGAACCGATGTGTTCAAAAGAGATTGTGATTGTTTCAGTGTTTGTTTCCATAAGGTAAAATATAACTTCTTTGTGCACGGTTTCCCCTTGCCTGCGATAGTAGTACTCTATTTCTTCTCTGAAATTGTCTATGAAGTGGGCGTCAGTTATTCCTGTTTCTTCTCTAAGTTCGCGGACAACTGTGTCTTTTTCTGTCTCGTTTGCTTCCACGTTACCCTTAACAAAATCCCAGTGTCCAGCTTCGTAATGAAGCAGCAAATAGAGAGTTTCAGGACCTTTTTGTAGATAAACTACGGCACCACAAGATTTTTCGCCAAGCACAAATTTCACCAACAACAAAACAAGTTTTAGCTAAGAAGTATTTAAAGTCACGGCATAATTAAGAGTATAGAAAAGAAACAAAAAAACATTAAAAACACAATTAAGTAGGCGCTTAAATGTCAAAAACATCACCTCAACCCTTAAAAGTAATTATGGATTCAAACGCTTTGTTTGCACCCTTAGAGTTGAAAATAGATGTTTTTGAAGAATTAAGGCGTCTGCTTAACCGTAACGTGGAATTTATTTTGCTTTCTCCAGTTAAGGCTGAATTGGAATTGCTTGCAAAAAAAGAATCCTCAAAACTACGGAGGCAAGCAAATTTTGCGCTTAGACTTGCAGAAAAATGCAAGTACGTGCCGGTTGCTGTTTCAGATAAGTTTACAACTGACGATGCGATAGTTAGAGTGGCACAAGACTGGAATTCGCCGGTTTTTACCAACGACAGGCAATTAAAAAAGAGGCTAAGAGATATAAGTCTGCCAGTGATTTATGTGAGACAAAAATCTCGTCTAGAGATTGACGGGTTGATATCGTAGATGTTCAAACTAATTACTCTTCAAGACACTATCCGCATTCCGCCGGAGACCTTCGGAAAACCACTTGAGAAGGTAGGCCGAGAGCAGGTAAAACAGAAATATGAAGGAATTGTGGATGAAGAATTAGGCTATGTTATAGCTGTAACAGGCCTCCAAGTAAGCCCAATAGGCAAAATCATTCCAGGCGACGGAGCAACATTCCACAAAGTAAACTTTTCACTGTTAACCTTTTACCCAGTAATCCAAGAAGTAGTTGAAGGAGACGTTGTTGAAATCGCTGATTTCGGTGCATTCGTCAGAATTGGTCCAATCGACGCACTGCTACACGTTTCTCAACTAATGGACGACTTCATCTCATACGATGAAAAACAGGGTGTGCTGCTGGGCAAAGAGTCAAAACGCAAACTGACCACTGGAGACCAAGTCCGCGTTCGCATAACCGCAGTGTCACTGGGCAGAGCAGGTAGTTCAGGCAAAATCGGTGTAACCGCAAGACAACCATTCCTTGGCAAACTGGAATGGCTCCAAATGGACCAAGGCAAAGCTCCAGAAGCTAAAGAGAAAAAAGAGGAGTGAAAATAGGCAATGAGTGAAAAAGCATGCGCAAACTGCCATTTTCTAACTAAGGAAAATGCTTGCCCAAAATGTAAAAGCAGCAGTTTAAGTGAAGATTTCGGTGGCCTTGTTGTATTGTTTGATCCTGAAAATTCGGCAATCGCAAAAGCCATGGGCGTTAAAGATAAAGGCCGTTACGCCTTAAAAGTCCGCTAACCCGGACCAACTTTATTCACTATTTTACTTCAACAGTTTTTTTAGTAATTGTTGTCAGCAGGTACCATGCAGATGTCAGTAATCTACACCATCACTCCTGAACTCAGAGTTAAACTCAAAAAACCGTTTGGCATTTTGGTTAAAGGTTCATTTGACCAAACCATGGCAAAAATGCGTGAAATCAAAACCCAGAACCCACCAAAAATTATTTCTGTAGGCGACACTGTAACCAAAAACTTGCACGACTACAAAATTCCGCCTGACGTAGCAATTATTGATAATCAATGTATGCGCAAAAAGTTTCAGCCCACGATGTACACTTCAAAGGCAATCAGCGTTAAGAATCCCCAGGGAACCATCACCAAGGAAGCTGTTGAAGCAGTCAAAGAAGCCCTGAAAAGCAGGGAACACATCCACATAGTTGTTGACGGCGAGGAAGACCTGTTAACGCTTGTTGCCGTGCTTTACGCGCCAGAAAACGCGGTCGTGGTGTATGGACAGCCGTATGAAGGCATAGTTTTGATTAAAGTTTCGCCCGAAAAGAAGTCAGAAGCCTCGGGATTCCTGAAAGCGATGGAAAATTGTTCGAAAAGCTAAATAAGAAGAAACCTGTAAGAAATCAAGACTCGAATCAAGTGAATATTCATGGAGATTAAAATCGTATCAACTAAAGACAACCCGCTTCTCAAACGCAAAGAAGTAGGCTTCACAATAACGCAAGGTCCAAAAGAGAAGACCCCGCAAAGACTTGATGCTAAAAGAGCAGTAGCTAACGAGATGCAAGTTAAAGAAACCCTTGTTTACATAAAAAATATGGAAACTTTAACTGGAACAAGCATCACTAACGGTTTTGCTAACATTTATAAAAGTGTCGAGCAAGCTCAAGTTGTAGAGCCAGAATACATCAGGAAACGAAACAATCCTGAAAAACCTAAAGAAGAGGCGCAAGCATAATGCCAAAACCAGAAGCAGCCGCACCAGCAGCAAAAGGTGCAAAAACTGAAAGTAAACCAAAAGAAAAAGGAAAGAAAAAAGCAACTGGCGTTAGCACAATGTACAAGGTTGAAGGCGAAAAAGTTAGCCGTGCACGTCCAACCTGTGAACGTTGCGGTCCAGGATACTTCATGGCAGACCACAATGACAGATATACTTGCGGTCACTGCGGCTTTACACGCTACAAGCAGAAATAATTTTGATAAGCAGTTTTAAATCTTTCAACTGCACTATTTCTTTTTTGATTTATCATGCTTCGAGTAAACGTAGTTATTTCAACCATTTCAGCTGAACGCTACTGGGACATTCGCAAGCCAATACCACCTATTCAAATCAACACAAACATTAACGTTGTAGGCATGGAGAAAAAGCAGGACGAAACTCTTGAAGTCCCTTACGTGCTTTCAATAGCGTATAACCCATCGATTGCGCAGATAACCATTAAAGGCAACGCCTACGTGAATGGCGAAAAAAGCGAAGTTGACAAAGTTCTCAAAGATTTTGAACAGAAAAAACCTCCCGCACAAATAATTGTTCAGTCAATATCGAACGTTGTCTTCATAGAATCAGTGCTCATTTCAAGAACACTAAATATTCCGCCACCGATTCCGTTGCCGCAGATTCCTGAAGCCGGAGCAAAACCACCAAGCACAAAACCAGCAGGCAGAGACTACAGCCTCTAAACCACCACTACATATATCCCTTAAATTTTCTTGAAAATGCATCCACAATCGTCAATTCCAGTGGATAGCTAAAGTTTCTGTGACGCCAACGATATCGGGCAATCCTGTTTATTAATCCATAAGCTGCCCTGAAAGCTAAGCTACGTTCTTGTATTCGAGCTTTTGGATAAAATGCAATTCGTGTGACCGCCGAAATAGTGTGCAATTTTGAAAGCTGTTTTTTGCTATGCCAAGGTGGGTCAAAATGAAATACAGCTATATTGCTCCATTCTTCAAGGGTTTTTGGTGGCCTATAATCCTTGGGTAACTTTTCAATTATTGGACTTGGAAAGGGTGTATAAACAAAAATTCCGTAATGTTGCACTTTTGGGTTTAAAGCCTGCATTTTATCCATCAAATCAAAAGTTTTCGAAAGGTCATCATCACTTTCTTCAGGCAACCCACTCATCCATGAAACATATGGTTCAATAGTAGGCGCCCAAGCTTTCAAGTTTTGAACAGACAACAACATCTGCTCAGCTGAGACATCCTTACAAATAAGCTTCTGAAGACGATCAGAGCCTGATTCGCCGCCAAAATCCAACTCAACACAACCTGATCTTTCAAGCAGACTTAGAAAATCCCTATCATAACCTGAAAGATAATCAAAACGGCAGTTAGCACGCCACTGAATTTTTAAGTCCCTGCCCAAAATACCGTTACAGATTGCTTCAACCCGGCGTTTATCAACAAAAAAGTTGTCATCGATTGGGTCAATAATTTTTGTGTTCGGAAACCTTTGATTAAGGTATTCAATTTCGTCTAGTACTCGTTTAGGGGTTTTGCCGCGCCATTTTTGCTTATTAAAAAGTGTATTATAGCAGAAGCCACATCGATGGGGACAACCTCGACTTGTTTGAATGTGAATTCTTCCAGATTTTATTGACGGGTACTTTTCGGTTAAAAGTAGATCCCAAGGTAAAGCTATAGGTAAGTCATCTAAATTGATTACTTGCCCGTCAGGATTGCTTTGAATTTTGTCGTCGGACTTGAAGGTTATTCCAGCCACGTCGTCTAAGGGTTTTTTGTCTAAAAGATTATGTGCCAAATCTTTGATAATTAATTCGCCCTCACCCCGAACTACTACATCGACAAGGGGATGGCTTGCTGTCTGCTCAGGTAACAACGTTGGATGAATACCGCCCCAAACAATAGGACAATGGGGATTTTGTTGCCTAACAAACCGAGCAAAATCTAAAGCATACCGAACCTGCATGCCACTCATACAACTTATTCCAACAAAAACAGGCGAACCCACGTTAAAGCCACGGTAATTCTGAAGTCGCATATCCAAAACCCGAACAGTATAACCTTCCTGCTTAAGAGCAGCTGCAATATGCAAAATTGAAAGCGGCACTTGCGGGTCAGATGCTTTAAATTTACCAGGAAAAACAAGCAAAACCTCTTTTCGGTATCCATCTGTATGTGAAAAAACTGTTTGTGACAAAAAAACCTCTACTAGAAAGGTCTTGTCAGGGTTTTTAATTCTTCCTACCAGCACTTTTACGTTTATTGTGCTGGTTGTTTGGGTTTTTTCCTGTAATTCAAGCCGTCAGTTAAAAAAATGGCAGCCGTAATAATGGTTAAGAGTATCATAAGCCAAAACCCGCCTTCCACTGAAGCGCCAACAAGCAGGTGTGGCAGCAGAATCACCATTTCAGCAATCAAAACCCCTACAAAAATTAGTCCAAACACTAAATAACGTGGAACAAGCGCTTTTCCAATCCAAACATGACCTTTTAAGCCAACTTTCTCCTTAACAACATAATTTCCATATGCGTCTTTGACAATTAAGCCATAATCCATGAGTTTTTGCAGGTTGCGGTAAGCTACGCTGGGGCTGCTCAAGTTGGCACCTCGCATCACATCACGTGGACCAACTGGCCTGCCAATTCTGACTAGATACACGTAGGTTTGAAAGGTGCTGGCGTTAAGTTCATCCTGCGAGTCCAAGCTTAATCACCTAAAGGTTTAGGCATTAAAAGAAGGTTATGCAAATCCACAATAAAACGATGATGCTACCAACCTATTTGGATCCTAATAGAAATAGCATGAAGAAACCTATAAGGGTAGGTCAAAACCAGCCTAAAAACTTCTAAAAGCCGCAAAACACTAAGGAGCCCAGGTAGTAAAGACACAGAAACAAGCCTTAGCATGTTAAAAAAACAGTGCTAAATTGATGGAAAACTGGGACCTGTATACAGAAGCATCAACAAAACAAACAAGATAGCGAAAACAAGAAAAAAGTAAAAAATAAGAAAAGATTTGGGGGCTGCTTACTTTAGCGGCACATACATTGATGATCGTGATGCACCGATACCTGGAGTTCCGTGTCTAACCGGTTTGTTGGTTATAGCGAACTCGCCAAGATAGTGACCGATCATGTCTGGCTTTATTTCGAATGCGACGAATTCTTTGCCGTTGTGTACTTGGACTTTTGCACCCACCATTTCTGGGAGTATGATTAAGTCGCGTACATGTGTTTTGAGGTTTACTTCTTTGCCTTGTTTTTGCTCTTCTTTTGCGACACGTAGTTTTTCTAGCAATATGCGTTGTTCTGGTGTTAAGCCGCGTTGTAAGCTTCTTCTTTGTCTTGACGGAAGCAAGTTAATGAATTCATCCATAGACATTCCTTCAAGGCTTTGAAGGCTGTGTCCACGGTAGCTAAATTCTTTTAATGGCATTTTTCATTCTTACCTTTATTTTTTTATCTTATTGCGCGTTTCTTTTTCTGTCCTGGTCCTCTTGCAGCGATTAAACCGACTTTCTGTCCTGGAGGTGCACCGTGTGAAGTTGTTGTTGTTCTGCGTGCGCTACGTTTGCTGCTACCATAGGGGTGAACAGCTGGAACCATTTTACGACCGCTAGTTCTTGGATACTTGTGACCTTTAGCTTTCATTAGGTGGAATTTTTCGCCTGCTTTAAGGAACGGTTTTTCCATTCTACCTGAAGCTGCGACTACACCGATGGTTGCCATGCAGTGATCGTCAATGTATCTTGTGCGGCCTGATGGCAGACGGATCATTGTGCCTTGTGGTGTGTGACCGACAACTGTGGCATAAGCGCCTGATGAACGAGCCATTTTTCCTCCATCACCTGGACGAAGTTCAAGGTCGCACACTAAGGTACCTTCAGTGATTTTTCCAAGAGGCATAATGTTGCCGATGTCAACCGAAGCGTTTCCGCCAAGGCTGATTTGCTGGCCAGTGAAGACGCCTTCTGGAACAATACTGTAATAGCTTAAGCCGTTTTCAAGTGTAATCTGTGAAAGTGGTGAACCGCGTCCGGGGTCATGAACCAGTTCATTAATTGTGCCAGTTACGACCATTTCGTAAACTTCTTTGGGTGACTTCACGAATGGATACTTCGCTGGGGCAACACGTTTGTGAGTTGAAGCCCGGAAGTTTTGTCCACCGCGTCCACGCCGTTGTACACGAATTCGTTTTCCCATAAGTCATGCCTTCTATAATAGTTTAGAGTATTCCAAGTTTGATTGCTACGTCTGATGCCCTGAATTCTGGAGTAAGCCTTACATAAGCTTTCTTTAAGCCTTGGCTGGTAATTTGCAGGTTAACCTTGCTAACTTTGACTTCATAAAGTTCTTCGACAGCTTTCTTGATGTCAGCTTTTCCAGCTTTCAAGTTAACGACAAAGAGTAGTTTGTTGTCTTTTTCCACCATGATGCTTGCTGATTCAGTCATGAGTGGATAAAAGATTACTTCGTTATTGTCCATTATGCGTTTTCTCCGTAAAGGGTGTTTAATTGTTCAATGGCACCGTTTGTCCAAACTGTTAATCTTCCTGGATGTGTTCCTGGAGCTAACATTTCAGTGTTTAGCTTTGAAACGGTTGTTACTTGAACGCCTGGAATGTTGCTTGCAGCTGCAACCAAGTTTACGCCATCAACAACCACAATGAGTGGACCAATGGCTTGCTTCATTTTGCGACCTCTGCGTTTGCCTTTACCTGCACGGACGCTACGGCTGTCACGTACGCGTGTAACGTCACTGTCAATGCCTAAGCTGGTGAATGCTGCTTCAACATCTTTTGCGCGTGTTAAGTTTTCAAATGCGTCATCAACTATTAAGGGGATTTGTACAGCATTTTCTGCTTTGTGACCGCGTAGAACAACAACTTCTTTTTGAGCAGTTGCTGCTATAGCGGAAGTTAATGCAAGCTTAGCTTCTTTCCTTGGAATGTTTTTAACGATTTTCTTTTCTGCTTTTGGTGGATGTGGTTGTCTTCCGCCGACAGTGCTTGGTGCAAATGATGCTCGTCCGCTTCCACCTTTTATGCGGGGGACTCTTGCGATGCCCATGCCGGTTCCGCGTGATTCTGCGGTTGTGCGTTTTCCAGCCATTGGGTCTCTGCCTTGGGGTTGGAGACGGTTTGATTGGATTGCCAACACTGCACGTTTAATCACGTCGGGTCTTACTGGCGTAGAGAAGACACTTGGAAGTGTAATTTTTCCTGTTGCTTTGCCTTGTAGGTCAAAGACTTCTGCGGTTTTTTCTGACATGACGTTTCACCTTACTTTCCTTGTGGAGATTCTAGTGAGATATATGTTACTTGTGGTGGTGCTTCTGGGACTTCAGTTGGTGGACGTGCAGGAACACGGAGACGTAATTGACGTTTTTCTGGTCCTGGAACGCTACCGTCGATTATGATGTATGGTCCTTTGATTTCGCCGTAACGGATGTAACCGCCTTTAACGGTAACTTCTTTGCCGTCTTTGCCGATTTTCATTATACGCTTATTAAATTCTAAGCGTTGGTGGTAACCCATCTGGCCAGCTCGTGCAACTGAGTACATGAGGTGGTGTGGATTCCATGGACCTAAAGTGGCAATGCCACGCTTTGTTTTACGGCCTTTGTGTTGAAGTTTGGTTACACCCCAACGTTTTACTGGACCTTGATAGCCTTTACCCACTGTAATGCCAGCAATGTCAACGTATTGACCATCTTTGAATACTTCTTCAGGCGTTACTGTTTTGCCTAAAAGCTGTTTCACATAGTCAAATTGTTGCTGGATATTACCTCCACCAATTTGGATTTCAGAGATATCAGGTTTCTTTCTTGAAAGGCTTGTTTGTGAGGGTTGAGTAGCTGTAACTACACGGATTGCAATTGTTTGGTCTAAGTTTTTCTGGACTTTTTCCAGCATTGCTTCTGTATCAAAGCTTTCTGGCAGAACCAATGCACGGTTAAGGATTGCTGGGGGTTCTTTCATCCAGACTTCACTGATATTTTGCATTCCGTATGGTGTTTTCATGTATGTTCTAAAGCCACAAATCAGGATAGGCGGCGTTTCTAGTATAGATGCCGCTTTCATGACTTCTTTTCCAAAATGAGGTGAACGTTTCTTGTCCTCAATTGTGAAAATGTATGTCATACCAGCTTTGTAAGCTGCAAATCCTAAAAGCCTAGGAGAATCTGATTTAATTTCTGGCCAATAGCGTATTCTGGCTACTGGGCTTTTAGCCCGTTTCCTAGGTAAATAAGCTAGTGAACCATGTCTTGGAGCATGAACTTTTCGATGTCCCATTGTACTTCCGCTTCGCGCCTTTAGCAAATATAAAATACAGTTATAAACGTTACCATTAAAAAACTTAAACAGTGCAAAACTCTAAGTAAAAACAAATGACAAACCCATAATTATCTCTTACCATTAAAACCCCAGACAAAACTAAATTATCGTTTGCAAAAATTTAATCTAGAAAAAATCGCGGGTTTTTTAATATTTTTGGTTCATAATTATTGTGTTAGTTAGTAAAGGGTTAAATTGCTATTTCCCATTTTTTGTCGTTGGGAAAAAACATGGATTCATCTATAGACAAAGTTGCAAATGCACTCTATGAATCAAGATGTATAAAATTTGGCTCGTTCAAAATTAAATCAGGAGCGTTAAGTCCATATTACATTGACATGGCAAAGCTGCTCTCAAAACCTAAAGAACTATGCATAATAGCGGAGATTGCATCCCAAAAAATCAGCGAAATCAGCAACACTAACCCATTAACCAAGCTTGCTTCAATTGAACTAAAAGGCGCATTAATCGTACCAGGTATCTCCTGCAAAACCAACTTGCCATGCGTCATTGTACGCAAGGAAGAAAAAGCCTATGGAGTAACCGGCAGAATAGCAGGCGCAGACGTGGAAAGAGGCGACAAAATCCTTTTTGTTGATGATGTTGTCAGCGAGGGGTTGTCAAAGATTGAGGGAATTAAACCTCTTTTAGAACTTGAAGCAGAAGTTAAGCACATACTGGTCATAGTCGATCGGGAACAAGGGGGCAAAGAAAACTTAGAAAAAGCAGGCTACACTGTACATGCTTTAGCTAAAGTGTCAGAAGTAGTCACTTCATTGCAGAAAAACGGAAAAATTTCTGCTGAACAAGCCAAGACAGTGCTTGACTATATCAAAAAATAATTATTTTTTCATTTTATTGCCTCAAAAATTTGTTGTGCAGACTCTTGAGGGGTAAGCGTAAAATTTTTCACTACCACATCAGGGTTTAAGGGTTCTTCATAGGGTTGACCGACTCCTGGAACGGTGCTTGATGCCTTGTTTTGCAGGGCTTTTTGATAAATTTGTGTTGGAGCATTGTAGGTTTCTTTTCGTTCGGCTTCACGTCGCATGCACACGTCAAAGGGACATTCAATGTAGGCTTCAATGAAACGGGGCAATTGTGCCCGTGCATCATCGCGGTAACGTCTAAGGTTGCCAGTAGCATCGATTAGGACGTTGATGCCGTTTTGCGTGAGCAGTTTAGCTATGTAAACCATGGTGGCATAAACGATGTCTCGCTCTTCAAGGCTGTAAGTTGGTTTTGGAGTTAAAGTTTTGCGAAGTTCATCAGATGATAACATTTGAACAGAAATGCCTTTTTTGTTTAAAAGCTCTATTAGGGCTCGGGAAACCACGGATTTGCCGCTTCCCGGAAGACCAGTTATCCAAATACACCAGCCAGAAGTCTTAATCATATGTTGCCTTCCACTAGATAAGGGTAAATACTAAGCCTTGTTTAAGTTTACCTGTTTATTTAGGTTTCAAGTTAAATATTAAGCGGGTTAAAAAACTGTTAAGTTGAAATTTCTGGGTGGTCTTTTAAGTACCAATCAATTATTTTTGCAACAATAGCTTCTGAGTAACCCATTTCACGCAAAAACTGAGCCAATTCAACATCGTTTTCCATTCAGGCATACTCTCCAAAACAAGTTATGGCTACACGTATATAATGTTGCATGTTTAAGCGGTAATATGTCAAAAAAAGGAAGTATTAGAAGTAAGAGTTTACATCCATAACATTGAAACGGTCACGCCGCAGCACATTTTGTGCAAAGTTCAACAGTTTAACACGGACGTCAACGCTCAAGTTGGGGTACCATATAGGTGAAGCAACAACAAGGCTTCTCCAAGCATAGAATGGTTGTATTACTTCAAGCACTTCTGAATCATGAGTTTTCTGCAAATAGTTTTCCCAGAAAAGCTTAAACAGCCTGTCAAAAACGCCGCTCAGTTCACCATATTTTTGAAGAGAATAAAAGAGGTAATTTATAGTTAATGCTGCAATGTCGTCTGCTGGTTCGCCCCATTCACCACGGCTGCGATCAAGCGCTGTAAAGTCGACACCTTCACGGAAAAGAATGTTCCATGGATGGAAATCGCCGTGCACTTGGCTTAGACGGTGAGTGCGTTCTTTTAGTTTCCAGCGCCATTCTACACAGGCTTTCTCAACATCGATAAAGTAGGATTTATCAACATAAGCGAATTCTTTAGGATAACTATCAAGAAGGCCCATAATGCATTCACCATGACCAACTAAGTCGCGAATTCGTCTAACATACAGACCAGCTGAACTGTGACGTGATTTATGGATTTCAGCAAGATAATCTGAAAGAGCTACGCACCGATTCTCGTCAAGCTCGCTCATTGCGCCAGTTTCTTTTAATCGATCAAGGTCTAAATGGTAAAGTTTTCCCTCAATGAATTCTGTTAAAATAAAGTATTCTTTGCCTCTACCAACAGAAACTAGTTTGCCAGTATCTTCAAAGCAGCCTGCATCAACCGAATGCACGTGTTTGGGCAGCTTATTGAAAGCTGAATTTTGCCAGATTAAAACTTGAGCCCGGTCAGAGAAATGGTCATGTCCGAAGCCCTCTCCAGGACGCATTGTCTCTAAAACAACTCGTCGAGTTTTGCCTTCGTGCTTGAATTCTATAACATAGGGGTAACCATAACCGAAACCTTTCAAGTCAGCAGCAGTTCCAGGTGTTTCACCTAAACGCCAAATTCGTTGGACCTCAACTTTCTCTCCGTAAAGAGAACGCATGTACTGAAGAACAGCATCATGTGAAAGATTCAAAGCGGCAGCATCACTCATAACAGTCACCAGTTAGTTGTAACAAAAAATAGGGATTAAACATTTAAATCTTAACAAAAAAACCGACTCTAACCACTTGGCCTAGTATAAGGGATAAAACTAAATATGTAAACTGCATCACCCATAAACAAAGGTGCAAACCCTAATGGAAGAATTCCAAGTAAAAGATAAATCATTAGCCGCACAAGGCCATTTACAAATTGAATGGGCATCAAAACACATGCCAGTCCTTAACATAATCAAAGAACGCTTTGAAAAAGAAAAACCGTTACAAGGACAAACCCTAGCGGCTTGCCTTCACGTAACAAAAGAGACCGCCGTCTTAATCAAAACTCTCATTGCAGGAGGCGCCAACGTTGCCTTATGTGGTTCTAACCCACTTTCCACCCAAGATGATGTAGCCGCAGCTTTAGCAGACAGCGGCGTTCACGTTTTCGCTTGGAGAGGACAAAACACAGAAGACTACTACAAATGCATCGATAAAGTTCTTGATTTTAAGCCAACCATAACCATGGATGATGGCGCAGATGTCGTTGGCATGCTTCATAGTAAACGCCAAAACCAAATAAAAGACATCAAAGGCGGAACCGAAGAAACCTCTACGGGTGTAGTTCGACTAAAAGCCATGGAACAGGATGGCAGCCTAAAATACCCAATCATAGCTGTCAATGATGCATACACAAAATACCTCTTTGACAACCGCTATGGAACGGGCCAAAGCACAATAGACGGGATACTACGTGCAACGTCAGTGTTGCTTGCAGGTAAAAACTTTGTTGTCGGCGGATACGGCTGGTGTAGCAGAGGCATAGCTATGCGTGCACGAGGTCTAGGCTCTAACGTGATAGTAACAGAGGTTCAACCAACCCGTGCCCTAGAAGCAGTTATGGACGGTTACCGCGTTATGCCAATGTCTGAGGCAGCACCTATCGGGGATATATTCGCTACAGCCACAGGTGACATAAGCGTATTACGTAAAGAGCACATGCAAAAAATGAAAGACGGCGCCATTATGTGTAACAGTGGTCACTTTAATGTTGAAATCAACATTCCAGATCTCGAATCACTCACACAGTCAAAACGCACGATGCGACCAAACATGGAAGAATACACTCTGAAAGACGGCAGACACCTTTACCTGCTTGCCGAAGGCAGACTAGTCAACTTGGCAGCTGCAGAAGGCCACCCATCAGAGGTTATGGACATGTCATTTGCTAATCAAGCATTATGCTCAGAGTATATTGCTAAAAGTACAAAATTGGAGACTAAAGTTTACACGGTGCCAAAAGAACTTGATGAAAAAGTTGCTGAGTTAAAACTCAAAAGCATGGGTGTGACCATTGACGAGTTGACAGATGAACAGAAAAAGTATTTGTCCACTTGGGAGATGGGGACAACCTAAGCAGAACTACTCTTGAATTCATGACAAACTTTAAATGGATTAAGCTATTACAATGGCTATAAAGTGGTGAATCACTAAATGGTAAGCAAAGATCAAGCTATAGGTGGAGCAATACTACTCGTTTGTGTTCTCGTTGCTGTATTCTACATTGTTACACTCTTCTATCCTGATTGGCTAGTCACCATTGGATTACTCGGCAGCACCGCTAACGTCCAGTTCTGGGTAATCGCAGTCCCAGTTTTCATCGCCTTTGTCGCAATAATGTTCATAGGCGCATGGATCGGATGGACAATGGCAACTACACCCCCTCCAAAGCCAATCGAAGAAATCACAACAGAAATCGAGGACAAGAAAGAAGAAACTGCTCCAGAAGAAATCGCTAAGAAAAAGAAATAATCAACTTTTCTCTTTTAACATTTTAATTCTAAAATTTTTTTACTCTATTTTATCTAACGCTCTCAAAGGTTAAAGACCCAACATTTTAAATCCGAAATACAAACCTACACAAACAATCACAGACACTATCACTACAGTCATAATCAATTTGGGCGAAAATGAGGATGGCGCTTCTTCGCTTTTAGGTTGAACATCGTACTCCCGTATTTCACGGTTTAAAGCACTGATTTTTACTGTTGCAGAAAACTTTTTCATTTCCACTTCAACAGTGAAAAGGTCTTCTTCTACAGAGACACGTTTAGGGTTCAATGGGCCTCGGTGACCTATTCGTTTCAGAAAGGTTGTAGCTATCGTTGTAACTTCTTCAGCATCCAAAGCTTTTGGTTCGGATTCTGTTGAGGTGACAAGTGCAGGGTCAGTCTCTTGCAGAGTCGTCGACAAATAGGTAATCTCCTAATTTACTTTCTAAAGTGTCAAACTTAAAAGTAAAAATATTGTGCGTCCCAAAAATAACAGACGCAAAAATTAGTCTTCTTCAAGTTGGCAAGCCATCTGTGGAGAAGCTAGCACTTTAAGGTCATCAGCGCCGTCAGCATAGCCTGAAGCAATCAAGACATCTCCAACCTGAATCTGCGTATCAGCCCGCGGTCGTAAACATTTCTCTCCACGTCTAATAGTTAAGACCCACATGCCAGTTTGTTCATGAACACGGGCTTCCTTCAGGGTTTTACCAACCAACATGGAATCGTTTGTAACGCAGGCCTGTGTCACTGTCTCTTCAGCTTCAGCAATAGTAAGTTTTAGTACAGGGTGAGGTTCAACGCCGCGTAGTACAACTTCGGCCATTTCAGTTGCAGCATCAGCGATTTTTTCTGTGGCTACGCCCAGCCTGATTAACCCAAGGAAACCTGAAGCTTCTTCTTTTTTGAAGTCACTTTTCAATGCCAAAAGCTCAAATTCAGTATGTAACTGGTCAACCTTTTCTTCAAGACGTTCAACTTCGTCTGCTAGCTCCCGGTTATTAAGCAGAAGAGCAGAGTAGGCTAAAGCCATCATTAATTCTGAGTTATCTTTTAACTCTACGAACCGGTTAACGATTTCTCGGAATTTTTCTAGTTCATGATTAGGTAAAGTTGCAAGTTGACCTTCAGCGATGTCATGGAATTCTTTAATGCCCATGGAGGCGCCACGGGTGATTAGAACGTCACCTCTAAAAACGCGTTCATTATCATCAGGGTTTAGTATCCAATCATGATTCCGCCTTATAGCAAGAATATCAACACCCATCCTCGCTGCAAGATCTAAGTCGCCGATTTGTTGGTTAATAATTTCTGAACCATCTTTAACGGTTACTTTCATTAGGCGTTCTTCAACTTTTTCAAAAATTTCTCTTACAATGGGATGTATTCCTATGTTTCGTGTAACTATAGCCGCTATGTCGCCTGCTGCATCAGAAATTTTGTTTGTTGCTGAAGCAACTATCGAAATGCCGACCATGTCTTCAGCGTCTTTTGGGTCCCGGGCTGCGACCATGATTTCCATTTCCAAAAGATAAGATAAGGTGTCGATTCGGCTTTCAAGAGATAGTACGTCTTGAGCTAAATCGTGGTCGTCATATAACGCTGAGGAGTATGCTAAATCAATCATTAATTCGGAGAGGTTTTTCATTTCGAGTAAAAGTTCTCTTACTGGAATTGGTTTGTATTCTAATTTTTCAAAGCGAGGCATACCGTATAGGTCGCTCCAAACAGTGTATTTAGGTTTGACATATTTAATATTGTTCCCAAATCAAACCATTATTAGCAGGGCAACTAGCAGGGCAATTGAAGTTACAAGGGCGGCAAGCGAAGTCTCAACTGGAATTACAAAATTGTCTGGATCTAATCCACGCTTGAAGGTTAAAATTGAAACGCCGTAAGATATCAGCATAATAGCGATTACGGAGATAATGTTGGAAATCCAGATAATCACAAGGAAATCAACAACGCTTGAAAACATGAAAGATTGGTTGATTGCTAATGAAATTAATGCTAAAAGAGTGAAAACCAAAAAGGAAGATAGCCAAGCGGTGAAAACGTTTTTGGCATGATGTTTAAGTGAAGAAAAAGTTGGCGTAAGTAAGCCTAAGGCGAGTTTTGTTGTGGCAGTAGAACCAACCACTGAACCGACATCACCCACCAAGTTGATTAAAGCAGGATAAATTGTGTAAATTTCTTTTTCTTGAGTGGTGAAGTTGCTTAGACTTCTGAAAACAGTTCCCGTGAGGGTTATCATAAATGAGAAGAAAAGCATCATTGCCAAAGATTCCCGCATTGTTTTTTTGAATTCTGGTTCATGACGGTCTTTGATGAGCAAGATATAGGGCCAGAAATACATGAAGCATGCACACAACAAGTAAAGGAAATTGTCCAATATTGGTTAGGAAATAAAGGTTGAGTACACCGATATAGCATAGAGTAATCAAGATGCTTACTACAGTGGACATTATTGGGTAAACTAAAATGTCGGGGTCTAAACCGCTTTTAAACGAGACAAACGCAACTTTAAGCGTTAATAATGTTAAAAATAATCCGATGGCAAGTGTTGATATCATCACGATAAGAATTGATGAAAAATCAACAACAGTAACACCCCAAAAGAGGCTGCCTATAAACAGTGAAATCAAGCTTACTGACAGGCTAGTTGCAAGTGTAAGCACAATTACAGCGTCCACCAGTTTGTAGAAGCATCTCGTGTTTCCAGTAAACCTTGGATATATCGTACCAAGATGCAAAGCAGTGCTTAATCTGCCACTAAGTAGTCCACTGATAACTTTTGTGCTAATTAAGGCAGGATAAAGCGCCAACGCCCATGGTGAAAGCTGAAAAACACCCAGTTGATATGCAACCAAAAATCCAGCGATTAACCCGGCGATATCAAAAAAGTAAGCTACAGACGTTTCTTTGAAAAGAGAAATGGCACCTTTAGAAATTCCTGCATGTGACATTTTATCGCCTCCGAAAAAATGTTAGGTTCTGCCGAAGAAGACAGGCGTATTAATCAAAAAATGGAGTAGAGCATCGTTTGCTTGCAACAGTGAAGCCTGCGCTGTGAAAGCTTCTTCTTTGTTTGGGTTAACGTGGACATATTTCAACCATAGGCCTCCAGACCTTTTTGCCTGTTTGGCGGTCCACAGTTACCCTTTAATTCCATATTTAACCGGGATACCAAGCCGCCTAAGCCGGCAACAATGAATTTTTGAAAAGACCGCCTTCGCTTAAATAGTTTTAGCTTAAACCTACTATTCTGCTAATGAGTTTACCGACTTTTGCATTAACCTTAAACTGATTAAAGAATAAAAAAGTTAACATTTAATGGCATAAAAAACGCCATTACAACCTAAAATCCCCCTTAGCGTTTTGGCACGTTGTGTGGGTGACCTTTTGGAGTGTTCACGTTTTTAGAAGCACCCGGCTGATAAACACACCACGGGTCCTCTTTTAGGTAGTCGCCTTTAGCCTCAGTAGGCACATGCAAATCGCCACAGTAATCAATAAAGTCAGCTGAAAGCCCATATGCTCTTGCCCTGCAGCCGCCACAAATTACTTTATATTCGCATTCACCACATTTACCTGTTAGACAGGATACGTTTCTAAGGTTTTTGAAGACTTCAGAGTCAAACCATACATCTTTGAAACTTTGTTCTTTGAGGTTGCCAAGTTTAATTGGCAGATAAGGGCAAGGGGTAACGTCGCCGTTAGGGTAGATACGGCAGTAATGCATACCAGCTAAACAGCCACGCATCCATTGTCTCATGTCCAAACCCATTCCCTGCGCAATACGCATAAACTGCGGCGCACATGAAGGCTTTACATTAAGCCGGTGTTTGTGAACTTTAGCAAACGTTTTGGTTATCATTTCCTCATATTTCTCAGGAGAAATGTCAGTTAACTTGACGCCGCGTCCTGTTGGTACAAGGAAGAACAAGTGGAAGTTCTCAACACCAACAGATTCAGCTAGCGTCATGATGTCATCAATTTGATCATAATTGTCATGCGTTAATGTCGTGTTAACCTGCACTAGCACACCATGTTTTCGCAACGCTTTGCAGGCGTTTATTGCGTTCTCCCAAGCCCCGGACACTCCACGAAATTCGTCATGTTGTGCTGGAATGCTTGAGTCTAAACTGATTGAAACAGTGGCGACTCCTGCATCCTTGAGTTTCTTTGCTACCGTGTCGTCGATTAGGTAACCGTTGCTTCCTATCCCAATCTTTAAGCCCTTCTTGACACCGTATTCGATGAGTTCGTAGATGTCTGAACGCATGAGTGGTTCGCCACCGCTAAGGATAAGCAGTGGGCTGCTGACTTGGTAAATTTGGTCGATCACTTCTTTTGCTTCTTTTGTAGTTAATTCATCTGCAAGTTTTTTATCTGTGGCGTTGATGTAGCAATGGCTGCATTTCATGTTGCATTCGCGGGTTACGTTGTAGGACATTACTAAGGGTACGTAGCGTTCTTGGGTTTTTGCTTCTGGTGAATAGGCGAGTTTGAGGTAGTATTCGCAGACGCCGTCTTTACCCATCAGTTTTGGCTGCCAAAGTGTGAAATGGGAAAGGCAAGACAGTGTCGAGCATGGCTTTGGCGTGGGCAAAGCAGAAATTGTTACAGAACAACGTTGATACTTTGGGGTCAACGCCACATTTTTCTTGGGCATAAAGGTGACCGCCGTGGATGGGACAGTTGAGGAACTCCATTTTGCCGTCAAGTGTTGAGCCATCCATGACCATATTGATATAGTGGTCGGCAAGCATAACAGATTGGAGTTTTTCTCGGCGCATACCCACTTTGAGTGTTACATCGAGTGCGATGCTGACTGTTTTTTGGCCGAACTCATCTTTGACCTTTTGCATTGCTTGCTCGATTTTTTCGTAGCCAAAAGTTTTAACGAGTTCTGTTAATACAAGCAAACCTTTGATTGTCTCATACTCTTGGATAAACCGCATCAAGACAACCTGCTGAGCCCAGTCGTCAAAGAGTTGCTCTAATGCTTGGGCTGCTTTGGGATCCTTGGTAATTAATTGGGTTTCAACTTGTTTTAATCTCTGTTTTAGGTCCGTGAAAAGCGCAATTTTTTCTTCGCTGTTAAGATGCTTTGTTTGTGCTATAACGTTTGCATCATAGTTTAACTGCATTACATTTTGTGTGAGTTTTTTAGCGTCGACATAAAAGTCGTCGTAAAGTTTGTTAAGATTTGAATTTATTTCAGGTTGCTTGACTTTTAATTCATCGAGCAGGACTTGGCTTTCTGACTCCATTTTGCTAACCATAGCCATATGGTACAAGAGTGAACCAGCCATGCCGGGGTCAGCGTCTTTGCCCATTTTACCGTTAAAAATTTGGTTCAATAACTGCTTAGCCGCTTCAAAGTCGCCTGTGTTTATTGCTGTTTGTGCTTGGTTTAGCTTGTTTTTTCGTTCTGCCAGCAATAGTGCCCATTTATGGCAGTGTCTCTCATCATAGTTGGTCATTTGCAATCCTACCCAAATAAGTTGGATAAAAAAGTGTTGATTGTATTTAAGGTAGCAGTATATCAGTTGCTAAAAGATGTTACATCTTCAAGTTAGAGATGAATTCGATAAACTAATTAAGCCCCAATGTGAACATAGGCAGACAATAACAGGTGAAAATGTTTGGATTTAAGCTTTGACTTAATTTACGCCTTAATCGGTTTTCTAATTATGTTAGGAATACTTGGCGGAATCGGAATAAACAAGCCAAGAGGTATGAGCGTTAAAATGTGGTGCGTAGGCTACTTGGGAGTTGCTGTAGGCTTTGATATTCTAGTAATTATCGGCTTAGTCGGCAGCTACGCACCCTTAAACAATTTACTGATTGGACTTTCAGCAGGTGCAGCAACAGGCTTAGGACTCCACGTTATGCATCACATCGACGAGGAAGACGAGCACCCAACCATTATGGGTTAAACAACCCCTTTTTATGGTTCACATTTAAGCAATTCAGTAAACAGCGTAAAATAGTCTCTCAAATGTTTTATTATCAAAAAGTTTTCCCTCACAAACTCTTTACCATTTTTACCAATCTGCCTTGCCATCTCAGGATTCTTTAACAAACAAATAGTACGTTCAGCAGCCTGCTCAACCGTATCAACCAGGAAACCGGTTGTGCCATCTTGAATTTGAAGAGGAATCCCACCGACATGCCTTGCCACCACTGGAACACCCTTCCAAAGGGCTTCAGTGACAGTTAACCCGAAACCTTCACGAGTCGACATCTGCAAAATCACTTGCGAAGCTCGCTGAAAAGCGTTAACCTCAAAATCTTTAACACCTTTCAAATCTGTAAGCAAATATACGTCAGAATCTTCACAGGCGTGACGGGCAGTTTTTTCAAAATACAGCCAACCTTCCGGGTCATCAGCAGCCATTCCCGCAATCAGTAGCAATTGCACATTGGGAATCTCCTTTTTAACAAGTCGGTAAACATCAATTGCGCCTGAAGGATCCTTCCAAGGGTCAAACCGTGCAACTTGAGTAATAATCGGCTGGTTAGGTTTAACATCATAACGCTCTAGTATTGATAAAATTTCAGTTTCTGTTAAATCTCGGTTTTTTTCGCTGAGAGGATTAATTGAGGGCGGTCTGATTGTAAGCGTTGGAACATTTAGACTTGGAACAACGTATTCTTTAGCTGTGAAAATTGCTGCGTCATACTGACGGATGTATTGTTCAAGGAAATTCCAAACTGCCAAGTTAGGAGTCGAAAGATCAACATGGCAACGCCATATCCATTTGCTTTTTTTGTTAGGATAAAACTGTATAATAGCTGCTGGCTGGTTATCATGCACCATCACAATATCAGAATCTAAATTTGTGGATTCACTGTTTATTCGGTTGTATTCAAGATAAATGTGCTCTTCCTCTTTGCTTAAAATCAGATTAGCACCTTGCAACGAGTTATGGATTTTTTTGGTAATATTGAAAAACGGCATGTCACCATGAATAACTTCCCAATGCACCTCTAAGCCTGCATCCCGCATAAGTGGAATCATACTATGCAGAATTTCAGCCACTCCGCCACCGAAAGCAGTAGAGTTGACATGCGTAACTGAAGTGCCTTTAAGCTGTTCAGCTATAGCTTTAACATCTTCAACTTCTTTTTCTCCAACAATCGGAATATAATCATTAAGCGCAATTTTTCTATTTAATTCAACACGCAACATAAAAAACACCGCAGAAACGTCAGTTAATGCCTCTAAAACTTAGAACACAAAATAATTATTAGTTGCCAGCAATAATAATGTTGTTGGAGTTTTAACGGTGAACATCACCAGCAAATAATTTCACCAGTTTTTTAGCCATAAATTTTCTGCCTTTTCAGTCGCCGTTAAACTCGCAAAGCAAAGGAAATGTTAAACGAATGCACGTTGGAGCCATTTATCATCAACCTAACTGCGAATTCACGGTGTGGGCTCCAAACGCCACTAACGTGAAATTAGCGCTTGAAGACGGTAAACAATTAGTCGACATGACAAGTCTTGGAAACGGTTACTGGGCAACACAGCTAAAAGTTGAGCCAAAATTGGAATACATGTTTAAGCTTGACTCCAACCCATCCAAACCAGATCCAGCATCTCACTTTCAGCCAAAGGGAGTGTTCGGTCCCTCAAAAGTGGTTGACCATGAAAAATATGTGTGGAAAGACAATTCTTGGCGTGGTTTAGAGTTTAAAGATTTGGTGTTCTATGAGGTTCATGTGGGAACTTTCACACCCCAGGGTACACTTAATGCTATGAAAGAACGGATAGCTGAATTGGCTGATTTTGGAGTAACTGCAGTCGAGTTGATGCCAGTTACACAGTTCTCAGGCAACAGAGGCTGGGGTTACGACGGCGTTTTCCCGTTTGCTCTCCAAAACACGTATGGTGAACCCGACGATCTAAAAGCGCTTGTTGACGAATGCCATAAGCACCATTTAGCGGTTTTTCTTGATTTCGTTTACAATCACATAGGACCTGAAGGTAACATTCTAGAAGATTACGCACCCTACTTCACCAATAAACGAATGACAACTTGGGGACCAACTCTTAATATTGATAGCTCAAACGGCAGCGGTGTTCGCAACTATTTTTTGGAAAACACTCTTCATTGGTTCCGCGACTATCATATTGACGGCATTCGGTTAGACGCGATACTTTGGATAGTAGACAACAGCCCTAAACATTTTCTTGCAGAATTGAATCAGGCCGTAAAAAAATACTCACAAGAAACTGGTCGGCAGATGTACATGATTGCGGAAACAGGCTACAATGAACCAACAGTTTTAACCTCCTCAGAAGCAGGCGGCTACGGTTTTGACGCACAATGGCTAGATGATTACCATCACGCCCTTTTCAGTGCATTAACTGGCGAAAACAGAAGCTACTACGTAGACTTTACCAAAATAGAGCATTTAGCGGACGCTTTAACAGACGCTTACGTGTACGTTAAAAAACCTCCAGAATTTAGACGCCGCAAACCAGAAGAGTCATTTCGGCAAATTCCTGCATCAAAACTTGTTGTTTTTAGCCAGAATCATGACCAGATAGGAAATCGATTACAGGGTGACCGCTTAACAGCGATTTCAGGTCTTGAAGCCGCTAAAGTTGCTGCGGGATTGGTTTTGCTATCTCCTTATATTCCACTGATTTTTATGGGGGAAGAATACGGCGAAACTACACCCTTTTTGTTCTTCACGAATTACCAAGACAAAGGGCTAGGGGAGGCTATTAGGGAAGGAAGAAAGAAGGAATTCACCGACTTCCATTGGACCGGCAACGTGCCGGACCCTCAAAACATCGAGTGCTTTACTAAATCTAAAATTAAATGGGAAAAACGCAGCCAAGGTGTAAATAGCAAAATCGCTGAGTACTACAAAGCGTTAATTAGTTTAAGGAAAAATGTGCCTGTCTTTCAAGTCGATAAAGACAGAAAAATAAAAACGGTAAATATACAAGGTAACGTTTTGCTGGTTGAAAAACAAAAAAACACATCAAAAGCACACATTATAGCAAATTTGGGTAAAGAAACACAAACTCTTCAAATCCAGTTTGAAGCTAACAGCCAAAAAGTTTTGGATTCAACCAACCCCTTTTTTGCTGGGTCAGGACTAGGGCTTCCAGAAAAACCCTTGTCAAACATGAAAATGCCAGGATTGTGTTTTGCAGTCTACCTAAACCAGGAGGAACCCTCTTGAACAGTAACCAATTCATTTGTATTCATGGACATTTTTATCAGCCTCCACGTGAAAACCCGTGGCTTGAAGAAGTTGAAGTTCAAGAATCCGCAGCCCCCTACCACGACTGGAACGAACGTATAACCGCTGAATGTTATGCCCCAAACGCATTCAGCCGCATCATGGACCCTTCATGGCGAATTATAGGTTTGATAAACAATTATTCAAAAATCAGCTTTAACTTTGGACCAACTTTGCTGTATTGGCTAGCGCGTCATAACCCAGCAGTTTACGAATCCATCCTTAACGCAGACAAGGAAAGCATGAAAAACTTTTCAGGCCATGGCTCGGCAATAGCACAGGTTTATAATCACATGATTATGCCTTTGGCAAATCGTCGTGATAAGGAAACGCAAGTTAAATGGGCAATTAAAGATTTTGAGTCACGCTTTGGCAGGTTTCCCTGGGGAATGTGGCTTCCTGAAACAGCAGTGGATATTGAAACGCTTGAAGTGTTAGCTGAAAATAAAATTAAATTCACGATTCTTTCATCAAGCCAAGTTCTTAGATACCGCAAAATAGGTGACAAAAAATGGGTGCATTCATCTGAAAAACAAATTGATCCAAAAAGAGTTTACCAATGTAATTTGCCTTCGGGAAAAAGCATTTGTTTATTCTTTTTTGACAGGCAAACAGCCAGTGACATAGCTTTTGGAAACCTACTGAATAACGGTGAAGCATTTGCCAAACGTCTCGCAGACTCATTTAAAGGTGAAAACACAAAACATCTAATTGAAAGCGTAGCAAGTGACGGAGAACTCTATGGGCACCATCACCCACACGGTGATATGACCCTAGCGTATTGCCTATACTATATCGAGGCAAACGAGCTTGCAAAAATCACAAATTTTTCTGAATTTTTAGATAACAATCAGCCCGAATTTGAAGTGGAAATTATCGAAAATACTTCGTGGAGTTGCATTCACGGAATAGAGCGTTGGAGAAATGATTGCGGATGTAAAAATGACCCTAACCGTAACTGGAACCAAGCATGGCGTAAACCATTAAGGCAAGCTATGGATTGGTTAAGGGACCAACTTGCAATCGGATTTGAAACAGCAGCAACAGAATACCTTAAAGACCCATGGAACGCCCGTAATAACTACATTAAAGTGATTTTAGATAGGTCAAAAGAATGTATAGATGAATTCTTGGAAGAGGAAGCAAAAAAACCATTAAACGATTTAGAAAAACGACGAGTAATTAAACTGCTTGAAATGCAGCGGCATGCACTTTTGATTTTTACAAGCTGTGGCTGGTTTTTTGATGAAATCAGCGGTATAGAAGCCGTGCAAGTGATGATGTATGCGGCTAGAGCTATGCAACTTGCAAAGGAACTATTAGGGTTAAATTTAGAAGATCAATACGTAAAGATGCTTGCTCAAGCTTCAAGCAACATTGTTGAATTTCTAAATGGCGAAAGAGTCTATAATACGTTTGTTAAGCCATCAATTGTTGATTTTGCCAAGATTAGCGCTCAAAACACTATCATAACGCTTTTTTCGCCTGATTTAAACACTAAAATGTTAACCCCGCAGATGCCTAACTGTTATTTCAAAGTCATACATAAAGATCTTGAAGGACGAGATGATGGCAAATTCCGCCTAATCGTAAATCATACTTCAGTTTATTCAGGAATAACTCTTGACGAACAAACTTTTGGATGCGCAGCAATTTGGCTTGGCGACCATAACGTAAGCTGTGGAGCGATGCTTAACATGCAACAAGAAAGTTTCAACTCGATGAAAACTGATTTATTAAAAAGTTTTGAGAAAGGACAAATCAGTGAAATGATCATTTCCTTATCCAAATTTTTTGGAGAAAATAATTATTCTTTAAAAGACATGTTCAAAGATGACCAAAGATGCATACTGGAGTTTATCGTTGAAGGCAGCCTAAAGAAAACTCGGGAACTATATGAAATAGTTTACAGAGACAATTCAGCGCTGATGCGGTTTATGAAGGAAAACAGGATTCCCCAGCCACAACCATTTCGCTCAGCAGCCGAAATAGTTTTGGAAATGGAAATCGAGGAAGCCTTAACCGCTGAAGAAGTGGATATTAATCACTTGCAAAAGTTGATTGCAAACGCCAAAAGCTTTGAAGTAAATTTGAATTTTGAACTATTAACTTTTCAAGCAAGCGAAAAAATTACCCAAGAATTCAAAAAACTCGAGGTTAACCCGAAAGATACCCAGAAAATCAAATACATTGCAAACTTGATTGCACATATTAATGAACTCCCCGTTAACTTGAATCTTTGGCAATCGCAAAATATCGCCTTTAAACTTGCAGAAAAGCTTTTTCAGTCCACGAAACAGCAAAAGGATGAGACTGCATTGTTGTGGGTTTCAAGTTTTCGGCAGTTATGTGAGTTAATCGGAATACGGCTTGATTAGTCTTGAAGACACCTTTAGCAACTTATAGAATTCAATTGAACAGGGAGTTTGATTTCTTAAAACTCAAAAAGATAGTGCCATATTTGGCTAAGCTAGGGATTTCGCATATTTACGCGTCTCCAATCTTTAAAGCAAGAGCAGGCAGCACTCACGGCTATGACATAGTTGACCCCACTGAAATCAATGCGGAGTTAGGTGGCAGAGCAGCTTTTGAAGAGCTAAAAAGGGAAAATGCTGCTTACGGGTTAGATTGGCTTCAAGATATCGTGCCAAATCATGCAGCGTATTCTTTGGAGAACAAACGGGTTTCTGATGTCTTACAGCATGGTCCAGATTCACGATATCATAAGTTTTTTGATGTCGACTGGAGTCATCCTTCGACTAATCTTAAGGGACGGATTCTTGTGCCTTTTTTGGGTAAAGAGCTAGTCGAATGCATAAAGAAGCGTGAAATAACTTTAGTTCATGATGAGTTTAGCGTTAAGATTCGATATGACAGTTTAGATTTTCCGGTTAACCGCATGTCTATCCAAGAACTGTCAGGAAAAGAAGACGTTGGGCAAACAGTAAAACGTGTTAATGATGACCCTGCGGTTCTGAAAAGTCTGCTTTCAAAACAATTTTACTCGCTCATGTACTGGAGGGACGCCTTCAAAGAGATTAATTACCGCAGATTCTTTGACATACTTGATTTAATCGGCCTAAGGATGGAAGAACCAACTGTTTTTGAGGAAACCCATCAGTTAATCTTTAATTTGCTTAACACTGGTAAGATTGGAGGTTTGCGTGTAGACCACGTCGACGGCATCTACAACCCTGAAGAATATCTCCTAAACCTACGCAGACATGCCCCCGACGCCTACCTACTTGTAGAAAAAATCTTAACCGACAACGAAACCTTGCCTGAATCCTGGCCCATCCAAGGCAACACAGGCTACGACTTCGTTAACTTTGTTAACAGATTATTTGTAAAACAAACCAATGAAACAGCCATCGACAACATTTACAAAAATTTTACTGAAAACACTCAGGATTTTGAAGCTTTGCTTTTTGATTGCAAAAACCTTGTGATTAATAACTATTTTATGGGTGACCTGAGAAACATTGCCCGTCTGGCTAATCAAACTCTACAGAAATTAGGATACAACCAGTTTGACAGCAACAAGATGCCACTTGCCATAGCCGCATTAATTGCTTGTTTTCCAGTCTACCGCACTTACCTAAACTCAAAAAATCCAATAGACAAGAAAGGCTACTTCAAAGCAGCGTTAAAGCAAGCAAAACAACGCAAACACGAATATGCTGAAGAGTTAGGCGCCATCGAGTTCATTCTTCACCAATGCCATGTCAACAGAGCGGCTTTGAATGCGTTGATGCGGCTGCAGCAATTCACTGGTGCAGTCATGGCTAAGGGGCTTGAAGACACCACGTTTTACCGTTACTGCCGGTTTATATCGCTTAATGAGGTAGGCGGCGACCCAGCTAAATTCGGCGGCTCAACCGAAGAGTTTCACCAGTTTAACTTGGCAAGACAAATGCGTTGGCCTCTAACGTTAAACGCTAGCAGCACGCATGACACAAAAAGAGGAGAAGATGCACGGGCACGACTAAATGTGTTAAGCGAAGTTCCGCAAGAACTAGAAAAGCGTATTTCCAACTGGGCTGAAATCAACGTCAAACATAAAACCTACATTAACGGCTGGCCTGCACCCAATCGTAATGAAGAATACCTTATTTACCAATCCATTTTGGGTTCATTCCCTTTTGAAACCACTGAAAGAGATGAATTCATCCAGAGAACCGCCTCTTTTGTGATTAAGGCATTAAAAGAAGCAAAAGTTCACACATCATGGATAAACCCAAACAAGCAATACGAAAACGCCGCAGAAAAGTTCACAAGACAAATCCTAACGGACCCCAACTTTCTTGACGATTTTCTGCCATTCCAAAAAAAAATCGAATATTATGGAATCTTCAACTCGCTAGCACAAACTCTTCTAAAAACCACTTGTCCCGGTATCCCAGATTTTTATCAGGGTTCAGAGCTTTGGGATCTAAGCTTGGTTGACCCTGACAACCGCCGCCCAGTTGACTACGAAAAAAGAGAAAAACTTCTTGCTGAAGTTTCAAAAAGCTCGCCATCAAGTGTGAAAAGGCTTTTGGAAAATTACACATCAGGAAAAGTCAAGATTTATCTAATTTTTAAAGCGCTACAGACTCGACGTCGGCTTAAAGGCCTGTTTGAAGAGGGCGACTACAACCCATTAAGCGTTGAAGGAACTTTGAAAGAGCACGTTTTTGCGTTCATACGTAAAAACGAAAATAGTTCTGTTGTTGTGGTAGTTCCACGATTTTTGGTTGAGTTGCTTGAACCGTTTAGTTCATGGAGAGTAAATTGGAAAGATACAGCCATAAACTTGCCGACGGATACATCATCCACTTGGATGGAAGTATTTACAGGTTCAAGTTTTCATTCGTCAGGAAGTTTACTTGTCAATAAGGTTTTAGAGGGTTTTCCGGTGGCTTTGCTTGTCGGAGGTGACAACACATGAGCAGTATTTCAAGAGCTAGCGGTCTTCTTTTGCCAGTGGCGTCTTTACCATCAAAGTTTGGCATCGGCGATTTTGGATCTGAAAGCCAAAAATTTGTTCAACTACTTGCCAAGTGTGGTCAGCATTACTGGAGTATTTTACCTCTTTCGCCAACTAGTCTTGAAGCAGGAAACTCCCCGTACTTAACAAGTTCAGCTTACGCGGGAAACCTATTGTTGATAAGCCCTGAAGAGCTAGCCAAACAAGGATTGCTTGAAAAGGGCACGTTAAGAGAAGCGGTTATGCCTCAAACTAGCCGAATAAACTACTGCGCTGTTTATGCAATTAAGCAAGCCATGCTTCACGAAGCTTATGAACTTTTCAAGCAAACGCATCCAATGTTAAGTGTTGAGCAGAGTTTTGAAGCGTTTTGTTCTGAAAACTGTTATTGGCTAGATGATTATGCCCTTTACAGTGCATTAAGGACTAAGATGGGTAAATCATGGATTAACTGGCCACAGAATTTACGAAGCCGAGATCCAGAGGCCTTAGCAACCCAAACAAGACAGTTAACCGACGAGATGGAGTTTGAAAAGTTTGTACAATACGTCTTTTTTAGTCAATGGAAGAACTTGAAAGAGTTTTGCTACAAAAAAAAGGTCCAAATAATTGGAGACATCCCGTTTTATGTTGCTCATGACAGCGTTGATGTCTGGGTGAATCAAGACCTATTTAGCTTAAAGCGAGACGGTAAAGCACGGTTTGTCGGTGGCGTCCCACCTGACTATTTTAGTGATGACGGCCAACTTTGGGGCAACCCAGTATATGACTGGAGTAAAATGGAAAAAACAGGTTTTGACTGGTGGCTAAAACGAATCGTCCACAGCTTAAAAATTTATGATTTTCTGCGCCTTGACCATTTCAGGGGTTTTGTGGCGTATTGGCGTGTCACATCGTCCGCTAAAACGGCCAAGAAAGGCAGATGGGTCAAAGCGCCATACCAAAAATTTTTTGCTAAACTGAGAACTTGTTTTCCTGACTTACCATTCATCGCTGAAGATTTAGGCGCAATCGATGACAATGTAAAAAAAGCTATTGCCTTTTTGGGAGTTCCCGGAATGAAAGTGCTGCTTTTTGGGTTTAACGGTTCAGAAGACAACCCTCACGCGTTAGGCAATCACCCAGTGAACGCTGTGGCTTACACTGGCACGCATGACACTAACACGGCAAGAGGCTGGTTTAAAACTGAAGCATCCATCGCTCAGAAAGCAAACTTTTTCAATCAAACTGGAAAAAAAGTTACTGAAACCCAAGCAGGTTTAGAAATGATTAAGCTTGCCCTTAAATCAAAAGCTAAACTTTGCATTATTCCAATTCAAGATGTACTATCGCTGGGTGCTGAAGCGCGAATCAACATGCCAAGTTGTCCTATGGGTAATTGGGAATGGCGAGTAACACCTAAACAGTTTCGAAGCAAGCACTTCTTTGAATTAGCGAAAGTTACTATAGAAACGGGCAGGGATAGAAAAACAAGAGGATTAACAACTATTTTTGAGGCAATTCTTTAGCCGCTTTTAAGCAGTTTTCGAAGCCCCCAAGAAAAGTAAACAGTTGACCCTCGGGCGCCTGCCCTACAACTAATAACCCCGTGTTCAAGTGAATGCAGCCATCAATCATCAAATTATCAATCAAACCAACTTCTTCAACAAACATGCCGTAATCATCACGGAGTTTGCCGTCAACATCTTTGGTCACCTTGTTTCCAAGTGCTTTAACTGTTCGTTCAGTAAACGGGGCATCAACGTTGCTGTATGCGAGCACTTTTTTGCCTAATGCATGCGCAAAACCCATTTCATAGACAGTGCCGACATCAGCACTTGGGCCACGAAAAGGTGTAATATTTGCAATCACAATATCGCAGCTTTTTATCAAACCCTCATTAACTTCACTGATGCAAAAACCGATTTCGCGGTAGGATTTACCTTCAAGGTTAACTTCAACATCTATAGGGAAAACGCCTTCAAAACCGTATTTTCTACAGAGGGATTTCTTGCGTTCTCCTACTTCTTTAGCCTCCCGCAGGAAAACTTCGGGACCTGCAAGGTAAACACGTAAAGGCATCTCTTTTTCTCCGTGAAATTATATGCACTCTTAAGAGGTAAATAAGTGCCACTCTAAAAAGCAGGATATGGGTTTACTGACCGATTGTTACATTGTAAAGTGTACTTTCAAAGGGAACGCTGGATAAGACAAGATTTGCTTGTCCTTTAACGGTTACAGCTACAGTTCCGCCACCGGTGATTATACCATACAAAACTGACGGCACATCCAAAGCGTTAAATGTCACTGGAACCGTGATTTGGTCTTGGCTATTACCGTTTACTGTTACTGCCCCAAAAGTTCCTGCCCCAAGATAGATGGCATTAATGTAAATATCAAAGCTGCCGTCAGGAATATAAACGGGGAGCGCGTTGGGGTTTGTTATTTGTAGACGTAAAGTTATTTGAATTGAGGTTAAGCTGACATCGCCTACGCCCACACTTTTAAGCTCAAAAGTCAGCTTATTGTAAGCATCATAATAGTAAACTGCAAAACCAGCAACTACTATTACGACAATGATGCAAACCGCAAGTGCAATATAAATTCGTGAAGCCAACATTAACACCAAAAAACAAAGTGTAATCAATGTTATTTTTCCAAGAGATTACATAAAAAGTATTGTTCCTTCAAGACCACACCAACAATGACACAAAAAGTGATGTCTGAAAATGTTTATTATGGACTTGGATGGCTTGGAATGTAGAGGTTAAATGAAAAAAAGTCGCCTTTAGCCTCAAAACTCGCTGGTTTTGCTCTTTCAAACTTGGAGATGATTTTACCCGTGGTAACTTCCAAATTGGTTGAGAAGAAAAGCGGCAAAGCGAGCACTGGAAGCATATATGTAGGTGCTGCTCTTTCACTGCTAAAATCAAGGATTACTCAAAAGCCATTTTTCTTGGCTCACGCGATAACTTATGCCTGCAATTCAAAATGTAAAACTTGTACCTACTGGCAAATGACAGACAGAAAAAGCGAGGACATGAGTACAAGGCAGGTTTTTAGGCTTCTTGATGAAGCGTACGATTGCGGCATGCGGGGCTACTACCTTTTCGGCGGCGAACCTACAGTCAGAAATGACATTGGAAAAGTGGTCGATTACGCTAAGAATAAGGGTTTCTTGACAACCATGAACACAAACGGGTCACTGCTGGCATCTAAAGCTCAGGAGCTACATAACATAGACATGATGTTTGTTTCACTGGATTACTTTAATGACTACCATGACTTAATCAGAGGTAAACCCGGCTCGTTTAAGGAGGTTATAGATGGAATTGAAAAAATTCGCAAAGCGGGGCATACAAGAGTTGTTTTGGTTACAACAATTAGTTCTCTAAATTTTAATGCAATTGAGCCCATGGCTAAGTTTGCAAGAGATTTGCATGTTGGAATATCGTACAATTCAGTTGAGCCCACAGTTAAATCAAGTTTTGAAGCTGGAAGGTCAGAGACGCCAGTGGCGGATTATGGGTTAACTAAATTGCAGTTGCAAACATTTTATGTCAAGCTGTTAGAGCTTAAACGTGAGGGGTATCCACTCATGGAAACTGAGCTTGTGCTCAAACATTTTGTGGAAGGCAGACCTTGGAAGTGCAATTTTCCTAAAATGTTTGTTTATGTGTCAGCTGACAACAAAATTTTCAGTTGTACCTACGACCACACGTACGACCTAAACAGGGGTTCATTTAATGATTACTTTTCAAGCAAACTCTTCAAAGAACATGTTGATAGAGCACAAGGATGTAATATTTGCATTCGTACTTGTGTTAGGGGTTACGTTTACACCTACGAATTAAACCCTATGCATGTGCTGAACCTTCTGGGGGACGCAAAAATTTTAATGCAAAACAGGTAACTTTCTGGTGAAAAAAGGTTTTTTAATAAAATTTTTAAGCAAAAACTATACTGCCTATTTGAGGGCTAAGCTGTGAAAATATTATTGGCAGTGTTTATTTTAGGAATTTTTATCGCTGTGGCATTGATTTTTTCGCTTGAAGCAACAGCTAATCCTACGGTTTTTGCTAGTATGCCAAAATTTGAGATAGAATCACCAGTAAGTGGCACTCTCAATTCAGGAACCGTTGAGTTTAAAGTGATGGGCCAAGTTATGGAAAGATACTATGTTAACGAGTCTGGACCCCGATTTTACTGCTATCTTAACCATGAAGAATTCGTTATCAACGCAACTTATGCAGGCAACACGTCAGACGGCTGGCTAATTTTCAAAGGAGAAGCTACTCGTTATCTGCCAGAGGGAAATTACACGTTTGATGTTTGGCAAATTTCTTGTTCACAGATTGCACGCGCTTTAAACGCTGAAACAGTAAAATTTGAGGTTTTAGAAACTAACCAGTGGGAAACATGGACTACAGCAACCATAATTTTGCTAGTTGTAATAGCCTTTGCAGCAACCATGTTGGTGTATCGCAAGAGGCAAAGAAACCAAAGATAATAAGCATTCACTCAGAAATAGTAAACGATGGCATGTACCTTTAAATGTCCTTTTTATCGGGGTTGGAAGCTGATTTTAATTCTTTAGGTAACTCGCTCAAACGGTTTTTCTGCAGCAAGGAAATAAAGAAACTATAGAAGATTTTAAAATGGAGCTATTCTGATTCAAGCTGTTTCTTGGCTGCTTCAATATCTTTACGTTTCTGTGCGTCAACCTCAGGATATTTAATGTCGAGTTGGTAAATGCTGGTAGTAATGATATCTGCGACCAGCGACCGAGCTATCCACTTGTAATCTGCAGGTATAACAAACCAAGGCGCCCACTTAGAACTGGTATTGCTAAGCATGTCTTCATAAGCTTCAATATACTTGTCCCAGTAATCGCGCTCTTTCAGGTCTGATGCAGAAAACTTCCAATGCTTATCTGGAGTGTTTAATCGGTCCAAGAACCTTTTTTTCTGTTCCTCTTTAGATATGTGCAAAAAAAACTTGAGGATTAATGTGCCGTTGCGTGAAAGGTAACGTTCATAACTTGATATGTCTTCATAACGGTTATTCCAGAATTCTTTATCAATTTTTTTAGTTGGTAAATGCTGATTTTCTAAAATGTTGGGGTGCACTTTAACGATTAGGACCTCTTCATAGTATGACCTGTTAAAAATTCCAATCATACCCTTTGCCGGCAACTCCAAAACCTGCCGCCACATAAAATCGTGGTCAAGCTCCGTAGTTGAAGGCTGTTTAAAACTTTTAACGCTACAGCCTTGAGGGTTAACACCAGACATTACATGTTTAATGGTGCTGTCTTTACCTGCAGCGTCCATGCCCTGAAAAATAATCAAAATAGACCACGCGTGATTAGCGTAAAGTAGTTCTTGCGCTTTTGCAAGCTCTGTCCGGTTGACTTCAAGCAGTTTGTTTGCCCGTTCCTTTAACTCACCTTTACCTATGATTTTAACTTCTTCGTTTTGTGCCCAACCAGTATCTAAATCTTTTAGGCAAATTTTTTTTTCAGGCTTAACCTTCGTCAAATTCATGAATAACTTCATTCGCTCAGAACGTTCCATGTCTTTTTGCTCCTTACTTTCTTGTTTTTGAGGGGCTATGTCTACGCATGAAAAACTTGACTACTTCATCAACAAGTATCAAGAGAGCAGCGAATCCAAAGCAAATCAGCCATTGTTGACTTGTTAACGGTGTGGTGTTGGAGGTTTCGCGCAGCAAAAAGGCGCCCACAAATAGGAAAAACAGCGACAGCACATATAAACCCAGTTGGCGCCAACCTGGCAGCATGTCTTTTGAAAATATCGTTTGTGTTTCGCTTTTTGAGGTAACCCCAAGAGCAATACTAAGTAAAGAAAAAACAGCAAACCCCATTGTTATAGCTTGACTATCACCAACCATACTGTAATAGGCTTCAACAAACAACGTGGCTGCTGTAATGATTAAGCCCATAAAAATGATGCGAACCCACTTTTTGCGTGAAAGAACCGGTTCAGAGAGTGGGCGGGGTTTACGTTTCATCAAGCCAGGGGACGCCTCGTCGAAGCCTAAAGCCATGGCTACAGGAACTTGAATGAGAAAGTTTATCCACAAAACCGTTATTGCACCAAAGGGTGTTCCGTTTAGAATATGGAAAAATGCTGCGCCTAGAAACGTCGCGATGAAAGCGATTAAGGTGCCCATTTGGAAACGAATATACTTGATTAAGTTATCGTAGATACCTCGTCCGTATTCGACAGCGTTGACAATTGTGGCGAAATTGTCGTCTGTTAGAATCATTGTTGCGGCATCCTTTGACACTTCCGTGCCGGTAATTCCCATTGCAACTCCGATGTCAGCTTTCTTTAATGCAGGAGCGTCATTAACGCCGTCACCCGTCATGGCTACAATGTTTTGTTTCTTTTGAAGCAAAGTTACAAGCCGCAGTTTATCTTCGGGAGCAACCCGGGCGATTACACCAATTTCGTCCAGTTCCTTCTCGAGTTCACTATCGCTGGTTGTAGAAAACTGGGCACCAGTCAAAGTTTTACCTTCAATTCCCAATTCGTGACCAATCACGTCTGCTGTTGTAGCATAGTCACCTGTTATCATTCGAACCTGTATGCCTGCGCTGTGGCATTTGGCGATTGATTCTTTGGCTTCACTTCGCGGTGGGTCCACCATGCCAACTATTGCCAGCAGAGTTAAGTCATTGATTAAATCTTTCATGTTACCTGTTGGTTCAAACTGTTTGGGATCAAAATCTTTTCGGGCTACAACAATTACGCGTTCGCCAGCTTTTGCCATACGTTCATTTTCAGCGTTTGCTAACGTGCGATTCTCTTCAGTAATTGGAATAAGTTTTCCTTCAGGGGTCCAATAAAAGCTACCTTTGGCAATTAGAACGTCAGGTGCCCCCTTGACGAAAGCGCGTACTACATGTTTGCCTTCTTTGTCGGTCAGGTTATGGAATGTTGCCATGAACTTGTATTCTGAATCAAAAGGCACTTCGGCGATTCTTGGATAATTCTTTCTTGCACCTACAACGCTGATGCCACCCTTCTCGGCAAGCACAATCAAGGCGCCCTCGGTTGGGTCACCAATTAAGTTACCACCTTCCAAGGTTGCGT
The DNA here is from genome assembly GCA_963832745.1 of Candidatus Bathyarchaeota archaeon. Lineage (GTDB taxonomy): Archaea > Thermoproteota > Bathyarchaeia > Bathyarchaeales > Bathycorpusculaceae > Bathycorpusculum. The sequence continues at coordinate 491,784 of CAWHVC010000003.1, read as the reverse complement.
CAGCGCATAAAGCCATTGGCAGTAATACATCGTTTAAGTCGATTGTTCCACCGCCGTCACGTAACAATTGACCTTGGGTGCTATAGCCTTCGCCTGTTATGTTATAATGGTTATTGCCGGGAACGGTAAATTCGCGGGAGGTCATTTTGTTAAGGGTTAACGTTCCAGTTTTATCAGAGCAAATTGCGGAAACTGACCCTAAAGTTTCCACCGAGGGCAGACGTTTTACGATGGCGTTGCGGCTGGCTAAAATTCTGGTGCCCTCTGAATACAATGTGGTGACTACTACGGGCATGCCAGTGGGAATAGCGGCAATTGCCAAAGCTACCCCCGCAATAAACAAGGTTTCAAACGCTTGCCCTTGCTGCAATCCAAAAATAACCATCAAAACAAAAGTGATACCCGCCAATCCAGCAATAATAAGAGTAAGATGGTCAAGCTGTTTCTGCAAAGGCGTTTTTTCAGTTTTAGTTTTGTTAAGCATCTCGGCAATATGGCCCATTTCGGTAGCCATTCCAGTGGTGGTAACTATCATTTCGCCCCTGCCACGGGTTACTGAAGTATTCATGTAAGCCATGCAGTGCCGATCGCCCAATGCCGTGTTGGCACCAGTTATGGCTTGAGTGATTTTTGGTGAAGCAACACTTTCTCCTGTCAATGCGGCTTCTTCAATTTCAAGTGAAGCAGAAACAAAAAGACGTCCATCAGCCGGAACCCGGTCTCCTGCTTCCATTAAAACAATGTCGCCTGGTACAAGCTTTTCAGGGTCAGCCTCTGTTGCCTGCCCATCCCTACGGACTTTAACAACGTTTTTTACCATTTTTTTCAAGGATTCTATACTGGCTTGGGCTTTGGCTTCCTGTTTCAGCCCCATCAAAGCGTTGCCTATTGTTAAACCAAACAATAAAAGACCAGTACCAAGCTTGGCAGTGAAGATTATGCTGATTATTGCGGCGAAAACTAGGATGATTTGCATGAAGTCGCGGTATTGACGCGCAAACGCGTGCCAACCTGATTCCTTCTTTTTGCCTGAGAGAATGTTCGGGCCGTCTTTTTGGAGGCGTTCTTCTGCTTCTGAGGCGCTTAAGCCTTTTTGAGGGTCTACGTTTAGTTTAGATGCGGTTTCTTCGGCGCTTAATTGGTACCATTTTTCTGTTTCGCCCTGTCTGGGAGACACGGTTTTTTGTTTTTTAGGCATTATGAAGCCTCCTTTGTTAACGTACTTTTTTGGGCTGAAGAAAAGTTGATGCTGTTGAGTGCTTTGTTAATATTCAAAAAAAGGTCTCCATAACTGGCAAGAGATTTTTTTAAAACAAAAGAAACGTCTATGTACAATAAGCTGAATAAATCGGTATAAAGTTTTCTCTAAGCGTTTGTATTGACAAGTTAGCTCTTAAACAATTTATTATTTGATACAAAATAATGCATCAATATAGCAATTGCTTAAAAGTTCTGGCGCCGGGGAAGGGATTCGAACCCCTGCGAGCACGAAGCCCACCAGCTATCTTGCCATTTTGGCCAAGCCCACATTTCAGTTTAGATCTCGAGGCTGGCGCGATAACCACTCCGCCACCCCGGCAGCAACAATAGAGTCTGCATGCCAGTCTAAAAGAGTTTCCAATAAAACCAAAAAGACCTAATTATCAAGCTGTATCACGGCTCTCAATAGTCTATAGAATGTATGCAAATAACTATTATTAGCAAAAAATCCTTTTGAAGTTTTCAAGTGTTCCTCAGATGAGCGACTACAAATTACAAGTGTGCAAACCCTTTGAAAACGGTGACTGGAAAGGAATATACCGTTTCATGGTGATAAACCCAAACGATCACAGGGGGTATCCAGCAAACTATGTATGTTACCACAAAAAATCTTTGATAAAGGCAAACCATTAAGTGTCTTTGCCAAAAGGTTCGGCGGCGACAGCGTAAATGTTGCGGTTAAACTACTAAAAGAGGCAATTCTCCGTGAAAAAGATGCACTAACAAAAAGTGCCCTTGAAAAAAGGCTTAAAAATTATACAATTAAATCAGCGCTAAACAAACCCAAAAAAACTTTATGTTATCAAATGCAGTAATGATTGAATCGTAAACTGTGAGGCTTACTGCTAACTTTTTAATCTCTAAAGACTCAATCTTGTTGTATATGTTCAATGATTAATTATTTTTTCAAGAGTTTCCAACGATTGGGTATAAAGCTTCTTTTCGGCGACAAAATCATTTGGAACACCTACACCACTGTACCATGAATGGAAATGTTGGCAATGAAAGAAAAGCTCGTTAAACACGTCACCCATTTGACCAGCCATATTTGCCAAAGCGTTAGCACCATCTAATTTCTGCTTTGTTGCCTGCTTTAGGTATGCCTTTAAGGATTCCCATAGCAACTCGCCTGCTTCAGCGAAAACATCCGTGTCTTGACATTTGAGAAACTTTGCATATTCTTGTTTACTTTGCCCCAACAAGATTTTTGGGCTAGTGATACCACTCATCTCTGTATCAAGCAAACAAAATCTGTATAGGTTAATATTTTTTTGTATTTAAAACGAAAAAATTTATGTTAAACTAAATATGCCCTTGCAAACTTGCTTATTTTTTCTGAAATTTACTTATCTATTAAAAAGAAAAAGTAAAATCGGTTTAATTTTCAAGGAAACGCTAAGGGCGAAGTAGGTGCTATAGATGACTTTTCAAGCCAAAAAATGTTAAAAAGAAAAAGAAGCTATGCGACAAGGTCAGCCATGTCTAAACTGTGCTCGTAAATCTGCCGTACAAAAGAGATAGCTGCCAAAAGCTGAGGCATAACATCAACCGGCTGGTTCTTAGCCACCTTCTCAATGTTAGCATAGATATCACGAATTCTTACTTGCATATTGCGAACGTTTTCAGCTAACGCCATGTCCTTGTTAACAAACGATTTTAATGCTTGTTCGTTTGCTTCAAGGCAAACAGTTTGCAAATCACCTAACAGCTTTTGCAATTCACCAGATGGTTTAAACCCGTCTAATTCGAGGGTTTTTGTAGCTACTTGTACACAAGCATCGCCCATAGATTCGATTAAGCTTGCAGCAAGACGATAATCAAGACAATCAATCGGCGTTATTCCCAGCTTCTCACTTAATCTTGGATTCTGAATAATTGTCCTAAGGATCCGAACCAAAAGAAAATACAATCGATTGCTTTCAACGTCTCGAGCTACTACAGCTTTAGCCAGCTGCAAGTCACCGTTAATAAAAGAATTCGTAACGTCACGAGTCATACCAGAAATAATTGCATAGTTTCTGCGCAGGATTTTTTCTGGCTGTGAACCTGAAGGGTCAAGCAGGCACTGCAAAACAACTTGAGAATAGTTTTCTTCAACAATCTCCAAACCTACAAGCGAGCTGACGGTGGATTTTACAGTATTTCTAACATCAAGGTCTATTCGGTCCTTTGCTTCAACACGTATAACATCGAAACCCAACAAGTAGCGACCGATAATTTCTCGGCTTAAAAATGGCCCAACAGTTAAAGCGGCTACTTTTTGCTGCTGCTCCGAATCATACTTAGCGTCAACGACAAGTTTGCCATCTCCAGTAACTTCCAAGTTAACCATGGCGCCCTTTTTCAATCCATTCTGTTGAGCCCAAGACCTTGGCACACAAACGAAAAACGTGCCAGTTGGAGTTTGCTGAACCTTACGTAAATCACTCAATTAAGTTCCCCTTGCAAATCTATTATAACTTATCTAAACATTTCACAGCTTATATAAATTTAGCATCGACTGGTAAACAATCAATCAGGCAGGCTGAACAACAAGTTGAAAAAGCACCTAAAAATGCATCTTTAAAGTTTTAGGCATCTAAGCAATAACAGTAAATAAGCCAACGCATAAGTGGCTAAACGTAAAATCATCAATTTGATGTGGTTCAGGGCGAGAAAGCATAAGCATGAGCGGAAATGAAAGACTACAAAAAGCCATCGAGGCAACAATCATTGCAGGCTACCAACTTAGCACTGATGCTTTTCACTATTTATGCCACAACTGCGAAGGAACTGACCCGCTAGCGATAATGAACATGGTATTGCATGAAATGAAGAACTTAAAAGATAAACCGTTTTTTATAGAAAAAATTTTTTTGGAAAACATGGTTACTCAGTTAACCCAGACAAGGCAAGCAGCTCAAGCAGTTAAAAGCGGTAAAGTCCAAGTTTCCGTCCAAGCAACAACGCAAGTTTTAGAGATTAAAGATGAAAAGTCAAATGTTTCGGAAGTTAAGATGCAGCAGCCACAACCGTCTAGACTTCCAGTAATAGTTGATGAGGGAACTTTTTACCCCTATGCCAAATACATCCCTTCAGAACTAAAGATTTTAGAGGATGCAACAGGCAAACTAACTTCAAATGGAACCCTCCAAGAATACACAGCCCTTTTTCAGGATAGGTACAAGCGTTTAGAAAAAATTCTGCGGCAAAGAATCGACGTTAGAGCAGCGACACCAATCCGCGAAGCCCTAAAATCACAACCTAAAACCAAACTGAAAATCATTTGCATGCTAACCGAAAGAAGAGATGCCAAACAGCAAACAATACTTTCTGTAGAAGACCTTGACAGCAGCGCAACCGTGCTAGTTCCAAACAAGGCTCCAGATGAAGTTAAAAAGAAAGCACTACAAATTCTACCTGACCAAGTAATCTGTCTAGCGGTTATCAAAACTAGAACAAACTTGTTTTTGGCTGAAGATATAATCTTTCCTGACGTGGGCCGCAAAGCCCCACAGCGAGCGCAAGAACCAGTTTACGCCGTTCTTACCTCAGACATTCATGTGGGTAGCACAAAATTTAACCGGGAAGCCTTCAAAAAATTCATCCTTTGGCTTAAAGGCAAATATGGCACCCCAGAAATGAAAGAAATTGCTGGCCGCGTAAAATACCTGCTTGTAGCAGGAGACATTGTTGATGGCGTTGGAGTTTACCCCGGTCAACAATATGAACTAACCATACGTGACGTGCACAAGCAATACAATTTTGCCATCAAATACTTGGAAAAAATTCCCAAATATATTGAAATTGTTTTGGCTCCAGGAAACCATGATGCCTCAAGAAAAGCGTTGCCACAGCCCGCAATCCCACCAGACTACCTAACCGCAATTGAGGGCAAACCCAATATTCACTCTGTTGGAAGTCCATGTCTGGTAAGCATTCATGGCGTCGACGTACTTATGGATCACGGCAGAAGCTTAGACGACATCATTTCAGTTATTCCAGAAATGAGTCATGACCACCCAGAAAAATCCATGAGACTACTTCTACAAGGTCGACATTTAGCCCCGGTTTACGGTGGAAAAACCATGCTTTCTCCAGAAAATCGTGATTACTTAGTAATTGATAAGGTTCCAGACATCTTACATGCTGGGCATGTGCATGTTTTAGGTTATTGCAATTATAGAGGCGTCTTAGTGGTTAATTCTGGAGGTTGGCAAGAACAAACAGATTACATGGAAAAACTTGGTCTTGTTCCAACCCCTGGGAAGGTACCAGTAATTAACTTGATGACCCTTGAAACAACAGTCTTAGACTTCAAAGCTGAGTGTTAGCTGTTGTTGTCAAGAGTGTTTTTTTGAGAAGCATGCGGTGTATATTCTATTATTCGTCCAAAGCGTGCATCGGTGCCGAAAACGTCCCGGATTAAACTGCGGGAAATTTCAAGGCGAATCTTTTTTGTTCGCCCATATCGTCCCATGCTTACAACTTTGGCGTTAACAAGACCCATTGAATCTAACTCATTAACCAAACTACCTAAACGCCGCTGTGTTAGAAGACCAGCTCCGAATTCACCGCAAAGCTCGTTGTAAACATCATAGATTTCACCTGTTGTTGCATTAGATTTGTTAAGATGATAAACACTTAGCAATACCAGTTTTGAATGTAGGGTCAAGTTTTTAAGGGCTTCAACAACACGGTTGTGTTCAATATGTTTTTCAGCTTGACGCACATGCTCTTCCATTATAGTTTTTGCTCCTTGACGTTCAGCCACTTCTCCTGCGACACGCAATAGGTCTAACGCTCGGCGAGCGTCTCCATGTTCTGCTGCCGCAAGGGCTGAGCAGATACTTAAAGCGGAGTCTGTTAGGACGCCTTCTTGGAAAGAAAGCTTTGAGCGTTCAAGAAGAATGTTTCTTAATTCTCCAGCATCATAGGGACGGAAGACTAATTCTTCCTCACTAAGTGAACTGAAGACTCTTGGGTCAAGAAACTCTTTAAGGCGCAAGTCGTTGGAGATGCCGATGATGGAGACTTTGCTTTTGCTGAGGGTTTCGTTGATTCTGGTTAATTCGTACATGAAGGCGTCTCCTTGTTCTTTAATCAGGGCATCAACCTCGTCAAGTACTATTATGAAAAGTATTCTTGAAGTGTCAAGGCCAGCGCGGAATCGGTCAAAAACTTCGCCTACTGACAGACCGGTAAAGGGTATGGACATTCCGACACTTTGACTTAAACTGGCAAAAACGCGGTATTCCGAGCCTGTCATGCGGCAGTTTATGTAGCAAAATTTTACTTGCGCACCATACTGTTTTGCTTTTGCTTCGAGATGGCTAAGGACATATTTTGTTACTGCTGTTTTGCCAGTGCCAGTTTTTCCGTATATGAAAATGTTTGAACATCTAGCGTCTTTAAGGACTGGAGCGACTCTTTCGCCTAAAAGACGAATTTGATCTTCTCTGTGAGGTAACTTGTCTGGTATATAGTCGTGTCTAAGCACTTCTCTGTCCTTAAACAGGTTTACTCTGTTTACGAAACTATCAAATACATCATCTAATACGCTTGGATTTCCCATTTGCCATCCCCTCAATGTTTCAGAGGTAACACCGTTATTTCTATTGGAACAGATAAAGCATACAGTACAAAAAACTGGTTTTAGAACACAATAATCCTACAAATCAATGAGTAGATTAGGTACCAATCAAGTAAACGGTTAAGGAGACACACCCCAAAATTTCCACTGGACAAGAACTTTAAAAATTAATAAAATTACTATTATATATTAATTATATAATATACTCTGGGAGTTAAGTTAGTTTTAAGTATATTAACAATTATTATCCAAGAATTTAGATGATTTTTCAGCAAAATTTTTGATCTCCTGATATCAAGTTCTGTCAGCAAACTCTCGAGCGGAAACCAAGGGGTGTGCCTATAAACAGATTAAAATTTCAAAAAGTCCATAAAAAACTCTATCTATTTCCCATAAACATCAAATTTGTTTTTCCAATGCACCTTGCTATCCATAAACTGTTTTTTAAGCATGAAATTTACCTATTTCAAACTTCACAAAACTGTGAACTGTATGTGAAGTTGCATTGTGAAGTCTTCATTTCCGGGTTATTTTGGTTGTTTCTATCTGTAATTATGCTTATTCGATGTGAATGACACACCCCTACGCTTCTACTGGAGAATGCAAACAGGGTAAGGAATGATTTTTTTTTCACATTCCGTTTTCATGTGAAGCTTGTAATTCTTAAAACGATGAAATTCATGGCTAAAAATCAATTTAAATCTTGTTTACGGCTTTTCACATTGCTGTTGTTCACCATAACAGCTATAAGCTGTGAAGTCGTAAAGTTGTGAACAGACACCTAGGTAAGCAAGAATGCCAGCACGTAAAATGCGTGTGGAGCTATTCGATAACGACGGAAACCGATATACCGTCGCGTTCGAGGGTCAAATAACCCGCGACAAAGCTCTACGCCTCTTGGATCTTGTCGAATTGCTAGGTGGCATGCCAAATGAAGGTCCATCAACCGGCGGCTCAACTCAAGCTCTTCCAAATGCGACTACACGTTTTGAAAAAGTTCAAATGGTTATCCAGAAAAGTTTTCCGTTAATCTGGTTTGCATCAAAAGATATACAGTCTGTTTATGAGCAGGAGCTTAAGGAACCAGTCAGTTTGAGTACTGTCTCAACATATCTATCAAGAATGGCAAGCAAAGGACTACTTTTAAGGACAGGTTCAGGAAACAACCTTAAGTACAAAGCTGCACCAAATCTGCCACAGGCAACAATCAAGCAACAAATTAAAAACAACTACTAAACTTTCCTTCACAGGTTGTGAACTGTTAACACTTTTTAGTTCACAATTTTACAGTTTGTGAAGTCCCTGTAATGTTTTTGTGATACGATTATGTTTGGGGTGTGCTTGGGTCTTCCTTCTTTAGGAATTTTTCCATTTCCTTCTTAACACTATATCTGAATGGAATTTTACCCATTTCCCGTTCAAGGTAACCTTCCTCATAGAGTTTTTTCATTAACCGAGCTGTATGCTCTCGACTAAGGCCTACTCTCTCTTTGATTTCGGGAGCTGTTTTTGACCCTTCTGAAGATAACATTTCCAACACTGCAACTTCTGTGTTGGTTAATGCGGCTAGGGCTTTATCACGCTTAATGGGCACAACAGGTATTGCCTGCTCAATTTTGCTTTCAGGAGGTAACAGTGCGATTTTTTGAATTTGCTCCTCAAACTCGCTGATTTTGTTCTTCAAAGATTCCTGAGATGCTTCAATGTCTTTTATTTTTACATCTAAACATGCTAATGAAGAAGACAGGTTACTGTTGTTTTGCGTTAAACTACTAAGTTGATTAATTTGTGTCTCAATGATATTTTTCTGGTTTTCAATAGTGCTACGTTGATTCTCAAAGTTTCTTCTTTGATCTTCAAGATTGCTAAGTTGACTCTCAACAGGGGAAATTCTTTTCTCAATATTGTCTATTCTTCTTAGTCCAGTATCAGATTTTGCTAGACTTCCCTCAACTTTAAACGCTATCTGCTCAAGCCTTTCAGATTCACGCTTAAGTTCACGGTTAAAACTTAGTACAATATCCTCAACAGCATCTCTGGCTTTCTCATATTCTTTTTGAGCTTGGCGTATCCGTCTATAATAACCTGTAGATGCAACAACTGTAGCTACTAACAAGGCACCTATCAATGCTGGCACTATGATTTCACTCAAGTTTCCACCTCAATGTGATATAGGCGTGATTTGACCCGTGATTTAATGTGTTGCATCACACATCACAGTTTCCCATATTCCTTTTAAGCCTTACGGTAACTTCTATGGGAACCAACCGCATGACATCACACATCACAAAATCACACGATCACAAGTCACACTATCATGCTTCAAACCTCTCTAAAACAACCCTAAATTATGCCCTATTTCCTAAATAATCTATAATTTAGAGAATAAAAAATGATGCTGCGGGCCTTCAAAAAAGAAGCCCAAAACATCCTTATTTTATGTGATTTGTGACGTCACAAGGGCTCTCCTGATGGACTAGAAAGCCGTTTTAGGCTCGTTTCTAGCTCCTCTCTGATGATTTCTATCAACTTTACATGGTCCTCTAGCTCTTCCTGCTTGCCAGGTATGTCCTGGTGGGCCTCTACATAATCTCTCAGTTTGTTTGCTATTTCGAGGTATGGGTCAAGAGTTGAGCTCTCAAAAACACCCAAATAACCTAAAAGTAGTACCGTGTAAATGGATTTTATAACGTTTTCTTTAGACTGTGCTAAAGTCCTGTTAAACGAACCGCGGCTTATTTTGGACTTGGTTAAGCGTAATTTGGCTTTTTCATCGTACTTTAGCTGTTTGCCTGCTATATTCTCGGCTAAAATGTCAATAAGCAGTGTTTCAAGCTGTGTTTTGGTTAATTGGCTGTTTTTGGATAGTATTTTTACAATGGGGTCATTTAATGCCCCATTTAACCATGCGGTTACGCCGTCTTTTAACTTCAAAACTATGTTCTCCTCGTTATGCTTAATGGATACAACTTTGTATACTATCAGGGCTTTTATAGCTTGTTACCCCTAAAAAGACTAAAAATTGAGCACTAAAACGGCATAATTTTAGCCTATTAGTGATTATTATGGTATTTAAATGATTATTACCAAATTTTAGCTTCAAATTTGGGCCATATTTGTTTTTGAGGTTTAATTTGAGCTTATTGGTTTTTGTTACTATAGTGGTGTTTTGCCTTTTTTTAAACCTTCATGCTAAATATCCGTTAACCTTGAACCGTAACTTTGCTCTTTTGGCGCTTATATTTCAAGAACAAAACATACTTTCTTTCTCATTATCGTTACATCTTTTCCCTACTATTCTGCTTGTGAATAATGATAAATTGACATCGTGATGTCACCTAATCACGGCTAATCACACACAAATCACGCTGAAATCACGTGATTTTTCCATAAAAAAGCATGATATCACAGGCTTGTGATGGGGTTGTGACGCAACTGTGACTTACTGTGATTTGTGATAATCACCAGTTACAGCCCTAAAAACTGGTTTATTCTGATTAGAGATTTTCTGATTGACTCTTTAGTTTATCAAACAGTTCAGGTCTTAAGTCTCTAAGCGTTGGAATGAAGGCTTCTGCTGTCCGTAGGTCATGGAAATCCGCTTCACAGCAAACAAAATCTGGTTCATCATACTTTGCCTTAGCTAAAATGTCCCCTGTTGGGCTAACAAGGCAACTTCCACCCCAAAACTGCAATCCCTCTTCTACGCCTGAAAGATTCACATAAGCAAGATAAGACGTGTTTTCTATTGCCCTTGCAGCAGTTAAAACTTCAAAATAGCTCCTACGCACTGCTGGAGAAGCTGAAATGCATACAATTAGTTGAGCGCCACCTAAACGGGCAAGCCTAAACACTTCTGGAAAGAATATATCATAGCAAATGGTTAACCCAATTTTTCCAATCGCCGTATCAAACACTGCAGGCTGATATCCAGGACGAAAATAACGTTTCTCTTCAAAAACACTGTGCGTAGGCAAGTACATTTTATGGTATTTACCAATGTAACCACCGGGACCAACAAGAACCGAACTGTTGTAAAGGGTGGCTTTAGTTTTTTCGCTTACTTCCGGCATCCCAAAAATAATGTGCATACCCGTCTTTTTAGCCAACGCCTCAACCTTTTCCACTGAAGGTCCCGGTATGTTTTCGGCTAACTCGTAGACTTGGTCTTTGACCACGTAGCCTGTTAAGGACATTTCAGGAAAGATAACCAAATCTGCATTTTGCTTCTTTGCTTTGAGTGTTAACTCCTCGTATTGCCGTAGGTTTGCCTGTTTATCTTCTCGTTTACTGCTGATTTGGGCAAGAGCCAGCTTGATGTTATCTTTCATCCGGTTTTCGCCTTTTTAATAATCTTGTCTTGGAAGCCTAAAATCGCTTCCCACTGTTCTAAAGCCAAGTTTGGGCGCTATTGGCATTCGCCGTTTATGCTCGTTATCCAGCCAACGACTTTTAACCTTTTCAACAATCTCTTGTTCAATTCCCACTTGGCTAGCGATTTCTTCTGTTGGCATAAATCTTTCAAGACCATACAGGATAAGGTCTAAGGTGTCATATTTTATTCCCAGTTCACCCTCAGCGGACTGGTTAGGCCAAAGCGCAGGTGTTGAAGGCTTCAAGGCAATTGGTTCGGGTATTCCAAGGTGGATTGCGAGTTTTCGGACTTGGGTTTTGTAGAGGTCCATTATGGGCGCCATGTCTGCTGCGCCGTCTCCCCACTTGGTAAAGTATCCCATTAGGGTTTCTGACTTGTCTGAGCTTCCGCAAACGATTTTGTTAAGTTTGTTTGCGTAATAGTAAAGAATAATCATTCGAGTTCGTGCTTTGATGTTTCCTTTACAAACCCTGTCGCTTTGGTCAAAGACTGGTATTGCCTTGTAAAAGTTGTCGACGATGAGTGTCATATCAACCATTTGGGTTTCAATGTTAAATTGTTCTGCAATGGCTTTTGCGTCGTTAATGTCTTTTTGGTTTCTTGTTTCCTCTTCAGGCAATAATAATGCTAAGACGTTTTCGCTTCCCAAGGCTTTACTGCATAAGCCGGCGATGGTTGCGCTGTCGATTCCGCCTGAAAGCCCAAGCACGACGCCTTTTGCTTGACTGTTAGAAACATATTCTTTGATGAAGCGACTGATTCTTGTTTCTACTTCGGAGAAATTCGTGTCTAATACGGAAGGTGTCAACTTCACGGTTTGTGCACTTCTCTATTTTCATGGTTGGTAGGCAAGTATTTAAGGACAAGCATAAATATTAAAGGAACATAACATCGATAGTGAAGGTTATTTCATGGGGCGAAGAAGGAAAAAAGTTGTTCATATTCCAAAAAAACGGTTACCTAAATTTTTCTCTTGCCCTAGATGCGGAAAAGAAACGGTACTCGTTGAAATAAACAGGGATGAAGGCGGTCACGCAGTTGCACAATGCAGCAGTTGTGGTCTTAAAGAAGAATTCCAAGTGAAACAAGCACAAGGCGAAGTTGACGTTTACTGCATGCTAACCGACCGTGTGTACAGCACTTTAAAGCGTACACCAATTACCAAACCTAAAGAGTAACTTGAGAGATAGCCAATGCTTGGGCGAGTAGAAAAATATCTCCTTGAAAAAATTGCGGCTGAAAAAGCAATCCACATGACCCTTATTGATCCAGAAAAGATTACTCCGACTCAAGCCTCCCTTGTGGCAGAGAACTCAAAGAACAGTGGAACCGCTGCAATAATGATTGGTGGTTCAACATTTTCTTCTCAGGAACATTTGGATTCAGTTGTAAAGGCAATTAAAAGCGCTGTTGATTTACCAACAATACTATTCCCCAACAATGTAAGCGGCATCAGTAGGTACTCTGACGCCATCTGGTTCATGTCACTGCTAAATTCTGTAGACCCGTACTTTTTAGTCGGCGCCCAAATCCTAGGTGCACCTTTAATCAAAAAATTCAATATTGAACCTATCTCTATGGGCTACATTATTGTTGGTCAAGGTGGAACTGCAGGAATCGTCGGAAAAGCAATCGCCATACCCTACGATAAACCAGACTTGGCAGCAGCACACGCTTTAGCTGGACAATACTTCGGTATGAAGTTTATTTATCTTGAAGGTGGCTCTGGAGTTGCAAACCCTGTTCCGCCAGAAATGATTAAAACTGTAAAGAAATACCTTGATGTTCCCTTGATTGTCGGTGGCGGTATCCGAACTCGTGAGCAAGCGGCGGCAGCAGCTCAAGCGGGCGCAGACATTATCGTTACTGGAAACCTTATTGAGGCAGATGATAATAAGCAACGCATCGCTGAGGTTATTGAAGGGATTAAGCAAAAAAAGTAATAACTGCCCCTTCTTTGATGTTTGAGTTTTAATTTTTCCCTTAGAAAAGCCAAAATACTCTCCTGTTAACCTTAACTATTCTATGAAGGGATTGCTTGAGCAGTAAACTGAGTCGAAGTTACCAAGATTACATTGACGAGATGAGGCGCCAATTAAAAGAGTTATACGTGATTAGCGATAACGCCAGAGCTAAAGGCTTAGATCCCGCGCTTAAAACTGAATGCATCGAAGCTCAAGACATTGCTGATCTCGTAGAAGGTCTCGTGGGACCAAAAAATGTTGCCTTAAGCATCCGTAGGCTCAGCAGTCAAATGCCCCGTGAAGAAGTAGCTTTCAAGGTTGCGCAGGAAATTGCCCAAGGCAAATTTAATCAGCCTGAAGAAGACTTAAATCAGGAACAGCTAGCTGAGCAGGCTATTAGGACTGCGCTTGCAATTTTCACTGAAGGCTTAACCGCCGCCCCAATTCAGGGCATAGCTCAAGTTAAAATTAAAAAGAATGCTGACCAATCCCGTTATCTAGCCGTTTATTTCGCTGGACCAATTAGGTCTGCAGGCGGTACTGACCAAGCTTTAACTTTGGTCGTGGGGGACTACGTGCGACGGGAACTCGCTTTGGATACTTATAAGCCCACCGAAGAAGAGGTTTCACGGTTTGTTGAGGAACTGCGTCTTTATGAACGCTCTGTGGGACGTTTCCAGTATCACATCCCAGATGAGGAATTGCGAAAAGCGCTTAACCTTGTTCCCGTTGAATGCACCGGGACGGAATCAGACCCCGTTGAAGTATCATCCTACCGTAATCTGGAACGGGTTGAAACCAACCGTGTCCGAGGTGGCGCCTTAAGAGTCATCAACGACGGCATTGTTGGTCGTGCACAGAAAGTATTTGTAATCATCGACAAGCTGGGCTTCCAGGGTTGGGACTGGCTGAAAAATTTTAAGAAAAAGTCTGAGAAAAAATCTGGCGGCTTTATGGATGATGTAATTGCTGGCAGACCGATTTTTGCTTTTCCGTCTACTAAGGGCGGTTTTAGGTTAAGGTATGGGCGGTCCCGAAACACAGGGCTTTCAGCGGTTGGCATACATCCTGCTACAATGTCTGTAGTTGAAGGCTTCTTGGCGGCGGGTACACAAATGCGTCTGGAACTGCCTGGAAAAGGCGGTGTCACAATGCCTGTAGACAGCCTTGAGAAACCCATCGTACTGCTTAAAGACAATTCCGTAGTGCGTGTGTCACTTGAGAGCTTTCCGGAAGTTAAAGGTAAGATTCAGAAAATCCTTTTCCTAGGTGATATGCTGATTGATTTCGGCGACTTTCTCTACTGCAACAAGGCACTATTACCTTCAGGCTACGTGGAGGAATGGTGGGTAAAAGACCTGAAAAACGCTATCACCGCAAAATTTGGCGTCGACAACACAAAAGCAGCAGAAATTTGTTGCATTCCAGTGCATCAGCTGGAGGATTTTCTTTCTGACTCCTTCAAAAACAAGCCCACAGTCAAAGAAGCCATCGCATTAAGCAAAAACTTGGATGTTCCCCTAGCGCCTAACTGTATATTCTTTTGGACGAGCCTTTCTACTGTTCAAGAAGTTGATTCCCTAAGAAACTGGCTATCAACCTGTGACGTTGTTTTAACTGATGGGCTTGCATGCACTATCAGCGGAACCGCTAGCGATGATGTTGTTAAGTTGCTGAGGAAAATTTTGGTGCCTCACCGAATCGTTGAGGATAAAGTGGTAATTGAGGGTGAAGATGCCGCTGCTTTTGCGTTTACTCTTGGTTATGGCACGCCTAGGCTGACAACTTCTTTTGAAGTGGTTTCAGTTTTGGATTTGCTGACTCTGCTCAGTGGTGTGCAGATTAAGGATAAAGCGCCCAGCTATGTAGGTGGGCGTATGGGTAGACCCGAAAAAGCCAAGCACCGTGAAATGAGACCTCTTGTTCATGTCTTGTTCCCAGTTGGGTTGGCTGGCGGCTCGCACAGGGATTTTGTGGAAGCAGGAAAAAAAGGTCCCGTGTTTGTTGAAATAGCCAAACGCAAATGTCCACAATGTAAAACCTACACGTTAAAAGTGCAGTGCCCAGCCTGCGGTTGTGACACGGTTGCAGAAAATACTTGTCCACGTTGTGGTCGAGCCCTAAAAGATAATTACTGTGGTGGATGCAAGACTAAATCGGTATTGTATTCTAGACAGGCCGTTAACTTTAAGGAGATGCTTGAATCGGCTTGTTCTTCTTTGGGTGTTTCTGCTCCAAAGATGCTACGTGGGGTTAAAGGGTTGACTAATGAGGATAAAATGCCTGAAATCCTTGAGAAGGGAGTTTTGCGGGCTAAGTACGGTGTGTCTGTTTACAAGGATGGTACTATCCGTTTTGACGGTACCAACGCCCCCCTAACGCACATTACGCCTGCCGAAGTTGGTGTCTCAGTTGAAAGACTCCGCTCGTTAGGTTACAGTTATGATGTTTATGGTAAGGAATTAACTGACCCCCATCAAGTTTTGGAACTTAAAATTCAAGATGTTGTTATTCCTTGTAAAGCAGGTGAGTATTTTCTCCAAATAGCTGATTTCATTGATAACCTGCTGGAACGCGTTTACAAGATGCCGCGTTTCTATAACGTTAAAAAGGCAGAGGATCTTGTAGGGCAATTGATTTTTGGGTTGGCTCCTCACACATGCGCTTGTATTCTTGGACGTGTAATCGGATATACTGACCGTAACTTGATTTATGCTCATCCTGTTTGGCATTCTGCCAAGCGTAGAGATTGCGACGGCGACGAAGATGCAATAATGCTAGCCCTTGATACCTTGATCAACTTCTCAAGACGTTATTTGCCGGCTCAAATCGGCGGAATCATGGATGCCCCCATTTTAATGATTCCTTTTGTTAACACTAAAGAAGTGCAACGGCAAGCGCACGATTTTGATGTTAGTGCAACTTATCCATTAGAGTTTTATCAGAGGTCTTGGCAGAAAGTTGAAGCTAGACCAATAAGCTCGATTATGGATACCATCAGCCACCGGTTAGGTACTGAAGCGCAGTTTGAAGGATTCATGTTTACTGTGCCCTGTACAAATATTAATCTTGGCAACGCAAATAGCGCCTACAAGGAATTCAAATCAATGATTGACAAGCTTAATATGCAGTTAAGTTTGGGTGAACAGATTGAAGCCGTTGATGCTAAACGAGTCGCGCTTAAAGTTATAAATACTCATTTCATGCGTGACATCGCTGGAAACTTGCGTGCGTTCTCTACACAATCTTTTAGGTGCAAGAGTTGTAACAAAAAGTTTCGTAGGCTGCCGTTAACTGGGAAATGCTCTTTCTGTGGCGGAAACCTTACGCTTACAGTTTATCGTGGTAACATTGAAAAGTATTTGGCTGTTGCTCAGCATCTTGTGGATAAGTATGGGTTGCCTAAATATTACACTCAACGGATGATTTTGATTAAACAAGAAATTTCTTTAATGTTTGATAACAAGAAAGCTAAGCAGGCAACGCTTTTTGATTTTGGTTAACTAAAGCTTTACAAATAAACCTGTGCATTTATGTTTGGGGGGGAAAAAGGGTATCACTGGCGCGTTTCATCCAAATGCTTACCTAAAAAAAATCCGTAACGTTCGATGTGGTCTTAAGGCAAGAACAAAAATTTTAGTGTTGCTTGATACCCAATATTGCAGCGCAAGTGAATTAGCCAACAAAACAGATCTGTCGTATAATGTTGTAATGCATCATTTACGCTTGCTGTGCCGGGAAGACATCGTGGAACGTAAGGGCGGTAGGCGATATGTTTGGTTGCCTACGGGTGTTGGGCAGACACGTCTGGCTTGATTTTGATAAATTTACAGGTGCATGGCGCCTGTTGACATTTTGGGCATTTGTGATTGTATTTCTCTAAAGCGGCTTTTTCAAGGTCTACGTCTGTGATGTTGGCTAAAGATGCAAGCCAGGCTAAGACGTCGGCGAACTCTTTCTCTAAGGCTGTTTTATCTTGTCCGTTTAAAGCTTCTTTTAGTTCCTGCAGTTCGTCTGAGAGCCATTTGAAGGTTGCATCTACTCCGCGTTCCTTGTCACTTTGTATGTATAGTCTTTTCATCATTTCTTGAAAATCGTAAATCTGCACGTAAAGTCCTCGCTTACGTATTGCTTTGCATGTTTTAAAACCATAAGGTAGCAATGTTGACTGTTTTTACGCAACATTAATAATCTACAAGAAATTATAGGATACCTACTTAATCGTAATAGTGGGATGTTAATGAGTCGAAAACGAAAAGAAGCAGGTCCAATGCCAGCTGCAAGTGCAGGCTTACTTAGGTTCTTTGAGGAAGAAACCGAAGGCATCAAAGTTAGACCTGAACTCTTAGTGGTTCTCTCTGTAACTTTAATTGTTGTTTCAATTCTGGCAAAAGTTTTCTTCCCAACCTAAACAACAATTTCTTTTCTAAAAAACAGTTTTATTTTATCTTTGTTCTAGATGGCGTTTCGTGTAATACTTCAATTCTTTGCACCGAGTTTAAATGGAGATACAAATCGCCTGTTTCTTCTCGGCTTGCTACTTGCGGAATCGGCTGCGCAAGGGTTGAACGCAAAACTATCGCGTCTACGCCTGATAACCAGACACCTGATGGTTCCTGAGTGACCGCTTCCAAGGTGCCTTCAAAACCGTAGGCTGAATCCAATATTACTCTGACTTTCTTGCCAACATTCCTTTCAAGCATCTGAAATATGGATGGAGGCAAATCTTGCGCTGGCATAGGCTTTGCAGAATTAACATAGTTGTCGTTTTGGGGATAAAACAGTTCTCCCTGTGAAAAACCCTTCTGGGCATGATATCTGGAAGCTTTTGGCGTCTGAGGTGTCTTTGAGTTTTGCGTTTTTTATGCCTAAAGTTGGCTTGCTTGCTTATTTGAAAGTATGGAATTTTGTATTTATTGTCAGATATTTAACCCCTTAACTTAAGCTACATTTTAATAACTCTAACAAGTTTCAATAGAAAACCAAACCTGAGATGCTTGAACATGGCGAACAACAATTCTGGCAATTCCTTAAGTGATTCAATGGATGGCGCCCTGAAACATTACTCAGCAATGTTCTTTCTTCCACCTTACAAACGTGCAGTCTTAACTATAGCCGCGATTTGTATTGGCATAATTGGGCTATCAACTTACGCCTTGTTTCCCACAACTCAGGGACTAATAAACAGCTTAGCTCTGGGCATTACCCTGTTTGCTATAACCATTGTTGTTGATGCTGTAATGAGCAAAGCAATCTTAAAAGACCCCATCTTTATTCTGCGCCGAACAGTTGCAATGTCGCTTTTCTGCTGGATATTTTGGGTATTCTTCCTCATACTAGGCGCCGTCTTGGGACTATCGTTTGACGCCTCATGGTGGTTCAAACTGATGCTGTTAGGTTTTGGCGCAGTTTTGACCCTGCGTTTAATCGTTCTGCTTGCAACATCCTCAGCGGGTGCTGCTCGGCAGGTTTTGTCTGCCCTGCTTTGGCCTTACCTTTGCGTTGGAGTATTCATAGGATTCTGGTCAAACATTACAGGCAACGCAGTAACCCAAACTTTACCATACCTCATAGTAACGCCAATAATTGCTTACGCGGCAGTCTTCATATTCCTAAACGCACTCGACAAAATCGGTAAACAGCTTAACGGCATGCCTGCATTGCCATTGTTTAGGGCTTTTATGCTTAACTGGGTTGTCGCTGCAAACGCGCCTCTAGAGGCGTATTTGGAAAAGATGGGTGAAAATGAAGACATCGACGTTACAATGCTGCGGTTTGACGCATCTAAGCCTAAAGCGGCGATAATCGTGCCTCTTGTACATCCGGGACCATTCAAGAATATTGGCAGCAGTCTTTTGCCTTCACTGCTTAAGAAACACTTTGAAGAAGCCTACGGATGTCAAACTTGTACACCACTAGGCATTTTAGGTCACGAACTAGACTTGGCTTCACAATCTCAAAACTTTAAGGTTATTAATCAGGTGATTGAAGCCGCCAAGTATGACGCTGAGGAAACTGTGGCTACACCGTTTGTTCAAGTTTCCGAAGGATACGCTACAGCTTCATGCCAAATCTTCGGAGACACAGCTTTCCTTTCATTCACGCTTTCACCGAAAACTACCGAGGATTTGCCTCAGGAACTGGGACAAGCAGTTCAGGAAGAAGCCAAGAAATACGGGTTAAATTGCACCATCGTAGTGAACTGTCACAACAGCTTAAACGATGTAATTGACACCGTTGAGCATCTTGCAGAATTTGAGACTGCAGCTTTCAAATGCCTCCAAAAAGCAGCCGCGATGCCAAAGAAACCATTCAAAGTTGGCTCCTCGACAGTTTACCCGAAAGACTTCACGCTCAAAGAGGGCATGGGCACTGGCGGTATCACAGCCATAATTGTCCAAGTTGAAGAGCAAAAAACAGCTTACATTGTCATAGACGGCAACAACATGATTTCTGGGCTACGAGAAAAAATCTTGCCCGCCATAAACGCAGCTGGGTTTAATGCAAGCGAAGTTTTCACAACCGACACCCACGCCGTAAGCGCACTCGTAACAGGCAGCCGTGGTTATCATCCAGTAGGAGAAGTCATGAATCACACAGCATTAATCAATTACATTATAGACGCTGCAAAAGCCGCCGTTGCCAACTTGGAACCAGCCAAAGCCGGATGCAAACACCTAATTATCCCCCAGGTCCGAGTTATCGGAGGGTCACGCATTGCATCCCTATCACTACTTGTAGACAAAGCGCTTGTAAAAGCAAAAAAGATAGTTGTTCCAGTGTTCCTTGTTGAAGGTTTACTGTTGATTCTGATTTTAGCCCTGCTTTAACAAACAGTTTTTAGGCTTTTACTTTTTTGGCTGTTCGTTTAGGTTTTCTTTTGAGTTCTGTTCCGCAAACTCGACAAGCACTAAAACTACTGTTAACGGGATATTCTCGGTGGCACGCGGGACAATAGCGAATCCATTCCAGAAGCCGCCTAATGCCAAAGGTGGCAAGCGCGTAAAACCCTATGCCGTTTTGTTTAGCAACATTTTGAATTGAGTAATCATCCGTAATTATTTCTGGATTTTCACCTTGCGCTTTTAATTCTAACGCTAAGGCAAGAAGTTGCATGTCGGTTTCTGAAAGAAGATATGAATCGCCTACTTTGCTTGCGGAGGTTTTTACTTTGTTTGAAAATTCTTCGTGGGGCATTTTAATTTTGATTTTGCCGCTTTCAACAGCAGTGTTAAAACGAACCCAAGCCATCGAATTGTTTCTTATTTCATCGCCCACTTTTGGCACAGTTACTTGCTCTTCTCCAAGCGAAAACGGGTCAAATCCAGCTATAAACGCGGAGGTATCTAAAACGACAATTTTTTTCTGAGAATTGTTGCGTGCCTGTATTTTTTATCATCTCGATCCTTGAAATAGTAACCTGCAGCTTAAACGGTCATAGAAGTCGTTTCCAAATCTTATAAAGCTTGAAACATTCTTCGACTTTGTAACTTTAACCGTGAGTTCTTTTTCGCTTTCCATGTGATGATAATTTCCGTCAATCATGACCAGCATTTGCTTTGGCCTGATAACGTTTAAGGTAATTTCGGAATCAGCAGGAAACACAAGAGACCTAAACACGGTCAATGCGCATATTGGAGTAACCAAAATTGCGTCCATAGCCTTGTCAAGCACTGGACCACCAGCGGAAAGCGAGTAACCCGTAGAGCCTGTTTGGGTTGCTACAATCAAACCGTCAGCTTGACACTTCAGAATTGCTTTTCCATCTTTGCAAATTTCGGTGTAAAGAATTTTTGAGGGTTCTCCCGCAGAAATTACTACATCATTCAAAGCGTCTGGCAGGGTTATGTCGCCGATTTTGGCTGAAAGTTTGGTACATTTTTCGATTCTAAAGTCGTCTTTGAGGATTCTGTCAACAGCTTTTAAGGCGTCATTGGGCTCGACTTCTGTTAAGAATCCCCTGACACCCATGTTTATGCCTAGGATGGGTGGTTCTGGTTTTGGACTGTTTAGACAGGTGCGCAGGATTGTGCCGTCGCCCCCTATGGTGATGATGAAGTCAGTTTTCATTTTTTCAAGTGTAACCGCTTCAGCGTTTACCTTTATCTTGTCTGCCAGAGTGTCTTCGATGAAAACTTTGAGGCCCTTGCTGTTAAGGTGCACTGCCAGCTCTTCTGTTAGCTGTAGAGCCTTATCTTTATCATAACGAGCGACTAACCCTACGCTTTTGAACACAATGTCACCTTTCAGCCTTAATACCGTCACCTTAATCTATATTATGGGTGTTGTTCAGTTTTTTGCATAAATAGAAAAGAAATTGTGGTGAGAGAATGAGCAAACCAGTTGATGTAGGAGAACTTCGTGTCGGCGGCTATATGATGATTGATGGAGAACCCTGCCGCATTATGGACATTGCAAAATCTAAACCTGGAAAACACGGCGCAGCAAAAGCAAGAATCGTTGCCATTGGCGTTTTTGATAACCAAAAAAGACAATTCGTAAAACCAGTTGACGGAAGCGCTGAAATTCCAATTATTGACAAACGTGCAGGCCAAATTTTCGCAGTAAATCCAACCGGTGTACAAATCATGGATTTGGAAACATACGAGTATATTGATGCTCCATTTCCAGACGAGGAAGATTTAAAGGCCAAGTTGGTTGCCGGCGCAGAAATCGAGTACTGGAAAATCTTGGGCAAAATCAAAATCAGTAGGGTCAAATAGTTCTGCCCTAACCAAATTATTTTCCAATCTATCTTAGTCCGATTTTTTGTCAATATTTGCTTGTATTTGTTGCCGAGTTTTTTCGGTATAGGTTTATTTGTTAGCTTACTGCCTCTTTGTGGATTGAAGCCAATGATGCATGAAGAGCCGTCTGAATTGTGAAGAATATTTTATGGGGAACTGAGGCTTCAACTTGCGGCAAACATTTTCCTCACAAAAATTTTCTCCTGTGCGGTTTTGCCTGTATTGATAGGTTTTTATGCTGTAATATTTATTTAAAGGCAGATGTGAATGATTAAAGCTGGAGTGAGAATGGATGGCACTTGATCGTTTAGGTTCATCACTAACTAACGCTATAAAAAAACTGTTTAAAGCAGGCGTAGTTGACGAGGCAGCAGTAAAAGAACTCGTCCGCGACATACAACGTGCGTTGCTTCAGTCAGACGTTAACGTACAGTTAGTGCTCGAAATCTCCAAACGCATCGAAGACCGAGCGTTAAAAGAAAAAGTGCCTCCGGGAATCTCACGACGCGAACACGTTATCAAAGTCGTGTACGAAGAATTGACACGGTTCGTCGGCGACAAGCCAGTTCCATTAAAGGTGGAGCCAGGCAAAAAGAAAATTGTCATGCTGGTCGGCATTCAAGGTTCAGGCAAAACCACTCACGCCGCCAAACTAGCCCGTTACTACCAGAAACGCGGCTTTAAACCTGGATTGATTGCGGCTGACACTTTTCGTCCAGGCGCTTACGCTCAGCTTTTGCAGTTGGGCAACAGAATAAATCTTCCAGTTTTCGGCGACGTAAAAGCCAATAACCCCGTCAAAGTCGTCCGTGAAGGACTCAAGGTCTTTGCAGATAAAGACTTGATCATTGTTGACACTGCGGGTCGACACAAAGAAGAAAAAGACCTCATCAAAGAAATGAAAGACCTTGAAAAGAACATTCATCCTGATGAAGTCATAATGGTTATCGACGGCACTATCGGTCAGCAAGCGCTTATTCAAGCAAAAAGTTTCCATGAAGCAACACCGATTGGCGCCATCATCGTCACCAAACTTGACGGTTCCTCACGCGGAGGCGGTGCCCTTTCGGCAGTAGCAGCAACCGGTGCGCCAATCAAGTTTATTGGTACAGGAGAAAAAATTGAGGATATCGAATCCTTCGTACCCTCCCGTTTTGTTGGTCGCCTGCTGGGCATGGGTGACTTGGAAACCTTGCTTGAGAAAGTGCATGACGCTGAAGTAAAGGTTCCACAGAAGAAGGCCAAAGAAATCCTAAGTGGCAAATTCACATTAACTGACATGTATGAACAGTTTAGTGCCGTTAAAAACATGGGGCCTTTTGGTAAAGTTCTAAAAATGTTGCCCGGCATGTCCTATGATGTACCAGACGATATGCTGAACACTGCTGAAGGTCGCCTAGATAAATGGCGCGTAATCATTCAGTCAATGACTCCTGAAGAAAAAGAAAACCCCAAGCTTATCACTTCTTCACGCGGAAGACGCATCGCTCGTGGTTCCGGAACAACGGAGAAAGACGTTAAGGAACTGCTTAAACAGTATGTTATGATGCGTAAAATGTTAAAGATGTTTAAGCGCAAAAAGAAACTGCCCTTCGGTCTTGGCGGAAAAGGCGGCATGGGAATGGGCGGTATTCCACCAAACTTCAAGTAGGCACACAACTTATGGATGTACAGCAAAAAGCGTTTGAACTTCTTAGCAAATATCCCCTATGCGACCACTGTTTGGGTCGACAATTTGCAGCTTTAGGTTACAGCATGGAAAACAATATTCGAGGCTCCTCGCTGAAGGTGTCTTTAACCATGCAAGCCAACGACCTTGCAAAAGAAAAACCTGACCAAGGAATCCTGCAGCTTCAAGTTTTAGCCGTTAATGGTTTCAGTAAAACTGCACAGGAAACCCTAAAACACTTAAAACAAGAACCCGCTCCCCAAGCAGAGAAATGTTATCTTTGTAACGGTACCTTTGACCAGGTTGAAGAGTTAACCCAAAAAGCCCTCTCTACCCTTAACGATTACGAATTCACAACTTATCTTGTAGGCATAGAATTGCCCGTAAAAATAGAAGAACGCGAAGACGAATTCAAAGCCTCATTCAGCATTGGTACCGCTGAAAGTATGAAGCATGAATTCGGCAGGATTTTTGGCAAAGCGTTGGGTGCACGCACAGGCAAAGAAGCAGAATATCTAATTCCTGACATCGTTGTTGTATTCAACCCATTCTCGGGTAAAATTAGGCTTCAAGTTAATCCCCTGTTTGTCGGTGGTAGATACCGCAAACTCGTCCGCACTATCCCGCAATCCGAATGGTTCTGTTCAAATTGTCGAGGCAGAGGATGCGAGAAATGTGGTGGAACAGGTAAGCTTTATCCTGAATCAGTTGAGCAATTAACATCCAAACCGATTTTAGAAGCATCCCAAGGTGAAGACTCCTTTTTCCATGCCTCAGGACGCGAAGACATCGATGCACGCATGCTCGGCACTGGGCGACCTTTTATTGTTGAAATTTCTAAACCCAAAAAACGTTTTATAGATCTAAAGGCAGCGGAAGTGGCAATTAACGCTGGTGCCGTTGATAAGGTTGAGGTTTCAGAGCTTCATTTTACAACCAAGGACAAGGTGCGTCGGCTCAAGAAAGGTGAAGGCGCCCAGAAAGAGTATCGGTTGCTTGCCGAGTTTGAAAACGATGTTGATGATGAGAGTTTGCGTTTGATTGAAGAAAAACTTACGGGAGTTACTGTTAAACAGCAAACGCCTTTGCGTGTTTTGCATCGAAGGGCGGATTTAATTCGAGAAAGGTACATATATAAGGTTAAAGTTAAGAAGGTGTCGCTTAAGACGGCTCTGATGGAAATTCGTTGCCAAGGTGGCCTTTACGTAAAAGAATTGGTCTCTGGAGATGAAGGCCGAACAGTTCCAAGCGTTTCAGGTTTGCTTGGATTCAGGGCAAAGACGCTTAAGCTTGACGTGCTCAACGTCATAATGGATGATAATTAAAGGTGAAAATAGAATGAGAGGTTCAAAAGGATATTACTCTGGAACTCGCAGTTTGCTACGCAAACCCCAACGTGAACGCGGAAAACCCAACATCAGCAAGCTACTCCACGAGTATGAGCTTGGTTCAGAAGTAATCATAAAAATGAATTCTAGCGTACAGAAAAGTATGCCTCACAAACGGTTCCATGGCAAAATCGGAGTCATTCAGGAAAAGCGTGGACGAGGATACGTCGTTAATGTTCCACAAGGTGAATCAATCAAAACAATCATTGTACGCTGTGAACATTTAGAGCCATACACTGGGAACTGAGCAGAAATGGGCCAAAAAGAAATCAGCGAAACCCGGCTTACTTTGCCGCAAGTCAAGAAGGTGCTGGAATCTATAGGCGAGGAAAATCTCGATCAATTCCAACGTCGCACACTCGACTACGTAAGCAAATTCACCAAAGTTGAACCAGAAAAAGCAGAGGAGTTGGTGGCGATGCTTGTTAAAGAGTACGAGCTTGACGAGGTTGAAGCTGTTCAAATCATAAATTGTATGCCCGAAACTGTTGATGAATTACGTGTCTTTCTTGCCGGCGGACGTAAAATTATAGAAACCCAAAAGCTAGAAAAAATAGTTTCAATTCTAAATGAAAGCAGAACCCTCAAGTAGTTCAAGCGAGTAAGTATTTTTAAGCATTAAATGTAATTACAGATGAGGGTCTAGTGACTATTATGGAGAAGCGATACGAAGAGTACGCTTACGTGTTAGACTTCCTGCCACACGGTAAGCCTGGGTTCCGTCCAACTGGAAGAGCTGGTTACAGAGCGGGAGCTCTTATTCAATGCGTCGGCGAAGAATTCTTTACTGTTCTTGAAGCATTAGTGAAAGAAGGTTTAATGCTTAAGCCAGGCGATCGAGTTTACGTCGGAAAAGATTCACGCGAAGAAGTAACGTACATTATCGGTAGAATCGGTTATGAAGAATTAACTGCCTCAGCCAAAGCTGAGCTTCCAAGCGTCATTAACAAAGTCGTGGTTAACCGTGAGCAATGGTTCGTCAACTTCTTTAATACTGCACGCGCGATTACACCCCGCATGCATGCACTCGAGTTGGTCCCTGGAATCGGTAAAAAATACATGTGGCAAGTCATCAACGAACGCACACGCAAACCCTTTGAAAGCTTTGACGACCTGCAGAAACGAACCGAACTGCCAAGTCCCGCCAAACTTATAACGAAACGAGTTATGGAGGAGCTTGAAGGCGACAGCAAATACCGTCTTTTCACTCGGGCACAGTAACCAACATGAGCATTGAAGAAACTAAGCAGTTGCTACGGACTTTTCAGATTACGCCAAACACGCTTCTTGGGCAAAACTTTATGATTGAGCCCACATTCTATCCCAAGCTTGCAGAATACGCTGGGCTATCCAAGTCCGATGTGGTGCTAGATGCAGGGGCTGGTTTTGGGTTTCTGGCACGTTTTCTCTCAGACAAATGCCGTGGCGTTGTTGCTGCTGAAAAAGACCCGCAAATCGTTGAGGTGTTGAGGCAACAGGTGAGTGGCTATAGCAATGTTGCTGTTGTTGAAGGTGACGTGCTAAAATCAGAGTTACCCAATTTTAACAAGACGATTGCTGCCCCACCATACTATTTATCATCAAAACTCGTGCTTTTCCTTCTGGCACACAAGGTCGACTGTGCCGTGTTGATTGTGCAAAAAGAATTCGCCGACCGCCTCAACGCAAAAGTCGGCACTGAAAACTACAGTTGGTTAACAGTCACCGTTTATCAAAAAGCCCACGTTGAACTGCTTGATTCTGTCCCTAAAGACATGTTTTTCCCGCAACCAGAAGTTGACTCTGTAATTCTTCGTATAAAACCTTGGACGACTCCGCCCTTCACCGTTAAGGACGAAGTGTTCTTTGCTAAGATGGTTAAATGGCTGTTTACTGAACGCAACAAAAAACTCTCAAACGCACTTGAACCCTTTATCAAATCCTCCCTTAAACTGAGCAAACAGGAATACAAAAAAATCATTCAGTCTTCACCATTCCGAGAAATGCGTCCCCGCGAACTAACCCCCAAAAACTTTGGAGACCTCGCTAATGCATTCACCAATTAAACGCGTCTGGTTTGGCAACCTCAAGTTTGACATAACCGATGACGTTTTTGAGCCCTCTGAGGATTCTTTTCTATTCGCTGAAAATCTTGATGTTCAGGCTGCAGAGGAGGTTTTAGATTTGGGCACAGGCAGCGGAATCCTCGGCATACTGGCGGCTCAAAGGGCAAAAAGCGTGCTAGCCATCGATATTAACCCTTACGCGGTTCGGTGTGCCAAACAAAACGCTATACTTAACCATGTACGGGATAAAATGGCTTTCATGCAGTCGGACTTGTTCACGGCCTTAACTGCCAACGCCTTGTTTGATTTGGTATTGTTTAATGCTCCCTATTTGCCTTCGGAGCCTCATGAAGTTAAAACTTGGATTGGTCGCGCTTGGGCTGGCGGCACCACTGGACGCGACGTGGTTGACCGTTTCATTCCCCAAGTAACCGTCCACTTGAAACCGTCTGGAAGAATCCTTTTGTTACAATCAAGCTTGACAGGGTTAGAATTGACAATCCACAAATTCCAAGAATGCGGCTTTGAGGCGTCGGTTAAGGCTGAAAGTAAACTGCCCTTCTTTGAAACTATCCATTTAATCGAAGCTAAAGCTGTGCATTAAAAAAACTGTTAAAAGCAAGTGGCTGGTAGTTATTTTATAGTGGTTTTTATGACGTTGTGGTTTTACGTTAAAACAAAGGACGAGCCTAAAGCTGTCGGCGAAGCAGTTTGTGCCTTCAATTTTACTCAAGGCGAGCATCCCGAGGATAAGTATTCTTGGATTATTGAGGCAGGCCGTGACGAGCCCGGTTACTGGGAAATCAAAGCAAAATACGCGCCCCTAAAAGACTTGACGGTTGTGGGAATTGTTTACCGCATAGGTGACACTGTGGTCTTTGCTGAAATTGATGACAATTTGGCACCCAGCTTTATTGACCCGCTTATAACCAAGTATGGGTTTGATAATGTAAAATGGATTGCAACTTTGACCAGTGTAAAACGTCGCTCTTCATTAAACCCTTTGCAAAGATGAAACAGCAATCTTTGAAACCTAAGAGGGGTAGGTCCGTAATGGCTACTTTTTAAGCCATTAATATGTTAAAAAACAGTGCTATTGATTTTTGTATTGCTCAAACTCGTTATTCATTATCGTTAACTCAATGCCTGCCTCTTTAAAATACAAAATCGTATCGGCGTCGGCGTGGTAACGTTTCTCGCAGACCACTCGTTTAATGCCCGCGTTAATTATCATCATGGCACAAACCCGACACGGCGTCATCTTGCAGTACAATGTTGAACCTTCAAGTCTGATTCCAAACCTTGCAGCTTGGATAATGGCATTTTGTTCTGCATGCAAAGTTCGTACGCAATGTTGTGTTATGGTTCCGTCTCCATTGAAGACTTTGCGCATGTCATGTCCAGCTTCGTCGCAATGTGGTAAACCTGCTGGCGCTCCCACATAACCTGTGGTCATTATGCGTTTGTCTTTGACAATTACGGCGCCGCATCTTCCACGGTCACAGGTTGCACGTTTAGAAACTGCTTCACAAAGGTCGAGGAAGTATCGGTCCCAATCGGGTCTTGTGTTAACTTTTTCACTGCTCAATGGTTTACACTGCCCAGTTTTGTTTTAGAAACAAACAAGAACCAAACTAATAACATTAACGATTATTTACGGAAAACATGAATTTCTCTGCCAATCAAATGCCTTGAGTCAACTTCGACAAGCGACTCCAAACCCGTTAACGCTTCGATGTCAACTGCGTTTTTTGCAAAGATTTCTGGGCTAAACGGTTTAACACGCACAAAACCAACGTTCTGAGCTTTTTCGCCAATTGGCATCGTAACAACTTGGCCCGAACGTGCAACAATATACGGCGTAACCACAACAAGCCTGCCGTCAGGTTTGAGGACACTGTAGGCTTCTTCAACAAAGCTGAAAAACAGTGGCGTAAGTTTATCGATGACCTTTTGTGCGTAGGGCGTGGTTGGAACCTGCCGCAATGCTGGACCTAAATCCGGTTCTGATACGATGCAATCAACGGTTTCTCTGCCAATTTTTCTTGACAGAAAACCCACATCGCTTTGAACAACACGGTAATCTACATCTCTAAGTTCATATTCCTGTGTTAGCCATTCAAGATTGTCTTCTGCCGCTTTGATACACCAAGGATTAATGTCTGTGCCTACAACATGGGCTTTACTTAGCAATGCTTCCTGCAAGACCGTGCCTACACCACAGAAAGCATCAAGCAAAGTTTTTCCTTCTGTGCAACCTGAAAGGTTAACCATGATTTTAGCAAGTCGCGGTGGCATGCCGAAAATTTTTCTTTGCCTTGGCTTGTAAATGTCACGTTTCTGAAACTCAAACGGGTTATGGACTGCAATGGTTGTTGCTATCCAGCTGGCTTCTTTACCAATGCACAAAAGAACCTCGGACTTGGTTTCCACAAGCTTCTTCTTTAAAACTTCTACGTGGCTAAGTTGCCCCTGTGACTTGTCTGCAAACCCCATGAAACGAGCTTTCTTGCCGTACTCAGCTAGCTCATCTTTAACGGCGCTTCCTAAAAGACGCTGGATTTCACCGGCACGTGACTTAAGTTGGTTTTCTTCATAGTAAACACTAACACCAAAGAAGACTCTGCCTTGTGCTTGTTTGGCCATCTGGTCAACTATGCCACTTTTCTCTAAAGCTTCTGCAACTTGTTTTTCTGCTTGTTTGTCGTGCTTTACGTAGGCTTCCTTTACTTGCTGGGTTGGAAGCGTCAGCATGGCTTGACCGATTTTTATGGTGCCGCCTAAATCCTCTATAACCGCTGGGTCTAAGGCTTGCTGTGTTTGGATTGTGAAAAATTCTTTGTTAAAATGCTGTACTTCAAAGCTAATTTGCCTTGCTTGCAGGTAGGCTGTAACCTCTGCTAGGGAAAGTTGCCAATTCTTTCCTGAAATGAACAGTAACGTAAACATTAAAAACCTACAAGTCAACTAAACTATTTAAGCGCATTACAAAAAACATCATTATCCATGCATAAAGCGCTTAATTAGTGGATAAGCGGAAAACTCACGT
Organism: Candidatus Bathyarchaeota archaeon; assembly: GCA_963832745.1. Taxonomy (GTDB): domain Archaea; phylum Thermoproteota; class Bathyarchaeia; order Bathyarchaeales; family Bathycorpusculaceae; genus Bathycorpusculum. Next base: position 461,715 of record CAWHVC010000003.1, on the reverse strand, counting down.
AAATGTTGACATAAAATTGCAAATTGTTTAAATACCGCTGAAAGTGTTACGTTAAAAAGGGACGCTGAATGCACGCAAGAAATTTCAGGCACGTTAAAAATCGAGCTTACACAAGAAAAGAATACGCTCGAGGCTTTCCACCACCAAAAATCGTAAAGTTCACTATGGGCGACACAAAAGGCAACTTTGACTTCGAAGTCCAGCTCTTATCAACAAAAAGAGTGCAAGTACGCCATAGCGCACTCGAAGCGGCGCGTGTAGCCACAAACCGTGTTCTAATGGACAAACTGGTTAATGAATATCTTATGGTTGTCCATCCATATCCACACATTATCCTACGGGAAAACAAGATGATCTTCGGTGCCCATGCTGACCGACTTCAGCAAGGAATGAGACGCTCATTCGGAACAGCAGTAGGCACAGCAGCGAAAGTTGAGGTAGATCAACCAATCATCACTGTGAAAGTGAAAGCAGCATCCGCTGAGATTGCAAAAGAATCTCTTAAACGTGGCAGCGCAAAACTCCCAATCCACTGCAAAATCGTGGTGACCAAATCTCCTATGTCAGCTGCCGCCGAGAAGGCCCCGACGGAGACTGAAACCGCTTGAGTGATCCAAGCAAAGCTTTGGTTTTATTATTTGATAATGTAAGAAATAATGACGTCCCCATTGTTGGCGGCAAGAACGCCAGCCTTGGTGAAATGATCCATGCCGGGTTGCCGGTTCCCAACGGTTTTGCCGTTACAGCTTTTTCTTATGAAAAATTTATTGAAGAGACGCAGATTGCAAAAAAAATCTATGCTGTAATTAAAGAAACCGTCACTGACCCTAATGACCCTAAGCAGTATGAAGTGGCTTCAAAACGGATCCGTGAATTAATGGAAAAAACTCCGATGCCTAAAGACATCGAAGAAGCCATCAGAGAAGCTTACAAACAGTTAAACAAACGTTTCAATCTTAAAGACACGTTTGTTGCTGTCCGTTCAAGCGCAACTGCAGAAGATTTGCCAGATGCTTCATTTGCGGGTCAACAAGAAACTTATTTGAACGTGAAAGGCGCAGATGACCTGGTTGACAAAGTAGTTAAATGCTGGTCAAGCCTCTTTACTCCACGAGCCATATTTTACCGAACAGAGAAAAATTTTGCGCACGATAAAGTCTTTATCAGTGTCGGCGTGCAAAAAATGGTTAACTCTCGTGCTGCAGGTGTAATGTTCACAATTAACCCTGTTACTGGAAACCGAAATGAGATCGTGATTGAAGGCAATTATGGTCTTGGCGAATCAGTGGTTTCAGGTGCTGTTAACCCCGATGACTTTGTTATCGACAAAACAGCTATGGACATCAAGGAACGCCGAATTGCACGAAAAACAATTAAGTACATTAGAGACCCTGAAACAGGAAAAACTATACACTTGGATATTCCGCCTGAACAGCAAAAGGTAGTCTGCGTCAGCGACGAAGAAATAATGGCGCTTGCAGAACTTGCACGCAAAATTGAGAAACATTACGGTAAACCCATGGATATTGAATGGGCAATTGATCAAGACTTACCTTATCCGAGTAACATCTTCTTGGTTCAAGCACGCCCAGAAACAGTGTGGTCAAAAACTATGGAAACCCCAGATGAGTCAAAAGGAAAAACTAACGAACAACTTAAAGTCGCCGTCAGAGGCATCAGCGCTGGTAAACGCGGTTACGGCTTTGGGGTAGCTAAAGTTGCCCTAACCACTGATGAAGCATCCGCAATGATGCAAAAAGGCGACGTTCTAGTTACAGACATGACAAACCCCGACTTTGTCCCATACATGAAAATCGCAAGCGCGATTGTAACAGACAAAGGCGGAATCACCTCACACGCAGCAATCGTAAGCCGAGAACTCAACATACCCTGTGTTGTTGGAACAGAAACCGCCACAGAAGTTATGAAGACCGGCAAAGAATACACTGTTGACTCAAGAAACGGCATAATCTATGAAGGCATAATGAAACAAGACCCAGAAGCCACAAGCACGGTACTTCACACTGTTGATGCTCCTGCTCCAGTAACCGCAACTAAAATCTACATGAACTTAGCCATTCCTGATAAGATTGATGACTACAAGAACCTGCCATTCCAAGGCATCGGTTTAATGCGTACAGAATTTATCTTCGCAGATTACATTGGAGAACATCCATTATATCTAGTTGAAACCGGTCAAGAACAAAAACTGGTTGAAAAATTCGCTGAAGGAGTCGCCAAAGTTGCACGTGCAATCCAGCCGCGCATAGTGGTCGTTAGATTTAGCGATTTCAAGACTAACGAGTACCGTGACCTTAAAGGCGGCGAAAAATACGAAATAGTTGAAGAAAACCCAATGTTAGGTTGGAGAGGTTGCAGTCGTTACATCAGCAAATGGTACGAGAAAGCCTTCCGTCTTGAATGCCAAGCAATTAAGAAATGCCGTTCTGAATGGGGTCTTAAGAACGTTTACGTTATGCTCCCAATGGTCAGAACCCTCTGGGAGGCAAAGCAAGTCCTTGAAATTATGCGCCAAGAAGGTCTTGAACGTTCACGCGACTTCAAGATTTGGTTCATGGCAGAAACTCCAAGCATTGCAATCATGGCCGATGAATTCAGCAAACTCGTAGATGGCTTTAGCATCGGCAGCAACGACATGACCCAAGGAGTTCTAATGATCGACCGCGACTCAGAACGTCTCGGACAAATGGGTTACTTTGACGAACGCGACCCAGCAGTAAAACGCATCATTGCACACTTAATTCAGGTTGCACATGAAAACGGGTGCACTGTGAGCATTTGCGGTGAAGGACCATCAAACCTGCCAGACTTTGCAGAATTTCTCGTCCGCGCTGGAATTGACAGCATATCTGTAAACAATGATGCAGTCGCAGCTACAAGAAGGAATGTTGCAGGTGTAGAGCAAAGAATTGTTCTTGACCGCTTAGCCGAGCAAGCAGCAATCGCCGCAGGTAAACCGCTTAAGAGACCCGTTCCCGACTGGGAATGGTAAAACATCCCCCGTTTAACCTAATTCTTTTTTAATTTTTGACAACTAATATTATCTTAAGGGCTTGAGAACATGAAAAATTTTGATTTTGAAGAAGAAAGAATCAAAAATGAAATCCAAAACCTTGGCGCTAAACGAGTTTTAATCCAGATGCCCCAAGGCTTAAAACCTGAAGCCACCCGACTAGGAAAAATAGTGGAGAAAACTGGCGCACTTGCCATGATTTCAGCTGACCCATGCTACGGTGCATGTGACATCGCCACTAATGAAGCGGCAAGTTTAGGTGCGGATTTGGTTATTCATTTTGGGCATTCAAAACTTGTTAAACATGAACCTGTTCCCACCATTTATGTTGAAGCAAGAGCTTCAGCAAACGTTAATGAAGCAATAGAGAAAGCCCTGCCGCTACTTAGTAGTTACTCGAAAATTGGGTTAGCAACCTCTGTTCAACACCTACAAACCTTAAACGAAACCCGCGAGTTGCTAGTTCGTTCAGGAAAAACAGTGATAATCGGTGAAGCTGGACACGTGGGGTATGCTGGGCAAGTTATCGGATGCGATTACAGTAACGTTAAATCTATAGCGGACGATGTGGAAGCGTACCTGTTTGTCGGCGGCGGAATTTTTCATGCTTTGGGCATAGCTTTGAGCACTTCAAAACCGACAATTGTCGCTGACCCATACGATAACAGAGCATTTTCCCTTAGTGAAGAAGCGCAAAAGCTTCTCAAGCAGCATTGGGCCTGCATTGAGCAGGCAAAAAATGCCAAAAGCATCGGCATAATCATCGGCTTAAAACCCGGCCAAAAACGTGTTGAAGAAGCCCTAAAAGTCAAAGAATTAATCGAAAAACAAGGTAAAACCGCGTATCTGATGGCAATACGTGAGGTTACGCCTGAATCCCTACTTGAGTTCCCAACAATCGACGCTTACGTGAACACTGCCTGCCCAAGAATCTCACTTGATGCACCTGGAAAATTCGCGAAGCCCATATTAACCGTTAACGAGTTTATGGTTGCATCCGGCGAAGCTTCATGGGAGAGTATGCTCAAAAAAGGCTTATTCGAAAACTAGACCTTGAACGGTTCCTAGCAGGCGTCAAAGTTAACCCCGCACCCAAAGTCGACCTTGAACAGTACACCATTTCAGAGAGTATCGCCGCAACAATGCTTTATATTGCAGCCTACGCAAACAACGATATTGTCGGCAAACGTGTCTTGGATTTAGGTTGCGGTACTGGCCGATTGGCTTTGGGTGCAGCTTTTCTTGGAGCCGCTAACGTTTTGGGCGTTGACGTTGATAAGTCAGCGTTGAAGGTTGCCGTTGAAAACTCTCAAACTGTTGGCTTGGCAGCTAATACGCAGTGGATTAACGGTGACATCGCCGCTGTTGAAGGCTGTTTTGATACGGTGTTGCAGAATCCGCCTTTTGGGGTTCAAACTCGTAATGCTGACCGCGCCTTTCTTGTTAAAGCCTTAGAGTCTGGCAAAATGGTTTACTCATTGCATAATCATCCTGAAGTGGACAAACGCTTAATTGGCAAGTTAAAAACGTCTGGGAATGGTTTAGTTGAGGTTCAGCCAAACGCTTTTTTGAAACGTTTAATTGAGCAACACGGTGGGGCTGTTAGGGCGGTTTACGCTACACTTATGACTATTCCTAAAATGTTTGATTTTCACACAAAAGAGCATCATGACTTTATCATTGACCTTTACGTTATAGAGCATAAATGTTCATAGAGGCATTTTTTATGTCAGGTTTGATTTTCTGAACTAAATCAAAAGGTTTATTGCGTAGCGTAGAATCTTAGCATATGCTACTTAGCAAGACGCGATTATAATTTCGCTTATTAAAACAAGTTTAAAGAGAGAACTGTCATGAGTCTAAAACCACCGGAACAAAAAAGCGGCCATCTAGTTTTACCGGGCGAACGCTTAGGTGTTATTGAAGAGTTTATTCCTGATTCAGGAACATACGTTAAAGACGGCGTTATTTACTCAAAAATTGTTGGACGCGCATTAATGGATCTTCTTAACAAGCGTGTTTCAGTTTATCCATTAATTAACGGCGCAGTAACTCCAAAAGCTGGAACAACCGTTATTGGTCAAGTTGGGAATGCTCAGTCAGACAATGTTTTGGTCAGAATCTTTAGAGTGGGTAACAAAAAAATCAGCGGTGTTTTCGGCGGCATTCTTCATATCTCTGATGTTTCCGACCGTTACATTAATTCGATGAATGAAGTCTGTAAACCTGGTGACATCATCCGCGCTAAAGTTATCAGTGAAAAGAACCAAATTTACCATTTAACTACTCAAGACAAAAACTTGGGTGTACTGTACGGTTTCTGTTCAAGATGCAGTAGCCTTCTAAATCTTGACCGGTATGAAATGCGTTGCCCCAAATGCGGTAACATCGAAAAACGAAAAACAGCCATTGACTATGGAACAGAACCACTCTAAGAGGTAACCAAGAATGAAAATTAATGTTTTAAAGAAAAACGGTAACGAATTAAAAATTGAGATTCAGGGCACAGACCATGGCCTATGTAATCTGCTTCAGAAAAAAATCTTGCAAGACGAAAACGTAGATTTAGCAGGTTATGACGTTCCTCACCCTTTAGCTTCAAGCCCAATCATTTACATCAGAATGAAAGGCGACTTAAAGCCCGAAGACACATTAGTTGCTGCAGCCAAAAAGGCAATAGCAGACAATGAAGAGTTCAGCCGAGAACTCAAAAAAGCCCTAAAAGCTTAAACTTTTCTTGTTTTCTTTTATTTTTGATAAAGTGTTAAATTGGTTTAGCTTCCCTATTGTTTTTGTGAGGCTGAATTTTGGCTGTTAAACGTTTTAGAACTATTAAGCCTGAGATTCGAGTCGTAGGTGTCGATGATGGAAAGCATCTTTTTCGCTCCAAAACTCAAGTGCCCGTAGTCGGCGTGGTTTACAAAGGTGGGTTATGGTTTGAAGGCTTAATGGCAACCAAGGTTTGGGTTGACGGCTTTGATGTTACAGAAAACGTTGCTAAAATGATTCAGGCTTCCACGCATTACAGGCAACTGCGGGTCATAATGCTTAATGGGTTAACGTTTGCAGGCTTCAACGTCATAGATATTGACGAGCTTAACAAGGCAACCGATTTGCCTGTTATTGCTATAACAAAAGATAAACCGAACATGGATAGCATCTGTTCAGCCTTAAGCAATCTTGACCATTCAGAAGTACGCTTTGAAACTTTGCTTAAAGCTGGCGAAATTTTTGCTCTACAAAATAATGGCAAAAAAATTTTTATGCAAACTGCCGGATTATACTGCGAGGATGCCCAAAAAATTATTGCTTTGACTTCCACAAGAAGCAGTATTCCTGAACCGTTAAGGGTGGCACATCTAGTTGCTTCGGGAATCAGCTTTTTGTAATCGAATACTTAGAAAAAGTTTAAAAGCGATAAAGATAAGGGAATCAAAAACGGATGAGGGAACCAAAATGGAATTCTGTCCTAAATGCGGTAGTCGTCTTGAACCGAAGAAATCAAAAATTGGTAAAGAAGCTTCTTTGGTTCTTGCTTGCCCTAAATGCGGATACAAAAAACCTGAAACTGGTGCAGCACTTGAACCAAAACCTGCAAAAGTTATTCAGCATAATCCACAACAGTTTGTAGCTGTGATAGGCAAGGAAGAACAGAAACTAAATACGTTGCCAACAGTTAGGGTGGAATGTCCAAGGTGCGGAAACAATCAAGCTTACGTGTGGCAAGTGCAAACACGCGGGGCAGATGAGTCTTCTACGCAGTTTCTGCGTTGCACAAAATGCAATTACACTTATAGAGAATACAGTTAAACTGAAAAATTCTCTTTTTTCATTTTTAATCTGCCGTTTTTGGTTTTTTTAGCGATTCTCTAAAATTTTTGTTCTTTTATGGGTTGTTTTAGGGGTTTTAGAACAAGTTTATCTATAAGGTCAGCGATTAAGGATAACTTATATAAATATACAACATATGCATTTAGGCGAGGAAGAGGAACCGTGTTTAAGCTCAAAGTATCTGACGCTAAACTCTTAAGAGATATGGCTACCGCAATCTCAATACTAGTTGATGAAGCAACCTTCAAAATAGACACTGAAGGATTGAAACTACGCGCCATGGACCCATCACGCGTAGCAATGATAGATTTCGAATGGCCAAAAACCATTTTCGAAGAATACGTGTGCACTGAACCAACAAAAATGTGCATAAACATAAGTGAACTCCTCAAACTTCTCAAACGTGCAGGCCGCGACGAATCCGTCGAACTTTCACTTGATGACAAAACTGGACGTCTGCAAATAAAAATCATGGGCAAATACGCCAGAAACTTTACGATGCCAACTCTTGAAGCATCTGAAGAAGAGGTTCCTACTCCAAAAATAAGCTTCAATGTTAAAGCAAAAAGCACCACTAGCGGTTTAAGCCAAGCCATCGAAGACGCACAGTTAGTCAGTGACCACGTGCGAATCGAAGCTGACCCAGAAAAACTAGTTCTCAGCGCAACCGGTGACTTGATGGGTGCAACAATAACCTTACAAAAAGGCAGCGACGCCTTGCTTGACTTGGAAGTTAAAGAAAACGCCAAAGCCACCTTCAGCTTAAGTTATCTTTCTGAAATAATCAAGGCAGCTTCAGCTACTTCAGACATTGCAACGCTTGAATTTTCAAGTGACATGCCTGTACGCATTGATTTCCAGCAGACTAAAGAAGGTAAATTGACGTTCTTCTTGGCGCCAAGAATAGAAACAGAATAATGATGGCTAGAAATTTGCCGATTGAACCAGCGGGTTTCACAAAAAGCGATTTAGCTAAATATCCCTTTTTGAAAGAAACCGCTAGGTATCTTTCTCCTTTAGATTTACAGATTGAAGATTTAACCAGCCCTGGTATGCATCAAATTTTAGACCGGGCAATGGAACGGGTGACTTCAGCAATAACTGACCTGATTGTTAGGCCGTTAACTGATGAGCAGGGAAACAAGTATATAATAAAAGACTTGCAAAAAGAAATAATATCCTTTCCTGTTGCAATAATGCTTGTTTCCGCAACCGATAACTCTTTGATCAAAAAACGTTACGCGCTAGCCGAAGCCAAACAGGCAACAAGCGAGTTAGCTATTGAATCAAAAGAAAACATCCTCAAAGTCGCCCTTGATTTTGGCTGGAAAATCGCTCAGGCTCCTTCCGATGGTACCTCCGCGTTTGAGTTTGTTTTATATTTTACCGATTTCTTGCAGAACGCTAGTCACTTGCATGACGAAAAATGGAAACTAGTTAACAGTATCCTTTCTGAGGGTAACGTTTACCTTAACAAGCATGACGTTGTACGCTTACTTCAGGAAGAGGTTAAACGGCGTATAGAAAAACGGCTCAGCAACTCAACTTTAGACAGATATCCGCCTGAAATTTCTGATTTAGCGGAAAAGTTAAAGGTTCTTGCCGCTGAACGTATCGGGCAAACTGAAACAGAGTTTCCGAAAGTTGTTGTTCAGGACGCTTTTCCACCGTGTATCAACGCCCTTTATGATGGGGCTTCAAAGAATCATCATTTACCACACATGGGTCGTTTTGCGCTTGTGGCTTTTCTGGTTAACATCGGTATGAGCCCAGAATCTGTAACAGAACTTTTCAAATCATTTTCTGACTATAATGAGCGGCTTACTCGTTATCAAGTTGAACACATTGCAGGCGAACGGGGTTCAGGGACAAAATATACTTGCCCTCAATGTTCAATTCTTCAAACCCATAATGTCTGCAAAAATCGCGATGAACTCTGTAAACGAATTTATCATCCTTTAAAATATTATAAGATAAAATCTGAAAGGCCTCCTGAGCAGTCGCAGGAGCAGGCAGCTAAAAAGTAGCTAAGCAGGCGTCTTAATATCAAAAGTTTATTAGGTCACACTCCTCTAGTTTTAGTGGACTTTTGAAGTGAATTTTTTTGATGACTTATGAGTTGTCAGGGAACATGCAGGTTTCTTCAAAGATTGGCGTGATTTTGCCCACATACGGTGAAGCAGAAAATATTGCAAACCTCATAAAAGACATCGAAGCTCTAAATCTTAACGTTTCAATCTTGGTAATCGACGATTTAAGCCCCGATCATACTGCAGAAATTGTCAGGCAAATGCAGCAGAAATATAGTAACATAATGTTGTGCGTCAGACCCAAAAAAACAGGGTTAGGTACTGCAATCACAGATGGATTCAAAATTTTTCTTTCCATGCCAATCTTGCCTAAATACGTCGTGACAATGGATGCAGATTATTCGCATGACCCAAAAGCTATACCGCAGCTTCTTTCAAGCATGGAAAACAATTGTGGCGTGGTAATTGGCAGCCGTTACTGTAAGGGCGGAAAAACCGCGGGGTGGCCTTTTACACGAAAAATAGTTAGTCGCGTTGCCAATTTTATTGCTCAAAACTCGCTTGGGCTTAACTTGCATGATTGCACAAGTGGTTTCCGATGTTATTCTACCGCGTTTCTTAAAGAAGCCATAAGCAACCTGCACAGTCAAACATATGAAATCCAAATAGAAACCATCCGGCAGGCAGTTTCAAAGGATTTTATGGTCAAGGAGACCCCAATTTTGTTTGTCAACCGTAAACGCGGCAAATCCAAGCTTACGTTAACAGAAATTAAAAGCTACTTAACTTACACTTTTAAAGCTGCTATGCCCAAACGTTCCTAGTCACGATAGGCTTATCTGCTTTAACCAGGTTTTTGTATTGTTTAGCTTACTGTATGTGGCTTGGAAAGTTGAGGGCAAACCTGTTGAAGCGTGCAGTTTCAATAAAAGTATCTATAGCTGTTTTGGCTGCTTTACTGGTTTTAAGTGTTGCCTTGGCTGTCGTTAGCATTTATCCGGTGCCGAATGGTCAGTTGCAGAGTTCTGTTTTGCTTGACAGCAACTTTCATTTAAGCTCTTTAGAGACGCGTCGACAAGGTTTAGGCTCTTTTCATGGTGGAGAAAACCTTACTGTTAACGTCCAAGGCGACCCTGACTTTGTCAAAAATGTTTCAATTATAACTTATCGAGCAATCAACTTCACCTACCAATCCAGAGAAGACATCACTTTTTCTTTTCTTGCAGGTGCCGACTACTACGAAGCAGTGTTTTACTGTTTACCCCAAACCCAAGGTAATGTGCATTTAACAGTGGTTATCAACAAACCCGCCGTTGAATACCCTTGGAGCATGCTTGGTAGCCCTGCAAAAATGCTTTTTGCCGTAAGCTTATCAGTAATTATTCTTGTCACCTTGAAAACAGCGATAAGCCAAAACACCAAAAATCCTTCATCCAACGTTTTGCCATCTATCGGTCGAACTGGACGTAGACGCTTAATCATTTTACTTCTGGTTTCATTGATGGTTTGGTTTACTCTTTTAGCGGTTAACACTAATTCGTTAGCCGATTTTGAGGGCTGGTACACTGATCACGCTAGGCACTCCTACACGTCAACCCTGTTTTTAGACAAGGGTTTAGCGGTTTTTGATACTCCGCTAGGTGTACTGTCAAGCTCTGACGGTTCATATTTCAAGTTTGTTACTTGGCCGGAAATGCCGCATTTGTACCCGTTGGGCAGCATTTTACTGTTTATGCCTTTTGGGTTGATGCTTCAAAACGGCGTTGACCCCTCTTTAGTTTTCAAACTCGAAATAGCATTATTTATCGTAGCAGCACATGTTTGCCTGTACTTTTTCTTAAAATATTTCTGGAAGAAACCTCTCGATTTACCCTGGAAGCTTATCGGCGTTTACATAATTTACGTTTCATTGGTCATTTTTGCGGCTAACGGCATGTTTGACGCAGTTGCATTCTTGTTTAGCCTCTTTGGGTTAATCATGTTTTTGACTAAACGGTATGACTTCTTCATTTTGCTGGTTGGGGTTTCGATTATTTTCAAATATCAAGCAGGCATTTTCCTGTTGCCCCTAATTATTTACGCGCTTGTTGAACTTTACCGTGCAAACAAGTTCTCGGGGCTTATACGGAATAAAGCTGTGCTTGCTGGCGCTGCTTTAGCCGTTGCCAGTGGTTTCACAGCTGTTCTTAGCGCTCCTTACCTAATGCAAACTCGGCCTGAACTTATAATGAACGGCATTAACGCGTTTAATTCACATTCGCAGATTCCCTGGTGGCTTCAAACTTTAGCTGTCATGTTAACTTTAGGAGTTACGCTTGTTTACGCTGCTTACATGTACAGGCGAAACAGTTTGCTGTCTCTTTCAGCCATGTTTATGTTGTTACCAAGTTTCCTGATGCCTTACATCCAAAACTGGTATCTGCCATTTTTGTTTGTTTACATTTTAGTCCCTCAGGAAAAAAAGGAGCTTGGTGCAACAATGATTTGGCTGGTTTTCATGGTGATTATGCTTTCTTTCGGTGGCTCATCATTTAATCCTGTTTTGATTTTTGAGAATCTTAAAACAATGCTTCACCTTTAGCCTCAAGTATCATGAAAACGCTTTGGCAGGGTGGTTAATGGTTAAATTAGGGAAACAAGGCATATAATCTGTTTAGGGTGACGCATGTGTCTTCAAGGGATTTTGTTTACTCCAAATTCACAGAGTTTTACAATGACCCCTCAATGGTGATTCCTGCGCCAGCAAATTTTGAACAACGCGAATTTGCTTACCTAATGTTTAAAGAACGTTTTATGGTCCGCCACAAACGATTTGAAAGCATACAAGTCTTCCAAAACGTGCTAGCAAGAAACGTGCCCTCAGACGTTTATCACTCCTGCGCCTACTACGAAAACCCTGACCTTGAAATGGACAAAAAAGGCTGGACTGGCTCAGACCTCGTCTTCGACATCGACGCCGACCACATTCCCACGTCATGCGGCAAAATCCACGACGAATGGACATGCCAAAAATGTGAGTTTACCGGTAAAGGTATAACACCCGAAGAATGCCCAATCTGCAGTGGCGACAAATTTTCAACTAAAATTTGGGCTTGTGACGAATGTCTTGAATCAACCCGTGTAGAAACTGCTAAACTGATTGATATGTTGGAGAAGGATTTTGGGTTTGCCGCAAACGAGTTGCATGTCTATTTTTCTGGTCACCGAGGCTATCACGTGCATGTGGAGGATGAAGCGGTGCGGTCGCTTGATGCGTTATCAAGAAAAGAAATTGTTGATTACGTAACTGGTCTTGGTCTCTCAGTACTTGATAAGGATGCTAAAGAGAAACCTGCCCGAGGAAAAAAACGGGTGGCTGGGGCAAAAAAGTTTAATCTGCATGATTACGGCTGGAACCGACGTTTAAAGGTGGGTATGGAAAAGTTGCTTTCAAACGCCACGGCTGAAGACCTAAAAAAATTAGGCTTAAAAAACAGTAATCTACTGAAAAACAAAGACCTTATCATTCGACGCGCCATTGAGGATGGACACTGGGACAATATTGACGGCGTTAGCGTGGCAACATGGTTAAAGTTGGCTGAGCAGGTGAAAAACTTGGAGTCAGCAAACATTGATACGGTTGTAACTACAGATATTCACCGGTTAATCAGGATGAACGGCACCTTGCACGGCAAAACCGGTTTGCTTAAGATAGAGTTTCCAGCGCATCAACTTGATGATTTTGACCCGTTCACGCAAGCAGTAGCTTTTAAAAAGGGCACAGCTAAAGTGTTGGTCTCTGACGCACCTGAGTTTAGGTTAGGCGGAGAAACATGGGGACCATACAAAAACGTTAAGGTCGAGGTGTCCACGGCTGCCGCTGTTATGCTTATCCTAAAAGGCAGAGCTGAGGTTGCAAATTAAATGTACGACGAACTATACCAAGCATGGAAACATGAAGTAACAGAGCCTACACTTGGTACTTTGCCACGTGACTTTTATGAACGCATCACAAGTTATCTGCGTAAAATAAAAGAAGAGAATCGTTTAATGGAAAACAAGACTCTTAAAGCAACTCTGCTTGAAAAGGAAGCCGTAAACGTTAAACGTATGCTTGGGGAACTGCTGTGGGCAAGATACAAAAAACTAATCAAATTTACTACAAAAACCCAGAAACTATCCACTGAACTGTTAGCGTTTGAGGAAGCTCAAATCTTTGAAAACTTTGTTCCCTTCACTGAAGCTTACCAAAAATTTGCAAGAAGCCTGCTTCAAGGACAAACTAGCCAGTCAAATCAGGAACTGCATAAACGTATCACACTGCGTTTCTTCAAGAATATTCCCCAAATCATGGGCGCCGACATGAAAGCCTACGGGCCATTTATTGCTGAAGACGTTGCCTCTTTGCCGGTTCAGAACGCTAAAATCTTTGTTAAGCAGGGTTTAGCCGTAATAGTTGATGTAACTTAATCTGCTTATTTTATTGGCAAATTGTTTTTTGGCACGGATGCTTTGGTTAATTTGTTGCTTTTGTACCTGTGCCACATGTTTTGAACTAAAAATATCAAAAGCGGATACATAATTATCCATGTTATCGAATAGAGTGGTCCGTAATAGCTATGGAACAGGTCTACTTCGGGTGAAGCTGCGCCGTACTGCATGCCAATTAAAAAAATGTTCATTATTCTTGCGATATTGATGAAATATGTGACTATTGCGCCGAATGCAAAGTAACCGATTTTTGCTTTCCAAGAAATTGGCATACGCTTCAAAAACAGCAGCACCACAACAGTGTAGATTAGGAAGCTTTCGATGCCTGCACATGGCCATGCGATGCCGAACTGTGTGACTCCTGCTGGGCCTGAAACAGTTAAGACTGGCATTGTTCCATGGACCATGTCTGTCTGTTGAGTTAAAACTGTGTTGTATCCCATTAGGTTGAAGAATGCTGCGGCTGTTGCGGCTGCGGTTGGAACAAAAAACTGGAACAACGTAAACTGGCCGTACGGGTACACGTTGTCAATGATGTATATTACTCCAACCATTATCATGAAAAACGCTGGTAAGGCATAGTTGATTAAGCCTTTTTTGCCAAACATCAAAAACGCTACTGCCGTGAAGACGGCTGCAAAGGCTAAGTATTCAATGGATACGGGCATTGTTGTAGCCCAGCCGCCCTGAACATTGTTTGAAAGCGCCCAATTTACGATGGTGTCATTTAATCCAAAAGTGTATGATGCCAAAACGTAAAGTGTTGGAAGGATTAAAGCTACTATGAGCGCTATGGTGCGTGGGGCTGCAAGTTTTTTTAATTTTGTTTCTTTAAAGTTTTCCCAGCCTAAAATAAGTTCAAGGCCGATTAACCAAACAAAGAATAATTCAAAGGTTCTGCCTTTCCACATTGACTCGAACGTTTTTTGAGCTGTATAATCTGATGTTATGCCTATGAAGGGTTCGACAGGATTGAATAGGTATAATCCAAGCAGAGGAATAACAAATGCTATCAGTGGTAACAATGGCAAGAGCATGCTGGGTTGATTTCTGATTTGCTCAAAAACGTTAGGCATTGAGTTACCAATCCATCTTGAACATAATACGGTGAAGCGGAGTCATAAAAAGAGTTTCCCAAACGTTGCAATCTAGGAAAACTGATTTAGGCGCTCTGATTTGCTGAATATTTTTTATGGCAAATTCATGTGTCTAGCTGCTACTAAATAGTTTGCATAGTAAGCGAACAAACCCTGAAAAGGCTAGAAAACAAACAATTCCAACTATAAACAAAATTAACGTGTTATTAACCCCAAAGATGTAGACTAATATGCCGATAAATGAACTCACAAGCATTGGAATAAGAACCAAGAAAATTAAAATGTTATTTAACTGGTCCAGCTTATCGTTCCATCCTTTGTATCTCTTACACATAGTTGTCTGTATAAAAAAAGTTTCCCATAACGGTAAGAAACTTAAAAATGTGCTCTAAAAAAAGCTTTAACATTTAACTAGTTTACAAAAGACATTAAATTATGCACCTTTTTTAACGATAAAAAACTCCAAAAGCAACCTTGCGTTTCCAGTTGTACAGGTGAAAATGTGACTCGTGGATTACCTTGGACGCCTCAAGAAGAAGCCCAACTAAGAAAACTGGTTCTGGCAAATACGCCTCTTGACGTTATAGCTGCAGCGTTGTGTAGGCAGCCAACTGCGGTTCTTGTTAAAAGTCAACGTCTTGGACTGCAAATCAGTGGGCAAGCAACCGAGAAACAATTGCCGTTGCCCGAAGAGTTGCCAAGCGTAGAAGAAACTCTCAGAAAACTTGCCGGAGCCTTAGAAGCCGCATCTGAACCAGGCTTAAGCAAAACCGAGGTGCAGCGGCTCCAAGTCGTCGCCACCTTAGCCCGCGCCTACAAGGAAATCTTAGCTGACTACATCAATTACCGAGAAATCGAAGCCAAACTAAACGATATGGAGGCAAAATATGCCGCGCTCCTGCAAAACATAAGCCAAAACCCTGCGCCCCAACCAGTTCCTACCACGGTGGCACAAGCTCCAACAGAATAACCAGCTAGCCGAAGAGTTGGCGCAAGAAAAAACAGAGTTGCTCAGCAGTGACCCCATAGTTTTCTGCAGGGAACTCTTGGGGTTCTCGCCGTTTAGTTATCAAGAACAGTTTATTCGCCTATTTGTGGGTAACCAGTTTACAGCGGCACGGTGGAGCCGCCAAAGTGGCAAAAGCTTCATTGTAGCTGCCCTGCTATTATGGTATGCAGTAACGCATCCAGACAGCGCAGTCGGCATAGTAGGTCCAAGTTGGCGGCAAACCAAACGAATCCTCTCACGCATCGCAGCATTCACCCACAAACTGCCTTCGGGTTACGCGTTTAAGCCTCAACGCACCCAAATCCACTTCACCAACGGCAGCACAATCGAAGCATTCCCAAACAACCCCGAAACCATCCGAGGACCAACCCTCCACGTGGTCTACGCTGACGAATTCAATTTTGTCGCCAACGACCAAGAACTATACGACGCCATTCTCTACACTCTTGGCACAACAGATGGCAAATTCGTCTGCAGCAGTACACCATGGCACACCGACAGCGTCTTTTTCAAAATCTTTAACCACAAAGACTTTGCCGACTACAAAACCTCACACGTAACCGTCGAACAAGCCATGGAACCCAATGGACCGTTAAAGCAGGGCATAATACAGAAAATCAAAACCCAGATGGGTGATGACCCGATCCGTTGGCGCCGTGAGATGCAGGCGGAATGGGCAGAAGACCAAGACGTATGGTTAACCCAAAGCCAAATCGCCCAATGCATAGGCACCATAGCCACTTGCGGAGAAGACCTGCAGGAATACAACCCTGAAACCGAACGCCGAGGAACATTCTTTGTTGGGTTGGATTTGGCTCAAACCCGCGACTACACCGCCCTTGCCGTAATAGAAAAAGCTGACGAGCGACTGTTTCTGCGGCACCTCAAAATCTTCCAGCAACCCACCATATACGCCACCGTTTTAGGTTACCTTAAAGCCCTGCAAGATCGCTGGCACGGATTCCAAAAAATCCGCGTAGACTTCACACGCGAAGGCCCAAGCATAATCGCCGACATGGAAGCCGCAGGCATCCGAAACGCGGAAGGAGTAAACTTTAGTGTACCACGAAAAAGCGAAATGGCAAGCCTGCTCAAACAACGCATGGCAAACCGCCAACTCTTTTATCCCCTTCTTCACTGGGAAAGACCTTACAGGGGAGAAATCTGCACAGAACTTAACGTTGAACGCTATAGCCTAAACAAAGACGGCACAATCGGGTATCACCACCCACAAGGAACAAACGACGACGCTTTTTGGGCTATGGCTTTAGCTGTTTATGCAACAGCAGAAATGGGGCCAGAACCATTCTTTTTGACAATCCCACGAGGAGATTAAAACTTTTTTAAATCACTTTATTTTGCTCTTATAGTAAGCGAGCATATAGTAACTTATCGTCGCTCTGTAAGGAGAAAATTAACTTGAGATGTATCGTAGATACCACTTATGAGCGAGTTACCTTGTAACTTAAGGACTACTATTTCGCTATTCCGTATTTCTGCTCATATTTTAATAATATAAAAAGGGCTACTTCTATCACAATATTCTTTGAAAGCCGAAAATATTCTTTGTTTGTCATCATAGAATGTGCGCCCTCTTCATGTAAGACTTCGACAATAGCATTGATGAGCTTGTGGTCTTTTTCACTCAGTTCTAACTTCTTTTTTAAGTAAATTCTAATATTGCCCAACTCTTGATGCCCCTCATACTTTGGAATTGTCTCTTTTTCGTAAAAGGCGATTCTATTTGCAATGTCAGTAATTAACTCAGCCATGAATGATCTGAGAGTGCTAATCATACCTGCATTCATTACTTTTGAAGCATCAGTTCGAATAAATTCATCTATCAAATTGAGATACTCATTATATTTATCGCTGAATCCGTAGTTTTTAATTTTTTGTGAAACGATTATTTTGTCCTGATTTATCTCTAAATTGATAGTTTTTAGCTGTTTTTTAAAAATGTTAAACTTTTTATCCAAGATCTTTCTGGAATAATCTGGGTCTTTATATCGCTTTGCCAGATGGTTTAACTGATCGTAATTAAAGATGTTTTTTTCTAAATATATATTTACTAATCTAGTTATACCATACGAGGTTTGTATTCTTAGATTTAGACAATCTATGGCTTCATTCACAAAACCTGATTCTATTAAGGCAAAAAAACAAAGAGGGGAAATTCCACAATAAAATGTATAAGTCATCACCGATGCACTCTGCTCTTCTGGGGCTTTGATGATTTCTTTCTTAAGTCTCTCGAGAACCCTTTTATTTAGTTCTATTTCATTGCTAACGTTCGAAAATAAATCCACAAGGGTTTGACCGTTAGGGTAAACAATGGGTTTTGTAAGGTCTAAGCTAGGGCAATTAAATAGGTCCTTTTTCTCGTATTTTTGATCGCTAATTTCCTTGTCAAAAATTAGTTGTAAGTACTCCTCAAGTTCGTTTAGTTTCATAAAAAGCAAATTAACGTTAGTTCTATTATTAGTTTTACTGTTATTCACAAATAGACATTTAATAGTCTATGAACCCGAAAAAATAAGTATGAAGGCAGCATTAGGCTGTGTTTGCCTATTTGGGTTATATCTTTGTAACTCCAATCTTGTCGGATATATCTGTAAATTTTATACAACAGGATAGTCAAATGTTATTTTAGGTGTTGTCGTGGATTTTGTCTGTATCATCATGTCACTGGCGTTCTAGCCCTTATGGTTAAGGATTCTAAGCAGTATAGGCAAATGATAACTTGACTATTTGGACTAACGGAAAGACTTAGCGCAAACTCGTTAAATAGCTGGGTCCATACCATCTTGACAACCAACTGCTCAATCCATCTAGTCCTGGAAATAGAACCCTTTCTGTTATATTCGCTTGGTCAAGTTTATCTCTAATTTCAGCTTTTAGTTGCTTAGGGATAATTATTCTCTTGTACCAACTAGGATGCTGCTCTAAGAGTTCATCAAATCGCATTGTTGGGCTGGAAATAATCGAATGCAAGGCAGATTGATTTACAATTCGTTCATCAAGTGATGGTGGCTCAAAAAATAAGGCAAATGGCTTACCCTTATTATCGATCTTGTCAAATGTTTCCAAATCTTTTGCTATCTTTGAGAGAGATGTGACGGTAAAGACATATGACCCTTCTTTATCAAATTGGCTATATATTTCTGTAGGCAATTCTTTATGCACTTTTTCGAAGTTGACAAGCCATACTGCACCATCGCAATCGAATTTTTTGCTGTCGGCAGTGGCAAAGTGTAACGCAACAAAAGGAGAAAAAGTCCAATCTAGTAATCTTGTTGGTAAGCCATGATGTTGGGCAAGTGCTAGCCATTGCCATTTCGAGTAGCTTGGATAATCCTCCCTTGAGTATTTCATAAAATTTTTAAGAAGATGCGGCTCAACTTTTTGACAACAATTAATGTTTTTGTCGTGCAGGCGTATCAGTGAGGTTTTTAAGGTATAAGTGCTATCGGAAAGTCCTCGATATGCGTAAAGAGATCGGTACCGCATAATATGTTCTTGTAAGGCGCAATCCCTGAAAAGTTCGTTAACAAGTTTTTGCCATGAGGTTGGTTTAATCTCTTCAACGCACATGCTCATTTCCCTATCAGCCATATGACGGTTGGCTATTTACAATTATTGGATCCATATACTTGTAGAACATGCCACAACCAGCCTGAAACCCCCTAAAACAGCAAAGCCCAAAACACAAACGTTAACTAAGTCTGTTGGTTGTTGTTGTGCTAAGAGGCTCTGCGGCAACAACTTCTAAACAAAAAATTGATAGTTAAAGTGTTACCTGTGAGTTACTTTTTAAAATTCGTCAGCGAAAAAGTATAAGAATGTGTGCGTTACTTTTATGCAAAGCTAAAGCTGGTAGTGAACAAAGTGAACGTTCCTAAAGAAGTCAAGACTTACTGTCCAAAATGTAAAGATCATGAAGCTCACAATGTAACCCTATACAAGGCTGGAAAACGTAGAGCCATGGCTAAAGGCGAACGCCACCACGATAGAGAAAAGAAAGGCTACGGTGGACAAAAATATCCACTACAACATGAATTCGCCAAAACAACCAAAAAACAAACTTTACGTTTGAAATGTAAAAAATGCGGTTACATGCGCCACAAAGATGGAATAAGGCTACGAAAACTAGCCCTAGTTTAAACTTTAAAAGGAGTAAAATGTTATGTCAGAATGGAACAAGCTTATCCCCAAACCAAGCAGCAGTTTCCTACGTGTCAAATGCTTAAAATGCGGCAATGAACAATTAGTGTTCAGCCACGCCACAAACAAAGTAACCTGCAACGTATGCAACGAAACCTTAGCTGCACCCTCAGGCGGAAAAGCAAAAATCAACGGCGAAATACTGTCCGCGTTAGAATAAAAGAGTGAATGTGCAAAATGGCGGAGCGTAAGCCTGAATGGCCAGAGAATGGCGAGTTAGTAATAGCTACGATAGAGACTGTTACTGACTACGGTGCTTACGCAAAACTCGACGAATTCGAAAAACGTGGTTTACTACACGTTTCAGAAATTTCTTCTTCTTGGATTCGTAATATCCGCGATTTTGTGCGCGAAGGACAAAAAGTTGTCCTAAAAGTTTTACGTGTAGATTCCGAAAAAGGGCACATCGACCTTTCACTACGTCGAGTAACCAAACGTGAACGTATCGAAAAAATCATGTTATGGAAAAAAGAACGCAAAGGCGAAGCCTTACTGCGCGAAGTCGCAGCTAAAGTTAGCTTAAGCGTTGATGAACTCTACCAGCAAGCCGCCGAAAAAATTGACGAAAAGTTCGGCATTTACGAGGGCTTTGAAAAAGCAGTTAAAGACGGACCTGAAGCTTTAGTTAAAATCGGTGTTCCTGAAAATATTGCTAAAGCTTTTGCTGAAGTAGCTGAAGACCGCATTCACGTAAAAATGGTTAAGGTTAAAGGCATCCTTGAAATCAGATGCACAAAACCAAATGGTGTAAAAGTAATTAAAGAAGCATTCCAAGCCGCAAAGGCAGAAAAAATCCGTGCAGCCAGCGTAAAATTTTACGTTATCGCTGCGCCAAAATACAGTATTGAAGCTCGAGCGGAAAACTACAAGAAAGCTGAGGATGTCTTTGAGAAGGCTGCTCTAAGTGTCGTGTCAAACGTTACTAAAGCAGGCGGGCAAGGCACTTTTAGAAGGGAAAAATAGTTTGGTATGGCAACTTAGAAAATGCGTTAACTGCAATCATTACACGTTAAACAAGACTGCGTGTCCTTACTGTAGTGGTCCTGTAAAGATTCCTCATCCAGCAAAGTTTTCGCCAGACGATAAATACCTAAAATATCGTATGGCAATGAAAAGAGGTAGCGAAGAACAATGAAAGAAACCTACATTAAAGAACTCACAGAAATCCACCCTAACAATCCAGTCTTAATCGAAGGACTTCCAGGATTAGGCTTAGTTGGCAAAATCGCCATGCGCTACTTAATTAAACAGCTTAAAGCCCAAAAAATCGCTTACCTGTACTCACCACATTTTCCATACTTTGTTTTAGTTAACAAAAAAGGTAATGTACGTTTACTACGGGGCGCATTCTATTACTGGAAAAACCCAAAAGAAGACGCAAGCGACTTAATCCTGTTCACTGGTGACAGCCAATCACAAACTATTGAAGGTCAATACGAAATCGCCGACCGCATGCTTGACTATGCAGAGAAAAACCATGTTCAAACAGTTGCAACCATCGGGGGATACCGTATGGAAGCAAAAGACAAACCAAAAGTTTTTGTCGCCGCCACCTCTAAAACTGTAATAGACAAATCCTTAGCCGCAGGCGCATCCTTAAGCACTTCAGGAAGTCCAATTGTTGGCACCGCAGGCTTAATCTTAGGCTTGTCCAAATTCAAAAAAATTGATGCACTATGCTTGCTAGGTGAAACACGTGGTTACCTTCCCGACCCGTTAGCTGCAAAAAGTGTGCTTGAAATTTTAAAGAGCACCTTCAACTTTGACGTTGACTTAAACGGGTTAAACGAGGAAATCTCGCGTGCAGAAACCATGGTTACACGTTTACAGGCAATCGAAGAGAAACGTGTGTTGCAAGCAGAAGAAACAAAGAAGCAAGACGAAAAGAAAACAACCTACATATCCTAAACTCTTTTCCAACTTTAACTAATAACAAATTCTTTTTTCAAGATATCCACAATTTGCTTGGCAGCTGTTCCATCTCCAAAAGGTGAAACACTCGGCAACTTACCCCAACTGTCAAACTTGTTAAGCGCAGAAAGAATCTGTTTTTTCTCGGTGCCCACAATTTTTGCAAAACCCGCTTCTACCGCTTCAGGCCGCTCTGTTGATAGACGCATTACCAAGACGGGTTTTCGTATGCTGGGCGCAGTTGCCTCTTCTTGAATGCCTCCTGAATCAGTAATAATCACGTCACATCGGCGTATGAGTGCAAGAAAATCAAGATACCCCAATGGTGGCAGGACAAGCACGTTTTTCATAGCTAAAACTTTGTCGTAGAGGCTACTTTCTTGCAGACGTTTTTTTGTTCGAGGATGCATGGGATAAACAATTGGCAATGGTGACTCAGCGAAGACTTCCATGAAGGTTTTAAGCACTGCTAAATCGTCAACGTTTTCTGCTCGATGCGCCGTAGCCAAGGCGAATTGTTCAAAAGCAACCTGATTAAGGATGGTTGCCTTTTTTTGCGCCATGGGTAAATGTTGGTTAACAGCGTCGATGACCGTGTTGCCTGTAACGAATGTTTTGCCCCAAACGTTCTCTTTTTCTAAGTTGGTTTTGGCTCTTGGGGTTGGCGCAAACAAGTAATCTGAAATGTGGTCGGCTAAGCGCCTGTTGTGCTCTTCAGGCATGCGTAAGTCAAAACTTCTAAGACCCGCCTCAACATGCCCCACTTTAACTCTGCTTTTGTTTGCGGCAAGTGAAGTTGCCAAAACCGTGTTAGTATCACCCTCCGCAAGAACAATCGATGGGTCAACTTCAACAAGTAGCTTATCAAACTGTTTCAGGATGTCAGCCGTTTGTCCTCCGGGTGAGGTGGCGTCGATTTTGAGGTTAAAGTCTGGCGCTGGCAACTCTAAGTTTTCGATAAACTGTTGAGCCATGTTATAATCGTAATGTTGGCCGCAATGAACAAACACGTACGGCAAACCGGCTGCTTGCAGTGCGCGAATTACGGGTGCCATTTTAATAATTTCTGGCCTTGTACCTGTGACTACTACAATCGGCTTCATGGCGGTTCATCTAAGTTTTCTTGAGACATCCTTCGCGTGGCTCATAGATGGTGCCTTCACGGAGAAGTTGGCTTATCATGCGTTCAATTTCGCCTCTGGGAATCTTATGTTTGGTTTCCAGTTCACTGACAAACGCGTCTCTTTCAACAATGCCTGTCTGCTTTTCCATATCCATGAGCACTGATAGGACAATGTGTAAGCGGTCCCTAATGCTTTTAGGCCTGCCGGTCATGATGATGTCAATGTCCACTTTGAAAGATGATAAGTCAATTCCAACTTCTTCAAGTGATTTCTTCATAATTGCAATTGCAGCTTCCGCATCCTCTGCCGTAACCTCTGGACGTAACGCAACACGTGCACGCGCTTCAGCAATCCGAACCAAAGCCTCAAGTTGACGGGCGGTAATAGCAACGGGAGAGCCTTCCGTCTCGCTGGCGTTACGCATAGCCAAATAGAACTCTTTTAACCGTTTTAAGGCTTCAGGACTTAAAGCTGGATACACGCTCTTAGAGTAACTGACGTATTTTCGTAATAGTTCGCGGTCGATTTGCGATTCAACTGGGCTGATGCCACGTCTGTGAATTTCCAAAATGTGCTCAGACATTCTGCTGTCCGACTCCTTGTTGGGCACATCGCGGAGCACGAAGATTAAGTCAAAACGTGAAAGGATAGTGACTGGCAAGGAAATGTTTTCAGCTACTGTACGGTTCGGTTCATATCTGCCAAGTGATGGGTTAGCCGCCGCCAGAACTGACGTGCGAGCGTTTAGAGTTGCGACGATACCTCCTTTAGCTACTGAAACGGTGTGCTGTTCCATGGCTTCGTGGATGGCAACTCGGTCTTCAGGTCGCATTTTGTCCATTTCGTCGATGCAAGCAATGCCCTTATCTGCCAAGACAAGTGCGCCTGCTTCAAGCGACATTGAACCTCCTTTTTCTCGAACTACGGCTGCGGTTAAACCTGCGGCGGTGGTGCCTCTGCCTGAAGTGTACAAGCCTCTTGGGGCAATGCGGGAAACGTACTGGAGTAACTGTGACTTGGCGGTACCTGG
The DNA here is from genome assembly GCA_963832745.1 of Candidatus Bathyarchaeota archaeon. Lineage (GTDB taxonomy): Archaea > Thermoproteota > Bathyarchaeia > Bathyarchaeales > Bathycorpusculaceae > Bathycorpusculum. The sequence goes on along the minus strand of CAWHVC010000003.1, from coordinate 437,955 downwards.
GTCACCGATGATGAGCGCGTTCATTTCGCCTCTTACCATCATGTCCGGCAGACTTCTTGAAACTCCACCAAAAAGCAGATACATGACAGCTTCTTTTAAGTGCTCATTGCCGAAAATTGAGGGTGCAATAGCACTCATAATTTTCTTGTGAACGTAAGGGTCCCGTGAAAGTTCAAGGATTTTTGCTTCTTCTTCCGGTGAGGGTGGAGAGCTTTCTGGTTCTTTGCCTAATAATTCAACAGAGTTGGCTTCAAGTTGAAGGATGAATGTACGTAGTTTTCCCATGCCAATTAGTGAAGGCGCATGAGCACGGACTATGCCGACGATGGAAACATGGTCTCCAGGGCGGGCTAAGTCAACGATTTCGTCGCCAATTAGTTTGACAGCTAAAGTTCGGGGTAACTGTCCAGGCGGCAAATCTTCTGGTTTTTCCTGCAACCTTAGGTCTTGGGAGTCAATGAATGTAGATTCTTCTTGGGCAAACTCAAACGGTCCGTCCTTGCCGCAATCAGGTGCCATGCAGATTGCTGGCGCTTTAAGGAATTGTCCTGTTTGCTCAACCTTCATTACAGTTCCACAACGTTTGCATTTAAACGCTGCTTGCTGAACCATTGGGCGGACGGGTGTGGCGCGGACAACAATGCCTTCAACAAGGATTAGTTTGCCCATGTTTTTAGAGCCTAGTTTGCGGAGTACCTCTTTGCCCAGAAGTCTGGTGACGCGTATGATGATTTTTTCTATTTTTTCCGCAAACTCGGCATCCTCAATTCTTAACTGCTCGTACGATGCTTTGCTTGCGTGTTGCATGTACTCTTCAGGTTTGTTAAGCAATTGCTCGGCTAAGGCTTGGTCAAAACTGTAAAGTTCATCAAAATCGATTGTGACGCTGCTTTTTCCTGTAATGGCTAATTGGCTAATTCTAGTTCTATACTTTTCTTTCTTAAAGAACTCTAAGAATCGTTCTTGTGGATCAATCAGTTCAACATCTTTAGCCATTCAAGGTTTCGCCTATTTTTTTTCTTGTTTTTGAAGGATCTGGATTTTCCAAGTAGAAATTATTTTGCCAAGCTGGTCATAGATAATTCTTTCTTCGCTGGTTAATTTTTTTAGCACTTGGTCGCTTTGGGCAGAAGCTGATGACAACGCGATAATTTTTTTGAGACGCGAGTTGATTATGTCTTTTGCTAATGCTTTGGCTTTGTGGTATTCTTGGATTTTTTCTGGTTGAACCGCTTCAGTTTCGGCAAAGGCTAGGTACCTGCGTAGTTTAGGGTAAAAATCTTGCGGTAACTCTGAAATCATACCTGGAATCTGAACGCCTTCTTTCCACTGCACTTTGTACAGTTTTCCTGCGTCTAACACTTCTTCTTCGCGTAGGTGCACTATGCCTGCTTCTTTAAGCTCTTTAGCTATCCAGTAGTAGACTTGGTACTCGTTGCCCTCATCAAATGGGCCCACATTTAAGCCTGCCAGTTTCATTTCAGCAAAGTTACGGTTGGCAACAACAGTAGTTAACGAGTTCTCGTAACAAAAATCCAATATTCCAATGTTTGCTGGCATCCCTTTTTTCCCTCTCAAACTGTTTTGCCCTTTAGGGATTCAACAGTTAACGCAAGAACCACCTTTAAGGGTTTTCTAACAAAAAAATTAAAAAAGTAAAGAATTGTCCTTATGCTCGATTTTGTTTTTGATGATGTTTTTTTGCATATTGCTGACAGTTTTGGCAAGCAATTTAAAGCATCAAAAGTTAAGTATAACCGTGCGTGGATATGACTGAAAGGTTTTCAAGCTTTAAAGAAAACAACCGTTGGATAATAGATAATTATGACAAACTATCCAGCAAATATATTGATGAATGGGTTGCAGTTATGAATCTTGCTGTTTTAGATCATGATAAAGACATAAGAAAGCTTGTTGACCGAATTAAAGCCAAATACGTAGGCGATTACAAGCAAATCGCGGTTGAATACATTTCTAACGAAGACGCAGAAACAGAGATTCCCGACGATTTATGGGGTTAAAAACTGAAAGTTAAAGGTTAAGGCCATAGTCCCCGCATTTTAACCCCTTCCGCTACTCTGCCTACGCCAAGCATCAACGCACCAGTACGCAAATCGCTGTTCTCCTTCTTTGCAAGAGCGTAAACATCGTTGAAGGCTTTGGTCATTTTATCTTCCAATTTGTGGTTAACCAAATCAAGCGGCCAGTACTCTCTAGTTAAGTTTTGTACCCATTCAAAATAGCTAACTGTAACGCCTCCACAATTAGCCAAAATGTCTGGAATTAAGCAGACACCCTTCTCGTATAATGCTTTGTCAGCTTCAGGTGTGGTCGGTCCATTGGCGGCTTCAACAATCATTTTAGCCTTGATTTGGTCAGCGTTTTTGCATGTAATCTGATTTTCTAACGCCGCAGGAATCAAAACATCACAAGGCAACTCAAGCAACTCCTCGTTATTTATGCTCTTTGAGTCCTTGTAGTTCTGTACCGTTTGAGTTTGCTCCTTATGAGCTAAAACCGCTTGGGGGTTTAAACCATCGGGATTGTAGACTCCGCCTGTGGAATCGCTTACTGCAACGATTTTGCATCCCAATTCTTGTGCTGCGACTGCTGCGTGGTAGCCAACGTTTCCAAAACCTTGAACGACAATTTTTGCGTTCTTGAGTTTTATGCCATTGTTTTCTACAGCTTGACGCATGCAATGAATTACTCCACGTCCAGTGGCTTCGGTTCTTCCTTCGGAGCCGCCGATTTCTACTGGTTTACCTGTAACGCATTCTGGTACGCTGTAACCGGTTAATTGGCTGTAAGTGTCCATTATCCACGCCATGGTTTGCTGGTCAGTGTACATGTCTGGCGCTGGAACATCAAGGTGAGGTCCTAAATAATTGTAGATTAAACTGACATAACGTCTTGTTATTCGTTCAAGTTCATGTTTGCTGAGTTTTTTGCTGTCAACGCAGATGCCGCCTTTGGCGCCGCCAAACGGAATCCCAGCAATCGCGCATTTCCAAGTCATAAGCATCGAAAGCGCCGTGACTTCTTCTATAGTTATACCGGGGTAAAAGCGCAATCCGCCTTTGAACGGTCCCAAAACATCCCAATGCTGCACACGAACGCCGCTGAAGACGCCGATACTGCCATTATCCATGTGCACGTCAATGCTGATAGTGAGTGTGCGTTTTGGTTGGCTGAGCATTTTATGCATGCCTGCGTCAAGGTGAAGTTTTTTGGCTGCGAGCCTGAGTTGGGTTTGGGCTACGCTTAAGGGTGTTTGTTCTTGCGACATCAAAAGTGCCTTCTATACTTGTCGGTAATTCTGAGGGGCTAGATAAGAATTGCCATGGTGAAAAACTGTGTTTGGTTGATGCTTTTGTATACAAACCGTTCTTTCATAATTACCACTGTTTTTCAACATGTTAATAGCGCAAAAATTAGCCAATACGGACCTACCCCCCTTAGTGATTTGCAATTTTGAGGTTGAAAAAACGCAGTTAGAGCCTACCCCTACTGAAAAGACCTACCCTTATATGATTTGATAGGGAAATTGAACACCTGAATTTCAAAATAATTTTGGCTTGAAAATTTAGTCCAGACATGCCTTCTTAGATTTTTTTAAAAAAAGAAAAAATGGTGTTGGTTTTTGCGATTTATTTCTTTCGCAGTATTAGCAAACCAACTAGTAGTACTGTAATGATGATGGCTACTACTCCTGCTATGATTGTGGTTGTTATGTTGCTGTTGACTGAATCAAAGTTGACCTGCGATGGTGAAGGTGATGTTGCTGGGGCATTAACTACGGTTGCGTGTGTTTCTGCCCAACTGCTGCCGTATGAGTCGTCGCCCATGAATGTTGCAGTTATCTTGTAGTTGCCTTCCACTGTTGGGGTCCAGACGTATGAGAATGTGCCGCTTGCATCGCTTACTGCATCCCCTAAATGTACTGAGTTGCCATTGGGGTCAACTGCGTCAATAGATACTGGTACGCCTATAACGTCTGCTGGCATTTGATGCTGCATGTGTATGTATTCCATCATTCCCGTCATTGATTCTTTGGAAACGCATGGTGTGCCTGGTTGTCCTGGTGACTGGTCTAGGACGGTTCCTGAAATTATGACGTTTGTTTCGGTGGTGATTTGGGTTTGAGGTGCTGATACTGTGGTGGCTGATTGACCTTTGCCAAAGACGTACATGTATCCGTCATATGCGTTGCCTGCGGTTAGGTATCCGTCTGATATTGCGCCTGGTTGCATTGGACCTGTGATGTTCCATAATCCTTCGCCCGTATATGCGTCAATGCAATAGAGTTTCCAACCTCTAGTGATTGGTTGGCTTGCGGTGTGTTCGGTGTTGTATGTATAGATTTTTCCGTCAGCTATCTGGGCTGCGCCAAAGAAGGCATATTGACTACTACCGTTAGACATTGTGTAAGGCGTTTCAAATGCTGGTGCAGGTGCCTGGAATTTCCATTGTCGTTGTCCTGTGCTTACGTTGAATGCAACTACTCCATCGTATGTTTGCCAATAGTATAAGCCGTATGCTCCTTCAGCGTTATATGCTCCGAATGCTCCCCATGGGTAATCAAAATCATGAGAGGTCCAAAGAAGTTTTCCGGTGAGTACATCATAGCAGTTAAGAATGCCCATGTCCATTGGCATTAGGAGTTTTCCGTCTACGTAAGAGTTTGCTCCGGGCTGGAATGATGTGTCTGTAGTTGTAAAGTTGTAGAGTACTTGTCCTGTTATTAGGCTGATTCCAACTATCCGTGTTCCGTAAGCGCCTGAAGCTAATCCGAAGTCTCCTCCAGTAACGGCTGCTCCATTAGAGTTTGATCCATAGATGCCTGCTACTGTTCCAACCGCTACTCCAGTATTGAAATCGGCTGATAATCCCTGTCCACCAGGTGCCATGTTGGTTGGCCAGCTTACGTTGCTGAATATTCTTGTTGCAAAGTTTGTGCTAGATCCAGCGGTAGTCCAGTTTATTAGCCTATATTCGCCGCGTGATGCGTTAATTGTCTGTGTGCTTAGTACAAGGCCGTTGTTGTAAATTGTTCCCGATGCTAATGCAGGTAGTGACATGTTAAAAGTGACAGCGCCTGTATATGGGTCTATTTTGTATAGTCGCAGCGGTGCTGGAGGCCCATACATGCTTGCTCCACCAGCTAATGTTATTAATTCAACAGTGAAACTGCCTGAAGCGATGCTTCCGATGCCTGCTACTGCGGTTGGTGAAATATAAGATATTGCTGTTGGTGTTACTCCGCCTTGCGCGACCGGTATGGCGTAGTATTGTTTTCCTGTTTGCAAATCATAGCATACTGCACAGCTTGTGGGAACGCCGTTGACTGGTACTGTTAGAGTTTGGTAACATCTGCCGAGGTAAATTACGCTTGGAGTGCCTGCTTGAGCTGATATGCTGTATTGTTCCTGCTTCACCGCCTATAATGCCAGCTACTGCTTCTTGTTGTTTCCAGACTATGTGCGATGTGTTTGGGGCTGTGATGAATGGGCCATTATCACGGCACATAGTGTTGTAGTATGCGTAAGGGTAGTTGCCGCCGATTGCTGACCATTCTCTGTTTTCTGGAGAGATTGGTCTTGTCCAATAATCAGTTGGTAGTGGTGAATACCATGACATTACGGGGTCTTGTTGTACTTCAAGTGTTTGTACTGGGGTTTCAGCTGGTTTATACCATGTTTCTGGATAATCGCGTTGGTCCATGAAGCTTGATCCGGGTGGTGCTGAATTGTTAAGAACGCCGTTGACGTATCTTCCTGCTGGATAGTAGTCGCCTGGATATGTAAATTGTACTGTCCAGTTACCAACTTGGTCTGGGGTGTATGTGAACCAGTTAGTTCCATCTGCTACAAATGAGTTAAAGGGTCCGATGACGTCTTTTGTTCCGTCTGGTTTTGTGAATGTGACAGTGTATCCTGTGTGGGCTCTGTTGGCTCCGGGGGCAGGTATGCTCCATACGTTGACTAGTAATTCTTGGTTTACTCCAATTGGGTTAGGGCTGAAGCTGAGGAATACTTTTCCTTCCATTACAACATCAGGGTTTACTCCTGCGGGTAACGCGCCGCCGGCAGTGTTTGGGTTTTGCATTTGTTGTGCATTTACTGGTATTATTGCAGCGATTGATGACAGCAGAAATAGCGTTGTTACAATAGTTGCAAGTATCATTCTGTTTTTTTTGTTTATTTTCATTTGCATTTTTAATTTTTTTCCTCCGTTCAGAGAGCGTTCCTTTGTTTTGCCTTTTAAGCCTTTTCAAAATATGTCAAAATATTTTGCAAAAGTTAATTTTTTACGTGTTTTTTTGAATATTTTGCAAAACAAAAATATGTTGCAAAAATTAACTTAAACAGGCCTTTTTTGAATTTTTTGTAACTCCTGTTGTAAAATTAGGGCAAGTTTTTTTAGTAAAATGATTTTGTAATAGTTACGGGCTGGGTTTGGGGATTAGTACGGGCGCTAAAATCGATAAAGTAGATATCGAAATTTTAAAAATTCTCTTAGCCGACGCTAGAGAAAATCAGAAAAGCATTGCTGAAAAATGTGGAATAACTCCTGTAGCGGTTCTGAGAAGAATAAAAAAACTGAAAATAAATGGTGTAATCATCGGTACCTCTCTGCTTCTAAATAAAGAAATGTTTGGCGACCCCTATGAGGTTACTGTGCTTGTTGACGTATGCAATACTTTAGTAAGCGAAGTAAAAACCAAAATTAGGCAGATAGAACATGTAGTGATTTGTGCTGAGAGCATTGGAAGATATAATTTATGCATATTCATTATGACTCATGACATAAACGAGTTAAACGAAACTATTTCTAAAATTCGGAACATTCAAGGCGTAAATAGCGTTAACGTGAATATTTGGACAGGCAGTCGTCATAGAAGCTTTGAAAGAGACTTAAGGGTGACTGAAAATTGATGGACATGGATGCTATCGATACTCAAATTTTAACTGAATTAATTAAAGATGCACAAATGCCCTTCTCGGAAATCAGCCAAAGAATAGGTGTTTCAAGAGAAACTGTGAGAAAAAGATTTGAAAGAATGAAAAATGAGGGAATCATACATAAAATCACTATTCTTGTTGACGGCCGCAAGCTTGGGGAGCAAGGCACCGCTTTTCTGATGTTAACTTGTTTGAGGGGCGCAGATAAAAAGGTGCTCTTCCAAAAACTTCAGGCTGTGCTGGATGTGTGCTTGGTTAATGAATTGATGGGTGAATTTGATTTTTTTGTTTGGGCAAGGATTAGAGACTTAGAGCAGATAGCTTTGATTATTGGCGAAATCAGAAAATGTGAGGGGATTGACCGCATAGAAACCATGTTACTGCCGCAGACTTACTTCGGCTATTCTTTGATTCCAAAAATCCAAATCAGGTGCGACGGATTAGATTTGCCCAAAAAAAGCTAACTCTGGCCTACCCTCTATAGGTTTCTACCATATAGTTTCTAATAGGATCCAAATAGCCTAAAAACAAAAAAATGAAAAGATGAGGGTTTAGTAGTCAAGGATTTTCTTGACTGCATCATTTTCTACTTCATGTGCCAACGGGATGCCTGTAACCTGTGTTGCTAGCGTGCTTAGGCTCATCAAGTCACTGCGGTTGATTAAGCTGAGGTTCCATTTGCGGTTGCCAGCCATCAACTGTTTTAACCCAACGCCGACGCGGTCTGTTAGGTAAGTGTAGACTCCGATGCTTTCAAGCGGAATCTTGCCGAAACGGTTGCTGTACTTCGCCTTTAACTCGGGTGTGGCTATGAAGAATTTGTCTGGTGTAGCTCCAAATTTATCTTCGAAGCTTTTAGGCAGTTTGCCTTCTGCCGATAGTTGTTTGAAGTAGCTTGCTTTCATGGCTGCTGTTATTGGTGAACGACCCATCAAAACTGCCTTAACCAAGGGGCCTTCACCAAAATTGCTTAACGCTATAGTTTTGAAGATGCTTGTTTCCTCGATAAAACCGCCTGCCATAACCAAGTCTGGAACATATTTGCCTTTGGCCTTTAGAATCTGTGCACATTGCAACACGAGTGCTTGCAGGTAAATGGTGGGTATGCTCATTTCATCCATCATGGGAACTGGACTCATTCCTGTTCCGCCACCTGCACCATCAAAGCTTAACGCGTCAATTTTTGCTTCTGAAGCAAACTTCATAGTGTAAGCAACAGCTGAGGGGCGATATGCGCCGGTTTTTAGAAAGACTTTTTTTGCTCCTTGATGGCGTAGCCAGTCTATGTCTTCAAGGAAACTTTGTTCTTTAGGTATGCCTACTCGACTGTGGCGTTCAAACGTGTTAAAAACGCCGTCTTTGAATGCTTGTTGAATCACGGGGTCTTCAGGGTCTGGAATTACAATGTAGCCTCTTTTCTTTAGTAAAATGGCTTTTTCAATATTTTTAAGACGCACTTCGCCGCCGATGGCTTTGGCACCCTGTCCCCATTTACGTTCGATAATGTTTGCTTCAAGTTTGGACAGGGCATATGCGTCGATTCCTAAACGTTTGTCTTCCACGTTTGTTTGGATGATAACGTCGCCATATTTTCCGTCCCAAAACTTGCGGAAAGATTCAACTCTGCGTTTAAGTTCGGGTGAATGGGTAATTTTTCCATCCGTTAGTTCTGACTGGACATCCATGCCTGCAATGTTTTCGCCAATTGTAACTGAGACGCCGGAAAGTGCAGCGCCGATGGCGAGCGCGTCCCAGTTTGCCCTTGCCACTTCGGTTGAACCAAACGCGCCTGTTAAAATGGGGAGTTTTAGGGGCATTCCGCCTACGGTTACTTTTGTGTTGGCATTGGGGAATATGGCTTCTTCTGATGTTTCAGTTATTCCTTGTGCATCGAAGAGTCCAGCTTGAATGCTGAAATGTGACCAGTCAAGGCCAAAGTTTTTCAAGGCACCGGCAGTGCTGGTTCCGAATTGGGCTGGTTCGGGGTAGAGTGCTTCTCTTCCACGGAAGGCTGAAAGGCTGATTTCGCAAAGGATTGGGCAGTCGCGGATGCAGATTGGGCACATGCCGCTGATTGTGCTTGTGTCCTTTACTCTGGTGTGTGTTCCTGCGGTTGATTTTCCATTTAGGTATGAACCGTTTTTATGTACTCTTTCACTCACTTTGTCCATTTCTCCTTCTCTAAAAAGCTTCTTTGCGTTTGTTTAGTATTTAATACTATGCAATAGCAAACATGCGAAAAAACTTTTGATTTATGAAATAAATAAAACAAATGTTCATTTTTACATGTTTTTTTAAAAAATAAAAAGCCTACTTGTGATTTGTGTTTTGTTCCCAAAAATGGTCTGTACCATGACATTTTTTCAGAAAAAACGAGTTTATATTAAAAACTTTTTGTTTTTTAAATAAAACTATGAACAATCATTAAATAGGTTTATATGGGAGTGAACGGACACTATGCAGAAACATTTACACGCAAAAGGTGGAAAAAATGATAGGCGTCTTTGAGCTATCGCTGTTTATAACACTCGCAGGAATACTCTCCATATTATTCGTATTATTCACTTCATGGAAAATTCTAAAACAGGACGAAGGCACCGATAAAATGAAAGAAATCTCTGCATACATCAGAGAAGGTGCCTCCGCTTACCTAAAACGACAATACTCCGTTATTGCCATAATCGTAGCCGTCCTCACAGCCGGCATAGCCATATTTGTAACTCCCCTGATGGCAATATCTTATGTTATTGGCGCAGTCTGTTCAGCCGCAACCGGTTTTATCGGCTTAAACATTGCAGTGCGGTCTAACTCAAGAACCGCAAACGCGGCAAGAACTCAGGGTTTATCAAAAGCTTTAGACATCGCCTTTAAAGGCGGAAGTGTTCTAAGTTTTGGCATTGTCGGTATTGGTCTTTTAGGTGTTTTGGGCGTTTTTGCATTATTTGGCGGTTTGGATGCTGCTACTGCCCCCACAGTTGTAAATGAAGTTATAGGCTTTAGTTTCGGAGCAAGCACTGTTGCATTATTTGCGCGTGTCGGAGGCGGCATGTTCACTAAAGCAGCAGACATAGGCGCAGACCTTGTAGGCAAAGTCGAAGAGCACATTCCAGAAGATGACGCAAGAAACCCCGGTGTAATTGCAGACAACGTCGGCGACAACGTAGGTGACGTTGCAGGCATGGGTGCTGACTTGTTCGAATCCTATGTGGGTTCAATCATTGCAACAATGATTCTTGGCGCGGTACTTCCAGAATTTCAAATTTCACCAGGCATTCCAAACATGGCGTGGGTTTTGCTTCCTTTAGTCATCGCGGGCGTCGGCATCATTTCATCAATATTTACGACATTCACAGTTAGAGGTTCACCAGAAAAAGCGTTAACCCGCGCTTCCATAATAGCCACAATCGTCACTGCATCAGCAATTTTCTTTGTGCTAATGGGTGTTCTTGGTTTGGGCTGGTATGAAACTCTATCATCTGGTGTGTTCATTTCACTAATAAGCGGCTTAGTCGCGGGTGTAATCATCGGTCAAACATCGAACTACTTCACTTCCGGCAGTTTCAGACCAACAAAAATCACTGCAGCAGCATCAGAACAAGGGCCAGCATTGACCATCCTAAAAGGTTTCTCAATGGGTCACTACAGCGTAGTTATTCCCATAATATTCATCGCCATAGCCGAAATGACATCTTTCCTACTGGGCGGAGTCTACGGCGTAGCAATTTCAGCCGTCGGTATGCTTTCAATTATCGGCATCGTAGTAGCTGCAGACGCTTACGGACCAATTACTGACAACGCGGCAGGCATAGCAGAACAAGCAAAACTTGACCCCAAAGTAAGAGACATCACAGACAAACTTGACTCAGTCGGAAACACAATGAAATCAATTTGCAAAGGCTTCGCAGACGGTTCAGCAGCACTAACGGCAATCGCATTCTTTGTAACCATCACGCAATTGCCAGCTTTCACAGCATACGCAGCCACAATCGCAGGCGGAACTGACGCCATACTGAGTTTGCTTAACGCAAGAACATTTGCAGGTATCCTAATTGGCGCAGCAATGCCGCCCTTCTTCACTGCAGTTGTGGTCTTAGGTGTAAGCAACGGTGCAGACAGAATGGTAAAAGAAATCCGCAGACAATTCCGCCAAATCCCCGGCATAATGGAAGGAACAGCTAAACCCGATTATGCTCAATGCGTCAAAATTACTGCAGACAACGCACTTAAGCAACTCATCATCCCAGGCGCGGTAGCAATCTTAGCACCAATCATCGTGGGTATAACTTTGGGTCCCTCAGCTATGATTGGTATGGTGGCTGGCGCTATCATCACAGGCTTGCTACTTGGTCTCTTCATGGGAAACGTAGGGAACACTTGGGACAATGCAAAGAAATACGTTGAAAGTGGACAATTCGGCGGCAAAGGCAGCCCAGCGCATGCAGCAGCAGTTATAGGCGACACAGTTGGCGACCCAATGAAAGATGCAGCTGGGCCAGGACAGAACATCTTTATCAAGTTAATGTCCGTGACAACGCTTGTGTTCTTGCCTATCATCATCCAGTTCTTCCTTTAAACTGGGTGTAAATGCGTTTAAGCAAGTGGCTGCCTAAAAACAGCCCTCTTTTGTTTTTTTAATTGTCCAGAGTTTAGTCTCTATTTATGAAATAATGTTCATATTTTTACCTTTTTTATGAACAATTCATAATCACATTTATATTCCTACATGCGTGATTCTTGATAAGGGTTCTTAATGTCAGGGTTAGACGAATATTTAACAACCTACATAACAGAAAAAGCCGTCACTCTTGAAAAATACGTTATAGACGCCTTTAACAATGAAGATAAACAATTAATTGCAGACCAACCGTCCAATCAAGAACTAAAAAACTGGAATTCTTAAGGGATGCCGAAATCTTCGAAGAAAAAATGCTCAACAATGGGAAAAGTCAAGTTAGGGTGTTTAGGTTGACGCAAAAAGGACAAGACTTTGCAGTAAAACTCAAAACTTGCTAAAAATCCTAACTTCTATGTAGAGAGTAACCTTAGCCGATAATGTTGGTGTGAACCACTATTTACGGCTGAATTGTCACTATATTATCTTTTTTTAAGTCTTCAGCCAGTTTTACGCCTAAATCTGTCAAACAGAAAATCTTGTATTCATTGCGACCTGATCTTGAAAACTGCAGTTTCTCTTCAAAAATTTTTGCATCACAAAGAAACTCCAAATTGCGGATGTCCTTAGAATCATTGATTACTCCTCCACTTGAACCTAATATTGAGATACAGTGGTCTTGGGCTTCTAACGCGGACAACAAGTAAGTTTTATAGTTTTTTGCCTGCCTCTTCAAAAAGTCCGCAAGATAATCAGCAAACTCACTAGACATAACTACTTCTATAGGGTTTACTGGTCTTAAATTTTTCTGTAAAAAATTTTTCTTCCAACAGAACTTTAATGAAAAATTAGAATCCGCTAAGCAGCGATTGTTGTGCATTCTTTTTGGGACGAAGGCATTGAGAGCAGACGCAGCTAAACGGCAAATCCTTGGTTGGGCAGGACTCAGCATATTTGCAAGTATTGCAACCAAAATCTGTTCCGCATACAACACAGGTTTGGGTGAACAATATTTCAGATTTTAAAATGTCCTGTAAAGCATCACGCAGTTGGTTAATATTATTGTAATTTTTTATGCTGAAAAGCATTTTATCGCGGTTATAATCCAATCCCAACCGTATCAGCAAAATAAATTTCTCTCTTTCGACACGTGGGAGCTTAAACCCCTTCTTATTTAAAACAACCATCCTTCATGTGCTCCTAAAACATTTTCAAACCTGTTAAGAAAGTTACTTCTTCAGACGTAAGCTTTAGCCATTCAATAAGCTCGTTTGCCTTTTTCTTTTGCAGCATCAGTTTAAGGTATGGTACAAAAATCATTTTTGCTTCGTACTTGCTAACATGGCATTGAGCACCGATTTTTGCGCAGATGCTGGCTAGCATTGTACGTTTACCTTTGGTCCAAAACAGCGTTATGACTTTAATTGGCGGCGAAATAAACTCAAATGGCTTATATGATTCAGGGTTAACCGCTGCTGCTTGAGCAAGATTGTTAAAGAAGTACTTCAGCAAATGCCAGTTTTCTGTTCCGACTCTTCCACGGAAAACGTCTGCTTGAGAAAGATAATCGTATGCTTCTGCAAGTTCAACGGGGTCGCTGTAGCGGCGGGGCATGTTGTCACCGACTGCCATAAGCAAGTCATCATAGTCAACGTTTGAATAACTGAGAAGGCTTGAAACTTCCGCGAGGTTTTTTGCAGAAAAGTAACCCTTCAAAGTATCATACATGCTGATATCCTTGTTTCGTAGACCCAACGCCAACGTATCCTGCAGCGTTAAGGTTTTGCCTTCCTCACTTAAACCCTGCAAGTCATTAATAGCCGACCGCACATCACCACGGCTGTTCAAAGCGATTTTCTCAAGCGCTTCAAACTCGTATTTAATGTGTTCCTGCTCGCAAATCCTCTTAAGTGCCGTTATAATTAGTGGGACGCGGACTTGCTGGAACCGTATAAGCAGGCAAACTTTTTTTAGCGGTCGCAGCTTGTCAAGTTCTGGGTCGTTGGCTGCCATTATAACTGGAGTGCGGGCGTTTTCCACAATTTTTATGATTGCACTAACTCCACCACGGTCTTCATTGCCTGCTATGCCGTCGACTTCATCCATAAACAGCATGTTGCCCTTGACGTCGCTGGAAAACTTGTCCAAACCCACAAACGATGTGGCTGGCCCAGCTATGCGGTTTACGGCTTTTTCTGTTCGGGTGTCGCTAGCGTTCATTTCGATGATTCTAAAATTGTACTCATTAGCGGCGGCGTTAACAAGAGTGGTTTTACCTACGCCTGGAGGACCGTAAAGTAGCACTGCTTTTTTGGTGTGATGCTTATTTTCCAGCCATTCAACAAAAAGAGCTTTCGCTTCTTCATTTCCAATGACGTCCTTTATGGTGCTTGGCCGGTACTTCTCGACCCATAGGTCGTTTTTCAACTGATTTCCCCTTGAGTTTTACCCACTTTGACAAATTGGGCTAAAAGCGCACTTAACTGAATGTCATTGTTTGCTCCCTGTGTAAGACGATAATCATATTCTCCCAAAATGTTGCTGAGTTCAGCTTTCTGTTCAGGAGTTATGTAGCTGATTTTGAAAAGTTCCCGCTGCATTTGACGAATAATTTCTCCCCCTGTAAAACCGTAAGTGCCTATGATGTCATACATGATTTTTCGGGCTTCCATAAAGTCCCCGTTAATGGCTTTGTTAAGCATAAGTTGGACCTGTTTGGGGCTGGCTTCACCTATAACTTGGGAAACAACTTTTTCGTCAATTGCGCCACCTTCCTTGTATGCTGCTGCAGTTTGAAGGGCGTTAATTGCATGACGCAGATCGCCTTCAGAATAGTCAACTATTCTTTCTGCTGCTTCAGGTGAAATATCAACTTTTTCTTTTTTAGCAATACATAGAAGATGCTCTTTCATTGCGTTTCGGTCAAGGCGTGAGAACCGAAAAATCGCGCATCTGCTCTGTATAGGCTCAATGATTTTGCTTGATTGATTGCAAATTAGGATAAATCTTGAGGTGCGACTGCTGGTTTCCATTATGCGTCTAAGTGCGGTCTGGGCAGGTCCAGTCATTTGGTCACATTCGTCAAGAATAACCAGTGCAAAGGGTACATCTCCAAACGCGCCGCGACTGTAACGTGAAAAATCTTTGACGCGTTCACGAACTGTATCGATGCCTCTTTCGTCTGAAGCATTAAGCTCCAAAGTAAAGTTTCTCCAGTTTTGGATGCCAAATAGTTCGTGCGCAATGCATAAGGCAGTTGTAGTTTTTCCTGTGCCTGGTATGCCTGCAAGCATTAGGTGCGGCATGGTTTTTGGGTTTCTCATAAACGCTTTTAGACTTTCTACGATGTCGTGTAAATCCACTACGTCATCTAAGGTTTTTGGACGGTACTTTTCTACCCACATCAGTGCTTCTTCATTAACTGCCATTAACGTAACCTTCCACAATAAATTACTAACAATATCCCAACTAAATAATTAATTTACTTTTCCTAAACCTAAAAATTGGAACAGGCAAAAAATGTGTTGCCTGCTTACCCGATTTTGCTGCCTTCAGCAACGTCTTTTTCCGGCTGCAACACTGACACGGTACCTGCAGCATCTTCAGCGGCAAGTATCATTGCCTGTGATTCAAGCCCTGCAATCATACGGCGTTGCAAGTTAAGTAGAAACACAAATTTTTTGCCTACCAAGTCTTCGGGCTTGTAATATTTGAGTAGGCCGGCGATGCATTGGCGTTTTTCAGTGCCAAAGTCTGCTTGGATTTTGATTAGTTTTTTGGATTCTGGAACAGGGGTTGCTTCTATGATTTTGCCGATTCTTAAGTCAAGTTTTTCGAAATCACTAAATGTTATTTCCGCTGTTTTCCGTTTTTTCCTGTGCAGCCATATTTTTTCACTGCATAGCGTTAGGTGAACTTTAAGATATTATTTTTGCTCTAAATCGGCGGTTAAACGGTTGTGTTCTTTGGTTGCCATTTGTTTTCCGATACAAAATAGCGTCGTTGCTCCACTGGCAATACCACCAAACGACTTAGTAAACCCCGAAGTTAACATATATTATAATTTTTTGTACCTATCCGTTTTGCTTTTTGAAAATAAAGATGTGATTAAGCCTAAACAAAAAAGCACTAATCCACTTACCGTTAAAATTATGCTAATAAGAAACTTGTCATTTTCTCTATTTACAACCGTTATTGTCTCTTGGAAAATTTCTACCATTCGGCATGTTCCACAGAATTTCATCGCCATGTTTGTTCAATGAACACCATGTTCCCAACGCTCAAAATTTATTTGAACCAATGTGGCTTAACACCCTCTACGTCAACTAAAGTCACATTCGACGGACTAGTAACTACCAAATGAATAGGCAGCACTACTTCCGCGTGATCGTAGCTGAGGAGGATCTACCCGTTTCTAAATTGTATCCTACCTTAATGGTTCCTACACCAACAGGAGGCAAAAATTTGCTATAACTCCAAGTTTCGTTTGGTTCGGCTGTCCCAATACTTGCTAATCCATATATTGGCAGGGGAGCGGTCCAAAAATAAAACGGTAAGAATGCGCCAAGGATCATCAGAATTAAACCAATCCTTAAAAAATTTATTCGCGTATTTCAAACCTCCTGCAGAAATAAATACACGTTGGAATGACAAATACACAAGCATAAAAAACCGATAAAACACCAAAACTATCCACCGAAAGACTATTCTGGAGTGAGTTTACAAATGAGGGTGCTACATTATTCTCTATACCCAGTAATTTATCCAAAAAGACAAGCGATCCCTTATAAGGTGTTAAACACAAATAATTAGCAAAATCTTCTCCAAGTGAGTTTGCATAATTAGAGTTTACCGATGCTATGAACCAGAAGAAAAAGTTTGTAAGCATCCCCGCCAGCACGGAGGGTATGGTACGCTTTATCATTAAAGCAATTAAAACACTGATACCTCCACAAAACATCAAAAATAATAGTGAAACAGGAAGAGCAATAAATGAAAGCTGTAAAACAAGCAACGGGTTTGAATAAAAAGTAATTCCTGCGAAGAAGGATGTAAAAAACCAAGAAAGCAAGCTTAATGGTAGAATTACTGCAATAAACTTCGTTGTGAAAAGTAATCTGCGCGATACTGGCAAAGATAAAAGCGACTGCATTAACCCTTGCTCATAATCTCTAGCAAAAGACAAAGAAATTAAAATCGCACACATAAGTATCAAAGGCAACATCAACGAGACTACTGCAGCACCAATACCCTCTGCTACCATAGATTGAAAAAAAGCTGAAGAAGTAGATTGTTCAACAATATAAGTAAAAGGTCTGATTGAAGAAACGGACAATATAGCCATAAGGGCAATCGTAATCTCCAATATCGGTCTACCCCAAACTTTACCCATCTCAGCTTTCAATAATGCCAAACCTGTTTTAACCGACAAACTCTTTAAACCCCCTCAACGGCTGATCTAAAGATTGACTCCAAATCAGACTTTACGATTTTAAACTCATCCAAAGAAGACCCCTCTTGACTTATAAGCAAAGGCAAACGCTGCTTAAACAGCACAGCATCATTCACTGTCACATGCAAAGAATCATCAATCACTAACAGGTTCTCAACATACTTTTCATCTTTCAAAAGAGTCAACAAAGGTTCAACAGGTTTCACCTTAACAATAAAATTCACTAAAGAAGAGTTATCAAACATTTGCTCTATTGACCCCTGACGCAACATTTTACCCTTATCCATTAAAACAAAAGTATTGCACACTTTTTCAAGCTCAGGTAATATGTGGCTTGAAATCAAAAAAGACGTGCCCTTCTCTTTATTCAAAACCGATAAAAGCTCAAGGACCTTTGTACGATTCAATGGGTCTAAATTAGCAGTAGGTTCATCTAGAATCACAAGCTCTGGATTGCCCAAAAGCGCCTGTGCAAGCCCAAGTCTTTGGCGCATACCTGCTGAGTAACCGCCAATCCGTCTATCATGAGCAGTCTCGTCAAGCTCAACAAGCTTCAAAAGTTCTTTAATCTCAATTAAAGGCTCACCCACACCCTTTAGCTTAGCCATTAACTTTAACTGCTCTAGCCCAGAAAGATTATCATAAAAAGCAAGCTTTTCATACAAAACACCTACCTTACGACGAACAGCATAAGAATTGCTCCAACAATCAAACCCAAATAACTCGGCTTTACCATCATCAGGCTTAATTAACCCCAAACTTAATCGTATGGCCGTTGTTTTACCGGCCCCATTCGGGCCAATCAATCCATTAATTCCCCGATACACTTTCATACTAAGGTTATCAAGTGCCACTGTAGCATTAAACCGCTTTTTCACAGACTTAAATTCACCAATAACTTCAGAGGCCATAACGTGTACCTACCGTCTTTTTATATCCTGAGTGGCGGATTTTAATGAATTTTTTGAGTAGGATTTGCCTGCAGCTCTTCGTTTTTTTGTGGATCTATAGGCTAACGACACTACTAAAACAAACAATATTCCCACTGCAGGTAATATAATGAGCTCAAATGGTGGAGAAAGGCGTACTAAAGTGAAATTTAAATTTTCGGAATAATCCAGTAAATCAAAAAGTCCGCCAAAAATAAAGGACACTCCTAACTTGTTTAAAAGCACATCACTAAATTGACCTGTAGCGCTAGTAAGTATACCTGTTTTTGAATCAAAAGTTAACAGAGGAGACGAGACAAACATCCCTGAATCAGTTTGTTCGTATGAAGCTCGAACTACTTTTGAAAAGACGTGATAATCCTCAATTTAAAGTTGATGGTCTTCCTTCACCTGAAACAGTGCCCGAGAGCGATATGTTCTCTGTTCGATAAATTTCAATAGTGTTATCATCGATTAAAGAATCTGGACTAACAACAAATACTGTTGGAATGGAGTCTATAAAAACACGACCATTTGAAACACTTGCAGGTAAAGATATTTCGTCATAAAAATCGCCAAATAAGAGTGTAAACTTTGCAATACATTCGCCTTTTGGTGATTCGTCCATAGAGAAAGTGAAACGCGTGGTTTCAGCCTTATAAATTGTTCCGTTCAAGAATTGCAAGGTCAAAACTGGGGCATCATCAGTTGAAGATGAGCCTGAGGGCGCTTGCATGTAGCCTTGAAATGTAACGTGAAAAGTTGAAGGCAAAGGATCATTAATTGCGCTGGCTACAGAAAAAGAAAAATGAAGGGGGAGTAGGCAAAGCAGCGCGCAAAACACTGCTAAGATTGGCTTTCGTATCAAAAGTATCTACACTCGCCACCATATGATAGAGGGTATGCGGGGCTACACCAAGCCTCTGTGTAGATATGCCAAGTGTCGCCGATGAGCGAGTCAAATGTTGCCTCACAACATTCCCATATAATGTATAGCTGTTTTCCGCATTGTCCCAGAAATTTTCCGTACAGAAGACCGTAATACCATTGGCCGAAGAATAATGACCTTTGGTTGATTGCGGTTGATTGATGACATAATTGTCGTCCCAGTAGCAATCAACCCACGAATTTATTGACCAGCTTAAAGTCGCACTGTCTCCGTATTCTACATATCGATGTCCTGCCGCCTGCACAAATGCTGGAAAAACAGTCAAAGACAACACTGCAACTAAAGTCACACCTATACTCCTAAAAATATCTTTTTCAGCTTATAGTTCTCCGTTTTTTATATTAATTTTACATGAAAACATATTTATTGTATTTAAGTAAGTCAATATATAAATTTTTGCTATAACAAGTCTAAAGGCATTTTTTATGCAGCTAAAATGAACGATAAGTATTATTTTACCAATTTTTTTCTTAAATACTTCCCTATATTACGTTGAATTTAAATTACTATAGCTGGCAACATTATGCACGAAAATTTAACTTTCTGGCACTGTTTGTGGTTTACAACTTGATAATTGGGTTATTCATAAATTGGGCTTACATTTAGAATTTTCTGTAGACGGATGTTTTGCTTGATTACTTTTTGGGCTAAACAAGTTTGAATATGACGGGCTTTTTGGATAGAAAAATTGCTTGGGTTTTCAAGTTTTCGCTTTTCTTGTCTGCTTTTTGGGTTTAGTTGGTTGGCTCGAAACGTTTTAGGTAGTCTTCAAGTGATTTGCGTCTTACTTCTTGTGTAATGTCGCCGCGTGTTGTCTCAATTATTTTTCTTGCAACATCGGATTTTCGTCTTAATCCAGGTACGAGCATGTATGCTTCATCAAGAGCGAGTAGTTCGATAAAGATTTCATCCATCACTTTGAGGCATTCTTCCCCTTTTTTTGCGTCTCCTTCCCTAAGTGCATCAAGGGCTAAACGCCTGTATTCGCCTACGACGTCCGCTAAGCCCAGTGTGTAGTCAATGGAGGGTACATTGATTTCTTTGGGCGTAACAAATCTATTTTCTTTTATCAGTGTTAAGAAAATGTTGGCTTCAGCGTATTCTTGAAGTGCAGCGCTAAACATGCCGCTGTAGATTATGTCAGGGTACTGTTTGGCGCAAACTTGCAGGTTGGCAATTTTTTGTGTTGCTTCATTGAGCATTTTTTCTGCTTCAGCCTGCTTTTTTTGATGAATCAGAAGGATTGCCTGTTTGGATAGACTGGTTGCTTTACGCATGTCTTCATGTGTTTCTTCATGGATTTTGTCTTTCTGCATTAAGTCCTGTTTTACTTCTTCAAGGACAGCTTTTAGGGTAGCCAAGGTTTCACCTTTAAGAATAGTTAAAGCGGCTTCTTATTTATCCGTTTTAAAAAAATAAGAAAAACTGGGGGTAGTCTTTTTGAGGCTTACTCTTCAGTTTGCTCGGAACCTTTCCATTCTTCAATTACGAGTTCATGGTCTCCTAATGTGAAGCTTACTTTTACAAATATTGAGTCAGCACCTTTGAATGGGAACATGCTGTCCTCGGCGAGATCTTTGGGAATATAAACTAAATATTTTCCATCCTTTCTTCTAAACAAGCGTCCTCTTCCTTCGCTTACCACCCAGCGTCACCACCGCTAAATTAAATGCCTAGTTTAATTTAGGCTGTATAATTGCTATTTAAGTTTATCCTAAAGCTACTTTTAACGAAGTAAAAAAACTGTTTAAAATGAATTATTTGCATTTTAACGCTTAAATTTCTGAGCATTATGCTTGCTTGCTATTTGCACCCTTGCGGCTAAGCAAAACAACACGGCTATCTGATGATTCATCTATCACGCTGTAGCCTGTTTTCTCCGCCAACGCTTCAGCAAACGCCCTGACTTCCTCAAGATTAGGCATATCGTCAAAACCCAGCCGCAAATTCGAAAAACCAATATGCATGTATGCTTTTGCTTCGATAAAGGTTGGATTGGCCTTCTCAACCAGTTTAGCGTACTGATCGATGTTGCTCATGTTATGGTTTTTAACAAGAGTCATCCTCAGTGCTGTTCGGCATTTGAAGCTTTGAAACAGCTCCAAAGAATCGTTAAGAAAGCCCCAAGCGTTAGGCATAAGTGGACGACAAACCTGCTTGTAAACCTGCTCATTTGGCGCACATAAGGAAATATACAGTTGTGTTGGTTCCTGACTTAATTTTGACAACCTGCCCGGAAGGGTTCCGTTTGTAACAAGAAAAGTAGTAAATCCCTTCTGACTATAGGTTCTAAGCAACTCGCTGATGCTTGGATAAAGTGTAGGTTCACCTGTTAAGCTGATTGCCACGTTTCTAGGTTGATAGGCTTCGGTAAGCTTGCGCCAATCCACTCTTTGGTGCCCTTTGTAGCCGCTTAAAATTTTTTCTTGCGCCTTAATGCTTGCCGTCACGATTTCTTCAGGCTGGTTTAGCGGGGGCAGTTTCATTTCGTCCCATGTAACCTGCAAATCGCCGCTTTGAGCCCGCCAACAAAACAGGCACTGCTGCGTGCAGTAGTACAGTGACGGGGTCATTTGGAGGCATTGGTGACTTTTTATGCCGTAAAACTTTTCTTTGTAGCAGACTCTGCCGTTAACTAATGATTCATATAGCCATTTACAGCGTTTAACTGCGGAATGGTTGCCTATGAGGTGATATTTTTGTTTCTTCAGGGTCGCTACAAGCTGGTCTGGAATTGTTTGTTCCAATACGGCACATTCCAAAGATGAATTGCCAATAGATACCATAAACGTGTTTTTATAATGTTTCCTTTCCTAAACAGTTTCTTCTCCTCAAGGATTGTGATGTCCTAATCGTGATTGAATTACAATAAAGTTTATATTTTGTTTAACGGAAGGTAAAAGCTAAGGAATACAAAAAAATACTGACGCTTTAGATTTTGAAAGCAACTTGAGGTGTATCTGTTGGCTCAATCAAAAGCTTGTTCACCATCGTGCTCATCTTTTAAGTGTGGGAAAAATGCCGCTTGGTTCAGACGAGATGGTGTCTGGTGCAAAGACGGTGACGAATACTGTAACGTTGCAAAATGTACCTATGCAATGTGCTTTAAGCGACGTTTGCTACCCGAAGGAATATGTGGCGAAACAGTAAAAAGAAAAACCGTCGAACGTGAACCTGACGATTTACTCGTAGATGACCCAAAACCAACGAATGTCCATCTTAAAGGAAAGGCATTGCGCAAACTCAGCCGTCGCGACGAAGACGATGATTTTTATTAAAATTTTTATTTAAAAAATTGGTTTGCTCGCCGCTTGAGCGAGTTTCCATGTTTTTATCTTGATTGAACTCTTTTAACTACTGGCGGTTTTACTTTCTTTAAAATGCGGTAACCGCAGATGATGCATTTTGTTTCTCCACCGCGGAGTTCTAACTCTTCAGATGGTACTTTTGCACCGCAACGCATACATTCATAAACAATTCCTGATTTTTCCATTGGAAACGCCTCTTCCTACAAAGAAAAGCATTTTACTTTTAAACATTTCCAATAAACAAAGAGATTAAAATGCGTCAAAGGCTAAAAGCAAGAGTTAACACCTTGGACTCGACTAAAGTTTACAATTCTTATGATATCGTAGGCGACATAGCAGTAATCAAAGCTCCAAATGACGATGCTGAAAACGCAAAGAAAGCAGCAGAAGCGATAATGAAGCTTTACCCCCGCAAAATCAAAGCGGTTTTCATGCAAACCAGCGCTGTTCAAGGCGATTTTAGGGTTAGGCAGCTAAAGTTTTTGGCGGGCGAAAACCGTACGGTTACGGTTCATAAGGAGCACGGCTGTCTTTTTCGAGTGGATGTTGAGAAATGCTACATTTCACCACGGCTACTGCTTGAACACCAAAGAATACCAAGCCTTGTAACGCGGGGCGAAGTAGTGGTAAACATGTTTTCAGGTGTCGGCTGCTTCTCAATATTAATCGCCAAAGCTTCTGGCTCTAAAGTTTACTCTATCGACGTTAACCCAACCGCTTATGCTTGCATGCAGGAAAACGTTCGGCTCAACCGAGTAGTTAACCAAGTAGTTCCCGTGTTGGGTGACGCAAAAGAAATCATTTCCTTGCAACTACAGGGCATGGCTGACCGTGTTTTGATGCCGTTGCCAGAGTTAGCGCTTGAGTATCTGCCGTACGCTTTAATGGCTTTAAAACCGTCTGGAGGGTGGATTCACTATTTCGATTTTCAGCATGCCGCTAAGGGGGAAGACCCAATCGAGAGGACCTGCCAAAAAGTTGCTGTATGCCTGGATGCTTTAGGTGTAAGCTACAGTTTTGGTTTTTCTCGTGTTGTTCGTAGTACTGGTCCTTATTGGTATCAAACGGTGCTTGATATTTGCGTGTCGGGTTTGCCAAGCAAGTTTTTATAGTAAACAAGTTTTAACTATACAATGTGACGCTAACATGAAACGTAAATTAATGGAGATTCTCGCTTGCCCAATTGACAAGCATCACCCGCTTGACTTGCTGGTGTTTGAGGAAAAAGACGAAATCGTCGAAGGTTTAATCGTTTGCCCAGAATGTCACCGGTGGTACCCCATACGTGACGAAATACCTGAAATGCTTCCTGACGAGTTACGCAAGGAAGCCGATGACTTGCCGTTCTTAAAGAAGTGGAAAGAACAGGTTCCTGAAAATATAGTTAAAGAAGGCAAACCCTTTAACCTAAAGGGTTAACCTGCTTTTTTCAACTTTTCAATTATTTGTTAAGTTTTATAATTGTGTTTTTAGTTGAAGACTCCATAGCTGCTAACGCGATTTCTAACGCTTTGTATCCGTCTTCGCCGGTAATCATTGGTTTCTTCTTTTCAGTGATGCATTCAGCAAAATGTTTAAGCTCAGCTTTTAGTGGTTCCTCAAAGGGGATTCTTGGCTGCACTGATTCTTTAGCGTTTTCAATCCACAATTCTTGGCTGTTATAATCCAGCCGCATGATGGCTTCGCTGCCCGTTACGTTTAACGAGCGAATCTTGTATGGGGTTAACCAGTTGGATTCGATAAAGGCGGTTTTGCCGCTCTCATAAGTAAGCATGATTTGCGCGTAATCCTCAAATTGGCGGTGCCGCATATTGCCCATTTTAGCATAAACGCTCACTGGGTCCTCTCCGGAAATAAAACGCATAACATCAATATCATGAATTGCAGTGTCTTTTACGACGCCGACGTCTCCAATTCTTTCGGGCCACTGTGTAACCCTTTTAGCAGTTGCAGACACCAGTTCACCGATTTTTTTAGACTCTACAGCTTGCCGAATCTGCTGCAAACCCGGAATGAAACGCATCAAAAAACCAACGGTTAAATGTAGGCCGTTTGCTTTGGCTGTGTCTAGTAGTGTTTGGGCTTGATTTGTGTCAGTAGCCATGGGTTTTTCAACAAGCACATGTTTGCCTGCATTTAAGCATTTGAGAGCTTCTTCGGCGAGTTTTGTTGACCATGTGCAGACGCTGACGGCTTGAATTTCAGGGTCTTTAAGCATGGCTGCGCTGTCAGTGTAAGCTTTTGCGCCGTACTGGTCTGCAATGGTTTTGGCACGTTCAGGGCTAACATCACAAATTGCAACTAAGTTTGTGTTTTCAAGTTCTTTGTAGTTTCGGGCGTGGTTTTTTCCCCAGAACCCTGTTCCGATTACTGCTACTCCAAGCTTGTTCAAGGTTTATCCATTCCTCTTCCTATTCCACAATATATGAAGCCTTCTGCCTGCACCTTTTTCGGGTTAGTTATTCCTATTAAATCTACAAGTACAGCAGGGCTCTTCATAACTGTCCTAAGTTTTTTGAGGTTTAACCGTTTAAACTGTTCCTGTCCCGTTAAAATTACAAGGCAGTCTGCACCCTCAACGGTTTCACTTAAACTCCTCTTTAAAATTGGCGTGGGCTCCAGCGTTTCATTTTTAGCCAGAAGCGGATCATAAAGCGTGATTTTAGCGCCTTTAGTAGTTGCCGATTTGATGTATTCTGATGTTGCAGTGTTCTGGTTGGCTGTTCCAAGCACGGCAACTCTTGCTCTTCTTAAGCTTTTGTCGCAACTCCTTAGGGCTTCTTGGGTAAGATTGATTGCATGCTTAACCATATCCTCATTAATTTGTCTGCTTAGCAGCGGCAAACGCAGTTTAACGTTTAGGTTTTCTGCGCTTTCGATCAGCAGATATGTTTCTTTCCTGTTTTCCTCTTCAGCAATCGTAGGGCAAAAACTTGAATCTTCATTGCTGACTAGTTCTTGAACGTTAAAGTAGTCCATTCCAGCATTTTCGCAGAAAACCGCCAACTCATTAGCCAAAGCCATACATGCGTCATGTTGCGCTACTTTGAAGAGCACGGCAAGTTCTGCAAGTTTAACTTGGCTTGTCTGTTTAACTTTAGGCGTTAACGTTTTTAGAACGATTGCTGCCGCATCTAAACTCTGCTGGTCTGCTGAGGCAATAATTAACTCTATATTTTCAAGAGATTTGATTAAATGCGTTTTGGAAAAATGCAGCGGATTATAAGCTAAAAGGAAGTCTTTGCCTTCTTTTAATCCTGAAGTGTTTTCAAGGGTTTCTTTTAGCAAGGTTTCCGTTGAGCCAAAGCCGCCGATGCCTACATAAATCAGCAGTGAACCCTTCTTTAAAGCGGCGCCAATCTGTTTACACGCCATTTCCAGTTCGTTTGTGTCAGAATTTTTCTTGTTATCCATCCGAACATTAATGGCTAAAACTATGATGTCGCTCTGGGAAACAGTGTTTTTTCGCACATTTGAAGTGGTCAAGTTGCCTTGGTTAATGTGTTTTTTTAGTTGTGTTTCGACTTCGGGGTTTGCGCAGCAGTTTTTGGCTTTCGTTAACCGTTTTAGCAGGCTTTGGTTTTCGTCGCTGCATGTAACTTTGTAGCCTGCTTCTGCGAAAGCTTCTGCGTAAAGTATCCCAATTTGCCCACACCCGATAATGCTGACTGCGTACTTGGAACGTTTCTCTTTTGAATCTAAATCTTGCGGTTGTAGGTTTAACACTGAAGGCATGTTGGGCATTTACCCCCCTATTGTTTTGTGGCCTAAAAAAGGATGTTAAATAGTTTGGAGTAGTTCTTTAAGCCTTGAACTGTACTCTTCAACTAGCTTTAATGCTTTTTCTTTATCCTTTGCTTCAGCATACAGCCTAAACACTGGTTCCGTACCGCTTGGTCTAATCAAAATTGCGCTTTTATCACTAAACCAAATCTTTACGCCGTCAATTGTGCTGACATTCTCGTTTTTAACTTGCTCGTAAATCTTTGTTTGCAGGGCAGCTTTCTTTTCATCAGGACATTCGATTTTGCCTTTCTCAATAAAGTACTGCGGTTGCTCAGCGACGAGTTCGGAGAGCTTTTTGCCTGTTTCAGCCATGATTTCCAGAATCAGCGAAGTTGTCATGGCGCCGTCTCTTACCGCTTGGTGTGGCCCATAAAATATTCCGCCGTTTTCTTCACCGCCCAATTTTGCGTTTACTTCTTTCATTCGTTGTGAAACTGTTACACTGCCTACTTTTGTCCACTCTATTTTGCCGTCGTAAGCGTCTGCAGTGTCTTTAATTAGAGTCGATGAGCTAACTGGGGTAACAATTGTGGCGCCCTTGTTTTTCAGAAGATACTGTTTTAACACGATTGCAAAGGTTTTGTCGCCCATGTAGATTTCGCCGTTTTCACCAACAAAGATTGACCTGTCAGCGTCGCCGTCAAAGGCTACTCCCATGTCTGCACCGATAGCTTTTACGATTGCAGCTAACTCGCCAAGGCTTTCCGGGCGCGGCTCAGGCTGTCTACCAGGGAACGTACCATCAATGTTTGCATTTAGACTGGTTACTTTGCAGCCCAAATCACGCATTAGGGGTGGCGCGGTTAATCCTCCGACGCTGTTTGCTGCGTCAATTACTACATGGTAGTGTTTTTGGGCGATTTTTTCTGGGTTAACATGGGTTTTGATGGCGGCGATGTATTCATCGTTTATGCCAGGAAGTTCGCGTAGTTCTCCCAGCTTGTCCCAGGGAGCAAAACTGATTTTGTTTTCAAAATAGATTTTTTCTATTTCTTCTTCCTGCTCGTGTGAGGTTTCTATGCCGTCGCTCCAAATGACTTTAATGCCATTGTATTGAGCAGGATTATGTGAAGCAGTAATGATGACTCCACCGTCCATTTTATGATTTTTAACGGCAAATTGAAGTGAAGGCGTGGGCCCCATTCCGACAAAATACACGTTGCAGCCGGTTGAAGTTAAACCTGAAATTACTGCTCTAGCCAGCATTGGACCGCTAGTTCTTGCGTCATACCCAAGAAGAAGGTTTTTCTTTCCAAAGAAGGTTCCAATAGCTAAACCAACTTTAACAGCCATGTCAGGAGTTAATTCAACGTTGGCGAGTCCTCGCACGCCGTTTGTTCCAAAAAGTTTTCTTGTACTCATCTAAATCGACCTTGCACGTTTTAACAGATGATGTTTCTTTTTAAAATAGTTTCAGATATCTCCTTAGCAGGGCAAACCGCTGAATCCCTGGTTAAACTGATGTTGTCTCTGATTTTAACCTGGTCAGCAACAATACAACCATTGTTAATTTGAGCATTTTTACCGATTACTGCGCCCTCACCCACTATTGCGCCGTCAACTATTGCATTGTCACTGATTTTTGCGTCTGGGAAAATTACAGAATTACAAATCTGTACATTATTGCCAACAATGACGTTTTTGCCTAAAACTGCGTAGGGGCCGATAACTGATTTTTCGCCTATAGCTACATTTCTATCTATTGCTACCGGCATTTTAACTTGAAATTTTTTAGGCACCTTTAGCTGGTTAGCCATTGCTTTGTTGTCTAAGATTATCTTGTTGGTTAACAGGTACTCTTCTGGTTTACCTATATCCATCCATAACCCATCTATCATGTACCCGAAAAGTTTGTGTTCTTTTGCCAGCGCCGGAAAAACTTCACGCTCCATCGAGCATTGTTTACATTTAGGAATGTAATCGAAAACTTTTGGGCTTAAAACATAAACTCCCGCATTGATTAAATTGGTTGGTTCTTGCCCTTTGGCTGGCTTTTCAATAAAGTTTTTGATACAGTTTCCGTTTTCAAGTTCTGCAACACCATACCTGCAGGGGTCGTCAACTTTGCACAAAGCAATAGTTGCTAACGCGCCGGTTTTTGTATGCACATCAAGCAACTGCTTATAATTAATGTCAGCAAATATATCTCCATTCAAAACAACAAACGGTTCATCATGGCCGACTATTTTTTCCGCGTTCTTTATTGGTCCAGCGGTTCCCAGCGGCGTCTTGGGTGGATCAATTGCATACTTGATTTTTAAGCCGCATTTAGGCGTTTTTTGTTGTTTTATGTGAAACTGAGTTAACGCGTTAACCGCTAAGACCGCTTCATTTATTTCGTTGGCAGCGAGTCCTTCAAAAATCCATTGTAGCAACGGCTTGTTAACTATTGGAAAAAGCGTTTTTGGTCTGCTACAGCTTAATGGCCTTAGTCGTGTTGCAAATCCGCCTGCTAAAATCACTGCCTTCAGATAATTCACCTTAGATAAATTACACTATGCTAAGTTTTTATATAAACTGGTATGGAGAAACGCTAATAGGTCAAAGGCTAAAGGGCTTAAGCAAAATTTTTTTCTAAGAGAACAGGTGCTATTGACTTTTTAAGCGTAAAAATATTAAAAATTGGGAAGTTTATTCCCATTCGATTGTTGCTGGCGGCTTGTGAGTTATATCATAAACTACGTGAGTAACCTCTGGCACCTCGTTAGTTATTCGCGTCGAAATCTTTTCCAGCACCTCATAGGGAAGTTTAGCAAAGCTTGCAGTCATGGCTTCACGACTTTCCATAACTCGTACCGCAACCACGTAACCGTAAGCTCTTGCATCACCCTTAACGCCTGTAGCTTTAGTATCAGTAACCACTGCAAAATACTGCCAAAGACTCTCCGCTAAACCAGCCGCCTCGATTTCATCCCGAACAATCTTATCAGAATGCTTAACAACTCTAACCTTTTCCTCAGTCAAAGGACCAATAATTCTAACTGCTAAGCCTGGACCTGGAAACGGCTGCCGGTTTACAAGCTCATTTGGTAACCCCAACATTTTTGCAACTTTGCGTACTTCATCTTTGTATAAGTCCCGTAAGGGTTCAAGGATTTTTTTGAACTCAATTTTTTCAGGCAAACCGGCTACGTTATGGTGACTTTTTATTACGTCGCTATTTTTGCGGAAGCCAGATTCTATGCGGTCAGGATAAATAGTTCCTTGAATTAGGTATTGGGCGCCGGATTTGACGGCGTATTCTTCAAACACACGGATGAATTCTTCACCGATGATTTTTCGTTTGCGTTCAGGGTCAGTTACGCCTTGGAGTTTTTTGATGAATCTTTCATGGGCGTCTGCTACGATGAAGTTAATTTTGAATTTGCTAAAGGTTTCTCGTATGGCTTCAGTTTCGCCTTCCCGCATAAACCCATGGTCAACGTAGACTGCGGTTAATTTCTCGTTTAATGCTTTAGCCGCAAGGGCTGTGGCTACGCTTGAGTCGATTCCGCCACTTAAACCAATAATGGCGCTTCCGTTGTCTACTTCGGTTTTTAGTTCTTGAACCATCTTTTCGATTAAATCTTCCATTTGCCAGTTAGGTTCACATTTGCAAACGTTAAAGATGAAATTGTGTAGCATGCGGGCGCCGTTCTCAGTGTGTATTACTTCTGGGTGCCATTGAATGCCGTAGATGGGTTTCTGTTTATGCCTAAAAGCTGCAACGGGGCAGTTATTGGTGTGGGCTAAAGATTCGAAATCGTCTGGCAAACTGCAGACGGTGTCGCCGTGGCTCATCCAAACTTTCTCTTTGCTGCTTAAGCCTTCAAGAACGCCTTCGGCTTTGTCTATGCTTACATAGGCTATGCCGTATTCTTTGCAGGTTGCAGGTTCAACTTTTCCTTTGGTTAACTGAGCCAAAATCTGGTGTCCATAGCATAAACCCAAAATTGGCAGGTTGACCTCCAAAATTCTTGGGTGTAGTTTTGGCGCGTTTGGTCCATAAACGCTTGAGGGTCCACCGGATAAAATTAAGCCTTTAACATTGAATTTTTCGTTTAAGGCTTTGACTTCTTCAGGCGAAATGTCATGGGGAACAATTTCGGAGTAAACGCTTTGTTCTCTGATTCTTCTGCCGATTAAGTGGCAGTATTGCCCTCCGAAGTCAAGTACTAGTATAGTGTCAACTTTGGTTTGCATTTTCTCAATCTCACTATTGGGACTAACCCTGCTAATTTAACGTTACTATGAATTTACTTAACACAGCCAAATGCCGTGTACCATAATTTCACCGTTCTATTTCATACTCTAAAACTAAACTTTTATAAATATAACCACGTGAATATCAAGAAGTATGTTTCGAAAACATTAATTTGGCTGGAAGAACGTACAGGGAAGTCTTGGATTTGGAGCTAAATGAAACAGATGTTAAAATTCTCAAAAGCCTCTTAGAGGACGCAAGGTTCTCAAGCAGACAAATAGCCAAAAACGTTGGGGTATCTGTTGGCACAGTTTTGTCTAGAATCAAAAAAATGGAAGACGATGGCCTCATCAAAGGTTACTCTGTTACTTTGGACCATGAAAAACTTGGTTACCAATTGACTGTTGTAACAGAAATTACTGTATCCAAAGGAAGGTTGCTTGAGATGGAAATGGAAATAGCAAAAATTCCAAGTGTCTGCGGAGTCTATGACGTTACTGGTTCAACTGACGCTGTTATCATAGCCAAATTCAAAAGCAGAGAAGACCTTGGTGCCTTCACAAAACGTTTGCTAGCGTTACCCTACATTGAGCGAACTAACACCCATGTAGTTTTAACGACTGTAAAAGAAAACTTTAGATTGCTATAATAAAGCAATTAACTTTCGTTTTTTAATGGTCATGATTCTTTTCTTTCTTGTAAGTGGACTCTTCAGGTCCCCTAGTAATTTTGGTGCCTGCTTCCACTGAAGTGGTTATCCAAGTGTTTCCACCAATCACCACGTTATCCCCAATGACTGTGTCTCCTCCCAGCAAAGTTGCACCGCTATAAATGACAACGTTATTGCCGATTGTGGGGTGTCGTTTACGGCCTTTGATGATGTTGCCCTTTTCATCTTTAGGAAAGCTCAATGCACCCAAGGTTACGCCTTGATAAAGTTTCACGTTCTCGCCGATTTCTGCGGTTTCACCGATAACAACCCCCGTGCCATGGTCGATAAAGAAGCTTTTGCCAATTTTTGCGCCTGGATGAATATCGATGCCTGTTAGGGAATGCATGTGTTCACTCATTATTCTTGGAATTAACGGTACACAGCGGATGTAAAGTTCATGTGCTAACCGGTAAGTTGTGATTGCCATTAC
The DNA here is from genome assembly GCA_963832745.1 of Candidatus Bathyarchaeota archaeon. GTDB lineage: Archaea > Thermoproteota > Bathyarchaeia > Bathyarchaeales > Bathycorpusculaceae > Bathycorpusculum. The sequence continues at coordinate 406,629 of CAWHVC010000003.1, read as the reverse complement.
ACACGGGTAACTTAGGATAACTTCGTCTGTGCTTACCGCGGCTGGGTCACCGTTGTATGCTGCTTCTATATCGCTGCTAAGTGTTGAACGGATTTCAGGTAATGCTTCAAGAAGTTCTTTAACGACCACGTGTGCACGTTTTTGGCATATGTCTTGTGGGCATTCGCTGATTTTTCTGCATATGTATTTGAGGCTTTTTTCTATCTCGATGGTTAAACGTGTGTATATGGATGTTAATTTAGTTCCTAAATGATATTTTATGTTGGCTTTGCTGATTTCGGAATCGCCAAAATAGCCTGGAAACAGAACTGTGAAGATGTCATCTAAAACTTCGATGACGACTTTTTTGGATGGCAAATCTCTGCCTTCTAGATGGTCCATCCCGCCAAAAGTGTGATAGTTTGTCACTATCTTGTCTACAAGATTGGGTAAGCCGTTTTCAACCCAATGCTCCTCACCCTGATCGTGATTTTTCATAAGTGCTTCAATCATTTTGTCTGGGTTCCAGCAATCATATTCGCCGCTTCTTCTTTGTTTGCATTCTTCACAGTTTTTAGAGCTGGGCTGGTTAGCTTTGGGTTCCATGTTTTCTGCTTCCCATTTTTTCTACTAGTAGATTAAAGGTAAATATAAAAAAAGCGTAAACAACACAAAATATGTTGAGGCTTTTTTGGTTATTCTTGGAATAATGGGGTGCTTAGGTATCTTTCTCCGGTATCTGGCAAAATTGCAACAATCAATTTGCCATTATTTTCAGGGCGTTTAGCGATTTCGATGGCTGCAAACACGGCTGCACCAGCAGAAATGCCTACTAGTAAGCCTTCTTTTTGAGCAAGCTGCCTAGCCGTTTTAAGAGCGTCATCATCTGCTACTTTGAAGATTTCGTCAACCAAATCCAGTTTAAGTACATCTGGAACAAAACCTGCGCCAATGCCTTGTATTTTGTGTGGACCTTTTTTGCCTCCACTTAGTACTGGTGAACCTGCTGGCTCAACAGCGACTGCTTTAAAATCAGCTTTAAGCGGTTTGATGTACTCTGCAATGCCCGTTATGGTTCCGCCTGTACCGACGCCTGCAACGACAATGTCTACTTTGCCGTCTGTGTCAGCCCAAATTTCTGGCCCTGTAGTTTCACGGTGAACCTTTGGGTTAGCTAAATTTTTGAATTGCTGCGGCATAAACGAACCGGGTGTGTTTGCAAGGAGTTCTTCTGCTTTTTTTATTGCGCCAGCCATCCCGTCTGTTCCCGGGGTTAGGACGAGTTGTGCACCGTATGCTTTGAGTAGGTTTCGGCGTTCGATGCTCATGGTTTCTGGCATTGTTAGAATAAGTTTGTAGCCTTTTACTGCGGCTACCATGGCTAAGCCGATGCCGGTGTTTCCGCTTGTTGGTTCTATTATGGTTGCGCCGGGTTTGAGTAGGCCTTGTTTTTCTGCTTCTTCAATCATGGCGTTGCAGATGCGGTCTTTTACGCTTCCGCCTGGGTTTCTGGCTTCAAATTTGCCTGCTACTGTGACGTTTAGGCCTTGTGTTAAATTGTTAATTTTTATTAGGGGTGTTTTGCCGATTGTTTCAAGGACGTTGTTGTATATTTTTGTCATCTTGTTTGCCAACCACAAATTTTATAACACTGTTATAAACTGTGCGGGAAATAAACCTTCTGTATATCCCCTAAAACAATCAACCCTGCCCCAGTAATAAACAAATCCTACCCAAAAACCTCCACACGCAAAGTAAAGCCTTTAAATGTAACAACTAATTTATATTTCCGAAAAGCCTCAAGACAGCATCACAACAGAGCGGAGGTCGCCCAGCATGGCCAAAGGCGTAGGACTGAGGCTCCTATCCCGCAGGGGTTCGTGGGTTCAAATCCCACCCTCCGCACCAACAAAGAACCTGTGGAAGTCCAAAGAATCTGACCTTTTGAATTTTGGTTTATGGCTAAAGTTCACTAAAGGTAATCGTGATTCAAGTATCAGTAGGAAGCTTCGGTTTTTTGCTAAACTATCAGGTTCACCAAATGACATGACCGCTCAAGTGTTAAGTTCTTCTTGGTGTGATAAGTCTAAGTCAAATTGTCTTGATGCGATTACTCAGTATGCAGAGTTTAAGAAAATACCTTACAATAGACCGAATTTTAGAGCGTGTGACAATGAAGAGATGTTTGTGCCTAATCCTGAGATGGTTAAACAGTTTGTGTATCGAATTAGGTCTATTCATGTCAGGTCTATGATTTTATTGTCCGTGGAAACTGGTTGCTCCAGTGGTGAAGCTTGGATTTTGAATTGGAGTGACCTAAACCTGATAACAAAATCTGTAAAGATAACAGGAAACAAAGGGCACAGAACTAAAACCTATAGCTTATCTGATGAACTAATTGGTTTGCTTATCCAATTGCCAAGAAATGAAAAGCGAATATTCTCAAACATCAATAAACCCACTGGAATTAACGATTCCATCGTTGATTATAGGCAAAGATTAGCTAAAGAAACAGGCAATCAAGACTTTCATAAGATTCATTTTCATACATTTCGGCACTATGCTATTTCATGGCATTACTTTAAGACTAAGGACATTGTGGACACTCAACGATTTGCTAGACACTGCGACATCAACAATACTTTGCGGTATGTTCACATAGTCAAATCGTGGATAAAGTCTAACGAATATGACGTTGTTTATGCAGAAAGTAAAGAAGAACTAACTAGTTATCTCTCAGAAGGCTTTAACTTGGTAACAAAAACTGATTGGGGCTACTGCTTAAACAAGCCAAAAACACTCTATTAGGTGATTTAATGATTGATTTGTTAGCCTTAACCATGGGCTTTGTTCTAAATTTTATCTTATTTTTTTTTTAGCTCTTTTTGCTTTGGTTTTCCTATATAAACTCTGTAAGTTAAAAATCCCTAAAGTTAGTGGGAGTCAGGAGGATAAACAAACTAACGAAAACTCGACCGACAGTCAAGGCGATGGCTTAGTTCTTTTTGATGACCCATTATTCCCTGAAAAAATAGAAGAGGGCTAACATAGACCTTTTCCTGAGAAATGCATGTCACTGTCACATCAAAAGGTTTACAATAGACTAAACGATACCAACGGAACCCATAACATAAGTTATAAACGCTGATATAATACCGCCAACTATGAGCAATAAAATGCTGTCCTTAAGGCTAGTTATTCTCTTTTTTTGTAGCCTCTCATTACTGCTCATGGTTTTATAGTACTCAATAACATCTTTCTTTACCTTAGGGTAAATTTCTTCGGTATTCCTACATGAAGCCAAAACAACATTCCAATATGTAAAAAATCTCGAAAGTTCTAGTAGATTAATCGGATGCCTATACCTTAATATCGCATGTGGTCGCACCCTTGCATAGAGTACTCTACCCAAATATTCTATAAACTCATCGAAAGCTTGAATGTTATACTCACATATTCTTGCTATTCTAGGGTCAGGAAAATCCTTTTTCTTGTTTTCCTCAATTACCTCAGCCTCAATCTCCTTAACCTCTTGCATTGATATCGGATGCAGAAAAGGAATTTCTGATGAATCCCAGTATTCAGCCTGCATTTTCTCAAAAGTCTCTGAATCCGAAAAGGTATGGGCACAGGGAAATAATACCTCACTGCTACAATTGAAAAAAACGTCAATGCTTTTTTGAAGCCTATCTAGCTCATAATTATAAATTGGTGGTAAAACTATCTCTGAATAATCAATATATTCCTTAAGAATTACCCTTGCTTTACTGATGTCTTGTTGGAGAAAATGCCTGTTTTTTTCAATTTGGTTATCCCAATCTTCATTTCGCTCTTCATCCTCAATTTTGCTGAGCTGTATTAAATTCGCAATGTCCATTTTGACCCAAGATAGATGTTTGCTGAGATATACCTCTGCTAAAAGTTGCGATGAACTCCTGTAAAAGTACACTATGCCTAATATTATTAACGGGAAGGAAATGGTGAGTGTAATTAACACATTTATGCCATTGAAAAATGGCGATATGATACTTAGAACTAACAAAAATCCGAATATGACCGCTAGGTCAACTATCAAAAGGATTATTCGTTGCTTGGAATTATCCCACAGGTTATGAAGATTACTTGAGTGCCAATCGTTTTGTTGCTTATTGCCTGCTTGTTTGGTGCTACCGACCGTTTGAGCCATGCTAATTACTATATGTTTAAGCTTTTAGTTTTTTTGTTACCTTGAAGTCATAACTTAGGTAGATACACCAACCCCGTGAAAAGGTCAAAAAAGTATCTCCAACTACCGAGCGGTTGAGTCATCTGCATTAAAATTGGAAGGGAAGTTATCGCATACGTAAATTAGGCTTCTTTTTTGTCTGCCATAGCTTTTAGGTCGTGCAGTGGTGGCAACGATTCGCCTTTTACTAATTATATCAAGTGACTTGTAATTTACTAAGGGTATCTCATTTATTCTTTAAAATAGTAATTAAATTTAAAAGTCTCAAAAAATCAGCAAAAAATAAAAAATTAACCCACAAACAAACACTTCCCAACCACTTAAGGCAACTTCGAACCACTACGACCAGTGCTCCGTCTTCAAGGAACCAACATCCAAAAACTAAGATTCTGGGAATATGAAGCAATAGAGGACAAGACATGCTCGAGGCTCACAACCTCAAGTTCTATCTTGTTTGTTCCTCTATAACATGCATGTTAAATTATGATTACCTAAAACAAACGTATTACCTATGTGGTTAAATTTAAGCTAACAAAAGGTGACAAAACCTAACAAAAACGTGACATTCTACGGTTAAAAATTGTTTGGGCAAACATCAGGATTAACCAATTAAAAATTTTACACTTTTAACATTTTTATATAAATTAAAAAAGGAAAAAGTCAAAGTTTTATTTTACTTTCTTGAATTTAGGCCATTCTCTTTCTTCATTGGGGTTTAACTGTTTCTCCGTCATCCTGTTGACATTCGAAATCATTATTTACTATACGTGAAATTTCTGACATAGCTATAACTTCTTTAGATAACATACAGGATTCTTTTATTTCACCATTAACAGGTCTAAGTATCATATGACCTTGTAGAAGATTTTGACAGTTTATACATTTAACCATACTATTGTCTCTCCAAGTTTAGGTTCAACGGTAAAAAGTTTTATTTAAAGATTTAACGCTAACTTTATCGCAAAGGTAACGTGAATTCACTGAGGTTTTCCATGAATATCTCTGATTCAACTTTCAAGCGTTTTCCATTCTTATTTTATAAGAAAAAAAGAACAGAGGAATTGAAGCTTAACCAAATGCTTGAAGAAAGATTTTCTATTGTTACAGATACGCTTAAAGTTGAAGGGGTAACCAAACCCAAACTTAAGATAACATCTTCTGAAGTATCATCTTACCGAAACAACACTGTATACGTTAGCTGTTCAAAAATCTTTGAGAGCAAAGAGAAGCAATTTGTTATACTTGACCATGAACTTGCACACTATATTCAACACTCCAAAAATCCCTACATCAAGAAGTTTTATCCATTAGAATTTTTTAGCTTCTTTTATTGGTCTCTAACTGGAAAATTAAGATGGGGTCTTCGCCTAAGAGCATTCGAAGAGGGATTGCAGTATATACAACATATCTGACAACTGGAAAATTGACCCCGAATATCGAGAAAATGCGAGTAACGGTACAACAAGGTAACAGGTTGATTAGTTTAGTAAAAATTCGTTTAAAGTTGCCTTACATTCTAGGTTTTCTGGTCTATTCGGAAATAGCAGAAAACGAGTCAGAAAAGCTATCTTTGGAAATGGGGCTTTTTAGGCATCCTAAAACGTGGTTCAATTAATTTTAAGAGGGCATTGTTCACCTATACACCAACCTTTATCAGCTATTGTTTTACATCGGTATGGTTTAGTGAATCCTCTCTCTATCTCATTCTGTAGGAACCATTGCACTTGCTTACTTGTTTCATCTTCGTTAAAGTCATTGAAACACGTAAAATATTGAACTATACTATCTATGTCATGGTTGCCAAGAGAATATATCTCTAGCAACAAGGCAAGTCTTTGTTCATGGCACATTTCTCTAGCAACCATTGCTTTTTTGAAGCATGGTCGAATATCTTTGAAGTTGTTGGTTGAGTTAATAGGATAGTCTTTTGGAGTGCTATCTATCGGCTTCTTGTTTTTAACTATCTTTTTTATGATTGCGTTTATATCAGCTTCTTTTAAGCCATATAACTTGAAAAACTCTAAACTTCTTATCTTATCGGGTCTAAGTTGATTGTCAACTATTATGCATTCTGCGCTTGTCTTCTGGTGAATTGATAATGGAATTCGAGAAAGGCGATTAATATCGCCAATAACGTGCCAATCAATAAATCTGTATTCATAACCTTGTAAGAGTGCTAGCTGTAACTGCTTATACACTTCTTTCAATAGTTTATCTTGCCCTTTTAAACTGTAGACATAATCTAGGTAAACATAGACATGAAAGCCTTTGTACGTTTGTACCACAAGAGGTTTTATGTTTAATTCATCCAAGTGTTTTAGAAAGAATGTAACTTCTTTCTCCATTTCTTTTCGTAATTTATTTATTTCATCTATAGCTGTGGCTTGAGTTGTTGCTGAGTAATCAAAATCAAAAAACAGTTTCTCAAGGCCCTTGATTGTATTTTTATAATTCTTTGGTTGAACACTCATAAATGCGGGTAGTTTATTTTTTGTGCATTCATCGATGAACCAGTAAATATCTGAGGGATTGTTTGAGAACCACCTTTGCGGATTTCCGAAGTCTCTTCCAAAATTTCCAAAAAACTCTTCCCATAGCTCTTCTTTTGTTATGTGATTCTCTGACATATTTAACGCGCCTTTAGAGTTCTGCTTCTTCGCCGTTACTTTGCTGAATTTTTAGGTTCAATCGTTCAGTTTCAGGTTCATCAAAATAATTGCTTATAACCCTTAGTAACATCTCTATTTCGAATGAACGGCACCTAACTTTATTATTCGTGGCATCCGCTTTTGAAACTGATTTACTAGCAAAAATATTGCTTAGAATTCTACCAATCTTGTTCTTAGTAATCTCACCAAACTCAACGGTCTGCAATTTTTCATTATCCATTGTTGCCTAGAGTGATTGTTTTAATTTGTTCCCAAATAGTATCAAAGCTAATGAAGAGTTTTGAAGCTAATTGACCTTGAAGTACAGTTTCCTTTGCAAATAGTCCTCTGTTTATTATTGTATACACGGCTTCAACGGTACAGCCTTCAAGGGTCGATTTCTTTTCGCTTTCGCTTTTTTGTATTGTTTCTTTTGCCCATTTTTCAAGGTCTGATGATATCGATAATCCTTTCGCCAACACTTCTAGGGGCTTTAGGTTATCTTCTATCCTACTCGTAGAGTTGATTTCATTCTGATAGCTATTACAATAATTGGCCATGCGCCACTTGAGTAAATCCCATTTTAACCGTTTAATTTCGTTGGTATCTTTATCGGTTCTATCGTACCAATGTTTTGAGGGTTTGCCTTTGGAGGAAGGAATGCATAGTATACGTTCATTCAGCCCCTTAACTGTTGGAGTTTGTTCGCCTGTTATGATTTTGAAGCAATATGTTGGATAGGATAATAACTTTCGACCGTTTGGGGTTTGTAGGATTCGTATTACCTTACCACTTTTTGAACTACCTGATTTGTAAATTTTAATTTTTTCACTATCTTTTTCTAGTCCCTGAGTTTCATCTTCAGCCAAACAAGGGATTGTATCCTCATATTCGCTCAGATATTGATAGATGTCAGCACTATTTGTTTCAAAGAAATAACCACACCGGTAACACAAATAACTTAGAATCTCAGTAAGGACACTCTTTCCACTTCCAGTATCGCCAAATATGCCCAGATATGGAAGCCAGTTAAACTTGTGCTGTTCGTAACTCATCAAAACCATCAATGAGCTCACATTTAACCAATCAGAAGAGATGTCTGCATACAGTTTAATCATGGCATAAATGCGGTCAAACAGTTCCTGAGTTGTTGGGATTGCGTATTTGTTACCCTCAAAGACAGATTCTAATTCTGTTTCTCCAAAATCGAATGGTAACAGTTCAAGTGAAGTAACTTTGGGAGCAAACATAACTTTTTGAGGATTACCGCTTGTCGATTCCTCATAAGTTGAAATTGATTTTTGAAGGGCAAACAGTTTAGGACTATTACCTGTTCGGTCAGCGTTAAAGCATCGCAAGAAATAGGGTTGACTATTAAAAAAGACAGCTTCATAAAGTCCACGTTTACTATAGTTTTCAATATCATCGCCAATGAATAAAAGTGACTTTGAAACTATCTTAGGCTTTTCTTTTTTATCTTTTACTTGATTATTATTTGATGGAGTCAATCCATCGGTACTTATTAGCGGAATAGAACCGCTATCTTCTAATTCTTCTGTCAATATTTCCACCATATTTTAGTATATTATATATAGCATCAAACTGCTTACAACTTATGTCGTGCCTCAACGTGACAATTTCCATAGAAAACGATAAGCACTCAAGAAAGCCCTACAGAGGAATACTAACAGATATCGAAAGAGAAAGATTACAGAATGACAAAATAAAGAAACACAGACAAATGAAGAACATAATCAAACAGAAAGCTATAGTTGCCATCATCACCGATTTACCACTTATTCTGGAAAAAACAGACCTTAAATTTGAACTTGAGCTAACAGGGCGGTCTCTATTCACTTCATCTACAAAAATACTCTTTAATCATACAAGAGGTCGTTTGGAAAGTGAAAGAGCAGAAAAAGGTGTTAAACGGAAAGTTAGCAATAAGCAGATTTGGCAACAAGTAGCAAAAGAACTAGGCAGTTATTATGAGTTTTAAGCCAATACTTGCTGGAACTGATTCACCGATTTTGGGCAAAAATGCCCCTATAAAAGTAACTAAATTGACATAATGTTATTATTTATTAATTAACTTCTAATTTTACCCTTATATGGTTGTATCATTTCTATTGGTTATTCAGTTCCTGAAACCGAATAGTCCATGCTTTTCCATGACACTGATTCTGGAACCGGTTGTTTGAAATCAGTTCCTAACATGGACAATCAGTGGCTCATACGGTCAACTGTGGAGTCAATTCTTCAATTGTCTGGCTATTTAAAAGGAAGTTTTTATATATGTAAAATAAAACCCCTCTGGCTCTTTACAATTGCGGGGGTATTTGCATAATATACGGGGTATTTGTTTAGTCAGCGACTGCATTATGGATGTTAGACATTTAATATGTCACATAGTATATTTCTTATCGTTATTTTATATATCTCAGCAAATTTGGTTGCGTTCTGAGAGCTATAGAAAGTAAAAGCCATTTTACTTCACTTTCAAGGGATATGAACTCAGTTGTTAACTCTATTAATTGACTGATTTTTTCTATCTGCCTATTGTTGGTTGCAATTTGCTCAGTGTTCCATTCAAGGGAGTCATGAAAATACTTGTTATGCTCTTTCATTTCTCGCATGAATTCATCTGTAGACATTTCTTCTGTGGATTTCTGGCTTTTCTTTGGTTCTTGTGGGCCATATTTGTGGTTTTGTTTGTCTCTGATGGTTTGCCATTCCTTCAAAATGGTGTCAAATCTTTCGCCTAAAACAATTTGTTTTTTGAGTATGTTTTCGTATTCTTGTTTTTCTTTTTTGTTGGCTCTTGTTAAGACTTCTTTTAATAGGGCACTTTTCGAAGTATAATTAACAGACATCTTTTTCACTGTAGATGGACGCTTACTGTGGCTAACTTAAAAGCACTCAAAACATATTTGCTCGTTCAATTGAAAATTATGGAGTAGCTGTCATTCAATTTTTTTTACTGTTAGCATTCTGTTGTTTATGTCAATTTTTATTTTTAATTTTTCTTGAGGTTTAAATGGGAATGCAGTATCTCTGGCGACTTCGATTGGTATGTAAATGAAGTATTTGTCGTAGGTTTTTCCGCCGGTTTGTGTTGGGCGATTTATCATTTTACCTTCGCCTTCAATCATGTTGTGTCCCTAATTTGGTAGCACCTTATGTTGAACAAGTGTTTTTTCGAGCACCAATGGAGTAGCACCCATTGGTAGCACAAACTTTTAAAGAATAAGCTGTCTACTTATCGATAATACGTTTTGAATAAAAAGGAATGGTTTCAATGCCTAAGTGTACAAGATGCGAAAAAAGAACCTTTGATGGTACTAAATGGATGTCTCAAACAGAGCATCCAGAATTTAACGGGAAATATCTTTGTAAAGCCTGTAGGAAGGCGGTTATTTCTATCCCAACTACTCAAGCGAATAAATCAACCACTGAAGAAAATCTACGTAATCAAATGATTATGAGCAAACCAACAAGTGCCTACAATTTTTCAATGGTTGGCGGCTCCATAGGGACTTTCATTTCTTTAGTTCTTATTGCATTTGGCGTATATTGTGCTAATTTGTTTTATTCTATTCCATCAAATACTGGAATGGGTGGAGTAAGACGTTGGTGGGTTACTACTCCTTATGGAACAGGAACTTATGTTACAGACCCCTATTTTGCCTATTTCGGAATATATTTGGGGATAGGTTTGTTGTGTTTGCTTTCAGCAGTAATTATAATACATTCAGCTAGAAAGATGATGGCTAATCCCGCAGAACATACAAAATGGGGTAACACAATCATTATTTCCTCGATAATGGGGCTTGGAACAATATTTGGGTTAATTGGTGGGATACTGGCAGTATCATTTAAACCAGATGCACTCAATAACCAAAGTCAGCCAATAACAAAGATTTGTTTGCACTGTGGAACGGTTGTAAACAATAGTAAATTCTGTCCCGAATGCGGTAAAGAAGCACCCTACAGTGCAAAAAGCTACAGCATTCAACCAGTATCTTGAATATTCCTTTCTTTTCCTTTTTGTTTAAGCATTTAATTGCAAGTTGTTCTTTTGAGTTTTTAGTAATCGATTATTTGCGGTTTTGCTTTTTTGATAATAGCTTGGGTTTCTTGAATGAAGCTTCCAACAGTTGAAGGTGGAATCCATTTAGTTAAAGAGTTTGGGCTATTACGTTGAACAATTTCTAATGCTTTTGTTATCGGGTCGGCAAATGAACTTAGCGGTTTACCTAAAAGTAATTTATTGAAGTAATTGAAGCGTGACTTGAATGGAATTTCAAAGATGACATTTGTATCAATAGGTAATACTATCCCATTGTCTGAAATTCCAATGGTATCTAAAAGAGATGGGTTATTAGTCAAAAGTCTAGAGAGCCTATTGCCATTTGTGCGGTAATATGTTCCTGTCATCGCTTGGAACAGACGTGGCACATTAAAGCTTCCAGATGTAAAAGTATGTGCTGTCATGGGAAGCATCGTTATAGATTCATCTGGTTCTGGTTCATAGAAGTCATTAATAAAATCCTCTGCAAAATCTCGATAATAATCCGCTACATCAGTAGGGTCAAAATCAGCAATATCTTCATGAATTCCCAAAATATCGCTCTTTAGGTGTAAATGTGCATATGGGTGGAGCGGTGGTTTTGGCATATGCCCCGAAATATGCAAACCCACGTCTGGAATACCAAACCACCCGTAAATATCACCAGATGACTTATTTTTTCTGAATTGAAGCAATTTAATGCTATTTTGCCCTAATTGAATCCGAAAGATGTCTTCACTTGAATCTGCTGTCATGTCGTGCTTTGTTTGTTAGGTTGTAACATAAAAGACTTAGCAAAAAAGAAACAAACCTAAAGGACTTTATTTCTTGCTCCACAATGAGGACACTTGTCTATATGTTTGTCATAGGTTGTATTGCAGTAATCACAAGTTACTTTGTTAAAATTTTTTGTTTTCTTAATCATCGGCTTAATATTCACAAAGCTTAGCGGTGTTAAGATACAGCCTAAGACTAGAATGCTTACACCTAAATTGATTCCAAAAGTGCTTGATGTGTAAATTGTTTCATATTGGTATCTTGTTTCACTTCTATACTTAGTTACTTGCTCTTGCCATTGTAGGTCAGATTTGTAAGAAGCCACGTTTACATCACTCATATAGGGGCTGATTATAACATAGTATGTTCCAGCACTAGGTATCTGATAAGATAACGTGCCTGAACCTGTCATTTGCTCTCTTGACAAAGAAGAGGTAGGGATACCCAATAGTTTTGCTGAGTCAAATTGTGAAGGGGTTGTTATATACACAGATACTGTATTATCAACCTGCCAAGTGACCACTAAACTTTTTCCAGCTTCAAGGTCAAAGTTCGAGTAAGCAAGATGTCCGCTTTGTATTTGGTAGCTCTCTCGGTGGTCTAAGTTTTGAGTCTTTGTTTCTGTTGCTTCATACGGTACTTGTACTTGGTAGGGAACTTGAGTGGCTACTGGAAATTTGACTATAAACATTGTAGCCGATAGCACTATGCCAACAATAAGTACAGCTACACATAGACCTTTGAGAGCATTAGACATAAACGCAATATACTGCTAAATTGCTTAAAAAAATTATCCGTAGAATCTAAATTATGAAAAACTTTAAGCCAATAACTAGACCATTGCTAAAACTGAGAGTGGGTAAAATAAAATACTTGGATTGGCAAAAATTAAAGGAGCAATCTGTTGGTGGAAGAATTATACGCAATCTGGATAGACTGGATGAAGATTGTTATTTGCTCCAATTGGATAAAGAGGATTTGTTAAAAGAACTTCAAAAGCTAATGGAAATAGAGATGGAGAAAGCACAAGATGAGTATGATGATAATTACTTGAAAGTTCTTGCGTTAAATCGTCATATCAAGCATTTTTGTTCAGATGCATACTCTGCACTTCAACATATGAGAAATATTGAGATTGATGAAAAGATTTCAGAGAAGCTTAAATCCATTGATGATTTTGAGATAGCAAAAAATAATTTCTGCAATAATGGAAGCGTCAAATTCCTTAATGATATCAGACGGTATTATGACCATTATTCGCTATGTTTTGCTAGTTATTGGTATGTTATACCACCACTAAAAAATCGGAATTACAATATCAGCCTCACGTTAGATAAAGACCAATTATTAAGTTGGTGCCCTTCTGGAAGATATACAGGTAAGGGCTGGTCAAAGGAATCGTTGAATATAATTAATAATTTTAATTTCAAGTATGATGCTCAAATTGACCTACATGTTGAAAAATACCTTGACCTTTATACAAAGTACTACCAAGAGTTCTACAAGTCGGTATGTGCGATTTTTAAGCAAGAGATTGTTGAATGGAATGAAATTATGAAGAAAAACCCATTGTTTGAATCAAAAAGCCCCTAAAACCTGACCGATAGTGTTGAATTCTTAATTTGTCTAATAGCCTTTACTTGCATTTGGTTTATAATGCCTCTTGATAAGGCTACTATAGCTTTTGTTTTAACTCTGTAATTAATTTGAAATCTTCACTTATCAGGGAATAGTTGCGAAGTATACGCATTTTGAGCATTCTAAAGCCTTCTTGCTTTTCTCCTGACTCCAAAAAGTGCTTTAGTATTAGCCGTTCTTTGTCGCTGAGTAATTCCTTATGCACCGTAACACCTCAAACGTAACATATTACGTTACGTTTATATCTGTCTATCGCTAACTAATTTATTGTAACATAATCTGTTACGGAGAAAACAAGCATATGGAAACACAATCAACCAATAACAAGGACGCCCTTTCTTTAGCTGGGGTTTCTTTCGGGAAAGAAAATCCATTGGTTCAAATCCCACCCTCCGCACCAGTTCCTTTTGATAAAGGAACACGGAATCGGCTTTTTCCATGTTTACCATTTTACCAACAAATTGTTTACCATAGATTTGCGGGGAATTGTATGCCACACATTGGCTCTAGTTTTTCCTTTGCAACCGCTATAGTGCGTGTAAACGAGCGATAGCAAAGGTCAAACAGGATATTTTGCAAAAGAGCTAAAAAGCATCGGACATGGCACTACCTAAGGTATCCACTTGTTTTCTTAATAATTAATAATTTGCTAATTACTAAGAATTTAGTTTTAGCCGTATTAATAACCTATAGCTTATTACCTTAGCCAGTTTCCAGCAGGTGCAGAAAATTTGGGTAGATAATTTCTCTTTGCTAAATGCAATTATTCATTAACCCAAAATGACGCTAGCCCCCGCCAACTTCTTACCGCATTATGCGGGCAAACATAACTCATAGAGCAAAAAACGGATAACCCAATTTTAAAATCACAGAAAACTTGCTTGTAAGCTATCCGTTTGGTTTTTTGCCACCTAAGAAATCAGTAATTTGCTTATTTTCCTCTGGTCTCAGAACAATGCTTTTTTTAGGAATCTTTTCATCCAATGCCTTTTCACAAAGGCGTTCAATTACATATTCTTGAACATTTTTCGGAATTGATTTTGAAGTCAAGATTTTGTAAGTATTTGGTTTTTCCGTAACTGGAGTTGCCATTCCAATGTTACAAAATGCCTGCATAGCCTTTTTTATCCATCTCTCCCTGACTTGTGAAAATTCTCCTTCTATATTAGACCATGAAATGTAATAATCATAAACAATTTCCAGTAGCTTGTTTATGGGGACTTCGAAATCAATTGGGTCTCGGTTGATTTCTGAAAAAACGTGCATCCATAATTGAGCCATTGTATATTCCACAGGCGGTTCTTTTCGAGTAAATTTGCACTCTTCAACTTCGACAATTAATTGCTTGATATCTACGTTTATGTTCTTCTTCAAAAGCAAGTTTAGTTCTTCGCAGCTAGTTCTGCCCTCCCTTAACCGTATCATTAATTCTTCTTTCGCGGTTTTTGGGTTAGGTGCCATTATCCACTCACACAAGACCACGTTAGAAATCTTCAGCAAACCTTCCTTTGACCATTGGGACAGCTTTTCAGAAACTCTGTCATAATCAAAGGCATGACATAAAAGCAACGTTTCGTGAAAATCTACCGTTCTATCTATCGTTTCCCAACCAAAAACTTCTTGAGAATATCGCTCTAATTGTTTCAATGTCGCAAGCAAATGCTCGTCTTTTTGGGGCATTGACGTTTTAACTTCACATAGAATACCTTTCTTTCCGTTATGTTGTAGCACTATATCGGGTCTAATCTCCGAGCCCTGAGAATTTGAGAAACAAGGTTCAGCGGATATAAATCGACAATCTCTTGCATGCGTTTCTAAATAGTTTTTTAATCCTAGAGTAAGTAGAACTGTTTGGTAATATCGGTCATATTCCACCAAACGTTCATCTTTTAGCTTCTGAAGCTTCTTTTGTCGTTCTACTGCTTCGAAGGCTGCAACTTTAGCGTCAATCAAGTTACAGCACCCTCAATTTGGAACTCCGCGGGTATTCCTTCTTGGAACCGATCCAACAGGAACTTGGAAAATCTAACTAGCGAAGATTTTGTTGTTCTAATTTGTGGTGTAAGCAAGAGTGAATTATTTTCGTAGGTTCTAACCGTAAAAGAGGAGTTATCCGTTTTGTCAAGGATGGCAACGTAAACATGTGGGTTTCCGCCATGTATGATTGAATATTCACAATTACTGTACTCTGCTAAAATTTTGATTAGTAGCTTTCTCTCGGCGATATCATCAAAAACGTTCGTATCAAAATTTACTAAAACAGGTCTAGGTATTTTATTGGGGGTTTCTGATCTAGCTCTCTTTTCGAAAACTTTCCATCGCTCAACTGAAATTGTGCCGATTCTTGCCATAAAGAATTGATAAAAATTGGTGAAAACTCCTGAATATATTTTGATAATCCCGCTTCGTGAGATACTAAATGAATTGCCTCCTCCAAAAACCTTGATTCGGTCAACGCGTCCTCCTTGTTCTCTAGCTTTCTTAAACGCCATAAAATAAGGGGAATATTCAGCAAAGGCACCTCTTTTTTCATTTCTTCTATCGGTGAATGCTTTTTCAAACATGCTTTTGTAAACAAATTCAGTATATCGAAGTTCAATCCCTTTTGTTGTTGAAAAATCCGATAATAATTGGAGTAAATCCTCAGAGGTAATAAATGTCCTGATAGCATCGGGGTAAAAATTCTTTGCAATAGGCGCAAGTATTTTCGGTAAAAAGGGATTTCTTTCTCCAGTAATTAAATACAAGAAAGGCTTTTTCTGGATTGCATAGAAGTTGCCTGTTATTTTTGTTTCTTCACCATTTCTTCTAAATACTCTTAGTGCAGTGCAAGAAAATAAAGTGGTTCCATCGGTATCATTTACTTTATCGCTTTTAACTTCCATGTCTGAAGAGTTTATTCTCTTAACTAAATTTTCAAAGGAGGTTTCAGAGAAAAGCGTTATGACCTTTATCGATCCCCACTTTTTCTTTAACGATAATTTGGTAAATTCATTAAGCATTAGCTCTAGAGCGAAAGGAAGCGAATCTATTTCAAATGTTTTCATTTTTTTTCTCTTGGACAGCTTATTGTGTTTAATTTGTATAAAATACTTGCGAATTTTTCATCATTATGTTTGGGCAAAGGCAACACCTTTGGTCGAATCAACAATTATTTTTTCTCTGTTTCTTAGTATTGTTGTGGCATTTTCAGCGCTAACGATTACAGGTTTCATTAGTTCTCTACCAATTATTGAGGTGTGAGACGTTAAACCTCCCACCTCTGCAATTAAAGCTGACGAACGTCTTGCTGCCTCTACATAGTCTGGGTTCATTTCATGAAAAACCATGACGTCCCCTAATTTTACGTTTTGACAATCATCGTAAGAGAGAACAAGTGCAACCTCGCCAGCGGCGATGCCTTTTTTTCCGCACCCAAGACCAGTTAAAATTACTTCGTATGAATCAAAATCTTTTGGACTAATCTCTGATGTCTGTGAGATAAGCGTTTTACTCCTACTGGGAATGTCTGTATCAATTGAATTTTTGATTAGTTCAAATGCAATCTTTTGGGCAAACGAATCTTTCATATCTAGTAAGCCGTGATTAAATAGGAAACATCTCTCGAACTGCTCAAACTCGTTTGACAAGTTTGCCTTTGAAGACCCATAAACTTCTTGGCGTATGCTTTCTCTAACATGCAAATATTGGTCAAATGGAAGTTGGCGTTTTTCAGTATAACTCTTCAGTATCAAAGCACGGAAGATATACCTCAAGGCTTTTTCGTACTTTTCATAAACTTTACCCGCCGCTTCATTTAACTTGTCTATTGGTTTTCTGTAAAGTTTCTTAATCCCTGTGTAGATCTTTTTTCGATTTTCTGAGTATTCTGCCACAATAATGCCGCTTATAATCCCGCCAAGAATGGAGGCAAAAAGTTCTGCTGCAAAATTGATTAGTGTAGCATCAACAAGATTCTCATAATGTATGACTTTTTTGCGGTCGTTTGTTTGTTCATAGACATCTATTAGTTTTTCAGGAGATGCTTGCATTTCTTTAAGCCAAATATCTCTCATTACAGCAATAGCATCCAATTCACCCTTGTAATTTGCAAGCAATCTGTTGTCCAAAACGGATAAGTTATGATTCCTAAGAAACTGGTCAATTGTTACGAAACATATATCGTCTAATGCATCGAGTTCTTCACTGGTAACCATTTTTTCCACCTTTTGTATTTAGTTGTGGGTAATATAATGTCTTCGTAGGTCTACTATATCACCAGTTGTAAGGTAGCATTTCACGAGCGTTTTGTAATGCTCTTTTTTGTAGATCATTTATGAACTGAGGGTTAAAGTAATTTCTAAGAAAAACGATAGCAGCTATTCTTCCTTGCAAGAAATCGATTTCAGGTTGCTTCAAATTTTTGACCGATAACGAAGCGAAAAGTTCACGCAAATCAGCGTAACAGAGTCTTTTCAAATGACACTCCGCTAGCTTCTGCACCCGATCGTAATTGACAGTATTGCCCTTTGCAATTCTTTCACCTATTTCAGATGGGATATAGCTGATGAATACTTTTTTGCTATTGCCTATAAAGACCGCCTTAAACTCGTCATAATTCAAACGGGTAAACGTTGCACCCGTATGGCATCATCAAAGAGACTGGCGCAAAGCGCCCTGAGGCTCCTATCCCGCAGGGGTTCGTGGGTTCAAATCCCACCCTCCGCACCAAACACTTCTCCACCAACCTATTTGGATCCTATTAGAAATAATATGCAGAACCTATAGGGTAGGTAGAAACTCAAAAAACTTGTGAAAACAGCAATCACTAAGGGGGGTAGGTGCTATTGGCTAAAAAACGCGCCATTAACATGTTGAATTGTAGAAGAGGAAAGTTACATGCGTTCGGGTGCAATAACCCCAATCAACGCCAAAGCATTGCTTAGCACTGTTCGGATGGCATCAGTCAAAGCTAAACGTGCACTACTAAGCTCGGAAGTTTCAGCCTTAATGACTGGTAACGCATTGTAGAAAGTGTTGAATTTGTCTGCAAGCGCGTTTGCGTAGTCAGCTATCATGCTTGGTTTAAGGTATTCTGTGGCTTCTATGAACATGTCTGGGAACCCAGCGAGTTGCAGGATTAGTTCTCGTTCAAGTTTTTCAGTTAACTTTTCAAAAGCTGGGGCAGTTGTGTTGTCGACGGCGGCTTTTCGCAGGATGCTACAGGCTCTTGCATGAGTGTACTGCACGTAGGGGGCGCTGTTGGTTTCAAAGTTAAGCACGCGGTCCCAAGTGAAAACAACTTGTTTGCCCGGGTCCACATCAACTAAGGCGTAGCGGACGGCGCCGATGCCGACAAAGTTGGCGATGCTGCGTTTCTCTTCTTCAGTAAACATGGGTGAACGTTTGCAAACTTCCTGATAAGCACGTTCAACTGCATCGTCGAGGACTTGGTCAAAAGTGATGTAATGTCCACGACGGCTACTCATCTTGTAACCAGGCAACGACACCAAGTTATATGCAAAATGGACAAAGTTTTCTGCTTCTTTGGTGTAGCCTAAAGCGTAAAGCGCCACTTTAAGTTGTAACTGCGCCAAAGACTGCTCCATACCAATAACATTAATGACTTTATCTGCACGCTGGAACTTCCAAACACTGTAAGCAACATCACGGGTCGTGTAAAGAGTGGTTCCGTCAGCACGCATCAAAGTTAAGGGTGGGATTTCATGGTTTTCTTTCATGCTCAATTTCGGTTTAAGCTGCATAACGTCTGCGACTTTGTTTGCGTCAAACTCCCATACACCGTTTTCAAAGTAAAGAAACGGCGAAGCTTTCAGTTTAGCCATGACTTCGTTAACTTGACCGCTCCAAACAAAATCGCTTTCCCAATCCCAAGAATCATAATGCACCGACACGCGGCTTTGAGTTTGGCGGAAACCATCAAGGCACAAATCGCTGACTTCCCGAATAAGCTGTTTAGCATTGGGTTCGCCATCTTCGTATTTGCGGTTTAAGCGGTTGATTTCTTCTTCTGGATTTTCATCTTCATTAATTTTTGTTAGTAAAGCTTCAAAGAGGACAGGGTATTTTTCTGTTAGTTCAGCCGCGATTGATGTCCATTCATCAAGTTCCTTGTTTACCTTGACAAAATCATCTGATGATTTGGCCGCCACTGCAGCTTCTTTTGCTTTTTTAAGCCGACTGATTTCGACGATGCAACAAGTGACTGTGTAGATTTTGCCTACATAAAGGTCCGGTTTTTCGGTTGGTTTAGGTCTGCCCAGCTTCTCATAACCGTAAGCGACCACGCTGGATTGACGACCCACATCATCAATATAGTAGTGGGTTGAAACGTCGTGACCACGCAGCTTTAGGATGCGTGCAAGGGTGTCGCCTATCATGGGGTTTCGTGCTTGCCCGATATGAATTGGATGCAAGGGGTTGACGCTGGTGTGTTCGACTATGATTTTTGTTGGTGCTCCCGTTTTTATGTAACCGTAACTTTTGCTTTGAGCTTTAATTGATTCTAATGTTAACTGGGAAAACTTTAGGAAATTAATGTAAAAATTTATGTAGCCTGCACCTGCGGTTTCGATTTTTTCAATTAAATCAAACCGTGACTTATCAATAGCTTTGACAAGCTGCTCAGCGACCGCGAGGGGTTTCATGCTTAGTTTTTTTGCCAACTCAAAACTCAGTGAAGAAGCAAGTTGGCCTAACTCGATGTTTGGAGTTTTGTTTAAGTTGATAGTTGGCAGGGCAGCGTCTGGAAAGGTCTTTTCTATGGCTTGCGCTAATGCGGCGCGGCATTCTTGGCGGAACAAATCAAACGGGTTTTCATTTGTCAAAGTCTTTTTTTCTCCATGTTAGCAGGCGTTTATCACTGTTTTATGGTTATATTTTAAATGTGAAACCGATGCTTATCTGTCTAATGGCAGAGAGACATGAAAACAAGGATTGTCTACTCAGACAAATGCTTAGGCTACGGCACCTGGCATGTTGAAGGACCCCAACGAGTTAAAGTTGCAAAAGACATTCTTTTTGACCGCGGCTACGAATTCGTTGAACCAAAACCTGCAACAGAAGACCAGATAATGTCGGTTCATGACCCCGAGTACCTTTGGAACCTAAAAAAAGGCTTAGTTGAAGACACCGATACGCCCGCGTATGACAAAATTTTTGAGTACGCAAGACTTTCAGTCGGCGGAGCAATTTTAGCGTCAAAAATCAACGGTTTCTCATTAACGCGGCCTCCGGGACATCATGTTGGCAGGTACGGAGCTGCGCTTGGAGTTTACACACGAGGATTCTGTTATCTAAACAACATTGCAATTGCCGTAAAAGAACTCAATAAACCTACGTTGATTTTAGATATTGATGGGCACCATGGCAATGGCACACAAGAAGTTTTTCAAGGCGACCCCAAAGTCTCTTATGTTTCAGTGCATCAGTCACCTAATTACCCTGGAACGGGCGCATTAACCGAAGGCAACTGCATTAATTATGGACTGCCAAGCGATTGTGGAGAAGACGTTTATCTTAGTACTTTGGATGAAGCTTTGGGCATGGTTGATTTGGGCGAGTTTGAAGTGTTGGCAGTTTCAGTCGGCTGTGACACGCACTTGGGCGATTTAGCCTCGTTGGCACTTACTGAAAAAAGTTTTTACCAGATTGGACAACGGATTGCAAAATTAGGCAAATCAACGTTTTTTGTGTTTGAAGGCGGCTATATGGGCGAAAAAAACGGGGCAGACATTGATAACCTCTTAAGAGGTTTTGAAGGGGAAAAGCCACTTGTAAACAGTAAATAAAAAAGAAACCGGTTAAAAGAGAGGATTATTTGTGTTGTTTCTCGAGTGCTTTCTTGTTTAAGGATTGAAGCTTCTCAGTAATTTTTTGTGTACGTTGCTCTGAAGTAGCAAGCAGTGGCTTCCATTCACGATTCTTTATTTGTGTCGCCAGTTTTTCTGTTACTGCAGGCAGATTTTCCAATGCATCGTTAAAGCGTTTATCTGCTTCTTCGTCAGAACTAACAATTTCTAGTGCATCTTCAGGGCATATTTCAACACATTTAGGTTCGCCTTCGCAGAGGTTGCATGCTATAGCTTTCCCTGTGCCAGTGTGAATGGTGATTCCACCGCGTGGGCAAGCTTGAACGCACCAGTCGCAGCCTTTGCATTTCTTTTCGTCAATAATTAGCAGGTGGTTAGTTTCTGATTGGGTGATTGCTTTTTCGGGGCATGATTTTACGCATCTTGCGTCATCGCATCCGCGGCATGATAAAGCAAAATTGAACATGGGTGCCATGCGGACTACACGGATTCTTGAACGGATTGGGTTCCAAACCTGCTCGCCTTTCTCTAAGGTGCAAGCAAACTCGCAAAGTCCACATCCGATGCATTTGCTTGGGTCAACTGAAACGAATGCCCTTCCTGATTTAGCGGATTGCATTTCTTTAACCAAACCTTTACGGATTATTAAAGTATGCATGTGCGACCTTGACATTTAACCCTTACCTAAAGAAACCAAAAAAAGCATGATAAAATTGTTAACAAAAATTTTAGTTTGTTTAAAGTTGGCTTGTTATAGGTTGCCTTTAAGCCATACTCTAACGGTTTCGTAACAAAAGATTAGGAAGAACACTAAGGTTGCTGTTGCATAAAAGAAATAGTAAGAGCTAAAAACTGTTGGTTTAAGAATTGTAAGTTCCAAAACAAGAATGACCAGTGAGAAGACTGAGTAAAACAGGTAACGCGGGATAAGGAAACGGTTGATTTTAACAAAACTTTCCAGTAGGACACGGTTTACAACATAGTTTCCAACGTCTCTTTTTACGAGTCCTGCTTGCTCAAGTTTTGATAGGTGATACTGTGCGACTGAGGGACTGCTTAAGTTTAGTGCACGCTGGACTTCCCGTATGCCCAGAGGCTTGTTTGATTTTAGCATTAACCGGTAAATATCAAGAGTTGTTCCCTTTAAAATATCAGCTGAACCTTCAGTTAACTTCTTTACCCCCTCGCAGAAAGAATTAGATTAAATCAACAATTTAAGAACTACCCTTTTTACCTGTTACCATTAAAGAACCAGACGTTTAGCTGCTGGAAAAAAAGTGTATAAAAAATAGTACAGTCACTTACTAAAATACTGTTAAATACTGCAGGAACCACTACAGGCAAATTGAGAGAAGCAACAAGTTGGTCGGCTTAAAAACAAAAATGTTAATGGCAACAATTTTAGCGGTACTGTTAGCCCTGCTACTGGCCGAAGCAACATTCACGCTTTTTCCTTCGGAAGAATCATCAATGCCGTTGCCTTTGCCGCAGGCTAATCAAACAAGCCAACTGGTTTGGTCTCTTCAATGGTTGGGCTTAGCTGCCGTAGTTTCGCTTCTAGTTGTAGGGGCAACACTTCTGGTTAGGCGTGAATTAAACAAAAAGAACAAAAACGAAGTTTAGCTTTAATCTGTTATTGTAGCGGTTACTCCATAATAAGCGGCAACCAAAATCACAAGAATCAAAGTTGCAACCCCACTTACAAAAGCAACCAAAAACGCAACACCATACAAGAAGGGTCCAACAGAGTATTGATGTTTTATACGGGTAACGTATGCTTCAGAAATACCTTTACCCAACAACCGGTAATGGTCAGCTGCATGATGCCATAAAACGTTCCAAACAACAGAAAGCATAAAAAAAGTTCCAGCATACAATGCAGCTGCCGTCATAGCGTTTGAAGTCAACAGATGCTCAGAAACCAGCAAAGTGGTAAACGGTGTCAAGGTAATGAACAGAAGCAGCAGCCCGTTTAGGAACATGAAGCGGCGATTAATTTTTTTAACATAGAGAAACATGTTATGGTGGTTCATCCACATTACAAGAATTGTCAAGAAACTGGTTGATAGTGCAAGAAAACTGGGCCACTCATTTATTAAACCTTGAAGCAGGTTCGAGTAGCCGCGTGTGATAGGGTCGTATAGTCCAAGCACTAAGAGGGTCATTGCAAAAGCAAAAATGCCGTCGCTGAACGTTTCGAGACGTGTTGTCTCACGTTCTTCTAAGCGTTTTGACAATGCCTAATCACCAATTAAACCATAAAACGCAGCCTGCTATCCCAAATAAGGTAAAGAACAAAATACCAAAAAATTCTTAACAAGATAAGCGACAAAAATGAGGAAGCAAAAAATTTTGCTTTCAATACTACACAGGGGGAGGCGTTTCTGAATGCAACTTACCGCCAGTTGCCCAATTTTGCTGTGGAATCTCCAAAATAGCAACATGGATTGCTTGGCTTGGAATACCTATGCTTTCAAAGGTTTTTGTTATTCCTTCAACAACTTTTTTCTTGTTTTCAGGGCTTATTCCCGCCCACACAGAAACCTGTACAAAAGGCATGCATCATCACCAAAAGGCTAGTTCGCGCTATGACGGATTAATTTTTCTAGAAATGTGTTTTTCAACATATTAATGGCTTGAAAAAGTATCAATAGCGACCTACCCCCTATAGGTTTCAATATAGAACCTCTATTTGGATCCTAATAGGTTGGTGAAAAACCGGTGTTACGGCTTTTTTGAAAATAAACGGTTGCTGCAAAGACGCTGACAAAGAGCACTGACACAATCGACAAGTAGGCCGACGCAACACCATTAACTTGAGAAAACACTGACTGGATACCCCAGACAGAAAGTGCTGTCAATGCAACTGCGGAAACTGCCAAGCCAATCTTTTTGCCGTTTGAAGCTTTGACTGTTTGCAGTTGCTGATGCCTAAGGTTGCGTGTTCCAGTAAGCAGCAGTGGCGCGGAGAAGCACCATGCGTAGCCTAAACTGAAAAGTAGCGAAGTGGCTAAACTGAATTCTCCAGCGATTGGAACCGAAATTACAGCAAACGATAACGCGAAAACTGCTAAGAAAGGAGCCACAAAGTAACGGACAAAACTGTGGACTGGTTTAACTTCAACTTTAACATGACTTAACGTAACCTTTCACCCTCTCTCTGAAAGTTGGGTTGCTAAACGTGGTATTTTAGAATTTGCCCTGTTTATTGAAGCAAAATCAGGTGAAAAATAAAATTTAGGGACAGGTAAGTCATCGCCGATTCCAGCTAAAAAAGTTTGACTTGGCTTTATTTTTAGTCAAAGTTTCTTGACGGAAACCCTAATTTATGCTGCCTAAAACCAAAGACTAAGGGATTGAATGCAAACTCTGCACAAGATTTGGGTTATTGCTCTACTGGTTATAACCATCTCTTTTTCATCAGTGGTAACTGTTTCTGCCTTTGAAACCGAAAACACTTGGACAACAAAAGCAAAAATTCCTCATACTGAATTCGGCCTAATAGAGCTATCGCTGTAAATGATAAAATCTACCTCATGGGGAACTCAAGTAACTTTGAATACAATCCAGCCACGACAGTTGGACACAAATAAAACACCTATGCCAACTCCAAGAATATCCTTTGCAATGGCTGCCTACCAAAGCAAGATATATGTTTTGGGTGGGGCAGTTGACGGTCATGCGAGCAAGCGGAAAACCAAGTTTATGACCCTTAACCGATACTTGGCAAACTCTAAAATCCTTTCTTCCACTGGCATTTAAGCTGGAGTATAAATGCCAATGCTGTCGACGGCAAAATCTTTTTGTTCAGTGATAACGTGAACTAAGCTATACGATATAGATTCAAACTGTGGACAACTAAATCACCCCTCCCTTACCCAGTAACAGGGCTATGCCTCAGCTACTTTTAATGATAAAATATACATTATAGGCGGTAATGGCGTCTGGCCAGTTTCCCCATACTCAAACCCAAATATATAATCCTAAAACATGACACTTGGACTTTAGGCGCGCCTTCACCCTCACAAATCTCTATTTCTGCGTGTGCTGCGACAACTGGTGTGATGGCGCCTAAACGAATTTATGTAATAGGTGGAATCATTAATGGTTTTTCGAAGTTTTGACACGGTTTCTGTTTATGATCCAATTGACAAATAATTGGACGATAGGTGCACCAATGCCTACCCCTCGGCTAGGCGCAACCGCTGCTGTTGTAAAAGATAAAATCTATGTATTTGCAGGCGCCCCAGCGGCAATTTTCACACCACCTTCCGTGCAAACCAGGAATATACACCATTAGGTTACGGCACGCCTGACCCAACTATATGGGGCAATACCTGAATTTGGACCAGATATTTTGTTGATTTTTCTATTTCCTTCCTTTACCGCCGCAAGCATTTTGTCACTAAAAGCCCGCAGAAAACGGTTAATTTAACCTCTTTCCGTGTTTAGGCATATGCTTTAAGCGCTTTCACTTAGGTTTGCCCTCGTCTAAGCTTTTTAGTGGTTAGCTTTCACGTAATGGCTTGTTTTTCTAAAAGACAAATTTCAAATATTAGGCGTATAATGTAAAACATCGGTGCAAAAGTTAATGAGTGATTCATACTTCCAAAAGAAACTTGAACCAATCAAAGTCACAAAACAAAAGCCAATTTCACAGCTTCTAAAAGAAATGGGTAGAACCGCTTATCAAGGCCGCAAACTCGGCGAAGCCGTTGATGTATGGGAAAACATGATAAAAGAAAAAGACACAGTAATTGCAATGGGCTTTGCAGGCTCAATGAGCACAGCAGGTCAATGGACAATAATTAACTGGCTTATCGAAAACCGATTCATCGACGTCCTTGTCTCCACCGGCGCAAACGTCAGCGAAGACATCGTTGATGCTATGGGTTTTGGCTACTATCAAGGCAGCCACATGGCAAACGACGAACAACTCCTAAAAGACGACGTTAACAGGTATTATGACGTTTACGGCAAAGAAACTGATTATCGTAAAATGGAAGAAGTCGTAACCGACTATGTCATGACCTGCAAAGAAGACTATTATTATACTTCAGCAGAATTCCTCCACGGCTTAGGTAACTATCTTGGAAACAAAAACATTCCAGCAATCAGCGCTGTTGCAGCAAAACACGGCGTGCCAATCTTTAGCCCAGCTATGGTTGACAGCGCCTACGGCGAAACCTTCCTGCTCGCCAAGAACCAAGGCCACAACGTCCATATTGACTCTGTTAAAGAGTTTGACCAATTCGTCCAGATTGGCACTAGAACCAAAGATGTCGGAGTAGTATACATCGGCGGCGGCGTCCCCAAAGATTTAACACAACTCATCGCCATCAGTGTCAGCCCAATGACTGAGGACAAGGGTGTCCAAGGCAGACAAGGCGGCTTACGCAAGAGCTTACAAGAATACTATTACCCACACAAGTACGCGATTCAAATCACAACTGACTCTCCACAATGGGGCGGCTTAAGCGGCTGCACCTTAGAGGAAGCAATCAGCTGGGGCAAAATCAACAGCCAAACCGGTACACGCGCAGTCTGTTACTGTGACGCAACCATCGCATTGCCACTGATTTGCCACGCATTATCCGAACGTGTTCCAGAAAAACGCAACGGCCCAGACATGAGCTGGATCTTCAAAGACATGCCAAAAGCCTAAACGGCTTTTTCCTTTTGTTTTATTTTTGGATTTTTTTAAAATTATAATTTTCTGCTTGATTAATTATTAAAAAGAGAAAAGCTGATGAGTTTAGGCTTTTGTTTTCTTGTTTAGCCTTGTCACCAGTGAGCTCATCATTATGGGCATTACCAATGTGGCGTCGCCTTCAATCATGATACGTTCAGCTTTTTCACTGATTTTCCCCCATGAAACAGCTTCGCGTGGTCGTGCGCCGCTTAAGCTTCCATCCCACTCATCTGCTGTGCTGATGTAAACTACGTAGTCTAAGCCGTCTTTGAATTGGTTCCACCAAATCGTGTGGTGCTTGCTGATGCCTCCGCCAACGATAAGCGCGCCGGATTTTTTGGCATCAAATACGATGTTGTTTAGGTCATCTTCATCTTTTAGCAGGTTGATGCGGAAGTCTTTGTGGTCCTGGCTAAAGAACCAAAGCTGGTAACCCACAGAACCATCAGTTATGCCGGGTACAAATACGGGAATGTTGTTTTTGGCTGCCCAATAAAGAATTGAGCTTTCGTTGCAGCAGCGCAGGCCAATTTCGCGGCAAAGTTCTGTTGTGCTGAATTCTTTTTTGCCTTCTTTATAGAGGGTTTCGAGCATGCCTATGATTTGTTTTTCGATAACTGTGCCGTAACTGTCGTTTGGTACTAGCACGTTGCCTAAACGGTTAACTCCCTCTTGATGGAGTTTA
The DNA here is from genome assembly GCA_963832745.1 of Candidatus Bathyarchaeota archaeon. Classification (GTDB taxonomy): domain Archaea; phylum Thermoproteota; class Bathyarchaeia; order Bathyarchaeales; family Bathycorpusculaceae; genus Bathycorpusculum. The sequence continues at coordinate 379,105 of CAWHVC010000003.1, read as the reverse complement.
GTGTCATTCATTATAAAACTGCCCTTGTAGTAGTCTTTGTAGCATCGAGCAACGTCATGGTCGAGTGTACCGCAGGTGGTGATTATGATGTCGCACATTTTACGTTTTACCATTTCTTTTATGACCCCGCGGGTACCCGTTGCGCAAATATCTGCTGGGAACGAGAGAAACTTGACACAGCCCTTGCTGTTTATCATGTCTTCCATTATGTTGACGCCTGTTGCAAGTTTGCCTGCCGTGAAACCCCACGCAGCATCCATTTGCCCCACGAGTTCGTCAACTGTTAAGTCTTTGTTAAAATCGTAATCTTTCACTGGAATCTTGTGATCAACTTTAGGCACATATATCGTCTCCTAACACTGCATGCTAGAACAAAATCAGAATAAATAGGTAGCGAAAGAAAGTTGGGGCTACTGTGCTAAGTAGCTGATAATTTTTTTGTAAATGTCTTTGTCAACCGAGTCTTCGTAGCCCGCGTAAATGCTTGGATTATCATTAACCTCTACAACCACGTAGTCACCGTTAACCTCCTTCAAGTCTACACCGTAAAGACCTTTACCGACGACACTACAGGCTTTCAAAGCAACTTCAAGCAACCGCGGGGGAGCAGTCTGCCTATCTAACGCTTCAGTTCTACCCCAAACCACCGTTGGTTTACCACGCAGTTTTGCGCCATGTTTCCATTTACCTTTCGGAATCATGTACTTGCAAACATACAAAACTTCATCGCCCAAAACGCCGACTCTCCAGTCAAACGATGTAGGCGTAAACTTTTGAATCGCTAACACGTCAGATTTTTTGAAGAACCGTTTTGCGACATCACGGAAGCTTGTTTCGCACGCAACTTTTTCGACGTATTTTGAAAAGCTTGTGTAAGGCGCTTTGATAACGACGGGTTTGCCTAAGGTGTCAAAGATTTCGGTTATGCGTTTGTGGTGCAACTCGTCTTTGTTTAGGAACATTGTTGGGATGCGTGGTACATCGTATTTTTCGAAGAGTTCGTATTGATGAATTTTGTTTGCGCAAATCTGGATTGAGTCCGGGTCGTCGATGACTTTTAAGCCCAGTTCTTGGGCGGTTTTTGAGACGATGTAGGAGGTAAATAGGGGGTCTGTTGTTGCTCGGATGAAAATGGCGTTGTATTTTGGGATTTCAGCTATGTCTTCCCGGAAAAGGAAACTGAATTGGTTTCCTGTTTGTTCTGCAGCGGTTTTAAAGTTTTGAAGGGCTCCTTGTTCTCTTGGGTCAGAGAAATTATATTTTTCTACAAAGCATGCGATCCTAGACACTGACGTGTTCACCTTGCTGTGAAAACAGCATAATCTCTTTTGAGATCATTTCTAAATCATTTGAGGCTAACTCTTTTTGTTTTACTGGTTGTAAACCATTAAGGTACGCTTTGCCATCCACTTTTTGAATGTGCAGTTTACATATGGGAATTTTGAAAAACGTGTACACTTTTTCTGCGATACTACAGACTTCAGAGTCATCGTCTAGACATTTTCCGAAGAACGATTTCACTGAAACCATTTGGCCTTTAAGCGGCATAGCGCAAACGTCAAACTTGTAATTCATGCCTAAACTTTTCATTGCACGATACAAGCCGCTTTTGTTTTTTGCCACTTCAAAACCTTCATAAATAAACGGGTTAACGGCAAAAATAACCGTTGGCAATCCAACTTCAGAAATAATTTTTTTCACGCAATCCGTTACAACAAACGGTAATGTAGGTATGCCTGCTCGTGCTGCTCTGAGTAGCAGGATTGGGGTTCTGCTTGTGTCAATAATGTTTTTGCTTGACGGAATAACTTGATTTCCTAAAACTTCCGCGTGCAAAGAAACATAATATCCCGTTTTTAAGTAGCGATATTCGTTGTTGATGTTGACGGTGAAACCTTTAGAGGAGGAATCAAGGAACTCTGAGGGCCTCACTGTTTTCAACCCGTCTGTTAGGTTGATGCTAGAGACGACCAACACCCATAGGACACCAGTATATACAGAGAAGGCGTATTGTAGCAATATTTAAGATTACCTATCCACCGTTTGGGGAATGTAGATTATCTCCATATAAAAATTGAATATTTTTAATGAACAAAATAATATTTTGCCATCCAAGACAAGTTTAAAAAAGCCTTCACACACCACACTATAACAAAGCATCCTTGAGAGGAAAATTCACGTACAAACCCCTTGAAGTCCTTGGACCTGAACATGAATACTCAATAGTAAACCATAACCTGCAAGCCCTGCCAATCAGCGACAAAATCATAAAACAGTACTGCGGAAAAATAATCAACTTTATCGAAATGCCACAATTCACTTTTGGCAAAGAAATGCAGCTGCATGTTATGGAAATTAAAGCCAACACGCCCTTCCAATCGCCCCTTCATTTTGAAGAAACCATGCAAAACGCCGTAACAGTCCTCAACGGTATACTATCCAGTCATAATGCATGCTTGCTGGGCACAGGAATGCATCCCCTACTTAACCTAGAAGATACAGCCATCTGGCCACATTATCACCGCAAAATCTACCAGGAATACGGAAAAATCTTCAACCTTAAACAACACGGTTGGCTAAACATTCAAAGCTTTCACCTAAACTTGCCCTATCAAAAAGAAGCCGACGCTGTGAAAATGCATAACCTTCTCGTAAATATGTGCGCGTATTTGCCTGCTGTTGCAGCGTCGTCGCCGATTTTTGAAGGCAAAGAAGGCCCAGACATCGATAACCGTTTACAATTTTATAAGGTTAATCAACGTGAAGTTCCAACGGTAACTGGCGGAGTCATCCCCGAATATGTTTCAACACTTAGCCAATACAAACATGACGTCATTGAAAGGTACTCACAAGATTTGGCTGCTGCTGGTGCTTCAAAAACCCTGTTGCACCGTGAATGGGTTAACTCGCGTGGCGTTATCTTCCGTTTTGACCGTTCCGCCCTTGAAGTTCGCGTGATGGATGAGCAAGAATGTATCAAATCTGACGTGGCACTGGCATGCTTTGTCCGAGCCGCCCTAAGAGGACTGCTTGATTCTAACATGGAATTGTTGCCACGCGAGATGTTACTAAACGACCTTGATGCTGTTATTCGTGATGGGTTAAATGCAAATGTTTCAAACGGTAAAACTGCTCGGCAGACTTGTCAGGGCTACATGCGGTTGGCAGAAAAATATGCCACCCCCGATGAACAAAAGTATCTGTGGCTGGTTAAACGCCGCATCGAGGAAGGTAGCCTCTCAGAAGTCATACGCAAAAACGTGCACCTAGAGTCAGAAAAGTCAGGTTTCCATCAAGCAATCTGCACCGTGTATTCAAGGCTTATTAAGTGCTTAAGCACTAATGAACCCTACTTCTAAAAAAGGTCAGGCGAAACAAGTTTGACAGAAGACAATAATGGAAAAACATACAGTTTTGACGTGTGCGGTACATGTAAGTTTATTTGTTGCCAAGATGCAAAGCCGCCTCTATCTGAAAACCGCAAAAAAATCGTAAGAGACTTTATTGAAAAAGAAAAAATTCCTGTTGAAGAGCCGTTTATGTGTGAAGCGTACTCTTACCCAGCGGTTGATGAAAATTTGCTGTGCAAACTCTTTAACAAGGAAACAAGGCGTTGCTCAGTACATCCGGTTAAACCTGAAACTTGCCGCGCTGGACCAGTAACTTGGGACATCAACTTTAACACTAAAAAACTTGAATATTACCTTAAACTTGAAAAGATTTGTCCTTTAGCCGGCGTTTTGTACAAAACCCCTGAAATGCTTGCTGAACATTTAGATGCAGCCAAGGTTGAAATAAGGCGTCTTGTCGAAGATTTATCAGCTGATGAACTGCAAGTTATAGTAAAGATTCCTGAACCGGAAACGTTTAAAATCTGTGAAGAACAGCTTTCGGCTTCAGTAATTAAAAAGTTGGGTTTGAATTAAACTTCCCTGTTTTTAAAGGAAGCCTGCATCTTTTAATTTTAAGGCGGTGGTAATGTCACCTTTAAAGTTGACTTTGCCGCTAAAAAACGCTTTTTCTGCGCTCATTTTGCCGTTTACTAAATCCAGAAAATCATTATTGGACGTTCTTAAAGTCAATGTCGGCTCCTGAATTGTTCCTTGACGTGACTGGATTTTTTGGTCCTTAATAGTTATCACCCAATCGCTGGGAGTGTTGCCTGTCAAGTTTATTTGTACTATAACGTCTATGCCTTTGGCTTTTTCTGGGTTAAATCGGGCTGGTAATGCGGTTTCAAAAAACTCTTGGGGTGTTTTCGACTCCATAATTTGTTTCCTCAATAACTTGAATATCTCTCTGTTTACTGTTTTTGAATGTATTGTATTTTTACCGAAACATGTCTTTCTCTTTAGGTCTTGTTAACTCGATTGCTGACACGTCTTCAGCGACTTGATATACCGTGTAGCCACGAATGATTGCCGCTGGGATGCCTTCGTTGGCTTGCCCAATTACAAGTTCCGCTGCTGAAGCTAGCTCGTCAGCAATGGCTGTTTGTTTAATCCGTAAAGTGTAGCCAAAAAGGTCTTTTTCTCCGCGTCTGTCTCGGATAGGTTTTATTCCTGCAACGCCAATTGCCACATTAATTTCGCCCATCCTAAATGGTCTACCATGTGTGTCTGAAACAATAACTGCTACTTCGACCCCTGTTAAACGTTTAATCTCTGCCCGGATGTTTCTAGCTGACAGGTTAGGGTCTTTAGGTAATGGAACAACGTTTCTTTCTCCTAAAACGTTTGAACGGTCAACTCCCGCGTTGGCGCTTATGGTTCCGCTTCTGGTTTCCGCAATTATGCTGTTGGGGCCTAATCTAACGATTTCTTTTGTTTCTTGAAGTATAACTTCCACTAAGGCGGGGTCCTTGTTTGTTTTTCTTGCGATTTCAAGCGCCCTATCCGAAGGCTTTACAGTGTCAAGGTTGACAATGTTTCCTTCAGCTTTAGAAACAAACACGTGAGTAACAACTATGACGTCTCTTTCTTGAAGCGGTGTGCCCTGCTTTTTTGCTGCCTCAACAATTAATTGTCCGATGTTGTCGCCTTTTTTGCTTAAAGGCAAGCCTTCTACAGAAATAACTTGGACAGTGTTCATCAGTAAACTTACCTAAGTTGTTTACCTTGCTAAATTATAACAACAACTTAAGTCTATCTCGTCACGCATAAGAAAACACGAACTATAAAAAATGTCTTGATTCAGAAAAGAAAAGGAGACGAAATACGTCTCAAAACGGGTTTATTGTGTGCGGAACTTTTGAAGTTTCTGGAGCATTAATTTGTCGCCCTCAGCGTCACCAGCGCATGTTGCGATGATGCCGTCAACAAGACCGACGAGTTTTGCTGCTTTCTCTTCAACTTGTTCCATTGTGGCTGTTACTGGCCAACCGATTATTTTGACGATTTCTTTGTTCTTTTCTGTGCCTACTAAGAAGTATGCGAACAGTGGCTTGTTGAGTTTCTTGCATTCTGCTGATACTGCTTTGAGTGCTTCAAGTGAATCATCGTTTAGCCTCATGAAGTATACGAAGTCCCATGGTTCACGTACGCGTTGAAGTGTTTCTTCAATTGAGCGTCTTGCAGTTAAAAGACAGCCGAGTGGTAGTTTCTTTGTTTTAACGTCGTTTCGTATGAAGTCTCTTGCTGCTTCTGATGAGGGAAGCATCTTTATGGGTTCACCATAGTGTGGCTTGTCACCCATGGTTACTGCTAAACCGTCAAGACCAATAACATCTGAAGCTAAGGCTAATCCACCTACTTCTACTGGTCCTTTATAGTGTAGAATGAAGATTGGACAGACATATTTTTCAGGGTACTTGTTTTTGAGGAGGCAGCTTACAACAACACCGCTTGGAGCCGGAAAACCAGCCGCGCTGTCGGTAACGTTCCATCCATCAACTAAATCTTTTAGTTCATCAGCAAGCTTTAGGAATTTGCGTGTGGGAACAAACTCATTTAGTATTTTCATGGAGATTCCTCTTTGGTAAGAGAGGGAGAAGTTAGGGTTAAAAAACTTTTGTGTTAGCCGCTCCCTACCGAGATTTGACGCTTTTTATAAAAAACTGCAAAGTTAACGGTTGTTATTTTTAACTTTTCAATTCCAAACAGCTTTTTTGGGCTCTTTCAGCCTTAAATTTTGAAAGTTTTACGATTTCACTGCTATCTGCACTGGTCCTAACTGCATCCAATCCTTTGAGCAACTCCTCACCATTAACCGTCCGCACAATAACGGTTGAAAAACCCTGTGGACTGCCAATCGAACCAACAGAAATGTCAGCAAACATTGCCGTAAAATCTCCACAAAAACGACATCCCTTCTCAACCGCTTGGTCAAGCTCACGGATTTTACAGCTAAACTCTTGTCCATCAACATGCACGTAAAATTTGCCTTTACGGATTTGTGTCCGTTCAGCCCTATCCAAATCAACGTTTAAAACCCGTTTAACTATCTCCTTTAACTTGGCAGTGTTGAAAGCTTCAAAACAAAAAAGCCCAATAACGGTAATTTCCAAGTCTGGAAACTGTTGCTTTAGACTTTGCATGACTTTTCTGGCTGCTCTGGCTTGGCAAGGCGTACAGGTGAGAGCAATTCTTTTTTTACCTTGCGCTGCAAGCTCTCGAAGTTGGGGCAAAACGTTGATTTTAAGATACTTTGTTCCTTTCGCCGCAAGAACTTCACCAAGATTCTCGGTAGCTATGGCTTGAGCGTTATATCCTTGAGTACGTTTCACAACTATGACTGCGTCGAACCTGTCTTCATTAAGTCCTTTAATCAAAAGTGACGTGGCTACTCCGCCGTCTTGACCTTCAATCGGTGTTTTTGCAGAAAAAATGCTGCTGTAAAACCCAAGGCCCTGATCCTGTGAATCCTTCAAGGATTGCTGCTCAAACGGTTTTTCATCTTGAGCCCCATTTTCTACCATTTTAATCCAGCTATTTTATGTTGTTCTTGCTCTAAAAAGTTTAAGACTCTTTTTGCTTAGTCGCGGATTATCCAAACACCTAAAAGCCTAAAGGTGCCTTGTTTAACTGTTGCTTGCACGGTTGTAGGTAGCATGCAGGATACTTCGGCAAATAAGCCAAAAATCAAATATGCGCATGGAAACGAAACGATTCTTGACGAGATAAAAACGTTATGGGAAGGGCTAAACGAGCACCATTTGCTTCTGTCCCCATATTTTAAACAGCATTATCAAATTTTCACTTTTGATGAACGAAAAGCTGACTTACAGAAAAAAGCAAGTCAAACTCAAATTCGCATTGATCTTGCCACCGATAAATCCACAACTCAGAATGTTGGCTACCTCGTTTGTACCATAAATAAAGAAAAAACTGGTGAAATAGACTCCGTTTTTGTCGCGCCTTCTTACCGTGGGTTTGGGGTCGGTGACGCGTTAATGAAGAAAGCGTTGGCTTGGATGGATAAGAAAGGTGTCACCACAAAAATCGTTGAAGTAGCTGTAGGTAACGAACAAGCGTTTGGGTTTTACAGTCGTTACGGGTTTTATCCAAGAAAAACGTTGCTTAAACAAATAAAAGACTGCTGAGTCCTAAAATAAAAATGAAAAGTGTATGGTTTAGGCTTCGTCTTTTAGTTCTTCAACTTCTTTTTTGCCTTCTTCTAACTCTTTAGCTTGTTCGGCATCAAAAGCTAAGAGCAATGTTTGGAATTCGCCTACGTGGGTTTTTTCTTCTTTGGCTATGTCAAGGAGCATTTTTTTGATAAGTGGATTGCTTGATAGAACTGCCATTTGTTCATAGAGGTTGATGGCGTCTAACTCGGCGATTATGCCTGCTCTTAGGATTTCTTTATCTAAGGTTTCTTTGGATAGTTTGTCTGTTGTGTTTGGAGTTTTGGATAGCATTTTGTTTCATTTATTTGTCATTGTTTGAGTCTTTAAGTTGTTTGTGGTTGGTTTTGGTTTTTGTGCTTTATGGTGGTTTTGTTTGCTTGTTTTGAGAATGCTTAAATACCTGCTTATAGTATTACTTTTTTATAAAAAGGTGTTACTGAAATGGGTATACACACAAAACAGCCACCTGCAGCACCCCTAAACATCAAACTATCCTCAGTCATCCCCATGTTTAGGCTCTCCACAATACACACCCTCCCGCAGTTCAATACTAACCAAGGCTGCAAAGTGAAAACCCCATACCCTTTTTAATCTTGCAAAACGGCTGAATGGGATTTCCTCCAAGAAACCAACATTTCTGGTGGTCAAAATCTGCTGGTTTCAACCTTCAGTCGTTCTTGCAGGAAATTTTAGTAATCCAGATAATACTACAACTGCTTCAAGATACAGTTGTAATGATGGGATACTGCTTTTCTTCTTTGTTAAACATCCAATAGTTGCATTTTTCAAGGAAACGTAAATTAATTCGCCACGAGCAATTCATTGGTCAGTGACTTTATTATGAAAATAGCAGTTTCTGGTAAAGGTGGCGTAGGCAAAACCCTAATTGCTGGCGGATTAGCCTTGGGGTTTGCTGAAAGAAAATACAAAACAATAGCAATCGACGCTGATTCGTCTCCAAATTTAGCTTTGACTTTAGGTTTAACAGCTGAAGAAGCACGAAAAATCAAGCCAATTTCTGAAAACAAACAGTTGGTAGAATCAAAAACTGATTCAGGCTACAACGGCATTTATAACTTAAATTTTAGGGTTGACGACATCGTTAAAGAGTATTCTGTCTCTACCCCGTTAGGTGTAAACTTGATTGTTATGGGAACAGTGCATTCAATGGGTGCCGGGTGTATGTGTGCTCCAACAGCAGTCATTCGCGCCTTGCTTCGATACCTAGTGGTCGAAACAGATGAAGCAGTAGTTTTAGATCTTGAAGCCGGCGTGGAACACATCGGCAGAGGCACAGCAAGACAGGTAGATGTACTACTTATTGTTGCAGATTCTAACCTTAAATCCTTAGAAATTGCAAAACACATTCATGATATGGCTGCAGAAGCTGGAATGCAGAAACTTTACCTTGTCGGCAACCGAGTAATGAACGACGAGCAAAAAGCAGCTATCCAAAGTTTTGCTGATAAAAATGGTTTGCAAGTGCTTGACTTTATTCCATTTGATACTAAAGTAACTGAATCTGATATGCTTGGAAAAACTCCACTATTAAACAAGGAAATTTCTTCAGTGAAAGCCATCGATAATATATGCGAGCTTTTGCTTAAAAAAACAGAACAATCAGTTTAAGGAGACCGTTTTAAAAATGAAAACTCTTGTCACAGTTGGGCGAGGCGGGACAGGAAAATCCAGCTTTACCGGCTTAATGACTAAATGCTTTATAGAAGCAGGTAAATCACCTATACTACTTGTTGACGCTGACCCCGACCAAAACCTTGCCGAAATGGTGGGAATCGACCTAAAAGAAGCAGGAAAATCAACAATTGCAGACCTAGTTGTTAGTACTTTCATTCAAGGTGGCGGCACTACAGTTGGCGTTCCCCCTGCGCAACGCATTGAAAGCCGTATCTGGGAAAACGGGCTTTATGAAGGTCAACATTTTGATTTTCTAGGTATTGGAACGAAGTGGATTGAAGGCTGCTACTGCATGCCAAATACTGCACTCAAAGGCGCCTTGGAATCTTTAACAAAAAATTATGAATATGTACTTATTGATTCTCCGGCTGGTCTTGAAAACCTAAACAGGCGTATCACCTCAAAAGTTGATGACATTTTTGACATTTTAGACCATTCAAAGAAGTCACAAGACCACGTGCGTAGAGCTGTGCGAATTATGACTGAAGTTGATATGCAATACCAGAACTTCTACCTCATCGGCGGCTATCGTTTCCCTGATGATTTAGGTAAACAGGCTGAAGCTGATTTAAAGTTCAAGTATCTAGGCAAAATTGCTCAAGATCCACAGTTAGATGATTATGTGCTTAACGGTAAGTCTTTGATTGATTTGCCAAACGATAACTCGGCGTATCTTTCAGTTAAAAAGATGTTAGAAAGCCTTAATTATCTTTAGTAAATTTCTTTTATACTATTTTTTTATTTTTTTTATTTCTTATTATCTCACGTGACTTTTATACAAAGAATCCCCAAAAGTTTAAAAACATTGTACGCTGGGTAGTTATCCAAACCTTTACAGAGGTTAGAATTTGACCACCAAAAACGTTCGTGTAAAAATTGACGAAATGAAAACTAGTAGTGGCCTTGTGAAAAACCTTGAGTTATCCATCGGCAAAGTTGTTACTGACAATTGGGATGAACCCATGGGTCCAACCCCCATGCCCCACATTAGCACACTTCGCGATTGGGACTTGAAGTTACTTAATAAATACAAGCCATTCTACATGCCTGATTGTGATTTATGCTGTCTTTGTACATACGGTAAATGTGACTTGACAGCTGGAAAACGCGGTGCATGTGGACTCAACATTGCAGACCAGTCTTCTCGTATTGTTCTAATTGCCTGTTGTATTGGTGCTGCAACTCACAATGCGCACGCTCGACATGTTGTTGACCACTTAATTGAAGTATACGGCCGAAAATTCCCGCTTGACGTAGGCGGGTTAAACGTTAAGGTTGAAGCGCCGGTTACAAGACTTATCACAGGCGTAAAACCTGACACTCTCGGCGACTTGGATGATATTTTAGCATACACTGAATCACAAATCACTCACCTTCTTTCTGCTGCCCACACTGGTCAAGAATCAAACAATTTAGATTTTGAGTCAAAAGCATTCCATGCAGGCAGAATGGACCAAGTAGGCATGGAAATCGCAGATATTGCTCAGATTTCAACATTAGGCTTCCCGAAAGCAGAACCAGAAGCTCCATTGATCAAGATGGGTATCGGAACAGTTGACACAACAAAACCAGTCATCATGTGCATTGGTCACAACGTTATTCCTTCAGTCGGAATCATCGATTTCATGAAAGAACAAAAACTTGACGATAAAATGGAAGTAGTCGGCTTATGCTGCACTGCCATTGACAACACAAGATATTACGACCGTGCTAAAATCGTTGGACCGATTTCATGGGAACTTAGATTCATACGCGGTGGATTTGCAGACGTAGTCGTCTTAGATGAGCAATGTGTCCGCACAGATGCTTCACTTGAAGCTGAACGTGTTCAAGCACCAGTTATTGCAGCATCTGAGAAAAACTGCATAGGCTACAAGGACCGCACAAACGATCCAGTAGACCAAATTGTTGAAGACCTCGTTACCCGCAAAGTTCCAGGTGTACTGCTTCTTGACCCAGAAAAAGTCGGCGAAGTCGCAGTCAGAGTGGCTCAAAAAGTTGCGCCATTACGCAAGAAGATGAAGTCACTTCCAGAATTAGATCAAATCAAAGAACTCGCAAAGAAATGCCGCCACTGCAACATGTGCCAAAGAAGTTGCCCACAAGACCTCAAAATTGAACCAGCCATCCGCGCTGCAGCTGAAGGAGACTACTCAAAACTTGCAGATTTATATGAAGCATGCATAGGTTGCGGAAGATGTGAAGAAGCATGTCCTGTTAAACTAGAAATCCACAGCTACATACTCAAAGTTGGCGAAAAGAAGATGCTCGCAGAAACTAACTATTGTCGTTCAGGCAGAGGTGCAGTCTCAGACGTGGAAATCCGCAGCGTCGGTGGTCCAATCGTCTTAGGTGAAATTCCAGGAATTGTCGCCTTAGTAGGTTGCGCTAACTATCCAAACGGCGGTAAAGACGTCTACGACATCGCCCGAGAATTCGCAAGCAGAAGATACATTGTAGTAACATCCGGTTGCTCAGCAATGTCCGCTGGTTCCTACAAGAACGAAGAAGGCAAGACCCTCTACGAAGAATTCCCAGGCGGATTCGAAGCTGGAGGAGTTCTCAACGTTGGTTCATGTGTTTCCAACCCACACATCGCAGGCGCAGCAATCAAAGTAGCAAACATCTTTGCAAAACGCAACCTCAGAGGAAACTATGAGGAAATCGCTGACTACATACACAACCGTGTAGGCGCAGTCGGTTTAGCTTGGGGTGCATATTCACAGAAAGCAGCCTCAATCGCAGCTGGCTTCTGGAGCTTAGGTGTTCCAGTCCTAGTTGGTCCTCACGGAACAAAATACCGTCGTATGCTCTTAGGCAGATCAGACAAACCAGAAAACTGGGAAGTCTACGATGCACGCACAGGCGAGACAGTAAACGTTGGTCCAGCACCAGAACACCTCTTCCAAACAGTCGAAACGCCACAAGAGGCAATGGTCACAATTGCAAAACTATGCATTAGACCAAACGACACATGGAAAGGACGTTCAGGAAAACTGACCCACTACATCGACCTACACAAACGTCACTACGGCGTAATGCCCCAAGACATCGACAGGTTTATTCGAACACCAGCAGACATACCCATTACAATGAAAGATGAAATCACTGAAATTCTGAAAGCAAAAGGCTGGAAGGAATCAATAATTCCTGACCCGACAATGCTTCCAAGAATGATCAGGAAGGCTAAGGAGTGATCATGAATGTCGTGTGAACCATGGCAATGTGCAGAAATAGCTGCAACTAAAAAAGCAAACCCAATCCAAAAACCCGAGATCGCAGTGGCAATGATCAAAAAAGCAGTTCGCCCACTTCTTATTGTGGGGAGCAACGTTGTCACAAGGCAGCTAGAAGGCAAACCGGTAATAGACTTCATAATTGACCTTGCAAAAGCATCCAACGTTCCAGTAGTTGCAACAGCTCACATAGTTGGTGAATTCGTAAAAAGAGGTTACCAACCAGCAGCTTTCATGAATGCAATAGACATAAGCAACAGAGTAGTCGATCCAACCTGGCAAGGACTTGATGGCAAAGGCCACCCAGACCTTGTCATGTACGTTGGTTTACCCTACTATATGGAAGCTTTGATCCTTTCAGGACTCAAACACTTTGCACCAGACCTAAAAACTATGACTCTTGACAATACCTATCATGTCCATGCAAGCTGGTCATTTCCAAATGGCAGTGAAGAGGCATGGGCAACCAATCTCAAAGTAATGACCACCCAATTTAATGGAGGAAATTAAACAAAATGTCAATGTTTAAAGATATACCAGTAGAAGTTGGAGTAATATACGAAGGCGAACGTATCCGACGTAACGACATGCAAGTCGAACTCGGCGGTCCAACAGTCAAAGAAAAGTTTGAAATCGCAAAAGTAAAACCAATGGATCAAATCGAAGATGGCAAAGTTACCATTATCGGTCCAGACCTAAAAGACCTCAAAGAAGGCGGCGCATACCCCTTAGGCATTCTTATCGAAGCAGCAGGCGCACAATTAGATCCGGGACTTGAAGGTGTCATTGAAAGGCGTCTTCACGGCTACCTAAACTACATTGAAGGCTTTATGCACTTAAACCAACGCTATGACATCTGGATGCGTTTAGGCAAAAAATCATTCCAGAAAGGCTTTAACAGCTTTGATCTAATGGGCAAAGTTCTCTACCGCTTATTCAAGAGCGAACTGCCAATTATTGAAAAACTGCAAATAACCTTCATAACTGACACAGCAAAAATCTCTGAAATGTATCCGCAAGCAATGTCATCATATGAAGCTCGCGACGCAAAAGCCAGAGGCCTCAAAGACAGCGAAGTAGATACATTCTACGGTTGTGTCCTTTGTCAATCATTCGCTCCAAGCCACGTTTGTGTTATCACACCACAAAGATACAGTAACTGTGGCGCCATCAGCTGGTTTGACGGCAAAGCCTCAGCAAGTATTGATCCAAAAGGTCCAATCTTCGCAATTCCAAGAGGCGAAATTATTAACGAAGAAAAAGGCGAATTCAGCGGCGTCAACGAAGCAGCAAAGAAACGTAGCATGGGCGAAGTTACCAAAGTCTGGCTTTACACAGCATTTGATCACCCACATACTTCATGTGGATGCTTCGAAGCAGTTGCATTTTACATTCCAGAAGTTGACGGCTTAGGAGTAGTTCACAGAGGCTTTAAAGGTGCAACAGTCAACGGTTTGCCCTTCAGCACTTTAGCAGACTCAACAGCCGGCGGACGCCAAATCGACGGATTCCACGGTATGTCACTTGAATACATGCGTAGCAGCAAATTCTTCGCAGCAGACGGTGGATGGAACCGCATAGTTTGGCTACCTAAGGAAGTCAAAGAAAAAGTCAAAGAATTCATCCCTGCAGACGTGGTTGACAAGATTGCAACAGAAGACGATGCAAAGAATGTTGAGGAACTTCAAGCATTCCTTAAGGCAAAGAATCACCCCGTAGTTGCAAGATGGGTCGCAGAAGAAGCACCTGCAGCTGAAGCAGCCCCTGAGGCAGCAGCCGAAGGCGCAATGCCTGTCATGACTGCATCAACCTTGCCAATATCTGCTGGCGGCTTTAGAATAATTCTAACTGACGCAAAAATCTATGCTTCCAAAGTTGTAATAAAGAAAGACGAAAAAGCAGAGAAACGGTGAGTAGCCTTGGCAGATAAAAAAGACGATAAAAACGCCGGAGTAGACGTGACCGAGTTAATGGAACTTTTAGCTAAGTTCCAAAACCTCGAACTCCACGATTTCCAGCTTGAAGCTAAAAATCTAGAATTAAGAATTGACGCTGGCGTTGCAAGTATACCTCAGCTTAAACTTCCATCAGCTATTCCGACAAAACCCGCTGCTTTACTGCAACAAACATTCAATCCACCAATCGAAAAATACTCAGGCAGCATTGCTGAAGTAAAACTTGGCGCAACTAAAAGTGAAGGTGGCACCCGTGGAAGAAGCTTAACCATCGGTGGTGAAAAATCACCTGCCTTTTACACTTTCGAAAGCCCGGTTATACACAAGCCAGTTGTCACCTTAGACGTTTTCGACATGGAAGTTCCATTGTCAAAAGCTGTCAAAATGCACGTGAAAGAAGTTTTGGGTGACCCAGCAGCTTGGGCAAAACTTGCAGTCGAAAAATTCGGTGCAGACATGGTTACAATCCACTTAATCAGCATTGACCCCTTACTCAAAGATGCTACTCCAAAATCAACGCTAAAAACCATCGAAAACGTGATGCAAGCAGTTGACGTTCCACTCGTAATCGGTGGATGCGGTGACCCAGTAAAAGACACAGCCTTATTCGAAGAAGTAACACAAGCTTTCCCAGGTGAAAGATTCCTACTCAGTTCATTCACACGTGACATGAACATTGAAAATATTGCAAAACTTGCAAAGAAAAACAACCACGCAGTCCTATCATTTACTCCAATGGACTTGAACATGGCAAGAGAACTCAACCGCAAACTCTACGATTACCTTGGCAAAGAAGACATCGTTATGGACTTATCAACTGCCGCTTTAGGTTACGGTTTAGACTACGCTTTCACCAACATGGAACGCGCAAGACTAGGCGGTCTACTTGGCGACGGCGAACTCGCACACCCAATGTCCTCCGGAACAACCAACGCTTGGGCAGCACGCGAAGCTTGGCTAAAGATGGAAGACAAATGGGAACCACGCGAACTTAGAGGTCCACTTTGGGAAGTAACCACAGCCTTAACCTTACTGCTTGCAGGCGTAGACATGTTCATGATGATTCACCCAGCAGCAGTAAAAACCCTCAAAGACGTCATCAACAACCTATCCAGCGGCAAAAAAGCTGATCCCAGCAAATTCTTAGACTGGGTTTCAGCCAAAATGTAAACTTGGAGGAAAAGAGAATGAGTGAAAAAGCTGCAAAGAAAGAATTAAGCCCAATAGACATTTACAAACTGCTTCCAAAAACTAACTGCAAAGAATGCGGACAAGAAAACTGTATGGCTTTTGCCACTAAAGTTGTTGCCCGCGAAGCAAACATTGACCAATGCAAGCCATTGCAAAAACCAGAAAACGCAAAGAACTACAATAAGCTAAAAGAAATGCTTAAACCTCCAGTTAAAGAAGTCGTGATTGGTGCTGGTGAAAGTGCCCGTAAAATCGGCGGCAAACTTGTCATGTACCGCCATGAATTCACGTACTTTAATCCAACCGCAATCGCAGTTGACGTTACAGACGAAATGGCTGAAAGCGAAGTAGTTAGCCGCATAAAAAGCACAGAAGGTTTTAGCTACGAATACATCGGTAACAATCTAAAGCTTGACATGATTGCAGTCCGTTCAACATCGGGTGATGCTGACAAATTTAAGAACTGCGTCAAAAAAGTTTCAGAAACCACCAAACTGCCATTAATCCTGTGTGCTTTGAACCCTTCAGTTCTTGAAGCAGGTGTTATGGCAATTCCAAAAGCACGTCCACTGCTTTACGCTGCAACAATGACAAACTGGAAAGACATGGCAGAATTAGCTTTAATGTACAACTGTCCACTAGTCGCTTCTGCACCAAATGATCTTAACGGCTTGATGACTTTAAGCAAAACACTGCAGAACTATGGCGTTAAAGACTTAGTTCTTGATCCAGGAACCTTCTTCAACGACGGCTTAGCAGATACACTTAACAACTTTACAATGCTCCGCAGGTCAGCCGCAAGAGAAGGTAACGACTTAGCCGGTTTCCCACTGCTTGGTTTACCATTAACAGCTTGGGCAAACAAAGGCGAAATGGCAGATGACCTAATCAAATGGCGTGAAGCCTACACAGCCGGCATGCTAATTGTTCGATTTGCAGACATTATCATACTTCACAACACTGACGGATGGGCACAACTGCCAGAAGTATTCCTACGCCAAAATATCTACACAGACCCACGCAAACCAGTCGCTGTCGCACCAGGCCTCAAAGTCTTCGGCACACCAAACGAGAACTCGCCAGTGTTCTTCACCTCAAACTTCGCCTTAACCTACTACACAGTAGCAGCAGACCTTGAAAGCAACAAAACCAACGCTTACCTAATCGTAGTCGACGCAGAGGGCTCAGCAATTGACAGTGGTGTCGCAGGACGCAAACTAACCGCGGACAAAGTTGCAGAAGCAATCAAGTCAACAGGCATCGAAAGCAAAGTTAAACACCGCAAAATCATCATCCCAGGCAAAGCATCACGCATCAGCGGCGAAATCGAAGAACTCAGCGGCTGGAAAGCACTGGTCGGTCCAAGAGATAGCAGCGAGATAGCCAAATATCTCGTTGACAAATGGCAACCATAAGCCATCTCATCTTTTCTTTTTAATTTCTTTTTTAGTTCTTGTTTTCAAATTTTGAAATCGCTTCTATACAGCAAATTTCTTATACAGCTTCAAATTAATCCAGTTTGACTATGATGAAGTGCTTAGTTGTTTACTATTCAAGGACAGGCAAAACAAGGTTTGTTGCGGAAAATATTGCAACTCAATTAAATGCTGACATTGAAGAAATAGTTGACCAAAAGAAACGCGCTGGCAAACTTGGTTGGATAATGGCTGGTAAGGACGCATCCAGAAAAAGCTTAACCGAAATTTCTTCAGCGACAAAACTTTCTAAAGACTACGACCTAATTGTTATCGGCACACCGATTTGGGCTTGGAGTCCAACACCCGCCGTCAGAACTTACATTAAACAAAACAGTTTGTCAGGCAAGAGGGTAGCGTTGTTTTATACTTCTGATGGTGATATTAAGCAGGCTGACCAGAAAACCAAAGAATTACTACAGGACGCCACTGTAGTTAGCACTTTATGGTTAATTTCTCCGTTAGCTAATAAGGAAGAGACCCAAAAGAAAATTGCTGATTGGTGTAAAACTTTGCCGTTGCATCCGTAAGTTTTTGACTAATTCTTGATTTTTTCTTGTTAACAATTTTCTTATACTCTTAGCGCTTCTATTTTATTTGGCGATTTTTAATGGATCACACAATAATTCACTTTGAAATCCCAGCTAGTGACGTAGAAAAAATCAAACAATTCTACGTTGACCTGTTCGGCTGGAAAATAACCAAACTTCCCGGCATGGAATACTACAGCATAGAAACCGTGCCCATGGATGAAAAAGGCAACCTAAAGGGCCCGGGGGTAAACGGCGGCTTATACAAACGAGAACAACCTCAACAACAAGCCCTAAACTATGTCTACGTAGAATCAGTAGACGAATATAGCAAAAAACTAACAGATTTAGGTGGACAAGTTCTTATTCCCAAAACAGAGATTCCACAAATGGGTTGGTTTGCAGTAGCAAAAGACCCTGAAGGAAACGTGTTCGGACTTTTCGAAACAATACCAATGTAACACGCAGAAAAAACTTACCCAAACTACTTTTTTTCAACATACTAATGCCTCGTTTTTCAACCAATAGCACCTACCCCCTTAGTGATTTGCAGTTTACCGCTGGAAACGGTTGCGGTAAAGTCTCCGTCGCCGTTTAGTTTTATGCTACCCCCTATAGGTTTCTGCAATGAGTTTCTATTAGGTTCCAAATAGGTTGTCGTTTGGTGTGTTAGCTCACTTTAACTGCAGACTCCACTCTGCCGCGGGGTAGTTTGAAGTGACGGTTTAAATCGGCGAGCACGGTTTTGCTGTCCCTCAAATGGAGAGCAAAAAATAAAGTGCAAAAAACATCGACAGGGGGCAAGGTGGGTGGGTAAAACTGTTGAATCCTACCGTATTGCCGTAGAAAACGAGATTCGAAGGTGGAACGGTTTTGCTAAAGCGCTGCGCACCGAGGATCGGGATGCTTTTGAAGCGGTGATGGATGCTTGCCGCAGTTACGCTTCAGCTGGAAGCAACGCTGTGCAGCCAATCCTGTTTGAGCCTATGGTGATTTCGATTTTGGTTTCGCAACAGAAAACCATTATGCGCCTAGAGAAGGCTTTGGATGCAGTTAAGCAGTCATCACGACAAGTTAGAGGGTGGTTACTTGACGCTTACCCCGCAGGTTCTGGAGAAGTTGCGGTTTGGGTTATAGCTGAAAACGGCGACCGCGTCCGGTTGACTGACAAGTTTAAGCCATACCTCTACGTATCAACAGCACAGCAGAGTGACCTTGACGATTTAGTCAGACGGTTACAAGACAACCCAAAAATCAGCCGTCTCGACCTTGTCTACAAATACGCACAGGTAACCGACGCCGAAAAATCTCGTGTACTCCAGTTAACCCTTAGGGACTGCCGAAGCATCCCCCAACTCACCCTCGAAATCCTGCGCATGGGCGACTATTTGCGGTATGAACTGCACAACTGTGACATCCAAAACGACCGCTCCTACTTTTTCAGCCGCGACGTATTCCCGTTAGCGTTTGTAGACATCAAAGTTTCCCAGGACGGCTTAACCTATCGACTGATGGATTCTGTTGAAAGCACCGATTACGCTGTCCCTGACCTGCGGGTTATACGGCTTGACGTTGACGCAGCCAAAAGGGGTTTGGTTAACAGTTTTGAGGACGAAATCGGCTGCATACGCCTAAAGGAGCCTGGCAAAGAAGAGGTTGCAATTGATTATGGGGATGAAGCAACCAAAATTCTCCAAATGACCTATGCGGTACGGGAGTTTGATCCGGACATTATCATAACCCGCTCTGGCGACTCCTATCTTTTTCCCTATCTTATCCACCGTGCAGCCCAAAACCAAGTGCTTGACGCCTTAATTTTAGGCAGGGACAACATTGGATTCAGCCGCAAAAACTCAGGGGGGCATACTTACTGGTCTTATGGACACACATTTTACCGTGCTGGCACAATGCGGTTGTACGGCAGAATACATGTTGACGAAAGCAACACGTTCATAGTTAAAGAGTCTGGGCTTGACGGCTTAATCGAAATCGCCCGCACCTGCCGGGTACCCCTACACACTGCCGCTCGTTTCTCCATCGGCTCCAGTATGTCCTCGATACAGGCTTACCAAGCAATAAAAGACGACATCCTGCTGCCTCGAAACAAAAAGATTCCTGAAACCTTCAAGTCCGCCCTTGACCTGCTCATCGGTGACCGCGGCGGCTTCGTTTATGAGCCACGCTTAGGGCTGCATGACAAGGTTGGAGAACTAGATTTTTCCTCAATGTACCCCTCACTGATGCGCAAGTATAACATTTCCGCGGAAACCGTGCTCTGCAAATGCTGCCCCGACTCGCCCGTCCGCATTCCCGAACTTGGCTATCACATCTGCACTAAACGTGTTGGAATGGTGCCTAAAACAGTCGATTTAGCATTAACCAAACGTTTGAGCTATAAACGCCTAAGAGACCAAACTCAAAACCCGCGTCTAAAGCAGCTGTATGAGGGGCGCCAGGTCGCTTTGAAATGGATTTTGGTCACCTGTTTCGGCTATTTAGGCTTTAGCAACTCCAAGTTCGGCACAGTTGATGGGCACATCGGCGTATGTGCATATGCAAGGGACGCTTTTCTTAAGGCTTCACATCTCGCTGAAGACTGCGGTTTTGAGGTTCTCCACGGCATCGTCGACTCGTTATGGCTAAAAAAACCAAACGCCACCAAAGACGAATACAGCGACCTCTGTCAACTTATCAGCCGAGAAGTCGGAGTCCCCATTAATTTTGAAGGGCAATACAAATGGATAACCTTTCTGCCATCCCGACTGCATCCGAGGGTTAGCGTTTTGAACCGTTACTTTGGCGTGTTGGAAAACGGCAAAACCAAAATCCGTGGCTTAGAAATTCGCCGAAGAGATACTCCACGTTTTATTTATGATGCTCAAACTGAAATGATAAACGCTCTAGCACATGCCGATAACGTAGAGGAACTCCTACAAACGGTTCCCGACGCAATAGCCGTACTCAGAAATTACCGGCAAAAATTAATCGACCGAGAAATCCCATTAGCTGACCTGCTGGTTACCCGTCACTTGTCAAAAAACCCTAGGCAGTACAGACAACGTGTAAGCCAATTAATCGCGGCAAAACAGTTGCTTGAACAAGGCGTGGATGTGCAAGCTGGCAACAGCATACGTTTTGTTTTCACCAACTCGGAAAACCGACGGCATAACAGGCGAGTGGTTGCAGAGCAGCTTGTGGGCAAAAACTTGAACGCAGATACACAAAAGTATTTGATGCTTCTTTATGCTTCAGCAGCTGACTTGTTAAATTTTGCAGGTTACACTCCGAAAACGGTGTGTGAAGCTGTTAATGGTTACAGGGTTGATAATCTTTCAAACTACTTCTAAAAGTTGGGGAGGGTTTAGACGTGGGTGTACATTTTGTTGTTAGCGTACTTGCCCGTGTCCATTTCGTTTTCGATTTCTTTAAGCAGCAGTATGCGTTTGAACGTTGGCGGGTGTGTCGCAAAGAGACTGTTTAGTTGAGTCCATGTACTGTGTGCTTCTTTCTCCATCGCCAACTGCAGTTCACGCTCATCAAGAATGCCGTCGTGGTCAAGGTCGTACTTGTTCTTGTTTTCCATTATGCGTTTAACTTCTTCTTTTGCGGTAGCTGGGTCTTCAATATAGAATGCTCTTGCACCTTCAGGAGGCTTTGGCGAAATAGATAAGCCATAAGTGATTTTGGCTAAGGCGCTTTCTAAATCTCGGGGTGAACCCGTCAAGTAAGCCGAGAAAGCATCCGCAAAATGCTCACGTAACCTGCTAAGCCTCATCACGATTAGAAAGGTTATGATGTAAACAATAAATGACAATGCACCTATAGCAAGCAGGATTGCCCCTCCATTATTGTCTTTGCCTCTTCTTCCACCGCCTGAAAACATGCCTGCACGTAAAGTAACCTGCGCAATCATGTAAGCTATCAAGGGTAAAGCGGAGAGTACAGTCATAACAATGTAGTCTTTGTGTTTGATGTGGCCAAGCTCGTGGGCTATTACGCCGCGGACTTCACCTTCGTTAAGCTGCCGCAGTAAGCCTTCGTGCACAGCTAAGGTGGCGCCGCTTGTGCTTCTGCCAAACGTAAAAGCGTTAGGCGTGTTGTTTGGTACAATCGCCAGTTTAGGCATGGGCAGCCCGGTTTTGTCTGCGAGTTCTTTAACGGTTTTTTCAAGCCATGGTGACTCGCCAGGTTTAACGTATTGTAGTCTTGTTGTCATGGCTACAATTGCTGGGCCGATTGCGTACTGGAACAGGATAAACAGGGCTGAACCGCCAAGCGCTACTATGAGTCCTGTTACCGCGTCAAGCTGCAGAAAGTAGACTATTGCGAATATGAAAATTCCAAATATGAATGCTGAAAGAAAGATTGCTGTTGCCATTGCAAACTTTAGCTGTGACAGATTTGCCACGTGTTTTTTCCTCCGTTGTGTTGTTTCACAAACCACTGATTGAAGAATTAAGTCTTTCCCAAAATTTAACACAACAAGCCTGATTGAAATTTGTCTGGGTTTTTAGATTATTTTGATTTTTTCTTTTTTGTAGTCTATCTCGACTTTAAATCCGTAAGTTTCAAGTTCAGCTGCAAGTTTGATAAGCATACCTTTTTTATTTGGTTCCATTGCCCCTCAACCTCTTCCTGAAAAACTCCGATATATCGAGTGTCAAGTATTAAATCTTCACATATTTAAGTTTTAATTGTGCCAAATTTGGTTAAAAAATCATTTTATTAGCAAAATTTATTCAAATACTTTGTGTTATGTTTTTCAAATAAGAAAAGAATGGAAAATATTTAGATAGGGTACGCTCCGCAGATTCTGCAGAACTGAATTCTCGTCTTAACGAAGCCTTTGCATTGCGGACACTGCTTTGCGCCGTCGCCTGGATTTGGGAAAACTTCAGATGGTTTGCCAAAGATTTTCCTGAATGCCTCATAATAGAGCAGTTGTTCTTTATCGCGGATTTGCACATTATCCGCTTCAAGAATAGCCTTTTTCTTCTCTGCAAATTCGGCGTCTGTAAATTGCTCTTGTAGAACAGTGTTTAATGCAGCTGCTCCTGTGCCTGCTTCAAGCGGTGCTTTAGGCCTCCAAATGACTTCTTTGGGGATAACGTCTTCATAGGCTTTGCGTAGTAACCATTTGCTGTATTTTTCGCCGTCATGCATGTTAATTTTAACTTTTATCGGCAGCTTTTTTGCCCAATCCATAAACAGGGGGTCAAGATACGGCTGTTTTACTTCCATTCCCAAAGATTTCGAAAGTGGAATGCTGCTAAAACCCATTTCTGCCCACATATCAAGCTGTTTCTTATAAAGTTCCTCTTCAGAGAGATGGAACTGCCATGGGTAACCAAAAAGTTCGTCTAACCCGTCACCGGTCAAAATTTTTGATAAGCCTTTCTCTTTTAAGAGTGTTAAGCCGATGTAAACAGGCATGCTGTTTCTTACGTCCATGGGGTCAAAAGTTTTTAGTGCTTTAACTACTTTTGGTACGTTTTCTAAGGCTTCTTCTACGTCGAAGACGTGGGTTTGGTGGTCTTTGAGTTTTAGGAATTCAACCATTTTTTTAACGTACTGGGTGTCTTTTGGGCTGCCTTGTTTAAACGCGATGGTTAAGGCTGGGAGGTCGGGTTTGTATTTTACTGCTTCGTAGGCGATTATTGAAGTGTCTGTTCCAGCGGAGAATAATATGCCGTCGCCAAGGTTATTTTTGACGACTTTGTTGACTATTGTTTTGGTTTCTGGGATAAGGTGAGTGTATTCTTTTGGGTCAAGTGTCATTCTTGTTCCCTCACATTACCCCTTTCTCTCCCCTGTCAACTATTTAAGTTTATCCGTATGATTACTAAAACAAAAAAAATGTAAACACCTGTAAGAAAAAAACCTAAAAAATTGGACATATTGGCAAGCAATCATCCAAAAAACGGGTTTTTAACATTAAATCTGCAACACAAAACATTTTAAATCCTACAAACCTAACACAGCAACAAGCGTGGCAACATGAAACAATACCCATTACCCAACACATCCGCCAAAATAGTGACAAAAGACAACATAGTAGCAGTAATCAGTGACACACCCCTAGCGACCATAAGCTCAGGCATCTACAATGGAGGCTTCAAAAAAGTAAACGCTGTCCTAAACGTTTCTGTACCAGACGGCTACAACGACAAACACCTCCACGACGACCCAATCAACCTAATCTATGACGCACAGAAAAACCTCAAAATAACAAGCGACTTTGTAGCAATGCTTACAGCCGCAAAAATCCAAAACCTCTCCATAACCACCCGGCAAATCGGTGACATAACAATAACCGTGGTAGCCACTGCTGGATGGAGACATGGCGAATCCTCAGGCGAAGACATAGAAAACAGCCACTACACGCATGGAACAATAAACATAATTGTTTTCCTAAACGGTAACCCAACAGACAGTTGCCTAGTCAGCCTTTTCTTAACAGCAACCGAAGCTAAAACCGCTGCAATGAACGATTATGACATACGCAGTCGATACACAGGTGACGCTGCAACCGGAACCATAACGGACAGTCTATCTGTAGCTGTTACAGGGCAAGGTGAAAAAATAGAGTTAGGCGGACCTGCCTCAACAATCGGGCAACTTGTCGGCAGCGCTGTTCGACAAGCAGTTAAGGAAGCCGCAGACAAGCAGGAAGGACAACATAAAGGACGAACGCTCACGCGAAGGCTTGAAGAGCGACACCTATCAATAGAACATTTAGCTGATGAGCTTTCAAAAGCCCAAGTTTTCGGCGACCAAAAAACTGTTGCTTCCAAGTTGAAGCAGGTTTTGATGGAGAATTCAGTTTCTGCAGCGTTTCTGCTGGCAGCTGCTAAGTTGGATGATGACTACAAAAAAGATTTACTTCCAAATGAACTCGGAGACGTTGACAAGTTAAGTGCCGGGTTTGGAGACTTGCTTTCTAATAGAAAACCTGCAAAAGAATCTTGTCAAGGTTTTGCAGAGGTTAATTTGCCCCCTTTCACTAAGCAGGCTGTAATGGCATTGCTTCAAAAGTCTTTACTTTAAAAATTGTTAGTTTGCTGCTTTAGCAACGTTGCTTGTTGCTCTGGATGGCTTGCATCTTTAGCTTTTAACAGGTAAGCCACTGCTGCTAAGATCAACGTTATGCCGCTTAAGGACACGACGATTGAGGTGTCGTTCATTCCTATTGGTGATAGTCCAAGGAATAATCCTGCAATGCCTACTAATCCAAAGCTTAATGCTACACTTAGAACCGCTTCTTCTATAAGGTCTAGCTTGTTTCTTTTTCTAAACAATATGTTGACTAAGCAGTTTCCTGGGATTACAATCACGAAAAAGATGCCTAATGCGTAACGGATGAAAACTGCTGGTGAATCTGCTGGAATAAGGTACACGCAAAGCATGGTAACTGCTGTTATCAGAAGGATTATTTCTAGCCAGCGGATGGGTTTCATAAACACATTAAATACACTTACTTAAATAAAAATTAATTTAAAAAATATAAAAATAAAAAGGAAGAGATGTTACATGAACATCTTGAATATTGGATGTGTATCTTCTAATGGACGTGTACCAAGATCTGCGCCTGCTGATGCAATATATGCGTCAACGACTGCAACTGCTGGGAAGACCCACTCAGCCTGTTCAGCTGGACCGATCATTAACCAGTTTGCACCCATTGTTTGCAAGATTGCATTTGTTGCCGTGACTGTGCCTTTGCGGTATGTTTTCTCAATGTTTGCTTTTACCCAACCCATGGTTGTGACAACGTTGCCGCTGCCTAAGCCTACAGGATGACCATACTTCTCTTTCATGATTGGAATGGCTCTTACTGAGGTTCCCATGTCTGGTTCAAAGGCTGGAATGGCCGTGTCGATGAGTGGTTGTGTGATTCCACCTTTAGCTGCAAGTGCTAAGGCTTCCTCGATGACTTTCATTTTGCCTTCAAGTGTTGTGTCGTGTGGGTCGTCTGCAAGGACGATTGACATTGTGATGCCGCTTTCTTTCAAGTTTGCTAACTCAGCATCGGTTACTCCTTTGTATACTGAGTTGTAGAAGCATCTTTTTTCAAGGCCCATTCTTTTTGCAATGTTTGCTGCAGCCATACGGGTCTTTGGACTCATTGCATCTAGCATGAGTGGTACGTCACTGTGTGTGGAAACGAAGTCAAAGTATTTCTCGAATGCAGTCTCGGTTGTTCCGACAATGTCGAGACCGAATGGTACGCCGCTGATGTCGCTTTGTGTTTGGCATCTGTTGATTATGTCTTCTGCAGCTTTAGGATCAAAAATGCCTTTGTTTGCATCAGAAACCATCTTTTGACCAAGCCAGAAAATTGAGCCAATTAGGAATGTTGGTAGCTCTCCGGGCTGGCCACCTACTTTTACTCTTCCAATTTCATAGATATTTTGGGGGGTATTGAATTTCTGCATGTTGCCTCATCAGCCAGAGATTATTTTTTGAGTGCTTTCTTGGCTAACTCTGGGGCTTCTTCCTTGTTTTTGCCGAAGAGTGCACCAAATGCATCTGCATCTTCTTTCTTGACTGCTGCGCCGCCCATGATTATGCCGACTTTGTCTTTGAGGCCTGCTGCTTTGAGTGCTTCGTCAAGTTTTGCTAAGTTGTTCTTTGCTGGTACAGTGTTAATTGAGAGTGCAATGATGTCTGCATTATTTTCTTTTGCTTTGTCAACAAAAACTTGTGGTGCAACGCTTTTTCCAACGTCGATTGTTTTGAATCCTGCGCGTTTTAATGATCGGCGGACTGCTTCTTTTGCTGTATCGTGCATGTCTGGTTCAATGTTTCCGATTACTACTGTGCCTAGTGGATTTTCTGGTTCTGGAGGTTCTTTTTCCATCATAGATTTAAGCCAGGACATTATAAACACCTGTTTTTCCGTTTTATGCTCTGGGCTTTTATACTCGAGATTCATATTTAAACTTTAACTCTACCATCTTAGTACACGCTTAAAAGGAAAGGCACGTTTAACAGGGGCCAACATATGGTTAAAGATACAAACAAGCATCTGATACTGCTCTTCGCAATCTTTGTTTTTGCTTTTCTATACCGTTTTCTATTGATGACTCACGGAACCTATCCTTCAGGTGCCGATATAGGTTTACATAACAGTGTAATTTACTCAATCAATCAAGGCGGCAACGTTAATTTTCTTTACAACTTTTACCAGATGGGCGGCGGGTTATCCCTTACTTTTCCGGGTTATCACATTTTTGTTGCCCAAATAATGGTGCTAACAGGGATGCCTGAATACTTAGTGCATTCAGTGGTTGTTTCACTCTTTTCATCCGTAATCGTCCTTGCTTCCTATCTCATAACACGAGCCGTTTGGAGGGAATCCGCAGCTATAGTGGTGGCCTTCCTTGTGGCTATTTCACGGTTTGATATCGAAATGCTGCTTTGGGGTGGTTACCCAAACGTTATAACACTACTGCTTATACCTGTAACATTCTATTTGTACATTCAAAAAAACCGTTTCACAAAGTTTCCTTTTTACGTTTCAACTTCACTTCTGGTTGGCTCAACATTTTTGGCTCATTCGCTAAGCAGCTTTGTTTTTGTTAGCATACTGCTCTCCGTAATCTTCTTTGGTGTAGTTTTCGGCCAAAAAATTGGCACCACTCGACTGGACGCATTAAGCTGGTTGCTGCCAGTAATCTTTGGCGCAATTATCGTATCGCCCTACCTAATACAAATCGTGCCAGCATACCTAACTAACCAGACAACTGCAGAAATTAATCAAGCAACAGCATCAACAAGAATTTTGCCCTTGGAAATCATTTTGCCGCTGTTTGCCATTGTAGGCCTTTATTTCTTCTTGTCCAAAAAGTACCATAAGCGTTACTTTACGGTTCCAACCGTTTTGTTGGCGTTATGGATACTTGTTCCTGTAGTTTTCACTCAGGGTTATCTTGTTGGCCAATACACTGATTACAACCGTTTTCTGTACTTCGTAATAATTCCTGTTTTTATTCTAATTGGACTTTTCATTGACCACGGTTCAGGTTTCTTTGCCAGAATAATAGATACCTACCGCACATTAACAAGCCAACTAAACAGCGGCGTCAAAGAAGCCAAACAGGTAACTCACAAACGTCTGGATAAGCTTTCGACCAAAATCAGCAAAAACCTTACAAGACCTCACCTTTATTCGGGTTTTCTTATTGGTTTCTTGCTGGTTTGTTTCTTCTTCATACCAATTTTTATGACTCCCGCCGAAGGCTTAGGGACTCAAGAGTTTTATCAACGAATGAGTCCGTCGCTTTATGAGGCTATGGATTGGGCTAAAGCTAATACGCCGTCAAATTCAACATTTGTTACTGAAGCGTATTATGGTTGGTGGTTTGCAGGGTTTGCGCATAGACCCACATGGAGCGCAGTTGATCCACAGTTTTTGTCTTTGTCACGTGAATTTCACATTGCACAAGTAGCAACTAACCTACTTGACACCGATTATCTGTTTGAAAACTCATTCAAGTTATCAAACGACGTTCTTGGTGTTCAAGTCAGAGAAGATGGAGGGTACCTTGCAAGGCATAACCCTGAAATCTTGACTAAACTAAACTGGACCTATTTTCCGTATTCGTTCTTCAACTTTAACAGTAACCAAACAAAAATCAGGTTTGAAGTGAACGGTATCCCGCAGTCAATTACATTAGATAAGTTACCTGTTAAAGAAATGTATATGGAAAATGATACTCAGCACATTACAGTTTCAATTACTAGGGGTAACGAATATTTCACTTACACCCAATTAACGACAGTTCATCGGGGCTCTAAGTTTGTTAACATGACAACTGCAATTGAGGCAACTTCAGAAAACGTTTCTTTAACATGGCTGCAATCAACTTTGGAAGCTAGCGCCATGCCAATAGAACCTGCAAGACCTAACACAATCGGGTTTATAGCTGAAGGCGTGAAAGCTTTTGGACAAATAATATTTAATCAAAACCTTCCCGACATAAACTCCAAACCAAACCCCAAATTAGGCTCAACCGAAGTCTACTTGGATTACAATTTGGAAAGTAAACATGACGCCGAAATCCAGATGTCTGTAACCACTTATTCAGTCACTGATAATCTATCTTTATATAGTAACGTTGAAGATTTCAACGACTTTTTCAACAAGCAAATCGATTTGAATCTTGAACCAGAAACACCAAGCAATTTGCCGCTTCCAACTCCATTCAATTACCACGCTGAACTAAAAATCAACAACCTAGACTACATTGTTATTCCCCAATATTACGAAACAAGTTCTCAAGCTGAAATGAAACTCAAATTTGCAAATGACCCCATGTTTAACCTTGTATTTATTAACAATGAAGTTGCCATATTTGAAGTAAAAAAATAGCTGTAAGAACCTAAAAAAAGGGAAGCCTATCGTTTGATATTGAAGCTTTCAAAAAACAAGCTGATAGAGTTTGCGTTTTTAACAGGCTTTTCCATCTTTATCCTCATACTATTCTACAGCCTCATCTCTATGAATGGGCTCGTGCTTGGAAACGACGGCTCAGTACATTTGGAACGTGCACAAGAGTTCCTTGGCACTGGACACATCTCTTTAGGCAACTTGGGCTGGACACCTCCACTTTACCAAATCTTGCTAGCGTTTCTCATCACATTTACAGGTGCCACAAACATTGACCAACTGATTCTTCTCGTAAAAATATCGGCAATAGTAATCAACTGGCTGCTGGTTTTTAGCGTGTACCTTATCGGTGCACGTTTCTTTAACAAGAAAACCGGTGCAGTTGCCGCTGCTTTGCTGCTGCTATGTTTTCCAATGTTTGAAATCAATATGTGGGGTGGCTACACAAGCGTTCTAGGTATCGCCTTTATGTTATTGCTGTTCTTGTATTTGCCCCTCTCAGTTGAGCATAAAAGTTACATGATAGTCGCCGGCGTTTCAGCCTTCGCGTTGGTACTGTCCCATCAACTAACAACGTTTGTGGCTGTTTTAATTTTGGTACCTGTTATGCTGTTTCTAATCATAAAATCTCGAGGAAAAGGCATCAAAGCCTTGATTTTCATAATAGTTGGCGGCGGAATCGCATTCTTCCTTTACTACGTTAGAGCAATGCTGCCCTATCTTGGCGGCTTAATTGAACACGTGTTCTTTGCGCAAAAAGCCATGGCGTACCAGATTCCGCAAACAACCCTGTCTGCTTTCTGGTCAAACTTTGGCTTCGTCCTAATCCTGGGTGTTGCAGGCGTGTTCGTGGCTGCTTACAAGTTGTGGCTTGAAAAGAAACACGTAAGTAACTTAACCTTGCTGCTTAGCTTCATTATACCCTTCATTTTGGCGGAATCTTACATTTTCGGCTTATACTTGCCTTTCCAATGGTTTGTATACTACATGATGCCGCCTATGACGATTTTTGCGGCGGTTTTCCTGTTTTTTGCCGCAGACAAATCCTTAAACTACTACAAGATGCACAAGGCAACCATAAAACGGGTTTATGTTAAAGCCATAGTTGTTGGTGTAATAGCCCTGTTTTGTGTTGCCCTTGTGATGCGTGGGGACGTGTTGAACACAAGAATTGCTGGCGCCGCATCATATTATTCAACATCTGACCCGATGGCTTTGCAGGCTGGTCAATGGCTTAAAACTAATTACCCTGAACCCGCCACTGTGGTTGCTACATATGTGCCTGGTTTCTGGTTTAGCGCGTTTTGTGACAAAACAGTGATAGCTGCGACTGATCCGATTGTTGAGAGAAACGTGGTCTCAGAGTCAATATTGGACTTGTCTTACGAGATAGAAACCCCTCTTACGCTTATTCGGGCTTACGAGGCTAAAGGGGACATTTCAAGCGAAAACTATGTTTCTATTAACAATGTTTGGCAACGTGACACTTTTAGTTCCACAGCAGGCGACTACATATCCTACAATGTTGGCGACTTAAACAAGAAAGTGGAATTAAACCAGATGACCCGAAACTATACACTTGACAGCAGCCAAACCGCACAAAAAACTTTAACAATTGTCTATGTAAATCATGATGTTTCTGTAACCCAAACACAATTAATCCGAAACAGTTCTTATCCGACTCAAGTTACTTGGGACATCACACCAGTAAATAGCCAAATCAGCAACGTCACACTGTACCTAACAACGTTTTTTGACTTATACTTCAACTTTGACAAGGCCTACCTGCCCGGTTTGCTTAACTGGGAAAGCCCTTGGGCTAATCCATCAGCCTCCAGCGGAACAGACTGGGCAGTAACTGACTTCTCTAAAAATAACATAACCGACAATTACTTGGCATTGCATGATGAGCAGAACCAAGTTTACTACGCCATGAAATTCCAAGACCCGCCGGACTGGGGCGACATAGGCGCCTTAGCTAGCATGCAAATCGATGCAATCCGACTCAGCTACAACTTTGACCAAATCAGCCCCGGCAACACAGCGTCCTTCTCTTTCCAAACCCTAACTTTCTCTGAAGGCAGCTACTACCAAAATGTGCAACCAGATCAACTAAAAGACCTGTTCAATGAATCGCCTGCATGGTACTTTACTGTTGCCAGCAGAGACTACATCGACTTCATTAAAGAAAACAATGTCAGCTTCCTTGTTTACGATAAGAACCAGTTAGACCCCAAACTTGTTCGAAGCAGCATTTTGGAACTTGTTTACTCAAACAGTCGCTATGCCATCTTTAGAGTAAACAATCCCTAAATAATTTCTACTTTTTGAAAATTGACTAAAAAGTAAAAGAAGAAAAAAGTTGATTTATCTACTGTTGCTGCATTTCTTTAAGCAGATTGGGATTTTCACGCAACGCCTTTGGAATGTATGCACATGCTGGGTCTGACTCAAACAAGTCGCCAGTGTAGAATTCAGCGCGTGTTCTGCATCCACCACAGATTTCTCGGTACTCACAAATTCCGCATTTACCCTTAATTTGGCTCTTGTCTCTCAGTTTAAGGTGTAGTGGGTTTGTTTGAAGTTCATCCCAAGCTTGCTTTAATGGCTTGTCTTTGACGTTGGCTAAACGGTAGCCTTCATGGAAACCGCATGGTCGATAGTCACCATTTTCGGTTACTCCGATGTAGTCTCCGCCGATAGTGCATTTGCCAAGGAATTCGTTGGTGAACCAGTCCCAGAATCTTGCTGGGTTTCTCTGTTTTACGATTCTTGCATAGAATGGTGAGTAAACGTTTACTCGGAAGTTGTTGTTTTTCTTGTTGTGGTTGTATTTTATTTCGTAATCGTAAAGTTGGTTAAGTGCTACTTCATACTGGTCTGCTGTTGGAGCTAAATCCAGCATGTTGTCGCTTGCTCTTCCGACGGGGACAAGATTGTGATAAACAACCATTTTGCCGCCATATTCAGCTGCGAGTTGGCAAGTGTGTTCAAGCACGTTTATGTTGTACTTGTTCATGGTTGTAACAACGCAGTCAAGTAGACCTCTTTCGCCAAGTTTCTTCATAGCATAGGTTGCTTTATCATAGCTGCCTTGTCCTCTAACAGTATCGTTTGCAGCTTTATCTCCGTCGATGCTTACGGCAGTGTGGACCTCATATTTTGTTAGGAGGTCTAAACGTTTTTGGTCAAAAGCAAATCCGCTTGTGATTAAACTTACTTCCATGCCATACGTTTTTTTGGCATGTTCAATAATTTCGAAGATGTCTTCGCGGCATAGTGGTTCTCCGCCGCTGATGCCGAACCATTTAGCGCCAAAGTTGTGCATTTCATCAACAATTTTTTTGCCCACTTCAGTGCTTACTTCGGTGTCTTTGGCAAATTTAGGTACGTAACTGCAGTAAAGGCAGTTGCCTACACATCGCCTTGTACAACGCCAAGTTACCATGTACAAGGGTGGTCTGCTGTTTTGAGCCAATTAAATCACGAGCTATTAACATCAAACTTTATCGATATAAAATTTCCTGTAAAAAGCGAAAACCCCCGCATTTTTTCTTTAAACCAGTATCTGCTTAAAAAAGAGGTTTGACGAGTTTTTTCAGTAATTTTTACATGAAATAAGGGTGAATTTGAAATCTATGTTGATAACTTAAGCTTTTTAATGTCTTTAAAGCAGAAAAAACCTGTTTTCCACAGTTTTTTAAGATTTAAATGAAAATTTAATCAAAAAAATTTTAAGTTTTGATTTTTCCGAAAGAGTTTAATATTTAATGGGGTTAAATTGTCACTCTATTGTAAGAGGTTACTTAAATGACTAATCAACCCTCTGTTGAAAAACCCAAAGATTTGGTTGTTTCATCACCCCCACAAATTACTGGTGCAATGTCTAAAACTCGACTGATGACCTACACTTTCGCTGCTTTGATGGCAATCACCATTATCACCGCTGTTCTGTGGTGGCCAGTCATGGCGCCCACAGAAGGACAAATCTCAGCTCTTGGCTTGACTAACGCTATGGCTATGCCTCTTGGCGCTATCGTTCTGCTAAACGCTTTAATTGCTGTCGGAATAGCTGTATTAAGCGATTTTATTATCGGAAAAGTTGCCGCTGATAGTGAAATAAACACGATGTCAGCAGCAGTTTTCGGCTTAATTGTAACTCTCTCCTACTCGATCGGTCTACCTCAGATGGCACAAGCCAACGATATTATGCCCATTGATACATTAACTGCCCCTGGATGCTTCTTATATGTAGCCTTAATCTCATTCATTGGTCTTGTCGTATTCAAGAAACTTCAAGGAATGAAAGGACGCAAATTCGTAAACCCTGCTGCAGCCGCTAAATTCTTAGTTCTATTGCCATTCATTGGTTCAGTATTTCTCGCTAAAGATCACTGGGCAGCATATCCGCCGATGGAACCGGCGGTTTAAGTGTTCCAAACCTCGCAGGACCATTAGGAATGGATACAGTGATAGGCGGTAATGGTATATCGTCATTCGGAGGTTATCTGCAAGGTTGCTACTCTAACCCATCCCACCAAGCTCTCTTGGAGATGTTAATTCTCTAATGGTTTAGTCAAAGTATCACGGATGGACAGGTGGCGCATCAAGCTTAGCAGTTATTATCGTTGGTGTCGCCTTAATTCTACTTGCACGCAACTACTTCAAATGGAAAATCACTGGAACATACTTCGCAAGCATTGTTGTAATGTCACTTATCATGACTGGAATCTACGGCGGAGACGCATTAGTGCGCATACTATTCGAAGTCTTTATAGGAAGCTCAATATTCTTAGGATTCTTCATGGCTACTGATCCGGCTACAACTCCGTTTACGGGAACCGGGCAGATAATCTTCGGCATCGGTTTAGGTGTACTGACCGTGATTATTCAGACATACATGAACTTCTTCGGAGGCTCACTGCTTGCACTGTTAATCATGAACTTTACAGTGCCACTGTTAGACCGTGTAGGAATCCATAAGCCATTTGGGAGATGAACAAAATGCCATATGAACATATAAAAGAACACAAAGAACAAGCACGCGTAGCACCCATCGAAATCTTCCCAGACCCCAAAACTGCTATAGTCATCATAAACCAGCACACAGGGAAGCCAAACACTCCCCTAGTTGCAGTTGGTGACTCAGTAGCAATCGGTCAAAAAATTGCTGACTCAAAAGAACGCATAAGCAGCCCAGTGCACAGCCCAATCTCAGGCAAAGTTGTCAAAATAGGCAATATCTACAGCCACTGCGCAGAAACCTTAATGGAAGCAATCTACATCGAAAACGACGGCAAAAAAACAAAAGACAAATCACTCTCGCCAATCTCCGAAAAAGAACTTGAAAGCACAAAACCAGACGCTCTGCTTAAAATAATCCATGAAGCAGGCATCATCGGTCTTGGAGGCGCAGGTTTTCCAACACACATCAAACTATCGCCACCAGCAGAATTCCCAATCAAAAACTTGGTCGTAAACGCTACTGAAGGCGAACCATATGACACAGCCGACGAACGCTTACTCATCGAAAAAACTGAGAACCTGTTAAATGGCGTCAAAGTCATCCGAAAAATTTTGGGGAACCCCAAAGTTACAGTTGCCACCAAAGTATCTAAAGTAGAAGCCGTACCAAAACTGCAAGAAGTCTTCGGCAAAGAGCCAGACACAACCGTCGTTGCAGGTCACTTCAAATATCAACAAGGCGACGCAAGCGTACTTCAAAAAGCACTATTTGGTTACGAAACACCACCAAACAAACGCTCATACGAAATGGGCTGCATCGTTCAGAACGTTGCAACAATCAATGCCATCGCAAACGCTGTCTTTGAAGGCGAACCACTCATAAGCAGAGTAGTAGCCCTAAACGGTGAAATTGCTCAACCTAAAAACTTGCTCGTTAAAGTCGGCACTCCAATTAGTGACATCTTCACCCAAAACAACATCAACATGACTGATGTGAGGCAAGTTGTCATCGGTGGAGTCATGATGGGACACGCAATTCCAACAACAGAATCACCAACAACCAAGCGAAGCTCAAGCATCATCGTCTTCTCAGAAAGCAAACACAAAGAAACCAAAAAACAAACAGCCTGCATACACTGCGCAAAATGCATCACTGCCTGCCCAGTTAAACTGCACCCAATCCTAATCTACAACGCAATCATGAAGCCAGACAACACAGCACAAGTAGAAAAACTCTGGAACAAAGACTGCATTGGCTGCGGAACATGCTCATACGTTTGCCCATCAGGAATACCCTTAGCAAGCACCATCATGGCGTCAAGATAAGCAAGGACGTAATTAAACTCTCAAACAGCATGGTTTTCCATGCAAACTATTTTTTTCATACATCCAAAACAGATAAAATATTTAAATAATTTTTTAAGTACAACGCTTATTTCTTTCCAACATTATGGCCAAAACGCCTTAAATCTGGGTCTCTTTAAAAAGAAGAGGGTGTGTTATAGGCTTGTTGTGAACAGTTTTTTGTTCATCAAGCCTTGTTTTAAGTCTTCGGCAAGTTCTCTTCCTTTTGGCGTTAAACGGAAAACCCTATAACTGTTATGTCCGCCATTGCGAAGCATTGTGACTTCCTCAGTGAAAATGTCTGCATCTCTTAGGAATTCACAATTTCTTAGGTCTTGAGTGGCTAGAAGTGTGCCTTGAAAAGATTCCATGCATAGGAAGTGTTCGTCCTTACTGTTGGATGCTTCAAGGACATATTTTTCAAGCGTAACGGCTTTTTCAGCAATATATTTGGAAAGGTATTGGTCTAATTGCGGCATTCTTTTTCCCTTTCTTAGATATTTATCGTGTTAGAATATAAATTTGGTTATGAAATGTTCATAATATCGCATAAAAAATGGACATGGGTCTAGTTAAAAAAGTAAATTGTGGACAATAAGAGAAAAATAAATTATTGTTCTGAAACTAGGGGGGCAGGTGTTAATGATGTTTTTCAACTAAGACGTTTTTAAAACTTGGTTAAGAATTGTTGGTTTAGCCTGTTTTTAAGCGGTTGTTTATTTTTTCAGGGGGTGATTCAGGTTTTTATAGCGAAGACTAAATATGTCTGGTCAGTCGATTAAATGTAATAATTCCACGGTGAACATTGAAATGACATATTGTCCTGAATGCGGTGGAGAAATGCGGTATATGCCTGTAACCAAGCTTTATGTTTGTAAAAGCTGTGGTTTATCAGTTACCGGGCAAGAACTTGAAGAGTTAAGAGACAGAAACAGGCCAAGCGACGAAACAGAAGATGAATTAAAAGAGAACCGCCGCAAAGAATACCTTAAATGGTACCTAAGCAAAAAGTAAAAACCACGCTTACCATAGCGTGTTTAACGTTTTCTTAGCAAACACTATAAAACATCCAGTTAAGCCTACACTTAATAGTAGGCGATTTGGATTTGACTGTTGATTTAGAAATCATCTGCATAGGCAACGAGTTACTTATCGGCAAAATTCTAAACACAAACGCACATTGGTTAGCCAAGCAAGCAACAACCTACGCAGTCAACGTTAAACGCGTAACAGTAATCCAAGATTTAATCCCAGAAATCGCCTCAGCGCTCCAAGAAGCTTTAGCTCGCAAACCCAACTTTATCATAACCACAGGCGGTTTAGGGCCAACTTTTGATGACAAAACCCTTGAAGGTATAGCTGCAGGCTTAAACCGCAAGCTCGAAGTTAACCAGCAAGCGCTGGAAATGGTTCAGCAACGAAGCAACCAGTACGCAAAAAAACGCGGCTTGCCAACCCCCATTGAAATGACCAAACCCCGAGTAAAAATGGCGATCCTGCCCCAAGGCAGTATATTCGTTAATAACCCGATTGGAACAGCACCCGGAATACAAGTTGATTTGCCCACAACAACCCTTTTTGTTCTGCCCGGCGTACCAGCTGAGATGGAAGCAATATTTAATGAAACCTTAGCGCCAAAAATTAAAGCGGCAACAGGCGGCTTGGTTTTCTGTGAACGAAGCCTGTTTTTGGAAGGAATGGGCGAATCAGTTTTGGCGCCGTATATTGACCAAGTAATGGCTCAATACAAGGGCGTTTATATCAAGTCTCATCCGCTTAAGCTCAGCGCAAACGGTAAACCACAAATCGAACTGCACTTAACCATAATTGCCCAAGAAAGATCAAACCCAAAGTGCCTGCTTGACGGGTCAATCGAAATGCTAAAGCGTCTTCTTGCAGCTTTCAGTGATGTTTTAGTCAGGATGGATTAGGTGCAGATTTGGGATATGTTTTTTAAGTATTAGTTTGGTTTTCACAAAACCATTAACCCAATTTAGCCAAGTGCATAGAATCCATGAAACATACCTGCGTCAAAACTGCTGTTGCATTAGCCATTGCCGCCATATTACTATCAACTATCCCAGCGTGCCTTGCACAAGACACTGAATTATCCTATCAACTGTTAAACAAGCCCGACGGCAAAACCCTGTATCAGCTTGAAGTCGTAATACCCAAGCAACTTAACGATTATTACGCAAACGAAAACCACCGTTTATCTTCCGCTGACGACTTCGCAAAATTCGTAACACCTTACGCGCTTAAACCCGTTGCTGACAGGCTTTGGCAGATTTATGGCAATGACGAAGACTTCGTTAACGGTGTTTTAATGCTTGTTCATCAACTCACTTATGAAGAAACAACGCCTGGTTATTACCCCACGGAAACCATGGCTGCAGGTAAAGGTGATTGTGACCTTTTTGCCTATATTGCTGCTTCAATAGTGAAAGCAGGTGGATTAAATGTTGTACTATTTTACTATGAAGACCAAGAGCACATGAATATAGGTGTACAGTTGGCTAATGCGCCTACTGAAAACAGAGGCAAAGACTACTATGTGGAATACCAAAATGTAACCTATTATGTGGCTGAATGTACCGGTGGAAACTGGAAACAAGGATGGCGTGTAGGCGAATGTCCTGACGACTATAAAGATGTTTCAACTCAAGTAATTCCGCTTAACAGCGTAACAAGAATTGACCCTGGTCAGGTTTCGGCAAGCTTTAACATTATGCAATCGAGCACCTTGTCCTTAGATGCTTCGCCTCTAATCAGGCTAGAAAACTCTACTCTAACAATTAAAGGTCAAATCAGTCCACAACTGCAAAACCAAACCGTGACAATCTACGCCAAAATCAACATGTCACCTTGGGAAGTTATCGGCACAACCGTTACAAACGTGGACGGTAGCTATGAATTTAATTGGCACCCTCAAACAAGCGGCTTTTATACTATTCAAGCGGGCTGGTCTGGAAATGACATTTACACTGGAGCTTTAAGCACCACAAAAAATGTCATACAGTTGCCAACCTACCTAATCCTTTTAATCACAACAGCAGCATTCGCCTCCTGCATAGGGGCATTCTGGTATATACAAAGAAATAGGAAAAGAAAAACAGCGATAACACCACAAACGGGGCCTGCAGCAGGCAACCCTTCTTTGGAACCTTAATATCAAATCTAAATAACTACCAAAAGATTATTACGCTCTGTTGAGCCAAAAGGTTGATGTTAGTGAAAAAATTATGCCTCTCACCTTTATTATTGGAACAGCAGGTTCAGGAAAAAGCCTTTTCACCGCAGCTTTTAGTGAATGGCTTAAAATGTCAAAACAAGATGTTGCAGTTGTTAACTTGGATCCTGGAGCGTTAAAACTTCCATATTCGCCAGATGTTGACGTACGCAACTATGTTGACGTTGGCGATATAATGGAAAAATACGGTTTAGGACCAAACGGTGCTTTGATTATGGCTGCAGACTTGATTGCTGACGAGGCTGAAAACTTGACTCGTGACATTGAATCAACAAACGCTGACCTTGTACTTGTTGACACCCCGGGGCAAATGGAACTGTTCGCTTTCCGAGCTAGTGGACCATACATCGTAAACGAGCTAACACGTGAACCAAAAGCGTTAATCTACCTTTTCGACGCCGTATTCTCCATTAACCCGTTAAACTATGTTTCAAACATGTTCCTATCCGCTGCAGTTTACAACCGTTTCTTCCAACCACAACTGCATGTACTATCAAAGTACGATTTAGTCCCCCCAAAAGATGCAAAAGCAATTACCGACTGGTCAGCCAGCCCCATGGCGCTTGAAGACGCAATTGAAGAAAAACTTGAAGGTACTAAACGCATTTTCAGCCGAAACATGATGAAAGCCATTAATCAATTAGGCATGAAGTTCATGCTTATGCCGGTTTCATCAAAAACCAACGATGGCATGACTAACGTTAACACTGTGCTTGAACGCATTTTTATGAGTGGAGAAAAATACACAACCTGACCTAAACATGGGTTTAGGCGTCAAGCAGTGACCAAGCCGCCGCGAAAGCTCCCGTTTTGGCTTTTACCGGCGTTTCTGCCCCAGCAATTATGATTACGTCTTTACTGCTTTGGGGCGCCACTTTTTTTAAGATTTCAGCCGTAGCAGCTGGATACTCTTGCTCTATACATTGGTCTACTGATGCAACATGCAAGCATCCATGGTCACCTACAAGAACAATTGCCCGTTTTGCTCCCGCAATTATTGCTGCGTCACGCTGGTCAATTCCTGACTTGATTTTGTCTCCACGGTCTTTAACCATAAATGCATAGTTGAACTCTGAAGTTGTCAGTTCAGTTTTAGGTATTTCTGCTCTTTTAGGGAAGACTTGCTCAAACTGTCGCCAAACTTCTTGTCCTTTCTGAGTTAACATGCAGCCTTCTTTAGTGTTCGAAATTAATTCTGCATCTTTCAAGCGGCTAATAATGGTTCTAACTGCGCCGTCCCCAACACCAAGTTTGCTCGCAAGTTTGTTTCTTCCTAATGCTTCCTTTGAGAGAAGCTCCAAAGCGCAGTAAATGTGGAATGGCGTAAAAGTTGTTGATGGTCCCGGCGCTTTTTTATCAGCAGTTGTAATTATCAGTTTTTTAAGCGTTAAAGCCATAATCTTCCACTAGTATCCTTTATTCATGAATTCAAGTTTTTATAATTATTGAATAATTAGGTTTGAACATGTTGATATGCTACAGCAGAAATTTCAACAAGAGCATTTAGGGGTAACTGAACAGCTACAGTAACGCGTGTTGGAGCGTCCGCAGGAAAATATTTGGCGTACTCCATGTTAAATTCATTAAACAACGCTATTGAAGTCAAGTAAACACTGGTTTGTACAACATCATTTAAGCCAAAATTTGCTTTCTGTAGTATCGCCTTAATATTTTCCAATACCTGCCTTGTCTGCCCAACAATATCCATGGCAACAATTTTATTTTGTTTTGGGTCAATGGCTAACTGGCCAGAAACAAAAAGAAAACCGCCCGCCTTAACTGCTTGGCTGTATGGACCAACTGGTTTAGGTGCATTATCTGTTCGAACTATTTTCTTCATAATGTTGCCCTTCAAAGGTTAACTTAGCCTGTAGAATAAAAGTTTGTTTTTTGCTTAAAAACATGTTTTTGGATGTGAATTCTTTTTGGTCGATAATTGTAGAAAGGCTTTTAAGAAAAACACCCGATTAACTATCAACTTAATCCAAGCGATGAAGGGTTCCTGATGAAAATAAATGGAAGATATTTGTTCACATCTGAATCTGTCGGAGAAGGTCACCCAGATAAGGTTGCAGACCAAATTTCCGACAGCGTCTTAGACGCAATACTAACTAAAGATCCCAAAGCAAGAGTTGACTGTGAAACACTTGTCATGCAAGGAACTGTAATGATTACAGGTCAAATCACTACTTGTGCCTACATAAACATCCCAACAATCGTTCGTCAAACTTTAAAAGAAATCGGTTTTGATAACGCCAAAGACGGTCTTGATTGGGAAACATGTGGCATTCTTGTATCATTAACTGAGCAGTCACCAGACATTGCCATGGGTGTTAACGAATCAAATGGTCATGAGCAAGGCGCAGGAGACCAAGGCATGGTTTTCGGTTATGCCTCAAATGAAACAAAAGAACTCATGCCGCTTCCAATATTGCTATCTCACAGGCTTGTCAAACGGTTAGCTGAAGTGCGTAAAAACGGTGAAATGCCTTATCTGCGTCCAGACTGCAAATCACAAGTCACCGTCGAATATGACAATGGTAAACCAAAATGCATCAAAACCGTTGTTATAGCTGCCCAAAATAATGGCTCAGTTGAAGACGCTGTTTTGAAGAAGCAAATAATCGAGAAAGTAATTAAACACGTAATCCCCGCTCACCTGATTCCAGAAGACATAAAATATGTCATCAACGGCACAGGCAGATTCGTAATCGGCGGAACCTTAGCTGACAGCGGTTTAACAGGCCGAAAAATCATCGTTGATACTTACGGAGGAGTTGGAAGCCATGGCGGTGGATGCTTCAGCGGCAAAGATCCATCCAAAGTTGACAGAAGCGGCTGCTACATGGCACGCTACATCGCTAAAAACGTTGTTGCAGCAGGCTTAGCAGACCAATGCGAGGTCCAAATCAGCTACGCCATTGGTGTCGCACAGCCAATCTCAGTGTTGGTTAACACTTTTGGAACAGGCAAACTCCCAGACGAACAAATCATGGATCTTGTCATGAAAAACTTTGACATGAGACCACGTGCAATCATTGATCATCTTAACCTGCTAAGACCAATCTATAAGAAAACAGCGGCGTTTGGTCACTTTGGCAGAGATGACGTCGAGTTCCCATGGGAAAAATGCGATAAAGCTGCAGTTCTATGCAAAGCCTTAGAAGCAGCTAAGAAAGAATAAGCTTTCTTTTTCTTTTCTTATTTAATTTTTAAACCCTACTTTCGTTTGGGCTTATCTTTTTTAATATTGCCTTCTATTTTTGCTGAAAGGTGGCATCCTATTTTTTGGTGCGTTTGGGTTTAATTTTACGGTTTAAAGTTTTGATCGGTTCCCAAATGCAAGCTGAAAATGACCCTGGCACAATTAGTTCCATAAATTCGGTTCTTAACGCTTTCTCTTCAGGAATTTCGCTAAAGCCTGTTTCCCATCCTTTAACGGCGTCTAAGTTTTCAAAGCCCCACATGGCCATAAATTCGCCGACGCAGTCGCCTTTCTTATGGCTTAACACTTTCATTGATTTAACACCCTTAAACAGGCTCGGGTTTTTCTTCATTAAGGCAACCAGTTTTTTACCCCAAGAATTATGATCTTTCAGTTTGTCTGGTTTAATAGTGTATGTTCTGACAAGAAAAATCGTCAAGTTAATCCCTAATAAAATAAAATGCTTTGTGATTAAAAAACAGATTGCTAATTTAAGAGAAAAAAGAGTTGTTACTTATGTATCAGTCTGCAAATTGATGCCATATTTCATTCAAGCAGTTGACAAAGGAATGTCTTTAGATGCTTTTTTGCGTAAATTAATAATGCCGACAGCTAACGTTGCAAGTTCAACAGCGGTCATTAAACCTAGACCAATACTGCCCGCTAAACTTTCGCGTGATAAAACGACGATGAAACCGATACCAAAAACTGCTGTGCCAACTACTCCAACAGCCACTAGAATAATGCCAACTACTCGTTTTTTTGAGG
This sequence comes from Candidatus Bathyarchaeota archaeon, assembly GCA_963832745.1. GTDB lineage: Archaea > Thermoproteota > Bathyarchaeia > Bathyarchaeales > Bathycorpusculaceae > Bathycorpusculum. The sequence goes on along the minus strand of CAWHVC010000003.1, from coordinate 336,532 downwards.
GCATAAAATGGGAAAACCCGAGACCTGCACTAAGAATCAAAATGGGCACAATAATCATCAGTAACCCTGAAACTAAGTCTGTTAACTCCATAGCCTTCACCTGTTACTGGTAACTCGGCTGTTTGTCCTTATTAGATTTTAGAAGCCTTTTAAAGGCTGACTTGCTAAAACAAAGTATTGGAGCCCTAAAATGAAACTAAAATTGATTCTGCCGTTTGTATGCGTATTTGTTTTGTTGTCTGCCGTTCCTTATGTAATGGGGTGGAGTAACGGAGGTTACTCAGCAGACCCCACGCAACCCGATTATGGAACTCACGACTGGATTGCCCAGCATGCCCTTGACTTTTTGCCAGACAACGAAAAACAATACATTGCAAGCAACCTTGAAGTCTATCTTTACGGCACCGAACTTCCTGATCTTCCAGCAAGCCAAGGCGGAATAGGCGACACTACAAAACACCACATTTACTACTATAGTAATGGGACTCTTCAGGATGATGCATCAGCAAAAAGAGCAAGCGAGGAATACCAAAAAGCATTAACGTTTCTAAAGAACGGCGACTACATAGACGCCGCTAAAGACGCAGGTGCACTAACACATTACGTTGCTGACATGGGAGTTTTTGGTCACTTGATGGGTTCGAAAACCGCTTGGGGCACCGAAGTCCATCATAATGACTACGAAAACCATGTTAACAGCCAAACAGGCGCTTATGAATCAAGCCTGAATGTATATTTGAAGTTTGACGGTGAACTCGCCAACGTGTCAGCTTACAATTCAGCCCTGAACATTGCCTACGACACAACTTTTGGCGGAAACAACAGTTTAAGCTGCACTTGGATGGATACCAATTATGACTGGAATAATCCAACCTTTAGTGGCAGATGTGAAGAATCGTTGAATCTGGCAGTTAACGCTGTAGCCGACGTTCTACATACACTTTATCTTGATGCTTCAGCAAATTCTCAACCAACCGATACTAACGTATCAACTACAACTCCCACTGTCGCCGAGTTTCCCACACTTCTAACATTATCCACATTAATGCTGACTATTACGGCAGCAACTTTGTTTTACAAAAGAAAAAATATCAATAGAAAAATTGAAGCATAAAAAAGACGGTGTTATGCTTGCTTGTTACCATATTGGTTACTGTGGGTAAAGTCTTCTATGTCTCGCCGAACCCGCGGATAAGCCGTTGCAGAAGTAGGGTAACCTAAACGTAGCCCAAACGCTATTTTTAGGTGCTCAGGAACACCTAGAAGCTTTTTCAGTTCTGTCTCAAGAGGTTCTGTGGCAAACGTGCTAATAACCTGAAGGCTAATACCCAAAGAATTCGTCATAAGCCAAATGTTCTCCAATAGACAGCCTAAACTTACAAAACCCAAAACGTCACCCTCAGACGCAGGCGCCCTTTTTCGGCTATCGTAAAGTACAATTAACAATAGTGGACTGCCACGAATGCTTTGGGTAACAGGGGTAGACGCTACTGATTGGGCAACTTGCGTCATCTTCTGTGGGTTAACCCATGCAGGCGGAAACATCGCTGCTAAAATGCCAGTTTTCTTTCTCTGCAGTTCTTCTTGGGAAAATGATAGTTGTTGATAGTTTTCTTTGAGGCATTCTTCAGTGATGCACATTTTTAGATTGCCAATTTTTTCCAAAGTCGTCTTGTCATCGATTACTATAATTTCGAAGTTTTGCATGTTATGTGCGGTGGGCGTCCATTTTGCTGCTTCCAAAATCTGTTTTACGACTTCTTTTGATACTGGCTTGTCTGAGTTGAAGGGCACTCGGCTGGATTGGCGGGTTTTAATGTTTTTTAAAACTTCACTCATCTGCCTTCCTCACTTACTATAAGGTTTTGGGACCCTAAATTCTTAGCTTAATTCAAAGTTTTGCCAGAAACCTAAACAAGCACCTTTTACATCAAATTGCCCTTAGGTGAATTAAAATGAAGGTTTACCATATGAGCAGCAAAAGTGCTGATAAAGATGTCCAGACAATCTTTGTTGCGTCAGACAATAGCAAAGGCCTTAACAGTATGGACGAAATTTATGCACAAATAACCGTTTACAAACACCAAAAAGGTATCCAAATCTTAACACCAAAAGGCTGGGCTGTCAAACACATAACGGGAGAAGAAAACGAACTCTAACTTTGTTGTTGTTTTGTTCCGCATTCAGGGCAGAACTTTGCTGAAACGGCGATTCTGCTTTTGCATTTTGGGCAGATTTTAAGCACAACAGGTTGGCGCAAATTTGTGCCGCAGTTATAGCAGTAATTATAGCTGGCGGGGACTTGTATGCCGCACGTTGGGCATGTTACATTGTTTTGAGTTGTTGGAACTGGAACCAGAATTGAAGCGCCAAACATGATTCTGCACCCTTTCAAAATAGTATTGAGGGCGTCTCTTTTTTCTTTCCCCCAACAGATTTTGCCCTGAGCAACTATTTCAGAATATTATCAACATCCACAATGTATCCGTTTTTGGTTAGTTCACGTATGAGTGAAAGTTTCCAGCTATCGCGGTCATCAAAAGCCGTAACGTTTAAGCTTGCAAAACTGTTGGGCATCTCAATGTCAGTTGCTTCTCTAAATAACACAAGCACTTTATCTTTGCTCAGTTTTCCCAGCGTAAACCCAAGCTCAAAAACTGTTTCCTGTTTAGGCCTAAGCCGGCGTTTGGTGGGTTCATCGGTTTTTGCGTATGCATAATCATCAGGTGACAATAAAACAACTGCAAAATTCACGTCATCATAGTCTTTGTATTGTTCAATTATTTTTCTGCTATGACCTGTGTCCTCGCATGAAACTATGGGTACCAGCCCAAGCTTAGTCAAAGCCTTAGATACAGCTTGTTTCATTTCCTTGTCAGCGCCTGAGATAACAAAAACTCTACGTTTAACTTGGTTTGCAGTTTGATTTTGTGCTTTGCTGTTAGTTTGGGGCAGAAACTTTTCAGTGCAGACGTAAGCACCTTTGGCTTTGCATTTCTGAACACAATCAATCAAGTATTGTTTATCTTTGGTTACTACGAGGTTTTCTCCGTTGGTCAGTTTTAGTTTGTCAGCTGTTTCATAAGACCAGAACACTACTGCCTTATTGACTTTTATTGGGTTTAACAGTCTGCCCATGAACCAGAAAGGCTGACCCGCGTTGAAAGGTTCCACAAAAGTGCGGTTTAACTCCTCTTGACCAATGTTGAAGCGGACACCCTGACTTGTCAGGTTCAACGTATTCTATATAGACGTGATATTTGGGGACTGGCAAACTAATCAGTGCCTATTGAATCGTTTTGGAAACAAAAACTTTATCCTGCCTGTTCTCAAAACCAACTTGTTTGGCCATTTTAAAATAAAAATTTGCACTGTTAATTCACAATATTGGTGCGGTTGCCGGGATTTGAACCCGAGTATTCAGCTTGGGAAGCTGAGGTCCTACCGAACTAGACTACAACCGCGCAAATCGTTAAACTCAAAAATTGTTAAGCCAAGCCCAATATAACCGTTTTTATCTATTCATCCAAACAACGCCAAGGTGGCAAAAGCAGTATTCTGTTTTGTAGATAAAACCTTAATACATAAAAACCTGACCTGTTGATGCTTGCAGCAACAAGTTAGCTCTTTGCAGGCAGGGAAAGGAGAAAAGAGTTGGATTTGCCCAAAAAAGCAATACTCATTATCGATGATGACGCAAGCATTTCAAGGGTCTTTTCACGTATACTCGAAAAGAACGGTTACGTGACTGACACTGCCGGAACTGGAAAAGAAGCAATAGAGAAAGCAACAAAACAATCTTACTCAGCAGCCCTTATCGATGTTTGTCTTCCTGATTCAAACGGCGTCAGCCTTACAAGTAGTCTTCAGCAGTTAAACGGCAAAATGATAAAAATTATAATTACGGGTTTTCCAATGAAGGCAATCAAAAACGAGGCAGACGCCTGTCTTATTAAGCCAGTCACGCCTGAGAAACTGCTTGCCACTTTAAAAGAAAAAATCAGTTTTCAAACCCAGCAGGCACTGTAACGAGACTTAAACAGGATAACAAGCAAAATCGTTATCTCTAACAAAGTCACACATCAATACGTTACTGGAGAAAAGAGCGGTTATGCCACAAAATTACACTTACGACGACGCAGGAGTAAACCGTAAACAAAGAGTAGAATCAAAAAAACAACTCAGCATCCTACAAGAAACCTACAAACAAAGCAGTTTTGGCTCTGTCCTTAAACTGCCTTACGGCAACATTTTTCCAGCTGGACAAGACCGATACCTTGACCTCGTCGTTGAAGGCGTAGGCACCAAAGTCTTAATCGCAGAATTAATGAAAAAGTACGACACCATAGGCGTAGACGCGGTCGCTATGGCAACAAACGATGTTATCCGTTCAGGAGCAAAACCCCTCGCCATCGCCGACAACATCCACGCACAAGAAAGCAACCCCGACCTCGTAAAAGACTGGCTGACCGGAGTTGCAAAAGGCGCAATCCAATCAGGCTGCCCAGTTACAGGCGGCGAAATCGGCGACGTAGCAGAAATAATCAAAGGCATAAACCTGAACGCAGGCTTTGATATGGTTGTTGCATCCGTCGGCACCGTTGATAAACAAAACATAATCACTGGCGAGAACATTAAGCCCGGCGACCCCATCATCGGGCTTGCCAGCAGTGGCTTGCACAGCAACGGTATCACATTGGCCCGTAAAATCCTTTTCAAGCAATGGGGCGGAAAGTTCGAGGCAACCGACGTCCCTGAAGGTTTAAACCGTGAAGTTGGCTTGGAAGCGCTTGGAGCCAACCAAAATCTACGTTAAACCCCTCCTCAAACTCGCTTCAGAGGTTAAAGTTAAGGCGGCAGTCCACATTACAGGCGACGCTTACACCAAATTCAACAACCTAGCTCGCGCTTCACCCGGCATCGGTTTTTTGTTCAACCATTTCCATCCACAACCAATCTTTGGCTTAATCCAGAAAACCGCCGCCGAATTAGGCTACACAATCTCGGATGAGGAAATGTTCAAAACTTTCAACATGGGCTGGGGCTTTGGAATCGTTGTTGACAAGTCAGAACTTGACAAATCTATGAATATTCTTGAGCAGGATGGCACAGACACGGATGTTATCGGCCAAATCACCGACAAAGAAAAAGTCGTCGAAGTACGTCACCAAAACAGGCATTTGATTCTACAGTAGACCCTTTTCTCTTCTTTGAAATGATTGTTAGCTCAACATAACATTAGCTTAAAGGTTTTCAACGAGTTAGGTAGAGGCATGTTTCTTCTGTTCTGCTTGTGAAAATACGGGGTTACATCTCCTAAAGAGTCGAAGGTTAATATTAAAATCTAGCATCGTTAAAAAAAAGAAAAGGAAAGGTAAGTTTAGGGTATTACTCGCACACAATCTATCATCAAGTTTGCGCTTAGGCCTGCGTCATCATATCCTGCCACTGCAATATACTTGAATCCATATGGAGCGTTACCTACGTCAATCCAAACTGAATATGGTGAAGGATACACAGTGAAACTATTTACTAGTTGCCAATCATTATTATTCATTTGAGACACATAGACATACAGATGGCTATAATAGCCGCTTACTGAATAACCCTGCAAATAGATGTGCCCATAAGCATAGCCGCTTCCAGAACCTGAATAGTCCGTAGCGACTTTAGACACTACCATACCGCCATCATACCTGTCTCCACCGTAAAGCTGTGTATATAATCCGTCTGGCGTGCTTCCTAACATATATGTTGGATTATTAGCTGCGCCATTGTTATAGGCTGTCTTCGAGATGTAAGTGTTAGCATAGTATTGAGTCAAGTAAATGTTTGAGTCTCCATAGATTTTCATTGTACAATTATAGTACTTTGCTTCAAATGTTACACCATTGAAAGTGCCGCCGGGGAACCATGATTCAAATGTGTCTACGAGTGGCGTTAGAGTAAATGATGTGCCAAATAGGTCTAATGAGGCCTGATTTAACGCATTGCGAACGGTATAACCGGCAGTAGCGTATGCATAAAAGTATTCAATGAATGTTTGACCTGTGACAGTCGAATCCTTGTAAATGCTCCATTCTAAACCAGGCGACATCAGATCAAAACCTATAAAGCAGTCACCACTGGTGTCAGGATAGTTATAACCGTCAGATGCCAGATTGCTATGTTGAGTCCAAGCTTGGGCTGCGGCATTTACATTGGGGGAGAAGCTAGTATCATCTGCACTGTAACATACCCATGTACACACAAAAAAGTGTTTGTTAGGATATCCATTTGTAAGGCTATTCACAGTTGAGTAACTTACAATGTCTGCATCATTATCTGGGAGCGCATGGTAATATCCAGCGCCAGCCATGTGTCCGAAATGGAATATGGCTACTCTATTGTAGTTTTGTTCATCTGATTGTATATTCGCATATACTGTGCTACTACTACAGCTACTGCCAGTATAAGTGGAGGTAGCATACCCTACAGAATTAAAATAAGTCGCTATCTCTCGCTTGTGAGAGTTGCAGCGCATGTTTGCTCTTGAGTTGGTTGCCCCCAATATGAAGCAGAAACTTCAGCTTTACTTGTATAAGCATTAACTGTTGGAATTACAAACATAAAACTAAACGCAATCAGTCCGCAAAGAAAAACAGCTTTGAGCTTAAAATGCGACCGCTTAAAAAGCAAAATATATGTAAAGTAGCTTCCTGCACAGCCAACAACTAACGTAACCAAAACAACGTTTGATACCCAACCAAGATTAAGCGCTCCGGAAACAGCGGCATTATTTTTATCAACATCAGGCGTGACATTTGTTTCGTTATCTAAACTACATAACATTAGGTTGATTGAACTCACTTCGCCAGTGTCTGCCCAAACCCTGATAACAGCGCCTGTAACGCCGCCTGCATATATTTTATCAAAGCCAAGAGGAATATACCAAGAAGGATACAACGTGGAAGCGCTATCTCTAGTTTGAGTGCTTTTTTCTTCGTTAAGGTAACTTAATGATGAATCTCCAACTGAAACAACATTAAAGTTAGATACCGTAACGTTGCCATCGCTGGTGGATGCTTCATATTCGTAGCTTTGGATTGCCGAGAGAGCGATTTCTATGGCTTTTTCTTTTGACACCTCTATATTGCCGCTGATTTTATAAAGATTCCAGTTGTCAAGAAAACATTCCAGATTCCCATTGCGGTAAGTTAATACTATGTCTTTGGACTGCGCAGGTACGACATTGCCATCTACGTACTTCCACGTGAAATCCACATATGACCCGTCAATAACTGTAACTTTGAGCATAACATTTCCGGATATCTTTGTTGTGTTTTCTGTCATTTTTATATCACTTAGGATGGGGTATAACTTGCTATAGAACGGATTTCCAGTGAGACTCGCATAGTTTTGTAAGAAACTCTTCGTCTTCTCAAGTTAATTTGAACTTTCTTTGTTAAGACATAATGCCCCGTCTATGTCGCTTATGTAGAGTTTTTGAAGTTCATCACCAATAAAAGAACACGCTACCCGTAAACTGCTGTCATGGTTAGGGGATGACAGAAGGTAAGTGACTGTGGTTCGGGAGAAGCCCTGATAAGTGCTTGTTTCTTGGCCGCCAAACTGAGTATTATACGATGAGAGATTTAGGTTAGCATCGTTTTTCAGTACTGAAGTTGTCTGTTGCTGGAAATCTGAATTAGCTGAGTATGTTTGGTTATAATATTCAGTTGTAGACGTTTGATTTGTTTCAGTCTTGGTAGATGTCGTATTACTAATCGGTATGGTTTTAAGTGATTCGCCATTCACGGAAGTAGCAAGCAGTAGGATACAAACTATAATAGTTGATATGACGAATAATTTTCGATTTTTTCTAAAATTTTTTCCTCTCATTTTTTCTTCCTAGAGTTGTTTTGGCGTGTTTTCAAGAAATTTGGTACTCTCTACTGCAAGAAACGATAAATCGTTATACATTCCATGTTCTTGGAAACATCTCAATTCAACTCTAATCCGAATTCTGTTTTTCTACTATTTACCATCTTATAACTTGTTGCTTACGATAAAACCCTGATCAGCACAATCAACTTAACATAATTTAGTCAATAAAGACTAGAATTTAAGTAAAATTTATAGCTAAAAGAAATATATGGGAAAACAGTTAAATAAAAGACCGTTTATTCTCCACATTTTTGAGCTAAATTCTTTATCAGAAAAAAAGTTAAAAGTATCTTTCTCCAAATATTAATTGACCAAATTTAGGAATTAAGTGAAAAGCTTTGATGAGAATAAATGCATACATTCTTTTTTTGGTCGTAACGTTATGCTTGACTACAGTTTTAATTACTAAAGATTGTTTTGTTTCTGCCATAGACACATCAACAATTACAATCCAAAATGACGGTTCAGTAAATCCCTCGTCAGCACCCATCCAACGCTCAGGAAACACCTATACGTTAACAGCAAACATCACGGGTATAGAAATAGCATGTAACAACATCATACTAGATGGTGCAGGGTACACAACACAAGGGCAGATCTTCATAAATAGCAACTATGCAACCGTAAAAAATTTCAATGTAGTAAATGTCGGTAGTGTCGCTGTAAGAGTTGACGGATCACATAACGTGATTGAAAACAGTCACTTTGATCATAACGGTGCTGGCATGAGCATAAAGGGCGGCTACAATACTATCGTGAGAAATAACGTTACAAGTGGTCTATACCCGATAATCTACATAAACAGCAATAATAACCTCATAACACAAAACCTCATGTACGGCATCCATATCGAAGGTAGCAATAACATAATCACAGAAAACACCATATACCTTATTGAAATGCTATCAAGCAATAACACTTTTTACAAAAACAATTTCTATGTTCACAACGGATTTGCGTCAGCAGGTTCTAATGCTTTTGATTATAATGGTACAGGTAATTTTTGGAGTGATTATAATGGCACCGATGCTAACGGAGATGGTATTGGCGATACAACGTATAATTCAAGACCGAAAATTAACGATTTGTACCCTTTGATGAAGCCATATAACGTTACAGCATCAATATTGGCTTCTGAAACAACACCTACACCTGACGATTCATTAACTCCAAGTTTAACAATAGAAGTCGCTATAGCGGTAGCCGTTATCTGTTCTGTAAGCATTATTGGGGTTTATTTGATTCGACAACGGAAAAAAGATTAGATTGATTGGTGCCTGCGTGCCATCCTCTATCTGGTTGTAGAAAACGCCACAACCAAACAGCAGCCTAACCCACAAACAGGAAACAAAAAGCAAACGCCTACACAGTCTGTTGGTTGTTGTTGTGCTAAGGGACTCTGCGGCAACAACTACTAAACAAAAAAGTAAGCAGCCTATTTTTACTAATTAACACAAAATAATTCATTGTTATAACGAAAGTGTTTAAATCTACTACATTCTCAATTAAAGGTTCATGAAATACGCTGCCAAAATCGAAGTAAGCCTAAAAACGGGTCATAGCAACCCTGAAGGCGAAACCACCGCGCACCTTCTCAAAGAACTCGGTTACCAAGTTGAAAAAGTTGATGTAAGCAAAGTTTACACCGTCATGCTTGAGGCTTCCTCGCCAAGTGAGGCTAAGGCTAAAGCTGAAGAAATGAGCAAACGTCTCTTAGCGAACCCAACCAAAGACAATTACACAATAAGCGTAGTGGAACAATAATGAACGCTAACCTCTACATTCGAAGTGCCACGGCAAGTAATGTTGTTGAAGTAGCATTAGCCAAAGCCACAGACAATGACCTCCTCGAAGTTAGTAGCGAACTCGCACTTGGCTTAAGCCTTGACGAAATGAGAGAAGTGCAAACCTACTTCAAAGCCAAAAACCGTAACCCCTCGGATGTGGAACTTCAAATAATCAGCCAAACATGGTCAGAACACTGTTGCCACAAAACGTTTAAAGGCAAAATAGAGTTTGACGGCAAAGAAATCAATAGCCTCTTTAAGACCTACCTTGCAAAAGCTACCAAGGAAATCAATGCCCCTTGGTGTTTTAGCGTCTTCGAAGACAATGCAGGCATAGTCAAATTCGACAAAGGCTTCGGAATAGCCGCTAAAGTTGAAACTCACAACCATCCATCCGCAGTGGAACCGTTCGGTGGTGCCGCTACAGGCGTTGGAGGAGTAATCCGTGACATTCTTGGAGTGTGGGCTGACCCAATCGCATGCACTGACGTGTTGGGTTTTGGCCCCTTAGATTACGATTACAACAAGCTTCCAGTAGGCGTTAAACACCCCAAATATGTCTACATGGGCGTAACGGCAGGCATCAGCGCTTACGGCAACAACATGGGCATCCCAACCGTTAACGGTGCCATCTACTTTGACGAATCCTACACAGGCAACGTCACCGTTTACTGCGGCTGCATCGGCCTATTGCCTCTTAGCAAGTACACTAAAAACGCTAAAGTCGGCGACTACATAGTAATGGCAGGCGGAAAAACAGGGCGAGACGGCATTCACGGTGTCACGTTTGCTTCTGCTGAACTTACAGAGAAATCTGAAGAAGTTAGTCGTCCAGCAGTGCAAATCGCTGACCCAATAGAGGAAGAAAAACTCAAACGCGCAATAATCATCATCCGCGACCGTCAACTGGCTTCCGCAACTACTGACCTTGGCGGCGGCGGCTTATCCTCGGGCGTGGGCGAAACCGCAGAAAGATACGGATGCGGCGTAACCGTAGAGCTTTCCAAGGTCCCGTTGAAGTATCAGGGACTTGCTCCATGGGAAATTTACATTTCAGAATCCCAAGAGCGCCAACTGTTTGCAGTTCCTCCTGAAAACTTGGAGGCTGTTTTGGCAGTTTTTGAGCAGGAAGAAGTTGAAGCTAACGCCATAGGCACATTAACTCCTGAACGTCACCTGCGGCTCACTTATCAGGGTGCAGTTGTTGCTGATTTGGATATGGTTTTCCTGTTTAATCCTTGCACGACCACAAAAAAAGCTACCCTCGAAAAGTTAGCTCTTACTGAACCTGCGTTTTTCGAACCAGCAAACCTAACCCAAACCCTGATGCAGCTGCTTGGTGCACCAAACATTGCAAGCAAAGAAAGTGTGGTGCGTACTTATGACCATGAAGTCAAAGGAAACACTGCCCTCAAACCGTTTCAGGGCAAATACGCTGGTCCCAACGACGCAGCAGTGTTAAAACCGCTTGACGACTCTTGGAAGGGTCTTGCAATTTCGTGTGGCATGAATCCTAATTACGGTAAAATTGACACTTACTGGATGGCAGCCGCAGCGATTGATGAAGCAATCAGAAACAATCTTGCTGTTGGTGGACGCCGAATTGCAATTTTGGACAATTTCACTTGGGGGAATCCTGAAAAGGCTGAACGCCTCGGTTCCCTCGTACGAGCTTGCCAAGCTTGCTATGACGTGGCAAAAGCGTATCGGACACCGTTTATTTCTGGCAAAGACAGCCTTTACAACGAGTCCCCGCTGGGTCCAATCACGCCGACCCTGCTGATAACGGCAATCGGTGTTGTTCCAGATTTGCGTTCAACAGTTTCCATGGAGCTTAAGGAGCCTGGAAACCTACTCTACCTTCTCGGCGACACTTACCCCGAACTTGGCGGTTCAGAATACTACAAACTCCAAGGTTACCTCGGCGCGAGTGTACCAAAACTGCATACATCTAAAGCCCGTAAAGCCTACTTTGACCTAACTAAAGCCATTGACCAAGGCTTGGTAAAAGCTTGCCATGACCTTTCAGAAGGAGGATTAGCGGTGGCGGCAGCGGAAATGGCGTTTGCAGGCGGCATCGGCATGGAACTTGACCTTAAAGCTGTACCCAACAAGGAAGTGACGAGGAACGATTTTATGTTGTTCTCTGAATCTAACAGTCGCTTCTTAATCGAAGTCGCATCAAAAGACCGTTATGATTTCGAGGACTTAATGAACAAGAGCTGTGCTTTGATTGGCGAAGTAACAGACGCTGAACGCCTGCGGATTCATGGCTTAAACGGCGCCTTAGCAGTTGATGCTGAACTTTCGGAGTTACGGGCGGCTTGGAAGAAAACTTTGGCGGAGGCTTAAAAATTGAAGACTGAAGAAATCAAAGTTTGCGTTATACGTGCTGGCGGAACTAACTGTGATGCTGAAACAGCCCGTGCGTTCCAAGAACTTGGTGTACAAACCGAAATCAAGCATGTTAACGAATTGGTGAAAAGTGGCAGTTTATTGGATTATAACGTGCTGGTCTTTCCCGGAGGCTTCTCTTTTGGCGACTACGTGCGTTCAGGCGTTATCTTTGCGCGTTCGCTTAGTGCCAAGTTGGGTAAACAAATGGAACAGTTTGTAGACGAGGGCAGACCAATACTTGGCATCTGTAACGGCTTCCAAATCCTTGTCGAATACGGTTTGCTGCCCGGCTTTGAAGGCACCAGTCAATACCCCGAAGCAACTTTAACCACAAATGAGCCTCAAGGCTTCAAATGCGAATGGATTTACCTTAAAAACGAAAACCGTGGCAAATGCCTTTTCACCAGCCAAGTCCCTCAGGGCAAAGTGCTCAAAATCCCGATAGCCCACGGAGAAGGGCGCTTACTCTTTCCAGTAGAGAAGGAACAGCAAATGCTACAACAACTCATCGACAATGATATGTTGGTTTTCCGGTACTGCGATGAAAACGGCAACCCTGCAGACGAAACTTATCCAACCAACCCTAACGGGGCTTTTTATGACATCGCGGGCATCTGTAACAAGGAAGGCACCATCTTCGGCTTAATGCCCCATCCTGAGCGTGCAATGTACTGGTGGCAAGAACCCGACTGGACAAGCAAACAACACATGACACAATACGGCGACGGCAAACTAATTTTTGAAAGCATAATTAGCAGCTTAAACAAGAAACCCTAATTTTTTGTTTGTTTTGTTGATGCTTTCGTATACAGGAAGGTTCCTGTAAATTAACGGTTTTTCAATATACCAGTGACTTGATTTCAATCCAATACGACCTACCCCTATAGGTTTCTGCATAGAACCTCTATTTGGATCCTAATAGGTTGTGTAAAAAATAAAGCAACGCAATTAGTTGACATTACACTGCAAGCGGTCACTATCATGGGCTACAAGAGTACCTTTCCTGCCGTTTTTAGTTTTTTTAGTGGTTGTTTAACTTACGTTGGTTGAGCGCATTTTTTGTTAGCATTTTATCGTTTGGCTTCCTACTTTTTTGCTTTTTGTTTTTGCCTCAAGCAGTTTTATATAATCTGAGCTAAATTTGGTATTCTACTTTCTGTTCTGAGGTGCCGGGGACTGTTTGGACGGGATAACGAGGATGCAGGTAAAGTTGATTATCCAGTTGACCTCATTCGCACCATAGCCATAGTTTTAGTTATAACGCTGCATGCTTCAAACGAAATCCTTCAATTGGCATGTGTCCCAGATTCTTACTGGTGGACCGCAGTTATTTACAAAACAATCTCTTTGTCATGTGTTCCATTGTTCGTAATGTTAAGTGGTTCATTGCTTCTTCAACCCAGCAAGCTAGATGAACCCATCCGTGTCTTTCTAAAGAAACGGTTAAGCCGTATCGGGTTGGCTTTTGCTTTCTGGACCGTCGTCTATTTAGTTTGGGGTTTTTTCATTAGTCAGATGCCTTTAACTTGGGGCAATATTGCAGAGGCAACGCTTTTCGGTGTTTTTAGTGGTTCGTATTTTCACTTCTGGTTTTTGTATCTTATAATTGGTCTTTATTTGGTTACGCCGATTTTAAGGGCAATGATTTGCAATGGAAAATGGAATGTTCTAAGGTACCTGATACTGTTGTGGTTTTTGGCCGTAGCGGTTGTGCCCATCATACAGTTAGCCGGAATCTACACGTTTTACAATTTAGTGTTTCTAATAATCGGTTGGATAGGCTACTTCGCTTTAGGTATATACCTGCAAAGGGTACACGTGCGATTCATTTTCTTGTATGGTTTGTTGGCGTTGAGTTGTGTTTGGACAATATTTGGCGTTTGGCTAATGAATTATCCATTAGCTTACATGGACAAAAATAGTTTCTTTTTTGATTACCTAACCGCAAACGTAATCTTAGGTTCAATTGCCTTTTTCATGCTTTTGATAAAGATTCGTCCACCCGATTGGCCTGGAAAAACCCATGCAACCCTAAGCAGAGTCATCAAAGTCATCGGTCAAAATACTTTGCCAATTTTCTTGCTGCATGTCATTATTTTGGAGTCTCTGCAGAGGGGCTTTTTCGGTTTCACATTAAGCGCTGTAACTTTAAACCCTATTATAGAAATCCCGTTAATCACAGTTATTACGCTTTTTATAACTGTAGGTTTGATTCTGCTTATGCGCAAAGTGCCGATTTTAAGAAAACTTATCGGTTAAACTTACTGGTTTTTGATGGCTTGATAGATAATGTCTGCGATGTATTGGGCGCCTTCACTGTTTAGGTGCACGCCATCAAGATAGTATTCTGGATGATTCAGCAGGGGTGTGTAAAGATCAATTATTTGCACGTTGGTTTCGTTTGCGACTTGTTCTATTTTGGGTATTACTCCTTCAGCGAAGGCTGTGCTGCTGAGGTTTAAGTCATTTTCCAGAATCGGCGGAGGCTTCACCAAGAAAATTTGTGCTGTGCTGCTGTCATTTGAATTCTGGATTCCTTCAATGATTCTTTCATAATTGCTGACAAAACTGTCTATCAGTTTGTATGTGTCTGACCGGGCATCGTTGGTTCCAAGCATCAAAATAACTGTAGAAGGTTGAAAATCGACCGCGTCTGGATACTGTTCATGAAAATAGTATGGGTTAACAGAACCAAAGCTTACTGTTGCCCCTCTGGCACCAAAATTGCCTACAACCGAATCGTTACCAAGCAGCGCTTGCAAATCTTCAGGGTAACCGGAAACTTCCGTGATACTATCACCCATACAGGCAACACGGGCAAGCTTACCGTTTTGGTTGTTTGGAACGTTTCCTAACGAGACTATTGAATACACCAGCGTTACTGAAACCAGAAACACCGCTAAAACGATTATGAACTTTTTGTTTTTCAGATTCTGCCCCTCTAAGCCAATTTGGTTGCTGGGTAGTCCTGTTTTACTTAACAGGCAAGTCCAAGTATAGAAATTTTTTGCCAAAAGCCATGTTTAAGGCTTCAAAACTTTTTCAGCAGAAAACCTTCCTATTGAGCTAAAACAGTTCTTCTTCTACCCTGTCTTAAATCCTCAACAATGAATACTGCCAACGCTAAACAGGTTATCAAGATAAGCAACGCAAAAAAAACTTTGAACTCATAAGTTTCAACTGTAAAATGAAGCGCTAACACCACCAACTCCACCACCAAAATAGCGGCAAAAACCGTTGAATAAAGCAGCATTTTCGGCAAAAGATGCCTACCCATCCAAGTGTATCCAGGAAGGTTTACCCTCTGTTTAACAGTGTATTCGCCGTACTGGTTCTTCTGTAGCAAATCCATTGTTTCCAGTTTTTCCAGATGCCTGTATGCAACGCTGGGACTGCTAAGATTTAATCCGCGGGTAACTTCACGTGTGCCCACTGGAGCCTTCTTTTTCACCACATAAAGATACACTTTAAGAGTGATTCCTTCCAGCTCTTCTTTGCCTGTCCTCGCCAAAACCGGTGCCTCACATGGATACAAACAGTTAGCGTTAACTATGTATATGTTTTATCCAATGCAGAAAAGGTTCAAGCTAAAAGTTATTAAGAAAAAAGCTTCATAATTCTATGAAGAGAGTCAGTTTATTGTCTCTTTTATTTGGTGAAGTCTGAAATGTCACTTCATGAAGCAATGCTTTACACACGCGAAGAAGATAACAAGGTAAAATGCTGTTTGTGCGCAAGACGCTGCTTAATCAGCGATGGCTCAACCGGCTTCTGTTTGGTCAGAAAAAATCAAGGCGGTAAACTTTATACTTTAAATTACGGTAAAGCTGTTTCACTCGCTGTCGACCCAATCGGCAAAAAACCGCTTTCTCATTTTAACCCTGGCGCGTCGGTGCTGTCAGTAGCGGCGGCGGGGTGCAATTTTAGGTGCCAATTCTGCGATAATTGGATGATAAGCCAAGACAAGGAAGTTGCTGGCAACCCATTATCGCCTGAAGAAATCGTTAGACAAGCAAAAGAGGCTGATTGTCAAGGAATCAGCTACACTTATACTGAACCCACCATTTTCATGGAGTACGCTTACGACACCGCTCGGCTTGCTCACGAGGCAGGTCTTTTTAACACGTTTGTAACGAACGGTTATATGACTCCTGAGGCTGTTAAGGCAATTTCGCCGTATCTTGATGCTGTAACGGTGGATTTTAAAGCAGCTGCTGACCCTAAATTCTACAAGACTGTTTCCGCAGTGCCTGACGTGAAACCGATTTTTGACGCTTTAAAAGAATTCAAGCTTGATGGGGTTCATATTGAAATCACAAATCTTGTTGTTCCCAAAACTGGTGATTCGATGTATCGGATAAAGCGTTTGGCAAAATGGGTTAATGACTATTTAGGTCCAAACACTCCTTTTCACCTGTTAAGGTTTCATCCAGATTACAAAATGACCACTGTTCCAGCTACGCCTATTGAAGATATGGAGCATGCTTACCTTGTTGCCAAAGGTGAAGGGTTACTGTTTACGTATCTTGGAAATGTGCCTGGGCACGTTGCAGAAAACACCTATTGTCCCGCATGCAGGGAAGCAGTGATACGCCGTGAAGGATTCGAAATCGTCCAATGGAACTTAACCGGTGACATGCACTGTAAATTCTGTGGAAACCAATTGCCTATCAAAGGCAAATATTACTCTTCCAAGCAATTCTATCCTTACGCGCTATTCTAAAGACATTTTCTGTTCTTTTAATGGCCCTTGAATTAACGCGTTTTGTAGTTGTGCCCTGTTTGATAAAGCGTCAAATAAGCACTAAATGCATGATTTAACAATTAAATTAAGCCTAAACTCGAACAAACAAAGTGGTTTTTAAGAAAACTCTTAAATTATACAAGTCCCAAGTGAATCCAAGGTCTCTTCCATGTCATTAAATACTAACAAGCTTGAAATTACCGGTTATGACGATAAAGAAAAGGTTTTTCTTGTAAAGTCAGCCTCGGGTCAAACCGTTAAAGTAAGTGATACTTTCGCTGAAATGTTCCCGCTTTGGGTGGGAAGAGTTCTAATCACAGCCCAAAACGAGAAATGGGCACAAATCGCTGGAAGCATAACTACAGGTTACGCCACAAGCGTAATTGCTGCTTCAGCAGAAGCATCTATCGAACGCGCAGTTCCAGCGGATCAAACACCAGACAAGCGACCAGGTGTACTGATTCAGATTTACAACCGTGACCGCTTCGAACTAAAAGGTCAACTTATGGGACGCATTGGACAATGTGTCATGACTTGCCCTTCAACCGCTGCGTTTAACGGTTTACTTGGCAAACGCACCCTTAACATTGGCAGCAGCCTACGCTACTTCGGTGACGGTTTCCAAAAGAAAACCATGGTTGGCGGAAGAAAATGCTGGAAAATCCCTGTAATGGAAGGAAACTTTATCGTAGAAGACGGGTTTGGCGCAATGGAAGCAGTTGCAGGCGGAAACTATATGATTTTTGCTAAAACACAGCCAGAAGCCTTAGCGGCATCAGAAGCAGCAGTAGATGCAATACGTGCGCAAGTTCCTGATGTAATTATGCCTTTCCCGGGCGGTGTATGCCGTTCAGGAAGCAAAGCAGGCTCATTAAAATACAAGCTAAAAGCTTCAACAAACCAAGCCTACTGCCCAACATTGCGGACAGTTGTTCCAGACACGGTTGTTCCAGAAGGCGTTAACAGCGTTTTTGAAATAGTGCTAAACGGTTTAACTCTTGAAGCAGTTAACAAAGCTATGCAGGTCGGTGTTGCAGCCTCAATTAACTGTCCTGGTGTAGTCAAGATTTCAGCAGGTAACTACGGCGGTAAACTAGGTCCATTCAAGTCGTACCTAAGAGACGCCATCGGTGCTCCTGCCCCTGAACCAGCAGCCGCCCCCGCAGAGAAACCAAAAGCATAGTTTCCTTTCTTCTGTAGGAACTTTTATTTTGTTCTTATACCCTAACTAAAAGAGTCTAATCTCAACTTACGTGAATTATTGTGAGCACAGCAAAAAAAGATAGCTTAGAGCTATATCGAACCAGAAAAGCAATCAACACGCTAGCCAAGAAAGAGGGCAGCCACACAGAGTTGATTACAATTTATGTTCCTCCTGGCAAACAAATCAGCGACGCCCTTAACCTTCTACGTGAAGAATACGGTACAGCAACAAACATTAAATCAAACGTTACACGCAAAAACGTTCTAGATGCCATCGTAAAAGCTCAACAAAAACTTAAACTATTCAAAGACCCCGGCGAGAAAGGTCTGGTAATTTTCTGTGGTGCACTTCCACAAGAAGGCGGTGGCCCCGGAACCGAACGCATGGAATCTTGGGTAATTGCTCCACCTGAACCAATCCGCATTTTTCTTTACCGCTGCGACTCACGTTTCCATACCGAGCACCTGCAAGAAATGCTTAGGGAAAAAGAAACCTACGGAATATTGCTTGTTGACGCTTCAAACGCTACAATAGCAACCTTAACCGGTAAACACCTAAACATAGTGCGGGAAATGCATTCAGGTGTAGAAGGTAAAACTCGTGCTGGTGGCCAGTCAGCAAGACGTTATGAACGCCTGAGGGAAATGCATCTTAACGAATACTTTACCCGTGTAGGTAAACATGCAGACGAAATCTTTTTGCCTATAGATAATTTGAAGGGAATAATTCTTGGGGGTCCAGGGCCAACTAAGTATGACTTTCAAAAAGGCGATTACCTCAATTATCAATTAAAAAACAAAATTTTAGACGTACTTGACACTGCATACGTGGAAGAGCAGGGAGTAAAAGAAGTTGTAGATAAAGCTCCTGAAATCGTGAAGAAAGTCCGTTATATCGAGGAAAAACAAATCATGCAGAAATTCCTCTATGAAGTCGGTCATGACACAGGCTTAATTACTTACGGTGAAGCCGAAGTGCGAAAAGCCCTTGAATCCGGTATGGTTAGGACACTTTTGATTTCAGAAGCACTTGACATGCAACGTGTAACCTTCAAATGCGGCGCATGCAACTATCAAGAACAAGAAACCGTCAAAACTCCGAACCTGCAAACGTTTGAGCAAAGCCTATCTGGGAAGCCATGTCCCAAATGTTCCGCCCCATCGTTGACGATAGTTGAGAAAATTGACATTATAGACGACTTGGCGGTGCTTGCGGAAAATACAAACACGGACGTTGAAGTAATCTCAACAGAAACTGAGGAAGGTCAAATGCTCAAGAACGCTTTTGGCGGTTTAGCAGCGATACTGAGATTCAAAATGCAGTAACCTCTATTTCAAAACTTCCATTCTTAATTTAAACGTCCTTTTTGTGGTTGCTACTTAGCAGGGGAAAATCTCTTTTATTAATCAAGTGCAAAAATTGGTTTTAAAAATTTTTTAGGCGCTCTTCCAAATCTGCTTTTTTAACGCCCAAAACTGCTAACTGCTTCTGACGTGATGTAGCCCCCGAAACCAATTCAACTCTAGCATGAAAAAGTCTAGTTAATTCTTTCAATATTTCCTTGTTCACTTTTCCCTTTTCTGGCTCTTCGGTAGCGTGGATAACGATTTCGTTGCCGTCAAGCTGAACATAAAATTTTGGGCTGTTAGGTTTAACAAAAATGGTGAGGATGACGCCGTCGGCTGTTTCTTTGATGCTCATGCAGGCGTGCACTCAGTTACTTCGTCGTCAGGTACGACTGGTTTGGTTTTGCCCATTAGTGCCCAACTGAACTTGTTGCGAAGAGTTGTCGGGTAAAATTTGATTATGTCAAACTTTACTTTCTTTGCCCATTTCACGTACGCTTGAGGGTCAATATACGACTTTAAAGAAGTGCCCAAATTGTATTCTCGGGTGAGTCTTGTTAATTCAAGGTCCAGTTTAGCCTTTTCAATGCGTGCCTCTAGGGACTCGGTTTTTTTGCCTTCTGCCTTCTTTGCCTTAAGCATTGCCTTCATCGTCTTGAGATTTTCTTCCTTCTTCTTTAGACGGTCATCAAAGGTGGGTGGAATCTTACGTTTGTGATTTGCCACTTCTGCAACTTTAAGGTTAGCCATTTTTGCAGCAAAATTCTTTTTGTAGACTGGGTCTGCTTTGGTTACGCCGCTTTTATCCAGTTCTTCTTTTAGGGTTTTGGTGCATTTCCAGGTACGGAACACTTTGGCTGTAAGTTTAGGTACTTTTTCAGATAGGAATCTTGAAACCTTTTTGCTGTCGATGCCTTCAAAGAGGTACTGTTTGGTTTTATCTCTCTTGAATTCTTGAAGGTTTTTAATTACTTGAGGTGGTACCTGAATTGTTTTTACCCATCTGACGCTGTCTTTGCCTAAGAAGTCAAAAGTTATTTTGTCGCCCTCAATGTTTACGTGTTCATCGCGAAGCGTAATGGCGCCTACAGTGTCTGCTTCATCTGGATCTTTTTCGTCGCCAACCCTCATGTTGACGGCAAAAATCAGCCAGGCAACCGTTGCTACTTTTCGGCGTTCTAAATCTTTAGCTTCAAGATTTTTGGATATGTGTTTTTCAACTTGGCCTATTTGTTTTCCAAGGTTTTCAGCTTTCTGGAACTTTTCTTTTTCACGATTCTGTTTCAGAAAAGCGGTGTCACTGAACCAGACGTATTTGACTTTGCCTGTGAGTTTATCTACCCATTTGGCAACGTACATCTTGTTAGGTTCCCAAACAATGTCTTTCCAGTTTCCTTCTGGACGTGGAACTAATAGGTTTCCTTCTTTGTCCTTTTGAAGGTTAAGTGTTATATCTTCTTGGTTTGGTCCTTCCTTCCATTTGCCACGTTGCGGATGGTCACCACGCCCCGCGAAAAGGCATGAAGGCTCAGAGGTCCAGTTAGCTACTTCTAGACGTTGGCCGTCAACTTCGGCGAAGCCGAATTTTTCTTTCATTTCAAGGCGTTTAACTTTTCGTTCTTCAGCTTGCGCTTTCTTTTCTTCTTTGGTTAAGGCTTCTTTCTTTGCTTTCTCTTCAAGAATGAAGCTTTTAATTTGGCTAAAATCGATTTCTTGTAATTGTCCACCACCGTTGTTTTGGGTTGCTGGCGGATTTTCGATGCTTTCAAGATATTTCGGTGTAAAGCTGTCTAAGTAACTTGCTTGAGGGTTTTCTTTCTTTAACTGTTCAAGAAATTCCTTCATGAAGTTTTTAGTGTAAACTGCGTCTGGTGGTGGTATTGTAGTTGATAAGGTTCTTCTAACCCAAGCAACTGCCATAGGTTCAGACTTACTTGTAAGCGTGACTGTTTGACCTTGAATTTTGATATTAAACCCTTTAAGGTCGTAAGGGGGAACGTATATTCCGTTATGCCTTAAACTTTTCATAACGTGCTTCATAATTTATACCTCAACTCTTGGCAGGCAGGCATTTCAGTAAACCTTGCCATTAAGTGCCTGTTCTTGGTTTTTTTATTTTTCGCTGTTGAATCTACAACTTTCTATACCCATTTATTACGTAGTTTAAAAATCTACTGTAAAAAACGGCAAAGTTTACGGGGCAAACAGGTTTTTTTGTTTTTTTGTGTTCCTCGACTGCTGCAGTTTCTTATATACTGCCTCCACGTTTTTGCGTTCCACATAGCCTTTGTGGGGTCGGAAACCGCCGCTGAAACCACCTGGAATATGCATCAACTCATGAATCAAAACTCGCTCCTTATCTTCCGGAGACATTTTATCAAAGATTTCAGAGATAACCTCAATAGTGTACGTTGGAGGCTGGTTTAGGACGCCTTGCCAAATTTTTCCCAATCCATGAATGCGCGCAATCGTGCGCCTTGCTTTAGAGCCTCTGCTTCTTACACAGAATACGAATTGGGGTACAACATGGTAAAATTCGCATTCTGCTGCAAGCTGGTCCACTTGCTTTTTGATTTCTGGAGCATCAAAATACTTAATTGGCACTGTTTCTGTCTCCGTGTTGCTTTTCATGTAGGGCTTTAATGGTTTAAAAGTTGTTGCTTCTTTGCAAGATTTTTCTAATTTCCATCCAGAAGGTAGAAACAAAGGAAACCAAAACAACAAGCACCCAATCAGTTAAGCTTAAGCTTGTAATCTGCAGTGCCGTCTGAACGAACGCAAGGTTTGTGCCCACAAGCAGTACAACAATCGCCAGCAGGGCCCAAAGCAGCATCACCTTGTTTGACAACACACCCTGCTTAATCAACGGCGTCTGTTCTGAACGGAAGTTGAAAGCCAAAAAGATGTGTCCAAACATCCATGTTGCAAACGCAACCGTCTGGGCATAAGGCATGTTCTGGGTTGTAAACCATGTGAATAGGTAAGTGGCTGTGACTGCTGCAAACAGGCTAACCGCGCCTGCAAATAAGCCTTGCAGCATGGATTGGTTCATGAATTTCTCTTCTTTTTCTGTTGGCGGCTTTCTCATTGAACCTTTTTCAGCTGGTTCTGCGACGAAGGTGGCGGATGCGGCAAGGTCCATGAATAGTTCAAGCACAATAATTTGTATAGGCGCAAAAGGCAGTGGGATGCCTAACATGACTGGAACAAGAAAGATTGATACCAAAGCGACTTTGCATGCTAAGTAGTAACGTACGCCTTTGCGGAGATTGCTGTAGAGTTTGCGGCCTTGACTGACGGCAGTTTCGATTGTTGCAAAATTATCATCGGTCAGTATCATACTTGCAGCTTCTTTAGCGACATCAGTGCCCCTTATGCCCATTGCAATGCCAATGTGTGCTTCCTTAAGGGCTGGTGCATCATTGATGCCGTCGCCTGTAACTGCAACGATTTCCCCGTTTTCGCGCAGCAGCTTAACCAACCGCAACTTATCTTCAGGCGTAACCCGTGCAAACACGTACGTGCGTTTTAATGCTTCCTTTAAGCTTTCATCAGACATCTGAGCGATTTGAACGCCTGTGAGTATGTTGCTGCTGTTTATGCCAACTTGGCCAGCGATTGCCTTTGCAGTTTCTGGGTGGTCACCTGTAATCATGACTACTTTTATGCCTGCTTGTTGGCAAGTGCGGATTGCGCCTTGAACTTCTTTGCGTGGAGGGTCAATAAAGCCGATGATGCCTACAAAAACGATGTCTCGTTCAACATCTGTTATAATATCGCTTGTTTGGTCCAGGTGGATTCGGCGGTAACCAAACGCTAAAAGCCTTTCACCAGCATGCGCCATCCGTGTCATGGCTTGTGTAGCTTCTGTCCGTAAAGTCTCGGTTAATGGGGCTTCTTCGCCTCTGAGCAAGATTTTAGAGGCGTTTGCCAGTAGGTTCTCTGGGGCACCGCTTGATAAGGCAATGTTGGAGTTGCCGTACTGGTAAATGTATGAGGCAAGTTTACGTTTAACGTCGAAACTGTATTCGTCCCTAAGAATCCAGCCTTTTGCAACAGTTGCGGCATTAACTCCGTCCTGTTTTAAGCGTTCAAGAACCGCTTGAGCCATCGGGTTGCCTAGGCTGGTGCTGTCTGATTTAATGCCATCGCTTGCGAGAAGGGCTGTTCGAAGGGCAGCTTTCTCGTTTTCATGAAATGCGCCTGTGCCGCTGATTTTTCCGTCAAAGTAAAGATGTTCGATTCGCATCTTGTTTTCTGTTATAGTGCCTGTTTTATCAGTAGCAATCACTGTTACGTTTCCTAAGGTTTCCGCGGCACGTAAACGTTTTACTATGGCGCCTTTACGTGAAAGCGCATAGCTGCCGACGCCTAAAACCATAGTAATTATAATTGGAAGTTCTTCTGGAATAACCACAAACGCTAATGATAACCCATAAAGGACTGCTTCTGCTGGGTTAGGCTGCAACCCACGGAGGTAACTAAGCAGGGGGATTAGTATGCTAAAGAATAACGCAACCCACACAAGCGTTTTAGACAACTGTTTCATTGCGAGTTGAAGCGCTGTTTTAGGTTCTTTTCCAGCTTTAGTTATACCTGCAACTCTGCCCAGTTCCGTTTTTACGCCTGTTGTAGTGATGAGCGCTTTAGCGCGTCCACGAGTAATAACCGTGCCTGTAAACAACATGTTGGTTTGGTCAGTGATGCGTGCCTCCTTTGGTAAAACAACTGCGGCGTCTTTGGAGACAGGGAATGATTCACCAGTTAAGGATGACTCGTCAACTTCTAAACCGTAAGCTTCCAAAAGTCTGGCATCTGCTGGAACACGCTGCCCAACTTTTAAGAGCAAAACATCGCCGGGAACCAAATCAGCGGTTTGCACTATAGTGGTTTGGCTGTTTCTTAATACCTGTGCAGTTGGCGGCGCCAGTTGTCTTAACGCTGAAATGGACCGTTTGGCTCTGTACTCGTTATAGACTTCAGCTAAAACAAGCAAAACGATAATGACTATGATTGTTATGGCGTCAGTGAAGCCTGAGCCTGTAACAAAACCTAAAACGCTGTAAAGCACACCGATGGCTAAAAGCAGCAGAATCATCGGTTCAGTGACTTCTTCCTTGAAAATCTCCAAAAACCGAATCTGATGCTCCTCGACTAAACTGTTTTTGCCGTACTGATTTAGCCTTTTTGCTACCTCTTCATCAGTTAAACCCTTATTTGGATTCACTTCTGACTCGTCAATGAGTTCTTGTGTTTGTTTGGAATGCCATTGACTCATATTTTGGGCAGCACCACGAAACACTATTTTTATAATTCTGAACTTGCGATTAGGGGAGATTTTGCTTAAAAAGGCTTGCGCAGTTAATCGCTGAAATTATCGGTTAGCCCAAAGATGCTTTTTAGCTATTTATGTAAGAAAAAACGTTATAGGCAAACTTGTTGCCCAAAAATTGACGTTAATGAATATAATTTAACGTTTTATTCTGGTCTTCTCGTACTTGCTTCATTGCTTCATACTGAGCTTCAACTAGAATTTTGAGAGCATCAATATTCTTTTTAATATCATCCAATTCGCCGCTTTTCTGCATCATGCCTGACTTGGTTAACTGCTCGTTAATGTTGCCAACGGAGACTTCAAGCACTTTAACTTTGAAAGCGAAAATCTGAAGCGCATAAAGCAAACTTAACTGAGAGGATACTCGGTCAATTCGGTCAAGCTCCAGATTTCTAGCTATGAAAATTTTGATTTTCTGGTCTTGTGTAGCTGTTGGTGACTGCAAAATCTGAGCGTAAGCTGTTGCCTGCTTGTTTGCGGTTGATTTTGTTTCTTCAAGTAGATTTTGTAATCTTTTAGTGGTTCTGTCTAACATTTCTAAGACTTCGTCCAAACCTGGGTTCCCCTCAAATATGATATTGTCGTTTTGACCAAAAAGCATTAACGCTCTTATTTAATGTAGCTGAATAATCCAAGCATCAAAGGCTTGCAAATCTTTACCCGATTATTCTTTTCACGATAGGTATTTTCTTTAACGGGTAAACAATCAAAACAGTCAAACTAAACGTGACCACTGTGAGTAGAGGAATTTCTATTATTGGGTTAAGCACAGAAGCGTTTAGGGTGAACCCGAAAAAACCAAACATCAAGCTTTCCAAAATCATGTAATGCATCAAGTAAATCGGTAACGTGTTCTGACCAACCCAATGCAGTAAGGTGTTTACTTTGTTGTAACTCAGGATTCTGTTTGAGGCAAGGGTGTTCAGTAGTAAATACACTGCCACTGAAGCTATAATCAAATTGAAGCTTAATGATTCATGGAAAAAAGTGGTAACTCTCTCACCGATTAAAGCTGTCGAAACATATGCACCTAAAACTGCGCCAGTTAACCCTAACGCTGCGGCAAGCAAAAGAATAGATTTTCGAATCTTGATTTTCTGCAGGAAAACACCCAAAAGGTAGTAGCCCATCCAGCCAGTGAAAACAAAAATTACCGGATTAAAGTCTAATCCAGCAAAAGTGATGATTAACGGAACAGTAACTGTGCCTAAAAACCATAAAGCCACAAGGTACTTGAAACGTTTCCAATCCAGATACTTAACAAACACTCTGAGCAGGGGCGTAACAAGATATAATCCGACAAGCAGATACAAAAACCACAAATGAACATACGCCCCAGAAAACGCTGCATCAACGGCACTATCAAACGTTAACGAGGCTCCATGAACATAGCCGTTCCAAAAAAAGTAAGTGACACTCCAAAAAATAAACGGCAATCCAACACGGTTAAACCGTTTCTTAAAAAACACTCCCAACGGTTCGTCGGCTTTAGATTTATCAAGCAGAAAAAAACCGCTCAACATAACAAACAGTGGAACCCCTATGCGTCCAAAAGCATCATAAATGTCTGCAGTAAACCAGCCAAATGCTGCTTGAGTCGTAATTTCAGCGGGTAATTGTGGGGGAAAAGCGGCTGCGTGAAGAAGAATAATTAGTAGTACAGCTATTGTGCGGATTAGGTCAGCAGAGACTGCAGTTGAGCTTTTGCCAATTGAGGCTGGAATTTCCTGTTTTTCTTGGCTTGTTTCTGGAGCTTTTTGATTTAACACGCCGTTTATCTCTGAAGGGATGATTATTAGTAGAAGTCTTTAAACGGTCTAACGTAGACGTCTCCGTTTTCTATTTTGCAGTCAAAAGTTAACAGTTTAATTGCTTTGTTGCTTTGGTATTCACCGTTTGTGATGTCAAAACTCCAGAAGTGGCAGGGGCAAATAA
This sequence comes from Candidatus Bathyarchaeota archaeon, assembly GCA_963832745.1. GTDB lineage: Archaea > Thermoproteota > Bathyarchaeia > Bathyarchaeales > Bathycorpusculaceae > Bathycorpusculum. The sequence goes on along the minus strand of CAWHVC010000003.1, from coordinate 309,858 downwards.
GGATGTTGTCTTTTAGTTGTCCTTTTGATAGGTCGCATCCCATGTGGGGGCAGCGGCTTGCAACCGCATAAACGTTGCCTTCACGTTTAATTAGCAAAATGTTTCTGCCAACAACTGTAACCGTTTTTATGGTGTTTTCTTTTAAATCGTCACTTCTTATGGCCCAAACAAACTGGCTGCTCATAACTGGTCACTACTGTAGCATTAGCGTTGAATTGATATTTAACATTGTTCGCTCTAAAGCTTTGCTATAGGGGTACTTTTCCGACTCTTCGCAGCAGCAAATTAGCTACCCCTGCTATAATCAAGTCAATGATAACCCAAACAATAAAGCCAAGCCCCGTAACTATTGCGTAAACTGTAACAATCAACAGAAGTATTACTGCTACTACGCCGATTATTCTTTTTTGTTTTTGGACTTTTTCTGGGTTATACTTTACTTTGGGCATTTTCTGTTCTCTGTGATTGAGTATCAGAGGCTACTAAAAAGAATTTGCAATCTCCCAAAATTAATTCAGGTAAAATTGAGTAAAAACTAAAAAAGATCTGGGTTAGCAAGTTTTTAAAACTTGGTTGTTAAACGGGGCGCATTGATGGCTGGCTGTTTTTCTTTCTTACCAAGACTAATGCGGCACTTGCTAAAACAATGGTTCCGACTACTGCAAATAGTGGGAATTCGGGGATTGTGCTTGTGTCTGCTGGGCTTGTGTTTGGTAACGGGTTTGTGTCAACTTCTTGGTTGTCATCGTTGGCTAAGTCTATTGCTACTTGGTGTGTGCTGTGGTGGTATGTGAATTCGAAAACCCAGTAGTCTGTTGTTTCGGTGACGGTGAAGTTTGTGCTTTTTCCATCTAAGGCTACTGTGGCTCCTGTGAAGGCGGGTACTAAGGTTTTTGCTATGTATGCTTTGGTGTAGCCGGTGGTTCCGTTTTCTCCGCTGACAGTGAAGGTTAAGGTTACACTTGTGCTGTTGAAGTACAGGTTAGTCCATGTGCTGTTTGATTCGATTTTGAAGATTTGTATTCCACCAGTAGGGGTGGGTGTAGAAGCGGGAGTGGGTGTTGGTGTGGGCTCGGTTGTTTGTACTGTTATGTTTTTGGTTGTTGTTTCGGAGACTGCAAAGTTTTCTTCCGTGTAAGGTGTGAATTGGGTTGTGGGGGTTGTATAGTTGCCAGTTCTTGGGTAAGCAGTTATTGTGTAAGTTCCTGCTGGAACATTTATGAAATAGTAACCTGCTTGATTTGTGAAGTATCCTGAACCGTAGTAGCCTCCGTTGGTGCTGAAGTGAACTGAGGCTCCTAAAACAGGCGTGCCTGATTCGCTTGTTATGTAACCTGAAACTTTGATGCCTGTTTCCAGAGTTATGTTTTTGCTTACGTCTGAGTTAACTACAAAGCCTGATTCGGCGTAGTTCATGTAGTTTGAGTCAAATGGTGGCCAAACGCCTAAAATGTATGTGCCTTCTGGAGCTGAAAGCTCGTAGTAGCCTGAAGCGTTAGACCAAACAGTGTCAAATGAAGTGTACTCTCCTGGGAGTAGAACGTTTGCATGGTCAATTCCTTGACCGTTTGAATTTAAAACGTAACCTGAAATCTTGTATTTAGTTTGGTCTTGTGCGTTGCCAAAATTGGTTGGAATAACTGAAAACAACAGGATTGTAGTTAATATTACTAAACTTGTCGTGAGCAATTTTTTCAATTGCAAATCACCGATTGATTAAAAAGTTGTGTTTCCTTATAAAGTCACTGTTTTTTTGCAAAATTATGCTTAAAAATGCTGTTTTGCAGTAAAAGTTTAAACAACCTTGGCTCCAATGTCATTGCAGGATGATTTGGCGTTTGACTTTTGTAACTAAAGCAGACGGTTCCACACAACAGTATGACCACGGAAAAGTGGTGCAGACTTGCCTGCGGATGGGTGCTGACCCTGAAACTGCTGAACGTGTAGCCGTGCAGGTTGAACGGCGCCTTTACGAGGGCATACCGACACGCAAGGTTCTCCAGTACATTTTTAGTTTGATGCGTAAACCCAAACCTGCCCTTCGGCACATCTTTGATTTGCGTCGGGGCATAAGTTTGATGGAGCCTAAACCCGAATTTGAAGTTTTCATCCAAACCGTCTTGGCACACAGCGGCTTTGAGGTTCAACCTAACACGATTCTGCAGGGTTTGTGTGGGGAACATGAGGCTGACGCGATTGCATCCAAGAATGGTTTAACCTATTTTGTTGAAGCAAAACACCACTTCAATTACCACGGCTTAACTGGCTTGGACGAAACACGCATCGCCCGAGCAATACTTGAAGACGTAACAGAAGGCTACCAGCAAGGCGTAACCAAAATCAAAATCGACAAAGCCGTCATAGTCACAAACACCAAGTACTCCGAGCACGCTTTGACTTATGGCGGCTGCCGGGGCATCGTGCAGATTGGTTGGGCTTCTCCGGAAGGTTCTGGCTTGCGGGACGTGGTTGAAAAACATAAGCTGTACCCGTTGAGTTGCCTGCGGGGTGTCAGTATCGAAACCAGACTAAGGCTGGTTGATGTTGGCATTGTGCTCATACGGCAGGTGCTTGAACATGACATAGACTTTTACGAACACAAACTCGGTTTGCCGCACCCAACGGTTCTGTCTTTGATAGAGAAAGCCTCACACACCGCCAAAACGCTATGGCAACTCTAACCACAAAAATAACTACTGATTTTCAACATACTCATGAGCGTGTTTTCAGCCAATACGGACCTACACCCCCCTTAGGGATTTTTTTCCGTTATTCCAAAAAGAGGTTGGTTTTTACCTGCCCCTATAGGTTTCTGCATAAAGTTTCTAATAGGTTGCTAATAGGTTGGCAGCGACATAGAGCTTCAAAGAAAGCAATGATAAGCGTTGAACAGCAAAATGCAAGTCGGGCACTAGCATGGCCCATTATGGAGCTTCCCGCCCAACAAGCCACAACCAGCCAGTCCATATAAGCAATTTTGGCAATCAAAAAACCGAATAAAATAAGCCCTATTAAAAAGACAAAAGTGTCTAAAGGCTTGTGTGTTTAGATTCGTCCTTCCTTTTTCAGGTCTTCATATTTTAGGGTGACAAGCATTCGGATTAAATCTGCGTTTCTTGCTATGCCATAATATCTTTTTACAGCTTCGAATCTATTTCTGAGTTCGCCTTCAAAAACCACTCTTACTTGCGGTGCATCGTCATGTTCCGTCATAGATTATCACGTCTTGTAATCATTTGTGTAAAAAGTGAATATAAGGTTTTACAAGCCGTTGTTTTGTTGTCTTTAATTTTAGTCACGAATTTGATGAAAGAACTTAAATTGTAACCGCTCATAATGAAATGTAACTAATAGTTACTGGCGGTTACTGAAATGAGTATCACACAAGTAAACGTAGAATTGGAAGAAGACCTAAAAAGAAAGATTGAAGCCCTGAAAAAATATTATGGTATTCAAAATAATGCCGAACTCATCAGAGTTTTAGTTAACGAAAAAGCACAATTACTCAAAAAAAATGGAGGCTGCTCCAAATGTCACCCGATGATTCTCAGGCTGATATTATAGCCAAATTACCTGCTGAACTCAAAGCAAATTACATGGCAGCACGCAAAAGTTCCCCAACCATTGGAGCCCTCAAGGTTGCAGCGGCTTTGAAGCTTTGGAACGACAGAGGATTTACCGACATAAAGTTTGATGTACCCATCGCTTTTGGAGGCAAAACGGTTTTTGTTAAAGTCCTTGCCAAGCATTCAATAGGCACAGTGTTTGGGGTTGAATGCGCCTCCAAGGTGAGGTTGAGTAGGCTTAGGGTGCGGCTTGCTGTGCTGCAGAAGTGTTTGCCCCGGGACAGTTATGTGGTCGCAGTTTTTCCCGAGACGGCAGGCGAAAGTGTCGATAAGGTGGTTGAGCTGGCGGATGAGGTGTGGGTTACAGGCAAAAACGGCAAAATAGAACAAATGATGTTCGGATCGGTTTTCCGAAAAGAATGAGTACAAAATTTTTTATGCCCTTTTGCAAATCAGGTGTTCTTTCAGATATTTTTAAGTACTACTCATGTACTACTAAGTTTTTGGGGTTCCTTTTGAAAGACGAGGTTAAAGTTACTCGGAAATACCAAGTTACTATCCCTGAAAGTGTACGCTCTGAATTGGGTGTCAAAATAGGCGACAAACTTTTAGTGAAATCTGAGAACAACCGCATCATAATGGAGTCTCCGAAGCGTGTTTCTAATCCTTCAGACACGTTGTGGTGTCTTTTTGGGAAACCGATGGATGTTGATGCTGTAAAGCTGATTGAAGAATCCTTAGAAAATACCCAACCGTCTCTTGAAGTGAGAAAAACCAAAAGGGCAAACAAAAATTGAGTTACTACATAGACACTAACATTTTCATTTACTCCGCTTTAGCGCATCCAGTCTACGGTGAATCCTGCAAACAAATAGTTGATGATATTCAAGACCAAAAAATTAAGGCTTACTGCAGTTTTATGGTGCCAATTGAGCTTCTTGGGGCTTTAGCTCGAATTGACGCGCAAAAGGCTGGTTTGGCGTTGCAAGCGTTATTTTCGCTTCCCATTAATATGATAACAATTGACGAGCAAACCATGGAGGAAGCGGCCAAGTTAACGAGTGCGTCAGGTGTTGGTTATGATTCAGTGCATGCAGCATGTATGCGTCTTAAGGGTTTAGAAAAAATTATCACTGAAGACGTTGGCGACTGGAAGAAATTTAAACAATTTGCAATAATTCGACCACTCGAATACAAAAAGACGATTAAATGAATTAAAAAGTGGATCGAGGGTATTTGAACCCTCGTCTAGTGGAGAAATCGCCCGCGGAAACCTATTTCTTTACCGCCAGAAAGAAACCACATCATCCTTTATCGCCATAATGCTAATATCTGAAGTTATTGTTAGACGGCTGAATGAATCATGGACTTCTTTGACCTTATGGGTATCTCACACCGCTATATGGAGATACTTAACCCTTCCACGCCTGAAAAAATCGTCCAACTCGGCAAACTGCTCAGGTTGAAAAAAGGTAGTCGAGTTATCGACTTTGGTTGTGGTTGCGCCGAAGCTCTCACTCTCTGGGCTGAAAAATTCGGCATCACCGGTGTTGGCATAGATATATCTGGAGAGTTATGCGACCGTGCCAGAGATAAGCTGGTTAAAAGAGGGTTGTCGGGTCAAATCGAAATCGTATGCGCTCCAGCGGCTGACTACCTGTTCGAAGAGGGGGCTTTTGATGCCGCAACATGTATTGGGGCAACTTTTGCTTTTGGCGGCTTCCAGCAGACAATCCAAGCGATGCAGCGGGCAGTGCATCAGAATGGACGCCTCGGCATCGGTGAAACTCACTGGCTTAGCAATCAGGTACATCCAGAATATGCCCAAAAACAGACAACTACCCATACCGAACCAGAACTTGCCCAATTTACCCGAAACGAAGGCTTTGAACTCGAATATATTATCCGTTCCAGCCGCGATGACTGGGATAGATACATTTCTGATAGTTGGTATGGACTGATTCGTTGGCTTGAAGAAAATCCTAGCCACCCTGATTATGAACAGGTATTCAAATTCTTCCGTACTGATCAGGATGATTATTTACAGTATCAAAGTAAAGATATGGGCTGGGCTATGTACTGCCTCGCTCCCTTGAAATCTCATCTGCCAAGCAGTCAATTAAAGGTAATCAGTGATTGCTAAAATCGAGTTAGCTGCTTTTTACAGTTTAACCCACGATTTCAACCATGTCTCTAATGATTCCTTTTTCTACCTCATCATTCCAAAGCATTTCGGGTATGTCAACTATAAGAAACAGGCCGACCGTTAAGACGGCTTCAACTGATGCCACTGCTAAATTCTGGTAAAATTTGCCTATGCCTATGTGAATTGTGAAATCGTTGGGCTGACCAGATATTAAAATTGTAAACGCTCTTTCTGCAGTGATGATGTCCCTTAGAACTCCAGCTTTCTTAGCTTGTATGATTATGCCCATAGAATTTGTGGTTGACTGTGTTTTGTAGCCTTTGGAAGATAGTTTCTCAATGATTTGCCTAGATAATTTATCTAAATCTTTATTTTTTCCCTCAAAACGGAGAACTTTCTCTGATATTACATCTTCACGGCCTTCAAAATGGAGTGGAGTATCATCATCTGACAACACTAAAAAACCTCAACACCAAATTAGGAACAGCAACTAATTAATTGTTTCTCAAAACATCAACTTAGTAAAACTGGAATCCCACGTTTCTAAGTATTAATTAATGAAGCGGTTTCTGGTGGACCGAGGGGGATTTGAACCCCCGACCTCTTGAGTGCAAGTCAAGCGTTCATACCAGCTGAACTATCGGCCCTTGACCTATGCGACTGGAAAACATTGGTTTCCAGCAATATTTAGCTTTTGCATTCACCACAACATGTTATCCTACTAAAAAAACTGTTTGGTTCAAGCTTGAAAAAATAAAGAATAAATTGGATTTTGGAAGGCTAAGCTTAACTTGCTTAGTATCTGCGTGGTCTTGCTGGACGTTTCTTGGACCAGCATTCACGGCAGTAAACTGGCCTGGCTGGGTCTGGTTTGAATGGAACTTCACATTCTTGACCACATTCAGAGCAAGTTGCCTTGTGCATTTCTTTCTCGGACACTACTTTCAACTCCTTCTAAACGTTTAAGGTGCAAAATTTGTGGTTTGCACTTCGCTTTATTGGACTGTTGTATGTGCCATATAAAATTTATCATAAGCAAGCGTGACAGCCAAAAAACTTGCCAAATTCTTAAAAGCTAATTAGACCAAAATGTTTTAGGCGAAAAGCTTTGGATTTTAAAACCATAAAAATCGACCCACCAAAAGACTGCAACATCATCCTTGGCATGGCACACTTCATTAAAACAGCCGAAGACCTCTATGAGGCACTAATTAATTCTGTTCCACAAATCCAGTTTGGGCTAGGCTTCTGTGAAAGCTCAGGACCCTGCCTTGTACGACACGAAGGCAATGACGCCGAACTGCGAAGGCTGGCAGCGGAGAAAGCTTTTGAAATCGCCTGCGGACACAGCTTTTTAATCTACCTCAAAAACGCTTACCCCCTAAACGTGCTTGACAAAATCAAAAAAGTCCCCGAAGTCTGCACCGTTTACGCAGCAACAGCCAATCCATTGCAGGTCCTGATTGTTGAAACAGAACAGGGCAGAGGCATAATCGGCGTTGTAGACGGGTTCAAAAGCAAAGGAATAGAAACAGAACAAGACATTGCAGAGCGAAGGGCGTTTCTAAGAAAAATCGGTTACAAACAGGGTTAATTTTTTTTAATCCTTATTGCCGTCGATTTTACCATAAACCTTTTTAGTTTACTTCAATAATCAACCCTAAACAAAGCCTTAGGAAAAGTGTGTTTTTATGAGTAGTCGGTTAGAGCAAAACAGAGCCCAACTTGAAGCTTATCGTCAACAAGAAGCCGAAGACCAACAACGGCTCCAAGATAACATGAAGCAAATTAAACATAAAATCGCCATAATCAGCGGCAAAGGCGGAGTAGGTAAAAGCACCGTAACCGCCAACTTGGGTGCCGCATTGGCTAAAGAAGGCTACCGCGTCGGCGTTTTAGACGCTGACATTCACGGCCCAAGTATTCCCCGACTGTACGGTTTAGAGGGCAAAACAGTCCGGTCCAACATTGCAGGTGCCTTCCCTGTCGAAGGACCCATGGGCATTAAAGTCATGTCAATAGACTTTTTCCTGCCGGGACAAACCCCAACCATTTGGCGTGGCCCCCTTAAAATGAAAGCAATCAAACAGTTCCTCTCCGACGTCCTATGGGGCGAATTAGACTATCTTCTTATAGATTTGCCTCCTGGAACTGGCGATGAACCCTTAAGCGTAGCACAATTGTTGCCCGAAATGGACGGCGTAATCATCGTTACCATGCCCTCGGTATTGTCCAGCGAAATCGTTAAAAAAGCTGTCACGTTTGCCGAAAACCTCAACATGCCCGTCCTTGGCGTAGTGGAAAACATGAGCGGCTTCATTTGTCCGCATTGCGGTGTAAAAACTGAGATTTTCCAGTCTGGCGGCGGAGTACAAATGGCTAAAGAAATGAATGTTGATTTTCTTGGAAGCATCCCGATTGACCCCAAAATCGGTGTTGACGCTGATAAAGGGTTGCCGTTTGTTATTTCTTACCCTGAATCTGAAGCATCCAAAATCTTCAATCAAATCGTAGAGAAAGTTGAGGCTAAACTCAAAAAATAGCCTTTTCTTCGGTACAGCCATTTTTTATCTGTTTTTCTTTTTATTTAATCAAAACCTCTTTATCCTCGGTTTTTTGCCTTGCCTTAGGTTAATTAATGATTGGGGAACTAGCGGCTTTAGGTGCAGCTTTAAGCTGGGCAATAGCGCCATTACTTTACCGAAAAGCCCTCGAAGGCACAAAACCTGTTTCAGCAAACATCATACGCAGTGTAACTAACGCTGCCGTGCTTGTTGTTGTCCTGTTTATTTTAGGCGGCGTCAGCATTTTAGCTGAGTTGCCCCTGTGGATTTTAGCTGTCACCATAATAAGCGGCATCGTCGGGTTAGGAATCGGGGATACCCTGTACATGTTTGGCCTCAAAACTTTAGGTGTATCTAGAGCGGTGCCGTTGGCTGCAACTTATCCTTTATTTAGTCTTTTGTGGGCTATAGCGTTTCTTGGTCAACCCTTATCCGAAGCGGCTGTTGTTGGCGCAGTCTTTATTGTTTTTGGAATTTGGCTTTTAAGTAGCCAAAAAAATGTTGAAGTAACAAACGTGAAAGGTAAAGCTGTAATTTTTGGTGTAGGCCTGTGTCTAGCTACGGCTGTGTTTTGGTCGATTGGTGTTACACTTATGGACGTCGCCGTTTCTAATGCAGCCATGCCCAGTTTGCAAGCCGACTACGCCCTTGTAGCATTAAGGGTTGTTTCTATGGCGGTCTTCTTTATAGCGTTGACGCCTTTAGTTGATAAAAACCGTGGTTTTTTAAAGATGAAACGCAAAACCGTGCTCCAACTGTGTATCGGTGGCTTAATCGCTAACGGTTTAGGCTGGTTTTTGTTGAATTACAGTTTTCTAAGTGTAGCTGAGGCTCAGGCGGTTCCAATTTCGTCTGTTTCACCCTTATTTGCAGCATTTGCTGGTATGTTTTTGTTTAGGGAAAAAGCTTCAGCTGGAACAGTTTTAGGTGCATTGGCGATTGTGACTGGTGTTGGCTTAATTTTTATGGCATAGCCTGTAGGCAAAAAATTTTTGTATGTAAAAAGGGTTGAGAGTCAATTGAACTCTCATTTTAAACTGCTTTTTGGTCCTTTCTGGTTTATTTTTGTAGAGTAATCTCTATTGTTGAAACCATTCTGGACTTGTTCTCGCCTTCTCTTGGCGGCATCTCGGCTGTTCCTATGGCAATCTTTTGAACTTTGAGTTCTTTAATGAAGCGGCTTCTTGTGATTTCTGCAACGTCAACAGCGGTAGTGATTGCTTGGCCTCGTGCTTTTAGGGTTATTTCTTTTGCGGTTCCTGACGAGAATGCCGTGATGATAGCTAGAACATAGCTCATTGGGGGTTTATTTCCAACGAATATAACGTCTTGTTGTTTTTCTGTCATTTCTATCACTTATTGTGGTTATCGTTCTGTCGTGTTCTTTGACAGCCCGTTACAGCCAATTATGTTGGAACTTCCTTATAAACGCAATTCAAAAACTCGTTATGGTGTCAAGCATAAAATGACTCTCTTGACTGCCATTTTTTTAGTTTTTTGATAAAAAAAGCTTCCATGTTTGAATTTCAAAAAATTTTAATTCATCCATATCTTAAATCGTTATGGCTTTATACTTGTTTAAAGAAAACAGTGCAAAACCAAGAGAGTCCCTTAATGTCTGTGTCACCTAGTACTCGTGAAGTTTTGGCAAGAAGAATCGCTGGCGAAATAATTCTTTCCGCAAGACCAGGCGCTACTATGAGAAAATGGCGTGAACTTTTCGCAGTTTCGCAGCTTAGTCTCTCAGAAGGCATGGGTTTATCTTCCTCAGTTATTAGCGATTATGAAAGTGGACGCCGAAAAAGCCCCGGAGCCAAATTCATCCGTCGCTTCGTCTTGGCGCTATTGCAGCTTGATGAGTCTAAGGGCAGTCGTTTCATACGTGAATTTGCTAAACTTACCAGTTCCCCAAGCATGGCCATTATTGACCTGCGGGAATTTCCTATTCCAGTTCGCGTTGAATACTTGTGCCGGGCAATTAACGGCGAAGTAGTTGCTTTTAAAGAAGAAAAATCTGTTAGAGAAATCACGGGTTACACGGTTATTGACAGTAAACGTGCTGTTGAAGCTCTCTCAGGCTCCGAGTATACACAACTTTTTGGTGCTTCCACCGAGCGGGCGCTAATTTTTACTAATGTGGATGCCTGCAGTTTGCCGATGATGATTGTCCGCGTTAGCACGCTTAAGCCGCGGGTGGTGGTTTTCCATAAAACCTTGCCTGATGAAGAAGCTGCTAAACTGGCTGAGTATGAGCAGATACCTTTGATTTACTCTTCCGCCCCAACGGTTGAGCAACTGGTAAAATCACTACGCAAACTCTACCGCGTTGCGCTCCGCATCAAAATGGGCAGGCGTGTTCGTCCACCACCAAAAATCAGCGCCTAACCCCAAGTTTTTCATCATATTAATGACGTGAAAATCAACCATTAGCGCCTATCCCCTATAGGTTTCCTATTGTATTTGGTGGAGAAATAACCAGTTTTCTACCTGCCCCTCTAAGGTTTCAACATAGAACCACTAATAGGCGCCAAATAGGTTCGTAGCAGAAAGCGCTGAAAAGATAGACCCCCTATAGGTTCCTACAATGAGTTTCTAATAGGATCCAAATAGGATAATATGAAAAATAAAGCAACGGTAAGTACAATGCAGGTCGGGCATTAGCATAACCCATCAAACAATGCCTACGCCAACCAGTTCACACTCCACACAAAAAACCAAAACACCCAACCCCAAAAAACAATTTTAGCATTAAAAAGATCTACAAAAATGCTGTTAAAAAAGCAGTCTTTTAACTGCTAAGAGATGCAGTTATTTTTTATGCGTTAAATGTTTTAGTGTTGATGTTTCTTGTAGTATATTGTTAGGAGGGCTCCGATGGTTATTACTGCTGCTAATGTGGCGGCGGCTGTTATGGTGGTTGTTTGGTTTTGGTTCTTCTCTATTTTTGGTGTGTGTATGTCTATGTTGTTTGTGTTGGTGATGTTATAGGGTGTCATTAAGGGGTAAGGGTCTTGACGTTTCTCATCAATAATATAAGGTGTATCGCCTATGCCATCATTATTTGCATCTGTGCTGTTGGCGTTACTCCAGTACACGCCTTTATTATGGCTCAAAGAGTCCAAATTATCCTCTTCTGTATAAGCTCCCACATTGTTTTTGTTGTTTAAGAAATTGTTATGATAGAATGTGTTGTTTATGCTGGTGAGGCCTATTCTGATTGCTGAACCTGTATCTTTGAAGTTGTTAGCGGCTATAAGGTTGTTAGATGAGTTTAGTAATCGTATGCCATGTCCAAAGCCCTTGTCTTGTCCTGTTATTTCATTGCCTATGATTTGGGCCTTTTCTGACGTTTCAAATATAATTCCTGATGCTGTGAGTATAGTATTGTTAAGAACGGTGATATTAGAGGTTGTTTAGTTGGAACAAGTTTGTGGGTGCAGGGTGCAACAACAATAACCAAAAAGCTTAAAAACAAAAGTTTATGGGTGGCAAGAGCTGAAAAATTTGTTGAAAGCTCGTTTTTTAAATGTTGTAACTAAACAAAATCTCAGTACTGCCCCAAGCTGAAAAATTTGTTGAAACTCGTTTTTTTTAAAAATGTTGTAACTGAAACAGAAATTCTCAGTGATAGTTTATTGAAATAATTACAATAAAATATCTGTTTTGTTAAAAATTATTCTCGTTTCTATTGAGGTGCCTTATCGATTGATTTTTTACATCTTTTTTTATAAACCCTCGTCTTGTGGAGAATAGGGATACTTTTCAAGGATTTAATACCGCCTATCATATGAGTGATGATGGTTATGCTCGTCCAGATACTGGCAGCTTTGTTTACCTTGGTTTTCATTACGGTTCAGCAGCTTTAAGCCAAGTTGTAACTGCACACAATAGCTCGTATATATACATGTTAGTGGTGCTAGTATCCCTTCCTTGCTTACTCTTTAAATTAATGTCACTTCACCTTTGGCTGGCTTCCAACAATTCTATACTGGCAATTTTGGTGAAATCGACCTTCACCAAGGATATCTTTCGGTTTGGCCAATGTACTATGACGGTGCTTGGCATGATGAAAGTGGTGATGGTAGCTAAATGAGGGTTTATGGCAATAGTAATTTGAAGCTTTACCAGCCTACTCTTACATTTAAATGCTTTTGATACTGGAACACTTGCTGTGCATTATTTAGAATCCATGGTAATGCTTATTATACTGCTGATCTAAATTTATTCTGGTTCTCATAGTATATCGGTTGATGATATTGCTGGCTATACTTTCCGTTACTTTACCCTTAATGGTTTGAACTATTATTCTCGTCCTGTGACGCTTTCAATCACTTCTGATAGTACGTTAACGGCGCGGTATGAACGTATTCCGGACCCTTCACCTCCAAGTACACCTTCTGTTGGTGGGCCTTCGTCGGGTTATATTAGTCAGAGCTACCAGTACTCGGCGGTATCTACTGATATAAATGGTGACAATATACGTTACACTTTCAACTGGGGCGATGGAACATCAACTACTACTGGCTGGTATTCAAGCGGTGCAACTGTTTATGCTTCTCATAGCTGGTCTAGTACGGGACAATACTCGGTGCAGGTGACTGCAGAAGACAGCACTTATCGTTCAAGTAGCCAGTCAAGTCCATTAACTGTAACTATTTCGAACCAGCCAGCCCCACCTAGTACGCCGTCTGTTGGCGGTCCTTCCTCTGGTTATGTTGGTTCGAGTTATCAGTTTTCGGCGGTGTCTACTGATGCAAACGGTGATAACATAAGGTACACTTTTGATTGGGGTGATGGTACTTCAACTACTACGGGCTATTATTCAAGTGGTTCAACAGCGTATGCTTCGCATTCATGGCCTAGTGCATGTCAATATTCAGTGAGGGTGACTGCTCAGGATTCTACAGGTCGTTCCAGTGGTTCATCAAGCCCAAAAACTGTAACTATTCAAAACCAGCAAACGTATTATTCGTTGACTGTTACTGCTAGTGATGGTGGCGGGTATACGTTGTGTCCTGCTGTGTATGTTGATGGCAATCTTGTTGGATACGCACCGCCTACTGTTCAGGTTGCTGTGGGGTCGCATACTGTTTATGTGGATACTCCGTATATTTATTGGAATTTTTATTTTTTCAGTGATGGTTTAGGGAATGGTGCAAGCAGGCAGATTACGGGTGATACTGATTTGCATGCATGGTATTCATTATAAACCACTTTTTCTTTTTTTTAAAACGGTTAAAAGTCCATTGTTTAGGTGTTGGTGTTTTGGCTTAACAGGCTAACTAAGAGGTGTCTTTCTGCTTTGCGCAAATGCTCCGCCAGCGTGGAGTCGCCTATGCCGAGTTTTTTGGATAACTGTCGTGTGTTTGTGCGTCTTGGGATGTCGTAGTAACCGTTTTTGTAGGCGGCAAGCAGCACTTCCCTCTGTTTCTCGGTTAGCTCGTTTAGGGGTGAGGATGGTGCGAAGTTTGCGTCGGTTAGCATGACGACTTTGTAGTGGATTTGTGCGGCATCAACTTTTTCCAAGAAAGCGCGAACTTGCCCTTCGCTGCCGAGGAAGGAAATTTTGATTTTTCCGTCGCTTATGCCAATTGGCGGAAACAGGTAACCGCTTTCTACTCCGATAGACTCTAAAACTGAGGAAAGGCTTGGGGCTCCACGCATAAAAACTGTGTAGACGCCGTTTTTTTGGTGCTCTAACACTTGAATTTCCATAAGAAAACCGTTTTTTTGTAGTTCCATCACTTCTGTGCTGTGGTCTTTGAATTCTACTTGCGAGATTGCGGTAAATTCTTCTTGGTCCTGCCGTAGGATATATAGTAGTTCCAGTGATTTTATTTTATCAAATTGTGGCATTTCGATGCCTATTTTAGATATTTCTTTTTGGGAGGCTTCCAAGATTAAGCGACGCATACAAAAGGAACCTGTGTCACTGTTTAAATATGCTTCGACTAGAGCCGAACCTGTGCGGTAGAATGTATATCCGAGTGGTGAGTGTTTGCTTTCTGAATTCAACGTTACTTAATAACTAACATAGAAAAACGAAAAAGTAGTGATTCCCAACATGAAAACCGAAAAGGTAAACTTCTTTGGAAAAATCGGACAACTGGTACTAAAACGCAAATACGTTGTCATCTTCGCTTGGCTTCTTCTCTTGGTTCTTATCATTCCGTTTGCGCTTAGCGCAACAGGCGTGGTATCGCTTCAGATGGGTGCCTCAAGTGACAGCAGCCTTGAATCTGTTAAAGCAGACGATTTAATCGGAGATTACTTCTCTTCGTCCGTAGCAAACAATTCTTTAGTTATAGTTGTATCAACAAATAACGCTTCATCAATCGAGACGCAACGATTTCTTGAACAATTATCAGACCAAATAAAGTCTGACCCAGACATCACTGGCGTGCAGAATGTTACAAACGTTTACACCATTTTGATTCCAGCGCTCAACCAAACAAACGAGGGCGCCTACACTCTTTACACTAACGCAAACATGACCTACAGCATGCTTTACGGCGTCCCCGTCATGTACAAGACCATTTGGGAAACAGCGTATGGACAAACCCAAACCGAGCTTTCAAACGGGCTTGAACAGTTAAACCCTAATGTTTACATGGTTTTTGACAACGCAAACATGACTTATAATCTGCTTTACGGCGTTCCAGCCATGTACACGATGGTGTGGTCTTCTGCTTACAACCAAACCCAAACCCAATTCGCCGATGGTCTTAACCAGACAAACCAAGGCGTCTACACAGTTTTCAACAATGCTAACATGACCCTCAACCTACTCTACGGCGTTCCAGCAACTTACCTAAACGTTTGGACACAAACCTACACTCAAACACAGAACGTTGACATGGCAAACCAGCTTGCCTACAACCAAACCGCACAAATCCTCTACCAAGCAGACCCCGCTTCATTTTCAATGTACGCTTCACCATTACTTGACGCCTTCTACAATGGATGGGTCCAAAGCTTCCAAGACCCCACAACTCAAACTTTAACTCCAGTTGAGCGGGCATCAGCTGTTTCAAGCCAAACAACTCAAATGTACATTAACACTTTCCTTGCCGGCGACCAAACAGCACAGCAATTCACAACTGCTTTAACCAGCGCCATCACCTTTGACCAATTCTTGCAAAGCAACCAAACCCAATACACAGCGGCACTTGCCAATTTTGCAATCCAAACTGTAGTTGCTCAGTCAGGGCAATCAGTAGAGTTTGTAACTGCAGCTTACAATCTAGGACAAAACCCAACTGCAGTCCAGCTTACATCAGCAGCTGACGCAATCATCCTTAACCCAGAAAGCTACAATATGGGTCAAACATTCATTCCAATGTTTAACGAAGTGGCTTACAACCAGACAGCCGCGATGATGCAGCAACTTGACCCCGCATCCTACCAAATGTACACAAAACCATTGCTTGACGCTTTCAACGCTACTTGGACAATAAGTTTCCAAAACCCCGCAACCCAACAATTAACTCCAATACAACGTGCTTCAGCAGCAACCGACCAAACCGTACAATTGTACATTAACAATTTCTTGGCAGGAAACCAAACCGCTATTGACTTCGCAAACTCCTTAACCAGCAGCCTTAAAGCTTGAAAATTTCCTCTACAACACGGCTGAACAAAACGCTGCAGCACTCCAAGACTTCTCTATCCACTACATTGCTAACCAGTCAGACGCAACAGTAGCATTTGTTAATGCGGCTTTCAATTTGGGAAGAAACCCAAGCCAAACCCAAATAAAAACCTTAACCAGACGATGTCATCTGGAATGCTGACGACTACAACATGGACAGCTTCATAACAATGCTCAACGAAGTGTCCCTCAATCAAAGCCAAACAATCCTCAAAGACGCTGACCAAGCAGCATTTGACCAATACACTTCACATTTGCTTGACATTTTTGATGCTTCATGGGCGGCAACCTTCAACAACGCTTCAATGAACGACTACACAGCAACAGAACGCGCCCTTGCCATCACCGACCAAGCAACAAGCCAATTCATAAGTCACTACCTTAACGACAACAGTACAATCAACGATTTTGCAACTTCACTGGCAAACACTTTCAGCTTAAACGATTTCCTAAACAACAACCAAACACAAAACAACGACAAACTCTACAACTTCACAATCACCTATCTTGCAGGTCAATCAGGCCTCTCAGAAGACTTGGTTAAAACCATTTATGGTTTAGGTGAAAACCCCACTGAAGCTCAACTGCGTGTATTGGCAGGTGACATAGTTTACAACCCAGACGTTTACAATGTTGGTCAAGAATTCGACACTTTGGTTTCATCGTTTGTTTCGCCAGCAAAAGATGTTACAATAATCTCTGTTGATTTTAACAAGTCAAGCGAAAGCAACCTGTTAGCAATAAGAGACCACATAAAAACCTTGGTAGCGCAGAACCCAACCGTTGAATCCGCACTTGTTACAGGAACTGACGCATTAAACTATGACTTCAACGTTTCCACCATGGCTGACCTTGAACTGATTCTTCCAGTAACCATAGTGCTACTGCTGGTTGCAACTGGCTTGTTCTTCCGCTCAATAGTAACTCCACTGATAACTTTAGGCACAATAGGCGTCGGTTTGGGAATCTCACAAATATTTCTCTACCTCGTTGGCACATACATCAACCACGTTGACTTCATGATTCCCACTATCCTCTTAACCGTGTTAATCGGGGTGGGCACCGACTATAGTATCTTCATTATTGCCCGCCACCGAGAAGAACGCGTTAACGGTTTACCCCTGCATAAAGCCATCATACAATCAGTCACTTGGGCAGGCGAATCCATCACCACAAGCGGCGCAACAGTCATCATATCCTTCCTCTCACTAGCAATAACCTCAATCGTGCTAATGCAAACAATGGGCCTAGTCGTCGGTTTAGGCGTAATCGTCATGCTCGCCGTATCTTTAACATTTGCGCCAGCCTTAACCGCAATACTTGGTGACAGAATATTTTGGCCAAACACTGGCTCGCGCTTCCAAAAATACGCCGAATCAGTAAAACAAAAATCAGTACACAAAAACGGCTACTTCGCAAAAAGTGGCAACTTTTCAGTAAAACACGCAAAAGTAGTCGTGCTTGTAGCAATCTTGGTAACAGTGCCAACATTCTATGTTTACATGACAACAGTTCCAACCTACGACTTCCTTGGCGGCGCATCAAACAGTCTAGAATCCATACAGGCTTCACACACTTTGACCAACTCTTTTGGCGGCGGCAAACTGTTCCCCTCATACGTGGTAGTCACTTTCGATGAACCTATCGTTAAGGACGGCGTTTTTAACCATGATGCAATGGCGACTATACAACAAATTTCCAACCAAGTATCAAGCCATGCTGACGTGCAAGAAGTTTCAAGTCCCACAATGCCCTATGACGTGCCAATAGATTACCAAAACATCAACTCAACATCAGACCCAACCACTTACAACTCTATAATGTCAAACATTGGCTCAGGCAACAAATCAGCCCTAATTACACTGCGTTTCAACGTTGACCCATACTCCACACCCGCAATGAACGCCGCCCAAGACATGAGAAATAATCTACACACAAACTTTGACAACACAGACGGAGTTACTGGCATTTACATGGGCGGAACAACAGGCGGTATCCTTGATACCAAAAACGTGTTCGTAGACCAATTCAACGTTATATTGCCAATCGTTGCAGTCGGCGTAAGCTTGGTGCTGTTCTTTGTGCTTGGCTCCTTGGTTCTACCATTGTTCGCTCTTGTTTCAGTGTTAATGAGCATTGTTTGGACTCTTGCTGTAACAGCAGTCGTGTTCCAGTCAGCCTTCAACTACGGCTTACTCTTCATGACACCACTGATTCTCTTCGTGCTGCTCCTCGGTTTAGGCATGGACTACAACATTTTCATCCTAACCCGTATCCGTGAAGAAGCAGCCAAAGGTGAAAAACTCAAAACGGCAATCGTCCACTCAATAGAGCAAACAGGTGGAATCATCACAGCAGCAGCCATCATCCTTGCCGGCTCACTAGGTGCACTTATGCTATCAAGCAATCTGCTACTAAGAGAAATGGGATTTGCTTTCTCATTCTCCATACTTATCGACGCTTTAGTCGTGCGCACTTACCTTGTGCCGGCAGTAATGTCGATGCTTGGAAAATGGAACTGGTACAACCCAATCAGACGACTGCAAAGAATCAAAACCGACAACAACAAAAAAGCAAAACAATAAAACAGAAAAACCCTAAAGCTCCAAAACCCTGGGGCTTACGGGGTATCCGTCTTCTTTCTTTTTAGCCTATCATCCAAGTATACCGTGTTTGTGTTTCCAGTTTTTTCCAGGGCAACAATGCCGCCTTCAGAAAGGCGTGTAACTATGCGGTGGGTTTTAAGTTTGCTTAAGCCTGCTTCTTTTATGCTGCATTTTTGCAGATATTTGTCCTGATGAAGATTTAGGGTATTGATAACTTTGTGTCTTGGTACTTATCGCGGTCACATTAGTCGGCGTTGCTCTCGTAGTAGCTGCTCATCTTTTAGCGTATACAATACCACTGAACCAACAAGAGTACCATACAACAGCGCCTAGGTCAAAACTGTTACCAATACTTGCAAAGGCTCACCTTACGGTTACTGTCAAGGTTAAACTATAAACGGGCAATTCCAACTGGGCGAGGGCATGCATGGGCTTATCTGGTAAACCAGATAAAAGCACACAAATTAATCCTGTTTCATATTTTTTTTGAAAATTTAAAAAGAAAAAAGGAAATGATTGTTTAGGTTTTCTTATGGTCTTCTTCTAAGCAGCAATAATGCTACTAATGCTATTGCAATGATAATTACAATGGCTGATCCGATAGTGTACAATTCGTATGGTGTTTGTGTAGCTTGAGATGGCGCTGGAGTTGATTCTGATTGAGCATTCATCACTGTCATTTCTGTTTGGGCAAATGATGAATAGAAAGCTGCTGAACCGCCAAATGTGGCATAGATGACATAGTCACCTGGAGTATCTGGGCAGACGCTTAAGTGGAATCTGCCGCTTGAATCGCTTGTTGTATCGCCAAGGTGAACATAGTTGCCGTTAGGATCAACTGCGTCAATAGAGATTGGAACACCGGTTGCGCCGCTTGGTTGCTCAAATTGTTTGTATACGTAAAGCATCCAGTCGCTTTGGCTTGCGTCTGAAACCACTGGAACACCATTGGGGAACCGCATAGCAATAGATGAGTCTGTTGTGCCTGGAGATACATCGGTTATTGTGCCTCTAATCATAACACCTGAACTGGTTGTTACACCTGCATCTGGTGCTGTAACGCTCATTGCGCTTGGACCTTTACCGATAGCATAAATTTGTTGATCATAAGTGTCTTGTGTTACTATTATGGAGTCGCCGATTATAGCTCGTCCGCCCCAGCGTGTTTGTCTGAATGCACCGTCGATTTCCCAGATTAGTGTGCCGTCTGTTGCGTTTAGGCATATGAAGGGTGCGCCTCTTGGTTTTGGTTCTTGTGCTGAGTGTTCCATGTGTCCGAGGTAGATTTTGTCGTCTGAAATGAAAGTCGTCATGAGCCACCAGTTGTTTGTGATGTATGATTCTGTGTACGGGTCGGTTGCATTATATGTCCACAGTGTTTCACCATTTTGTATATCAAAGCAGTAGACTGTACCACCGCAGCTTGCTGAGTAGAGTTTGCCATAAGCAATGTTTCTCTCATCTGCTGGGGAATCTGTCCATGCGTCTGCATAGTTTTGTGGTTCAGTTGCCCACAGGTTTTTGCCTGTTTCAAGGCTAAAGCCATAGTTGATTCTTTCTTCTTTTGCCCAGAATGTTGCAACGTAGTCTTCTTGACTGTATGCGGTGAAGTAGCTTTGCATTGTGCCTGCTAGGTCTGCCCAAGTTGCTGGTGCTGCCCAAGTATTGCTAAAGAGTACTGTACCTTCATGGCCTGGTGCTAAGCTTAAGCCCCAAAGAGTAACGCCGTTACCGCTTGGTGCCCCAACAGTATAGTTTCCTCCTATAACTCTGTCGCCTGGAAACACTTGCAAGATGCTAGTACTTGGTATGGTGCCTGAAATTGAAACGTTCAGGTCATAGCCTTTAGATGCGTCAAATGACATTCCCTGTATCTGGCTTCCCCAGCTTTCAGCCATGCCACTTTTACCTGCTGTAACTACGTAGCTTGAGTTCCATCTGAGCAATCTGCCGTTGCTGATTTGGTATCTTAGGAATTCACCGTTTGGACCATAATAGTTAGTGCCGCTTGGTACGTTAGTATAGTTGTATAGCCAGTCGCCTGTTAGGGCTTCAAAAGCGTATAGGCTTGTGCCGCTGGATACCCAAAGGTATGAAAATCCGCCACGGTTATTTAGGCAGTCCCATTTTAAGATTTGTCCAAAAGCGATTCTCCCGTTGGTGTCAAGTACTTTTGACCAGAGTGTTTGGCCTGTGTGCAAATCAACTGCTACTACTTCCTGTTTTGGCGAGGTTGAATAGAAAGAGGTTGTGTACCGGTTGTAGTATAGTACTCCGCTGATTATTACTGAACCAGCCCATTTGCCTTCATACGCGTCTCCGTTTTGGTATCCTACTTCTGAGTCGCCGCCGATTAAGCCGCCCATTGTGTCGCCGATTGGCATTGTCCATAGAATGTGTGCACTTTCTGGTGCATCATTGTATGGTGCAAACAGGTTTAATGGTGCTGAGACCCAGCTGCCTGAAACGGACCACCATTCACGAAGTTGTGGATCGATAGGTCTGCTCCAGTATTCAGTTGGCATTGCATGTCCCGGGTATGATGCTGTAGGTTCATTAGTAACTATGAGTTCGTATGGGTCGGTTTCGCTTGATGCCATGTATGTGCTAGAGGTTACTGGTCCAAACCATCCTACATATGATGAGTTGTACCATGATTCTTTGAAGCTGCATTTGAGGATGTATGTGCCGTTTGTTTCTGGAACAAAACTGTAGCCTACTGTGCCGGTGGACCATGTTTTGCGGTCAACTGTTGTGACGTGTCCGCTTGGGTCGGTGATGGTTAAAGTTACGTTCCAGCCGTCGCCATCGACGTTGAGGTAGTTTAGTAAACCAAAGTTAATCAGTGTTCTTTGATTGACACCGACTGGGTTTGGTACTGCTTCAACGAACGGGTAAGTTTTGGCGCCTGTTGCTGCTGTGGTGGGGTTTGGCATTGCAATGATTGATGTTGCAATTGATACAATAAAGATTATAGCTAGTGCTGAAGAATAAAATTTTTTTGACATTTTTTTCTCTCAATTCCGTGAGGGTTCGGTTGTTGAGTTGAAGTTATAAAACTATTGTAAGTTTGAACTTAATATACAAGAAAAATTTAAAAAATTTAAAGGAAAAAAATTAATTATTCAAGAGAAACAGGCGAATACCTGGAAAGAATTCCTTTAGAAAACTTGGGTTTTCTAGGCTTCCAAGCAGCCAAACGGGCTTTAATTTCTTCGTCACTCAAATTGACCTTTAGAACCCTGTTTGGTATGTCAATGGTTATTGTGTCGCCGTTTTGCAAAATTGCTATTGGGCCGCCGTCAAAGGCTTCAGGGGCAACGTGACCGATGCTTCCGCCGCGTGTGGCTCCGCTGAATCTGCCGTCAGTAATCAAAGCGACACTTTCAGCTAAACCCATGCCGGCAATGGTTGCTGTTGGGAAAAGCATTTCGGGCATTCCTGGTCCACCTCTTGGGCCTTCGTACCGTATGACTACGACGTCTCCGGGGCTGATTTGTTTGCCGCGTATTGCGGTTAAGGCTTCGTTTTCTGAATCGTAAACTTTGGCTGGGCCTGTGTGTTTTTGCATTTTTGGTGAGATTGCTGCGGTTTTGATGACTGCTCCTTTTGGTGCAAGGTTGCCGGTTAGGATGGCTATGCCGCCTTCTGGGTGAACGGGGTTGCTTAATGGGTGAATTACTTCTTCGTTGAGGACTTTGGCGTTTTTGATGTTGTCTGAGACTTTTCCTGAAACGGTTTGGGCGTCTAGGTTTAGGAGTGTTTGGATTTGGTTCATGACTGCTGGGACTCCTCCTGCTGCGTCTAGGTCTTCGATGGCGTAGGTGCCGCTTGGTATCATGCTGCAGATGTGTGGGACTTTTCTGCCGATTTCGTCAAACATGGCGAGGGGCAATTTTACGCCGGCTTCTTTTGCGATTGCTGGTAAGTGTAGTGTTGTGTTGGTTGAGCCGCCAAGTGCCATGTCAACTGAGACGGCGTTTTTGAAGGCTTCCAGCGTGAGGATGTCTGAGGGTTTAATGTTTTCTTTGACGAGTTGTAGTATTCTTTTGCCTGTTTGGCGTGCTAAGCGGACTTTTTGGGCGCTGGTTGCCATTGTGGTTCCGCAGTAGGGTAGTGAAATTCCTAATGCTTCGCTTAGGCATGCCATTGTGTTTGCGGTGAACATTCCGCTGCAGCTGCCGCATCCTGGGCAGGCGGCGTTTTCGAGCGCGTATAGTTCGTCTTCGCTCATTTTTCCTGCGACAACTTGGCCTACGGCTTCGGGGACTGCTGAGTAGCTGACTTTTTTGCCGTTAAGTTTTCCTGCTGCCATTGGTCCTCCGGTGAGTAGGATGGCTGGTATGTCTACCCGTGCTGCTGCCATTAGCATGCCGGGTGTGACTTTGTCGCAGTTGCTTACCATTACTAAGCCGTCGAAGCGGTGTGCTTGTAGCATGATTTCGACTGAGTCGGCGATGATTTCGCGGCTTGGGAGGCTGTATCGCATGCCTTGGTGTCCCATGGCGATTCCGTCGCAGACTGCGATTGTGTTGAATTCGAATGGTGTTCCGCCGGCGGCGTAGATGCCTTCTTTTACGGCTTCACCTAAGGTTCGCAGGTGAATGTGTCCTGGAACAATTGTGTTGTAACTGTTAGCTACTCCAATGAATGGTTTAGCTATGTCATCATTGTCTAATCCTAACGATTTAAGAAGCGCCCGATGCGGCGCATGCTCACATCCAACCTTAACTTCGTTGCTTCTCAACTTATCTTCCTCTGTATAAATTTGCAATTAAGCTGCTTTTGTTGTCATATTGGGCGGCTGTTGCTGTTAAGCTTTTATGTGTCCAAAAAACAATTACAGCCCGACAAACCACTGTTTTTTAACATGCTTATTGGCGTATTTTTCAGCCATTAGCACCTACCCCCCTTAGTGTTTTGCAGTTTTGGGCTTGGAAAAGTGCAGGTAGAGTCTACCCCTATCAAGAAAGGTAGACCCCTCTATAGGTTTCTGCATAGATCTGCTATTTGGATCCTAATAGGTTGGTATGAAAAGTAAAGCACTGAGCTCAATGAAAAGCAAGATGCAAATCGGGTACTAGCATGACCCATTCTGCAAAGGCTAAAGCATTTCTCACGCTCCAACAGTTAAAAAAGCAGCAATTCGCGCCTTTTAAAGAATTTTGGGCTTAAAAAATGGCGATTAAAAAGTGTTAATACAAAATGTGCTTTAGTAAAGAAAAACTGACTTGCCTTAGTAAACAAGTCTTTACGAGAACCCTTTAATCCAAAAAAGAATTAGCATATTTTAGGCGAACAAGCGTGGGTGTATCTCCTAAACAACTCTCCTTACTGCTTATCGTTGTTTTGGCTTCATCAAGCCTGATAATGGTTGATTCTGCTTCTGCCTCTAATAGTCTGTCGGTGCCAGAATTTACTGTGAAGGTTGTTCCGCTTACGTGGGATGTTGAATATCCGCAAGCTGTAGAGCTGCAAATTAAAAATCAGCCCTTCACACCCTACAACAATTCACAGGGTTATGAAGTAAACCTATACTACAACATACGCACAAAACTCCACAATGAAACTGAATGGACTGAATCAGATAATTTGCAGTATGCCCGAGATAAATGGGTTAACACTGGAGGTGGCTACATAAAACAGTCCGACACAAACTACACCTCCAAGATGTTTCAAAGCCTCCCCTTAGACAACGCCAAAAGAGACTACCAAGTACAAGCAATAGAAGGGTATTTCAAACAATACGCCCCATTTATGTTACAACCAATATTTTATCCTGACTTCGCAATTACCCGCATCACCGACTGGAGTCCAACACAAATCTTAACAATGAACCGGATAGGCTCCATAGCTGCAATAGACAAATCTGCCACCACTACAACATCTATGCCAATCACTCCAACGCCAACCCTAGAGCAACCCCCAGCCTACCTGCCTTACGTAACGCCGATTATTATAGCAGTTGTGATTGTTCTTGGAGGTGGACTTTTTGTTTACGACCAAAGAAAACATCGGTAGACTAGCTTTCGCCTACCCCCCTATAGGTTTTCTGCATAGATTGAATATTAGGATCCAAATAGGTGGGGGTTAGCTGATTGCTTCGAAGTGTTTTCCGCATTGATCGCATTCATAGTCGTCGATTCTGAAAAGAAAGGTTTCCCGTGTGCGTGTGGGTTTGGTTAGGTTTTTGCCGCAACGTGGACAAGGAACCATAGGCGTCACGGCTTGGGTTATTGGCTATGTAGACGTCGATTTTGCGGATTTTGCTGCACCAAGGAATCTGCGCTTCTTTTCGAATATCCTTCACAATCTGGGAATCTGACGCTTGAGCCGACTCAAAACCCAACTCTACAACAATAACTGCTTTTTTGGTTAACATTTTTAAAGTCTCTCTCCTGTGTGTAATGATGTTGTTTAATTATGCACAATATTAATATACAACCAAGTATATATTTGTTGTTTAATAACAGTGTTCATCAGTGCACCTGATGAGTCAAGAAATAGAAAACACAATTCTAGAATTCCTACAAAAAGAGTGCCCAAAAGACTTTTCGATAGAAGAGATAGCCGAAAAGACCGGATTACATAGGAATACCGTTTCAAAATATCTATTCGGGCTCGAAAAAGCTGGAAAAATCAAAAACTCCCGAACAGTCGGAAGAGCCAAAATGTATATGATAGCATAAGACAAAGGATTGTTTTATGCAAGCATTGTTGTTAAATAATTAGAACTGTAAGGTTCAAGGGTAACTATGATGATTGATGTTTCGTTCGAGAGAACTTTTGTGCAAGGGATTATAGCGTTCACTTCAAGAATGCTGCCGCTATCCAAATCATAGCCTATTTTTTCTGTGTTCATTTTTGTGCCGTTTACGAAAATCATTGTTTCCTTAACTTCAGTATGTGAGATTGGGTCAGAAATGTTTCTTGATTTAATTTGTATCTTATCAATTGTTGTTGATTGTTGCGCTTTTATTGAGTACGAAATGTTGTAGTTTCCGTCGCTTACCGCAATGCCTTGGTTGCTAACGTCAATGATTGGTCGAACTGGTCGCGTTGTGCTGTGTAGATTATTTTCTATACATGCAATTGTTAAGGCAACGGCTACAATGAGGCCAACAAAAACTACTATTTTGAGAATTTTATCAGCTGTATCAGGTTTTTCCATTTTATTGGTCTCCATTTTAAAATAGACATCAGTTTTGGATATTATAGATAAGCGTGTCACAAAATTCTCCGACAAGGTTATGCTCTTATATCATAGTTTTTATATCGTTCATTGACCCTGAACCATAGAGTGACTTTAAAATGGGGTATTGCTTTATTTTGCATTTTTCATTTTTGGTTGATTGGGTCTTTTAGTGTTAGGCAGGTATTTTTCCAAGTGATTTTTTGTAGTTTTAGCAGTGCTTTGTCGTGGGTGTAGATAATTGGGGTTTTGTTTGCCAAATAATTGGCGACTATTAGGGCGTCTCTGCCCTCTAAACCATGTTTTACGGCAAGGTTTAGTGCTATTTGACTGGTTTTTTGGGTTTGGTTGTAGAATTTGATATAGGGATGTTTTAGCATTAGTGACAGCCGTTTTGCTGCTTCTTCGGGGGCCCATTCTAGATAGTAAACAAGTGTGTGGTATGTTTCATGGAGCACTGTTGGGTTAATGGCAACAAGGTTTTCGGGCGAAAGACTGGTAAGTAATTCTTTGATGTGGGTGTTTTCTGGGTAAATTTTGTCAAGAGCGTAGCAGAGGATGTTTGTGTCTAAGCCAGTTATCACTTGACTGTTCTCCAAGCAGTCTTCATTTCTTCTGGAGTGGCAAGTTTAGGTTTGCCTTTACGTTTTGGCTCGGAGGTTATGGTTTTGTTGAAGGATTCAATAAAGTTTTCTTGTTTGCCCGGTACAATGAGAAAGCCTTGGGGCGTTTTTTTCATGATTGCGGCGTCTCCGATTTCTTCCCTGAATTCGGCGGGAATGCACAATCTCCCTTTAGAATCAACTTTTAGTATAACCTGTTCCTCCATTCGTTATCCCACACACATCATGTGGGACCAATCTTAAAAGCCTTTTCAGAATTCAAACAAAAACCCTCCTACCATAATTTTTATATCTGTGCTTGACGGTGAACCATAGAGTGACTTTAAATGGGGTATTGCTTTATTCAACCGCTTCCCTAAGCGTATAAACTTTTTAGACACCACCCTTCGTGATGGTGAACAAACACCCGGAGTATCTCTTGTACCAGAAAACAAGTTGCGCATAGCTCAGCGTCTTGACGAGTTGGGCGTGGATGTGATTGAGGCTGGGTTTGCCGCGGTTTCTGAAGGCGAACTTGAAGCTGTAAGCTTGATTGCCAAGCAGGGCCTAAGAGCAGAAGTGGCAAGCGCAGGCAGAGGTACAATAGGCGACATAGACGCCGTCATCAAAAGTGGCGCACAAACAATGTGCATGATAATACCCACGTCAGACTTGCATATCGAGTGTAAACTGCGCAAGACCCGTGACCAAGTTGTCAAAATCACAGAGGACTGTGTCAGCTACGCCAAAGCACACGGCTTAAAAGTTGACCTGCTCGCCGAAGACGCAACACGCTCAGACTTTGACTACCTGACCCAAGTTTTCCAAGCAGCCGAAGCTTGCGGAGCAGACCGAGTCACGCCATGCGACACAGTAGGCATCTTAACACCTGACCGCTCTTTCGAGTTCTTCACCAAACTCACAGAAACACTCAAGGTTCCTGTTGGCGTGCATTGCCACAACGACTTCGGCATGGCAGTAGCAAACACCATCGCCGCCCTTGGAGCAGGCGCGCAGGAAGCCCACGGAACCATAAACGGCCTAGGCGAACGTGCAGGAAACGCCGCCATAGAAGAAATCGTAATCACCCTTCGCACCCTTTACCAGCAGGAGTTACGCATCAAAACTGAACTCCTCTACAGCACATCCCAACTCGTTGCCCGCTTAACAGGTGTACACACCCAGCCCAACAAGGCAATTGTTGGCGAAAACGCGTTCAAACACGAATCAGGCATCCACACACAGGGCATGCTTGCAAACCCCTTAACCTACGAACCCATCGCTCCCGAACTCGTTGGCTGTACACGCCGCATCGCACCCGGCAAACACAGCGGTTCACACGCAATCAAAGCAGACCTTGACAGCATGGGACTAAAACCCACAGACGACCAATTCAAAGAAATCTTCCAACGCATCAAAGAACTCGGCGACAAAGGCAAAACCGTCATGGACGCCGACGTCTTAGCCATAGCAGAAAACGTCATGGGCTTAGGCGGGGTTAAACCGATTAAGCTGGAAGAAATGACTTTCGTGGGCGGCGACAAAGTAACCGCAACCGCATCCGTTCGCTTATGCGTTAACGGCAAAGACGTTTGGGGAACAGCAGTCGGCGTAGGCCCAGTTGACGCAGCTATAAACGCGGCTAAGAACGCCATAAAAGAAAAAGAACCCATAACGCTGGAACAATACAACGTTAAAGCTATCACCGGCGGAACTGACGCAATGGTCGAAGTCGTAGTTCACATGCGTAAAGGCAACCGAACCGTTACCGCCATGGGAGTCCGCGAAGACATCGTCAAAGCCAGCATGGAAGCAGTCTTAAGCTGCATGAACGTGCTAATTACAGATTACCGAAACGGCAACGGCGCAAAAAAGCCCTAACCCCCCACATTCTTCCTTAAACCTGAATTTCACAAAAAACACGGTTTTCTTAGTTCAACTGCAAATTTTTAACTATTTTAAGCACTAGGTTTTTTAAATTAATCAACCATATACCTATTGTTAGGGGGGAGGGAGACATCTTTAAAGCGTCATTTGATAAAGCCAAAAAACAGTTTGACCTTTACGCTTGGTTTAAATGCATAATTGTTGCTTTCGCCCTAATTATTGTGGCTTGGATAATTGAAGCTTCAAATGTTCTCTTTTCCGGGTATGACTCAGCATGGGTTATACTTGTTTACTATGTAGGTTTAACATTCATCATCGGCTCAATAATTTGGCTAATACTTTACGTTTCACCCAAACTACTCCAAAACACCATTGGCACATCAAAAAACCAAATAACGCCGCCACAACCCCAAGAAGACCAGCCAAGCAGAAACCCGCCAAGCCAAACAGAAGACTTCTCAGCCAAAAAAACGTCACCGCCGCCACCGCCAGTTCAAATTAAATGGGCACCCGCCCCACCAGAAGTCCCCGCTGCTGAAGAGGAAAGTGACTCAGAGAAGCTGAGGCGGGAATTCAGAAACCGCACATTCTAAAAACATGCCTAAAAACCTTAGATGGCTGTATGCTTTGTATGATGTTTATTCACAATTTACTGTAAAAACGCCTCTGTACCGATAGGTTTTTATTTGAACAATTGCGTATTTTTATTTTAACGTGAACTTTAAAGAGGCAAGAACATGAGGGATTGTCACCTCAATAGCTGGGATCGACGGGTACTTATTCTCTAACATTCCTAGGTTAACCTCTAAACAAGCAACACGGTTCTCAAACAATTTTTTCATAGACAACAGTCTAAACGCTAATTCAAAACAAAGGAGACAGAATTGAACATGCCAAAAATGTCTGGTGCACAAGCACTTTTAGAATCCCTTGAACGTCAAAATGTTGACACCATCTTTGGAATCTTAGGAGGCGCCATACTTCCAGTATACGATGCGCTCTGCGGCAACAAAAAAATCCGACACATACTGGCACGACACGAGCAATGCGCTGCACACGAAGCAGAAGGTTACGCAAGAGCCAGCGGACGCGCAGGCGTATGTATGGCAACCAGTGGTCCAGGCGCCACTAACCTGGTAACAGGCATCGCAAACGCTTACATGGATTCCAGCCCCGTCATCGCCCTCACAGGCCAAATCCCAACATTCAGCGCCAACTCAAGCTACATGATTGGCAGAGACGCATTCCAAGAAGCAGACATCTTAGGCATCACCACAGCCATCACCAAATACAATTACCAACCACGCACCGTCTCCGAAATTCCCCAAATGGTCACCAACGCCTTCCACATTGCAACCACCGGCAGGCCAGGACCCGTCCTAATTGACTTGCCCAAAAACGTGCAAGCCGGCATCTCCGAGGTTGAATTCACAAACAAACCCAACGTTCGCGGATACAGGCTACCCCAACCGCCAGACCCAACCAAAATCAGCGAAGCCGCCGAACTCTTAGCAAAAGCAGAACGCCCAATCTTGCTAGTTGGAGGCGGAGTCATCTGGGCAGGCGCATCTGACGAAATAGTGCAAATGTCCGACCTGCTAATGGCGCCTGTTGCAACAACCTTCATGGGTAAAGGCGCATTTCCAGAGAATCACCCGTTATCTTTAGGAAGCATAGGCATGCATGGCAACCCAGCCGCTAACAGGTTAATCGGTGAAGCCGACGTTTTGCTGGCAATTGGAACAAGATTCTCTGACCGTGCAACCGCCAACTTGGACTCTTTTGCAGCGGACGCTAAAAAAATTCAGATTGATGTTGACCCAGCAGAAATTAACAAGAACATTGAGGTTGACTTAGCTATTGTTGCTGACGCTAAAGCTGCAATGAAAATGCTACTGAATGCTACATCTAAGAAGCTAAAGAAAGGCGAAGGCAAAGCCTGGACTAACCGCGTCAAGGAAGCCAAGGAACAGTTAAGCCCCTTAATGAAAGAGTTGCCGCGTGACTTGCTGCCAAAAGCTTTGCTGTCTGAACTGCGTAAACTGTTGCCTGAAAGCGGCATAGTAACAACAGAAGTTGGCCAAAACCAAATGTGGTCAGCCCTATACATGCAAACGTTGCAGCCACGCACTTTCATCAGTTCAGGTGGACTTGGAACAATGGGCTTTGGTTTCCCTGCAGCTATCGGAGCAAAAGTTGCTTGTTCCGACCGCATGGTCGTCGACATTGCTGGTGATGGCAGCTTTATCATGTCTGAGCAAGAATTAGCCTGCAGCGTCACGGAAGACATTCCCGTAATCGTTATAGTGTTAAACAATAGCGTGTTAGGTATGGTTGCTCAATGGCAAAGAACACTCTATAACCGACGCTACAACGCTGTTAACTTGGGCAAGACAACGGATTTTGTCAAGTTGGCTGAAGCATACGGGGCACAAGGCATCCGTGCAGCTTCAATTGACGAGTTCCGCAACGCCGTTAAAACAGCCATGTCAAGTAAAGTTACAACGGTAATCGATGTGCCTATAGGCTCAGAAACCGATGTGGTTCCATTTGTGCCTCCAGGCTGTGGATTACCACAACAGAGAGGTGACTACTAATGGAAGCAGGAAAAACAAAAGTCATATCTGTCTTAGTCGAAAACAAGCCCGGTGTACTTCATATCATCGCCAACTTGTTTAGACGACGAAACTTCAACATTGAAAGCATAACTGTAGGTGCAACACAGCAAAAAGACATTGCCCGCATGACCATAACAGTCAACGAGGACGAAAAAACCCTTGAACAGGTAACCAAACAGGTCGCTAAACAAATCGATGTGTTAAAAGTTGAGGAACTCGAACAAGGCAACTTTGTCATGCGCGAACTAGCGCTGATTAAAGTCAAAATCATGGATTCCAAGGAACGCTCTGACGTAATCAACTTCGTTAATGTCTTCAGAGGCAGAATTATCGATGTTTCAACTGACAGCTTAACAATAGAGATTACTGGTGGACCCGACAAAATCGATGCCTTTCTAAACTTGATGAAAACCTTCGGAGTCCTTGAACTTGCAAGAACAGGCATAACCGCATTAGCTCGAGGCGCTAAATCCATCAGAATCGACGAGTAAAAGCGTTTACTGAATGGAAAGGCTTAATTTTCCCTTTTTAAAATTTTAGTGACGTCTCTTAGAGGATTAATCTTAAGACGCATTTGCTTAGTGGAAAATAGAATATTAAGAGAAGAAAAAACATGAATATTACAGAAAAAATCTTAGCTAAAGCATCAGGCAAAAAATCTGTCGCCCCAGGAGAAATTGTGGACGCAAACGTTGACGTCTTGATGATTCACGATTTAACTGGACCTTTAGCTGTAGAGTCGTTTAAAAAAATTGGCGCAGAAAAAGTTTGGAACAACGAAAAAGTAGTAGTCATTCTAGACCACCAGATTCCTGCTGAATCTGTTAAAGCAGCTGAACTTCATAAAACAATGCGTCAATTTGCTAAAGAACAAAAACTACGTATCTATGACGTAGGACGGGGCGGTATCTGCCACCAAGTCATGCCTGAACAAGGTCATGTAGTGCCTGGCTCAGTAATAGTCGGCGCAGACTCACACACATGTACGTATGGCGCATTCGGCGCTTTCGCGACTGGCATCGGCTCAACAGAAGCAGCCGCAGTAATGACAACCGGAAAAATCTGGTTCAAAGTACCCTCAGCAATCAAAATCGAAGTTAACGGAACATTCCCCAAATACGTCACACCAAAAGACCTAGTCCTAAACATAATAGGCAAGTTAGGTGTTGATGGCGCAATTTACAAGAGCGCAGAATTCACTGGTCCAACCATAAAAGCCATGAGCATCGCAGGAAGAATGACTGTATGTAACATGGCAGTAGAAATGGGTGCCAAAAACGGAATTGTCGAACCTGACCAAACAACCAAAGAGTTCCTACAAAACCGAGTCAAAAACTTGCCAGACTTTGCAACACTGAAAAGTGACAAAGACGCCCAATATGAATGCACAATGGATTTTGATGTTTCAAAAATGGAGCCTCAAATCGCGTGCCCATCAAGTGTCGACAATGTTAAGCCAATCTCTGAGGTTGGCGATGTAGTAGTTGACCAAGCATTCATTGGTTCATGCACTAATGGTAGACTAGAAGACTTACGTTTAGCCGCTCAAGTAATGAAGGGCAAAAAAGTCAAAGACGGCGTTCGCGCCTTGGTTATTCCGGCTTCACAGGAAGTTTACAAGCAAGCATTAGCTGAAGGTTTAACAGAAATCTTTACTGAAGCAGGCGCAATCGTTTGCGGCTCCGCCTGTGGTCCATGCTTAGGTGGACACATCGGTTTACTAGCAGCAGGCGAAACATGCGTTAGCACCAGCAACCGCAACTTCATCGGCAGAATGGGCAGCACTCAAGCCAACGTTTACTTAGCTTCACCAGCAGTGGTCGCGGCTTCAGCGTTAACAGGAAAAATCACCAACCCAGCAACAGTGGAGGCAAAACAGTAATGGATTCAAAAATTAAAGCTCCAGCAATAAAATTCGGAAACAACATTGACACCGACGTTATCTTACCTGGAAAATACTTGGTACTAGTTGACCCTTACGAGTTAGGCAAACACGCCTTGGAAAGTTTAGACACCGAATTTGTTAACAAAGCAAAAGGCGGCGTCATACTGATTGGCGGCAAAAACTTTGGCTGCGGCTCAAGCAGAGAACAAGCTCCTTTAGCCTTGAAGTATTCAGGTGTAAAATGTGTCATCGCTGAAACCTTTGCACGCATCTTCTACCGTAACGCCATAAACATTGGTTTGCCAGTCATTGAATGCAAGGGCATCTCTGAAACCGTAAAAACTGGCGATGAGGTTTCCGTCGATTTGACAACAGGCAAAATAGAAAACCTGTCAACTAAAAAGAGTTTGCAGGGCACTAATTTGCCACCGTTCATCATGGAAATATTGACTGACGGCGGATTAATTGAGAACTTACGTAAAAGGATGAACAAGAAATGACCGAATACAAAATCGCCTTAATGCCCGGCGATGGCATCGGACCCGAGTTAACTGAAGCAACCTTGAAAATAATAGATGTAGTGCAAGAAAACTTTGGCGTAAACCTCAACTTAGTCAAAGCTGAAGCAGGCGATGCAGTGCTCAAAAAACGTGGTGCCGCCCTGCCAGAGGATAGCCTAAAAGTTATTCGTGAATCACACGCTTGCCTGAAAGGTCCAGTAGGCGAAACCGCAGCAGACGTTATAGTCCGATTACGCTTGCTGTTTGACTTGTACGCTAACGTGCGCCCATTAAAGGCGTTTCCAAACGTGCCAGTTGCCCGCCCAGACATAGACATGATTTTCGTACGCGAAAACACTGAAGACGTCTACAAAGGCTTAGAATACACAATCGGCAACGACGTAACCGTGTGCTTACGAGTAATTTCAAGGCAAAACTGTGAACGCATCGCCAAACGCGCGTTTGAAACCGCAAGACTGCGCCCTAAAAAGAAAGTAACAGCAATTCATAAAGCAAACGTCATGCGTGTAACCGACGGCTTATTCAAAAAAGTCTGTCAAGAAACTGCAGAAAAATATCCAGATATCAAATACAATGAAATGTATGTTGACGCAGCGACAATGCACCTTATCCGAACTCCCCAAGACTTCGACGTGCTATGCACGTGTAACATGTTCGGTGACATCCTAAGTGACGAGGCAGCGCAGTTAATCGGCGGTCTGGGCATGGCTCCAGGCGCAAACATCGGCGATAACTTTGCATTGTTTGAACCTATTCATGGTTCAGCTCCTGACATTGCTGGTAAGCATATCGCAAACCCCATATCCATGATACTGTCCGCAAAGATGATGCTGGATTGGCTGGGTGAACGGTTTAATGATTCTAAATGCTTAAAGGCAGCTGCGGCAATAGAAAACGCTACAGTCCAAACATTGGTTAACGGCGTTACCGTTCCAGATTTAGGCGGCAAAGCCTCTACAATGCAGATGGCACAAGCCATTGCTGCAGCGCTAAAAGCTTAAGCTTGTGAAAACAATGACTCAAAACCCCCGATTTATCAAAATCTTAGACACGACACTACGTGACGGGGAACAAACCCCCGGTGTTTCTTTGACTCTGGAAGATAAAATCGAAATCGCCCAGCAACTAAACAAGCTTGGCGTCGACATTATAGAAGCAGGTTTTCCCAGTAGTTCAGAGGGCGAACGTAAAGTCGTAAAAGAAATCTCCAAATTAGGCCTAAACTCAAAAGTTTGTGCTTTATCCAGATGTACAAGAAAAGATATCGACGCCGCCTTAGAATGCAATGTAGATTTGATTCACGTATTCATCCCAACTTCACCAGTGCAGATGAAACACGCTGTAAACATGACTCCGGAACAAGTCCTATCTGCGGCAGTTGATTCAATCCAGTACGTTAAGAAGCATGGCGTAAAATGTGAATTCTCACCCATGGATGCCACCCGCACCGAAGCGTCTTTTCTACGTCAAATCTGCTTGGCAGCCCAAGATGCAGGAATGGACAGCCTAAACACGCCAGATACAGTCGGCTGCATGATACCCAGAACAACTTTTGAGTTTTTCAAGGAGCTAAAGAGTTACATTAAGGTTCCAATTAGCGCTCACTGTCACAACGACTTTGGTTTAGCAGTTGCCAACAGCCTTGCAGCAGTTGAAGCAGGCGCAGACCAAGTTCACGTCGCCGTCAACGGGCTCGGTGAACGTGCAGGCAACGCGGCGCTCGAAGAAGTAGTAACAACCTTGCATGTGGTTTACGGGTACAAAACAAACGTAAACACGCGTTTACTGTACAGCACATCTAGGATGGTTGCATCATTAAGCGGCGTCTCAGTACAAGTAAACAAAGCAATTGTTGGAGAAAACGCGTTTGCCCACGAATCAGGCATCCACACCCGCGGCGTCACAGAGCAGCCCTTAACGTTTGAACCAATCAGCCCCGAACTAGTCGGAAGAACCCGCAAACTCGTCGCAGGCAAACTGGCAGGCACAAGAGGCATCCAAGCAGAACTAAACGAAATTGGCATCCACCCAACCGAGCAACAATTAACCGAAATCGTGCAACGCGTCAAAGAACTCGGTGACAAAGGCAAAATGGTAACCGACGCTGACTTAATCGCTTTAACCTCAGCAGTTATGGGTGAGGTCCTCGGTGAAGAAAAAATTGTTGACCTATGCGACATGGCCGTCGTAACCGGCATCAAAGTTATCCCAACCGCTTCCGTACGCTTAACCTTGGACGGCAAAGAGTACGTGGCAGCAGAAACCGGCGTAGGCCCAGTAGACGCCGTCCTAAAAGCCATACAGAAGCTAACAAGCAACCTTGAAAAAATAAAGCTAAGCGAATATCGTCTCGAAGCAATCACTGGTGGATCTAACGCAGTGGCTGAAGTAATCATAAAAGTTGAAGACGAAAAAGGAAACATCGTATCCGCCCGTGCAGCCCGTGAAGACATCGTAATGGCGTCCGTGGAAGCTATGATAAACGGTATAAACAAGTGCCTACTAAAGAATCGTAATCAGGTCAAGAAACAATGAAAGTAACCTATCAGGGAGAAACTGGCGCTTACAGCGAAATGGCTGTCTACAAATTTTTCGGCAGCAAAATAGAGCCTGTGCCCTGTAAGGATTTCCGAGACGTCTTTGAATCCGTAAACACCGGCGCAGTTCCCAATGGTGTTGTGCCGATTGAAAACTCAATCGAGGGTAGCGTCAACCAAAACTATGACCTTTTCTTAGCGTATGACCTTAAAGTGTGCGGAGAAGTCGCCGTCAAACTCGCCCATGTCTTAATCGCTAATCCTCAAACAAAGTTTGAAGACATCGAATCAGTTTATTCCCATCCTCAAGCGCTTGGTCAATGCCGCAGTTACCTTGAAAAGCACAAATGGGAAATCATTCCAGCTTACGACACCGCTGGCAGCGTGAAAATGATAAAAGAAAAAGCTCTCTTTAACGCAGCAGCAATCGCCAGCGAAAAAGCCGCAGACCTCTACAACATGAAAATCGTAGCCCGAGACATCGCCGACAACCCATCCAACTACACCCGCTTCCTTGTACTTTCAAAAGAAGACGCAGCTCCAACAGGAGACGACAAAACCAGCATAATCTTCAGCGCCAAACACGCGCCCGGAACCCTATATCATGCCCTAGGCGAATTCGCATCCAGAAACATTAACCTAACACGCATCGAATCCCGACCAACCAAAACCACCGCTTGGCAATACAATTTTTACCTCGACTTCGAAGGACACAGAACAGAAAAACGCTGCACAGAAGCCCTGCAAGCGCTGGAAAAATATGCTACTTTCGTTAAGATTCTAGGGTCTTACCCAAGAATCATCTAAAAACCGTTATTTTGTTAATTCTTTTATTTTTTCGTAAATGTCTTTAGGTTTGATTGGTGCTCCACAGTGTTTGCAGATTAAAAGTTTGCCTTTTTCTGGGATATCATTCATGCCGTTGCATTTGGGGCAGTTAAACGCTGAAACCACTATTCCGCTTTCTTCAAGGCTTTTTCTGAGGTCCGCAAAATCTTCGCCTTTAATCTGCACTGTGGGGGTTTGGGACATGGCTTCGTCGAAAACGTCTATAGCGCAGTCTTGACACAACTTTTTGCCCTCGTACTGTGGAAAATCTTTTTGTTTATTAAAATAGGGTGACCCCAGAACCATCCATCTGATATAGCCTTTCTTGAGTTGTTTGTTCCAGAAAACCATTTTCTGTTCGTTCCAAGCCAGTTCTTTTCCGCATTTAGCACAGTTTTCCATAGACGCCACTTTTCTTAATGGTTGGTTTGGGAGGTAATAGATTTTTTGATAAAATCGTCTTGTTTGTGCCTGAAAAAACCTGTGCAGAGCTAACTTAATGGTTAACTGCTTTTCCTTTTAATGTTGTGTTTAACTGGTTGGTCCCAAAGGAGATAGCAGTATAAAAATAATCAGAACAGCAAGTAGCACTGCAAGAAACGTGATAGAGTAAAGTGTGGGTTTTCTGGCTTCCCTTTTTTCAAAAAAGTTACGCGGCGAAACACCCATAATCCTCAACGTCAAAGTACAACCAAATTCTAACCCAAACGTGTAGACAAGCATCAAAAGTAAAGCGTTCATAAAAGACGCTTGATTAAGGAATGCCAATTCGATGCCCGCAACGGCTGCAGGTGGAACAAGTGCTGCCGCAATGGCTACCCCGAAAAGATACTCAGGCAACTCTACTCTAAACGCTAACCCCGCAGCAAAACCAATAACCAAGGCAATAAACACGTCTAGGATGCTTACGTGGGTTCGTATTGCAATTTGTATTGTGCTTGAGGGTACAGTCGCGAATTGAGCAATGACAAAAGTTGTAAACGCAGATAACAAAACAATCATACCTAACAGGGCAAGTACGTTTGTTTGGCTATGAAGCAGTTTCTTTGGGCGTCCCAAATTTGTGTTGATGGCTAAAGCGGTTATGGGACCAATGAGCGGCGCCAATATCATGGCTCCAATTAAAATAACTACGTTATCCAAAAGTAGCCCTGCCAACGCCACCAAGGTTGTTAGAAGCGTTAGGGCTACAATATCTTTGGTTAAGTGTGTATAGCGGTCGGTTCTTTCTACCAATGCCTCGGTTGGATTTGGGGTGGAGCCTTCTTTGCCAGCTTTTTCTTCAAGTTCATCTAAATATTTTGAACTAAATCCTTCAATTTCGCTTATCATTACAAAATTTTCTTTTTCGTCAAGGTTTAGCGCTTCAGAAATTTTGTTCATGACTTTTTCAGAAAACTCATCAGGCAACGAAGCTGAATAGTACGCTTGAGTTTTAAGGTTGATTTTTACTTCTGAAGAAAAATAGAGGATTCCTAACTCGTTAAACACCCTCTCAACCGTACCTGCCTGTTCCTGATTGACGATAACCTCTATTTTCTTCAAAAATTCCAGCCCAAAACTGTTACTGTCAAAAAAATTGACTATAGAAATAGAGCCCGATTAGCTTTAAATCGGTTTCTAAACCGAAAAAAGGGCAATGACGTTTAAGACTCGGTGGATTCCAGCATCTTATACATAGTCTGGTAGCTTTTCGCGTAATCGCCGTCTACTTTGTCGAGTTTAGCACGCAGCTTAGCCATGCGCTCAACAATGCCCGCCTGATCTTTGTTTTTCATCAAATCAAGCCACGCCTGCGCGTTTTCGATGAAGAGTTCCTCCATTTTGCCCAAGTCTCCCAGTTTGGTTTGTACGTTAGCGTAAAGGTCTGGGGTTTCTTGTGCGGTCGCTTCTGCAAGTGTTAAAAGCATGCGGTAAGTGGTTCCAGCGAGCTTTTTGGATTCAGCAAAACTTGACTGCTCCAGCAAGGTTTCGCAGGCAACTAACCCAACAAAGTGTGGCAAACCCAAAATGATAGACATAAGTTCGTCATGTTTCTGAGGTGACATGATGAAAACGTTGGCGCCTTCTTTTTCGAGCCACAGTTTGTATCGTTCCGCGAAGGCTTCTTCTTGTGGATTAGTAGGCGTTAAAACGTAGGCTTTGTGGGCTACGCCGTTGCTGCCTGGACCAAAAACTGGGTGCGTGCCAAGCACGGTTGCGTCTTTAATATATTGATGCATAATGTTAACAGGGTACTCTTTAACAGAGCAAATATCCATGACTGCTTGCCCCTTATGGGTTGTAGGAGCGATTTTTTTAATTATTTCTTCAAAAGAAGATATGGAAGTGCAGATTAGGACGTTATCGGCGCCCTTTACTGCTTCAACAAAATCTGTGGTTGTTTCAACTTGCAACTCAGTTCGGAGTTTAGCCAGTTTCTCAGCTTTACGGTCAGCAAGGACCACGGTGTCGCCTTTCCCTTTACAGAACCGAGCGAACCAAACGCCCATCTTTCCCGCGCCAAGAATGGCTGTCCTCATTTTTACTGAGCTGCCTCACCGATTTTGTCTAGTGCTGTTTCTATTTGGTCGTCTGGTGCAGTTAAGCTTATGCGGAAATGTTCATGGTAGTCGCCAAAGCTTGAACCTGGAGCAACTGCTACGCCGCTGTCAAGCAGGTTTAGCGTAAATTTGTCGCCGTCTAAGCCGTCACGTTTGGGAAACACATAGAATGGTGCTTCTGGCGTTGTGAATTTGAAGCCTGCCGCTGAAAGTTTTTTGCTTGCAAGGTCTGCACGTTGTTTGTATTTTGCTTTGATGTTTTCTGCAATTCGTTCGCGGAGTTCTAAGCCTTTCATGGCTGCATCTTGAATAAAGACTGGTACGTTGTTGAAGGTGATTTGGTTTAGTTTGGTTACTTTGTCAACGAGCATTTTGTTTGCAACTATGTAGCCGATACGCCAACCAGTCATGGTAAAGGTTTTACTGAACCCGTTTGAAAGGATGTGTTTGCATTCTTTGTCGTAGTCAAGGATGCTTTTGGTCTTTTTAAAAGCGATTGCACCGTAAACCTCGTCAGAGAGTATGGTGACGCCTTTTTTGTTGGCGATTTCAACAATGCCGTCAAGGGTTTCGTCATCCATGACTTTGCTTGTTGGATTGTTTGGGTTGTTGAGGATAATCATTTTTGTTTCATTGTCAATTAGGTTTTCAAGTTTTTCTAAGTCAACTTTCCAGCCTGTTTCCATTTCTGTTTTAAGTAGTTTGGTTTGAGCGCCGATGCTTTTTGCGATTAAATCGTAAGCTGTCCAGTATGGTGTTGGGATGATTACGTTGCCGCCGTTCTTCATGGTTAAGAACATGGTGCTGAAAATAGCCCATTTTGAACCGGGTGTTATGACAACGTTTTCTACTTTAACGCCGTGTAACTCAGCGATTTTTTGACGTAGTTTTAGCTCGCCGTAAGATGATGAATACTTGGTTTTGCCTGCTTTCATTGAAGCGTATGCTGCTTCTACGATTTCAGGGGGCGTAGCCATGTCTGGGTCGCCGAGGTTTAGTCGGATTATCTTTTTTCCTTCACTTTCAAGTTTGAGTGCTTTCTCATTTATTTCATACAACAAGGTGAGATGACTCTCCGTTAAGAGTTACTTTCTATTTTTGAACTGCACTGCACATATTAACTATTTCGCGGTAAACCGCCTCAATTTGGGAGGGTTCCAACTGAAAATTGGCCGCTTTCTCTTTGACTTTACTGTAAACTTTGGTTTCTCTGGATTGGTCACGCACCGGCAGACCCTGCTGCTTTTTAACTTCGCCAATCTGCCTGCAGACTTCAACACGTTCACTTAATGCTTTTAGAATTTTTTCGTCAATTTCGTCGACACGTTTACGCAATGTCTGCAAATCTTCCATTTTTACTGCTCCTTGAGGATTTTTGGGACATAGCCTGCGCGAATCAGATGGTCAAC
Organism: Candidatus Bathyarchaeota archaeon; assembly: GCA_963832745.1. Lineage (GTDB taxonomy): Archaea > Thermoproteota > Bathyarchaeia > Bathyarchaeales > Bathycorpusculaceae > Bathycorpusculum. Next base: position 269,303 of record CAWHVC010000003.1, on the reverse strand, counting down.
CAAAGTTAAAGCGACCACGGATTCAATGGCTGGCACTGCTTTAGGCACTATGCATGGGTCATGTCGGCCTTTTACGCTTAACGTGGTGTCTTGCATTGTACATAGGTTAACGGTTTTCTGCTCCTTGCTAATTGATGGTGTAGGTTTAATTGCTACCCGCATCGTGATTGGCATACCACTGCTTATGCCGCCCAAGATGCCACCAGCGTTATCTGTCACTGCCTCAACTTTCCCATTCTTTAATCTGAATGCATCGTTATTTCGGGAACCCAACATTTCCGCTGCCGCAAATCCAGCTCCAAACTCGACACCTTTAACTGCGGAAACTCCAAACAGTGCCTTAGCTAAATCGGCGTCCAACGCGTCAAACAACGGTTCCCCAATTCCCACAGGCATGTTAAGCACGGCGCACTCAACTATCCCGCCCAGACTATCGCCAGCATTTCTGGCTGCAACAATTGCTTCCTCCATTTTCTCAGCACACGCCAAATCAGGGCATCGCGTGGCTGCGGCGTTGCGGTTTTTGCGAATTTCCAAGGCATTAAATCGGGTTTCGGACTTGATTTTGCCTATTGCCGCTGTGTAGGCTAAAACGTCAATGTTGTATCTGCCGAGCAATTTCTTAGCTATGACTCCTGCAAGTATGAGAGCAACTGTGACTCTTCCAGAGAATCTTCCGCCGCCTCGGTAATCGTTAAAGCCGCCATACCTTATGCGGGCTGGGTAATCTGAGTGCCCAGGTCTTGGCAAGTCCTTAATGTCATCGTAATCGCTGGATTTGGTTTCTTTATTATCTACTGTAATTGCTATGGGGGCACCTGTGGTTTTGCCGTTAAACACTCCGCTAAGAATCTTAGCTGTGTCTTTTTCGACTCGGGCTGAAACAATCTTGGGCTCTGCTGGGATTCTACGGTCAAGTTCTTCCTGAAAATCCTCTTCCGAAAGCGCAAGCCCTGCTGGGCAGCCATCGATTAATACGCCGACGATTTTGCCGTGGCTTTCCCCAAACGTTGTTACAATGAATTCTTTACCTAACGAGTTTCCCGCCAACGATTTCCGCTCCTAATGCTTCTAAATCAGTGTAGAATGCTGGATAAGACTTTCTGACGCACTCAGCGTTTTCAATTATGGTTTCGTCAGTGGCTCGAAGCGCGGCTACGGCAGTGGACATGGCGATTCGGTGGTCATTGTGCGGGTTGATGGTTGCGCCGTGTAGTTTGCAAGGTCCCTTGATAGTTAAGCTCGATTCGTCCATGCTGATTTCAGCTCCCATTCTTGTTAACTCCTCGTGGACAGTGGCTAAACGGTCAGACTCCTTAAACCGCAAACGCTGAGCATTAAAAATCCTCGACTCGCCATCAGAATAGCAAGCCAAAACCGTGCAAATCGGTACTAGATCAGGAATATTCTTTGCGTCAATATCAACCGCCTTAAGCAAGCCGCCAGTGCCTTGAATTTCTACGCTGTCCTCGCAGACTTTGCCTTCAACACCCATATGCTTAAGAACACCCAAAATTGCACGGTCACCCTGCGCTGTCTCGTAGGTCAGGTTGTTTATTTTTACATTTGACTTGGTGATGGCTGCTGCTGCCAAAAGAAAAGCCGCTGAGGAAAAGTCGCCGGGTACTTTGCAGTTAACCTGCTTGAAAATCTGCCTCCCCGGAATGTGGATGTGGCGGAAATCGTCGCTGATTTGCACTTCAACGTGATGTTGGGCAAGCACTTCTTGGGTCATTTTTACGTAATCTTTGGATTCTAATGGTGTTGTAACAGTTATCTCCGTGTCAGCCTTAGCCATTGGGCAAGCAAACATTAAGCCGCTGATAAATTGGCTACTGACATCACCTGAGATACTGGTTCTTCCTCCAGCTAAGCCGCTCCCTTCCACCACGATTACTGGAAAGTCCCCAATCTGTTTATGATAAGCGTTAACTCCAAGCTGTTTTAGGCTGGAAAGAAGCGGCTCAATTGGCCTTTTTTCCAAAGAACTCGACAACAGAAACGCTGAACGCCCAGACGCCAGTGCCGCGATGGGAATCATAAACCGCAAGGTTGCACCTGATTCGCCTACATCAATTAAGTCGCTGGCTGCTTTGAGCTCTTCTGCTCCTTGAACATTCCAGCAACCTGCTGCTTTTTGTACTTGGGCACCTAAAGCTGTTATAGCCCTAAAAGTTGCTTCAGTGTCTTCTGACAAAAGCGGGTTTGAAACTTTTCCTGTACCTTGTGAAAGCGCCGCTGCTATAAGCATACGTTGTGTGTAAGATTTTGACGAAGGCGCGCAAAGGGTGCCTTGAAGTTTGCTTGTGGGTTTAACGGTTACGGTGACCATTATACGAGTACCTTAGCTTTGTCATGGTTTAAACTTGCTTGTAAAATTTCCCCTTCATAATCCTGCCAAGCAGCCCTAACTTGCTCAATGCGGTCTTTGGAGACGACGGCAGTGATTGTTGGTCCTTTACCGCACAAGCCTGCTGCCCGTGCACCCGCAGCTAAAGCGTCAACTGCGACTTTGCAGTTAAAACCAAGAGCAGCCGAGTAGCTTAATCCGTTAAGTGTTAAAGCTTCCCAATGGAGACCTTTCAGTGTCATGTCGTATGCTGCTTCAATCTGCGGCTTAAGCGCTGCAAGCTTGCTGATGTCAGTGTTTACGGTGTAGGCTTTTTTGGGGGGCACCTGAAACAGAACTACATAGTCCTCAGTCAAGGTTTCTTGCTTGACAAGTTTGCAGTTCAGGTTATCTGTAACTACCAAGCCTCCAAAGAATGAGGCACAAGCATCATCAAAAGCGCCTGTAACCGTAACCTTTGCCTCAAAAGCTGCCTGTACACCCAGCTTTACAGTTTCCAAATCCTCCAGCGTCTCGCCAAGAGCGCCAAGGGTTGCGAGGGCTACTGCGTTGGCTGCTGTGCTACTGCTTTTAAGTCCTCTAGCAATTGGGATGTTGCTCCATGTTTTGACTTTTGCGCCAAACTCTTTCTCTTTGCCGAAGCATTTGAGGACTGCTTGAACGGTTTTTTGTATCAAAACTGGATTCTCTTTTTGGTCTGAAGTAATTTCGGATTCAAAAACCTGCGGTTCACTGGTTAGTTTTACTTGTGCTTTAGTGTATAAGTCAACGCCGAATGCTGCCCCTTTACCAGTGGCTATGGCGTTAACGATTGTTGCTGCACCATGAGATAACGCTAAAGCTTCTCCCTTCACTACAATTTACATCCTAATTAACTGTTCAAACGCGGCTTTTCTCATAACCTGGACCGGAGCCTGCTTTCCAGTCCAGATTTCAAAAGATGCAGCACCTTGATAAATTAACATTTCTACGCCGCTTACTACCTTGGCACCCGCAGCTTTGGCTTCGATAACAAGTTTTGTTTCAACTGGATTGTAAACTATGTCCATTACGGTCAAGTCAGATTTTAAGCTGTTTTGTGCAATTAAACTTTGGGCTAAGTTAGGTTTCATCCCGACAGAAGTTGCGTTAATCAGAATGTCCGAATCGCAGATTTTTTCTTTTATTACTTCTGGTGAGAGTGAATCTGCAATGACTTTTTTGTTAAATTTTTGTTTTAATGTTTCCGCTAATTCTTTGGCTTCTGAAACTGTTCGGTTAAGAACAACAAGTTCATCTGTTTCTTGGACAAGCGTGTACGCAATTGCTCTTGCGGCTCCGCCTGAACCAAGCATAAGCACTTGTTTACCCTTTGGGTCAGAACCGTTCTCTTTAAGCGCGTTAAGGGCGCCTATGCCGTCGGTGCTGTACCCGAACAGTTTGCCATCCTTGTTGTGGATGGTGTTTACTGAATTTAGGAATTGGGCTGTTTCATCTATCCCATCTAACTGCGGTATAATTGCTTCTTTATGCGGCATAGTAACATTCAAACCGATAATGCCAAGAGCCCGCACTCCAGCTAAAGCGTTTGCAACCATAGACGACTTCACCCTGAAAGCTGTATAAACAAAATCAAGCCCCAACGCGTCAAACGCTGCATTTTGAATTGTTGGACTTAGCGAATGCTCTATTGGGTCACCGATAACTGCGCAAACACGTGTTTTAGCGGAAATAGCCAAGGTTACTGCCTCAATAAAGAGTAGGCAGTCCTCATTTCTTTTATGCTTATTTGTCCAGGTGCCGTCTCGCTACCTTCTTCCAGAGATGCAAAAGTGAAGAATGCCCCAAAAACTGGCGAAAGAAGCCTCGAAATTCTGCCCTGTTCACCCATGCAGAAGCACACAAGCTTGGTTTTAACCGCGTTTTCAGAAACGAAATTAAGTGCAGTCAGGTTATCTTGTACCTGTTTTGCGGTACCAATGATTTTGCATACATCTGCCCCGCTACTTATTTGTTCATTTAAAATGCGTTGCATTTCTTGAACTGTAAAAGCGTCGCTAAACCTGTGGAATGAAACAATAGTTTTAACCCCCAACTCTTTCAAGTCTATAATGTTCTCTTTTAGCTTGAGGTTTGTTAGATCCAAATCGACATATTGGAAACCGCTTTTTGCAGCGTAAACCAAAGTTTCCCAACGTTGATTGTGGGTGCCTGAAAAGTTGCCGCCTTCGCTTGGCAGCTTATTTGCGGCAATAAGCGGGATTTTTGTTGCGCTTGAAATTTCTTCAAACCTGCGGGTTTCCTCTAGGTTGTCAAAGCGGACCTCAATGAAGTCGGCTTTTGCGTTTTCAGCTTTCTTGATTAGGCTACATGCTTCAATTGTGGTTTTGGGTTTTATGGACACGCAAATTTTGGGGGTCACTTTTCAATCACCGTTTCGTCGGGTACGCTGACGCCGAAGTGCCTGCCCCCTTTTGCTGCTAAGTGGACTATGACTTCGTCGCCCTCTTTAAGTTCGGTGACTGGTTTAGACGATTTAGGAGTAACCACACGGATAGTTTCAGCGTTCTGCAGAATAGTTTTGATTAGTTTACCTTCAACCAGCGCTTCCACGAGGATTAAGGGGCGGATTTCAATTTTTATTCTACCCACATTTCCCCTGCGTGTTTTACCCTCACGATTAACAATGACCACTTCGTCGCCTGCCTTAAATTCTTGAAGGTACCGCGTAGTTTGGAGGTTGCCCAATGTGTACATTGAACAGGAACCAGCGTTAACACGGAAAGGACGCGACGCAACATACGGGTTCTCGTTAACTTCAGCTTCCACCAAAAACAATCCCGCACTTTGACTGCCAACCAGCATACCCTCGCCCTGAATCATCAAATCGCAGGTATCAACACAAACGCGTGCACCATTGCTTATGGGCTTAGTAGAAATGATTTTGGCAACCGCCATTTCAAGTTTCAAAGCTTCAGGCTTAACAACTACAACGGTTTTTAAGACCTCATCTGGGTCAGAAGTTTTTAGCAGCACGCCGTCGGTGCCAAGTTCCAAGGTTTCAAGTGCAACTTTTGCCTCTTCAGCGTTGGTTACTTCAGCGATAAGTTTGCTTTTACCCTTAATGCGGGCAATGAGATTCTCTAGTGGAATAACTCGCCAGTTTGCGGTGCTGATAAGTATGTAACTTGCGCCTTTTTCTGCGGCTTTAACAATCAAGTTTTCAGTTGTCTTATCGCTTATGCAGATACGTAGAACTTTGCCTTTAACATCTAATTCCTCGAAAGACTCAACAGTTGGGGACAAAACGGTTTGTTCTTGTATTGTAGCCAAAAAAGAAGCTTTGTCGCCTTCAACTACAACATCACAGTACTTCTTTATGAGGTTGGATAAAGCATCTATCTTACCTGTTTCTATCCAGAGCTCTTTCAAAGTTTTTCACCAAGAATTTTTTGGGCTTGCTCAACAGATGCGCCTTTATGCACGATAGCTGAGAGCGCCTTCACGATTAATGCTTGATTTTCGCATTGAAACACATTGCGTCCAATTGAGAGTCCAGCTGCACCTGCTTTGATTGAGTCACTTGTCGTTTGCAAGATTTCCTCTACGGACTTGCATTTTGGTCCACCAGCGATTAGAACTGGGGCTGGACAACTTTCAGTAACCTGCTTAAATGATTCGATTGTGCCCGTGTAGTTAGTTTTGATTACATCTGCGCCGAGTTCTGCACCTATACGGGCTGCGTGGGCTACTACTTCAAGTGCATGCTCATTTGCGATTCTTGGTCCCCGCGGGTACATCATGGCAAGAAGAGGAATGCCAAAGCTGTCGCATTCTTCAGCTACTTTGCCCAAGTTATGCAGCATTTTATCTTCATCTTGCGCACCTACGTTAACGTGAACGGAAACTGCGTCGGCGCCGATTCGTATAGCTTCCTGTACGCTGCAGACTTGAACTTTATTGTTTATGTTTGGGCTAAGGTTTGACATGCCGCTGAGCATAACGATTAAGCCGGTGCCGGTTGTATCGACAGTTTTGGCGATGCCTTTGTGAACAAGAACCGCGTCAACACCACCTTTAACGAGTTGGTTTATTGTTTGCTGCATGTTGGTGATGCCTTGGATTGGGCCGATGGTTACGCCGTGGTCCATTGGGACAATTACTGTACGGTTATCTTGCTGGAAGATTCGTTTCATTCGCCTGGTTTTGCCTTGATTCAAGTATCCCATCTCTCTAGTGTGTTTTTAATGAGGTCTTAATGAGCTTTAGAGCTTTTTCTTTTTCGCTCCAATCTACAAACAGTAAAATGCTGGAAGTGATAGTTAAGATGCCTGAAATGTTGATGCCCGCAAGTCTTAGGTCTTCGCTGATTTTTCCGATGATACCGCGTGTTTCTTCAAGACCGACACCACTGGTTTGGATGAAAGCTAAGTCTTTTTTGACTGCCATTGCAATGGTTTCTTTGTTGTCAATAGTGATTTGGTGAATTTGGTTGAAAAGTTCCACGATATTGTTTTCTTGAGCTACGTAGAATATTATTGAATTTGAGTTCATGGACATGCCAAGCAGTGTAGTTTGCTGCCTGACTTTTTCAAACATTTCCGTAATGATGTTAGTGTTGCTTGAGAGGCCTTCTCCGATAACCGTTATCTCTGCAACAGGTGTTGGATAAGCAATTTCAGCGTCAAGTTCCCACGCTAATGCATCTTTAATTAGGGTGCCTGGCTGGCTTAGGTCGTTATGCTTGTTGCTCATAACTTTAACATCTATGTCCTTCGGTTTATACTTAAGCGCTTTGCTGTGGATAAATTTGGCTCCTGAATCAGCCAAACCTATAAGGGTATTAACGTTGATTTCTGGCAAAAGCTTAGGCGCCTTAATGATTTTGGGGTCGCTTGACATAATGCCATCCGCGTCAGTGACAAGAACGATTTGGTCAGCGCCTATACCTTCTCCAAGGATAAATGCTGTGGTGTCACTTCCGCCTCTGCCAAGAGTGGTAATTTTGCCTTCTTTAGTTTTACCTACGAAACCTGCAATTACTGGTATGGTTCCTTTCTCAACCAGCGGCAAAACGCAGGTTTTGATGTTTTTGATGCATTCTTTAACGATTGGGTTAGCGTTCTGGAAAGATTCATCAGTGATTATTGGCCACTTGTCTTCCATGGGGTCAAAGTAGCAGGCGTCAACACCATTGTTCCGCAATGCAGTAGCGAAGATGCGTACGCTTGTGCGTTCACCCATAGAAAGAATGTCATCCAATTCATGTTTAGCTAGTTTTCCGTTTGAAGTATTTTTAGCCGTGGTCATAAGTACATCAGTAGTTTTACCCATAGCTGAAACTACAACAGCGATTTTGACACCGTGTTTAGCTTCCGAAACAACAGCCATTACAGCTTTCAGTAGCTTTTCATGATCAGCAAGGCTTGAACCGCCAAATTTAACCACAATTTTTTTGCCAGATTTTATATTTTCCACCGTTTTACCCCCTTTGCCAGCCCAGAACATTTCTTTAAAATTTTAGTTAGTTCTGGGCTACTGTTAGAAGTTATAATAAAAGCAGTATTCGAAGCTGTAGCTTTGAAATCTTTTTGGGTTAATGTGAAGATTTATCATTTTTGCTTCGAACCTTGAAATTGGTTATAGGCAAGAAAATATAAGCGTTTCGGAAACAGACGTTAAATTGAACGTTGTTTGGCTTAATAATTAAAAGAGTCCCGCCTAAACTTGAAAATAATGGTTCTTTCGTGACAAAAAAGGAACCGGAATAAAAAATGTTGGCGGAAACTTGAATTTAGTTGAGCTGCATTGCTTCAGCTTTAGAAAGTTCCTCGTTTAGCTTTTTAATTGAAGCGTTTATTTTTCTGGCAATCTCAATGGCTTTTTCGCCTTCGTTCTGCAGTTTCTTGCTTACTGAAGCAACTTGGTCTGTGGCTGCAGTTTGTTCTTCAATGCTGGCGGTTGTTTCTTCAGCGGCTGACGCAGATTCCTCAGAAACGCTTGCAACTTGTTCTATTGCGTGGTTTACGTCTTCAAGAGATTTGGCGCTGCCTTGCACGATAGCAGTTAAATTTTGAGTTATATTCAAGATTTTATCCATTGATTCTGCTACCTTTTGGGAACCATTTATTGTTTGACTAACGATGCTGTCACCGTTGTTTGCTACTTCGCCAGCATTTTTTGACATTTCAGCCGCATTTTTGCCTGATTTGGTTATGCCGTCGATTGAGTGTACTGCTGTGTTTGCTGCTTTGCCTGCTTGACCTGCTAACTGTTTTACTGCGTCAGCTACTACTGCAAAGCCTCGTCCTGCTTCTCCTGCTCTTGCAGCTTCAATAGCAGCATTAAGTGCAAGCATGTTTACTTGCCCAGCTATTTGTGAAATATCATCAGCTAAACTTGCAACGTTGTTTACAGACGAGTTTACTTCTGAAATAATGTTTTGCACGCCAAAGGAAGCCTTCTTTATTTCGCCTAAAGCTGACAAAGCGTGTTCACCGCCAGACTTTACCTGATTAGCCAACTTGTTTGATTCAGCTACAACAACGTTGACTTCATTTGTTTTCCTGTCTACATCAGTTATTTTTGTGGTAAGAACTTCAATGTTTCTTGCTGTGCTTTGAGCAAGAGTCGAAAGGCTCTGCGCTCCACTGGAAACATTTTCGGCTGCTTGTTGCACCTGCTCTAAAGAGGTCCTTAGTTTCTCTGATGCTTCAGCGGCTTGAGCTGCCATTGTACCAACGTTTTCTGCGGTGCTTAAAACTTCAGTTGCATAACCCTCCACTTCTTGAGAAGCACTTGAGGCAGCCTTTAATATTCCATTAATCATGTCCAACGCATTTTTTAAGTCTGCAATGTTTGTTACAACTTCAACTGCGCCAGTTACGTTGCCGTTTTCATCAACCAAGGGTGCCCCAGTATATTGAATCGGCAATTCTAAGCCTGACGGATTTGCAACTGTTTTGGACGTAGCTTCCTTCTTTTCTTGCATGGCGATTTTGCAGGCACATTTTTCTGTATTACAATCGCCTGTTTTGAATTGACTGTAACATTTTTGTCCTTGTAGTTGTTGAGGTGTTGAATTTAGCAATGTTGCACCGTACTGGTTTATGTAGAGTATGTTGAAGTCTTTATCAACAGCCATTACGGGTTGCTGAATTCGATCAAGGTATCCTGCTATTTTGATGTTGGCGTTTAAAGTGGTTTGTGAAGGTTGGTCTGTCAAAATCGATTTCTCCGTTGAGAATTATTGGTTAATTGGGGTTTTTTGGCTATTATAAGTTATGAACTCTGACTATAAGTTCAACCTATGCAACCTTTAAATCAGATAACTGTCCAACAAAGCATATCTTTTTCAAAAACAAAGCAATCTTACATTAAACCACGGAACGTTTAAACTCATGAAACTCGTCAGCGCTTGCCTACTCGGTGTAAACTGCAATTTTGAAGCCAAAAACTGGCTAAACCCCACATTACGTAAAGAGTTCCAGAAAGGCAACCTGTTCCCAATCTGCCCCGAAATCCTTGGAGGCCTGCCATTGCCTCGGGTGCCAGCAGAGATTCAAGGCGGAACCGGCGCAGACGTACTTACGGGAAAAGCCAAAGTCGTTAACATGCAAGGCGAAGACGTAACCAGCCAATTCCTAAAAGGTGCCAATGAGGCGCTGCGGATTGCTCAGGCTGTAGGAGCAAAAGAAGCGTTGCTGACAGAAAGAAGCCCCTCATGTGGTTGCGGAAAAATCTTTGATGGTTCCTTCAAAGGTAAATTTGTAACCGGCGATGGGGTAACGGCTGCGTTGCTAAAGAAAAACGGCATAAAAGTAACCTGCATAAAAGTAGAACCATAAATTAAAGCGCTATGTTTTGGTTCAACTTTAAACAGCTTGCATAACTAGGCAGGAAATCAAAATAAAACAACCTAGACGTTACTTGCCGGTTTAACAAAAAAGGAAAAGTTGATTGTTTTATGCTGTGTGGTGAACTGATAGTCGCCAGTCTTGACCGAAAGCGTTTATGGTTGTCCAGTAACATTGCCAATTGGTGCCTTGGTAGTCGTAGAGGTAGTATCCAGAGATGCTGTTGGCGGTGTTGCTTACTGAATTATAGATGAGGCTGTAGCCTGGTATTGAAGTGTTTGTAAGGAGATTTGTGCCCTGGTACTCTGGCTCGCTGTCGTACATTGAGTAACCGTCTGTCTGCATAGCTGAGAATTCGTATTTGGCGTTGTCTGGGGCTTTTGCGACAGCTGTGCTGATGAGTGTTTGAGGGTTAAAGATGATGCTGACTGTACCTATCATTTCTTTATCTGTGTTGAAGACTGGTGCTGCCATTGCTATGCCTGTTGTGCCTTCTATAAGGGGTATAACTGGAGTCATCATGGGATTTATGGGACCGTTAGGATTAGTGTTTAGCCAGGTTTGTTCGCCGACGCTTATGCCGATTACATTGTTGCATGCAGGAGGCTGCACGGCGACCATTATGTTGTTCATGTCTTCGGTTCCTGCGTCGATGATGTAGGTGCTGTTAGAGGCTAACTCACTTAGTACTGCATCTGCTTGTTCACCGGTTAAGCCCGTGTAAGTGAGTTGCTGTGAAGCGAGGGCGAGACTGCTGCCGATCTTTTGTAGTTCCGTGTTTATATTGACTTGAACCTGTGAGAGGGCTGAGACCATCCCAAGTTTGGTTGTGTCGTTGTTGTTTGACGCTGTCATAGAGCTTGCGAAGTAGACGTTTGCGCCGATTGAAGCGATTAATAAAACTGCCATGAAAGTTATGATTATTTTAAAGTTTTTCATTAACGTGTATCTTCCTATGTAAGATACAAATTGAGGGTACACAGGCTATAGGCATTATTGTTTATCAATAAATGTTTTAAGTAAACATGCTGTGCCAGATGGGCTGTAACAACGCGGGCGTTTCGTTTTACTGAGTCCTCCTTTATGTGTAAATCAAAAAATAGGTGGCTCTGCTTGTGGTTTACCTCAGTAAGTGTTTGCAGTTTCCTAAGCCACCTAAATAAGTAAAGGCCTACCCTTTTGGTCCAACCGCAAAGGAAAGTGCCGCTAAGAGTTAAGAAGCACTACCTTGGTGTCGGTTTTATTATGCGTTTGATGATACCCAGAGATAAAAGGTGAGTTTACCGCTTCAATCTTTGGCTTGCATGTCCCTTTAGTATCTGTACTCTGAGGTTGCCGCTGCAGGCTTTGTATTGATTGTTAGGGGTTGGGGTGTTTAGGTGTGAAAAGTTGAATATGAAAGAGAACTAATCGTGTAATCCCAAAAATAGTGTAAGTAATAAAGTTAGAGGTTGCGTAGAACTATCATTGTGTTGGTTTTCATTATGCCTTCTACACGGCGGATTTTTTCGATGCATTCGTTAACTTCGACAACGTTCATGCCGCCGATGACTGCGACAATGTCGTATTCGCCTGTAACTTCATAGATTGTTTCAACATTTGGGATAAGTTGTATGCGTTTTGTAACTTCTTGTGTGGGGTAGGCTGGGTTTACAGTGAGCAGGGTTATAGCTTCTGCGCCTTCTTTGACGCCGATTTTAACGGTGAATTTGCGGATGACGTCATCGTCGGTTAGGTTTTTGATTCTTTTTCGGACTGCGCCTTCGGATAGGCCGACTTGGTTACCGATTTCGACGTAGCCTGCTCTTGCGTCGTTTTTGAGGATCTTTAAAATTTTCCGGTCTGTTTCATCCATTACTTTGCGCCTGTGGTAAGGATGCGGTTGTTTGAATTTAACGATTTCGGCACTAATGCGTCTTGAGAAGTACGTTTATCGTTTTTTAACTGCTATTATTTACCGCAAAAACCTGAGCTTGCATGCTTAACCTTTCACGGCTTTTTGTTATATTTGGAACATTTCTTTTCCAACCTGTAACATATAAGTCACAATGTTTAAAAGGTACCCGCTTTTAATAAAAAGTTCATTTCCAATAAAAAAGTGAGTAAAACAATGATAAAACCCACAAATCCAAACACCCACGAAGCAGACATCTGCAAAGCAAAATGCCCAGACTGTGACGCAGAACTAGACGTGCCAGCAGACACAGAAACCGGCGAAATCGTCAGTTGCCCTGGATGTGGACTTGAACTCGAAGTAAAAACCGTTAAAGGTGGATGCGTCGACCTACAAGAGTTAACCATCGAAGGCGAAGACTGGGGCGAATAAGCAGTCAATCAATCATCCTACTATTTTAGAATGTTACCATTATTTTTGAAATATTTGCTTTAAAGGACGATTAGCGATGAGCATAGCCCTTCTTTATGAACGCTCAGAAAATGATGAAGCTGGCATAAAACAGACAGCGCAACAACTTGGAATTGACCTAAAATTTATTCCATTCCGCAAAATTGCTTTGGCAATTTCAAAGGAGGGTTTCAGCGCCAAAACCAAAGGCAAAGACTATATTGAAACTTTCAACCAAACCGCTGCTGTACTTAACCGGGCCCAAAGCAAAAACCGTCGACTGCAGGCTTCATACATTATGGAGATGCTTGGCAAAAAAACCATTAACACCAGCCAAGCGGAATTTACCTGCTACAGCAAACTCCGTACACTGCTAAACCTTTGGAAAGCAGGGTTGCCAATTCCAAAAACCGTGTTTGTGCCCTGTGACGCTTCTGACTTCATGAAGAATGGCAAAGAAATACACAACGAAAAAGACATCGCCGACCTTTTCCAAGCGGAAATTCCCTTTGAAGATGGTATCGTGATTAAGGCAGATGCTGGAACCCACGGCAAAATGATTATGCTCTCAAAAACCCGTGAAGAACTCATCGCTAACATTCAAGAAACAAAACCAAACATCATTAACCCAATCGGTGTAGTCGCCCAAGAACTAGTAAACAAATGGTTCTACGACTTACGCATAATAGTTTACAAAGAGAAAGGCAACCAAGCCGTCTGCTATAACAAGGCGCTTGCCCGGGCGGGCTTTAAGGATTTTCGAACTAACACTTTCCTTGGTAACCTAGTGTTTGAAGCCAAACTGCCCCAAAGTGTGATTGATTTAGCAGTCAAATCCGGCGACACCCTTGGCAAGGGTAGTGACGCTTGGATTTTTGCGCTTGACGCCATGGTAAATGTTACAGAAAAAAACAATGTAACAGAAGATTACCTAAAAACTCAGCTTGACTTAGCAGCAAACGCTTACCTGCCCGTACAGAAGGTTAAAGCGGACGAGACACGTCTAACTGATTTTCCAACATGGAACGGAAAGTTGGAACAAACTTTCAGTGCCTATGCAAGCTCAGATCCATACCAGAAAGTTAAAAATGTAATTGATGAAAGTATAGAAAATAACAAGAATGCCCTCGTGTTTCATGAGGCAAATTCTTGCCCCGAGTTCTGGGAAAACACCCGACTCGTAACAGGCCTAAACGTGGCTATTCCACTATTAAAGGCTGCACAAAGCCTAATCAACTAAAAACCAAATCAACCTTTAGGGAGAGCAAACAAGAATGAGAATCGGAATAATTGGTGGTTCAGGATACGTTGGCGGGGAACTCTTGCGGTTGCTACTTTTACATCCGCAGGCAGAGGTAACAATGGTTACTTCACGTCAAAGCGCCGGCGAATACATTTTCAACGTTCACCCAAACCTTCGAGGTTTAACTCAACTTAAATTTGTACCCCAAGACATGGCTGAACTTCAAAAAAACTGTGACTTAATATTCACAGCCACTCCACATGGAGGCTCAGTAAACTTGGTTCCTAAACTGCTTGAGGTAGGCTTAAAAGTCATTGACATGAGCGCCGATTTTCGCCTCAAAAACCCAGTCGACTACGAAACCTACTACGGCTGGAAACATGCTCACCCCGACATGCTTAAAGACGCAGTATACGGACTGCCCGAGCTTCATCAGAGAAGAAATCAAAAATGCTAAACTCGTCGCTTGCCCCGGTTGCATGGCAACAAGCGCCATCTTAGGTTTAGCACCAATCGTTAAAGCAGGCCTTGTTGACCCCGACAAAATCGTGGTTGACCTCAAAGTCGGCAGTTCTGGAGGCGGAAGTAAACCAACCCTCGCTTCACATCACCCTGAACGTTTCGGTGGTGTACGTCCATACCAAGTTGCTGGGCACCGTCACACAGCCGAAGTAGAACAAGAACTATCTGCGTTGAGTACTCAACCCGTAAAAATCGGTTTTACGCCACACGCCGTAAACATGGTACGCGGCATCTTAGCAACCATTCACGCTTATCCTAAACAACCCATAGCCAGCAAGGACCTTTGGAAAGCGCTACGCGGCATGTATGGAAACGAGCCGTTTGTGCGCTTAGTCAAATACCAGAAGGGACCCTACCAGCTTCCAGACCCCAAAATCACCTTAGGTACAAACTTCTGTGACGTCGGCTTTCGAGATTGATGAGCACACAAACCGTTTAATGATGTTCTCAGCCATTGATAACATGTGCAAGGGCGCTTCAGGACAAGGTGTACAATGCCTCAATTTGCTCATGGGAATAGACGAAACCACAGGCCTTAAGAGCACTGGGTTCCACCCGATGTGATTTACCATGCTGCTTGTTATTAAAATGGGTGGAAGCATCCTGAAAGAAGGTGCATCCAGCGACCTAGTATCCGACCTAAAAGAAGTCGCCAAAGAACATAAAGTCGTTCTCGTCCATGGAGGCGGAGTGGAAGTTACCGAAATCGCCGCTAAACTTGGCAAAGAACAAAAATTCATCATGTCACCTGAAGGTTTCCGCAGTCGCTACACCGACAAAGAAACCATCGAAATCTACACCATGGTCATGGCGGGCAAACTTAACAAACAAATCGTGTTGGCTCTTGAAGCCCAAGGATTGCCCGCTGTAGGCTTAAGCGGATTAGATGCTGGAATCTTGAAAGCTGAACGTAAAACGCGCTTAATCGTTGTTGATGAGCGTGGACGGAAAAAAGTTATCGATGGTGGCTATACAGGCAAAATTACTCAAGTAAACACTGAGTTGCTTAATCTGCTGCTTGAAAAAGGCTACGTGCCAATCGTGACTCCGATTGCGTTAAGTCAAGACTGTGAACCCCTAAACGTGGATGGCGACAGAACAGCCGCAATAGTCGCAGGTGCCTTAAAAGCAGATAAACTTATTCTATTAACTGATGTTGAAGGTTTAATTCTTAAAGGCGAGCGTGTGCCAAAAATCGCTGCAACCGAAGTCAAAGAGGTTCTATCTAAAATCGGCGGTGGCATGAGCACCAAAGTTCATGCAGGTTTGGAAGCGCTCAATCAAGGCGTCAAAGAGGTTCTTGTAACTTCAGGAACTGCTAAGCAGCCTATAACTTCAGTTCTTAATCATCAAGTTGGTACAGTGATAACTAGTGAATGAAAAAGAAATAATGGATATTGAAACACGTTATTTGGCTAACGTTTTCTCTAAAAAGCCACTTGTATTCACACGCGGTAAAGGCGCACTGCTGTGGGATATTAACGGTAAAGAATATCTTGACTGCGCAAGCAGTTACGGCGTAGCTGCACTTGGGCATTGTCACCCAAAAATTGTTGAAGCTGTAAAAACCCAAGTAGAACAACTCATTACACTGCATAGTTGCTACTACAATGATAAACGCGCTGAATTCATCCAAAAACTAGTCAGTATTACCCCCAAAGGCTTGGATAAAGCGTTTCTTTCAAACAGCGGCGCTGAATCGGTAGAATGTGCAATAAAACTTGCACGGAAAGCAACCGGTAAAACAGAAATTATCGGCGTAATGGGTGCTTATCATGGCAAAACAATGGGTGCTTTATCCCTTACATGGGACAAAAAATACCGCGAACCCTTCATGCCACTAATACCCGACATAAAACATGTTGCACCCGACAATCCGGACAAGATACGGGAAGCAATAACCGACAAAACCGCCGCAGTCATAATCGAACCCATCCGTGGAGAAGGCGGAATCCGCGTTCCACCAGACGGTTACCTGCAACAGGTACGGGAAATCTGCACTGAAAAAGGTGTTCTTCTTATTCTTGATGAGGTTCAGTCAAGTTTTGGACGTACAGGCAAACTCTTTGGATGCCAAAACTGGGATGTAACACCAGACATCATGTGCCTCGCCAAACCGTTCGCAGGTGGCTTACCAATCGGCATAACCGTTGCAAGAGAAGACCTCATGTCCACCCTTAAAATCGGTGAACACTCAACAACTTTCAGCGGCAGCCCACTTGTTTGTGCAGCAGGATGCGCCGCAATCGACGCCTTGCTGGAAGAAGACTTAGCTGGTAAAGCTGCAGTTAACGGAAAATACTTCAAAGAACAACTTGAAGCAGTTGCTGCCAAACACAAAATCGTCAAAGAAGTGCGCGGTTTAGGCTTAATGCTTGGCATTGAATTACGCTATGACGTTTATGGCGTAATTATGAAAACAATAAGCAAAGGTGTTCTTGTTATAGACGCTGGCAGAACCGTAATCCGCATCTTGCCTCCCTTGATAATTACCAAAGAACAAATCGACAAAGCAGTAAAAACATTAGATGAAGCGTTAGGAGAAGAAGAAAATGAACGAGCAAGCAGTACGGTTTCTAACTAACCTACTTGGCATTTACAGCCCCAGCGGCAAAGAACAAGACATAGCCAACTTTTTAGCCCTCGAAATGAAAAATATGGGCTTTGAAGTCGGCATAGACACAATAGGCAACGTAATCGGTGTAGTCGGTGACGGCGAACCAGTTATCCTGCTTTGTGGTCACATGGACACCGTTGCAGGACACATGCCGCTCCGCATTGAAGAAGGCAAAATTTACGCTCGAGGCGCAGTCGACGCAAAAGGACCCTTAGCCGCAATGGTCATGGCAGCGGTCGCAGCTTCAAAAGACCCCAATTTTAAAGGCAAAATCCTTATTGCAAGCGTTGTGGAAGAGGAAGCAACAAGCAAAGGCGTTCGTCACCTTATCACTCAGGGTATAGAAGCTGATTACGCCGTTTTTGGTGAACCCAGCGGAGTCGAAAATATTACTGTTGGTTACAAAGGGCAGATTCAGCTAAAAATTGTAGTTAAAACTGAAACTGGTCACGCTTCAACACCTTGGCTTTATGATAACGCGCTCGAAAAAGCGTATGAGTTATGGGAAAAAATTAAGTCAGCTTGTGCTTTCCCTTCGATAGACCCCCAAGAAACACCCTTCACTTCAATAACCGTGTGTCTTGTGAAAATGGTTGGTGGGGAAGGAAACTCTGTTATTCCTTTTGAAGCTGAAATGATGCTTGACGTCCGTGTACCCATACAATTTACAACCGCACAAGTTTACGATAAAATGATGAAGATAATTGGAAACTATCAAAATGCAAACCCAGAAGTCAACATTAAAGCATCCGTGCAAGATACTGTGGAGCCGTTTGAAGCAAATAAGTCTTCACCGCTTGTTCACGTTATTTCTTCATCAGTCCGCAAAGTGCTAAACAGACCTGCAACGTTGCTACGGAAAACAGGCACTGGGGACATGAACCTTCTGGGAAAAGCCATGAATTTGCCAATAGTAACTTATGGCCCTGGAGATTCACATCTTGACCACACAGTTGACGAACACATTGAAATCCAAGAATACTTAAACGCTATAGCCGTCTACAAAGAAACCATTCTTAAACTGGCAGAGCTTCACAACAAAAACAACAGCCAAACTGCAAACAAAAACTAACACTCTTTTCCTTTTACCCTTTGCTTTAGGATTAAATTTAATTGCATGTTTAGAGTTAAATCATGGTGAGTGTGCGCTTTGAAAACATTCGAATTAACAATTCCAGAACACTACATGACTTACGTTAACAGCCAAATTAAAAAGCCAAAACGTCCAAACACTGAACTTTTAGAGTTATGGCTTGAACGCGAATTAGATATTGAAAACCCTGGCTCCTACGGGAATCTGCCAACAGACGAAAGCCACGTAACCATCAAGACCTTGCCAAACGGGAACTATAAAATGATGATTTCTGACACCTGTTTTATGATGATAAAAAGGCATGTTCAGCCTGAACCTCACAGCCATGGTTTAAGTAATGAGGATGTAGTTCGAAGTTGGCTTGAAATTAAAATTGAAGAAGAAGAGCAAAAAGGTAACCGCGTAAAAGTAAAAGAAATCCTCTAAACCTCTTAATAACTGTCTCTTTGGCTTAACTGCTCATTTTTTGCTTTTTTCTCTATTTCCGAAAAAACGCCTTTTTCTTTGCCTGAAATAACCGTTACGTCTGCGCCTGCAACACTTATCACTGTTGGAATCTTAACCAGTCTTGACTGCCGAGTTTGCGGCACATAATCCACGGTTACGTCGCTGCTGGTTTGGCATAACCGTTCCCCCGAAGACCACAACTCGTACATTGCAACCCGTAACCTGTATGTGCCAGCACCTATGCCTTTAGTGTCAAGCATCCAAGTGTACTCTGATTCATCCGTTGCTAAGGGTCCTTGAAGTACTCGAATCAACACTGAACTGATATGGGCATCTTCAAAGAATAGGTCGGCTCTAACTTTAGAAAAGCTCAACCTTGAAGGTTCAAGTTTAAAGCTGATTTTGATTGCTAATTCATCTATTCCTGTTTCGGCTTCCATTTGGGTTACACGAATTTGTTTCTTCATTTCCGGTTTTGTGTTGGTGGCTTGTTTTGTGGGTGCGGCGGGTAAACTGTCAAAGGTTAACTGTTTGCTGGGTTTGATTGTTTTATGCATTTTTAGTTTGTTTCCTTTCAGCGGTGTGTTTGGTTTTGCGTCTTAGGTTTAAACTATCGGTAAATACAATAATCTCCACATTAGTTAAAGACAACACCTTAACCTTTCAAAAAAGAGGCAAAAAAATTTGAGCGATGGCGACATAAACATGGACTACACTTTTACTGACGACGAGGAAGAAGAGCAAAACAGCGATTCTCTAACCGCTTCAGGCATAGCAGAATACATTCGGTTCAACTGTTGCCCACGCTTCTTTAAACTAAAATTTGAAGGCAAAGAAGTCAAAAAACGTAGTTGGCCCGAAGCCTTCAAACCTATTAGCCCCTTGCTTTACGGCGCCGGCAAATCCCTCGAAGAGAAAAAAGTCGCCGAACTAAAAACAAAAGCCGCTGACTATCATGATTTCACCAAATATGACCCTCACACGCATGGTTGGGAAAAAGCAGTTGACTCCCTAAACGAGTTAAAGCAAATTATTGAAGCCCAAATTTCTGCAGGCGAAAAAACCGATAACCGTCCTGTGCTGCTTTACCAAGCGCCCATGAAGGGTCCAATTGGCGTGTGGGATGTAAAAGGCATCACTGATTTAATCGCGATTTGGCCACTAAGAAACGGCAAAGTCAAGGTACGAATTTTTGAACTAAAAGCCTCATGGAAAGAGCAGACCGCTCACCGTATTCAAGTAGCAATTTATGTTCTGCTTTTGTCAAGAGAGCTTGGCAGTTTGATTTCTAATGTTGAGATTGAAGGCGGCGTAATCAACCGTGAAACCAGCCTTGAAAGTCTTGACCCCGAAAAACTGCCCAAATTCAAACTAAGCCCATTAATTCAAGATGTTGAACGACTGCTCGCCGGTAATGGTGAGTTAAACCGTATTCATCAGACACCGCTGGAACAGGTAGAGTTTCAACTATGCTGGAGATGTGACAACTGCGGCTTTAATGAATGCTGCATAATTTGCGCCGTCGAAAAAGAAAGCATCGCCTTGCTAAATCTAAGCCGTGGCGAACAGAAAGCGCTTGGGCACCATGGAATCTACAGGCTCGAGGATTTGGCAAAGCTCAAACCCGTTTTTGATACCTACAGCCTGCGCCCCTACGATTTCAAAAATCTTCCAGCAAATGACCCTCAAAAAGTTCATGAACTCTCAACTGACCCAATTGTTGGTCCTAAACTGGACTGGCTTATTGAACGTTCACAATACATGATAAGTGGAATCCGCCCTGGTAGTCCCTGTGCAAGCAAAAGCCGTTGGATGCCATGGTTAACTGGCACAGGATACGGGAGCCTGCCCGAGGACAACCCTTCCACTGGCGCCGACACGTCGTTAATGTTTAGCCCTGATGGCATGATACGCATTTACCTTTTTGTTGAATGGGACTACATGCTTGACATTGTCTCCCTTATCAGTGCACGCGTTAACTGTACACGTTACAGAGGCGAGGTCCCAAGCATATCTCAAGTTATCCGAATGCTACCCGACGACCATCAAGCTTGCCTAGACGAAGAAAAAACTCTCCTTGAAGCCTTCTTCACTGATCTAAGTGCAGCAATCCAGAAGGTCGCAAACGAAGTAGGCAGCCCAGATGAGGCTCCTATTCACCTGTATTTTTTCAGTCGCCAAGAACGTGACATTCTAATGAAAGCCGTTTGCCGTCAGCCCTCACTTATTAGCGCCAGAGCAGTCCGCGATCTTCTTGGTTTGCGGCAGGCTATTGACCAACCAATGTTCTCTATTTTGCAAGATGAGGTGCAGCATCGAAAGGCGCTTAAATTTCACAGTTGTGGATTGTTACCCATTCTTGAGCAAGCTGCCTATTTTGACCGCAAAAACTGGACAGCCAAATGTAAAGACGGAACATCTGTGGATTTGAGTTTGGTTTTCCGTGACGGTTTATTCAATTACTCTTTACCTTTCAACAGGAACCCTGACGGTTCCATAGTTTTTCTAAGAGACGAGTTGTATCATAAAGATGGTTATTACCCGGCACGCGCCCGATTCGGCGACCAATTGCCTATCGAATATATTTGGGGCGTCAAAGGCAGATTGGACACCTATCAAGAAAAGGGCAAAGCCAAAGTTCTACTGGAGAAACGAAAATGGTGTGATTACACAAAAAAGACTCGCCGCATAACTGATGAAGAACTTAATTTGATGGGACAAAAAATCTGCTTGGCGCTGGAGCATATTGAGCGGTCACTAAACATTCGCAACCGACGCCTTGGTAAGAAGCCGATTGGTGTTCCAAAAATTGCTGAATTCTCATTGGGGCTTTCTACTCTTGAACGTAGTTGCCGAGAATTCCTTGATTTGGAGTATTTCTCTAAACGGCAAGAAATGTACCAGCATTATGCGTTGTTGCCTTATCAGCGGGTAGCTTCTGGCAGGTCACTAATTTTCCAGTGTACAAGCGTTTTTGAGTTCGAACAGGAATTTGTGGTGAAAGGAAAGCTTATCTATGAAGGTATCGGGTTACCTAAGGCTGAATGTGTCGCTAACGCTTGCCGAGTTAAAGGTTCAGACGGCTCCAGTTCTGGCGACTGGATGGTAGTAACAGAACTATCAAAAAATGTTTCAGGCCAATTTGAGGAAGCCCAAAAACGTTCACCTTCCGAAGTAGAAAAATCCGCTCGCGCCATCGTTGACAAGGTGGATGTTCAGAGTTCTGAAATTGCTATTAAAGTTGTCAGTTGGCCAAGAGGCAAAGGCAGCAAATACAGTGCTTGGCATAACCTGCCCACGACTGACCCAGAAAAAGCCAAAGGCAAATACCTGCAACTTTTTGAAAAAGGACGTTACTATATCCTTGATGAGCTTGCCGACGACATCATTTCGGATAGGGCTGCAAAATGCCTTGATTATTCAGGCAACAACGTGCTTTACCTTCTCTTGGCAGATTACCTTGCGGGCAAAAAAACAAACTCAACACATACTGCCCTGCCAAAAACAGTTGCCTCCAACTTTTTAGGTTGGATGGAGAAACGGCGTTTGCCTCCTAAAGCGGAGCAGGCACGTTTTGTTGACCGCGTGTTTGGCAAAGAACCCATCGTTATGCTTCAAGGTCCGCCGGGTACTGGGAAGACTGAGACTTTGCAGTTGGCGGTTTTGGCGCATGTAGCTGCTCACCGTGCAGCTTCAAAATGTCGCGTGTTAATGGTTGCTCCAACTCATAAGGCAATTCAAGAGTTTGTGGCTAAACTTGCACGGTGCTGGCAGGAATATATTGACGCGGGCGGCAAGGACCTTAAAGACCTGAGAATTTTCCGAGTGCTCAGCAGCAACACTGCATCTGTAAAGCCCATTGAAGGCGTCACCTACGTTAACTATAATGAAGATAAAAGTACAGTTGAAGAATTAACTGGACTTTTAATGAATCAATCCACGTTAACGCCTAATCCATCGGCTGTTGACCCCTTAATTCTATGCCTAACCCCACCAGGACTGTACGGTTTAATGAAGAAAATCGGCGGCAACGAACCACCTTGGGGCGAAGGCTTCTTTGACCTCCTAGTCGTGGACGAAGCAAGTATGATGCGACTCCCCGAACTCATCCTCTCCGGCAGCTTCCTGACCAAAAATAGCCAAATCCTCGTTGCAGGTGACCACCGTCAGCTCCCGCCTATCGTCGCTCATAACTGGGAAAAAGAAGACCGCCGAACACTCGAAGAAATGGCCAGTTTCCTCTCAGCAATGGATTTCCTTCGCCTACTTCGTAACGAGGATTTGGGAATTGAACGGATAAAATGCAAAAACCCAGCCGACATCCCCGCAGAACGGCTCTGTGAAAGTCACAGGTGCCACTCGGTCATAGCTGATTTTCTTAAAGAGTGGGTTTACGAAAAAGATAAAATCGATTTTCGCAGTGACCAGAAAGAAACATTGGAGCCTTCTAAACCTTCAACTGACGGTTTAGGCGTGGTTTTGGAGCCGGAAAACGTGTTTGTGCTTATCGTGCATGATGAGGCTGAAAGTTTTCAGTCAAATCTGACTGAGGCTTCAATCGTTAACGCGTTGGTGCGCAGTGTTTCACCCGACGCTGTAGGTGTGATTACGCCGCATAACGCCCAAAAAGGCCTGCTCAAGAATATGCTTGCAGAAGATTACGGTGAAACCCGTGTAGATACTGTTGAACGGTATCAAGGCGGCGAAGCAGACTTCATCATTATCAGCTCAACTGTTAGCGACCCCGATTACGTTCGCAGTGAAAGCGATTTTCTCCTTAACCTTAACCGCATAAACGTTTCAATCAGCCGCATGAAGAAGAAACTTGTCATCGTTGCCAGTCGTAGCATCTTTGAATTCATGCCTCAAGATGCTAAAGACTATGATAAAGCACTACTATGGCGGGGAATCTCGCAGACGGTTGGGTACACGGCAGACTCAACTCCTCGCTGGTCGGGAAAACTGTCGGATTTCATTGGACAATCAACGGCGGCAGTGAATATTGAGGTTTACGTGAAATCCCAGCAGCCATGAATAAAAACAAACGTGTCAACTGCTATGAACAGGAACCATTATTTAACAGTGTAATTAATTAAACGGAAAAGCGGCAGCATCGGAAGACGCGTGAATGAATGAAGAGGAATTTATTTTCGGGGGTCACACCAAAGGGCGTATTCATAAACGTACCCGTAAATTTAGCTTCGTTTTCTATCAAGCCTTCTATGGTCCCATAGCTTTCGTTAAAGCGGTTTATCGACAGGTACTTATCCTCGCTTTAATGTTCATTTTCGGCGCAGCCATCTACTCTTACTATGACCATTTGCCAACTATCAACGCGTTCTTGGCTTCAGTTTCTACTATAACTACTATTGGCATGTTCATTCCAAATGGCGGCAACTTTTTCACGTTAAACTCTGATGAAGCAGTGCTTTTAATAGTCTTGATTATAATATCGGTTGGAGCGTTAGCCTCTATTGTTCAGAGTATGGTTAGCATGTTAGTTGACGGTAAACTTGCAAAAAGCGAAGCTCAAAAACAGTTAATGAAGCGACTAAAAAACCACGTAATCGTGTTTGGCTACAGTCACTTAGGCAAATACATTTCTGAAAAGCTTGAAGAATTAGGCTTTGACTACGTAATAATGACCAAGGACCCCAACACCTATAATGAGTTGCTTAAACGGGACATTTTTGTGGTGCTTGAATATGAAACACAGCCCATTGAAGCTCTCAAAACCGCTGGTATTGATCAGGCTTCCATGGTTGTTATAGCTCATGAGCAAGATGCAGAGAACATGCTCATTCTGCTTACTACACGCAAGGTCCGCCAAGACATCCGCGTAATCAGTGTAGTTCATGACCCAACGTTGGTTGACACGGCGAAGGCGGCGGGTGCAAGCATGGTTATTCCCGATGCTGTCACTGTTGGGCATTTGCTTGCGCTTTCAGCTGTCACCAAGGGACTGGTAGGTATTGTTTTCTCGGAGAAAATCGGTGCCAAAGAAATCGCAGAATTCTCCATCTTTAAGGGTTCGCCACTAATTGGGAAGGGTTTGCAGCAAATCTCCAAATACGGTTCAATCATCGGCGTGATTAGAGATGGGAAAGTTGTGACTAACCTCTTTGACCCCGGCTTTACCCTTTTGGAAAATGACACTTTGTTGATTCTGGGAGAAACTACGTTGCTTTATAAAATTGAGAAAAAAGCCAAAGCCCTCTAAAACCAGCCGGTCGTTTTCACAAAGCAGGACACCGTTTGGAAGAGCACTTTTTTCTTGTATGTCGGTTTCTTTCTAAACTACTTGTTTTCAACATACTAATAACGTGGTTTTCAACCAATAGGACCTACCCCCTTTTAGTGTTTTGCAGCTTTGAGCTGTATAGCGCCTACTGTGTTCTATTTGTTAGACAGGATGTTCTAAGGCTTAGCGCTAAATCCGCCCTTTGACAGTCAGTTATGAAAAAACAGGATGACAAAATAATGAACTCTAAATCAATCATTGTAATAGGCGCTGCATTGGTTTTGGTTGTAGCTATTGTTGCAGGCGTATTTTTCTTTAATCCCGACTTGTTTGCTCAAACGCCAACTCCAACGCCCACGCCAACACCAAGCCCAACTGCAACTCCCACCGCGACACCTACACCTTCACCATCCCCTACTCCAACGCCAACCCAAAACCAAACCCTAACTAGCGATTTTGAGGACGGCTTAGGCAACTGGACAGCAGATGTAGACCTCCCAGCGCAGGTTGACTGGAACGTTACAACCGTAGCAAACGTTTCCTCCACAGGCAACCATTCCGTTCAGCTCTACATTGACGGACTTCAAGACGACGGAACCGTCTGGATTGAACAAAAACTTCACTTAGAACCAAACCAGACCAGAAACGTTAACGTTACCTTTAGCTTCTGGAGTGAAAATGAAAGCTTCAACACCATGGCAGCAGTTGTGGGTTACGTCGGAGACAAAAATCCCTCAACTGAAGGTGACTTCCAAGTGTTAGGCAATGCAAATGATGTTGCAGGCTGGAAAACCTACAGTATATCTCAAGAAGTAGACGTTGGCTCTTCAGGTGATGTCTATGTTGCATTGGGCTTTTCTGTGCGTTGGGAAACACAGTTAACCTACAACATTGACAACGTGGTAATCACAATAAACTAAACCCGAAAGGGCACGCTCTATCAAGGGCTGCTCCTCACTTTTTTACAACTTTGGCTCGATTTTTAACCATTAACACCAGCCCCCCTTGTATTTCTCAAATATTTTATGTTTATCAAGAATCACAGAAACCGTTTTGTTGTTCCATCTTGCAATCACATAACCGTAAAAAGGCAAAATCCCTGTCTCTTTTAGGGTTCTTTTTTATGACACAATCAGGCAAAGAATGCCCAATCTGTAACGCTGTTTTTTCAAAATCTGAAGAATTGACAAGGCATATCCAAACCAGTCATAAACTTGCTTTTGAAAAAGTTTGGATGGATATTTGTTTGGTACAGTGCTGGTGAATTACTTTTTTAGGGTTTGCTTGCTGCAATGAGACGAACTGTTGTTAACTCGCCAAGCACCGCCAAGTCTTCCGTAGGCAAATAGCTGCTTGCGGAATCATCAAACAAAATATTAACTTCTGCAGGGAACTCTTCGTCTGCCCTCCAAAGAATGTACGTTAACGTAATGCCTTTCAAGGCTTCTATAACAAAGGAAGCGTCTCCAAGCTTGAGGGGTTTTCCTTCTAAAAGTTGTGCTGCTTTGACCATGAGTTGTGGATTGTTGCCAAACGTTTTTGCTACGGGTTCAATTGCCCTTTTGGTGAAGGCTTCTGCGTAGGAGTAGCCGCCGGGTAAGTCTTTGAATTTTACAAGGTTGCCAATTGAGGGGGCGGGTTTGGCTTGGGAGTAGTGGCTTAGTATGGCGGGTAAGAGTTTTATGCTTAGTTCTTCAGGGTTGACTTTGCCTATGTGGTTGGTTAGGGTTGCGGTTTTTAGGTTGAAGGTGAAGCCTAAGAACTGGTAGGTGTCGTTTTGTGGGTTTAGTAATTGTTTTAGTTTTTGTAGGGTTTCTGGGGTGTGGTCGATTTCTGGCATTTTTTGGCACTTTGTTTACTGGTTGGGTTTGGCTGGATTAATGTTTGTTGTGTTGTTTTGCAGGTTTTTGATGGACTGTTGTTGTCTTACGTTTATTGTATAACGGCATGCTTATATACATAATTGTAATACATTTTTTGTATGTCAGAAATCATTACCGTCCGAGTAGAAAAAACGCTCAAAGACAAAATCCGCCAACACAAAATCAACGTCTCAGAAACCGTCCGCCTAGCACTCGAAGATGAAATCCGCAGAATCGAAAACGCCGAACTATCAAACGCCATAAGCGAAATGAAATTAGTCCTCGAAAAAATCCCAGACGCCGAAATCGCAACCGCCATACATGACTCAAGAGACCCAAGATGAAACAATACCTACTCGACGCCTCCGCATTCATACTTTTAATCAAAAAAGCAAACGTACAAACCACGTTTCAGCACCTCCAAAACTCACTCATCCTAGACCTAACCGTTTATGAAGTTGGAAACGCCCTCCTCAAAGAAAGCGGCATCGCCAAATTCTTAACCCAGCAAGAAGCAAAAGTGTTGGAAAAAGTTGCTCAACTCATTCTGTCGAGAATAGACAAAATCCTAAATCAAGACGTAACTTTTCAGCAGATCATGGAAATAGCCAAAACCGAAAACCTCTCGTTTTACGATTCAAGCTACATCTATTTTGCAAAACAAAAAAACATCAAACTCATAACAGAAGACCAAACCCTAAAAGAGAAAGCCCAAAAATACGTGCAAGCCCAAACCACTACCGCGCTCTTATCGGCCTAGGCGAGTACCGTGAAAGGCATCTACGTTCTCATAATCAAAATCAGTAAACCCATAAGTCTAAAAGTTGGTGCTTTAGGCGAAATCAGTTTTCCTGCAGGACTGTATGCGTATGTGGGTTCAGCCCAAAATAGTCTCGAAGCCCGTGTTAAACGGCACCTGCGAAAAGAAAAACGCTTCTTTTGGCATATCGATTACCTGTTAGTTGACCCTGCAGTTGAGGTTACAGAGGTTTACTGTTTGGAGGTAGACAAAATGTGTGAATGCCAAACCGCACAATTGTTGGCTAAGAATTGCGATTCTGTGCCCAATTTTGGTTGTTCCGATTGTAACTGTGCAAGTCACCTGTTTTGTTCAGTCGATTTTGCTTTTCTTACAGATAAGATGGATAAGTTAGCGTTAACTGTTGAATAATGATTAAAAACCCTTAGCGCCATACAATATTGTATAGGATGGTCGTTTTTTGCAGTCAAACCTTAAACCTAATAGGCTCATTAATGAAAAAAGCCCTTACCTTCTCGAGCACGCTTACAACCCAGTGGATTGGTATCCATGGGGGCAAGAAGCTTTTGATAGGGCAAAGGCTGAAGATAAACCTGTTTTTGTAAGCATCGGCTACTCCAGTTGCCACTGGTGCCACGTAATGGCGCATGAAAGCTTCAGCGACCCACAAGTCGCCGACTTACTCAATGAAGCGTTTGTCTGCATAAAAGTGGACCGAGAAGAACGTCCCGACATCGACGCCTCTTACATGGCTTACTGTCAAGCAATGGGCAGAAACTGCGGCTGGCCCCTAAACATCATCCTAACCCCCAACCTTAACCCGTTCTTCGTCGCCAGCTACATTCCCAAAACCAGCCTTTTCGGTATAGTTGGCTTACTGGACCTTGTACCTCAAATAATGCATATTTGGAAAACCCAGCGGCAGGAAATGGAAATGGTTGGGCAAGATGTTAAACGTCGTTTGTTAGTGGTGGAAAACAAGATTTCAGAGACTCAGCTTGATGAGTCGGTGCTGACGGCGGCTTATGAGCATTTACAGATGGATTTCGACGATGTTAACGGCGGCTTTTATGCTGCACCAAAATTTCCAATTCCTCACAGGCTTTTGTTTCTGATGCGGTATTATGCTCAGACTGGGGAAAAGAAAGCTTTAGCCATGGTCGAGCAAACCCTGACAAAGATGCGTCTTGGTGGAGTTTTTGATCAAATTGGCTACGGTTTCCATCGTTACAGCACCGATGCGTATTGGCTTGTTCCACATTTTGAAAAGATGCTTTACGACCAAGCCCTGCTCGTGTTGGCTTACATTGAAGCTTACCAGTTAACAGGCAACCAAATCTACGCCCAGACCGCTCGAGAAACTCTTGATTATGTTCAGCGTGAATTAACGTCACCAGAAGGCGGTTTCTATTCAGCGCAAGACGCTGACAGCGAAGGCGAAGAAGGCAAATTCTACCTCTGGACACTAAACGAAGTCCTCGACACCTTACAGCTAGCAGATGCAGAATTGGTAGTCCACGTTTTTGGTTTGAAAGCTGAAGGCAACTTTTCAGAACACGGAAGACCAACCGGCAAAAACGTGCTTTACATCGCCGAATCCCTTGAAGAACTTGCCCCTTACAAAGGTTTAACCATGCAGGAAATAAATAGTCAACTAATCAATGCTCGCTCAGAACTTTTTACGGCGAGAAAGAAGCGTGTTGCCCCCGCCTTGGATGATAAAGTTCTGGCTGACTGGAACGGCTTAATGATAGCTGCCTATGCTAAAGCTGGCAAGGTCTTAAACGAAGCCAAATACGTCGAGGCAGCAAAGAACGCCGCTGAATTCATCCTAACCCACATGCTCAAAGGCGACCTCCTCTACCACCGCCACATTAAAGGAGAAACCGCCATCGAAGGTTTCCTTGACGACTACGCATTTCTATCCTTAGGCTTAATCGAGCTTTATGAAGCAACTTTTGAAGCCAAATATATTGGAGCCGCCGCAGATTTAGCCAAAGCCATGGTTGCAAGATTTTGGGATAACAGCAAAGGCGGCTACTACCAAACAGTAGAGGCAGAAGGCATGCCCCAGCTTAAACAACTCTATGACGGCGCTATCCCCTCGGGCAACTCGGCAGCGTTTTGGGTGCTACTGTGGCTTAGCCGCTTAACAGGCAACCCAGACTACGAAGCAAATGCAGAACAAATGACCCACACCTTCGCCGACGAAATCGAGGACGGACCCCAAGCCTTCACTTTCTTCCTCAGCGCAATGTACCTGATTACTGGACCATCCAGCAGTGTCGTAATCGTTGGAGACCCAAAAGACGCCGATACCACCCAAATGATAGATGCCCTCAACAAGCAGTATTTACCAAACACCACTATCCAACTAAGAACCAACGACACTGACTACACACAGCTTGACGGCAAAGCAACCGCGTATGTCTGCAAAGGCAAAACTTGCATGCCCCCAACAAACAGCGTAGAATCAATGCTTAAACAATTAAAATAGAACAAAATTAAGAAAAAGCCTATTTAGGCTTTGTCGAGGTTGAATTCTTCATGAATTGCCCTGACAACTTCTATACCGTCTTTTTCTTTAACGACGAAGCTGATGTTGAGTTCGCTGCTGCCTTGAGCAATCATGCGGATGTTTATGCCTTTCTTGGCGACGGTTGCAAAGATTCTTGAAGCTAAACCCAGTGTGCCTTTCATGTAGGCGCCCATAACTGCGATTACGGCGACGTCATCTTCTGCTGTAACTTCGCTGACCATTCCGCCGCGTTCAAGCAGGGCAATTTCAAGGTTGCTTATTGCTCTGCCAAGCATTCCGCGTTTAATTATCATTGAAATGTTTGCTTCGCTGACCGCGGTTGATATCATCATAACGTTGATGTTGTTTTTGCCCAAAACATCAAAAACTTTTGCGTAACTGCCGGGTGCACCAACCATTGCGGCACCGTTAACATTTAGCATTGCTACATCCTTTATCATGGCTACTGCTTTGACGACTTCTTTAGCGTTTGAAGTTGGCTCTTTGGTGATTAGGGTACCTGAGTTTTCTGGGTGGAAAGCGTTGCGTATTCTAACTGGAATGTTTTCTTTGCTTACTGGTCCGAGTGCGCGTGGATGCATGGCTTTTGCGCCGAAAATCGCCATTTCTGCGGCTTCTTGATAGCTAAGTTGTGGCAGCAGTTTTGCGGATGGGACAAGTTTGGGGTCAGTGGTCATGATTCCGTCAACGTCTGTCCAAATCCACACTTCGTCTGCTTCCAATGCGACGCCAAGTATGGTTGCGGTGTAGTCGCTGCCTCCTCGTCCAACGGTGGTTACGATGCCGTCTTGGTTTGCTGCAATAAAGCCAGTCACTACTGGAATTACGCCTTTTTCAAGCACTGGCCCAAGTCTTTCGCGTGCAAGATGAGCTGTAAAATTCATGAGTGGGTCTGCTTCGCCAAAGTTGGAGTCGGTTACTATGCCTGCTTCTTTGCCTGTGAAGCATTGACTTTCAAGTTTGTGGTCTTGTATTGCGCCCCAAACAATTGGTGCTGATAGGCGCTCGCCAAAGGAGACCACGTAATCTTTAGATTTCGGGGTTAATTCGCCTACATACTGTATGCCTGTTAATACTTTTTCAAGCTCCGCTATTGTTTCTTCTATGATTTGGTTAACTTCTTTCTGTAACGGTTTGCTCGATATAGCGGCGCCGACTGCTTCTTTATGTTTTTGTAGTAACTCCTCTGTGAAGTTCTTAACCAGTTTTTCGTCGCTTTTCATTGCTTGACAGGCGACTTCAAACAGTTTGTTTGTTACTCCTGCCAAAGCTGAAACTACAACAACGACACGGTATTCTTTAGAGTATTGTGATACTATGTCGGCTACTCGACGTATGTTTTCGCCTGTGCCAACGCTGGTTCCGCCGAACTTCATTATTACTTTCTTCATCTTTCTTCAGCTCTTTTTTAGGATAGTAGTTTTGAGGCTAACTTATGTCTTATGTCTAAGAGGTCTCTTAAAACCGCACTGGCAGTCTCTATTCCGCCTGCACCTCGACCGATTAGGGTTTGATCTGCCGCATACTCAGTTTGGAAAGTGACCGCATTTAAAACTCCGCTAACACACAAGGGGTTAGCCCAAGGAATTTCAACTGGTCTAACAGATACTTGCTTGTCATCTACAGTGCCAACGAGTTTGATTGTGCTGTTTCTTTTCGCCGCGTCTTTAAGCATCTCCAACGTAACCTCACGTATGCCTGTCCTGTCCACGTCTTTTAGGGTTACTTTTTTGCCCATAATCCAATTAGATAAAATGACAACTTTGCAGGCAGTATCAAAACCGTCAATATCCATTGATGGTTCTCTTTCTGCGTAACCAAGCTTCTGCGCAGTAGAAAGTGCCTCTTGGAATGAAATGTGGTTTTGACCCATCTCGGTTAAGATGTAGTTGGTTGTGCCGTTTAAGATGCCTCTGATGGCAAGAATTCGATCGCCTGCAAGACAACGTTTGGCGAATTCCAGCATGGGTGTTCCACCGCCGACTGTACCGCTGAACCGCAAAAACACATTATTGTATTCTGCAAGCTCTGTTAAGGCTGGCATGGCCAATGCGAGGGGTCCCTTGTTTGTTGTGACTACATGTTTGCCTGTTTTGAAGGCTTTTGTGATGTGAGAAAGTGCAGGTTCCGCGTTTTTGATGTTAACAGGCGTTACTTCCACGACGACTTCGGCTTCCACGTTCTCAATCACGTCAAGAGCACTCATGCCTTGGTGACCAAAATCTGGGTCAGCTGAAACTGGGTAACCTTTCTGTTTGAACATTTCCAGCTTTTCAGGGCTAAAACCACGTGGGTTAATTACTGCCCCGTCAACGTCGGCGATGGCGACAACTTTTGGGTTGAAACCGTAGCTTGCAATCTTTTCCGAGTATCTTTTGGCAAGAATCGTGGTTACTCCTTTACCGACAACGCCGTAGCCGACTAAAATAATTCTCATGCCCAATTCACCTTTGTGTTACTGCTACTTGGGATTTAATGCCTAAAGCGTTTTCGATAGCAGTCATTTCCGCGTCAACCTCAACTGGTTTCTCACTCATTTTGATGGCGGTGTCTGGGTCCTTTAAGCCGTGACCAGTAGTAACACAAACGATGCGTTCGTCCTTGTTAATTATGCCATTACGCACAAGCTTCTTAAGACCCGCGATTGAGGAGGCGCTTGCGGGTTCCACAAAGATGCCTTCAATCTGTGCCAAAAGCTTTTGGGCATTAAGGATTTCTTCGTCTGTAACAGTTTCTGCTGTGCCATGAGAATCGTTAATGGCGTTGATAGCTTTCTTCCAGCTAACTGGCGCACCGATGCGGATGGCTGTTGCAACAGTTTCTGGCTCTGCGACTGGCACGATTTTGTTGCTGTGGCTCTTGATTGCTTTGGCAATGGGTGCTGAACCTGCCGCTTGAATTCCAGTCATTTTGGGCAGGTTCTTGATTAGGCCGAGTTTGTAGAATTCGCTGAAGCCTTTCCAGATGGCGCTTATGTTTCCCGCGTTTCCGACGGGCACGATTAGACGGTCTGGGGCGTCATAATTTAGTTGTTCACAGATTTCATAGCCTAACGATTTTTGACCTTCTATACGGAAGGGATTAATTGAGTTGAGTAAGTAAATGCTTGGGTGTTTCTCAGCAAGTTTTAGTACAAACTCGAGGGCTTCGTCAAAGTTGCCGCGGACTTGAAGGACTTTGGCGCCGTGAATCATGGCTTGTGATAGTTTGCCGTAAGCAATTTTGCCTGACGGAATCAGCACGGTGCATCTTATTCCTGCGCGTGCGGCGTAGGCTGCTAGGCTGGCGCTTGTATTGCCTGTTGAAGCGCAGATTACGTGTCGTGCTCCCAGTTCGACAGCTTTGGTCACGCCCACGGTCATGCCTCTGTCTTTGAAGCTGCCTGTTGGATTTTCGCCCTCATTTTTTATCCACAAATTGGTAAGTCCAAGTGCTTCGCCAAGGCGTTCGGAACGGTGAAGGCCAGTTCCTCCTTCATTTAGAGTGACCACTTTTGTTGCTTCATGAATTGGCATAAAGTCGCGGTAACGCCAAACAGAAATTGGAGTTTTCTTGTAGTCTCCAGTTTTAACGGTTTCTGCTGCCCTTTCTATGTCCATTTTTATTTCAAGGATGTCTCCGCATTTTTTGCAGAAATATACTATTTCGTCTATGTCGTATTTTGTGTGACAGTTTATGCATTCTTGGTAACTCATAGTTTCATCTCCACTAAGTAGGCGCCTTTGCCGGGTTTTGTGGCGAAAGCGTTAGAATCATAACCCGCCGATAGGAAGCCTTCATGCATTGCCGCTGCAACTTTAGCTGTGTCGCCTTTGTTTTTGTTTACGATAGCTATCATGGCTGGTCCAGCGCCGCTTATCGTCACGCCTAATGCGCCTGCATTTAACGCGTTTTCTTTAACTTTACTGTAACCTGGAACTAATGATGCCCTAGCTGGTTCAACAATAACATCAACCATCGATTGACCGATAATATCCACATCACCGATGGCAAACCCAACCGCCATAGCAACTGCCTTGCCCAAATTTTGAACATGCTTTTCTAGAGGTACTAGTTTTGGAATTACTGCTCGGGCTTTTTCGGTCTTGTTTGGAGGCGTAATCATTTTAGGCATAGCTACTGCGAGTTCCATATCTTTTGGGCACTCCAAATTGATAATTTCTAAGGGATTATATGAACGGATGAGTACAAAGTTTCCGCATATCGCAGCAGACACGTTATCTGCATGCTCAGAACCAGCGGAGGCTACCTCGCCTTTTGCTGCGTACTCAATTAACTGTTTATTGCTTAAGCCTAAATCAAACATGGTGTTGATGCCAAACGCTACTGCGGCTGCTGAAGCTGCGCTGCTTCCTAACCCTTTTCCAGGGAAAATGCCTTTTTCAACATGAATGTGCAGGCCAGTGTTTAATTTGAAATCGTTTATCATTTTTTTTGCTACAAGACCTGCCGTGTTTTTATCTGGTGTAAGTGAGATTGTTCTTGCTCCTATGCCGCTGATTTGGATTTTTATTCCATGCATAGTGCCTGTTAGGGTTACTTTGTCGCTTGGCTGCTCTAGGGCTATGCCGAAAACGTCAAAGCCTGGACCAAGGTTGGCGCTTGTTGCTGGCGCTTTTACTGTTACTTGTTTTGCTGGCATCTTTATTTTCACTCTGGGTTAGAAACTTTATCGATTGTGAATATTATTAATTTTATTGCTAAGTTTACGGCTTAGCCTACCATGTTTGAGAGGACTTCATAGGTTTTTAGGCTATCCTTCTTTTCTACGACAATGACTGTTTCAGTCCAGCATGAAATGAACTCAATCATGTTAACGTTCTGTTCTGCCAGCAAGGTTGCAAGGAAAGCGACAACACCTGGAGTTGCTTCTAACTCTTCAGGCGAATGAATAACAATCATTGTGCAGTTTTCATGCTTGACAAGTGTGGTTATGCGTTCAGGCAAATCTGACCTGTCAAGGAGATACACGTATTTTCCTGGCAAGTCAACTTTCATGCCATTTTTAGATTGCATTTCTTTCGAGGTTATCATGACAGATTTTCTGTCGTAAACTGCGATGCTGCTGCGTTTAAGCAGTGCAAGAACTTTTTCTTCTCTTTTCTGTTTGTGCTTTTGTAGTTCTTCAGAGAATCGTCGCAGGGCAGCTTTTACGGCGCTTGTGTTATCTGTGTTTAGTTCATTTTGGATTTGGCGGGATAGCTCGCTTAGGTTAACTATGTTTTTTTCAAGTGCTTCAAGTAGGTAGGGCTTGTTTCGTAGGTAGTAGCGGACGTTTTGAGCTATGGTCATAGAAATATCGATGTATCAAATAGTACATTTAAAGCTTCTTATGTAACAAAAAAGTCACAAGGTTTAAAAATATAGCCTGCAAGGTAAGGGAAATAATTTAGCTCACAAAACGGGGGAGTAAACAATAACCGAGAAAATTGTACTTGCATATAGTGGCGGATTAGACACATCCGTGTTAATAAAATACCTCCAAGAAAAATATGACGCACAAGTAATCACCGTCACAGTTGACGTAGGCCAAGGCGAAGACCTGCCTGGCGCAGAAGAAAAAGCCCATAAACTTGGCGTTCTAAAACACTTCTCAATCGACGCCAAAGACGAATTCGCCAAAGACTATATTTTCCCCGCCATAAAAGCCAACGCGCTTTATGAAGACAAATACCCAATTAGCACAAGCCTATCAAGACCATTAATCGCCAAAAAAATGGTTGAAATCGCCAAACAAGAAGGCGCAACAGGCTTAGCCCACGGCTGCACAGGGCGAGGAAACGACCAAGTCCGATTTGATATAACATTAAGCAGTTTAGCACCAGAAATGAAAGTTCTTGCTCCAGTACGTGAATGGGGCATGACCCGTGAAGAAGAAATGGCGTACGCCAAAGCCAAAGGCATTCCAATCTCAATTAACGCAACCAAATACAGTATTGACGCCAGCGTTTGGGGACGCGCCATCGAATGCGGTTTGCTTGAGGACGCCAGTGTTGAGCCACCCGCCGACGCGTATGAATGGACAGTTGCGCCAGAAAAGGCTCCAGACAAACCCGAATACGTAACAATCACTTTCCAATCAGGTGAACCAGTAGCAGTTAACGGAAAAGCAATGCTGCCCCTTGAACTTATAGAGGAAGTAAACAAGATTGCTGGACGAAACGGTGTAGGTCGAATTGACCACATAGAAGACCGTATCGTCGGCTTAAAATCCCGTGAAGTTTACGAGTGCCCAGCAGCGATTGTCATTTTGGAAGCTCACCGTGACCTTGAAAAAATGGTTATGACACGCCACGAAAACCTTTTCAAACAAACCATTGATGACCAATGGGTCTTCCTTGCTTATGCAGGCTTGTGGGTTGACCCATTGAAAGATGATTTAGACGCATTCATCAACCGTTCACAAGAAAACGTGAACGGCGAAGTTAAACTGAAGCTCTACAAGGGTAGCATGCAAGTTGTCGGACGTAGTTCACCAAACTCACTTTACGACAAGAACTTGGCAAACTATAACATTAAAACAAGCTTTAACCAGTCATACTCAAAAGGCTTCATTGAACTCTGGGGCATGCAAACAAAGATGTACAATGCATTAAAAGCGTCAAAGGAACCGAAAGCCTCAAAGACTACCAAGTAGAACAAAACTAAAAAAACTTGAGGAGGGCATGGAAAACGTCTAAAATGTTGCATGGAGGACGCCTCGGCAATGTTCGAGAAGACGTTGCTCATTTCACCTCTTCAAGAAATGACGATACCCGCCTTGCTGAGGCAGTGTTGGCAATTAACAAAGCACACGTTGCCATGGTTATGGAACAAGAAATTATTCCTTGGCAACCCGGCACAAAAATTCTTGCTGCACTCGCAAATCTTTCTGCATCCAAGCTTGACCCAGAAGCGGAAGACGTGCACATGGCAGTCGAAGAAGCCGTCCTATCCCAAACAGGACCAGAAGTCGGCGGCAACATGCACGTAGCAAAAAGCCGAAACGACCAAGTCACAACCGCAATACGCATGACCTTACGCAACGAGTTGCTATTTATTATGCAGGAAATTTTGGAAATGCAGCAGAACCTGCTTGATACGGCAGCTAAACATTTAGACACAATAATTCTGGAGTACACTCATTTGCAGGCGGCTCAACCGGTTACTTACGCACATTACCTTGTTTCACAGTATGACGCTTTAGGACGCGATTTACAACGTTTGCAAGGTGCATATGAACGCGTCAACTTTTCACCATTGGGTGCGGGCGCCTTGGCAACAACAAGTTTCCCACTCAACCGTAAACGCACCGCCGAACTTTTGGGTTTTAGCGATGTTTTGGAAAACTCGATTGACGCAGTGGGTAGCCGAGATTTCATAGTTGAAACAGTCGCCGCTTTAACCTTAACCGCCGTGAATTTGAGTCGTTTTGCTGAAGACCTAATCATTTGGAGTTCAGCTGAGTTTGGCACCGTCGAGTTGCCAGACGAATTCACTTCAACAAGCAGCATTATGCCGCAAAAGAAAAACCCTGAATGCCTCGAAGTTATACGGGCACGAGCAAGCTATGCTTTAGGTGATTATGTGGCGGCGGCTGCGGCAGTGAAAAGCTTGCCTACAACTTACAATCTTGACTTCCAAGAATTAACTCCCAAACTTTGGGCAGCAACAGACAACCTCAAAGCATCCCTGAATATCTTTACCCAATTGGTTCCAAACATTAAAGTTTCCAGCAACGTTGAACAAAAAGCGGCTGCAGGCTTTGTCGGCGCTACGGAGTTGGCAAACATGCTTGTACGCAAATACAACGTTGCCTTTCGCACAGCGCACAAAATTGCTGGGGCAATTGTAAAAACTTTGATTGAATCCAAAAAGACGCTTATAGATACTTCATCCGAGTTGTTGCATAAGGTCGCTAAAGAAAGCGCTGGTTTGGAGTTAACTGTTAAATTAGAAGATATAGTTGAATGCACAAATCCACGCAAAATAGTCGAAACATATAAAGTTCAAGGCGGTCCATCACCAATCGAGGTTGAAAGAACCTTAAAAGAAAGAGTCAAAAGTCACACGCAAACTGAATGGGCGATTTTGAGCCTTAAAGTTGCGCTTTCAAAAGCCTCAAACACGCTGGACGATCTGGTGGATTCATACTCTTCACAGTCATCAGATAACAAAAATTGAAATTATAGGTAGATCAAGCTTTGGAGTCACAACACAGCATGTCGGATAAAACTAAAAAAGCGGTTCTGCTTCTTGAAGACGGAACGTCATTTATCGGGAAAGGTTTTGGTGCCACCGGAAAAATAAGTGGCGAAGTGGTTTTTTCA
This sequence comes from Candidatus Bathyarchaeota archaeon, assembly GCA_963832745.1. Lineage (GTDB taxonomy): Archaea > Thermoproteota > Bathyarchaeia > Bathyarchaeales > Bathycorpusculaceae > Bathycorpusculum. The sequence continues at coordinate 231,141 of CAWHVC010000003.1, read as the reverse complement.
ACTTCAATGGTTGGGTACCCTGAATCTTTAACCGACCCCTCGTATAAAGGACAAATTTTAACTCTTACTTATCCAATGGTGGGCAATTATGGTGTTCCATCAAACGAGCTTAACCTTGGTTTGCCACTTTACTTTGAATCAGACCACATTCAAGTTCAAGGCTTAGTAATCCATGAGCTCTGTCTCGAACCATACCATTGGGCATCCACCCGTACCCTTGACAAATGGTTATCCGACGAAGGCGTCCCGGGAATCTACGGCATAGACACACGACGATTAACCAAAAAACTGCGAACCCACGGTGTCATGCTTGGAATAATGCAAGTTTTTGACGCAAACGAAGAACCAAACCTTGAAGCGCTCCTGAAAAATGGACACAATATTGCAGACCCCAATCAGACCGACCTTGTCAAGGAAGTCTCTGTTAAAAAACCCTGCAAGTACAATGTTGACGGCAAACTAACCGTTGTCTTAATTGACTGTGGAGTTAAATTCAGCATTATCCGTAACCTGTTAAGACGAGGAATAAACGTTATCCGAGTACCATACGACACCTCAGCAGCAGAGATTTTATCTTACCACCCTGACGGTGTCTTTGTCAGCAACGGGCCAGGTGACCCTAAACGTAACACAAAAACCGTTGAAGCCCTTCGCGAACTCGTCGAAAAGGTTCCAGTGATGGGTATCTGTTTGGGTGCTCAAATCTTGGCTTTAGCAATGGGTGCAGATACTTACAAACTTAAGTTTGGTCACAGAGCTCAAAACCAGCCTGCTCTTGACTTGACCAGTAAACGTTGTTATATTACTACTCAAAATCACGGTTACGCTATAAACTTGGAAACTCTAAAGCAGACGCCGCTTGAACCCTGGTTCGTAAACCCTAACGATAAAACCACTGAAGGCATAAAACACAAAACCAAACCCGTCTTTGCAGTTCAATGGCATCCTGAAGCTTCACCTGGACCTTACGATACTGAAATGCTGTTTGATAAATTCAAAAAAACTTTGGAGGCAAAATAATGCCGAAATTCGATTGGATACATAAAGTTCTTGTTCTTGGAAGCGGCGCAATCAAAATTGGTGAAGCAGCCGAATTCGATTACAGTGGAAGTCAATGCCTAAAAGCCCTGCGAGAGGAAGGTATAGAAACCGTTCTAATTAACCCCAACATTGCAACAATCCAAACTGACCCAAGGCTTTCAGGCAAAGTCTATCTTCTCCCAGTTACCCCCGAATTTGTGGAAAAAGTTATAGCTAAGGAACGTCCTGACGGCATCCTGCTTGGGTTCGGTGGACAAACCGCGTTAAACTGCGGCATCGAACTAGCCAAAACAGGTATTCTTGACAAGTACAACTGTAAAGTTCTAGGTACTCCAATTTCTGCCATTGAAGATACAGGAGATAGGGAACGTTTCCGTCAATCAATGCTTGAAGCCGACGTTCCACCCCTAAAAAGCAAATCAGCTACTAGTCTCAAATCTGCCATGGAAACAGCTGAAGAAATCGGTTACCCTGTGATTGTTCGTGTAGCTTACACTTTAGGCGGCAAAGGCAGTGGCGTCGCCCATAATGTGACCGAACTTAAAGAAATCGTTACCCGAGGAATCGCACAGAGCCGCATCGGGCAAGTCCTAATTGAAGAGTATGTTGGTCACTGGAAAGAAGTTGAATATGAGGTTATGCGTGATTATGCTGACAACTGTTTAACCGTGTGTAACATGGAAAACTTTGATCCCATGGGCGTTCACACTGGCGACAGCATCGTTGTTGCGCCCTCACAGACCATGACGAATCGTGAATACCACAAAATACGTTCAATCAGCATAAACGCAATACGTCACCTCGGCATAGTTGGCGAATGCAACATCCAATGGGCACTTCACACTAAATCCGAAGAATGCCGAGTCATCGAAGTAAACTCAAGAATGTCAAGAAGCAGCGCTTTAGCCAGCAAAGTCACTGGTTACCCGCTTGCCTATATCGCTACTAAGTTAACCATCGGTTACCTGTTGCCTGAATTAATCAACAAAGTAACAGAAGTAACAACCGCCTGCTTCGAACCAGCCCTCGACTACATCACGGTTAAAATCCCTCGATGGGATCTTCAAAAATTCAAAAACGCCGACCGCCATGTTGGACCACAAATGCGCAGTGTAGGCGAAGTCATGGCTATTGGCCGCTGCTTTGAAGAGGCTCTGCAGAAAGCTGTCCGAATGCTTGACATCGGCAAAATCGGTTTAGTCTGCAACCCCGAAGATTCTGAGCCTGAATCAGAGGAACGCATTCGTGATGAACTGGCGGATCCAACAGATGAGCGTCTCTACAAAATCAGCAAAGCCCTTCGCATGGGATTAAGTGTACCAGAAATTTATCGCCTAAGCGGAATCGATCCTTTCTTCCTGTATAAAATCAAGAACATACTTAACATGGAAGATAAACTGCGCAACCTAAATCTTGGCGAATCCGAAGCTGTTGAGGTTATACGTGAAGCTAAACGCATAGGCTTCTCAGATGAGCAAATTGCAGTTTGCCAATGCACTGACGAAACAACAATTCGCACTTTCCGTAAAAACGCTAAAATTGTTCCTTCAGTTAAACAGATCGACACTTTAGCCGCCGAGTATCCAGCCAAAACCAACTATCTTTACATGACTTACGGTGGAGACGAAGACGATATTGAACTTTCCAATACTCCAAGCAAAGTCATTGTTCTAGGTGCAGGCGTTTTCCGTATCGGTTCAAGCGTCGAGTTTGACTGGTGCGGCGTTAACACGATTTGGGCGCTCAAGAAAAACGGCATAAAAGAAGCCATCATGGTTAACTATAACCCTGAAACCGTCAGCACCGACTACGATGTGTCGGATAAACTGTACTTTGAAGAATTAACCACTGAACGTATCATGGACATTTACGACAAAGAAAACCCGCTTGGCATAATCACAAGCGTCGGTGGACAAATCCCAAACAACCTGTCCATGAAACTGACGGAGTTAGGCGCCAAAATCCTTGGCACATCTGCACATGATGTCGATTTAGCAGAAGACCGCTCTAAATTCAGCGCGTTACTTGACCAACTTGGTATTAGTCAGCCGCCTTGGAGCAAACTTGTATCCATTGCAGACGCCAAACGTAGCGCAGAAAAAATTGGTTACCCCGTTATCGTCCGCCCAAGCTATGTGCTCTCTGGCAGCGCTATGCGTGTAGCCTACAACGAAGCCTCACTTGAAAACTTCCTAAACCTCGCAGCTAAAGTCTCCCATGACCATCCAGTTGTCATCAGCAAATTCATAACACGCGCCAAAGAAGTTGAAGTTGACGGCGTCAGCGACGGCGAAAACGTGCTAATCGGCGCAATAATGGAACACGTAGAAAACGCGGGCGTCCACAGCGGCGACGCAACAATGACCATCCCACCACAAGCGCTTAAGATTGAGGTTCAAAAGAAAATTGAAGACTGCACCCAACGCATCGTAAAGGCGCTTAGAATCCGTGGCCCCTTTAACATCCAATACCTAGTAAAAGACGACGTCGTCAACGTTATCGAATGCAACTTACGCGCTTCACGGTCAATGCCGTTTGTCAGCAAAACCCGTGGCGTAAACCTGATTGAACAAGCAACTCTTGCAATGTTGGGCAAAAAAATCACTATCCAACTCTCACCCATGACTGTTGCCCCACATGTAGGCGTCAAGGTTCCACAATTTAGTTTCATGCGTCTTAGCGGCGCTGACCCAGTTTTGGGCGTAGAAATGCTCAGCACAGGCGAAGTTGCCTGCATTGGCGAAAGCTTCTCAGACGCATTCAGTAAAGCCTTGCAAGCTGCCGAGGTTAACATTCCACCAAAAGACGGCGCTATTCTAATCAGCGTCGGTGGCGATGAGGAACGCAAGAAACGTGTCGTCCCAATCGCAAAAGCGTTTGCTGAAATGAACTTCCGCATCTACGCAACAGCCCACACAGCCAACGTGCTGAACGCTTCAGGCGTGAACACAACCATACTCTACAAAGTTAAAGACGCACAAGCAAACCCCAACATCCTCGACTACCTACAAGAACGCAAAATCGACTTAGTCATAAACGTGCCAGTCGCAAACCGCCAAACAAGCTACTCAGACATCTTAACCGACGGCTACATCATCCGACGCCAAGCAGTAGAATTCAACGTGCCAGTCATAACCAACCTACAACTTGCAGCTGCATTGGTTGATGTGCTTAAACATAAAGACAACGGAGCATCAATCCGCAGTCTCAACGAGTACATGGACGAAATCCCCTGGAAACAATGGTAAACCCACCCAGGGCTGCTAACAATTTCTACCCTTTTTCAACATACTAATGGCTTGTTTTCCAGCCAATAGCACCTACCCCTATAGGTTCCAGCATAGAACCTCTAATAGGAATCTAATAGGTTGGGGCAAGGTGTTCAGTTAATGTTTCTTTTTCTTCCATACCAAAGCTAAAGTTGTTCCTACTGCAACTAAAACTGCAGTAAGTGTTAACGGTAAAAACCAGTTTTGCAGGGTAAGCCCCAGAGGATTCGAGGCTTCAGGCACTGTAGCATAAGCTACATTCACATAGTAAACATTGTCTGAATTTAAATTGGGTGTAATGCAAGTTAGGTGAGGAAGGTTGTTAGAGTCTAAGGCTAAACAGCAGGGACCCAAGGTGCTGTTAAATGTTTGTTTTTCCCAACCGTTACTTGTTAAACTTGTGTAAGTGAGATTTACACCTGAAGAAAAAATGATATGCGGGTTATCCTGAGAATCAAGGTCAAGATTCATAGAATCAACGTAATCATTAGTGATAACACTTTGCATGTTCCAAGAAGCCCCGTCCCAACTGGCGTAAACAAGTGTACTGTTATCAAAAGCTGACAATTTGGGTGGGTAACTTAACTTGTAAGTTAAATGCGGGTTTTCATTTGAATCTAAAACAATGTTTCCTAATTCTCCAGGCATATCTGAAAGGTTTTGAATTTCCCAGTTTGAATCTTTGAAAGTAGCAAGCCTTAGACTCGATGTGGTTGTGTAAACACCAGTAGGAACGTTCAGTACTGTGAGCGTAAAGTAGTATGCTATTGTTGGATTATTGTTTGAATCTAAAGCCAAAGATAAACTATACTCATTCGCTGGGGTATCGTCAACCTTTTGAATGCTCCAGTCACTGCCTGTCCAACTTGCATACTTTAATTCGCCACCACTGCTGAATGCTATGTGCGGTTTTCCCCATGAATCAACAGCTATCGAGGTATAACCGGGGTCATAAGAGTAAACAGTTTGGTAAATCCAGTTATTTCCTGTCTTGTTTGCATACGTTAATTGTCCTTGTTGGTCAATGGAGCCATAAACAATATGAAGATTATCATTTGCATCTATAGCGATACTATAGGCTATTCCTTCCCCTAACGTTTGTTTGTTCCAGCCAAAGCCATCCCAGTAGGCGTAGTTTACGGTGTATGATTTGTCTTGTCTCCATGTAAGGTGAAGTTCTGTGTAAATGATATGTGGCAAATTTTTAGAATCCAAAACCACAGGGCAATGTTGAATATCCCATGAGCCACCATGTTCATCTATTATCTCAAAATTCCATTTCTCAGCAGCGTTTACTGGCAAAAACACGGCTGCATTCAAGAGCACAGCTAATAAGACTATGCTTATACTGGCGCTTTTCCAGTTTTTCATAGCTCCACAAGCAATCGCATTTAAAACTAAGTGGTATTAAAAACTATTCAGAAAATCCTGTTTAGGATCATTTTAAGTTAAAAAGCAATCTTTTTTAAAACTGCTATGTTGTTTTTCTTTTTGTTCTCATGCTTGACCTGTTTTATGGGCGGCTTTTTGCGTAAGTATTATATTGTTTGGGTTACTTTTCGATTGGCATCAAGGTAAGGCTGCTTGTCTAAGAAAACACGGACAATCGAGGAAATTAACCAAAAAATCCGAAAAGGCGACGCCCAAGTCTTAACCGCTGAAGAAATGAAAAAACTTGTAGAAAGCAGCGGCGTAGAAGTTGCCTTCAAAGAAGTTGACGTTGTAACAACCGGCACTTTCGGGGCTATGTGCTCTTCAGGCGCTGTCATTAACCTTGGACATTCTGATCCACCTATCAAAATCCAGCGGGCATGGTTAAACGACGTGGAAGTCTGCCATCCCGGCGCAGCTGTTGACCTCTTTATTGGTGCGGCTAATTCTTGTGAAAAACAGCCTTTTGAGTACGGGGGCGGTCACGTAATTCAAGATTTAGTTGCGGGTAACGAGGTTGAATTGCGCGCCACCGCTTATGGAACTGACTGTTACCCTCGCACAGCAGTTAAAACAACAATAACAAAAGATGACCTTAACCAGTTTTTCTTGCTCAACTTCCGTAACTGCTACCAACGCTACAATTGTGCAATCAATGGTAGCGATGAAACAATTTACACTTACATGAGCAAGCTTCTGCCAAGAATGCGCAATGCAACCTATTCTGGCGCTGGCGAATTAAACCCGCTCATGAACGACCCAGACTATGAAACCATTGGGTTTGGCACCAAAATCTTCCTTGGCGGCGGTCAAGGATACATCATCGGTGAAGGTACCCAGCATAGCCCCAAAAACCTTAACGGGACATTGATGGTAAAGGGGGACGCCAAAAAAATGAGTCCCGAATTTTTACAGGGTGCAGCTTTCACACGTTACGGTACAACAATGTACGTGGGTTTAGGCATACCTATTCCAATCCTAAACGAAGGCTTAGCCCAAAAAACTGCAATTCGAGACAGTGAAATCTTCACCGACGTAATCGATTACAGCGTAATGCGCAGAGACAAGCCTAAACTTGCCAAAGTCTCCTACGCTGAACTAAAATCGGGCGCTATTAATGTGAACGGTAAACGGGTTCGCGTTAGTTCTCTTTCAAGCCTAAAAATGGCGAAAAAGGTTTCCAAAACTCTCAAGAGTTGGATTGACGAGGGCCAATTTACCCTAACAGCCCCTATCGAAAGGCTCCCTCTTGACACAGTTGTTAAGCCGATGCGTCAAACACAGGAAATCCCGTTTGTTTCCAACGTTATGCACCCCGCTATAACCTGCATGGAAAACGAGGAAATCCGTGCCATCGCTGAACGCATAGTCACAAAATCCGTAAACCACATAGTCGTAATTGACTCCAACGGTAAACTTCTCGGAATAGTTACTTCCTGGGATATCACTCGTGCAATGGCTGAAGGCAAAAAGGCGCTTGCCGACATTGAATCCCATAGAGTTATTACTGCCAAACCAGATGAACCATTAGAAATCGCTTCAAAACGTATGGCGCAACACAATATTTCAGCGTTGCCCGTAGTTGATTCTGAACATAAAGTTTTAGGCATAGTAACCAGCGAAGATGTTTCTAAACTGTTAGGACGGTAAAGTTATGGCCCGTATTCTCCTTCGGTTAAATGAAAACTTGGTTTCCGAACCTGTAGTCTCACAGGTTATACTGGAAAACAAAGTGCAATTGGCAATTTTAGCGGCACACATTAACTCGAAGGGTGGAGAAATAGTGCTTGAAGTTCCCGACGAGAGTGTTGACCAAATCGTGGCTGCTTTTCGAGTGAAAGGCGCTAATGTAACTGTGCCTAAACTTATCGAGGTAGACAGCAACAAATGTTTCAACTGCGGCTCCTGTGTTGCCCTGTGCCCTGTGCAGGCAATCAATGTAGCTGAGGATTTGTCTATTCAATTTAACAAAGAAAAATGTGTAGGAAGCGCCTGCAGCATTTGTGTTGACGCGTGCCCCGCCAGAGCAATAAAATCGATTAGGTACTCTAATGCTGAAACCATGCACAACGGCAACGGGCACCAGGAAAAATAAGTTGCCAAACACTCTTTTCAAAGAAGACTACACCTACAAAGACAGCGTCTGCCACATAGTTAGCGACACCCAACAAGGCATCAACGCCGCCAAAGAATCCATCATACACAACTACCAAGAACTCGAACTTTACATCAAAAAGCATCAAAAATTTTTTTACACTTTCGACCCAATCACACCGCCTGATAAGCCGCTTGTAGCAAACCTGATGGCTTTAGCCGCACAGAAAGCTGACGTTGGTCCCATGGCGGCAGTCGCAGGAGTAATCGCCGATTTAGCTGTAGCGGATATGCAAAAGGCCGACTGCAAAGTCGCGGTTGTGGAAGATGGCGGCGAAATCGCGGCGGTTTCAGATAGGCCAATTGATGTGGCTTTAACTGCGGGAAATGAACCCTTGTCAAAACGTTTTGGATTTAGGCTTAGTGAGTTTCCAATCGGTGTCGCGACAAGCTCTGGCAGGTTTAGTCATGCTTTCAGTTTCGGTGATGCTGAGGCTGCAACGGTTTTCTGTAGGGATGCTGGACTTGCGGATGCGGCTGCTACAGCGGTTGGTAACATGGTTAAGGGTTCTGTTAACGAGGGTATTGAGGCTGGGCTTAAGCGGGGTTTAAGCATTCCAGGGGTGTTAGGTGTGTTTATTTTGTATCAGGGCAAAGTGGGTACAGTTGGAAAAATTCCGCAAATAATCAAAATTGAACCTTAAAACACGCTTGTTAACTGGGTTGATTTGTGGTATCTTGCTTAAATTATTTAAACAACAAACCCAATAATGGGTTACCAGCTATATACAATCGAAATTAATCTTGGGGTGTCATCTTTTAAGATAACAGAAACTGATTTAAAAATAATAAAGGCGCTGCAGATTGATGCACGAACAAGCTTCACCAACCTTGCCGAAGAGTTAAACGTCTCAAAAAACACCATAAGCAACAGGGTACGCTTGCTTAAAGAAAACGGCGTAATCACCGGTTCGCTTCTTCTGGTTAACCTCAACAAGTTCGGTTACGGCTGCATAGCAACTTTAGGCATCAAAGTGGTTCCTTCAAAACTCGACGACGTTTTGAAACACATTAAAAGTATTCCAGGCGCGGATTTCTGTTCAGACGGCATAGGCAGCTACAATCTTGTGGTGTTTCTGTTTTTGAAAAACACTGAAGCGCTTAAACAAATAATTGACGCCATAAAAACGGAGCCTGCCGTTCTCCAAGTTAACACAAGCATCTGGACAAGCGTAGAAAAAGCGTTAGATAGACCTCAAAATATTGCTTTGAATGGCCTTTTGGAGTGCAGTAAATGATGGATTGTGTTGACTTGAAAATTATCGGTTTGTTAATGCAGGATTCACAAATGCCTTTTAGCAAGATTGCTAAAACGCTTGATTTAGGCGTTGATACAGTGATCCGCCGCTATAGCAGACTGAAAAATGACGGTGTAATCCATAGTGCATCGGTGATTGTTAACCTTAAAAAATGCGGTTTCACTGGACACGTCTTCTTTTTGGTTAACACGCTTGCAGGTGCAGAACCTCAAAAAATGTATGATGAATTGGTTAAAATAACAAACGTGTTAACGGTTGTTCATACGATTGGTGACTATGACCTGCTGCTTCACTGTATCTACTCTGACATGGACAATTTAACTCAACTGCAAAAAGTGCTCTCAAAAGTTTCAGGGATTCAATACATGTCAATCATTGGCATTTCAGCAACAGATTTTATTCCGCACTTTCCATCAATTGACTACTATTCAAAAGCCATATCCAATCAGTTAACCAATTGTGAACCGACCCCTTAAACTCCTTTTACCTTATTCGTGAATAATCGTGTATTTTGCCCGTTAGAAGTCAAATGTCTAGACGATATGCTGATAAATGAAAACATTAACACTTAACCTTCAGGTAGAAAATGATGGTTAAAACTTACAATATTGCAGTCCTAAAAGGCGACGGAATCGGACCTGAAGTAACCGAGGCAACCCTGCAGGTTCTTGACGCCGTACAAAAAACTTCAAACTTTAAACTTAACTACCTCTACGGAGAAGCAGGCGCACACTGCATCCCAGAACACGGAACAAACCTTCCAAAAGAAACAGTTGAAATGATTAAGAAAACCGACGCATGCCTAAAAGGTCCAATGACCACTCCCGAAGAACCCGGAGCACCAGTCAGCGTCGCAGTAACCCTGCGTCGAATGTTTGACTTATACGCTAACGTTCGTCCATGCAAAAGCTTCCCAAGTGTCGAATCCCTCAAGCCAGACATTGACCTAGTAGTGGTCAGAGAAAACACTGAAGGCATGTACTCAGGCAAAGAAGCACTAATTGCACCTGGCGTAAGCGTCGCTTTCAGAATCATCACAACAGAAGCATCCACTAAAGTTGCCGAGTATGCATTTAAACTGGCAATGCAACGAAAAAAGCATCTTACTTACATTCACAAAGGCAACATACTACGTGTAACCGACGGTGTCTTCAAAGACGCGGTTAAAGAAGTTCAAAAGAAATATCCTGAAGTTACAGTTGACGACCTACATATTGACGCTGCAACCATGCAACTAATCAAGCAGCCAGCCAGCTACGACGTAATGGTAACAACAAACTTGTTCGGTGACATCATTAGCGACGAAGCAGCACAAGTAACCGGCAGCCTTGGTCTTGCAGCAGGCGCAAACGTCGGCAAAACCTACGGCATGTTCGAACCAGTCCACGGCTCTGCACCAAAATACACAGGCATGAACCGTGTAAACCCAATTGCAACAATAATGGCTGGCGCAATGATGCTTGATTACATTGGCGAGAAAGAAGCAGCCAAAAAGATTGAAGACACAGTAATTGCTGTGCTTGTTGAAGGCAAAGTCCGGACAGCCGATTTAGGCGGAAAAGCAACGACAAGCGAAATGGCAGACGCCATAGTTGAGAAACTTAAATAGGTTTAACCGTAAATTGGGTTCCGCTTCGAGTGGATAACTCCACTTTATTTCCATACCCTTTCTTAACAAACGCGTTTTCTATTGTAACTTCATCGCTAAGTTTTAGGTTACTGAGTTGTTCAGCTTGGTTACGCCAAACTGAAACTCGTACTGAACCCGTTTCGTCTTTTAACTCAAAGGTCAACAGTTTGATTTGTTCGCCTTTGCCGGTGGTTACTTCTTTTATGGGGTCAACGTTTGAGACGTCGCCTTCCACGTTAACAACGTCGCCCTCTTTTAGGTTCCCAAGTTTGGTTAATTGAAGCGCAACCGGTTGAATCTGCACAAAGCTTGTTGAGTCAACGTGTACCTCAAAACCGCTGCTTTCCATTTCTTTAACTTTACCGTTAATTAAGTGCATGCAGGCTTTGGGTTTAAGTTGGCGTTCTAACTCGTCAACTTTGCCGTTCCAAACAACAACCGTGGTTTCTGCTGAACCATCTGAGAGTGTGAAACGCATAACTTTGCCTTCTGTGCCGTCGCCCTTAGTGAACGTGTTTGAACCAAACACTTCTTTCACCATGCCCGCCAAATGTACATTGCTAAAAGTGTTGGTTATTTCGCTTATTTTTGAAGCAAACTTTTCCACGCCTGGATAGTTGGTTTGCGGGTTTTCGTTGATTTCAATTTTGCTTTTATTGCCTAAATGCAACTCAACCTTGCCGTAACGGTCATCCCGTGTATATCCATGCAGAAGTTTAACGATTTGGCCAGCCTTCAACTCGCCACTCTCAACAGCATCCGCTTTTTCATTCCACAGAACCACGCGTAAAATGCTGTCATCATCAACAATCATCAAGTTTGCGAATTTGCCGCTTTTTTCGCCGCCGTTAAAGCTACGTGCAGGAAAAACAGCAACCAATCTGCCTTCAACCGAAACATCATTCAAACCTGCAAACAAGCGTCCAGATGACAAAATCCCGCTGAATTCTGTTTTCTGTTGTGTAACTTCGACGCTATATCTTGCGGCTATAAGTCGTAGAATCGTTTCGTCGCCTAGCAAACCGCCTGAACGAGCCCTTTCCTGTATGAGAGTTTCTTGTATTTGTTCTTCAGACAATTCTGGATGTTTGGCAAGTATAGCTTGGATAATTTCTTGGGTTGTCATCTGCTCTGCACGGAATAGGTGTTCTGCTTGTTTATAGTTTACGTTCAAAAAGAGTTTTTTGGCTAAGTTTATTAAAACCCAGAAAGCAAAGTATTCTGAGCAGAATGGATTTCTCTACGCTTTACATGGTCGCATTCATCCTTATCGCAGTTGGAGTTATAATTGTGGTAGTTTCCATTTTGGTTTCAGCCGGTAAATCAGGTAAAAATGAAGGCGAAAAAGGCAAAGTGAAAGCTGCAGGCGTAATAATGATTGGGCCAATCCCGATAATTTTTGGTACTGACAAGAAATCCGTAAAAACTGTGGTGGCGCTTGCGTTAGCCCTGACAATTATGCTTGTGGTATGGTATTATTTGATGTTGAGGTAAAAATTGTGTTTGAAAATCAAGAGCAGCCAGACGATGGTCAATCGGGTGGTGTCACTGTTTCTAGCAGATTGTTTAACCTGTTAATGGTGGGTTTCACGTTGGTTTTCGTGGGGTTAGTTGTCTTGGTTGCTGCGTCAATCCTTAATTGGGGTGGTTCTGGCAGTGTGGGCGGAGTTGTTTTTATTGGTCCAATTCCCATCGTGTTTGGGGCAGGGCCTGATTCAAATTGGCTTATAATAATTAGCGTCACACTTGCAGTTGTAATGTTCGTTTTATTCTTTATCTATTCGCGAAGAACAAGAAGAGTAATAAGTTAAAAAAATTTACTCTTTTTCTTCTTTCTCTTCATCTTTACCGTAGTATACGTAAAGGAAGATTAACAGTAAAACTACAGCAGTTGCACCCATCAAGAGATACTGCAATATTGTGAAATACGCACTTAGATCCATCGAGATTCTCCTTGTGTTTACCTATTCTTGTAACATCTAAATATTTAAGGTGTAGCTTTTTTCCACTCATTCATCAACATGCCGTAGCTTTCGTCATTTGCTTCAATGGTTTCAAACCAGCCTAGGTTCTGTGCGATTTTTTGAGCAAAAAGGTGATAACACATGTGAACCTTTTTGTCGAGCACTCTAAAATAGAAGTCATCGCATGTGCAGTATTCCGCTTCCGGCATAATCAAGTAGTCTCGTTCCCGACCAATAACAATCCAGACAACCCGCATACTGGGTTTGAAAATGTACTTTTTAACTCTGTTATCCTTAAGCGTGTCTAAGGCTTTAGTGAAGCGTTGCCCAAATAGGTCATAAAGTTCGTTAATGTTTTCGCCTGACAGTTTGCCCGCTGCTTTAGCTTGCCTGCAAATAGCGTTTAAGGTTTCTATTTCAGAGTTATCAATCAACAGTTTACACGCATTTATCTATGAAAACATGGAGAATTTAGGCTTTTAGTTTAGTTAATGTTGATTGGTTCGCCTTTAGGATTACTTGACGGCTCAATCTTTGGGATAACAACTTCTAAAACGCCGTTTTTGTAGGTTGATTTTGCCTCTTTAACTTGGACTTTTGTGGGTAACTCAACATCCTTGTAGTACTTGTACTGTGGCGTATCAACCGAAATGGTCAAGGAATCATCGGTACCGTAAAGCTTAATGTCCGTTTTCTCAACCCCCGGTAATTCAACCACCACATGAATTTCGTTTGCGTTATCTATTACATCAACGAGTGGTTCACGTTCTTCTTTGATTTCGGGGCCTTTTAAGCTCTTTTTGAGGTTTCCAAACTCTTGTATGTCTGGTTTGCCGTCGGGACCAATTTTCATACTGTAACCATACACGAATGGTCCCAACTCTTTAACGGTGCTTCCATCCGGCAGTTTACGCTCTTTAACGTATTCTTTGGGAACCTTGTCTTGGAAGTTTTTGAATTCGTCTTCCATCATTTTCTCCATTTCACGAAACATGTTGTCTATGTCGCCAAAGAATGGGTCTTTAGATTGAGAGCGTCGCTTTTTGAACCATTCTGGAAAATCATCGTTATTCTCTGAAGACAAAATATACTCACCACGTTAAAGGGAGGGTTTCAATCCAATAAATTTTATGCACGAGCCTGAATGCTTTAAATGGCTACCTCCTCAGTTGGTATGGGTAGCTTTCACGTCGGTATCTTGCCGAGTCTATCAAGTCTTTAAGGTACGTTTTTCCGGTTTCCGTCAAAAAGTATGTCCCGTCTGTTTCTTGCAGGTAACAGTTTTCGATAAGCGGTTGGACAATTTTATCAAAGTTAGTTTTGAAATCAAAATCTTTACCCACCGTGAATTCAGTAAACACGGCTGGCATATAGCTTGGCTTGAAAGTCTTCCAAAGAGACGTTACAATCGCCTCTTTTGTGGCTTGTTTTTCATTTTTAACGATGTATAGCACCCAGTTTCGGTAGGTTTCCATTCTTCTTGTCTCAATTTGCTTTTCAAAGGGTAGTTTGAATTGGCTGTAGTCTGGTTTTTCTCCTTTTAAGGAGCGTATGGTTTGGCGTGTTAAGTCTACGCCGTCGATTGAGATTCTTACTGCAATGATGCCGCCGACGATTGCGTCTACCCAGTGGATGCCAAAAATTGAAAAGACTGCGCCGACTATTACGGCTGCGGCGGAGTACATGCTGTTTTTTGAGTCAACCGATTGGGACAGCAAAGAAAAGTTTTGGCTTCTTCTGCCCACATAACGCTGATAAGTGGAGAAAATAAATGCTGTCAGTAACGCGATAAGCTCAATAATTATCACTAAATATGGCATAGACATCGGCGGAAATGAGCCTTCAAAGCTTTCAATAACAGACGTTACCGACTCCACGGCAAGCGTGATTGAAGTAAAAAACATCAAAACGATAACCGTTATTGTACCTACTACTTCTTTTTTGAATTTTATACCACACCAAACAATTCCAGATGCAATCGTGTCAACTGTGGTGTCTGCGCCGTCTGCAATCAAGCCTACGCTGCCACCTAATAACCCAACAAACAACTTCAAAACTGACATGATGATATAGCCGATGATGGTGTTTCTGGCGGTTGCGGAGGGGCTTAAGAATTGGTTTTCAAGCATGGCAGCGCCTTTTTCCATTGCCCAAGCGTTTTCTTGAGCGTTGGCTTTGCCTTTGTCTGTTAACTCGTATTTTGCTTCACTGTTAAGCTGTATTAATTGTCTGCTGACAAGGTCTCCGCAGCAAACTTGAACGTTTTGTGGCTCTACCCTTTGGCGTTGAGCATATTGGCTAAAATCGACCGTGTGTAATGCTGTAGCTTTTTCAAGCTCGTCAAGGTTTAAGGGTCCTTCTTTTAGAAGAGAGAGTAAAATTGACTCTGACAGGTCACCATCTACCCGTCGTTTTCTTTGCCTTATTTCTTTTCTTAATTGCCTCTTCTCTCTTCTTTCCTGCATTAAGGTCCCTTTTTCAATCAATCAAGCCTAATGTTTAACTTTACGCTCAATAAACCGTTTCAAGCTCGAATTATATGCAAAAAGTTCAGTGTTGAACCGTTTTTAGCTGATTTAAAGTTCCTAAATAGGTGCCGTCAAGTAAGTAAAGCTCCGAACGAGCAACATCAACTGCTTCAGAACGCAATACTGGACCAATCAAGCCTTCGCCGCCAGATTCTCTTTTGGGGTGAGTTTCATTTATTGGTCTGCCGCCAAGGAAATCGTTAAAACTGGGAATAATCAACAGCTCTGATGTTTTAGCTTTGAATCCATAATTCCGCATAAGCGCCTGCTCAACGGAATCTTCAACTTTTACGTTGTGCTTCTCCAAAAAAACCCTTGTCAAAGCTTCCGTTTCACAGTTTGCTTTCATCCAAACTTGCCGTGTAATCTTAAAACCCGCTGGGTCACGAAACACAACTACAGGATGTAGGTGCCCCATAACTAACGTTTTGCATTTCAAAAGCTCTGGTGAAGGCCACTTGTGCCCGTGAAAAACCCCCACGTCACCCACAACAGCGCCTGTCGCAGGAAGCATTTTGACGTTTTCAGGCAGAAGCGGCTCTAAGTTGGCGTCATGGTTTCCTCGGACAATTGATATATCTTTGATGATGTTTGAGAGTTTGTTAAAAAAGTCTGGGATGTCATGCCATTCACCGGGTTCTGTTTTCATTACAGTATATTTGACGTCGCCCAAAACTATGAGGCTATCGGGCGTGTATTGGGTGATTAGACTGGCGAGTTTGTCGAAAAGTTTGATGGTTTGACTTGGTATATGAATGCCCTTTTTTTGTAGCTCATTTTCCCAACCGATATGTGGGTCAGCGATAAGAAGGGTTTTGGTTTTTTGTGTTTTTATTAAAGCCGCAGGGTGTGGAAAAAGGAGTTTTAGCATTAGGGTTTGACCAATCCAAGGATTGTCTCATGGATTTTAGTGTTGCCTGACGCTACAAACTTCAACGTTTGCTTGGGGTCTAATGGCACGTTGACTGGCTTGTTATCCATGCCGGTTACTAAGCCGCCTGCTTCCTTGATAATCAAAAAGCCTGCCGCCACGTCAGTAGTGCGTAGTTTTCCCCGTATATCCACGAACGCATCAGTTAACCCGTTAGCAACATAGCACAACTCCAACGCGTTGGCGCCGTAATGCCTAATATGCTTGGTCTGCTGAATTAAGTTGGTTAGTTTAGGCGCGACTTCTGCAACCTTGTAAGTGTTAAGGTCCATGCCGAGCACGGCTTCTTGAAGAGAAACCACCTGTGAAGTTTTGATTTTTTCGCCGTCACGGTAGGCACCTTTGCCTTCCTGCGCCATATATGTAATATCATGGTACAGGTCGGTGACTAAGGCTGCGTAAACTTCCTTCATGACTGGTTTTCTTGAAACAGCAATAGATGAAGCATAAAACGGTAGGCCTCTTAGGAAGTTGGTTGTGCCATCTATTGGGTCAATGGTGATGTAGCAGTCTTCTGGATGGCTGCCATAATTTACGAAGCCTGATTCTTCACTAATCAGAGAGAACGAAATCCCGTGGCTTTGCAGGGTGTCCACGATGGCTTTTTCTGCGGCTAAGTCTGCGGGTTTCATTGCGTCTCCGCCTGCTCCTTTGCCAAGGTCAGGTAGCGGTTCATGTATGGTTTCTAGGTGTGGTTTTATTGCTTTTTCAACGTTGTTTTTGCAATCGGTTAAGATTTTAAACCAGTCGGGTTGAGTGCTCATCTTTAGTTTCTTCCTAAAAGAAAGTAGTGTATTAACTTGATAAAGGCTTTATCCTAAAATAAAACTTGCCCTCAACGCAAAAAGCTTCAACCAGCCTATTTGCCGCCTATTAGAAAATCATTGCAGAAACCTAAGGGGGGGGGTAGGTTGGTATTGACGGATTTTTGAGCCATAGTATGTTAAAAATTGGGCCAGTGAATAGTTTTTTGATTATGCATGTCACGTTATTAAGTAAGCTTGGAATTAATTTTAGTTGAGGTAGGCATCGACTTGCTTTTTATAAGCCAGAAGAAACATCTTGCACCACAATGTATTTATGTTCGGAAAAAAAGCTACTAAACCGCATCTTAAAATGTTAATTTAGGAGTAAAGCTAAAGCCATGTCAGAAGCTAATGCAGTCTTGATCGGCAAAAAACCAATAATGAACTATGTGCTTGCTTGCATAACCTTCTTCCATGGCGGAGCTAAAGAAGTAAATATTAAAGCGCGAGGAAAAGCAATCAGCAGAGCAATAGACGTAGCTGAAGTTGTAAGACGCAAATTCCTTCCAGACGTAAAAGTCAAAGCAATCGCAATCGGAACCGATCAAGTTCAACCTCAAGACGAGGATGCTCAACTCAGCAACGTAAGCACAATTGAAATAACACTTCAACGCTGACTTACTTAGCCTCACCCTGCTCCAAAACAGTAGGCTCCTATTTACAGTAAATGAAGGCGATTCAAAAATGAAAACCGAACTATGCAGTTTCTGCTTAAAAAGTGGCATATTATGCCAAAAATGTTCAGCCAAAGTTAAGGCTGGAGAAATAACCGATTTAGACCTTAGAATCGCCAGACTCCTTCTCAACCTGGAAGAGAAATATCCCACGCTTCAAAACGTCTGCTTCTACAGAGCAATCGATGTGGAAAAAACCTTAGCCATCCTCGTCGGACACGGCGACGTACCCCGCTTACTGGGTTACGGCGGCAAAATCATCAAAGCACTCAGCGACGAAACAGGCAAAAACGTACGCATACTCGAATACGGCGTTGACGACCGCAAATTCCTCGAAGACCTATTTATACCCTTCAGCATCCTGACAATCAACACTATTTGGCTTCCAGACGGAACAACCGAAACCCGAGTTATCCTAAAACGAAAACGCGGACAACAAATGCCATTTGACCTGTCGGCACTTAAAGCAATTGCCCAAAACGTACGGAAAATGTCTATTCGCGTTGAATTTGCAGATTAACGGTTGAAGCAGCCATGAACATGGACTTCATTGGAGACTGGACAAGAACACACAACATCAACAAGGTTTCTCCAGACTTAGACACGCAAGAGGTTACCCTGTTTGGGTGGGTACAGGAAGTTCGTGACCTTGGCGGCATCCGTTTCATAATCATGCAAGACAGCACAGGTACCATACAAATCACTATACCCAAAAAACGTGTGGCACCTGAAGTTTTGCAGAAATCTGACCTTTTACAAAAACGCTTCAGCATAGCCGTAAAAGGTACAGTCAAAAAAACCAACATGACCACACGTGGCATAGAAGTCATCCCAACACAAATCAAACTTTTAAACACAGCCGTCGAGCAACTGCCAATTGACATAACCGGCAAAACACCGGCAAACATTGAAGCACGTCTCGACGCAAGAGCACTTGACTTAACGACCGAGACCTCCCTTGCAGTATTCAAAATCCAGCACATTGCACTGCAAGCAATCCGCAGTTTCCTTTTCGAGAAAGGTTACCTTGAAGTTCACACTCCAAGAATCATCGCTTCTGCAACAGAAGGCGGCGCAGAACTTTTCAGCGTAAAATATTTTGACCAAACCGCTTACCTTGCACAGAGCCCCCAGCTCTACAAGGAACAGTTAACCATGAGCATGGAAAAAGTCTTTGAGGTTGGTCCATTCTTCCGAGCAGAAGAATCTCACACTCGACGGCACTTAAGCGAATTCACTAGCGTAGATATTGAGCAGGCTTTCGCTAATGCTGATGACGTGATGGTGCTTCTTGAACAAGTTATACACCATGCCTTTGTGACGGTTAAAGAGAAATGCCAAAACGAGCTGCATTTACTCAAGTACAAATTTGAAGTTCCAGCGCTTCCATTCAAACGTTTAACCTACACTGAGGTTCTTGAAAGCCTCAAAGAACACGGCGTAGTAATCCCTTGGGGTGAAGACATTCCAACGGAAGCTTTCAGGGAACTGGGCAAACTTTACCCATTCTTTTACTTCGTAACTGATTGGCCATCAAAAGCCAAGACCTTCTACATTAAACCACGCAAAGACAACCCTGAAGTCTGCGAAGGTTTCGACCTAATGTGGCGTTACATCGAGTTGGTTTCTGGCGGAACAAGAATTGAACATAAAGATCAGTTAATCAGCAGAATGCAAGAAAAAGGCTTAAACCCTGCTTCTTTCAAGTACCACTTGCAAGCATTCGATTGGGGTATGCCGCCGCATGCTGGATGGGCTATTGGGCTTGAACGTTTAACTATGATTCTTTCAGGCAGAAAGAACATTCGTGAAGCGACCCTTTACCCGAGGGATAGAGTAAGGCTGACACCGTAAATTTTTTGTTCTACTTTTCTTTTGCTTTTTTGTTTTGCCTTTTTTTTTGGGGAACCTTCTTGTTTTTGTACTGTAGTCAAGTTCATAAGTAAGTAATGCTACTATTGTAAAGGTTTAAGTTAACAAAGATGATAAAAGGGAAGACTTTGGAACCATTAACCAAACGTTCAATTCAACTCCTAAAAACGTTGTATGAGAAAGGAAGATCAACCAGCACCTACACTCTTCGTGTCAAACAAGATGAACTATCAAACCAGCTAGGCATAAGCCGCCAAGCCTTAAACGTTCACCTGCGTAAACTAAAAACCCGCGGCTTCATCAGAACCGGCAGAGGCTTTATCGATGTAACTGATAAAGGTCTTGATGCTCTTGGAGTATCATCTACACCTGCTTTTATTCTCCTAAAAATTTCGCCAATAAAACGTATCCATGTTTATGAGCAAATTCATCAGATGGCAATTTCTAGGGCTTTCCGTATTGCAGGCGAAGTTGACGCTTTAATCATGGTTGAACGTGAAAATCTTGATGATGTTCTTAAAAAACTCTACAATATTGACGGTATAGAAGACACACGCTCGTATGTGACAATCGAGGTAATCAAATAAACTGTCAAGTTTAGACAAAAGGTATATTTGACAGTTAACCATCAAAGAAGTAGCTTAAAAGCAGAAGGATAACATCAAGATGCCGATATTAGATCCAGTTAAGAAAACAATCGCTCAAAAGCACAGGTTGTATATGAAAATCTGCCGCGACTGCGGTGCACGAAACGCAGAGACAGCGCTAAAATGCCGCAAATGTAAAGGCAAGAACCTGCGCTGGAAGAAACGCGAACTAGTAAAGTAATAATTTCTTTACTTATTTTGCTATATTTTCTAAATTCAAAACTAAATTTTAATATTTAAAATAAATCTAATTAGCGGCTTTTTGCGTAAGATTCAAACATGCTTGAAACTGAGCGTTTAGCAACCGGTGGCTTAAAGTACTTTTGCCAGTGTTTCCATGTTAAAAACCGTGTTTGCACAGCCATTCTTAATCAACGGAATAGCTTGCCCCGCCATATTCAAGTTACTCAGTAGCGGCTGAAGCATCTTTAACTCTTCACCACAAGCAACGCCTACAACTCCCTCATACTTGTTGTTCTTCAAAAGTTTTGGAATACAGGAGCCGCCTGCTAGAATGTACACATCATAGCCTTTCTCTTTAGCTAACTTATCAGCTTGATTAATCATGCAGTCTTCTGAACAGTGAGAACAAACATAAGATGGAATATTTGAGTCAAAAACTGCTTTGCAACGGCCATCTAAGAATTTTCTGGAGCAATGAGGCAGTACAAGTGCTCTTTTTTTGCTTTCTAAAAACCTGTTACGTTCAATCATGTTAACGGCCTGCATGTCAATTAAGTCGTGAAGCAAAATCACGGCGTCGTTAACGTTTAATCCTGTTGCTTCTTCAATTTTGAATTTTTTTATTATGTCAAGTGACGTATTTAGTATGGCTGTATGCATGCCCTTCTGGTAACTCACCGTTGCAAGTTCGGTGAAGAAAAACCTTGGTACATTTGATAAATCGAAAGTAAATTTATAGGGCATATGCTAAATATGGAAAAACCACGCTTAAAAAAATACCTGTTACCTTTACATTATTAAAAAAGCAAACGGCTAATCAGGTTTCCTTTTTTAGTCCCAAGGCGTCTCTGAGGTCCTGAATTTCCGCACGCAGTCTGTTGACGTCTTCTTTAAGACCAATCGCCTTTGACTCAGAACCCTTGCGGATTGTTTCTAACTCAAAAAGCACCCCTGAACACTCGGTTTCAAACACAATTAAATTCTCTCTCAAATTGGCCAAGTTCTGTTTTAGTCCCAACTGCACTTTGGATAGCCTTTCCATTAAACCTGTCCAAGATTTCTCGTTTTTTGGGTTATCTATTTGGGTGGTTATGTCTTGTGTGAATAATGCTTTGCATGTTGTGCACTCAAATATGTCAACGTCTACTTCAGTTGGTATAGCGCCGTCTTGTATAGTTTGTAATATTGTGACTGTTCTTGCTGCGTTTGTTTGTTTTGTGCCACAGTTAGGACAGTTAACTGCCATTTCGCCTTCTCCGCAATAACTATTCTGACTACTGTTTAGAATTGGAACACTTTATCGGCTTTAACATTTTTGCATAAAATGCCTAAAAACAAACAATCAACATTTCAATTGCTGCAAAAAGATAAAAACAAAAAAGAAAAAGGCGTTTAAATGCTTATTTCAAACATTAACCGTTCAACAAGCTCCTTGTATCGGTTCCTAATTGTAACCTCAGTAACCTGCGCAATCTCAGCGATTTCCCTCTGCGTCTTACGTTCGCCAGTCAAAACCGACGCAACATAACTTGCAGCCGCTGCAATACCGGTTGGTCCACGCCCAGAAGTGAGTTTAAGCTCTTTAGCTGCGGAAAGGATTTTGTGAGCGATTTCTTCAACTTTTCCCTGCATCGTAAGTTGATTGGAAAATTTGGTGATATATTGGCTTGGTTTAAGTGGCGGTATGGAATAGTTTAATTCTTTTATTAAGAACCGGTAGCTTCTTCCAACTTCTTTTTTGTTAACCGTTGAAGCCTGAGCAATCTCGTCAAGAGTTCTAGGTAGACCGCATTGTCTGCATGCCAAGTAAAGCGCCGCTGACGTTACACCCTGGATTGATCGTCCACGGATTAAGCGTTCTTTGACTGCTTTTCGGTAAATAACTGAGGCCGTTTCCAAAATGTTCTTGGGTAGATTCAAATTGTTGGAAATCTTGGTGATTTCAGATAACGCAAAAGCCAAGTTACGTTCTGTTGCATCTGAAACTCTAATGCGTCTTTGCCATTTGCGTAATCGGTAAACTTGAGCTTTCTGGCCTGGCGATAAGCTTTTGCCATAGATATCCCTGTCATGCCAATCAATGGTCGTAGATAATCCTTTATCATGAATTGTGTAGGTTAAAGGTGCACCGACCCTTGTGCGTTTTGATCTTTGTTCATCATCAAAGGCTCTCCATTCTGGTCCTCTGTCTGCGATTTTTTGTTGAACAACAAAACCGCAATCCATGCAAACGATTTCAGCGCATTCGTAGTCACGCATTATCCTTGTGCTGCCGCATTCAGGGCACGCTTGTACCTTGGCTGGTTCAGTTTTTGCTGCTGGGTCAACTTCATGTAGTTTACTACTATCTCTAACTGACATTATCTTTTGCTCCGCGTTTTCGAGAGAAGCAAATATAATGGCTTATTCAGTAGTACAGCAGAATTCTTTACGTTTGGTTTAATCACAGCATATGGAGATGACACTGGACCTATAATGTCAAAAACTTTGCCCACAACATTCAAGCCTTCGTCAACAACCTCACAGCCAAGCTTTGGAGGACTTTCTGTCTTTACTATGAGGCTGCTTGATGGCGTAACATTCAATACTTTGCCCAATCTCTGCAAACCCGTTCCCCTCTCGAAAAACATCAAGGTCAACGTAAATGCGCATTTAAAGCTTTCGATTTTCCGCTCGTGCAATGGTGAAATACAGGGCATCATTAGCAGAAAGCTTCTTTAATGAGAAGTGTTGATATGACTCTGCCTTAAAAGGGTGAGGCTAAGAAAAAATGACAAAACCATTCTATGTAAAAATTGAAGTACCAAAAGAAATCGTAGATGCAGCCTATGAAGCCCTATCGATCGCTTCAAAATCTGGCTCAGTTAGAAAAGGAACAAACGAAGCCACAAAAGCAGTTGAGCGGTCCATAGCGAAACTTGTTGTAATAGCAGAAGATGTTGATCCTCCAGAAGTTATTGCACACTTACCTTTGCTTTGTGACGAAAGAAAGATTCCATACGTTTTCGTTCCAACAAAAGAAGCATTGGGAAAAGCAATCGGCATCGACGTTCCGTGCGCATCAGCGTGCATAATTAAAGAAGGAGAAGCTTCAGGCTTAATTAAAGAAATCATTACACGGCTTGACCAGGTTAAACGAGGAACTCAGTAATGAGTGCTAAAGAAGAACGCGCCGCAGCGCAGGAACAATTAATTCCGGCCGAAGTCATTCAGGTCATCGGACGCACAGGCGTCACCGGTGAAATCACACAGGTCAGAGTGCGCATCATGGAAGGCAAAGATAAAGGTAGAATCATTACACGCAACGTTAAAGGACCAGTTCGGGTACAAGATATCCTGATGCTCCGAGAAACAGAACGTGAAGCAAAGAAAATTACACGATAAACTAAATGGAGAATGATTGGTCATGCCAAAAGCAAGAAAATGTTCATTCTGCGGTAACGATTTCCCAGCGGGTACAGGCATGATGTACGTTAAAAACGACGGTTCCATTTTATGGTTTGATTCAAGCAAATGCAAGAAAAGCAGCTTGAAATTCGGCAGAGATGCCCGTAAACTGAAATGGACCGAATACTACGGTAAAGAAGAAAAAGGCAAAGCCTAAAACCGCAAGTTTCATGCCCATCAAAAACAATCCATTTCTTATTTTTTGTTTTAATTTAACCCGTTTTTAACCTAAAGTTTATCAATTTGGAGCTTTTTTAAAAAACCGTTGGCTGTTGTCAAATGCCTCTTTTGTATGCAAAAACAGAAGTCTTCCAATGGCTAAAACAAGGCATCAAGACTATTGATGTCCGTAAAGGAACGCCGATGAATGGTGAGTTTGCGGTTTTTCAGTGTGGCCCGAAAGTTTTGAGGCTTAGGATTGTCGGGGTTGAATCGGGTCGGCTTTCTGAGGTTGTTAGGTCTGATAACTTTTTGCAGGTGATTCCTTTGGCTGGCAGTTTGGATGCGGCGTTGGCGTATTTGCGGGGTTTGTATCCTGATTGTGGCGGAGTTTTTACTGCTTATTATCTCGATTCTTCAAATGTTTGATGATTTCCGTAATTAAGATTGGGCAAATCCTTTTTTTATTATTAAAATATACGTATAACGTAAAAAATATGTGTTATTCGTAAACCTTAAATATTGAGGTGTCTTTAATGTTGCATCCATAAAGAGGAAAAATAACCATGTTCACATTCAGTGGCTGCACAACAGCATTAATCACGCCAATGAAGGCAAATCAACAAGTAGACTATGAAGGTTTACACCGCCTAATAGACTTCCAAATCCAAGAAGGCGTAAAAGGTTTACTCGCTGTGGGAACAACAGGCGAATCACCCACCCTAAACTGGGAAGAACACAGCAAAGTAATTGAAAAAACCAGAGAACACGCGGGTAATCGATGCTTAACAATCGCTGGCACGGGAAGCAACTCTACACAAGAAGCCATTGAAGGAACTGAGCATGCCCAAAAAGCAGGCGTAAACGCAGTCCTGCTCGTAGACCCTTACTATAACGGGCCAAGCTCAATGGAAATCCGCAGAGAATACATTGAACCCATCGCAAGACAATTCCCAGAAATTCAAGTAATCCCCTACATTATCCCAGGACGAACCGGAACCCAGCTTCTTCCGCAAGATCTCGCCATTCTGCATCAGCAGTACCCAAACGTGCGCTGCGTAAAGGAAGCAACAGGTGACCTCAAGAATATGGAGTTAACACGGCAGTTTTGTGGAGAAGACTTTGAAATTATCAGCGGTGACGATGAAAAAACATATGCCATGATGGTGAGCCCCGACATAAGAGCAACTGGAGTAATATCTGTAGTATCCAATGTTGCGCCCCGAGCAGTGGCAGACATGGTGCACTATGTACTTGATGGGAACGAGGAAGCCGCAGCAGTAATCCAGCAAGGACTCCAGCCACTCTTCAACATTGTCACTGTAAAGACGCAAGAACCAACACCCTACGGTCCTGTGATATGTAAAGCAAGAAATCCTCTTGCTTTCAAGACGCTGATGAACATTCTGGGTATGCCTTCCGGGCCATGTAGGCAACCATTAGGCAAAATGACCCGCGCCGGCATCGAAATCGTCTTAGAAAACGCCCGCAAAGTTTACGAAGCAAACCCGCAGGTGCTTGAGCCAATCGCTGAATTCTTCAGCGTAGACCTAAATGATAGGCTTTACAATGAAAAGTATCTTGAGGGGTTAACGTATGCTTAAGCTCTGTGTCGCAGGCGCAGCAGGCAGAATGGGTCAGGCAATTATTCGGGAAGCCAAAGCTAAAGATGTCCTAACAGTTGGCGCTATTGAATCTCCAAGCAGCCCTGCTGTAGGTAAAACTTTGCGAGACTTGGGGATATCCGAACAAGACACCATAATCTTAAGATCCGACCAAATCACCAGCGCACTTGCCGAAGCTGACGTTTTCATTAGTTTCACAGCCCCCACAGCCGACCTAATCAATATCCCCATAGTTGCATCTCAAGGAAAACGTATAATCCTTGGCACAACCGGCTTCACGCCAGAACAAAACCGTACAATCGTTAACGCAATGAATGGCAAGGTTCCCGCTGTATTCTCGCCCAACTATAGTTTAGGTGTAAATATTTTCTTCAAACTTGTTGAATCACTCAATGCTTTCCCTGAAGGCTATGATTTTAGCATAAACGAGATTCACCACACTGGCAAGAAGGATGCGCCAAGTGGAACCGCTGTAAAGCTTGGAGAAATTATCTCAAATATGCGTGGTTACTCAAAAACAGTTACAGGTCGAGAAGGTATGAGTCCAAGGCAGCCTGATGAAATGGAAATCACTTCGTTGCGTGCCGGCGGCACCCCGGGGGTTCATGACTTAATCGTTGCTGGACCTCACGAAATGCTTCGGATTGAGCATACCGCGTTTTCCCGTGATGCACTTGCGCAAGGCGCCGTTTATGCAGCACAATGGTTAAGCAGGCAAGACATGCCTAAATTGTACAGTATGGCTGACGTTTTAGGTTTAACTTAACCTGCTTTTTTACCCGTTAACTTTTTTATCAAGAAAAATATACACAAAGAATACACAGAGGAAGAATAAAGTCATGTCGATGAAGCGTAAAGTCGCCATTTTAGGCGCAACCGGAGCCGTTGGGCAACGGTACATACAGCTCTTGCAGGGTCATCCCTGGTTTGAGGTTTCAGTGCTCGCCGCGTCAGAGCGGTCAGCAGGCAAAAAATACAAAGACGCATGCACTTGGCTTATGGAAACAGAAATGCCAAAAGAAATCGCAGAGATGACAGTAGCCAACATAGATGTTAAGTCAGCGGAGCAAACAGGCGACTTCGACTTAGTATTCACTTCACTGCCTGGTGATTTAGCGGGGCCGGTGGAAAACGAGTTCGGCGCGCTCTATCCAGTGTTTAGCAAAGCAAGCGCTCACCGAATGGACAAAGACGTTCCACTTCTGATTCCAGAAATTAATCCTGATCACATCGAAATGGTTAAGGTTCAACAGAAACTGCGTGGCTGGAAGGGCTTTATTACAACTGACCCTAACTGCAGTACTATTCAACTTGCAATCTCGCTTAAGCCGCTTATGCAGTTTGGCTTAAAGCAAATCATGGTATCCACTATGCAGGCACTTAGCGGTGCAGGCTATCCGGGTGTTCCTTCATTAGACATACTTGATAATGTGGTTCCTTTCATTTCAGGTGAAGAGGAAAAGATGGAAGCTGAAGCCCTTAAAATCTTAGGTAAGTTTAATGGGTTTAACGTGCAGAACGCTGAATTTCAGCTTAGTGCAAGCTGTAACCGTGTTAACGTTAAGGATGGCCATTTAGAATCAGTCTTTATTAAGCTTGAACAAGACCCAAGTATTGAGGAAATTGAGGAAGCGTTTGCCAGTTTCCAAGGTGAACCTCAAAAGCTTAAGTTGCCAAGTGCACCGCTTCATCCAATCGTTGTGCGGCATGAAAAGAATCGTCCTCAACCGCGTTTTGACCGGGACACAGGCTGTGGTATGAGTGTCGTAGTCGGTAGAATACGTAAGGATCCAATTATGACTTTCAAGTACATGTGTTTGGGTCACAACACTGTCCGTGGCGCTGCAGGTGGCGGTATTTTAAGTGCTGAGCTGTATGTTTCTAAAGGCTTAGCTTAAATCTCCCTTCTTATACTAACTTTGAAATCTGGTGTGAATTGATGGTAAAACGTAAACTTCGTGAACCCTTAGAGGACCGTAAAGGTAACCTATATTTTGACGGTTTCTCAGTTAAGGATTTAGCTCAAAAGTATGATACTCCACTTTACGTGATAAGTGAGAAGCGAATCCGGGACAACTATAACAGGTTACATGACGCTTTAGTCCGCAACTACAAGGACCTGCGCATATACTACGCATGTAAGGCTAACACGAACTTGACTGTTCTAAAGATTCTCCAATCTGAAGGCGCATACCTTGACACCGTTAGCCCCGGCGAAGTCTATATGGGTTTGAGCAGCGGCTTCACCCCAGACCGAATCCTATTCACAGGAACAAGCGTCCGAAATGACGAACTCAAATTCCTCGCGGGAGCAGGTATCACTATAAATATTGATAGCCAAAGCGAACTTGACCGATTACTCAAGATTGCAGTTCCCCCAATGATTTCCGTGCGTGTTAACCCCGAAGTAGGCGCAGGACACCACAACCACTGTATCACCGCTGGTCCAGAAACAAAGTTTGGTCTTTGGGAACAAGAAGCGCTAAAGGCTTATGCGACTGCAAAGAAGGCGCGAGTTGAACGTTTCGGTATTCATATGCATATTGGTTCAGGTATACTAAAGATTGACCCGTTTGTTCAGGCGGTGGAGAAGTTTTTGAGTATTGCTAAGCGGGTTCATGACGAGTTGGGTATAGATTTTGAGTTTATTGATTTAGGTGGTGGTCTTGGGGTTCCTTATCAGCCAAAAGATAAGGATCTGGATTTATCTGAATTCGCTTCTAAAGTGGTTTCACTGGTTAAATCCAAAGTAAAAGAGTACAATTTAGGCAAGCCTTTCCTATGTATCGAACCGGGTAGATACCTTGTCTGTGACGCAAGCATCCTGCTAACCACTGTTAACACGATAAAAGTTACGCCTCACCGCAACTTTATCGGCGTTGACGCAGGCTTCAACACGTTAATTCGCCCAGCAATGTACGGTTCCTATCACCCGATACTGGTAGCTGACAAGCTGCAGCCTGAGGAAACTGAAACTTTTGATGTTGTCGGTCCAATCTGCGAGTCTGGAGACGTCTTAGCTAAAGACCGTGAATTGCCGCTGGTAAATGAAGGCGACGTTTTAGCGATTCTTAACGCTGGAGCTTACGGGTTTAGCATGAGTTCACAGTACAATTCGCGTCCACGTGCAGCAGAAGTCATGATTCAGCAGGGAAAACCTGTATTAGTCAGGGAACGAGAGCAACTTCAAGACTTGCTGACAAGTCAACGCATGGCAAAAAGTGAGTAATATGCAGTTTTGGAAAATGCATGGGTTAGGAAACGACTACGTAGTAATTGATAACCGAGATGAAAAGATAGGTGACCAAAAAGCCGCAGACTTAGCCAAGAAGCTTTGTCAACGCCGTTTTTCAGTTGGCGCCGACGGGTTGCTGCTTGTTTGCAACTCAAAGGTGGCTGAAGTGAAAATGCGGATTTTCAACTCTGACGGTAGTGAGGCGGAAATGTGCGGTAATGGCATCCGTTGCTTTAGCAAGTACTGTTACGAGAATGGTGTTGTCAAAAAGTCTGAGTTTCAAGTTGAAACCCTTGGTGGCATTAAGAGCATTTGGTTAAACCTTCAAGGTGACGAGGTTGCAACGGTTAAGGTAGATATGGGTGTGCCTAATTGGGAACGTAAATCCTTGCCGATGGCTGGCGAAGGCACCTGTATAAACTGTAACTTAACAGTTGACGAAGAATCCTACAACGTAACCTGCTTATCCATGGGTAACCCGCACTGCATAATTTTTGTTGAAAACGTTGACGAAACCCCTGTAGAGTATGTCGGTCCAATGGTTGAGAATCATGAAGCTTTCCCTAACCGTACTAACGTTGGCTTTGTCCAAGTTATAGGCAAAAATGAGCTTAAAGTGCGTGTTTGGGAACGTGGCTGTGGTGAAACCCTTGCATGTGGCACTGGAACCTGTGCTGCTGTGGCTGCCGCAAACAAACTTGGCAAAGTAGGTAACAAAGTTACTGTTCACGTACTTGGTGGAGACTTGCAGGTTGAGGTTGGCAAAAGTAGCTTGTTTCTAAGCGGAGCTGCCGAAAAAGTTTACCAGGGCACATTATTTGGAGATTACTAAAAAATGAATTTTGAATATGCTGAACGAGTTAGACGGTTACCGCCGTACCTGTTTGCTGAAATAGAAAAAATTCAAAAAGAGAAGAAAGCCCAAGGTGTCGACTTAATCTCTCTAAGCATTGGTGACCCTGACTTGCCACCACCCGATTTCGTGGTTGAAGCGTTGATTAAAGAGGCTTCTAACTTGAAGAATCATAATTACTCTTTTAGTCAGGGTGAACCCGACTTCCGAGAGGCGGTCTCCTGTTGGTACAAGAACCGTTTCGGCGCCGATGTTGCTCACGACCAAGTTGTCGCTTTGTTGGGTTCTAAGGAGGGTATCGCAAATATTGCACGCGCCTTCGTAAACCCTGGTGACAAAGTGCTTGTTCCTGACCCAGCTTACCCCGTGTACGCTAATGGAAGCACAATCCTCTGCGACGGTGTTGCTGTGCCGATGCCGATGCTTGAAGATGACAATTTCCAGCCTGACCTAAACGCCATTGACCCTCAAAACGCACGCATGATGTTCCTAAACTACCCAAACAACCCTACGGCTGCCACAGTTGACAAAGCATTCCTCAAAGAAGCCGTGGAATACGCCAAAGAGAACAACATCATCCTCTGCTACGACAACGCTTACTCAGAAATCACATACGACGGCTACCGTGCACCAAGCATCCTTGAAATCCCCGGCGCGGAAGAAGTCGCAATCGAATTCCATTCACTCAGCAAAACTTTTAACATGACAGGCGACCGCATCGCATTCGCAGTCGGTAACAAGCAGCTCGTAGCAGGCTTAACAAAAATCAAGTCCCAAATCGACTCTGGCCCACCAGTCTATACACAAAAAGTCGCAGCTGCGGCACTTGGCGTTTACAAGAACAGTGACCAACCAGAATTCCTGCGCAAAAACAACCAAATCATGGCAGAACGTCGCGACCTGCTTGTTAACACGTTGGCAAAGATTGGTTACCCCTGTAAAGCACCCAAAGCAACGTTTTATGTGTGGGTAAACTGTAAGGGCGATTCAATGAAGTTTGCGGCTAAACTGCTTGATGTTGGTGTCGCTGTGACTCCGGGTATAGGCTTTGGCAAGTACGGTGAAGGCTACATACGCATGACTTTTACGCAGCCAAAAGAACGCATCAAAGAAGCCTGCGAACGCATCGCAAGTGCCTTCTAAACCCCTTTTCTACCATTTTTTAACATACTAATGGCTTGTTTTTCAACCAATAGGACCTACCCCCTTAGTGATTTGTTGTTTTCAGAACTGTTTAGGCTTGTTTTACCCTACCCTCTATAGGTTTCTGCATACACTTTCTATTGGGAGATCCTAATAGTTGGTGAAGGGTTTTTGACTAAACGTTTTCTTCGTTGTCTGTGTCCTTTTCTGGGACTTCTGGGGTGCTCTGCTGTTTTGTTTTCCAGTCTGTCCGCAGTTTTTTTGCCATGTTGCCGTCTTCAAGTATGACTGGTCCTCGGTAGCCGCAGTTGTGGCAGTCCCAAATTGACCAAAGTTGAGGCATGCCTTGAGCCCAATAAACCTCGTCTGAACCGCATTTGGGGCAGTACTTGATTGAAAACAGTTTTGATTTCTTCTCTTGTTTCTCTGGCAAAATTTTTCTCCTGCTTAACTGTTTAGTCTTTTTTATGATTAATATTTTTCTAAAATACGCCTAAGTGTTGAAAAAACTGTTTTTGACCTGCCCTATAGGTTTCTGCATATAACCGTTATTAGGCCTCCTAATATGACGGTGTTGCCATAGGTGAATCAATATACTGCTCGTTTGTGTTAAACTGTGCTTTATAGCCGTTTTTGCGATAATATTTTATAGCGCTTGGGGCAAATGGTTGCGCAAAAAGATCTGGATGATATTGAGCATGAACAGGAAATTAATTGCCATAACAACTGTAATAATCGTTATTTGTGCCGTGGCTGGCGCAGCGGCTTATTGCTATTTAGCCCCCGCTGGAACGCCTCAGTCACCTACAGGAGACCTTGATTTAACCGTCAATGGTTCAAGCAATTGTCTGCGTTTCCTTAACGAATCTGTGCCAATGGTGTATGTGCCTTTTACTGTCGCTGCTAATCAGCAAATGCAGTTAACAATTAATGCTACCAAAATGCCTGGTGCAAGTGCGTACACTGAAATCTATATTTACAATGGCTATTGGAATGAAGGTCAAAACAACGCATGCAAAGCAGGTGACGTGTACCCAATTTTAAGTGACATAAAAAGTGCCGACTTTACATTGATGACTGGTTCGCCATACACTGAAACGTTCGGAGACTCGACCCAAAAAAGCTACACAGTATTCCTCTTATTCCCGCCAGGTGGACCAACAACTTTCCATATTACCCTAAAGGAAAACTAAACTTTCCTTTTTCTTGTTTTAAAATAAAAACTAAAAAGTGAAGGACCTACTTTTTGAGGTAGGTTACGCTTGTTGGGAACGCTATCTCTATACCTTCCTTTTCGAATGCTTCTTTTATAGCGAAATTAATCTTTTCTTGCGCAATAAGGTAAACCCCCCAGTCCGCTGACTGGACGTAGTAGATTATAAGGAATTTTAGGCTGAAATCGCCGTATTCTGTAAAGCGCACTTGGTCAAGTTTTGCGTTCTCAGTGCTTTTTATGATGTCACCTATGATTGTGGGAATTTTCTTTAGTTTTTCAGAAGGTGTATCATAGGTTACGCCCATGGTGAAGGTTATCCTTCTTGTTTCCAGTTTCCTGAAGTTACGGATGCTTGTTGAAGTTAGTTCCTTGTTTGAAATCACAAGTTCCTCTCCCTGCAACAACTGGATTCTGGTAGCCCTCATGCCGATGCTTTTGACAGTGCCGCTGTAGTCGCCTACTACGATAAAGTCTCCGATTTCAAAGGGATGGTCAAAGTAAAGCGAGAATGCGCTGAAGACGTCGCTTAAAGTGCTTTGAAGTGCAAAAGCAACAGCGATGCCACCGACTCCGAAGCCGACAAGCGTGGTTTCTAAGGCTCCTTGAAGTTCAAGAGAGTTATAAATTATTACTGCGGCAATAATGAAAATGACTATCGTAATGACTTTCTTTAAAATGAAAATTAAGTGGTTACTGCTTTTTCCAGTCGATAGCACTGTTGTTCTGCTTGCAAACCAGTCAGTAACAACGTTTGCGATTCTTGAAACCGCGTATGCTGAAAGCAGGATTTGTGTAATCAAAAATACGCTATTCAATGTGCCACTGTATGGTTGAAGGAATGTAAGCGGCGATAATGAGTACTCGATGCCTAAAACAATAATCATTATGATAATGATTACTTTAACCGAAGCCACTATGTTATCGTCTAAAGTGGTGGCTGTTTTTTTAGTCAAGTTAGTGACGTATCTGCTGATGATAAAGTAGGCGGTCCAACCGACAAGACCAACAATCCCTAATATTATTAACGAAACTAAAAGTTCAGCGTTTGTAGGGCTAATATTTAGCGTATGCTGAATTGTATCACTTAGAAAACCTGTAGAATTAGATGGTATACTTGTTGTGGCTGTTGCGTCTAGACTCATTTAGCTCAAAATCCTTCTATTAGTGCCTTTTAAATTCCAAGGATTATGAGCGCCATTAAGTAACTTAACATAAATAAATTTAATCATTAACAAAGGAAAAAATGTTGAAAAGCTGCTTATTTTGCAGCTGCCTTTGCAAGCTTCTTTAGAATTGCGTCTTTAGCGATAGTGTAAGCAATTGCGTAATCGAAAAGCCCTGCTGCCTCAGCGGTTGCGCGTTTAATCATTTCTGTTTCAGTCTTGATTTTCAGTTTGCCAATAGCTAAAGCGCCAATGCCGAAAACGCCCGCTTTAAGTTCGATACCATCATCGTTAGGACCTAAACCTTCAACACCAAGTGGCTTAATTGCGTTGATGTCTCCAATGATTTTGCATTTTGTTGCAATATCAATATCTGATTTAGATAAGAGTTGGATTCCGCCTGCGCCTGCTGAAAGAATGATTTCTGCATCCTTGACTGCTGCGGCTGTCTGTTCAGGCTTGCTGACCTCAACAACTTTAACTCTTTCTGCGCCAACTTCAGCGTTAATTTTGTCGGCAACAATTTGCCCTTTGGCTAAACTGCGGCTGGTAATTGTTACGTCTGCTTTTTCTGCAGCGTAAATGCGTGCGGCTGTTTGACCGACTGGACCAGTGCCTGCGAGGACAGTAACTTTTTTGCCTTCAAGACTGCCTAAGCCTTTTTCCATTGATGCACCAAACGTTTTTGCTACTGCTGCTGCGGCTGTGCTGTATCCTCCTCTTGGGTCAACGATGATGCTGTTTCCCCATGGAGCGGATTTCATGGCTTTCTGGGTGGCTGCGACGACTTTTTCTACTTCTTCAAAGTTGCTACCATTGATGAAGATTTTAGTATGTGCCGCGCCTGCTGGGCCACGTGGGAAGAGCAGGTCAAAGACAATCTTTGGAGCATCTTCGCTTGTTACATTTTCGTATTTAAATATCATTGAGTCTGGGAAGCAATCGATTGCGACTAGCATGTCGAATGGACTGCAATATTTATCAGTGTCAAGAAAAACGAAAACTGTTTTGAAACTTGGTTGCGCCATTTTTTGCACCTAACCAGTTTGGAATACAGTTTAACAATTTAAGAATTGTCTATCTTTAGATGACCCAAAAAGCCTAATGGCAACATAAACCAAAAAAGCAGTACTGAAGCTATGGTTGCAGAGGTTTACGCATGTTTGAATTAGACATTCCCGGATTTGGCAAAGTTACACTGGAATATTTAGTTACAGATTATACCGGCACCCTCACCCTCGACGGTAAACTCCTTTCCGGCGTTAAAGATAAACTGGAAGCTGCAAGCAAATTTTTAAAAATCATAATTTTAACCGCCGACACTTTCGGTACAGCAAAAACCCATCTAATCAATGTGCCTTGCAGAATCCAAAAAGTAGCAGGGCCCAAACTAGACCAGCAAAAAGAAGATTTTGTGAAACAGTTAGGCGTTGAAAAAGTGGTTGCGTTCGGTAACGGTGTAAACGACGCAAAGATGCTCAAAGCCGCACGGTTGGGGATTGCAGTGGTTGGCAATGAAGGATGCTCAGTATCCGCGTTAACCTCTGCAGACATTTGTGTTAACAACATTTTAGACGGGTTTGATCTTCTGCTTAACCCTAAACGGTTGCAGTCAACAGTGCAGGTTTAAAAGACGATTTTCCAATAATTTTTTATCTGCCTTTTACTTGTCGTGTAGAGGAGGCTTAAAACTTTTGACCGATGTAATTGATAAGGGCTTAAAGAGATTTGGAATTAGCGTATCTAAACCTGTTTTAGCTGTGATATGCATAATCTTTGGGGTTGTATTGTTCATTGTGCCTGAACTTGTAGGCTACATAATTGGTTTGTTTTTGCTTATACAAGGCATTGTATTGCTGGTTGAATATTACAGTAACAACAACCGCCGAAGCTACCATTCACCCCCAAGATACTCAACCTAAAACCTACCCCTAAAACAGAAACCATTATTTTTCCATTTTTCCTGCACCATAATTCTTTAAAGACTCATCTTTTAGAAGTTAAGCTATACAATAAGCTAAGAAGGCGCAGTTACTTGTCTTTAAACGAGAATTTAGAGAAACTATCAAACGCCTGCGGAGTAACAGGCAACGAAATCAACGTTCGAGAACTCATGATTACCCTAATGAAACCATACGTCGACGAAATAACCGTTGACAGGCTAGAAAACGTCATCGCCGTAAAGAAGGGCAAAAAGGGTTCACCAAAAATTATGCTTGCAGCCCACATGGACGAAGTCGGCTTAATGGTAAAAACCATAACCAAAGAAGGTTTTCTACAGTTTTCCAAAATCGGCGGCATAGACGATCGCATCCTGCCCGCCCAAAGAGTAGCCGTCTACACCAAAAAAGGCGACATCTACCCTGGTATAGTTGGGTCAAAACCGCCTCACATCCAAAAAGAGGAAGAACGCAGAAAAGTCTTAGCATTCGACGACCTTTTCATTGATGTTGGTGCTGAAAACCGTGAAGCAGCGGCAAAAATGGGCATATCCGTCGGTGACCCAGTGGCTTTTGACGTAAAATATGTGGCTTTAAACAAGGACTTGGTTATGGGCAAAGCTTTTGACAACCGAGCTGGATGCCTCGCAATGGTTGAAACACTCAAGCTTTTAGGAGAAACAGACTGCACCGTATGCGCCGTCGGCACTGTTCAAGAAGAGGTCGGTTTGCGTGGCGCAGGTACAGCGGCTTTCGGGGTTGACCCAGATGTTGCCTTAGCGTTAGACGTAACCGTTGCAGGTGATGTTCCAGGCGTTCGCGAGTATGATACAAGCGTAAAAACAGGCAAAGGCCCTGCGTTAACCGTGTACGATTCAGGATTAATCACTCACCCCAAAGTGTTTCGGTGGCTGCTGGATACGGCGGAGGAAGAAAAAATTGCTGTCCAACTTGAATCCGGCTTAATGGGCAGCACAGACGCAGCAAGAATCTCCCTGACACGTCAAGGCATTCCAAGCGGAACCATCTCAATCCCGACACGTTACATCCACAGCGCCGCTGCAGTGCTAAACCTAAAAGATATCGAAAACTCTGCAAAACTCGCCGCCGCAGCAATCAAAAAAATCTCAAAACATTTCTGAAGGCATCTAAATGTCTGCTGAAGCTCTTGGTGAAAAAGCCGCAAAACGTCATCTTGATGGCTACAACTGCGCCCAAGCAGTCTTGCTGACACTTTACGAGTACATCAATCCTCATGAGAAAAACCTGGCTATCCCGAAAATCGCCACCGGCTTTGGCGGCGGCATGGGACGATGCGGAAACGTCTGCGGCGCTTTAACAGGTGCAATAATGGCTGTCGGCTTAAAATACGGTGCAAACGAAGTTGACCTTAAAAAGAAGGTAGACTGCTACGACAAAACATGTGTCCTCCTTAAACAGTTTGAGAAGCAGCATGGTAGCGTCATGTGCAGTGCACTTATTGAGCGTGACTTGTCAACTCCTGAAGGTTTTGCCAAAGCAAAACAGGACCAAGTGTTTGAAAAGGTCTGCACAAAACTTATCAAATCAGCTGTAAAAGATTTTCTTGCCCTTGAAAAGATGTAAACCCGTTTTTTCTTTTTTTGTTTTGGGGAAAGCGTTTTTAGAAGTGGCACCTCAATAGGTAGGCGTGTGAATTTTGGAATGAGCGCAAAACAGTTTGAAGGAAAATTTGAATTTTTAGAGCACACGGCAGACGTTTACGTTAGAGCTTTTGGTTTAACAATGCAGGAAGCATACGAGAACGCTGCGTTAGCCCTGTTTGAAACCATAACTAAAACCGGTAAGGTTGCCCAAAAGGTAGAAGAAACCTTTACCGTGGAAGCAGAAGACCAGTATGCGCTACTTTATAATTGGCTTGAGGCTTTGCTAGTGTCCTCTGAAACCAAAGGTATGCTTTACTCAAAATTCCAGATTACCGATTGGACGGAAACACCTGATTCATTCAAAATAACCGCTCAAGTTTGGGGCGAAAAGTTTAACCCAAAAAAGCATCTTCAAAAAGTAGCTGTTAAAGCAGTAACCTACCATTTGATGGTTGTTATTCACGAAAAAGAAAAGGTTGTTTTAGAGTTTATTTTGGATATTTAAGCTAATTTCAGCTTTCTTAATTCTTCAAGCATCTGCTCGACAAGTGGCTCTGGCGGCGTGTCAACAGCAGTTGTCTTTGAAATGATGATCGGCACTTTCTTTTCTTTATAGTAGACAAGCAACGGACTGGTTTGGTCTTGATAAATTTTTAGTCTGTTCTTTATGACTTCAGGGTTGTCGTCTGCGCGTTGGTAGAGTTCTCCACCGCATTTATCACAGACACCTTCAACTTTAGGTTTAAGGAACCTAATGTTATAGACGGTGCCACAGTTCTTGCAGACTCTACGTGAAGAAAGCCGTTCAATTATTATCCAGTCAGGCACATCAAGCAGCAAGATAACGTCAAGTTTAAAAATTGCTTCAAGAGCTTTTGCTTGCTCAAGCGTTCTTGGAAAACCATCAAGAATAATGCTTGTGCCTCGGGGGATTTTGGATAAATGTGCCTTTAGTACTTCAATAACAATTTCGTCAGAAACAAGCGCGCCTTTTTCTACGAAACTCTTTACTTTTTTGCCTAACTCAGAGTTTTCTTTTACCTGCTCACGGAAGATGTCTCCCATGGCAATAACTTCGACACCAAGCTTGGCTTTAAGCCTTGTAGAGTAAGTGCCCTTACCTGCGCCTGGTGCTCCAAAGATAATAGCGTTCATGAATCTAACACCCGTTAGTTGCTTTGTGAATATTTAAGCAGTTAATAATTAAGTTTTGTTATCAACACAGCCCTTTCTGCTATTTGCTTAACAAGTAAACGCTTGACCACGGTTTTTCTTTGGTTGTTGTTGCCGCTGAGTTTCTTACAACCCTGGGCTGCTCAGTAATTTGAGGTTCTGCAGTTCAGAATGTAAATAACTTGCTGGGTCCAACAATTTTGTTATCTTTGTCAAGATATCCCTAATGCTTTTAGGGTGGAGGCAATGCACTTTTCATTATGCAAAGGTTACGCAGATTAATCGCTATATCCATCTTACTCGTAGCTTTAGTGACTGTGTCAATACTTGCTTTTTCCGTGTTTTCTCCAAAACCAGTTGGTAACGGCGGTAGCCTTCAGATAGTGTGGCAGCAGTTTTTGCCTGGATTTTCTGGGAAAAGTGTAATCGAAACATCAGATGGGGGATACTTGGCACTTGGAACAACTGCTGTTATCTCAAAAGATGAATTGAATGAACCTATATTCATGAATGAACAGCCTATCATAGTTAAGACTGATAGTGTAGGAAACGTGCAGTGGAAGAAATCTTTCCAAATTCTAGGGTTAACCCCAACCTTAAGTACAATAGCTCAAACAAGAGACGGAGGTTATGTAGTAGTTGGCGGTGTAACTAACTCTTCGGATTATGAAAATCCCTTTAGTAGGTTTTGCCTCATTAAACTTGATTCCTCTGGAGAAGTTAACTGGACACAAACATATGCTGGTTCTTTATATGCTAAAAATAACGTTTTCAACATAGTTTCTCAGACAAGCGATGGTGGCTATACGTTATTCGGCACATGGACTCGCTACTGGGATTACCACGGGTTTAGCCAGAGTTATTTAGTAAAAACCGATGAAACTGGTGACGTCTACTTTAGCAAGGACATTAATGTAGGCCCTGCGAGTTCAATGTCACAAGTAAGTGATGGTTATGTTTTCTTTACTAGTCGACAAGCCTCTGGTGGCGGAACTAAGTTCATGATTGTAAAGACTGACTTCAATGGGACAATAATATGGTCAAAGGATTACAAAGAAAACGGTGCATCTTCTGCCTATGAAGAATTCGGCTTAGTCACATCTGATGGTGGTTACATTCTTAGTGGCAGCTTGGTCAGTCCAGATCAAGGTTGGATAGTTAAAACTGACGCAGAAGGCAAAATGCTCTGGAACCGAACTTACCCCAACGTTATCGATATTAATTCAATTGCCCCTGCAGAAGAAGGAGGTTACCTAATTGGTGGAGTAGCTAATGCAACAAAAATTTCTTACATTGAAGGAACAACATACACTGCTTGGTTTGCAAAAATCGATAATTTTGGAAACGTTGAAGCCGAGTTTAACGCTGGACCTGTTACATTGAAGCATTCTACATCTCCAAGCCGTATCATAACAACAGGCGATGGAGACTTCATATGTGTTGGTACTTGGGATTCAACTTATCAGGCTTCAGGCAACCAACATTTCTGGATTGCAAAAATTCATTTGTAGCATTCTCTATTGTGAGTAGACATGGAAAAGTTTATGCTACAACACACATCTTAAACCCATGATTTACTGGGGTATACCATGCATACTAAACAGATCGGAAAGAACCTTTACCTTATTGACCTTGAAACTGGCGGCTACAAAAACTTCATCGCAAGCTATGTGATTAAAACCGCCAAAAAAACCATGCTCATCGAGTCAGGACCCACAAGTTCAGTACCCAATCTACTCTGCGGTCTAGGCAGAGTTAAAAATAAACCCTGAAGACGTAGATACCGTCGCAATCACACACATTCATCTTGACCACGGAGGCGGAGCAGGAACTCTCCTTAAACATCTGCCAAACGCCAAAGTACTTGTTCATCCAAGAGGCATGCCACACATGATTGACCCCGAGAAACTGTGGCCTTCATCCCAATCTGTACTTGGCTTTGTAAGCGACGTATTTGGAAAACCTGAACCTGTTCCTCAAAACCGAATAGAGTCAGTAACTGAAGGAACAATTGACCTTGGTGATGGCGGTAAACTAACCATTTTTGAAACTTTAGGTCACGCTTCACACAACTTAAGTTTCCATGAAAACTTTAACAACGGAATCTTTCCAGGCGACGCAGCAGGCACTTACTTCCCAGAATTCAACGAAGTATCACCAACCACGCCTCCACCGTTTTATCTTGAATCCGCTGTTGCTTCAATTGACAAACTTATCAACTATCGACCTTCCGTGTTGTACTATAGCCACTTTGGAAAAGCAGACGATGCTGTTCGACGTTTACGCGGCTACAAGGCGCAACTGTTGATGTGGGATAGAATTGTTCAGGATGCAGTAATGCAAAACCAAACGTTTGAGCAGATTACTGAACGTGTTCTTACTGAAGACCCCGTTATGAATCGGCTTTCAAGCTTCTTGCAGCAAAACAAGATTTACGCTAAAACCGCAATAGAAAACAGCATCCACGGTTTTGTGGAATACGTCAAGAAAGCCCAAGCAAAACAGGTTTCCTAAACATTTTATAACTTCTCCTTCTTTTCTCTGTAGCTGGTGAAATTTTTGGGCGAAGGCGAAGATCGAGCAGCACCAGAGCATATTCCTCTGGAAAAAGTTACCGATTACATCTGGAAGATTCCACAGTACAAGCAGGCTATGCGTGTTCCAGGCATGGTTTTTGCTAATCAAGCGTTACTGGAAAAGATGCAAACAGACCGCACCCTTTGGCAATGTTCCAATGTTGCACAGCTTCCCGGCATATACAAGCATGCTATAACGTTGCCCGATGGACATGAAGGCTACGGTTTCCCCATTGGAGGAGTA
Organism: Candidatus Bathyarchaeota archaeon; assembly: GCA_963832745.1. GTDB lineage: Archaea > Thermoproteota > Bathyarchaeia > Bathyarchaeales > Bathycorpusculaceae > Bathycorpusculum. The sequence goes on along the minus strand of CAWHVC010000003.1, from coordinate 190,353 downwards.
GCAGCAACCGATTACAATGAAGGCGTCATAAGCCCCGGCGGCGTCGGATATGATATTAACTGCGGCGTTAGGCTTTTAGCATCAAACCTTTCCGAAGAAGACATAAGGCCACATTTGCCTGCTCTGGCTGAAAGCATTTTTCATAATGTCCCCTCAGGGTTGGGTAGCCGCAGAAAAGACTTCACGGTCAGTAACAGTGAACTAGACCGTCTAAGTATTGACGGCGTAAACTATCTAATCGAACGCGGTTTAGGCTGGAAGGAAGACGCTGAGCATTGTGAAGAACAAGGTTGCATGGCAAACGCGAATCCTGACATGGTTTCCAAAACCGCTAAAAGCCGAGGTTTAACACAAATCGGCACTTTAGGTTCAGGTAACCATTTTCTCGAAATCCAAAAAGTCGACAAAATTTTAAATCAAAAAACTGCCAAAGCTTTCGGCATAACCCATGAAGGTCAAGTAACAGTTATGATTCACTGTGGCTCTCGAGGTTACGGACACCAAGTCTGCTCCGATTACCTGCGCGTCATGGAGCATGCCATCCAAAAATATCACATTACCGTTCCAGACCGCGAATTAGCCTGCGCTCCCGGAACAAGTCTTGAAGCACACAACTATTATCAAGCAATGGCTTGTGCAGTAAACTATGCTTTTGCAAACCGTCAAGCCATTATGCATTGGGTACGTCAAAGCTTCCAGCAAGTACTAAAACAAGACGCTGAAAAACTTGGCTTAAAACTTGTTTACGATGTTGCACATAACATTGCCAAAATTGAGAATCACCAAGTTGATGACGGGGTAACAAAGAAGGTTTGGGTTCACCGCAAAGGTGCTACACGCGCTTTTCCGCCTGGGCACCCTGACGTGGCTGCAGATTACCGGAGCGAAGGTCAACCTGTCCTTATCCCTGGCAGTATGGGAACAAGCTCTTGGGTTCTGGTTGGTAGCCAAAAAGCTATGAATTTAACCTTCGGCTCAACCGCTCATGGCGCCGGACGCATGATGAGTCGTTCCGCGGCTAAACGCAAGTACTGGGGCGGAGAAATCAAAACCAGCCTTGAAAAACGCGGCATAGTTGTACGAGCGGCAAGTCCAATGGTGCTAGCTGAGGAAGCCGACCCAGCGTACAAGAATGTTGATGTTGTGGCGGAAGTTAGTGACCAAGTTGGTATAGCGACTAAAGTGGCGCGGCTTGTGCCTCTGGCAGTTGTTAAGGGCTAAATTTAGCCGTTTTTCTTCTTTTTAGCTTTTTGTTACGCCCCTTTTCTTTTGGCGTTTATGGTTTTGTTTTGGGAAATAGTATATCTGCAACCTAAATGCAACCACTATAACCAGTCCAAATTGTGCGACGGGCAGACAACCTGAAAACAAGCCCTGAAAGTAACAACGTGGTCCTGATGGATAAAAAGCAGTTAAGGCTTCAATATTCCGGTTTTATCATTTTCACAGCCCAAATCTTAAGCGTCGTAACCGGTTTAGCCTACACGCTTCTGATAACCCGAAGTATGACTCCTGACCAGTACGGCACATGGACAAACATTTTCGATTATACTGCATATTTCTTGATTTTTAGCACTTTTATTCCGTTTTGGGCAACACGTTTTGTTGCAAGAGACAAAGAGGGCGCCGTAAAAACAAGCACTATCGCAAACTTTATCATCGCTTTAGGTTCCATGCTGATTTATTTTCCAGCTATAACACTCATCGCACAGGCTATTGGAACACAAGAATATTTGCCAATTTACTATATTGCTTCTCTGTATATTTTGGATACGGCTTTAGTGAATAATCTTGAATCTTGCCTGCGTTCTTATAGGCCTCAAGCAATCGGGTATGGTTTGCTAATACATGAAGTTGTAAAGGTTGCTTTAGCTTTCGGCATCATCCTTGGGTTGGGGCAACTGTTCTTAGGCGCAATCTTAAGCTTAACCCTCTCAATACTTGTGCAGGTATTCTATTACGTAAAAATCTTCGCAAGCGAATTTAAACAAAAAATCCGTTGGGATTACCTGCGTGAATGGGTTAAAGGCTCCGCGTTAATTGCTTACAGCACCGCAGGAACGCAACTGCTTGCTTTTGTCCTTGTCCTGTTGTATTATTTCGGCGGCGCTGACACCCGAGCTTACTATCAAGCAGCATTTACTTTCACAAACATCATCATGTACGCTTCCTTTTTGGCGTTTGCATTGTATCCTAAACTGTTAAACAACAGCTGTGCCGATGAACACATTGGCACTTCTTTTAGAACAGTAATGATGTTTGCAATTCCGCTTGCCGCCTTAAATATTGTAATGTCAACCTCGTTCTTAACAGTCTTAAACGTAGCCTACACCGTTGCTTGGCCAGCCCTAATCATGCTGACAATAGATACTGTGATTCTTTTGATTTCAAACTTTTACGGTAACATTTTAATGGGTGCTGAAAACTTTGACGCTGACGGCAAAATCCCGTTACGACAGCTTCCAAAAACTAAAATTTTCAAGGTTTTCTCGTTATCCTTTATTCAAGCAGCAATTTCTCTGCCTCTGGTGTATCTTGTCTTAACACAGATTCAAGCGGGACCAGTCGAATCCGTCATGTATGTTATTGCCATAAACATTGGTGTTCACATATCCACCTTCATCGGGTTATACCTATTCATGCACAAAACAACACGGTTACCCGTCGCGTGGAGCAGCATGGGAAAATATGTTTTAGCTGCAGTAATCATGGGGTTAATTCTTTACTTTATGCCTTACACAACTACGTTGGTGTTGACTGTTGCTAAAACTGTGGTAGGCATTGTCATCTACCTTGGTCTGTTACTGGTAATTGACAAGCAAGCACGCAGTTTACTCAAACTCATAATAGCCGAAATCAAAGGTACTATTCAACAATTCATCCTCAAAAGAAACAATAACCCCAAATTACCCGCAGAAACCCCCCTTTAACAGCTAAAAATTAATATTCACAATTCACAAAAATATTGTAGGTTCCTTTTCCTGCTAAAGGGGTGTTTTTACCGTTAAGGATGAATGCGGAATCTGCGGGAGAGTTATGCGTACAACTTACATGCGGCAGTGCGAACGTTGCAAAAAAATGTTTTGCCGCGACTGTATGACTCCAGACGTTGCCACTGGCGACCCCAACGCTATGTTATGCCTTCACTGTGCCCGCCGAGTAGTTACTCCACGCCACGCTTCCAAATATTCAGGCTTAACTAATCATCTCAAGTTTCGAGCAGCCTTCACCAGCATGGTAAAGCTTTCTTTTGCCCGAATCGACGGCTTAATCGGCACCAATCTGCCTATGGCAGCGTATCGTGACCCGTTATGGTGGAGCAACAATGGCACGAATGCGCAGAGCAAAGCGTGGATTGAAGTAGGCTGGGAAGTAGAACAAGTTAACTTTAAAGAAGGCACGGTCTGGTTCAAAAAAGTCCGTGACCTACAAAAACAAAAAATTAAACATAAAAAAATGGAAATTACCCAGCCCTTCACCCCAGTCCCAGTGCACCATGCACGCAAACCCCCTTCTAAAACTAAAGTCTCCAAGTTGTATGCGAGAATTAAAAATCTTGAACGTCAACGTCAAATGGGCAAACCCCTTCGCGGATTGAGCGGTTCCCGTCCTAATTATGAGAAGCGGCTGTATAAGTCAGACAAAAAACCACAATAACCTCTAAAGCATCAACTTAAAGTGGGTGCCCTTATTTGGTGGTAGAACAAACCATAAACTTGCCAGTTGCTGACGTGTACGCTGACTTGAAAGTTCATCTTGAACAAAAAGGCTGCAAAATCCTGTCCGAAGCCCCTCCCGATGGTTTGGTGGTTAAACAGGGGTCACTTTGGGGCATATCACCGCAAAGCGCCAAAAAAGTTGTCACCTGCACTCTAAACCAAACAGGGACAGAAAGCAGAATAAGCTGCCAGTCAAAACTAAGCAAAGACTGGATAAACCTCACAATCATCGGCACCGTATTGTCAGTATTAATGGTTGGTTTATGCTTGTGGATGTCAACTGATTTAGCAGCTTTTCTTAATACGGGGCGGTTTAGCACTTGGAGCTGGATAGCTTCCGCAGGCAGCTACATCGATTACGATGCGGGCGAATTCTTTGTAACGATGACTCGTTTGCTTGCCAGTTTTCTTACAGTGATAATCGGTGCAGAAATCGTAATAGCACTTTACGCGCGTTCACGCATCGACAAGTTTGTTCAAAGCCTTTTGTCTAAGGATTAAGCGATTTTCTTTCCGCATCTTCGACAGAAAACTGCTTCAGAAGGGTTCTTTTCGCCACAGTGAATACAGTAAACTCCTTCAAAGTAACTACTCTGATAGTTTGGTATTGCAACTGGCGAGTTTGAGGGGTTTTTGGGTTTTCTTGTCACGATTGCGATTACTACGCATAGTATGCAGACCAATCCAACGATAATTAGTACAAAGTTAAAGTCGACGTCTGTGCCGTCAGAATAGTTTGTTGGTGTGTTTGTTAGTTTAGGTGTTGTTGCTATTGTTGGTGTCGGTGTTGTTTTTATTGTTGGAATAGGCGTAGGTGAAGAGGTAGGCAAGGGGGTTTGTGTCGGTGTTACTGTTGGCAACAAAAATTCAGAAAATGGGTTATACTGGTAAGCGGTATTTATTTCATAAATTGCCATCTTGACGTCTTGATATTCTTTAGGCATTTCACCGATTTCAAAACCGTTGCCAGTTGTTTCACAGTAATAATATGTTTGGTTATGATAGCTTAAGTAGTAACCAGGAAGGCCATTGCCTAAAATGCCTACAGCACAATGGTTTGGCGGGTTAAGATAAACTGTACCGTAATGTAAAATCAAAGTTATTGTAGCAAAAAGAATAGCTGTATCTTCACAATCGCCGCCGCCATCAACTAAGGTTTCAACAGGAAATCTTGGGTATTCATCAAATCCTGAGGTAACCGAGTCAGAAGTGTAAGGTAAACTCTGTACAAAAGCAAGAACAAAAGATATAGTCTCATACGAGTTATAACCCAACTCAGTGGCGGTCTGGTTCAACTTTTCAGCCAACGCCTTAATGTAAATATCGTTAGTAGTTGTAAGAAAGCCGTAACCCTTCAAACCGGTTTGAACACGTTCCGAAACATCAACCGTCTGATATTGGTTATACAAACCTGTTGGAATACTAAGGTTCCAAGTCCAATGCCTGCCATCGTAGTCCCACTCAAAATTTTTGACGACAACATCGCTCTGAGCAGAAACTGGTTGAACTGTAAAAGTATAAGCCATCAAAAACAGCATTAACAAAACACTTGCTAAAACTTGCTTATTAGGCATTGTCATGCTTGTTTCGCTTCAGCGTATATGAATATACAAAGCTTAAAACGCTTATGTATACCCCAAAAACAAGTCACGTTACAAGTAAAAATTAAAAATGAAAATAAAAAGAAAAATTAACGTTTGATTATGCCGTATGTTTGTTTTTTCCAGATGTCTCGGAACTTGTTGTAGTAGTCGATTGGCTGGAAAACTGGTGCATAAGTTAATTGTTGATTTACTCCGCATTTGCAGACAGCATAAACTTCTTTTTTATCTACGTTTCCTAAAATTTGCAGGAGCTCTTTTCTGCATTTTGGACAATAGTATGGTCCGTTAACCATCTGTTTTGCGTCTTTGGTTAGAACTTTGATGCGGTTACCGGGAACTTTGTGCATTTCTGGACACATAACTTTCACTCTGACTTAGGTAAACTAAAGCATAGGATTTTTGTGCAAGATATACCCTTCTCTTTGCTACCGGATTTTTTAGGGTGATTTTCTGTTAAAATATGTGCACCATTGTTTTAAGTTCGGGCGCAATTGAACTTTCCAGTTACTCAATTAATTAACCTTCGTATGTAAGTAGGAAATATAAGTAAATGTTAAATTAAAAATGGTAAATAATAATTACAATGCCTTCTCACATCGAACATACAGAAGAACAGGAACTAAATGAAACCGCCAATAACGTACTTTTACGCATCGATTATTTAGCTGGCTATGTTGAACCTTTAGATAACTCAAAATTCATCCGTTTCGGCGATTCATGGGTTTACCCTAACGTTTTAACTGCCCAGAGGGCACTGGGATTTTTTACTGACGAAAAAACACACTTGACTCATCTCAACTTTCCTGAACAAATAGTGTTACAGGAAAGTTTAACAAACCGTTTAGGTCTCAAAATGAGACTTGGTTCGTTTAAAGAAAATTTTGAATTAGCCTTCAGCAAAGAAGGCCAGACATATCTAGAAAGAGTACTTAGTAAATTTTTCATTTATACTTCCGAGTTAATTGCTAAAAATAAATGCTTTACTGAAGTCAGACAAGTTTCCAACGCAATGTTTATTGACAAAAACGAGCAAACGCCTGACGAGATCTTCACAGATTTTGATTACAATATATTAGAGCATGGCTGTATGAGTTCAGAAAACAAAAAGCTATTCCAAACTCGATACGCAGTGGGACAAAAAATCCAAGATGACGCACCAACTAAGGAGGGTTACTTTGAAGACTTCAAGGTTATACCTGTTGACAAAGACATTAAAATGTCAGGAAAAGGCTACTTTTACCCAAGCAGTTATGACAAGAACTGTTTTTCTGCGGTGCAATGCTTCTGGTTCGACAAACGTAAAGTTATCGCTTTACATGCAACTGAACCGTTAAACAGGGCATTTGGCGTTTGCATTCCAATATGGACAGACGAGAACCCTAAGAAATAGCTACACACTCAACAACTATAGAATGTGCTCAAAATTTCGCTTAGGCTATAACTTGACCTGAGCAGTTTTTGGTTTAGTCAGGCTTAGGACAAATTCAAGCACCCACTCATAATCAACTTGTTAGGTTTTATCCCAAGCTCCTAAAAGGATTGTTAAATAATTGTCAAGTACCAAACAGTGTGCCACAAAAAGTTAAGATTTAGGGTTTCTACTGTACATTTTGCTGCTTTTCAATGATTTATTGATAATAATCGTTGATTTTTAACTAGATTAAAATACTTCGGCAAACAACTTACCAGTAGAGTCTTCAATAGTGAGATATCATGAAAAAATTGCCTGCCGTTCTCTTGTTGTTCCTTCTAATTTCTTCAACCATTGGTTTTGTTACCCTTTATTCAAGAAACGTGGAAGCACAAACTACAACAAACGTTAATGGAGTTATCAGCCAAGATGCTGTATGGACTAAAACAGGCAGCCCCTATACCTTCGCAGGCAACGTAGTTCTAAGTCAAGGAGTTAAACTTACTGTTGAGCCTGGAACAACAGTTAATCTTAACGGTTATTGTTTCGACGTTGAGGGTGTCTTTTCTGCTGTAGGAACTGTTAGCGATCCCATTCGGATTATCGGTTTAGGCAATACTTACGGGTCAAATATAAATTTCATCAAATTTGGCGGCTTCAACACAGATTGGAATGAACAAACGCAAACAGGAACAATTCTGGAAAACTGTAACATCAAAATGGCTCTAATCCAAGTAGAAGGTGTCTCATTAAAAATAGCTAATTGCGACCTAACAAGCGTTTACATTTCACTATTTTCCATGCCCAATGGAGGACAGTGTGCTCCAATAATTTCAAACAATGTTTTCACTGGCGGTGTTGGAATAGGAGTTACTGTTAATTCAGAAACAACAATCAAGGCAATCATTACTAACAACATTATTAATAATTTAAACAGCCAAATTTATGGTGCCACTGGAATAAACCTTCAAAGCGGCGGAACCGACCTATCACTTATTCAAGGCAATTTCATTAGAGGTAGCGAATTTGGCATCAGAATCATGAGAGGTTCCAACGCAACTATCAAAAACAATTTCATAACAGAAAACATGCAGGGAATTTCTTTTCTGTATAACTCCCTATATCCGCCACAGACAAACTCTACCCCCACAATCTTTGATAACAATATTTACGGCAACTTTTACAATGTATTCTCTAATCGTTCAATAGAACTTGATGCCACTGGTAACTGGTGGGGAACAAATAATGAACAGGAAATAAACAAGACAATTCACTTTGAAAATTACACTTTTGGTCCAGTGATTTATCTGCCCTTTTTAACGTCCTCTAACATGCAAGCACCTCCATATGTAAGTACTTCCGCAGGTATTGGTGGCCTCACGCCTTTTCCTTCATCAACATATGTTCCTTCTCCAGTTCCAACACCAATCCCTACTCCCTCACCTTCTCCTTCACCCACTCCAGCTCCCTCTCCAAATCCTTCTCAAACTCCAATAACTACTCCAAATGTCAGCCCAACCCCCATACCAAACCCAACCGAAACCCCAACCCCAACACCTAAACCAAACACCAGCCCCACCCCCGCACCAACTCAAACTCCAACACCTACACCAATAGCTAATCCGAATTCTACAACGCTATTTGTTTCCTGCGTAAGCTCAACTTCTTATTCAGGCTTTAATGTAGCAATAAAAGGAAATCTGGTCCAGAATGAAACTGCATTAGCAAATCAACCAATTTTATTGTCCTACAGTGTTAACGGTGGAAAATCCTATCAAGACCTTACCCTTGTCAACACCGCTTCTGACGGTTCGTTTTCAGTCAGTTGGCTACCCTCTGTTACAGGAAACTATCTATTGAAAGCCGTTTTTGAAGGCGACAATACCTATCCAGAAACAAGCACGATAGTAAATTTGGCTGTTACACAGTATGACCAACAGAACATTTTCTCAGTAGCCTCAAACTCTACGGTTTCAAGTCTTAGTTTTAACTCTACAAGCAAAGAATTAAGCTTCACAGTAACTGGAGAATCAGGAACTTTTGGGTTTGCAGACGTTTATGTAGCTAAAGCCTTGGTGCAGGACGCTTCAAGCATCCAAGTTTATTTGGACAATAACAACTTGGACTGCAATGTGTTGCCAGTTGAAGACTCTTGGCTTTTACATTTCACCTACCATCACAGTTCACACCAAGTAATTGTTAACATTAATTCAGCCATTAACCAACCGAATGAATCCATTGAAAACTGGGCAATCTACGCTGCAATTATTGTGGCTGCTGTATTAATTGCGGGTTGTGTTTTAATTCTTAAACACAAAAAAATGAGACCAACCCCTCTTAACTAAAAAAGAAAGTGCTTTACTGCAATCTTGTTAACAGTTGTTCTGAAAGATTTATTAAAAACTCAAGCTATTTGTCTGCCTAATGCACTGAACAAAAAGCGCAATGCCTGCTCTGCACAATCTGGGCGGTTGTCGTCTAGTCTGGTTTAGGACTTTAGCCTTCCAAGCTAATGATCCCGGGTTCAAATCCCGGCGACCGCACCACAATTAACAATAAGGAATCGCCAACTGAACAGACAGCATGTTTTTATAGATTTTATCGGGGTATCACGGCTAAGAATGGTTCTGGTTGCATTTCAGCAGTTCCATACACTGCCAAAGCTATACTCCAAAATACGTCATCATGCGTTCCATTGGGGTGACCAAAGCTAATATTGCCGTCATTTCGTAGCTGATATCTTTCAATATTTAACTCACTACAGACATCACATTTGTAGGGCTTCTCCCAGCCAAACAGGGGATAATAGAAACGCTGATTCATCATACGCTGTTTTAACAAGCTAGCCATTTCACTTTTACGTGGAAGGCTAAAGTTTACGCCTTCTGCGTTTTCGATGCCTGCAGTCTCCATATCGGCAATAAAGCTTGGTCCCTCCCTGGTGAAATCGACCCTGATTTTCTCAAAACCATTCCAGCGATCCTGTAGCATCTTAATGTAACCTAAAACATGCGCGTACTTGGTAGGTTGAGAAAAAATCTTCAAATGCCTCAAAAAAAGCTTATCATTTAACCGCTCGACGACACTAAAAACGCAGTAGTCTTTAGTCTGTGCAAGATCTAAACCAGCAAAAAACTCTCCGCTGCAACGTGTTTCTGGATTGTACATTTCAAGATCGTTACCGCAAGTTTTTTCGGTACCCACACAAGATACAATCAGGCTCTGGGGCAACCAAACATCCTCATCCTCAGCCCATTCAGCCTCCATTTCACGACGCCAACGCTGCTGGTCATCACCAAACTGAAGCTGTATTCGCTTAATCATCTCAGAAGATAACGGACCATTAGGCACCAAAGCCCTCTCCCAACTAAAATGATGACGAGCAAAATCTTGAAATTTTTTGTGATTACACATTTTCCAAAACAGCGAATCACTACTAAACGGAGTACTGCTAGCAACTAACTTTCCGTTTGTTGTGCCTAAAGTAAACAAGATAGCATCATACAAGTTCTCGTCGCCAGCTGTAAAGTTAGTTTCATCCCACCATAACCTGTGAAAAGTATTGCCCCTAATGGTTTCAGGGTTGTTAGGAAAAGCCTCTATAACTGAGCCGTTACTAAAGCTTAGCCTGGTTTTTTGTACATGACAGCTTCCCGAAGGCAAATTGCGGCAAAAACCTGCAATTCTACGAAGATTCAGCTTAGTCTGGCGCCAACTAGGACCAACAAAACCAATATTTAAATCAGCATTCTCATAAGCATCCTGCAAAAGCAGCCCACCAATAAAAGTGCTTTTACCAGTCTGTCTTGGCCACCTAACAGCAATAAACTGGTTCTGCTTATACAATTCAGCAAGCTCAAGCTGGTACCAAAAAAGCTCCAAACGACAAATCGCCCTAAAAAACAATGCTGCATTACCGCGTGCTGCTTCAACCTTAGCAACTCTGGCTTCATGATGAGCACGGTAATCATCCCTAAGCCCCTTCCATTGCGCCATCAACTCATCAACACGCAAACTACGACGATCAACCCCAGATTTATTGATCTTTTTCTTCCGCAAGCTTCCGTTTCAACTCCGCAACCTCTTCCTCTAACTTGCGATACTGCACATACTTCACATAAACTTCATGATAAGTCTTAGTACCCAAAACAGCAGCATGCAGTCTTTGCACATCAGTACGACTAAGATTAACATTTGGATCTGTTAACAAAGCATTTGCTGCATCAAGACGCTTAGCATTTTCTTCAAGAGTAGACAACTTTTGCTTCAATTTTAAAGCAATACCACCAAAAACCGCCCCATTAACCGAAGCCGAAGCTTCAGAAGAAGTAGTTGTTGCAACAGTTGTTGTTGCACCTGTACCCCAGAAACTCCGACCAACTCGTAACTTATTTAAACCCAAATTATGCAATTTACCTTTCACAGAAAGAACAGACTTACCCATATTCTGTGAAATTTCCTCCAAACTTTTGCCTTCCTTAACAAGTTCACGCAATTGCCGTTCTTCTTCAACTGACCACTGCTTGCCTCTCAACTAACCACCAAACAACTTTCAAAGAAAGCCTTTAAAAAAACTTTCCAAAACATGTCTAATAAAACAAATTGTAGAAAACAAATACACAATAAAATTACCTAAAAACAAAATTATGCCTAAAAAATAAAAAATAAATAAAAAAATTAAAGCTTAGAAATTTTGTTTTTATACTTTAAGAAGCCTACTGCTGCAATCATTGAGACAGCCGCCATTGCTGTTCCAAGCGGCACTTCAGGGACAACGTTCCATGCGCCACAAGCAAAACCTGTTTCCATGCAATACCATGGCTCAAATGACACGTATGCAAAGAACACTTTGTATTCTCCTATTAAACCTGTGCTTGGTGCCCCGTTAATGCCTGTAAAGTCAGTTTCAAAATTCAACGTTTTAGATCCTGCGTCGTCAAAGTTGACAATTGCGTAAGAAACAATTTTGTTTCCAACTGCTGCTTGTATTTGGGCTTTTACGTCATCAGGAGCAAGAACCCACAAAGCTCTCAAGTCTGGATGTTCATTTAAGAAGTCTGTCCAAGCTGGGCCTTGTGCTGGCTGAATAACAAATACGATTCCTACGCCTTTTTCGTTGACTATGGTGGTGATTTGCTGTTTTTCATAAGGGGTGATGGTGGATTTTGCGATGTCTAAGTCGATGTGTAGCGTGTTGATGCTTGCGCTGGCGAAAGAGCTTGACATTACAATAATAAATACTGCAGTGAATGCTAGAGTGACTGCTGTTAGTTTCCTCATTTTTTTCTTAAATGTGGGAAAAACATGGGTGTTTCCTTTTTGTATTGTTCGTACTCTTGCCCAAACTTTTCTGAAACTTCCTGTTCTTCCTGCCTTGCCAGTCGGTAGTACAGGATAATGAGGAGTGGCCACATCAACAGTGTCGGAATGGTTGTGTATTGGATGTTCATACCTAGCGTTAGCATTAGGAAGCCCAGATATTGTGGGTGACGGATGTAATGGTAGATACCGTCTTTTACCATATGTGTGCCTTTGGCTTGATGAATTTTTCTCCAGCCAAACACAATCAACAGCAGCCCCGCAAGCATGAGGATGTTTGAAACGGGCAAAATAAACCAGTGAAAAAGAATCGTGAATGCTTCAACGCCAATTACGCCTGTGAGTAGGTACTCTAGCATGTAGACTCTATCGTAACCAAGCGCCCACGTGAAAAAGTACGCAGTTAAAGGAACACCGTACATTTCAAAATACAAGGCAACAATAAACGCTAAAGTGGCGCTTGCCGGCAAACGAGCTATTTTTCGCCGGAACTGAATAAACGCCAAAAAAACCGCAAAAAATACTATGTTGATTGAAAGAAAAAGCCAGTCGCCAAACCCGTAAACAGCCACGCTTATCCAGTACAAGAAAAGCGAAAAAACCACTGCTATAATAACAAACCATATCACGTTTGAATATTTTTTAAGCGTTTGTATAGCCATTTTTATTTTTCCTCTTTTGCTGCTTGCTTTTTTGTTGACCACTTTTTCGCGAAGTAAACTATGAAAATGGCAAGTATGACGGTTACTGCAATTATTCCGGTTACTGAAAACTCTATGGGTATCACGACAGGCACATTTGGCTGCTGGGTCCATGGAGTCATCAATGGGTAATTATCAACGTTGTCCTGCCCTAAGTAAACTGGGGTATCACCGATGCCATCGCTTCCCGTTTCATTCTGGTTGGGACCTTTTTTTTGGTCCACGCCCGTGTAATTATTCCAATAGTTTCCACCGCTTGGGTAACCATTGTCCCAACTGTTACTGTTTTGACCATAGAGCCATGCTTGGTGAGGGTTAGATATGAAGTTGTTATGGTAAAACAGGTTACCTGAAGAATCTGACAGAAACAAACCATAGCCGCCGTTGGCCTTGAAAGTGTTGCCTTGAACTGTGCAGTTTGAAGTGTTAACAAGAGCTGTGCCGCCCCAAATGTTTCCTGTTATGTTGCTGTTTTGTAGGTTGCAGTTATGGCTGTCTATTAGCCAAAGACTGTCCTCGCCTAGTGTGCTTGTCACGTTTGTGATTTTGGAGTTGTTGGTGTAGGCAAACAGTAGGTTTTGCCAGTTCTTCTCTAAAACCACGCTGGAAACCGTTATGTCGGTGCAATTCACAACAGCAATATACCCCGCGTTGGATGGGGCTTGTTTGTCTTCTGTATTTACCCAATAAACCATCGGTTTGCCTTCCACAGTGTTCGACTGGTCAATGTCTTGGATGTAGCCGTCAAAATTGCTGCTGTAAACGCCAAAATTGAACTTGTTGCCCTCTAAAGCGTTGTCTCTGAGCAGGCTTTTAGGAGACTCAGCAAGATAAACTCCGATGTTGTTGCTGGTAACCGTATTGCCCGAAAGAGTTGCGCTTTTGGAGCTGTTGACATAGATGCCGCTGTCCGTAAAGTTGTCACCACTATTTCTTATGGTAAATCCGCTTAAGGTAACATTGTCAACGTTTATCCAAACAACTGTTCCCTCTCCGCCCCCATCAATAACGGTTAAAGCTTCATCCTCGCCCACAAGCGACAATTGCTTATCAATAACCAATTTTTCAGTGTAAACTCCGCCTTTCACAAATATGGTGTCCCCCTGTGAAGCATTGCCTACTGCGGCGTTTATGCTGGGAAAGTCTTGTGGGACCCTTATGGTTTTGCCCGTTTCAGCTTTAGCTGGCTCGACGGAGACAGCGATTATGCTGGTAATTGTTAAAGTAAAAATGATTGCGATAAGTGAAACTGTGAATTGCTTATGCATTAATAGTTAATTCAAGATTGAATAAAATATGCTTTACTAAATTCAAGTTGTATTTTTACCCGACGTTTAGGAGTTTGTTTTAAGGTTCTTCGGAAAGCTTTTATTCAAAATTAATTGTAGCTTGCTTAATAGGGGAATGGCCAACTTGACTGCTTCAAAAAAGAAAATCCTGTTAACTTTAGTCAGTATTTTAGTGCTACTTCTTAGCATAGTCGCCATGTCATAATGAACGCCGACGGCTCTGACGGTGTGGATGCACAAATCCAGTTAGGCTCCAAAATTTCTCTGCACATTTGGTTGCCTTACGTGCTCATCATAGCGGGCTTAGTGTTTTTAGCTGCAGGTTTGCTACTTTTAAAACGTGCACTGAAACAAACCATCTAAATCTCAAAAGGCATTCCCTGTTTATTTTTTTAACAATTTTTTAATCACTTAAATAATTTTAAAAATGCAAATGTTTTTGAGTATCTCATTTTTCTATATTTTAAAAAGGTTGATGTATTTTGTCTAAGAAAGCAAAGAAAGCTGAAGGTCTAGAAAAGCATAAGCAAATGTTACGTGAAAAAGAACAAAAGCGTAAAGAGAGAAAACAGGTTTCACTTCCAGCAAAACATGCCGGCAAAGGCAAAAAGTAACCTGTTGAAAACATTTTTTCTAAATTCTTAATTAAACCTTCGCGCTTACTTGTATTGGTGCTTTTATGAGTAAGAAAAAAGTTGATGAACCTCGTGACGCATGCGTTTTAGAAATAGCTGAAGCATTAAAGAAGGATAATTGGGATGTTAACGCTAACGTTGAGGGTTGGAATAAACCTGCTAAAATGGGTCCCTACACTCCTGATGTTGTAGCTAAAAAGCCTGGCTGCTTGACCCGTATCTGTCAAGTTGCAACTGAGGACATGTTTAAGGGAAATGAAAGGGATTATTTGGACTTTAAAAATTATTGTGCTGAATATGATTTTCACTTCTATATTATGAAAGATGGAAAACGTGTTCAAATTGACCCTGAAGACTTCAGGGGAAAAAGCAAAAAATAATCTATTCATTTCTTGTTACGGAAAGCGTTAGCATATAAGTGATTAGTAACGCAACCATTACCCATTCGCCGACAAACATGTTTGCAAAATTGAAGCTGACCCGGAAACAAAATTTATAATAGCCACCGTTATGCCGAAAACAAAAAGCTTCTTTCCGTAAACAGGATTTCTACGCATGGCAGTTGCCGAAAAAATTTCAAAAAAGCCCACGCAAACAAACAGGGCTGTTGAGGCGGCTCCATGGATTTGGTCGTTAACTCCCAAGGGGTAAATTACTGTTGCAATAAATGCGCAGGCAAGGGCTATCCCAGCGATTTGTAAAAAATGTAACAATGCTTTTGTTTTGTCGTCGGTTGCTTTCCAGGTTGTTATTGCAACGAAAAAGGCCCGCAAGGCTAAAGCTTGTTAATGCGCCGACAAGATTGTAGTATAATGCGCCTGTTGGATTTTGGGTTTGGGTTGCCAAAGTCGCTGAGCCAATTGGTTAATGGACTGTGTTAATGGACTGTAGGCTTGGAGAAAATGAAGTGCAGATGCCAAGGTGAAAATGATGTACGCGCAGGCAGCGGTGAGTGCCGATAGGATTGTTATCGTGGGGTGTTTCATTTTTTGACCTTTTTCTTGTTTTTGATTATACAGTTAATTTGCTAATATCTTCGTCGCTTGTACGCCTGATTGATAGGTTATGGTTATAACAAAAAAGGCAATTGTAGGTGAGTAACAATTATAACAGATCACGTTAATTACTTGAAGAAGTGAAGCGGTTTGGCTAGAAAAATAACGATGACAGCAGCCTACTTGGTTTTAGCCTACTTCTTAATGCTCAGCTACCAAATCTTCACCCAAACAGCCCTCTCCTCAATTACAGCCTCACTAAGCTTATTCAACCCCTTTCTCGCATCAATACTAATCAGCAGAACAAACACGGCAGTTTTCATCTTCTCATTTGCTTGGACCTTTGTCTTATCTACAATTATTTCAAGACTTGTCTTTGGAGGAGTAAACAGGCTTTTTATTCGATTCCTAATCAGCTTAGGCTTAACGGTAGCAAGTACAGCCATAATTAACCAGTTTAATCTCATTGGAATAGACGTCACAAACCCGAACTTGATATCTCAAAGCTTTTGCGTTCAATTATTTAGCAACCCCGCGTTTGCCTTCCTCTATCTTGCACTACCCTTTATCTTCATGATAACCATCGACCTGCACGTAACCAAAAAAATCACACTTAAGTGTCCACAGAACTAGGCTGTTTTATCCATACCTTAACTTTTTCTTCAACCCTGATTTTGCCTTCGGTCTGCATTAACCTAATCTGGGAATCAATCAAACGGCTATCTGTTGAGTGAAATTCTTTTCGAATCGCATCCTGCAGCTTGGGAATATTGATGTGTTCTTCAGTGCCGACGATATTCCAGAAATACCTCTGGATTTTCAATCTTTTTTGCGCTTCAGCTTTATGGCCCTTAGCCATTTAATGCCACTTTGAAGGTTGTTTATTGCTCTTATGCTTATTTAACCTCTTTTTTTGCTTTTTTAAAAAAGATTAAGTACCGGCTTTTGGTTTTGATAAAGAAAGCTGTGTCTTGCGGGCAAAGGGAGACGTTTCTGTTTGAAAAAAGTGACAATAATAGTGCTAATTGTATCTTTGGCTGTTCTTGGGCTGGTTTTTTCTCCGCCAACCCTTAGTATTTCAAATAATCCCTGCCAAAGCTGCCACAGTTCAGAGGGATATTATCAGTACCTTGACATTCTTGAAGGTGATAGTGGCAACCAAATACCTTCAACATTAAGTGTTGATCAAACTATTACCGTAAAAGTGGTTGTCTTAAATGACGTTAACACAGCAACCTACTCAACTATGAACGGTGTTTCCTTAACGTTAAGTTCTGCCAATGGCCATTTCAAAGTTACCAACCCTACATACACCATTGGTTCCTTACCTTCAGGAACTACAACAGCTACATGGCAAATAACAGGAACCTCAGATGGCTACGACTACCTGAATATTCAAGCAACAGGATACAATACGCATGGCAACTGCTATTTCTCTGATACCTACTCACCTTACCCGTTAATTACTATAGGTCAACCCACAGGAACCCCAGAACCTTTTCCCACACCAACACCCCCAGCATCAACACCCACACCAACACAGTCCACATCGACACCAGCCCCCACCTCAACAGCTACCCTAACAAACACACCTTCAACCTCCACTCAACCTTCTGCTTCACCATCGACAACCCAAACAACCCTATCAATTCAAATTACAGCTCCAACTCAAGGTGAACATTTGCCGATAGGTTCAAAGCAGACCATTCAGTGGCAAGCCACCGGCGGAACAAGCACCCTGAAAGTCAAACTGGAATACATAATAAACAATAAACAATGGATAACGTTGGCAACTGACTTGCCCGGCAGCGGCAGTTACCAGTGGACAACCCCAGATATGGCATCAACCTGTGCTATTCGAGCAACCATTCAAGACTCTTCATCTTCTGTTCAGTCAGCATCAACAATTACCAGCTTTGAAGTAGAAGAAGCCCAAGGGATCGACTGGATAACGATTACAATTGTGGCGGCGGTTGTAACGGTTTTGTTGGCTGCTGTTTTTGTTGTCGTTAAAATGAGGGCAAAGAAACCGTCATGAGCAGTCACGAATTAACTTCTGTAATGCTCTACATTCATCCCCCATTAGCCATCATAGGTTACGTTTTTGTCTTCCTATTTGCAACGGCACTATCGATTAGCCGTCTTAGAGACAACAAGTTAACTGGCATTTTTTGTTTGGCCGCATGGCTGTTCACCTTTCTGGGGTTAGCTTCGGGTATGCTTTGGGCTCAAACAGCATGGGGTAACTACTGGTCATGGGACCCAAAAGAAACCTCAACACTTCTGCTGTTCCTCTCTGTTTCGTTTGGTTCAGTTTTTAATTTTGAAGGAAAATTCAAGCTTGCCAAATGGGCTTCTCTTGTCTCATGCATTTTGGTAATTGTAACACTTCTGGCTTCGTTTTTCACGGTTGGCCTGCATTCATTTGCGTTACCTTGAACAGTAAGGCATCTCATTTTTTTCTTTATGGTGCCGTACACATTCGGTGCAGTTTCCATGGCGTTGGCAGTTTCGCTTTGGGCATGGACAATTCGGTGCTAAGTCAGACATAACAAAACAGTCTATGCAACCCTATTTAATCATTAACATAACTTGCTTATTTGGTGTCTAATCTTCAATCATTGCAGAAAACGTAGAGGAGGGTAGCTCGTCACCAACCTTTTTGGAGCCTATATGAATCCTAATAGAGGTTCTATGCAGAAACCTATAGGGGGTCTACCTATTCACAAATGGGTAGGCTTTAAACCCGTAAAATCACCCCGAAAGTACGCCAATTTGTGCCTTGACGCCATCGGAAAGGTTCAGTTTGTCGCATAAGAGTTATTAGTCAATTTGAATCTCAGTTGAGTATTAAATTGGTGAAGTTGTTAAGTGGCATTTGAAATACAAGATTTACCAGATGTCATTAGGGTAATTGTTCTTTTAAATTTAAGCAAGGGCGCTAAAATTAAAAAGTCAGTTCTCAAAGGCAAAATTGACCGTGTCTGCGTCAGCTACACTTGCGTGGAAATGAGTGAACTAGACAAATCACTTAAAGAAATGCGTAACGAAGGGCTACTTAGAGAAGACGGCGAATACGTCCAGTTAACTACTCAGGGCCAAAAACTGGGCAAAGAATGGGAAAGCCTACTATTGAAAAAGGAGCCTATTATGGAAGTTGTCGCAGGACTTGTTGACGGTTCAGTGACAAGTCTTGTCGTTATACTCTCAGCATTCATAGCCACTTTCGCAGGCACATCAACATTTCTTGGTAACCCAAACGCTGTAGTCTTCGCAGCTTTTCTAACTTTGAGTGCAGTTGCTATCACCAACTTTTCCAGTTTTCTACTTGGCGGTATCACTGAAGACCTTGCCGATATCATGACGCTGCAAACATTGATGAATTACAGTTTAAGCGACATTCCGGACAAAAAAGAACGCGACAAATCTTTGATACTAGTGCAAAAGCTATTCACGTTGCTAGGTAAAGAAATTCATCGTTCGAATCTTTATGCTGCAATAATCTGTGGAACCACCACGTTCGTAGCAGGGATTATACCCATAGCTGCGTACTTACTGCTTCCACCAGTCTTCAACATCGTGGTTTCTCTGGCTTTGGTTGTTGCCATAGTGGGCATCTTTCTGGTCAGGTATCGTTCAAAGAAAACGCGTGTCAACTGGAAGGTAACTTTGGCAGAGACTCTGGCAATCGTGATAATTGCAACGGTTGCTTCATTGATATTGGGGGCCGCATAAGCTATTAAGGAAACAGGTGGAGGCGCTCCTTCATCATGCACTTATCCATAACCACAATTAGCCCCGCTTGCCTCGCAGCCTCAGCCGCCAGCTCATTACGGATACCCAGCTGCATCCAAACCACGAAGGGTTGACCATACCGCTGCTTAAGCTCAATTGCCTGCTCAACAACCGGCGGCACATCTTCACTTTTACGAAAAATATCCACAACCTCAATACCTTTTGCGATTTCTGGAGGTATATCTAGCAGGGTTTTGTAGCTTTTACTGCCTAAAGCTTCTTCGATTGTAGGATTTACAGGTATTATGATGTAGCCGTGCTGTTTAAGATATGCAGCTACTCGGTGGCTTGGTTTTCCAATGGTGTTTGATAACCCAACCACTGCTATAGTCTTGTATTTTGTTAGGATTTCTTTAATTTGCTCTTCACTACTCAATTTATTCCACCTACAAAAACATATTTTACATTATGGAGTTTGGCTTAAAGTTAAGTCAAAGTAATGCTCACGACTATTACGTAAAGCAAATATTCGAATGGAATCACCGACTTTGCGTTTATGAATTTGAGCAACTAAATCCTCAATTCTATGAATTTCAACGTTTTCTAAACTTAAAATTATGTCACCTTCAGCTATCCCTGCAGACGCCGCCGGGCTTCCTCGTGAAACTTTCGTAACCAAAACGCCATGATCAACAGGCAATCCATAATACCGCGCTACATCAAGGGTCAGGCTTAAACCGATTATACCCAGCCATGCACTCTTAGGTGCGCCTTCAGTTATGATGCCATTTGTGCAGGTTTTTGCAGAATTAATTGGAACAGCAAATCCTATGCCTTGAGCGTACGGGATAATTGCAGTGTTGATTGCCACAACTTTTCCTTCTAAATCCACAAGTGGACCACCACTATTGCCCGGGTTGATGGCGGCGTCAGTTTGAACAAGATTCTCAAAAACGCCTCGTTGAGACTCAATTGTGCGGTTAATCGCGCTCACAACACCGCTTGTTACGCTAGGTCCACCTGTTAAACCAAACGGGTTACCAATCGCGTAAACACGTTGTCCAACCCGAAGCTTGTCAGAATCCCCAAGTTCAGATGCCTGTAAATCATTTCCGTTGACTTTTATGACTGCGATGTCATGGATTGCACAGGACCCAGCGATGGTACCTTGTAGAACTTCATTATTCCAAAGTGTTATGTTGATTTTTTCTGCGCCACCCACTACATGGTTATTGGTCAGGATTAAGCCTTGTTTTGCGTCAATTATAGTGCCTGAACCCATACCGCCGACTGGAACTGCTTGATAAAAAATATTATGAACAAGCTTCACTGTGCTTATGTTTACGACACTTTTGCTCACTTTTTCGATAATGTCTAGAACGTTTTTCTCATCGTATGAAGACAAAGCATAATCCCTTAACTTCAGTTTAATCTGGGCTTTAATAAACGTTCAAGATGCTTTGGAAAGAAATGAAATTTAGGGCGGTTGGCAGATTTTTATTGCCTCAACTCTGCAAAAAGCGCAATCTTGAGCCCAGTCTTCATTCATATCTTTACGGCACAGTTTGCACATCAAGCCCTTTTCGCGGATGGTTTTGCAGGTTTGACAGAATAACGTCATAATTTCATGTTTTTTCTCTGGTTCCTTAACTAGGTAAGTAACCATCTGGTCAATAAGTAACTGGACTTCCAGTGTGTTTTCTATTTCAAGCAGGTTATTGCCGCGGTCACGGTTCATGTACCGGCTAATGGCAGATTGCGACAAACCCAAAAGCGTTGCAGTATCTTTTTCTTTTAATCCATGTTTTTCTACGATTGTTCTGGCCATTATGGCTTTTACTGCTGGCAGAACTGTTTTCACTCCGACTTCACATGGTAACAGCAAACAATCACCTGATTATTGGGTAATTTATGGGGAAATATATTTAAAGTTGACGATTGTCATACCTATGACGCGTGTCATGACGGGACTATCGAAAAACGTTACAAGTTTTTCACAACCAATCTCTTTACTCCTTCACCCGTCATGGCAATGTCGAGAGGGGGAAATAATGGGAAATGTCGTAATGCCGATAAAAAACGGCGAAAAAAAGAAGGACCTCGCAGACCTATTGTCTACACTTGACACTGAATGCCGAAACTGTGCACCTGTATCACCACTTGAATGTATTGGACGCTGCCAAGTATACAAACTAAAAAATGAGTTGCGCCAACTACGTGACACAATGGACAACCCAAACTTCATCAAAGACCTATTTAATGTCCTAAAAAATGAAACTAGATTCCACATTTTACAATCAATCGTTAAAGGCAAATACTCGGTTAGTCAGATTCAGCAAGAACTGAAAAAAACAGGTCACACACACAGTCAAGACACTATCAACGCTGAGTATCTGCGTCCGTTAATGCAAGTAGGTCTTGCAAATGAAACTAGAGACGAGTATTACGCAACCAATTTCGGCGGTAGATTAACTGAGCTACTTTTTGGTTTTCCAGAATACTGCACAGTACTTCCTGCACATAGCGAATGTTACGAAGAAACACTGCTTTGCGCCTTACTTGCTGGACCTAAAACTTTCGAAGACGTACAAGAACTAATTGCGCCAAAAATTACTTCTCGCATCCTAAAACGTCTGCGTGAAGAAGATTTAATTGAAACACCAAAAGAAAGAGATTACATATTCTTCTTCAAATCCAAACGAGACCCAAGCAAAGAAAACCTTGCACCAACAGAAAAAAGAGTTTACGAAGCAATCAGTCCCGAAGGCATTTCTGCAGGCAAACTAGCTAAAGAAACAGGGCTTTCAATAAGACGAACCTACAAGTACCTACGTGGTTTGAAAGGAAAGAAACTAATTTTCATTCGCAAAACACCAAAAATGTACGGTTTAACCAGTAAAGGTGAAAGACTTGCTTTTGTTCTTGATGGACTTCACCAGTTGGTCGAAGAAACCTCAAGTTCATCAAGGCACGTTTTCAACGGCGATAATGCATAAACAACTTAACTCTTCTTTTTTTGAAAAGTTATATTCAAGATTCTCTGATTCTATTAGTATATAGTTCTGAAACCATTTAATGGTTAATAGAACACTCTTTGCTGGAGACATATTTTATGGGAATGATTCCTGAAGACAAAAAAGACCTTTTAAAAAACGATTTAAACCTGAAACTAAGTAACCCCGTCAGAATTGTTATGTTTACACAAGAAATAGAGTGCGGTTCCTGTAACAACACAAGAGGGTTAATTCAGGAAATCGCTAGTTTAAACGGTAAGTTGTCGGTTGAAGTTTACGATTTTGTTGCTGACGCTGCGAAAGCTAAAGAGTACGGAATTGACAAGATTCCCGCGTTGGCGATTATCGGTGCAAAAGATTATGGCGTAAGAATCTACGGATTGCCCTATGGATACGAATTACAAGCCCTGATTGACGCAATCTTTAACGTTTCAAAGGGATCAACTGACTTAACAGAAAAAACCAAAAAGATACTTCAAGACGTTAAATCTCCTGTGCACATTCAAGTTTTTGTCTCCCTAACTTGTCCACACTGCCCCGTTGCAGCCGCTATAGCTCACAAACTTGCAGTTGAAAGTGACTTCGTAAAAGCCGATGTTATTAGCACAAGCGAATTTCCCGACTTAAGCATGAAATACAATGTTATGGGTGTTCCTAAAGTTGTAATTAACGATAAAATTGATTTTGTTGGAGCTTTTGATGAGGACTTGTTTGCTGAAAACATCTTGTTGGCAACGGTTTCTGAGCCTTTAAAGAAAGAAAATGACATTTAAAAAAATAAAACTAGAAGCGGGGGTTTAGTGTCCTCCGCAGCCACAACCGCAGCTCTTAGTGTCTTCTCCTTCGTGATGGTGATGATGCTGGTGGTGCTGGTCTTCTGAGACTTCAGCGTTTATGTAGAGTTCCGGTTCTTCTTCGAACATTTTTTTGCATCCTGGAGCGCAGAAGTAGTATGTTTTTCCTTGGTAAACTGTTTTCCATTTTGCGGTTTTCTCGTCAACATCCATGTTGCAAACTAAATCTTTTGCCATAAAACGTTTCACCTCCATACTATTGGTTATCGTGTAACTTAGAGTTTTGGTTTGAATCTCCTTAGCAATGAAGCGTTTGTTACTACAGTTACTGAACTGGTTGCCATTGCAGCCGCAGCGTAAACGGGATCAAAGAGCACATGCAGTATTGGATAGAAGGCTCCAGCAGCCAATGGTATGAGGATAATGTTATAGAAGAATGCCCAGAACAGGTTCTGCTTGATTTTTCGCATTGTAGCACGGCTTAACTGAATGCTAACTACCACATCACGCAGGTCATTTTTGATTAGTACTATATCGCCTGTTTCCACTGCTACGTCTGTTCCGCTGCCAACTGCGATGCCAATGTTTGCCTGAGCTAAAGCGGGTGCATCATTTATTCCGTCGCCGACCATCGCAACAACTTTGCCTTCTGCTTGCAACTTCTTTATTTGGTTAGCCTTTTCATCAGGCAAAACTTCAGCGATCACGCGGTTTACTCCTGCCTGTTTTGCAATTGCATCAGCGGTTCTCTGATTATCCCCTGTAAGCATGACTACTTCTAAGCCCATCTGTTGAAGCACACGTACCGCCTCACTGGAATGTTCTTTTAACGTGTCAGCAACCGCAATTAACCCGGCAAACTTGCCGTCTACTGCAACAAGCATTGCTGTTTTGCCCCCCTCTTCGAGAGTAGCCATTTTATGTTCAAGCTCTCTGATGTCAATGTTATTAGTTTCCATCAGTTTCCGGTTACCCAAAAGCACCTGTTTGTGGTTGTAAGTGACTTGTACACCAAAACCGGGCATAGCCTCAAAAGACTCTGGGTCCTCGATTGTTACGCCTTGCATGGCAGCTTTTCGGGTGATGGCTTCGCCGAGGGGATGCTCAGAGTTTTTCTCTGCAATAGCCGCAAACTGTAAAAGTTCTGCTTCTGGGATTAGTGGGATTATGTCGGTTACTTCAGGTTCTCCTTTTGTGAGTGTCCCGGTTTTGTCAAATACGATTGCTTGAAGTTTGTGGGCTGTTTCTAAGGCTTCGCCACTTTTTATTAGGATGCCGTTTTCTGCACCTTTTCCAACGCCAACCATGATGGCTGTGGGCGTTGCAAGACCCAAAGCGCAGGGGCATGCAACGATTAAGACTGCTATGAACACTGTTAATGAGAACACATAGGTTTCGCCGACAACAAAGTACCATAAGAACGCGGAAAGTGTGGCAGTAAGTATGATTGCGGGAACAAAGTAGCTTGCTGCAACGTCGGCAAGTCTTTGAACTGGCGCCTTTGAACTTAAAGCATCTTCAACCATGCCGATAATTTGGGCAAGAACTGTGTCTTTTCCCACTTTGGTTGCTTTAAATTTGAATACGCCTGTTTTGTTTAAGGTTGCACCGACAACTTGGTCGCCAACCTTCTTTTCGACTGGGATGCTTTCGCCTGTTATTACTTTCTCGTCAACTGCCGAGTAACCTTCAACAACCATACCGTCAACTGGAATTTTTTCTCCAGGTTTAACAAGGATGATATCGCCGACTTGAACCTCTTCGACTGGAACCTCCTGTTCGACGCTGTCTCGGATGACGCGGGCAACTTTGGCTTGCAAACCCATAATCTTGCGTATCGCTTCGGAAGTTCGGCCTTTAGCAATGGCGTCTAAGAGTTTGCCAAGTAATATGAATGACATAATCATGGTTGCTGTGTCAAAGAATACGGCTGCATCTCCAAATATGCCTGGCAGAAAAGTTACAATGGTGCTGTAAATCCAAGCGGTGGATGTACCCATTGCGATTAAGGTGTCCATGTTGGCGGTTTTGTTACGTAATGCCTTGTATGCACCGACGTAAAATGTCCAGCCTACAACAAACTGAACTGGAGTTGCAAGGAGGAACATTACGATTTTGTTTATTTCCATAGGCAGAATTGGAATCCACATTAAAATTATGATAGGAATCGTCAAGGCAACGCTTGAAACTAAGAGAAGCTTTAGGCGTTGAATATGGCGTTGACGTGCTTTACTTTCTGAGTCTACGTCTGCGGTTTTTTGAGTTTCAATAACTTCGTAGCCCGTATCGGTTATCGCTTTTTTGATGGCTACATTGCTTATTTGTTCAGGATTGTACTCTACAGCGACTTGCTCAGCCGCAAAATTAACAACCGCGTTGTAGACGCCTTCTCTGGCGTTTAGGACTTTTTCGATGGTTTTGGCGCAGTTTATGCAGGTCATTCCGCCGACTGGTATGACTATTTTCTCATGGATTACTTGGTAGCCTATGTCGGTTATTGTGGCTTCAATTGTTTTTTGGTCTATGATGTCGGGGTTGTAGTCTATGATTGCTTTTTCAGCTGCTAAGTTGACGGTTACATGGGTTACACCGCCTAGTTTTGATGTATATTTTTCTATTACTTTGGCGCAGTTTATGCAGCTCATGCCGCCAATGTTAAGAACGATTTTTTTTGTTTTTGCCTCTGCCATGCTATGTTGCCTGCTTGCAAGGTGTTTGTTGTTTTTTAATGGTTGTTTGCCAAATATAAGTATATCTGCTTAAGATATATCTTAATTATCAGCAAAACTTGAAAATAAAAAATCAAAAAGTCAAATAATTAAAAAACCAACCCAAAGTAACAATCGAAACAGCAACCAAAACACCAACACCAAAAAGAATGTTGGCGGCGAAATTGAACCGTTCAGTCTCAAACTTGCCCGCAAACTTCAACCGCTCATACACCATAATACAAAATGACAACCAAAAAGCACCAAACAACCAACCACCAACAACATCACTTAACCAGTGCACATTAAGATAGACACGGTCAAAACTCACAAAAGCAACAAGCAAACCAAAACCTGCCAAAGCAAAAACCTTTACACGTTTGCTGCTATCCCAGTTTAGCCAAGCATAATAAGCAATTAACCCGATGAAAACAACCACGCCTGCACTGTGACCGCTGGGATAAGAGTAGCCGGAACCAAGCAATAACTGGTTTTCTGGTCGGGCGACTTGGTCAATATTTTTTACGATGTTTACAAATAAGGCTTCTCCACCTATAGCGGTTAAAAGCAATACACTTTGGGCTTTACGTTTCTTTAAGAAAAGAAAAGTTGCAATCACTATTGATGCGGCAACTATGATTATTGTATCAAAAATTGTTGAGAGTGCTTTTGCCAAAAGGATTGCTATGTCGTTGTGGATTGTTATTGTCCAAAGGTTAACTGCTACATCGATTGGCTGAAGGTTTACTCTTAGAATTGAGAATAGCACGTAGGCAGCAAAGAAGACAATGCATGCTATTGTTGGATTTCGACTTTGATGAAACGTTGTTTTATTCAAGTTTTTTCAATTCTCAGTTAAAATGGTGAAATCTGGAACGGCTTAGAAGCATCCAGAAATGATCTGCCGGCAAAGCAGCTTTATCAAATGCATTTGATAATGTGATACCCGAATTCTGTCTTAACAGGGTCAGAAACTTGACCTTTCTGTAGCGCGAAAGCAGCAGTTTCAAAAGGCTTTACCATTTGTCCTCTTCCGAATGTTCCAAGGTCTCCACCTTTTTTGCCTGAGGGGCAAAGTGAGACTTTTTTGGCAATTTCGGCAAAGCTTTCGCCTTTATCAATGCGTGCTTTTACTGCTTGAGCTTCTGTTAAAGTTTTTACTAGAATGTGGGCGCAATGTACTTTGGTTGCCATAGCAATGTTTAGCGGCGTGTTTGCATATATCTTTTTTCTTGGTAAGGTCTCAAAATGTTGAACGTAATTTGTTGATGTGAAACGCCTTTTTTGCGTGACATCCATGAAAGTTGAGTTCTAAAATGTTTTTCTTATTCATGATTTGGGGACGTTTTGATAGTTAAATGTTAATTTTCATAAATGTTTTTTTGTGTTACTTCGAACTTCGAAGCTCCCGAGGTAGCAATTGTTATAACAAAAGCAGGCAGTTTAGGGTTATGCGAAAACTTCCAATCTTGACCAATATTGATGAGGACCCTAAAGTTGATGCTGACTTGGCCAAACGGCTCGCTAAAGCCTTTGAGGTTTTGCAAGATTTAGAAGAATAGTGGCAAAATACAATATTTTTAAATTACTCTAAAAGGTTAAAACTGGTTTATGCATGAATGGGCATTAGCTGAAGCAATACTTGCCACAGCAACACAAATCGCGCAAAAAGAGCAGCTAAAAAAAGTCACTGAAGTAACCATAAGAGTCGGCGAACTTCAAGATGTCGAAAAACATATTCTCAAGTTTGCTCTTGGACAAATAAAATCAGACTTATACAAAGACGCCAAATTCCACATTCTAAAAGCCAAAACTGAACTAAAATGCCGCGTCTGCGGAACTAACTGGCAATTCAAAAAAGAAACCCTTGACACTGCTACCGCTGAAGCCATCCATTTTGTGCCAGAAGCAGCACACACTTTTATTAAGTGCCCCAAATGTGGAAGCCCCGATTTTGAAATAGTTAGCGGACGAGGCGTTTGGCTTGACAATATTCAAGGAGTAAAATAACCTAAAATGATTGACCCAAGAGTTAGCGTCATCAACCTGCGACTCTCAAATGTGAAGCGGATTGTGGCGATTTCCAGCGGCAAAGGCGGTGTTGGAAAAAGCATGGTTGCAACCACACTGGCGTTAACTCTGAAAGACCAAGGCTGCAAAGTAGGCCTGTTTGATCTAGACTTCACCAGCCCATCAACCCATGTCATCCTAAACGCACAAATAACCGTACCCAAAGAAGACAAAGGCATAGTGCCGCCCATGGTGAACGGGCTTGAATACATGTCACTTGTTTATTTTGTAGGCGAAAACCCTGCACCATTACGAGGAACTGACGTTTCTAACGCACTTATCGAGTTGTTGGCCATTACGCAGTGGGGTAGTTTGGATTTTTTGGTTATTGATATGCCGCCGGGAATCGGCGACGTCATTCTTGACTTGCTACGGCTGATTAGTCGAGTTGAGTTTTTGATTGTTACAACTTCATCACTTTTGGCTTTTGAAACCGTTAAGAAGCAGGTCGCTTTGCTTTGTGAATTAAAAGCGCCAATCATCGGTCTTTTAGAAAACATGAAGCAAACCCAAAGCAATAACATAGAGGTTGAAACTAAAAAGATTGGATTGCGTTTTCTTGGAGAAATCAGTTTTGACTCAACAGTTGAAGTAGCCCTCGGTGACGAAACTAAACTTTTAGGCACCAGTATTGGTCGAACGCTTAAGCGTGTTGTTGAAAAAGACATTTTGTTTAAGGATTGAGTGTTTTGGGGCAGATTAAGGCTGTAATTTTTGATTACATTGGAACAGTAGTGAATTGTGGAGGTTACAGCATGGATGATTCAAAAAAGAAGCTTCACTGCGCACTGGTTGAGGAAGGCTTCAAAGTTGAGGCTGAAGGTTTTTTGGATGCTTACAGTAGAGCGCATGAAAAATACCGCGTCGTCCGTTACCAGCAGCTGCGTGAAGTAACAAACGCTATTTGGGTTGCTGAAGCATTAAGCGAAGTAGGCTACAAAGTAGCCGCCGACGACCCACATATTAAAGCTGCCTTGAACGTTTTTTTCAAAGATTTTATTGATTCACTTAAGTTAAGAGCGGGCGCAGTAAAACTGTTTGAACAAGCAGCAGCACATGGCAAAGTTGCTTTGCTTTCTAACTTCACTTATGCCCCTGTTGTTTACTTCAGTTTAGACCAGTTGGGTGTAAGTAAATACTTTAACGCAGTGGTTGTTTCCCATGAGAATGGTTGGAGGAAGCCTTCTCCACACATTTTCAGGGAAGTTTTAGACAGATTACGGGTGAAGGCTGACGAGGCGGTTTACATTGGAGACAGCCCTGTTGAGGACATTAAAGGCGCAAGGGACGTGGGGATTAGGGCGGTGTTTGTTAGGTCACAGTTTTATTCGTTGAAAGATTTGGCGGCGTGTAGTCAAACGCCAGAGTTTGCGGTCAAGAACCTGCGTGAAGTTTCAGAAATGTTTGATAAAATTATCCGATAGTTCGATATTGGAGTTTTGGAAAAAATTTTAAATAATGTTTTGTTGAATTTGAGTTATGGCTCCCAAATATAATCGGAAAAAACCAGTGCAGTACAAGCCTGGCTCTAAAAGTGGCAACTCAAAGAAAACATTGTTTATTGTTGTCGGTGTTTTGGCTATAGTGTTAATTATTGCTGGAGTATATTTTGTGGGTGGATTTGGCACAAATGATGCTAATCCAACAACAAGCCCCACACCTACTCCGACAGCGGTACCTACCCAAACCCCTGCAACTAACAACACTCAAGTTGTTTTGCAGACAAACATGGGCAACATTACGCTTGAATTGTTTGACAATAAACCAATCACAACACAAAACTTCCTGAACTTAGTTGCTCAGGGAAAATATGACGGCACAGTTTTCCACCGAATAATGGCTGGTTTCATGATTCAAGGTGGCGCAATCAGTAGTAGCGTTCCAACGATAAACGATGAAATAGGTACCTATAACCGCAACTTACCCTACACAATTGCTATGGCTAAGACTAGTCAACCTAACTCAGCAACAAGCCAATTCTTCATTAACCTAGTTGATAACGGCCCCAAGGTTATCGATAATGCTGGCAACACATTTGATCAAACTTACACTGCCTTCGGACAAGTAATCGCAGGCCAAAGCGTAGTTGATGCAATAGCCAATGTTCCAGTGACTGCAAACGCCTATGGAGAATATAGTGTTCCAACACAGACAGTAACTATCATTTCAGCAACAATCATTTCGTAGGTACTAACCTTCTTTTCTTTTCTGTTTTCTAAAATTTTGTAAACAAGATTTGGGTAGACGATGGTTCTTACAATATCCATAATAGCAGCTTTCCAATTTGGATATTTTTAAGGAGTAAAAATTTATGGTAGACACAAACCCAAACGTCCAACCTGCACAACCGGCAGACCAATACACTAACGGCACAAAAATCCTTCTTCACACAAGCATGGGCGACATAACCTTACAGTTACGAAACGACATGCCAATAACCACAAACAACTTCAAAAACTTGGCACAGAAAGGAGTCTTTAACGGCACAATTTTTCACAGAGTTATTAAGGGCTTTATGATTCAAGGCGGCGACCCAACAGGCACTGGCTGTGGTGACCCATCAATCCCAGACATTAAAGATGAATTCACAAGGAAAAACTATAATGATAAGGGTACTATTGCCATGGCGAACGCTGGTCCAAATACTGGCAGCAGCCAATTCTTCATCAACTTAGTCAACAACAACTACTTGGACTCAAAGCATCCACAATTCGGAAAAGTAGTTTCTGGCATGGAAGTTGTTGAAGCAATCGGCAAAACAAAAACAGACCGAGACGACAGGCCAGTCAAAGAAGTCATTATAGTCAATGCATCAATAGTTGTGTAAACAAAAACAAAAAATTTAGAAAATTATTTTACTTTTTCTTTTCTTCTTTAGGTTTCGAACCAATTTCTACGACAAGGATGTTTACTTGATAGTTTTTGCCGCCTGACATCATTTTGCCCTGTGCATGATAACCGCGGCTGCCAGTTTTGAAGTCTTTTTTGCCTAAGAGGAAATTCATTTTTTCATTGTTTAACTGGATAGTAGCCATATCAACATCGTTGCTCATTTTTGAGTCACCATATCTTATGATTTAATCAACACAAAGTTGCTTTTCACCTTTTCGCTATCCTGAAACTTTGAAGGGCAAAATTGCAGGTGAAATTGCGTGTTGTTGTTGGCAGATGAGGCTTTGCTGCTTGTTTTTGGGTTGAAAAAGCGTCAATACGACCTACCCCCCTTAGGTTTTTACATAGAACCTCTAATAGGCTCCTAACAGGTTGGAGAACAACATAGCGGTGTTGGTGCAGTTAATTTTCTGTAGTAAAATTAAGGGATTGTTTTTAGTATTTTTTGTATCTCGTCATAGTTGGGTTCCACCGTTGCTGAATTTGCAACCCAAACATAACGAACAATACCCTCTTTGTCAAGTATAACAACTGACCGTTTCACGTATTCGTAACCGTTAGCGCCCACAGCTTCTTCGGGGGTTAAACCGTAGGTTCTGATGACTTCTTGTTTGCCGTCGGTTAACACTGGAAAAGGCAAATGATTGCTTTCCACAAAATCCCTGTTTGAAACTGCACTGTTAACGCTTATTCCAATAACCTGCGCTTCCAAATCAATCAGTTTTGACATGGAATCCCGAAATTGACAAACTTCCATGGTGCAGGTTGTAGTGAAAGCTGTAACAAAAAAAGCTAAAACCACTTTTTTGCCCAAATACTTGCTTAGTTTATGCGTTGTCAAGTCAGTATCTTGTAAACTAAAATCAGGTGCTTTATCTCCGACTTTTATTCTATCAGCCATAAAAATAACCTTAAACTAGACAGCGCTTCAAAATCATATAAATGTTGAGTTCTCAACTAAAAGGTGAATGCTGAAGGGCATATCTCGTTTAGTACGCAGATTTCGCATTTGGGTTTTCTTGCAATGCATACTTGACGTCCATGAAAAATCAGCAAATCAGTCAGCTTCATCCAGTTCTCTTTCGGCGTTATTTGCATTAGTTCCTGTTCAATATGATCAGGGTTATCAGTGTCTGCTAAACCCAGCCGTTGAGATAACCTCCGCACGTGAGTATCCACAGCCACTCCATCAATGACTCCATAAGCGTTGTAAAGCACAATATTGGCGGTTTTACGTGCCACACCCTGCAATTCAAGCAGTTCCTGCATAGTTTTTGGAACTCGAGCATGGAATCTTTCAATAAGCATTTTGCAACAGTTCTGTAGGTTACGTGCCTTGTTATGGTAAAACCCTGTTGAACGGATGTCCTGTTCGAGCTCTTTTATGTCTACGTTTGCATAGTCTTGCGGTGTCTTGTATTTTTTAAATAAGCTTTGGGTTACTATGTTGACGCGTTCGTCGGTTGTTTGCGCTGAAAGCATGGTTGCAACCAAAATCTCCAATGGATTAGTATAGTTTAGAGCGGTTTTTGCGTCTGGGTACTGTTTTTCTAAGAGTTCAATGATTTTTTTGGTTCTTTCTTTTTGTGGCAAGTAAATTTTTGGGTTTTTCATGGTATTGCTTCTTCCCTAAAACCGTCTGTGCACTAATGGTTTATGTTTGGTTTGGGCTAAAAAGATTTTCAAATGCTCGTTCGGGATTTTGTATGTTTGTTGATGCTTTCGTATACGTCTATGAGAGTTTAACGTTTGTGGGTTGATTGCGCCTGAAAGTTTTAATAATGCACAAGAAAGTGGCTTGATTACATTAGAAATGTTTATATGAATTATGAATTATTGCTCATACGTTTAATTGGCTGTTGTGTGAGAATGACTAACCCAACAAGAATAACGGTAGCTTTCGACAAACAAACCGCGGAGTTGCTAGAAAAAATTAGCACCGACTCCCAAGTTTCCCAAAGCGAAGTAATGCGGCGCGCCCTAAAATTCTACAACGAAAACCGCCCACTCGAAGACCCGAATACAAAAAAGAAAATTGGTTCCTACATGGATTTATTGCTGACAGGTGAACATGTCATTTTAGATGTTGACCATTGGTTATCATTCCTGCAGCTCGTTGCAATTTCGTCTGAAAAAGAGAAAGAGAAATTCTGGAGCGAACATAGAGAAATCGCCCGTTCACACTGGGAACAACTGAAGACCAAGGTTCACTCGCCAGAAGAGATGCTCGTTCGGCTTGAGGCGTGCAACTTTTTCCGAATTACCAAGAATGCGCCTAACGATTTTACGTTGATTTTGTTTTCTGATGTTTCTAAAGAGTTTGTTAAGGTTTTCCTTGAAGAGTATTTTGCTGCTATGGGTGTTAAGGCTGAGATTAAGGAAAACTTGGCTAAGTTGCGGGTAACGGTTAAGGCTGTGGGCTCAAAAACTTAAGTGTCCCCTTTTTCTTTTAATTTTCATACATTTACTTAATAAATCATAAATTGTGTGAACAAATCACAACTATATTTATATTTTAATGAGCAATTATCTGTTATGTAACCGAAAAGGTGGTCAAAAAATGAGCAAAAAACCCAAAAAACCAAAACGGGCAAAAACAAAAACCGGTACAACCCTGACAAAAACAGCATTGTACCTTAAAGGAGGAAAAACCGAATGGTGAGCGCCTTATTGATCGCTGCCTTTGGAGTTGGATCCTTAGTATTTGCCTTTGCCAATTATTCACTGCAAAGGAAGAGGACCGCCGCACCAATCAATAATTAGCAAAAAAGGAGAAAACAAAAATGAGGAATAATAACTCAAACAATCAAAACAACAAATATCAGTTTCCCCTTTTTTGAAAAAGCAAACCAGTCCAGAATTTTTAATCAAAAATATCTTTTGTGAGTAAAATCTTTATTTTTCAGGCTTATCAAACCATACACCGGTGTAGCCTAATGAGCCTAAACTGTAAACTAAAAGTTGACGGAAAAGAAATCCCACTAAACGAGTTTGTCGAAAAATTTTTGGCAAAAACAATGGTTGGTGCAATGTCTTCGCTTAAAGGCATTGACGAAGACTGGAAAAAAGTCGAGTTAGAAATAAAGAAAGCTTAACCGCTAAACCTGACTTAAGGTTTTAATTCCTCAAACATTTCCTGTTTGGCCTTGCAAATCGGACAAACATACGGTGGATCTTCCCTGTAAGCCACATAACCGCATTGTTTGCAGTACCAAAGCTTCTTTTTCACTTCCCCATCTGCAGCTGATTTTGTCTCTTGGGTTGGCGCCTGCTTTTCCGCAGTTGTCTGGCTTGTGGAGGTTGACGTAGTTGCAGTTGCTGCTGTTTTTGGTTGGTAAGCTCGGTTCTGTTTTTCTATTGGTCGCCGCTCGGGAACTTCTGGAAGGTTCTTGCTTTCATACACTGTTTTGTTTACGTAGAGGCGGCAGTAGCATGCTCCATATTGAGCTACGTCGGGGTCTCGATAGTCACAGGGACAAATTATGTCTCTGTCGTACTCAAACTTTCCAGACGCCAACCGGCATGGGCAAAGGGGGTATCCATAGCGGTCTTCGTTGGTTTTTAATCCTTCAAAAAATGCTTGCAACAGTTCCGGGTCTGGTGTTAAGTAGTAACCATAAGTTTTTGCGTCTGCTTCTGCCCTTTGACGTACCTGGTCAATGGTGGTCAAACTCCCAACACCTCTTTGAGCTGGTCTTTCTTAAAACCTGTAATTACAGTTTTGTCGTCAACAATTATTGTAGGGTAACTTAGGGTTGCGCCTAGTTTTAAAATGGCTTCACGTGCTTTATCCCTGTCGTCATCCTCAAGCAAGTCAACATCAACAAACTGATACTCTACTCCATTATCGGCAAGAAACTGTTTTGTCATTTTGCACCAGACACAGGTGCTAAGTGCG
Organism: Candidatus Bathyarchaeota archaeon; assembly: GCA_963832745.1. Taxonomy (GTDB): domain Archaea; phylum Thermoproteota; class Bathyarchaeia; order Bathyarchaeales; family Bathycorpusculaceae; genus Bathycorpusculum. The sequence continues at coordinate 155,569 of CAWHVC010000003.1, read as the reverse complement.
TATAGGGTTACTTTGTGGTCTGCTTTTTTTCCAGCAACTTTAGAAAACTGCATAAAAAACCTACTCCTGTTTAGAAATTAGGTTTTTAGGCAAATATAACTGTTTAGATTCAGGCAAACGTTAGGCCGGCTGCAAATTCCCAAATGCGTTCTGCACTACTTCAGAAAGTGCCGGGTGAATATGCATTGCCTGAGCAATGGGCTCGAAAGTTCCGTTGCCCGAAGCCATCGCGTTAACGATTTCCTGAATTAGTACTGGAGCTTCTACGCCGATTATGTGAGCGCCAAGGATTTTGCCCGTTTTCTGCTCCACAATTACTTTTACGAAACCGTTTGGTTCACCCATTGCGGCTCCCATGGCGGTGTCACGATAAAGCGCCCTGCCAATTAGGATGTTAAGTTTTTGTGCTTTTGCTTCAGCCTCTTTAAGCCCAATAGACGCAACTTGAGGATGAGTAAAGATTCCATGCGGCACCGTCAAGTAGCTCATTGGAACCTTGTGGTCATGATTTGAGTTGTGCCAAACAATACCAGCTTCAAAATTGGCGGCATGTTTAAACATGGCTTTTCCAATAGCGTCGCCAAATGCCCAAATATTCTTCTTACTGGTTTCCAAATAATCGTTAACTTTTATGTAACCACGTTCGTCAAGTTGTACGCCAGTTTTTTCTGGCCTAAGAATGTCAGCGTTTGAAACTCGGCCAGTTGCAATCATTAACCTTTCAGCCTTAAACTCTTTAACGGTTCCATCAATTCGGCTTCTGGTGGTCAAAACTACTCCGTCAGGCTCTTGGCGTGCCTCTAAAGCTTCAAAATTAGTGTATAATTCAATCCTTTTCTCCAGTTCCAACTTCAACAAGTCAGAAACTTCCGGCTCCTCTTCCGGTATCAGTTTAGATGAACGTTGAATAATCGTGGTTTTTACTCCCATTCCGGCAAAAAAGTGGCCATATTCGACGCCGATGTATCCACCGCCAACAATTATAACGCTTTTAGGTGGGGTCTGCAATTGTAGCACGTTATCGCTTGTTAGGTAGTTGATGCGTTCAAGGTCCTTAATCGGTGGAATGGCTGAACGTGCGCCTGACACTATGTATATTTTTTTGGCGGTGATGGTTTGAGTACCGATTTGCATGGTGTAGTCGCCTGTGAATTCTCCTGTTTCTTTAAACCATGTAAGCGTTGACGTTTGTTCTACTCCTTGAGCTTGCATGTTTGAGTCCCCATCAACAAGCTTATGCATACGTGCCATGATGTTCTGAAAATCCATCGAGTTTATGGTTGCATTAACGCCGATTTTTTCTGAATCTTTAAGGGTGGCTGCTACGTCGGCGGGGTAAATCAACATTTTAGATGGCACACAACCACGGTTAATGCAGGTTCCTCCCATGCGTCCACTTTCAACAAGCGCTACTTTTTGGCCTTGTTCTACTGCTATTGAAGCGATAAGCATGCCTGAGCCTGAACCAATAACAATACTGTCAAATTGTTCAACCATAAATAAACCAGCACTTTAAAGGTAAGGTGCAAAAGCCAAATAAACCTTTCAATTCTCGCATTTTAAGACAAATTTTTTATGCATATAAAGTTTACATGTTTTTGAGGGTTTGTTATGGCAAAACAAAAAGCTGAAGACACAAAAAAGAAGCAAGCCTACTATTACAGTAAATCTGAAAAGAAAGCTAAAGACGTAAAAAAGTAGTCGTTTAACCCAAAAATTTTGGTTTACACCGTTCGTCGGTAACTGGGTTGAAAGCTTCAAGCTCCTGTTTCTGTAGAGGTAACACTATACGTGACACTAAACCATTGAGGCTAAAGGGCAACCGAATTAGCCGCATTTCGCCAGAGGTAACCCATTCATCAATATGAAAACCTGCATGCTTAACTTCGCGGGCTATCTCAAGCCGCTGCTTTTGGTTTAAACCGTATGCTTCTTGGTCAAAAACGTGAATATGAAAGCCTCTTCCCGAATAAACAACCCTCAAATCGGAAAAACGGATTCCTAACTTTTCGATTAAATCAGTCGCTTCACGTTTAACAATGTCTAGTTCCAGTTCGCAGAAGCTTAAGCCCTGCCCACGCTTCATCTTATCCTCAAGGCTGCCATGAATGGGGCAAACTACATTTTCTGGATCAAGATCAAAAGCGAGCTCCTGTCCGAGTTTTTCGTTGTTTTCGCCGTAAACGGTTCGGTCATAATATACTGCTTCGGGCAAAAACTCCACAACTTCACCCTTAACATCTTCAAGGCTCGTGTAGTCATCAATGATGATAGTTGTTGCGGCGTTGTCTCGGTACTTTTCGGGGTAAATCTGTGTATGCCTGCCCATAATTACTGCAAACTTTATTTTACCCACTGGATGGCTGAACCATTCGGCTACCCTATTTAGGTTGAACTCTTCTCTGTAAAACTGTTCTCTTTCGCTGAGGGTAGCATACCGCATTCCAGTCGGCAGGCTATAACGAGTCATTTTAACCATTTAAGAATTAGAAAGGGGTTTAGATAATATTTTGCCTAAACAAGACTTGGAGAAAAACTAATATTTCCGCTTTTCCGCTTTATTGATGGTGAATTGTTTTGCCTATTGATCCTGATTTTCAAAAAAACCGCAAAGTAGTATCAGAACATAATGGCCATAACGTTTGGGGTCCAGTTGAACCTCCTAACAAGCTTGGCGTTCACGGAACAAACGTTGCAGTTGACTGGGATGTCTGCGTCGGTGACGGCGTATGTGTCGATGTTTGTCCTGTATCGCTTTATGAGTGGGCTGAATCTCCTGGAAACTCCCTTTCAGAGAAAAAATCTGACCCTGCAAGAGAAAAAGATTGCATACAGTGTTTAGCTTGCGAGATGCAGTGCCCCACACAAGCCATAAAAATAACTCCACCCTAATTCTTTTTTTGAAAAAATCTTGCTTACTTAACATGACTCCATGTTTTTGTTGACTTGATCCCAGTTAACATTTTCCAGAATGCCGTTTTTCTTGACGTATGCTTGCCGAGTGGAAAAATCCAGCGTTTTCTAATCTAATTGTACTTAACTTTAACCAAACGTTTGCTTACCTGTTAAGAAATACAAAACCAGTGGTTGGCTGTTAATTGCCGTTAAAATTGGTTTGTAAAGATTTTTTAAGCAAGAAGACCTGGGTATTTCATACAAAAAAGTGTTGTCTTGGCTCTATTTTTTAGTTTAAAATTCAATCAAGCTTTTAGTTTTTTCAGCGTTAAGTTTACAAATGTGTATGGACTTATTGTATATTTGCTAAATAGTGTTGCAATTTGTGGATTGCATAGTCAACCCCCAGATTGCTTTAATAGGAAAGGTTTTTAGTTTAGTTATTATATGAGACTGTGCAAAGTGTAGAAGTGTAAAGTGAGGTTAACGTTATGTCTGTATTTGCAGCACCCGGAGCATATGACCGCGCAATTACTGTTTTCTCCCCCGATGGCAGACTTTTCCAAGTAGAATATGCCATGGAATTAGTTAATCGTGGAGCCACAATTTTAGGCATCCAAACCGCTGAAGGTGTCGTGCTTGGTTCTGAAGAAAGCATCGAAGTCCTTGAAGAAGCAGGCTTCTCTTACAAAATCTTCCGTGTAGATGACCATATTGGAGCAGCAATTGTTGGTCTTAGTTCCGACGCAAGAATCCTGATTGATCAGGCGAGAGTTTATGCTCAAAGCAATAAATTAACTTACGATGAACCCATAGATGTTGAGGTTGTAACCAAACGTATCTGCGATATACAACAAATGTATACGCAGCATGCCGGTGTAAGACCCTTCGGAGTGTCAATAATCTTCGCAGGAGTCGACAAGACTGGTTCACGCGTTTTCGGAACACACCCCAGCGGAACATACAGAGGCTACAAAGCAACCGCTTTAGGCGCAGGAAGAGAAACAGTCCTGAACATTCTCAAAGAAGACTACAAAGAAACCATTAGTCTTGAGGACACAACAAAACTTGCAGTAAAATGCTTAGTAAAAGCTTTAGAGGCAAGGCAGCTTCCGCCACGCATCAAAATTGCTATCATACCAACTGCCACTAAAACGCTTGAGATGCTCTCTGACGAAAAAATAGACTCTTACATTAAAGAGCTGGGTTCAAGCAAGTGACGTTGTGATGAGTGAAAGGTTCACCGTTGCACGCTTAACCAAAGACAACGAGCACTTCGAAATCTTAGTAAAACCGCAAAAAGCGTTAGATTACCGAAACGGCAAAACATCGGCAATTACCGAGGTTTTAGCCGCTGAAACTGTTTTTTCTGACGCTAATAAGGGTACCAAAGTTTCTGAAGAAATAATGAAAAAAGCCTTCAAAACAGTTGACCCATTAAAAATTGCGGATGAAATTTTAAAGAAAGGCACCTTGCAGTTAACAACCGATCAAAGACGCAAGATGGTTGATGATAAACGCAGGCAAATTATTGATTTTATCTCTCGCCAAGCAGTTGACCCCAAAACAAATCTGCCGCATCCACCGGCACGTATCGAAAACGCCATGGAGCAAATCCGTTACCCTATTGACCCTTACAAGTCAGTTGAGGAGCAATCAAAGGATATAGTTAAACTGCTTAGACCAATTTTGCCTTTAAAGATTGAGCAAGTTATTGTTGCAGTAAAAGTGCCATCACAGTTCGCTTCAAGAGCTTATGGAACAATCAAGTCTTTTGGTGTTCTTAAACGTGAAGAATGGCGCGGTGATGGCTCCTGGTATGGGGAAATCGAAATGCCTGCTGGAGTTTATGCTTCGGTGCTAAACAAACTTGGCGACGTAACTAAGGGAAGTGGAGAAGCAAAAATAATATCTTAAAAATAATGGAAAACTAAAATTTGGAAGAGAATTTTATGCCAACATTCTTTGAAAAAAAACAGCTTGTTACGCCTGGAGAAATGCTTGCAGAAGGCGACTATTTACCCGGCGAAAACACGTATGTTGAAGAAAACAAAATCTACGCTCAACGAATTGGACTTGTAGATATCGACAACAAAAAGGTCAACGTGGTTGCGCTTAGGGCTTTTTACGTGCCTAAAGTAGGCGACATAGTTATTGGAACCGTTACGGAAGTTGGATTTAACGGTTGGACAGTTGATATTAAGTCACCCTACACTGCAATGCTACGAGCATCCGACGTCTTAAGCAGGCCTTTTAAGCCTCAAAATGACGAGTTATCTCAAGTTTTAAATGCAGGCGATTTAATTGTTGCAAAAATCGCTTCATACGACCGAGCGCATGACCCACAACTTACCGTTGGAGAACCAGGCCTTGGAAAAATTACCCGTGGACAATTACTTCATGTTGTTCCAACAAAGATTCCACGAGTCATCGGCAGAAAAGGTTCAATGATTTCTATGATTAAACAGGAAACAAACTGCCAAATTATTCTTGGACTCAACGGAGTAATTTTGGTCACTGGTAAGACCCCAGAAGACGAGGAACTCGCTATCACAGCTATTAGAAAAATCGAGCAGGAATCCCACACAAGTGGTCTAACCGATCGTATCACCCAACTTCTTAAAGAAAGTAAAGTAACAGTGGAGGAACCCCAAAATGAATGAAAAACCCGATAAATTGATTGACAAAAAAGGTATTAGATTAGATGGCCGCAAAGCGGATGAACTTCGGCCCCTAAAACTTCAAGTCGGTGTACTCTCAAACGCTGATGGTTCAGCTTACATTGAACACGGTAAAAACAAGATTTTAGCCGCAGCTTTCGGCCCAAGAGAAATGCATCCAAAACACTTAGCACTTGCAGACAGAATGGTTCTAAGATGCCGCTATCACATGGCGCCATTCTCAGTTCAAGAACGAAAATCACCAGCACCATCCAGAAGAGAAGTTGAACTCTCAAAAGTAATCCGTGAATCACTCGAACCAGCATTGTTCCTGGAACTTTACCCAAGAACAGGCGTAGACGTTTTCATAGAAGTATTGCAAGCAGACGGCGGAACAAGATGCGCAGCCATCACTGCTGCAGCTTTAGCAATTGCTGACGCTGGTGTCCCAATGCGTGACCTTGTAGTTGCTTGTGCAGCTGGAAAAGTCGACGACACTGTTGTTCTTGACTTGTTCGATGCAGAAGACAAGCTTGGCGCCGCAGATGTTCCAGTTGCTTACATGCCCGCATTAAACGCTATTACTCTGCTTCAAATGGATGGTATCCTAACTCAGGATGAATTCCAGCAAGCTATAGATTTGGCTATGGGTGGCTGCAAGAAAATCTATGAGATGCAGAAAGAAGCGTTAAAAACCAAATATATGGTTGTTAAAGACGTAGAAGATAAAGAGGTTGAAGAGTAATGTCATCACTTATTACAAGAGTTAGACTGAAGCAAATTAGTCAGCACATCGAAAAAGGCCAACGTTTAGATGAACGTGGCCTGCAAGATTACCGACCTATCAAACTTGAACAAGGAATAATCGAGAAAGCCGAAGGTTCAGCACGTGTTTACCTAGGAAAAACCGAGGTTCTGGTCGGCGTTAAAGTTGAAACCGGCGAACCATTCCCAGATACACCAAATGATGGTGTACAAACAGTAAACGCTGAACTTGTACCGTTAGCTTCACCAAACTTTGAGCCAGGACCACCAGACGAAAACAGCATTGAACTCGCAAGAATCGTTGACCGTGGAATACGTGAATCACATGCTATCGACACAGAAAAACTGTGCATTGAAGCAGGCAAAAAAGTCTTCGTTGTCTTCGTAGACGTTTACGTGTTGAATCATGACGGTAACCTGATTGACGCTTCCGCATTAGCTGCAATGGCTGCATTGCTAAACACTAAAATGCCAAACTATGAAATCAAAGATGGCGAACTGAAAATCAAGCAAGGCTACACACCACTACCAATGAAGAGTCACCCAATCACTGTTACAATCGGCAAAATCAACAACCAACTAATCGTTGATCCTCAACTTGAAGAAGAACAAGTAATGGACTCAAGACTCACCATGGCAACCAACGATGAAGGTAACATTTGCGCCATCCAGAAAGGTGGTTCAGGCTATTTCACACCGCAACAGATTTTAGAAGCTTCAAAGATTGCACAAGCAAAAGCAGCAGAACTGCGTAAGAAACTTGATTGGTGAAAAAGTTGCCGAAAATGAAGAAAGTTGGTCCAACTCGTGGTTTAGGCGTACGTTACGGCTCCACAGTTAGAAAACGCTATGTAAAAGTGATAACTGAACTAAAGAGGCCTCACAAGTGCCCACAATGCGGTTTCGTTAGAGTACACCGCGTAAGTGTCGGCGTCTGGCAATGCGGTAAATGCAACTATACCTATGCAGGCGGAGCATACACTCCACTGACAAAACTTGGTATTGTAGCTAGGCGGTCTGCAAAAGGTGCAGTAGCCGAAGAAACCGCAAAAACCACTGCTCCAGCAGTTGAGACGGCAACAACCGAAGAAGAAGTCGAGTAAACGGCTTCTTTTCTTCTATAACTTATTTTATTTTTTGTTTCTGACTTAGCCTTATCTATTTGAACAATAATTAATTCTCAAGTGAAAATTAATGGCGATTAAGGCTAAAGCGTCTATATGTTTGAAATTCTGTGACTCCAAACAGTTGACGGCGGCAGTTGCGGCGTTGAAGCCTGAAGTTAACTCGCCTGTTACCCATCGAGCAAATGTGGATTTGCAGGTGAACGATAACTTTCTTGTGTTAACGGTTGATGCGGACGACACTATTGCTTTACGGGCCACGGTTAACGCGTATTTGCGTTGGATTGCTTCAACCGTTAATGTGATTGAAATAGTTGAGCACATGTAATTCTGTTTTTTGGCTTGTTTACGTGCTTTGCTCTGTTCTCTCTCTCTTCAAGTTGCTCTTTTCTTGTATAAGCACTAATTTTTTTAACATGCACATGCGCGCTTTTCAACCAATAGGCGACCTACCCCTCTTAGGTTTCTGCATAAATTGACATTCTTACACTTCAAAAAACAAAATCAAGTCAATTAAAAGACTTCAAAAAACCTTTTTGGGGGTCACCCCTGAATACTTCTTTAGACTTGCGCTACTTTGTGCCGTGCGCCGCAGGCGCTTTTTGGGGTATCCCCTGTTTCTAAAAGTCCTTTCTCGGTACCACAAACAAGACAAAATATTTTTTCGGTTCCATTTTCAACAGAGAAAAGGTCTTGAGTTTCGGTCTTGCATTTAGGGCAAGGTAAGCCGTTTTTATTTGGTGACATAAAAAAAGGTTGTTTGGTTGAGTTAAAAAACTTTGTTCCTAAACAAACCCTAACAGAGCTAATGCAATAAAAATAAAGATAACAACATCGCCACCGATTAGAAAAGAAAGGCAGTCAAAAGTCCAATCATCTTCCAAAGTCCTTCACCTGCCATATTGGGTTTAGTGGGTTGGCTGGGTCTGAAAGTGGGATTGCTTGACTGTTTGAGACACTTAAGTGCATCATGTAGAACATCAAACAGCCAGCCACAACAGAAACCAAGATAGCGACAATAACCCAACAGACTAATTCTTTGTCTGAGTCGTGCAAAGTTTTCAGCCTCTTAGAAAGGGGTTGGGTCGAAGTCATCATCTCGGCTTGGCGCTAACCGCAATTTCTTAATTGCGTTGTATTGCTTTAAGGAAATGTGGGCATGATGAAAACGGCAGTTAATGTTAACCATAACCTCGCCATCTTCAACAGTCAAAAAGGAATCAGCCATTAGGCTTCATCCTCGATTTTATCGCTAAGCGTCTTTTCTTCAATGCGTTGTTGCTCGCTCGAAATAGTCCATTTGCCCTGTCTCTTCAAATCAGTATATTGTTTTCGATAAAGGGGGTCTATAGTTTCCCTAATCCACACATGCCAAGGCACGAAAGTTCTTTTCCCCAAAATAAGCGCTAAAAGTGTACTTTCGCCGCCGCCGTGATAGAAGTCTGTAAGGGTGCTTGCTTTGGTTCCTGTTTGTCTTGCACAATCATCAATGCTAAAACCGTGTTGACTTGAAAGGCTTACAAAGGTGTGCTTCATTGTTGTGTGGCTTGTTGTCAACTTACCTTCTGTTAAGTAGTGTTTTTCTTTGCCTAATGCACCGCCGCCGCCTCGTTTTCTAACTGTTTTTTCAGTAAACATTGGTTTTCCTTTTGCGTCGGTCTGGTAGCCCCATAGTCCAGCATTAAAGCCAGCCCGTCTAATGCTACTATTATAGCTTTGATAATTTTTGCCTGCGCTCTTGTGCCTTTCAAAGAGTTTTCCGATTATACCGATGTTTCGGGGGTTTTGTGGCGTTGGCTTAGGGCATTCTCTGATGTACATGTTAATAAAATCGAGTGTTTCAGTGGCAAAGATGCGTTTTTCTTTTTTCTTGACTTTTGGTTCATACATCACAATGGTGTTTAGGTCAAACAAGATATTTTCGCGGCTAACCAACATTGCGCTTGAAATACGGCTTCCAGCTTCTAAGCCGAGTCTGTGCATTACTAAAGTGTCTATACAGTCAATGTTTTTGACAAATTGTATTAGTTCATGCTCTTGTAAGTAGAGTTCCAATTTGCCGCCTTTAATCTGTAAGCCTCGTTCATAAAATTCGTCACCATCTCTAAATTTGTAGCCACTTATGGGAACGTCTTTTAGTTGGGCGGCAGTATCTAAAACAAGTCTAATTTTGCTGAGTTGTTCCACTTTTATTGAGCCGTCAGCCTTTGCAAATCGGGGGTCACGAACAGCCTGCACATACTGCTCCTTTGTTAAAAGCGCTGGGTCACGTTTGAACATGAAAAAAAGGTTTTCGCCCATGCGGTCAACAGATGCACCGTGTCCTGTTAGTAAGCCTGTTTGTGGGTTAATGTATTTGGCATAGCGTTTAATGATTTCAGTGTGGATAATGGTTTCTTGATACTGCCTTGCGCTTTCGGGTTGAACTGTTTTAGGCTTTGAAGCATCAACTACTCCATGAGGGTTCTTTTTTAGAATGTCATAAAGCTTCATGTGGCTAATGCCAAAATAGGCGGCTAATGCTCGTTTGTTGTCAATTCTCTGTGTTTTTCCGTTGATTTTGCCTTCAAAGGGTACGACAGCCCAGCTTTTAATAGGGTCGGGTTCTTGGGGATTTTTCTTTAAATGACGAAAAATCGCCAACAAATCTTCTTTAAACTTTACAGTACCTCTTAATTTACTCAATCCGATGTCACCAAGCCATAGGAAGAGGCAAGTTAGCATATAAACGTTAACCCTTAACCGTTTTGAGAATACCTCGAGTTTTGGAGAAAGGCTTAATAAGACTTCAAAAGAAAATGAGTAAGGGGAGTAGGCAAGACCGCATCAATCTGATGTCACCAAATGTCTTTTTGGGGCGGCGTTGCCTACTTTCCTAAGGATTGTTTTCAGCCATCAAACCTTTTTGCTGTTCTTAAACGGTGTGTTAGAACTGATAGTTCCAACCTAAGAGACTACAGTTAAAATGAAAAAAACCAGCCACGTATATTAATGTAATCAAAAAATCACAAACGTTTACAACCATATCAAAAACAATAAAACCATTTACAACCTATCAAAGCAACCATGCCAGCAACAACAATACGCATCCCCCCCAAAGACTACAAAGAATTTACAAATTTATTCAACGAGAACAAGAAAATACTTGAAAAAATCGGAATAGACAGCATTTCTAAACTATATCGCTGGTGTGCCAACGAAGGCAAACCATCCGTTGAGACAAAAATAAAAAAGCTGGGTGAAACATAGGTTTAAACAGGGTTTTCAAAGGCAACATTGCCAGAAATAGAACCGTACAACCTAAAATTCTTCAAGTGACACTCAATACCGCTAACATAGACTTTGCCGTACAACTGCACCAAATCGCCAACAACAAAATCCAAATCATCACTCCGAGTATGCCAATTTCCCGAATTATTTGTAGCTTCAACTCCATAAGGAGCGCCATTTTTCCAAACCTGTCCAAAAGCACTGTAAGTGCCATACGTACCAACAATTGTCAAATCAAACGTTACCCTGTATTTGCCGTTCACCTGTACCCTAAACTCCTTAAACTTAGTGTACACCGTCAAAGTCGTAACGATTTCAGCATCACTACTAACCAAAAGGTTATCACTCGCCGTCACCGTGCTAAAAGTCGGTTTTGCCAATAAAGCTATCTTGTTTTCATCAACCGCCGTCTTAACCGCTTCAACAGCCGTGTAAGTTGTGCTGTCAAAAGTGGGCGGCGTAGTCGTATAATTAACGCACAAATCAGCATGTCCAACGTTTAAAATCGGTGCAGGCTTAACGGGTTTTCGGCAAATCTTGCCTTGATAGCCACTCCAAAAACAACCCGTGCAACTCTTGCCGCTTGGAGTCGGGGGATTCGGTGAAAAAAAGGAATCAAACAAACCCACTTTTAAGCCACCTTCGCCACAACGCCAGCCCCAGCCAACGCCAAACCACTAAACGCTAACTGGTCTTTAGTAGTCCAATGCCCAAAAGTCTTAAACAACGGCATCCAATCCCAATCCCCTGACGGAAACTTGCCGCCTTCCCAAAGACCAAAATAAACAAAGTCCTGACAGCTTGACAAGACAAAGGCTTCAAGAACTAAGCAAAGTTTCCAGCTACGAGTCCACAAATAAATCAAAGCAATCGTCAACTGAAACAGCAACGCATACAACAAACTGTACTCGCTGTACCATTCATCACTGAATTTTAAGCCATGTTTATAGAGCGTATTGTTAACAAGGTAGTCCATGCGTGTAAAAAGCAAAACTGCAAAGCCAAAACAGCCGATAGCCGCCAAAAAAGAAAAAGAAGGCTTCAAAAAATCACCTTGTCTCGTAAGCTACAACACAACGAATATTTCCATTGCCCGCATTTGTCGTTTTGCAAATTTCAACTTTCAATGTCTTGCCTTCAAGCCAGTTTGGGGTAGGTAGTGTACTGCTATTGTAAACAGCGTTGCCATCTAAGTCAGGTTGAAAATAGCACCAATACATTGACCCCGCTGTAGCAACTCTTGGAGCGGCAGAAACAACAAAACCATCGATAGTTACTCGACAAAGTACGGTTTCGCCTGTTGTGTCAACACGAAAACCCATTTGCTTAATACGAGTTGGCACAGTACTATCAAGAACCGTATAATACTGATTTTGAACTGGATTTTCTTGATTTATGTATGCGGGGGGATTTTGAAGTTTCCATGTGAGGGCATCGTATAGGCTTGTGTTGTCAGGAACAGCGCCGCCAGTGCCTTTAAAGATGTATGGCGTAATTTGTGCTAATGACGAGGGGTCGTTTAGAAAAAAGAGTTCGTCATTGCTTGCAACAATCTCAAGGGTACTTGAGCCAGCGGCAGTTTTGCAGATAACGTAGAAGAAAACGCCGTTGTCAGCTTTTAGGGTGTAAACGCCGTTTGCTTTGAGCTTGAAAAACTCGCCATCCTCATTAACACTTTGCTGTTTGCAAGTCTTAACAAGAACGTCAACAGCGCCAACGGTTACCATCATGTACTTTTTGCCTTGAATTGGCGTGACTGTTTGTGTTGTTGTGACGGTTACGTTTATTGTGTCGTTCATTGAACAACCCTCCTTAAGGTTTCTGCGTCAGCTATTGCCGCCTTATTCCAGCCAGATTCAGCTTTTGCAATGTTGCCGCCTTTGGCTTGATGCTCTATCATGTCAGCTTTGCTAAGAACGCCAGCTTTGTTAATGCCATCTGCGTAAATTCCGACAGTGCCAATATCAAAGCGTGTACCGTTAGCGCCGCCATATTCTAAGTGATAGTCCTCTGGCTCGTTGACTTTCCTTATGAAGCCATAGTTCAAGTTTATTTGCCAAATTCCTTTGCCTACTGGCGCTTGTGTTGCGTCTGCTGGGGGTGTTGCCGTTTGCTGGGTTGCCGTTGGGGTCACTGTTGGGCTATCGTTGTAAGTGAAGCTGTTAAAGGGTGTGCTGGGTTGGGTTGTTGGTTCGGGGTCGGCTGGCGTGATTGGTGTTAATGGCTGTATTGTTTCGGCTGGGGTTGGGTTGGGTGCTATGACGGTTTGTTCTATGACGGGTTGCAGTTCAAAACCTGTCTCTGTGGGCTGAGTTGTTGCTGGCTTAGGCTTGACTATGGCTTCAAGCCAATCAAAGAAGCTGTCAATTACGGTCATGCGTTGGCTACCTCGCTAAGTGATACTTTTTGCTTTTTGGCAATACAAACTAACAGCAAAGCCGCACCCACAAGAGCCACTATGATTAACTCTTTTTGGTGTTGGTTTGCTAAATTTTTCAAAGTTTCAATGTTAAAGTTTTGTAGGTCAAACAATTTTTTTTCTCTCCGAAAAAGTTAATTTTTTGGTCTAAAAATTGAGGAAATTGTGTCTTTGATGCTGTCGGTTGGGCTTGTGCTTCCAGTGGTTACGGTTTGCCCTTTCTCTAAAGCCGCTAAACGTTCTTTGACTTTGCCGATGTCAACGCCTAAAACGCTTATTTGGCTGGCTTTGCTCTGTGCATCACTTAAAAGGCTGTCAATCTGCTTTGTCTTGTTGTTTAGACTCGGCACAATCGTGTTATTGATGTAATTTACTGCGCTGTCGGCGTTGGATAAGGCTGTTTTTGCGTTGTTAAGAGCGCTTTGAGCTTGTGAGCTTATGCCGTTAATTTGGGTTACAACGCCGTTTACTTGGGTTTTAATGTTTGAAACTGCGGTTTGGGCATCACTTAGGGCGGGGGTTATGTTCTTGTTAATGTAGTCGCTGACGTTTGTAACCATTTTTTGAGATTCAGAAATGGCTTTGTTGTAGGCGTTGTTTATGCTGTTAAGAAGCTCTTTGGCTTGTCCTTCGGTTGACTCCATGACCTTACAAGCTGAAAGGGCGGCTTGGTCGTATGCGTCAACGTAACCGTTTTGGTATGCTTTGCGTTTGGTGTCAATTAAAAAGTTTTTCAGCCAGCTAAGAATGCCTAAGAAGTCAGCCGCAAACCAAGCATTGATTTCTACGCATTCTTTTTCCATGCTTAGATAATAGCGGTATTCTTCTGACAATGCAAAAGCGTGTACTACCCCTTGAAAAACGCCTTGATACCAATCTCTATGGCGGTTTGTGTAGTTGCTGGGGGTTTGATGGTTAATCCAAACCATTTTTAGCGTTTCCCCTTGCCCTTTTTCTTTGCAAAAGTCTTAGAAACCGTTTTAACGGTCTTTTTTGCGTTTTTTGTATTTTTAGCCCAAGTTTTAGCCCATGCTTTAGCTAATCCTTTTGCGCCCTCGTCATATTTCGCTCTAAGTTTCTTCTTTTGCTCTGGCGTTAAGCGCTTCCATGCCTCGGCTGTGATGTCAAGGGCGGCTAAAACTGCGGCGGCAACCATGATTATTCTTCCTTAACTAAGCCTCGTTTCAATGCAAGAATTGTAAAGAATATGCTTCCAGCCGCTATCAATGCACCTTCAATGTTTGCCGCACCTGTTGCCGCCGTACCGCCTATAGTGCCGAAAAAGGTTACGCCTGCGATAATGCCTGCGTCTGCAACTTCATCCTTCCAGTTTTGGACTTTACGCTTGCCCCTTCTGCAACGGCTCGAATCGTTGAAAAAGGGCTTAATTTTATTTTTGGAGCTTGAAGTTTGTACATTTTTGAAGTTCTCCCTTAAATTTTAACTAAAAAAAGTGGGGTGAACTGACTTAGAGCCAGTTCATAAAGCTGAGCAGTAGCAAAGCCGCTACTGCAATCAAAATCATGTTTTTTTGTGGCATTTTCTCGGGGCTCCTTACCAAATTATGAAGGCGATTACCATGATTGCAAAGGCTATCATTGCGCTTCCGTATTTGCCGACAAGTGGCATTTTCGCCCACATTGAAGGGGCAAAAATCATTATGCCTGCGATTGCGGCGCAAACGATTTCGCCGTCTGTTAGGCTGTGTTGACCTGCTCGGTGAGTGCCGCCTAAAGTGAAAAGGCGGTTGCTTAGGGTTTGAACTTGGGATTTAACTTGTTGTGCCATGTTTTTTCACCTCACCTTATTGGGCGCTGATTAGGAAGCGCTCAATTACTTTGGCTGTGCAGTTGGTTCCAGCGCTGGCAATGTTCAAGAGGCTTCTTAGTTCGGTGAATCTGTAACTGGCTAATCCTTCGGGGAAGGTTAAAGCAAAGATTCCAGTTGCAAGGGCGTTTCCGTTGCTTTCTTGGGTGTTGAGTTCTTTAATTTGGTTGAATGCCATTTTGCTGTATGGGGTGATTTCTTCGGTGCGGCTTTTGCCTTCAAGGGTTAAGTAACTGAATGCTGTGTCGCTTCGTGTGCCGTTATCGCCTAAGTCGTAGATTAAGCCGAGAATGTCTTGGGTTCTTTCGTGACCGTATTCTTGTTCGCCTGTGTCGGTTCCGTATGCTTTGGAAATGCTGTATTTTTCAACTAAGATTTTGTTAAGTGCCAGTGGGAAAGATTCTTTGAAGCCTTCCAGCAATGTTGGTGTGATAACGTTCTTTACGCCTGCGCCTGCCTTTGCAACATCAATTTCCACAGTGAATGTGGTTAATGCGTCTGCTGGGATTGGTGAGCCGCCGAGTTGTGGGTCAACAAAATAGATTTTGTAGAAGCCTGTTGAACATTTTTGACCGTTCAAAAGTGCGATTGCTTTTGCGACAACGCCAGCGTATTTTTTGATTATGAGGTTGCCGTTTAGGAATACTCTTATTTCGTTGATGTTGTCAACGAGTGTGCTGTCTGTGTCTTTGGTTACTCTTAGGTCAACGCCGTAAATGAGTTTGTTTTTGGGGAGTTCAAGGGTGACGGTTTCGGCTGTGTCTGCGGTGCTTTGTGTGGTTGAGCTTAGTGTATTTGCTTTTATTTTATCGGTTTTTATGGAGAATTTTTCAAATATTTTTCTAAATGCCACTTTTACGTTTTCTCCTAAAACTTTTCGTAAACCGTATCTTTTTGCCCTCTTAAGAACGGTTGTCGTAATGTTTAAAAAGAGTCGCTTAAAGTTGGAAGTCTGTAAAAAGGGGTTTGGAAGTCTGTAAGGCGGTCAGGTCTTGACGGTTAGACCATCCTTTTAACGGCTTTGCAAAACTGTGGTTGCTCGCCCAGCCTGTAATAAATAAATTCGTGTTCGGGAAGGTCTTTGCTTGCTTCAACAACCGTTTTTGGAATTACGCCAGAATACCAATCAATATCTTGCGGCAAATAGAGCTTAAAGATTACATGGTGGTCGCAGTTGCTTAATAGGTCGTTGTGAACTTGTGCGACTCTTTGAGCCTTTAACCATAAACTGATATTTCGGTTGCCGCCTTGATTCATTATTTTAGCAAGCTCGCTATGCATCCAAAACTTATCAGTTAAAAAGGGCTTAAGTTTGCCTTTTACATCGTGCCTTACTGCGATATCGTCAATAATGAATTGTTGATTGCCTTGCTTCCATACTTCTTTAGCTGTTTTGCTGAAACATGCTTGTATATCTTCCCAGCCGTTAGGGGTGACGATGCGTTGAATTTTGGGGTGTAGTGGTTGCCAATCTTTGATTGCGCCGATTGTGTTAAAGATTGTATATCTTGCGTGGCTTTGGCTTAAGAGCCATTTTAGAAAATTTGTTTTGCCGCTTTGCCGCATTCCGATGATTGCCCAGCAATCTTTGTAAACTCGGTTTGCTGGCATGGTTAGGCGTGGAAAAATTGTCATTGTTTAGCTCCTAAGAAGGTTTTAACGGTTTTAGGCAAAGGAATTTTTCCGTTCCAATGAACCTCTAAAGACCGCTTCATTTCCTTACCTAAAGTTTGTGTGTGTGAGTGTGTGTTACTGTTAGAGAAAGAAAGAATAATACTCAATTTTCTCTCTCCATTAATGGTTTAAGTTCTGGCTGTATGTTAGCGTCACTTTGAAACTCTAATTCGATGTATCTATCAGTTAATGCTACTAAGGATAGGTAGGGTTCGCCTTTTCTTGTATCTGTACGGTTTATTCGTACTCGGAAAGTCCTTTTCTTATTTATTTTTAGACTTTCCATTATGAACATGCTCCTTTGATTGTAGTTCCGTTAAGGCTTGGCTGTGATTGTTGATGTTGTCGTTATGCTCTTTTGTTATGTTTATTAAATCGCTGATTCGTTGGTTATCTTGGCTTTCTTCTCTAATGACTTCTTTCAAGATTTCCGTCAAGTAATGGAATGCTTTGTCTTTATTACCCCATTTATACTCTTTTTCTATAGAGTCTAAACGGTTAACTAAGATTCCTTGTCTTTCAGCATTCATTGATTGTCACCTGTCGGCTTTTCAGTTCTTCAAGGGTCGCTTTTTCTGTGATTGCATCAAGATTGAGCTTGTAAACTTCTGGCGCTGTTACCGTTAAGTATTCCAAACAAACCATTGCATCTTTGACGTTCTTGATTGTTCGCTTATCCATCACTCTAAGCGTTCTCATTATTGCGGCATCAAGGTGATTTTGGTTAACTTGAATTAGGAAGCCTTTTGTTATGAGTTGGTTAATTACCAACTCACATTTTCTTTGAACCGTCACCTTTACCATTAGACGTAAACCTCTTCTTTCATGCATCTTTCAGAATGCCAAGTTATTTTGCAGGGTTTTTGTTTGTCAATTCTTTGTTTGATGCTTTTCAGTTTGGTTTCTTGTTTGCCTGTGAATTGAAGCATTACATCGTCTTTTTGGTCTGTGGTCGTTACTAAGCCGTTGTTGAAAACGAAAACGTGTACTATTTCTTGTTTGAAGTTGCGCCTTCTGTCTTTTGCTTTGACTTCTAAGCGTTCTTTGATTAGTTCGGCTTTGAGTTGGGTTCCGTTGCAGAACTGGCATGTAAGTGTTTTTTTGTTGGGGCATTTGGGGCAGAAAAGAATGGTTGAGTGTTGACTGCTACAACTCATAATACACACACTCACACACACACAAACTGCTTAGGCGGCAGTTTGCGCTTTTCGGCTGGTTTTCTTTTTTGCAGTAGTAGGAAGGCTAAACCTTTTGTGGTTAGGCTTGCGTGGTTGCTGTCGATGATTGCTTCAAGGTCTGCTATGGAGCGTCTTTTTAGGTTGGCGTGGTTGGTTCTGATTGTTTCTTCATTGTATGGTTGCATGTCTATTGAGGCGTTTAAGGGCTTCATGCGTCTGCCTTCTTTATTGCGGTTGTTTCGATTGCTGGGGGGATTTTTTCGATGATAATGGCAACGCACTTTTTACCCTTGTAAGTGGTTTGCTCAACATGACAGCGCTTAAGCATCTCCATTAATGGCTTTGTTTGAACGGCATCTTTGGGCAACACTGTTTGAGCTATTTCTCCCAGCTTAAGCAATGAATCAACTTGTTCACGGCTTTCTGGCGGCATAATTGTTTTCATAACGCCTAAGATAGTTTTTAAATCGTCAAAGTTCATTCTTGTCACCCCTTTAGTGTTGCATTTTCTCCATTGCTTTTAGGAAAGGCGTGTTTCGGCTGTCGTTGCTTGTTATGTTTATGGCTGGCTGTTCGGGTTTGGTTTCGGGTGTCTGCTCTGGCTTTGGTTCGGGTGCTGGGGCTGGCTGTGGTGCAGGGGTTATTTTCTGTGTTGTTGTTGGTTGTTCTGCAAAAATTTTCTTGAGTTCCTTGTTTGTTCGGTCTGCAACTTTGCTTTTTATTGCTTTGGTTGCAATGTTGCCAACGTGTAAACCAATGGTTAGGTTCTCATAGGTTTCTTGGTTCATTTCGCCCTTTGTTATTTTTTTGAGAATATAGGGCAAAAGTGTGATTGTATCTTTGCTTTCTTGGTCGGTTATACCTACGCCGTTTTTGCCTTCGCCTTTAACGCCTATCATGTCAAAAACGTTGTTGACTAAGCCTTTGACGCTTCGTTCTTGGATTGGTTGTAGTTCTGCTTTTACGGCTTCGTAGTTTGTGAATGGTTGGTTGTAAGGTTGAGGTTCAGGTATGCCGCTTTCATCTTCAAAGTGCGTTGAAGTGGTTTGTGTTGGTGTGTCTGGCTCGATGGGGAGTTCTATTTCTTCGCCTTCTGGAATGCTTGCGGTTGCTTCATGGCTTGAAACTTTTGGTTTATCGCCTTTGAAGTTGCATTTCTTTTTGATTGCCTTGTAGCAGTTGGGTTTGCTGAATTTTCGGTTAAACTTGTTTTCTCCTTTTGCAACCTCGTTGACATGCTTCTTTGCTTCTTCGGCTGTTGGGTACTGCTCAAAAATTTCTTTTAACATGTCGCTGTCTGTGCGTGTGTTGGTTGGTTCGGGGGTTGGTTCGTCTAAGCCTCGCCCAAGGAATAATAAATCGGGTGTTTCGGACATTTGCAAGGCTCCTAAAGTTTAGAGCCATGAAGCTCTGCAATTTTATCGGTTTCAAGAATCACGGTAAAATCAGCCGTCAACGTTTCGTCAGTAATGCCTTTGCCCTTACAGGTTGTACCGAGAAGTTCACCAAAACGGTAAGCATCAACAGCTTTGCAGTCGTTAAGCTTGCGCAGGCTAATAGCCATTTCTTGTTCAACTTGTAGCCTGTTGCATTTGGGGGATACTTCAAGGATATAGGTTAAGGTTGCAGGTTTGGGGGTTTTAATTTCTTGCTCACTCATAGTTTAATTGCGCCCTGTTGTGTTTAGGGCATCAAATTTTCTTGGAGCCGAGGGGTTAGTCTGTAGCTGATAATGAAGCGCTACACAAGTTTCCCATTTGTTTTTATCGTCTGCCTCTTTGCAACGCTTACAATTTGCTGGATAGACATAGCCACCAAAAGGACAAACTTTAGAGCCGTCAGAGCGTACAGAGTAGTTTTCCCAGCCTACAATCGGTTGGAGTTCTTTCTTAATTGGTTGGGGTTGCGGCTTGGGTGCTACCTGTGACTCTCGAGACTCTTCATAGAGGGGTGTTTCAATTTTGGGCTGTTCAACAATAGTGTTCTCTGTCAGCTTAAGATGGAACTTGTTAGCTTGGCAAATATCACACAACGGCAAAAACGCTTTCTTAAAGGTTGGTGGGTTACGGGAACATACAAGGTTTTTTTCTTTCCAAATAACCTCACCTGTTTTTTTGTTGCGGTGTGGTATTTCAATGGTTTTTCTGAACTGGCAAAAAATAGCTTTCGATTTCTCTAAGGTTTCCTCGGTCTGTTGCCACTGGCGTTGATTATCAATGCACTCGCTAAGGACTTCCAGTAACTTTCTAAATTCGTCTGAGAAGTAACCGCCACTAACACCATAGAAGTCTTTTACCTTCTGTAGTCTTGCTTCGTAGTCAGCGCTGAGTCTAACAGCCCTCGGCTTCAATCTGATGTCACCAAGCGCTGATATGGTAAAACAAGCATATAAGTGTTTTTTCCAATGAATCGGGCATGTTTACAGGGTGATTTCCAAAGGAAACACAGGTAATTACCGCTTTCACCCATTTACCTTTATACTGCCTGTTTACAAAAAGTGTAAGATTACGCCGTTGTTTACCGTTCTGTTTACCATGAAAATCGAGTAATAGCGTAAATTTACACTTTTACCGTGTTTTCTTACGCCTTATCTTACATTTTCCCATGCTTTTTACACCACAGGCATTCTGCATAGAACCTCTATAGCGTCCTGATAGGTTTTGGTGATTGAAGTTAGCGCCACACAATGCCGTTGTTTTGTATTGGACAATTTAGCATTTGTTTATTTTAATTGTTATTTTTCATTTGAAAACTGTTCAGATGCTTTTTTTTGCTTATATTTAGGTTAACTTTAAGAAGGGTAGCATTCTAATTATATTAGCAGTGAGTCTGATGAAGGCTGTATTGTTCGACTTGGATGATACCCTTTTTGACCATAAGCACAGTCGTCTAAAAGGATTAGAGGCACTTCAAAAAAAATTTCAAAAACTTAGAGCTGTTTCTTTAGAAGAACTAGAAGAAGAACACGAAAGACTTCTCGGCGCTTCCGATTATTGTGCTACTCCCAGCGGCAATTTAATAATGGCTGACGTTACCACACAAGGAATATCCAAACTGTGCGCAATGTATGGAATAAACCTGAGCATAGAAGAAGAAAAAAACACTGTGGAACTGTATACTAAAGAATACTGTAAAAACCGTCAACCCGTGCCCGGCAGCATAGAACTCCTAACAACCCTGATGAATTATGCCAAACTGGGCGTAATAGCAAATGGTCAGGTCGACCAGGAAATGGAGAAACTAAAAGCATGCAAAATAGACAAACTACTTGACTACTTTATAATTTCAGAAAGCGACTGCTACAAAAAACCCAGCAAACAACTTTTCGAGATTGCCCTTGAAAAAGTTGATGTCACACCATCCAACGCTGTGTATGTTGGGGATTCTTGGAACTGCGATATTTTGCCTGCCATTGATGTTGGAATGAAAGCCGTTTGGCTTAACCGGTATGGGTTGGAGAATCCAAATCCAAAGATTGCCAGTGAAATCAACACTTTCATAGATGTCGACAACAATCTTTTCTTGTAGATTAGTTTGAAGGGCCTTGAAAAACTCCCTTCTTCTTTTTGAAAAAACTTGAAATTTGGCTTTGCTTAGAGTTTGGCTTCATTTGTATTTTATTTTAAGCATTAGAATTGTTACTGCTTGAACGAATGTGAAGGAATTTGCGAGAATAATGGGCAAATCAAAAACGAACAAGCCGTAAATAAACCATAAAAATACGCCTCCACAAAAAAGTGAAAACATCCATGTGGAGATGTCTTTGGCTGATTTGGTTCGTTTAACTTTGAGCAGTTGAGGCAAAAGAGCAATTGTTGTAAATACTGCAGCTATTAAACCAA
Organism: Candidatus Bathyarchaeota archaeon; assembly: GCA_963832745.1. Taxonomy (GTDB): domain Archaea; phylum Thermoproteota; class Bathyarchaeia; order Bathyarchaeales; family Bathycorpusculaceae; genus Bathycorpusculum. The sequence goes on along the minus strand of CAWHVC010000003.1, from coordinate 133,915 downwards.
CTATTGTTATAGTTAATTCCATTTTCCCAATCCCTTCCGGCTCAACAGCATTGTTGTCCTCATTTATTTACATTTAGTTTTGTTATCATATATTATTGAAATTCAATAAAACTGGTAAAATAGTGAATCAAAAAGCTTGATTGTGGGTAATAAATGGTGAGTTTATTGCTCTACTGCAAACTTTCCTTTTGCCAACGTCTTGCAATTGCCCTGTTGTTTCTTGTAAGCCGTGTTTTTGTCTCTCGAGGTGCCAAAAGTATAATCCTTTTTAGGTACTTTGCATTGCTTGTTATCAGAAAAAACAGTGGCAGATACGTTGCTTGGAATAGTTAGACGTTTATAAATTTCATTAAACGAATATTCTGGCAAGGGAAGGTTTAAATAAATACTGCCTCATTTCGTATATGCTTCAAGTTAAAAACGGATGATAATTTAGAATGTCGTCACAGGAATTTCGTCACATAGTGCGCATCTTGGGCTCTGACTCACCAGGCACCCTAAAAACTTCTTATGCAGTGAAACAAGTTAGGGGTATCAATATGAGCCTGTCAAACGCTGTCATTAAAAAAGCAGGCGTTAACCCAGATCTGCGTGTAGGTTTCATTACAGATTCAGACATCGCAAAAATAGAGGATGTAATCCGAGACCCAGCAAAATACGGAATCCCCGGCTGGCTCTTTAACAGGCGAAAGGATTCGGAAACAGGCAAAGATGTCCACCTCTTAAGCGCTGATCTAATTTTCAAAGTAAAAACTGACATCGACCAAGCCAGAGAAATCCGTTCCTGGCGTGGATACCGTCACGCTTACAGCTTAAAAGTTCGTGGTCAAAGAACAAAAACCACTGGACGCGCAGGCAAAGCATTAGGCGTAAAGAAAAAGACCCTGCAACAAGGTAGTAAGCCAGCTGAAGGAGGCAAATAATCGTGGGAGATCCAAAGAAACAGCGTAAGAAATTCGAAACTCCACGTTTCCGTTGGCGCAAAGATATTCTTCAAGAAGAGCTTAAACTCTTAGGTCAATACGGTTTAAGAAACAAACATGAGCTCTGGCGTCACAAAACGTATCTATCCAAAGTCAGAGGCATTGCACGTTCATTAATCAGCAAAACACCTGAAGAACGCGCAAAAATGGAAGGTGAACTGCTAACCCGCTTAAAGAAGTTGGGTATCCTGCAGGAAACAGCCGTTCTAGACAATGTCTTAGACTTAACTATCGAAGACATTCTTGAACGTAGACTGCAAACAATCGTTTTCCGAAAAAGCTTGACAAGAACAATATTCCAATCACGCCAGCTAATCACTCATGCACACATATCAATCAATGGCAGACGAGTAACAATCCCAGGCTACATCGTTCCAAAAGCAGATGAAGCACAAATTACTTACTCAGTAACAAGTGCACTTACAAACCAAGCCCACCCATTACGCGTAGGCTTAACAGTTGTCGCTAAACCACCCGAAATCCGACAACCTAGCCGAGGCAGAAGAGGCGGACGTGGAGGCGGCAGATTTTGAGCAACAGCAAACGTAACGAAAAATGGGGAATAGTCCACATCTTTAGCTCCTACAACAACACCTTAATCCACATAACTGACATTAGCGGTGCCGAAACAATCGCGCGTACAACCGGCGGAATGTTCGTCAAAGCAGACCGCATGGAATCATCACCATATGCAGCAATGCGCGCAGCAACCGGAGCGGCAGAAATTGCAAGAGACAAAGGCGTAACAGCAATCCACATTAAAGTTCGCGCACCAGGTGGCAGTGGTCCAAGGACTCCTGGTCCAGGTGCACAAGCAGCAATCAGAGCCCTTGCAAGATTTGGCTTCCGTATTGAACGCATTGAAGAAGTGACCCCAATTCCTCATGACGGCACCCGAAGACCCGGTGGCAGAAGAGGAAGAAGAGTTTAACCTTCCACCCTTTCATTATTTGATTAATAGAAAAATTGAAATAATGCACTGAAACAATTATTGAAACGCAAACCAAATATTTGCACCTATTGTTGGAGTGTCTTAGCAAGTGAAAGTTGAAATCCTTGAGAAAAACGATACAGTCATTCGCGTAATTGTAAGAGACGCAGAGGTTCCTCTAATGAACGCTTTGCGCAGAATATCACTTGCTCAGGTTCCATGCATGGCAATTGATGAAGTTGTAATGATTGATAACTCATCAATTCTTCAAGACGAAATTATTGCTCACAGGCTTGGTCTTACTCCATTAAAAACAGACCTTGACAATTACAATACTCCTGAAGAATGCCCTTGCCAAAGCGAATTCGGCTGTCCGCAATGCCGAGTAACCTTGACCTTAGACGCAGAGGCAAAAGACGGCACAAGAACCGTTTACAGCGGTGAACTCGTTTCTGAAAACCCCGAAATTGTTCCAGTATCAGACAAAATCCCAATAATCAAACTTGCAAAAGGACAAAAACTAAAACTTGAAGCCTACGCAAGACTTGGAACTGGCAAAACGCACGCAAAATGGCAACCAGTATGTGTTTCAGCATACAAGTATTACCCAAAAATCACTACTCCAACCGAGTTATGTGAAGACTGCCAAAAATGCGTTGACATATGCCCCAAAAAAGTTTTAGAAACCAAAGGCGGCAAAATTGACGTCCGCGACATCTATTCATGCAACTTGTGCATGGACTGTGTTGACGCTTGCCCCAAAAAGCCTTCCCCGCTTAAAGTTGAATGGGAAAAGAACTCTTTTATCATTAATTTGGAGTCAACAGGTGCACTTCCACCTGAAAGAGTACTTCAAGAAGCAACAAAAATCTTAGGGCAACAACTAAAGGAATTTGAAGAACAAGCAAAGGTAGAAAAACAATGAGACAAACAGAATCAACCAATCCGGAATTAATCCAGCTTATCAAACAATTGAAGAAAGAGAGCAGAGAAAAAGATGCTCCTATCTGGCATGATGTAGCTGAACAGTTAGCTCAACCACGCTCTCAACGTGCAGCAGTGAACCTGAGCAGCATCAACAGGAACACAAAAACTGCAGACACCATTGTTATCCCCGGCAAAATTCTTGCAACGGGCTCATTAAGTCATCCGATTACGGTAGCTGCTTTCAGCGTTTCAGAGAAAGCAAAAGCAAAACTTGACGCTGTAAAAGCAAAATACGTAACAATCCCTGAGCTTGTGGCGAAAAATCCCAAAGGCTCAAATATCAAAATTATCCGGTGAAAATGTAATGTCAACAAACTCCCGAGTAACTTACGTAAATGCTGAGGGATTAATCCTTGGCAGAATGTCAAGCAACGTCGCTAAAAGGTTGCTAAACGGTGAAAACGTAACCATTCTCAACGCTGAAAAAACCGTTATTTCAGGCAAAAAGAAAAGCAAAATAGCAGAAGCACACCTTTTCCTTGAAGTAGGAGCACCAGAACGCGGACCATTCCATTACCGCAGACCAGATAGAATGCTCAAAAAGACCCTAAGAGGCATGCTGCCCTACCATCAACCAAAAGGCAAAAATGCATTTAAACGTCTAAAAGTTTTCATGGGTGTACCATTAGAACTTAAAGACCAACAAACAATCCAATTCGAAGAAGCTCAAGCTTCAAAACTTAAAGGGCCATCCTTCACTTTAGCTGAATTAGCAAAAGAGATCGGATGGAATCAAGGTGAATAATCATGCCGGCAAAGAAAGTATTAGTTGTTAGCGGAAAACGAAAAACCGCAACTGCACGCGCCGTAGTAAAACAAGGCGTAGGCAAAGTACGCATAAACCTGACACCAGTTGAAATTTACGAACCTGATATTGCACGTGCAAAAATCATGGAACCACTCCTGCAAGCAGGCGGAGAGGTCTGGCATCAGGTAGACCTTGACGTTCAAACCAGCGGCGGCGGTTTCATGGGTCAAGCAGAAGCAGCCCGCATGGCAGTCGCAAACGCATTGTTGAAATGGACAAAAAGCTCTCATTTACGTACAGTCTTTAGTGAATACGACCGAACGATGATTGTTGGTGACTCAAGAGCTAAAGAAACCAAAAAGTTCGGTGGAGCAGGCGCACGTGCAAAAGAACAGAAGAGCTACAGATAAGGAGAGAAAAAGAAAGTGATAATTCCCGTAAGATGCTTCACCTGCGGCAAACTGGTTGGAGACAGATGGGAAGAATTCGCAAGGCGCATTAAAACAGGCGAAAACGCGAGCGACGTGCTTGACAGTCTTGGCATTAAACGCTATTGCTGTAGGCGTATGCTGCTTTCAAACGTAGAAATAGTGGACGAAGTGCTACGGTTCTATGAGGAAGCAGAAAAACGTAAAGAAGCACGTAACTTCTATTAATTTTTCACCTAAATTTTATTATTATATATTTTTTATAATTTTTTGTGTATTAAGTGGTCACTTTCCAACAGTTGTTATAAGCATTTTATCGCCAAATTGGTTCTGAAGATGACTCTTTTTTCACAAGACTGTCGTCTTCATAAAACTGGGGAGACCAAAATTTTGGAAACTTCAAGTAAAAAGAAAAAAATAGTTTTTTCAATCATCTTTATTTTGATGATGATAACTTCAACAGTGCTAATTGTCGCTCCGATACAACCCGTTCAAGCAGCTCTTGCGCCAGTACAGCCGTATGCTGGACCATTGAAAAGTGGTGACGTCGCAACCGGCACATTTGACACTGACGTCTGGATAAGCATAAGACCAAGCGTAATTGGCAAAGACCAAACCCTTCTAGTCAACGTTTGGGCTACACCAGCGTCCAATGCGCAACGTAAACTCATCGGATACCACATAACCATTACTAAACCAGATGGAACCACAGACGAGTTCACCATGAATTCAGAAAGAGACACAGCCGCTACATGGATGGAGTACACTCCAACACAGGTCGGTGTATACAAGTACAAAGTTGATTTCCCTGGATGCTTCTTACCTGCAGGATACTATAATGACGGTGTAGTTTACACTTCAGCCTCTGAAGGCGCAGCTGGCTATATGACCACAACATCAAACTATACTGGCTCAACCTACTACAAACCCGATTCAAGCCCCGAATACACTTTCACCGTACAGGAAGACATGGTATGGTCATGGCCCTACGTGACAACACCAACCGACTATTGGACACGACCAGTAGCGCCAGAACTGCGAGATTGGTTACCCATCATAGGTGACTGGCCCTGGTATGGACCCTCAGGCCCCGACTATTATGAAATGTACCCCGACTGCAGCCCCTACTGGAACCAAAGAATGGACTTTTTCCCATACGTACAAGCCCCAGAAACTGCACACATTGCTTGGAAACAAGTTAACGCTCTCGGAGGCATCACTGGATCAGGCAGATACGGAACATTTGGCGCTACCGAATGGTCATATGAAGTTCCATTTGCTACTACATCAGCAAACCCGGGCGTAATTACAATGGCTATCGATGGACGAGGATACATGGCTGTACCAAAAGTACGGTCTGAATATATCAATGGCAGCATACAGCAGGTAGCAACAACCACGTTACAGTGTGTTGACATGCGCACTGGACAACTATACTGGGAAGTTGACGGATTTACCCATTCACAAACTGTGGAAAGTTTCGGCAACTGGCAATTCCAAGGCGCAATAGAGTACCCATCTACAATAGTATACTTAGATGGCAGTAGACTCTACAAGTATAATGCAAACACTGGAGCAATGACACTAAACACTTCAATCTCACCGTTGACATCAGCTATTCACTACATGAGTGGCTACGGCTTAGGCGTACAAACAATAGGAACCGGTGCAAATGCACAACGTTTCCTAATAAACTTCACGACTGCAGGAACATCAACAAACTTTACCTCAAGAATTATGAGTAATGTCAGTTGGCCATTAACCAGTTTCCCCGCAACCAGTGACTTCACCGCCGGAATTTCCGCTTCGTTTGGACGAGGACTAATCGGTTATGATGGAACAACACCTGAAATGAGACTCATAACTGTCGACATGAAAACAGGTCAAGTGCTAGTAAACAAGACGATTGCTCCAGCAGGTGCACAAGAATTCATGGGTTATAGCAGTGCAAGTGACCTTTGTGATAAAGGAACATACGCTTTCCTTAATGCTTGGGGTGAATTCAAAGGGCTTGACATAAGAACAGGCGAACTAAAGTGGACAAGCGAAAAAATGGATGCCCAATGGGACGCAAACAGCTTCGGCGCATACGATACAACGTCAGCCTATGGCATGTTCTTCCGAGACGGTTATACTGGAGTTTACGCGTTTGACTGGGACACAGGAAAAATCGTTTGGAAATACGAAGCCCCCGCAGTAAGTCCATTCGAAACGCCATACATTAACAAGAACGGCACCACAGTAATGTCATTCAACGGTTACTCATATGCTATCGACGGTAAACTTTACACTGTTAACACTGAACACTCACCAACACAACCAATTACAAGAGGCTGGAAACTAAACTGCATTAACATAACAAATGGAGAAAAAATATTTGACATGATGCTCACCGGAACGATAGGTGCAACCGTTGATGGATACATGAGCTTATCTGAATCCTACACTGGTACATTATACGTCTTAGGCAAAGGTAAAAGCGAAACCACCGTAACCGCTCCAGACGTTGTAATACCACAAGGCACAGGCGTAGTAATCAAAGGAACAGTTCTCGACCTATCCCCCGCACAGTTAGGAACACCATGTGTAAGCCAAGAGTCAATGACCATACAAATGGAGTACCTGCACAAGCAAATGCCGATCGGTGGACTTTGGGGCAACGAAACCATAACAGGTGTCCCTGTTACTTTGATAGCGATGGATTCAAACGGCAACTCTGTTCCAATCGGCACAGTGACAACCAACGGATACTATGGCACTTTCAGTTGCGAATGGACACCGCCAAATGAAGGTGCATACGAAATTATTGCTTCATTTGCAGGCGACAAATCCTACGGTAGCTCAGGAGCTTCAACAGGCATCGTAGTAGGCGCAGCAGCAGAAACAACACCCCCCGCAACAACAAGCAGTATTGTAATGCCGCCAATAGAACTCTACACTATCGGTTCAGCTGTAGCAGTAATAATCGCTGTTGCAATTGCTACAATATTAGTACTCAGAAAACGACCCTAAAAAGGAATTTTTCTTCCTTTTTTTAATCCCTTTATTGCCTCTGCAGATTCATGACTTGCTTGGCTTATCATTTTTCCAAAAGTGTCGCTAAGAGGAAACATCGTTTCATTAACAAGTGTCACATTAACTCTCTGCACGCTTGGTATCTTCTTAACCATATTAACCAAATCTTTGATGCTGTCAAAATCAATAATTGGTGCAATAGCTATGAGATCAAAAGGTCCCAGTATTTCGCTTACAACTAAGATGTTTCCCATTTTTTTAAGGGCACTTATTGTGGTTTCTTTAGACTGGTTTGGTTCATTAGTTATTAAAAGAAAAGCTTTGCCTTGATACCCCAGTTTAGACAAGTCAATGTTGATGATTGCCTTGCGGATTATTCCTTCTTTAACCATCTTGTCGAATCTGCTTTTTACTGTAAAGGATGAAATTTTTAATTTTTTAGCGATCTGCAAAAACGACATTTGGGCATCAAGTAATAATTCGCCAAGAATCAAATAATCAATTTCATCCATCTTTACCTGCTTCCTAACGGCTGTAAATCAATGTTCTGATAAACCATTTTTGGAGTGCCTGACCAAACGTTAATAGTGATTTTTCTTGCGGCGAATCGTTCCTTTATAGAGTAAGCTATTTTGTCAAGTTCATTAATGTTTTTCGCAAACACTAACCCACAAATGTCGTATTCGCCAACGCTTGATGAAGGTTCTACAATGTGGATTTGTTGTTCCATTGCCTTAATTATTTCTTGGTCTTTATTTCCGTCAATGTTTATTCCTATTGTGGCGACAATCGGCATTCCAATGGCGGCTACGTCTGGGAAAATTGTTGAACCGGTAATGACCTTAAGGTTTCTTAGCCGTTTTATTCTGTTAAGGACTGATACTGATGAGGTTTTGCATTCTTCGGCGATGTCTTTTAGGCGAGTCCTTGCATCGTTGATTAGCATGGTTAATATTTTAACGTCCGTTTCGTCGATTTTAGTAATGTTGCTCATCTTATTCCCTCACCTGTATTTTTTTGAATGCTTGTAAATAAATGTGTAGAATGCTTTTTCAATGTTTTTCCTTAAAATTTTTAATTTTTAAACAGTTTTTACATAATTTTTATTTTTTCTGTCGGTCGTATTAAGGCTGAAAAATAGTGTCAAAAATAGTTCTCATTTGACAAGTTATCCCCCAAGTAATCAACGAAACATGTGGCTTTAGGCCAGTAACATTAGGTAAATTAGTGAAATATAGTGCCTGAATAGTGTTACTGAATTTTTGGCTCGTATGATGTTGTCTCCTTTTTTAATTTTTTTGATTTTGTTTATGAAAAAAACTATGAAATTAATATTTAAAGTTAAAAAAATTAAATGATTGGAATTGAATTTGCCAAAGCTTAAATATGTGAAACATGCAAACCAGTTTTTTACAAATTAAAAAAGGAGAACTAAATGAAAAAAATTATAGGAAATATTGCAAAAATGAATACAACCGCAACTATTCTCGTTCTTCTGATGTCAACAATTCTGGCAATAACCCTACCGACTTCGTCAGTTAACGCTCAGTTACAGCAAACCGGCGCCCCAACTTACCCCTCTTGGCAAACTAGTATCCCCACTGGAGTAACTCCAAGCATAACCATCCCTACAGAAGCTTTCATGAGTGTCAGCCCTAACCCAATTGGTAAAGACCAAGAAATCCTTGTCAACTTATGGATGGAACCGCCAACACAAACAAACCGGTACTTTTCAGGATTTACAGTTGAAATAACAAAACCTGATGGTACAACTGAAACTGTTGGACCATTGAATTCATATCAAGGCGACGCAACCAATTATTTCACTTATAAAGCAGATCAAGTGGGCACATGGACATTCGTTTTTAACTTCCCTGGCAACTATTTCCCCAATGGAACATACTTCCAAGGCGTAGTATATAATAGCAGAGCAGAAATACCTCCGGCAGAACTCGCAAAAATCAATCCAGCCTTTATAGCTTTTTCAGGTCCATCATACCTTGAATCTGCATACTATAAACCCTCCACAAGCGAAGAATTATCCTTAACTGTTCAAGAAGACATGGTTAATAGCTGGCAAGGACAACCTCTACCAACTGACTACTGGACAAGACCAATACCTAACGGCGATAGAGAATGGTGGGTTATCGGTGGACAATACCCATTCGCTGGACAAGGCGGTGGATCTAACTGGCCTGCAGACACAAACACTTATGCAAGCAACTACAAGTACACTCCATACGTCCAAGCACCTAACACTGCACACATAGCGTGGGCAAGACAAGGCGCTTTAGGCGGAATCGTTGGTGGTCAATACGGCTACAATTCAGCAGGTCCAGGCGAAGGAAACTACGCTGGAACACCCAACATTATTTTCCAAGGCAGAGCCTACCAGTCAGTAAATAAGCCGGCAACGAGAACAGTCAACGAAGCAACTGTTACACAAACAACAGCTGTTTGGCAATGCTATGATATACGAACCGGCCAAATACTTTGGGAACAATCAGGCATAACTCAAATACCGACATACGTAACATACAACACTGCATATAGTTCTGAACCTGGCGCAGGCCAAACAGGACAAGGTGCAGGCACTTACTCTCTGCTGTACATTGGTTCAAGCAGAATGATTAAATATGATCCATGGAGCGGCGCAGTAACATTAAATGTTTCAACTGCTCCTGTAGCTTCAGGAACATTCTACAATGAACCATTCGTTCTAAGCGTCTATAATGCTGGAACATCAGCCAATCCAAACTATCGCTTGATAAACTGGACAACCACTGGAACAAGCACTGATTTCGCCACAAGAATTCTTAGTAACGTATCCTATCCGTTCAGCAGTTTAGGCACAGCAGACTACGAATCAATGGTGGCAATTAGCGTTGGCTCAATCATACCCGCAGGCGCAGGCACAGCTCAAGGACAATTTGTCATGGGTGCAAGCCTAACCACAGGTCAGCTACTCTGGAACACAACAGTTAACGACATCTTCTATAGCACAAGCACCGGCTGCGCAGACCACGGCAAATACGCAGTTCGTTGTCTAGGCGGATTCTGGGATTGCTTCTCACTAACCGACGGCAAACTAGCATGGCAAAGCCCCGCATTAGGAACATCTGAAGGCATGACCTATCCTTGGGGTGACTTCGGCGCTTACACAACAGCATCCTACGGCGGCTTACTCTTTGATTTCTCATATGCAGGCTTCTACGCTCTTGACTGGGACACAGGCAAAATCGCATGGAACCTAGTAACACCTGCAGTACCATTCGAAAGTCCACAATATCCAAACACTGCACTCTTTAGCAACGCACCTCAAATTGCAGACGGCAAACTATACTATGCCAACGGTGAACACTCACCAACACAACCCTTAGCAAGAGGCTGGAGATTCTGGTGCATTAACGCAACATCAGGCGAAGTTATCTGGAGCAAACTTGATGGCGGTGTAGCAGGCGCAGTCGCTGACGGTTACTTAACTTTCGATGACAGATATGACGGTTACATGTACGTGTTCGGAAAAGGCACAAGCACAACTACAGTTTCAGCCCCGCAGACACAAATGACTAGTGGAACAAGCGTTATCATATCCGGCAAAGTATTAGATAACTCTCCAGGAATCGTGGCAGCAACAACAGCTCAAAGCGGCGCATTAGCACCAATGAAGAACCTCCGAGGATTAGACGAGGTTGCATGTGTCTCCAAAGATTCAATGAGCACATACATGGAGTACCTATTCGGTCAAGAACCGATTGACGGCATATACCACAACATAACAGTTACTGGTGTTCCAGTCTCAATCGACGCAATTGACCCCAATGGAAACGGAGTACACATCGGTGACACCACAAGCGATGCTACAGGCGGCTACTCATTCACTTGGACACCAACAATGGCAGGTGACTACAAGGTTACCGCGACATTTGCAGGTGACGACTCATACGGCAGCAGTTGGGCAGAAACCTTTGCCACAGTAGCAGAAGCACCACAAGCAACATAAACGACATCCTCTGTTGCAAACATTGACTCAATAAATAACACGACTACAACCACAGTAATTGCTGGCGTATTAGCTATAATTATTGCTTTAGCAGTAGCAACTTTGCTTATATTAAGAAAACACTAAAACAACTTTCTTTTTTCTTTTTTTAAAAACTTTAACTTTTCAAAACAAAAAAATATAAAATTTTAAAAAAAGAAATTTTAATGCGAATAAAGCTTCGCATATGGCCTGCTGGACAACGGCTTAATCTTCTTGAATTTGCCATCCAAAATTTTCTTTGCATCGGCACCAAAAAAGTCTGCGTACTCTTTAACTAAGCCTTCAATCACCTGCATGTCCTTCTCGTCAGCATCCTCAGTTTTTGTGCCTTCTTCCGGTTCAAGAATTTCTCCGCGCTCATAAATCACTCCGCCGTGCATGCCTGTGCCGACAAATCTTGCGATGCATTTTTCGCAGCCTTTAAGGTTTAATCCTAAAATTAGGATTATGCCGCCTGCCATGTATTCTGCTAGGAAGTCGCCTGCTGTTTCACCGATGACGATAGTTGGAATTTTGTTTTCGTACTCTTTCATGTGGATGCCGACGCGGTAACCGACGTTGTCGCGGACAAAGATTCTTCCGCCTCTCATTGAGTGCCCTGTTAAGTCGCCTGCGTGGCCGTGGATTACTATTTGGCCTTCGTTCATTGTGTTGCCGCTTGCGTCTTGTGCGTGACCGTAAACAGTGATTTGTGGTCCATTCATGAACGCGCCAAGGTCGTTTCCGGTGATGCCTTTGATTTCGATTGGGATGGTTGTGTCAAGGTCTGTTCCGATGTAGCGTTGTCCACACACGTTAATGACTTACCAATTTTTCTACGGTTTTATCTTTTATGACTTCACGTAGTATGCAGTTTAGGTCTCTGTAATAGAGACAGTCAGCGTTAACTGTGACTGTATTGCCTTCACGTTTTATTCTTGATTGCAGTTTTGGATCCATAACGTTTTGTTCTGTCATACTTTTTACTCTCCAGCCATTTTTACTCCCAAAATTTGGAGTTCCTTATCGGTCATTCCAACGCCACGCAATGCTAAGCGGTTGCCGCGTAAGCTTTCAATAGCGTTAATGCCCATTAGACCCATCATGTCTCTAATTTCGTGAGTCCAACTGTGCAGCAAGTTCACAAGGCGTTTTGACGCAATGTCTGGGTTGATTCGTTTACCGATCCATGGGTCACTTGTCGCTATACCCCACGGGCACTTGCCAGTGTAGCAACGTTGACAAACAGTGCAGCCCATTGCGATCAAAGCGGCAGTGCCAATGTACACAGCGTCTGCACCCAATGCGATTGCTTTGAACACGTCGGAACTACTGCGTATGCCGCCTGCAATTACGACTGAGGCTTGGTTGCGTATGCCTTCGTCACGTAAGCGTTGGTCTACTTGTGAAAGGGCAAGTTCAATGGGTATGCCTACGTTGTCTCGGATGGCTTTAGGTGCTGCGCCTGTTGCGCCCCTGACACCGTCGATAGCGATCATGTCTGCTCCTGCACGTACCATGCCGCTTGCTATTGCCGCGATGTTGTGCACAGCCGCAACTTTAACGGAGACTGGTTTTTCGTAGTTGGTAGCTTCTTTTAAGGCATAGATTAGTTGGCGTAGGTCTTCGATTGAGTAAATGTCGTGTTGTGGGTAGGGTGAAAGCGCATCGGAACCGGTTGGAATCATGCGGGTTTTGGCTACTGGGGGCGTTACTTTTTCGCCTGGCAAGTGTCCACCCATGCCTGGTTTTGCGCCTTGACCAATTTTGATTTCTACAGCCGCACCAGCATTAAGGTATTGCGAGTGTACACCAAATCTGCCTGAAGCAACTTGGACGATTGTGTGCTCTGCGTATTTGTAGAGTCCTTGGTCTAAGCCGCCTTCACCAGTGTTAAAGTATGTGCCGCATTCTGTTGCTGCACGTGCGAGGGATTCATGCACGTTTAGGCTGATGGCGCCGTAAGACATGGCTGAGAACATGACTGGAACATCAAGGCGTAATTGTGGTGTGAGTTTGGTTTTGAGGACTGTTTCGCCGTTTTCTATTTGTATGTCTAGTTTGTCAGGTTTTGTGCCAAGATACGTTCTGATTTCCATTGGTTCCCGAAGTGGGTCTATTGATGGGTTGGTTACTTGGCTTGCGTTAAGCAGCAGTCTGTCCCAGTAAGTGAAGTTTGGTTTGTCGTTGCCCATGCCTGTGATGATTACTCCACCGTTTTCAGCATGCTTCTTGACGTCGCGGATGGCGTCCATGCTCCAGTTGGCGTTGTCTCGACTGGCGTTAGGGTTTTTGCGTATGGTGATTGCGTTTGTTGGGCAGAATGTGACGCATCTTTGGCAGTTAACGCAGTTTGCTTCTTTGCTGGCTATGGTGTCTGTTTCTTCATCATAGCAGTGAGTGTCATAGGTGCATTGGTTTACGCATACTTTGCAACGTATGCACCGTCGTGGGTCTCTTTCTACGAGGTATTCAGGGATAATGTATGTCTTCATTTCTTTTCCTCTCCAGTTATGCCTTAACCTCAACGGGTTTCCGGCTGTTTTTTAATCTGCAAATTACTGGTTCTCCGCCTCTTGGGGTCCAGAAATTGTCAAGGTTTGGTGATACAAGACGAATGGCTGCTTCCTCAGATGACAGGTATGTGAAGTCACCGTTGATTCCAGCTACGAGTGGTCTTAGTTTGATTCTGTCGGTTAAACCTATCATTTCATCTTGGTTGGCAATTACAATGCTGAATGGACCGTTCATGAGTAGGCTGCCGTAGGTTTGGCGTAATGCTGTTAGTAAGTTTGCTTCTTTGGCTGGCATGTGATCAATTTCTTCCCAGAGTGGTGCTGCCAAAACTTTAGCTGCAAGTTCAACTGGCAAGTGCTCTCTACGCATAAGTAAGTCTACTGCGTAGGCTAGAACTTCAGTGTCTGTTTGCATGGTGCATTTGTAACCGTACATTTCTAGGTAGCGGCGGTTGATGCCGTAAGATGATAATTCACCGTTATGAATTACCGTCCAGTCTAAAATGTTGAATGGGTGTGCTCCGCCCCACCAGCCTGGAGTGTTGGTTGGGAAACGACTGTGGCACGTCCAAAGGTATCCTTGGTAATCTTCTAAGCAGAAGAAGTCTGCAACGTCTTCTGGAAAACCTACACCTTTGAAGACTCCCATGTTTTTGCCGCTTGAAAATACAAATGCTTTGCCTGTTTCAGTGTTTATGCGCATTACCGCGTCTAAGACATAGTCTTCTTCAGATTGTCCTTCCGGTCTGTGTTTTTGAGGTTGGACAAAGTACCGCCAAACGATTGGTGGGTCACGTACGTTGGCTGGTTTGTTTTGCATTTCTTCCTCATAGATAATGTCAAATTTGGATGCGAGGATTCGGTCTGTTTTCTCCTTTGCATCTTTTTGCAGGTACATTATGTGGAGTGCATAGTAGTCTTTGAATTGTGGGTATATGCCGTAAACTGCAAAGCCGCCGCCAAGTCCGTTGCCTCTGTCATGCATGTTTGCCATTGCACGTACTGGATCTTTTGAGCCGAAGCGGTTGCCTTCTGTGTTCATCATGGCGAAGATGCCGCAGGCTGAAAAGTCTTTGTCGTCGCCGTATGGGTTGATTATTTTTCTATCGTGCTTGTCCATTTTATTGCACCACACTCATTTGTTTTTGAAGACTAACTGGCAGGAACGCTAAGCTAAAATCGTCCCTTAGCAGGTCTTGTTTGAAGTCTTTAACGTCAATATGTTTCTTTAATAGGTTGAAGATGATTCCGGAACGTTCAATGGCGTTAACCATTGTCATGCCAACGATAACGTTGTCTTTTAGCACCAACTTTTTGTAGGTGCCCTTGTCAGTGTCTTGTTTAACAAGAACTTCAAGGGTTGGGTCATCCTTGGGGTTAGATAAACCGATGGAAACAATTGGTACGCCGAAATATTTGAGGCTGCTCATGTTTGTTCCGCCTTCGTAAGCGGCTTTTTTGCCTGTCATGTTGTAACCTGCGGTTCTACCCTCCAAAATTGCAAGTGGCCAAAGAGGTAACAGGCGGTTCTGATTTAGGATGTAATCGTAAGCTTCGGCTACGTCGCCGCTGGCGTAAACGTCTGGAACACTTGTTTGCATGTAATTGTCCACGACGATGCCCCTGTTGATTTTAACTGCTGTTCCTGCAACCAGTTCAGTGCGTGGAATAACACCGATGGCTACAATCACGATATCACATGGCACTGTGTCGCCTTTGGTTAAGATTACTCCGCCAACTGCATTGCCGTTGTCTGGGCGTCCAATGATTTTTTGGACTGACTGGCCAGTTGCAAAGTTTACGCCTGCACTTTTGATGGTGCTTTCAACTATGTCTGATGCTTTGACGTCAAGAAGTAAACTTAGAATCTTTTCTTGCAACTCGACTACGGTAACTTTTAAGCCTCGTTTGACAAGGGCGTCGGTTACGCTTATGCCTATTAAGCCTGCTCCGATAACAACTGCGCTTTTTGCTTGTATTTGATCAATCTTTGCTGCAAGTTGTTGCGCGTCGGATAGGGTTGTGAATGTGAATACGCCATCTTTGTCTTGACCCTCCATTTTTGGAACAAACGGTTTGCCGCCTGTTGCAATTAGGAGTTTTTCGTAGGCGACTTTTTCGCCGTTTTCAAGGCTGACAATTTTAGCGGTAAGGTCTAATGAGACTGCTTTTTGGCAGGTTTTTGCATCTACATTATTTTCTTTCCAGAAATCATCGTTTCGGCACTTCATTTTTTGGGCATCTGCTTTACCGCTTACGAACTCGCTAATCATTGGTCTACTATAGTATGTGCATTGCTCTTCAGAGATGACAGTGATTGAACCCTGTGGGTCTTCTTCGCGGATAGCTTCAACTGCGCCTATGCCTGCCGCTGAAGCACCAACAATAACGTACTTTGCCATTTTACGGTACCTCTTTTAGTACTAATGCTTGGTTGGGGCAGTTGGCTACACATGCTGGCTCTTTAAGTTCTACACAGAAGTCGCATTTAGCAACTACTTTGCCTTGCTTGTCCATTTTGATGGCTCCATATGGGCAAACCATTATGCATGTCCAGCAGCCTATGCATTTGTCTTTGTTGTGAGTGATTAGGTTTGTTTCTGGGTCTTTTTGCATTGCGCCGGCTAGACAGGCGGTTACGCATGGTGCATCTTCGCAGTGGCGGCATTGGATTGCAAAGGAGACTGGTTTGTTCATTTCTAAGCGTACTCTGCTTATTGGTTTAGGGCGTTCGCTGTTGTAAGCTTTGATTGTGTCTTTTGATTTTGAGTGCTGTACGGTGCAGGCTACTTCGCATAATCCGCAGCCTATACAGTTCTCTTGTTTAGCGATTATTCTTTTCAATTTTTAATTTACCTCATTTAAACGATTTTTAGTGTTTTAGCGTGGGCAAATGAGCAACGAAATGTACAAGTCGGTGTCTTTTGTGCATACGACACCGTTGGTTGTGCTTTTTTGCTCTGAATCTTTCAGGACTATTCTACAACTGTTTATTGGCATATGGGCCCTTCTCACTAGTAGTGTTGCCACTTAAATGCATGTATTCTATATAACTTTGTTGAAAATCATTTATATGCCAGTTAATGATACATGTTATCTAAATGAAATATATGTATAAACGTGCGTTTTCATGGCAGAAAAAGACCTAGGCTACCGACGAGTCCAAAGCACTGGCAGAGGCTCATACATCATCTCGCTACCCAAAGAATGGATACAAGACCTTGGCCTAAAACGGGGAAGCGAAATCGCCTTTAACATTCAACCAGACTCCACCCTAAATTTGGTTCCTAGAAAAATCAACGAAAAAGAAGGCGCAGGAGACTCTGCCAAACCCAAAGAGTACGTTATAAACGTGGACCCCAAAGAGTCACCCGAATCAGCTTTACGCATGATACGTGCACTTTACGCAATCGGCGCCGACATAATACGAATACACTTCAAAAACGTAAAAGACGCTGCAAAAGTCAAAATCGAAATGAAAAATTTTGCCCGTGACACCTTTCTGGGCTCCGAAATAATTGATGAAACACCAGACGAAATCACATTACAAATCCTAATCAGGCATTCGGAGTTCTCAATTGAAAAAGCCATCAGACGAATGGCAATTGTTGCCTTAGCTGCAAACCGTGACGCCGTAGCTGCACTGCAAGACCGAAACAGTGTCCTCTTTGAAAGCGTAATTAACGCGCATAATGATGTTAACCGTCTTGGTCTTTACATTGTTCGCCAACTAAAATATGGAATAGAACGCAACCTGTACCGTGAATTAGGTTTCCGCACTCCAAAAGAGTTCCTGCTTTACCGCATAGCCGTAAACGATATCGAAAACATAAGTGAAAACGCGGTAAATATCATTAACCATCTTTCCGCTTTTCAAAAACTCCTTGATGACGAAACCCTCTTTGTTAAGGACCCCTTGGATGAGGAGATTTATTCTCAGATTGTCAGTTTTTCAGGTCAAGCTCAGCAACTTTACGAGGATGCAATAAAAGCAGTCTTCAAACGTGACTACAAAGATGCAGAAAAACTGATTTCAAAACGTGAATCCCTGTTGCCTTTAGAGAACGAGTTGGTTATGCTGCTTTCCAGCAAGAAGCTTGACCCAAGCGTAACCTCTGTTTTGCGGCTGATTTTTGATAGCACACGGCGCATTCTGGATTACGGCAGAAACATGGCGGAATTAACCCTTAACCGTACCGTAGAAGAGTTATGCTCCACACTCACTTACAAGTAAACTGCCTTATGTTTTTAGCCATCCAAGCTTGTAAAACATGTACACTGCAAACGTCATAGCTACCCCAATTACGAAGCATAACTGCCACAGGTAAACCCCAAAGGGTACATCAAGCAGGTTCATGCCCATTATTCCTCCGATAGCTGAGGGAATAACGGCGATGCTGGTTATAACCGCTAAAATTTTCAGTATTCGGTTGGTTTCAAATGAAGTTTGGTTAATGTACAAGTCAATGGTTGAACGCAGGTTATCTATTGAGTCATGGGCGATTTCATTAAGGTAAATGGCGCTGTCTTGTAAAACTTGAAATGCTTCTTCTGCGTTTTTGTCAAAGCCTTCAAGCGGCACTTTTCTGGCAATGATTATCCCAAGCAAGTCTTTGAAGTGCACAAGGTTTGAAACAAGCCTTGAAACTTCCTTGTCAAGCATGTATATTCTTTCAAGAAAATCTTTAGGCAAATTTGACCGTGGAGTGCTACCGATTTTTATTATTTCAATTTCTATTTCGCTTAGAATCTGTTTGTAATCTTCAAGCATGTGCTCAAAAATTCCGTACAACACTGGAACCATGAACGTTTGGTTATGTCTTGTTTGGTTTACTCGGCTCAGAATACTGGTGGGCAAGTCTATGCTGTGGCGTGAAACCGTGAAGATTTTTGTTCCATTGCAGATAACAATGATTCCTGACCTTGAAATGGTCAAGTAAGCATCTGCATGTTCAGGATACTTTATTTTGCCTGCCTGCAAGAAAATAAACGAAGCCTTCTGCAAATAATCAATATGAGGATAAATCTCATCCATCAAGCCGCTTTTGAAATGAGGCTCCGAAATCTGCAGTATACCGCTTAAACGTTTGAAGCCCTCTCCAGAAACGTTATGCAAATCAATCCATTCTTGCCTGTTTCTATCAGAAACATGTGCTTCAAGTTCTTCCCAAGTTAGATTGTTATGAACAGTTTTAAGGTCAGAGTCAACTTGGCGAATCACAATTTCAGGGTCAGTATCAAGTTTGTCGGTTGTGAAGTTATTGTTGGTTCTTCTGCTGGCTACTGCTCTGCTGCCGACTGCCAAAGCTCTAGGCAACCTTAGAAGCCGTAACAGGAGTGATGGTGAACCTGTGATGCCGAGTTCTACGAATGATAAGTACCTGCTGAAGGGTAATGCAATAATGATTAAGTCGACAATGTGCCATGGTGATTTGAAGTGTTTCCAGCGGTTTTCTGCACAGTAAAGTTTCGTTGTGTATTCTGCGATGAAAAGTGTTAAAATTATGCCGTCGCAAATGTCAAAAAATTCTAAAACAACCGTGTCCAGTTGTATTATGAATGGTAAAAGGATTATTGGGATTAGGATAAGCGATAAAACCATCATTAGTTTGTCTGGAAAGATGGTGTTTACTATTTCTCTGATGTTTGCACGCGGGTCATTTTCAAGTACATAAAGCGAACGTGGAAGATAGCCTTCAGGGTTTGATTCAGTGCAGTTTTGGTTACGCGACTTATCAGGCTTTGACATCGATTAACCGGCTCCCAGCTTTACTGTCAAGTTAGCTCATAAAGTCTTCTGTTCTAAAATTGCGCCCTTAACATTGCTCTGATGGCTTTGCGTTTTAAAATTGTTAGTGTTTTGACACAGTCACATAGTAATAAAAAGCTTCCATAGTCCTCTTTTTAGGGTGAATTTTATGGAAAAAAGAGAACCAATAGTTGAAATCAAAGAAAAGATAGATGCAATAATCATTAAAGACTTCAATCAAAACGGTGCATCGATGCAGTACAATTCTTCAGGTGAAGTAAAAGGCCGCTACCACGCCATACATGCAGAAACAGTTGATGCTAACATTAAACCGGACGGAACAATGGATTGGCAAATCAAAGCGGCAGAAACAACAAAAGAAGGCGATAATGTGATGCTTACCGGAAGCGGTACTGGAATGCAAGAACCCGACATGAAAGGCACCATTAAAGGTCAAGTAGTTTGCATGACAAATTCTGCGAGACTTAGCTGGATTAACAATTTAAAACTTGATATTGACGGCAAGGTTGACCAGAAAAGCAAAGAGATTGAAATGAAAATTTATCTTGCGATGAAGCAGGAAGTATCAGCGCCAGCAATGTAACCAAAAGTTTGGGTTAAAGTTGAAAATTGTAAAGGTTAGAATGTGGTTTATTCTGGTGCTCTAACAAGCAGTAGGAAGATGCCGATGATTAAAACTACTGCTCCTAAGAGTGCAAACAACCAAGTGACCATTCCTAAGTCTGTTGTTAAAGTCCAGTAAAGCATTAATCCGCTGATGATGATTAAGGTTATTCCAACTATTTTTTCAGCTAAAGTTACCCAGTAAGTGTCGCCTTCACTCATGTTACAGTTCCAACCTGTGTATTGAAGTTAATTGCTACATTAAACATAAAGGGGTTATTTTAAATTATTTGTCTTACCCCCAAATTAAACGCTAAATTTTGGTTTTTCAAGATTTTTTAGTGTTTCTTTAAGCAGTTTGCTGTCAAAAGAAACAAGATTCCAGCTAAAGATATAATTAATGAAGCGTACCTTCTAAACCAAAAAACTGGTTCTTCATCCATCCACAGGCACTTATCATCTTTTACGGTTGTCTATAACCAGTTTTTTATACTCATTTAAGGCAAAAAAGTCCATACCCATATTTTCTGCTCTTTTTAGAAATGAAAAGTTTAATCTTTAAGTGCAGTTAACTTAAAGAACAAGCAACAAATATACTAACGGAAATTAGACAACTTTAAACTGGGAAAGTGGGTAAGCGACAAGTGTCTCAAGCAACCTTTGAAGAAATGAGTGTATCGGACTTTTTCTACCGAAACCGAGACATCGCAGGCTTAACCAATCCGTCAAGAAGCATATTCGTGGCAATCCGTGAAGTAGTAGAAAACTCGCTTGACGCCGCAGAAAGCCAAAAAATCCCTCCAGACGTTTACGTGCGTTTATCATTTGAAGGAGAAGCCACCAAGGACACCCAAATCTACAAGCTCCGCGTTCAAGACAACGGCAGCGGCATTCAACCAAGATTCATTCCCTCCGCTTTTGGTCAAGTCCTTTATGGTTCAAAATACAAGCTTAAACAGGCCAGAGGCACCTTCGGTTTAGGCGGGAAAATGGCTGTCCTATATGGACAAATCACGACACACCAACCTGTCATGATTACTTCAAGTACTGGTCAAGAAAAAATTTACAGTTTCAAATTAATGATTGATATCCAACGTAACAAACCTATAATTTTAGACCGTAAAGTCCTCATTAACAAGGACGGTTGGCGTGGAACAATCATTGAATTCTCTCTTGAAGGCGACTACCTGAGGGCTATGCCTAAAATTATTGAGTACTTCAAGCAGACAGCTATGGTTAATCCGTACGCGAACATTACCTTTGTTGACCCAAAAGGCAGGCTTTACAAGTTTACCCGTGCCACAACAAACATGCCTGATCCTCCAACGGAAACTCTTCCGCATCCTTACGGCGTGGATGTCGAGTTACTCCAGCGTCTTATCCAATTAACCACCTGCACTAATATGTCCACTTTCCTTAGGCAACATTTCCATAGGGTCGGTGAAATCACTGCTCAAAAATTCCTTGAATTTGCAGGAATCCCTGTAAACAAGAGCCCTAAGAAGCTTACACATGAAGAAATTGTAAAGTTAATGCAGAACCTTAAGAAGTACAAGGATTTCTTGCCTCCTGACGCAAGCTGCCTTTCACCTTTAGGTGAAGAACTGCTTAAAGCAGGTGTCGTGAAAGAGTTAAACCCTGAGTACCTGGTGGTTCATCAACGTAAACCATCCACGTATGCTGGCCACCCCTTCATCGTGGAAATGGCCGTCGCGTACGGTGGAGGCGTTCCAAAAACAGGCGGCTTTGTGATTTACCGTTTTGCCAACAAGATTCCACTGCTTTATGATGAAGCAAGCGACGTAGCCTACAAGGTTATTTCAGCTATGAACTGGCGACGCTACAAAGTCTCCCCAGACATGCCGATTGCCATCGTGATTCATGTTTGCAGCACAAAAGTGCCTTACAAAACGGTTGGTAAAGAATTTATTTCCGACCGAATTGAAGTCCGTAAAGAAGAAGCAAACGCACTCCGTGAAGTTTCAAGGCAGCTTTCGCACTTTTTAACCCGGCAAGAACACGTACACATGGAAAAGAAACGTCTCGGCATCTTCAGCAAATATCTGCCTAGAATCGCAGAATTCTCAACAACATTGGCAGGGCAAACTAAACGGCCTGACATTGAAAAATTATTAAAGAGTGTGCAAAAGTATGGCACAGAAGAAAGCTAAAATCAGCGAAAGAAAACAAGCGGTCCTTAAAGGTCTTAAGGACTTTGGCGCTTCAGTATACAATCAACTAGACCAAGGGGTCTTTCCAACAGTTAACATGCCCAGCCGTTCAACCGAAAACATCACTTACGACTCAGCCCTGCGTCAGTACGTTTTAGGCGAGAAAAGTGTTGGAAGAAGCACTCGAAACATCCGTCATATTAAACCCTTCACGCAACTCGCTTGGGTTGCATTGTTCAGCAATGAACTTACCAGTCAGCGTAAAACCTCCACGTTAAGAGATGTTTACTACTCAGCGCAAGCTTACGAAATGACTTTTGCTGACCAGCAGGAGTCAAACAACATCATCACAGATCTTGAAACTCTCACAGGTTTTGCTCGTGAAGATTTTAACATTTTTCCCGAAGAACGCAGCGCCATCTTTGGCGACTTAGACATCGCCTATACTGTTCCAGGTTATGAAGGAAAATCTGTTAATTTAACCAGTCACCCAGACGGCGTCCTTATCGGACCTGCAGTAACGTCTTCTGAATTCCTAAAAACAACTGCTGACAAAGTCATAGCCATAGAGAAAGGCGCTCTTTTCACAAGGTTTATCGAAGAAAGCGTCCATAGCAAACACAAAGCGCTTCTAATTTCATGTGGTGGACAAGCACCAAGACAAACCCGCAGCTTCATACGGCGGTTGCATGATGAACTTAATTTGCCCGTTTTCATCTTAACTGATGGTGACCCTTGGGGAATGCACATTGCCCAAGTCATTATTTCCGGTTCAGCTAACGCTGCTCACTTGCGAGATTTAAACACGCCAGATGCGGTTTGGAGTGGTGTTTGGGCAAGCGACATCATCGAATATAAGCTGCCAACTGACCCCCTTGATGAAGTAGACATTAAACGTCTATATGAACTGCAAAAAGACCCAAGATACCAAAATGACCCCATCTGGCAACGCGAAATCAAAACTTTCCTAAAAATCCGGCGCAAAACGGAACTTGAAGCTTTCAGCCGCTACGGTTTAACATACATTGTTGACGAGTACTTGCCTGCAAAGCTCGAAGCTGGCGCAGATGTGGAAGCGAATAAAGAGAAAAAGTAACTTTTTTATTCTCTTCTTTCGACGACGATTCTGCAGTTTGCAACTAAAGCTGCTATAACTCCCAAAGCTGCAAGCCATGGTGCAATTACTATACCGACTACGCCGACGGTTACAGGGATTTCCAGAAGCGTTTTTCCTGCCTCATCCTTAACTATTAGTCGGGTAACGTTTCCTTCATGCAGCAGCTCTTTTATTTTATCAACCAGGTTGCTGCCTGAAACAGTGTATTCTTCGCTTGTGTATTTGGCGACTGGTGCTCCACAGACGGGGCAATATTTGTCGTCTGCTTTAAGCGCGCTGCCGCATTTAGTGCAGTAAGTCAATTTTTTTCACCTTTTTTCAATAAGTTTTTTTCTCTTAAAAGCCTTGTTTCAATTGACGGTAAAGTATTCAAGTATGAATAGTCTTCATTGAATAATGAAGTATTCTTATTAGTCAAACATGCATTATCTTCAAGCCTGATAATTTATTTAGGGAGGAAAAAGTACAGTGCCAATTCGTCAACCAATCGTTTGTGTTCTAGGACATGTCGATTCAGGCAAAACTTCACTGCTTGATGAACTACGTAAAACCAATGTACAAGTTCGGGAAGCAGGAGGTATGACGCAGCACATCGGCGCCAGCTTTTTTCCAGTTGAAACACTAAAACAGCTTATCGGTCCCTACATGGGCACCTTCAAAACAGGTATAGAGATTCCTGGGTTGCTTATCGTAGACACGCCAGGTCATGAAGCATTCACTAATCTTAGGCGAAGAGGCGGCAGCGTTGCAGACATCGCCATTTTGGTCGTTAACTCTTTACGCGGGTTTGAAGCTCAAACTTTTGAATGTATTGAAATTTTGAAGGCACGCAAAACTCCATTTATCGTGGCAGTTAACCAGATTGACCGTGTTCCCGGCTGGAAACCAACAAATGGCGCACCGTTTTTGCAGTCATACGCTAAACAGTCAAGCTTTGTCCAGCAAGAAGTTGACAACCGTCTCTACCAAGTAATGGGCGACTTCAGCCGGTTAAGCTTCAAAACCGACCGTTTCGACCACATCCGCGACTTCGCCCAAAACGTGGCTTTGGTGCCCACGAGCGCTAAAACAGGGGAAGGATTATCTGAACTTGTCATGGTGCTTGTTGGCTTAACCCAGCAGTTCCTCAAAAAACGTCTCCAAACCACCGATGGTCCCGCAAAAGGCTCAATTTTGGAAGTAAAAGAAGAACCAGGTTTGGGCATGACATTGAACGCTATTGTTTATGATGGCACCCTGCATAGGGATGATTTAGTTGTTATTGGCGGCAAACAGGGTCCAATTTCCGCTCACGTCCGCACTATTCTTGTGCCTAAACCGCTGGATGAAATGCGTGACCCCCGAGACAAATTTACAGGTGTTGATTGCGTGTATGCCAGTGCAGGAGTAAAGATTGTTGCGCCCGGTCTTGAAGATGCGTTGGCAGGTGCACCTTTACTTGCGGTGCCAGCAGGGGAAGATGTCGCGAAATACTGTAAACTTATCACTGAAGAGATTGGCCGAATCCGAATCACCAAAGAAATTGACGGTGTCATCGCCAAAGCAGACACCTTGGGCTCGCTTGAAGCCATGGCAGAAATACTTAAAGCCAATAATGTACAGGTCCGAATCGCCGATGTCGGTGACATAAGCAAACGTGACATAATCGAAGCCTCTGTTGTTAAACAACGTCAACCTCTCGTGGGGGCAGTGTTGGCGTTTGGCGTGAAAATTTTGCCTGATGCCGAAGTTGAAGCAGAAGCTAATGGTGTAAAAATCTTCAAAGACCCAATCATTTACAATCTTATTGATAATTACCTGAAATGGGTAAAAGAGAAACGTGAACGCAAGAGTGAAGAAGAATTTAATGCTCTTGTTAAACCTGGCAAAATAATGGTGTTGCCCAACTGTATTTTCCGGCGAGCTAAACCCTTAGTTGTAGGTGTAGAAATCCAGGGTGGACGATTAAAACCTAAAGTTTCGCTTATCCGCAAAGAAGACGGTTCAGACCTTGGCGAAATACAGCAAATTCAAGAGCAAGGCAAAGCAATCGGCGAAGCCAAAGCTGGCTCGGAAGTAGCTATTTCAATGGATAAACCTATCGCTGGTAGACACATCTTTGAACGTGATGTGCTTTATGTTAAGGTGCCTGAGGATGACGTAAAGAAGTTGTTTGCTGACCATTTAGATGATTTAACTGAGGTTGAAGTGGATGTGCTTAAAGAGTACGTTAAAATGATGCGGAAAAAAGTAATGTTCTGGGGCGGAGTATTGCCTCTTTAGGCATCTTTTTTGAAGCATAATGTCAGTAAGCCGTCAATGCATAGTGTTGATAGTTTGCCTTCTGTGTCTTCTTTTATGCAGAGCGGTTTAAGGTCACATTCAGGACAAACCTGTACCGTTAACTCTGAAATTTTTAGCTGCAGCATGTTGTTGGCTTGAAGTGTCTCATAGGCGAATTTTAGGTATTTGCCTTCAGCGATTCTTGGCACTTTATACTTTGCCTCGTTTAAACCGCCTTTGTGCACGTGGTATTCGTAGAGTCGTTTTGCGCCTTTTTTGGAGTTGCAACTTTTACAAACCCAAACCACATTACGCTCATTATCGGGTCCCTTAAACTTCCGCGGCAACAAGTGCTCCAAAGTCAAATCGGCAGTGGCACCGCAGTAACCGCATTCCTGCTGTTCCCTCTCTTTAATGTACTCCCGCAGTTCGTTCCATGTGATGACGCCTTGGTTGAGTTGCTTGAATTTGCTTGTTACAAAACCGTAATCTTTTTTGCTAAAACCTGCTGATTGGGCTATGATTTTTGCGTATTGCCAATAAATCAGGTCCTGGATGTTCTTCACAACTGCTGGCGGCATAACGCATGCTCCTCAAGTAAAGAGATAACTGAGTGTTTTCTGCTTTTATTCTTACTGTCTATAATTTATTGTCTTTTTTGCGTTATCGTTCAAGAAAAGCATAAACCCCTCTATTACTTGTCCTTATCAAGATGAAAATAGAAACAGCAAAACCCAGCGATGCACAAGAAATATTGACAGTGCAAAAGCTGGCGTTTCAGTCTCAAGCTAAAATTTACAATGTTTGCACTTTGCCTCCGCTTCTTGAAACCCTTGACGAAGTAAAAGCCGCTTTCAAAACCCATACAATACTAAAGGCAACTCAAGATGGTAAAATTATTGGGTCAGTGCGGTTTTTGGAGGAAGGTGACACTTGTTTTGTGGGCAGGTTGCTGGTTGATCCAGTGTTTCAGAATCAAGGTGTCGGTGCTGAACTATTGCGGCAGGTAGAATGCCAGAGCCCAAGGGTTAAACGGTTTGAACTTTTCACTGGATATAAAAGCGAAAAAAGTCTTCACCTTTACACAAAACTGGGTTACACGGAGTTTAAAACTGGGAAAGACAAGGACGGTATAACGCTTATTTATCTTGAGAAGCTAAGGTAAAACCGACTTTATCACTAAACATTTTGGCAGGTAAGAGTGAATATGAAGTTAAGTTTGTCAAATGGAATTTTTAGCAAGTTGGGGATAAAAGAAAATTTTGGTGCAGTCAAAGAACTTGGGTTTCAGAACATCGAGTTTAACATGAAATCTGTCAAAAAAGAACATGACACTGACGTTTACCGTGAACAAAAAGCGTTTGAAGCTTCAGGCTTAAACTGCCTAACTCTGCACTCAGCAATCATGCATGTTAAAGACCCCATCGAAGTTCACCAAGCTGTTTATTATGGGAAAATCTCGCTTGAATGCGCCCGAGCGCTAAAGGCGCCTTTGATGGTAGTTCATTCTGATATTTCCAAAAGTCTTTCCAAATCCGTTAGGAAGGAGTGTTTGGAGGCGGTTTTTGGGGAAATTGTACCGTTTGCAAAAAAGTTTGGTATCAAGCTGGCGCTGGAGAATCTTTCTTATACATCCACTGGGTTTGGCAAAAACGTGGAGCAACTTGAAGAAGTCTTAGATGTTATTGACCCCAAACGGACAATGGGTTTTACCCTTGACTTCTGCCATGCGCTCGAAACCAAAGAAGCCGCCAACCTAATCGAAAAGTACCACCTCTACCTCTGTAACATTCATATGGCAAACAAGTCCCATAGGCCATTTCTTGAAGAAACACCTGAACTAAAATGGCTAATAACCAAACTCAAAGAGTACAAGTACGCTGGACCCGTAACCTTAGAACTGCACCACACCACAACCAAAGAGGAGATTGCCCAAACCAAGCTACTCTTTGACAAACTGTTGGCTTAGCCGCCGCCGATCGGAGGCAAAATCGCCAAAACATCCCCGTCTCGAAGAGTCGACTCAAGTCTCTCAAGTGTGGACACGTTGTTTCCGTTAATGAGAAACTGCAAAAAACTCTTCGTCTGGCCATTTTTGTTGTAAATGTAATCGTCAAAATTTTTGCCATATTTCTTAGATAAAGTTTTCAATGCTAAATCGACAGTTATTTGGTCTTCTGGAAAGGATAGTTTTTCTTCTTTTTTGCCTGTTAATTCTCGTAGTGATGTGAAGTAGCGGATTGAAACCTGCACTTTTTGCCCCCGTGGGTATAGGCGTGATTGTGGCTTTAACTGTTATCCCCAAAAAATGTGGACAATGGTTTTACCATTTGATTCCGATTTTCTGTACTATGAAGACTTTTACTAAATCGTTAACTACAAACGCGAATAGAGCTGAAAGTCCAAGCATCACTAATGTTCCAGTGAAGGGTACAGCTGAAAGGCCGGGGATTCCAACGGTAACCAGTATTGTACCAACGATTAAGCTTACGATGTTTGAAAGCAAAAGGATTGTGCTGGGTCTGGATTTGTAAAAGAGTCTTCTTTCACGAACGTTAAAGTTTAGGAACGATGCTGAATAGAAAAGTATCTCAAAAGTGTAAGTGTAAAGCGCTGGGTCACTGATTGATACATTGAAAATGTTAAGTGTCACATATAACAGTGCAACTGATTCAGCAATTATAAGTGTACCCAGAATCGCTGACGCTTTGATTGCCCCCAGTAACTTCCATGTGTCTGGTTTGTCGGAGCCTTGAAGCTTATCAGTAGACAAGGCAATTTTTACAAAGTCAGTTAAGAAAAAGTACAAAATAACCTCAAAGGCTGAAATCACATAGCTTCCAGTTAACAGGAAGGTTAGCACTGTAAAAACGGAAACCTGAAGTGTTCTGATGATTTTGCTTAAAATCCACGCTACTATCCGTTCGTAAATAACCCTGCCATTCTTAACCAAGTCCACAATGCTGGTTAAGCCCTCGTTAACCAACACTACGCTTGCCGCGCCTTTCGCCACATCAGTAGCGTTGCTTACTGCAATGCCGACTTCAGATTGCCTTAATGCTGGCGCATCATTCACGCCATCACCCGTCATCCCAACAATGTGCTTGCTAACCTGCAAGCTTTTAACGATAGTGTACTTGTCTTCAGGATACACTTCCGCGAAACCATCACTTTGTTCTGCTTCCTCTTCAGCCAACAAGGCATCCTTTTTGATGTCTGCCTTCAAACTGGAAACCAAAGTGATTCGTTCGCCTAACCCAACGTTTTTCGCAGTTTCTTTCGCGATTGGCAGAGCATCGCCAGTAAGCATTTTAACTGAAATTCCCAGTTGGTTTAATTCCTGTATTAATTGTTTTGAGTCTAGACGTGGCATGTCGTAAAGCATTGCTAACCCAACAAGCTTCGGTTGCCCATCGCCGTTGGTTCTTGCTACTGCTAAGGTTCTGTAACCCTTCAAAGCATACTCTTGCGTTTGCTCTTCAAGCTGCCTCTCTTCATCCTCACCCAATCCGCAGGCTTCAGCGATAACCCTAACTGCACCCTTCATAACCCTGAATGTTTCACCATTTTTCTGAACCGTAGCTTCTGTTCGTCGGGTCTTGGGGTCAAACGGAACAAAACTTGTCTGCCTAAATGCTTCAATCGGCAACGCTTCACGTTTAGCCATCTCAATAAAGGCTATGTCAATAGGGTCTTGGTTTGCTTCCTGAGACGCCAACGCTCCATAAAACGCCACGTCCTGTTCGCTGAATCCGTTGTGCGGCAAGGTTTTGATGATTGAGAGTTTGTTCATTGTTATTGTTCCAGTTTTGTCAACGCAGAGCACATTCATGGTTGCGGCGTCTTCAGCAGCGCTTAAACGGGTTATTAGCACGCCTTTTCTGGATAATTCCATTGCTCCAAGCGCCATGCTAACAGTGAACATGGCAGGCAATGCCACTGGAATTGCAGACAACAAAATAACTAGAAGAATCGGCAACGTGTCAATTATGTCAAATCCTCTAATCACGGAGAAAACAAGCGCTACAATAGCTAAAACAGAAACAATTACTAGCAGCCAACGAACCACGCTTGCTACGACTTCTTCAATGTGCAGTTTAGGCTTAGCCAACTGAACAAGCTGCGCTGTACGACCAAAATATGTCTTGGTTCCTGTCGAAACAACAATGCCGTTTGATTCCCCATGTTTCACAACCGAACCAGAATACAAAATGTCCCCTGGATTCTTTTCAACAGCAAACGATTCACCCGTTAAAGCCGACTGGTCAACTTCAAGATGGCCTGTTACCGTTTTCAAGTCGGCAGGAACAAAATCTCCTGGTCTAATCCTCACCACGTCCCCTGGAACAATTTCTCTGGCAGCCAAAACTTTCCATATGCCTTCTCGTAAGACGCGGGCGTTAACGCGGAGTTTCTCTTTCAAAGTATCAACGGCTTTTGAGGCTCGAAGTTCTTCTTCAAAACCCAAGATAGCGTTCAAAATTAGCAAGCCCAAAATAATGTAAACGTCAGTATAACGCTGTAGAAAAAGTGAAAGAATAATAATTATTTCCAGCAGCCAAGCTGTGAGTCCCCAAAACTTTTTGGCAAACTGAAGCCAAGGGTTCGACTTTTCTTCTGGAACCTCGTTGTAGCCAAACTGTTTTCTTTTCTGTTCGACTTCTGCTTGGTTGAGTCCAGTGTCTAAAATTTTAGGGTCAAATGCTTCCTGCGTTGAACCTTGAGACTCCTCACTTTTTTCTGCCAAGCTAATCAATGAAAACATTTGTTTTCCTTAATTTACATCTTTATCTTTGAATAAACCCAAAACGAGCCATTAACTGCTAATTTTTATTTCAAAAAGGGAAAAGGAGACTATAATTGTTAACTGCCGAGTTTATGGTGTTTGGCAGTTTTTGTGCTGATATTGTTGTTGGTTGCTGTAGCAGTATTGTTGACCGTCCGATACGCCTGCTTGTCTG
This sequence comes from Candidatus Bathyarchaeota archaeon, assembly GCA_963832745.1. Classification (GTDB taxonomy): domain Archaea; phylum Thermoproteota; class Bathyarchaeia; order Bathyarchaeales; family Bathycorpusculaceae; genus Bathycorpusculum. The sequence goes on along the minus strand of CAWHVC010000003.1, from coordinate 103,399 downwards.
CACTCTTCTTGTTGACCTAAGCGTTGGCGTGTTTGGGTTTGTGTTCCGTCGCAGGTTCCTGCGCCAATGCAGGTATTGTTGCCGTCACATGATTGTAGGCGTTGTCTGTCTTGGGTGCAGGTTTGATTTTGCTGGCAATCTGCCTGAGTGCCGTCCTGTATGCATGAGCCGTCACAATCTCTTATTTGCAGTTGAGTTTGGTCCTGTGTTTGCAGAGTGTCGCCGTTCTGGATTAAAGGTGAAGCAGCAACTAATGGGATAAACACAGCTATCCCCAGTATCATGCTAACAACGAGGATTGCTTTCTTGTTCAATCTTTTTCACCTCCAATTTTTTCCGCTGAAAAACTCTATGTTGACCAATCGGTTTAGATGTTGGCTGAAACGAAACGTTTCAAAAAGTGAAACATCTTAATAGACATCTGAACCGTATATTTGCAGGTAAACTTGATGCAGAAACCCCTATTCGCTCTTGCAGTCGCCTTGTTGTCTGTAAGCATTATTGGTTTGGTGCTTTTTTCTACAACACTTTTTGATGACACAAGCAGTAGAGGTCACATGGGACAAACATCCAACATGGCACTGACAAGCACAAGTGTTGTGTGGCTGCTCGTTTTTGTGGTGCCCCTCATTGCTGCGTTGGCAGTATTTGTTTACATGATAGCGTTTCCACCAATCAAGCAAGCCAAAGCTCCAATTGAAGCCTCCCAAAAAGTCCCTATGCCGCCGCCTCAAAACAAGCAAACTTTAGATGCAGTTCTTAAAGTGTTAAATATGGACGAACGTAAAGTGGTTGAAACGCTTTCTTCAACCAAAGAGGGCAGCATGTTGCAGAAAGAAATTCGTTGGAAAACAAACCTTTCAAGAGTCAAGGTTCACCGTGTTGTTGCAAGACTTTCGGAGAGGGGTATAGTGCAGGTGGAGAAGCAGGATAACACGAATAAGGTTACTCTTGCGGATTGGATAACTAAACCTTCAACTTCTTAACAAACCTATTTGGATCCTAATAGAAACTCATTGCAGAAACCTATAGAGGTAGGTCAGGTTAAAACATCCTGTTAGATTCCTGCTGGGACGACAACAAAAATCCCTAAGAGGGGTAGTTCCTATTGGCTCAAAACATGATATTGAATATTAATCAGTATTTTGCACCGGCAGGCAGAGACTATCCCTTTTCAACTGAAAAACAGGTAAAAATCTTGCTTAAATCTGGAGTAGCCACTCAGCAGCCCAAAAGAAACTGCCGCTTGCCATCAAAAAACCAAAACAGATACACGCTGTTTTGTCGTTTTTTATCGCCTGAGAGTCTGAACTGTTACGCTTTAAAGTTTATATAGGGACGAAATGTTCTTTTCAACAAGCTTATACGACTTGTTAATTATGGAGAGTTCTAACGTGAGCGAAGTTCAATTACGTGTTGGAGATGCAAGACAAAGAGACGTGGGCAGAGGTATCGCCCGTATTGACCAGCGGACAATGCAGAAACTTGGCATAAGCGCTGGAGACGTTATCGAAATTGTTAACAAAAGGACAACAAGCGCGATTGCTTGGCCCGCATACAGCGAAGACCAAAACCGCGACATCATCAGAATCGACGGGTTCACACGCAAAAACAGTGGCGTAGCCATAAACGAGTACGTAGTTGTAAAACCCGCCAAAGTAAAAACCGCGTTAAGCTTAACATTGGCGCCAGTTGACATGCGTCTCAACGTGGACGAAGATTTTACCAATTTTGTTAAAAACCGTTTAATGGAACGTACCCTAGTTGAAGGCGACACAACCCTTGTCATGATGCTGGGTCACGCTATCCCATTCACTGTTTCCAAAACTCGTCCACACGGGATCATCAAAGTTACAGCGGAAACCCGCCTTACAATTCTTAACGAACCAGCCCCCGAAGGCAAAGGTTTACCACGTACCACTTACGAAGACATAGGCGGTTTACACGAAGAAATTCAACGTGTCCGCGAAATGGTAGAGTTACCACTTCGTCACCCAGAACTTTTCCAACGCCTCGGAATTGAACCACCAAAAGGCGTTCTGCTACACGGTCCTCCTGGCTGCGGTAAAACCCTGCTTGCACGAGCCGTCGCAAACGAGTCAGAAGCCAACTTCTACAGCATCAACGGCCCAGAAATCATGAGCAAATTCTACGGCGAATCAGAAGCACGCTTACGCGAAATATTCCAGCAAGCACAACAGAACGCTCCAAGCATCATATTTATTGATGAACTAGACAGTCTTGCGCCCAAACGTGAAGAAGTAACCGGTGAAGTCGAACGTCGCGTCGTCGCACAACTGCTTGCCCTCATGGATGGTCTTGGCGGCAGAGGTAACGTAATCGTAATCGGTGCAACCAACCGTCCCGGCGCACTTGACCCAGCCCTACGCAGACCTGGCCGGTTTGATAGAGAAATCGAAATCAGCGTCCCTGACAAAGCAGGAAGACATGAAGTCCTCCAAATCCACACACGTGGTATGCCTCTTGCTGAAGATGTTGACTTAAACAAGCTCTCAGCTATGACTCACGGTTACACAGGTGCTGACCTCTCATCACTTGGCAGAGAAACCGCCATGAAAGCACTCCGTAGATACTTGCCTCAGATTAACCTTGAAGAAGAACGCATACCCCCCTCAGTGCTGGAAAAGATGGAAGTCAAAATGGACGATTTCCTCGGCGCGTACAAAGAAGTCACACCAACAGCTATGCGTGAAGTATACATTGAAGTCTCAACCGTTCACTGGGACGATGCCGGCGGCTTAGATGATGTTAAACAGCACCTAATAGAAGCTGTTGAGTGGCCAATCAAAAACCCAGAAATGTTCACACGTTTAGGCATACGTGCACCAAAAGGTATACTCATGTACGGTCCTCCTGGCTGCGGCAAAACGCTGCTCGCCAGAGCCGTTGCAACCGAAAGCGAAGCCAACTTCATCTCAATCAAAGGCCCCGAAGTCTTCAGCAAATGGGTTGGCGAATCAGAAAAAGCCATCCGTGAAGTCTTCCGCAAAGCCCGCATGGCAGCACCCGCAGTCGTGTTCCTTGACGAAATCGACTCATTAACACCTAGACGTGGAATGGGCATGTCAGACAGCGGCGTTTCCGAACGCGTAATCAGTCAACTGCTCACTGAAATGGACGGCATAAACACGCTTCAAGACATCGTAGTCATAGCAGCCACCAACAGACCCGACATGGTTGATTCAGCAGTAATACGTCCAGGCAGATTTGACCGCTTAATATACGTTCCAGAACCAGATGAGAAGAGCAGAATTCAAATCTTTAAGATTTACACTAAGAATATGCCTCTTGACCAAGACGTTGATGTTACCCCGCTTGCAGCAGTCACAAAATATTACAGTGGTGCCGATATCGAATCTTTATGCCGTGAAGCAGCAATGCATGCCCTTCGTCGGGACGTTAACGCTCAAAAAGTCACAATGAAAGACTTCCAAGACGCAATGAAAGAAATGGGTCCATCAATTACACCTGACATGGAGAAATGGTACAAGAGCTTCATGCAGGCAATCCGTCAAGTACAAAAGCCAGCAACACCAGTAACATAAGAGAAGCTGATACCTATGCCACAAATTAAAATTTGGAAAACCCGCCCTGTCCATTATGTCCTCTTGGAGATTTTGGGCAAAAAAGGCGACCTGACCGATGACGAACTGTTCAGTCAAATGCGTAGCGAATTCGAAGATTTAGGATTCAAAGACTTCAACGAAATTCTGCTTGGCTTGGAAGTCAGCGGTAAAATCCGCACCTCCGGCATGTCACGCGGAAAACGGCGCATTGAACTAGTTCAATAATTTCCGTTCTTTCTTTAACCCTTTTTGTAAGGTTTTATTTCTATTTTGACCGAAATATTTACGGTACGTTTGGTTGGGGAACAAAAATTTTCAAAAAGCATCATTATGATCCTACCCCTCTTAGGTTTTTGCATAGAACCTCTATTAGGCAAATAGGTTGGTGTGAACCAGCTCCCGGATTTTGAATGATAGTGCGAATGTGCTATAAGCCGCGTAGTTCCTATACCTAAAAATGCAACCTAACCAGCAAAGACAACAAATTAAGCTAGGCGGCCACGTGAAAATCGTTTTAAAACAGCACCAACGAACTGGCACCTTAACCGAGGGCATTGTCAAAGAAATCCTCACTAGTAGCCCAACGCACCCACATGGAATTAAAGTCAGATTAACAGACGGCAAAGTTGGCAGAGTACAAGTAATAGGGTAATTGCTAGTTTCTTTTTCTTTTTAGAATTAAAATAGCTGGAACTGTTAATGCTGCCAGTAATGTGATGGTTGCTATTGAATGCTCTGCAACGGTAGGCGTCGGCATAGGGGTAACTGTTGAAGATGGCGTGTTATAATCAGTTACCGAAAGGTTGGAATCAGCAATTGTAAACTCTACAGAATCATACGCGTAGACTTCAAACCTTTCTAAGCTTGGATTCTCAGGGATTCCCAAATATTGCCAGCCATAATAAACCGTAACGTTATGCGGTCCCAACGAAAGGTCAGTTAATTCTATTGTTGCAAAAATAGTTGTACGACTATAGTACCAGTTAGGCATGCTTTCATTACCTATTGTTTTGTTGACGAAACTGGTTACGCTACGTATTGTTCCTTGGTCTATTTGGTAACCGACGTTTCCAAACTGTCCAAACATTCCAACAGCATCTACTGAAAAAGTTAACTCTATTGGTTTTTCTTGGTAAGATTGGTTTTGAGGAGAATAAACTGTAACGTTTGTAAAACCATCTCCTGCAGACATAATTAGTGCTGGTCCTAAAGTGGGAACGTCGGGTGGTTGTGGTTGCGCTTCTGCAAGCAATGGAAAAAGCAGTAGCGATAATGCAACCATCAATGTAACTACTCTTTTCATTCTTTATCAATTACCTGTAGCGGTAACCGATTCCTTAAAGAAGTTTTTGTCAACAATTCTATACTAAACATCGGTCAAGATTTCTTGACTAAAAGTGGATAACTAATTAATCTGGTTTAAAGTTTTTAGATGCAGTTTATAGAGGTCAGCTTAATTTTTGAAGTAAAAAGTTAGTAAAGAAACCTTGACTAAGGCTTCGTCAACATTTCTTTACGAAAACCCTTTTTACATAAGCTAAAGGAAGGTGCTTTTGGGAATGTTTGATGAGAAAAATGTATGTCTTGGGTTCAGTCTTAGTTTCTCTCTCGGCATGTTTTAGCCTATCAAAAAACGGTGTTGGGGCTGCTAAACGTTTGATAGCCAATTGGGAGGCATAAACATGGTTGCTGTCTTATTACCACCAAAGACCCAAAGCAACCAAGGTTCATTTGAAAACCTGAAATCGCTTGAGGACATGTGCAAACACTGCACACCAATCACGCCAATCCAATGCATTAGTTTATGTCGTTTCTATAAACTGAAAAATGAGTTAAGAAACCTCCGCAACACCATGAGCAACCCAAACTACACAACAGATTTTTTCAACGTCCTAAAGAATCAGACAAGACTGCACGTTTTTGGGGCCATCGTTAATGGCAGATGTACTCTTGCCAAAATTCAGCAAGAGCTCAAAAAAACAGGCAGCCATCAAAGCCAATACACCATAAATGAAGAATATATTCAACCGCTCATAACAATCGGGCTTGTCACTGAATCCCTGAGCAAGTACAACGTCACCACGTTTGGTGTTCGCATAAGTGAATTGCTGAATGGTTTTGAAGAATTCGCTGAAAAACTACCCCCTCAATCCGAGTGCCATGAAGAAACGCTTCTGCAAATCTTGCTTTCAGGACCAAAAACTTGCGAAGAAATCAAACAAATCATTTCACCAACAATCACTTCACGAATCCTTAAACGTTTAGCCACAGCAGGTTTAGTAAATGTTCCAACCGAACGAAATTATATCTTTTTCCATAAGTCAAAAAGAGACCCATCGCTGGAAGAGTTGACAGTTTCCGCATTGAAAGTTTACCAGGCAATCCCAGATGAAGGAATCGCAGCGGACAAACTTGCCAAAACTGTTGGTCTATCTCAAAGAAGAACTTACAAGCACATAAGACATCTCAAAGGCAAGAAACTCGTGTTCGTAAGAAAAATACCTTTAACGTACAATTTGACCAGTGACGGACAAAAATTAGCTTCTGCCTTGCAGAATCTGTCTTTGAAAGTGGAAGAAACATGGGGATTCACCGAATACGTTTCGCAACCCTCACAAAGAGTATGCGCAACCAACCCTTTTCTTTCCTAAAATTGAAAGGCGAAAAATCAGGTGGAAGACATTAACGAACTTGTTTTTGATTTGCTTGATCGAGTTGAGAGAAGCCGCCAAAAAGAACTCGCTGAAGCATTAAGACGAATAGGCAAAATCGATGAACGCCAAAAAAAGGTTGTAAGCGATTTAACCAGCAAACTTGTAGGGCAACTGTTTCAGCCAGTGGTTGAAAACATTAGACAAGCCGCCGCAAATAATGAAACCGAAACGATCGAGGCAGCCTCAAAACTGTTGGTAACCAACCAGAATTAAAACTATTTTTTTCGATTCTTTTTTTAGGACACCTGCAGTAGCAATAGTGATGATGGCAAAGAAGAGTCAGCAGGCAAATGCAGTGGTTGTCGGCGCGGGACCAGTGGGTTCCTACACGGCGCTTTGTTTAGCTAAGCTTGGCGTTAAAACGGATATTTACGAAGAGCATTCAGAGGTCGGTTTGCCGTCTCACTGTGCAGGTCACATCAGCATACGCAGCTTAAAATCCCTCGGCTACTACCCCTTGCCCAAAGGCATTGTTGAAAACGTTTTTGACGGCGCCAACTTTTATTCGCCATCAGGCACAAAATTCTCAATCCGACTTAAAACTCCTGTAACCTGCGTGTTGGATAGGGCAAAATTTGATCAGTACATCGCTGGTCAAGCTGAACAGGCTGGAGCAACTTTTCATTTAGGTCGACCAGTCCAGTCGCTTCAAGTTGAAAACGGCTGGGTCAAGGGCGTGAACCTCAAAGACGGCACAGCAGTTCCCTCAAAAATTACCGTTGATACTGAAGGCATCAGTTCACGACTTCTTCGCCAAGCAGGCTTGAGGGGGCTTAATGGGTCAGGACTGGTTTACGCCGTTGAAACTGAACTCGACCAAGTCCACGACGTGGAACCTCACGCGGTTGAGGTTTATATGGGGAGCAGCGCCCCCGGATTTTACGGCTGGCTTATTCCCCGACCAGACGGGTCAGCAAAACTTGGTTTAGCAACAAACCACGGAAACCCCCAAGGTTACCTGCAACGTCTAATGACCAAACATCCCGTTGCTAAAAGGCAAGTTAAAGGAGCAAAAATAGTCAAAACCTCTTACCACGCCATCTCTTTAGCGGGTCCAATCAGCAGGGCTTACAGTAACGGTTTTTTGGCTGTCGGCGACGTAGCATCTCAGGTTAAGCCTACGACTGGCGGTGGAGTGATTTTTGGGTTAACCTGCGGCGAATTTGCGGCAGAAACAGCCAAATCCGCCATTGAGTTTGAGGATGTTTCAGCTAAGACGCTTTCTGTTTACCAGAAACGCTGTAATAATGCCCTAAACTTCGATGTTGCTTTCATGCTTAGGCTCAGGCGATTCCTAAACTCGCTTTCAGATGACCGCTGGGATTCAGTTTTGCGGTTCTGCAACCGCGTCGGCGTTGGCAAAGCATTTAGCGGCGTGGAAGAAATCGATTATCAAGGCAGGATGATGATGCAGGTCGCCACTAAACCTGCCATGTTGGCGGCGTTGGGCTATTTTGGGTTGCTTTATTTGTTTGCAAACCCTTAAAACAGTGGAAGCACATTTTAGCCAAAAGGCGAACATCATGGTTGAATTTGAGTACAAGCAGGTCATAGTTTTCCGTATGGATTTGCAGATGAGTAAAGGCAAAATTGCGGCGCAGGCAGGGCACGCAGCGGTTTCAGCGGCACAAGATGCTTATGTGCATCATAAGAAATGGTGGGAATCTTGGCTTTTTGAAGGACAAAAGAAGGTTGCCCTTAAAGTTCCAAGTGAAAAAGAACTCAGCGAACTCGAAGAAGCAGCAGACGACCTTGGATTACCCCACGCTTTGATTATTGACCGCGGCCTGACAGAAATTCCTGAAGGCTCAGTCACTTGCCTTGGCATTGGACCTGCACCCGCATCCATGATTGACCGTTTAACAGGCAAACTCAAACTCTTATAAGGCGAACTATTTTGCAGTCTGCACCTGAAATTGATCGTTTGCTCGGCATCGAGGTTTACGCAACAAAAACCAGCGGTGTCGGTGGAAGAATCCGTGGTGCAGTTGAAGATTTTCAAGTTGAAGAAGTCCTAGTTGACGGCTCCAAAGCTCAAGTGTGCCCATCTGAAGAGAAGAGGGCGTTGGGTGCGTCGTTGGAGCGGCAACGGCATCTTCTTTGTGTTTTGGTTAAACGGAACTGGGACACTTTTCTTGCATCCAAAAACGTGGCTTACCAGCTTGGATTGGGACAAAATAGTATTCAAATTGCAGGTATTAAGGATGCCAAAGCGGTTACCGCACAGTTTGTTACTGTTGAAAACTTGACAATGGAGGACGCTGCCAAAGTAGCTGTTAAAGGCGTAGAATTTCGTCCAATAGGTTACCTGCGAAATCCTCTGTCAGTGTTTTACCTTTTGGGAAACAGTTTTACAATTAGAATCAGCGGCATCACTCAAGACCAAACCATAGTCAATGAGCAAATAAATCAAACAATTAAGGAAATCAATCAACTCGGCGGCATACCAAACTTTTATGGGCACCAACGTTTTGGCACAACACGCCCAATAACGCATCTTGTGGGCAAAGCAATTCTTAAAGGCGATTTTGAAATGGCAGCCATGCTTTTTCTGGCTAAACCCAGCCCAGACGAGCATCCAGACTCAAGACAAGCCCGCACAGAACTCCAAGAGTCACGCGACTTCAAAACGGCATTAGAACGTTACCCAAAACAATTACGTTACGAACGCTCAATGTTAAACTACCTAAACAACAACTCCAATGACTTTACAGGTGCTTTCCAAGTTTTGCCTCTAAAGCTTCAAGGCCTGTTTGTTCAAGCATACCAATCGTACCTGTTTAACCGTTGTTTAAGCGAACGAATCAAAACTGGCTTACCCTTAAACAGGGCTGAAGTTGGCGATTTCGTGATTGGCGTAGAACGCACGGGGTTGCCGATGGTGAATATGGCTCAAACCGTAACCGTCCAAACTCAAGCTAAAGCAAACGAAGCAATCGTGGCAGGTAAAATGAGGCTTGCTTTACCGATTGTTGGGTTTAAGCAGAAGCTTTCAGGCGGTGTCATGGGTGAGCTGGAAAAGCGTGTTCTGTCTGAGGAAAACGTGAACTTGGATGGGTTCCGTGTCACGGTTAACTCACGGTTGGGCGGCAGAGGAAGCTTACGAACCGCTTTAACTCCTGTTAAAGACTTCAAGCTGCTCGACATCTCGAACTGTGCTGATGGATTGACGGTTTCTTTAGCTTTTAGGCTACTTAGAGGCTGCTACGCGACGGTTCTGCTACGGGAAATCATGAAACCCCAAAACCTTATCACTGCAGGCTTCTAACCCCTTGGAAAAGGCTGATAAGGCAGAACCCATCCTATTTTTGTGTAGAGGCAAATTTTTTGAGCGACAACCCTAAACCTGAATGTGTCATTCCAATTCATAACCCAAGTGTTAGGGAGAAATTTTTCTTTTTCCTTTCAGGCTTACTTGTCAGTGTCCCATTCGCCGTATTTTGGGGGCAATTTTATAATTTTTTGCCTCTGCTGATAACCTCCGCAGTGTTGGCGCCATTTATTGAAGAACTTGCTAAAGTTTTTCCGCTGTTTTATCGTCACGGCGAAACAGAACGCTCCATTGTCCTGCTGGGCATTCTAATTGGGCTAGGTTTTGGCATAACAGAATTCTTTCTTTACGTAACTGTGTTAGGTGTATCGCCGTTTGTCAGGATACCTGGAATAGTTTTTCATGCTTCAAGTGCCGCCGTAACCGCCTATGGCATAGCTAAAAAGAATCCCCTGCCGTATTACCTAATCGCAGTAGCATTACACAGCATAAACAACTTTGTTGCAATAGAATTTGGTGACGCATTTTTCGCAGTTGCAGTTCAGATAATAGTGTTACTTGTGGTCTACTATTTGGCTTGGACATTTTACCATAAAGCGTCAAAAACTAAAATGGTAGTTTAGATTTTGTCGGTTCTTGCAAGGTCCCTTAGACGGTTCACGCCATCAATCTTGTTTATGAAGTCAGTGACGCTTCGAGGAACAAGAGAAGTCCACTTTTCGTCTTTAAGCATTCTTTCACGTATTATCGTGGATGAATAGGTTTGTCTTTCGAAAAGGCTGATGCTTTCAACCCTGTAGCCTGACTCCATAAACAATCGGCGTGTCAATGGTTCATTTGAGTACAGTGCGTTAAATTTTGGTGTATAGCCTTCTACTGCTGGAACCCAGAGCATGTGCAAGTGAACGTCGGGAACAGGAACAATCCAAACCTTTGATAAATCCACGTTTGCTTCTTGTAAGGAGTGACGAATCATTACTAAACGTTCGCCGGCTGTGAAGGGATTTTTTAGGTTATGACTGTACTGGGCGCTGCCGATAACGATTACAAGTTCGTCAACTTTGTTTAGGACTTCTTTTATGGCATCAAGGTGTCCAAGATGGAACGGCTGAAATCTACCAACGTAAAGACCGCGATCAATCAATGACTATTACCGCTGACAACCTTTAATGTGGGGGCTTTTATGATTTGCGTTAAAGCCGCCTGTGCTGTTCTTTTTGAAGAACACTATGTTCTCGAAGGAGAGCTAAAAGCGTGTTTCAAATTAGCTTAATGGGCGAATAAGGATGATTAAATGGATAAAATGGGCTGCCGTGGTTGTTTTGGCGATGTTGTTTTTGGCAACGGTAACTGTTCAGATGGGTTCTGCTTTTGCTGAATCAACCAACTGTATTGTCCTCTCTTCGGGCGCAAGGGTTTATTCGCCAGTCAACGTGACCTACAACACTGGCAATTTGGCTTTGAATTTGACTTTCGGATACGGCTTAGGCATCAAGTGCTCCTTGACATACAGTTTAGATGGCACTTACATTGGCGAGGTGCCTTTAACCGCTCTTAAACCCGGCGAGATACACGTAGTTAACCCCGCAACGGGATACATGCCACTGTCCGAACTGCATGAAGGCACACATTATTTAACCATAAAAGTCACCGCTTCAGTCACCACAAACAGCCCAAACCCTCCAGGTCCACCATTTAAACCAACCACTCCTGGCGGACCACACTATCAAGCAAACTGGCAAGACACAATAATCTTCACCGTAGACACCCACGCACCAACGCCAGACTTAACCGCTCCTGCAATAACTATGGTGACAACCGAAAACAAAACCTTTCAAACGAGCAATGTTCCCCTTGAATTCATAGTTAATGAACCCATCAGTCACGCCACCTACAACCTAAACGGGACAGGCGAATTTAATATACAAGGCAACACTACCCTTGAGGGTTTGCAGCTTGGGCATTACACTTTGCTGCTCTACGTTTGGGATGTTGCGGGAAACCGTGGCACCCAACTTGTTCACTTCAATGTGACAGAACCCTCACCAGCGTCAGATATTTCTACGCTAACAGTAACTGTTGCCGCTTCAACAATGGCTGTCTGCTTACTGTTTGCTGCTTTAGTTTTAACCAGAAAAAGAAAAAAGCAATCAAACGAATATCAAACCGATGACAAACCCAATTCTTGACCCAGAAATACTCATCAAACTAAAATCGGAAACGAATGCAAAAAACAACTGCTTCCGCTTCTTGGGTTTTAGTTTAGACCTGCAAACAGGTGACCTCCAAGACAATCTACAACAAAAAACTGTAGAGCCCAAACTTAAAGACCCAGCAATGCACCAACAAATCGCTGAACTACTAACAAAATATGCTTTAGCCTGCAAACACAAAAGAACCGGCAAACTGGTTAAGTTCAAAGATTTTCCCGGAGGTTACGCTTACGAAAACGCTTTCCAAAGAAGAGCCGTCGAGCCAATCGTGAAGTTTTTTGGCAGAAACCCCCAAGAACTAATCAAAGCCGCCGAACTGCTAGGTGGGAAACCATTAAGCCACGGAGACTGCTCGGTTGAAATTGAAATGTTCCCAGAAATCCCCGAAACGATTGTTTTATGGACTGATGAAGAATTACCGCCTACAGCAAACGTACTCTTTGACGAATCTGTAGGTAGTTACCTTAACGTCGAAGACTTGGCGGGACTTTCCGACCTAACAACTTGGCGACTCTCAGTAGCACAATCAATACTGAAAAACGGCGCTTAAATCGAATTATTATTTAACTTCTTTGAGAAATATTTTGCAGGTTGTTATTTATGGAAAACTGGGATGTAATTATCATTGGCGCTGGTTCCGCAGGTTTATCTGCTGGAATTTACGCAGTAAGAAGCGGACTTAAAACTCTTGTTCTTGACGAAAAACTAGCCGGCGGAAACATTGCTGATTCACCAAAAGTAGAAAATTACCCCGGTTTTACTGAAATCAGCGGACGCGAACTTTCCGAACGAATGACTACTCAATGCAGAAAACTCGGCGCAGTAGTAAGGGACCTTGAACCGGTAAGTGAAATCAAACTTGACGGTGAATCAAAAACTGTAACTACCCAAAACGCCACCTATCAAGCAAAAGCAGTAATCTTCGCAACGGGTTCACATTATAAGGAAGTAAACGTTAAAGGTGAAAAAGAGTTCCGCGGCAGAGGAGTAAGCTACTGCGGCGTCTGTGACGGGCCATTCTTTAAAGGCAAAAAAGTTGTTGTAGTCGGCGGCGGCAACTCAGCCTGCATAACATCACTTTACCTTTCAGGTTTAGCTGCGCAGGTCACAGTGGTTCATAGGCGAGATGCTTTTAGGGCAGAACAACAAGTTGTTTCAGACGTTACCTCGAAAACCAACGTTAAGGTGCTTTGGAACACGGAAGTTGAAGAAATCAAAGGCGACCGCCAAGTAAGAACAGTAGCCCTAAAAAATAACGTGACAGGCGAAAATACTGAACTCACCGTTGACGCCGTTTTCGTGCAAGTTGGCGAAGCACCTAACAGCACCGTTGCTAAAGCTTCTGGCGTGGAGACTGACGATGCAGGCTACATCAAAGTCAATATGCGGCAGGAAACTAACATTGCAGGCGTTTTCGCAGCGGGCGACGTAACAAATCACCCGATAAAGCAGGTTGGCACGGCGGTTGGGCAGGGAATAACTGCGGCGCTTGAAGCGTACGGTTATATACGCAGACCATACTACAAAAAATAAATTTTTATTTTTTTTGATTTTTTGAAAAGCATAAGTCTAATATACAAACGGCAACTTTTCAGCTTAATTAGGTAACTGTAGTTTTTGGCTGTGACATTTTTTTGATTGATACAGAAAACCTGACAAGAAAATTTGGTTCATTAACAGCTGTAGATAACCTCACGTTACATGTTGATGAAGGTGAAGTTTTCGGTTTTCTTGGTCCTAACGGCGCTGGAAAAACTACGACGGTTCGCATGCTTTGTTGCCTTATAGCTAAAACAAGCGGAACCGCTCGAGTTGCCAATCTGGATATTGGCGATGAAAAGGATTGTTTGAAAATAAGAAAACTTGTTGGGTTAGTTCCAGATAATGTCGGGCTTTATGAGGATTTGACGGCTTACGAGAACCTGAACTATTACGGTAAACTATATTATGTTCCTGAAGCACAAAGAAAACAGAATATTGAACGTTTCTTGAAGATGCTTGGGCTTTGGGAAAAACGCGACGTCTATGCTGGAACTTTTTCTAAAGGTATGAAGCAGAAGTTGGCGCTTGCAAGAGCACTTATTCATGACCCAGAAATTCTCTTCATGGATGAACCCACAGCTAATTTGGACCCTGAATCAGCGAAAACAGTGCGAGACTTTATTCTTGAATTAAAGGCTCAGAAGAAAACCATTTTCTTAAACACACACAATCTTGATGAAGCTCAAAGAGTCTGCACTCGAATAGCAATACTAAATAATAGACTTGTGACAGTTGGCAAACCTGAAGAGTTAGAGCATTCAATTGGACCCCGAAAAACAATAATTCAGCTTAAAAAAGTGAGCACTGCAATCATTAATGCGGTGGAGCAGTTGTCACTTGGAAAAACTGTCCAAGACGGCAACAAGTTAACAGTTGAACTTGCTGACCCCTATGAGAAAAACCCGTCTATTGTCCAAGCAATAGTTAACGCAGGCGGCGAAATCCAAACGGTTTCTGTATCTAGTTCGAGCCTTGAAGAAGTCTATTTAAAACTTGTGAGGGAGAACGAATGAATCTATGCATTGCTTGGGTTGTAGCTTCAAAGGAACTAAAGTCCGTTAGGCGAAAGAAAAGTATCCTTTACGGTCTAATATTTTTCCCGTTGCTATTGTCGTTTCTTTTTCCGTTGGTTGTCGAGTTTGCTGGGAAAGATAGTGGCGGTATTCCTGCTATGGCTCTTCCAGGTTTGTTGAACTCTTTTGCCTTTTTCTTTGTTATAGCATCGGCGATTCTTCCCAGCGCAATTTCATCTTACAGTATAGTGGGCGAAAAATTAGAGAAGAGTCTTGAACCCCTTCTGGCAACACCTACAACTGACAGCGAGTTGCTCTTAGGAAAAAGTATAGCCGCTTTTTTACCGCCTACAATAGCGATCTATTCTTGCGTTGCACTTTACATGGGGCTCATTGATTACCTTACGTACTCCAAACTGGGCGGTCTTTATTACCCCAACTGGGATATCATCATATTGCTTTTTGTTGTTATTCCGCTTGCAGAAATCATGAGTATCCAACTGAGCGTGGTTGCATCATCGAAAGTGAGCGATGTGCGGGCTGCTAACCAAATCGCAGGCTTAATGTTTGTTCCGTTTATGCTTATTTACTTGGCAGGCGAAATAGGCTTACTATATTTGGACATAACCCATATTCTGATAATCAGTGGCGCACTCTTGCTGGTAGATTTAGCCTTGTTCAGAGTAGCCACTGCAACTTTTCGCCGAGAAGAAATCCTGACAAAATGGAAATAGCATACGCAGAAACGTGGGGGCTATCAGCCAAAAATTTTAGTTGAAAATGTTTGACTAAGGTTAGTAAAGGAATCTTTACGAGTAGTCTTTTATTTAGAGCACTTCTAAGGGTTAGAACAGAAGAGGCTGTGTTAATATGCGAAAAAACCACAGTATCGCTATATCCCTATCTCTTTTGTTCCTGTTAACTTCGGTTTTAGTGTTTATCCTTCAACCCGTAAATGCTCAACAATCGAGCACTTCTTTTTCTGACGACTTCAGCACGAATTCAGGCGCATGGGAATACTTGGGAAGCGCACAAAGAGACGCCACAAACCAGTACATGGTCTTAACGAACCAGTCAAGTGACCAAACAGGCATCGCTTTTTTCAAAACGCCAATTAAAGGCTCCTTTACAGCAAACTTCCGTTTCCTATGTACAGGATACAATTACGACGATGGGCTGGTAATGTTCTTTTACAAGCAGCAGTACCCTTCAAACCTTGATTTCTCAGGTAGCTATGGAGCCAACGGAATTGCTGGTGGTCGCACTGGTTTCAACACTGGATCAATTATTCCCGGTTACGGAATCGAATTTGACGGCTGGCAGAACATTCCTTATGAATTTGCTGAAATAAATGGAGGCAAGCCCAATCCAGATGCAGACCCCTCAGATCATCATATTGCTTTGATAAAGGATTTTACTGGTGACCACTTGATTTGGGCAGACAGCACCAACATAGCGCCAAATGTTTGGCATGACGTTTCAGTTCAGGTTCAAGGCGCCTCAGTAGACGTTTATGTTGACCAGAAACTGGTTCTACAATGGAAGGGAACAATAGACAGAACCTATGACGTGTTTGGCTTTAGCGGATCAAACGGAATGGTCGCATGTAGCACCCACATTATCGATGACTTTTCGATAGCAGCCAAAGACTTACATATACCAACCCTGACCACTACATGCGAGAGCGCCCTATCAGAATCCAGCCTAAAAGTGAAAGTCAACGGTGACTTAACCTTTAACGGTGCAGGCATTCCAAACGTGCAAATTCTGCTGTCTTATAGCGTAACAAACGGTGCATCTTGGCAGGACCTAACCACAGTTCACACGTGTTCTGATGGGACTTATTCGGCGTTATGGTTTCCAGCCGCAACAGGCGATTACATGCTAAAAGTGGTCTATCAGGGTGACGAGGACTATTTGGGCGTCACTAAAGTTATGAATTTTTCTATTGTCCCTTGCACTGAACAGAGTGTTTTCTCTGTGACTTCCAATTCTAGCCTCTCAGCATTCTCCTTTGATTCAACCAGCAAAGAGTTGAGTTTTGGAGTTATCGGAAACAACGGAACCGCTGGTTACGTTAACGTCTATATTCCAAAATCTTTAATGAACGACGTTTCTGGACTCAAAGTGTACTTAGACAACAACCCAATAACCTATACCGCGCAACCTCAAGGGGACGGTTGGCTGCTCTACTTCACTTACCACCACAGCAGTCACTCAGTAAAAATCACCTTTTCCTCCTCAAATGCGCCTGCCGAATCTTCCCAACTGCCAACATTTGGTTTAGTGGAGATTGCCCTCTTAATTGTGCTGGGCATAATTTTGGCTATTGTAGCAATTGTTACCTTCGTTTCTCTAAGTAGAAAAAGCAAAAAGTAAAAACGTTGGTTTAAAGCTATTTAGGTACATACAAAGTGTAAGTTTACCGCTTTTTTAAACAGTTATTTTTAAATATCTCCGTACTGTGGATGTAAGGTGCAGAATTAAGGTGTAACGATTGCCAAAGCAAGAAAAAGGAAAGTCACATTCAATACGGCCTGTAAGTCGAAGACCTCCAAGCTGGTGCAAATATCAGCCTGAAGAAGTAGAAGCCTTCGTTATTAAACTCGCAAAAGAAGGCCACTCACTAAGCGGCATAGGCACAATTCTTAGAGATCAATACGCAATTCCACTGGTAAAACCAATCACCGGTAAAAGCGTAAGCGACATACTCAAAAGTGCCAACTTAAATCCATCAATGCCAGAAGACCTTGCCAACTTAATGAAGAAGGCACAGGCTCTTGCAGTTCACATGGAGAAAAACAAGAAAGACCTGCACAACAAACGTAACATGCAGGTTATTGAGGCACGAATCCACAAGCTCTCACGTTACTATAAGCGTGAAGGCAAAGTTGCTAAGAACTTCAAATACGTAGCAAAAATCGCTTCAATCTTCTAAACCAATTTCTTTTCATTTTATTTTTTAAATTTTTTTGCAGCTTTTTTGGTGCGCCAGCTTTAAATCCAATTACTCGCCTTTTACTGCCATTAGAGGCAACCCCGCATGGTAAACCAAACCCAAATAGCCAACTTCTTATCAGCAGCTGATAAGGCTGCAAAAGTGATACTAGAAACCGTTGAGCAGGACGGCTTTATTGATTGTTTCTCACATCTTGACGCAGACGGGGTTGCAGCAGCCGGTGTCATTTCTAAAGCACTCTACAGGCTAGACGCCCGCTATCGCGTACGTGTAATGCAGTGGGTAGATGACAAAATAATAAACGACATTATTGCTGACAAACCTCAACTTGTTATATTAACCGATTTCGGAAGCGGGTACCTGCAACTGTTAAACGAAAAAGTGCCCGGCGTCAAAGTTGCAATTATGGACCATCACCAAATCACCTCTAAAGTAGACAACCCCAACATTGCCCAAGTAAACCCACACGAATACGGAGTTGACGGGGCAACTGAAGTTAGCGGTTCAGGCGTAACCTATTTTGTAGCTAAAGCAATGAACCCAAAAAATGTTGATTTAGCCCCAGTAGCGTTGGTGGGCGCTTTGGGTGACATGCAAGATAAGTATGACCAACGCAGCTTCGGCGGCTTAAACGAGTTAATTCTCAAAGACGCTGTTCAAGCAGGCTTAATGAAAGTAGAAAAAGACCTGACATTCTTTGGCAGAGAAACCCGTCCAATCCACCGTACCCTGGCAACCACCACTAACCCGTTCATTCCAGGCATAAGCGGCGAAGAAGACAAAGCCTTAGCGTTTCTGGCAACATTGAACATTAATCTTAAGCAGGGAGAACGACTACGTTCCCTTAGCGATCTTAACGAGGAGGAAAAGAAACGCCTATGCTCAGCCCTTGCGGATTATATGCTTTCAAAAGGGTTACACGTAGAAGTTTCCAACTTAATCGGCAACAACTATGTCTTGGTAAATGAGGAACCAAACACTGCTCTGCGTGACGCGCGAGAATATTCAGTCCTACTTAACTCGACTGGACGCATGGACCGCCCAAGTTTAGGCATCGCCATCTGCATGGGTGACCGTGGAGCAGCCCTCGAAGAATCAAATTCTATCCTTGAAGATTACCGTAAAAACATCAACAAGTACCTCGGCTGGGTTATGGAAAAACCTGAACGCCTCCGAGAATTAACCAATATTTACGTGGTCAACGGCGAAGACTTCATCAACGAAAAAATCATTGGCACAGTATCCTCCATTATGGTTGCAGGTTTAGCTAACAACCAAAAACCCCTCATCTCCTACGCCAAAGTAGACGGCGAAGACTCTGTCAAAATTTCTTCACGCACAACCGAAGCCGCTCTGCAGAAAGGCGTAAACCTCGGCGATGTCATGCGCTTAGCTTCTGAGAAGCACGGCGGGAAAGGTGGAGGTCACAATATTGCGGCTGGCGCTCAAGTTTCCATGGAGCAAATTGAAGCTTTCGTGAAGACAGCCGATGAGTTGATTGGGCGACAGTTGAAGGGTGAAAAGCTTGCAGGCAACAATAACGCTTGAGTATATTGACGCAAAAACGGCTGATGCGGTTGCCAAAGCGGTTTCGCCAGACAACTTCAAAACGCCCGTCGGTTTGAGTGTTAACACGGTTAGGGAAAAACGAACGGTTGTAACAGAGATTATGTGTGAAGGCAAATTAGCTACTTTCACGGCAACCATTGATGATCTACTTTTTAGTGTTTCAACGGCAGAAAAAACCTTGCAAACTATAAAGCAGACAAAATAAGCACAGACAAGACAGCGTTTGTATGTTTGATTTTAGTTTTGGTTGAAAAGTCTTAAAAACAAACCGTTGCATACAGCATTCTTCAGGGAAAAGGTTGCAAAATTCACAAAAAATAGTAACCGCCTTGCTTTGTGCATTAATAGTCCTGTTGATAGTCACAGCTTTAACGCCAATCGTCAAAGGACAAACCAGCAGTGAATGGTCAACTTTTGGGCATGACCTCTCAGGCTCAAGATACTCAACATCCACAGCACCCAAAACAAGTCAAATACTCTGGCAAGCCAGCCTCGACGGCGCAGTCCGTTCAGCAGTCACCATTTCAGGCAGCACAGCCTACACTGGGTGCTTCGGTGGAAACATATACGCTTTAGATGCAAACACTGGCAACCAAGTTTGGACTTACAAAACAGGCGACGACGTATGGTCTACGCCTACCGTTGCAAATGGTGTCGTATATGTGGGTTCAAACGATTTTAACGTCTACGCCCTGTACGTTGAAGGGGGCAACTTGAAATGGAACTTCCTAACAGGTGGCGCTGTTTGGGCTTCTCCAGTAGTTGTTAACGGAATAGTTTACGTTGGTTCAACAGATGATAACATGTACGCTTTAGACGCTAATTTTGGCACTCAAATTTGGAAGTATCCGACGGGGGGCGATATTCGAAGCTCTGCAGCTGTAGTTAATGGAGTGGTCTATTTTGGTTCACAAGACGGAAACTTCTACGCTTTAGATGCTTCAACAGGCACTAAAATTTGGAGTTCACAAACAAACGACGGAGACACGTACACTAACTCTTCCCCCGCTGTAGTTGATGGAGTTGTTTACATTGGTTCAACTAACCATGACTTGTATGCATTTCGTGCTTCGGACGGGTCAACACTTTGGACTTTTCCAACCCCCGATAAGGTTTCTTCTTCACCAGCCGTTTACAATGGGCTAGTCTATGTTGGATCTGAATCAGGTGATTTCTACGCAATTAATGCTGCATCAGGAAAACAAGCATGGACTTACTCAACGGATGGCCCAATCTATTCTTCGCCTGCAATTGCCGATGGCGCTGTTTTTGTTGGTTCATATGCTCCTGATAATTCAGTTTATGCCTTTGATGCTTCATCTGGTAATCTGCTATGGAGTTACCAGACTGGCAGCGGAGTATTTTCAGCTCCAACAGTTGGTGGTGGAGTAATGTTTGTTGGTTCCTATGACAGCCATGTTTACGCTTATGGCACCGAATTCACCCCTGGAAGCACATCCAACCAAAACTCAACCAGTGACACTAATGGAAATATTTGGGCACCTACTCCAGCAAACGGGGTAGCCGCAAGCATCGTCACTGTCAGCGTTATGTCAGTAACTTCAATCCTTGCTGCCGCATTTTCAAATGTTCCTGCCGCGACAACTGTGTCCTCGTTTTTAGGCAAAATTGCTGAAAGCCTTGCGGGCAAGCTTCGAAACATTTTACCTGTCACAGTTAAAGATTGGTTTGAAAGCATAGTTTTGACTAAACACAAGATGGATGTTAATGAAAAGCATGGTTCAGTATATCAGCCTACAAAAGGCGAACTTTTAGTTTATGTAGCGTCTATTCTTGTTCTCACGTTTTCTTTTGCTTACGTTCAGGTGAATTCATTGCCCGAGTTTTTATTAATTTTACCAACGTTTATTGCTACTAGCCTTGTTGTTGGCTTAGTCAGAACTTATATGCTCACGGTCTACGCAAGGTGGCAAGGTGTTTGGACTGAATATAAGATATGGTACCTGGGTATCGCTTTGTTTCTAATTTCAACTGTTGCTTTCCGAGCGCCATTCTCTTCGCCGACAAGAAGAGTAAGCACATCAAACAGGCCCGATAACTTCATTGGCATAGTAATGAGTATAAGTATATTGCTCAATTTGGTTTTTGCAGGCATTTTCTTTGCACTTGTACTGGCAGGTTACACCTTAATTGGCGGAGCCGGCTTGGCAATGTGTTTGGTAGCGGCATTCATTGACACAATCCCCATCAAACCCATGTTTGGAGCAGACGTCTTCCAATACAACAAAAAAGTCTGGGCAAGCCTGTTCATCGTAAGTCTATCACTTTACCTAGTTTGGCTATCTCACGCCCTATAAACCTGCAACACAGTGGTTTTTTCTTTTTACAGGTCGCCACGTATAATGTGTGATAACTCGTGCGGGATTATTTCTTCAATTTTATGATATGGTTTTTCCCTGATTAAAATAGTGTATTCATTTTTTTCTTTGTAGTCTCCATTAAAAATGCAGGCATCTGTGCCTTTGGTTGTCAATACACGCCCCCACTCTTCAATTTCCCGCATCATATCTTCAGGACATTGACGAAGCTCAATAATGTGATTAAAGTCGCTGTCATTTAGGATTAACGCTTTAATTTTGGGGTACGGTTTATCCGTCAGGGACTTCCAAACAGGTTCAAGTTGTTTTTTTGGTATGCGTTTTGCTTTAAGGTTTAATCCTTCAACTAAAACCATAACATGAGCACCATAGCAGGGTTTACTTAGCAAAGAAACTTCAGGTCAAGTTTCAAGCTCTAACCATTTTACAAAAACAATTTTGATTCTAAAAACTTTTGCAGTAACCACAACACAACAACAAAACGCGCCTAATGTTTTACCTGTGAAAAATCACATTAGAATAAAAGTGCTTATTACAAGGGAAAAATATTCTTTAAATTTGTGAAATAGTCATGTGCGAATTTAATGTTATTTTAGACGGAAACAAAGTTTTCAATGACGTCATTTATGCTAAAGTAGAAGGTAAAAAAGTTATTGTTAAAAACATTATAGGTGAAGGAAAAGAGTACAATAACGTCAAAATCTCAGAGATAGACGTTACTACAACAAGGCTTGTTTTAGAGACAATTAAAGCCTAAAAAGTCGCCTGAGACTTTCAGCAACCAATTTATTGGATTATTTGGATCCTATTAGAAATTATATGCAGGAACCATAGGGGGTCTACCTTTTCCAGAATAGTAGGCTCTAAGCTAAAACTGCAAAATACTATGGAGTAATTCCGAAATGATGCAGAAAAACATCTAAAACATGATGAAACTTTCTCTCCGCAACTATTATGAACCTGCACCTTTAACCTTATGTTATGGAGTATCACGAAAAAATAGCTCTTGAAGAACTTTTAAGCAGTCTTGACGAAAAACAGCGGCAAACAACCCAGAGCCTTCAAAACCTAATCAAAAGCATTGTTCCAGAATCAACAGAAATTATTCGACACGGCAGCATTACTTACGTTCTTGACGGCAAAGACTTTGTTTGGTTGACCCAAGCAAGTGGTCACGTAGACGTCGAATTCGCTATGGGTACCTCGCTTGCATCCATGCTTTTGAAGAGTCATGGAACAAAAGAGAAAAACAAGTCTGTCCGGCACATTGAAGTACATAGTTTTGAAAAAGATAAGTCTGAGGTTGCAAGGTTACTCAGAGATGCCCAAAGAATTGGATTTGAGCATTGCACAAAAACGCCTGCCTAACAGTTTCTTCCTTGAGCATTCATCGGGCATATTCTTTATGCCACTTCTATCAAGTTCGCAGTTGCTAGTTTATCTGCTATCCTTCTTTTTGCATGTAATATCGAGTTTTGGGGAATATTACTGGTTGGGAAATATCCCTTTTAAATAAAAACTACTTTATTGTGTTTCAAGGAGAAAGGGGAAGTTTCCTAACAAAAAAGGGAAGGGTAAGCGAAGGAGAAGGCGCTTATTCTCCCTTCCAACTAAACTAAATTTTGTCCAAAAATAAAAATGCCAAGTTAAGTCTAAACCCCACAGCAAGCAAGACTTTGCTTCATTACTTTGCTATTGACTCTTTCTTTGAGACTATCGCCAAATTTGTCATTTAGCATTTCTTGAAACCAGTCACTTTTGCCACCGTAGAGCGTGTTCCTCAACTTGGCACAAATACAACTTTCTCTACCTCAAATATAATATTATGTTGTAACAAAAAGACACCTATAAAAAAGCAAATACACGTCAATTTAGGTTTTTCTTGTTTAGTTTTTGCGGGAAATCAGTTTAGCCACTACGCCAGTAGCCACCAAGTAAAAACCGAAACCGCCCACAAGCAATCTGATATCCATGCGTAGCGGAAAAACAAACACCACCAAAATCGAGAGAACACCAAACAATACAAGTGACAATTCAGTGTATGCCTCAAACATAGCGGTTATTTGCTTAAGCGCTTTATTGCTTTTCATACTTCTACCTGTAGAATTTTAGTCTTAAATGCTTAGTTAAGAAGCCTAACTTGCTGAATTGTTTACTGGAGCTCGCAGGACTTGCAAAGTAGCCGTTGCAAAACAAGCAAAGACCGCTTCCTAAACCGACAACTAAAGAGTTACACGTCAAATAGTTCTAAATTGGCAGTTATCAAAACGACAGCTACGGCACTTGCGGGGGTTCCCGTGATGCTTAGGCTCCATTTTACCTAAAACCAACAACGCAAACTTACTTAGATTCTTGTTAAGAAAATCTTCTGCTTGCTTTGTTTGATAGCCCTGAAATACTTTAACGCTTTCAAGAGTCGCCTTATCTTTAATGTTGATTATCCAGGCACGTTTTTCGCATTTAATTTCAAAGCAGTCCCCTTGCGAGCTTAAGCCTTTCTCGCTAAAACTTGAGTTCAAATACAGTAGCGTCTGAAGTTTTTGGTCATCAAACGGTTCAAACTTGTCTTGGTACTTGTCACGGCTTGTTGGGTACTTGGAATCTTCCACAATCAGGGTTCCTTGGCTCCGCATCACTTTATCAGCGCGACCATAAACCAGTATCGATAGGGTTTCTTCGCCGAAAACAAGTGTCCGCTGAAACCTTGTATAGAGACCTTCGCGGGCAAACTCTATGTCTTTAGTAAAATCAGATAGTGCTTCTTTGGTGACTGGTTCAAACTTGAAGTGTTCACGTTCGTAGGCTTCTTCTTTTTCATGTGACTCTATACCATCCAATGTGATTTTAGTTTGGGGCGCCTTTATGCCTTTTAGGAAATGTTGGACGCGTACTTCGCAGTATCCCATGGCGCCACAGAATTCGGAGACAGAAGTCAGAATCAAAGCGTTGCCTTCAGGTGTTTGCCGTATTTCAATCATCCATTTTTGCCAGCTTTTCAGCCTAAATGCGCTTTGGGCTTAATCAAGCATGCCCTCTTAAGATGCTGAAATTGTTAACTTGTTTTATTGTAGTAGTTGTTGCCAAAAAACGTCTATGCACAACAACAATCTGGGGGTTTGGTGGATGGTTGCTTTTTGGTGTCTGCGTTTGTGTTGCGTTGCAGGCTGGTTGTGGGTTAAGCTGCAAGCAGTAGCAGCTTTACAAACCTGGCAGTTCATCATGTTGGGTGTTGCTTGTTGAGTTGCTTTTCTTGCTCCTGTGCCTTTTCTGGTTTGATGTTTGCCATTAAACCGTTTGCGTACCCGTCAAGCAGCAGGTTTTCCATCATTAACTGCCCAACGGCGCCGCATGCACTGTCCCAGTCGCCCCTGACTGCCCCGTTTAACTCAGCTAAGGTGCAGATTTTCTTTTCATCCAGCGCTTCACAAGGATAATTAATGTAACCAATAGCACCCTCTAAGCGAGCCTTCTGCAACATACGCTCAAGCTCACAATGATTAAGAAGAACCTCGGAATCGGTTGTGCATATTTTCGTTCGCGTGTTCACCATTTACTTTTGAAGTACTCTTATAGTATTCTTAAAGAATGCAATGCTTATAAAAGTATCTTTGGAATACTCTGATAAAACAGGTTACAGCAATGCCCCTCAAGATAGAAGTAAGCGTCATGCAAGTCGGAAACTCCCTCAGAATAACAATCCCCAAAGAAGTAGCCACACATCTAAACCTAAAAAAAGGCGACACAGTACAATTCTGGGCAGACGAAAACCACGTTTATTTCGAAAAAAAGAAGTAGACTAACAACAGCAATCTTTTGGGTTTTCAGTAAAGTTTCTATAGGTAGGTTTCTTGTTTGTTGGTGCTATTGGGTGAGTAGCTCAGCACGGATTGGAGATTTCGCTTGGCTATCGGCTAAAAGGGCTGGTACCGAGTCTAACGGATTCTTCACGGATAGAGCACCAGCCTCCTAAGTTGGGGGTCGAGGGTTCAAATCCCTCCCCACCCGCCACTCTTCTACTATTAGAGCCTAAAACGAGACTTTTTATTCCCAGAGAGTTATTCCCATTTACTCCCTGAATGGTGTGCTTTTCATAAGTTCTTTTACCGTTAATGAAGCCCTTGTAATGCAATACTCTTTGACTGTTACCTCTTTGCTCTAAGATTCCTTCCATGTTACAGATTGGACAGGTTACTTTCATTACTGGTCCCTCAAGATATTCCTTTCAGTTTATTTTCTATCAGCCTTGATAAACTGATATTCTTCTTAACTGCCTCTGCTTGAAGTGAAGCTACCAACTGCTCATCAATGGATATGTTGATTTTCTTTCTCATCCCTCAAACACCTTACTTCTTAGTATTGACAAGTATGTTAAGGTGGTATAAAAGCTTACATAGAATTATTGCTACACTACTTTACTTCTTGCTTGAAAGGCGAAAGCTCCAAAGAAAACTTAGTTGTCTTTTTATTATTGAAAAATTCAAAAGAAAACCTCTTTTCTTTTAACCATCAGCGAAAGCGTTAGTGCAGACACGCACGAAAGCGGAAGCGATATGTAATTGTCTCAATTTACTTACGAAATGTTCTAAATGATACTTTTGGATTACTACTGACTGTTAACCCTCTTAATAGGGAACTTTTTACTTTGGTCTTGCTCTATTTTCTGAAATACTCTGTTAATTCTTATCATTAGTTTATTGTGATTGAAGCCATAATTCTGCTTTTGTGTTTGCTAATTCAACCATTAAAGACCTAACTAAACCGAGTGCCGTGTTGGGGTTAGCCCCTAATGAATAAGCGAATAGTATCTCGCCCTTTTCCGTTGAGCTAATTGCATCACTACTAAGGCTAAATTCTTTAACTAATTGAGAAGCTATCTTTTTCTGGTATTCTCTTTTTAGAGCATCTTTGACTATTTGTCTCTCATCCATGCTTCCATCTCAATTCTTTTTCTACGCTATACAGATTTAAAAGTTATAGTCTTCTCATTTTTATTCCAGATTCATAAATCGTATAAGCGTTCCAAAAAATAAAGAAATAAGAAAAGGTAATGAAAAGAAAATATTTAGCCCTAATTGGCGTGATTATCGCTTTAAGCATAATCGTAGTCACGTTGTCGTTTCAATTATTTATTGTAAATAACTCTGCAAATGCAATTTCAAAAGCAGACTCTTTTGAGAAGCAATTAAAAGAGGATATTGGCACTAATGGTGGAGTCACCATTATCAACTGGAACCTTATTAGCAGTACACAGCAAGCAGAAATAGAGAAACAAATCAGTTTCGATGATTTCACTAAAGTTTCTAAAACAACTTTTCTTAATGATATTCGTCGAGGTGCTAATATCTTGAGAGTAGATAACACATTCTATCTTCTTACGTATAATCCTACTACAAGCGAAAACATTTATGTTCAATACTCACCTTCTTAGCAATTTATGGTTATTTCTACGCTATGCAGATTTAAGACTTATCATAAGATAACTTAGCAGAAATTCATAAATCCTAAATATATTCATGACAAAAAAGTAGGAATTGAGTGTTATTATTGGGCTCGTGTTAAATTGTCAAAAAGAGAAGAGAGTCAAGAAGAAAAAGAATTGGCATGTAAAATGAAAGAAGCTTTAGGATGGGAAGATAAAACCACAGTAATAAACACAACAACTCCACAAACAACAATTAACAATTTAGAAACAAAAAAGGAAGCCTATAACAAAGAAGATGCTGTCTTGCTTAAATGCAAAAACGCATCATTAACAAACAAAGAATTTCGTTGCCGAGTAAAACTTCCCACTTTTTGGGATAAATTTGAAAATACATGCTGGCACATTTCAGATATGACAATGGCTATAGTAGAAGATAATGGTTCTTTAGGGATAATATTCAAAGATGGAACGAAAAGAGACTTTAAATTGAGTCTCAGTACGGGTACTGCTTTGTCTGCAACTGGACTAATTTTATTCGGTGGGGTTGGAAGTATGATAGCTGGAAACATGGCAATAAAGAACCAAATAAAAGCTACCAGTCAACAATGGGCAACAGCTATTAACATGCTTATTTCTAAAGGAAAAGTTCCAGAAATGATATACTGTAAATTCTGCGGAACTAAGAACAAATCAGACGAATCTAAATGTCTTCATTGTGGAGCAATCTTAACATAGAATAAAGGATTACCGAGAACAAAAATATTCGGTAAAGTTGAATAAGGAAACTTTAGACTATTTGCCCTACTTCAAGCTCGTCTGCATGTCTACTCACAAACCCTCTAAGTTTCGTTGTTGCTTTAAATTCTGAGTTGATGAGAAGATAATACTGAAATGTTTTACCTGTTCTCTTTTGCCATGATGTAGTTGATTTAATTGCTATTTTAGCGTCTTCTATTGGTTTACATTTAGAACAATACTTATGCTGTCTCAAAGAGAGGAATCTTTTGCATTTAATACAATGCCTATCTGTCCATGCCACAAGTACGTTAATCTCTTCTTTTGTAGAAGGATTCCAGATTTTCTTAAATGTTCTATACCCTGTAGAGGATAAGCCATTTCCAAAGTTTCTACTTTTTTTATTCATCGTTCTTTAATCTTTCTCCAAATTTTAAGATGCTTTTACCGCGATAGAATCCAGCCTCTTACCCTTTCAGGTTCCAAAGGATATGATTCTTCTATTTCCTTCCATTTCTCGTAATCAGTCAAGTTAGGATTAAGAGTAATGTGTAGGCTTACCCTAAGTGTGTGGTCCCTCTCTTTTCTCCAATCGCTAAGTTCTCTTTCGTGCTGTTCCCTAAGCTCGGTGAGAGGTCGTAGTCCTTATAAAAAACATGAGTCTCGATGTACTTATCATAGCGTTCCTTAGACCAGCCGATAAAGACCCCTGTTCGTGATTTGCCTAAGAGCCTTGGCATCCTGCTCTGTTTGGTTCTTCAAGGCTTAACATCACGATAAGCTTAAGCTCTAAGCTTTCCAGCTTAGAAACCATGTCCAACTTCACGCTCTTTTCTCTTCATCTTTAATTATTCGTTGAAGGTCTGAGAGTAACGCCTTTGCTGCTGGTTTAAAATAACTTGGGGCTGTAGTTGGTATCGCTGTCTTGAGCTTTTCGATAACGAACTTTCTGCCATCGTCTTTAGCTTTCCTTACTGCTTGGTCTAATGCTCTATCGTTTCTAATCTTATTGTTTATCAGTCTATTCTTTGCTGTTTCAAGCTCTCGTATTCTCTGGTCCCGTTGTTTGATTTGTCGTTGCTTATCCTGTAGGCTCATTTCTTGCCCCTCTAAAAAGAGCTATTCCTCTCTTTCCTTCGGGTTTAGCAGGTCTTGTTTTTGCTTCCATTTCTTCGGGAGTTTGTCTTCTAAATTGCCCTGTAACTTTATCCTTAACAACGTAACCCATTTTAGCCCAATAGCACATCTTGGTTAACCATGGCTAAACCCTCTTCTATCTTAGAGCATGGCTTTGGTTTTATTTTCTTTACAACGATGTCTTTCGGCTCAAGTATCTTTACTTTGTAGATGTGATTCACAAGTTCCCCTTTAGTGTCTGAGTTAATAGTGGGGCATGTCACTGTAGCCTCGGTTAGCTCTTCATTGAACGCTACTGTTCCTTTTCGGTATTCGTTACCAATGTAAAAGTCATACCTGTTTTTCTCTGGGATATATTTGATGGTATAGTTTCCATCTGTGAAAGTTATTACCTTGTTAAGTTTTATGTTCGCAACGACAAAGCTTTCTATCAAGCTATTGTATTCTTCTACTTTCTTGTTTAGTTCCTCTTTAGCGATAACATACTCTTTACTGATACGGAAAGGCTGACCTTCTTTAGTTGTGTAAGCGTCTGGATTGCCTAACTTAGACGTAAGCTGCTCAATTTCGTTTCTAAGAATCAGTTTACGCTCTTTTATTTGGTCGTTAGCTAATTGGTCACTCACTCGGGTTCACTTCCCTCTGTTTCCTTAAGTCGAGGCTGAACCTCGACACTTGATTATTATTTTGCTCTGGGTCTGAGTAAACTACTCGCCCATTTCTATTACATCCACATTTTTCATGATTCATAATTTTACCTTTTTTAGACATTATATTTTACAACCGTTTTTTCTGGGAAGGGGATTGTAAGCCCTTGTTCATTCTTTAACTCCTGAAATGTCTCGGTATAGTTCAGAAGAATCTTAGACTGTAACTCCAATTCTCGCTCGGTGAGCTTAAAATTCTTCATGAATAGCTCAATACACTTCTCTTGATATGCTTGATTCATGTAGAGGTATGCCAACTCTGCGTCAATAGACTTGAAAAAAATCTTTCTGATGGCGTGTGCAAACTTCATGCTTATTCCTCTACCGCTATTGCTGGTTGATAATCCCTACGGTATTCTTTCCAAGCTTTCGGGTTAGTTACCTTCAATGTACACTCGGGGCACTCATCTGCTAAACCGCTTCTGTAATAGCCACATATAGGACAGCAAATAGGCTCATCAAAGCTTTCAAGAAACTGCTCCATATTCCCTATTGTAATACCGTTCTTGAGTGACGTTCTTTCATCCAAATTCTTAGTGATGCCTACAAAATCATGTCCTGTCCTATACTCTGATAGGTTCTTTTGTAAAGCTGAAATGCTTCCTTAGCTTGCTGGACAGTCTTACCGTTAAACCACTTTGCTACTAATTGTTCAAAGCTCTTTTTCTTTTGATTAGCTTGGTCGCTGTTTGTTTTCTGTGCTGTCTCAATCTGTTGCTGTAATTCTTTCTCTTTCTGTTTCTTTTGCCATGCTCGCTGTCGAGAAGCGTTATCTGGGTAAACTTTCTTTCTACCCATTAGGTAACTGCCTTCTTGAAAGGAATTATTTTATCTTCAATTGTTACTCTTCCGCAATCTCGGCAAAGGTGTCTTTGTCTCTTGCCTTGCCTGTTAACATTGAAGCCTACTTTGACAGTATGGTTGCTTCCACATGAACATCTTTGTCTTATTCGTGAACCACAGAAGGGGCATACTTGTGTATTTTCTTTTTTTGAGTTATTTGACTGCATTTATTACAGTCAACACCTAAATTGATTGTAATTATTACTCATATCTCATGATTGATGGCTAAAGCATTTAAGTGATATGGTTCGAACAACTTGACTCCATATAAGGTTACAAAACGCTTTATTTTAGTGAAATAACCATTTTTTAGGGGTATTTACTGAGTAAATTTTTACACTCAATAAACAGGCTCTAAGTTACCTAATTCACTGAAAGAATTAATCCTTGAAGGTATTGCATAGTGCAATTTTACCCTCAATAGAAGGGAATTAACTGAGTTGAGAATGTGGTCTTACTTTCGGACTTTGAGGTTTATTCTGAATGAACCATCTAACCTTTTTGATGTATGGATGCTGTTTATTGTACCTGCTTTGTCTTTCCAGTTCTTGCTTATGGTGTGTTCTTCGATAGTCTTTATTGTACCTATGATAATTCACTTTGTTTAAAATAAAATATTCTTTACTTCCCTGTCCATGCTTTTCACAATAGAGCATTTGTCTTTTGCTTAGAAATCTTCCACATACTTTACATTGGTTTTGAGTCCAAGAGACTAATTGCATATCCTTACCTCTGTAAACTCGCCTACCTGTAGTCAATAATCCGTTTCCTATGCTTCTTGTTGTTGGCATAAATTTTTCATCCTAAATTTGCTATTTTTCGGGTTTTACTTTCCTATTATAACCAGTCAAAAACTCAATAACTCTGAGTATTTGCAGATTTTTTCTTAGCCCTTGATGTTGATATAAGTAGTAATAGCTGTCTATACTCTTACTCTTCTCTTACACGTTTAGATGATTTGTTCTTAGCTGGAACCTTATCGGTTAAAGTTGTCTTTCTGGTTTTGGTTGGTTCTGCCTTTCTTGGGTTCTCTCGGTACTTTCTACTAAAGGGTCGTAACAGAGTGAATAGTGGGCTGGTGAATAATCCCCTGATAACTTTGTGAATATTCTCGCTTGTAACTCTCTTGTTAAGAACTACTAACTGGATTCCTTCTTTGATTATTAACTCCATTATTTCTTTGCTGAAAGTTAAGAAGCTAATAAGCAAAACCCAGAGATTCTTATGCTCAGGGTCTGCTCGGTGAAAATATTCAATCTTGGACTTCATTATCCTGTTATTCATAAAAGTGGTTTCTTTTGGATTAGTACACTCGATAAGTGCTTTGTCTTCTCCCCTTTCTTTGAGAACTACATCGACAACATTGTGGTTATCATTCACATATCTTGAAGGTGAAAAGTCGTTATGAGAATTGGATATGCCCATTTTACCCAAGAAGTTGACTACCGCTTTCTCTAATGGAATACCGCTTTCATATCTTGGAGTAAATTTCTTCATTTTTCATTCCTTACCGAATGTAGCTTGAAAGAGGGTTAGAAGGGTAAGCTTCTTACCTCATAAAAATCAAGCTAATGGATGCACAATATACCTTTTGAGAAAACTAAATTTAAAGGATTATGGTTCAAATAAAAACATGAAATAAACTGCTCATAAATCGCTTTGTTTTGCCCTTATTTCTTAAATTGCTTTATTTTTTAGGGGTATTGCTTTAGGCAATTATATCTCTACCCTAAACAGTTCACTACTCGAAAAATAATTTCTAAATGCTACTTGTTTTGACCTTCTTTTAACAATTACTTCATTTTTATGGGATATCCAGTGACTGGATTATATTTCAACCCTAAAATAGGTCCCATTCCGCTTTAGGGTCGTAACGCCACTGTTTATGACCGCTTGTGTAAATGATAAGACCTGCACTTTTTGTTCTAAATAGGGGTTATTCTGTGACTTAAATTTAAAATGGGGAATTTAAAATCAATATCTGCTCAGCAGATTTTTTTGTTGGTGTATCTGTGGAAAAAGCAGAATGGTAGGGCAAGTACATGGTCTTTTGATGTTGAAATAAAACCTCTGAAACAGGGATTAAATCTGGCTTCTTTTGTTAAAATAAGTGTTTAAAATACGAATTTCGCTACGAATACTCAACTTATTTTTTTTTGTGGGTGTATTTTGAGAAAACAGAAGAGTTGGAGGGCTGTAGTTTTATGTTCTATAGTAAGTAAGTCCCATACTGCTTTCTGTTTCCCATCAGCTTTTAGAGCATTGAGTTTTCTCTTTTTCTCTAAGCTGTCTTAATAGCATCATCTAATAGCAGTAGCGATATTTCCATGCCTCACCCTTTTTTAACTCCTTATTGAATCAAAGAGTTCTCCAAGTTAGCTTCTATACCTAAAACTTGAGCACTAAACGGTTTCATTGATTCCCCTAAGTAGTGTCTACAGAATACAGTTTTAGGAACTCTGCCCGCTAACACATCTACAAGTTCAGAGATAACGCCATTTTTCCTTAAGTAAGTGTTATTGTAACTTCTTAGTTCCTTGAGTCTCAGCTTAAGCTTTTTTCTCATAAACCTACAGTGTATAGCATTATAGGTAACTGGCTCAGAATCGCATATTTGATTGATTAGTTCTTTTGAAACAAAGCTGATGTAAGCGTTCTTAGTGCCTCTCAAAAATAATTTACCATACTTGAAATGTTCTAAAACTTGAAGCTCTGAATTGTAATACTCGCTAAGCTCTCCCTTACTGTTCAATTCTATTATCATGTTGAATGCGGTTATTGCTTCATTCTTCCTTAATCCGGTCACGGCAAGGAATCTTAGAAATAACCTCTCGTTCTCGTGGAGTATTGGCTGTATTTCTTTATAATAATCCGGTAATGTGTCGTGCTTATGGTTGAATATTGCTAAGAATCCGTTAAAGGCTGTGTCTTCATTGCCCCATTTAATATCGTAGCTTTTCAGTTTAGCTTTGTACTCTTCATAGACACCCAAATACTTGGATAAACAGACCATAGCTTTGAGGATGTTCTTTCTTTTTGACTCTGGAAAAGACAACATCTTTGCGGGGTTTTCTAAACATTCTGAGTATTTTGATGCATTGCTGAATTGTGCTTTTGCATACTGTTTGTTTGTGTATTTGTTAGCTAAGAAAACTTTGTACTCTTCAAAGTTTAATTCCATGACTATTGGTGATTGTAAGACTCCTAAAGGACTTCTGAATCTTGAATATTTATTCCCAAAGGTACGGACTCCTAAGTTGGGGGTCGAGGGTTCAAATCCCTCCCCACCCGCCACCTCTTTTAAAGCCTCAATAGTTTGGAAGGTTTTGCATGAAAGTGCCAACCCATGGTGCAAGGAGCGAAAGAAAAGACCAAAGAAATCAGTTTATGGACTTTACAATTATGCTAAAACCTGACTGTGCGGTGGGAGGTTGAATGTTTAAATTCCGCCTATCGTCATACACCTTTAGATTTTTGCAGAAGTGCCGATTTTGGCTGTTCTAAATCTAATCATATACGCAAGGTTCACTACGATTGATATTCCCACAAAGAAGCCTTCTAAGAATTCAGAAATTTGAACACCAGCGAACACAAATCTGGTGAATCTGCCGATTAGAAGACCTGCAGAGAGCAAAATCAATCCGCTTGCTAGTATAGATTTATTCTTTAATTGCATTCAAATCATCTTCTAACAAGAGAACCCAAGTCGTTTATTATCTTTTACTTTTTTTGAACGTGAAGATAGCTTAAGAAGAACTCAAGAATTACTAATCAAATTATACTTCTGAAAATATAGGTCATTTGTAACTCTTTGCAGGTGTAACGGGGTATCCACATAGTGGTATAAACTGGTGTTGGTTTTATCTCGTTGTAGTGATTTTTTCGATAGCGCCAATTTGAATCATGACAATATTTAGAATCCTTAAAGCGATTTATTTCCGCGAGGGTTCTGGAAACGATCACTATCAAATGCAAAGGAGGGATTCTGAACGCCAAGAGGAAGAATTGTAGCATTAGCAGCAGGAGCAAAAATGGGGCAAAAGAAACAAGAGGAGAAACAAAAGCAACAACAAGCACAACAACAGCAGGCAGCGCAAGCGCAACAAGCTCAACAGCAGGCTGCTCCAACAGCGGCAACAGCGCCAGCTAAAGATGTTTCTGTGGAGTTAAAAAAACTAGCTGAACTGCACAATTCAGGTGTACTTACAGATCAAGAATTCGCTGATTCAAAAAAGAAGCTTCTGGGAATATAGATAACCATTAAGTTCTGATTATTTCATCCTTTTTTGGGACTTGAAATTTTCAATTTTTTTAGAAACACATTTTTTTAAACGAGTGAGTTTAATATCAGGTAAAATGCAGTTGCCTAATTAAAGTAAGAGAATATGCGGTGACATCTATGCTCGCACGTATGTTCAAATTTCTTCCGCTCGTCAACCCTGTAAACATACGGTTTGTTTATTGTTTTGTGTGCCTCAGAATTCGTTAACTGACATCATTGTTGGGATTACCAAATCCTTTCTCCGACTGACGTGTGTTTTCTTCACAGGCAACATGCTCTAATGCGGGTTGTTGAATAAAAATAATCGCGCAAACTGGTTTAGGCAAAAACAATTTTGAAAGATAGAAACGGGAAATAGGCTTCATAAACTATAAATCGTTTAATTTTTAAGAAATAATCATGAAATGTGCCAAGTGTGGTTATGACTTCATTCAACGGAATCCTGAAATGTGCCCTAGCTGCGGCGGTAAAGAAATAGTTACTGAAGAACAATTAATTGAGATATATTTGAAGTCTGAACGTTTTGAAGATGCAGCTTTATTGTATGAAGAACTTGAAATGTTAGATAAAGCTGAGGAATGCAGAAAGAAAGCCAACCCAAACTATGTCACACCCAAATCACCAGTGGGCAAGATTAGCTCCATCAACATGGAATGCCCTCACTGCAAAAAAGTTCAACCCGTAACATCAAAGAAAAATGAAGCCATCTGCACATACTGCAACAAAAGATACGCTATTCCCGAGAAAGTCTTTGAACTGCTCTAAGCTTTCAACTTTTTTGTTTATAAAATGTTTTATTCTGCTATTTGTTGTTAACTTGTGACTTTGGCCAAGTATTTTCTTTCTGCAGTGTAACCGCTTTAGGGCGGGATTTTGATGTTTCCTTTTTCATCCAGTTCCCAGAATGGATTGAACGCTACCTCAATCAGGTGCCCATCAGGGTCTTTGAAGTAGCCGCTGTATCCGCCCCAAAAAACCTTCTGCGCTTGCTTAACAATTGTTGCGCCCAATTTGCTAACTTCAGATAGCACTTGGTCGACTTCAGCCTCGCTTTTTGCATTGTATGCAAGGGTTATTCCTGAAAAGCCGGTGCCAGCCTCAGGCACAGTAGCGTCTTCAGCAAGTAGTTTACGTGAATACAGCGCTAACCCGACACCGCATAAATCAAACAAGGCCAAATTATCGGTGCTTCCTGAAGATTTTTTCCAGCCAAGCCCTTTTTCATAGAAGTCAAGTGATCTCTATAGATCTGCTGCGCCTAACGTAATTAAAGTCAGTTTTTGTCGCATAATTATGCCTCAGATGAAAGGAGCGAATTCTAACTTAAGAAATTTGTTAACTGCTTGCTGTCTAAACCGCAAAAAAGCAACAGGAGACATCCTTCTTGATGGAGGATTCCCGACTTCTCCCCGTGGCACTACTTAAAGAATGCACAGTTTACTTGTTGTTAACCAAAACACACTTAGGCAAAAACCCCAATTGACTCAGAACATCAGGAAGTGTGTATCTTGTCGGATTTGGCTAACAGTTGTGAGTACATAAACGTTGACAAAACATGCATGGCGTTTGTCGACAACCAGAAAGCACAGTCTAATAGACAACTCAAATGTCAAAACGATGAAAAAAACCTGTGCTGTTACCTTTGCACTTTCAGGTCACAATGTTCCATAAGCTGCAAGTTTTTGGGGCAAAACGGGACGTATATGGAGCCAAAGTCTGAAACAGAAAGCACAACCAATTACGTGAGCCAAGAAGTTGAGGCGCCACAGGCTGAAAACGTTCTTGTGCCTTTTTGTTTTTCTTGCAACATGGAGATGGCTTGGGCAAAAACCAAGTTAAACGTAGACGGTTTATGTGGACCAAAACTTTCTTTGGTTGACCAAAAAACGTTGCCTGTAACCGTTTATGTGTGCCCTAAATGTGGCAAATTAGAGTTCAAAGTAGATATAACACAAAATGAGGCAAGACCATAGTATGGTTCACAGAAGAGTCCGCGGTGGAAAATTTAAAATCAAGTTTGAGGAAAAGCCTTGTCCAGTAGAGTTAGGGCAAGAATTAGATGTAACCATAATTGATTTAGCTCCAAGTGGGGATGGAAGATTAAGTATACGAGGTTACACGATAATCGTGCCTAAAGCTAAACCCAGAGACTGCGTGAAAATCAAGATAACACAGCTTGATGAGAACGCAGCAGTCGGCAAAATAATCCCCTAAGAACCAATTATTCAAAAAAAGATTTTATTATTTGTATGAAATCAGCATTTATGGCAGTGGTCCACCGGGTTGGCTAAAGTCCAAGCCTGTATTCTTTTTCATCTCTTCAATATACCATAGGTCAAAAGGGTCTTTTGAAACAGTGAATGTGTCAAAGGTTTTTTGGGCATCTTTAGATTCTATTTAAATAAGTAACAAGTCGCCAGTAGGTGTCGCTTGAACGAAATCGCGTTCCTTCTCAATGCCCTGTTTATTATGAACACGCTCATAATCTGCCCATTATTGTTCCTTAATTATTCTAAACATCATTCGTACTGCCTCTGTTTTTCCAGACAAAATAGGCAAGCCATAATTAGTGATTCCAAACATTTCACCTTAAACAAGAAACAGCCAGTTTAGCCTATAAAACTGCAGATGTATCCTTAACCTACGCGCTATTGCTTAGTTGGTAACTCAACGGTTATGGTGGTTCCCTTGTTAAGTGTACTTTGTATAGCGATTTTGCCGTTATGTGCTTCAACGATTCTTTGGCATATGGCTAAGCCAAAACCCATGCCTTTGGCTTTGGTGGTGAAAAGTGGTTGGAAAAGGTTCTTCTGGTTCTCTTCTGAAATGCCTGCCCCGTTATCCGAAAAAATGATTCTGGTCCCACCCATGAAGAGTTCAGTGTTAATTGTTAGTTTGCCACCGTTGGGCATTGCGTCAACTGCGTTTTTGATTAAGTTAACAAAGACCCGTTTCATTTTATCGAAATCTAAGGGTACTTCTTGATTTTCTGCTGTATTATAAACAATCTGTATGTTGGACGGGACGTTGAGAAGTGCTAATGCTTCTTCTACTATACTTTGCGGGTCTGTCTTTGTTGCCTCTAAATTGATTTCTCGTGAGTAGTCAAGCAAGTCATTGATTATCTTGTCAGAAAACTGTACATTGTTTTGGATTAACTCCAGCATATCCCTGCCTTTAGAATCAAGCTGCTCACCATAATTCTTATTTAGATAATAAGTGGCGCTTGAAATTGCCGTTAAGGGGTTTCTTAAATCATGCCCAACCATGCTGGCTGTTGAACCAATAGCTGCAAATCGCTCGGTCTTTTTAAGTTCTGAAGTTTTTTCAGCCACTAACTCTTCTAAATGTAAATTATTTTTTTCTAAATCTTCTTGAATTTTCATTCTTTGCTGGTACTCACTAAATGCTTTTCGCTGATACGATTGAAGTTTCCATGAACTAAAAGCGGCAATCACGTTTGAGAAGATTAGACTGAAAATTATTGTAAAAGTAGCAGGGTTTGTGGGACTCGCGATTAGCAGAATAATTGCAGCTTCACCGATTGTTGCTGCAGTTCCTATTAGGTGTTGATACTCAAAACGAAACGGAATTACTAAGTAAATAACGAAAATGGATATGCTTGTGAGGATTGCTTGCGCCACAAAGTTTTCTGGCCTGAAAAAGTTGATGGCTCCTCCACCGATTAGCCATACTGCAGAAACAATGAAGACTGTACGGTCATATGAACGGGGGCTTGTTGTTTTTCTTATTTGGATGTATTCTAAAAGTGAAGCTAACACCAAGAAGATTCTTATCGCTGCAAGACCAGCCAACTCGAAGGATAACCCAAAAAAGGTGTAATCGTTGATGATGAAGCTAAATATTGGTATGATAAAAAGCAGTATGCCCCATTTTGTCTGGTTTATGTTTGCTTTTAGGTAAAACTTGCGGTAAGCATCCTCCTGTTCCTTTGATGAGTTTGGGAGTTGTAATCTGTTTAGCCGCATTTTTTCCCGTCACAACTTGGTGTTAAACGTTTTTATGCTTCAAAAGTGGTTGTACATAGAATTTTTTACTCACATTAATTCAGCCCTAATTATAGTGTCAAACAATTGGTGGTAATTTTGAAAAAGTATTTTATAGTACCTTGCCTGAAACGTTTAGGGCTAAGAGGAACTGTAATTGAAAAAAGTACTAACCGGTATAGCCATTATATTGCTACTTTCCACTTTATGTTTAACTTTAATCCCACAAAACGTGTCAAGCAAAACACAAGACATCAAAGTCTTAAGTTATAGTTACTACATTGACAACCTTGGAATTTTGGATGTTGTTGGCGAAATTCAAAACACTGGAACAAGCACCATAAGCGAAGTTGTTCTTTCCGTAACTGTTCACACTTCAGATGGAAACAGTCAAGTAAACAGCACTAAACGAGCATGGGTTTCTTATATGGCTCCGCAACAGAAAGCGCCCTTCCTAATCGACGACCTGATGACTCCAACTGACTATTCTGACTGGTACACTGCTGGAGTATCAAAAATTGATGTTTCAGTAAGCATAGCCAACGATGATACCAGCCATTTATACTCTGACTTTGCAATATCAGTTAGTTCTGCAGGTGCCAGCACAAGCGGGGATGACAAAGGTACCTACTGGATTAGCGGTTCTGTTAAAAACACTGGGTCCCAAACAGCTTCCAAGCTTGCTGTTGCCGCTACTTTTTACAATTCATCAGGTGATGTAGTGGCAGTTGGACACACTGATTATTTAACTCCCCAGAGCGTGAGTCCCTCTGGCACTGCCTCATTTAAAGTCGGCGCATATGATACCAATCAAACCGGTGAATCGGGAAACAGAAAAATCACCAGTTACGCACTGTTTGTCCAAGCAGCATCACCGTTAATTGAGGGAAACGCGCCAGTTGCAACTTCTCAAGCAACCGGAGCCTCTTCAACTACATCGCAACCAAACGATACCTCTGACCAGTCTTCAAACCAGAACATACTTTACATACTTATTATTACAGGCGTTATCATAGCGGTAGTTGCCGCTTTACTAGTGTCTCGTAGAGGAAAGCCTTCAGAAGTTGAACCTGAAGTAAAAAAACCTGTAAATAAGAAGAAGCGTATGCTCGAAAGGTATGCTGCCAATTTTTTCTTTAACTAACATTGGCAATTGTTGCTTTTTTATTGGTTATCTACGAAATCCATCAGTGTCATGTTTTCTGTTGGATAATCGGCGACTCCTAAAACATAGGTTGGGTGCTTTTCAAGTTCTATGTCGCTGGTGTAGGGTGTTTTGCTAAAGGACAGGACAATGTTGGCTTTTGCAAGGGTTGTTTCTTTGAGTGCCGTGTTTCTTTTTGTGTTATTATGTGGCAGGTAAGTGGCAATTAGGATTATTTGGTGTTTTTTTGCAAAACTTGCTAAGTAGTTGAGGATTTGGCTGTAGACTTTTTGTGCTTCTTCCTCTGGAATATCCTCATCAAGGAAAAAACCGGCGATGTCTGAGATGACTACGATTTTAGTGTTGTATTTTTTCACGGTGTCTTCTAATTTTTCCATTATAAGTGAGGTTAATTGGTAAGCGGTAAAGGCTCGTGAAATGAAAATGCGCTCAAGTACCTTGTGTGAGTCTATTCCGTGTAGTTGCGCTATGCGGGCTGTTTTGTAAAGTCTAAAGGTGTTTCCGCCGTCAATGAAAACTACGTTGCTTGCTAAGCCACCGAGTTGTGTGGGTATTTGTGCTCGGACACATATTCTCGCAGCGAGTGAGATTAGGGACGGTGAACCGTAGAGGACTGCGAAGTCTCCTGGTTTGAATCCTGGGAACAACTGGTCGACGTCTGGCATGTTTAGCGTTAAGCGTGTTGCTGGGCGTTGTTGTGTTGTTGTTATTGTTGGTTTTATGAGGAGGTTTTGAGTCATCATTTTCGTGTACCTTTTCTTGATGGCTTTTCGTTTTTTTGACTATTTAAGGTATCATTGAAACTACGTTTAGGTGCTGGTGAGGGGTGAGTTAAAGTGAAAATGAATCTTTTTAGGCTACAACAATTAAGGCTTATTTGAACAATAGTTTACTCGTATATTTGAAAGCTCGAAATATTTACAGTTAACAGCAAAATTTATATCCAAAAATCAAGCCTTAACTTGTTACACCAAACAAACGGAGAATACATTGGCATGATGGCCTATATCCTCTTAAACACCAAACCCGGAACATCCCTACAAGTAATAGACCGCATAAAAGTAAAAACAAAAGAAGCAATCGCAGCACACGCCATACTAGGCAGATACGACGCCGTAGTAGTCATAGAAGCACCAACACTCAAACAAATAAACGAAATAGTCTACCACATAATCGAACAAGACCCAACAGTAACGCGGACAGAAACATCCATCGTGCTAGACGCAGTTTAAGCTCCAACCGCCACCTTTCTGTTTTTTACTACAACCAAAACATTAACCGCCGCCAAAACAGCCACCACAGCAACCCAGATGCCTAAAACAGCCCAATCATCCCAGTAACCTGCAAAACCGCCGATCGCTGGCAAATTGTAAAAACTTGCGCCGAGGTTACGTAGCCCCATAAAAACGGAGACACCGGTGATTAGAAGCACACCATAGAAGGATTCTTTGCTTTTTAGTTTAAACAGCAAAAAATATGATATGAACGTGATTGGCAAAAAATAGACTAAAGCGCCAAAAGCCCCTAAAGGCCAACCTAAAGGATTTAGCTCTGAACTTGTATGCTTAACATCGATAACAAGAATTGTTGAGAGAACATCAAAAAACCAGCAGGCCAAACCGAACCCTTGTAGCGCCATCAGGACATTTTTTGTCTGTTTAACTTTTTCTTGCACGGGTTTTTTTGCCTTAAAGCTCCTTAAGGCCATTAGAAGGTTTACCGTTAAGGGCACGGCTAAAACAAGGAAAAGCAGCAACACAAGCCACAGGTTAGGCAAAAAATTTGCAACTATGGTTTCAAAAATGCAGATTGCGCTTGCCGTGGCAATGAATCCTTGTGCAACATTTTTCGCTTGAACCATAAAGTTGAGCCTTTTTTTAGTAATTAGGATGCTATTTGATTTTAAAATATTGACTTGTCAATTTGCTACATACAAACCGTTTTACCTTCACGCTTCAATCTTTATGGGGATTGTTAATGCCTCATGTGTACGCTAAAAAAGTTCTAGTCGCCATAGTCGTGTTTGCAGCGTTAGCCTCAACCTGTACAGGAATCTTTTATGTCCAGAATTATACTGGACAAGAAACCAGACGCGAGACATTAACGAATCAATCGGTTGTTGTACCTCCCAATGAGTATGGCCAGATACATCTTCAACTAGACAAGTCAGACGCTAACTTGGGGCTCTCGATGAGAATAACTAATGGAACCATAAGGGAAGTAAGTGTCAATGATGAACTTTATCAGGCTTGGCTTAACGGTTCATATAGCTTAAACTGGTATGAAATGCCCAATCCAGCTCAACAGCATAACTCTAACGATTATGAAGAGTCATACATAGTGGGTTCTGGTTTTCCCTCATCAATTCACTACATCTTCTG
This sequence comes from Candidatus Bathyarchaeota archaeon, assembly GCA_963832745.1. Taxonomy (GTDB): domain Archaea; phylum Thermoproteota; class Bathyarchaeia; order Bathyarchaeales; family Bathycorpusculaceae; genus Bathycorpusculum. The sequence goes on along the minus strand of CAWHVC010000003.1, from coordinate 61,513 downwards.
GAACCCTGACTCGCCAAGCAGCAAGCAAGTAACAATAACAGCCTACATTGAACATAAAGAAGCAGTCTATAATACGGCTAATTTGATGATTGGCGCTTTGTTTACTGCATTGGGTGCAACTGGGCTGGGCGGGGCTGGCTTGTTTTTTGCATTTAAAAACCGCGATAAAATTAAAGTTACACGTAGACAGGTGCTTGTGTTAGTCGGTTTGCTGTTAATGATTGTGTTAGGTGGCTTTTTGGCTGTAACTTATTCATGTCCCGTTGAAGCCCAAAGAATCGTCAGTCAAGGAACCGTAACTGTTCCTGCAAATGATTACTATCCTCTGCCTTATTTTGTGAATAATGATGGCGATTACCTTTTCCAATTTGATGTAGACAAAGGCGTCGTTCAAATATACCACAGTAGCGGTGATTCCCCAATTGATCGGTGGAGTAACGGCACAGAATTTGACGTTCGCACACATAATCCACCTGTGTACAATGGTTCATCTGGTTCGATTGGAAGCTCCGTGTTCACATGTGGCAACTCTTACACCACCTACTATCTTCTTTCAAACACTGACGCTTACAGTAAAAACGTGACCTACGACATCACTTATCACTGGACATACAACAACTATGTCGCAATGATGGCTGGAATATCTTTTGCTATTTTTGGAAGCCTTGCGTTTATTTTGACATTGCTTAAAGGCAAGCTTAAAGATTTTAACAAAGCGCTCGAAAGCCAAGAATAAACCCGTTATTGATAAAAAAACCGTTAATTTGTCGTTGGGTCAGCGAATATTGACGATTTCTCACAGCTTACAAGGCTCGAAGCCGTCGCCTCACATCATCCCACAATACTGATGAGTTTATGGTGAATTTAATAGTTTTGCAGGTTTTGTTCGGTTTGTAACAGAGAAAAAATTATGCAGAAATACCCTGCTGCTCCGTGGGGCTTGGCGAAATGCAACGACACTTGACGTATCTAAATCTTTAAAATTGCCTACATGCAGTGAATAATTAACTGCGTTTATGGTGGAGGTGAAAATGAGAATGTTGATGTACAGAATTGAAGAGGACGAAGAGTGGGAAGAAGGCGAAGATGAAGAATGGGAAGAAGAAGAATGGTAAGCAATCTGTTAACCCCAAAATTTGAAATTCTTTTCTTTTAAAAAAGCTTTTCTGATAGTTAGACTTAAAATTTTTTGCAAAACAGAAAAACCCAAGTAACTTACGCTATCTGCCGAGGTTTAAGTTTATAACTATCCTTCTGACCTTTTATTTTTTGAAATGACAAGAATAGCCGTTCTAGACCAAGATCGATGCAAAGTCAAAAAATGCAACCATCTATGCGTAAGCTTCTGCCCAATGGTAAGAAGCAGAGTAGAAGCTATCCGGGTAGAAGGTACTAAAGCAGTAATCTCAGAAGCACTATGTAGCGGATGCGGAATCTGCGTCAAAAAATGTCCGTTTAAAGCAATTAACATTGTTAACCTGCCTGACGAGTTAGAAAACGATTGCAGCCATCGTTTCAGCGAAAACAGCTTCAAACTTTTCAGGTTGCCGACTCCCTCGCCCGGTACAGTTCTTGGCTTGTTAGGACAGAACGGTATAGGAAAAAGCACAACGCTGAAAGTGTTTTCAGGCGAAATAAAACCTAACCTTGGTCGATTTAATAATCCGCCTGAATGGACCGAAATCATTCAGTACTATCGCGGTTCAAGCCTTCAAGATTATTTCCAAAAAATGAGCGAGAAAAAAATTAAAGTCAGTAGCAAACCCCAGTATGTTGATAAGATTCCAAAAGCAGTTACAGGTAAAGCTGGTGACTTGCTTGAAAAAGTTGATGAACGTAAAATTCTTGATCAACTCGCAGATGAGTTGGAATTGCGTAAAATCTGGGATAGGCCGCTTGATGTTTTGAGCGGTGGTGAGCTTCAGCGAGTCGCGGTTGCGGCAGCTTTAAGTCGTGATGCGGATGTTTACCTTTTTGATGAACCCTCAAGCTATCTTGATGTTAAACAGCGGCTTACCGTTGCCCGTGCTATACGTAGTTTAAAGGAGCAGCAAAAAACCATAATCGTCGCTGAACATGACTTGGCTATTATCGATTATCTTTCAGACCAAATCTGTGTCTTTTACGGTGAACCAGGCGTTTACGGTGTTGTATCTCATGTTCATGGAGTAAGAACAGGTATCAACATTTATCTGGAAGGTTACATTCCAGACGAAAACATTAGGTTCCGCAAAGAATCCATCGTCTTCCAAGAAAGACCGCCCACAGCAGGCATGAACATCAATGCGCCCTTGCTTAAGTGGGACACGTTCGAGAAATCCTTCCAAGGTTTCAAACTGAAAGCCGAACCCGGCGAAATTCGAAGCGGTGAAATAGTTGGCATTTTGGGTCCAAACGGTATTGGCAAAACAACTTTTGTAAAGATTCTTGCAGGTCTCGAACAGACTGATGATAAACGAAAGTTTGGCGAGTTAACAGTCAGCTATAAACCGCAGTACATAGCCCCTGACTACTCTGGCACAGTACAGGAACTGCTGATGAGTGTAGCTAAAGACAACTTTACTTCAAGTTGGTACAAAACCGAAATTGCACAGCCACTGCGTCTCCAAGTGCTCATGGACCGAAACGTTATGGAACTTAGTGGTGGCGAACTTCAAAAAGTTGCTATCGCAGCTTGTCTTAGCCGCAAAACTGACCTGTTCCTGCTTGACGAACCCAGCGCGTATTTGGATGTTGAAGAACGCTTAAACGTAGCAAAAACCTTAAGGCGCGTGGTTGAAGCTCACGGCATACCGGCTTTTGTGGTTGAACATGATGTTGTAACTCAAGACTTCATTGCTGACCGTCTGATGGTTTTCAACGGTGAACCAGGAGTATCTGGCAATGCAAACACGCCTATGTCACTTCGTCAAGGGATGAATACTTTCCTTAAAGAAATGAACATTACTTTCCGTCGTGACCCGACTACTTTGCGTCCACGCGTTAACAAGGAGAGTTCGCAGATGGATGAGTTCCAAAAAGGCATCGGTGAATATTATTATACTAAAATCGTAAAGACCGATGAGGACAAAAAGGACGCTTCAGGCAAGAAAAAAGCAAAATAAACTCCCTATATTTCCAACATTTTATGTTACATAAGAATTGCTTACTTTACGTCTATTTTGAGATATGTTTTTAATTTCCAGCATGCACTAGTTTTAATTGTTATTCGCGGATACGGTTTTTTAAGCAACGGCATGTTTGCTTGTTCCGAAACCTAAAATAAGCGGATAACAAGAATTATAGCGACTTGAGGATACCAGTTGTGTCATCTATCATCGAAGATTTAATTGCTCGCAAAGTTTTCAATAACCGCGGAGAAGAAACCATTGAAGTTGACGTAATAACCACCTCTGGTTTTGGAAGAGCTTCTGCTCCTGCTGGAAAAAGCCGCGGAAAAGCTGAAGTACAATATTATCCACAAGGCGGCGTTGATGCAGCAGTAAAAAGAGTCGATGAACTTATCGCTCCTGAACTTGCAGGATTAAACGCTGATTTCCAAGAAGAAATAGACGAAACGCTTCACGAGATTGATGGCAGTTCTAACTTCAAAAACATCGGCGGAAACACCGCGTTTGCTATCTCTCTTGCTAATGCTGAAGCAGCAGCAAACTCTCACGGCTTGCTTCTGTTCCAGTTTCTTGGAGGAAACGCAGCAACAAGCATGCCTTACCCGCTTGGAAACTGTATAAGCGGCGGTCAACATGCACGCGGGAAATCCCCTGACATACAAGAATACTTAGCGTTGCCTCATGGCGCTGAAACATTTCTTGAGGCAGTAACCGCTAATGCACAGATTCACAAAAGAATCGGTGATTCCCTGAAAAAGAAAAGCAGTTCTTTTAACGGCGGAAAAAGTGACGAGGGCGCATGGATTGCTAACATTGATACCGTTGATGCGTTTGAGGTTATAGCTAAAGCCTGTGAAGAGGTTGGTAATGAGCTTGATTTTGAATGCGGCTTTGGTGTTGATGTTGCTGCTTCTTCTTTCTGGAATGAAAAAGAAGGCAAATATGTTTACACAAATGAAGGCATTAAACGTGATACTGGCGAGCAAATTGAGTTCATGATTGATTTAATCGAAAAGTATCATCTGGCTTATGTGGAAGACCCGTTCCATGAGGAGGACTTCCAAAGCTTTGCCGAGTTAACCCGCAAAACTAAAAATTGCTTGATTTGCGGAGACGATTTGTTCACAACTAATACTGAAAGGTTAAATAATGGAATAAAGATTAACGCTGGAAACGCAATCATCATTAAAGTTAACCAGATAGGAACACTGAGCGACGCAGTTGAAACAATCGAGACGGCTCAGAGACACGGTTATGACCCTGTCGTGTCCCACCGATCTGGAGATACCTGCGATTGGCATATAGCCCATTTGGCTGTTGCTTACAAGTGCCCAATCATCAAGACAGGCGTGGTTGAGGGTGCAAGAATCGCAAAGCTTAATGAACTCATAAGAATTGAGCATTTCCTTGGAAACAGGGCTAAAATGGCAGACCTAAAAATACGATAAATTGAGGAATAAAAATTGGCAGAAGACCAAGTTAAAGAAAATCAACCAGTTGAAAATCAACCAGAGGATGAAGAGGAAACTTTAGCTGAGAGTAACGTGGAAGAAACCAGCACAGAAGAACCCGAAGCAGAAGTAACTGTGGAAGCTGAAGTAGAAGAACCAGTTGAAGAAGCGGAGAAACAAGAAGCCCCGCCAGTAGAAGAGTTACTGCTTCCAAGAGACACACTGCTTTCAGCAGGCATCCACATTGGCACTAGGATGAAAACTCTGGATATGGAGCCATTCATTTACCGTGTACGCCCTGACGGCTTATTCGTTTTAGACGTTAAAAAGACTGACGACAGAATTAGAATTGCAGCTAAATTCCTTGCAAGATATGAAAAATCCAAGGTTGCAGTTGCAGCAACAAGACTGTATGCGCATGAACCAGTTAAAAAATTCTGTGAAGTTACAGGTTCAACCCCAATCATTGGCAGATTCATCCCAGGTCAACTATCAAACCCACAATACTCAAGGCGAGTTGACCCCGAAATCATCGTAGTTTCAGACCCACGTGCAGACGCACAAGCAGTCAAAGAAGCCAGTAGAACAGGTATACCCATAGTTGCTTTATGCAGCACTGATAACGAATTCGCAGGCGTCGACTTAGTTATTCCAACAAACAACAAAGGTAGACGTGCACTTGCCGTAATCTTCTGGTTGCTTGCAAGACAAATTCTGCGGGAACGCGGAGAAATCGGTCCAGACAAAGACCCACAAGCTACAATTGAAGATTTTGAAGCCAAAGTCACCCGAGACGAGGAGGAGGACTCCTAAAAGTTTGCCTCCGTTTCGGCGTCCAATAGTCGCAGGCCAGTTTTATGAAGGCGACGCCGAAGCGCTTAGGCTTCAAATTAAATCTTGTTTTTTAAGTAATCTTGGTCCCGGGAAGCTTCCTGAAGTTAATTTTCATTTTCATCCCCGAAATGTTGTTGGGCTTATTTGTCCACACGCAGGCTATGTTTACTCAGGCGCTGTTGCTTCTTCAGGCTATTTTGAACTTGCACAGGACGGTTTACCTGAAACCGTAGTTGTTTTAGGTCCTAACCATACTGGGTATGGAAGCGGTTTGTCGTTAATGCGTGAAGGCGTCTGGCAAACTCCACTTGGTAACGTTCAAATCGACACGGAAATAGCTGATGCAATTCTATCTGAAACAAGCATAGTAGACGTCGACGAAACCGCTCACCGATTTGAACATTCAATTGAGGTGCAGTTGCCTTTTCTTCAATACCTTTATGGTGACAAATTCAAGCTTGTTCCCCTCTGCTTTTTAATGCAAGATTACGATTCAGCGGTAGAGGTTGGCAGAGCGTTAGCTGAAGTGTTGGATGCTCACAACGCTGTGGTTATTGCTTCTTCTGACATGACGCATTATGAATCTGCAAAACAGGCGGAAAAGAAGGACCATTTGGCTTTGGATGCGGTGACTGCTTTGGCTGCCCGTCGATTTTATGAAACTGTTGAAAGCCAAAATATTACTGCTTGTGGTTATGCTCCGATAACTGCTTTGGTTACATATGCTCAGAGTGTAAATGCCAAGGCAGAGTTGCTTAGTTATCATAACAGCGGCGACACTTCAGGGGATTATTCCAGCGTTGTTGGGTATGCTTCTGTGCTTTTCAAGAAATAATCTGCTGCTTTTTAACTAAAAAATTTTGTATGGAACTATTTTCAAGCCAATATGAGCCTACCTATTTATTGAAAAAGAAAAGAAAGGAACGGTTAGGCTGTTTGGTCACTTTTTTTCGGCGATAGACTACCGCTGTCATTACAAAGACTAAGGCAATGAAAGCTATTGCAACTGCTATTGTTGTGGGTGTTCCTGATTGGTTAAGTGTTTCTGGTTTGGTTGCCCGATGAAACGTTACCTTGACCAACTGTCTTAATCGTTAAGGTGTATGTTGTCGTATAGGCGTTTACCAGATTAGTATAAAATGGTGAAAAAACGCTAATTAATAATAAACTTAAGATGAATATTGACGCGAGTTTTTTTTGCACGTTAATCCCCGTATATGTAAATTCACGTATACGTTCGGTACTGTACAGGTCAACATTTTTCAATATAAGGCTCATGAAGCCTGAATTCACACAAATAATTCAAATTTTAATGCAAAATGTTGAAGTAAAAAAATAAAAAGAAACAATTTTCGTAACCAAGCAATAAGGCACAATTAAAAAAAGCTTGCATTTCAAGGCATTACCGCATAATTCGAAAAGAAGGTTTATAAGGCAAAGGCGTTACGTTGTGGTAGGTTTGCCGGCCAGAGGACTCGGGTTCCACCTGATCCCATTCCGAACTCAGAAGTTAAACCGTGTTCCGTTTCCAACTGTAGTGCGGTCTTCGGCCGCGTGAAATTGGGAAAGCTGGCTACCTACTTTAACTTTTAATAAATTTTTAGAATGTTTTTGAAAATTTTTTTAAAAAAATTCTGGTTTTTTGAATAAAAACAAAAAAGGAGCATTTGCTCCACGTTAAGCGATTTTTACCGTATCGTTTTCGATGCTAACTTTGCTGCCAGTCTTAATCTTGCTAACGTCAACTTTGTCTACGAATGGGATTTCGCTGATGATGGCGCCGACTGCAACGATGGTTTCAGTTTCTTTGTTTATCATGCCTGCTGGTGCTGTGCCGTTCTTCTTCATGCGGTAAAGCGTGTAGCTGCCAACTGTGCTGCCTTTGCCCTGCGGAAACACCAAAATCTTGCCTTTGACGCTTTGCCCTTCAAGTTCATGCCCTTTCTCAAGTATAACGCCTGTGCTTGGTTCAACGCCGCCATAGAAACTAATCGGCATCGAGGTGACGAGTGCGTCTCCTTCGGCTTTTCCTTTGTAAATTATTCTTCCTTTTAATTGTTCCATTTTCCACTCACCGCTGCTTCAATACAATCTTTCATGCTGCCCATCTTAGTTTTCATAAGATTATGTCTGCTATAGAAGCAACCTTTTGCTGACGTTGTTGCGAGCGCTTTGAATCTGCCCTTCAACGGCGCGACTGCCATGCAGGTGTCGCATGCGAATTTGCCGCCAGCCGCTTCAATCGTCTCGGTGTAGCCACGTTTATCTGAAAGCTGCTTTGCTGTTCGTGACGTTGCAACCCACAATTCAGTGCCTTCTTTGACTTTCTTGCCCGTGATTAGATCGGCGATTTCTTGGATTTCCTTGATTGAGCAGTGGGGGCAGCCGACACAGACAAAATCGATTTCGTCAACGGCATCGTTGATGTTGTCGTAAGCGTTTTTGATGTCAGCTTGCTCGATTGTTATTTTTTCCTTGGGCTGCTTTTGTGCTTCAGCGCCTGGAGTTACGCCTTTCATGTAGAAAAGCGGTTTTGCGCCATAAGTTACCACGGACGCGCAGAAGGATTTGAGTGTGTCAAGGTCCGCAGTTTTTATTCCTGTGATGTATGGGATTTTGTTTTCTGCCTTCTTGCCAATAGTGTAGCCCAATGCGCCCCAGTCGGAAAGTTTGGAGAGTTCTGCGTTAACTTGAACATGGACGTCTGGGACGCGGTTTTCGTCAAGGTGCAATCCGTAATTAGGTGTTTTGCCAACGAAAGCGGCTGCCAAAGCTGATGGTCCACCTTCACGGTTAGTTCTTGCGCCCAAAACTGAGTTGGCAAAAGTTACTGCACTGCTTTCTGACCATGCAATGTGTTCGCCGTAAAGCGGCAAATTGCCAATCAAGTAGGGTGTGCAGGTGCAACTGATTAGGATGCCCATGCGTTTGAAGGCGTCGATTACGAGGTTTTGTTTTTCTGCAAATTCAGGGCTGATGCCAAGTTGCTGCCAGTTTTCTAGGTCCATGCCTGCAGGGTTAAGGGTGGTTAATACTTTGACTCTGCCATCTTTGGCGAGTGAGTCGAGGAATTCAAGGCCTGCGTCGCCAAGGTTGTGATAAGAGACGCCTGCGACTTGGACGCTGCTAACGTCAATTAGGCTTTTTGCACCGAAAATTTCGCCCAGAGCCACAAGGATTTCCATGCTTTTACGTACAGCATAGCCTTCCTTGCCGTCTAGCATTGATTGTTCTTGCTTAGTTAACTCCATAGATGGTCACATGTATTTGTTTAAGTCGACTTTTATGTAATCCTCTTTTTTGAAGCCTTTGCCTGTCGTGACGATTGGGGTTGTAGCGTCAACGCCGGCTTTGGCGGTTGTGGCTTTTTTGCCTTCGCTTAAATCGCCGGAGGGGTCAAGGCTTGAACCCGGCTGGTTTGAGCAGACGATTAAGTTTTTGTCGGCTTGGAACCGGGTCGCGATTGCCCATTCAACATCGTTTGGGTCATAAATGTTAATGTCCTCATCCACTACAACAACGTGTTTTAGTGATTTGTGGCCTTCAAAGGCGGCGAGGATTGCTTTTCTGCCGTCGTTTGGGTCGGTTTTGTGGATTTGCACAACTGCGTGAAGCCAGCTGCATCCGCCGGGGGTGATGTAGACGTCTTTGCATTGGCAGACTTTGTTAACTTCATTGTAGATGGTGGGTTCTTTAGGCATGCCCATTAAGAATTTGTGTTCGTTTTTGCCGGCCAAAATTGTTTGGTAAATCGGGTTTTTGCGGTGGGTTATGCATTTGATTTCGATTACGGGTTGTTGGCGGACGCGGTCAACAACGCCTGTTAAGTCAAGAAATGGGCCTTCCGTTGCTTTCTTGCTGGTTATTCTGCCTTCAAATACAAATTCTGTTTCCGCTGGAACCTCCAAATCGACGGTTTTGCATTTTACGGTTTCCATTTTTTCCAGCGCGTTTGCCATGCCAAGTTCGTCTACTCCTGTTGGAAGTGAGGTGGCAGCGGCAAGAAGTACCGCTGTTGAGTTGCCCACGCAGATGGCTATGTCGAGTTCTCCGCCTGCTTTTTTGAGGGCACTGTCGGTTCCACGGTTTTCCACAATGCGGGCGATGAAATGGTTTTTGTCTTTGAGCATGAGGCGGTGGAAGCACATGTTGCGGTGGCCTGTTTGTGGGTCTTTTATGATGGAGACTGCTGAGGCGATGTATTTTCCGCCGTCTTTGTCGGTGTAGTGCATGATTGGTAGTTTGGTTAAGTCCACGTCTGCGTCTGTGTGGATTACTTCTTGGCATGGAGCATTTTGCACGATTGTTGGCGTCTTGGGCTGCTCGATGGCTGAGGATAACTTCGGCAAAAGCTGCTCTTTTGTTATGCCAAGTGAACGGCAAATCAGTTCTTTAGAAGAAACCAAACCCGCAACCACCGGTATAGCAGATTCTTTAATGTTCTCAAATATTACCGGTTTTTCGCTTAAAGCTGCGATGATGCCTGCCATCTCATATTCGGTTGAGACGGGCTTTGTGATTTTAGTTAATTCGCCTTTAGTTTGGAGTTCTTCAATAAAGTTTCTTAAGCCCACTTTGGTTCGCCTTTAGTCAATTTACTTGTTGCTTCTTAAAAAACAATCGCAAACATAGTTTTGTTTATTTGTGTGTGGTGTGGGGGGTTTGGAATTTCCCACTCACTTGGGGCTTTTTTTTAAGTCTTTTTTTTGGTTTGGGCTGTTTTTTTGGTTGTGTTGTGTGTTTGGGGGAAAAGTTTTGCCTCATTGGTACGTGAGATTCATGGTGCAGTGTGGGGTTGTGGGTTTGGGGCATGTATAGTGTGGCTGTTGATATAAGTTGTATGCTCTGAGTTTTTATGGTCTAAAATTAGTCCTTACTAGCTTATTTATCGGTAAATATTTTATTTAATATGTTATGGTTCAACGCAGAAAATGGACATCTCAAGAAGAGTCACAGCTCAAAACCCTAATTGAGAATAACGTAAAAGTTGAAGAGATTGCTGCTATACTAAACAAGACGCCCAAAGCTGTGATTGTTAAAGCCCAACGCTTGAATTTGGATTTGCATGTTAAACGTTATGTAGATAACTCAATAGTTTTGCCTAAAGAGTTACCCAGTATTGAAGAGGCCACTAAAATAATGGCGGGTGCCATGCGGGCTTCTGTTAAACCTGGGCTAACAAAGCTTGAGGTACAGCGTTTACAGTTGGTGGCCAATATTTGTGAAAAGTACAAAGAACTTGCTGCGGATTTTGCCCATTATCGAGAAATAGAGATCAAGTTAAAGAAAATGGAAGAAGAAAATGCGCAATTACGACAGATGCTCAAAGAAATCCAAGAAAGAAGCTAGAACTTTTCAACCCAACCGGTTCTTAGCTAAATTTCGTGAGATTGATCGGGACCATGATGAAGTTAAGCAAACAGTTACTAGACAGATGGAACAATTAAGCGTTAACACTGTCGACTTTTTTGAATGTATATTGGGTTTTAGACTCTATGATTATCAAAAAGAGTTTGTTGAGCTCTTTGAAAATAACCAGTTCACCGCTGCCAGATGGTGTAGACAAAGCGGCAAAAGCCAAACCATATCTGCGCTACTGCTAAAGTACGCAGTTACCCACCCAAATGTTGCAATCGGCATAGTGGGGCCATCTTGGCGTCAAACCAAACGAATCATAGCACGTATAGCAGCTTTTGCTCATAAACTACCGCGAAGCATCGTTTTTAAGCCGCAAAAAACGCAGATCCACTTTGTCAATGGGAGCAGCATTGAGGCTTTTCCCAACAACCCTGAAACCATCAGAGGTCCAACGCTAGATGTGGTCTATGCGGATGAGTTCAATTTCGTGGCTAACGATCAAGACCTATATGATGCAATCCTTTACACGCTGGGTACTACTGATGGTAAATTCGTTTGTAGCAGCACTCCTTGGCATACCGACAGCGTCTTCTACAAGATCTTTACTCACCAGAAATTTAACAATTTTAAAACCTCGCATGTCACATATGAACAAGCATTAAGCCCAAAAGGCCCCTTAAAGCCCAACATTATTGCGCAGATAAAGACTCAGATGGGTGATGACCCTTCACGTTGGCAAAGAGAAATGCAAGCTGAATGGGTAGAAGATGACAACGTCTGGCTAAATCAGAGCTTAATTGCATCTTGCATTGGCACTGTAAAGAACTGCAAAAAGGAACTTTATGCTTTTGATCCCCAAAGTTCAAGGGAAGGAGACTTTTTTGCTGGCTTAGATTTGGCTCAAACCAAAGATTACACGGTTTTCTCAGTTTTAGAGCGTCAAAACGACTTGCTCTATTTGCGTCACCTAAAAATCTTCAAGCAGCCAACCGTATATGCGCCTGTTATAGCTTACATTAAAGCTTTGCAGGATCGCTGGGGAGGTTTTGAACGCATTAGAGTAGATTTTACCCGTGAAGGTCCAAGCTTTATTGCTGACATGGAAGCAGCAGGAGTTGATAACGCTGAGGGCGTCACCTTTAGTGTGCCTAGAAAAAGTGAAATGGCAAGTCTGTTAAAACAGAGACTGCTAAACAAACAATTCTTCTATCCCTTACTTAATTGGGAACACCCCTACCATGGCGACATATGCACTGAGCTTAATGTGGAACGATATGACCTGCGAAGAGACGGAAACATTGGTTTCTCCCATCCGCAGGGAACACACGATGACGTCTTTTGGAGTATAGCATTGGCTGTATATGCGACAACCGATATGGGACCTGAACCATTCTTGGCAGTTGTGTCAAGGTAATTAGATAAAAATAAGTTATAGAAAGATTTTCGAAGTGATTCCCAACATTCCAATCTTACAGCCTAAACGAGTGGTAGGATCGCTCGATTTTTCTGATTTGGACGTAAAAGGCACTTTTTTTTTAGCTTCGATGCACTGAATACGCAATCGGGGAACGGTTGGGGGATCTGGCAAACTGCCCCTTCCAAAAGCAGTCTGGATCGAGGGAAATCGTTTCTGAAGAGGTCGACCGGCAGGCCGCCACACGGCATAATGCAAACTTTACGATTGCTTGACGATTAAGCTTTTTGCTGCGCTTCCCATTCTTTTTTTAGTAATGCATATTGAAATGTATTTTCGTATTTAGGAATCCCATTATTATAAGTGGTAAATGAAATGAATTCTAAAAAACAACCCTCTTTACGCATACCCAGTTTTTCACACAGATTTTGAGAGCGAGAGTTATTTTCCTCAACATAGGCGTATAATCGTCTAGCCTTTTTTTCTATGAAAAGATATTGTATAAATGCCTTTGTACTTTCACTTGCATACCCCTTTCCTTCATATTGTGCATTAAAGTTCCATCCTATAGAATAAGTATCTGGGGCTTCAAATAAATAAAATAGCTCGCCAATTAGAAACTTTTCTTCTTTCAAAGAAACAGCGATATGTGCATCATCTTTGCTTTTCTTTTCAACTTCCGATAAAGCCTCCTGTTGTGTCGTAATCTTGTCACTAAGAAAACAATTGACTCGGGGAGTTGATAATAACTCTAATAAGCCTTGAGCATCAGTTGCTGTGAAATTTCTTAGTTCTAATCGGTTAGTAATAATTTGTATTGTTTATACCACCAGTATATTGGGCTTATCATTCCGCGATAGTATCTCTTCAAAAAAATTCTGTTATAAATCTTTAGTGAAGCTTCTGCTGGAAAAAATATAAAAAATGGGTAAGAAAACAAGCTAAAAGAAAAAGACAATACCTTTTAAGTTAGGATTGGTGGGGCCGCTGGGATTTGAACTTAGACGTTGTAGCGATACTAGCGAATCGTAGTCACTCAGATTACTACGCAACTATTTCCCTTTATAAAAGTTACAGGTTCGGGTCCGAGGGGATACACCCCTCTGGAAAGCGCGCGTCCGCCAAAACATTCAAACATTTAGCATTATCAGGACTTGGACGTGTTCAGTTTCACAGCGGCACGAATAAGGATCTTGAAAGCTTCCTCCATCAATTTTGTCGCCTTCATGTATATTGATGGCGCGCCTAACAGTCCCAAGCTGGTTGAACAAGTGAGATGGATCATCCAGCGAAGCACCCTTGAAGAATGTGAGTTTGACCACACTCTTGTAGGTCTCACCTGTGCAGATGCCCCCGTTGTGCGACCAGACTGGGGTTCCAGGAATGCAGGCTTCACCCACTTCCGTTCTTCAACTACATCCGGATCTGCCTCCTTGATAAGCCGCCGAACGTTGGCTAATGTTTCTCCACGCCAATCGCCCAGCTCCTTGATTCTCACGTCAATAAACTGTGAAGATGACTCATCCTTCTTCACGCTGTAGGGTAACTTAGTTACAAAGTTTACGCACGCTCGGCTAAAGCAACGGGTTTTTGGCAGAAAGTTGTTCTCTACAGTGTTACCGTGCAGCTTTTACTTCATAGAGCTTAATTGCTGAGGGTCAAAACAAGGTAGCGCACAGATTATTAGATAATAATAATTCTTAAATGAACCGTTTGTGCAGTCCTATATAGCGAAAAGGAGATTTTTTGAATGAATGTAAAACATTTGCCACAAATCAAGGGGCTGCATTATTTTGAGTGATAAAAAAGATCTAACTAACCATATAAGTACTTCAAACCGCGACTGGTGGCCGAAACAGTTGAACCTAAACATGTTGCATCAGCATTCCCCTCTGGCTGACCCGATGGGAAAGGAGTTCAATTATGCTGACGAATTTAACAAACTCGACCTAAAAGCCATAAAAAATGACCTTTACGCGTTGATGACTGATTCAAAGGACTGGTGGCCTGCAGATTTCGGGCACTACGGCGGGCTTATAATTCGCATGGCGTGGCATAGCGCAGGCACTTACCGCAAGGGTGACGGCCGTGGTGGCGCATCCTCTGGAGGGCAACGTTTCCCGCCTCTAAACAGTTGGCCAGACAACGTTAACCTAGATAAGGCACGCCGTCTGCTTTGGCCAATAAAGCAGAAATACGGCAAAAAAATCTCTTGGGCAGACCTTATGATTCTTGCAGGCAACTGCGCGTTTGAGTCTATGGGATTTAAGACGTTTGGTTTTGGCGGTGGACGCAAGGATATTTGGGAACCTGAAGACATTTACTGGGGCTCAGAAACCACCTGGCTGGGCGACAAACGATATTCAGGAGAAAGAAACCTTGAAAACCCACTTGCCGCTGTGCAAATGGGACTAATCTATGTCAATCCAGAAGGCCCAAACAGCAATCCTAACCCACTTGCCGCTGCCAAAGATATCCGCGAAGTCTTCGCCCGCATGGCAATGAACGACGAAGAAACAGTAGCACTTATCGTGGGCGGCCACACTTTCGGCAAAACCCACGGCGCAGCCAACGCATCAAATGTTGGCCCCGAACCAGAAGCCGCCCCCATCGAAGAACAGGGCCTCGGCTGGAAAAACAAGTTCGGCACAGGCAAAGGCGACGATGCCATTACCAGTGGTTTGGAAGTCATCTGGACCCAAACACCAACAAAGTGGAGCAACAATTTCTTGCGAAACTTGTTCACCTACGACTGGGAACTGACCAAAAGCCCCGCAGGCGCGCATCAATGGAAACCAAAAGGCGACGCAGCAGCAGGTACCGTACCCGACGCACATGACCCCTCAAAGCGTCACGCACCATCCATGCTGACAACTGACATAGCCCTAAAAGTCGACCCAATTTACGAAAAAATTGCAAGACGCTTCTACGAACATCCAGACGAGCTAGCAGACGCGTTTGCCCGAGCATGGTTCAAGCTTACCCACCGTGACATGGGTCCACGTTCACGCTATCTTGGCCCGGAAGTTCCAGCAGAAGACCTAATCTGGCAAGACCCAATCCCAGCAGTCAATTACAAGCTGATTGACGAACAAGACATAGCAGACCTCACGGGCAAGATTCTTGCTTCCGGCCTGTCAATTTCAGAGCTTGTTTCAACAGCTTGGGCTTCTGCGTCCACTTTCCGTGGCTCAGACAAGCGTGGCGGCGCTAACGGTGCCCGTATCCGTCTTTCTCCGCAGAAAGATTGGGAAGTCAACCAGCCAACACAACTGCAAAAAGTGCTGGGCATCCTTGAGGTAATCCAAAAAGAGTTCAACAACGCGCAAACAGGCGACAAGAAGGTTTCACTCGCCGACTTAATTGTCCTGGGCGGATGCGCTGGTATCGAGCAAGCAGCAAAAAACGCAGGCTATTGTGTAGCGGTTCCTTTCAAGCCGGGACGTGCAGACGCATTACAAGAGCAAACCGACGCGGATTCATTTTCAGTTCTTGAACCAGTAGCTGACGGCTTCCGAAACTACCTTAAAACCA
Source organism: Candidatus Bathyarchaeota archaeon (assembly GCA_963832745.1). Classification (GTDB taxonomy): domain Archaea; phylum Thermoproteota; class Bathyarchaeia; order Bathyarchaeales; family Bathycorpusculaceae; genus Bathycorpusculum. Next base: position 45,812 of record CAWHVC010000003.1, on the reverse strand, counting down.
AATTCGCTGTAACTGCAGAGGAACTGCTCATTGACCGCGCGCAACTGTTAACCTTAACGGCTCCTGAAATGACAGTTCTAATTGGCGGCATGCGTGTGCTAAACGCAAACTATGGACACAAGCAGCATGGCGTCTTTACCAAGCATCCAGAGACTTTGAGCAATGACTTCTTTTTGAACCTGCTTGACATGGACACAACCTGGAAACCAACCTCCGAAGACCAAGACGTGTTCGAGGGCCGTAACCGCAAAACTGGTGAACTTAAATGGACCGGCACCCGTGTAGACTTAATCTTTGGCTCAAACGCTCAGCTCAGGGCTTTGGCAGAAGTTTACGCATGCAAAGACGGTCAGGAAAAGTTCCTCAGCGATTTCGTCGCGGCATGGAATAAGGTAATGAGCCTTGACCGCTTCGACCTCGCTTGGGCATAAACAAGAAATTAGCTACCTAAGGCATAAACGCAAACAACCCCAATATAACATGGAATTGGATTATCATAGTGGACCTCTGGAATCACAATGTTAATAGAGAGGACACCTAACATTTTTCTTTTGATATTAAACTGTTAATAATTCTCTTAAGCTAAGTCTTACTTTCATTCACTTGAGGAAGAACAATGCGACAGAAAATTACGCTAATTACGTTAGGCGTGACAGATTTAGAGAAAGCAGTCAACTTTTATGAAAATGGAGTTGGGTGGAAAAGGTCCTCAGGAAGCACCGATAACTTGGTTTTATTTGATTTAGGCGGTATCGGTTTAGCTTTGTATTCACGGAAATTGCTTGCGGAAGATGCAAATGTACCTGAGGGCGGCAACGGCTTTCCAGGCATAACCCTCGCGTATAACGCGAAAAACGAGACTGAAGTTGACGTTGTACTGGCGGAAGTGGCTAAGTTGGGTGGAACTATCGTTAAGCCTGCGCAGAAGGTTTTCTGGGGTGGATATAGCGGTTACTTCAAAGATCCAGATGGACACTTAATCGAGGTAGCTTACAACCCATTTTGGGAATTAGATGAAAAAGGAAACCTAAAGATTCCACTCTAAATCATTAATCAATTAAACCTGAAAAGAATTTGTGATTGTTTTGAGGAAGCACAAAATCATCAATGAATTAACCCAAATACCTTACGTTGGAGACTCTATAACGGAAGACTTCAAAAGAATCGGCATCACAAAGATTGCAGATTTAAAGGGCAAAAATCCAGAGGAACTATATTCACAAATATGTTTCACACAGGGAAAACTAGTAGATCACTGTGTTTTGTATGTTTGCAGATCATCAATTTATTTTGCTGAAAACAAAAACCCTGACCCTGAAAAACTTAAGTGGTGGAATTGGAAAGACAAAAAATAGTGAATCCCAAAGAATGTAGATGGTGAGGCCGCTGGTTTCTTCTGGTGCGAACGCTAAAAAGTACTGTTTTACGGTTGTTTTTATGTTGAGACATCCTTCTTTATGAGCTCTTTTAGCTGCTCGGCTAAGATAGATAGCTGATCGATTCTGTTCACTTGTGTCTTTGGTCTAATTGCTAATCCGGTTGATGAATACATGTTTCTTAGTGTCTCTACCCCTAAACTCTGAACGTCCTCATAGGTGCTACTTTTACTAGGCTTTTGTTTTCAAAGATGTATGGGATAATGCCTGGTTGGTAGCTGAGGTAGGATTTTATGATGTATTCGACTAAGCCGATTTCTTGAGCTTTTAATACGTTTTCGAGTTTGATGCTTATTGGCGTTCTTAGCTTGAAATCGTTTAGGCTTCTTTCGATGATGATGACGTCGCCTGGAATATCAGTGGTAGCTTGAGGCTTTGTAGTTGTTCTACGGATAGTTTGCGGGTTCGGGGTATAGCGGGGGCTAAGGTTGCGGTTCGTTGAATCATGGCTGCTTATCCCCTTTAGACTTTTGGGAGTGAGTTTTTCGCTCCGATAGTCGGAACGCATACTCAGCTCCTTGTATGGCTTGTTTGCTTTTTAAATTCAACAAGTATTTTTGGTAGAGGCTGCGCACTGGCTTTTAGCAATTGTAGGTCTAAAATATCGCTTTTTAGAAGCACTAAACCCGAAGCTTTTAAGTCGCCGCCATGAAGAGAGGGTGGTTCAGTGTCCCGATCCCAAGTTAAAATAATGTATAGTTCGCAATCGTACAATAGCCAGTCGATGGCTTCTCTTGCCTGAGGCTTCATTGCTGCTGCAGACGTGCGATTGTATAAAACATGGTCTAAATAGCGAACAACAATTAATTGCTGGGATGAATTTAGGGGATTAATGCCAGCGTCTCTTTCTAGGGATGCTTTAGGGGTGGCGCCTCTGGCTTTTGTTTTTTCGCAGTTTGGGTTTTGTGTTGTTTTTGCTGTGATTTCGGCCATTCCCTTCCACCCAGCAGATAACTATGGTTTATGGGTTCTACATCAGAAATTGCAAGAATGCTGCAGAGGTTTTTGAGTGCCTGCAAAGCTGATGCCTGCTTTTTTAGGTCAGATATGGCTAGAATTCTGGATTTTAGTAATTCAAGTTCGATTTTTAGGTCCATCTCTTCAATTAGTTGTAGTCTTAGCTCTTGATCGTTTAGTACAAGGTTGATTTTGTTTAGGATGGCTCCGATGTCAGCGATGATTTCTTGGACTGTTACTTTTTTGGTTTTCAACCGTTTCACCTTAAAGCTACTTGCGAAGCTAAGGCTAAGAAAATTTTGGGCTCATGATATACTATACGCACAGTGACTTTCACAAGTGTAGAGACTTTGTTAGTGGCTGTAAAGTCATCTATCTTAAAAAGACATATCAAATAAATTATTTTTGTACACATATGTCTTCTAGGAAAAGCGCTATTGTAGCTAATCCTGTGGCTAATGTACCCTTACTTGTTTTTTTGATAAACTGGTCTGGGCTTATTTCATCTAAATAAAAGGCGACTTTTGCTCTGATTGTAGGTTGATACAGCGTGCCTTTGAACCCTGATTGGGTTTCTCTGCTGCCGACAGCTTCCACAAAATCTTGTTTTAGAAGTGCTTTCACTCTACGGTTAACATTAGTGTATTTTGTATACTTAAAACCCTTCTGTTTTTGATTTCTTTAGTGATATCATAAATAATCAAGGGGCTGGTTGAAAGAGAATTAATAGTATAACTCGATTTAGTTTTGCTTCTCTTCCTTTGAAAACTGACAAATTATGGCTTTCTCGTATTTGTTTGCGAGAAGTATCTTGATTGGGATGATTGTGAATGTTTGTTTTGGCTACGACTATAAACAAATGTGGAAGATAACAAAACGGGGTTTCATCAGTAGTGTGTATGAATGTAATTTTGTCATTTGCAAAGCATTCTAGGAAATCGCTGAATAAAGGTGGAGTATTAAGCATGCGAGAAACATAGCTACCGCTATGACAATTATCACCCATTTTCGCATAAAATTTCAGCAAGTAACGGACCCATAAAAGATTATTGGAAAAAGCCCTGACGAATAAAAAAGTTCAACAAAGATACAGGTATTTTATAATGTTTTCTGTTATTCTTGCATTTTTGGAACTTATCTATAAAGCAAAAAGTATCAAATACAATTTTTGTTACGTTAGCTTCATTTTCCATTTTTTCACTTTTTTAAGATAATTTGTTCGCAGCAATTTATCAATAAACACTATGTGATGCATTCAAGGTGCCGTTTTATCCAAACGGGACTATTGGGGGTCTGCGCTTCTTTCCATTTCTACCTTTATTGAATTTATCCATAAAGTATCAAAATAGTGCTGAACTATCTTTATCATGCGCTCATTTTTGGTGAAGAGACAAGATGCCTTTAAAACATTCTCTCCTGAAATAAATATACAAGCGGCTTTTTTATCTAAAACACTCAAAGGTGTGGCAATAGACTCAGTTGTTAATCTAAGATCAAAACCTATTTCTTCCAGATATTTTGGGAATCTTTTAATGTCAAAGGTGCCGTTTGCATCTGATATTAACATTCGATATTTTACCCCCCTTTGCAGCGCCCTTATGTCCCCCTCGTAAGTAACATTTTGATTCGATTCAAACCATTGTACATCCATAACTGCATCAAAGCTTTCTACAACACTTGCTAAATAGTGATTTACCTGTTCCACTGCAGCAGGACTCATCTGGACAACGTATATGCCATTATTGGCTTCATTGATAATTACTGGTTTATCCTTCGTTTTCATTTTTTTAAGCATATTTTCTGTTTTCTTTTCGAGCAATGATACTTCATTTTTCCTTTTTAAAAGTAAGTTCCTTATTACCGCATCAAACATAATAGCTTCATATTTTATGGGTGAAGTGAGAACTTTGGTTATAAGCCCCTTTTCTATGAGTTGACAGCTAACGCGGTAGCATTCACTTCTATCTATGTTTGCAACCGCTGATGCCTCCTGGACAGATGCTATCCCAATTCTAACAAAAGCCAAATATACCCTTGCTTGTTGGAGCGTTAGCCCCAAGTCACAGAGAGTTTTTAGCTCATCATTATTATCCGACACGTTAACTCGTTTATAATTTTCAGGCGAGTAGACATTTATAATTTTGCTGGTGAAGGTCCCACTCGCACCCATAATTTTTTTGCTAGTGGTAGCCCCACTCGCTTATGATTTTATCATTTTAGCCATACAGGTAACGACATAAAATTTGAAAAGGAAAACAAAAATGACTAGAAATTTAAGAATTTTAAGCGATAAATTAAGTGGAAATACAAAGGCAGTCTTCTCGGTTTCGTTGATTCTGATGTTAGCTATGACAATGATGATGACTTTTGCTCAACCAAGTTCGGCTCAAGAAGTTATTCCTCAGCCGGTTAAAACTGCAGGTTTTGCCAGTATTGCACCAACACTTATTGGGGTTGGTCAGCAAGCGACAGTGAATCTTTGGGTTTTTCCGGGACCTAAAAACTATGCTCAAGACACATATTACCAAGGCTATAATGGAGTCACTGTAACCTTCGTAAAACCTGATGGATCTAAGGATACCTTTATGCCCGTAGATGGGACAGGCACACTTGCACCTGGACAAACAGAGTCAATTGGCAGCATTTTCTTCTTTTATAAGCCTGATATGGCGGGTAACTGGAGCGTATCCTTCACAATGCCTGCACAGAACATAACTGACGACACTGGAACTATACAATATACCGCGTGCACTAGTAATACAGCCTCTTTTACAGTACAGACTGACCCAGTAAACGCAGGTCTTCTCAACGGTTATCCATGGGCACAACTACCAAACGATAATACTTACTGGAGCTACCCCATAAACAGTAACAACAGAGAATGGAGCCAAATCTCAGGCGACTGGCTGCAATATGGTTTAGTTAAATCTACTGTTATTAGTGGTGTTGGTTGTAATTTGTGGCAGCCATATGGTTCAGGACCCAACACTGGGCATGTAGTCTGGAGCCAACCGCTTAACACAGGCGGCATAGTTGGCGGAGATTATGGCAGCAGAAGTTATGGATCTCCTAATTATGCTGGTCAAGGCGCTGTAGTTATGGATGGCAAAGTATTCGTAAATATACCCAATGCTGGCAAGTTTGAATGCATCGATTTAACAACAGGACAAGTATTGTATACAGCCGATGGCTCGATCCAAGCTGGCCTACGCTTACCTGGAGACGCATATGCCCTTAGCTTTCTTGATCCTTCCGTAGTTCTCGCCAATTCTTATGGAGCCTATTCAACACCTTACCTGTTTGGAACCTCTAGCCCTGTATGGTGGTTCTTTTCTGGCCCTACATGGAACTTCTATGACCCCTTGACTGGAACACTAATGCGCTCCATCGATAATGCCTCTGCATCTATCTATAGACTAGTTGATGGCACCAATTTTGCATATGGAATAGAAGGTGACAACTTGTTTGCTTGGGACATGTCGCAAGTAGTCGACGAAAATTGGCCTACAGGAATTACATGGACAAGCCCACTCTTTGAGCCTTCAGCATCTCTTCTTGGAATATCAGCAGATCTATCTACAATAGTGTTAGCCAATAAAGATGACGCCGCCAATCAATACTGGGGCTTCAGCGCAAAAGATGGCACATCGCTATGGAACCTTACCATACCCTATTCAGTCGGCGAGGCATTTGCTTTATATCGCTCAAACATAAACGGCTTTGTCACCTTTAATCCTGTTGATGCAACATTCCATTGCTATTCAATGCTTACTGGCGCTGAATTATGGACAAGTGAAAGTTTTGCAGATTCTCCATGGACTTCACAATACACAGTTTATAACTCTTGGACAAATGACGAAAACAACTTATATCTTATGTTCCCTGATGGCTCAATTCGCGCTTTGAGTTTGCAGACAGGCGACTTAGTTTGGGAAAGCACAGCTTTTGCTTCTACTGAATATACCAATAATGTAGTGCCCTACTGGATTGGCATGGTCATGGAAGGCGGCAATATCTATACCTACGGGGGCTACTCTGTTGCATATCAAATCAACCCTATTCCTAGACAAGGAATGCTAGTATGCACAAATGCTACTACAGGAGATACTACTTAGACTTTAAATGGTGGAGTTGTTCCATGGGCTGCAGCAAACGGTTACATCATAGGCTTAAGCGCGTACGACGGAAAACTCTACTGCATAGGCAAGGGCGAGACTTCAACTTCAGTAACCATACAAAATGATGTCGTAGCCAATCATGCAACAGTTCTCATAAAAGGCAATGTATTGGATCAATCTCCAGCGAAACCAGGTGTTTCAGCAGTTTCTGATTCCTCAATGAGCGAATGGATGGACTATAAACATATGCAAAACTCAACACTGCTAAACAACCCGCCACAACCTGAAGGTGTTACAGTGACCTTGACAGCGGTTGACCCTAACGGCAATACAGTCAATATTGGCACAACCACAACAGATTCATCAGGCACATACGGCTTTAGCTTTGTTCCAGAAACTACCGGTGTGTATACAATCAAAGCTACCTTTGCAGGAACCAATTCATACTGGCCATCTAGCTCAGTAACGAAACTGACAGTAATACCAGCCGCAACCACCGCAACAGCAACACCAGTCAACTTTGACTCAATCACCAGCAACGTATCAACAACCATCATTCTCGGCGTTATTGCAATCATCATTGCAGTAGCAATCGTCGGCCTGATAGTACTTCGCAAGAAATAAGCAGTAAAAGCAAAAAACAATCAACCTTTTTTTTATTTTAAATTATGCACTTATTTTTTTATTATTGGAACAATTTAGACATTTTTCTCTGAAAGGTATACATAAGAATAAAGTAACTGGTAAAAAATCCGAACAATATTACTCCTGAAGCGGGACCTATAAATTGCACTATATTAAATTTAAATTGGAAATAACCTGAGGACACTCCCAAAAGCAGTATAATTATGGTAAAAGCAGAAATAAGCATTATCAAAAGACAAACTATTGCTGCTATTCTAAAAGTATTCATCGCCTTTATGATTCTATTTAGCTTTATTTTTTTTGCATTATCCATGTCTTTCTTTTCCATCAGTATTTTTTCAAATATTTTTGTGTATCCGACATAGCCCAAAGATGAACCTATTTGTCCCCAGAATTGCGTAATGTCCTTTGAAGCAACATCTTCCAAAAAGCGCTGAAATCGTTCATCAATATCAGGACTTGGAAATTTCCAATATTTAAAACCAAAATAAAACACAAAGACGTTTACTTTGTTTATGGTCTCAAACTTGCTGAAATACCAGCCACTTACGGCAAGGAAAGCTGGAATAAGTGGAAAAACGTAGGTGATGAATGGCCAAAACTCTGAATTTCCAAAGATCTGTATTAACACTATCAAGAGTAGTCCAAACAAAACAATATTGGCTATCCAAACTTGCCAAATTAGGGTTTCACTATTTTTTGATAACTTAGACAGTACCAGTTTAGTTTCGAATAAGCCTAAAAAAATACCTATAATAATTCCGTAAAAAAGATATGTTAAACGCATTGGAGTGAACCATTCAAGATTTGTGGAACCTAAAAAAAGTGCAATTCCTGAAAAAATCGCTAAAAATATCGCGCTAAAAATCCGTAGTCTTCCTACTGGATAAGGTATACGCCGAAATACTGAAGAGATTGCAAATAAACGACCACAAAGCTTATTCATATAAAGCCGTAAAAAGTTTTTGTTTTTATGTTTATTGAGTTATAGTTTGTGGTCTTTTTTTACTTAGTTTAAACAATAAAACATGTGTACTATTGTATAGAAATAAATATTTTTTCAATAGTTAATAGTGGCAATCGAGGGAATATGCTTATGTATGGCTGTGTTTCGCGGAGTAAAATCCGAGAGTACTTTGGCAGCGATGACCTAATAGCTGAACCAGTTTTAGATACTGCATGTCTAAGCAGTTTATCCAAGTCTTTTTTGATTGCCTTAACTCAATTTTTTGAAGAAACTGTAAGAGGCGTATTTTTATGAAAAGAAAGACAATTTTTGTTGTCGTGCTTGTATTATTTCTAAGCGTTCATTTTTCTTTTGTACTCAATGTCAACGGTATTTCTTGGGAAATGCCTATGAATTTGACTCAAAGCCCTGACAAAGAAGCAGATTCTACCATTAGTGGTGATGGTAGCAAAGTAGCATTCGCCCGTAATGACGGTGATGATTGGGAAATTTTTGTTATTAACTCTGATGGCACGGGATTAACGCAGTTAACAGATAACTCTGTTGATGACAGAGCACCCTTTCTTAGTAGTGATGGTAGCAGAGTTGCGTTTAGACATGGGATTTTTGGTCAACGTCAAATATGCATTATTAACGCTGATGGGTCCGGTTTCAGGGAGTTAACCGATGGTTCCTACGATGATGCACAGTTAGCCATTAGTGGGGATGGAAACAAAATTGCATTCACTCGCAAAACGGGTAATAACGTATTGCTTTATGTGGTAAATTCTGATGGGTCCGGATTAAAGCAACTAACTGCCAACAAAGGAGATTACGTTCCTTTTGTAACTAATCCCACTATAGATTATGCTGGAAGCAAAATTGCGTTTCCGGATGGAATCAGCAGAATGGCTAACATTTCTGTTGTTAACTCTGACGGTTCAGGGTTAACACAGTTAACATATAATGCTGATAACAGCAAAAGCAGTTGGCCATCAATCAGTGGAGATGGTGGCAAAGTGGCATTTACACAAAGCTCAACAATGCTTGATGAAAACGCTACTGAAATATTCATCGTAAACAGTGATGGTTCCGGATTAATCCAGCTGACAAATAACGACCTAGGCGACTCATATTCCCGTATCAGCGGTGACGGCACAAAAGTAGTTTTTCAACAAGGCTTTGATAGTTTCACAGAAATTTTCGTTGTCAATTCAGACGGAACAGGATTAACACAGTTAACAAGTAATACTGTGAAAGACCAATATCCATCTATCAGTAACAGCGGGAACAAAATTATCTTTGAATCTAATGACGACATTTTTATAGTCAGCAATGATTTTGACATAGATACTACTGACAAATCTAATAACATTGATGATGCAGGCAGTGACTCGATCGTTTTCGATGGAATCATTGTGGGCAGTTTAGCTGCAATCGTGGTAGTGATGATATTTCTGGCTTTGGTTTACTTAAGAAAGAAAAAGGCAATTTCGCTGTAATGTTATTGGAAGCTCATGGCTCTTTCCTTAAGATTGGATGTCCTAAAGTGTAGAAATTAATACTGCTTGCATAAGCTGTAGGTTGGCGAAACAAGCATGCTAAACAGAATCTACACTACTTCTTCAGGGAATCCTTCAACAGATAATTAAGCGCCAAATTCTGCAGGTTTTAAATGGTTTGGCAAGAAGCTTTACGCTTTACTTGCTGTAATAGTTGTTGTGATAGTTGCTGTGGCCCTTTTGTTTCCTCAAGGTGCAGCGGCAATACCGCTCACCGCAGACTTTCAAGTTGGCGAAAGAATGGTGTATAACACAGTAATAACTGGCACTGGTCTGGGTGCAATTAGCAATATGACAATGGATTCAACACAGACTGTTGAAGTTGTTGATTTTGATGGCGCGTTCTATACATTGAATCATACTACTACAATGGATATTTTGGGGAAGCCACTTAACTTTTCAGTGCTTGAAACAATGAATAAAACTGGTTACTCAACCTTTATGCTAAACCTTGGAGACTCATCGCAGGCATCCTTTACTAGCACAGGCATTTCCGGAGATTCTTACCTTACTCAATTATTGAATAAGTCCGAAGTTAAAGTTGGCGATTCCATTACCGTACCCTATCCAAGCGCGCTTTCTAGTATAGGCATAAAAGACAACTTAACGATTACTTTTGAAGGTATTGAAGAACTAACGGTGCCTGCCGGCACATACAAAGTAGTCAAGGTAAGCATCACTACTGGCAACATGCACCTGGAGGTTCCCAGCGTTAACATGTCTGGAAGCACAGAGATGAACTATACAGTTTTCATTGAGTATGGAACAATGCGGCAAATTAAATCAACAATGCAGGAAACAGTAAGTTATCAATCATCAACTTACCAAGCGCTAAACTATACGATGAACCTAAGTATGGACATGACACTCAACCAACATACAAAACCATGAGCCACAAACACGTTTTACACTTTAAAGGCTCTTAATCTCAAATAATTGCAATAAACACCTGATGGCACTTAACCCAAAAAAGTATAGGTGAAAAAGAGAAAAATTCAGTACCCTTTTCGAGTCAGGGATTGTGGGACCGCTGGGATTCGAACCCGTGAATCGTAATCATAGATATGAATCATAATTCATGCTATACGTTGAGCCTTAGATCATCACTTTCAAACTTTTCCCTGATGTTCACCAGTTACCGATTGCATTGAAATCAAAGTACGAAAAAATCAAATACGGGCTAAAAAGCCCAGTATACATTGTTTAGTATGTTACGACGCCTATTCTGGTCATCAAATATTCAAAACCAGCACCCTTAAAGGCGCCAACCACTTTGCCTTGAACTTCTTTGCCCGGCGTCAATGCAACCATGCATCCTCCACCACCGCCGCCTGTCAATTTTGCGCCAAACGCGCCCTGTTTGCGTGCTATGTCAACAAGTTGGTCGAGTTCTTTGCTGGATACGCCGATTTCTTGCAAGATACGGTGATTTTCGTTCATGAGGTCACCGACTTTTTTAAGGTCTCCTGCTTCCAAGGCTTTGCGTCCGACAACTGCAAGGTTTTCCGCTTGCTTGAAGAGCGGGTCATATTTGGCGGGGTCTCTCTTTTTGCGTTCTGCTACGCCTTCAACCATAGCTTTGGTGTTGGCGACTTTGCCTGTGCTGCCAATCACGATTTCAACTGGCTTGCGGATATGAATTTTTTCAACGTAGTCTTGTCCGCCCGCTGGGTTTTTCTTAAACCACATTAAGCCACCGTAGGTTGCGGCGGTGTTGTCGATGCCGCTGGGGTTGCCTGCATAAGCAATTTCTGCTTCGTAGGCGATTTGGTTAATTTTTTCGTTTGATAAGTTGAGGTTGAGTTCCTCAGAGATTGCTCTTGCGATTGCTACACTGCTTGCTGCCGACGCGCCTAAGCCGCTGAAGCCGGGAAGGCTTCCGCCTATCCAGATGTCAAGTGGCGTTTTTGGGTCTAAGCCCATGGCTTTTAGCATGCGTTCGATAGATTCGAGTTGCTGGAGCCGCTTTTCTTCGCTGTAGCCTTTTGCGGTTTTACGTTCATCCCTAACGTTAAGACCACTTTTGGCTTTTGTTACTGTGGCGTCTGTGGATGAGTCTATTGCTGAAACTATTCCGGGCACTCCGTGAACTACGAAGTGTTCGCCGAATAGGATTACTTTACCGTAACCTGAACCTTTACCCATTGCAAGTTTCACCTAATGGAACCTATATTCGTCCAACCTAATAAAAAAACATTCTCAGCACACCCGCTTAAACAACAAAGGCTCCACTTTAAATTCAACATACTAATGAAATGTTTTTCCGTCATTAGCACCTACCTCCTAAGCAAATTTTATCCGCCCTTAAAAACACCAAAAAAGTGGCTTCAAAGAAGTAGCCACATAACAATAAGTGACCGCGTCACTCATTTTTTGATGTTTCTTATCTCTGTGCTGAAATGGAGGTGAATTTTTTTTGCATGAAAACAACATGTGGGGTCCAGGCTGGGGCGGATACGGTATGATGCATAGTCACATGCCAGGAATGGGCATGGGAATGGGTCCGATGGGTGGAATGGGCTTGAAAATGGCCATGATGTCTGGTATGCGTTGCCCTGTTTGCGGTGAACCATTGTTTAAACCAACTAAGGACGAAATGATTGAAATTTTAGAGCGCAAAAAGAAGAGGCTACAGGCAGTAATTGACCACCTAAACATGGAAATCGAAAAACTAAAAACAAATCCGCAATAAAGCCTATTCTTAAGCCATTAAATGCCTTTTGTTTTTTAATACACCTTTTTTCTCTTGCGCACCCAAAAAACTTAAAGTGTACCATGTTGACTATTGGGGTGCTGGTGGCGGGGTATCCGAGCCAGGTCTAAATAGGTGGCCAGATAATTGCACCTAAGATATGGAGGAGGACTTAAGATCCTCTGGCGCAGGCCTTCGTGGGTTCAAGTCCCACCCCCGCCACCACTGCTTAAAATACTGGGGCTCATCCCTGGCGAGCCCTTACAGTATTTTTAAAAAAAATCTATTCATTAAATTAACTAAAAAACTGTTATTTTGTTATTTTGAAGATTACGTATCTGTCGTTTGAGTAGATGAGTTGTAGTATTTTGCTCTTGATTATTTGTGTGTCGAGTTCGTTTCGGTCGTAAACTATGAAGCCGATGTTTTCTTGTTCTATGTAGCTGCGGAAGTCTCTGGGTATAACATTGAATGGCTCCACGGTTTGGCTAAATAAGCCCTGTAGCGACTCCCGCGTGAGCGCTGGGTAGCTGGTCTGTGAAAGCGTCACTGTCTGGTAGGAGCGCTCAACAGTTTGGCCCTCTTGGATGTTATCAAAGTTGTAGACGAAGCGCACCGCATCGATCTGGCGGTTGGGCAGTGAACCGATGTTTCCCCATGTGGGCAAATCGTTGAAGTGCATGGCATAACCGACGTTGTTTGTGTCGTCATAGAGACCGATGTAGTTGTCTTTGAGATTGGCGCCTTGAAGGAAGCTGCAGCCCAATTTGGATTTGTGGTTTTGATGTGTTCGGGTGCATCATAGGGGTTGATCCAGTTCATAAGTCCCGGAATGTCTGCAACGTCGAACGTGTATTGCAAGTCAAAATGGGTGGTCAAGTAAAGGCTGGCGTTGGTTATTTGGCCCCTAAGCGGTGTAACTGTCCATGATACGTCGAATGGGTAACTGCTGTTTTGGACACTGATGGTTTTGGTGAGGACTATGTCGTCGTTTGAGAAGACAAAGGTGATGCTTTTTGGGTCTGCCTGGTTTTGGAAAACGATTTCTTTGTTAAACTGGTCAATTCCTACTTCTTGGTAGACGCCGTTTAGAGTATAGGAGAAGGTGTCACCGCTTGATGAACTGAGTGCTGCGCGCATCCAGATTTTGTGAATGGTGACATAGTATTCGTCAAGTGTGTCTCCTTTAGCTTGGTAAGCCTTTAGCATCGTCTGAGGATGCTCAAGCTCATATGCCAAGTTCAAGACTGCTTCCGCAACGTCCATGTACTGCACTGTTTCCTCAGTTTGGGCGGTGACGTTTTTGCCGGAGAACTCTTGGAACCAGAAGCCCGGAACCTTCGTGACGACGACGGATGTGTTGTCTGGGTAGTTTTCTTTTAGCCACAAGCCGGCGTCCATGGCTTTAAGGTCGGTCGTGGAATAATAGGTGCCTGCCTCCATGATTTTACCGTATACTACATCGGAACGGTAAACAACCACCGCACCCACCGCCACAATCAAAACTACTGCGACGGTTTTCACCCAGAGTTTTTTGAATACTCTCCTATGATGCAGATAGTAAGCATAGGATTTGTCAGCGGCAAACACCACGGTTACGGCGGCAAGAATGGCAAGTGGCATCGTAACGTAGTAGATGAACCATGCAAACGACATGTAGAAGCCGACAAGGTAGGATTCGGCGAAGAAGAACGGCACAAACAGCGCCAGAACCAGTATGAGCCAGTAGAGCGGTTTATGTTGCTTCCTAAGCACATAAAAAGACACCCCAACCCCGGCTAAGCCCACAAAAAGTATGAACCCATAATTCGTCATTAAGCCGCTGAAGCTGACTACTGGAATCTGGTACACATAGCTTTTGATTTCGAAGAACACGTACTTGATGACATCGCCGAGGTAAGCGTACATGGCTTGGAAGTAGTAGAGGAAAAACGCTATCCCACCCCCAAGGCCAAGTGCTAAAACAATTTTGAGGTTTTTACCCCTAGATTTTATAAGCATATAGAGCAAAATCGGCGGAAAAATGAACGCAGCCAAAAACGTTCCCACCTGGTGACCTAGCACGAGTGAGAAGGCAGCGAAGAACGCGACCACAAGGTAGCCGTTATGCTCCACCGAGAGCGGCGTGTAGAGCAGCACCAACACCATAAAAGCTAAGGCGAGGACAGTTGTATAGCCGCCGAACAGGTTAGCCTCATAAATCGGAAAACACATTAAAAGCAGAACAAGCGCGGTCATGGCGACTTTTCGGTTGAAAAACTTTCGAGCCAAAAGATACACTGACATGAATAGCAGCCAATCAAGCACAGTAGTAAACACCCGAAGAAGCAGGATGTACTGGGAGATGTCTGTGGCGCCGCTAATTGAAATAATCACCGCAAGAATAATCTGGAATAGCGGAGGTGTCCAGCTCAAATTCGCTATGGAGATTTCGCCGGTGTTGAGGAAAATCTTCGCTTTCTCCAAATGCACTGCCGGGTCATTTCCAAGTAGTACGCCGTTCATGGAGATAAGTGAGCTGAACATGATGAGGATGAGCACTGAGAAAACGGTTATGAATACTAATTCTATTTTATCTGCTTGATTTCTACATATCAAAGCGACGATGCTACCCACCCTTGACTGGAGCTCAATTTTCTCTGTAGACTGCCACTTCTTAATTAATAAAGACAAGGCTAAACAATGGATCAAGGCGGAATTTGTCGAGACAGCAGTTTCTGTTTTAGCTGGAACATCGCTTTTCTGCGGTAACAGCTTGTAGGATATTTGCATTGGCTAACTCAGAAGTTATTTTTGTGATAAGCAATCATCACTGGAGCTCATCCCTGGCGAGCCCTTTCAGTATTTTTGTGAAAATTCACGGTTTTGCGGTTATAGGTAAGAAGAAAGTCCTGCTGATTTTAAAAAAGATGAAAAAACAATAGATAAGATATTTAATTTTCCCCTTTGTGTCAACCTGTTAATTTTTAAGGATTTACAGGGAGATGGTTGTAGGCCAAGTGGTTAAGGCCAGCAAACTCGTTCCGGCACTAAAATTTTCAGTTCCTCTTTTAACGCCTTATACCTGTTTCTAACTGTAACTTCGGTGACTCCCGCCGCTTCAGCAATGTCTTTTTGAGTTACCCTTTCGTTATTCTGCAAACAAGCTATGTAAAGTGCAGCTGCAGCTAAACCCATCGGGTCTTTCCCCGCAACAACACGTTTCTGTCTAGCCTCTCTAAGTATTGCTATGGCTTCACCCTGTGTTTTGCCTGATATCTTGTTTTTTTCAGCAATTTTTGAAATATACGTTAACGGGTCAGCAATAGGCATTTTAACTTCAAGGTCTTGCAACATCCGCCGGTAGCATCGTGCAACATCTTTCTTATCAACAAGACTTGCCTCAGCAATTTCATTTAAAGTGCGTGAGGTTGAACTTGTGCGGCAAGCAATGTAAAGAGCCGCAGCGGCGATAGCGTTGATTGACCTACCTCGGACTAATCCTTTGTCTAATGCTTTACGGTAAATAACAGCAGCCTTTTCTTTAATTTGAGCCGTGATAAACAATGTACCTGCTAAACGGTCAAGTTCACTCATAGCTTGAGAAAGGTTGCGGTCGCTGGACGAGTGCACTCGACTGCGTATTTGCCATTTCCTAAGCCGCCACATTTGCAGTCTAGTTGTGATAGACAATTTTCTTCCAAAAGCATCTCTGTCGATTTGACTAATTGTTGTGGATAAGCCTTTATCATGAATAGCGTACGTTGCTGGGGCGCCAACTCGGCTTCTTGATGTTTTTTCTTGTGGCGTAAACGCGCGCCATTCTGGACCCTTATCTAACATTTGGTCATATAAAACAAGACCGCAGTCCCCGCAGATGGTTTCTCCTGTGTCGTGATCGTGAACTAGATTATTACTTTTACATTCTGGGCATGTATCGATTAAGCGTTTATTAGGTTTAGAAACTTGGATTGCACTCACTTTTTTGGACTCCTATCTTTTTATCTGCGAGACGTTTATCGCATTTTCTTTGAGTGAGGCGCCAATTTTGTTGCGAGTTTTATTTTTATCAAAGTTGTATTGAAAAGAGTCAGGTCTTACAGGTTAGCCCAAGGATTTTACTAAACGCTTCAACTCAAGCACACAAGGACGACCCGCGCTTATAAACACAAGCAAAAAAATACGTGTTTCTTACGGACAATAAGGGTTTGAATATCCTCCTTGTACTTGAAGTTCATGTCGGTTCTGCCATTTTGGTGTATTTGCTTGGAAATTGCTTTTGTGCTTCTCTTCATGACTTAAGTCTCTAAAGGCTGACAAGCGCTTGCCGGGTTTTACTTTTCTGTTTTTGCCTCCTGCCCCTATTTCCAACATTTGCTACAAGCAAAACAAAAAACACAAACCCCGCTATCATTTTATTTGACAATTTTATATCGTTAGATTTAATTTCATCCAACACAATTCTTTGTGCTTAATTTAGAGGCATGATTAAGTGTCAGCTGAACAATTCGTGGTACAACAAACATCAATTATACTAACAATCATACCCATAGTCCTAATTGTTTTAGGCGCTGTTCTCCTCTCAGCAGGGTTCTCAAAAAAACTGGCACACCTCCTTGCTACTTACTCACTTAAAGCAAGACCAACAGAAAACAGGTATGTCTACCTGATTACAGGCGTAATAATAATCGGCATTGGCGCAGTAATTCTTATGGGCAACGCCCTGCCATCAACAATCACCGTAGGCAATCAATATGTAAGCTACGAGTCAAGTTTTCTGGGTGCAGGCAGCATGACTATCCCTTCAGACCAAATAGCCAATGCGTACGTCAGCCAATTGGGTCAAGGTAACCTGACAATGTCAAGAACGTTTGGCACAGCCTCAGGCGATGTCTGCATAGGCCTCTTCACACTTGGAAACGGACACACAGCCCACGTACTAACTAACAACAACACCAGCCTTGTGATTGAATTAACCAATGGCGAATACGTGATACTTGGCGTTTCCGACATGGATGCGCTTACAGCAAGCTTTTCACAAAACGTTTACCCATTAACTAATCCATAAGAGTTAGTTTCCAATATTTTCTTTGGTATCACTGTCTTTGAAGTTTTATTACGAATATTCTGTGTGCTTCTTTTGCAGTTTTAAATTTGCCTGCCAACTGAAACATCATGCGGTAACGTGTTGGCAAATTTTTGGTTGCAGCATCATCAGTAAAGTAAACTGTTTTGACATAGGTGATGCCTTCTCCGTAGGTTTCTAAAGTTTGGGGTGAATCGATTCCCCATTGAACATTTGCGCCGGTCTTTTTAAGGGAAGGATGATTCTTTGCATGTTCAGCTGTAACTTCAGAATAAGCATCAAAAACAAAGGTTACATCTTTGAATTGGTCGCGCATTTTCAGAAAAAGCGTTTTGATGTCTTGCTCGTTTAGGTACATTAGTAGGCCTTCCGCAATTGCCAGTACGGGTTGGTTGCTTGTTTCGATGTTGTCCAGCCATGCCCAATCAGTCACAGAGGAAGACACATACTTGTAATGTTCTGTTTGCGGATAGAGTTGCTTCTTTATGTCTATGACTTCTGGAAAATCAATATCATACCACAGCTTTGATGGATAACCAAGCCGTTTTGCCCTTGAATCAAGCCCGCATCCAAGATAGATTACGGTGCTGTCCGGGTGATCTGCAAGGTACTGTTTTGTGTAGTCATCTATGAGTGCACCGCGGATTGAAAGCATTATTTGCGTTTTTTCTTTGATTTGCAGTTTTGAAAAGTCGTAATCTATTTGGCTTATTGCAACTTCGGCGTCTGGGTCTTTGAAGAGGCCTTTTTCGCTCATCATTGCCCTGCCATACAGCGGGATGAGGAGGGTTTCCATTTCCTTCTTTAAAGCTATTTGCAATTTTTGATCATCCGTCTAAATAATTGAAATTGTCTTTAACAAATGAACCTTATAAGGCTTAGCTAATTCACGGGTGTTCCATAAGCATTAAAAACATTTTTTATCCTTCAAATAAACAATACTTTACATGATCAAAGAAAACTCTCCCATAACCATTACCCAAGCAGGAAAACGTGTTTTATATAGATTAAATAGATTTTACAGGATTCATTATCTCAAATCTACAAAAAATATAGAAAAAGTCATTTTCAGGCTTTACTCATTTTTCGTTGGAAAAAATTGTTAACAACATCAATTAGAGCTTCACAGGCAAACCAACGCTCCTCCAACGAGCCATCCTCATCCATATCTTTGACGCGTTTCTGAAAAGCTTTAACATCATCCAATACAGGTTCACGCTTACGGTCAAACTCTTCCCGAAGCAGCTTCTGTTGTTCACGAAAATTTAAAACCGTTACTTCAAGTTCCTGCTGCTTATCACTTAACCGTTGCACAGCCTCAATTTCTTTCTGTTCCCGCGCCTTTCTGGAAACGCCTCTAAAGAAACCTGTTTTCAACTGGATTATGCGGTCCTGTTCCTTTTTCAGGGAAGCTATTTCATTGTTTAAACGTTTGATTGCAGCGTTTTTTTGACCTTTAAGCGCAGTTGCCTTGGTTAGGTATTCACTGTTTAATTGTTGGAGATGGTTTTTAGCGCCAGAAAGACTGTTTATTTGCTGTTCAAGTCGGGTTTCTCTACAATGACGGTTTTCAAGTTGCAGTTTAACAGCTGCAAGTGCTTGACTGCGTTCTTTGACAAACTGCTCATCAACATTCATGCCTGAGTAAGCTTCAAACTCGTCCAGTGTAGACTCAACGTTTAGTAGCCAGCGGTCAAAATACTCGCTAAACGGGTAAGAACCAAACTTTTGGCTACCTAACGTGTGCAGACGTTTAAGTGTTAATTCAAAAACCTGCTGTTCAGTTGGCGCAGTTTTTTCTTCCAAAGCTTGTTCGGCGGCACGTCTATTTTGATGTTTGGCTGATTTGCTTTTTTCACGAAATGCTTTTCTGTATTCGTGAATTGCCCTTTTGGGCGTTCTTCGAGGTTGGTACCCCATAACCAAAATGTAATGTTGCTTGTGGTATTTAATTTGTGCCCAAATGCCCGTCAAGCCAAAGTTTGAAGCCAAGGGAAAAATGTAGAATTGCCTTTTTTAAAAAAAGAAAAAGGCTCGATTATTTTTTCTTTTTTAGAATTGTTACTGTTGCTACAAGTGCTATGACTGCAACAACTACTCCGACAATGATGTATGTCATGTTTGCAGTGTCCAAGTTTTCAATTGGCTGGGTTGCCTGTTCGATTTCTGCTACTGTCCAAGTGGAAAAGTGGTTCGTGTTGCATACTAAGTATCCGCTATCATCGATAAAGCTTGGAACTGCTTGCCATTGTGCTGAAGTTATGTTCCAGAACATCCAGGTTAATTGTGAAGCGTTAACTTCTCTGTTGAGCTCCTGTTGAAGTTCTGTTTGGTTAATGTACAGTCGAATTTGGCCTCTTATTTGCTCTTGGTTGTTTGGTTCAATGCCTACGTAGAAGTTCAAGGTTCTTTCCGTAACCATTTCGCCCTGAAGCGGCGACCCATACATGTTCATTGCAACCGTAAGGTTTTCCTGACTATCTATTGAAAGCCCCAGAATCTTTGGAGTAACTGTTTCATCCGCAGTAACTACGACGCTGCAGTTGTTTGTGCAGTTCATCAGCATTGTCATGTTTCTATAACGGAACAGCATCGGTTCGCCTGCTCGTACCTGTTCCATTTCTGCTTTGGGTGTTACGTCTGTTCGGTTGCAATAAGTCGTGTTTGCTGTTACCCCTCCCGGAATCATAAGTTCAGAATTGCCTTGACCATAAGCATTTGATGTACCATTACAATCGTCCGTCGGCTTGCTGTTTGGATTGTTTGAAGTCAAGTTGTCTGGGTTAGCAGTTGGCGTTGTATTTTCTTGGCCGTTGCTGGTCTGTGCTTGTGATGGTTCAGGCGACCCGTTGCCTGAAGATTTGGAGCTGGTTTCATTAGCGGCATTGGCTAATGCTGTTAAAGATGCCAAGAACAAAGCTGTTACAAGTATGGCTGTAATTTTTTTCCAATTTTTTTGGTTTAACATTTTCAAGTCACTACTCGTAATACATGCTAAGCCCAAGTTAAGGGACATTATGAGAAAACCAGTTCAAACACTGAAACGCTTGTTTCAAAAGGAAAAGAAGGAAAAAAGGGGATTAGCTAAGTTTCCGTTAAAGGCAATCCTTGAGTTGAAGTTTTGTTTGCAGTTGGGTTTGGTCTTGAATGCAGTCGGGCGTGCAGGTTTGGTCTTTAAGCTGATCTTTTGTTTGATCTTTAACTTGGTCTCTATCACAGTCTGCTGCTGAAACTGATGCTGTAAAAATCATTGCACATGAAGCAACTAAGACTACACTTAGCAATATGATGCCTTTTATTTTTTGGTTCATTTATTTTACCTCAAAAAGACATAAGCTACCATGTGAGTTAAGGGACACTTTGCGAAAACCGTTTCATTTTTAGGAACGCTTTTTTCACAGGTTTTTTAACGCTAAGGTTGATTTGACCGGTTTTTTCGCGTTGAAACGCTCGTTTCACCAGTGTTCCTTAACTGTAAGCGCGGCTATACTACGTTAGGTTCCTGCTATGAGAAGCAAACTGCTTGCACTTGCCCTAATAACTATCATGATCGTAACGGTTAGTGCAAGCTTTTTTGCCCAAGCGCAAAACCAAAATTCCACCCAAAACCTGCTTTCACTAACCCAACAAACAAAAAACCAACTTGACGACCTTATCAACCAAATTTACTCAAACGAAACAACTCTTCAAAAGGCAGAAAACTATGGTTTACTTAACTCTCTGGAAGGCAATGTCTCTTTGTATGTGCAGGGAGTTGAAAATTTAACTTTTGCAGAATCTCAATTTGCAGCTGGAAATTATAACGGTGCACAAGTAAGTTTGATTCAAGCATTAAACACCTTTAAAACTGTTAACAAATCAGTAAATCATATTTTGAGCATTTGTTACCCTCAACCAAGTGACCAAGTTGATGCTCAAGGGTTATTGGAAGCAAATATCCGTGCACGAGAAAGAATAAACTTACTTCGCTCGGTTGTTCAAGAAAACGCGACCGGCGCTCTTAGTCTGCTTGATCAGGCAGCAAATTGTTTTAACGTTAACTCGTTAAGTCAGTTGACTACCCGCGAAGAAATCACGCAAACAGTTGCCAATATGGAGCAGGGTAACGCTTTACTTTCTCAAGTTTACCAGTACCTGAAAACGCAAGGTGAAGCGTCAGATTCTTGGAGACTTAACAATTACTGCAACAACCTGATTGCAACGGTTCAAGAAAGATTCCAATATGGACGTACTCAAGGAGTAGATATTAATAGCTTCTTGCAGTCCATGGGCTTCAAAAATGAATCAGCCTACATCGCAAACCTGCAACAAAGAATCCAAGAAATCACCAATCAGCCAGGAGACATCGGAAACAAGCTTGCCAGCCTAAACACACTAAGTAGTTTAATACAAAATACAGACCAATCTTTAAATCAAGAAATAGTTCATCGAGGAGGAACACCAAATAACAGCACGAATGGAACCAGTGGCAATTCAAATAATCCAAATCCGACTTCACCTTCACCAACCGGTGGCACGAACAGCAACGGGGGTCCCAATTCAGGGGCAGGCCAGCTTAACGGTAACAGCACAAAAAGCGGTAAATAACTTATTTTATTTTTTAAGTTTAACTTGATTTTCTAATCCAATCTTGTTTATTTCAACAATGTCTAATCTTTCAAGTCTCCTTACAAGCCGCCACAGGCTGGTTCTTGGCATGTCTGGGAATCTTTCACGAATTTCTGCTTCAAACGCTGTTCCACCTTTTTCAATTAAAAACTGTATGATTTTTTGGTCGTCTGGTTGCAGTTGCGGGTTGCTCTTGAGAACTTTTTTCATGTTTGGTTTTTTGTTGTGCTTGCGCTTAATAATCATGAATGTTGATGTGCTTATTGCTGCAATGGCTATGATTGAGAAAATTATGAGTGGGTTAAAAGGTGCTGTTGTGTCTGTTGCTCCGCTGGTGTCTTGGTTATTTTCATTTGTTTCCTGTGAGACTAATGGCAGAGTGTAGCTTATTTCCCAATTTCCTGGTGTAAGAGTTAACCTGATTTCAGAGTCAACCGTGTTTATCGCTGAAGGCATTTCATTCAAATAAAAAAGTGTTGCATTTGTCGGCAAAGAAACAGTTAGCTCATAGGGGCTGCCGGTAACTATGGTCCATGTTTCAGCTTCTTTTTTTGTCAGCGCCACTGTGTCATATTCAAGGTTGACTTGTTTCTCCCCCAGAGAAATTATTGTTAAGTTTGAACCATCTATTGTGAAATCAACAACCATCTGGTTTTCGTCAAGAATCAAAACGTTTTCAACATCATCCGACAAAAGCTCTACATTCACTGTAGAAGCTATTTGGTCAACACTTATTGATTGACTAACATGTGTTAAACCATCTCTGTAAACGTGTAAACTTGTAGAATCCACTTGAAGGCTATCTCCAGCAACTGCAACGTTGCCCATAACAAATACGGTTATGGCTATCCCAAGGATTATGATGGCAATTGTTCCTTTACACGTCTGCATTATTTTCTTACTAAGAGTACTTTTAAAACTATTATAATTCTTGTGCTCTTCTTTTGATTTTCCATCGTTAAAAGGCTCAAGCTCACGATTGATTTTTAAGTATAGTTGTGGTTGTCGGGAAGTTATCTTTGGTGTTTCATGTTGGCGTTCAAGAGAATCTTGCTGGTTAAACCTGCTGGAAGGAAAGGCTTGAGTTTTTCTTTCGATTTGATACCTATCGGTTTAGAATACATAGCCGCCTACCTCAAAGACACAGTTGACCAAGTCAATATTGTTGACCTTGAACTTGACAACAGGAAATTTCAAGAAATCATAAACGTTTACAACCCCGACCTAGTCGGCATCACATTATCCGCCACTGAACACAACCAAGGTCTGCGTTTGGCCAAAATTGCTAAACAAAACAATTTACCCACTGTAGTCGGTGGATATCACCCAACCGCTGTCCCTGACATGATGCTTGCCCACCCACAAATCGACGCGGTTGTCCGCGGGGAAGGCGAGGCTACAATGAAAGAGATTGTGGAAACGGGCACTTTCGAGAACATTTTAGGGCTTTCATACCGTAAGAATGGACAAATAGTTCGCAATCAAGACAGAAAACCGCTTGAAAACTTGGATGACCTTCCCTTTCCCGCTCGACATTTGAGACAGTATCCTTACAAAAGCCAAGATCGAGTAACAGACTGTGATGTTTTAACAATGTATAGAGGCTGCAATGGCCTATGCAGTTTCTGTTGCGAACCAAGCATGAGTCAAGGTTGCCTAAGAACCCGTTCACCCGAGAACGTTATGCAAGAACTCTTGGAAATGTCAGAATACCACAAAAGAAAGCCCGTAAATGTCATGTTTGCTGACCCACACTTTATGGGTAACCCCAAACAAGTTGACCGACTATGCGATTTAATGATGGAACATGATTTAAACATGGAGTTTTGCGCCCTAGTTAGGGCAGACGCCATGGCAGCGCACCCAGAAATCGTAAAGAAAATGTGTCAAGTTGGCATCCGCCGATTTGAAATGGGTATAGAAAGCCCAAATGCCAAAGATTTAAAGTCAACCAAAAAAGGCATAACCAGCAAGGTTCACGGTCAAGCCGTTAAGAATATACGTGAAAACGGTGGCAGAGCAGGCGGAACATTTGTTATTGGTTTGCCTGACCAAACGGAAGAAGAAATCCGAATGTTCCCTGCATACGCGAAAGAGATTGGTCTAACAGGAGCCGCTTTTGGAATCGCAACGCCTTTCCCCAGCACAGACTTCTATAAAGAGTTAGATGAGCAAGGACTAATTTTTGAAACTAACTGGGACAATTTTGATGAAATGCATTCTGTATATACAACTAAGCATCTCTCAAAAGAGAAAATTGAAGAAATGGCTACGTATTGTATGGCGAGATTTTGGAATATTGACACGTTTTTTGATCATGAACAAGTTGTTCAATCAAGAACAAAACAAAAGAAGACCCTGATAGATTTCGCTCAAGAAAGAATTATAAATCTTGGTTTTATGGCAAATAATGGTACTACCTTACAAAAGGATAATTTTGAAAAACATATAGCCACGTTTCTTGAAGCATACATTGACCCGCGGGTTGAAGCGTACACCCGACAGGTTGGTGTGCATAACGTTTTAGAAATGAAGCGATTTCTCCGATTATTGGGCCCACAAACAATCCAATGCACTTTAAGGATGGATGATTTAACTGCCAGTTTCATATTCAAAACAAGTAAAACAAGTGTTGAATACATACGTGTCATAAAAGGAAGACAAACAGATTCAACTATTACTCTTGATGTTGACCTGAAATGGTTAAGTGAACCAGCCAATTCACATATTCTTAAAAGGTTTGCCCTTGCTTTCTCGCAGGATTTGACTGCCAAAAAACTATGGAACACGCTTAAGCTTTTCACTGCGGTCGGAACAGATGCTCTAGCATGGAGCCTACAAAAACTTACAACAAAAAAATAACCCTTTACTTATTCGATTGAACACTTTTTCAATCAGCTGACTCACTTTTCAGTTTAAGTCGTTTTTTTCAATTCTATTGCATTGCCCGAACATTTTGACATGCAGTCACCGCATCCATGGCACAGATCTGGCTCTACAATGTTTGGGTCATCTTGGTCGATGCGAAAAATAGCTTTAGGAGGGCAGACTTTTGCCGCTCCACAAGTTGGGCAACGTAAGCATTTCTCTGGGTCAATGTAGGCCTTATGCATCTAGTTCACGCTTTAGTCTTGGGTTTTACGGCGAGATGGTATAGTAAACTTACGGCGCTGATTATGGAAATTCCGATTAAGCCGCCGAGTGCCAGCAGTTTTAGTAGGTCGTATTCTGCAAGTAACGAGGAAGCAAGTAGCCAACCTGGTATCAAAGTTAATACTGCATACATTGTTGTGTCCATTGCTATGATGGTGCCTTTGCCTATTCCCGGAATGTGGTTTGCGCCAAGGAACAGCAGGGATAGTTTGGCCATTCCTTTTGTGCATGATTTGCAATAGTAGCATGAGGTGCAGGTCATTCTGCGTAGGATGCCGTAAGTGACAAATGCTGAAAATCCTAAAAATAGCCATCCGTAAAGGGGGTTAATTAGCCAGCAGCCAAGTGTTCCCAGTAAAATCCATGTTAAAGCGAAGAGGTTTCCGCTTAATAGTTGGGGTTTGGTTGCTTGGACTTTTTCGTATTGTGTTGTCAACGCTGGTCCCTGTTTATGCTTGTTTTTGGGCTTTTTTTCTTGCTACATATGTTTTACAGGTGTCTCGTTGGCAACATTGGTCGTCTGGTATGCCGTATGGGCATTCAAGGTTTTGCATGTTTGTTTGCACTTCCTTTATACTTATGTAATGGTGTCTGTCAGGTATATATTTTACGGTATTGCCAAAACCGTGCAAAACTTAAATATTTGAACCAACACAATACAATACATGGACAGCCTACAACAACTCTCAACAAAAGGCGCAACATGCCAAGACCTCCTAATCTGCCTCTACAACCTAAAACCCATAGACCTCGAAATCCTCCTAGCCGTCGCAAAAAACCCCCAAGCTACACTAGACCAAATCGCCACAACCGTACAACGCGACCGCAGTTCCGTACACCGATGCCTCGCAAAACTCGTAACCGCAAACCTAGTTGTTAAACAATCAAAAACCCTCAAAGGCGGCGGCTACTACCACGCATACACCATGGTTGAACCCGACCTAATCAAAGAACACGCAAAAGCCCGAGTAAAAGAAATCACAGCCAGCCTAAACAGCCTAATTGACAACTTCGAAACCAGCCTAAAACGACATCTTGAACCTTAAAAAAATGGGTTAACAAAAATCTTACTTTTTGCAATGTACATTCGTTGTTGGTCTTGGTTTTTCTATTTAGGTGCTTTAGTAATATGGATACTTGCACCGTCATGCTTTAATTTTGATTTACGTCTCACTAATGCTGATGCTTATGAAGAAGACGAAAATCATTGCCACAATCGGTCCAGCAAGTAGTACAAAGGAAATAATCAAGCGAATGGTTCATGCAGGGATGAATGGTGCAAGAATTAATACTGCTTACGGAAACACTGCTCAGTACCAATCTGTTATTGAAACCGTTCGAAAAATAGCTGATATTCCAATAATTATTGACCTTAAAGGTCCAGAAGTTAGGCTTAAAGCTGCACAAAAAAGGGTTCTAACCAAAGGCGAAATATTAGAAGTTGGCTTCAACGGGGAAGAAGTAAGTTTCAACCACAACTTTTATGACAACGTAGCTGTAGGCGACATCATCCTTATTGATAACGGAAAAATGAGGACTATAATTGCCGAAAAATCCGACGAAAAACTGCACTTACTTGTCATAGTTGGTGGCACAATTGAGGATGGCAAAGGCGTTAACCTGCCGAATAAGCGTCTAACAGTTTCCACGCTTACTGATTACGATTTAGAAATTGTAAATTTTGCCAAAAAATTTGACGTTGAGTATATTGCTCTCTCTTTCACCCGAAACGCGTGTGACGTAGAGGACTTGGCCAAAATTTACAAAGGTGGCATAATTGCAAAAATCGAAAACTTTGAAGGAGTCCAGAATGTTGATTCGATTCTTGAGGTAACCAACGGTATAATGGTTGCAAGAGGCGATTTAGGCGTTGAGATTGAACCGGAAAAGGTTCCACTTGTTCAAAAATCAATAATTAAGCGCTGCAATCAACGGGGCAAACTAGTGGTAACGGCTACGGAAATGT
Organism: Candidatus Bathyarchaeota archaeon; assembly: GCA_963832745.1. Lineage (GTDB taxonomy): Archaea > Thermoproteota > Bathyarchaeia > Bathyarchaeales > Bathycorpusculaceae > Bathycorpusculum. The sequence goes on along the minus strand of CAWHVC010000003.1, from coordinate 18,664 downwards.
TGGAATCCATGGTTCATCAGCCTCAACCTACACGAGCTGAAGTAAGCGATGTGGCAAACGCGATATTGGACGGTTCAGACACAATTATGCTTTCGGGTGAAACTGCTATTGGCCAGTACCCTGTGGAAGCTGTGGAAATGATGAGTCGTATCGCTCATGAAGCTGAGACTGCCGTGAAAAGCAAGGTTGAAGATACCGTGTTTGTGAACATTTCTGACACAGTTAGCCGAGCGATTTATCGGATATGCCAAACTATGCCGCTTGATAAAGTCATAACTTTAACAAAAACAGGTTATACCGCAAGAATGATTGCACGTTTCAAAATTGCACAGCCAATTATTGCTGTTACGCCGGATCTTAAAGTTAAAAAACAGTTGGAACTGACTTTCGGTGTTCAACCGGTGTTAATAGACTATCTTGATGAAAAAGACCGCATATCGGCTGTTACAAACAAACTGTATTCTATGCGTTTGTTGGCGGATAAGGAGACTGCCTTGTTTACAGCGGGTGAACGAACGGTGATGCGGCATGCAAGCAATTCGATTGAAATTCACAAAATTGAGGAGCTACGTAAATACTCTGCTAACTAATTTTTCTTTTTTTGTTGTGTGTTTGTCGGGCTTGTAATTGTTTTTGAAATATTGTTTCGTAATATACGAGTCTTTATAAATGATATTTTTGTAGCTATACAGCCAAACAATCAAACACAATTTAGAGAGCGAAAAAGTATGCAAACCTTAACCAGTAAAAATGGTAAAAAAATATTTGCTGCATCAACTTTAATGCTGCTTTTTGTTTCACTGTTCTTAACAGTACCACTGACGAGCGCAACTGCTTTGTCAACGGTGACTGTAACAGTTGACAATCAAAACGCCGCAAACACAACTGACTACTCCATTACCTTTACAACCGCCACCAGCGGAATAGTTGAAGCTATTGAATTCATATTCCCTGACGGTTTTGACGTATCATCGGCTGAAAAAGTTTCAGTGATAAACTTGGGATCTGGACAGTTGTCAAATCCTGGCGACGGTCAAACGATTCGTTACTTGGTGGATGACGCAGTTGTTATTCCAGCAGGAAGAATAATTGCAATTCAATTATCCGGTATAGTGAACACTAATGTGGCAGGCGACTACGTTATAACTGTAACAACCAGAACCTACGAAGACATCATCGACGGGCCAGTAGATTCAGCCTCTTTCACTATAAACCCTTCATTTACAGTAAATCCCAAGGATGGCCCCATTGGTACCGAGGTAGACTTGTCAGGCAAATATTTCGGAGCAAACAAACTAGTCACTTTAACTTTCAACAACCAAATAATCGGCACCATTACAACAAACACTTCAGGCGACTTCACTACAACATACTCGATAGAAACTCCACTGGACGGTCCCTACTACTTTAATGCAACAACTAACGAATGCACTGCAGCCGCAGAATTTTGGGTGTACTCACCCGAATTTTACCTTTACGCAAACCAAGGCGCAGCTGGCAACGTGTTAGGCGTTGAAGGTTATGGCTTTTCATATAACAGTACTGTCGACATAGTTTGGGAATTAGGTGGTTCCGCAGAATCATTTCTAAAAACCCTAACAGTTGACGAAACTGGATATTTTGAAGGAAACATAACAATTCCTGATGCAGCTCTTGGTATGTATAAAATAACAGCAACCGACGAAAATGGAAACTCTGCTTACGAAACTTTTGAAGTCATAGAGCCAACAATAGAAACGCAAAACCCGACAGGTGTGTGGGGTTCAATTGAGTCGATTCGTGGTATTGGATTCACCGCGTTTAGTAACGTTACTCTTGTTTGGAAAGTTGGCGGATCAGTGGAAGTTGAATTAAACACTGTGACTGTAGGTAATAGCGGGCGTTTCGTGGCAAACTTTACGATACCTGAGGTTGCTTCTCGAGTATACAATATTTCGGCAGTTATTAACGGACACACAGTGGCACAAACTGAGTATGAAGTAACTGATTCAATGATAAGATTAAACCAGACAAGAGGCATTGTTGGTTCAAAGGTTACTGTTAATGGTGAAGGCTTCAAAGCTTTAAGCCAGATTAGCCTAACTTGGAATGGAACACAAATCGCAACAGCCAACGCCGATACAACTGGAAAATTTAACACAACAATCCATATACCAAACGCGTGCACCGGCTACCATTTGATTGCAGCAACTGACGAAATAAACCAAATAAGCAATTGCACTTTTTATGTTGAACCTACCATAATTACAAACGTTACTGAAGGTCCAGTAGGCACCTTGGTCTATGCAAACGGTACAGGCTGGGCAAGTTCAACTGCTTTTTCGTTGCATCTTAGCCCCGACATGTTAGGAGTTAAAGTGACTCAATCAGCAACAGACGAAAAAGGTAGTTTCAGTGTAAACTTTACAGTTCCAAAAATTAATGCAGACTCTTACTTTTTAGATTTAAGCTACGACGGAGCGGACTTCGAGAGCTATAACTACTTAATTTTCACTGTTACGCCACAAATAACCTTGACGCCTGACAGCGGCTTTGTAACAACAATTCAAGGCACAGGTTTTACCGCAAACATGGACATTACTTTAACATGCAATGAAACTGTTATACCAACGGTTCCATCAGTCATAAAAACAGATGCTGACGGCAACTTTACCGCCATAATCACTCTGCCAAGCAGTTCAGCAGCAACCTATAACATAACTGCGACTGACAAACAAGACAATGCAGCATCAGCTATATTCACAGTGCCAGACATGACTGGGTCAACTGGACAAACAGGTGCTCAAGGTACTAATGGAAGCCCCGGCGTCCAAGGCGAGGCAGGTCAAACCGGCCAAACTGGACCCCAAGGTATTAAAGGCGAAACAGGCGACACAGGACCCCAAGGTTCACCCGCAACCGAAGTTTATGGTGAATCAATGCTTCCAATAGCATCTATCGGACTTGCATTAATCGCTTTGATATCTGCCTTAATTGCTGCTTTCTTAGCCATAAAACTGCAACGCAAATAGCAACACGCAATTCCTCGTTTTCTTTTTTTATTCTTTTTTGCACTCGGAATTTTATCTTTCCAGTTTAACTTCCGGATAGACGTTTTACAAATCCTTATATCCCTTTTACGCTCTGTTGCTTGACAGAAATATCTACGCATTCAAGGGTGCATTGGTGGCTGTGAAAAGCAAAATTTGCAACGTAGGATTTGCAAACAAAATTCGTGACAACATTCTCGCTATAAGTAAAAACAGTCTTGGTCCGTTGTATGAGGACCTGAAAACGGCTGACTGCATAATCTGCAGCGGGTCCGGTCGTTCCCTGTACTCCCTTAATGCCGCAATGAGTTTAATGGCTCTAAACGAAGCTGAATGGGGCAACAAAGCAGTTTACACCCCTGATGACCCCGGTTTTCCCGGTAGAAGCATGCATTATGCAGCGCCATTTTTTGAGAAACGCTACAAGAAAACGCTTTTGCTTATGAACTCAGGTAGCGGGCAATCCAACGATCCACTGCTTATGGCACAAGATTTGGCACGGTACATTGACGAGAAAAAGTCTGACCGTTTCAGCATGGGTTTGTTGACGTCTAATTTGAAGTCTCCTTTAGCAGAAATAGCCGGCAAATATGGTAGCGCTGTTCAGATTGAAGGTCGGGGACAAGCTACGCCTGCAAGCGTTTACAGTGATACTGGCATGATGGGCGACATTTTCGAGTTAGGCACCCTTGAACTTCTTAACATGATGATTGAAGGTATCTCCAAAGGCGGAAGCGTTGAGGATGTTTTCACACTTTGCGAAGAAGAATTTGAAATCATCGGCAACCTGATTGATGCCAACGTGGCTTCAGAAACCTATATTCAATTGATAGATATGCTTGAGAAAGGTACAAACGTTTTTCTGGGCGGAAAAGGAACAGCTAAAGAAATTGCTAAAATGACTGGCATACGCCTTTTTCATATCAAAAGTTTTCTAGGCGATAACGTGTTCATGGCACGAGGCGTAAACACTCCAAGACCCAGAGCTGGTGATGTAGAAATCCTAATTTCCTATACTGGCGAATCAAAACCTGTCCTGTTATGGTGCGATGCCCTCAAAAAATACAATGGTTCCGTGCTTGCAATTACAGGCTGCAAGGATTCAACTTTAGCCCGTAAGTCTGATTTGCAAATTGTTATCCCTGAAGAGCAAAGGGTAGGTGTGCCTCGGCGTTTCTACACTAGAGCCGCGTATGTTCTTAGTCCGTTGCCAGTTAAATTGGCGGAGAGGCTTGCGGATAGAGGTTTAAACTTGCCTGAATATATTATCAGTTGGTACCATTCGGTAACAGAATGATTTTTCCAATTTACAATATTGTATCATAATTCATAACACTTAATAATTATTTTCTCGCCCATTACTCCGCAAGGGGTTGACCAGCAATCAAGCAGCAAACATTAGCTAAATCACTCGTTTTACTATTAATTTTCACATTAATCTTAACAGGCAACTTTGCCGTTGTCCATTCATCCGCACAAGTAACTCAAAACAACAATATTCCACCTGTCAGCAGTTATTCTGCTGCTGATTCATCAACCGATTCACGGCTAATTCAACAAAAAGTAATCACGCTACAGGATATCGACAGCCACATAAAAAGTGACGGTTCCGTCGACATCGTAATCGGCGTAGGCAACCAATCAACAAGTTATTCTAACTTAACAGAAATTGTAAGCCAAAACGGCGGCACAATAACCGACACACTTTCTATGGATTCAACCCAAGCCATCGTCGTTAACATGCCGGCAACAACCGCTCTGGGTATGGCTGAGCAAATAACGAATTTAGGACTCGTACGTTATGTTGAATTAGACGGGGTTAGCCATGTCGATTCTATACCTGACGACCCCTATTGGGACATTCAATGGGGACCTAAAGCAATCCAAGCTGATTTTGCTTGGAACACAACAGTTGGCGATGACGATTTACTGGTAGCCGTAATCGACACAGGAATAGACTATACCCATCCCGACTTAGCATCACATTATGTCCCATTAGGTTATGACTTCATCAACAACGATAACGACCCCTTGGATGACTTTGGCCACGGCACTCACTGCGCAGGAATAATCGCTGCTACAATAAACAATTCCGTAGGCATAGCAGGTTTAGCGCAGGTAAAAATTATGGCAGAAAAAGGCCTTGGCGCCGAGGGATACGGACCGACCTCTGACTTGGCAAAATGTATCGTTCACGCTGTAAATGCAGGTGCAGACATTTTAAGCAATAGCTGGGGTGGCTCAAATGATGAGGGTGTTCTTCGTGACGCAATTGCTTATGCTGTTGCGCATGATGTGCTGGTTTTGGTAGCGGCTGGGAACGATGCCAGTGACGCGTTAACTTATCCTGCTTCTTATGAAGACATAATTGCTGTAACTGCAACTGACAATACTGACCAGCCTACATGGTTTACTAATTATGGTAGTTGGGTTGACGTTGCCGCTCCCGGCTGGCGTATCTACTCAACCATGCCAACATATCAGGTAACAATGAATACCGTCTACAATTACACAATGAATTATTCCTACATGAACGGTACATCAATGGCTTGCCCGCATGCGGCAGGTGTTGCTGCACTTATTTGGAGTCAATATCCGGAAATGACTGCAAAGTTGGTTAGATATCAACTTGAAAGAACCAGTGATGACTTGGGTGAGCCAGGTTTTGATGTTTGGTACGGTAACGGTAGAATAAATGCCAAAAGAGCTGTCGAGGAAGCTTTGCCTGCTCATGACCTTGTTATTGAGGATTGGCAGACGCCTTTTGAATACGTAAGAACCGGTGTTCCTGCAAACTTTAACGTTTCAATCCTTAATCGTGGCTACAGTATTGAAAGTGACGTGGCTGTACAGTTGCTAGTGAATAATCAAGTAGTAGATACTGTTAACATTGATTCTATTGCGATAGGTGCTTATGCTTATCCTGGTTTATCTTGGACACCTACAAGCGACGGCAAGTATAATGTAACGGCTGTCGTGTTGCCCATGCCAGAGGAAACCATAACGGGAAACAACGCAATATCTAAAGAATTCACTCCTCTTCAGCCCGTGGATTCTTGGACTCTGCTTGCCACTGACCCCGACGAAGGCGACGGATGCAACCTTAAAACAGTATCAACCCAATCCCAAACTGGTTTACTTTTCTTCAAAGTAGACTTCTACCGGACATGGAATTACTGCTCAAGCGACATAAACACTGCATTAATGATTGATGTTGACAGAAACCCTCGAACAGGACTTCGTGACCAGTTCTATCCAATGCAACAGGATAACCTTGGTGTAGACTACATGGTTATTGTGGGTTATCAAGGCTGTACTTTTTGGAAGTGGAACGAAACAATCTGTGCTTTTGAGGCTGAGAATTCAATAGTTTATCTTGACGCGCCTAACTATTCGGACACGTTTGTTGTGGCAATTAATGCAACAACTATCCAGTCATCTGGAGCATTTGACTTTTCAGTTTTAGATAGCTTTTCAAATTGGGATTGGTTGCCTAACACAGGTTACCTGCCGTTTATTCTAAACAAGAGTTCACATGAGTTAGCTGTTACTTTGCAGGCGCCTAAAGGGTTGGAAGCAGGTGAAACTGCACTGCTGAACTTTACAATCTGCAACTTTGGGTCAAACAATGAAACAAACGTAACTTACGAATTGCAAATTGATGAAGAATCCGTGTTAACAGCAACTATACCTGAATTAGCAACGGGAACAGTTTTCAATGCAAGCTACAGTTGGACACCAACAAAAGATGCCATCTATACAATAAGGGCCTCAGTAAACCCCTCAGCCAACGAATCATACATTATTGATAATCAACACGTCAATATAGTTTCAGTCAGCGACAAAATCGCTTTAATTTCGGATGTTAATCAGCTTGAACAAATCGTTTACATTTTAGATTCAATGATGATTAACTATGACATTTATAACAACAACCTCAACGCTTACCAAAGCATAACCAACTTGTACACTGCAAACTCTAACTTGCTGGAAGCCTATCCGACAGTAATCTTTTACAAGTACGCGAGGTCACTTGCAACCGTAGAAGAAACAGCATTAAACAATTACCTTGATTCAGGCGGCAACCTCTTAGTCACTGGACATGACTCCCTATATTTCGCTGACGATTTGCTTGCCAACGTGGTTCGTTCAAGTACAACAGGCGATAACACCGGGCAACCTGACTTATACGTTACCAACTCTAGCCACCCCATAATGAAAGGACCCTTTGGGGTTTATCCAGAAGGATACCACATTTCGGGTTTATTCAGCGACAATGACAACGTCACCGCTGATACCGCCCGCGGCGCATCCACCATTGCAACAGTAGGTAATGGGTACGCAAAAATTATTGCCACTGAGAATCTTCCAGGTAAAGTGGTTTACTGGAGTGGTCAAGGTGCAGAGGATTGGGCGATAAATCAAGACTGCAAGTGTATGCTGGAAAACTTGTTGTTGTGGTTTGTTGATACAACAGCGCCAGAAACAAGTGCTGATTATTATAGCGGTTGGCATACTGCTGTTTTTACAATCCCGTTATCGGCTACTGACTACTTTGGCGTTAACGAAATTTATTACCGAGTAAACGGTGGCAGCATCAAAAGTGTGGCTGCAAACGGTCAACCAGTAATTACAACAGAGGGTTCTGAAAACATGCTGGAATACTGGAGCGTTGACATCGCAGACAACATGGAAACTCATCACTTTATAACCGGCATTAAACTTGACCTCATTGGGCCATCAGGTTCAATCCAGATAAACAACGGTGCAGAATACACCAATACAACCCAAGTAACCCTTACGTTGACTGCAACAGACACCGGTTCAGGTGTAAGCCAAATTCGATTGAGCAATGAAGGCAACTTGGATGCAGCAAATTGGATGCTAATGGCAAGCACTAAAGCATGGAATCTAACCGATGGCGACGGCACAAAAACTGTTTGTTATCTAATCCAAGATAACGTTGGAAGAGTGCATGTCTATTACGCTTCTATCATTTTGGATACTGCGCCTCCAGTTGGTTCAATCAGTATAAACAATGGGTCAGCATATACAAGTCAGGCGACTGTGAATCTGACGCTGTCAGCAACTGACGCAATTTCAGACGTGGTTCAGATGCGGTTTTCCAATGATAACGTTTCATGGACTGCTTGGGAAAATTATGCGGCATCAAAAGTTTGGACGCTTGAGGGTAGTGATGGTTCAAAATCTGTTTATGTCCAGTACATGGATGCTTCAGGTTTAACTTCAGTTTGCCATGCCCAGATTACTCTTGACAGCATCGCCCCAACCGCCAACGCTGGTCAAAACCAAACTGTAAATGAGGGCGAAACCGTTAGTTTCGATGCAAGTTTAAGTTTAGACGCAACTGAAATTGTACGTTACTTCTGGGTCTTCGGAGATGGAGCATCTGACTTAGGCAAAACAGTAACACACACTTATGTGTCAACAGGAGTTTACACCGCAACATTAACTATTCAAGACGCAGCCGGAAACAACGCTACAACAACCATTATCGTTACAGTAAAAACACCCCCGCCGCCTCCAACATCCACCCCAGAACCAACCCCTACCTTGACTCCAACACCCCTGCCGACAGTAACCCCGACAACTGGCCCTTCAACAAGCCAGACCCCTGCAACCATACCAGCGACTCAGGAAAACGGTGTCATAATCAACCTTGCCATAAGCGGCAACATAAGCAGCAGCCAAATTACAAATGCAACCCTAACAGTTAACCAGTCAACTGGTGCAGTAACTATTTCCTTCAATCTAACAGGGCCAAACGGAACAACAGGTTTTGCTAACGTTACCATCCCAAAAACTTCAGTTCCAAACGGGGCAACGCCACAAGTTTATGTTGACAATCAATTATGCGAAAATCAAGGCTACACTGAAGACGCAAACAACTACTATGTTTACTACACGACGCACTTTAGCTCGCATACATTGTCCATTGAGTTCAATACAAACGCAACCAGCGGTGACTTTTCGCAGTGGACATTTGTGGCTGCATTGATAATTGCTTTTCTTGTTGTTTTAGTTGCCGTGTTTGCTCTAAGAAAACGTGAAAGAAACAAAGAGCCATCTTCTTAATCTTTCATTTTTCAATATGGTGCATGGTTGAATTAAGATTTAAATTAGCAATAACTTTTGCTAACCCTTTTTTATCCTGTATTTTTTAAAAGAAGAATAGTTTTGAGTTTTTCAACTCGTTATGGATATATTGTTATTTTTTGCCTTTGGCGGGAAGCTGCTCCTTCATCTGTTTCTTTTTTGCTTCTTTTTCACGTTCTGCTTTCTTTTTCTGTTCTTTTTGTGTGTTTATGTTTTTTCTTTTCATTGTGCTGGGCAATATAGCCACCTTAGGTAACAAACAAGAGGGTTTGCGCATTCTAAAATGTTCCCCTTTTTAAGCCTCAAAATCAACAAATCTGTTTTCCTTTTTCGTTTTTAGCTAAGAACTAAATGCTTATGAAACTTGGGTTGCTTAGTAATATGTACTTATTCGTGTTTGATTCGATGGGTGATAGATTTTGACAACTAAGACTTTGCTTTGCGGATGTGTTTATGAAGAAAACGAGTGGATGCTTGTTAGAATTAAAGAATGTGAAATGCATCATAAGCAAAGAACTAAGAAAGTGGAGTATCGTCCAAAAGCTGAGTGTAATCGAAACGACACTCGAGGCGAATAACTTTCTTTTTCTCTCAAAAATGAGGAAACCAGTTAAATTTAGGAAAAAAGTATCTTTACACGTAGATAGACTTATTCTATTGAACTGAATTATTGTAAATGCCGATTTGTTGCTCTTTGGCAATGTAAGTTTTATCGGAAAAAATAGGCAAGTAAAACTAAAATGGCGTATCAAATGTCGGAACATAAACCTGAGTGGCCTGAATCTGGCGATCTTATAATCGCTACAATAGAAAGCGTGATGGATTACGGAGCCTACGCTAACCTTGATGAGTATGGTAAACGAGGTTTTCTTCATATCTCCGAAATCTCGAGTGCCCGCATAAGGAACATTCGTGACTTCGTTCGTGAAAAACAAAAAATGGTTCTTAAGGTTCTTCGAGTTACCCCTGAAAAAGGTCATGTTGATTTATCTCTAAGGCGTGTCACAAAACGTGAACGAATCGAAAAGATAAAAGCTTGGAAAAAGGACCGTAAAGGCGACGTGCTTCTAGCAGCTGTAGCTGAACGGTTAGGTTTACCTCTGCCGGAGGTTTACCAAAAAGCTGGCACAGTACTTGAAGAAAAATACGGTTTGTATGAAGGCTTTGAAAAAGTACTCAAAGATGGTGTTGACTCTCTAACTAAACTTGGCATACCTGAAGATATGGCTAAAGTTTTTGCTCAAGTTGCAGAAGAACGCATTCATATTAAACTGGTAAAGGTTCGAGGGGTTCTTGAAATTCGTTGCATGAAACCTAACGGCGTAAAAATCATAAAAGACGCATTTATGGAAACTAAGAAAGCACAAAAAGCTAAAGACGCGAAAGTTGAATTTAGCGTAATTGCAGCTCCACGATATAGTCTAGAGGTTTCAGCTGATAACTGGAAACGGGCTGAAGAGCTTATAGAAAAGGTAAGTAATACTGTTGTTTCAAAAGTGACTGAGGCTGGCGGAGAAGGCTCCTTTAAAAGAGAAAAGTAGCAAAAAGTGTGAAAAACATGCGTGAATCCACTGATAAAGTGTTATGGGGTCAGGTAGAAAAAATTGGTAAAGGTGCTAGAGCAAACTATGATTCAGAAAAAAAGACCCTTACTTTCGCATTTAAAAGAGGTCCAGATACATCCAGCGAACAACTAAGAAAGTTGCGGGAAAAACTTATGCAAGAACTAAAAGAATTGGGCTACAGTAGTCGCATGGAATATAACGGAGAAGTTACTGCAGCAGGCATTGGAGAAGAAAATATTGTTCTTAGCAGGAAAAACCATCAGCTCTCGATCCGCTTAAACAAGAAGTCAGAAGAAACAAAAGAAGTCTCTTCGAGTGAATCTGGAACTCAATAATTTTTTATTTTTTAATTAAATTAACTATTGCCAAAACCATCAAAAGCCTATTGCCATAAGAAGCGCCTGTGAATAAGGTAGTCAATTTAGCCTTCTCTATTCAATCTAATGGTTGTTCTTACCTGTTTAATTAAAAGGGCTTAATAAAAACGTTTTAAAGCAGGTTAGACCATAAAACGTTTGGTGCTTTTTCATGCTTTTTTTATTAGTAGCACTGCTAACTTTGGAAGAAGCCTTTAACAATTTTGCCAATGCGGTTGCATTAGCCCTGCCTGGAATAATCGGTGCCATAATCGTAATAATCATCGGCGTAGTCGTAGGCTGGTTTGTTGGAAAAATCGTTAACAGAGTAATCAACTCAACAGTAGAGAAAAATTTTGACAAAAGCGAAATCGGCAAAATCTTCCGTAACAGCGGATTTGACCTATCCAACTTTGTAGGCGGAATCATCTATGCATTCATAATAATTGTTTCAATCGCAGTAGCCGTTGCAATGCTTAACATTCCTGGAGAAGCTGGCGCTTTAATTGTTCAGATAGCTGCGTATTTGCCTAGGCTTTTAGGCGGCATACTTGTCATAGTTTTAGGTATAGTGTTTGTAGATTACTTGGCGATGCTGGTTGGCAATGTCATTAGACCCATGTTTAAAACTAAAGTTGAAATCGCTGATATGCTAAAGAATCTGCTCTTTATCGGTTTAGTCGCTGTAATACTTAACATTGCTTTTGATTTGCTGCTGTTTAGTGCAGGCGGATTAGTCTACTCTTTGATTATCGGTTTTGTCATAATCGGTGTTGGCATAATTTTAACCGACGGCTTAATAAAATCCATCACAGAAGAACACACAGAATTCACTTCAATCGCAGGATACGCTAAATTCATCCTTTACAGCATATTCTTGCTGATAGGAACTGGAGCAATCTTTTCAACATTTTCGGGCGTAACAGGAATCATAGCGACAATCGCTTGGGCGTTTGCTATAGCACTTGCAATCATTTTGATACCGATTGTTTACGGGTTAGCCAAAAGAATGCAGAAAGAAGTCCCATAACCTCCTTTTTCTTTTTTTTGTTTTCTGTTTTACTGGTTTTTCTTGAAAGTTTAAATTAATCAATCAAATGCTAACTTGATTGGTGAGGAGAGCCTGTGAAGCAGCTAATTTACCCTCTCCCTTCAAAAGAGGGTGCCTTTTTAGCTGTTGAGTAGGAACAGACTCACCAACTCTTTTACAAACCGCAAAATTTAGCCCACGCTTGTTTGGTTCCAATAATATATCTTCCAATACAGGTCATCAACCGGAAAATGTGGATCCTCAAAAATCATGTCCAGCCTGAAATCGTATTTTGTTAGTAGTTCTCGGCTGATGTTCCATATTTCGGGTGATTTCTCGTCTGGACCCCAAACGCCCCAGATACGGTCGTCCTCACGCCGTAAGCCCCACCCATAATCTTGAGGAAGAATTAGCACGGCGTCATCACGCTGGTTGTCATCAGGTTTAACCGTTTTTGTATCCATCCAAAGCTGGTGTAATGACTCAAAGTGTTCTTCTGTCAAGACGCCATATGGGTTTCCAGGAAGGTACGGGAAATCAAAAATTAGGATGTATTTAGCGCCTGCCAAGTAAGCATCAAGCATTTGCTCGTAGACAGCGCTGGCGTTGGCAAGATACGGGGGATGGTCATACGTCCAAGTTATGATTGCACCCCACGTTTTGTTTTGCATGCGGGCTGCTCCACGGTCTAAAGCCACGTTTTGTGTGAGGCTACTGTTTGACCCAAACTCTGTAAACACTACATCGTAGCCGCCTAGGTAATCCCACCAATAGAGCGCGTAATCAGAAGTAAAAGCAGTGATTGAACGGTTACTTAATTCATTTACGCCAAGATTGTACCATACTTCATTTTTAAAATGGTCAGCTGATTGTGTATATTCTCTTGGCAGGGTACCGTTGAGTGCAAGTTCAATCGCTGGAGAATGAAGATTATAGTCCGTTGAGTTTCGGATTCTTAGCTGGGTAAAGTAGCCTGTCCAGTTAAGGTCAACAATGTATCCGCCGGGTTCATCATTTAAGTAGACTCCTAAGAAATGGTTGCCCCACTGCTGTTTCGCATAGTCAAGCCATGGTAGCTGCCATGGATAGTTGGGGTTGAAAAAACCGAAATATACGATTACATCCAAACCTGAGGTTACTGCGTAGTCTACGATTTCGTTCATGGCTGTCTCGTTTGTGCTTACGGGTCCGGATTGGACTACAAACAGGTTAGTGTAAGGCTTTACCTTGTCAATTAATAGTTTAGCTTGAACGGTGGTGTTGCCATTGAAAGAAACTCCAAGATAAAAATCGCGTTCTCCCTTAACTGACGTGTTTAAGGGGTTAAGAAAGTAAACTCCAGCTGCCACCAATATAATTACAATTAAAACCACCGATAATACAACGACAAAATTTTTCTTCAGCAGTTGACACCAACAGTTTATTTCTAAACGTATAAATAATTTTAAGGTAAAAAATGTTTATTGAAGCCTTCTACTTGCATTGAATTTAGTCGATTGGCTTTTTCCATCCACCATTGCTGTATCTTGCAATGATTCCAAACGGCAACGAAAGCAGGAACAAATCAATCAACGCAACGTATGGTGCAAACGGCAAATTAAGCATGGTCTGCAGAACCAAGTTTGTTGTAGAGAACAATAACATCAGAAAGAGCCCGTTTAGCCAGAATCCTACCTGCCAACCCTTCAACTTGTTTAGACGATGAATTATTATTATGTTTACGGCGCCAATTGCTAATGGTCCTACAATGTAGGTGGCAATGTAGAAGAACACAAACCCTAATGGCGGCAGAAACATCATAAAGCCGTCTTTGGCGCTGTCCAGCACTGTTTGTAGTATTATTAAGCTGCACACAATCAAGAGACCATGAATTAGCAGCCTCATGAGCCTGTTGAATTGTTCAGTTTTTGTTATGTTAGTTAGCATTTTCTGCAATCCATTCACCTACTGCTTTTTCTGCTGGCCTGTCACGAATGCCGTAATAATCTTCGGCACTGTTCCAGTAAGCTATCCAGCAACCTTTCAGCCCCATGCTTTTAAACAGGTTAAGTCCATGAATTATAAAGTCGCTTTGAGCAAGACTATTGCTTGTAGACATGCCAAACTCCGTGATTACTACGTCCTTGTTAGTCATACTATGCAGGCTTCCAACGAAATGCGGTGCCAATACAAGAAACGCGTTCATATAAACATCCAAGCCAACAAAATCCAGATGCTTACTTAACTCCATTGGTACATTGCTTCTAAGTACGTAGCCTGCGCCGAAGTTTGTGTACAGTTTCGCCTGCAAATGGTAGGATTCAACAACTTGGTAAACTCTTTCAAAGTTGCTTACGATTTCGTCGTCAGTAAACAGGGCTCCTGCATCCCAAGATGCGGATAATTCGGGTTCGTTAAGCACTTGAATATATTCCAAGTGGCTGCCCCAACGGTTAAGGTAATAGTTTACGTTTTGCAAGTCTTCATGATTAGGAATAACAAGTGCCACATCTAAATCCAACTGGTCAGTTGCCGCAAACAGGGCATCGTTTTTCTGGTTTGTTAAATCATTGCCATACTGCTCGTTGGGGTTGCATTCCAGTGTTATGCGGATAACGCTGATGCCAAGGTTTTTTATTCTTGCGATTTGCCCTGCAATTTGGTCTAACCGGTCTTGCTCATAAACGTAGTGAACGCCCACCTGAAAAGACGTATTTCCGCTTCTGTCCGCTGAAGCATAATAGTTGTAAGGAAAGAAAATTTGTACAAAAAACATTACAATGCATAAGGTTATGATTATCAAGTTTTTTATTGTGCTTTTGCTGGCAAACCTGATTATACGGTGCAATACGTTGCCTATGTTTCCTTTGACCTCAAGCATGAACACAACAGTAGTTTAGTGTGTTTTTATGGATTTCTAATTTTCAAGCTATCCGCTAAGAAAAATGTTAAACGCAGATTCAACTTTAATTGAGTTGTTAGTCGTCTTCGCTGTCTTCTTTAGCAAGCTCCACTGATGTTGAATCATTATGGCTTACGGCATTGCGTTGGTTTGCTTTCTTGCTTGGTTCTTGGTTTCTGCCACGCATAAAGCCCGCTTCCGCAGCGGTCATTTCGTCATCTTCAAGCATTTGCTCTCTTTGCTCGTTATCGTAAGCATCTGAAGTTTCCTCTTCATTTTCGCTTTTAGCTTCATGTTCGCCACTGTAAAAGTATGGTGGCGGCACTTTTCGTTTTATTTTCCCCATTTTTGTTTCCTTCAATAATTTTTTGTGGAACCAACTGATTGCTTATTTTTGAGAAGCCACCCTAAATTTAGGTTTGTGATTGTAAGAGTACAATCACAATTTTTTAGGTATCGTTTGGGTAATGGGCAGTTTAGCGGTTTTATTGGGCAATTAAACCTGAAATATGGCTTTTTCACGTTCTGTTCCTGTTTTGGACTTACAAATCTTTTTATATTCGCGCCACTGAATGATGGACGTGTCACATTAACTCATGTATAACCTAAGCTCCTGAGCTTTCGAAAAATAATCGCATGAATGATTCTGTGGCAGGAGAAAAAATAGATTTGCAAATGCAATCATTTAAAGACTTACCCTTAACTAAGGAAGTCTTAAGAAGTATAGGTGAATTAGGGTTTGACGCTCTTTTTCCAATTCAAGCTCAAGCAATAATTCCTTTGCTCGACGGTAAAGACGTCATTGGGCAAGCACAAACAGGAACAGGTAAAACCGCCGCTTTCGGCGTTCCAATGGTTCAACGGTTAAATCCACAAGTTAAAGGTGTTCAAGGCCTAGTTTTAGTGCCTACACGCGAGTTAGCCGTTCAAGTTGCAGAAAACTTGGCAAAATTCGGTAAATATTCCCGAGTTCGTGTTTTAGCTGTTTACGGTGGAGAATCCATTAACAAACAAATCCACGCTTTAAGCGGTAACATACAAATTGTTGTTGGTACACCAGGACGATTAATTGACCTTATGGAAAGACGCGTTTTAAACCTGTCTTCAGTTAAGGTTGTTGTTCTTGACGAAGCCGACCGCATGCTTGACATGGGCTTTACAGAAGACGTTGAATACATACTTTCAAGAACCCCCAAAGATAGACAAACAAGCCTTTTCAGCGCAACCATTGATTCCTCTGTTATGCGTGTCTGCAACAAGTACATGAAAAACCCAGAAAAAATCTTGGTAAGCAAAGATGAAATCGCAGTCACTCAAATGAGGCAATTTTACACTGTAGTTAACCAAGGCGGCAAATTCGACGCACTATGCACTATTCTACACGGAAAAGACGTGGAGAAAGCAATCATTTTCTGTCGAACACGCCGAGACACCACCCGCGTATCTGAGCAAATGGACCGCAAAGGCTTCCGAGTACAGGCACTGCATGCTGGCTATACACAGGCACAAAGAGACCGCGCAATCAACGACTTCAGAAGCGGCAGACTATGTTTACTAGTTGCAACTGATGTTGCGGCAAGAGGCTTAGACATTGAAGGCATCACACACATCATCAACTACGACGTACCAAACGATCCTCCAGTGTACTTCCACCGCATCGGAAGAACAGCCCGTAAAGGCACAGAAGGAACCGCAATTACTCTTGTCAGCTACGGCGAAATGAGCAACTTCCACAACATCAAAGCCTTAACAAAGACTAAGATTGAAGAGATTGTCTCAGTAAAAGCCAAAGCAGGTAATGACGAGTCACCTATCCAAAGCTTCTACTAAAGAAGCCACTTTTTCTTTTGTTTACAATTGTTAATTTGCTGTTATCAAATACACGTTTTCCCTCAATTCTCAAAGACTTGTTTTTTATGGTCGTCGCTTCTTTAGGTAAATTAGCACGGTGATGACTACTAAAATGAGCGCTATTGTTGCCGCTGCTATGAGGGGGACTGTTTGTGTGTTTTGCTCAGTTATGTCTTGTTGTTGATTATTCAGTATTATGACTGCTCCATGTATAGACTTTGTTGTTGAGTTTGAAAGGTCAGCCACTGATACTGTAAAGTCAGTCTGGGATGTTTTGTCTTGCCTTGTAAGGGTAGAGTCAAGCTGTTCTAATGTGCCTAAGCCATTTATTGAGTAGGCGACTATGTCTCCAAAGCTTTCGTCAGTTTGGATAGAAAAATCTGCCGAGGAATTATCGAACCAGAGGTAAGAATTAAAGTTTGAGGCTGCTTCTTTAAGTCCAAATTGTGCGCCAAGCGGAATTATCAAAGCATACTCTCCTAGATAACTGTAGATTTCTGGCGTTTTCTCTAATGGAACCTCATAGTGGGCTGTTATCTGGAAACTGTCTGGAACCTGGTTTATTCTCCATGTTACTTCGGTTAAATAAGTGTCAAAAAGGTGGTAGTTGTGTATGCGGTTTTGGGTCCAGTTAAGGTTATCATTGTTAATTTTGAAGGATACATTTGTGGCGTTAGGGGGAATTGGGTAGTAAGCGTCTAGTTTATCATATACCACTGTAACTTCGACGTATCGGGAAGGGTTAACCATCATATTCATTCCCCAGTTTTCAGATAGAAAGCTGTCCCCATAGCCGTAACATGTTTTCATCGTGTAAGTTACATCGACTATCGCCAGTGCTTCATTTCCTGTTCTTAAAATTTGAGCCTTAATTTGCACATCTGGCACGTCAACGACAGGGGGAATCTGCGTGGCTGGACCAGGATTTGCTTGACCCACACTAACTAAGCCCAATATTGAGGAAGAAGTTAAAAGCCCTAAAACGAGAAAGGCAAGAAACACCGTCTTCTTCATAGGTGATAACTAACAGCTATTTACTTTTAAATATTGTAAAATGGCAGGCCTTTCAGGAATTTGTTGAAACTGAGCAGAAAACTGTAAGCTAACACTCATAGCATGGGCCTTTCTTTTTGTCTACGCTTTGCAAACAAAGCAAAGGCTACAATAGCTATAAGTGAAAAAACGCCTAAAGGGGCATAAATAATGCTATTCGACGGTTCAGGCTTAGATGTACTATCATTAACGTCAACGTTAGAAGCAACTGGTGAGTTTCCATCATCTATAGTAAAATGTACAGTCTTGTTGTCGAAGGCAATCTTTTGCATAATGGGCACGTTGTATTGGGCAAGAACAGTTAAGCTATGTTGACCCTGCGGCAAATTTTCAAGTTTAACTGTACCTGAAATTAAGTAGTATGAGAGAGTGGATGATATTTTTGTTGTCTTAGTTCCGTTAGCGTAAGTTACATCCGCCCATACTGGAACAAGAGTGTTAGAAGTGGGTATTGTAACATTATCATTGGCGTCAATACTATACATCATTGTAGTGTCAGCATCGTTTTTAACAAGAGATTTGACAGTAACGTTTAGACACACTTGGTTTGTTGTGTAAGTCGTGTTCACGGGTGAATCTATAGAAATTGGCGAAATAAGAATAAAGGCTTGATCGTCAGCAGTATATTGCGCTTGAGCAGCAGGCTGAAAAAAGCTTAAAGACAGCATTAGAAGCCCAAAAACAACCAGCCATAAGGCTACGTTAATCTTGTTTTGCATCTTTATCTCTTGATTTTAAAAGGCTGGCCGCTTTTAGTTCTATTCAAGGAACAGGATGTTCCA
>CAWHVC010000002.1:0-468683 GCA_963832745.1 Candidatus Bathyarchaeota archaeon | reverse complement strand
AACGCTATAGGAGAAACCACCCTTTTTTTATCCGTTAAAATATATTTGCGCAGTATTATCAAGGAACCAAAAAAGCATGGATAGACAATGATCTTACCCAAGAACACTTTCTTGAAGAATGATTCATTTACATAATTCATTTATTGTTCAATTATCAATTTTGCATTTAGGATAAACAAATATACTCAGCGGAGTCATATTATTCTGGAGCTTGCTATTATCGAAAAAATTTTCTTCCATAAAAGCGCTCCAAATGTCTAAGCCGTAAAAATCGTAACAAGGAGAGAAACTTGAAATGAAAATGAGAATCCTAGCTATAGAATACCCTGAAGAAAACGAGCAGAAAGTTAACGAAATACTAGACTCCGTTTTCTTTACTAACATGTTGAAGAGAATTTCAGAGATGAAATCGGAAGTCACAATCCCTTACACGGGAGATTATGACGCGTTTATAAATGATGTAATATGCTTGCTTATTTCGCATACTGAAGGATCGGAAGCATTAGTAGATATTATTGCGGAAAGGATGCCTCATTTGCCTCAATTAATCTTAAAGTTTAATTCAATTAGGCAAGAACTCGAAAACGAGAAAAAGCCATAAACAACCAATTTTCGTAAAATTACGCGTGCTTAGTTTATGCGCTCAGACATGTGCGTTTTTTATTCAATTATTTAGGGATAATTTGTTGTCTTTGCCCGCGTCTGCTGCGGTTTCTTGCAAGTTTTCCGTCTTCAGCGTGCCAGCAGCAAGGCGACCATAACTGTTGCCAAAAACAGGAATAGCATAAAAAAGAGCAGTTTCTCCGGCGTTTTCTCTCCGTAAATAAGAATAAAGGTTAAGCCCCCAAAAATTAACGCCGGAACGACAAGCAAAGGAACGTGCAATATAAAAGGCACTGCCAAGTAAGCAACAAAATCCAGCGCACCTATAGCAATTCTTCCCCTTCTTTGACCTAAAAGCACTGGCAAAGTAAACACACCACTATTTTTGTCTCCCTCATAGTCTTTAAGGTCCTTAGTGTTGATGGCCAAGTTGTAGCTGACTAAAATTACCAAGGCTAAACTGGTGGGAAACCCCCTTGTTGGTTGTCCTGAGCAGAATCCCAGCGAGAATATAATTAAAGCGAAAACGGCGATAGTGGAGGACGCTACAAAAGGGTACCTTTTTAATCGTAGAGGTGGAGCAGAATAGAGAATCGACAAGCACAAAGACGCCGCCGTCAGCACAATGGCAACGTAGCCGATTAAAGCAGCAAAAAGAAAAGCCAAACCACAGTAGCCTAAAGTAGCATATACCATGTCCTTTTGGCTAATGGCTGCTGAGACAACTGGGTTATCCCTTTTAGAAATACTATCCTCCGAAACATCCGTAACCTGGTTAATTGAAACTGCAATTTAGCGCAAACAACAGCAAGCACTCCCTGAAACAATCCTCCGCCGCCAAGCACAACCCCCATAACTGCAATCGCCATGTAAAGAAAACTTCGCGTGCTCAGAAGACTCTTCGATAGGACCTTCAATTTTTTGATGAAAAGCTTTTGTTTGTTTTGTGTAGTCAGGTTATTCAGCCACGCATAAAATACAGGGCACACATATACACGTGCTCTTTGAAAAGCCAGCAAACTCAATTCAATACTCAACATATTAACAAAGCGAAATAACGCGTGAGGCTTCTGGATTGTTGTGGTGAGGCCGCTGGGATTTGAACCCAGGATCGCATACGCCCCAGGCATGTATCCTGAACCATGCTAGACGACGGCCCCATGACCCGTGCTTTTCTTGGGTTTACAGCCATCTGAGTCGCTTGTCAATATTTAAGTTTTCGCAACAAGCAAACCCCTGTCTAACGAAGTAAATATTCAGAAATTGCTTAAGGCTTCAATAAACTGAAAAAAAGAAAAGATATCTATGGAATAAAAAAAAGGAAATAGGGTATAAGGCAATTTTTGATTTCATTATGGTCTTTTCTTAAGCAGAATTACTGTTGCCAGTGCAATTACAATTATGATTGCTACTGCTATTTCTATTGCCGTTGTCATCAATGTATTGGTGATTGAGTCAAAACTGATTGGTGACGAAGTCGCTGATGGTTCTGGCGCGTTTACTACTGTTGCATGTGTTTCAGCCCAACTGCTGCCGTACGATTCATCACCCATGAAAGTAGCTGTTATGGCGTAATCGCCGGTTAATTCTGGTGTCCACGTGTAGCTGAAGGTTCCGCTCATATCACTTGTTACTATTGCGATGTGTACGGGGTTACCGTTAGGATCGATGGCATCAATTGATATTGGAACTCCAGTTACTGTTATGTTGTGGTATAAGCCGTCAATCGGTTTCTGCATATGCAAGTATTCCATGTAGGTCGCCATTGAGTCCTTAGAGATACAAGGTGTGCCTGGTTGGGCGGGTGATTGATCTAAAATGGTGCCGCTTAAAATGACGCTTTGTCCTTTTGTTATCGCTGTTTGTGGGGCTGAAATTGTGGTTGAGCTTTGACCTTTGCCGAAAACGTACAGGTAACCATCGTATGTGTCTCCAACTGTTAGGTAGCCATCTGCTACTGCGCCTGCCGACATATAGCCGGTAATGTTCCAGATGCCTTCGCCTGTTGTAATGTTAATGCAATGCATTTTCCAGCCCCTCGTAATGGGCAAGGTAGGAGAATGTTCACAGTTGAAAGTGTATATTTTTCCGTCAGCAACTATTGTACCACTGCCACCTCCACCGTTCCATGAGAAAGCATAGACTGGTTCACCGTTTTCATCAATGTAGGGGGTTTCAAATGGGGTTGCAGAAGCTTTGTATTTCCAAGCTATCGTACCGTCTGTCCAGTTGAAAGCGTAAACGCCGTCATATGCTTCTCTGAATATTAGTCCATAAGCGGATTGTATTGTGTAGGCTCCAAAACCAGATGCTGACCAAGGATAACTCATTTGTTCGCTTTGCCATACTTGAGTGCCTGTAGCTAAGTCGTACGCTAAGAAGTATCCTTTTTCAGTTAACACTGCAAGTTTTCCGTGGTCTGCAACTATAGTGCTTGAGGCGTATTGTGATTCATCGACTGTTTTGTTCCATAATTGTTCTCCTGTAGTCAGTTGGTAGGCGATTATGGTCATTTGTGTTTGCACGCCTGTTGAAGTTGCCGGAACAACACCAGATACAGTTGCGCCTATTCCAACGTTATAATCGATTATTGTGGGCAGACTGCTTCTTGCATAACTTGTATTGCTCATTATTCTTGCTGAGAAGTTGCTTGTGGTTCCTGCTGTGGTCCAATTGATTAATCGATAGTTTGGACTAGTGCGGTCGCCAATGTTTTGTATAGCTAAGACGTACTCGTTCATGTAATATGTTCCGCCAGTGCCTGTTAGCGGAGAAATCGAAACGTTAGTTAATATAGCGCCAGTTAACGAGTTAATCTTCAATAGATAGCCGTTGCTTATTGTCATAAGTTCGGGTGCGGTACCTGAACCTGCAGTTGCGCCTGGAACAGCTGGCTGACCTGAAAGCGTTGAATACGTCGAAGTATAAGAAACAATAGTCGGAGTGATTCCACCTTGTGAGGTAGGTATCGCGTAATATTGTTGTCCTGTGCGCAGGTCATAGCATACGGCACAGCTTGTTGGCACGCCATTGATTGGAACAGTCATTGTCTGATAACATCTGCCAGCATAAATGACGCTTGGTGATGCGGGTGTAGTAAGCAAACTTGATGTTCCGCCGGGGCCTCCGACTAAACCGTCTATAGCGTCTAGTCTTTTCCATGCTATGTGTGCACTGTTTGGCGCTTGAACCCAAGGTGTAAAGGTGTAGCGGTCACTCCAGTGAGGGTTTGTATCAGGGTAAAGTTGGTCCCATGTTGCTCCTCCGCCTACATAGCCTGTGGCGGGGTAGTTGCCTGCGATTGACCACCATTCACGGTTTTCTGGCGATATTGGTCTTACCCAGTAATCGGTTGGTAATGCTGCCGGCGGCCATGAATAGACCATGTCTGTTTGCACTGTCAGGTTTTGTACTGGCGTAGAACTAGGCTTGTAGTAGACAGAATCTGTAAAGCTAGTGACACCACTGCCCATTACAGCTCCACTGTAGGTTGTGTAGTTGCCTGCGGGGAAGTAACCACCGGGGAAGTCAAATTTGATTGACCAAGTACCGGTTTGATCTACTTTGTAAGGGAACCATGCTGTACTGTCTGCTCGATAAGAATCAATCTTGACAACGTCGGTTGTTCCGTCTGGTTTTGTGAATGTTACTGTGTAATCTTTGAAGTATCGACTTACATGCAGTGCTGGGTTAAGCCAAATGTTTACTAGTAGTTCTTGGTTGACACCTATGGGATTAGGTGTAAAACTGAGAAAAGCACGTGTATCAACTTCTACATCTGCGGTAACGCCGCTCTGCAGTGGGCCAGGTATTGAACCGCCTTCTTGAAGGTTAGTGTATGTAGTATCCGCTTTCACTGAAGTTGTCATAAGCATAGATATACAACTAATCATCAACACGAAAGCAATTGCAAAAGCACGTATTTTTGGTATGTTATTTTTCATTTTTGTTTATTTTTCCTCCATTTTTTAATGTCATCAAGGATTGATGGCTAAGGGATATAACGAGTTATTACTGAAAGCTGCAGTAACAAAGAATTTATATTCTGAAAAATATACTAAGCCAAAATGGATTTACAGAATCAAATTGACACTTTTACCCGGCTAGGTTTAACGGTTAACCAAACGAAAATTTTTATCAGTTTATTGCAATCTGAGCCATCGACGGTAACACAAATTGCTAAAGCAACAAGCCTTGCCAGAGAGGTTGTTTATCGAAATATTCCTAAGCTTGAAAAGAATGGGTTAATCACAAAAATGATTGCAGCACCTTGCGAGTACAAGGCAATCTCGATAAGTTTGGCAACTAGAATCTTGTTGGAAAAAAGAAATAAAGAAACAGTTGAAGTGAAAGCAAAGGTGGCCCAACTAGTTGATCAAATGCAAAAAAGGGATAAAGAAGAAAACAAAATAGAGCCACACCTTATCGCAGTTTCAGGAAAAGAACACCTCATAAGCTTTACCAAAAAACAAGTGCTGACAACAAAGACAAGTTTAGATACAATGATATTAAACTCAAAATATTCTTTTTGGTGGGAAAATAATTTTCCACTGTTTAGAAAACTTTTAGCAAAAAATGTTAAAATCCGAATTATTTTAGCATCATGTAAAGAGGTAGTTTGCGATAAAAATATGGAACGGCTGGAAAGGAACCCAAATTTCAGAGTTAAACATATTCGAGATGAGATTCAAGTTGGAGTTGGCATAATTGACGACATTGACATCCTGATCAACACATTGCCAAACAACATTTTCAGACCGTCTTTTTACTGGTCAAATAATCCAGGAATTATTGCATTAGGCAAAAATTATTTCGAAAAATATTGGAATTCAAAAGAAACTATCAACAAAAAATAGATTAGAGATACTTGGGAAAAAGTTAAATAAAAAAATAAATAAATCTCATCGACCATGCATACAAAAGAGGTTGCGTTATGCAGCATCTTTACGGCGGTTACTATAGCCCTAAGTCAAATTAGAATACCCACTATCATAGGTTTGCCATCATTTTATTTTTGGGAAATACCAATAGTAATCGTAGCCTTGCTATATGGTTTCAAATTAGGCGTTGCAGTTGCAGCATTAAGTTCAATTGGTCAGACAATACTTTTCCCCAGACCACTGGGTTTTCTGTTCCCGTTATGGAACTTTACTATCATGTTAACTTCATTGATTGGCGTGTTTTTGGCATATTCTTTAATCAAATGGAAAAACTCAAAAAAGACGCAAATTACACCTTCGAACACAAAAAATATTATCTATTACACCGCTTTAGCGCTCACAATTCGGCTGGCAATATCGCCGTTTGTAAATTATTTTATGTATAAATTTATGATGCCTATAGTAACTAGTCAACTTTTCTCAGACGCCACAATAATTTCTATGATGCCTATCCTGCTGGCTTTTGACACAATACTTATGTTCTACACTATTCCAACCAGCTATTTAATAGCTAAAATTGCAAATAATAACTTAAAAATCGGAAACCAATTTTTATGACTTTTCAAGAGAGAAACATTTGAACCAGAAAGCTATCTTAGTCCCCAACCTATTAATGGTTCTATGTAAAAACCTATAAAGAGTTAGGGTAAAACCAGCCTAAGTTATTAATACGCTGAAAAGAGCAGAAAACAAAATTTAAAAATTAAAATATAGAAAACCCTGTTATGGGTTTTCGCTGAACAGTTTCTTAATCGCGCTAATTCTTGCTTTTTGAGCCAACGTGTCGCTTGTTACGACGGTTAATGCTTCCTCGGGGCACCATTTAACGCATTGTGGACCTTCAGCTTTGTCTTTGCATAAGTCACAAGTATAGACTGTTTTAGTTTCTGGATGCAGCATCATTGCACCGTAATCGCAGGCTTCAATGCACCATCCGCAGCCGTTGCATTTGTCTGGGTCAATTACGATTGCACCGTTATCTTTTGACTGCGAAAGCGCGTCTCGTGGACAGGCAGCAACGCAAGCGGGTTCTTCGCAGAGCCTGCAGGTAACTGCCATGTTGGCTACTTGGTTAACGCGGACTGCGCGGATACGTGACTTGATTGGGTTGAATGCTTTTTCTTTGCTGTATGAACAGGCGTATTCGCATACTTGGCAGCCTACACATTTTTCGGGGTCAGCAGAGACGAATTTTCGGTTGTGGACACTTACCATTTTCTTTTTTAGTCCTCCTTTCCTTTTGTTATGTTTTCGAATTCTCCAAGTCCGAGTTGTTGGAGTTTTTCTTTGGTTGGTACACCTTTAAGTGTCCAACCGCGTGAAGTGTAGTAATCGTCAAGCATCAGGTCAAGCTCTTCCGGAGTTACAACGCTACCTTTTACGGGGCAGTCTTCCTTGATTGGAAGATTCATGGCTTTCCATGGAAGGGTATCATCTTTACGGGTTAAACCTTCACGGATGTTGATGAGTCTTGCAAGAGCTTCGATGCGTTCACCTGCAAGTTTAAGGTCTTCAGCGGAGACTTCTTGGCCTGTAACTGCATTGTAAAGTTGTGCTAAATCTTCAGTTTCCTTATACAATGTGCCTTTAGCGTTTTTGCAGATGATAAAGGAATCTATTAGATTATACATGTCTTCAAGCTCCTTTACAAGCTTTCCGCGCCCAACTTCAGCTTTTAGACGGTCAACTTTGCCAGTTAAATCAGCTACGAACGCGCCGCTTCTTGTGTGATCTGCGCCACGGAAGGACACGGCTGCACCTAAAGCAGTAGTTTTAAGGCATCTAAGGTCATATCCGGTTACTTCTAAACCTTTAATGTGCTGTGCGAGTTGTTCTGTTTCTCCACCAATTTTTGCGGCAGCAGCTCTAACTCCGTCAGCTAAGGTATCACCGATACCATCTCTCATTGCAATCCGTTCTATCAACTGGATTACTGCGTCTTGGTTACCAAAGTGTGCATCAATACCTTCAAGTTGGATGTGATCAATGAGGCCTCTTTCATGACAATCCATGATAAAAGCAATTACTCCACCCAAGCTTTGAGCGTCTAAACCATAATAAGTGCAGAGTTCAGCTGCCCTAATTATTGCGTCAAGCCTGTCGACGCCAAGGTTCGGTCCAAGCGCCCACAAGTTATCATACTCCATGCGCGCCATTGAACCTTTATACGGTCCATCCTTAACAACAGCTTCATGTTCGCAACGCATTGCACAAGAGTTACAAGCAATAATTTTGGCGATGTAACGTTCGTTTAGGACTTCGCTGCTGATTCTATCAGCATATTCGAAGTGGGCGTTATTGTAGTTGCGTGTTGGAACACAGTAAAGTGAGTTTTGAATCATGAGGTTCTCGGTGGACCCCATTGTGCGGTATTTCTGAGCCGCTGGACCTTTCATACGTTCATGAAATTCTTTCACTATGTTTAAGAATTCGTCAGGTTTTTCTACTTTAACATCGTGCGTTCCGCGGACAGCTATTGCTTTAAGGTTTTTGGAACCCATTATAGCACCAAGGCCTGTTCGTCCCGCTGCACGTGTTTTATCGTTAATTATGTTTGCGATTTTTGATAATTTTTCACCTGCAAGACCAATTGATGCAACTCGAACATAAAAGTCGCCAATTTCTTCTTTTATTGCATCTTCTGTTTCGCCTGGTGATTTTCCCCAAAGAGCACCGGCATCAAGTAATTGTACAGAGTTATCGTCTATCCAAATGTATGAGGGCTTTTCAGCTTTGCCAGTTATTATGACGCCATCATAGCCTGCACGTTTTAGTTCAGCGCCAAAAGTGCCGTGACTAACTGATTCACCAAGCAAGTTTGTCTCGGGGGATTTAGATATGAAAGCGTGACCATTCCCGCCTGTTGGAAACATGGTACCAGAAATGGGTCCAACAGTTAAGATAAGAGGGTTTTCGGGACTTAATGGGTCAACGCCAGCTTTTGAGTTAGCTAAATAAAGTTTCATGCCTAAACCGATTCCGCCGATATATTTTTTGGCGGTTTCGTCGTCAAGTTTTTCCACGCGCGTGTTTCCGGTGGTTAAATCTACATGTAGTACTCTTCCTGCGTAACCGAGCAAACCGTTTCCTCCAACGAATTTAGAACTATAGTCTGTAAAAAGTATATTAATATAGTGGGTAAATCTGGTTTTAAAGACCTGATTTTAAAGCTTCATTTTCTTGATAAAAATAAAAGTTGGTAACAAAAAAGGAATAATGGCTTATTCGGTTGTTTCTTGAGGTTTCTGGCTTCTGGATTCGCCTGACGGCTGGAACAGTTTCTTGATTGCGCTGAGTCTTGCCTTTTGAGCCAAAACATCACTGGTAACAACGGTTAAAGCTTCTTCGGGACACCACTTAACACATTGTGGACCATCAGCTCTGAATTTGCACAGGTCACAGCTATACACGATTTTGGTTTCTGGATGAAGCATCATAGCGCCGTAATCGCAAGCTGCAATGCACCAACCACAGCCCGTGCAGTTTTCTTTTTCAATGATGATGTTGCCGGTTGCTGATTGTGAAAGCGCGTTTCGTGGACAGGCAGCAACGCAAGCGGGTGTTTCGCAGAGCCTGCAGGTGACTGCTATGTTGTTTATTTGGTTTTCGCGTATTACTCGGATTCTGGATTTGGTGGGGTTGAAGACTCTTTCTTTACCGAATGAGCATGCGTATTCGCAGATTTGGCAGCCTACACATTTTTCGGGGTCGGCGGATATGAATTTTCTTTCATGAAGTTTCGCCATACTTTTAGTCCCCCTTGTTTTCTATTATGTCCAAATATTCTTCTAAACCTAATTCTTGAAGTTTAGCTTTAGTTGGAATGCCTTGTTTGTCGTAGCCGCGGGCTTGGTAGTAATCGTCAAGCATAAGATTTAGTTCATCTGGAGTTACAACTGCACCTTTTGCTGGACCATCATCGCTGATTGGTTGATTCATAACTTTCCATGGAAGCGTATCGTCTTTGCGTGTTAAGCCTTCACGAGTGTTGATTAGTTTTGCAAGGGCTTGTATACGTTCGCCGGCTAATTCAAGTTCTTGTGGAGTTACGTCTATGCCAGTAGTCGCGTTATAGATTTTGGCCATTTCTTCAAGTTCCCTATAGAAAGTGCCTTTGGAATTCTTGCAAACAATCAAGGAGTCAATCAAGTTAAAAGAATCTTCAAGGTCTTTAACTATTTTGCCTCTGCCAGCTTCAGCTTTTAGACGGTCAACTTTGCCCCGTAGATCAACAGTGAAAGCGCCGCTTCTGTTATGGTCTGCACCCCGGAATGATACTGCATAGCTTAAAGCAGCAGTTTTTAGGCATCTTACGTCATAACCTGTGACTTCTAAACCTTTGATGTGTTGAGCAAGTTTTTCTGATCCTTTGCCGATTTTTTCAGCTGCAGCTTTAACGCCGTCTGCAAACATGTCGCCTATACCGTCGCGTCGACCGATTTTGTCGATGATTGCAAGCATTGCGCTTGCGTTGCCGAAGTGGGCATCTATTCCTTCTAGGTCTTCATGAGTGAGGATACCTTTTTCGTGGCAGTCCATAATGAAGCTGACTACGCCGCCTGTGCTTTGGGCGTCTAAACCGAAATAGTTGCATCGTTCAGCTGCTTTGATTATTGAGTTTAGTTTGTCTACACCGCAGTTTGGACCTAAAGCCCAGAGGTTGTCATATTCGATGCGTGCCATGGTTCCACGGTAGGGACCATCTTTGATTACTACTTCATGTTCACAACGCATTGCACAAGAGTTACAAGCAATAATTTTGGAAACGTATCGTTGGTTTATGATGGTGCTGCTGATTCGGTCGGCAAGCTCGAAATGAGAGTCATTATAGTTACGAGTTGGAACGCAGAACATTTTGTTTTGATGCATAAGGTTATCTGTTGAGCCCATTGTGCGGTATTTCTGAGCCGCTGGACCTTTCATACGTTCATGAAATTCTTTCACTAAACTGAAGAATTCGTCTGGTTTAGAAATTGCAACATCGTTTGTGCCTCGTACTGCTATGGCTTTAAGGTTTTTGGAACCCATTATGGCGCCAAGACCAGTACGACCAGCTGCACGAGTTTTATCGTTAATTATGCAAGCAATTTTAGAAAGCTTTTCGCCTGCAAGACCAATTGATGCTACGCGTACGTAGAAGTCGCCGATTTCGTTTTTTATTGCATCTTCAGCTTCTGAGGGTGAAGTGCCCCAAAGCTTGGTTGCATCGCGTAACTCTATTGAGTCATCGTCGATTAAGAGGTAAACTGGTTTTTCAGCTTTACCTGTTAAAACTACTGCATCGTAGCCTGCACGTTTTAGTTCTGTGCCAAAAGTGCCGTGACTAACTGATTCACCTACGCCGTTTGTTTCTGGCGATTTAGATATGAATGCGTGACCGTTTCCGCCTGTTGGGAACATTGTGGCGGCGAGTGGTCCGACTGAAAGAACAAGCGGGTTTTCTGGGCTTAAGGGGTCTACACCCTTTTTTGAATTGTTAAGGTAAAGGTGCATGCCTAGCCCGATTCCGCCAACATATTTTTTAGCGGTTTCTTCGTTAAGTTTTTCGGTGTGATTCTTACCGGTGGTCAAATCGAGATATAAGATTCTTCCTGAGTAACCGAGCAAACATTATTCCCCAACGAGTTTAGATGATTGAGTCATTTAAAAGTATATTAATCTAATGGGTTATCAGGACAAAAATTCATGGCTTTTTTGATGTTGTAACATTCTTAATAGCATTTTAGGTTACTAAAGTTAGGGGAAAGTGCATTGGCAAAAAATTGGCATATTAACTCTAAAAAATTTACAATATTGCTGTATTAGCGGGTTTTGTTTAATTGAAAAGCTAATTGTCCAGCGTTAAAGTAAAACTTTTTTCGCAAAACAATAAATTGACACTTAAAGCAAACTATTAATTAAAGAAGAATGCACGTTTTATGAACGCTTGATTTACAATGATGAGCCCTGACTGGAAATATGTTGAAACGGTTCAAAAAAGAGTTAGAATCCTAAAAGTTGACAATAGGAAACGTGAAGTTGACGTTTTTGATTTAGATTTAGGATGCCCTTTAAGCTTTAACGCTGAACAGCAAGTGGATTTAGAAAAAGTTAAGAGAGCAAAAATGTATCAAGCAACAGTCAAAATTTACAAATCAGAGTTCACTGAAGAACTTGAAAGGCAAATGATTGAATCCGCCCTTGGCAACCCTGAACAGCTTAAAAGGATCCAAGCCATGAGAGCAGCGGGTTCTAAACCAACCAGATTTGATTTAATCGAACTGAAACACTAAAAAATTTGTTATTCGGCGTTTTCTTTGCTGTTCTCATGTGCCTCAAGTAGTTGAGTAACAATTTTTTGCCTTGCCTTTTGAGCCAACGTTTCCGTAGTAACATACTGTAATGCTCCCTCGGGGCACCATTGTACACATTGAGGTTCACCTTTTGAATCAGTGTCTGTGCAACTGTTACAGGTGTAGGCAACTTTTTTGTCAGGATGCAGATTCATGGCTCCAAACGGGCAAGCGCCAACACACCAACCGCAGCCAGTGCAAGCATGCTCGTTAACGCGGATAATTCCGGTACTTTCTTCTTGTGACAGCGCATTTTTTGGGCAGGATGCAACACAAACGGGGTCTTCGCATTTTCGGCAAGAGACCGCCACGTTAGCAAGTGGACCCATGCGGGTGACTCGGATTCTGGACTTGTTAGGATTGAACGTTTTCTCGTTAACCATACTGCAAACGTATTCGCAGAGGCTGCACCCGTTGCATTTTTCTGGGTCAGAAACAACGAATTTTCGGTCCTGATGACGGTCAACCATGTTAGTTTGCCCCCTGTGTTCGAGCGGCTTTTATAGCGCTTTCAGAAATATAGGATAAGCTGCCTAAACCAACCTGTTTTAAGCGTTCCACTGTTGGAATTCCGTCTGCTGTCCAACCGCGTGCAACATAGTAATCGTCAATGCCAAACTGTAATTCATCGTCAGTGACAATGGCGCCTTTTTCGGGGCCTTCATCGGGAACTGGGCAATTCTTTATTTTGTAGGGAACGTCGTCAAAGTTGCGAGTGCCTTTTCCTTCTAAGATGTTGAATAATCGTGCAAGGTTTTCTATTCTGTCGCCTGACCTGTTTCAGTTCTTCTTCCGAAGTTTGGATGCCTGTTGCAAACGTGTAATAATCAGCCAAATCTTTCCAAGTGTATGTTTCTGGGCTAAACTTGCAAAGGATTAAAGAGTCAAGTACGTTGTAAAGTTGGCTTTTCTCAACAAGCATGTTTCCTACGCCGCTCTCGATTTTATGGCGGTCAACTTTACCTTTGATATCTAACAGTTGGGCGCCATTACGTAAGTGTCCATCACCGCTAAACGCTACTGAGAAGCCCAAAGCTGCATTCTTTAACGTCCGCAAATCATAACCGGGCAATTCTAAGCCTTTAACGTGACACGCATATTTGACGGCTTCTCCACCGATTGTTTCTGCAGCTTTTGCCACGCCTTCAGCAAGAGTGTTACCCAGCCAGCCTTCACGTTTACCAATCTTATTAATCGTTTCAAGGAGGGCGTCAATGTTTCCAAAACGCAAGTCAATGTCGCCAGTTTGCTCACTGCTGATTACGCCGTGCTCATAAAGGTCCATTGCGAAAGCGATTGCGGCTCCAACTGAAATGCAGTCCATTCCGTAATGGTTGATTAGCCTTGTTGCTTCAACTATAGCATCTAATCGGTCAACTCCGCAAAGTGGACCCATACTTAGGAGGCAGTCAAAGTCAATCTGTGCCGTCACGCCCATGAATGGTCCATCTGGAACCACGGCGATTCGGTCGCAACTCATTCCGCAAGTTGCACAACCAACTGTTTTCTTAACATAATGATCGTTTAGGTATTCACCGTTAATTTTTTCGGCGCCTTCAAAAGCTGCGTTGGTCCAGTTTTTTGTTGCTAAAGCTGAAAGCGAGTTTAGCTCCAACAGGTTTTCAGGAGCAGATGGTTGGTATTTGTTGCTTTCTGGATTTTTCACACGTTCATAGAGGGTTTTTACGAATTGTGTGAATGCTTCAAGGTTTTCAACGTTAACGTCATGTGTTCCGCGAACTGCTATGGCTTTTAAGTTTTTGGAACCCATTACAGCGCCAAGCCCGGTGCGTCCGGCTGCATGAAATTCGTCACTAAGGATAGTGGCAAATCTGCAGAGTTTTTCTCCTGCTTCGCCAATGCCTGATACGCGAATGTAGAAATCGCCTATTTCGTCGCGTATTTTTTGTTCAATGTCTTTAACGCTGTTGCCTTTGAGGTGTTCAGCGTTTCGGATTTCGATTTTGTCATCGTCAATCCATAAGTAAGATAGGCTGGATGCTTTGCCTTTAATTATGATTGCATCGTAACCTGCACGTTTAAGTTCTGGACCAAAAAAGCCTTGAACTTGTCCTTCACCGACGCCGCCGGTTGATGGAGATTTTGAAACTACGGCGTAACCGTTTCCTGCAGGACCTAAAGTGCCGCTTAACGGGCCAGTGCAGTAAATCAGAGGATTAT
This sequence comes from Candidatus Bathyarchaeota archaeon, assembly GCA_963832745.1. Lineage (GTDB taxonomy): Archaea > Thermoproteota > Bathyarchaeia > Bathyarchaeales > Bathycorpusculaceae > Bathycorpusculum. The sequence continues at coordinate 454,627 of CAWHVC010000002.1, read as the reverse complement.
CTGGGTCAAAGGGGTCTCTGCCAGGTTTTGAATTATCCATAAGCAGGTTTATACCTAAACCTATGCCGCCAAGATAGGATTTCGCTGTTGCTTCGTTAAAAGATTCTGCTCGGGTTTGTCCAGAAGTGAGGTTTACATGCAGAATTCTGCCAGCATAAGCATTCATGTTACCAAATTTCCCTCTGACTACGAAAAAAGTAGTTGTACAATATATTAACTTAATTCCGAATGAATCTAAAATTTCCAAGCAAAATTAACCAATTTTTGAAAAAGCAAGAGCAAACAAAACCAATAGAAAAGCAAAACAAGTTTAGCTTTAACACCGCTGCGTTAGGGAAGCAAAACTTAAAACCACACATGCATCATCAAATCAGCAAACAGGCGCAGACACTTGAACAACCACACTGTTAAACTAAAAAACCAGTTTCCACAAGACACAGCTAACTTTCTAATTCTAAACAGCACAAATATATCATACTTTACAGGTTTTGGCGGTGCAATAGCCCTTTTAATTCCCAAAGACGGCCAAAGCACACTATACGTTTCAGGAACCAATTATGAACAGGCAACACATGAAGTCAACGATGTAAAAGTTGAAAAATTAAAGCGTGGAGAAAACCTTTTCCAAAAAATCAGCCAAGACGCTAATGTTTCTGCAAACGCCAAACTCGCGGTTGATAGCCTAAACATTGAAAGCTGGAGAGTTTTAGCCAAAGCAGTCGGAGACGAAAACAGTCTTGTAGCAGCAAGTAACGTAATCAAAATGCTTCGGGCTGTTAAGACGCCTGACGAGATTGAGCTTATCCGTGAAGCCTGCAAACTTGCCGACGTAGGTATAAACACTGCTTATGAAATCGTTGAACCTGGAGTCAGTGAACAAGAAGTTGCAGCAGAAGTTGAGTATGTCATGCGTAAGCAGGGTTCAAGTGGAACAGCGTTTGATACCATCATCTCTTCAGGCGCTAACTGCGCTTTTCCCCATGGAACATGCAAATGCAGAACCATTGAAGATGGCGACTTAGTCGTTGTGGACCTTGGCGCGACTGTGGGGGGTTACCGGTCGGATATAACTCGAACTATTACCGCAGGCAAAATCAGCAGTAAACAACAAGAAATCTACGGCACCGTTAAAGCCGCGCAAGATTTAGCAGTCAAAGCAATAAAAGCAGGTATAAAAGCTGTTGAAGTGGATGCAACCGCGCGGGGCATCATTGGAATGGCTGGTTTTGGGGACTGTTTCGTGCATAATTTAGGCCACGGTGTTGGTTTGGATATTCATGAAGCGCCAACTTTAAGTCCTGACAGTAAAGATGTTCTGGAGGTCGGCAATGTCGTTACGGTTGAGCCGGGAATCTACATTGTAGGGTTTGGTGGAATCCGAATTGAAGATACCGTGCTGGTAACAGAAAATGGGGCAGAAAAACTCACAAACGCCGCTTACACGCTGCAGACTCAAAGATAAAGTAAAACCTAAAATGCGTGTTTAAGCTTCCTTTTTTTAGAGAAGGCCTTATTTTTTGATTCGACCAGCAATAATTTTAGTTGACATGCTTAACGATTTCGTCACGGGCAAACTGGAAATTAAACGCGCCAAACACATTATACCTGCATTACAACGCTTGGTTGTTGCAGCGCACTTAAACAATGTACCAATCATTTACAGCAACGACGCCCATTACCCGCAAGACATAGAGGTCACCCGTAAATGGGGACAACACGCCATAAAAGGCACCCAAGGCGCAGAAGTAATCCCTGAACTAACTCCAGACTCAAACAAAGACTACATTGTAGAAAAACGCACCTACAGCGGCTTTTACGAAACAGACTTAGACTCCGTACTGCGAGGTCTCTATAAAGAAGAAGGCGCCAAAACACTAATTTTTGGCGGTTTACACACGCACATCTGTATACGGCATACAGCTGCAGACGCGTTTTTCCGTGGCTACCGTATTGTTGTTGCCAGTGACGGCGTAGAAGCATTCACAGAACAAGACCATGAACAGGGACTAAAATATTTAGAAACAGTGTACAGCGCCAAAATCTTGACAGTAAACCAGATTATTGAGAACTTTGTCAGGTCCACCACAGATTAATGTTCGGTTAGGGCAGGGTTGCGTTCCAGTAAATCACCCTCGAATACAGCGCTGAATAATCAATTCCGGGAGTCTCGTAGACTATGTCAAACTGCAGATTGCTCCGTGTTTCCAGCCACTGCACGTTACTTAGGATTTTCGGTGACTTGGCGTCTTCAGGCCAGAGCCCCCAAATTTTGTCCTCTGTAATGTAACTACTGCGTCTCATGCCCCAACCGTAATCCGCCGGCAGAACCAGTGCCGTGTCGGCTTTTATTGTGCCGTAAGCTGCTCGGGAGTATGTTTGGGTGTATTGCCAGAACTGTTGCATCGCCAATAAATCTGCGTCGGAGAGGATACCGTAAGGGTTGCCGTCTGGGTATGTGGGGTAGTTGAAGATTACAACGTATTTGGCGCCTGCACGGTAAGCCGAAATCATGTCACGGTAAATTTCGTCGGCGCTTGCCAGGTAGGGTGGCGTGTCAGTCTTGTAGGTGATTATTGCGCCCCAATCCTTTCCCTGCACGGTAGCTGCTCCCCGGCAAAGGGCGATTTGGCGGTTTGTGCTCATGTTCCAGCCAAGCTCAGTAAAAACTGTGTCGTAACCTGCAAGGTAATCCCACCAGTACAGAACAAAGTCTGAAGTGTAAAGGTGAATGCCTCTACTTTTGGCGTCTGACATGCTACTGTATGACGAAATTGAGGATACATACTGTTGAGCAGCATCAGCATAACTTGACGCGTTCGCGACAGTGTCAAGGGTTTCGATTTGTTTACCGCCAGGCTCATCACGCAAATGAATTCCTAAGAAGCTGTCACCCCATCGCTGCTTTGCTGTGTCGAGCCATTGCTGATGCCACGGATAGACGATTCGTGAAATGAAGTCAAAGTAAACTATGAATTTTATGCCTGAAGCAGCGGCGTAATCGCAGACCATGTTGAGGGCGGTTTGGTTTGTGGTTATGTTCCATGAATTGATGAGGATTAGGTTGGTGTAGTCTTTGACTTTGTCGATTAAGGGTAATGCTTCTTCTGCGTGTTCTCCGCCAAAAGAGACGCCGAAATAGAATTCGTCGGGTTCAGCCTCGACTCCGCTCATGTACCGTGATAGGACAGGTAAGAAAACGGCAAAGGCTAACAGGAAAACTAAAAGTAAAGCCCAACGTTTCATTGCATATCAAAACCCAATGGGGTTCAACCGATTTTAAACGTTTACCTAAAAACTTGTGTAGCAAAACAGAAAACAAAAGAGCTAATTACAAGAAAAAACTTTAGCCAAGTGGTTTTGTGTTATGGTTAAAATTTTAGTTGTTTATGACTCTAAAACTGGTCACACGGAAAAGATGGCTTTTGCAGTAGCTAAAGGCGCAGAGAAAGCTGGCGCACAAGTTTTGGTGAAGAAGGCTGAGCAAACTATGCCTGAAGACTTGCTGGGGGCTGACGGCATCGTTATGGGTTCACCAGTGTATTTTGGGCAAATGTCGGCTAAACTTAAGCATCTCGTTGATGACTCGGTTAAAGTGTATCATAAGCTGGAAGGCAAAGTGGGTGGCGCGTTTGCAAGCAGTGGCGGGTTAGCCAGTGGCGGAGAAACCACGCTTTTGTCTATTATTGAGGCGATGCTTATTCACGGCATGATTGTGCAGGGCCGGTCGGAGGATAAGCATTATGGGGTTTCTGTTGAAGGCGAACCTAAACCAAATGACCTTGTGGAATGTGAAATGTTGGGTAGTCGTGTGGCGGCTTTAACGTTGAAACTGGCGGGTTGCTAATTTTTTTCTTCTGCTCCGGTTAGGATTGCGCCGATGAGTATGCCGACGCCTAAAGCTGCGGAGGCTATGGCGAAGGTTTCATGATGCAAATCGCCCACCTGAAACCACACACCGAAGGTCATCTTTTGCTGAAACAGAATTAAGAATGCTAAAACAAAAAATATTGCGGCAACAAAAACGGGTACCCACCGATTATTCACTAAAAAAGCCTCAAGGTATGGTTTGTTTGGGAGAGTTTAAACCTAACTGTAATTTGCTGGCGTGTTCTCTGGGAGAACAATCTTGTTCTGTAGAGAGAAATATATTGCAACTTTACCGCTAACTGAAGCGGTGAAAAACCAAAAATGCAGTTAGACAAGAAACTAGCACCTTTGGCGTTTTTAATAACTCCCGCAACAGCACAATCAACGAACCAAGCGACAGGCGGTGTGTATAAATGGTGACAGAAGCACGCAAATTTCTAGTTTTAGTGTTGACACTATGTTTTTGTGTAAGCTTTTTTGTTCCAATTGCCACTGCAAGAGACGCTTTTCCACCTTCATGGCTAAAAGAAGGCGCATACGTAAAATACGAAGCCTACCTCCCAGGTAGTAATAGTTTAGGTGCTATGGGTTTTTTTGATTTATCTAATCCCAAGTTTGCCGGAACCAATTACACGCTACCAAATCAACAAGTAGACGCTGTTCTTGAGACTAATAGTTCTAGTTTGACATGGCAGTGTGTAAGTGTTAATGATACTATGGCAAAGTTGCAGGTTACGATTGACTACGTTGGAACCCTAAATTTTCATAAGGAAAATTTAGAGTGGATTAATAATTCTTCTAAAGAGATACCTGTGCAACGTACGACTGAGGTTTATGTTGATCTCTACACAAGGGGAGTGTATAATGCTGATGGAGTGTTTTTGGGTACAACACATCTGTGGTTGCCTGCAAACCCAAACAATGGCCAAGAAATAATTATATGGGAAGAAGGTTCTGAAACAATAACAACTGCCGTAACGGTTTCTGAAGAGGGAAAACAGTACACTTTTCGAGCAGGTTCATCTGTTACAATTAAGAATAACCCTTTGATGCTTGGTTTAACTTATGATTTGGATACTGGCCTTTGTGTGAGCTGGGCATACTTTTTTGGGATCCCATCTTTGCAGCAGTCGGCATTTCCTTTGGCATTGTTGGGATGGTTTCTGAGACAAACATTGACTTGGGGCCTGAGCATTCAGAAATAAACTGGAACCAAATTCTACAGTACTCCATAATTCCTATTGCAATTGTTTTGCTGGTTGCAACTTTACTAATTAAACGTAAGAAAAAGGAAAACTAAAGGGGGATTTTGATTGGAAGAATTTGTTGTAGAAACTATTAATATTGTGAAAACTTTTGGAAAAGTATCTGCATTAAATGAGTTAACTATGCAAATTCCAAAGGGTATTTCGGGGTTTGTAGGCAAAAACGGGTCAGGCAAAACCACAACCATCGGTGTACTCTTAGGATTAATCAAGGCTAACAAAGGCCAAGCCACAGTGTTTGGTTTGGATTGTTGGAAAAATTCTTTCGAAATAAGACAAAAATTAGGCGTAATGCATGAAACCAACGCCTACCCCGGCAGTTTTAGCGCCAGACGCTTCCTAACGCACGTAGCAAAACTCTATGGTATAACTCAAATCGACCAAACCATAGACGAACTACTTAACGATGTAGACTTAACTCACGCGCAGGACAAACCCATAAAAACTTATTCTGCAGGCATGTTCAAACGACTAGGCCTAGCCCAAGCCCTAATAGGCAATCCGGAATTGGCAATACTTGACGAACCCACCGCAAACATTGACCCCATAGGGCGAATCACCATCTTAGAAAAAATTAAAGAAATGCACGAAAAACGCGACACCAGTTTTCTTATATCCACCCATATACTAAGCGACCTAGAAAAAATCTGCAACTACCTCATCGTAATTGACCAAGGAAAAACCATAGACCAAGGTTACATGAATAACCTGACAGAAAAGTATTCGGCTAACATTTACAAAATTGAAGTATCAAACCCCCAACAATTCACCACAGCACTCCAAAAACTAGACGCAATCGACAAAGTATGGATTGAAAACGGCAAAATATTCTGCAAGGTAAACAATCCTGAAGTTTTTTGTGCAGAAATCCCAAAAATAGCCTTCGAACTTAAACTGCAACTAAAAGGTTTCCAGCAAACCTTGGGTTCACTTGAAGAAATTTACACTCAAACAGTTGGGGAAAAACGATGAAACCCGCACCAAAGACTTTTTCTCGACTGTTTATTTGGGAAATAGAAAACTCCCTAAACCTGCCTGTACTTTCTTTAATTGTTGCCTCAGCAATACTTGCAGTTTTAGTTCAATCAAAAGCCATCACAGGATCCAGTCATAATTACGGCGATTTATTTACGGGTGCATACACTATTTTTCTTATTTTAACCCTTGTTACTTGCACTTTGTTCTCACACAGTTTTGCAGGCAGCTTTGGAAGAGGCGACCTAAAGAGAATGTTGTCTTACCCGGTTAAGCGCTGGCAAATTTACATATCAAAAGTAGTTGCCCTTAACCTAATAATTTTTGGCATATATGCATCGGCATACTCAATGAATCTTTACATTAACGCTATAAGTCTGCTGGAACCCATGTTTTATGTTTCGTTATTTACAATATTTCTGCAGTTACTTTTTGTCTGTGCCGTTTCAGTGGGCATTTCCATGATAGCTAAAAGCGAATTAATTTCTATTGTTGTTTCTTTTCTGTTTGTTTTTGGACTTGATAACGCATTTAGTTTCAACGACATCTTTAGGTCTATTGGCAGATTCAGCAATATTTTTGGGTATTTTGAACAAATAACTCACCCTGGCTCTCATATGTAGTGGCTCACTACCAGTTACGTTTGAGCAGTTCACGGGTTCAATAGCGTTTCCGCTCGTAACTGCTGTTGCTGTGCTAACGATTGTTTTTGTCTATTTTACTCGTAAAATGGAGGTTGACTAAATGAAAAACAAATCTCAACTATTCACAACAATTGGCCTAATGCTCTTAGTCATTGGCTCCTCTTTCTTAGCAGGAACCATTTACCGAAGCACCTGGAATTCTGGCGGCGAGACAGGTTGCTGGGGGACGGCGAGTACTTCTTTTGGTGGGCCTTTTTCGTTGTCACCACGCAACTATGAATTATCATTAAACTTTACCTATTATGATGCATTCGCTAAATTGAAACCCATTTCATCAGTGGATGTTTATCTTCTTGACACTAAAGGCAGCGAGCTTTGGCAGTCAGAAAAAGTGATTGAACCCATTTGGTCTGCTAAAAATGTCTCCTCTACAGCCACCTTAAACACTCAAATCCCTTACAGAGGGGACTATTATTTACTATTTATTAGCCCTGACAATTCAAGCCTAAACGGGCGAATATTCCCAAAATTGTATGGGTATGAGAGTGATTTGCTGTGGATTTCAGTAACAACACTATCCGCAGGTTTAGTTATTACTGTAGCTTCCAAGGTAATGTTTCAAAGCAAAACCAAACAGTCGTCTATCGCTGCAAGGCTAAAAAAAGACAACAATATGGGTAGTGACACTGTTTTGCTGTCTCAAAACGTTGTGTCGAGTGTTCCTTCTGCCAAAGGTTTGGGCAAGTCAAGGGTTGGGGGCCAGTTGCGTAGGCTTTTGGTTTGGGAGTTGGAGGAATGTTTTGCGTTTCCCATGTTAGAAGTTATACTGGTGATAGCAGTTTTGACGGTTTTAACTCCTACTATCCTTGAGGTCTCGCCAGCGTCTAGTTATTTTAATCTAACTTCAGGGATTCAGCCAATTTTTCTTTTCCTCATATTCATTACCGGCGTCCTGTTCTGCCATAGTTACGCGGGCGGCATTTCTAGGGGAGAGACAAAAATGGTTCTTTCATATCCAGTGCAACGAAGCAAATTGTTTTTATCAAAATTCATCGCCCTATTCGCTGTCCTCTCTATTGTTTATGTTGGCGTGTTTGCGCTACAGATTCCTCTTTTAGCGCTTAATCCTTTTGAACCAATGTTTTATGCTTCAGTACTACTTGTGCTTCTTCAACTTTCTCTAGTTTGCACTCTATCAACTGCTTTGTCGATAGTTACTAAAAATGAGGTTCTCTCAATTTTAGCCTCTGCACTTCTGCTTTTCGGCATTGAAAGCATTGCTTCCAGCGAAAGCCTTGTTTCTTTTACAGGCCGATTTACAACAGGGTTTACTTTTGCTCGTCAGTACGTTTATGGCGGTTCATCGTCTACACCGTTGATTGATGGACTCTCTAGCGTTTTTGTTGTTGCGGGTATTTCGGTTTTGATGTTTACTTTTTCATTTGTTTATTTTACACGTAAAATGGAGATTGACTAAAGAGGTATATTACAATGAAAAAAAGTTTGAGATTGGGTTTGATTGTCTTTCTGGTCGGTTTGTCTTTATTAGTTGCTACGGCAGTTAGAAGCAATTCGATGCCAAAAAACCTGAACTTTGGTAATGACATAGAGGGAGCTACTAGCGGATGGGTTTTGTACCCCGATTTCTTAATGTTTGACAGAGATTTTAGCGTTAATATTAGGGCAAATAATACTGTTAGCGCATATATTTTGGATGATGCGGCTGTAAAACAATGGAATATTGACAAGTCAATTAATACAGGTTGGTCGTATGAGAATATTACTGAGGGTGCTTATAGCGAGCAACCTACGGGCAGAGGCAGTTATGCTGTTTTGGTTCATTTGCAAGAAGATAATGCTACTACTGTTAAGATGACTTTGACTTTTTCCGGTTTTGAACAAGACCTGCTAATGCTCTCATTAGCGATAGTGAGTGTCGGTATCCTTTCATCAGTCACGCTGTTAATCATTAATCGGAGAAAACAAAAAACACTTTGAACAACTACCAAATCTGAAAGATAAAGTTGGAACTATCTAAAGAAGTCCTGACTAAAGGCAGAGTTTGGTTCCATAAATTACTCCCTTAACGTGATACCCCTTAAGCTGTTGTTCTCTAGAAGAACAGTTTTGTTCTATAGTGAGAAATATATTGCCATTCTACTGCTTACTGGAGTGGTGAAGAACCATAAATGCAGTTTGAAAAGAAACTAATCCTATGCAGCATCTTTGCAGTCACAATCGGAATCACAACGATCACACCTTTAATATTTCTGATGACCCCAGCCTCAGCGCAGCCAGCAGTTACTAGACCCACCTTTAATTTTGACATGCCATACGCTTACGTCCGTAACGTGTGGGATAACAACACACTAACAAACGACACCAGTGGAGCAGCATTCATGGTCTGCTTTAAGACGTCACCAAAATTTGATTTAACAGATGACTTAGTTGCTTACGCTGAAACTTACAGAGCAGAAATATACACAGATAAAGTGTCAATAGGAAATATTACCCTGCGGTCTTACGCCATATCACCTTCAGGCATCAATCAAAATAACAAAATCGACAATATCACATCCTTCCTTATGGACTGGAGCAATATTGAGACGGATGACAAAGCTACAGCAGAAGCCACAAGCGCATGGAGCAATGGAACATCTAAAATCTACAGAAACGGCTATGATAACAACTGGAATCTTACCACTGGTGCACCACAATCACTTACAATGAAAATATACCGTGAAAACTCAATGATACGCACCATAAATTCAACGCAGATTATTCTTGACGAGAACCCAGAACCAATAATGCAATTTGATTTAACACGTTACCGCGATGGCTACCTTTACAATACCGATATTCCAATGCAGGAACTAGACAAGATTAACCCGTTGTCCCCAATGGAAATGATGCCTTAAAGGAGTCAAAGGGCATGGCTGGCGCATCAACTGACACTTTAGAGGGCAACACTTTAGCGGTCTACGCGTACATTGTTCATTCGGATAAGCCAGTGGGAACCAGAGATGTTACACGTGGAGCAGATTTAAGCAGCACCAGCGTTGCTCATCGGCAATTGCAGAAGCTTGAAGGCATGGGATTAATTGAAAAAACAGTCTATGGCGATTATGTCCTTAAGGAGAAAGCAAACATCAACGGACACGTGTGGGTCGGCAAAAACCTTGTGCCCCGCTTGATGTTTTACTCCTTCTTTTTTATGGGCGCGTTCGCCGCAGAAGTAAGTATTCTAGTGCTTAGTTTGCTAATTAAGGATTTAGTTATTGAGGCGAGTTTCTATTTTTTGACAGGCATGACGGCGGTGGCTATGGGGCTGTTTTTTGTTGAGGGTACGGCATTGTTTAGGAAGGTTAAGCCTAAAGGTGGCAGTGATTGACGTTTTTTTCTTTGTTGTGGTTGTTTGGTTGTTGGGGTGGCGTGGTGGTGCTGTTTGGGTGGGCGCAGTGTTTCCTGTGGGGGTGGGGCTAAAATGTATAGTGGTTGGGGTGCAGGCTGTAACTTTTTTACTTTTTATTCGGTTTACGGCTAGATTTTAGTTCCATCAAGGTTATTAAGTTTGCATTTGATTCAGTTAAATCAGCGATTTTTTAAACAAAAGTTGAGGAAAAAATTTTGCATCAGAAAAAAATGGTAATAACCTGGACGGTTGTATGCCTCGTTATTTCGCTTGCATCATGCTACATTGCCGCTGCTTACCCGTTTGCCAGACACATTAAAGCCACGCCGGTAGCAATAAACGGCGACGTTGTCACCATCAAAGGCACAGTTGACGTCTACTTTACTCATGACGCGTGGAAGGAAATTAAGTACAAGAATGGCAGTTTCGAAGGCTTTGATGCTTGGTGGCACACGCAAATCGGAAGCACCTACTGTTACTTGGGCGTTCACGCGAAACTTGTGTACATTGACTGGACGCTGCTTCATCATTACCAAGACCATGATCACTTAGGCTTCACTTTGAAAGTAAAAGTATTGAACATTTAAGCATAGCAACCGTGTCAACGCTAAATTAATTGCCCCTTTTTTAGAAAAACCAAACCCGAAAAGTTTAGTGGGCCCGGCCGGATTTGAACCAGCGACCAACAGATTATGAGTCTGGCGCTCCACCGAGCTGAGCTACGGGCCCAAACACTAACTATCTCTATACTGCTATCTCAGAAAACATTTAAACATTTTCTGCTCTTGCAGAACTAAACTACCTCTATAAAGAGAAGGGTTTAGTGGTGCTTTTTTAGTTTTATTTAACGTTTGTTCAGTTTTTGCGGTGTTGGTTTAGCAGGCGAGGTGAAATTTATAAATAATTTGGCATGTTTAGTTGGGCAGGGAGTGCTTATTTGGATATTGATTTTGGAACTGTCAGTTTAATTGTGAATATTGCCGCATTAGTGCTGGTTACCATTGGTGTTATTGGACGCAGGGGGGCAAAAAAAGCGTTGCATAGACACGGTTACTTGTCGATGTTTGGTTTTGTTTTAAAAATGGTTACAGTATTTGCGGTGATGATTCCTGTTTTGATTGATGCTGCTCCAGAAATTGCAGAATTCGCTGTTTTGCCGCTTACAATTGTCATCTTAAAAGTTGTTTTAGGAGTTGCGGGCGACGTTATGGGTTTTGTCTGTATTGTTCCTTGGTTCCTTAAGCCTCTTGATCAAATGAATTGTAGACGGGTGAAACGTTGGATGCTGCCCACGTTTGTGATTTGGACGGTTTCAATTGTGCTTGGGATAATTGTTCATTTAGGCGAGATACTTTAGGAAAAAGAATGAGGGCTAATTTTTTAGCTTTTTATTTTAGTTTTATTTGGAGGTTTTTGTTTTTTGTTTTTAGCAAGATGGCTGCTGCGGTTGCTGCACAAATTAATGGTATAATGATTAGTGTTGGGAATTCGGGTACTGTCCAAGCGGTTGATTGGGTTAACTGCATGATTTGTGTGCTGTTTGCTTGCAGGCTGCCGTGTGTTTGGATGTATTGTTCTCTCCATTCTACCATTGCGCCGGTTGCTTGGTCGAAGTAGTAGTCGGTTTGGTTTATGTCGCCGTTTTGGTTGAGGATAAAGTACATGTGGTTAAGGGTTCTTTCGACGTCGGGGTAACTGCGTGTTACTGTGTCGTTTACTGTTGGACTGTTAGTGTTGGAAGGGTACATTCTGCCCATCATGCCAACGTTTGACTGCATAAAGAAGTAGTTACCGTTATAGGTGCCGCTCATCGGGTTGTAACCCTGCATCATCGAGTTAACGCCATCCTGCATATTCATGTAACCGTAGCCGGCAATGCTTGTGCCGTTGTCGAAGTACATGTGTGTATCATAATTGACCGATTGCCCGCTAACGCCAGTCACGTTCATCATGTAATACTGTGTTTGATTAATCCAAGAAAAATCCGCAGGCATACTAAAACCTGAATCATTAGAATCAAAATAGCAAAGGTAACTGTAAGAAAAAGAATCACCATCAGTCACGCCAATGCCTTCATGCATCATTTCTCCAAGAGCAGGACTAACTAAACCCAACATAAGCAAAAACGAAAACAAAACTATAAAATGCCACTTCAAAACAAGTCACCAACAAAAATTAAGAAAGAACACTAATAAACTTAACCATAATCAGCGCCTACCAGAAAACAGGTTTCTACGTATGATCTCAAAAAGTTATGTTGGGAAAAAACCATAACGACTACTTGGTTCATGAGTCTTCGAGAAAAATATATGATTTATTCTTGCTTTCACGCTATTGGGGGGTTCACGATTGTCTAGTACGATAACCTGTATTCTTTGCAAATAATCCAAATTTGCAATACCTTCAAAGAACTGGTTTATTATTTCAGGGGGAATCTCTTCATCAGAATCTTTTAAACCGCTATCCCTGCCCTTAAAAGTTGTAAGTGGAGAATCAAGCATTAAAAAGCGAGGATGACCTGTTTTTCTCTTTAGAGAATGCTGAAGCAAACCCATCATAAAAGCCGAAAAGAAAATCGCACGATAACCTTTCCCAAAAAGGTCTCTGCTCTTTCCATTTATGATAATATCATTAGTACCTAAATTAAACTCAACTTCATCAGAATTAATCCCCCAAGAAACCAATATTTCCTGAATATTTGAGCAGAATTCTGAGTAATAGTCAACTGGAACTTCTACAGGTGGCGCTTTTTCCTGCATGTGTCCAAGCGCCCGATCAAATTGTCTCAAGGAAATATTAAGATCAGCTATTTGCTCTTCAATTAAATCGGCTTTAGACTTATTGCTTCTTAGCCGCATATACTCATCCAGATTTTTAGAGTTCACAGTATGCACAGGTTTAAGTTTATTTATAATGTATTCATCAATTTTTTTAAATTGCAAAGTTTTATCTGAAATTAAGGTTTGGGTAGAGCTTATTTTTTCGTCAACATCAGCTAAAGCTTTCGATAAGTCTGATTTCTTTCGAGCAATTTTAGTATATTCAGCTCTAATTGAACGCAATAAACTAACGCCCATATCATCATGTGGTTCAAGTAACTGACCGTCAATCTCTGTGTCACAAAGCGGGCAAGTTACATCACCCAACTGATCCAAACCTGATTTACCCTCGTTGATAAATTCAAGTCTATCTAAATCGGTTGAATATGACTTATCTAAGAGTTCAAACCTTTTTTTCAGTTCCTCATTTTGGATTAAGACAGCTTCGAGATGGTTCATTTGAGAATATATTTCGGCACGCTCTTTTTCTTGAGCCAATATCTCTCGATGTGCGTTTTCAACAATTGTCAATAACTTATGAATTTGAACATTTATCTCTTCACTATTTAGTTGTTCGCCTTTTTTTCTAAATTCAGCTAATTCTCCAGTCTTTTTTTCAATATCCGCTTTTATTAAGTCAATCTTACCCTTTATTCTGCTTTTTCCATGTTCAGGATTCTCAAAACTAGGCAAATCCTTGTCATCCTGACCTGTTAATAATAACTTGAAAGTGGATTTGCTTTCTGATTCATCGGTAACAATGCCATCATAAATAGGCGATTTTAAGGTTATTATCCGATCTTCCTTGATGAGACATAATCTTGCAAGACTTCTAAAACTCAAGTTTTTCTTATCATTGTAAACTGAACTTTTGATAACTTTTTTATTCAAATTCAATAAAGACAGAAGGTACATTGAAACATTATCGGTAAATTCACTGTGTCTACTCGATAGTGGAATTGGCTCTGCTTTATCGAAGCCTTCAGATGAGCACTCAGCCAAGTAAATTTTATTATCTTTAAAAGGCCTAGAGAGCGTTAGGGTTTTTCCTTCAAAAACGCGTATCTCTGCTTGAATTCGTTGATACCCTTCCGATTGAGGAATGTGTTTTGGTTCATCCTTCCCACCCAACACATAATTTAGGCATTCTAGAATGTACGATTTGCCAGTATCGGATGGACCATATATGACATTTAATCCTTTAGTTAAATTAATTTCCGCTGGTGGTTTATTGCGACCAAGAACAGATATTTTGGAAAAATAGATACCCTCAGACATCTTCATCGACCTCATCACGAGTAGGAGTAAATTCAGTACCCCATTTGCCTAGATTATTTTCAATTAAATCAGTTACTTGTCCGTCTGTTAGCTTATCGAAAGTTAAGCATAACCATTCTGCTCGTTCTTTCAATCGTTGGGAATATTCTGATTGAAAATAACCAACAAAATCATCCGTCGATTCATTCTTAGAATAAACAATACCTTTCTCAGAGTAACTAACAAAAACAAGCCCCTTAAGCAATAAGAGGTTTAACCCCTTTTTTAGTATTGTTCGATTGACCAACATTTCACAAGATCGCAATGGAAGTTCTGGATGTATACTAGCAGGACCATCTGGTGCATCTGCAGAATGAATCAACAAGTAATTGTAATGAATTAATCGCTGCAAATCAAGCGGAACAGTTGTCTTTGAAAAGATGAAGAGTAACCTCAAACCCACTTCCATTGGTGAGTTAAAAATGGACATTTTAGAGTTATTCACTTCTTGGTCCATACAATATCCTCTCTTTCATTTGCCAAGTGATGACACATACCTCGTTTATCCTGAACTCTAAGTCGAACCGAGGGGTCATCACCTAATTTAATGTCCAGATCTGTGGCTCGTTTGATTACTTTTTTGAGACGACTGTAACCATGTTCAGCATCCTCAGATACCTCATCAATAATTCCATAGTAAAACTCTTTTTTGCAGTGTTCAAACCAAGGCATTTCTGGAGGAAAAACTTCCCTTGAATATTCCGCTAAACAATCTGCAGAATAGAAATAAAATCGATGTCTTTTAAATTCGTCATATAACTTAGGCTTTAGACTTTTTAGTACAGCCTCATTAACGATCTCTTCTTGAGAATATTCTTTGTACACAGCTAATAATTTTTGTATATAATCTAACTCATTTTCTCCATATTGCTCAGGTGCATCATATGGCCCAAGAGGTCTCGCTTTTTTGATCATTTTAAAATACTTTGAATAATAGCACGTATTTTCAAAATCTTCTAAAAACTCATTGGGGCTTACGTAATTAAAAATTGAAAAATCAAAGTTATCGATAAACTTCTCAAAGTCACCGATTAATGGAATTCTGGAAGCTTGAATATGCGTCTCACAAGTATTTGGCCATACAGCTTTCAAATCGACCTTGAGTTTCAAAGGGTTCGAAAATAAATCAGTAACTTCTGCGGTGACACCATGTGGTGATATAAACAGATACTTTATTGGAAGTGGATAAACCTTCTTAAAAATGTTATAACAACATTTGCCCACTTCTTTGAAAATGTAATAGGGGGTTAACTTTTTGTCATAATTTTTGCATTGATAAATTGTAATTTCAGTATCACTAAGTCCAGTGCACTTAACATCTCGTCCGCCATCACCTTTGCCTCCAAGCCATTCTACTCTTTGATACAATTTACCTTTGTAAGTGCTACGCCAATCATGTATCATTTCCTCAAATTCGTTATCTTCAAGTGAACATAGAACCTTTGAGGGCTTAAGGACTAAACTACTCGTAACCAACGGCACTTCCATTCGGTTGGCTAATATAGCATCTTTTTTGTTAATAAAATTTTTTCAAAAAAAACTTTCATTTTTTCATTTTTTAGAAGTTGTAATTATTTTTAGGCACGATTTTTTACTTTCATGACATAAATTATTAATAAATTCTAACAGACATGGGCTTATTCCAAATGCAAGACTGATGCAAATAACATCTGCGCCACTACACCGTTTTTACCTGTTACCCATACTTCATCAGCGAACTTGACTGCCTTATCAACCCGTTCTCCAGCGGTTTCAGGGAAAACAACAATAAAATAACTATCAGACTGCAAACAAGCCCGCAATAATTCAATCCGCGCACGCAACAAACCCAACCTAACCACCGAAGCACACTCAACCCCAAACACGACGCCATCCCCATTCTTCGCCAGAACCTTAGCAAAAACAGTTCTGCCTCTAAAAACTAAAGGCACGTCAAACTGCACGTCTCTAAAGCTGCGGTCATTCCAAAGCTTCAAGGCTGTAGCAATCTTCAATGTTTCAATTGTTGGTGTGCTTTTTCGTGTGTATTTTAGGTATTTTGTCCTGAGTTCTTCAGGTAATTTGGATATTAGTTGGCTTTCCATTTTCAAACACGTCACTTATCGTTTTTCGATATACGCTATTACACAGCCCATGCTTATATATTTATTTAATATCGATAATCGATAATTTATAAATCAATTTAAAAACTGCTTAACGATAATCAATAACCAATAACGTGAAACCCGTGAACAAAGAAAAACTTGCCATCCTTGAACAAACCACCGCCCCCCGCATCATCGTCTACCTAAAGGAAAAACAAAAAGCCTCAATCTCAGAAATTTTCAGCAACGTTCAAGGCAGCCAAGGCGCAAAATATTCAGCATTAAAACTGTTAAGCGAGAACGGGTTAACTGAACAGTCGCCACCTGAAAGGCGAACCAGAAGATTGGATGTTTCGTTGACGGAGAAAGGCAGGCAAGTTGCTGATTATTTAGTCAAAATTGAACAGCTTCTTTGAAATGCACTTTATTTTAAGGCTTTTTTAACGCGAAAATTGTTTATAGGGTTGGTTTGGGGTTTTGGGTTTTGTTTAGGGCGG
This sequence comes from Candidatus Bathyarchaeota archaeon, assembly GCA_963832745.1. Lineage (GTDB taxonomy): Archaea > Thermoproteota > Bathyarchaeia > Bathyarchaeales > Bathycorpusculaceae > Bathycorpusculum. The sequence goes on along the minus strand of CAWHVC010000002.1, from coordinate 437,747 downwards.
TATTGTTTGTTTGTCCTATTTGTGGGCCATGCTAGTGTCCACGTGCATTGTGCTGTCTTTGCTGTCTGCTGCTTTTCAGTGCTTTATTTTTCATACCAACCTATTAGGATCCAAATAGCAGTTCTATGCTGGAACCTATAGGGGGTCTATATTTTCAGCTCTTTTATGGAAACGCTAAGGGGGGTAGGTCTGTATTGGCGCTTTTCTGCGCCATTAGTATGTTGAAATTCAGGGTTTTTGGCTGATTGCCCCTTTGGTGTACGGAATAAATTCCCGCACCATTTCAAGCGATGTTTTACCCAGCTTCTCCTTATCCTCCTTAGACAGTTTAAGCGTGAGGGTTTTAAGCACCATCTTAAGCAGGTCCTTACCGCTGTAGTCACCCGGCACCAACACCACAAACGCTTTCGCCCGCGCCCGCACCGAATCCACGCTACCACCAATAAATTCCGCCTCTTCACCAACAACCACGCCAACCGCACACCGCAACGGCGTATTACGGAACCAGTTACGTTTCCCAACCACAAAAAACGCGCCATGCGGAATCGACTCGCCCGATGGCCCACTCTTGCTAAGCTGGTCAACCCGAACCCAATACACATCCGCCGACCCAGCGTTTTCACGCCAAGCACGACAGAAAGCTGCCGCATATTCGCTGGCTTCTTTTAAGGCTTGGTCAGTGATTTCACGCCCCTCCGCCTTAACAACCACAAACGGAGAACCAGTAATCTCCGCATGAAACACAACATCCTCTTGCTGCGTGTACTTTTTGACCAAGATTTCGTTGGTTACCACATCCTTGCCCGCAACCACCAAAAACCCGTCACTCGTAGTAAAATAACGAAACTTCTCAAACCACTCCTTGCTTTCAATTTTACGCTTCGCCAACGCTTCAAGCATCTCCGCAGGCTTCATACTCCTAAGCTGCTCAGCCTCCGCAAGTTCCCGCTGCACCCGCGCCAACTTCCGTTTAGAATCCAAAAGCGCCGTCACAGTACCCGCAGACTTCGCCTTCGCACGTTTACCACGCTCATAATACATATTCGCGTTATCAAAAATCGATTCACGCACACTAAGACTAAACCGCAAACCATCCAAAAAAAAGTTCACAGCCACATTCTTAGCATCAATCCCCTCAACAAAAACCTCAGGAACCTTACCAGCACGCTTATCCTCCAACACCCCAGCAAAAACTTGACTCCACTCAACACCACGCTGATTCAAAGCAACAAGCTTATTCGCAAAACCCTCCAACTCACCAAAATGCGCATAAATCGTGTTACCAACAGTTCTATCCCGCTCCATCTTAGCATCATCATCCGCCTGAGCCTTCTCCTGATCAGCAACCATCCGTTTAAGCCGCTTCTCCTCAGCCTGCAACCGGTCAACCTCAACACTCGCCAACGCCTTCTCAGCCGTCTTCACCTTCAAAAAAAACTCGTCAAGAGCCTCACTAAACGTCCCAAAATCTTTCCGCCCAAAACCATCATAACGCCGCAAACGAAAAGGAACAACATCAACATAAGACTCATCCCCATCCAAAACAATACACGGCTCAAACCTACCCAAAGACAAAACAGAAAGCAACCCCTCCAACGCGCCAAACACAGCCGCAACTTGAGCAACAGTCAAATCATTACAATGCACAGTCTTCTCCACACCAGCCCTAAGCAAAACCTCCTCAGCATAAACACCACCCAAACCAACACCACGAGCAAGCACACGAACAACCTCAGCATCACCCGAATCCCCAAACACCATCTTCAACTCAACCTCAGAAAGCTTGAACGGGTTTTTCCCGATTGCAGGCGGAAACAAAAACTTTTCACCATGCAAAATATTACGGTCCCTCATACGTTTAAAAAAAAGCGCCTGAATAATCACACCCTCAGGATTAACCAGTATCATGTTACCATCCCCAAACAATTCCACAACAAGCCGAAGCAAACCAGTTTTAGTCCTAAAACTCAAAACAACAATTCGTTCAAACTCAAACTGCTCAATATTATCAAACCAAGAATCACGCAAGTATTGACGAAGCATCATACAAAAAGGAGGCGGCTCAGAAGGACTCTCCTCCGCATAAACAGTAGAATGAAGCCTTCGACCCGCTTCAACCACAAGACGAATCGACGCCAAATTAGTCTTATGAAGCTTAAAAACAACCGTTTTTTGGTCAAATTGATAAATATTATTCACTCGTGAACCAAGAACAGACTCTTTAAGTTCCTTAACTGCAGCTGCAACATCGAAACTTGTAAATTCTTTTTTAGGCAACCCAAATGCACCATTAACTGAGAAGCATATACAGTTTATGGGCGTATAAAATAAGCTTTATCCGTTAAGTATTATTTTGCCATAAATCATTTAAACGCCTGATGTCAGCATAAAAATCCTGCTTAACACCCTCATCCTGAATATGCACAGCTTTTTCGTTAAGCCTATTCAAAATAAGGGTTTCAAGCAAAATAGCGCCCGGCCCAAAAATATTTTTCAATGCCCTATCAAAAGCAGCAACATCATCAGGGTACTGAGATACTTTAAGATTAAACGTGTTTTCTAAATGATACTCAATTGATTGTTTAGGAGAATCACCCAGAGAAGAGAAAGTTTCACCTATAACTTCAAGTAACACTTGCTTAAATTCAATACAGGCCATTATTCTGCTCCTCGTTTGTATGTTGCCTCTAACCCAAGAGATATAATTGTAGGGGGTTTCAGAAAATAAATCGGTTATGAAACCCAAATCAGTATTCACAATGGTCACAAAGGAGAACAAAAAACAATAAACATTGTTTCTCATAGAGAAATCATTTATAGAAGGCACCTTTTTAATAGGGATAGATTATTTCAAGACAAGAGGAAAAAAGGAAAATGAAGCCACTCATAATAATTTACTGGCTAAGATTGGCGTTAGGAATTACCGCAGCGGCATTAAGTGCAATCTTATCAAGATTTTTAGAATCCACAAACATGGAAGGAATAAGCATTCTGCTTTACGCAATCTCGTTAACGTTATTAATCTACTTAATATCATTCCGCATAATCAAAATGAAATTCCAAAATAAAGTTGAACAACCCTCAAAAATAACAATGACAGGCATAGGCATGTACTTCTTCTCATGGATAGCATTCTACGTGCTATTCTATACAATAATCTTTGTAGCCACAGGCGGAACATTCTAAAATTTAAAAAAAATAATTTTATTCTTTTTTAGGTATTTCTTCAACGGTTTCAACTGTAGCTTCGGGAGAAACCGTTTGCTTTTTTGCCTTAGCAGGAACTTTTTTGTCACCGTTAAAAAAGTTAGCCATTGTAGCTTGACTTTTGTCGCTACGAACAGTTTCAATAGATTCGTCTTCTGGCACCGCTTTTACTGCATTTACAGGACCAGGAACATCCATACGGGTTAAAATTCGCATACAGTCCGCCCAAGCGGAAAAGTAGCCTCGGTCAAAATCACCATGGAGCCCACTGCGCATATTATCAAGAAATTCTCGCCTGTAAGTGTGAAGAGTTACTTTGTCGCTTAAATCCAACCTTGAAAAAAAAGCGTAATTGTCGTTAGTGTTTTTTCTTGAAAGATACATTCCGTATAATGCACGGAAGTAGCCTCTGTTCCATTCGGTTTTTTGCAGTTTTTGTTTTACTCTTTCCAGCTCGCGTTCAGCTTCAGTGAATTGCCTACTAACGATTAACTGGAAATAACGAGTTACTAAGGCTTGAGGTATAGGCATACTTAGCGACCACGGGGTTTAGTTGCTTTCTCTTCTTCAGAGACATCTTCTATTCCGTTTTCGGTAACTTTAAGGATTTCCTCCCCTTCAGGCAGATAAGGACTCGAAACAAGCCGTGCAATACGTATTGGACCATGAGAAGCACGGCGTAGATAAAGTCGTGTTTGGCTGGTATGACCGACAATGTTGCCGCCGATGGGGTGAATGGCGTCACCGAAGAACTGGTCAGGCTTTGCCATAACCTGATTGGTTACAACTGCCACTGCGTTAAATGCGCGGGCTAAAGCGGTGAGTTTATGCATATGCTTGTTTAGTCTCTGCTGGCGACTGGCAAGCATTTCTCTGCCTATGTATTCACTACGGAAGTGCGCAGTTAACGAGTCAACAATGATTAGTTTGATGTTATTTGCCTTAATTATTTCGTCAGCGTTTTCTAACAAAAACATTTGATGGTCGGAAGTGTAGGCTTCAGCGTAAATAATATTCTTTACAACTTGTTCAGGGTCAAGATTTAAGTGGTTAGCCATTTGGACAATACGTTCAAGCCGGAAAGTGTTCTCTGTATCAATATATAAAGCGCCGCCGTTGAGTCCACCTTTTTCAATTGGTAACTGAACGTTTACGCATAATTGATGACACACTTGGCTTTTCCCACTTCCATATTCACCGTAAAATTCTGAGATGGTTTGGGTTTCTAAACCGCCATCGACAATTTTGTCAAGAGCTTTGCTTCCTGTGGTTAAGCGTGCAACATTTTGGCGTTGTTTTAGTAATTGGTCAGCACGAATAAATGATACTCCCACGGATGAACGGGCTGCCTGTATTACTTGCGACGCTTTTTTCTCGCTGACGCCTACAGGTTCAAGTTCCCTGATTGTGGCCATTGCAAGGGATTCTACTGTGTGGTATCCGAGTTCACGGAGTTTCTGAGCGGTTGCTGGTCCAACTCCTGGAAGGTCTTCTATGAACTCATATTTTTCTGTTGTTTTTTCTTCAGTTTCTTCTTGCGTTTGGTCTGTGTCTTCGGGCATTAACTTCACACTTTATGATTGATGTATAGTCAGGTGTATTTAAAACAAGCGAAAAAGAGACAGTTTACGTCAGGGGAGGGGCAAGTTAAAGTGAAAATGCTACCCTGTTTTTTCAGGTCCATATTCCTTTTGAACATCTTTATACAGTCTTTCACAAATACATGTAACCGCATATTTAATCATCAACTGATCAATCGCCGACGAGTTGTTTGGTAAATGGGAAATGCATCATAAAAAAGTTGTTAAAAGTGAACATACGAATTTGGCGGCAACCAAAGGGGCAACAAATAGGCAAATCATTAAATCAAAAGCCTGCAAGATAAAGCCTTAAAGCTACAAGCTGCATTTTTACAATGGCAAGAGGTAAAATATTCATGAAGATTATCTCAGGTCCAGCTTCAAAAGAGCTTGCTGAAAGCGTTTCAAACATTACAGGCTATCCAAACGTTCAGGTAGTGTCAAAGATTTTTCCAGACGGCGAATCATACGTCCGGTTAGACGGCAATGTTTCGGGCGAAGACGTCGCAATCATTCAAACCACTTGTCCGCCTGGACAGGATAGCAGGCTTTTTCAGTTAGCTTTTATGGCTGACGCCGCTAAACGTGCAGGAGCAAAGAAAGTCACAGCTGTGGTACCTTACTTGGCATATGCTAGGCAGGATAAGATGTTTCTTTCAGGAGAAGGTATAAGCATTGAAACCATTGCGCGGATGCTTGGAGCCTCAGGAATAAACAGCATGTTAACTGTAAACATTCACTCGGAACCTGCATTAGCAAAGTTTCCTTTCCCAGCGCAAACTGCAAGCGCCATTTCCCTTTTGGCACAGTACTTTGTGGAGAAAGGCTACAAAAAAGCCTACGCACTCTCGCCAGACAAGGGTGCCATGTACATTGCGCAAGAAGCCCAACAAGTTTTAGGAGGAGACGCTGGACATCTCGATAAAGTTCGAGACCGTTACACGGGACAAACTACACAGACAGGCGAGGGCTTAGACGTAAAAGGTCAAACTGTAATAATTTTTGATGATATTATTAGTACCGGCGGCACAATTGTTGGTGCAGCAAAAATTCTAAAAGACCTTGGCGCGAAACGGGTCTTTACTGCTTGTGTTCATCCATTGCTTATTGGTGATGCTGCCAAACGCATTTTGGATGCCGGTGTTGAAGAAATCATTGGAACAGACAGCGTTCCAGGTCCTTACAGCAAAGTCAGCTTGGCACCGTTAATTAGCAAACAGCTTAAAGGCGCAAATTAGAGTGCCTAAACTTTTCTTTTTGCTTTCTGGCGAAAACCCGACTATGCCAGCGTCGGAAGCAAAAGCAATCCTTGAAACAGAAGGTTACCCTTATACCATCACCGAGTTAATGGATCAAGTTTTGCGGCTTGAAGCTGCTGAGGAAAGCGTAAAAGTAATTCCAGTGCGATCTGCCTTCACGCGACTGTGTGCAAAGGAACTTTTTGTTTCAAACGCAAACCATGAAGACATCGCTAAAGCCGCCCAAGAAACAGACTTCAAAAGCGTCCTTAAACCTGGAGAAAGCTTTGTTGTAAGAATAAATCGCATAAAAAATTATGCTGACCAAGCTATTAACACGATGGAGCTTGAAATTAGATTGGGACGCCAAATCCTCAAATTAGCCCCCGAAGCCAAGGTAAACCTAAAGCACCCTGACAAAACCTTCATCGGAATAATTACAGACGAAAAACTTGTCTTAGGTTTAAAACTCACTGAAATCAGCAGCAAAACTTTTTCAGAGCGGCGTCCACGCAAAAAACCCTTCTTTCACCCATCCGCAATGCCATCCAAACTTGCAAGGTGCATGGTGAATTTGGCACACGCCAAAGTAGAGGGAACAATGCTGGATCCGTTTTGTGGCACAGGCAGTTCTTTAATCGAAGCTACCTACATCGGATGCCACGCGTTGGGAGTTGACGCAGCGAAAAAGATGGTTTTAGGTTGCCGGAGAAACCTTCGGTTCTTTAATATTGACGCTGAGGGACTGATTATGGCTGACGCTCGGAAACTGCCCTTTTACAAAGTTGACTGCATGGTAACCGATCCACCGTATGGACGCTCTGCCAGCACACTTAAATCTACGACAAGAGAACTTGTTCAGCAAGTTCTAGAATCTGCCTACAACTTACTGCCGGATGGTCACCGCATCTGTATAGCTTCACCTAAAACATTAAACATTAAAGCAATCGGTGTATCTATTGGGTTTAAGCATATTGAATCACATTTCGCTTATGTACACAGCACCCTAACAAGGGAAGTAGCAGTGTTTGAGAAGGTGCCAAAAACTTGAGCATGCGAATAATATTTCTTGGAACAAGCGCAGCAGTACCAACCCTAAAACGCAGCTTACCAGCCACCATGTTACAGTGCCCAACTGAGCAGTGGATGTTTGACTGCGGAGAAAACACACAACGACAAATGATGGCTTCAAAAATCAGTTTTCACAAAAAAACCAAAATCTTCCTTACTCATCTGCATGGTGACCACGTGTTGGGTTTGCCGGGTGTATTGCAGACTATGGCGTTGATGGATAGAAAAGAGCCACTTCAAATCTATGGTCCATTGGGGATTAAGGATTTTTTGGTTTGCTGTCAGCAGACGCTAAGATTTGGGTTAACTTATCAAGTTGATATTAACGAAATTGTGAAGCCTGGTGTTATCGTTGAGGAAGAAGAATACATAGTGGAAGCAGTGAAATCAAATCATACAACAGAGAGTTATAGTTACGTGTTTGAAGAGAAACCCCGTCCTGGAAAGTTTTTCCCTAAAAAAGCCGCTTCACTTGGCGTCCCAAAAGGCGAGTTATGGTCTAAACTCCAAAACGGTGAAGCCATAACGTTACCCGAAGGCAAGGCAGTTAAGCCTGGTGACGTGATGGGCCCAATGCGGCAGGGAAGGAAAATCGTTTACACAGGTGACACACGACCTTTTGAAGCCTTTGCAGATTTCGCGGAATGCGCAGACGTGATTATTCATGAATGCACATTTGATGATTCCTTGGCTGAAAAAGCAGTTGTTGATGGGCATTCAACGCCTTCGCAGGCAGCGGGGCAAGCTAAAGCGGCAGGCGCCAAAATGCTTGTTTTAACGCATATTAGCGCAAGGTATCCTGATGCAGGATTACTACTGGAGCAGGCGAAAAAGGTTTTTGAGAACACAGTGCTGGCAGAGGACCTTTTGGCGTTAGAATTGCCGCTTAATGAGGCTAATTCAGTAACGCCTTAAGTTTCTGTAAACTTTCAGGCACGTGTTCGCAGGATTCGATAACTACGCGTTGGTCGTAATCTAGTTTCTTTAGGGTTTCAGCAAACCATTGGTAATCAATTGTGCCGTATCCAACGCCAAGGTGGTCATCATCGACGCCTTGGTTGTCGCTGGCGTGGATATGAATTATTTTGTCTGCGAGTTGGTTGAAAAATGGTTGTATTTGGCTTTCAAGATGAGCGTGTCCCAAATCTAAAACGATGCCGATGGGCAACGCGGTTTCCTTGTAGAATCTGCGGAAGTCTTCGGGGCTTTTCATTAAGAACCAATATTTGGCTGGCAAATTTTCTATGGCTATGCTTATGCCGAGTTGTTCAGCTTCGGCGTATAGTTCCTGTATGCTTTGCATGTTTTGTTTCCATTCTGAGCCAGGATAGAATTGGGTTATTCCTGTTCTTGCACCTGGATGGAAAACCCAAAGTTTAGCATCTAAATCGCGGGCAAAATCAAGAGATTGGACAAGGCGTTTCATGGATGCATCAAGAATTGGTCTTGAAGGGGAGGCAATGTTTATGTCAGCAAACGGTGCATGAACTGTGTATTCTAAATCGTAGCTTTTAGCCGCTTCTTTAAGGAGATTAACGCGTTTTTTATCAAGTTCATGTGCCCCGTCATCTAAAACTTCAATGTATTTTGTGCCTTGGTTGCTTAATTTTTTAACCATGCGGTTGAAGGGTTCGCCCAAACTGTAGAGCATAGAAACGCCGACTTTAGCTTTTGACATACAACAATTTCCTCAACGTAATGTTTTTGGTTAAAAGTCAAACCAACTTAATTAACCTTAAAAAAAATAAATGAATAAAAAAGAAAAAATTTTGCAAGCTTATTGACTTGCGGGGTTTTGGTGTATTCGCCGTTGAATAAATAAACCAATCAGGACCGCAAAGAGGATTATTACGGCGATGACTGCTGGCAAGGTGAAGTCGTTTGTTGCAGGAGGCTGTGTTGATGTTTCTGTTGGCTGAACTGTTGGCTGGACTTGGTCTGAAGTGAATTCTATGTATATTTCGTGTTTACTGAAGTGTGTTGTAAACCAAACGTAATAGTTGTCTTTGTCTTGCGTGTAGCCTTGGTCAGCTGCCTTTTCGCCGTCTATGTAGACTACGGGTTTAGTGCCGTATGCAACAGATGACTTTGCGATTGTTATGTTGGTAAATCCAACTGTTCCACTTGGACCGTGTAGCAGTGAACATTATTTTCGTGGTAAGGCTAGAATCGAGGCTATTCTTGGGTTAGTTAATTGAGAAGCCGTAATGTTTCCTTTCAGCTTTAATTCTTCTGTTTTACCATCAGGGTTTGAGGTAAAGACTTGTGTTGTTTGGTTGAAGTTCGCCGTTATTGTGCCAGGTCCATTGATTTGTGGCAGTTGTTGAAGCTGACGATGGTGAAGTTAGGGTTATTTGTACAGTCGAGCTTGCTCCATGAAGTAAATAGATAGTCAGCGTTTGGAGTGCAGGAAATATCAAGGGTTCCTGCCGGCATCCAAGTTGCTGTTGAAGGTGTTGTTGCTCCGCCATTTGCTGGGTTAGCAGTTACAGTGACACGGTACTGAGTTTCCCAGTTTGCAGTTACAGTTTTTGGTTCATCCATTGTTACAGAGATTGATTCTTGTGTACCTGAGGCGTCGCCGCTCCAGCCGTCAAAGATGTATCTTGTGTCTGTACCTAAAGTTACTGTTGATTGGCTTACTGCTGCAGTTGCTGATGTTCCAGAATTGTACCATCCACTTCCAGATGTGCTTCCTTTACTTGTTGCTACTGTAAGCAAATATTGGGTGGTATATGCTCCAGCAATTGTTCCTGCACCTGTTACGGTTAATGTGCCTTCTTTAAGTGTTGAAAGGCCCCCGGTTATATTCCAAACGTACCGTTCATCGTTGCTTACTGGCAAGGTTGAATTGAATACGAAAGTATGCACTGAACCATAGAGCCAATTGAAGGTTTGGGGCAGATCTGCTACTGTATAGCCCACTCCGTCAACTGTCAAGACTACACCTGTAGAGTCGACGCCTGTCAAAGTGAAGCTTATTTGGTAACTATTTTGTGTAAAGTTTGCAATGATGTTCTTGTTGCCATCAATGGTGATGGTTGTGTTAGTTGTGCCTTGTGTGTCGCCGCTCCAGCCGTTGAATGACCAGCCGTTGTTGGGAATAGCGTTTAGTTGAACTATGTCGCCGTAGTGGTAGGTGGCGGTTGCTGGTGTTGCGGTTACTGAACCATTACCTATTGTAGTGATTGTTAAAGTGTACTCATTTGCTGCGAAAGTTGCAGTTATGATGTGGTCTTCTTGCATGTTAGTAAATTGGTATGAAGTTACTGCACCTACTGATGAGCTGTCAACAATAACGTCAACTATGTGGTAGCCGGTGTCTGGGTATATCGTGAATGTTTGGCTTCCGCCGTCATTTACGGTTGCTGTTCCAGGTGTGATGGTCCCGTGGCTGCCTTGATTAACATATACTGTATGGCTGTTGATTACGAAAGTTGCTGTTACTGTCATGTTTCCGGTGATTGTAATTGTTTTGTTGGTGTTGCCTGATGTGCTACCGCTCCAACCGCTGAAAACGTATGGAGTGGTGCTTATTGCTGCAATGTCTACGTTGTCGCCATAATGGTAAGTTGTTTGATTTCCCGGTGTGACACTGCCCGTGCCTATGGTAATCATGGTTAATCTGTAGTTGTTTTGTGCGAATGTTGCTGTTACTGTTTTGTTGGCATTCATAGTGATTGTGGTGTTGCTTAGACCTTCTGCCGCGCCGCTCCAACCGTCAAATGTCCAGCCTACTTCATTAATTGCTTCAATGTCTATAGTTGTGCCTGAGGCGTAGCTGTTGTTGCCTGGATTCACGCTTCCGTTACCAACTGTAATCATTGTAAGGTAGTAAGTATCCTGTGTGAAAGTAGCAGTGACCGTCTTGTTGCCTGTCATTGTGATTGTTGTGTTTTCTATGCCTGAAGCGTCACCAGTCCATCCGCTGAAACTCCAGCCGGCAGCTGGTATTGCTTTTAAGTCTACACTGGTTCCTAGAGTGTAAGTTTCGTTTCCGGGTGTGACTGAACCTTGACCAGCTGTAAGCATCGTTAAGTTTACAGATATAACCTCAGTGAATGTTGCAGTGACTGTTTTGTTACTGGTCATGGTTATGGTTGTGTTTGTTGAACCTGAAGCATCTCCGCTCCAACCAGAGAAGACCCAGCCTTCGTCAGGAATAGCAACTAAATTCAAGGTTGTTCCTGCATCAACTGAGGTTTGGTTTCCTGGAATAACAGTACCATGGCCGACTGTATTCATTGTTAAAGTGTACTGATTAGGAACACCGAAAGCATATATTGTGCCACTTGTCATCGGTCCACCCATTCCGTCATCATTGAACGCGTAGACTATACCGTCAGCAATGATTGGAGAACTTGAGCCCGGCATCATGCTGAAAAGCGGATAAGACCAGATTAAGTCACCGTTTGTCGAATTAAGAGCATACAGGTCGGTTGAGCCCTGAACGTACACTACATCATATGCAACTATGGGCGATAGATATCGTGCCAAAGTGTTATACGACCATAATTGTGCGCCTGTTGTGGCGTTTATAGCATAAGTATAACCGTCAGCATTTGAGTTGATGTACAAGATACTATTAGCAAAGGCGACTGAACCCCAAACAGACTTACTGATGCTCCAAATCTTTGCTCCCGTCGTTAGATTCAAGGCAGAGAAATTACCATCCGAGCTATAGTATTGACCTGCATAGACTACGCCGTCTACAATACAGGGTGCCTCGTTGTTAGCCGAATATGATGTTGAATAATTCCAAACTTGGCTACCTGTATGGGCATCTAAAGCATAGAGTATTCCATTGTTAGAGCCAACTACGACAATTCCGTTAGAAACAGCAGGAGAAGAATAGATGCGCTCATTAGTTTGATATGCCCAAAGCTGATCGCCCGTAGTTGCATTTATAGCATAGACGTTGTTGTCATTTGCGCCTATGTAGAGTACTCCGTTTTCAATTGTAGGAGAACTCAATATGCCTCCATCAGCTGTAAAAGTCCAAATGATGTCGCCTGTTGTGGTGTTGAATGCGAGGACTTCACCGGCGCCTGTACCAGCGTATAAGACGCCATCAACTACGGCGGGTGACTGTGGACAATAATAGGAGGAACCTAAATCGTAGCTTCTAATTAGGGTGCTGTTGTATGCATCAAGAGCAAATATGGTGCCTGAAAGCTTCAAATAGAGAACACCATCTGCCACCACAGGCGTTGCGCAACCAGACAGATCCATTCCAAGATCTGCTATCGATTTGGACCACAATAAGTCATTTGTTAATGGCCCAGTAGAGTTGGAGTATCCAGTATGGGTTACGCCATTTCCGAGCATCCACCAATTATAGGGTATTGCAGCATAAGTTACTGTTTGCTGGGTGTCTGCTCCGTTTACAGTGATTGAACCTGAAGTGACAGATGCAATGTAGCCTGTTGGGGTGTTAATTGTGTAGTCGTATGTGCCGTATGCAATGTCTGTAAATTCAATTGAATTATCATTACTTGTTTTTGTGATGCCATCTAAAGTAACTGTCCAACTTGTTCCAGAGGGCAAACCTGTTTCATTAAATGTAACTGTAGATGTCTGGGTATTGAATGCGTATACCTTGCCGTCACCTGACGCAACATAAACTGTTCCGTCAACAATAGCAGGGGATGACCATATTGCGCCGTCAGTAGTATACGTCCAGAGTAGCGTACCATCGGTAGCATTGAAAGCGTACATGTTTTCATCATTTGAACCTATGTAGGCTACGCCGTCTGCAACTGCAGCAGAAGAGAAAAGGAAAACGCCTGCAGGGGTTGTCCAGATTTCTGAGCCATCAGTTGCATTTCTTGCGTACATTGTTCCTTCTGTGTCGCCTATGTAAATGACGCCATTGCAGTAAGCAGGTGATGAACTGAATTGTGCACTGCTGCCCCCCAAATGTACATCCCACAGGTATGGGTCTCCAGTGGCTGTCACATTCAGGGCGTATAATCTGCCTTCATTGTTACCAATGTAGATAACTCCGTCTACGATAGTTGGTGAACTGCAGACGTGACTCCAGGTGTAGTAATTCCAGATTTCTGAGCCGTCGGTTGCGTTTAAAAGGAAAACTCTGCGGGATTCATACATGCCAAAGCAAACAACGCCGTCAACAACAGTAGGAGATGACCCCAAAAAATAGCTGCCTTCCAGTGTTTTTTCCCAGTTAAGGCTTCCATCGGTAGCATTTATTGAAAAGACTTTGTTACTTGCACCAAAGTAGACAGTACCATCAACTACAGTGGGAGAAGTATTATAACTTGAACCGCCAACGTTATAACTCCAAATGTAACTGCCATCATCGGCATCCAACGCGTAAAGGTACTGATCATCAGAAGCAACATAAACAACCCCATCAACTACAGCAGGAGACGATTTAACTGCTCCACCAGTAACGTAATCCCAAATTATTGAGCCATCCACAGTGTCTAAAGCGTAAATGGTTCCGTTTCCTGTACCGATGTATAAGATGCCGTTAACGATGGCTGGTGAAGAAGTTGTTATTTCATTTAGACTGGTTATCCATAAAGTGTTGTTAGTAAGTGGTGCTGCTGTGTCTGCGTACCCCGAGTGAAGTACGTCACGTCGACTCATGTACCAGTCAGATGAGGATGATGAAGCAAAAGTAACTGGTTTAACAACACTCGAACCTGCGACAGTTAATTTTGCTGAGGCTTGTGTGCCTATTAAGTAACCGTTAGGAGTATCGATTGTGTACGGGTAGCTTCCGTTGGCGCAACCAGTGATGGTTAAAACGGGGGTTGAGGAGGAATATTGGGCGCCGTTAAAAGTGACTCCCCAAGTGGTTCCTGAAGCTAAACCGGTTTCAACGAAAGTAAGATTATAGTTTTGTAAAGGAGTGAACGCTACATTGATGTTTAGCGTTTGACCCTATAACATTTAGTGCAAATGTGCCAGATAATGTTGAGCTTGACGTATATCCAACAGGTACATACACTTGCCAATTGTATGGGACGTCAGCAATCCATGTTTGAGAAATGGAACTGCCTGTGGATGTATAATTGCTTGCGCCGATTTTTACTGTCCAGCTTGTACCTGATGCTAAACCTGTTTGATTAAAAACTATGGTGCCGTTCATGCCTGTTGCAGCAACAGGTTTCGCGTTAAATAGGGTTGCAAAGCAGGATAGGAGTATCATGCTGATTAATAGTTTTGTGATTGCTTTTGAGAGCTTCATAGTTAACACGCTTTGTTTGGAAACAAATTTTATAGAAAACAATAATAACCCTTGAGTTTTGGGAGTATGAATTAGAGATAGTTAACAAAATAAGTGGTAACCACCACTAAAAAACTGAAAAGTTTACCGCAATGTCACCATAAAACAACTAAAATTTTCAGTTCTGATTTGTCTGCTAAAAAGTCTGTTTTTTGCAGCGATTGTTTTGGGTTGCTTTTTTGAATCAGAGTCTAAATCGTTTGCAAACCACGTCATTATACGTCAAGGCGAGTCAAGCCAAGTCAGTAAAAGTCACAAACATACAAGAAAAGTAAACGCAAACTTACGGGAACAGTTGTCTGCCCCACTGCTGAGAAGCATCCTGCGTCGACCGAGTTGTTTTATACTGCACATTCCGCACACCCAACGCAAGCTCCGCAAACTCTTTCAGGACAGTGTAACGAAACTCCCAAGATGGCGTTCCAAACCGTAATCCACTGCACATGTTGTCAGCGTAAATGTATAACCGAGTACCTCTGTAGTCGAATGCTGCTTGTTTTTCTTCACCATATTTGGGTTCAGACAATATTTTGAAGGGCCAGATTTTGCATGCTTCAGGTTTCATGCTTTGTAATGCGCAAAAGTACCTGTTGGATTTGTTGCATAGGAAACTGCAGGTGCCGTCGCTGCAGCGTTTAATGTAGAATCGATCCAGGCCTGTTACGGTTGTTTCTGCCCCGATACAGTTTTACGATGTTTAGCCATTCGGGAAAATTGATTACGACTGTGTAGAGCTTGCAGCAGTAACCGCAACCTTTGCAACGCCAATCTGCAACGTTTTGCCATGGAACAAACTGCATAGTCCACACTTCAGAGCGGACTCAAAAATGGGCTGGGCAATTAAAAATGTTACTTAACATTAACTACAAAAAAGCCTATGGCTTCTTGTACAAATACAAGGTGTGAGACGGATAACCAAGTTGGGGGTTTTCGCAGAAATTTTCTATTTTTTCTGGTTTCCAACCGATAATTTCGTAATCATGGGAAACAACACGTACGCCTTTTTTTAGGTCACTTTCAAGTTTGGGACGTATTTTTTCGTTAGCGCTTGTGGTTAAATACAGATAAACTACGTCAGCAGAGCCCAAGTTAACGTTAAACATGTCACTATTAACAATAGTTACTCGGTCACTAAGGTTGTTCTCGTTGATATTGCTTAACGCTTTTTTAGCTAAGTCTTCACGAAGTTCGATGCCGACTCCTCTGGCGCCAAAACTTTTAGCCGCCATAATCACTGTTCTACCGTCTCCAGCGCCCATATCAAAAAGTACTTCTCCAGCTTTTAAGTCAGCTATTTTTAGCATTCTTTCAACTACCACAATTGGGCTTGGAACAAAGGGTGCAATGAACATTTCTTTTTTACTCCTAAAAAACTGTTTTCCGCTCTGTTATGCGACATAGGACTCCTTTTTTGGCATCGGACGCTTCGCTTCGCCGCATTTTACACAGCTTTGAGCACATAATTCCAGATATTTTTCTTCATCATTTGAACCGATTGCTTCGGCAGCTTTATGGCAGAGTTCACTTGGCTCAGTACAACCTTCTTCCAGGCATAACCCTGAAATATGTTGGCAGATTTCCTGCACATCTTTAGGCTCTAAGACTGCCCTGTTAGTGCGTACAAGCAAACAAAGCTCTCTAGCCATAACACATGTGCGGACATATTTTATTCGCTGTAAAACTTCGTCACGAAGATTTTTTCGGCTTATTTCCACTGTACGGTCTCCTATATTGCAGTAAAGCAGGATAAGGAACTATGGTTGTTACACATTTTAAAGCTTGTTGTTATAAATAATGGACACACGTTTCTAAAAAAACCGTGTTAACTAAAACGTTTGCTTAAAACTTTACGTTCCGCTTCCAAAACGAGTTCGTAAAATTTATCCGAACAAATTGGCTCTTTTTCCAGCACTCCAGAAATATCTGAAACTGTTACCCGCCTAGCACTGAGGGCTACAGCAGCAGGTTTACCGTACTTTTCGATTAAAGTAGCAGTGTGTTTAGCAATGGTCTGCATTTTTTCTTCAAGTTTTGAAAGCTTTTCGCCTTTCTTATCCAAAAGCGGCATAGCACGTTCTTCTTCAATCTTGAGCATGCCAATCGCGTGCGAACCACAATTGGGACATTTAGGCTTGTCAGGCAAGTCTTTGATTCGTATCATTTCCATGTAGTCCCAGCAGTTTGTGCAGACAAAGTTGCCTGTTTCATTAAGCAGTCGAGCCTTCGCTGATTCAACAAGAACTGCGCGCATTCGTTCAGGTGGGATGAGATCTGTTTTCATGCTTACCCGTTCAATGCCCACTCGGGCTACTGGCGTGGCTGTTCCGCCAGTTTCTACCACTTGGAAACCGATTTCTCCTAGGTTCATCCTTTTTAGCACCAAGACTAAACCGTCAACATCAAGGTCTTTACTAAATACATCCTTTAACCCTTCCTCGTAGATTGGGGTACCCTCAAAACTGGTAATCAATTTCTGAATACTAACGTTACTAAAGTCTGCCCACTTCTTTAAAGCTCCAAAACGTCTGGCAACATGGATTACTCGACGTTTAAACAAGCCAGTCTTTATAGTGGAACGCTTCAGGGTTTCTTTTACAACTACTTCAGGCATAGCGTGCATTTCACGAAAAACATCTGCGACTTGTTCGGCAGTCATGGAACCCATTGTTTGCACAAAAATCCGGTATGGGTCATGTTGCACTATTATGCCTCGTCCAAGCTTGTCAGATAAAACCTGCCCCAAAAGTTGCGCTAGGGCACGGTTAATCATTGAGCCAAAATTAGAATGAACTATAGTGAATTCGTCCCAGTCTTCAAACACTAACCGACTTGGAGTTGGTACAGCCAAACCATCGGCTATCTGTTCCAGTGTCTCAGCTAATGCATGAAAAATTGTTTCTTTATCGGCTGGGTAACGTTCAGCAAGAAGCTCGCTAACCT
Source organism: Candidatus Bathyarchaeota archaeon (assembly GCA_963832745.1). Classification (GTDB taxonomy): domain Archaea; phylum Thermoproteota; class Bathyarchaeia; order Bathyarchaeales; family Bathycorpusculaceae; genus Bathycorpusculum. The sequence goes on along the minus strand of CAWHVC010000002.1, from coordinate 420,453 downwards.
TTTCAGGAGAAAAGCCAGCAAGAATCTTTTCCTCAACAAAACCACGAACTTCAGCAAGTTCCTGCGCAATCTCGTATGGCACAGGGATTTCTTCGCCTATCCAGCTGGGAATTGAACCAGTTGGGTCTTCAACGGGACGAACGTATACTTTGTCTTCTGTTGTGTGAACTATGTTCCAGGGGCTTCCTCGGATGATGAATTTGGTTCCGGGTTTGCCGTATTCTGCCATGAATGCTTCGTCAAGTACACCGATTGAGGTGTCAGTGGATTCGTCGATTACAAGGAATTGTTTTTCCACGGGTATCATTGAGAGGTTGTCAAAGTAGTATTCGAAAAGTGCCTTGGTACGTTGCGGTTTTAGAACCACATGGTCTTCCAGTGATGCCCAAGCTAAACGGGGAAACCGTGAATGCATATATTTGATTACTTTTTCAATATCTTCAATGGTTAGGTTCTGATAGGGAGCAGCATTACGTACAAGTTCCAAGATGCCTTCGAATTCAAGCCTCCGATTCTTCATAAGCAGCCCAGCAATTTGATGTGTCAAAACATCGTAAGGTTTATCGGGTAACTGTACGGGTTCAAGCTGCTCCTTTAAGGCACGCCGTGCAATTACCATTGCTTCCAACGTGTCATCTGAGTCCATGCCTATTATGATGCCTTCAGAAACATGACCGTAGCTGTGACCTGCCCTGCCCACCCGTTGAATAAGGCGTGAAACCTGTCTTGGCGACATATACTGAATGACTAAATCAACGCGTCCAACGTCTATGCCCAGTTCAAGGCTGCTGGTTGCGATTAAGCCTTTGAGTTCTCCACGTTTTAGCCCTGTTTCGGCTGCCAACCTTGAGGGTTTGGCGAGAGACCCGTGATGAATGGATATTGGAAAGTCGATATCCCAAACTTTGAAGCGTGAAGCCAGAACCTCTGAAACAGAACGGGTATTAGTGAAAAGGAGGACTGACTTGTGAGTATCCATGTAATCGCGGATTATGCGCAGTCTTGCGGCTACTTCGGGATGGGTAAAAATTTTTCCGGCAAACCGTGAATCTTCTTCTGTGGGACGGGGATAGATTACTTTGAGGTTAACCATTTTAGCAACAGGAGTGCGTACGATTTCAACGGGACGTTTGTCTCCAACAAGAAAATGGGCAACTGTTTCGGGGGTACCCACTGTGGCGGATAAGCCAACCATTTGAAAGTCTTTACCGATTAGACTTCGGATACGTTCCAATGCTATGGAAAGTTGGCTGCCACGTTTGCTATCAGCTAATTCGTGAACTTCATCAATTATTACCCAACGCAAAGCCTGCAAGTGCTGCCTAAGAACCCAGCCTGAAAGAATCGCCTGCAAAGTTTCCGGGGTAGTAATAAGAATATCTGGGGGGCTTTGGGATTGTCTTGAACGTTCCTTGGTTTCGGTGTCTCCATGGCGCACGGCAAGTTTGATGTCTAAGTTGTTACACCACCATTGCAGGCGTTCAAGCATGTCCCTGTTTAAAGCGCGTAACGGTGTGATGTAGAGTACTTTTATGCCGGGTGTTTTGGGGGCTTGGAGTAACATACTTAAAACTGGTAGAAAAGCGGCTTCTGTTTTGCCTGTTGCTGTTGGGGAAATTAAGAGGACGTTTTTGCCGTCTAAGACTTTGGGGATGGTTTTTTCTTGAGGTTCTGTTGGTTTAGGGAACCCTTTCTGTTCCACTAGCTTCCGGACGGGTTTTACGAGTAAATCAAAAGCGTTGCCAGAAACTTCTTGCACCTGTATTGCCTCAATATAATAGAGAAGAAATCGTTTTTGTGGTGTAAAAAATGTTTTGGCGGCAGTTAGCTTAAATTTTGGGAAAAAAGGTTTGTCGTTTATTTGGTGTCTTGCGAGTTATTATTTCATCAATGGTACAAATTTATGTTTTTTGAATGGTTTTTTCTACATTCTTTTTGTAAAACAAATTTCTGTTTTCACATAAAAATGTCTAAAAAGCATGTTGAAAACAGGATTATCTGTTCGAAAAATAGGGAAAGTTTTTTATTCCTTAGGAGAAAAACATGAAGCATATTACACGGAGGAAAACAAATGGGAAAATGTCCAAAATGCGGAACAGAAGTAGCAAATCCAAAGAAAACTTGGAAAATGGCAGGCAGACCAGATAAAACTGGAAAGCGCATGCAACTAGAAAATCGGATTGTATGAATGCCCAAAATGTGGAAATACATTCCGTGAAGTATTAAGCAAAAACAAAGTTTAACATTTTTGTTAATCCCTTAATTTTCTTTTTTTGAAAAATAATCGAAGTATTTTAGTAGCTTTACTGCGTTGTTTGTTAAGATGCAAGTTGTCAGCCACGTTCAGAAGACTTTGGAAAAATGAGTACTTCAAGACAGCAGTTACCATAGCTTTGATTCCACTTCTTGTTGCAGGCTTCTGGTTTGGACTTCAAGCAGCATTAAACACACAAATTTTTCCGTTGTTCACGGTAACAAGTGAGAGTATGTGCATTCCACCCGGTCTATGTGACCCCATTGCACATACCTTTGAAAGAACACTACATGTTGGAGATTTGCTGGTCATTCAAGGCGTAAATCCAAATGACCTTAAAACTGATTATCCAAACAGTGACATTATTGTTTACAGAAGACCCGACTTGCCAGCTAATGACCCTAAAGCTAACATTGTTCACCGGATCGTAAGGTATGAGGACATTAACGGTACGCGTTACTTTTGGACTAAAGGAGACGGAAATGGGTATCCGAATGTTTGGCCTAACCCAGCTGAAAGCACGGATCCTTGGAGTCCTATCTCAGAAGATTATGTTTACGGCAAAGTAGTGATGCGCATTCCATGGATCGGCTCCTTAGCACTACTTTCACAACAATTCAGCATCATACCAATCATCCTAGTCATAATCATAATCGCACTAGTAATACTCGAATTCGTACTACCCCTAATAAAGAAAAAAACCAACCCAACAACCACCACAATCGAGCAATACCACGCTTCTTTAAAGACAACTTGATTCTCTCTTCCAGAAAAGATAAATAGATTTGACGTAAGTTAAACAAAATTTTACTACTCACGCAATTTTCTTTTTTTGATAAATTTAATCGAAGGATTTTATAGTAACTTCAACACGTTGTTTGATAAAACGGAAGACGCAAATTGGCAACAACATTTAGAAGACTTTGGAAAAACGAATACTTCAAAACAGCATCACCATAGCGTTAATTCCGATACTTGTAGCAGGCTTCTGGTTCGGACTACAAGCAGCATTAAACACACAAATTTTTCCATTATTCACAGTAACAAGTAGCAGCATGTGCATCCCACCAGGCGCATGCGACCCCATTGCACACACCTTTGAAAGAACACTACATATTGGCGACTTACTGGTCATTCAAGGCGTAGATGCAAACGACTTAAAACAGACTACCCAAACAGCGACATAATAGTCTTCCGAGACCCTGCCCTGCCTGCGAATGATCCACACGCAAATATCGTTCACCGCATCGTTAACACAGTTGAAGTAAACGGAACGCTCTACTTCTACACTAAGGGTGACGGAAACGGGTACCCAGATGTTTGGCCTAACCCGGCAACACAAGCCATTGACCACTGGTATCCTGCCACAGATGATCCAAGCAGCACTTACGATGGTGCAGTTTCTCAAAATTATGTTTATGGCAAAGTAGTGATGCGCATTCCATGGATTGGCTCCTTAGCACTACTTTCACAACAATTCAGCATCATACCAATCATCCTAGTCATAATCATAATCGCACTAGTAATACTCGAATTCGTACTACCCCTAATAAAGAAAAAAACCAACCCAACACCCGCCATAACTGAGTAAGGACTTTTTTCCTTCAGGGGCAAACTTGAAGTTTTGAAGACAGAATCCTTAATCAAAGAGAACAAACTTTTCTCTTTTAGGAAGGACAGACAGGTTTGGCAGAACCTAAATTGAAAAGGTTATGGAAAAACGATTTTGTCCAAACCGCTGCCATTATCGGGTTAATTATAGCAATCGTTTTAGGGCTATTTTTTGGCACACAACTGGTTCTTGACACGCCCTACCCAACTTTAACGGTTGAAACAGGTAGTATGTGCATTCCCTATGATGGTGACTGCGATGGTTGGTCTCACCCGTTTGAACGCACTCTTCATGTAGGCGATTTGCTGATTGTTCAAGGCGTTGACCCGGCAACATTAAACGCGGATTACCCCATCAGTGACATAATCGTTTTTCATGAACCAGGCAACTCTAACAGGCTAATTGTTCACCGAATCGTAGCTGTGCAAAACATAAACGGAACCTTATACTTTCAAACTAAAGGCGACGGTAACAGTGGACCAACTTATCTGTGGCCTGCAGTTCCATCGGTTAGTGAATATGATAAGTGGTCTGGTGGACATGGCGTTTCTGAAGCCCTGGTAGTTGGCAAAGTAATTGGTAGGGTTCCCTGGGTGGGACTCGCTACGTTGTTTCTTCGTCGTAACCCGTATGGCTTACCCTTGGTGATTGCGGTTATTTTGCTGCTTATTATTGTAGAGTTTGTGCTACCGGTGGTTAAGAAAAAATTCGTTCAACAGAAAACAACTCGACAGCGTTCATAGATGTATTTATAAAGTTTACATTTCATAGAAGGAACATCGAGCCGCTAAACAGAGGAGGGAAAAAATGCCAAAAGTCAAAGCAACCGTAAGCATAGAAAATGTTGTAGCATCTGCAACGTTAAACCAGAAAGTTGACCTTAACTCGGTTGTTAAAGGTTACCCAGGCGTTGAGTACCGTCCCGAAGAATTTCCCGGCCTAGTTTTCCGTTTAAAACGACCAAAAACAACCACATTGATTTTTGGATCCGGAAAAATGGTGTGCACGGGCGCCAAATCTGAAAAAGAAGCTCGCCGCGCAGTTATAAAAGTAATAAAGGAACTAAAAAAAAGCGGAATAATAATTATCAGTAAACCTGAACTTAAAATTCAAAATATTGTTGCTTCAGGAATTTTAGGCGGCATGGCGGATCTTGAAAAAGCGGCTTACACGTTGGAACATACAATGTATGAACCGGAACAGTTTCCCGGCTTAATTTACCGCATGGTAGATCCCAAAGTGGTTATTTTGCTGTTCGCAAGCGGAAAACTGGTTTGCACTGGCGCCAAGAAAGAAGAAGACGTTTTTATTGCAGTGGATAAACTGCATGTGTTGCTTGAAGAAACAAGTCTAATCTATTACGAGTAAAAAGAAAAGTTATTTCTTTTTAATTTGTTTGTTAATAGTTTTGAGGCTTTCTTTGTCAATGGCGCCTAACTCGTAAAGTGTGTTTGCGATTTCACTAATTTTTAGCAAAGGCAACAGTTCAACGCCGGCTTCTTTGAGTTTTTCTTTTCCGCCTTCTTCACGATCTAAAAAAGCAACCGCCTGCGTTACTATACCGCCTTCGGCTTTTATGACTTCAGCAGCTTTTCGTAACGTGACGCCTGTAGTGACTAAATCATCAATCAGCAGTACTCGGTCGCCTGAAAACAGTACACCTTCAACTCGGCGTTCTCGTCCCTGTAGTTTTACGCCTTTACGCACGTACAGGAAGGGTTTTTTGAGGTTGTAAGCAATTTGTGAAGCAAACGGTATTCCGGTTATTGGTACGGCGGCTATTCGGTCAAAATTTTTTAGTCCAATCTGGCTGGTTATGGTTTCTGTGTAGAAGTCTATTATTTCTCTAAATGCGTCGGGAAAGCTTGGTATAACTTTTAAGTCAATATAGTAGGGGCTTGCTTTTCCTGTTGAGAGTTTAAAGACACCGAATTTGATGGCGTCAATTTTGAAGAGAATGTTTGCCATAATATTTTGTTTTTCTTCAAAACTTTTTTGCAAATTGTCACTTTCCTTTTTTTGAAACCTGATATATTTTGTTTATTTCAGGAACCAAGCATGCAGTCCTGCGCAGCTCCTTCTTTATGAGTTGCTGGAAAGCTTTCTGGTTAGCAGGCAAATTAGTATGATACGGTACAACTAGTGGCGGTTTTGTTAAACGGGCAATTTCGAAACCACTTTCAGGTGAGGCGCCAACAGTGATGCCGACACTGCAGAAAACCAAGTCAAACTTTTCGTCAAGCCCCATTTTAGCCAACTCTGGGAACGGCAGGCTATCGGCGGTGTGATAAATTTTTACGCCGTCTTCACTTGTTATTATGTAAGTGTTTGGGTATCTTGCGTTGTGATTGCATTTGGCTGCTTTGATTGAGACTTCACCGACTTTGATTTCTTCGCCGATGCGGATTACTTGAAGTTTATCAATTGGAATGTGGGGTTTTAAACGGAAAGCGGATGCTGGATCAGCGATGACTGCGCAGTCTGTGGCTTTTTGAACCTCTTTGACGAGATTTGAGTCAAGATGATCGTAATGTTCATGCGTTAGCAGGATGGCGTCAACGTTTTGCAGGTATTTCGGCTTGACGTCAACTGGATCAATGGCAAAAGTCTTGGTTGGCGTTTTTAGCAGTATACCAGAGTATTGGTTGAACCACACGAAGAGGATGGCGTTTTTTTCTGGAATTTTCTGTATTGACATAAAGTTCTTGATTCCTCAATGGCTATATAAGTACAGGTGGTTTTTAAAAGCAATTGCCCATTACCAGCTTTACGCTCAGCAATACTGTTGGCTTCAACATGTTTTTGGTTTGGAAAAACGCCAATAGCACCGGTCCCCTAAGGGCTTTCTGAACTAATTGTTGTTGACGTTTTTAATTGGTTATCATATCGTTCGCATTTGACTTCAGCAACCGTCTGCAGAATGTGGATGGAAACAAAAAATGCAGCAAGCAACACGATTAGCCCTGTCCAGTACAGCTCTATTGCGATTAAGCGGTACATGTTTAGGAACGTTAACAGTATTGCCAGTTCTACTGTTACCGATGTGAGGACAGCTAGTACAAGAAGGCATTTGCGGATTAGTCTTCTTTTGTTAACTGACAAAAAACGCTCACTCCAATAAATAGTGAGTAATTACACGATTATTAAGCTTATAGTTACCAAATTAGCGTAAAATAGGTGCGAGATTTGTAATTTTGACAAGCGATTACTTAGTTTTAGCGCTTCTATCCTATAAAAGAACTAACCCAAATCAAGCGTTCAACCTTAACCAAAAGTTTCCAATTTTTTAATTTACCCTTTTACGGATCTTGCTTTTGATAAGGCTTAATAGCTGTACCGCCGTCAACATTGTAACATAAACCAGTACGTGATTACCCATGGTGGATGTTTGGCTTCCCTACGGAAAAACAGATGTTTGCGTTCGAGTCCCAGCCCGAAACCTGCTCGGCTCAATTGACCCAACCCAAAAACCTGGCGTACCAGACCCTAAAGCAGAAATCGAACGCGCCATTCATGAACCCATAGGAACAAAACGGTTAAGCGAAATCGCTAAACCAGAAAGTAAAGTCGCCATCATTGTTGACGATGCAACACGAAAAAATCCCAACGAAATCATGATATTGCCTGTTCTTGCAGAATTGAATGCTGCTGGCGTAAAAGATGAAAATGTAACGGTAATTTTTGGCTGCGGCACCCATAGAGCAGTTAAACCTGAAGAGTTCACCATGCTTCTAGGTGAAGAGGTCCTAAAACGTGTGAAAGCAACAAATCATGACGCCAAAGCGGCAGACCTCGTTAATATCGGCACCACCAAATCACACGGAAACAAAGTGTACCTTAACCGCATTTTTGCTGAAGCAGACGTAAAAATACTGTTGGGCGACGTAAACCTGCATTACTACGCAGGCTACGGTGGAGGAAGAAAAAGCGTTTTACCCGGAGTCAGCGGTGTAGAAACAATTCAGCATAACCACGCCATGATGCTTAACAGTAACGCTAAAACAGGCGTTCTTGAAGGCAACCCAGTTCATGAAGACATGACTGAAGCGGCACGAATGGCAAAAGTTGACTTTATCGTAAACATTGTTGAAAACAGCAAAGGCGCAATGGTAAAAGCGTTCGCAGGAGATTTAGAGCAGGCGTTTTTGGAAGCGGTTAAACTCGTGGATGAAATGTATAAAGTTAAAGTTGACCGCCGAGCAGACATTGTTGTAGCCAGCGCTGGTGGACACCCAGCAGACGTGAACCTGTATCAAGCTTACAAAGCAATTGATAACGCTTTAGACGCGGTTAAAAGGGGAGGCGTAATCATTCTTGTTGCGGAGTGCCCTGAAGGTCATGGCAACCAAGTGTTTTATGACTGGATGACACGGCTAACTGATTTGAAGAGCACTGAAAAGGAGATTAAACGTAACTTTGCCATGGGAGGACACAAAGCGTACTACTTGCTTAAAGTGCTTCAAAATCACCCGGTAATTTTGGTGTCTTCGCTGCCGGATTATTATGCGTCTAACGTGTTTAAACTAAAAACGGCAAGAGCAGTAAATGACGCGTTAACTGAAGCATTTAAACTGTCGGGTTCAGCTTCAAGAGTTTGGACTATGTCACAAGGAAGCTACACGTTGCCTGAATACAAGGCGCCAGAGGAAGTAAAACCTTAAAAGCTCTTTAGACTTGACATTGAGACAGATAAAGGATTTAACGCATAGAGCGCAACCTTTAAGTTCATTTACAAAAACTCGTATTGAAGGCGACAAAATGGAACCGACCTACATACTACGAAAATTCGTCCCAAACGATCTCCAAGCTGTAATGCAAATCAACCGTGTTTGCCTCCCCGAAAACTATACCGACTTCTTCTTTATTGACCTGCACCAACGCTTCCCAGAAACATTCATTGTTGCAGAAGAAAACGGAAAACTCCTCGGCTACATTATGTGTAGAATTGAAGTAGGTTTATCCAATTTGGGGCTTGGCGGTTTAATACGCAAAGGACACGTTGTCTCCATCGCAGTTATGCCACAAGAAAGACGCAAAGGCGTCGCCCAAGCAGTCATCAACAAGGCACTTGAAGGCATGAAGTACTACAAAGCAAAACAATGCTTCTTAGAAGTCAGAGTAACCAATGAGCCAGCTATTTCGCTTTATAAGAAGCTGGGTTTTGAAGTCAGCAGGACAATAAACGGGTACTATTCTGACGGCGAAGACGCATACGTGATGACAAAGAAACTTGCCTAAGCAGGGCAACTTTTTTACTAATTTTTAAATAAGATTGCCTCATGTTGCAGTTAATACATTTTTGATGTTTTTTAATTAATAAAACAGGTACTTTTCTGATATTTTTAGTTATCACAGATGTTGAACAAGATTAGTGATACTTTTGTTGTTAATCATTTTGGCGCCATATCTAGACTACACAGGCTTTAAGTAAACAAGAAAAGCAGAGTACCCAAACTATGCCCTGAGAAAAATGCGCCATGAAAATTAGAACAAAAACAATAATTTCAATCTCAATTGCATGCCTAATAATTTTTGGCGCACTTCACTTAGCAGCGTCTTACCTAATTATGCCAAGCTATGAAGACATTGAAAACCAACAAAGCCAAGAAGGCGTCTGCCAAGCATTAACTACACTAAATTTTATGCTTTCACAAATGAAAAACAAAGTTGTCGATTATGCAGCATGGGATGAAACATACAGTTTTATACAATCTTATGACCCAAACTACGTTAAGGAAAACCTTGACACATCCTTTGAAAATCTTAATCTGAACCTTGTGGCAACAATTGATAACAGCGGCAACATGGTTTACTGCAAAGTTTATGACGATAACTATTCTGAGCCAACTGACTGCAGCCAAGAAACCGTAGCTCAGTTGCAGGCTGACACAACAATCTGGACTTTTCAAACAGTTGACGATGCGAAGTCAGGAATGATTCTTCTTGGTGATGACAAAATTTTGCTTTTAGCCACTGCGCCAATCGTTACAAACCAAAAGGACGGTCCAATGCGTGGGGGGATGCTGTTTGGCAGCTATTTAGACAGTCAAGAAGTAGATATGCTTTCTGAAATTATGGGGTTAAATTTCACTGTTACCTCTGGCGATGTTTTTGAAAATCAGACAGACGGAGAACAAATTTTTGAAGCATTAACTTTGAACCCTCAAACGGTTCTGGTTGAGGCAAGCTCTTCTGAAGTCGTATCAGGCTACACCATAATCAATGACGTTAATGAGGCGCCAATGTTTGTTTTACAAGTTAACCAAACTCGAGAGTTCTATCAGCATGGCATAGCTACAAGAAACATTTTCATTGCTGCAGCCCTTGTGCTTTCAGTAGCATTTGGATTTTCCGTTTCAATTATTCTTAAAAAACAAATCATAACACCACTAACAGACCTTGCAACCTATGTTAAAACTACCTTTTCAGAACCAAACACCAAATCGCATCCTAAAAAAGGAACAGACGAAGTTTCTGTCCTTGCAAACGCAATAAAAGATTCAGTCAACCAGAAACTCGACACTATGAATGAAGTTTCAAGAATGGTTGCTCACGATTTACGTAACCCGTTAACAGGAATTAAAGGGGCAACTTACGCTTTACAGAAGAATTATGGGCAGGAATTAGGAGAAAAAGGAGTTGGCTTGCTAGGAGTAATTGATGATTGTGTGGAATATTCCAACAAGATTGTTAGCGATTTATGGGAATATTCAAGCGAAATAAAACTTGAAAAAACAAAAAACAGCACATATCAACTGGTAACAAAAGCATTAACCACATTTACAACTCCAAAAAACATCAAAATAATCAATTACACTAACAACGAATACTTACTAAATGTTGACGCAGCTAAAATAGAACGGGTCTTCAGTAACATCGCAAAAAATGCGATAGATGCCATGCCCGATGGTGGAACACTTAAAATTACAAGCGAAAAAAGTCAAAAAGATGTTGAAATTGAGTTTAGTGACACTGGCGTTGGCATGTCTGGTGAAATCGTCAAAAAGATAGGTTCTCCGTTCTTTACTACTAAAGCCAAAGGCATGGGCATAGGCTTTTCGATTTGCAAAAGACTTGTAGAGGCACATCGGGGCAGAATTGAAGTTAAAAGTGTTGAGGGTAAAGGGACAAAAATCGCGGTTTTTCTTCCTATTTAGGAAAGGCAGCTTGTAGTTGCTGTTTACCAGTTACAAACCTTAAGATGCCAAAGTTGATTCTAGGTTTTTGGAGGCAAATTTTTGTCAAAATCAAACATGACTGATAAAGAGAGACATGAAGCAGAAAAAGATGACATTACAATGGTTGATCAGGAAAAGATTTTGAGACATATGCCTAAGACAGAGCTTGCAAAAACAAGAGAACCACCCGAAGACTAACATAATGGTTAGTTAAAAGCGACTTTTGGAGTGGCAACCATACGCTTTAAAGCCAACTGCACCGTCAAATTCGCAACAACAATCATAGCCAGCAACCCATAATAGATTGCAGGGTTTATCGTGACGGTGTAAACGAAGATTTTAAAGTTCTCTGCACCAGCAAATAGGTTCATGGAACCCATCATGAGCATAACTGCAGTCATCGGCAAAGCAGCATACAATGAAATTTTTTCCTTGATTTTGAACAGCAAAAAGTAGGATAACAAGAGGGTTGGACCATAATAGACCAACGCTCCAAGAATTCCGAGAGGCCAGCCAAGCGGATTGATTTCTATCGCTAAACCGGTTACGTTTATGGCATAGTAAGTGGTGAGTAGGTCAAAGCTCCAACATGATAAGGCGATGCCTTGGAATGAGAATATGATTTCCCGCCATTTGCTTGTGGAGTCGCCGGTTATGGTTGTGTAGGGTTTCTTGATGCGGAGGCGTAGGATGCTGATGATGGGGATTAACATTATTAGTAGATATAGTAGGCCGATTGCGCCGTTGCCGGTTCTGGTTAACTCTGCTATGTTGTACATCCAGAGTAGAGCAGTAGCCATAAGAAAGCCTTGACCTAAGCTTTTCAGTGCACCCAAACAGTCAGTTACCTCTTGATTTATTGTATCTCACGACAACATAAATAAATTTATTCCCAAAAGCAACTATTCAAACTCAGTATTTTTGATAGAAACAATTTAATAACCAAAAAAACCAAACTGGACTTATACAAGAATAGAGGCCCTCAAGAAATGACAAAAATTGCAATGTTATACCCCAGAAAAAAAATTGCACTCGTCGCCCACGACCACAAAAAAGACGACATGCTAGAATGGGCAAAATTCAACATCTGCACACTACGCCAACACGAGCTATACGCAACAGGCACAACAGGCACCATCCTGCAGAAAGAGTTAGGCTTAGACATAACAATCCTTGAGAGTGGACCCTTAGGCGGAGACATGCAAATCGGCGCACGCATCTCTGAGGGCAAAATTGATTTTCTAATATTCTTCTGGGACCCCTTAGCCCAGTTGCCGCATGACCCAGACGTCAAAGCCCTACTACGCATGGCAGTGGTTTGGAATATTCCAACAGCCAGCAACCGCGCCTCAGCAGACTTCCTAATTTCATCATCACTAATGTGCCAAGAGTACCCGCGAATGCTGACGGATTACGAAAAATACAAACAAAGACTGAACAACAAGTAAAAGCAAAATATTAAGTAACAATAAATCCCTAAAACATAATTGATGCAAACAAGAAAGAAACAAAATGTTTTCTCATCGTTATTTTTTGCGGTTTTATTGATAGCTTTAGCCATAAACGTGAATTTGGTGAATGAAGTTAACGCAAATCCTTATGGCCCAAATTATCAACCGCCACGTGACCCCACACACATCTACATAGAAGTTAACGGGACAGTCAATCCAGCATCGGCGCCAATTCGGCGAGAAGGGAACGTTTACACGTTAACTGGCAACATTGAGGGTCAACCAATTTGGATTCTTTGTAACGACGCGGTTTTTGATGGTGCAGGCTACATGTTGAAAAGCACTGAATCAGGCTATGAAACGGGTTTAACCCTTAACTGCACCAAAAATGTGACCGTGAAAAATGTTCAGGTTAACGGTTACTATTGGGGAGTTACGGTTAAACGCTTACTTTATGTTGACCCTGCTCAACAAGCTGAACCAGATGCACCATCAAGTCCATATCCTGAATCAACGGATAACACTGTAACCAACTGCACAGTCTACAACAATAGCATTGGAATTCTTGTTCATTACTCGGAAAATAATAAAATCGTGAAAAATATAGTGTTCGACAACAGCATAGGAATGCAACTTGAAAGTTATTCAGACAAATCTACAGAGGGAAATTTAATTAAAGAAAATCAGGTTAACAGCAACAATGAAGGTATCCTGCTTAAGGATTGCCAAGCAAACACAGTTACATCAAACTATGTAACTCAAAACAAAGTTTGCGGATTAATTCTTGGAGGGGCATCAAACAACGCGTTGCATGCCAACACTATTTCAGAAAACGAAATGGGCATTCTCGTCGAGGCATCCGCCTCCAACACAATCACGTACAACCAATTCTTAAGAAATAATCAATGGGGCATAAGGCTCAACGGATCCCAAACAGAAAACCAAATCTACGCAAACAATTTCATCGATAACAACTTAGACAAAGGCTTGCAAGTTTCAATGCCAATGTACATGCATACGGGTCATAATCAAGAGGGGAAAATCTACGTGGAAATGCTTTGTGGACGGCATAGTACATGGAACAATGCTTCTGTAGGTAACTATTGGAGCGGTTACCAAACAAGGTACCCCAATGCTACTGAAAACGGAGGTGTTTGGAATACACCATTCTACATTAACGAAAACAACATTGACCAACATCCACTAATAGACCCGCTTAATCTTGAAACCCCCAAAATTGAAGAACAACAAACAAACCCAAACACCCAAACCCCAACGCCCCCTTACACTTTAATTATCGTAATAATTGTGATTTGCATTGTAGCAGTTATTTTAGTTTGGATTTACAAAAACAGTAAAAAGCTCACTTAAATTTCTGTGACCGCTCATAATGATAAAGGTACTCTTGAGCGTATCCCGCATATGCACCAAAATAGCTCCGTCCAAAAGCGTTCAGTTTCTCGTATTCGCCGTTGCTTAATGAGTCGTGGCTTTGGAGCCTTTGGACTAAATCTTGTGGCAGTTGGTCTGCATAGTGGTTTAGCAGAATGCGTTTAACCCAAACGTCCACAGGAAAAGCCTCCATCTTCTCGAGCGAAAACAGAAGCACACAATCCGCAACTTTTAAGCCGACGCCTGAAAACTCGAAAAGCCGCTTCTTCGCCTCAGCATACGGCAACAACTTGAAACTCTCTAAATCGATGTTTTCGTCACGAATTCTCTGCGCCGTTGCCTGCACGTACTTAGCCCTATAACCCAAACCGCACTCTTCTAAACCGTGCACACTTGCCACTGCCAACCCCTCTATTGAAGGAAACAGCCAAAAATCTTGACCATCAAAACAGCGTTTTTCACCAAATTTTTGTGAGATTTTTGAGAGCATTTGTTCGATGGCTGCTATGCTTTTGTAGGTGGCGCAGATGAAGCTGATTAGGCATTCCCAAGGGTTTTGGCGGACAAGCCGCAAACCTTCAAACCGTTTTAGGGCAGCCGCGATGTAGGGGTCTTTGTTAACACACTGGGTTATCTGGGCTAAATCGTCATTCAAACCAAAAAATGACTTAACAAAACCCTCATCTACGCCGTCAAACTCCAAGCTGTTATCACTTTGGCGGATTTTGAAAATCTTGTCACCTGAAACGCCGTACCACCAGCCGCCAACCTTTTTGCAACGAAACACTTGACCGCAACAAAGTGAAAAATCCAAATCAAACGCTATATCAAGTTCAAGCTTCATTTTCAGGGTTACTCCATGAATTTTTCAGGTTTAGGCACATCAGATGCCAAGCCTTTACGTTTTCGCAGTTCAGTTATAGTTTGAATTCCAAGTCTTTCAGGTAGTTTTTCCCAGTGGTCAAAGATGGATTGCCAAATTGCCCTACCCGAGGTGGCGGAGCGAAGTTCTTTGGAGAAGCCGAAGGTTTCGGCGACGGGGATGAAGCCTTTGATTGCGGTGAGTAAGCCTTTTTGTTCAAAGTTTTTGACTTTGCCGCGTCTGGTTGTTAGGATTCTTGAGCATTCCCCTGAAAGCTCGGACGATACTGAAACGGTTGTGGCGTAGATGGGTTCAAGCAGAACAGGTTTAGCGGTTAAAAATGATGCGAAAATGGCCTTACCTACGCCATGCATTACTTCGTTTTTGCTGTCTTGGTTTCCGCTAAGTTGCATGTCAATAAGCTTAACCTTTACGTAACGTGTAGGTTCACCGCAAAGGGGTCCAGCTTTACAGGCGTATTCAAACCCGCCTATTAGTGACTCCAAAACCCCACTAGAAATAGTGTCTGTTTTTTTGCTGCAATCCACAAACGCGTTACCGTTCTCATCAAAATACAAAAGTTTATCCATTTCTTCAGAAGCCATCTTCTGGTTTTCATTTTCAGGCTCAACCTGAACACTAAAACTGTTCTGTTTGTTTGGGCTTTTCGCGTAGGCAACAACGCCGCGTTGGGTAACGCTTTCCATGTAAACAACCCTCGGTGGAGAAACTTCAATCTCCAAACCGAAATCACGCTTCAACTGATTGGTCGCAATCTCCAAGTGCAGCTCGCCCATACCGCTTAACAGGTACTCGCCAGTTACCCTGTCGGTAGTTACATGCAGATTAGGGTCTTCAGAAGACATCTTTTCAAGCGCCGTAAGCAACGCTGGAATTTCCTGAGGAGTTTTGGGTTCAACAGCGATAGTCATGACAGGTTCAGAAACGTAATTGACACCTTCAAAAGGAATCATACCTTCCTTGTGCGCGGAATCAACCAGTGTTTCTCCAGCCTTCACCATTACAGGCAACAGAACGGTGGCTAAATTGCCTGCTGAAACCTCGGAGACTTCTTCTTGGAATGAACCCATATCAACATAAACGCCGCCTACCTCCGCCTCCGTCAAAGCATCAACAAGATGGACTCGGTCGCCCTTCTTGAGTTTGCCAGAAAAAATTCTGCCAGTCGCTGTGCAACCGCCGTCTTGGGT
The DNA here is from genome assembly GCA_963832745.1 of Candidatus Bathyarchaeota archaeon. GTDB lineage: Archaea > Thermoproteota > Bathyarchaeia > Bathyarchaeales > Bathycorpusculaceae > Bathycorpusculum. The sequence goes on along the minus strand of CAWHVC010000002.1, from coordinate 404,493 downwards.
TGCCGCTATATTGGTTATGCACATGACTACGGGGCCATCATCTCGACATTCAGTCAACGCTCGTCCCACAATTGAATCCACAGGTCCACCCCAAATGGTTCTGACACGGTAAGCTTGAGCTTCACGCGGGTTAGGCAAAATTTTTGTGGTCATTTCAAAAACGGCTTTGTGAACAGGAAGTGTCTTCTTAAGTACCTCAAAGTCATGCTGCTGATAAGCGGTGATTATGTCCTGGAATTTTACGCCTTTTTGTTTGGCTATATCAAGTGTGAAGCCCCAGCCGTGCAGTGCCGCTCCGAAAGCCACATTGCCCGCTTGTGGGCTGACTTTCCATTGGTCCTTGTATGGTGCTTCGCCATAGACTTCAATGAGGTCGTTGAAGTTGCCGATGAGGTGGTCAAGTTTTTTTTGGATCTGTTCAGCGTTAAGCTGCAATTCAGTAATTAAGCGGTCAACTTTGTTGATGAATAGGGCTGGGCGGACGCGTTCTTCAAGGGCTTGCCGGATAACGATTTCGGTTTGAGCCATAATTTCCTCCACAGCATCCACCACGACCACGGCTCCGTCGATGGCTCGGAGTGCCCTTGTGACTTTTCCGGTAAAATCTACGTGCCCTGGAGTATCAACCAGGTTGATAATGAAGTTGCCGTTGAGTGTTTTGTAGAAGAGGCTGATATTGGCGGTTTTAATTGTGATTTTTCGTTTCTGCTCTTCGTCTAAGTAATCCAGCACCCGCGCGGTGCCAGCCATCATGGGAGAGAGCAAGCCTACTCCAGCCAGCAGTGAATCTGCCAGAGTGGTTTTGCCGTGGTCAATATGAGCGATTATTCCGATGTTTCGAATTGCCTGCTTATCGCTCATTAACTCAAGGATTTGTGTGACTTGTCTAAACCGCGGCATTTCTAAACCCGTAAAACAGGCATAGTTGAAGTAATGTGCCTATTATTCTTTTTAATCAACTTTAACGAACGATGGACTATTTTAAGGGGTAACAACACCAGTTTTAGCTAACGACTCTATCTTGCTTGCAGCACGGGACTTTTTAATTAGCAAAACCATTTGAGACGCATACGATAAAGCACAGAAAACACCAGTCATCGCGAAAGGAGCATACAATGTTGATATCAGTAAACCATCGGTTAAGCCGTTGCCGCCGATGACAGCGCCATAGAAGCTGGGTGAGTAGGCTAAATCAACAGTAGACAGTGACAGCGGCACGCAAGTCAGCGTTAGCATTAATGTGGACGAGAAGTTTTTTTGTAAGTCAACAAAGGGTTTAGGATACAAATTCACCACTGCTGCAGCAATGCTTGAGGCTAAAGCGAACAGTAATGGGTAACCGGCTATGCCATCAGGAGTTTCATGACAGAGAAGAAACGCCAAAGCCACGGATGCAGAAAAAGTTATGGCGAGCTTTTTGAGGGGAGATTTTGCCGTTTTGAGGAACACCAGCAAAGCTACTATTGCAGCCGCGATTGGAACTATTGCCCCTAACAGGTCTATTCCTAAAGCGTTTGTAAGCACGACAGGTGTAAAGATGGAATTGATTTTGAAGTAGTCACCGAACAAGCCGACAAGCCAAATACCCAGCGCAGCCGCTACGATTCCTAAAAGGGCAACAGTTATGCCTTTGAAACGTGAAACAGCTTCAGGGTCAAACGGCAAATACGTTCACACAGAAGCTTGAAGCTAAAAAGCAATAATTGTGTGCAGACGTAATTTTTGGACACACAACCAATTTTCTTGGCAATTTTCATAAACGCCAGCACCATATGTGCAAATATCCGCTCAGCGCTAAAAAGAAGAGCCTTCGAGGGATTGGAAAAATGAGAACAAATAAGTTACTTATGGCTGTCTCTGAAGCATTGGTTATTTACGGGTTAATAATTGTGGCGTATGGCGTACTATCGATTCATGTTACAAAAACGTAGTATGGAGACTGGCATGTTGACAAGTATTTAGATTGGCTCACGCTAGACGTATATGATGATTAGCTTCGCACTGTCATTCTTCGGTTTCATTATGTGGCGATACCTTAAATATGCAGACAAAAAAGAGTAGTCTCGTAAAATCATCATAAAGGATCCATAACCCAGAGATGCCTGAATCCAATAAAACACAAATTATCAGCATTGAAAATTTAAAACAACCACCTTACCCAAACATAATCTGTTACCCAAAACCATCACAACAGGAACTACAAAAAAGACTTAACGAACTAAGGGGTTTAGGCGTTGACACCTTAGAATTCACAGGCACAACAGCCATCGGTAAAACCTCTATTTTAGGCAAAGGCTATGTGGGCATAGTTGTTGTTGCTTATGTTGGCGGCGAGCGGTACGCGTTAAAGATGCGTAGGCTTGATGCTGACCGGGTGGACCTTTTCCATGAAGCAGAAATGCTGCAAAAAGCCAACACCGAAGGAGTCGGACCTAAATTCAAGGCTGTCACCAAAAATTTTTTGCTTTCCCAACTTATTGACGGCGACTTGCTGGCAAACTGGCTTGAAGCTCACAAAGAAAAACTGGAGTTCTGCAGGGTTTTGGGGAACATTTTGGAACAGTGTTGGCGGCTTGACGAGGCAGGCTTAGACCATGGTGAACTCAGCAAGGCCCCTAGGCATCTTCTTATGGATAAGTCGGGCGCACCGTTTATTGTTGATTTTGAAACCGCCAGCATCCAGCGTAAAGCATCAAACGTTACCGCGGTATGCCAGTACCTTTTTGCCGGCAACAGTGTCGTGCCTCGATTGGTCTGGGAAGTTCTTGGCGAAAAAGACCGTTATGCAATCATTGATGCACTTCGGCGTTATAAGAAAGACCGTTCCAGAAACAGTTTTGAAGCTTTACTCAATTTGTGCCTTTAACGGATATAGTCGGGGATGGTAGCGGTTTTAAGCTGGTCTTTAGCTGCTTTTAGGTCTTCGGTTAACTGATACAGGGTGAGCCATGTTTCAATTTTTTGTTGCCTCTCAATATTGCGTTTGCTGTAAACAAGCGGTATTCCGTCAATGAACAGGTACCCGTTCTCTTCAGATTGAGCCAAAGCCTTCCTTCTCCTTGCGCAAAAAAACGTTACGGAACATTTAACTGTTGATAGAAAAGAAGTATAGAAAAAACAAAAAATGTTCTGTTTATGCTACTACTTCGTGTAGCCGTTTCTGCTTAACCGCATTTTTTAGTTCCAACGCAATACGTCTGCCCATGTACATGTTCTCGCCATATCGCAAGTAAGCGTAAGGTGACGTGCCGATGCCAACGTTAGTGCCTGCAACGATGCGTGCTGAGATTTCAAACGTGTAGATTTTAAGGTCATCAGTGATGACTGTTTCAAGGCAGAAGGGTCCGATGATTCCGGGTGGGGCGAGTTCAGCTGCTTTTTTATGGACTGCTTCACCCATTCGCATAATTTCTGGCAGTAAGGATTCGCGTAGGACTATGGGGAAGTTGCCTACGACGGTGTAAGTTGGGGCAACGTCAATTTCAAGTTGTTCAGCAGCGGGGATTTTGCCGATGGAGTCAACGGCGGATTCATAACGACGGTCCATCGCAAGCATTTCAACGTCGTTGTTAATTATGCTGCTAAAGTAGCTGGGGTAAACGTTAACGCCCAACGCGTACTCTTGCAGGTGAACGGTAGCTACGTCTTGTGGGGTGATTAAGCCACGTTTTATCATTTCTTCAGCTTTTTTGTAGAAGCCTTTTGGTGAGTTGGCAAGGAAATAGCCTCTGCCGCCTTTGGCACCTTGCAGTTTGGCAATGACGAGACGGTCAATTTCGTCTGGCGACTGAAAAGTGGCGGGCAACCGTAATCCTGCTTGGCGTAGCCATTCTTCTTGGCTTTTCCGGTTGGCTTCCCAATGGAGCAGCTGGCGGTTTCCCATCATGGGCACTTTCAGGTTATCGGTAAGTTGCTCAGTGCTCAGGTAAGCAGTGAAGGAGCCATGAGGAATCAAAACCACGTTAAGCGCTCGTAAACGTTCCTGCAGCTTCTCATTTAGCAACTCCGTAAAATCTTTAACAATGATGAGTTCGTCGACGACTGGGTATTTCTGGTACATTATGGCGTCTTTTTCTTTACAGATACAAACGGTGCGGAAGCCTTCTTCTTTGGCGCCCTTAAAAATGTTAAGAGAACTGTGGGAGCCCAAGGTGCCGATTGCAAGTTTGGATTGGTCATACTTGTCAAGAATCTTTTGGACGTCTTGGGCTTCTATCATGTAACCACATCAGACAATCTGCCTTTGCGAAGCGCCCGTTTGATTTCCATCGCAACACGTTTGCCTGGACCAACTTCGGTACCGTACTTATATTTCATGTAGGGCGAGGTTGGTTCAACGCATGGACAACCGGGGACACGGGGGCTTACGTCGAAAACGCGGAACTGCAAATCCTTGGTAACCGCGCCTTGAAGCGCAAACAGACCTATCATGCCGGGCGGGTACTCTTTAGCGCAGACACGAACGAATTTTTCAGCTGCTTCAAAGATTTTTTCCAGTTGGCTTTCACGCATAGTTACGCCCATGTGGCCGATTTCAATGTTTTGTGTGGGAATGTTTAGTTCAAGCTGTTCCTGTGCTGGTAGGTCAAGAACGCCGTCGAGGTCGGTTTGGATGCGCCTGTCAAAACCGAGTAGGTCGATGTCGTCGTTTAGGGGTGAGTAGAAGTAGTTTGCGTTGAATTTGGCGCCAATCACGTATTCCTCGATAATGGCTTGGTCAAGTGCTTCTTGAGTGATTATGCCTGCATCGAGGCGTTTTTGTGCTTCCCGCTTGTACTCCTCGTAAGTGGATGCGTAGAAGAAGGCGCGTTCAATGCTGCGGCCTTTTTCTGGGACTTTGATGATTGTGGGACAATCGATTTCTTGGGGCGTCTTGATAGCGCGGGGCAACTCTATGCCTGCTTCTTTTAGGAGCCAAAGCTGGTTCCTTGGGGCTGTGCGTTCTTCAGTTTTGAGCAGATACCGGTTTCCCATCAGGGGCACGGCGAATTTTTGTTCTATTGCCTGGTAACCGGCGTACACGCTAAACGAACGGTTGGGCACGAAAACGGTGTTTAGGTCGGCGAGTTCTTTGACGGTTTCGGGGCGTGTTATGTCTTGGAATCGGTCGAGGAAGATGAATTTGTCGAAAATGTTGCGGTAGTAGCGGGCGTATGTTTTCTCGCGCCCGTTTTGGCATACGACGACGGTTTTAAATCCTTCCTGTTTGGCGCCGGCGGCGATTTCAAGGGCGGAGTGGCTGCCTAAAACGCCGATATGCACCTTCTCAGGGTCGTAACCCGCAATAACCTGCTGAATCTGTTTTTGCATGCTCATGCTTTTTCACTCATGTAATCTTTATACTCATTAATAACGTCACAAAGCCTTGGCGAATCAAACAAGCCAAGACCAGTCACCTCGTTAGCAACTGACATGTACATTTCGCTGATAACGCGTTTAAGTGTTGGGTCAAGTCGGGGCGGTTGTGACTTGCAAAGGGTCTTCCATTCTTTGACGCCTTGGGTTTCAGCTTGTTTTTTGGCTTCTTCCAAGTCAGTGTACCATTGTGTTTTCTTGTAGAATTGGCGGGCAACCTCTTTGCTGACATGCACACCGCCGTAAGTGAAGCGGCATTCATCAAGTGTGCCAACGACGTCTACAACCATAAGTTTGCGTTTCTCATCAAAGGACAATTCGATTTTGCCATCCTCATTTTTCAACTCAGCGTTCTTGGCTGCCTTTGAAATGACTTCATCAGCCTTTAGAAGCACCACTTTAACTTCAGCAAGTTCCGAGTCGCTTAGGCAACTGATTTGTTGGGCTTCCTGCCATGTGATGTAGCGGTCGGTTTCTTCGAGTTTGGTGCTTACGTCAAAAATGGGTTTCTCTAGGGTTTCGCCAGGTTTTGGCTGGTGGTCTAAGCCGAGGTCTTGGAGTGTGACTTTGCCTTGTGCGAGGCGTTTGAAGACGGAAGACCCTTCGGGTAAGCCGTTGCGGTAAATGATTTCGAGGGGGATTAGGCAGTTTTTGAGGTCTGGCGTGTACATGCTGTAGTCTCGTGTGATTTTTCCGGCGTCTGTGGTAATTTTTGGGTGGTAGACGTTTACGAGTGAGACTTCCATGATGTTTGAGGGGTCTTTTAACTCGCCAACCCGCATTGCTTCTCCTGACTCGTCAATGAGTCCGCGGTAATGTGTGTGTACGCCGACGCGTTCAAGTTGCTCAAAACAGTAAGCCCCCATAACTGCGAGCGCGGCGCCTTTGCCGACGATATGGTCAGGCATTTCGCCCCAATCAAAAACGCTAAAACGGTCAGAAAAATCAAACCTACCGACACCCATCGCTTCGGGGGTAGCGGGTTTTATTACTTGTAAATCTTTAACGCTGCCCAATGTTGATTCCTCAAAGTTTGTGCTTGATAGGTGAATACTAAATTTTCCCTTATATCACTTTATCCACACAAACAAAAGTTACTTTGATTATTTTGGGGATATTATTTTAGAAGGACATGTTTGAACCTAAAACCAGCCATTTAAAAAAAGCACACGACCCCTGATAGAGAAGGGGAACCGCCATTAATCAGTCGGATGGTTGTGGGTAAATTTTTTGCCTATTCATTATTTCTTTTGTGGAAAGTGTTCTAGTATGTAGGGTGAAATTTATTCTTCGCCCATACCGCCCGGCATTCCACCTGCTGGCCCGCCTTTTGGAGATTTAGCTGTGATGATGTCGTCTACGCGTAAAATCATGGCTGCTGATTCGGCTGCTGATTTTATGGCTTGCTCTTTAACGACGATTGGTTCGATGACGCCGTTTTCAATGCTGTTTTGTAGTTTACCTGTGAATATGTTGATGCCCATGTATTTGCCGTCTTCTTTGTCGTGTACTTGACGTAACTCTATGAGTACATCGATTGCTTCTAAGCCGCCGTTTTCTGCAAGGGTGCGTGGGATTGCTTCAACTGCGTCTGCGAAAGCTTCTACTGCGAGTTGTTGTCTTCCACCGACTTTGGTTGAGTAATTGCGTAGTTCTTTAGCTATTTCGATTTCGATTGCGCCGCCGCCAGCAACGATTTTATTGTTTTCTGTAACATCTGAAATTACTGACAACGCATCTACTAATGTTCTTTCAGCTTCATCCACCATTCTTTCAAGCCCTGCACGTATCAGTATGGCTACGCTGTGTGGGTCTTTGCATTTTTCGACGAAAATCATTTTGTCGTCACCGATTTTGCGTTCTTCAACTAAACCGGCAAAACCTAAGTCAGTCGTCTTTAAATCATTCAAATTAGAGCTTACTCGTCCACCTGTTGCTCTTGAAAGCTTTTCCATGTCTGACTCTTTGACTCTTCGAGCTGCCATTATGCCTTCTTTTGATAGGAAGTGTTGTACCATGTCGTCGATTCCTTTTTGGCAGAACACTATGTCTGCGCCTGAAGCTTTGATTTTGGTTACCATTTCTTTGAGCGTGTTGTCTTCTTGGTCTAGGAAGGCTTTCAACTGGTTGGGTTCATGTATGCGTATTTCGGCGCTTGTCTCTGTTTTTTCGATTTCTAGGGCTATGTCTAAAAGTGCGATTTTGGCGTTTTCTTTCTTTTTAGGCATTCCCGGGTTAACGACTTCTTTGTCGATGATTATGCCTCTGATAAGTTGGGTTTCGATGAGGCTTTTTCCCGTCTTCTTCACCAGTTGTATGTTATCTATGTCAGCGATTGTCTTGTCTGCACGTTTCTCGGTTACCTGCTTTATTGCTTCTATGGCTATTTCTGCAAAGTGCTCTTTAGCGCCACCCACAGATTTGCTTCCCATAGAGGTCAAAGCAACTTTCATCATCATTTTTTTATCGTCAACATTGATGTCTACGGCGTTTTTGGTTATGATTTCCATTGCTTTCTGTGCTGCCTTGCGGTATCCTCCGACCAGTATCATTGGGTGGACGTTCTGGTCTAGAAGTATTTCTGCTTTTTTGAGAAGTTCACTGGCTAGCACTACAACGGTTGTGGTTCCGTCGCCTACCATTTCGTCTTGTGTTTTGGCGATTTCAATCATCATTTTTGCTGCTGGATGTTCCACATCTATTTCTTTTAGGATTGTGGCACCATCGTTTGTTATGGTGATGTCACCGAGGCTGTCGATGAGCATTTTATCCATGCCGCGTGGACCTAGGGTGGTTTTGAGTACTTCCCCGATTACTTGAGCGGCCATGATGTTGTTTCGTTGGGCTTCTTTGCCTCTACTTCGAGTGGTTCCTTCTTTCAAAATGAGTACGGGTTGACCGCTTTGGGTTTGCGTTAAATATGCCATGTTATTCTGTCCTCAATATTAATCGTTAATCTTTTAGCAAAGTCAACGTTTTGAAATTCTGGGGGCTCACTCATATCTTAGAGTCATGCCAAATAAGATGGATTTGAACAGTAAGCAACTGGAGACTTGACTTTTTCAATTGTTCGAAAACGCTGACTTAACAACCTATATACTGTTACACAAGGATTTAAACTAGTTATAACTAAAAACACCTTTTCCAACCACAAACAAGCCTAACACCCTATCCAGTTCCCCACCATTACAACCCAACCGAACTCTTCCAAACAATCTGCGACTCAGACAGACTCATAATGCTCACACCCCAAGAATACCCACACTGCAACCAACGAGAAAACTTCGACTGGAACAAAATCGTTAACTTAATTTACTTAGAAAAAGGACAAGAACTAGCCAAAACATGGCTAACACAAAGAAAAAAAGAATCCAACAAGTGACCGATTAAAACCTCTTTTCAGCTTAGTTCTGCACATAACCATTTGAGCGCAAAGGAAAAAATCAAAGCAATAGCCGTTGATAGCATCAGCTTTTCGATGGTTAAACGATTAACTAAGAACTAAACTCAATACAAAATACAGGAATTATAGCATAATTATGTTAACTAAAATAAAAGAAGAGGCATAGGTTGTTGATTTTAGCCTAGGCAGTGTCTGATTTTTGCTGCTTCGACTAAGGCTTTGCGTGCTTCTGTTTCTTCCTCTTGTAGGTAGTTGATTAGGAAGTTGTTGGTGAAGTTTTCGTGTTTACGGTGCTCAAGGGTACGTGGGCCGAGTTTGGTGTCGATTTTTTCTTCGACTGTTTTCAGGTCTGCAAGGATGCGGGTTAATGCGAGACGTAGGTTGTCAACGTTCATGCCTGCACGTTTAGCGACACGGGGATGCATTTCCATGAGCATGTTAATGTTTTCCCAGCTTACGTAGCCGCCTACGCTGCAGTAATCATGTTTTAGGTTGACGTAATGTTTGCTTAACGCGTCGTATTCGGCGTCTGTTAAGTCTTCAAGGGCTTTGGCACCTATGAATTCTGGCGGTAAACCGATGCTGTAGAGTGCTGCTGCAAATGGGATGGCGCGGGGCAGACTGACTCCAGCGACGCTTCTGCTGTAACCGAACAAGCCAATGTGCAGTTTTCTTGCTCTACGCTGAGGCACATACGGAGAGATGCAGTTTACCAGTGGCGCTAGGACTTCAGCTACAGCTTCATACTGTTTTCGACATTTTTCAAGCACACTGGAAAGAAGCTTATCTTCTTCTGGCGTGATTGGGTCTGGTTCACCGTTTGGTAGGCACTTGTTTAGGGTTTTTACGAATTCCTGAACTTGCTCAAGTGGGTAATCATATCGGGCTGCAGATTGGATGGTGACGGTTGAGAGGCCTTTGTATTCTTGCAGGAAACATTCTGCGTTGTCGGGTGCGAGGTGCCCACGGAATGGTTTGGAGCCGACTCCCAAGATTGGGTGGATGGCGACGTTTTCCTCTTTTTCCAGCTTTTTAAGTTTGAATAACCCAATTTTGGACAACAGAACTGCCACGATCAAGCCGTAGTTAAGGGCGGGGTCGCTGCGGGCGATGAAGACGCGCATGTGTTTGGGCTTAACCATTTTGATGTATGGCTTGACAATGCGGTCTACGTTATAGATGCTTTTAAAGTCTTCAACCAGTGGGATAACGTTAATTGATTTAGGGTTTGTTTCGCCAACCCAGTCACTAGCTTTTGTAGTCTCATCAAGCATAACGTCTTCATCATGCACAATCGCGTTTTTGTAGTAATTGTACAGCCAAACTGGTTCTTTGCCGTCTGTTGTGAAAGGCAAAATAACCTCAAAGATTGGCGCAAAATCTTTCTTGTAAAAACTTGTTGCTGCATCGTAAGCCATGGGTATGTTTTGCAGGGTTTCAGTTACCACTTTCTTTTCAATGGCTTCGATTTTGGGGTTGGGAATACGGTAAGTTAAGAACTCGTCTCTGCCGACGATGTGATTTTCAAAGAACTTCCAGTGTTTATCCATCAATTTACGAAGGACACGGGTGTCAACGTCTTTACCTTCGCTGTCCCACATGACTTCCTGGCAGCCCAACGTGTCGTAAGCGTAATATGCCTCAAACACTTCCGCGTTACCGTCAATGACGGGGGCTTTACACCATTCAGGCACATTAACGTTATCAGGATGCTGGGTTGACATAGTCTTAGGAATATTTACTTCAGTTTTCATAATCTCATCTCTTCAGGTGTTCAAACACTGAAATAATGGAAAAAGGAAAAAGCAGTACTACTATTTCAATTTTACAACTGAATCGTTGGCTTTTTCAACTTCTTTCTTCTTAGAAAGCTGATAATCACAAACCAACTTTAAACATTCCGCGTCGTCGAGCGCAAAAATTTTAGCCGCCGCAATCGCAGCGCCTTCAGGCTCGATGGTGACTACGCAGCCAATCCCGCTGGGAACCCGCAAGCTGCTGTAGATGTCTGCGCCGCCAAACTTTTCACTGTAAGGTGGGCAGGCAATTACGGGTTTAGTTGTGTTGGCGTCCATAAAAGCGCTTAATGCGTTGCTGCGTCCTGCTACGGTGATGTAAACGATTTTTTCTGCTTCAAACTCTTTTATTACTTCTAAGACTTTTTCGGGAGTTTTGTGGGCGCTGGCGACACGGTAAGCGTGGGGTATGCCGAGGATTTTTAGGTATTTAGCGATGTCACGCGAAAAGTCCAAGTCACGTTCTGAACCCATTACGATGATTGCTTTTCCAGCCATAACACGTTCACTACAGAGGTGTTAGAAAAAACATGCTAATTAATATTTAACCCAAAAAGGGCAAATAGGCAAGTGTACAACGGCAAATCCGGCAACCAAAAACAGGGCAGGGCAGTTGCTTACAAAGCTTGATTAAAAGGAAACACATCAAAACATGTGTGTAAACCAATGAAGGCCACACACGTAATCCGCGACATGCAACAAGCCCAAGAAAAAGCCAACAAAGCCTTCCAACAGGGCGACTACCAAAGCGCAGTTGAAATCAGCCAAAAAGCGTTAAGCCTCTGCAGCCTGCTGCCAGAAGACGTCGAGTTTGACAAGCGCCGATTCGAAGCCAATGTCCAAGCAGGCTTATCCGCCGCCTTTGGTCGACTGAGTAAACACATTGAAAGTTTTGCCGCAGCCAATAAGGCACTAATCTTTTTTGACCAAATCGGTGAATTAAACCCTACGGAAACGGGTAAGTATTTGATGGCACAGGTGAATCAGGGCACTGCTTTGGCTGCGTTGGGATGTTTGCCAGCGGCTGTTGAGTCGATGGAGAAGGCTAAAGAAATCTTTGCTTGCAAAGGCTTGGACCCGGCGCGGAACCGGCAGTGGCTGGAGCAGGTTGACGGCAACATTGCAGCCATCAAAGCCCAAATTGAAAAGTCCAAACTGTAAGTTACACTTTTAACCGTGAACCTTAATCCTATTCTTTCAAAGTGAACGTTTATGCAAACTTGGCGTCTACTCCCATTTGAAACCCGCAGTGCCGCTTGGAACATGGCCGTCGACGAAGCTGTACTGCAAGCCCGTGTAGCTGAAAAAGCGCCGAACACTCTGCGTCTTTACCGTTGGAATCCGTCTGCTGTGAGTGTTGGCAGAAACCAGCAGGTGGAGGATTGGGTGTACCTTCAAACTGCCGAAGAGTTGGGTATGGATGTTGTGCGGCGTTGCAGTGGAGGCGGAGCCGTCTATCACGATTTTGAAGGCGAAGTCACGTACAGCGTCACCGCAGATGTAGCCAGCCTGGGCAGCACAAGCGACATAACCGCCGTCTACTTCAAAATTTATGAAGCTGTAACCGATGCGTTGCGGCTTTTGGGTGTTCCAGCGGATTTTAGCAGCGGTGATGCGAAGAACTGCCCGAATTTGACGGTTGAGGGAAAAAAGATTTCGGGTAGCAGCCAAAACCTTTCTCGCGGCATTGTTCTGCAGCATGGCACACTTTTGCGTAGCGTGGATGTTGACAGGATGTTCCAACTGCTAAAAATCAAAGGCACCACCTGCACGCAAGCAGCTGATTTTGCCCGAGATAAAATTACCAGCGTAGAAGCCGAATTGGGACACAAAATGAGTCCTGACACGCTTGTCAACGCGCTAAAGCAAGGCTTTAAGGCGATTTTGAAAATTCAGTTCCAAGAAGACCAGCTTTACGCCGTATGAGCAGGAACTTGCCGAAATCCTCTACGAAGACAAGTATTCTACAAAAGAATGGAACCATAACGGCAAAACGGCTTAGCTTATTCTTTGTGCCAACGGACGCCCTGCGCGGTGTCTTCAACCACGATGCCCATGGCTTTGAGTTGGGCGCGGATTTGGTCGGCTTCTTTCCAGTTTTTGGCTTTACGGGCAGCTTCACGCTTCTGCACGAGTTCGTCGATGTTGCTGGGCAATGCTTCTTCCGCTTCCACCTTGCCGATGACTCCAAGCACACTATCAAATCCCGCCATTACATCGCTAAGCTCAGCCGCCTCATCTTTGCTGACTAAGCCCGCGTCAAGCAGGTTATTGATTTCCCGCACAAAGTCGAATAGGGATGCAAGCGCGACGCTGATGTTTAAGTCGTCATCCATGGCGCCGCCGAAGCATTCTTTCACGTGACTGATTTGCATTTGGACTTTGCCGTCGCTGCCGGTGCCGTTGGCGTCGTGGAGTCGGCGGACAAAGTTTTTGAGGCGGTCAACTGCGCTTTTGGCGGAGCATAAGCCTTCAAACGTGAAGTTGAATTGTTGCCGATAATGCGTTGACAGGAGCAGGTAACGGATGGCGATTGGGTCATAACCCTTCGCGAGCAAGTCCCGCAACGTGTAGAAGTTGCCAAGGCGTTTAGTCATTTTTTTGCCTTCAACCTGCAAATGCTCGTTATGCATCCAATAGTTGACGAAGGTTTTGCCGGTTGCGGCTTCAGATTGTGCGATTTCGTTTTCGTGGTGGGGGAACATGTTGTCGATTCCTCCGCAGTGAATGTCAAAGGTTTCGCCTAGATATTTCATGCTCATTGCGGAGCATTCGATGTGCCAGCCGGGTCTGCCTTTTCCGAGTTCAGTTATCCAGTAGGCGTCGCCGTCTTCAGGAGTCCATGCTTTCCATAAGGCGAAGTCTTGGGCTTCCTCTTTGCAGTACTCGTCTTGGCTAACGCGTGCGCCGGCTTTGAGTTCGCAAACTTTCAAATGCGACAGCTTGCCGTACTCTGGAAACTTGCTAACCGCATAATAGATAGAGCCGTCTTCGCCACGGTACGCCACGCCCTTCTCCAGCAGGTTTTGATGATTGCAGACCATTTCAGGGATGGTGTCTGTGGCACGGGGGTACTCGTCGGCGGGTTCAATGTTAAGTTTGGCTATGTCTTCAAAGAAGGCTTTAACGTAAAAATCCGTGTACTCCCTAAGCGGAATCCCTTTGGCTTGGCTGCCCTTGATAGTTTTATCGTCCACGTCTGTGAGGTTCATAACGTGCATGACCTTGAAGCCGCGGTATCGCAGCCAACGTTTCAGCAAATCCTCAAACACAAACGCCCGAAAATTACCAATATGAGCATAATCATAAACGGTTGGACCACAAGTATACATCCTAACCACGCCACCCTCAATCGGCGTAAAAACTTCTTTCTGGCGAGACAAAGTATTAAAAATGCACATAGACGAAGATTTACTGGTCATACTGAAAGCCTAACCTAAAAAGTAAAACCAAAAGCATATAAGCATTAACAATAGGCTGAGAATGAATCAACCAAGAAATGCTTCAAACGTTTCTCAGTATCCTTTAATTGTAAACTAAAAACCTTAGAAACAGTCTACGGGCAACATGACAATAATTTTAAAGATTTTAAATCAAATATTTTATTGGGCATTAGAAAATGAAATGTGAAAGATGTGGAAAAAATTACCACATTAAAACTATTTCCGAAAACAAGGGGAAACATTTTTGCCACAATTGCATTTCTCACTGTCTTGTTTGTAAAGATAAACTTCCTCGCTCCAATTGGTTTGGTGAAACATCAAGTTTAACGAGCGCTATATTGACAGGTATTATTCCAGCAGCAGGAATAGCCGAAACTATTCGGGATTTGAAGCGTCCTTGGATTGGGTCCGGAATGCATACAGAATGCTTCTTTAAAATGGAAGAAATAAAACATTACCTCGAAACAAAAGAAAAAGCAGGAAATACAAAAAACTTGCATACCTATGTTTGATTGGCGAAAAATCTTGGTAACAATCTTATCTCGACCATTAAGGTAATCATTCCTCGTAAAAAGCAGACCTAAACATCAACTGGTTACCGTGCCGTCTTTGCCTGTTACCCATACTTCGTCAACAATGTCGGTTGCCTTCGTTATTCTGTCACCTGCGGTCTCTGGGAAAACTATTATTATGTAGCTGTCTGGCGGCAGACAGGCCCGAAGAAGCGCAATCCGAGCAGTTAGTCGCTGTAGTCTGAGGGTTGATGCGCATTCCACCCCAATCATGGTGTTGTCTTCCTTTCTTACCAGTACCTTGACAAAAACCGATTTGCCCCCACAGGGCATGGGTTCATCAAACGTTATGTCTCGATAGCCGCGGTCTTTCCAAAGCTTTAGCGCTGCTGCAGCCTTGAGTTGGTAAATTGCTGGGGAGCAGTTGAATGCGTATTGTTTGAAGTTGGTTTTGAGGGGTTCGGGGAGTTTGTCGGCTGGGTTTGGTGTTTTGGGGGGTTGGGTTGTTTCTTGTTTTTTCATACCATCACCATTTTGTATTCCTTCAGGATATCCTTTAAGGAGACGTTTTGCAGATATAAGCTTTATCCCACAAGCATATCCTCAAGGCGTACAAACAAATAATAGGCGAAAAGAACAAGGTTGCGATAAACCTGCAAGAGCTGAAACCGACCTTGAAAATCGACGAGTTTGATGAATTAACCGCTGTCATCAGGCTTATCCTGTTTCTCAACAAAAACCCAAACTCAAAAACAACAAAAATCCTCAAAGGCTCCGTTGCAGGACAAAAAGCATTCTATTCAGCCAAACAATTCCTTGATGATAATGGGCTTTTGGCTGTTGACATGTCTACGGGTGCACCGCTGTACTCTTTGAGCGAGAAGGGCAAAAAGTTGGCGGCGCATTTGGTGGAAGTTGAAAAGATTCTTGGACCCTAACTGAGCAAACCTATTTGCAGTCTAATATTCAATCTATGCAGTGTACCTGTAGGGGGGTAGGTCGGTATTGGCGATTTTTATAGCCAAAAACAGTTTTTTAGTGGCAGTCAAGGTTTGTTTACTGGGGCAGGTAAAGAAGTGTTTACGAAAACCCTTTAATCACTTCCCAGACCCAACAAAACCTATGAAAACTCTAAGCAGAATCTTTACCTGTATGACGTTACTGGGGATTCTTGTTACAAGCTTGGCTTTCATTGAATTTGCTTGCGCACAGACTATGATTGTTAAGCCGTCGGTTCCAGAGATTACAGTGAGATATGTTGATCGCTCGTATTATGTGGAGCCAGTTTATGGTGTTGACCCCTATTCAGGAAAGACTGTTCAGACGGGTGGAGGTTTTACTGAAGAGAACAAAACGATTGAGATTGGGATTAATAGTCAATCGTTTACGCCTTGTGTTTACATGGATGGAGATACGCCCCGCTCTGTTTTCTTAACTTGGCAGGTCAGAATTAAAGGTCATTACGAGAATGATTGGCACAATTTTACGGAGAATCCTGTTTGGAACGAAAGCTATAAAGTAATAACGTATGGGTCATGGACGAATGGTTTAAAAATAAATTCTCTAAAAGCAGGGGACCAGATTGATGTTCAGGTTCAAACAAAAATAGGCTATCGTGTTTGCACCAGCGGCGACCTGTATGATCTTGATTCTTGGGTGTTCCATGGCGAAACTAGCGATTGGAGCAGCATTCAAACATTAACCATTGGCGAAAACCAATCCGCCATAACCCCAACAGCAACGCCAACCCTAAACCCAGAAAACGTCCAGAATCAACCCATTGCACATACTGACGTTTTGTTGGGTTCTGACTGGGAAATGGTTGTGCTGACTGTTATTGCAGGGGCAATTGCATTGCTGTCAGTTATAGTTTTTGTGCTTCGGCGGAGGACAAGCAAGCTAATTGAAAACAGTCATACTGCTTAACCCTGTTCTAATCGCCTTTTATTTTAAGGCTTTTTTAACGCCAAAATTCTTTAAAGGGCACGCTCGAATGCTGGTTTATCAATCGGAGCGTGAAAAAAAGAAAAACTAACGCTTTACTGGGCCATGCTAGAGCCCAACTGCATTTCGCTGTTCACTGCCGTTCTTTTGAAATTCTTATGCAGACTCCTAAGAGGGGTAGGTCAGTATTAACTGAAAAACGCCTCATTAGCATGTTGAAAACCTGTGCTAATCTTTCTTCATTGCCAACGCTTTCTGTTCTTTGGGCAACTTTTCAATCGCGTACCGCAACGCCGTCCGCGGCATAACCGCCTTGTTCCTAATCACGTACGCTAACACTTCGTCGGGATACTTTTCCGTTTCCGCTTTCAGCAGCCAACCGTACCCTTTCTGCACTAAATCGTCAGGGTCAGTGAGGAGCAAATCGCAAATCTCAAAAGCTTCCCCAAGAAACATGCCCTTCTTCGCCGGAACAATCAACGACACCGCCGCTGCACGTTTAAGCCAACGGTTGCCAGATTTTGCCCAAACCAAAAGCTCACCAACACAATCCGGAAACCGCATCATGAAGTCGCCCACCGTGTGGTTACAGAAACCGTCACATTTCGCCCAATTATCAATATAGTTTTCGATCCAACGTTTGAAAGTCGCCAAATCCTCTTTTTCAAATTGGTCGGCAATATTGGGCAGCCAGTTGGCAGGAACAAACGCTTCCTCCATAACGCCGGACTTGTAGAGTTCTTCGCTGAGCGCAAAAATCTCCTTTTTCGGCAACGCACTTAACTTCTTTCCAATACTTCGCAGCAATTTTGCCTACCAAATCGGTTTTTACCCCATAAACGACGATGGCTTCTTTGAAGTAACGTTTGGCGCCATCTCGGGTTTGCTGATCCGAGTTAGCTTGTAAATCGCTGCGGATTTGTTGAATAATTTGGTTTTGGCTCATAACCAAGAATGCGTTTGAACTGGGATAAAATTGTTTTTCTTAAAAGGGAAGCAGAGAGGGAGAAGGGAAAGGGGGGTTAGTAGTCTTCCATCTGGTAAAGGTCCAAGTCGATGTCGAGGACTTTTGCGGGTCTTGCACCGCTTTCCAGATCATAGAGTTGCGAGGTGGCTTTTTCCAATTCAGTTTGTGCTGTTGTCATTTTGGTTTTCACCACTTTAAGTTTTTTAGGTTTAACCGCAAGCTCATCATGGATATGGCCTGGCACGCAAAGATGCAAGGTGTTATCCACAAGCTGCGGGACAACCTCAATTTTTGCGTCATCAAGATTCTCGTCAAGATGACACTTGATAATTTCTTCATGTTTAGTCAACGCCTTTTCTCCTCCAAACTTCAGCACTAATTAAGTCGCGTATTGCAACCCGGATTGCTTCTGCACGGTTGGGGTAAAACCGTTCATCCACAAGCTGGTCCAAAGCTTTAATATAAGTTTCAGGCAAGTATAGGGTGATTAGTTTCATGTGTTCTCTCGCTCCCTCTCAGGTGAACACATAACAGCATTTTGTTGGATATACCGCTATATATCATGCGGCAAATATGCACATAACATGTTGGTTCCACACCTTATAAAGCAAAAACACGCAATGAAACAAGAACCTGTCAAAAACAACAACACACAACCCCCAAGTTTTAATTACTTAATGAACCATTCATACAACAAAAACACCGTGACAACCATGAAAATCGCCATCAAAACCTACGGCTGCTCAGCAAACACAGCAGACACCGAAACCATAACAGGAATTCTAACACAAACAAAACACCAAATCACAAACGAAACAGACGCCGACATAATCATCTACAACACATGCGCAGTAAAAGGCCCAACAGAAAACCGCATAATAAACACAATAAAACAAACCCCAAAAACAAAAAAAATCATAATAATCGGATGCCTACCAAAAATCAGCCTCGAACGCCTACAAAACGAAACACAATTCAACGGCATCGCAGGCCCATCAATCGGCAAAGACATAATCGAACTTGTAAACCGGGTAGCAAACGGCGAAAAAGTATCCAACCTCCAAACTCCAGAAGAAAAACCCCAATTAACCCTACCCAAAATAAACACAAACCCCGCCATCAGCATCCTACCCATAAACTTTGGATGCTTGGGCTCATGCTCATACTGCTGCGTCGTCTTCGCCCGCGGCAAACTACGAAGCTACACTATACCAGAAATAATCCAAAGAGTCAAAACCGACTTGGCAATTGGAATTCGGGAGTTTTGGGTTACATCTCAAGACACAGCAGCTTACGGACGGGAAATCGGCACAAACCTTGCCCAACTCCTACAAGCCATTGGTGAGGTTGAAGGCGACTTTAAAGTCAGGGTCGGCATGATGACGCCCAACATGATAAGCGACATGCAAACTGACCTGATCGAAACATACAAGAGCCCAAAAATCTTCAAGTTCCTACATTTCCCAATTCAAAGCGGCGATGATCAAGTGCTCAAAAAAATGCGCCGATTCTACACAGCCGCTGAATTCAAAAAATCCGTTGCAGCTTTCCGAGCGGCATTTCCAAATTTAACACTGGCAACCGACGTCATTGTCGGGTTTCCCGGAGAAACAGACCAAGCTTTTGAAAATACACTTCAACTGCTAAGAGACGTTAAACCTGACGTTACCAACGTGTCTAAATTCTTCGCCAGACCCAAAACTGCAGCCGCAAAAATAAAAGAAGACAAAGTCCCCCTAGATGAAATCAAACGTCGAAGCACTACCACAGCGGCGTTGGTTAAACAATTGTCTTTTGAAAGAAACCGGTTGTGGAAGGGGTGGAGTGGCGAAGTCATTGTTGATGAAGCAGGTAAAGTTGGAGGTTCATGGATAGGCCGTAATTTCGCCTACAAACCTGTTGTTATTGAGAGCCCCAAGGACTTGTTTGGCAAAACGTTGAATGTACGGGTTGTTAAGGCTACTGAAACTTATTTAGTCGGAGAAGCTGAATAATTATTAGGCAAGTTTTATTGAAAATCATTTAGACCCTATTTAAATCCTAACCCAGAACACTTAGAGGCTTTGTTGTCTAGCAGTTGAACGGTTTGTTCTAAAGCGTAGAATTAAATCAAAACAGCATCTTACAGTAATAGTAGAAAGGAAAAAGTGAGGTTGAAACTCGATGAGTAGTAAAAGTTTAGCCGTGGGAACAGCAGTGATCCTGCTTGCGTTAGTAAGCTGCATTGCTTTTTATTCAGTAACCACTGCGCTTCAATACATTAACCCCGTGGCTATTATTGGAGCATTTATTGTGCTTATAATCGGCATGGTTTGGTTTAAAAAATCAATAAAATAGCGGGATTCTTGGCACAAACAACAGTACACCAGATTCCAATAAAGGCAAGCAAAAAAAGAATGAATGCTATTTTGTTTTCAACATCCTTTCCAATGTTGGCCTGAGTTTTTCGGTTTCCGCTTTAATCTTTTCAATGCCTAAAGCTTTTCTTTGCTGGTCAATTTCTTTTATGATTTCAGCGTAACGGATGCCTTCAGCGGCGGAAACATACTCTACACGGAACCGTTCTGGGCTCATACCCAACTTTGTCAGCATATTCTTGAGGATGTCTGTTCTTGCTTTCATTCGGTAGTTTCCGTTAATGTAGTGGCAGTCATGAGGCAAGTGACAGGCACCAATCATTACCATTCCAGCTCCAAGCCTTAGTGCTTCGAAAATAAATTCGTTAGATACTCTTCCGCTACACATAACACGAATAACCCGTACGCTTGCTGGGTACTCGCATCTGCTAATTCCAGCCAAGTCTGCACCTGCATAACTGCACCAGTTACAAAGGAAAGCTATGATTTTTTCTTCGGGCTTATCCTGTAAGGCGGCGCGGATTTGAGCCATTATTTGGGCGTCTGTGAAATGCATTTGTGTGATAGCATGTTGTGGGCATTCGGCTACGCAGGTTCCGCATCCGTGACAACTGGCGGTAATTATGCTTGCTTTTTTGCCTTTTTCAAGTTTGATTGCGCCGTAGGGGCATTTGTCAACGCAGACGCCGCAGCTTATGCATTTGGATTCGTCAATCGTGGAGATAATTGGTTCAATTTTCCATTTTGGTTTAGATATGATTGTTGCTGCTCTTGACGCTGCTCCGCTGCCTTGTGATACGCTGTAGGGGATGTCTTTTAGGCCTGCGCATGTTCCAGCGTAAAAGATGCCGTCTGTTGGTGCATCTAACGGTTTTAGTTTGGGGTGTGCTTCCATGAAGAAGCCGTCTTGCCCTCGGGAAATGTTGAGTATGCGTGCTATTTCTTCTGAACCTTTTTTGGGTATGGAAGCGGTTGCTAATACTACCATGTCTGCTTCGACTTCGATTGGTTTGCCAAGCAGTGAATCTTCGGAGTGTACGGTTAAATTGTGGGTTTTTGGATCTTCGTCGATTCGGCTTACTCTGCCTCGAATAAAGTTTACGCCTCTTTCTCTTGCGCGGTCATAGAATTCCTCGTAACCTTTGCCGCCGCTTCGTATGTCCATGTAGAAAACGTAGACTTCCACGTCTTCCTTGTACTTCTCCTTAAGCTGCACGACATGCTTTAGTGTATACATGCAGCAGTAGTTGCTACAGTATGGATACTTGCTTTTGTCTCGGCTACCAACGCATAGGATAAAGGCTATTCTGTGCGGTTTTTGGCCGTCTGATTGACGGATAACTTTGCCGCCTGTTGGTCCAGCCGCGAGGATTAAGCGTTCGAATTCCATGCTTGTGATAACGTTTGGGTATTTGCCGTAGCCTAAAAGCGGCATGTCATAGGGTTCGTAAACGTCATATCCCGTGGATACAATGATTGCGCCGACTTCTATGTCGACTTCTTCGGGTTTTTGGTCAAAATCGATTGCTTGACGTTCACCGCATTTTTCAGTGCATTTGTAGCATTCAATGCAGTAGTCTCTGTTAATTGCGTAAACTAACGGAACTGCTTGGTCGAAAGGTACCGAGATAGCTTTGCGTGTGCCAAGGTTCATGTCCCACTCGTTTGGATACTCAATTGGGCAAACGTCTTTGCATTCTCCGCATCCTGTGCATTTTTCTGGGATAACGTAGCGGGGGTTTTTGCGGATTTTTACTTTGAAATTTCCTACATATCCTTCGACTTTGACTAGGTCGCTGTAGGCGAAAATTGTGATATTTGGGTGTCTTGCACAGTCCACCATTTTTGGGCCTTCAATGCAGATGCTACAGTCAAGCGTTGGGAAGGTTTTGTCAAGCGCCGCCATGTGGCCGCCTATGCTTTGAGAGTTTTCAAGCAGGTAAACTTTGAAACCTTGGTCGGCTAGGTCTAGGGCCGCGTTTATACCTGCGATTCCTCCGCCGATGATTAAGGCTTTGTTTGTTACTGGCACCTCGATTGTTTGTAGTGGCTGCATTAATCTGACTTTTGCTACTGCCATGCGTACTGTGTCTTTTGCACGTTCTGTTGCTTCTTCGGGCTTATTTTGGTGGCACCATGAAGAGAATTCACGGATGTTTGCCATTTCAAAAAGAAAGCTATTAAGACCAGCTTCAGCGACTGTGCGTCGAAAAGTTGGTTCATGCATTCTTGGTGAGCATGCCGCTACTACTATGCGGTTTAGTTTGTGCTGTTTTATTGCTTTTCTGATTTCTTCTTGGCCGGGGTCTGAGCAGGTGTAACGGTTTTCTTTAACGAAAACTACGTCAGGCAATGTTTTGGCGTATTCAGCAACTGCAGGAACGTTTACGGTTCCAGCTATGTTTAGGCCGCAGTGGCAGACGAAAACGCCGATTCGGGGTTCTTCTGGATTTTGGGGGCAGCTCATTCTTCGGCTTCATCCTTCAATCTTTTTGTTACTATGTCTCGTTTCTTTAGGGAAGCAACCGCTTTAAGCTCTTTTACCTCGTCTCGTTTGCTTGTCAGTCTTTCCAAAGCTTTGTTCCATGCTCCTGAATGAATATGCTCGTGAGAAACTTTAGTACGTTTAAACGTCAATGCCTCTTCTACGGGGCAAACGATTTTGCATGCTCCGCAGTAGGTGCAGTGTGCTTCGTCAACGGCGACTTTTCCATCCTCGCCAACGGTTAAAACTCCAGGTATCGGGCAAACATCTACACAGTCGTGACAGTTAGGTGGGCATTTGTCAGGTTCTATGGCTGTTTTACCCTCAAAGATTTTTGTAACTTTTAGAGTTCTTGGCGGGCACTTTGCTTCACATATCTTGCATGTTGGGCAGTACTCTTTTTGGATATCAACGTTAACTTTGACTCGGCGTTTTTCGGTTGGGGAAAGTTCTTCAATATTTTTGACGGGTTTTCCATCAAACCCAATTCTGGAAACCTTAATAAGTTGCAGTGGACAGGCTGTTTCGCATTCGGAACAGTTTTTGGGACATTCCTTGGTGTCTAGGGTGATATTGCGGTTTATTTTTGGGTAGCTTTCTTTTGCTATCAGGTTTAGGTCGTGTGCGCCGTTTATGGTTACTTTTATTGCGCCATAGGGGCAGGTTACGTCACATACACCGCAAAAATTGCATTTAGCTAAATCAATATCGACCTTGGGTTTTGTCGCTTTTTCACCAGTTTTCGGTTGTTTTTCAACTTTTATGGCTTCTTTGGGGCAGGCTAAACTGCAAATTTGGCAGCCAACACACCGGTGCTTGTTGAGTGTTAAGTTATAATTTTTTACTTGTAAAGCCCATTCTAATGTTAAAGCATCTGGTGAATCTTGCTTTGAACTTTTATATGGCGTATTTTTACCCCCAAAGAATTCCTAAAAGGCTTTTACTATTGAGCCTTGAGCCTAACTTGTTTTGTTGTATGTCTTTGGGCGGGCTTTTGATATAAATATTGCTTGATAAAACTTCAAATTCAAACATGAAGATTTTGGATAAGAAATATTTTCTTAAAATTTGAAAAAGGTCAACTTAAGCAAGCACTATTTTTATCATATTTTATTGCTTTTTAAGGTGATTAAATTTGACTAATCAATTGTTTTTTGTTTTTTGGTTTCCTAAAAAACAGCCATAAACCAGCTACGGCAACGCCGACTGAAACGGTTAATCCGATAACTTGGCCTATTGAAAGGTCATCAGAAGGCGTGCTAATTGGCGCCGTTGAGTCAGGCAATGCATTTGCGATAAATGCAAAGAAAAGCAGCACCAACAATGATAACGCGAACACTGCCACCCCATACCTTATCATACCTTTTTAGGCCTCAAATGCTTCTTGAGCTTTTTTAAGCTAAAAATTTTCTCGTCAACAATTCTTGACTAAAAGCCGTTATGAAAAGTCAAACTTTCTTAACTAAACCTAACATTCAGTCTGCTAAACCAAAAAAGTTTCAAAAAACAATCTTTTTTCAACAAGTTTTATACATAACTGATTTGATATACCGTAAAGTGGTTTAGTTGGCAGGCACTGAAGAAGAAATCTATTCAACCATGTTTACTTCACTTAAGCATCCCGCACGCCGCAAAATCCTCCGTTTACTTGCAGCAAAACCCATGACGTTCATGGAAATGGTAGACACTATCGGCGTCTCTACTTCACATTTAACCTATCATTTAGAGAGCCTTGGTGAATTAATAATCAAGTCAGATGACGGAAAATATCGGCTATCAAGCTTTGGGGAAGCCACCGTTGCAGCCATGAAAAATGTGGAAGATGTGCCTGAAATTCAGATTAAACGGCGATTTGGTTTGCCGTTTAGGTGGAAGATGCTTTTTGCTGGGCTGCTTGTTTGCATTATTCTTTTGGCAAGCTTAACCACTTTGGCGTTTGTTAACTTGAACCAGATAGCGGGAAATCAGAAAGCGTTAGAACAGGAGAACCAGCAGTTGCTTTCTTGGGGTGTAGGCACAAACAAGGTTACCTCATTGCTGGGTGATGTTGCCCAAATTGACGTTAACAGTTACAAAACCAGCCTGCTTAGCAATACGCTTGAGTATCGTTCAGACATTGGCGCAGCAGAAGAAGTCATACGGTACTCGCTTACAAGCAGCACAAGCAACATGGACTGTTACTTCCGGTTTAGAAACAACCATTTTAGCCGTTACCAGTTAAACTCAATCGAAAGCACTCCAATCCAAATCCAAAACCAACCCAGCAGCATAATTGAAAACGCTAAAGCCACACTAAACCGTTATAAACTCTATTCAGGCGACACTTACCTTGATGACATGGCGGGGCTTTTGGAAATGGCAAGTTCTTCAGGCAGTAACGAGATGACACAAGGCAACTTGAAGCTAAAAATTGTTGATGACAGCTCAGGCAACGGTAGAGTAACATGGACCTATACCGAGCAAGGCATAGATTACCCCTCTAAAAGCTTAGACATGGTATTCGAAAACCGTGTGTTAACTGAGTTAACTGATGGCTACTTCCTCTTCACTATCGGCAGCACAAACCTTAACGTGACTCAAGAACAAGCAGTACAAATCGCCAAAGACTACGCCAAAACCTTAACGTGGACTATTGATAATCAACAAATCACAGGGTTCAACGTTCTGGATCAACCAGTTTCTGTTCAACTTGCACCACACCCACGTTCGGGTTCAACAGGGCTGATTCCTTACTGGTACGTTGTGCTGAGGCTTGACAGAACTTACACTGGCGGCATAAACACGTTAACGGTTGGCGTTTTTGCTGACAACGGTCAAGTAGTGGATGTGCAGATGCTGAGCAGTTAACTTGTGGTTACGGCGATGTAACATTTTAAGTCGTCGTCATCAACAAAATTAAGCATCCGCAGGTCGACGGCTTCAAACAAATCCAAAAAAGCGGTCAATTCAAAGGCCTTCTTTAAACCGGTTACTACGAGTTTGCCGCCTGTTTTAGTTTGCCGTTTAAACTCAAGCAGTGTCTGTTTGGGTCTGGGCATGTTCTGAAGAACCGTGAAAGAAAAAATAGCGTCGAAAACGGCGGGTTTGAAGGGTAAATGGTCAGCATCTGCCTGAACAACATGCACGTTGCCCAATGGTTTAGCTTGTGTTTTGGCTTTAAGCAACAGTTTATGTGAAACATCAACGCCTACAACAGTTTGAGCTTTGCAGGTTATATTAGAGAAAAAGAGTCCGCTGCCGCATCCTACATCTAAAACAGCGTTGTAAACAGCTTTGTCGATGTTGAGGGCTTTTTGTGCTGCGTTATATTTGGCGTCTTGCTCTTCTGCATATTGTTCGTTATAGCTGTTTGATGTGGCGTTGTAGCATTTTATTACTTTACGTTTTTTGCTCCAGCTGTTCAATATGTCTTCACGATGTTATGGAGCGGATGCGGCGGTTTTTAAACTATTTGGGGGAAGAAACAGCGGCGGAGGTGGAGGAGGAAGCAGGTTTGCTTGTTTCCTCCAGTACTGGCGCGGCTTGAGCTTGAGACAATGTGGGTATTTCGATTTTTTCTCGTTTGCTGTACCATATTGCTGCACCGATGATTGCTGCGAGTGCTATTGAAATAATCATTGAAACTAGTGGAATGCCATAGCTTGTGCCAGGTATGTCTATTACCATCATGTCTTTGAAGCTGATTATGACGGGTGCGAACAGCAGGGATATCAGGTTTATCACTTTAATCATTGGGTTAAGTGCTGGTCCAGCTGTGTCTTTTAGTGGGTCACCTACAGTGTCGCCTTGTACTGCTGCTTTGTGCTCATCAGAGCCTTTGCCGCCGTAATAGCCGTCTTCAATCTTTTTCTTTGCATTATCCCAAGCGCCTCCAGAGTTTGCCATGAAAACCGCAAGCAATTGACCTGTCAGGATGACTCCGGCAAGGAAACCTCCCCATGCAGGTGCACCTAACAAGACGCCTACGAGTAGCGGTGATAGTATAGCAATTGTGGCTAAACTGGCAAGTTCACGTTGGGCCGATGCAGTGCAGATGGCAACTACTCGAGCGTAGTCGGGGGTTGTTGTGCCAGCCATGACGCCTGGTCTGCGGAATTGGACACGCACTTCTTCGATGATTTTTTCTGCTGCTCTGCTTACAGCTCGTATATTCATGAAGCTAAACAGGAACGGCAATGATGCACCAACAAGTAAGCCGACAAATACTAATGGATCAGTTGCCATGTCAAGGCTTACTCCGGGTATTGTTTCGGTGAAAGCTGAGAACAGTGAAACTGCGGCGATAACGGCTGAGGCTATGGCGATTGCTTTTGTTATGGCTTTTGTTGTGTTTCCTGAAGCGTCAAGGTCTGCAAGAATTTGCCGTGGCTTTCCTTGGAGACCAGCCATTTCGCCGATGCCGTTTGCGTTGTCTGAGATTGGGCCAAAAGTGTCCATGGCAACGTTGTTTCCGGTAAGTGTTAACATGCCTATGCCTGCTAATGCGACGCCGTACATTGCAAAGCCTATACCTGCACCGCTAAAGATGATGACAGAAATCACTATTGCAAACGCTATTACAAGGGCAGTCCAGACTGTGCTTTCAAAACCTAACGCTAAACCTCGCAGGATTACTGTGGCTGTTCCGGTTCTGGATGAGGCTGCAACACTTAATGTTGGTTTCTTGTCAGCGCTTGTGAAGTATTCTGCGAGTTTATTGAAGCTAATAGCCAAGACTAAACCCATTATTACGGCGATGAAGACGCGGATGTCTTGAACGTAAAATACTGCAAGCAGGAAGATGGCGATGCCAGTTATGATACTTGAAAGGTCATACGATAAATCCATGGCTTTAAACGCGTTGCCTTTGGTGAGTCGGTCAGGCCAAATAGTAACTGCGTAAGTACCGACGATTGTGCTTATGACTCCAATGCCTCGTATGAGAAGTGGAAAAACAATCCATTTATAATCAAATGGTGCTAACGCTAAACCCAGCAGCATCGCAGAAACCATTGTTACCTCGTAAGATTCGAAAATGTCTGCCGCCATACCTGCGCAGTCGCCAACATTGTCGCCTACTAGGTCTGCTACTACAGCAGCGTTTCTTGGGTCATCTTCGGGAATGCCTTTTTCTACTTTACCAACCAAATCTGCGCCTACGTCTGCAGCTTTAGTGTAGATTCCTCCGCCTACACGCATGAACAAAGCCAGAAGGGTACCTCCAAAGCCAAAGCCTAAAAGAACTTCTGGTGCATCACGCAGAAAGATTAAGAAAATTATTGTTCCGCCAAGCAAGCCTAAACCGTCTGTAAGCATGCCTGTGATTGTCCCTGTGCGGTAAGCGATTTTTAGTGCTTCCCTAAAGCCCTTCTTTGATGCTTCTGAAACGCGGATGTTTCCTTGAACCGCCATGTTCATTCCAATGTAGCCGACCATGGCTGAAAAGAAGGCCCCCATCAAGAATGCGCCGACTCTGCCGACCGTTATTGCCCAGTCATAGTTCGCCAGTGCAGCCGACAGATACAGGAAAATACCCAAGATTCCAACAAATAGTATTATTGAGCGCATCTGGGTTCGCAGATACGCGTTTGCCCCAGACTTGATGCCGCTCCAGACTTCGGTGACTTTTCCAAAGCCCGTTGGTTCTTTGAACACTTGTTTTGAAAGAATTATTGCGTAGATTAATGCAGCTATTGCAACTCCAATTACTGCATAAAGTCCATATTGTTCCCATAATAATAATTCAGTTCCCATCTTTTTTCTCCCACAGTGTTTAGATTGAAACCTCGAAAGCCCTTTTTGCTTGCTATAAGTATTTAATACTTTTTATAGCATCATATGAATAACATACAAACATTAGCTAGAAAATTAGATTGTTCAAAAAGCAAGCCGTAAACAAGTTGCCGCGGGAAAAATTCAATAAATTTTATGTACCATTCAACTGTCTATTACAGGCGAAACCTAATGCAGCAACCAAACAACAAACTCTCTGTGCTTGTGGAACCCACCCTTGAAGACGCCAAAGTAATAATTGAAAAAGCGTTTGTTCAACGAAGAACTCTAATCGTCGCGGGTAACTGTAAAGTGGATTACGTTGGAAGGGCAAGCTCCAAGTTGGAACTGGGTGAACGGCTCTTAATCATCAAAGCCGATGGGAGCCTTCTTGTTCACCGTCCAACCGGTTATGAACCGGTTAACTGGCAACCTTCAGGCAGCATTTTCCACGCGCAACTAAAAGATGACATGCTGGAAGTTCACGCTGTCCGCCAAAAGCCTAAAGAAAACGTAAAAGTTCAATTCACCAAAATCTACATGGTCTCATCAATTACCCTTTTAGATGCGGGCGACTTCATTCTTAACGCCAGCGAAGAAGACATGCACAGGGCAATTCTATTTAGACCCGAGTTGATTGAGGACGGGTTCAAACCGATAAGTTGGGAAAAAAAGGTTGAACCAGGGTTTGTAGATGTTTACGGCATGGACAAAGCAGGCAGACTAGTCGTTATTGAAGTTAAACGCAAAACCGCAAACAAAGAAGCCGTGCTACAACTCTCAAAGTACATTGAAGCCATCAAGCAAAAAGCTGACAGGCAAATCCGCGGCGTTCTCGTAGCACCGAGTCTCGGTAAAGACGTGCAAGCGCTATTGACGAGTATGGGTTTAGAGTTTAAAGAGTTGGACCCCAAAAAATGCGCTGAAATCCTAAGAAAAGCAGGACCAACCTCCAAACTGGAATCGTTCTTCAACGGCACCTAAAATGGACGATGACCAGCTTAGTTAACCATACTTGGTATCCAAGTATTATTTTCCGCCTGTCCGTACCTAAAACTACTTTGTCCTGCCCAATTAGATTCCGTGGAACGCAAAAACCATTGATTCGACTCGAGCGTAACGGTTATCTCAAACCAGTTTGCTGGGTCATCTATTGAGAAAATGATGGTTGAGTTAGTTTCTTCACCTGCATGTAGAGTATACGGCAGTTTAAGTTGATGGCTATCTATTAATTGGGCTTCTTCGAAGGGTTTCTCGGTAAAGCTTGCGTTTGTTAATTTGACTATTACGTAAAATGAGGCATCAAATAAGCCTTTGTTAACTGCGTGAATTTGCACGAAACTACCAGGAGAGCCAGTGCTATCATCAAAAAATTCGCTTGAATACCAACTGTTATCGACAAGTTTAATCTGAAAAGGTACAACCCAATAGTTAACAGATGCTTCTGAAAAATAAACAGTCATAACAGAAACTATTATCAAAACTGCAAGAATAATAACAGCAAGTCTCTTTCTCAACATTTGCCGCCCTTGAAGTATTTGAGAGAGAACGTGTATATCTGCTTTAACACTTAAACGATTTAAGGTCAAAACGAGGATAAAGGGAAGTTTTAAAAAACAAGTAAGCTATAATTTGCGTGAAGATCCAATGCCGACCCCTAAGCAGCTTGCTTTGCCTTTTGCAGTCCAACCAGAAAAACGAAGGGAGACAATTAGCAGCGAAGCTGAATCAGCCGCAATCTTTGCACTCTCAGAGCTTGAACGAAAAAACGGCGGATTAACCAACAAGAAAGAAAAAATCGCATTTATCATAAAAGTGGGTTATCCCCTTTGGCTTATTGTTCGGGAAGGCTCTACGTACGTTTTTGATGGCTTAAACAAATCCAGCTATGTATGGTCACATTACGAGGCAACTCAGTCCGAATTTGTCATTAAAGATTTCGAAGCAAGCTTTAAGATACGTGAGAATTATCTTCAGTTTTTAGCCAATTACCGAATGAGTTTTCAGCAGACGCTAAACCAGAAGGAGCTAACTTGTGAGGGTTTAATTGCCAACAGCGATTTTCTTTTAGAATTTAATGGTTACCGTAAAGAAGCTACCGACGTTTATGGCCAATCATTGGGTTTACTTCCGCCCGTTTTGAAAGAAATTGAGGCAACAGCGGTTGTTGACCAGATTGAAACATTGCAGTCGATGTTTAAGGAAAAAACAGAAAAACTAAAACAGCTAACGGAACTGATTTCTAAAACTTCCAAAGGATACATTGAAGGGCTCCATTTTGAATCTAATGCTGTTGCGGAAGAAGCTGAAGCCAAAATTAAAGCCCAAAAAGAAATAAGCAATCCAAAAATCGAAAAGCTAACCCACGATTACAAGAAACAAGTTGAGCGTTTAGAAAAAAGCATAGACAAAGAAAAGCTTCCACTTGAAAAACAAAAAAGCCACCTTGAAAAAATCATCAAAGAAACAGAAACAAAACTTGAGCATTATAGCAAACAGTCAAGAAGTCAAGCAAACAAAGGCAATAAACGCTCTGAGGATAGCTTAAAAAAGAAAATTAGGAAAGAAAAGCATGAACTTGACGAGTTTAAGAAGCAGCACAAGAGCGTTGAGAGGCAGCTTAAAGCTTTGGCGGAGCAGGAAGCAAACGAAACTTTCAAGTTAAGGAGTGAGTTTGACGAAAAAATGCAGATTGAACGCCAACCAATTGTGGCGCTTGAAGCTTTTAGGGACAAGAAACAGGAATCTTTCAGACAAGAAAGCGTTAAACTTGAAAATTTAACCCACCCCGCGTTAGAAGAGCTAAACAAGTTTGTAGCTCAACGAGAAAACATTTTGTCAAGCATGACGCCGGTAAGTCTTGAATCGGACCCTAAACTGAAAAATAACGCACTAATGTATGTTCCATTTTACGTAACAGCCTATAGCAGGGCAGATTCTGACTCTAAACGTTACTTTGTTTTTCCGCCAGCCGTGGTAGGCAGTTTAGGTTTTTCAGCTAAACTTAAAGGAGCATTGGGCATGGCAAAAATCAAAGACCTGTTCAATGAACGTTTTAGAGGCATCTCAGTTTTGGGTGAAAAAGTACGTTTGAAAGCTTCCTCAAGCTCAGAGTTTGAAGCGCAAATAGAAGCATTAACCCAAAAAAACAATATTTTGATGACTGAAGCAGCCCTTAAAGACGGTTTGTTCTTGCTTAAAGATGAAGGCTGGCTTTCAGAATCCGACTACCAAAATCTTGTTTTAGCAAACAGCACCACTTAAGTGAACAAATAACAGGTGCTTTCAAAAAACTTAATTGTACAATCATATTCCATCTATTATGCCCAGCAGCTATATTTGGCTGGGTTAGAAAAAGTGACGTTAATGACCCAAACTGGCGAGAACATCCTGAAAGTAACAAACCTAAATGTTACACTTCAAAACCAAATCATACTAAAAAACCTAAACTTTAACGTTAAAAAAGGGTCAACTATAGCAATCTTGGGACCTAACGGTGCAGGAAAATCAGTGCTGTTCCGCACGCTACTTAACCGTTTGCCATACACGGGCAAGATTGAGTGGACAGAAAAAACCCGCATCGGCTATGTTCCACAGAATGTTTCAGTGTCAGATGTACCCATGACGGTGAGGGAGTTTCTTTCCATGGGAAAAAACGTTGACCTGACAGATTCATTGCGTCTGGTCAGGATACATGACAAAGACATTTTAAACAAGCGTCTGGGAGTCATTTCTGGTGGTCAACTACGCAGAATCTTAATAGCGTGGGCGCTTAACGACAAGCCAAACGTACTATTTCTGGATGAACCAACCACAGGCGTTGACATGGACAGCGAAGAACCCATCTACCTCATGCTTGACGAACTAAAAAAGACACAAGACATAACAATATTTTTGATAACTCACGACATCCACATTGTGCAAGAATACACAGACAGTCTGCTTGCAATCAACAAGTGCATCACCTTTTGCGGCCCATCTGCCGAAATTGCCAAACAAGCCACACAGAAACTAATCTACGGCGAAGCAGTCTGCGTTGAAACAATCAGAGGAGAGAAATAACATCATAGACCTGACAATTGTTTACAGTTTGGTGGTTGCGGTTTTTGTCGGAATCGCCGCAGGCTATCTTGGTTCGCTTATGGTTTTGGAAAAAATGGCTCTTGTAGGCGACGCCCTCTCACACGTTGCCCTCCCAGGTTTAGCAATCGGAATAACTCTCCACTTTGACCCCTACATCGGCGCCTTTGCTTTTCTGTTTGCTTCAGCCGTAATAATCTGGCATATCCAGCGGACAACAAAAATTTCCTTTGAAGCCTTAGTTGGCGCCATGTTCACGCTTGCCTTAGCTATAGGTATACTGCTTTTCGGAGACAATTTAGACGCGCTAGAGGCAGCCCTCTTCGGCGACATCTCACAAGTAACGCTCACAGGAACCCTTGCTGCGGTAGCAATTTCTGTTGTAGCCATTTTTCTGACCAAAATGATTTACAATAAGCTGGTTTTGGCAATGATTTCGGAAGACCTTGCAGTTTCCAAAGGCATCAACGTTGCAAAAACAAACCTACTGTACCTGTTTTTGGTTTCCGTTGTAGTAGCGGTTGGTATTCAAATTGTTGGAACCCTGCTTGTTGGCTTTCTGGTAATTGTACCGGCGATAGCAGCTAAAACTTTAAGCTCAAACATGGCTAAATACGCTGTTTTAAGTTCAATTTTTGGTGCTGTTGCCGCGTTTTCTGGAGTGCTGCTGTGGGGAATTTTTGGGTTTAGCTTGCCGTTTCCGGGGCCCATGGTGGTTTTCACGGGAATAATTATTTTTGCTATTAGCCTAATTATTAATTGGAGATACAAGTTAACGTCATAGGAGAATGTTTGATGAAACGTTATAGTGGAAGAACTGCAACCGCAATTATTCCTTACCCGCAGGATAGGATTTTGCTTGTTAAACGTGATACTTTGCCGTTTAAGGGGTACTGGGCGTTGCCGGGCGGCAGAATGGAGCAGGGCGAAGAGGTTGAGCAAACCTGTGTCCGCGAGGTTAAAGAGGAAACTGGGCTTGACGTTGAAATTGCTTATAAAATCGGCGATTATCATGAGCAGGGCTTCAAGGATGAGGTGGAGTACGATTATTACCCGGCCTGTTTTGTGGTGAAAGTTGTGGGTGGACAAACCAGAAAGCAGGACAGTGAGATTCAGGAAATCCAGCTGTTTAGCCTTAAAGATTTGCCGGGTCCTTTAGCGTTTGAGCATGACCAAATGATTATGGACTATAAGAAAACGCTTAAACTTTAAACTTTTTTTCGCCAAGTTTCGATGCTTGGTTATGGATTGGTAGGTAAAAATCTTTAATTACCCAGCAGTGCATATGTGCAGAAGGAGAATAAAATGCCAAGAGCTTATGTTTTGCTTAACGTGGAATCAGGTTCCGAAGACTTAGTCCTTAAACAGCTCAAAGAAATCAGCATCGTTGAAGAAGCTTACGTTTCTTACGGAGTTTACGACTTAATAGTTAAGGTTCACTCTGATACGATGGAGGAAATGAAGGAGACTATTTCTCACAAAATCCGCAGCATCAATCAGGTGCGTTCTACTTTAACTTTAATCATGGTTGAAGAGTAAGTAGCCAACTAGTTTTTGTGTTTTATTTTTTACTTAAATTTAAAAGCGGTAGCTTGCAATATAGATTGTTTGATTAGCCTTGGCAGTAGATGCGGAAAGAGTAAGAAAACCGAAGCTTCCTAAAAAGAAAATATTCAAGAAAGCTTTGAAAAAGAAGTAACCGTAATTCTAAAAAAAATAAAATAATGCGGTTTTGATAGCCGCGCTAAGGCCAGTTTACTTTGAGCTGGCTAAATATTTTAGGTGGAACGGTTTAACGACTATACCGGATTTTAAGTCTGAATTGAACGTTTGACTTTCAACTACCCACTCGGACAATTCTGAATCATGTGCCCGAATGAATTCTGAGAAGCTCGGGTAGTTTTCGTGAAGTGAAATGCACACTGCATCCCAACCCATTCCGCGTCCATCCAAAACCAGAATAACGTTTGGCTGTTTAAGGTACCATTCCTTAAGCTGTTTGAGTGCGTCTTCTTTTTCTTGACCGGTTTTCTGTTTTAGTTTGCTTTTAAGGAAGGTGAAGGCTGCGATTTCGAATCCGATTTGTCCAAACTTCGGAATAACAGTGTAACCTTCGATGAAGTTTTCTTCAAGCATTGCTCGTCTTCTTGTTACTGTGGGCTGTGAAACGCCTAAAGCTTTAGCTAGTTGTCTGTCGCTTCGGTGTGAGTCCTTCATTAACTCGAAGAGAAGCTTGTAATCTATTGGTTTTAAGTCTTTCATCGGAAATCATCTTATTATTCCTATGCATTTTTTGCCATGGTATATAAACATCATCGTTTTATTTTGAAGAAAATGCCACTATTTTGAGGGAAATAACAACAACAAGACTTATGAGGAGTATAATATTAAATTCAATCAAGTGAGCCACATCATGCCTATTCAATTAATACAGGAAATACGTAGCGAAGTTTGCGAATTGTTACAAAAACTTATCCGAATAGATACAACTAATCCACCTGGAAACGAAACATTTGCAGCAAATTTTTTGCGTGAATACCTGCAGAAAGAAGGTTTTGAATGCGAAATTATCGAATCAAAACCTCAAAGAGGCAGCCTAATTACGCGCTTAAAAGGCGCCGGTACTGGTCCAAGCCTGCTGCTGCTTTCTCATCTGGACGTGGTTGCTGCTAACCCTGATGAATGGAGCGTTCCCCCGTTTGCTGGTGAAGTCAAGGACGACTTTGTCTATGGTAGGGGCGCACTTGATATGAAAGGCATGACAGCCATCGAAGTCATGACCCTAAAACTGCTCAAACGCAACGGCATAAAACCCAAAGGCGACATCCTTTTGTCGGCTATGGCTGATGAGGAAACAGGCGGTTTTGACGGCGCCAACTGGCTGCTTGAGCATCACCGTGAGAAGTTTATGGCTGATTACGTTATTAACGAGGGCGGCGGCTTTTCTGTGCCTACAAAAAACGGCAACATCTTCACCGTCAACACGGCAGAAAAAGGGATTATGTGGTTTAAGCTTAAAGCCAAGGGCAGGCCGGGGCACGGTTCCATGCCAAACACGGCGGTTAACGCCATCACCCCAATCAACAAGGCTATAGAAAAACTGGGCGGTTACAAGCCAGAAACCGTTCTTATTCCAACCGTAAAAGCGTATCTTGAAAAAATTGCAGAAAAAACGCCCGACCTTAGACAGCCCTTCTCGGAACTGTTAGCGCATCCTGAACGGAGCATGCAGATTCTTGACACGTTAGCCACACAGGGTGAACCGCTCGCAGAGGAAATCCGCCCAAGAATCCAAATGACACTAACGCCAACTATGGT
The DNA here is from genome assembly GCA_963832745.1 of Candidatus Bathyarchaeota archaeon. Classification (GTDB taxonomy): domain Archaea; phylum Thermoproteota; class Bathyarchaeia; order Bathyarchaeales; family Bathycorpusculaceae; genus Bathycorpusculum. Next base: position 369,082 of record CAWHVC010000002.1, on the reverse strand, counting down.
CTGTGGCGGCATAAAAGCCAACATTATCCCCAGCAGTTGCGAAGCCACTTTTGACTGCCGTATCCTTCCGGGGCAGACTGTTGAGGACACGCTGGCGCTGGTCAAACGGTTGCTCTCTGAGGCGGGGCTTACGGGATTGGAATTTGAGTTTTTGCAGGTCCACAACGGCACCGAATCACCAACACAAACACCCCTGTACAAAACAATCTCAGAGGTTATGCAGGAGTTTGAACCAAACTGCAGTGTCACGCCAACTTTGACTTGCGGCGGCACGGACTCAAGACCCTACCGTGAAGCAGGCAGCGTCTGTTATGGCTTCCATCCAATGCATACCGAACCTCCAGTAAACGGCAAATTCATCAAACGAGACCACGGCATAGACGAACGAATCTCCATTGACAACTTGGTGTTTGGCACAAGCGTCCTGTATGAAACACTGAAAAGATTCATGACCTGAGGCGATTTGGCGTTGGCGGTTAGGGAAATTGGTTGCTGCGGCACCTACTGCAAAACCTGCATACAATGGCAAAAATCAAAATACCCCAACGAACGCACATGCCTTGGCTGCAAACTCGGCTACGACAACGGGCAACGAGACATCAGCAAAGCCAAATGCGAAATCAAAATCTGCTGCTTTGCCAAACACAAACTCGAAACCTGCGCCGACTGCCCAGACTATCCCTGTCAACTAACAAACAAATTTTATGGGAAGAACGGCTCAAAATACAAACAATACCAAAAACAACTTGAATACATCAAACAAAACGGCTACGAAGAATTTCTAAAACAAGCAGAGAAATGGAAAGGGCCAAAAGGAAAAATCTAAAAAGTTTACTAAGTTAGCCATAACAAGATGGAACGCATGAACGGAGAAATCCAAGACAGAGAAAAAACAGATACCCTCAATTTTGGCTGAGTTTTTAAAAAGCAAGCCATCAGAATTATTTCTGGAAATAAAAGAGCCCGTGAATGTTGTACTTTGTCCTACCAACAAAGTGTTAAAAGCTTATTCAGCCGAATAAATTTTGGTGAGGAGTGCCTGTGAAGCGACCAAAAAAATCTTTTTCTCCATTTAGTTTAAAGATTTAATCATCGTGAAGTAGGAATAGTCTCACCATTTATCTACAACAATTCTTACTTATTTTTTATAACAGATAAAACACATAAACGGAGAAAATCAAAACAGAAAAAAAATGTACCTCTCAAATAAAGAAACGTTTTAAAAATAAAGACATATAACTATATCTGGAAATAAAAGAAAGTATTCACATACATGTTAATTATTACAAAAATTTGTGATCAGTATCTCAATAAAGTTTTCATTTCAACAGACTTGGAGAATCATATACGAATAGATTATTCGTCAGCATTCCCTATAAAAACACAAAAAATTCATCATACGGTTAATTGTTAAAAAATTTCTTGTATTTGTGGGGCAGAGGCGCTTCCTAAATCCTTGTAAATTCCAGCGTCTTCTCACATAGGTGATTTTTCATTTCAACAGACTTGCAGAACCGTGTTCAAATCGATTGTTACATAGACACACAAATTCATCCTTTGTAAAAAGTTGACATGAACATCATTTGTTCGATTTTACCGTTTTTTCCTGTTACCCATAGCTCGTCTGTGAGTTCGGCGGCTTTTTCAACTTTTTCGCCTGCGGTTGATGGAAAAACTGCAATGATGTAGCTGTTTGTCAAACAGTTCCGCAGGTGCGCAATTCGAGCACGGAATCGTTTTGGCTTGACAACTGAGGCACACTCAATCACAATATTCATGCCTTCCTCGTTTTTTGTTAGGACTTTTACATATACTGTTTTTCCGCTGCATGTTATGGGCACGTCGAATTGTATGTCGCGGTAGCCGCGGTCGTTCCACAGTTTCAATGCTGCCATAATTTTTAAACGCTCGATATTGTGGGAGATTTTTACGTGCTTGTTTGGAGTAAATTGTTTTTAGTTCTTCAGGTAGCTCGGTGCTCATTATCCAATACACCTGTAATGTGTTAACAGTTAGCAACAACTAACTTAAATAACTATTGTCACCAGTTAACAACTGCCACATAAAAATAAATATACAATTGCTAACAATTGGCAATTAGAAGAAACATGTCATCAATCGGCAAACTAGAAGAATCCCAAGCATCAATGCGCTTACTAATCACACTTTACCAAACAAAACACCCACTCATACATGCAGAACTCACCCAACAAATGAAAGAACGCTATAACCTTGGTCGCCGAACAGTAGAAACAGCCGTAGACATCTGCATAGCATTAGGTTTAGTAGAACGGGAAAAGAAACGAGTCGGCAGCAACCCCATGCCAAGCCTGTTCCATGCCCTAACAGAAAAAGGCAAGAAAATTGCAGAGTTAGCGCTCCAAATGGATGCCCTCCTGTCTTAAACGAGGCTTTGATTGTTTTTAATTGTGCTTTTTTAAATCGGTTTTTTGAATGCCAAAATTGCTTATATGGGCTGGTTGGGCGTGTTTGGGTGGGCGGGAAATGTCCGTTTAATGGGCCATGCTAGTGCCCGACTGCATTTTGCTGTTCACTGCTTTTCTGCTGCTTAACTTTTCACAGAAATCTCTAAGGGGGGTAGGTGCTATTGCGCTGAAAAACGCCAAAAGTATGTTGAAAATCAGTAGTTTGCCCTTACTGGGTGACTTGTCCCCAGATTTCGATTTTGTGACTGCCCGGCACCATAAAGCTGGCAAACTCTGGAAAAACTTCAGCATTCAACTCTTTATCTTCCATCAAGCGTCCCCAAGTTTTCTCGAGGTCAGCGAGGCTGTCGTATTCCCAGATTTCCAGTTGTTGGCAGTAGTGGTCACCGAACATTTGGCTTAGCATCTGGTGGCTTTTGACTTCTTTGTAAAGGGTTGGGCGCCTGGTTTCGAGCCATTTGAGGTATTTTTTGGTATATTGGCTGAATTCTGCGAGTTTATCGGATTTTATGACATATTTTTCTAACATGTAAATGGCCATTTTTTTCACGGCTGAAAAATGTTTGTTTTAGTTTTTAAGTTATTTGAATCCGCCGTATTGAGGTTTGATTCAGAACAAGACATATCCGCAGCCCGATTAAATCTTAAAAACCCAAACACCAAACAAACAACAGGCGAAAAACAAAATGCCCAAAAAACACCCCTACAACAAAACAGCCAACCCCTACCAATCCGGCATGAACCAACTAATAAAAGACGGCCTATACGAAAACCAAACAGAAATCATCAAAGACGCCCTACGACGCCTATTCAAACACTACCAAATCCAAATAGTAACCGAAGAACCAGAAACAAAAAAAATCACAATAAACGCATAATATGGGTTTACTCTACTTCTTCATCCACTTCATCTTTAACTTTAACTACACCCTTCTTTTCAGGAGCAACTTTCAACCCATGATACTCGTACATTATTCGCAAGGCATCGCGGATAGCTTCATTGCGGCTGTTATAGACACCTTTTTCAATTAAGGTGTTTAGAAGGTCGAGGTAGCGTTTGGTTAAGCGGATGGTGATTCTTTCTCTTTTGTTATCGTCCGACATTTTTCCTTTCCCTTGCTACTCTAAAATTGTCAGCTACAAAATAAGCTCTTGGCAGACAAAAGGCGTCACCGCACCACATCTTCACAAACACATTTACCCAACAACACCCTAAAACCACTCCCCCTCGCCACAACCAAACAGTTACCAAAAGTTTCAGTAAACAATGCCGGCAACAACTTCGCACCAATCTTAGACCGAATAACCATCTCAAAAACCCCGCCAACCCGCATAACATGGGGCGCCCCAGTAATAATCGCTTTAACAACATCCATACCCGCACTCACCGGCGGATTAGACAACACACAATCAAACCTCAAACCCAAAACAGGCTCATACAAACAACCATAACGCACCTGCGCATTAAAAACACGGTTACGCTCAACATTCTTCTTCGCCAAAGCAACCGCCCGCGCGTTCACATCCGTCATACAAACCTGCAAGTTACGATTAAACGCTGCCGCAGCAATACCAACCGCCCCATAACCACAACCAATATCCAACAACGCACCAAACTCCGGAAGAACCATCGATTCAATAAGCAACTGAGTCCCCGTATCAACCCGCCGTTTAGAAAAAACGCTTGAAGCAGTAACAAACTCAAAAACCCTGCCACACAAACTCGCCCGCACCAACCCATAGTTTGCGTTAGATTTTGGGGAAGAAGAAAAATAGTGTTCAGCAGGTACTCTTTTATTCTTTGTCATTTTCCTTACCGGACTTCCAAACCTTCGGGTAAGTCCCCCTGGGCATTAACACACGTTCAGAGGTAGCAACAATACCGTGCTTAAGCTCAAGAATCTGCTCCGTCGGTTCAGCAGCTTTAGACAACGTAACCGCTTCACCTTTAAGCGTCAACACCGCAACCAAACTATCCTTCACAATACCCGAATCAACCGTAACCACACCCGGAGCAGTCAAACTTGCACCATGACACAACGCATCAACAGCCGAATCCCGAACAGTAATTTTCGGAATCAAATCAAGCGCCGACTCCATCGGTTGAATAAACTTGTGCAAAATTGCAGAATCCTTTTTTGTCTGGTATTCACCAAACCAGTAAGCAATATCATGCAAAGTCACATGAGTCGAACTATTCTCAGTAAAAGGACCCGCCCGTGAACGACGAAGCTCCTGCATATGCGCACCAACACCCAAGATCTCGCCCATGTCATAACAGAGCTTACGGATGTATGTTCCACCTTCACAACCCACCTTAAAAAGAACATTGCGTCCATCCATCTCAATGAATTCATTGTAGTAAATCCGTCTGGTACGAATTTGACGCTTAACCGAAGACCGCAAAGGCGGACGTTGATAAATTAAATCTTCAAATTCCCCAAGCACTCGACGAACCTGATCTTCCCGGGTGTCGCCGTGAAGTTTCATAACACAAATGTATTCTTTACCTGTATGAAGCAGTGCTTGAACAATCTTCGTAGATTCCTCTAAAGTAACGGGCAAAACACCAGTTACTTGGGGGTCTAAAGTTCCACCGTGACCGATTACTGAGAGTTTCAAGATTTTTTTTGTCCATGCAGCTACTTCGTGACTTGTTGGTCCAGCGGGCTTGTCAAGATTTATGACGCCGTATTGGATGTATTCTTTTGCTGGTCTTTCAGAGGGTTTGTAACCATATTTTGGGTTAGTGATGTCCTCTGTTTTTACCAAGGTTTCACGTTTAGTTTCCCATGGAGGGCTGGTTCGTGGCATTGAAGTTGTATTGCTCCTTAGGTTAAAAGAAAAAGATGTAGTTGTGGTAATTAAAGTTTGAACTTAAAAGTTAAGCTTTCATTAACTCTGTTTTGCCGGCGGCTTCTAAGGCTTGAGTTACTTCCTCGTCTGAGGCACCTCGTTTGATTTCGATTTTATCTTCGAGGGGTGAAACGTGGTTTAGGTTAACTCTTCGTCTTTTGATTCCGGTTAATTTTTTTGGTCCGGTTACGAGGATGAAGCTTTTGTCCATTACATCTATTACGACACATTTTTTGCCTTGTTCTCGACCGGCTTGTTTAAAGCATATTCTTCCGACTTCTATAGCAGGCACTTTCTGTTTAGCCTCCGTTTAAACGAATAACAAGAAAGGCTATTTAAGTATGACACAATTTTGCGGTTAAACAAGTTGCTGTTTATTGCTTTTATTTTAAACAACTAATGACTAAATAAAAAATAAAGAATATTTAAGCTAATGTTCCAGTTCTTTCTCAATTATAGCTTTTACCGTTTCAAAGTCTTCCTGCAACGTTTTCTCTATAGATAGTTTTTCACAGAGGATACTGTTGTCGTCTTGGCAGGTTAACGTGTACCCGTTCTGTTCCAGCACGTTTAAAATGTTTAAGGCGTGTTGAAGAAACGTTAAGTCTGCTTTGGTGCATGTTGGACACAAGGTTAGCAGGATTTCGACAAAGAAGATGAGAGTTTGAGCAGGCTGAGGTAAGCGTGCGCCGACGCCTACTCGGTACCGCTCAGTTTTAGCTATCAGTTGGTATGCCTCTTTGTCCTCTGAGGCTTGTGCCATTTTTTTGAGGTTGTTTGTGTCTACTTTGGAGTTTGTCATTTTTCATCATAGCACTCTTAGATTTTGTAGTATCTTGCATACAGCACTATGCCGACTGCAAGGATGCCGATACAGGATGCCGCAATCACGGTGAAGTCAAGCAGGATTGTCACGCTTGATACTGCGGCGCCTCTTAGGAACAGCGAGGTCAGGGCGTCTGTGACGTAGTAGCTGGGAACGAATTTGCCTACGGTTTGTGCAGCGCCTGAAAGCGAGTTGCCAACGAATGTTCCAAGGAACAGTTGTGGGAGCACGAATAGGAAGCTTAAGCCCGTTGCTGCGCTTGAAGTTTTGGCGATGGTTGCGGTGATTAATCCGAAGCCCACGTTGGATAAGCTGAAGACCAGTACAAGGATGAATGCGAAACTGTATGAGTCTATGCCGACGTTTGGTTTAAAGCCCATTACGTAAACCATCAGGAATACTAAGGCTGCTTGGATGAGTGCAATTACCATGTAGGAAACTACTTGGGCGCCCATGAATTCTGTGGGTGAAGTGGGGGTTATGCGGATGCGTTTCATCATGCCGTTTTCGCGGTCTTGGGTGAAGGATTGGGCAACCATCATGATGAGGAATATTGAGGCGAACGTGAACATTCCGGGTGCTATGAAGTCAAGTGCTGATGACTGCTGGGTTACTTCTACGAGTTGGGCGGTTTGCAGTTGGATTGGGCTTTGTGGTGTTTGTGCTTGCTGGTTTGTCATGCCGTTTATGATTTGCTGGATGATTGGGGGAACTGCTTGCGTAGCTATCATGGAGCCTTTGTCAAGGTACAGTGGCAGGGTGGTGTTGGTCCAAGCGGCTGGATTGTTTGGTTGTGTGTAGTAGGATGTTATGCTTTGGCTAAACTCCGCTGGGATGACTATTAGGGCTTGCATTTTTCCTTGACTTAGGTCTGCTTGTGCTGTTTGATTGTCGCTGTAAATGCTCAGGTTTATGATTGACATGTTTGAAAGTGTGCTTGTGAAAGTGTTTGACCACTGCTGATTACCTGAAGTGTCAAGGTTGACGACGCCGATTTGATAAGTGACGCTTTGTTGACCTCCGAAGCCGCCGCCAAACGATGCGCCGAAGGCAAATACGAATATGATGGGGAACAGGAAAATCATGAACAAGACGGCTGGTTCTCGAATTGTTTTCAGGAGTTCTTTCTTTGTTAGGGCGAGAAGTCTTTGAAGTTTCATTTAGGCTTCCTCCCTGATGTTTCGGCCTGTGAGTTGTATGAAGACTTCTTCAAGATTTTTTACGCCGCATTTGCTGATAAGTTCTTTTGGTGTTCCAAGAGCGATGAGTTTGCCATGGTCAATTATGCCAACTCTGTCACAGAGGTTTTCTGCTTCTTCCATGGCGTGTGTTGTGAGAATGATGGTTTTTCCGTTACTTTTCTGTTCACTTATTACGTCCCAAACTGCATGGCGCGACTGCGGGTCCATGGCGACTGTGGGTTCATCCAAAAAAGCGATTTCTGGGTCATGAATCAACGCAAGAGCAAGGCTTAATCGACGTTTCATGCCGCCACTGTATTTGCCTGCCCTACGTTTGGCGTCCTCTGTTAGACCCATTTTGTCAAGTAGCATGTTGCTTCTTGTTTTTAGGGTGTTTTTGTTCATGCAGTGCAGGTTACCGAAGAGTTCAAGGTTTTCGGTACCTGTCATATAAGGGTAAATTGCTGTTTCTTGTATACATACGCCGATTTGTTCTTTGACTTTGCTTTTGTCTTTTTGGACGTCGTATCCAAGGATTTGTGCTGTGCCGCTTGTGGGGTTGATTAATCCGCAAAGGATGTTTATTGTTGTTGTTTTTCCTGCCCCGTTTGGACCAAGTAGTCCGAAGAGTTCGCCTTTTTCAATGTGGAGGCTTAGGCCGTCCAAGGCTGTTTTGTCATCATATTTTTTGGTTAAATTCTCTATTGTTATTGCTGTAACCATTTCAGTTCACTGAATGTTACAGGGGCGTTTGAGAATTTAGGTTCTTGTTTACCTTATAATTAAAAAAACGGTCTCTAACGGGCCTTTTTGTGCTCTTTCTTTAACCAGTTGATTGAAAAAAGGGCACTTACGGGTAATTGTCTCGCCAGGTTTCAAAAACGTAGCCAGTGAAGATTATGTTTGGCGCTACCGACTGCACACTGGGTTCTTGCTCGATTTTTTCACGCAAATCTTTGACATCTCGGCTTGTTGGACTCCAAGTCATGAAAAAGTAATTGTTTGGTAGGTTGCTAAAACCCCAATAGAACAAGGTGTTAGGATAGTTCTTTGCCATTATCACGTTTGGCGTATTTTTGTCAGCGTCAGGTTTAAGGTGCACATAAAAAACGCTGATTATGTCGTTGGAAGCGTCAGGGAACCATTCTATTGATAGTTCAATTAGATAGTTTTTTGTCATCCTCTCAAGTCTGCGGCGAACGGTTTTTGCTGAAACACCAATTTCTTCAGCTACGTCGGCGACTGGTTTTCTTGAATCATTTTTTAGGCATCGGATGATTTTGTAGTCCAAATCGCAAAGTTCAGTTTCTAATTTGAGGTTTTTCAGGTTGGCAGGTATGGGTGAACGGGTTATTCCGACTGTTGGTTCGGGAATTTGGGCATTTTCTTTAACAAAACTGGTTAACTCTTCAAGTTCGCTGATGTTTTTTAGGTATGCGCCAATGAAGAGGATGTTTCCTCCGCCAACTGCAAGCCAATAAATTGAACCATGTTTTGCCAGTTTTGGAGTTAAACTGCGGATGTTTTCGGTTTTTGAGGCGCCGATGATGAGGACATGGATGGCGTTTTGGGCAATTATGCTTGGACGCGCTATGAACTGGCGTATTATGCCCATATCGATTAGTGCTTGGATGCGGTTGTGAACAGCTGTTACGGACAGGTTAAGTTTGTCAGCAAGTTCTCGGTAGGACGTTCTTGATTGAGTAAGCAGCATCTGGCAAATTATAATGTCAGTTTTATCCAATGGTACACCAATTAAACGTTATTTTAAGATGGAATTACTTAAAGACTTTAACGGTAAAAACAATTATTATTACTTGATACCCAGATGAAAACTAAACTTGTCCTGCCTGTGGTGCTGATTGTTGTACTTGTTGTAAGCGGCTTAACAGTATGGTTTCTGATAGCGCCAAGCGAGGACGGGATTCGCGTTGCCTGCGTAGGCGACAGCATAACTAAAGGCTCAAGTTACGTTACTGATTTATCCAAACTGTTAGGAAGCAACTATTCGGTAGGCAACTTTGGTATCGGTTTAGCTTCAGTCTCGTTGGCAACGTCAAAACCGTACATGAATCAGTCGGTTTTCACGCAAGCCAAAGATTTCCTGCCAGACAAAGTTGTTATCATGTTAGGAACCAATGATGCCATAACATGGTACCAGCCAATCATCGGCAACTTCACAAGCGACTACAAACTGCTGATTTCTGCCTTCCAAGAGTTGCCTAGCAAACCGCAAATATTTTTGGTAGTGCCTCCAACTATTTTTGATGATAGTCTGGGACCAAACAGTACCATTTTGGTGGGGCAGATAATTCCGCAAATAAGGCAAATCGCAAACGAAACCGGCTTGCCCCTTATTGATTTCTACGATGAAATGCTGATGCATCCAGAGTTTTCCTCTGACGGGGTTCATCTAACTGTTGAGGGTTCGCAGTTTGTTGCTGACAAGGTTTTCCAAGCCATAAAAGATTCGCAGCCTACTGCTTTTTAAACATGCTTATGCCAACGCCTTTTTCAGCCAATTCAGGTTTCCACTCCTAACGTTTTTTAGAACCCCTTTACGTTTTCTGCAATGATTGGAGATTAGACCCCAAATAGACTGAGCTTTTACCCTACCCTCTATAGGTTTCAACATAGAACCTCTAATAGGAGCCTAATAGGTTGATATAAAAAATAAAGCAGCGAAAACAGCACAATAATAGGTTTCTTTGAAATCAGTTCTTAACGCACTTTTAATGAAGCACTATGCAATACATAGCTTTAGAAGCAAATATTGTTAGTATTGTTTCATTTGAAGCGATATTTGCATAGGGTAATGCTCACTTGAAGAGTATCACCGCCACCTATTGGATAATCCAGCGGATTCACTGCGTTTATGGCAGTACCGTTAGTAAATGCTTAACCCACTAACTTCAACGGTCATACTGCGGTCGGTAACGTTTATTGCTTTAATGAATAGTTCATTTACTATTGTTGAATCCCGCGCCTTCATTGAATAGGAAAGGTTGTAGTCTCCGTTGCTTACAGTGACGCCCTGATTGCAGACAAGGATGTTTTCTAGAATTGGTCGCATGGCACTTTGCAGATTTGATTCTATACAGGCAAGTGACATGCCTGTGAATGTTAGGATAATAACAAGATCAGTTGTCTTAAGTAATCTATCAGCATAGGAGGCTTGTCCAAGTCATATGCCTTCAATTTTAGAATCGTAAAGGGGGTTCTTTAATTTTACACTAAGGTTGTTCATGATCTGCAGAAAAAAAGCGGATGAATTTTGCCAATAAAACTTTTAGCAGGATAAGCAAGGCCATCTTAAGGGCAATCCATTTTTGAAGTCGAATAACTACAAACATGAATTAAACATTGTTTACCGTAAAGGACAAAAAGACAGCTAAAAAATATTTTAAATTGGTTTAAAAGTTAAGAAGGGGGCTTTAGACGACTCTCACGCGGTTAAGAGTCTTTCTTTGCCAATTATAGTGGCGCATAGTTGTTGTTGCACCGTAACCGCAAGCTGCACAACGCTTATGACGTACGTGATAAGCTCGTCTTCCGCAGCGCCTGCATTTAATGTGGACAGTTTTGCCCTGGCGCTTGCCCATTGATGGCGTTCCTTTACCCATTTAAGTCACCGCGGCGGAGGCGAAATAAGGACTACGTTATCTCCACGAACGATTATTAGCCCTAGTTTTCGTTGATTTTCAACTACTGTAGTGTCTTCTGTTTCTTCCAGAACTAAGTTTAAGTGTTGATCGAAACCCTTCAGTCTTCCTCTGAGGCTTTTTCCACCTTTTAATCGTACAAGTACGATTTTGCTGAGGTTCTGTTCAAGGATTTCAGTTGTCATTTCGCTCATATTGGAATCCTCAAGTATCTTTATCTCTTTCTATACTTTATCTCTCTCAATTTAAACCTATCTAATCAACTCTGTTGGAAAGTTGTTTGTATCCTCTTAATTATCAATATAATAGAAAAAACATCTGTTTTAAAATATCCTATTGTAAGAAAAAATTTATGATGTACTTGGCCCAAAAAAACTTGATCGCAGAATTGAGAAACACATTAGAGGAAAATCAGCAATAATACGCCAACTTGCATGTTAAAATTTAACATTTTAAATAAAAAAGATATAAACATGGTTAACGAGCAAGCTATTGTTGATTTCTATGGGAGCAAAATATCAAGTATACAAAGACGTTGCTGGAAAATTCAGGTTTAGGCTAAAAGCTGAAAACAACAAGATAGTAGTTGTAAGCCAAGGATACGAAAACCATTTAGGATGTCTCAATGGCGTAAAAAGTGTACAGGATAATTGCAGTTCAGAAATCGAAGATATGACAACTGAAGGAACAAGAATTCCTAACCCAAAATACCAAGTTTTCTTTGACAAAGCCTGCGGATACAGATTCCATTTGAACGCTAGGAACGGCGAGATTATTGCTGCAAGCGAGGGTTATGTAAGTAAAGAAGGCTGCATTAACGGAATTAAAGCAGTACAATCCAGTTGCAATGCACCAATCGAAGACCTAACAGTGACAAAAAAAGCAACAAACGAGGAAGCTGCAATGGAAAGCACAGTAGTAACAACTGCTGAAATGATGGAGGAACCTGTCTGCGATGAAGGGCTTAAACTTGAATTATATGATCTGCCAGCTACAGTAGCAAAAGGCGATGTCGTATATTTCAAAGGAAAAATCACTGAAAACTGCCAAGGAAAAGGAAAGATTCAAGTTTCCATCAGAGAACATGATAGATCATTCCTTTTTGATGAAGTTCTGGCAAGAGGATACGCTGAAGAAGATGGTTCTTTTGCTATCGGTTGGGAGGCTAGAACATTTGACTTCTGGGATAACAAAGGCGAAATCTACGCGCAATACGACCGAGACCAAAAACCTAAGCATATCAGAAGCGAATTCAAAACAATTATCGTCAAGTAGAAGAACAAGATATCAACTTTTTATTTTTTTTCTTGAATTTTTCAGATTAAATGCAATTTCACGAAGAGTAAATTTCGAAAATATTCAATTTTAATTTTAGTCAACAAAAATCTGGATAAATGGTTCTATCCGTGTGCTAACATAGAGAGAAGGTGAAAAGAGTAAAGGGAACCTTCATTTCTTGTCAGCAGATAGACCACTTAAGCTCTCAGCAATCCACAAGCAGCTTATCGGTAAAATCGCATAAAAACAAATGTTGTCTCACTTTGTAGTCACAAACTATAGAAAAAATAAAAAGGGTTACCTCTAGATGGTTGGGAAAAATGGCGCTGGGTACGCCACTCCAAAGAGGATTCCAACAATTATACTCAGGGCAATGAAGATAACCCAGGCTAATAGGGCGATTAAGATTGCTTTTATCCAGCCTGTCCCGAAGCTTGCCTTAAAGACCCATATCCACGCGATTAATGCAAGTATGTAACCAAACGCGTAAGCTGCTGAACCTAGTATGCCGCCTAAAGCAAAGTCCACAAGAAATATCACTATAGCGTAAACTATAGGTCCTGCTAAGGTTGCTAGTAGGGCGTCTCCAAAAGATGCTTTGCTGCCTGCAATTGCTTTTCCGGCAATCCAAACAGGAATAGACACAACAATCCAAAGAACTATTAAACTAATTATCGTAAAAAATAAACTTGTCAAATCCATTTGCTCTATAATCATTTTTTCTTCTCCTCAATTGATTTATTTGATTAACAATCGGTAACTTGTTTTAAAAACAATTGTGACTGTAGAGGGGCTACAACAATTTAAGAATTTAGCTGGGTGTAAGTGTAATGTTACACGCTTGCACTTATAAGTGTCGCAATTACCTCTTCTCTAAAGAGGAGGACAGTGAAAACCCGAAAATGCTACCCATAATTGAATTCGTAATCATATTCTTAATATCTTTCGGGTTTAACCTTATACCGTTCGCGGGACCATCAAACCTGTTCATTGCCTCAACCGCCACCGTCGGCTTAGTAAACGCTGACTTTGCCTCACTTTTACTAATAGGCATTCTCGTCGCTTTAGGCGCAACCTTAGCAAAAGGCATCCATTACGGAGTTACCTTTTTTGTCAGCAAACACCTAAATGAACAGAGACGCGCAAAACTTGATGCAGACGCTGCAAAAATAAGAAAATGGGCTTTCCTACTACTTTACGTAGCAGCTGCAACACCAATTCCAGATGAACCAATCGTTATTCCACTTGGCTTAATGAAGTACAGCATATCAAAATTCTTCTTAGCATACTTCTTAGGCAAGCTTTCAATCACTGTTATTGGAGCGTTTTTGGGAAACCAAATTGGCAACACCTTCTCAAACTGGATTAGCCCAGAAGTAATGGTAGCTATGTCCATAGTCCTTACTGTAATCATCACGGTTGTTTTGCTTAAAGTTGATATGGGCAAACTTGCCAAACGTTTCATGAAAAAGAAAGCCACCCAAAGCGACAGTCAGGAAAACTTGGAAAAAATTAATTAAGCAACAAACTTACGCATAAAGCAGGTTAATTTATGCCATCAAAACAACGACGTTACTCCTTAAAATCTAAAGAAGCCAAACAAATCCTAAGCGAAGCAACCCAACGGTTCAAACTGGATTTTGACACATTATTTGGCAGTAAAGCAAACATTGAAGTGGTCGAATCGGAAGTTGGCCAAATCTACTTAATCAACACAAAACCCGTAATGTTCAAAACTGACATTTTCTTGCCGCTTTTAGGATTCAACGAATTCATAAACGCCGCCCCAAAAATCACCGTTGACATGGGCGCTGTACCCTATGTGTGCAAAGGCGCAAATGTGATGGCTCCAGGAATCCGCCGTGTTGAAGGCGAATTCGGCGTAGGTGACCTTGTTGTGGTTGTCGATGAAAAATATGGAAAAGCTTTGGCTTTGGGTGAAAGCATGCTTGACGCTGCAACATTGAGGGAAACAAAAAAGGGGCCAGTAATTAAGACGCTGCATTATGTCAGCGACAAGTACTGGGACGCTGCCAAACTGTTATCCGATTAGTTTATTGCTTGGCGAGGATTTCTTCTCTTCTAAAGATTTTTAGGCTCATGTAGAATATGGCTGCGTCAACGGTTGCAAGTAAGGCTATGAGAGCGGCGAGCACCAGTGGGCCAAGTACCAGGAAGCCTGAGATTTGCGCAAACACTAAGCCCAAAACTGGCAGTAGTAGTACGACGCTGATTTGTTGTGCTTCTCGGAAGCCTTTGACTTTTGAGGATATCATGACGGTTAAGCCTATGCTGCAAAGTGCGATGGCGGGAGTTACGCCGAACATCATTATCAGCCAGTTTACGTTTGGAAGTAACAGCATTCCAAATGTGCCGTATGTCATTACGTCGACGATTGTCATGTAGACACCGTAGGATACGAAGGTGACTATCATGGCTGGGATGAAGCTGACGAGGATTTTGCCTAGTAAGAGTTCGCTGTCAGTTAGGGGTGTGGCTAAGAGTGCTTCTATGGTTTTTCGTTCTCTTTCGCCTGCAAAGCTGTCGGAGCCTATTACGCTTGAAGCCATTATTGGAATGATCAGGAAGAATGGTGCAAAGAAGTAAACCACCATTACGTAAGTCATTGATTGGTTAGCGGTAAAGTTTGCAAGCATGTTTTGAATGTCTACTGGCAGGTTGGGGATTAAGGCTTGGAAGTCCTGGGTGTTGTTCATGCCTGTTGTGGGTACGTTTGCGATGCCGCCGATTATAACTGGAAATATCACTGAGAACACTATGGGCACTATGATTATGGGCAGTAGGACTTGCCAGTTTCGTTTGATTTCAAGCCAATCTTTCTTGAACACTAACCATGCATTGTGGAAGTTCATTGTGTTTCTCCTCCCTTGATTAGTTTAAGATATGCTTCTTCAAGCGACGCACGGAACACGTTTACGCCGAGAATTTGCCCGTCAGCCTCAACTATGGCTCGGACGATTTCAGGAGTAGATGCTCGTGTATCTTCAACGCTAACCAGCAAGCTGGGTTCTTCAGGTTTTGTATTGACCTCTTTGACTTTGCTGTTTGCTTTTAAAGCAGACAAGATTTTGCTGGTTACCTGTGTTAAATCAACTTGTATTACTGGGTGAGTGGTAATTCTTTCTCGTAAGTCGTCTGGCTTACCTATTAGGAGACAGTGACCTTTGTTCATCATCATTACTCTATTGCATAGTTTCTCAGCGTCCTCAAGATGATGAGTGCTCAGCAGTATGGTGCATTTCTCGCGTTTGCTCAGTTGAGCCATTAGGTCACGTATTTCTTTGGCAGACTCAGGGTCTAAACCGGATGTGGGTTCGTCTAGGAATAGTACAGGTGGCTTATGCAGTGTAGCGCGGATTATGGCCATTTTTTGCTTCATACCCTTGCTGAAAGTGCCTACTTTGTCGTTTCTGCGGTCCCATAGGTTAAAGAATTCGAGGAGTTCTTGGATTCTTTTTTGGCGTTCGGCTGGATCTGCCACGCCATAGGCTTGGGCAAAAAAGTCCATGTTTTCATAGGCTGTCAGGCGTTCGTATAGGCTTGGGTTTTCGGTTAGTATACCTACTGATTGGCGGACTTTTAGTGGGTCTTTTTGGATGTTGTATCCTGCAACTGTTGCTGTTCCTTTAGTTGGTGAGATGAGGCATGCCAGCATACGGATTGTGGTGGTTTTGCCTGCGCCGTTTGGACCGAGGAATCCGAATACTTCGCCTTTGCCTATTTTGAGTGTGACGTTGTCTACTGCTGTTAGGTTGCCGTATTGGCGGGTTAGGTTTTCTGTTTCTATCATTGGGTTTTGCATCCCCTTGATTTCCTTTAATATAGCAGCAATAACTATTTAAGTTAGATGAAACCGTTTTCATTTTATGAAACTGGTTAAAATTCTTGACCAAGAAGGAACCAAAATAGTTTCAGACCCCTTCAACCAAGTAATCCTAAAAGAACTCGTAGACAAACAACAATCCATCTCAGAACTATCCGAAAAACTAAACATGCCAACCCTGAAACTGTGGCGAAGAATACAAAAACTCCTAAAAGCCGACCTTATAGAACTCGTAGAAACCCAAAAAGTTGGAAACCTCGAAAGGAAACTTTACCGTTCAACCGCAACATGGTTCGCACCACAGCAATACTTTAACTACCAACCAAAAGATGCCACCCTTAAAGCAGCGTTTGAAATATACAATGACATACAAAAAAGAATGATGCATGAAATCGCAGCTTTTGGCGAAGTCCCCAAAACAACAGACCCAACAGACTACTCAATATACGCAAACATACAAGCCTTTGCTCAAGTATGCGGGAAGCCAGAAATTCAAACAAAAATCACTGAGCTACAAAAGGAACTTGAAAAATTTAAAGAACAAAACTCTCAAAAATAGTTTCAAGTTTGTCCTGTTTTTACCTGAACTTCAACCAGCCCCGAATTATTTTACAGAAAGACTATTTAGTTTACCAACAGTATATTATTTGTATAAGCCAGCGTGTTCGGGCTCGATAAGTTTTTATTCGCGTTTGAAACTTAAATTCGCCCGTATATCTAAAGGATGATTCGAGAATGACCTTTCAAAAGGGAGATTTCATACTAATTAATTATACCGGCAAAGTCAAAGAAACAAACGAAGTTTTTGACACAACATATGAAGAAGTATCAAAAAAAGAGCACCTTCACAAAGAAGGCGAATTATACGAGCCTAAACTTGTTGTTATAGGCGAAGGCTGGGTTCTAAAAGCTTTAGACGATGCACTCTTAGGCATGGAACCAGAAAAACAAGAAACAGTAGAGATTCCAGCCGACAAAGCATTTGGCCAAAGAGACCCAGAAAAAATCAAACGCGTCCCATTACGTCAATTATTAGCAAAAGAAATTAACCCAATCATTGGAGCACGCATTGAATACCAAGGCAAAATGGCCAGCGTCCGCTCCATCGGCGCAGGAAGAGTACTCTTAGACTTCAACCCACCCTTAGCTGGAAGAACCCTAATTTACGAAGTAGTAACCCAAAAGAAACTGGACAGCAGCGAAGAAAAAATTGGCGCTCTTATTCACAGAAGAGTCCCAGTGGTCGAAGAAGACAAATTCAAAATCACAATCCAAAACAGCAACCTAACCATCGATATGCCAGAAGACACATTCTACGTTGAAGGCATACAAATCGCAAAACGCGGAATCGCCATGGACATCCAAAAATATCTACCAGACCTTGCACAAACACAATTCGTCGAAACCTTCAAGGCAGAACCAAAACCAACAGCAGCCGCACCAGCTCCAACCCCTGTAGCAGAAGCCCCGGTTGAAGCACCCGCAGAGTCAGCGCCAGAAGCTGCTCCAGCAGAAGAAACAAAAGCCTAAACGCTCCAAACAAGCGTTTACAACTTATTTTTCAATTTAATTCTTTTCTTGTGTTCGTTTTCTATTTTCAATCCCAAAAAGTACAGTTACCGCTGTTTTGAAAATCAAGTTAGCATTAATAACGCTATAAACTTTTTATTGTCACAGCGATAACAAGCATTTGGAGAGGTCGTCATGAAGTACAAGATGCTTATTCCATTAGAGAAAAACGTTGAACATTACGCTGGCGTCGAAGCTTGCCAAAAGGTAATGGTTGGCAGTGAAGAAATCACTGAAAAAACTGAGAAGAAAAAAATGGCGCTTTGGACAAAAGATGCCATTGATCGTTTAGACAGATCAGTTGATGAAGAAAAAAGAATTCAAATCATGAACAACTGTGGCTCAAACTGCGCAGAAGTAAACAAGCGTGTACTCCAAAAAGCAGTTGAGAGGCGTAGAAAATTCAAAACTTTTGAAGATTTTCTTAAAGCAGAAATTGAGAAGCCACAAAAAGGAACACGATATGAACAAGATGGCAATAGGTTGCTTCACATTTATACTCCACAGGCGTTTACTCACCCGATGCGTTGTTACTGTAGTTTAATTCGTGCCTTGCCAAACGACGTCAACATGTCTAAGACGTATTGCCATTGCTCGGAAGGTTTCATTAAAAAGTATTGGGAAACCATCACCAGTAAACCTGTTAAGGTCAAACTGCTTGAAAGCGCTGTTTCCGGTGCCTCGGAATGCAAGTTTGCGGTAGAATTTTAACTTACCATTTTTTTTCTTGTTTAGCATTAACTGTTGAAAGAAAATAAAGATTAAATCCGCCAATCCGCTTATAATAATATGGTCACTCTCTGATTTACTCCAAAACAACAGGAGAATTAATTGGAGGTGAATGGAGCAAGATGGATCACACATTAATTCATTTTGAAATCCCAGCAAATGATGTAGAAAAACTCAAACAGTTTTATGAGCAGGTTTTCGGATGGAAAATTCTTCAATACCCAGGACCAATTGATTACTGGATTATCCAGACTGTTCCTACCGACGAAAAAGGGATGCTAAAACGCCCAGGCGTAAACGGCGGCATGTACAAAAAACCCCAACCAGAAATTAAACCAATAAACTATTACGCAGTAGAATCAATCACAGACTTTTTAGCCAAAATTGAAAAACTCGGCGGAAAAGTCATTATACCTAAAGAGGAAGTCCCCGACGTCGGATGGGTAGCAGCGGCAATGGACCCGGAAGGCAACCAGTTCGCACTCATTGAACAACTACAGAAGAAACTTTAATCAATTACTTTCGTTGCTTTGGCAACTGTTTGGCAAGCTTCATAGTTAAGACGCAGTTTATGCAGAATAGTGTAACGTTCAGGACGTATGGTTGAAGCCAACTCTAAAGCTTTGACTATGTCTTCATTTTTTATGCCTAACTCTTTGGCTGTTGTCGGCGCCCCAATCTGTTTAAGAGTACCTTTAATCCGCTGCCAGTTTGTTCCATGAAGAAAAGCGGTTAAAATTGAACCAATACCCACCTGTTCTCCATGCATTGCGTGTGTTGGACTAACAATATCTAAAGCATGACTAAACAGGTGCTCAGAACCGCTACAGGGACGACTGCTTCCGGCAATACTCATGGCAACGCCGCAACTAATCAAAGCTTCCAACAAGACACGTAATCCGCCGACGTTTCCCGGTTCAATTAATGAAGCGTTTTCAGTAATCAATTTAGCACTCATTAACGCTAAACTCGCAGCGTATTCACCGTAGTATTCGTTGTTTTCTAAATGAGCAAGCTTCCAGTCCTTTACTGCAGTGAATTTGGCAATTACATCGCCGCAGCCACTTATGACCGAACGCCAAGGAGCCTGAGAAATAATGTCTGTATCTGCAATTATGGCAAGAGGAGCCTGAGCCATGATTGAATAGGGCTTGTCTGCGCCTTTAATTGAAGCAAGAGGACTTGCAATCCCGTCATGAGAAACAGTTGTTGGAATGCTGATAAATGGAATGTTTTTTTTGCCACAGCTAACCTTTGTGGCATCAATTATTGTTCCGCCGCCAACTCCGAAAAGCGCTTGAGGTTGAAGATTTTTGATTTGTTCTTCAATTAACGCTATATCTTTCATTGTTATGGTTTCAACAAGCAACCCATAAGGATCCATTCCTGCCTGTTCGAGAAGATCATAAACGTGTTTGCCCGCTACCTCGTAGCTTTTTGTGCCGGAAATGATCAATGCGACGCCTTTGAGGTTTAATCGTTGTGTAACTTCAATAACCCGGTTTAGCACTCCATTTCCAACAATTACTTCTCGAGGAAGCTGCATGTAATGATAAGGTAACGTCAAGATTGTTCACGTTTAGTTTTAGGGCAGTATAAAATCGGGTTTTTACTGTTTAAACTTTTTTGATTTAAAGGCGAAATTAAACAAATAATCATCTTTAAGCCCGTTTTTAGGTTACCGTAATATTAATTAGGCTCACAGAACGATATCATCTTGCTACTTCCTATGGGATGATATCCACCATCCAACATAAATAAATCAATTTTAGGGAGAAGATAAAATACATGTCATCACAAAATAATGCTGCTAGCGAGTTAGTCCTTAAAGGAACAACAACAATTGGTGTAGTCTGCAAAGACGGAGTTATTCTTGCATCAGACACCAGAGTAACCATGGGATACTACGTTGCCCACAAATTCGGAAAAAAAGTCTACAAAGTTGACGACCACTTAGGAATGACCATTGCAGGTACAGTCGCCGATGCGCAAAGGGTAGTAGATATCTTAACTGCTAACGCAAAACTTTACAAAATAAACATGAACCGACCAATGCCAGTTCTTTCCGCAGCACGCCTAGTTGCAAACATTCTCTTCAACAATAGATACGTTCCCCTGTCAACCCAAGTTCTGGTCGGCGGTATTGATGAAACCGGACCTCACGTTTTCAATCTGGATCCTTACGGCAGCTTGATGGAAGAAAAATCTGTTTCCACAGGTTCAGGTTCACCAGTAGCTTACGGCATATTGGAAGATAAGTACCGTGAAGGTTTAACAATCAAAGAAGTATTACCCACAATTGCCAAAGCGGTAAACGCTGCTATGAAACGCGATGTTGCAAGCGGCAACAGTTACAATATCACCGTAATCGATGCTAACGGATACAAGGAGCTCTCGGAACAAGAAAAACGTGAACTCCTTTCAAACACGGGAAGTTAAAAAGTTGGCGCGAACACAAGATAAAGAAAAAGACAAAATAGAAATAACCCATTATATTTTACAACATGTTCCAAGAGAAGCAGAAGTCACTCGAATTGAATACGAGGGACCAATGCTTTCAGTTTATACTAAAAAACCAGAAGTACTAGTTGACCAAAGCAGCGTAATCGCCGAAATAGTCGGTGTTATCCGTAAAAGAATTGTTGTCAGGCCAGACCCCTCTGTTCGGTTGCCTGAAGCAGAAGCAGAAAAAATTACACGAGAACTTATTTCTCCAGAAGCAGAAATCACCGACATCAACTTTGACCCCAGCCTAGGCGAAATCATTATTGAAACCAAAAAACCAGGCTTAGTCATAGGCAGAAACGGCGCTGTGCTGCAAGAAATCATAAAGAAAACAAAATGGCGCCCTCACGTACTTCGAAGTCCACCAATCAAATCAAAAATTGTCACTCACATGCGTCACTACCTACATTCAGAAAGCAAAGAACGTGAAAGAATTCTTCGCACGGTTGGTGAACGCATTTTCCGACCTAAAACCTATGAGGTCGGCGACATACGCATGACAGTTTTAGGCGGCGCACAAGAAGTCGGTCGCTCAGCATTTCTAATCAAGACCCGTGAAAGCAGCGTACTTTTGGACTGCGGTATCAACCCAGGCTCCAACAGACCCTTTGAGTCTTTCCCAAGGTTTGATTCACCAGAATTCCAAATAGACAACCTTGACGCAGTAGTTATCAGCCACGCTCATCTTGACCACTGTGGTCTTTTACCGTTCCTTTACAAGTATGGTTACGATGGCCCAGTGTACTGTTCAGCGCCAACGTCAAACTTGATGACTATGTTGCAGATGGACTATTTAGATGTAGCCAGCAAGCAGGGAGTCACACCTCATTATGACCAAAAAGACATACGTGAATGTGTACTCCACACTATCCCACTACGTTTTGGCGTAGTCACCGACATTGCACCAGACATTCGTTTAACACTGCACAATTCAGGCCACATTTTAGGCGGTTCAATGCTTCACTTGCACATCGGTGAAGGCTTACACAACATAGTTTACACTGGCGACTACAAGTTCGGCAGAACAATGCTACTTGAAGCTGCAGCAACAGAGTTTCCTCGCATCGAAACAGTCATCACTGAATCAACTTACGGCGGCGCAGACGACTTCATGCCATCACGTGTAGAAGCAGAAGAAGCCTTAACCAAAATTATCAACCAAACCCTTGAACGCAAAGGCAAAGTCCTAATTCCAGTCCCCGCCGTGGGCAGAGCACAAGAAGTCATGCTAATCATTGACGGCTACATGAAACGAGGCATGATGAAAGAAGCCCCAGTCTTCATTGAAGGCATGATAAGCGAAGCAACAGCAATCCATACAGCTTACCCAGAATACCTTGGCAGAGAAGTACGCCACAGCATCCTGCATGAAGAAGTTAACCCTTTCCAGTCTGACTACTTCACCATCGTTGAGCACCCAAGCGTACGCCAAAGCATCATGGAAGGCGAACCATGCATTGTTCTTGCAACTTCAGGCATGCTTGAAGGTGGACCAGTAATTGAATACTTCAAGAACTGGGCAAACGATGAACGCAACACAATAATCTTTGTCAGCTACCAAATCGAAGGAACCATGGGCAGACGCGTCCAGAAAGGTGTAAGCGAAGTAACAATGATGGATAACGAAGGCAAAATGGCGGCATTACAAGTTAAAATGCAGACAGAAACAATCGACGGTTTCTCTGGCCACTCAGACAGACGACAACTAGTAAACTACTTAACACATCTAAACCCTAAGCCAGAACGCATCTTTGTCATTCACGGCGAAAAACAAAAGACAATAAGCTTCGCAAACTTCCTTGCAAACAAAGCAAACATTAACACTATAGTACCAAGCGTAATGGAAACATTTAGGCTGCTGTAGTAGGCAGCGACTCATTTTTAACTGGCGCTTTTTCACGCCAAATCCTAATATTTTTTGGACAAATAACAACGCGTTCTTCACCTAAACGGGCAATGTCTCCACCGACAGATTCAGTGAAAGCATAAAGCTCGTTCACAGCGCTTTTCACGGATTCTATGCTTTTGCTTGCAAGAGGTGTTATACGTAAAATCAGTATGTTGCCGTTTTGGACTTCAGTTTTTATACCTTCTAAATCCGACAAGTCACGAAGCGGCATAGCCTTAAGGTATGTTTTGCATGCAACGGTTTGAATTGTCGCGGCAGGTTCAGGTGGCTCAACGGCAACTGCCGGTTCAGACGGTGCAGTAACCGTAGCAGGGTTTTCTGGCGGGGTAACCGTAACCTCTTCAGGCTTGTTTTCTTCTACAGGTGCCTCTTGGGCTACTTGAGTTTGTTCAGGTTCTTGAATATTTTCGGCAGGTTGCTCTGGTTGGTCTTGATTTTTTTGCTTGCGGAATAGTCCAAATGATGGCATTATCTCGTCTCATCCAGATAGTATTTAAGTTGCAACAGTTAAGCGTTTCTTAATTTCAGAGCTGAAAAAACAGCACAAGTATGCATTAAATGAATAAATATCAAGGTAACGCTAATAAGTTTGCAAACTTGCGTTTCAAAAACTGAATACTGGCAACCGCAAAAAAACACAAAAAAGCGGCAACTTTTCCTAATCATGAAGATAAGTTTTTGATCGTGTAAACTTTTTGTGAGTCAAAAAAGATAGCGTGGTGTCCACTCTTTTTTAGGCAAATTCATATGTATTCACAGCAGACATCAAAGGTGGCCTCAAATAGGCGGAAGCAGGCAACAAAAAGCCAGCGAGGAAACCAATTTTGAAAACAAAACTACTTTATAACTAATTTTTCCTTCCAAGTGACGGGTACCTTTCAATTAATCCAAGTGAAATCAAGTTAACGATTACCGTTCATGCCTACCAATAGAAAAATTCAGATTCAACATCAAAAATCAAACTATGAGACTTCCCGTGTCCTTTGGAAATTTAACGTTCATTTACGGCATTAAATCCGTCAGCGTTAATTTTAATGAAAGTGTCGTTTACAATCTCCGGTTCTCCAGTTGGGTGGAACACCGTTTTAACTGTTGAAAAAATCCAAAACATTACGATACAAGTGGTGCAGCAAGTTGAAGTAAGCAATGCTGAACTCGAATTAGTATTGGAGCCAAAATTAACATCCATAGACAACAGCACATTCAACCAGAAAACTATGCAAACAAGTTAACCAAAATCAACCCAAAAATCAATCAAACAGCAACCTTTACCCCAAACAAACCCTATAAGACCACAACCCAAAACACGAACGCTAACTTATTCCAAGAAATACTCAACTCACTTGCAATCATCATTATAATAGTCGCCTGCATTGCATTAATTATTAAAAAAGTTGTTGTCAAAAAAGTTCATGATTAAGGCAGGCATCTTAAATTCAACGTTATCCCATAGTTTCAATAGATAATGTGTTACTTCCTTGTCTGAAAAGCGATTTAAGCTTCAATGGCATAGCGTCAGCCACTTTTTTCATTTCGCCCTCACCAATTCTTTTAAAAAGCGTATTGATTACTCCGCAAGTTGCTTCTTGAGCGCCGATTATGTCACGCATTTGAGAATCATAATGACATTGAACTTGTATGAAAAAGTCTTCTACTGTTTTGATTTCTTTGTTTTGTTCATGGTCATAACTGTCAAAAAGCATGCCTTTGAAAACCATGGGCAAGTTAGCTGAGAAATGAAACAGTTCTCCCGGCGGTAACCTGTCACGTATAGTTTGCAGCACCGCTTTTGTTGCTTTATACACTACTTCTCGGTCTTCCCATTGCAACTCATTTTGTACATCATTTAACCATAAAACCGCGTTTTGAATTGCCCTATCTAAAGAAGAAATGTTAGTTGCCAAAACAAAAACCCAACTTAAATCATGGACTGCGGCTTTTCAAACTTTTGTGATTGCCTAACAGCATCTACAAACCATGTTTAGAAGAATATTTAACACTCCAGCACCAATAATATTAATGCAGGTTTTTGAGGAGGAAAGTAGCTTGCCACATTTTTTGAACCGCATCGAGGCAGGACAACGCTTAGCCGACGTGCTTAAAGAGCACTCTTTTGTAGACGGATTGGTTTTGGCTATTCCGCGCGGCGGAGTGGTTGTTGGTTTTGAGGTTGCTGAAGCGTTAGGTTTTCCTTTAGACGTGATTATTCCAAGAAAAATCGGTGCACCCGGCAACCCAGAGTTAGCCATAGGCGCCATGACTGAAGACGGTACAGCAATTTTGGATGAAGACTTAATGGCTTACCTGAATGTGCCCAAGGATTATGTGGAACGTGCAGGTGAAACGGAAAAACTGGAAATTCAAAGACGCATGCGATTATACCGTCCAAATGAGCCTTACCCTAACCTTAACGGCAGAGACGTTATTGTGGTGGATGACGGAATAGCTACTGGAGCAACAATGAAGGCTGCGTTGGCTTCCGTAAAAAACAGAGGCGCAAAATCGGTAACTGCAGCAGTTCCAGTTGGTCCGCCTTCAACAATTGAAGAGCTAAAACGTCAAGCTGACCGAGTGGTTTGTCTGTACATGCCTGAATCTTTCTATGCTATCGGAGAGTTTTATGAAGATTTTGCCCAAACCAGCGATTATGAAGTAATTGACTTACTAAAAAAGAGCCGAGAACGTCACATCTTGAAACCTGCCCAGAGATGAAAAATGAATGTTTGAAACTACAATTTCCCCAATTAGAATCCCCGTTACAAAAAACGCCGCCATAGAGGGCAACCTAACAATACCACCAAACACGACAGCAGTCGTAACCTTTGCCCACGGAAGCGGAAGCAGCAGGTTTAGCCCAAGAAACCAGTACGTCGCAAAAACCTTCAACGACAACGGCTTTGCAACCCTGCTTATTGATTTGCTAACCTCTCAAGAAGAAGAAACTGACATGTCCACTGCAGAATACCGTTTCAACATCAATCTACTTGCTGAACGTTTAATTGCAGCAACAGAATGGCTAAAACTTGACCCTTCAACCCAAAACATGGCCTTTGGCTATTTTGGGGCAAGCACTGGCGCTGCGGCAGCCTTGATTGCGGCAGCTAAACTGGCAGACGATATTAAAGCTGTTGTTTCACGCGGCGGAAGACCGGACCTTGCAGCAGACTACTTGGGGAAGGTCAGGGCGCCAACGCTTTTGCTGGTCGGAGGCGACGACGCAGAGGTTATAGAATTGAATCAGCAAGCGTTGAACCTTATGTCTGCTGAAAAGAAGTTAATTGTTATTCCGGGGGCAACGCACTTGTTTGAGGAACCGGGAAAGCTGGATGAGGTTGCCGAGTTTTCGGTTGACTGGTTTAAACGGTACCTCACCAAATAGCATGACAGGGATTATCTTTCGGCGAGTCTTTGCTGGACTTCTTTTAGCTGTGCTTCGGAGAGGTAATATTTCCCGTTTACCTCCACAAAAATGCCTGATCGTCCAAGTCGCCTGTGCATGGCTTCTTCGAATCTTGGTGGGAGATCGAGTTCTTGAGCGGTTAGGGCTTTTTCGGGTGAGGTTGCGCCTTTTTGTCTGAATTTTTCTATTGCTGCTGTTAGTTGTTGTTTGATTTCTTCTCTTCGTTGTCTAAACAACATTTGTCGCCTGATAGTGTGACGGTTAAGCGGTTAATACGATTTTTGGATTGAGATGTTTGGGTTTGGCTGGTTTTTTAGTTAAAAATAAATACTTGTAAACATCATATTATTTACGGTGAAGTATTAACAATGGTAAACACATGCGCGCTCTCATCGCCCCTAAGCCAACAACAAAAAACCATCTGGCACCTACTCAGCAATGGCCTCACCATAAACGCCATAGCAGAAAAACTAAAAACCACACGCCAATTCATCAACCAAACCAAACTCCAAGCCGAAGCCAAACTCTCCACAACCTTGCTCGACGTAGCCCAAACAAACGACCTCCAAATCACACACCTATACGCCAAACAAGCCATCCTCCTCGGCTACCACCCAGCCCTAAAACGCAAAGCCATAATCACCTACACCACCAGCCACGGCATCAAAGTCTGGTACTGGCACGACAACCCCGAAGAAATAACCGACACAGCATTCCTAAACCAAACACGCCAATACCTAATCGACATCGCCCGCGAAAGAGGCATCGAAATTGAAGACATGGAAAAACAACACCCCGCCAAGTTGGCACACACGATTTTTTCCCAATTAATCCCGGAGTTGAAACTATGATAAACAAAAAAGACTTAGACAAATTATTCAAAGGCTGGTTCCCACAGGAACCTTTTACTAAAAACTGTGTAGTTAACACTTCGCCTGCACCTAAAACGAAGGCAGAATTGGACAAGAAACTGTACAAACACAGTTCAATAGCCAACGTTATTATAGTGTCTACTTCGTTAGGCATCAATGCATTGCTTATTCAACCCCACTACAACCATCAGGTCACCGCCGAATCAACCCTCATTTTCTTCAGCATCTTCCTACCCTCATTGTTGACGGTTAATTTGCTGCTTTACTGGCGATACAGAAAACAATTGAAACCTGTGAGGTTGCGGTAATTGGAGTTAAAGAAGAAAGCACTAAACATTTTTAGGGGTTGGCTTCCTAAAGAGCCTTTTCAGACTAGAAGAATTGGCGCAATAAACATACGCTCGCATATAACTTTGATACTCGCAACAACATTACTTGTCTCCTCAATTGCGGTATCGTACATTTACCTTTTTGGCGCTCCACCAATCCAATCGGTTCCGCCATTTGCCGACTACAATCCTCCAACTACTGAGGGATTAAACCTGCATGACCACATTTACATTAAACCTGACGGGAGCCTTTGGCCTAATGCATCTTCAAATGTACTAAAGGTTGACGGCTTAATTTACACGTTTACTCAAAACATTTCCAACTCCATTCTTATCCAAAAAGACGACATTACTTTAGATGGCGCAGGACATTTTTTAATCGGCCCAGGAAACTATGAAGCGATTATGATTTTTTCAACCAATTCAACTGTTAAAAATATAAAGATGGTTGATTGGGATACTGGAATTCAAGTATTAGGCGACTGCTGCACTATTTCGAACAATCACATATCGGCCAATATTTCATTGCTATTACGTGCCAGCCATCTAAATGTAACGGAAAACTGTTTTGTTAATAATCCAAACGGTAAAGTTGACATTGGTAACCCTGCACTAGAAAGATGGCATTATGCCGTTTACATCGAACCTATAGAATCTGCAGCCTGCTACAACAATTTTTCTAACAACCAAATCATAAACTTTACCGGAGCAATCAGAATGATGTCGACCGTAGGAAACATAATAATCAACAACAATTTTGTGAACAATTCTATTGGAATTAAAATGCGTGACTGTTCAAAAAATCTTTTTAGTGGAAACAATATTACTCAATGTACTGAATTTGCAGTTAGCCCATTTAGGTCAAATAACAACATCTTTTATGGCAACAATTTCATCAATAATATTAACCAAGTTGTCGATGCTTGTTCATACATTTTAGTTCCAAAGAACCTTTCATCCAATATTTGGGACAACGGCGAAATGGGCAACTTTTGGAGCAATTATCCCATAGAAGAAGTACACCTCCCACAAGCCCCTTCCATAATAGGAAACAATCCCTACCAACTTTACACTAACAACACTGACCATCACCCACTTTTAGCTCCAACATTTTTCAAATAAAAACTATACGGAGGATTACTTCCATGAAAAGAAAGCAAAGTTTAGGTTCACGCATCAGAGGCTGGTTTCCAACAGAACCCACCATACCAACCAGCAATAGTTTTAATGCTGAAGAAAAAAATTTTCAATTCAACAGTCGCTTCTATGTTGGCTTAGCCATATCTTACTCTCTTTTTGTGCTTTTGGTTGTAGTGCCTTTCCTGCTTGGATATATTGACAGCAAAATATTGGGTTATGGGCTTACAGGAATTGCATACAGCTTTGTTTTAATGCTAATGGTTTACCTGCTTAATCGCCGACCAGACTTAAGACCAAAAGTAGCCTATGTTGCTGTTGGGACTTGGCTTGGCCTTGCAGTCGGCGTGGTTGGCTGCATGATACTGTTTGGTCACCAAATAATTGCGGCTATTGGAAGTTGGGGCCTTTTCGTTTTAATGCTCATAGTTATGCCGACTTTGGGCGGCTTGGTTGGATTCTGGATGCAAAAAAGAAAATTCACGACAGCAGCCACCATAGAGATAGAAGATTGAGTAGAAAAAGTTTAGCAAATAGAATTCGAGGCTGGTTTCCAACAGATTCTCTTAGAATTAATGTTCAACCTAGCCGAACGTTAATGATAGCCCTGATAGCAATTATGGCACTGCTAATTGTCCCCATTTTCTACTTGGTAATTCAAGCAACTGATTACTTGGGCATTTTCTGGCCAATTATATATCTTGCCACTGTTTTGGTGGTACGTATTATTATCGACAAAACAGGCTTCAAAACGATGCTGCCCATGCCATCACAAAAGACTGAGATTACGCTACTTAAGATACACAGAATACGACTTGCAGTTGCCTCAGGCCTATTTACTGCCTTCTCAGTAGTCTTTGCCGCCAGACTAATCATTGGACCACTTTCAACCTACTTCGTGATACCCTTCATTATTTTAACCGTTGTTGGGGCTCTCATCGGTGACAGCATCTGGAAACTGTTACAAAAGAAAAAATCAGGGGTTACCAGTGATAAAGGAGAGTTAGCAGCATAAGTCCTAAACGGGAAGTTTTCATAATAATAGCAGGTACGGTAACGCTTTTATCCGTAGTTGGTTTTTCTTAACCTGTGAATGTTTATGCCATCAGTTAAGGACATCATGACTAAGAATGTTATTACGATTGACGCTGACAAATGCGTTTTTGACGCTGCAAAGCTTATGGCTGAAAAAAGCTTAGGCTGTCTGCCAGTTGTAATTAAAGGATACCCAGTTGGAATAATCACTGAACGCGACATAGTAAGGCGAATCGTGGCAAAGGGTGTTTCGTCAGACATGAAACTTACTGAAGTGATGACTAAAACCCTCATAACTGTCGATCCGGACACTTCACTAAGGGACGCCGCACGTGTTATGTCTAAAAACAAGATACGACGTCTGCCAGTTTTGAAGAATAACCAGTTGGTTGGCATTGTGGTTGCTTCAGATTTTGTGCGTAATATCGGCAAAAAGACAACTTCTGAGGAAATTCTGGACGCGCTTGGACGTTACCCGACCGGTCCAGGCATCTAATTTTTTTCTTTTTTTTTGTTTTTTGTAATTAAATGGCAGTTTTCTCCCCGAAACGATTATATATTCAGTTTTTTACCTTTTTTTAGCATAAACGTTGAGGTATTTGCATGACACATATGCGATTGTTAAATTTTATTTTAAATCCTCAGACGTTTGTCCATTTTACACGTGAAAAATGGAACCCCACAAACCAAAAGGAGACCCACCCATGAAACTAATCACAGTCGCAGGTCCCCCGTCCTCAGGCAAAACCTCAGTCATCCTCCAACTCGCCGCATGCCTAAAAGAAAAAAACATCCGCATAGGCGTAGTCAAATTCGACTGCCTCACTAGTTTTGACCAAATCCGCTATCAAGAAGCAAAAATCCCGGTCCAAGTAGGTTTCTCAGGCAAAGTGTGTCCCGATCACTTCTTCATCAGCAACATTGCAGAAGCCGTAGCTTGGGGGCAAAAAGAAGGCTTAGACATCCTCATAAGTGAAAGTGCAGGACTCTGCAACCGCTGCTCCCCACACATCAACCGTGTGCTTGCCATCTGTGTTATAGATAACCTATCAGGGATTCAAACCCCAAGAAAAATAGGACCTATGCTAAAACTTGCCGACGTCGTAGTAATTACCAAGGGTGATATTGTTTCGCAAGCGGAACGGGAAGTTTTCAGTTTTAACGTGCGTCAAGTTAACAGCAAAGGCAGCATTCTATTTGTAAACGGAATAACGGGGCAGGGCGCCTTTCTGCTAAGCAAACACGCCATTGACGCTTATGAAGTCAACTCACTAAGCAACATGCGGTTACGTTTCACAACTCCCGCTTCAATATGTTCATACTGCACGGGGGAAACAAGAATCGGCGAAAACTACCAAATGGGCATGCTTAAAAAAATAGAGTTCGCATAGCAATGATGGCTATTAAACAGCTCATAGAAAGTAAAACAATCAATCAAATAGTAGAGCTGTATCCGCTTGCCAACGATTTTTTAGTCAATTTTAACCTACAAGACTTGCCCAAAGACACAACCATCGAAGCGGCGCTTGAAAAGCTTAAGGAAGACCGACTGTTAGAGTTTGGATTTTCAAGAATGGAACTTGTTGAACAATTTACGTCATTCCTTGAAACGATCCTAAAAAATTGTGAAGAAACCGAAAAAGTGCAGTCTATAACAATTGTTGGCGGAAAAAACAAAATAGGTTTCCCAGAAAACCTCACCCTGACAATTAACGCTGGAGAAGTCATCAGTATTGTAGGCCCAACAGGTTCAGGAAAAAGCCAACTCTTAAGCGACATAGAATGCATCGCCCAAAAAGACACACCAACCAAACGCCAAATACTAATTAATGGAAAAACGCTCAGCGACGAAGAACGCTTCTCAATGGGCAGCAAACTTGTCGCTCAACTATCTCAAAACATGAATTTCGTTATGGACCTAACAGTGGGCGAGTTTCTAGAAATGCACGCTAAAAGCCGCTTATGCAAAAATCCCCAAGAAACAATCAAGCAATGCTTTGACTGTGCAAACGAGTTGGCAGGTGAAGCTTTTACTTTGACAACCAAAGTTACTCAACTCTCGGGAGGTCAATCAAGAGCCTTGATGATTGCAGGCACCGCCTACATTAGCGCGTCGCCGATTGTTTTGATTGATGAAATTGAAAACGCTGGTGTAGACCGAAAACAGGCTATCCGTCTGTTGGCAAAGAAAGAAAAAATCGTGCTTATCTCCACTCATGACCCGCTTTTAGCGTTGAACGCTGACAAACGCATTGTTATAAAAAACGGGGGAATCCACAAAGTAATTGAAACCTCTAAGGATGAGCAAAAAAATCTTACATTAATCGAATTTATGGATAACGTACTTCAGAATATTCGAAATGACCTGCGCCGGGGCAACGTAATTGTTCTGAAAGATTTGGAGGATATCAAAAATGCTTAATTCAAGTAAATGGCGACTATATGACACTTTAATCGATGCAATACCTGAATCGTGTACCGCTGACGAAATTGTTTGCGGTCCATACCACGCTTATGTACGGTCCGGTGAAGGGCACGGTTTTGGCAGCGTACTAACAGACGACACACGCCACGCCACATTAATTGAAAAAACAGTTGGTATGCCGCTTAAGAAGCTTGCTGAAGGCATCAAATCTTGGAATTACGTTGAAGCAGGCATCGCCAACGCAGCCATTAACGCTTACTATAATTCAGCAGAGGTTGCCAGAAAAAATGGCGTTAACGTTTCTAACAGCCGATTCGCTGAAGACCGGGTCTACGACCCCTTTATCACCTATCAGAAGGTTATACGAGACAAAAAGGTGGGCATAATTGAGCATTTTCCTTATGTTGAACAGTTGTTTCGGCCTGTTTGTGACCTTTCGGTTCTATCTCGGTGGCCTGAAGAAGACGATTACCCATACAGCGCCGCTGAATATATACTGCCAGAATGTGAATACGTTCTTATCACGTGCGGTTCGCTGATTGACAAGTCTCTACCGCGTTTTCTTGAACTTTCAAAGCAGGCATACGTTGTTTTGGTTGGCCCCAGCACACCCTTAGCACCTGTCTTAACACAGTTTGGTGTTAATGACTTGTCAGGTTTTGTAATCAAAGACGGAGAACGCGCGCGAAGAATCTGCACTGGACAAGCAAGCTACTCGATATACTCGTCAGGGCAAAAAGTCAGCCTAAGATTTAATGCCGAAAAAGCCTCTAACTTCACAGGCACCAAAAAAATGGGTTAGAAACCAATCAGGCACACTCTTGTTTGCATATTTACGGCTTTTTCGGTTTCTTTATCTAAGTTTTACAATATTTTGTTTTATCAAAACCGTTATATTTTGCGGCGAGAGGTGTTATTTTGGTGATTTTTTGATTAGTGTCGATTCGCTTAGTGGATTGAACGTTATTAGTTCTGATGGACTTGTTATTGGGGAAGTAAAAAGCGCAGAAATTGACGCCAACAAGTGGCAGGTCACTCATTTGCAGGTGAAACTTTCCAGCAAAGCGTCTGAAGACCTGGGGTTTAAAAAGCGTTTTAAGAGTTCAATTGTATCCATTCCTGTGACGTTGATTACTTCAGTTGGCGACGTGATACTACTTGGAAGGAGCATGAAGGAATTAGGCGATAACACCGAGATTTACGAATCCAAATGAAAACGTTACAAGCCTAAAAATCAGTTAGAAAGTAATTACAAAGAAGAAAAGAAGCATTTATGTGCGGTCTTCAATTGGTACAAAAGGTATACCAAATTCACCCACATATTTTGTTGAAGGTCGCAACAGTACAGCATCTTCATACTGCTCCAATACGTGAGCAGTCCAACCTGATATTCTGCTTGACGCAAAGAAAGGCGTAAAAAACTCTGATGGAATACCAAGTGTATTAAGAGTTACAGCAGCATAAAAGTCCACGTTAGGGAAAATCTTCTTCTTTTCATGAACAACGTTTTCTATTTTTTTAGATAAATTGTAAATCTTTAACGTGTTCTTGTTTCTGCATAATTCTTCAGCTATACCTCTAAGATGCTTTGTCCTAGGATCCTCTGTTATGTATATGCGGTGACCAAAGCCCATAATTTTTTTCTGATCATCAAGCATTCCTTGGATGTAATCCTCAACTTCTTCCTCGGTGTTAATGTCATCAAGCATATACATCACCTTCTCGCTAGCACCACCGTGAAGTGGACCTTTAAGAGCTCCAATAGCAGAGGTTACAGCTGAGTAAATGTCGGAGTTAGTGCTTGCTGTCACTCGAGCAGCAAATGTAGACGCGTTGAAACCATGGTCAGCATGAAGAGTCATAAAGCGGTCAATTGCCTTTTTTTCGTCGGCATCAGCTTTTATTCCTCGGAACATGTAAAGGAAGTTTTCAGCAACGCCAAAGTCAGTTTGGGGAACAAGAGGCTGTTTGTTATTGCGTACTCTATAGATAGCGGCAACTAGTGTTGGAAATTTTGCAGTTAATTTTATTGCTCGTTTTTTGTTTGTTTGCTCTGAATTGTCTTTGTTATCCTCATCGAATTGGCTCAGCCGAGAAAATTCTGTCCGCAAAACCTCCATTGGGTGACAGTGTTTTGGAGTTGACTCTAGGCTCCTTAAAGTTAATTCTGGCAAAGTCATTTCGTATACAAGAAGTGACTTGAAATCATCTAACTCTTGCTTAGTAGGCAACTTTTTATTAATTAACAAATACGCGACTTCTTCATAGCAAACCCGTTCCACTAAGTCATCAATATTGTATCCTAAGTAGTATAGTGCACCGTTTGGATCTACGAAGCTGATTTTTGTTTCTGCTGCATGGACGTTTCGAAGCCCACGAACAACTATTTTTTCGGAACTCAATTCGGATTATTCCCCCACAAGCCCATTATCTATAGAAGGGCAAAGAACTTCTTAGGCGCAACTATATTTTAGCATAGTGGTTACGAACGCTTTTTTGTACCCGAAATTGATTGAGTACTAAAAACAATATTTTTCTAAAAAAGAGGCCAAACGGTGCTTCGAAGTTTAGTCACTCGTTAAATAGGAACATTCAAGCAAACTTTTTGGAAGCGTTAACGTTAATTCAATATTAACCAAATATTAATTTTGAAATTAACATTTTTTAATGTTTTACTGAATATAATACAAAAATTTACGTAAAAGCACTAATTTATAATAGTAAGAATTTTTCGTAAAAAAGTTAATAAGATGTGCTTACACATTAACCGAAAAGTAACTGAGAGAGTGAAAAATGATTTTTCAGAATAAAACAGTGGAGGGCGCCATATTTGACATGGATGGAACCATGTTTGACACAGAAAGACTACGGTTCAAAATGATTAAACAGGCGTCAAAAGAAATTTTCGGAACCGAAATCTCAGACAAAATACTTTACGACTCTCTTGGAGTAAGTGCTGTAACAGCTGAAAAACTTGCAAAAGAATGCTACGGCCAAGATTACCCGTATAAAAAAATAAGAGAAAAAGCCGACGAGCTTGAAAGAAGCTACGTTAGGGAACACGGAATCCCCGTAAAAAAAGGTCTTTACAATTTACTTGAACGTTTAAAGAAAAACGGCGTTCTTCTTGCTTTGGCTACATCAAGCAGAAGAGAAATAGCCGAAGAATACCTTCTTAACGCAAGAGTACTACGTTTTTTTGACGTAATAGTATGCGGAGACGAAGTAGAAAAAGGAAAACCCAACCCAGAAATATTCCTAAAAGCAGCAAGCGAACTCAATTGTGAACTGGGCAACTGCTTCATTTTTGAAGACTCCCATAACGGCCTTTTAGCAGCCAGCGCCGCAGGCGGAATGCCCATCTTCTTTAAAGACATAAAAGAACTTGCTCCAGAAGTTAAAGCGCTTGCTTTCAGGGCATATGATAAAATGACCGATTTTCTGGATGAACTAATTGCACAAATGCCTAAAATGCCTATGCCTAGTCTTAACGAGCATTTTCCGCAAAGCACAGGCTATACTATTGCAGGCATTCACGGGTTTGGCGCAATAGGCGGTGGTTATCTTGCACAGATTTTCTGTCACTGGGATGGATATACTAAACCGAGAAAAATTATTGGGGTAACAAATGACGATTTAATTGGTCAACTGATAAATGCTTTAGGCAAGTACAAGGTAAAATATGAAAGCTTGGCGTATTTTCAAACAATTTCAAATGTGACAATTATAGATATGGCTGATGAGCCTCAAGTAATCGATATGTACAAGAAGGCGCATATAATCGGTTTAGCTCTTCCGGAACAAGCAATAAAATCTCAGGCCAAACTGATAGCAAAAGGACTAATTGAAAGATACAACAGTAACGGTGAAGGCCTCACCTTACTAATCGTAATGAACAAGATAAATTCTGCAAGATACGTTAGAACTCATGTAGAAAACGCTGCTAAACAGTTAGTTGGGGAAGACCGCGCCAAAGAAATAGTGAGAGCCACGTTTTTCACTGAAACCGTTGTTAACCGTATGGTTTCAAGATTACCCGATGAAGCAATCATTTCAAACATTCAGAATGAGTTACGCAAGATGCATAAGAGCATTTTGGATTACTCTGGAAAAATGAAAGAAATCATAGAGATGTCTCAAGCGTATTTTTCGGAGATTAACGCTAAACCTAAACAAAAGTGGTCTGCCGAAACTGAGAAGAAAACAGTTTATGAAACCATAAACATTGCAGGCAACATTTCGTGTGTAACACAGTTTGCCGATGAATTATCAAAACTTAATGTTACGTTGTTTAGCAGTGAACCAGACATGCCGATTTACGCCAGCAAAGGCAGCCCAATTTTAGAACGGTTAAGACAAGTAGTAATTGTTGAAGACATAAAATCAATGCAGGAAATAAAAAATAAATTATCAAATGGTCCTCACGCTATTATCGCTTGGTACTCGGCGCTTTTAGGCTACAAAACCGTTGGACAAGGAATGGGTGACTCCAGAGTTTCAAAACTTGCGGAAAAAATAATTAAAAACGAACTCAAGCCGGCTTTACTTATAGAAAATCCGAATTCTAAACAGTACATAAACTCTTTCGCCCAAAGTTTTCTTAAACGTTGCCGCGCCTCATTTAAAGACGCATGTTCCAGAGTTGGAAGAGACCCAATGAGAAAACTTCAAGCTGGCGAAAGAGTAATTGGCGCGATTCATCTTTCTCAAAAACATGGTTTAACCACCAAAGGCTTAGAGTTTGGAGCCGCATGCGCAATCATGTACGCGCTTTTATCAACAAACGAAAATGATGTTGAAACACAAAAAATCAAAGAAATTTACGAAAAAAGACAGTCTATTGAAGACATCTTGACCTATAACGGTGAATACAACAAGTCAAAATATATTGGACTTAACCCAAATGATGATCATGAATTAATTACGCGAATCCAAGAAAGCTTCGAAGCCCTCAAAAAAGAGTTAAACCAAAACGACCTTTAACCAACCCCATTTTTAAAAAATCAGCTCAGCCCTTGCAAAAACAAAAAATGATGCAAAAAACTAGTCCTTTAGCAACGAAAAAAGCTCTGCTTGACTTTTAACAAATATTGCACCGCATTCCCTGAGTTGCTGCATTAAACAGGCTGCTTTTCCTCCAGTGTAGTCACGAATTTCTATTGGGCTCTCATCGATAACGTACGTTGGTATGCCACATTTTGCTGCTTCTATTGCAGCGTTTAAATTTTTAAGGTTGCCCAAACCAAACGGGACATCGGTTAAAATTACAATGTTTGCGTTTTTGACCATTTCCAAGTTTGCTTGATAAGACTGGTCAGTTATGGCTGAAAAAGGTGGGTCAGAAATTGAGTTTACCTTTAATAATTCACAGGTTTCAAGGTCAGTGTCTGCAACGTTCAAAACGCCGGATGAAACATTATAGCCTTTATCAACAAACGTTTTTATTAGCGGTGTTCCGGTTCCGGCGCCGCAAATTAAGTGAACAGTACAATTCTTTCCTATACAGGGCTTCCTAGGAGAAAGCGGAATTACATAAGGACAGCTAGTAACCAAGTTTTTGCGCACCATTGCGTCAATTCCGAAAACGCTTTGGATATTCGCGCTTGTCATAACCTCTTCCACTGAGCCGAGAGCGAAAACTTTGCTGTCTTTAAGCATCATAATCATGTCACAGTAACGGCTTGCTATGTTAAGGTCATGAATAACCGCTAGTACAGCTAAACCGTTCTTAATACACAGGTTCTTTACCAGGTCCATTATTTCAATTTGGTTAATTATGTCTAGGTGGCTTATAGGTTCATCAAGAAGAAGGATTTTGGGTTCCTGCGCAATTGCACGTGCAATAATTACACGTTGAGCTTCACCACCACTCAACTCATTAATCGGTCTGTTTGCAAAGGTCCAAGTGTTGGTTAACTCCATTGCTTTACGGGCAATTTCCACATCTTTTGCGGTTTCCATCTGAAAATCGCCCATGTGTGGATTGCGCCCCATTAAGACAACATCCATCACTGAAAAGTTAAACCCAACATTACTGAACTGTGGAACTACCGCCATCTTTTTAGCCAGTTCCTTGGGTTTCAATGAATAAATGTCTTCGTCATCAATTAAGATTGAACCGCAATGTGGCTTGAGTACTCTACTTAAACTTTTTAGAAGCGTCGATTTTCCTGAACCGTTTGGACCTAAAATACCAAGGAAGCAACCGGGTTTTACTTCTAAAGTAATGTCGGATAGTACTTTAACAGAGCCATAACGACATTCTACGCCATTAACGTTTAATGTAACCATTTTTTTCCTTCTACATCCTGTATTGTTGTTTGCTTCTGCGGAGAAGGAAAATTAAGAAAGGCCCGCCCGCAAGGGCCGTTATTATTCCAACAGGTAATTCTGTTTGACCACTAATTACTCTTGCAAGGTCATCACATAAAATCAGATAGATTGAGCCGACAATAACTGATGCAGGTATAAGTAAACGGTGGTCTGGACCTACGAGGAGTCTTGTTATGTGTGGAATCATCAACCCTACAAAACCAATTAATCCACTGATAGAAACTGCCGCAGCGGTCATCATTGAAGCAAGCGCTAAAAGAATCTTTTTTGTTCTCTCTGTGTTTACGCCTAAATGTTGGGCTGTATCTTCGCCAAGGGAAATCATGTTTAGGTCTCGAGCGTAAAAATATGACAACACGGTGCCTGTTATAATGAATGGAAGGCTGGCCCACCAGTTTGTCCAGCCAATGTTTGTTATTGTGCCGATTTGCCAATTCACAAGTTGGCTAAGTTTATGATCTGTCGTCAGAAACTGCATAGTTTGGAATACTGCAGAGAGGAAAATACTTACAGCAATACCAGTAAGAAGCAGAGACATTACTGGAACTCTTGAACCTACTCGTGAAATGTTATATACAAAGAAAATGGTTGCGAGAGCCGATATGAAGGCTATTATGGGTACCAGAGGAAAACCAAAAAAACTTATTCCTGCACCCCAAAGTATGGCAACTCCAGCACCCACTGAAGCTCCAGCAGACACACCCAAAACAAAAGGGTCTGCCATAGGATTCTTAAAAACGCCTTGAAAAATCGTGCCTGAAGCAGAAAGGGCAGCACCAATTATCAGGGCAGAAAGTATACGGGGTAAACGAATACCGATAACTATTGACTGCTCAGCTAGTTGATCGCGTGAGAAAGAAGCTACATCAATAAAACCGTTTATTCCAGGTATTTTGCTACCAAAATAAGTTAAGATGTCAGAGTATGAAATTGGTGCATAACCAATGTTCAAAGAAACAATCACTGTGAGAATAAGAGCAACGATAAGCCCAGCTATAATTAGTTTCCAGCGTTTTGCACGGGATTTGTAAATGTTTTCTGTACTGCTTGAACTATTACGGGTTATGTCGCTCAATAGATGTCACTCAATAAAAAAATTAGGAAGAGGAAGGGAAAAGGTTTGGATACAAACAGGCAGCGATTGCTTGAACTTGATCTGCAATTCTTATTCCAGGTTCATTCAGCAAGTCTGCGTCAAGTACGTATATACGGTTGTTAATCACTGCGTTAATGGTGTTAAAGCCTGTTCTTGCTTGTACTTGTTCAACGCTTCCATATGATGGTGCTCCGCCCATGTCTGTCGGGAGCAAAATAACGTCAGGATTATCTGTTACAAGGACTTCTAAACTTGTTGTGGGGTACTCTTCGGATACATTGCCAAATAAGTTAACTCCGCCGGCTTTGTCTATAACGTCATTCATCCATGTACTTGAGCCGATAGTCATATAACCTGCATTTGAACTCCAAACCTCATAGTAAACAGTTGGCTTATCTGTAATGTTAGCTGCATTTATCGTAGCTACCACATTGTTGACTTTATCAGTTAAACTGTTCACTAATGCATTAGCGTTATCTTCTGCACCAGTTGCTTTTCCTAAAAGCTGAATAGTTTGATAGATACCATCAATACTTTTTGGACCTACTACTACTACTTTTAATCCAAGGTCTCTCATGTTTGGAAGCATTGCGTCGTTAATGTCTGTTGTGAAAATGATGTCTGGCTGTAAATTGATTATTGCTTCCATGTTGGGTGTTGAGAATCCACCTACGCTGGTCATGTTGCCTGCTTCAAACCATGCAGTGAAATTGTATGGTGAATCATCGTAACTTGTTAATCCTACTACTTTGTCGCCTACACCTATCTCGTAAAGGATTGGAGTTATGCTTGGCGCAATAGAGATGATTCTGGTTGGAACTTTGTCTATTGTTGTTTGGTAGCCTTCGCTGTCGGTAATTGTTATGGCACCTTGTGATTGTTGAGATGGATTCTGGGTTGAATATACAACAATAACTGCGGATACAGTAATGATTGCAATTAAAGCGATTACAATTGCGATTTTAGTTTTTTCCATTTTCTTGATGCTCTCCCGTATTTTTTCTGCTCGTTTCTTCGTTGTTTTCGCTAATCACACTTATTAACTTTGATTAACCTGAGTTAACTACAGATTGAATTCATGTTCTAGCAACATGCACAAAGCACTAGCACCGTATCAAACGCTTAACGCGACGAAGGTTTCTGTGAGAGATTACTTTCAAGTTTTTTGCAGCCTTATAAATATTTAAACTTTTATCCAAACACCAATTCAACTAAAAATATTCAACTTGAGTTGACTAAAATTTAGTTCCATAGGTTAAAACCTACAAACTAAGCCTCAAGCAAGACTTCAATAGGATGCTCCAAATAAGTATTAACAACCCAAAGGGCAGACAAACAAATGAAAGACGCCATAACCAAATTTAAAGAAAAAAAGATACCGCTTGAGTTACCCAACATAGAAGCAAAAGTTGTATACCACACCTACGAAAACATAGAAACCAACACCCTTATTGTAGCTTTTACTGAAAAAAGAAGCGTTCTCTCAACAGTGGATGGATTAAAAAAAGTCAATTATGTGGCCAACAGTTACATTCCTACAAAAATGGAAAAAATTGTAATGACAATCAAAGACTACAAGCGATACGAGAAACAATTGCCCTTAGCCTTGGGAATCAAACCAAGCCAAATCACTTTTATGAGCACCGGCGTAGACATGGGCAAACTTGCCTTAAGCGAAAAAGCCTACAAAAACCTAAAAGTTTGCTGCATAGCCACCGGCGGCGCCAAAAACAATGCTTTACGTATGGGCGTAGACTCGGGCAACTGGGTGGAAACAAAGTCAAGTTTTGAATTATCAACAGGCACAATCAACATTCTTCTTCTCACAAACGCAACCTTAACCACTGGTGCAATGGCACGCTCAATAATGACTGCCACCGAAGCCAAAACTGCCGCACTTCAAGACTTAGACTATATGAGCACGCTGTCGCCGCAGTTTCAAGCAACCGGCACTGGAACAGACACCATGATTATCGTTTCAGGCACCGACCAGCAAAACACTATACGTTACACGGGCGGGCACACTAAAATGGGTGAACTAATAGCTAAAACGGCAAAAGAAGCGGTAACACAGGCATTGAAGAATTTTGATGGCGTAAATTTGTGAATATACGGGTCGTGAGGGATTTGAACCCTCGACTTCCAGCTTAGAAGGCTGGCGCTCTATCCGTGCTGAGCTAACAACCCACTTTCGAAGATAAACATAGACTTTCATGTTTTAAGGCTTACTATAATAAATAGAAAGATTAAGGTTAAGTTTTCCAGTCGGGCCCAGCTTTCTTACCCAACAAGAGCACCTGAATATGCCCAATCACGATGATTAGCATCCATATAGTTGAGTAAAAGAAGTAGTAAGCGAAAAACTCGTGCACTTTAAGCTCTCTAAATCCGAGTTTTCTTGAAAAACCGTAAAACACGGCAGCAGTGATTCCAAAGCTAGCCAGCGAAATAGCAACTATTTTAAGTACATCTGCCATCGCCAAAGAAACCAAAAAGACGGGCAAAATAATGTTGAATCTTACGGATAGGAACACTGAGAAGACAAGCATTGAGTTATACATCCAAAGGCTGGGCAGGAGAGCGCTTAACAAGAAAACGGTTATTGACGGGTACAAGAAGAATAAGCCGGGCAGGAAAACTTGGGGTTTCTTGGCAAATTTTTTAGTTAACGCCACACACCAAGTTTTAAGCCATAACGCTTGACCAATTGCCCATCTTCGGCGTTGATTAAACCATTTTTTCCAGTCAGAGTGTACAACGTTTTTTACTTCAACATCAGACGTGTAAGAAAAACTGCTGTTAGCCAAAAACGCTCGAGTTGCTATGTCGATGTCTTCAGCGACAACTTTATGGAAACCACCAATTTTTTCAAAGACCCCACGTTTAATCGCAAAAGCGGCGCCGTTCACAGCAGGACATTTATGCATTAAGTGGTCGGCAATCCATGAACTCACGTTAAAAGTGAAGTATTCATAATACGCCATTTTAGAGAGGAAAGATTTGCCCTTAACTACACATTTTTTAATGTCCAAAACATCGGAATGTTGCAGATCCATTATGATTTTTTTCAGAAAATCAGAATCTTCAGAAATCATAACATCTGAATCTAGAAAAAGCAGGGCATTGCCCGTTGAGTATTTCACGGTTTCGTTTAAAGCGTTTGCTTTTCCAGTGCGTTCTTTGTTAAAGATGAACGTAACTTTGCTGTCATACTGTTTGGATTCTTCAATGAACTGGGGGGTTGCTTCGTCAACGGTTACAAAAATTTCTTTTTCAACATCTTGCGCAAGCAGGCTGTTCAAGGTGCTGCCTAATTCGCTTGACTCCTTGTAAACCGGAATGAAGATACTTATGTCAGGCAACCCAAACCCTCCTCTCTAAATGCTCGGTATTTTGTCAGCCAGTATTATCATTTAAGCTTATTAATTATTCTAGAAAAAGCTTAGAAGACAGAGAATCGCTTAACATTTGACAAATGACTTATCAGGCTTGGAGACAAAACATCAATTGTTTTAACAACCGATTTAATGAAAATTTTTTTCCATTGGACCGATTCTGAAAAGAATTTCAGTTTCATGACCATCATTTTCAAAGTCCTCAACAGTAAGAAAAATTTTCTCTTCATATTTTGCGTTAAGCAATTCTGAAAGTTGAATGTAATTCTTTCGGGAAACGTCATTTGACGGGTTAATCGTGCCTTCAAAATATTTTGCATCAGCCATTTTTATTTGGTGAAGCAACAAAAGTTTTTGAAGACCGTTACCACGGTATTCTTTTTGGACAACTATTTCCCAGTTAAAAAAAGTGTCCTTCCTTTGAGGGGGAACATATCCAGAAGAAAAAGCTACAACTTTGTTTTCGTGCTCAGCAACAAAACAGGTTTCTGAGAAATCTTTGGCTAAAAGAAAATATGTGTAACGTGAATTTAAACCGACATATGGCCTGTTGGCAACCAGTAACCTGTAAACTTCAGGCACATCCTTTTCAGACAGGTTTCTCAGGTTAAACTGTTTTTTTGAAGCGGCTTTAAGCATTTGAACCACTATTTTCAGTTTCATTTCGCCGCTCTAAACGCATGTTTCCATCAGGTATAAGCGATACTACTTTGTTATCGTCAGTAAGCAGCTTCTCAATGCCCACCAAAGTTTTTTCGTCCTCTAACAATTGCAATTGCAAAGTACATTTTTCGCAGTCCCTGTTACATTGTACCGACTTGTAATCGTCTGGCTCCTTGTATTTTGTAATAACGCCTTCATAATTTCTTAGAATCACCTTGTTTGTAGACCATGAAATAATGTAGTTGGGCATAACAGGAATCTTACCACCCCCACCAGGCGCATCAATAACATATGTAGGCACTGCAAACCCGCTGGTGTGACCCACAAGGCTTTCCATGATTTCAATGCCTTTCCCGATAGATGTCCGGAAATGAGTCAATCCTTCAGAAAGGTCACATTGAAACAGGTAATACGGTCGTACCCTGTTTTGGACCAGTTTCTGGTTAAGCTTTTTCATTATTTGAGGGCAATCATTAACGCCTGCAAGTAGCACGGACTGGTTTCCTAATGGTATACCGGCGTCAGCAAGTTTTCTTAGAGCAGCCCGTGCAGAGGGCGTAAGTTCTCTTGGATGGTTAAAATGCGTGTTTATCCATAATGGGTGATGTTTTTTCAGTATTT
Organism: Candidatus Bathyarchaeota archaeon; assembly: GCA_963832745.1. Lineage (GTDB taxonomy): Archaea > Thermoproteota > Bathyarchaeia > Bathyarchaeales > Bathycorpusculaceae > Bathycorpusculum. The sequence continues at coordinate 324,970 of CAWHVC010000002.1, read as the reverse complement.
CAACTAATTCAGAAGTTATTCGGTAAGGAAGAACAACAGGCGTTCTAGTGCCAATACGTACAACCTCTACGTGAGGAATACTGTTTAGTTCAGTTAAAATCCAATCTAAGTAATCATCGGGAAGCAGCAAGGGGTCTCCGCCGGAAAGCAGGACATCTCGAATTTTATTATTACCTTTGATGTAATTGATTCCGGCAAGAATCTGTTCTTTGGAAGGTATATGGTCTGGATCGCCGACTTTTCTTTTTCTTGTACAATGCCTACAGTACATTGCACACCGGTTGCTGACCAAAAATAGTACTCTGTCAGGATAGCGGTGAGTTAAGCCTTTAGTTGGGCTATCCTTATCCTCATGCAATGGGTCTTTCATGTCGAACTGGGAAATTTTTAATTCAGCTGGGCTGGGAAAAGCCTGTTTGAATATTGGATCATTTTGGTAGTTTTCTTTTTCAATTAAAGAAGCGTAATACGGTGTGATGCTTAACGGAAATTTATCGATTGTTTTTTGAAGTTCTTTTCTTTCATTTTCTATAAATACTATTCCTGTAAAATTTTCAAAAGATTCAATACTTTTTATTGAATTATCAAGTTGCCACTTATAATCCCGCCATTCGACAGAAGTGACACATTTATTCAGTTTTTTTGCCAAGTAAAACTGGTAACTAAGGATTTTTTCCGATTCAACAACCAAGAGATCATGTCCTTAAACACTTTTTGTTTTCGATAGAACTTAATTGTTTTTATGTTTTGTGGCTAAATACCGTTTTACAAAAATATCAAACTCTCCTTTACTGTAATTACAAGCAAACGTTAAAAAAGTCAACAAACGTGATTTGCAGATTCGGTTTACAGTCGTAACGATGTTTATGTTTTCAGCGGTACATTATTATCTTCCTCTAAGAAATCTATGCTACAAATGACTCACGTTAAAGCCATCTCACTATTTTCGGGCGGCTTAGACAGCATTCTTGCAACAAAAATTATTCTAAATCAAGGCATAGAAGTCAGCGCGTTTAACGTGAAAACACCGTTTGGCATTCCTAAAAAGGATGGCGTAAGTGAAGCAGAGGCAGCCATAAAACAACTAAAAATACCCTTAAAAGTGGTCACCGTCGATAAAGACTACATCCGTATGCTCAGAAGCCCCAAGCATGGCTACGGCAAAAACATCAACCCCTGTGTGGACTGCAAAATTTTCATCCTAAAACAAGCAGTCAAATACGCCAAAGAAATCGGCGCAGACTTTCTTTTCACTGGCGAAGTGCTCGGCGAAAGACCAATGTCCCAGCATGGTCCAGCTCTTAGAACCATCGAGGAAGAAGCTGGCTTAAAAGGCAAACTATTACGTCCCTTGTCCGCTAAGCTACTACCTGAAACAGTAGCTGAACGCAAGGGCTTAGTTGACCGTAACAAACTTTTAGCAATTTCAGGTCGTTCACGCAAACCTCAACTTCAACTTGCCAAAGAATTTGGCATCACAACGTACTGTTCCCCAGCTGGTGGTTGCCTGTTAACTTGTGAGGAATACTCCAAGAAACTGCGTGACCTATTTGAGCACAAGAAAAACGTTTCAGGCGCTGACGCTGTGCTGTTACGATTTGGTAGACATTTCCGACTTGGCGAAAACAAATTCATTGTTGGACGTAAAGAGGCAGAAAACAAGTTTCTGGTATCTCGAAAAACAAAAGGCGAGTACTATTTTGAGTTACCGGATATTGTTGGGCCAATAACTATTCTGCAGGGTGCTAAGACTAAGAAGGCTATTCAGACAGCTGCTCAGTTAACGGCGTTTTATTCGGATGCTAAACTGGATAAAGTTAAAGTTAACTATGGCAGAGACGCACTGGATAAGTCAATAGTGGTTGAGATTCCTAACCGCTCTGAAGTGGATAAACTGAGAATAGGCAGCAATATCTAAAAGAGAGCTAACAAAAAAAGAAAAACGAGACAGCACCAAGTTTTTGTTTTAAGCTTAAACAAGCCTTGTGTTGCATTTTGATGCAAACCCAAGTCGTTCCATTTTACTATGTTATTGCTTTGCCTTTTTCTGTAAGGGAAAATTTTTCGCCGTCTTCTTCTACAAAGCCAGCGTTTTTGAGGTCTCTAAGACCACTTCTAACACGAAAAAGGGGTTGGCCTATCTTGCCTGAAACTACTTCAGGAGACAGGCTGCCGTCTTTTAGCGCTTTTAGTGTGTTAAGTCCGGTTGCTGTTGGTTTTCCGTCTGGAGAAACACACGGCATGACAACTCAACTCGGCAGTTTTTTCTTGCAGAGGTACCAGTCTTTGCATTCGTAGCCTTCTTTGAGGCGTTCATCTACTTGTTCAATGGTTACGGGTGGTGGAACTACTACGGGTTCGCCTGGTTTCCAGTTGGCTGGCGTCGCTACTTTGTATTTATCGGTTGTTTGCAACGCATCAACTAAGCGAAGGATTTCTTGCATGTTTCGACCAGTTGACATTGGGTAGTAGAGCATTGTACGAATTTTGCTTTCGGGGTCAATTATAAAGACACAGCGGACGGTTTCAGTTTTGCTTTGTTCTGGGTGGAGCATGCCAAATTTTTTGGCTACTTCTTTGTTTAGGTCTGCTATGATTGGGAAAGGGATTTTTACGCCCATTTTTTCTTCTATGTTTCTTATCCAGGCAATGTGTGAGGAGACGCTGTCAACGCTTAAGCCTAAAAGTTCTGTGTTTCTTTTTTTGAGGTCTTCATATATCTCTGAAAAAGCCATGAATTCCGTTGTGCACACTGGCGTGAAGTCGGCTGGGTGCGAGAACAGAATAAGCCATGTACCTTTGTAATCAGAAAGCCGTAGGGTACCTTGGGTTGTTAATGCCTCAAAATCTGGAGCTTTTTGTCCCAGTACTGGAAAAGTTGTTGTCTCTTGCGTTTTTATTTCTGCCATTTATTTCACCTATCAAAAATTTACAGTTAAAGGTAAATCAGAACCTTATTTAAGAATTATTATTACCTAATACTGCTATGCTGAAAGGCAACAAAAAAGACACCATAATTATTCAAGCACTCCGAAGCAAAGGCTACAAAGCCACCCCACAAAGAATAGCAGTCTGCAAAATAGCCTTAAACAACAAAGAACACCCGAACGTAGAAAAAATTTACACAGAAGTCAAAAAAACCTACCCAACAGTAAGTCTGTCAACAGTCTACAAAACCTTGCACATACTAAAAGAAAACCAGTTAATCCAAGAACTAAACATGCCTCAAGGCGAAACAAGATTTGACCCAAACCCTACGCCCCACGTGAACTTGATTTGCACAAAATGCCAGAAAATCCAGGATTTCTCGCCTCCAGATTTGAAAATGCACATAAAAAATGGAATCGTTGGCACTAAATTTTTGGTCGAGTTAGTTAGAGTTGAAGTTTATGGTTTATGTGACAGCTGCTCTAAAAAAGCGTCAAAAGAGAAAAATTCAGACCAATGATTAAGGCAAGGCAACCCTTTTTTGCAAAAATTTATCTCTTAAACCAAGAATAATAGACAACGGTAAAAATGTCCCTTCAAACCAACAAGACGTTAGGTGGTGTTGGCGCCGTATTAATTGTGCTTGGCGTAATATCATCCATACTAACGGTTACCCGCTATGTCATCCCAAATTCTGCAATATTCAACGCTGCCATCACTTCAATAAGCGGTGTCATAAGTGTAATAGCGCTTGTAGGGTTCATTCTCTTTTTTATTGCAATGTACGGCATCTCAAAAGTTTACAATGAACACCGCATATTCGATTACGTTCTTTACGGCATCATCATAGCCATTGTAGCAGCCATTGTGGCTACGTCAGTCATGTTTGTGTTCTTTTTCGGGAACTTCATGAGCATGTACCCGAACCTTCAAGCAACAGAGCAAATTACGTCTGCCATGATTGCATTTATGTCGCCGTTTATAGTAGTTTTCGGATTCATAGGCTTAATAAACATCGTATTTGATGTGCTGGCGTTAAACTTGTTGGCTGCTAAATCGCAGGTTAACCTGTTTAAAACTGCCGCAAAAGTGTTTTTGACAGGGGCAATAGTGCAAATTGTTGCTGGAATAGTTTTTGTTTTTTGGGCGTCATTTAATACGGCAACTGTTGACGCTTATAGCTTGGTTTTTGTCCCAGGAGGTGTAGTACAGTATATTGCTTGGGTGATTCTGGCAAAAGCATTCTTTAAAATGCCTGAACCGCCGACGCCGATTGTTTCGTCATCAACAGGCTTCTCAATGCAGGCAACTGGGCAAATAAAATCTTGTCCTTACTGTGGTGCAGAGATAAGTTCGGATGGGGTTTATTGTGTAAGGTGTGGAAAAAAGTTGTGAGTGCTTCACCGCTGGACCAGTTTTTCTAAGTCAGCGATGAAACGTTCGAACACTTTTAAGCCGCCTTTCCAGAAATCTGACGCTTTAGGATTTAAGCCTACGATTTGCCCAATTTCTAAGGGCGACACGCTGCTGCCGGCTGAAAGAGCCGCTTTAAGTTTTGGAACAAACGCTTTACCCTCTACCAAATACCGTTCATATAGAGAGTAGACGAACATTTGCGCGTACACATAGGGGTAATTGTAGAAGCGGTAGTTTGCCATGTAATAATGCGGCTTCATAGTCCATTCCGCTTCCATCTCGGGGAACCAAGTGACGGCGTCGCCGAAAATGCGGTCTCGAGCCGCGGTCCAGTGATTGCAAATCGTTTTGTATTCTAAAAATTCGTCCTGCTCAATTGATTTGTAAAGTGCTTGTTCAAACCATACTCGGGCAGTTACTTGGAAGGCCGTCATGCCCACTTCATCCAAAACCAGACAGAGCACAGCTTTACGTTCTGCATCAGACTTAGCTTCAGCTAAAAGAAGGTCTGTCAAGAGCAACTCGCCAAAGATAGATGCGGTTTCTGCTACAATTGAAGGCGCACTTGCGTTTAGGGGTGTTTGACTGCGTGCCATGTACCAGTCATGTGTTGCGTGCCCCAACTCGTGTGCTAAAGTGAAGACGTCGCTTAGGGTGCCATTGAAGCTTTGCAGTATGTAGGCTGATTTGCCGTTGTAATAGTTTGCGCAAAAGGCCCCGTTTCTTTTGCCGTAGCGTGGAGTTGCGTCTATGTGGCGTTTTGTAAACATTTCCTTAACAGCCTCGGCGTAGCCTGTGTCGAAACGGCTGTATGCACGGACAATTAGGTCTTGAGCTTGCTGATAAGTGAATTTGAGTTCAGGTGAATCTGGAAGCGGCGCCACGATGTCATGGTTTCCTAGCACGGGCAGATTCATTAGTTTAGCTTTCATTTTGAGGTAGCTGCGATAGGTTTTTGAGCCTTCTTCAATACTGACGAGCAGGTTGTCGATTATTGATTGTTCTGTATCGTTGTTGATTAGGCTAGCTTCCATGGGGGTAGCGTATTTTCTGCGTTTAGAAACTGTTACCCAGTCATTACATATGCTTCGGAGCGCGGCTGAGAAGACTTCACCATCCTTGCCCAGCAATCCGTAGATTGAGCGATTGACTGATTCGCGTGTGGCACGGTCAGGGTGTGGCAATAATCCGTTAGCTTCGCCATAGCTTAGGGTCTTTTTTTCGCCCAATACGGTGACTTCGAAGGTGCGCGTGTTTAACCATTTGCTTTGCAGTTCTTCCCAAGCGTTAACGCCAAACTGGTCCTTCTCAATAATCAGCTGCTCTTCAACCTCAGACAATTGATGCTCGACACGGCGATAAACCCGCTCCAACATGTGCCGATAATTAGCTAACACGGGATTACAGATAAACTCGGGCTTACTCTTCAATAATGCACCTAATTCAAGACGGTAAAACGCAAGTTGCTTGCTGATTTGGGCGTCCAGCTTGTTAATTTTGTCATTTAACGCTTGTGTCTGAGGCAAAGTCATGTTAGCCGCAAACGCTAAACCAGAATAAAGACCGACGTCGCTAAATTTTTGGTTAAACAATTCAATTTCCTGTAGACAGCCGAATAAGCCGTCAGGGGTCAGACTAATGATTTTTCCACGGTATTTTTGTTCAAAACTGGTGGCCATCGCGGTGGCTTCTGTGATTGCTTGACTAATTTTGGGGTCATTTATGCCAGAAAAAAGTTCAGTTAAATCCCATGTTACTTGCTGTGTGCTCAAAGTCACTGTTCCTCTTGTGGATAGTGTAAGCTGTCTTATTTTGGATTTATGCTTCATTAAAGGGCAAGGAGCAAGCTAACAAAAAAAGATTAAACAAAAAGTCTTGTTGCCCAAAAAGGGCTTAAAGCGTGTTTAGGCAAGAATTACTGGTTCTTGGCTATTTTGGCTTTCGCTAAAGGTTTGAAGCTGTAGCTTGTTGCCTTTTTTGACTGTGACGCAGTTTGTTTCGCAGACTGGACAGGAAACAAACTCGAATTCTCCAATTAAGTCAAACTCGAAGCGTTCACGGCATTGGGGACAACGGAACAGTATCGATGCTGAATTTTTCATTAAGTGGCCTCCTTATTTTTTGCTTGTATACAATTTAGCATGTAACGTTAGTTTTGGTTAAACTATAGAGAAACAGCTTATTTGTAATAGTACAGTATAATCAAATACAACATATTAACCTTTCTACAACATAACCAAGCTACTAAGAAGGCAGAGAACGAAAATGAGAGATAAAAGATTCATAACCGAACACCGCGGAGGACAATTAAAATTAGAGCAGCACCGACAACTAATCCAATGGGCAATCAACTGTTCCCAACACGTGTTACCCCTCTATGGAGATAAACCTGATGAACTGATGCTAAACGCGTTAAAAGTGGCTGAAGCTTGGAAACAGGGAAAAGCTACAGTTGGCGACGCAAGAAAAGCAGCTTACGATATAATTGCGTTAGCAAAAGAATTAACTGACCCATTAGCTCTCGCAGTAGCTCGAAGCGTTGGGCAAACTGTTGCAGCATCTCACATGGCTGATCACTCATTAGGAGCAGCTTGGTATGCATTAAAAGCTGTTAAAACCGCAGGTAAACCAGTGGATAATGAACGCAAATGGCAAGAAAACCAATTACCAGATGAAATCAGAGAACTCGTAACAACGGCTTTGGCAGCAAAGAAATTCAGAGTAAAACAATGTTAAAGTCAGATTAATCTCAAGAAAGGCTGGGCATGACGTGGAGGGCTTTTTCGCCATTAAACTTCTATATTGCCTTTAAGTTCAATTTTTTTGTGAATTTGAAATGACCGAAGATGAATTGAAAGGTAAAGGAAAGCAAATCAAAGGAAAGATGGATGAAACCTCAGGCAAAATTACTGGAGACACAGGCAAGCAAGTTAAGGGCAAAATGGAGCAGACTGGCGGTAAAACCGAAGAATCAATGGGTAAGCTGAAGAAAAAAATCATCGGCTAAACCTAAGAATTCAAGTATTTTGTTATAATCTTGCTCCTCTAAGGAGCGTAAAGCATGCACATTTTTCCCTTTTTTATTTTTTAATCATTTCCTTTGTTTAGACAAACCATAAAGTTTAAGGGCGAAATGTTTGTTTAAGGTTCGAGTATTTCATCTTGAGGGTTTGTGGTTTGAGCACTAAAGTCCTAACAATTGAAGAACGTAAAGCGGAAGTTCTCATTAAACTTAGAAAGTACAAGCTTGTAGAGAAAGAACCTTTCGAAGGCGCCTACGCCTACATTATTGATATTCCACAAGACAAAGAACGCGCAATTGTCTGGTGTATCCTTGGCGAAGCAACCGTCGGTATAGCCGCCATGAATAACCTGTACAAAATCATGAAAGAAAAAGAGCTCGAACGCGCCATCGTCGTAACTGAAGGACGCTACACTCACGCAGTAAAGTTGGGCGCAAAAAAGAAGAATGTTGAACTATTGCCAAAATCATTCCCAGTGTTTGACATTTTCGAGCACGGTTTAGTACCGTTCCATGAAATATTAAGCGAAAAAGAAAAAAACCAACTTCTTGCACAGTTCAAAGTTAAACCATACCAGATGCCACAAGTAAGGTCAGGTGACCCAGCCGTCAAAGTTATCGGCGCAAAACCAGGCGATGTGCTAAAGATTACAAGAAGAAGCACAACCGCAGGCGAACACATTACTTACCGTTATGTTGTAGAATAAAAAAGTCAAATAGGTTTTTGCCTATTTGGCAATCATTATTTCTGTGGATTTAACGATTGCCGCAACCTCGTCGCCTACTTTTATAGCTAATTCTTCCACGGATTCTTTTGTAATAACTGCTGTAATTGTAACCGGAACTTGAACTTCAACCTTAACTTTCGCAGTTATCACGCCTTCTTCAACAGCGACTACTTTTCCTTTTAATTGGTTTCTTGCACTTAATTTCACTTGTTTCACCTCCATATCTGAAGAATACAAAAAAGCGTTTAGGTACCACTCAACTTGGCGATACTCCAATAGAAGAGTTTTTCCCCCCCCCCGCTTAGTTAACTTTGCGCCTCCACCACGTCTTTTCCGCCTTTGAAGGTTTCAACAACCGGTTGACCTATCACGTTTTGAATGCGGCGAACGTAATTCCATACATGACGGTAAGACACGTTAAGGGTTTTTGCTGTTTCACAAATTGACCGGGTTTTGTCGAGGGTTTCTAGAATTTTTGCACCATTTTGATCAAGAACCATGCTGTTGTTAAGGTGAACTGAAACTTGGAAAACGCAGATTTTTTGTCGGTAAGCATTTCATTAAGAAGGTAGCACTCGCCAAAAATAAAGTTAACCAAATATATCTCAAAATAGTACAAATGCAGTTTTTAAGTTGAAACTTTCTGATCAGCCGATAATTCGTCCAAAATCACCAGTGCCTCGCCAAGCGGCATATTTAGTCGTTGCGCAAGTTCTTCAGGCGTAACGTCAGGCTTTTCAGGAAGCACTTTTTCTCGTGTGTACGCTTTATGGGTAGGATACATTACAGAAGCGTGAGCTGTTTCCACAAGTAACTGCCAAATTTTCTCTTTACTATAATCATCTAAATTCGTAGCCATCAACCTCTAATATGCTGCTGCAAAACTTGAAACACAACAAACTTAATACACATTATTGACCCAACTAGTTCTTTGAGGTTAATTGTTTTTGAAAGCAGCAGTCTATAATGGACCGCACAACATCAAAATCATGGATGTTCCTGAACCTGAAGCTAAAGGAAAACGTGTGCTTGTGCATTTTAAGGCTGGAAGCATCTGCGGCACTGACATGCATTTGTATCGTGGTGAGTGGAAATGGATGCGGGACGGCACAATAATTGGTCACGATGCCTGTGGAGTTCGCGATGACAATGGTGAACGTGTAGTTATGGTTCCCATGGTTAACTGTGGACACTGCTACTTCTGCTTACGTGGAAAACCCACCTATTGCGTTCACGGCAAATTCTATGGCCTAACAAGAAACGGCTTCTTCGCAGAATCCAAAGCCATGCTACCCAGAAGTCTAATTTCGGTGCCTGCAGGAATGACTGATGAGGAAGCCGCCGTTGTGGAACCTGTAGCTTTGGCACTTAGGGTTTTGAACAAATTTAAGCCTAACCTTGGCGATTGGGTAACAATTCTTGGTCAAGGCGCAATCGGCTTGTTAATGACGCAAATAGCTTTAATGAAGGGTTGCCGTGTTATAGCAGTTGATTTAGAGGATTACCGCTTAGAGTTCAGCCAAAAATACGGTGCAGATGCAGTAATCAACGCCAAAAAAGACAACGTAATCAAAACCGTACGCAAACTTACCAAGTTAGGCTCAGATTTTGTGATTGAAGCCGCCGGAACCACCCAGTCTGTAGAGCAGACGCCGTTTTTAGCTAAGAAAACAGGCAAAGTCGCTTTGGTGGGCGAATCTAAGGGTTTCTTGAATTTGGAGGATGCTGATGAGGTATCGTTTTTTACGATTTACATTTCGCCTGTTGAGTATCCGTCGGCTGTAGAATTGATTGCACGACGGTTAGTAGACGTGAAAGGGTTGATTACGCACAGGTTCCAGTTTGACGAGTTTGAAAAGGCACTGCAAACAGTGGATAATCCTGACGAGAAAGCCCTAAAAGTTGTAGTAACAAAATAAGAGAGCCAATTAGGAAGCCCATAGCCAACCTATTTGCTGCCTATTTGGTTTTTATTAGAAACAGTATGCAGAAACCTATAGGGAGTAGATTTCAACGACATTTTTTCTCGCCAGTAATATGTTGAAAAATAACAGATAACGCTCCATGTAACAGACCACAAAGTATATTTTCATTAAAGAAACTCTTAATCCGAAACCGGGAAAACCAGCAACGGAGCCTCATTGCTATGACCATTGAAGCAGTCATATTTGATTTAGACGGAACATTAGCCAGTTTTAACCTTGACTACAAAACTCTCCGTGTAGAGGTAAGAAACTACCTACGGTCAAGAGGCATACCAACATCCGTCCTGTCAACTAACGAAACCATATTCGAAATGTTACAGAAAGCAGAAATTTTCTTCAAAAATGTAGCCAAAACTGAGGAAGCCTTCATTGACGTCCAGAAAGAAGCGTTAGCTATCGCTGAAAAGTTTGAGGTTGAAGCCGCAGCCTGCACCAGCTTAATGCCCGGTGCATATGACGCATTGAAAACGTTGAAGCAGATGAATGTACGACTAGGATTATGCACGATAAACAGTCAAAAAGCTACCAGCAACATTTTACAGAGGTTCCAAATCGCAGGCTTCTTTGACGCAGTAGTCCCAAGAGATAATGTTAAACGTGTCAAACCTAACCCGGAACATTTTGAAGCCGTCCTAAAAGCATTACAAACAGATCCGAAAGCTACATTGGTTGTTGGTGACAGCATTGTTGACATGCAAAGCGCCAAAGAAATCAAAGCAGTCGCAATCGGCATCCCCACAGGCACTGCAAAAATGGAACAGTTAACACGCAACGGAGCCAACTATATCATAACAGCAATTTCTGATTTACCATTACTTGTACAAAAAATAAATAAAGAAAAAGAAAATTAAGCCAAAGTTATAACTCCATCTTTAATGGCTAATTTTCTTTCCCGTACGAGCCGTTTTAGAATTTCATTGAAGTACTCTTTAGACTTATCGGTTGAATGGTTTAAGCCGAAGACTTTAGCGGTTTCAGCCACCAAAGATTCATCACTTATACCAAGCGCATATTGAGCGATAAGCTTCATAGCAGCTTCCACCTCTTCAGGCGGGATATGCTCAAGTTTACGTTTGGTTTCAGGTATGCCGTCAACTGGTATGCGGATTTGCACGTCTTTCAGGTGTGGTGGCCATAAGAAGCTGCCTTTGATTACGACTTTTTGGTCTCTTAGTAGGGCATTGAGGGCTTCTTGTACCGCATGGCTAATTTTTGGTGTTATACGTTTGATTCCCCAAGCATCAGAGAGGCGTTCAACAGCATAGTCAAAATGGATGGGCCCTTCCTTTTCGATGAGTTCGCCGAGAAGGCGTGTCTGGATTTCGCGGTTTTCTGGGTAATGGAACTCGTTTTTCTGTTTTGAGGTGTGAGTAGCTTTTTCTGTCTGCACTTTAATGTATGGACTAAACGCTGCTTTTAATGGGTAAATCTTGTAGGGGACACCGATTTTTTCTATGCCAGCAAACTTGACTTTGCGCACGTCAGCTTCCACAAGACCGTCCTCTTTTGCGTCAACAGACGGTATAAGTACTTCCTTGTCCAGTTGCAGTTTCTGTGCCTGTTCAAGAGCTTCTTTTAAGCGTTTAACTTCAGAATCACGACGGGCAACCCAAGAGGGAGACCAAACACGGTGAATTCGCCAGCCTAAGCCTTTGAGGACTTGTTCTCTGAGACGGTCACGGTCACGGGCACTGTTACTTGACTTATATGTTGCTCCATCACATTCGACACCCAGCAAGTAGGAACCAGGGTTAACAGGGTCAATAACACCAATGTCAATCTTGTAGCCGCTACAACCCACCTGCGGAATAACCTCATAACCCAACTTTTGAATTTCAGAACCAACATCTTCATCTAACGGTGACTCGTATGTGCCAGCTTTCTGATGGGGCGTATCAAGAATTTCAGGACCTTTCTCAGCATACTCCAGATAGCTGCGTAGAGTTTGGACACCTTGAGCTTTTGCTTCGGGGTCAATATCCACAGATTTAATGGATGTAACAATAACAACTTTTTCACGGGCACGAGTTACAGCAACATTTAAGCGGCGTTCGCCTCCAGGCTTGTTTAATGGACCAAAATTCATAGCCATTTGCCCGTTTTGGTCGTAACCGTAACCGACACTGAAGAAGATAACATCACGCTCGTCACCCTGAACGTTTTCAAGGTTCTTAACAAAGAAGCCTTCAAGACGGTCTTCTTTAAAGAATTGGTCAAACTGTGGTTGCTCTTTTAGGCGGCGGTCGATTGCTTCTTCTATTGCTTCCATCTGAGCAATGCTAAAAGTAACGACTCCAAGGGTTTTCTTTGGGTAATTAGTGAAGTGTTCAAAGACCAAAGTTGCGACTTTTTCAGCCTCTATCGTGTTGTCCCGTTTTGCGCCTCTATCGTAGATGCCGTCTGGCACATAAACCATTTTAACACCTAAACTGTCATGTCGGGCTTTTGCTGCTGGAAAAGTAATGAGCGTGTCATCGTAAAACTGGTGGTTAGAGAACGCGATTAAATCCTCATGTTTACTGCGGTAGTGCCACCTTAAGGTTTTGACAGGTAAACCTATGCCAAGACATTCATCAAGTATGCTGTCAAAAACTTCAAAGTCTTCATCGTTTATTTGGTCCCAGTCAAGATTATCTATGAGGGATTTTTGGAAGAAACTGGTCGGCGGCAACTGCTTGTTATCTCCTGCGACAACGAGTGTTTTACCTCGGTAAATTGAGCCGATAGCGTCTTCAGGAACAATTTGAGAAGCCTCATCGAACAGGACAAGGTCAAACTGGGCTGTTTCAGGCGAAAGGAACTGGCTAACGCTGATGGGACTCATGAGCAAACACGGTTTTAATTTGACGAGCAGGTGTGGGATTTTCTGTAGAAGTGTGCGTATGGGCATTAAGCGGCGTTTTTTGGCGGCTTCCTTCATGAGGATTGCTGCTTCGGAGTCGTTAGCTTGGATTAGGATGTCTTGCGGTTTGCGGCTGTTTGCGGCTTCAATAACCATACTTGAGGTTAAATGTATAAGTTCTTTGTCAAGCTTCTTAAAGTCAACTATTAATTGTTCATGGTTTTCCCTGCGGAACCTGCCCAATCGGGGGTCTTCATTGTAAAGATTGTTTATCCATTCCTGATAAGTGCCTCTACGGAAAACATCAATCAACTGGCGAGATGGCGTCTTCTGCTCAACCAGCCGTTGGAAGAATTCACTTAAACCACGAAGAGAGAAACGGTTCCTAAGGTCTTTGAAGTCAATCCAAACCTGCAGTTCATCAACTCTTTCACGCAAAGCCTTGAGACGCTCATAAATCACCAAGAGGTCTAAGTTGCGGAGTTTCTGATTTTGATATTTGAGTTCAGTTTCAAATCGTGCTTCAAAAATAGATATTGACTGTAAAGTATCTTCATAATAACGAGCCAACTTGGCATCAGAGGGCGCTTTAGAGGGCCCAGCAGCCGCAATTAACGCAAAAGTTTCTGGAACTGCAACTTCACCGAAAGCTGCCTGAACACGTTTTACCCATTCCAACACGGAGATTATGTCTAGCCAGTTCGTTTCAAGCAAATTGAAACGAGAACCGTACTTGATTTGGAGCTGGAATTTCTCGCCGGTTATTGCCGCCTCTTTTCTACGAACTTCTTCAGCGTTAGCTAGGTCTTCAAGAAGTTGGTTATAGTTTTTCGGTGATGTTTTGGCGGTTGATAGAGTTTCTTTTGTCAGTATGTTTAATGGCGCAAGTTGTTTTTCAACGTCGGCTGCCCATTCTTCAAGCGGTGACAGTGCAGTCTGGTTTAACGGCAAATCCGAGTAAGGCAAACGTTCGGGAATTAATTCAGCTATTTCTTTGGCTTGTTGTTCCCATTTAACTATTGAATCGTCCAGTTCACTGCCTAAATGTTTAATCATAGGTGAAGGACTGGAAGTGCTCGTAACAAGTTTGACCAAACTTTCTGGAAGCGGGTTTGCCCATTTAACCTGTTTAAGCTCATTCAGCATGTTGACGGCTTTTTCTACACTTAGAAAATCTGTATTGTATCCTTGGTAGAAACGGCCTAACAGTTTTTTGACGTCCTCCGCCTGAGCATCAATCTCTGTATGAAGCGCTTTAACTTTACGAGCATCGATTAAGTCACCCAGAATCGTTTTGGGAACTCTTCCATCAACACTGACTCTGGCAATCTGTTTTTGATCACCTCGAAAGCTTGGACTAAGCATTCTTGTAAAGCCTTGATAGCTGCCGTTGTAGCGGGTTATAAGTTCATCAAGGTCCAACTCGTAAATGCCTGAAGTATAAGATTTGCTTAAACGTTCCCGCATCAGATTATATTGCTGGTAAGCGTCTTTTGCTTTTGAAACAATATTTTGTACTTGCTGGAAAACAGCTGGATCAAACCATTGCGGCTCCGGCTTGTCTTCGGTAAAGCAGAACAAAGCCATCTTGGATAATTGCCGAGCATTCTGCAGGTTCAAGTTTTCAGTTGGCAAACCACAAATTTCTGCAAGCGACCGAGCGTTTTCACGCCATTTTTTAGCAGCTTGCTGTGTGCTTCGGATGTAAGCTAAGAGTTTCTCCTGTTTAGCTAAGAATTCGGCTTCTTGCAAGTCTACGCCTGGAAACAGTTTTTCAAGAATAATCAAGTTCTTCTTTAGCTCATGTGACCGGTCAAAGGCGAGGTCAAACAGTGAAGAAGTATAGCGTTCAAGGAGACTTTTTCTTGTAGTTTTTATCCATTGGCAAGTTTCATTGTAGCCTTTGGCTTCAGCTATCAGGGTGTCTACTTTTGGGCTGGTTACCCATTGTGCTTCAGGTTTAGGGCTTTCGTAAAGCAGTCTTCCGATGCTGATTAACCATTTTACGCGTTCAAGGCTTGCAGGGGTTCTTAATCCGAGTCGCCCAGAAAAGTTTGCGCTTTCCAGTTGAAGGTCTTCAACGGTTTGTGCGAGGACTTCAATAGTGGTTAACAGTTCGGAGCGCACTTCAAGGTTGTAGATGCTGGCGCGGTAGCCTGCCCATGGGAAATCTGATTCTTCAACCACGTGCCAAACCTTGCTTAACTCAGAGCTTAATCCTTCGAGTTCGCTTATTTTTTGAGGCGTTAAAGTGTTTAAACCTGTTAAGCCAACTGCAACGTAGGGAACCCGTTCAAGGCTGGCGATTATACTAAGGGCTTCATAGGCACTTTTTTGCAGGTACGGACGCTTTTCATGCAAAGCTGCGACGTAACCGTTTAAGTTGTCACGATAAGCTTTCATTGTTTCAAACTCGTGCGCTGAAGGCAACTTACGTGGCACAAGATGCTCATCAAGACTACGTTTAAGCTCAGCGACAACTTCTTGCTTGTTAGCTTTGCTGCTGTGAAGTTCCAAACAGAAATGAGCCAACCCAACCTCACTAAGCCGTTTATAGACAACTTCAAGAGCAGCCATTTTATCACTTACAAAAAGCACACTTTTCCCATGTGCTATGCATTCGGCAATAATATTTGCGATGGTTTGACTTTTTCCAGTACCAGGTGGTCCCTGCATGACAAAGCTTTGACCACGGAGCGCGTATTCTATGCTAACGCGTTGGCTGCTGTCTGCATCTAGGACTTCGTAGGTTTTCTCGGGCAACTGGATTTTATCAACGTCTTTTTCGTCTGGAAGCTGGTCAAGCACAAGCTTTTCGTCTTTAATGCCCACAATTGCACGGATAATTGGGTGCTGGGTAACCAAGTCAGCGTTGGACTCAAGATCCTTGTAAATGACAAGTTTATGGAAGGAGAATAAACCTAAATCTATCGTGGACTCAACTGTCCAACCCATCTGGGCAACTGCCTGAGCTACAGCGGTAAAGTACTCTGCAAGGGTTTCTGTTTCCCAATCTTCTGGGGCAACAGGCAAATCAATTTTGAACTCTGCCTTCAGCTTTACCTGCAATGCAGGATTTACAATGGCTTCGTCTTCAACTGGCGGCAAATAAACCTCGAAAGGTTTGCGGATTGTTTCCCTTGCCAGCTCCAACGGGACCAAAACCAGCGGGGAATGCACGTTTTCTTTGGTTTCGCTGTCCACCCAGTTCAGCCTACCAAAAGCGGCGTAAAGAATCCTTACACCACGT
This sequence comes from Candidatus Bathyarchaeota archaeon, assembly GCA_963832745.1. Classification (GTDB taxonomy): domain Archaea; phylum Thermoproteota; class Bathyarchaeia; order Bathyarchaeales; family Bathycorpusculaceae; genus Bathycorpusculum. The sequence goes on along the minus strand of CAWHVC010000002.1, from coordinate 308,799 downwards.
TCACGGTAGTCGAGCAGTGAGCGTCTTTGAAGATTTTTTAGGACCCGTTCAAGGTCGATGCGTTTGAGGTTTTCATTGACAAGTTGGTTTGGTCCGGGCTTTTTGGGTTCTTCAATAGGCACAGATTTAATTGACACATCAGTTTGAGTTTCGTCCTCTTCGGGCGGCATCCAGAACTCGAGATGCTTTTTCTTTATAACCAACTCTTTGAATATGGTTTCTGCGTCGGGTTTGTTTATTGGAAGGTTTCCGCGTCTGGTTGCGTGGAAGTAAAGCAGGTTGTTTCTGCGGGTTAAATCGATTAACCGTGATTTCCAATCTTCAACACGGCGCATTGATGGAGAAGAGTTTAGTTGTGCCAATGAGTCCACCCTTGAACAAGCGTTTTGTTTGATTATTGTGTTTTTACTTCTTTAATACTTACGGTTAAGCTGGTTTAGCAGGAAACCTAAAAGGGGCTTATTGCGCCATCCAAACACTTGCGTGGACTTTAAAGGTTTGATTAAAAAATTCCATATTGGCTGTTTAATTTCAAATTTATAGAACAAAACAGAGAAAAAGTCATAAAAAAACGCAAAAATGACAACATAGGGCAATTGTTTTGGACGAAAAAACGCAGGTTTAGTATATATTAAGGTTTAAGTGTTGGTCACGGTTTTTGGCAGATGCCTCTGTTTTGCCTGATTTTTCCATAGCTTCCAAAACCACCAACCGAACGTTCTCAGAACCGATTTTACGTGTTTCAAGAATCTTAACGCCTAAACCCAGCTTTTCAAGGTCACGCCTGCACGCCTCACCGTTATCAACAGTGTCCAAAATCACAAAGCCCTCAATACCGCTGAACATTTTCTTTAAACCCGCCTCATCTACGCCTTGCTTAGCAAGCTGCGATCTCATGTCTTTAAAGAAGTCAATCATGCCAGGACCCATAAACATCAATCTATGCGTTGGGTCAGCAGTTTCAGAACTTCCCTTACCGCCCAATTGGCAATCAATACAGTTTAAAGCGTCAACCTTGACTACACCATATTCTTCTGCGAGCCGTTTCATCTCGTTATCTTGCCCCATGCATAAGTCTCCGTAAACAAGCACAACCCTACCATGGTAACGCTTGAGAGTGTGTTCCAAAACCTTGCGCACATTCTGCTCGACGAGCCCGTAGTCAACATGGAAGGTTTTGCTTACAAAAACAAGGTCGATATCGGGAAGTTTGCCTTCCTTAACTAGCCCTTGAAGTTCAGGCTTAAGGACACTACAAGAAACAAGACATACCTTAGATTTTTCGTTCATTTAAAGGCCTATCTTGAGCTACTGTATAGAATCAAATAAATCTCTTTTCAAAAAAGAAACAAGTTAACAGAAAAAAGAGCAAGAAGGAAAAATTAGGGTTTTAGGCAGTATCTAGGCCATTGAGGCCAGTTTTGTGGTGTACTGCAAGTGCTGAAATCCACGTTTAGGGTCATGCCGATTTTCAACTGCTCCTGCGGTATCGCCTGTATCATACCGGGAATTTTTAAGCCACCTTCCAACTCGATGATACCTATTGCATAGGGTGTCAAATTTTGAAATGCCGTTGGTGCTATGTGAATTACAGTGTAGGTTAAGAGTTTGCCTTTGCCTGAAACCTGCAGCCATTCAAAGTCGCTGCCGTAACAGTTGTCGCAAAGTGGGCGTGGTGGCAGATGGATTTTGCCACATTTAAGGCACTTACCAGCCATAAGTTTGCCTTGTGAAAGGAACTTGTAGAATTGCCCAATAGTGAAGGTTTCTTGTGTACTCATTTTATTGTGCACTCCTGTAAATATGAACTGCCGCCGTTGCACCTGAACCGCCAACGTTGTGGGTTAACCCGATTTTAGCGTCTTTAACCTGCCGCCGTTCAGCTTGACCTGTGAGTTGCAGGTAGATTTCGTATGCTTGGGCAGTGCCTGTTGCACCTACGGGGTGGCCTTTGGCTTTTAAGCCACCACTTGTGTTAACTGGGATGCGCCCTCCAAGCCGAGTTTCGTTGTTTTCCAGCAGTTTGCCGCTTTCGCCTGGTTTGCAGAACCCTAAATCTTCGTATGCCATTAGTTCGGCGCTGGTGAAGCAGTCGTGAACTTCAGCGATGTTTATGTCTTGAGGGGTTAACTGTGCCATGTCGTAGGCTGCTTTTGCGGCGGTCTTGGTTGAACATAGGGATGTGAAGCTTTTGCGTTCATAAAGCCCGATGGAGTCGCTGGCTTGTCCGCTGCCGACAATGTGTACGGGGTTATCTGTGTATTTGGTTGCAAGTTCAGGCTTGGTCAAGATTACGCAGCTTGCACCATCAGTAACTATTGAACAGTCATAAAGTTTGAGTGGCCACGCAACATAACGTGACTTCATAACCGTTTCAAGTGTGATTTCTTTTTGCATGTGCGCTTTAGGGTTAAGGCTTCCATGATAATGATTTTTAACCGCTGCCATCGCGAAATGTTCCTCTTTAGTGCCGTAATCATGCATGTGACGTGTTGCCATTAACGCAAACAACCCAGGGAAGGTGATGCCGTGGTACTGCTCAAACGGGTAATCCGAAGCCATTGCAAGATATTCAGTGACCTCGGCGGTCGTGCGGTGAGTCATTTTTTCTACTCCACCAACCATAGCGACGTCGGCGAGTCCGGACATAACTGCGTAGATGCCAGCTCGTAAAGCGGCGCCTGATGACCCACAGGCTGCTTCACAGCGGGTAGCGGGGATTCCAAGTAAGCCCGTCCAGTCTGCAAGAATTGAGCCCATGTGTCCTTGGTGCTCGTAGGCTTCACCCATGTGTCCAATGAACATGGTTTTGATGTCGCGTTTTGGCTCCAGTTTCGGGCAACGCGTAAAAGCTTCTTGGACTGCTTGGGTGAAGATTTCTCTTGCAAGTAAACCTTCGTGTTTTTGGAACTTTGACATTCCAGCGCTAATTATGCTGACAAGTGGTTTTCCATTCAACCCTTCTTTCCTCACTAAATATCATACAATATTTCCCTGCACCAATAAAAACCCATACAACAAAAAAGTGAAGAACACCTGAAATTAAAACAAAAAACAGCTTCGCTCAGGTTATCGTTCAATCGAAATTTTACTTATACCTGCTTCCTTCTCCAAAGTTATTACGTGCTCTGCCTTGTCCGCAAAAGCCTCGCTATGGGTAACGGCGATGATTTGTTCTATGGCTTTGAATCTGCTGATTGCTTCAGCTAAACGTTCGATACTACCGTCTTCGCTACCAAGGTTTTCGGTGGGTTCATCGAGCATCAACACGCCCAAACCGTGACCAGTCCTTGACTGCATAATCAATTGACCCAAGCCCAGCCTGTAAGCAAAGGCTAAGAGTGTACGTTCTCCGCCTGAAAGGTTAGATACTTCGCGGTCAACGCCAGATTCGCTTTTTACGTAGGGCGTGTAGGTTTCATCGATGGCTACGTTTAGCATGGGGGTTTCTCCTCCGACTAAACTGTCAAGTACTTGCTGAATGAAATTGCGCAAGATTTTGACGAATTCGCTTCGAAGTTTAGGTTGGATGCTTCGGTAGGCGTCTCGTATGGCTCCAAGAGTTTCGATTGTGCGTTTGAGTTTCTCGACCTTCTCAGCCTTCTCTTGGGCAACATCGATGCGAGTTTTGGCTTCGTCAATACGTCGAAGAACGTCTTTTTTGCGGTTCTCTTTAGTACGCAAGTCTGAGTCTAAAGCGTAGTATTGCCTAAACGCTTGCTCTCGACGGTTGCGAGCTAAATCCAAGTCTGATAAGTCAAATTTACTGATTTCAGCCTGCACTGCCAAATACTGAGTCTTCTGTTCCAACTCAAGCTTTTGCTGATTTTCCAGTTCACAAGTCAAATTGTTTAGGTTGCCATTTTCTTCAAAGATTCGGGATTTCAAGTCATTTTCTCGGGTTAGACATGTTTGCAATCCAGAATAAGCGTCTGAAGCGATGGTTTTGGCTTTCTGTAAATCGGCGATTTCAAGGCGCAGATGGTTGATGATTCTTTGGCGTTCAGTATTTTCCTGTTCTATACGTTGCATTAGGTCTGTTTTATATTGACCTGTTAAGGGTTGAATACATAGAGGGCATTTGTTTTCTTGAGCAAGTTGACTGGTTCTTTTTTGGTCGGTTTGGATACCTTTGGATGCTGCTTCCTGTTCACCACGAAGGCTGCTGATTTTGTCGTCAAAAGAGGCCAAATATGGCGCTAACTGTTCGAATGGTTGATTTGTTGGCAACCCAGCCTGCTCTAGTTTAGTTAAGCATAGCTTCTTTTGGGAATCCATTGAAGTTTGACGTTGACATAGGTTGTCAACAAGAATTTTTTTGTCCTCAATCCTCTGAGTTAATGAAGTAAGAGCGTTAGTTATGCCTTGAAGGCTTGCGTGCATGCGGGCTTCTTTACGTTTAAACTCTTCAACCTGTAGCTTTTTCTCTTCAAGCGCTTTAAGTTTCTGTTCAGCCTCTTCAAGGGTAAGTTTGGTGATTGCCAGTTTCTGTATTGAATTTTCAAGGTCCATTTCCAGAAGCGTGAATTCTTCGCTTGCGCGGTTGTAGTCGTTGCTAAGTTTTTCAAGGCTGTTAACGTCAGGGTCCTTCTCGTAAACCCTTTTTTCTGTTTCATAGTCACGTTGGTACTGGGCAATATTGCTCCATGCAACTTCATAATCCGATAAACCGAATAGTTCGTCAAGGCGTCTCTGCCTGTCACGGGGGGCCGCATCCAACAGTTCCTTTAGGTGCTCTTGGCGGAACCAAACAATTTCTCGGTACAGGTCTCGATCCAAGCCAGTTATGGCTTTTATCTGCTCGGCGATGGCATCGTTTTTTATGCTTGCAATAAGAGTGTCTTCTTCATAAAGCCGGAGTAGATCAAAATCTTGGCTTATTCCCTTGCCCTTTCGCCTTAACCCGCGGGTTATCTTGTAAGTGTTACCATTTTGAGAAAACTGCACAGACACTTTGCCATAGTCTGCACCTTCCCTAAGAAGGTACTCGAAACTGCGTGCAATCGAGTCACCAAACAAGGCAAAGTCTACCGCGTACATAACGCTAGATTTTCCACAGCCCACTCCGCCCACAACACAGTTAAAACCGCGCGTAAACGGCACTGTAGATTTAACGTGAGAGCGGATGTTTTCCAGCTGTACAACTTCAATTTTCATTTCTGCAACGCCTCAATTGCCTGTTTAACCTTCTCATCCTGTTTTCGTGTAAGCGGTTCAATTAAGGCCAAAGCTGAATGGGCAACTTTTTCGGCTTCTTCTTTAGAGTAGCGTTCACTGAAAATCTGCACGAAATATTCAAACGCTTTAGTTTTTAGGTCTTTAAAGTTGCCTTCAAAAATGCTTCTAACAACCTCATCTGAAACCGCCGTCTCCTTGAGAAGCACTACCGGATGCACAAGCAGGGCTTTTTCGCCTGCAGAACGGATTTTGGCGATATCAATCTCGGTTCTACTGGCTTCAGCTGGCAGAGTGCCTTTCAGAACGGGAATGAGAACGGCGCCTTCCATATCAGCATCTTTGACCATTTGAGTTGCTATTTCAGTGATTTTAGCTGAAGCCATTCCCGAAAAGTCTGTTTCGTCTAAAATTATGAATTGCCGAGGCGTTGAGAGTTCCATTTGTTCGATTTGGATTTCTCCGTTTTCGTTAACCTGCACGTAATTAAAGCCCTTAGGGTACTTGGCTTCGTCATAACCTGCTGTTTCTATACAACCACTGTAAACCAAGTAGCCGTCTTTGAATTTGGTGCTGAAGCGTTCATGGATGTGCCCAGCTGCATAGTAACAGAATCCAGAAGGCAACATTTCAGGAGACAATTCAGCCTCCATATAAGGAGGCTTTACTCCCTGCAAATCCACGGCGCCATGCAAAACGAAAATATTGGCAAGTCCCTCTTCTGGAGCGGGAGGTTTTTCAGCCATGAACTTGGGCAGTGCGTCTTGGGTTTTGTGGCGGCTGTGAAAGTTGGGGATGCCGTAAACGTAACAGCAACCGGTTTGGCTCCAGCTTGCGCCTTCGTGTCGTGGAAGATGGTATATTAACCCGGCGCTGTCAAGTGGGTAAAGGATGGTACCTGTGATGGTGTTTGGGGCTGAATCATGGGAACCATCAACCGTGAGCACTGGAATTCCAGCGTCTTTTAGCCGTTTAAAGCTGCGGATTGTGTTTTCCAAGGTGACGTTGGAGGGGCGGGGTTGATGGAACAAGTCGCCTGCGATAATCATGAAGTCAGGTTTAAGCTCAATAGTTCGGTCTACTAGTTCCGAGAATGCGTTGTCAAAGTCTTGGCGTCTTGCTTCAAGCCCATACTGAGCGTAACCCAAATGTAAATCCGATGCGTGAACAAAACTGAAAGCTTTCAAACCCTTCTTGCCTCTACAGATTTAGGTAAAGTTGGCTTGTAGGTTTTAAGCCTTATCCAACCCTCTGGAAAGTCTTACGGATGAAATATCGGGCATAAACGTGTGATTTTGGGGAAAAATATAAACCATTAAACACAGATTCACTTTCTAAAAAAGGCTAAAGTTATGAAATGCCAAATTTGCGGAACCGAAGTTACCATGCCTTACACGTGCCCTTACTGTGGAGGACAATTCTGCAGTCAACACCGTCTACCAGAAAACCATTCATGCCCACAAATCGGCAAAGCACGCGCTCAAAGACAAAACACTGTAGAAACAGTAATGACGCAAACTGGCGGCGGCTACAATTACAGTTTTAATTTTAACCCACAGCCAATCAGAACTCACCGAAGCGGCCATTTTAGCCCTAAAGAGTTAAAACACATCGGCGTTGCAGCTCTGCTTGTAATCGGCATCGGCTTTTCGATAGGCTTTTACAACAACTATTTTGGCGGTTTCGGATTTAACTGGACACTTGACATGATGGCAATTTTTGCCGTCAGCATGACAGCATCATTTTTGGTGCATGAATTCGCACATAAAATCATTGCCCAAAAACATGGCTTATGGGCAGAATTCCGCTTAACAACCTGGGGAGCACTTTTGACATTTGTCTCAGTATTCTTGCCAGGATTCAAAATGATTGCCCCAGGAGCAATGATGATTGGCGGCACCGCAGATAGAAAAGGAATATTAAAAATTTCGGTTGCTGGACCAATTACAAACATCGTTTTCTCAGCAACCTTTTTAGTCATAGGATTCATTTTACCAGGTGAGTTAATACTTTACACAATAATTTTGGTTTACGCTGCATACATAAACGCGTTCATGGCAGTTTTTAACTTGGTACCTTTCGGCATACTTGACGGCGCCAAAATCTTTAGTGTCGACAAAAAAGTTTGGGCAGCAACATTCATTCCAAGCGCACTAATAACAATCTATTGCTATCTGTTACTCTTCGCCTAACAATAACAACTGGTTTTCAACATACTAATGGCGTGTTTTTCAACCATTAGCACCTACCCCCTCTAAGTGTTTTCAAAATCCTGCTATGCGACCATGAATCTTAAAAAGTCGGTCAAGGTCTTGTTTTCAGGAGCAAAATCAACGACGCCTAACATGTAAGATGAATGCTTTTCTAACTCCACCTCACTTGTGTAGGGTGTTCTCGTAAAGCGAATAATCGTGCCTGCTTTTGCAGTGGTGATTTCTTGCAAGGTACTGTTTCGTCTGCTGCTTTCATGTGGCAGGCAGGTTGCAACTATAATTATGCCATGTTGTTTTGCAAAGTTCGAGAGGTAATTCACAATTTGTGTATAAGCGGCTCTTGCTTCTTGGTCGTCCACATTCTCGTTTAAGAATGGGCACATTATGTCAGAGATGACTACAAGCTTTGCCTGGGATGATTCTATCGTTTCCTCAAGTTTTTCCATTATCAAGGAATGAAGCCGGTAAGCGGTGTAAGCTCTGAAAGTTTTGGTTTGACTCATTACTTTTTGAGGGTCAACTTGCTGAAGTTCAGCAACCTGTAGGATACTAGATAATGAGGAACTATTTGCGGCATCAATAAGGACCATATTGCTGTTTAAGCCGCCTTGTCCTGTTGGCATATGTGCGCGAACACAGAGTTGTGACATTAAGGAAGTAACTAATGGGGAACCATAAAGGATGGCAAAGTCACCTGCCTGGAACGCGGGAAAAAGCATGTCTAAGTCGGGCACGTTAAATGTTAACCTAGAAATTGATGTTTGTTTTTGCGCCATTGTTGGTCTGAGTATTACTGTTTGCATCGTTACTTCACAAAAACCTGTTACGGCATTTTTGCCTATTTAAAGCATCGAAGAAGCAACAAACCAGAACAGGGGAGGGGTCAGTTAAAGTGAAAGTAACGGCAACCAATTAATCTCTAAAATACCATAGTTAAAGTAGAAGTTTTAAGAGAAAAATGTCTGCCTCATTCAAATCACTATCCGAATTACTAGAAAAAGTTGAGGCCACAAAAAAACGCCTCGAAATCATAGAGCAAACAGCAGATTTCCTAAAAACCTTAGGCGCCAACGAACTTGAACCCGCCGTAAACTTGATGGTTGCCCGAGCCTTCACAAAACATAGCCAAATAACTCTCGACGTAAGTTGGTCCACCATTGTCCGCATTTTGCAGCGTATCGCAACTTTTGACTGGAGCCTTTTTCAATCAGCCATGGCGGCAACAGGGGACATTGGGTCAGCCACAAAAATCGTACTTGAAAGCTCGAAAACTAAAAAGCAGACTCAACTTTTGGAGAAACCGCTTACGATTGTTGAGGTTAGACACACTTTTGAAGCCATAGCGCAGGCAAGTGGTTCGGGTGCAAGGGAAAGAAAGGAGCGCCTAATCACGACGCTGCTGAGTCAGGCTTCACCTTTGGAGATTAAGTATTTGGTTAAGGTATTTACGGGTGAAATGCGGACGGGAATGCATGAAGGGTTAATGGAACAATCCATCGCCAGAGCATTTGATGTACCCTTACAAAAAGTGCAGCATGCCAGCATGGTATTGGGTGACATTGGTGAAGTAGCAGTAACTCTAAAAGTCAAAGGCGGTCAGGGCTTGGAAACAGTGAGTTTTGAGGTTTTTCGGCCTGTACAGTTGATGCTTGCTCAAACTGCTGAAAACGTTCAGGAAGCTTTGATGTTGCAGGAGGGTGTATCGGCGTTAGAATACAAATACGATGGGGCAAGGGTACAAATTCACATCAAAACGGGGAAAGTTTGTATTTTTAGCCGCCGATTAACAAACGTAACAGACAGCCTGCCCGAGGTAGTAGATGCAGTTAAACGGAACATTTCCGCTGAGTCAGCCATTTTGGAAGGAGAAGTTATATCTCTTGACGCCGCCGGATACCCGATTGCGTTTCAGCACCTAATGCGCCGTTTCAAACGCATAAAAAACATAGCAGGCACCGCAGAAAAAATCCCCTTAACCCTTGTCCTCTTTGACATTCTGTACCTAAACGGAGAAAGCCTAATCACCAACACGTACCTTAAACGTAGACAAATCCTTGCCCAAGTCGCAGGTAACCTGCCCCTAAGCAAGCAACTTGTAACTGACCAACCTGTTCGTGCCCAAGATTTCCTGCAGGAAGCTCTTAAAGCTGGGCATGAAGGTTTGATGGCTAAAAAGCTTGAGAGTACTTATACGCCGGGTCGTCGGGGGAAGCGTTGGCTTAAAATTAAGGAGGTGATGGAACCGTTGGATTTGGTTATTACTGCAGCTGAGTATGGGTATGGCAGGCGTAAAGGGTGGCTTTCAGATTATTACCTTGCAGCACGAGACCCTGAGTCAGGCGGTTTTTTGGATATTGGCAAAACTTTCAAAGGCTTAACAGACACAGAAATCATCGATTTGACAATGCATCTTAAGGATTTGGCTGTTAGTCAGGAAGGTCACCGTGTTATTGTCATTCCTAAGGTGGTTGTGGAAGTCGCTTATAATGAAATTCAACAGAGCCCCAAATATGCCAGCCAGATGGCGCTAAGGTTTGCCAGAATCACACGCATAAGAGATGATAAATCTTCAGATGAAGCCAGCACAATTGGGCAAGTCAGAGAGATTTATGAACGGCAATTCAGCAAAAAAGGCAAATATAAAACCGACTAACAACACAACATTGGCAGGCACAAAGCATGGACAACGCAGGCAAGGTAAATTTTGCTAAAGAGTTTTACAGTCGCCAAGTCGCTCTTAAAGAACTGGGTGAAGCTGGTCAACAAAAGTTGGGCAAAGCCCGAGTTGCAGTTGTGGGCGTGGGGGGATTAGGCACTGTTTCCTCGCTGTATCTTGCACTCGCCGGCGTCGGTTACATACGCGTAATTGACCAAGACACAATAGAGCCTCACAATTTACATCGACAAATCCTCTATACACCCGCGGACCTGCATTATCCGAAGGCTGAAGCTGCAGCAAAACGCCTAAAGCAAGTTAACCCACTGATTACAGTTGATGCAGTGTCGGAAAACGTGCATGCCGGCAACGTTGAGCAGCTAATTTCAGGCGTGGACTGCGTTGTTGACGGCGTAGATAACATGCGTACCCGTTACTTTGTTAACCGTGCCTGCGTCAAAGCTAAAGTGCCTTACGTTTTTGGCGCCGCTATAGGCATTGAAGGCAACCTTTCAGTTTTTGCCCCGCCAGAAACCGGCTGCCTTGAATGTTTAATACCGAACATTTCTGATGACCAAATGCAAACATGTAACACCCGAGGTGTAATAGGCTCAACCCCAGGAATTATCGGCAGCATGCAGGCAATGGAAACCATCAAACTCTTAACAGGCATAGGCTCAACGCTGAAGGGTAAACTGATGGTCTGCGACTTCAACGACATGGACTTTAGAACAATTGATATCTCTAAAAATCCACATTGCCCAACCTGTCACGGCACAATTTCACAAGTCAAAGACGGCGAGCAGCTAGTTTGGCTTTGCGGCAAGGACACCGCTAACATTAACCCGGAAAAGCCTTTACGGCTAAGTCTTGATGAAGTTTATGATAAAGTGAATTGCCTGTTTAGCGTTCGGTTAAGGTCCCGTTTGGCTTTGTTGTTCAATTACAAGGGGTATGAAGTTAGCTTTTTTAATGGTGGACGTATGCTGATTAAAGGTGTTGTAGGCGAAGATGAAGCTTTAAGGCTGTATAGAGAGATTTTCGGCAAATTGAAAATTTCTTAGCGGACACTCTTTTTCTTTTTGAATGTGTAATTTTTGGTTGCAAAGTTGATTATTATTACAGCTACAATTAAGCCAATACCGATTGCGAAGATTGTGTTGAAAGCAGTCGCGTTTGCCAGCATTGGACCGGGCACTTGTTGTCCTTGAACTGTAATGATTAACTGGGAAGTATAGGTTAGCAGTATGCTTGTAGCAACTATAGGTCCAATGGCGCCACCCACGTTTCTAAGCATAGTGTTTACGCCTAAGCTTACGGCTGTGGCGTTGCTTGGGACTGAAATGCTAACCATGTTAACGATTGGAATTATGAGTGAAACAATTCCTGCAAGCGAGACGGCAATGTCTACTGTAAGCATCTCGGAGGAGGAACGGTTAAAAATTAACAGAAGGAACCCAGCAATTACCAGTGCGGATGCTATGAAAATAACGGGTTTAGGCCCAATTCTTGCTACAGCCCGCCCCATTAAAGGTCCGAGGACAAACATAACAATTGTTGCAGGTCCCAAGGATAAGCCTGTCTCGATTATTGTTAAGCCTAAGCCAAACGGTTCCGGCTGCTGAGCATAATAAGTTAGGGCAAAAAACAGCAGAAACAGGGCAATTCCGCTGATTATGCCGATTATGTTGGCTACCATAACGTTTCGGATTTCTAGAAGTTTAAGTGGAATTAACGGGTTAGTTTTGACTCTTTCATAAAAGAAGAAACCTATTACAAGTGCTAAGCCGGGAATCAAAAAGGCAAATGACTCCAAAGAAACCCAACCTAACTGTGGTCCTTCGGTAACGTAAATGAGACTTAACGCGATACCAGACATTAGGATGAAGGCGCCTCCGTAATCCACTTTACTTCTCACTTGAGGAGTTTCTGTTTTGAGCACTTTCGCTGTTACTCCAAGCAGGATTACGCTGAAAATAAGTGCCGTGTGAAAAGCGTATGGCCAGCCAAGATCCTGCACCACGTATGAACCTAAAATTAATCCTATAGCTGCGCCTATAGCGAAGGTTCCACTGATTATTCCCTGTGCCATAGCAACTCGTTCCTTTGGGAAAACGTCAGTTATAATGGCGAGCCCCAAAGGCACAATCGCAAAGCCTACGCCTTGAATTGCTCGAGCTACTATCAAAAAATAGATTGAAGTCGAAAAACCTGCTGCGCCAACGCCTACAGTGTAAAAGACAAGTGCAACAAGGAACATGCGTTTTTTGCCATAGTTGTCGCCCATTCTGCCAAATAGTGGTGAAGTCACTGCGCCGACAATTAGCAAGGCAGAGGTTATCCATGATGCGATAGTGTCGGTTGTATTGAAGTCTTTTTGGATTGTGGGGATTCCTGGAATAACCATTGTTTCAACATAATTGATAAGCAAAGCAACTGTTGTGACGACCAACAAGACACTGTTTGCATATTTGAGGTCTTTTGGCGGCTCAACATTTCCTGACGCTAGATTATCAACCGAGTGTACAACTGGTAACGCGTCTTTTTTGTTTATAGAAAAACGGAAAAAACGGTTCATGATGGGTTTAATGCTCCACACAAAAGCCAGTTAAAAATAACAAAAAGGAAGAAGTACGGGAGTTCAAATTCTTTTCGTTAACCGTAAAAAACGGTTATAACCTGCAAAAGCTTAACTTTGCAATACCTGAATTAGGGTTTTAACTTCTTTTATCCAGCCATCAATGATTTTCAGGTTTGCTGCCAGCTTATTTGGATCTTTTTCGTAACCTTTTAACTGGTCTTGCTGATGCGCATAGTAAACGGCTATACTGTTTAGAGGCGTAATGAATTCGGCTGTAGATTGCTGATTTTTGATGTTTTCGCCAAGTGCTTTAAGGGCTGATTGCATTTCGTCTATGCTTCGACCCGTGTTCTTTTTGAAGTCTCGGCTAACCCTTGCCGCTCGAAAAGATTGCGTTTTTTCCAGCCTTCGGATTGTTCCATGAAGCTTTTTTGGACTGCCCTGTAGAGCTGCTGTGTGCTTAGGTTTTCGCTTGATTCCCTTGCTGTAGGTGTTAGCTGACTTTGGTTTTCTGGCTGGCTTTCAATTTCTGCGCTGATGGCAATGTTTGCTTCACGCAGTACCTGAATGGAGCTTGTTTCTTGGCCTGCATATTTTTGTGCGTAAACAATGGCTAATGCAAAGCCTGTGCCTGCCGCTTCGGGGCTAATCTGAGCGTTCTTGTTTAGTTCAAACAACTCTTTTAGGCTCAGGCGCATTAGTTCTGCAACTTTGCCGCCGCCTTCAATAAACCCTGGTGTCAATGAGATGCCGGGTCCAATAGTGAAAGCATAGACGCCGCTGTTTTCCAGTTCACCAGAAAGAGTGTTAGCAAGCTCCACTTGTGCCGTTTTGAAAACTTCGTATGGACCCATAAATGGCGCTGCTCCTGAAAAGGAAACGCAGACAAATACGCCCGACTTGCGTTCAAGCATAGCTGGCAGAAACTGTTTTGCCAGAAGCACTGGCCCCCTCAGGTTAACGCGGTAACTAAAATCCCACTTCTAAACTGGTATATCTTTGACAGCGCCCATTGGAAAAACTGTAGCGTTGTTTAAGACAATGTCAATTTTGCCGAAACGTCCGGTTGCGTCCTTTGCAAGTTGTTGAATGTCTTGTTCGTTGCCAATGTCTGTCTTAACAAAAAAGGCTCTTCCGGGAAATTCTTTGTTGAGGGTTTCTTCTGCGGTTTTTCCTGTTTGTGAGTCGATTTCGGCGATAACCACGTTTGAGCCAAGCCATGCAAGCGCTTTTGCTGCCTCATAGCCAATGCCTCTACCTGCGCCCGTGACTATGGCAGTTTTGCCTTTCAACGTGTCTTTGCTAAGATTGGTAGTGCTAACTAGCATAAAGGTACCAGACATTCAATCTGAGGTTTGGGCTTAAAACGTTTGCTTAGAACAGATGCATGCCTAACAAGACTATTTCAGCCCATAAAACCAGCGACGCAACAACAACTTCCACAATTGAGAGTACCGCGCCAACTTTAAGGTAACTCCAGAGGCTAATGTTTACTCCTTTTCGCCGCATAGTTTCAAGCCACATCAAAATCGCCAAAGAGCCCAACGGAAAGAAATGTGGCCCCAAATTGTTGCCGATTATGTTTGAAAAAACCAGTCCCGTCATGGCTTGACTGCTTAACGCTGTGGCTGCTGCTGCCTGATTAATCGAGATTAATCCAAGGATAGTCATGGGCCAATTGTTCATGAAACTGGCTCCAACCGTAACCATTAGGCTGGGCATGATAATCGATAATGCTGACGGCAAGGAGCTACCCCAAACAAGAACCGTCGCCAAAAAATCAGTTAAACCCACATGCTCTAGTCCTTGGACGACGATGAAGATGCTTAGCATGAACAGAACGATATCCCAGTTGATTTCTTTAGCTAAGGTTTTAAGGCCTTTGGTTTGGGCAGCTTTGAAATAGCCACGGTTTAGCGCGGTCCAGTAGGTGAGGATTAGGAAGATTGCGCCTGAACAGATGACAAAGGAAACGGGTATGCGCAGTAGGGAAGCAATAACATAGCCAACGTCTACCGCGATTAGAGCGGCAATGCTGATTTTTAGCAGGTTACGGGGGATTGGCTGCGTGCTCTGTGAGAGGCTTTCAGCCAGTTCGGTAGAATATATTTTGGGGATTTTTTTCCTAAAAATCACGTAAACAAGCAACATGCTGGTTGTTATTGTTGCAACGGCGACGAGGCTCATTAGGGTTAGGTGGTCGATGAAGCTGTAATGGAAGTAGTCGGCGCTTACAATGTTGACTGGGTTGCTGGTGATTAAGGGCATTGCTGCTGTGTCTGCGATTAAGCCTGCTGAAAACAGGTATGCCAGTCTGCCGTTTTCGTTGATTTTTAGGCAGGTAACGATTTCCAACACAATCGGGGTCAAAATCAGTACAGCGCTGTCGTTAGCAAACAAGATACTTACTGCGGCGGTGAGGAGTGAAACGTAGAAGTATAGTTTTAAGCCGTTGCCGCCTGCAAGTTTGACGACTTTAAGCGCAGCCCATTTGAAGAAACCCATCGCATCCAACGTCACCGAGAGCGCCACAATGCCAATAAACGCCAGAGCTGCATCCCAAATATCCAAAAAAGACTGCAACGCCTGCCCAAACGCTACCGTGCCCAAAATCAGTGAAGCTAAAGCGCCTATGCCCGCCGCCAAGCCAAGACGAATACCTCTGGGACGCCTAATCATCAAAAAGAGTGTACAGACAAAAATTGATACTGCTATGACGGAGGCTGCATCCATAAGGGTCTCTTGTAATGTTCGAAATCATTCAAATGCTCGAGTATAAAAAGTGAGCAGCCCTAAAACCGGGTTTTTACCGTTTTTCAACATATTAATGAGTCAAATTTCAACCATTAGCACCTACCCCCCTTAGTAAATTGCAGCATTGGAGCCAGAAAAGTGCAGATAGAGTCTACTCCTACTTGGAAAGGTAGACCCCCTATAGGTTTCTGCATACAATTTCTAATAGGAACCAAATAGACTGCTTCCAAAAGCTGTTCAGCGTTTTCAGTCTTGGTTTTCCAGCATAGAAAGCGTTGACTACCATGTGCTAGGCATTAATGGTGTAGTTAAACTTCTTTGATTAAACAAGAACCAGTCTGCAAGAGCAAAACTTAAAGTTAAAAAGGCGTTAGATAAAAGCCCGCTTATTGCTTACCTATCAGGCATTATTAGCACAAGATCTATTGGTTTAACTGCGATTTTTGGGCAACCATGGGATGCAATATGCTTCACGAGTTTTAGGATAGCCATTTTTAGTTTGTTTTTGTGATTTGGGCTCGCAACGCAAAAGAAGAATACGCCAAATTGGTTGAGCAATTGGATTCTAAAAGTTAATATGAGGTCGTTTGGTTAGGAATCAGTATGTCTTTTCATGTCCGCCGCAAAGAACGGGAAATCACTGACCCAGCAGAAATGCGCCAAGTTCTAAAAACCACCAAGTACGTCACGATAGCTCAATGCATGAACAATGAGCCTTACCTTGTCTCACTGAGCCACGGATATGATGAAGAAAAAAACTGCCTCTACTTCCACTGCGCCCCCGAAGGCAAAAAACTGGTTTACCTGCAAGCTAACAACCGCGTTTGGGGCCAAGCAGTCCTTGACTACGGCGTAACTGACGAGTGCGATTATGCTTATACGTGTGTTGAGTTCTGGGGCAAAATGGTTTTGATTGAAGATTTGGCGGAGAAGCAGCATGGCATGGCTGTGCTTGTCAGGCAGGTTAGTTTGACTCCTGAAGAGAAACTTGCAAAGGTTAAGCCTGAAAAGTTGGCTAAGACGACGATGGGTAAAATCTGCATTGAAGGCATGACTGGCAAAAAGCACCAGAAGCCTACTGCACCATAAATCAAAAAACCTCAGCCTTGCTCCTGATTTTTTGGTTGTTTAACGCTTCTTTATGCGGCATTCCTTAGCTATACTGGTTTTTACCAAAGAAAGCTTAATTAGTTAAATGGTGTGTATTGTTTCGGCGCTTAAGAGCCCAGGTAGTATAGTTCGGTCCAGTATATGCGGCTGTCGCCCGCAGGACCCGGGTCCGAATCCCGGCCTGGGCGCCACTTCTCTTAATCAAAAAATGTTTTTTATACCGTTTCTGCTTTTTTTTGATGACTTATTTGTTTAAGGTTTTTACAATATTTTCAGAGAAAATTGATTATTTTAATTACAATTTGATGCCTAAATTAAGCTGCTTCAGGTTTTTCATTTTGTTTCTTTGCAAATTCTGTTTTTTCTGATGAATATTCGGTGTTCATAACCCTATTATAAACAATTTGGCAAAGTTGTCATTCTAAGGAGTTACCTGAATGCAAGAGGAAGCAAAAGCCAAAATAGTCCCTGTTCAAGAAAAACAGCTAAACCAGTTTGAACAAGAAAACAAACGGTTACAGTTAGAAAACAAACAGTTAAAAGAAGAAAACAGCAAACTCGACGCTAAGATCATAGAACTAGTCGAGTACGTTGTTCCAGTGCTTGAAGAAGCGGTAAAAAGTGGAGAAAACGTTCTTAATAATCAAGTAGAAATCATCAATACTTTCACCAAAGTAACAGAATATTCTGAGCAAATGAAAAATGCGTCAACAATAGTTACGCAACTGGCTGAAAGTGCCAGTCAAGCAGTCGCTAAAGTATCTACAAGCGTAAAAGAAGTTACTGATGCAGCGGAAAAAATTGCTACAAACTCGGATGGCGCAGTTAAAGCAAGCAGGCAACTTTTAGAAATGGGCAAACAATGCGCTGCCGCTACTAACCAGATTGTTAACGGTATGGAACAAGTTAGTACGGCTTCTCAGCAGGTTTCAACGGGTGCCCAAAAGCTTGCGGAACTCTCACAGGATACTGCTAAAAGTACTGAATCACTTAAAAAAGTCATGGATGAAGCAGGCTTAATCGCCAAAGACACTTCAACAGTAACTGCTGAAGCCCTAAAGAAGTCTAAAGAGGCAAACGAGAAAGGCCAAAAGGGACTGCATGCAATTGAAAACATCAAAGGAAACATTACAGAACTCTCCAACGCAGTTACCTCCATGGTTAATTCCGTTGACAAGATTGGGGAAATGGCCGGCTCAATTTCAGACATTGCAGGCCAAACAAACATGCTGGCACTTAACGCAGCTATCGAGGCTGCCCGTGCAGGCGAAGCAGGGAGAGGCTTTGCAGTGGTTGCTGATGCCGTCAAAGGCTTAGCTGGCCAATCTAAAGTTGCTGCCGGTGAAGCAATAATACTGGTTAAAGACATCAAAGGAGCCGGAGATAAAAGCAGCAGTGTAGCTTCCCAATCCCAATCTGGCGCGGCTGAAGGCGCAACTGTTGTGCTTGGCGCAATAAAGGAAGCAGAGAGCATCGCCCAAATCATGGATGTCATGACCGTTAAAGTTGATAATTTAACAAGCAACGTCAGAAGCGGCGTAGAAGCCTTAGACTCTGTTGTTAAAACAATTCAGGAAGTTGCAAGTATCGCTGAAGAAAGCTCCTCCGCAGCAGAAGAAACATCATCAGCGATTCAAGAACAAACCGCTTCAGCCGAAGAACTTGCAGGTATCGCCAAAAGCGTTTCCTCTGCCGCCGAAAACATTGAGAAAGCAGCTGAACGCGCAGTAACTAACGCGCAAAGCATCGGAAAATTGGCAAGTGATGTAACTGCTGAAGCTGAAGGCGTAGAGAAATCTGCAAAAGACATTTTTGCAAACGCTCAAACAACAGCGTCTCAGGCTGAAACCATCGTTAATGACTCCAAGAAAGTGTTAACTGCGTTGCAGTCAGAGAGAGACGGCATCATCAATGCGCTTGAGAAACGTAAAGTAAGGCTTTCTGAGTTTAAAGAAAAATACGTAACCAAAGCCTAAAATTCCCTTTCCCTTTTTAGGGCCAAAACTTTTATCGAATCTTTTAACAGATCACTGCTGATTGGGTTGCTGGTTGGTGCTTCGTCTGGTGCAGGCTGGCAACAATACTTGGCATTTTTTTCTTTTCATTCCTGATTCTGAGCCGACAATCAGCCCCACAATGGAGCGCCAATGGATTTTTACCCGTTTCTTTTCTTGTTAACGCTTAGAGGTTTTAGCAAGGAACTACGGTGGTACCATAAAGCATTCATCGTTGTAGGAATTGAGGTCAATTTAGTTGGAACAGTGGCTATAAATCAGTATCACTTGATAGCCTAATGTAGTTGTATCCATGTAGTCACATACCCAATTATTGAGCCTAAACATTTTTCCGATGCTGTGAAATATTGAAATATAAAAGAATGCAAGATCGAGCAAAAATTTTAGACGGTTTAATAGATTCTTATTTAACCGCGAAAAAAACCACTTTTGTCCCCATGAGCGAGTTAGTAAATGTTGTTCCAATGATTTTTTCTAAATCCTCAATGCTCAGTTATGGCATGCATAAACTTGTTTTCCGAGTGAATTTTAAATCCAAGATTTTAGCGCTTAAAATCGGTAAAAAAGAAGCAATAGAAAATGACCATAAAGCTTACCAACAGTTGCCCCGCCAGTACAGGCACGTCTATTTTGCACGTGTTTTTTGGCATACAAAATATTGTCTACTTCAGGAATACGGCAAAGAAGTAGAGGTAACCGCCGAGGAGTTGACTCAACTGCGCAGCATCGCAAGCAAGTTTGGGCTTTTGGACATAAGCTGTGAGAATATCAGAAACATTGATGGTTACCTGAAAATTATTGATGCTGGCGTGGCGCCAAATGGGCTTTTTGGATTGTATAAAGCGGCTGATTTTGTCATGTTACGGCTACCGCCGCCGGTCAGGCGTGTTATCCGAAAATCTCGTATGTTAAAAACCATCACTGGACGTTAATTTAACAAAATTAATTGCATACTAAACATGGTTCGCTTTGGTGGCTATGGCGGTTTTTAAGGGTTTGTTTGCAGAAAACATATCAACACGCATCATCCTTCATCAATTAAGATGTCTTTCACCGCAAAACCAGCACAAAACGTGCATCCAACAGATAACTGGCTAAAGGACATTCTAAAACACGCAAACATGGGAGACGACAGCCAAATCGTTGCCCGAACTTCTCAAGATAGCTTGTGTGTTATCTGTAAGGGCTCGCGAAACCTTTGTGGAAAAACCCGTTGCCCTATAATGGTAAAAGTAAACTACTTCAACAAAAGCATCCCTTTAATGTCCAATCAAGACATCACCGGCATGTCGCCGCCAAGCGTTTTTATAGGCAGAATCGGCTACCCCAACGTTTACGCTGGCCCACTCGTCCCGCCCGTGAGCGAGGACACGAGTATTTACGATTTGCCCGAACAATGGTTTGGCAAGTCAATTGACGAGATTGTAGGGTTCCGTTCCATGCTGATCAGGGGCAAACACCGCGTTAACGTAACAAACGTGCTTAAAGCGGGAAAAATCATGGATTCCACCCGCGAGTTGGCGTTGGCGGATAACAGTGTGGACATGGAGCTAAATCTTACAAAGAAGCCCCGCGGTTCAATCTTTATGGATGATGACGTGCAGCCGTTTGGTCCGTCGGCGCCTATTAGGGATATGCGTGTTGGTAACGCTCGTTACGAGCAGCACATCGAAAAAGCATACTACGACACCGACCTAAAATCAACCAACGCCGTCCTGGAACTTTACGACCGAGGCGTAATAGTCACCAAAATCCAAAAAGCCTTCAGCGTCGGCGCATTCGGAGTAGAAAAAAACCGCCGCTTAGTTCCTACACGCTGGAGTATAACCGCTGTTGACGACATAATCTCCAAAAATCTCCGTGAACAGGTCAAAACTTTTCCTGAAATAAACGAGTACCGTGTGTACGAATCAGTCTATCTTGATAACGTGTTTGAAGTTTTGATGATTCCTGCCCAGTACAGTTACGAATCAATGGAGGCATGGTATCCGGGAACAGTTTGGAATCCCGCCGGTAAAAACGTAGCCATTTTTTCGGATTGGGAAGGCAACAATGGGCGGACAACTTACGCGGCTATTGGAGGCTGCTACTATTCGGCTCGGCTGGCAACTTGTGAGTTGCTGGTTAAGGAGCAGCGTCAGGCAACCGTGATTGTGCTACGTGAAGCCCGCCCCGGCTACATCATGCCTATTGGTGTCTGGCAAGTCCGTGAAAACGTCAGAAACGCTATGCGCCAAAAACCCTTACTTTTCAACACTTTGGCTGAATCATTGCAACATATTAGTACACGGTTCGAGATTCCGTTGGGACGTTGGATACGGCAGAGCGAATTGCTTAAGCGTGCGCTTTATCAGAAGCGTATGTCTGACTTTTTCGGTTAAACGCAACCACTAAATATTTGGTTAACTTAAGGGCTGTTTATGCCAGTTACAGTTCGTTATAGGTTTAGCCAAAGTTTTGCTGTTTCGGCTATAGAGGCGTTTTTGTGGTGCACAGACTTCTCGCCAATAGACCATCAGTTAATGGGTCACGCAACGGCTGAACGCCAAGTTATGCGTGTATCTAACGATGTAATGGTTTTGAAGGATGTTTTTCACACTGCAGACGGTGTTGTTGAAAAGCAGAAACTGGTGCATCTTTACCCAGACAGATTCAGCTGGATTTCTACACACATTACAGGTACAAACATGCACTCTCAATTTCTCTATGAGATTCAACCAAAAAATGGTGGTTCAAGGCTGAATTTTGAAGCAGTCCATGTTGACCACGGAAAAGAAAAAATTTCACCAGTTGAGGCACAGATGCTTGCGGATTCTTTGTGTTGTGAAGATTCGGCGGTTTGGAGGCTTTTAGCGGTGGCAATGGCGAAAGAACTTAAAAGTTAAATCTGAGTTAACTTCACGGTAAACTTTTATGCTTGTTAAACTCAAACCATATGGTTATTTGTTATGAATTTATGGAAACAAATCCCCGCCGGCGAAAATCCACCAACACACCTTAACATGGTTATTGAAGTTTTAAGCGGTTCACGCGACAAGTACGAGTACAAGTCAGACTGGGAAGCTTTTGTGCTTGACCGAATTATTCCGTCAGCAGTCTTTTTCCCTGTTGATTACGGTTTTGTTCCCCAAACCTGGTCAGAAGACGATGACCCCTTAGACATTATGACTTTAACTTATGAACCCCTTGAAGTTGGCGCAATTGCTCGCGTTCGCGTAATCGGAGTTCTTCATATCGAAGACGAAAATGGTCCAGACGAAAAAATTTTATCCGTCCTTGCAAATGACGCCCGATTCGAAGGCTACAATGATATCACTGACGTTCATGAGTATCAATTAAATCAGATTCAAGAATTCTTTACAACCTACAAGCGCTTAGAGCCACATAAATGGACTAAAGTCAAGGGTTGGCGCAACGCAGAAAACGCTAAACAGATTGTAGAAGCAGCAATGCAACGTTTCAACTTGCACTTCAAATAAAAACTGTTTTTTAAGTTAGCCTTTTTTTGTTTGTTTTGCATAAGTGCTTTTGTTATTGTATCTAAGCTACAACACAAAGTTAAGTAACCGTGTTAGCCCTTTCTATTTTGAACGCTAATACGTTTTGTGTCCGTTAAACTGTGTAAAGCGAACAATCATGGAAAAGACATTATCTGTTGAAAACGTAAAAAAAGCCTCCCCCGAGGAGTTGTTTAACACTCTATCCAGTGGCAAAAATGGTTTAAGCACTCAAGAAGCTAAACAACGCCTAACAGCTTATGGCGCAAACGAAATATCAGAAAAAAAAATTAACCCCTTAAAAAAGTTCTTCCGGTATTTTTGGGGTCCAATTCCTTTTATGATTGAAGCAGCCGTTATCCTCTCTGCAGTTATAAATCACTGGGAAGATTTCGGCATAATTTTTGCTTTGCTAATGCTTAATGCTGTAGTTGGTTTTTGGCAGGAACGCAAAGCAGACAATGCAATTGAACTGTTAAAGAAGCGTTTAGCCCTAAACGCTCGTGTTCACCGTGATGATAAATGGATAGAGATTCCCTCAAGAGAATTGGTGCCCGGCGATGTGGTAAGAATCCGTTTAGGCGACGTGATACCTGCAGATATTAAACTCGTCGAAGGCGACTACCTGTCAGTGGACCAATCAGCATTAACTGGCGAATCGTTGCCAGTGGAAAAACACGTTTCTGACGTTGGTTACTCGGGGTCTATTGTAAGGCAAGGTGAAATGGACGCTTTAGTTGTAACCACTGGCATGCATACTTATTTTGGGAAAACCGCAAAGCTTGTAGAGCAAGCTCAACCAAAAAGTCACTTCCAAAAAGCAGTTGTCAAAATCGGCGATTACCTAATCGTTTTGGCTGTGGTACTGGTTGCCGTCGTTTTCATGGTTGCCCTGTTTAGGCAGGAAAGCATCGTTGACACTTTAGAGTTCGCTTTAATTTTGATTGTTGCCGCTATTCCAGCAGCTTTACCGGCAGTGCTGTCGGTTACTTTAGCAGTTGGCGCCATCGCTTTAGCGAAAAAAGAAGCGATTGTAAGTAAACTTGCCGCTATCGAGGAAATGTCGGGCGTTGATGTACTCTGTGCCGATAAAACAGGAACCATAACCAAAAATGAATTAACCGTTGCAGAAATTAACCCGGCAAGTGGTTTTAGAACTGCTGATGTACTGTTTCTTAGTGCTTTAGCTTCCCGGCAAGAAGATAAAGACCCAATTGACAACGCCGTAATATCCCGTGCTAAGGCCGAATCAACTGTCTCGGGACAGCTTGGAACCTTTAAAGTGCAGTCTTTCAAGCCTTTTGACCCAGTGATAAAACGTACCGAAGCAACAGTTCAAGACCCTCAAGGCGTTAGCTTCAAAGTTTCTAAAGGGGCACCTCAAGTTATCATGCAACTGGTTAACGCAGAGGAAAAACTAACTTCTCAGGTTGACAAAGTTATTGTGGATTTTGCTTCTAAGGGGCACCGTGCACTTGGCGTTGCAAAAACCGACGAGAAAGGCGTCTGGCAATATGTTGGACTGCTTGCACTTTATGACCCTCCTCGCGAAGATTCGGCTTCAACCATTCAAACTGCCAAAGACATGGGTTTACAAGTAAAAATGGTTACTGGCGACCATATTGCAATTGCTAAAGAAATTGCTGGTCAAGTAAACTTGGGTGACAAGATTGCTTTGCCGGAAACTTTTCTTAACCTTAGCGATAAGGAGGCTTGCAAGGTTGTTGAGGCTGCGGATGGGTTTGCTGAAGTTTTTCCTGAGCACAAGTATAAGATTGTTGAACTGTTGCAAGATGATAATCATATTGTTGGTATGACTGGTGACGGCGTGAATGATGCACCGGCTTTGAAGGAGGCTGACGCGGGTATAGCTGTTGCGGGCGCTACTGACGCCGCCAAATCAGCAGCCGACATTGTACTCACCAAACCTGGTTTATCAGTAATTATTGATGCAATTAAGGAAAGCCGCAAGGTTTTCCAGCGTATGAACAATTACTCGATTTACCGCATAGCTGAAACCATACGTGTCCTATTCTTTATTGTAACTTCGATTATTGTGTTCAATTTTTACCCCGTCACTGCCGTCATGATTGTACTCTTAGCCTTGTTTAACGACGTGCCAATCATGGCAATCGCGTATGATAACGTCAAGTACTCCAATGAACCCGAGAAATGGAACATGCGTAACGTCCTAATCATTTCAACCCTGCTGGGCATCGTAGGCGTCTTTGCATCCTTCTTCATCTTCTACATAGGTGAAGTAGTTTTGCAGTTACCCTTACCTGTGCTGCAATCCTTCATTTTCCTAAAGTTAGCTGTTGCTGGGCACTTAACCATCTTTGTGACCCGAACAAGAGGACACTTCTGGTCAATCCGACCCGGCGGCTTGCTTTTCTGGTCAGCAGTAATCACCAAACTAATGGCAACATTGGTTGTGGTTTACGGCGTCTTTGTCGCACCCATTGGTTGGACGCTGGCAGGTTTTGTTTGGGGTTACGCGTTGCTGGCTTTTGTCATCACTGACTTTCTGAAAGTGTACTTCTACAAGTTAATTGACCACAAGAACATTGTCTTCAAAAAACCCTAAAGCAAAAAGCGCCAAAAAGTTAAAGGAAAGCAAGTGTGA
Source organism: Candidatus Bathyarchaeota archaeon (assembly GCA_963832745.1). Classification (GTDB taxonomy): domain Archaea; phylum Thermoproteota; class Bathyarchaeia; order Bathyarchaeales; family Bathycorpusculaceae; genus Bathycorpusculum. The sequence continues at coordinate 284,172 of CAWHVC010000002.1, read as the reverse complement.
AAAAACTTGCTGGCAATTTTTTATTCCTTTGTTGGTTCGCCGTTTTCTGGTGGGACAAAGACTGCAGCTGCAACGGTTGTTGTCCAGAGCCCGTTCTTGTCGCCTGCCGCTGACTGAGTACTGTTTGATGTTTTAATGATTAAACCAGTAGTTTTGAAAAGTTGTTTGCGTTCATCCCAAGCGGTTTCTGGATCAAACTGGATGCCCATGGTGGTTGCAAGCATTGTTGCAGCTAAGTCTTCTGCATAGTTGCCTGCGGTTTCATCTGTTTCTCCGAAACTGTGATGTTCACTGAGGTAGCCGTACTGGTTTTTGCCTGAGGGGATAGCTACGCCGACTGATGATGCGACTTGGCGGTGTGGCTCGTTGGTTGCATTGCGTGCGATGACAACGAAGGTGATTTCGCCGGGGTGAATCATTTTTAAGCCTTTTTCTTTAGTTAGCAGTTCACATCCGGGTGGAACAATGCTTGATACTGCGACTAGGTTGCACATTTGAATCCCTGCATCTCGTAGGGCTAATTCGAATGATTGGAGTTGTTCTTTGTGTTTGCCAACTCCTTTTGTTAGAAAGAAGTATTTTGGTATCATTTAATGTCGGATTTAGTGAGTGCAGTATTGATTTAAAAACGTTTTTATGGCAAAAAGGGCTACGGAACTTTAGTTTTCCCATCATAATCCACTTAAAGCGAGCGGTTGACGAAAATCTGCCCGAATCTCTCAACAATCAACCATTTTTCTAGAACAAATTCAAGACACTGCTTTTTGAACCATCAACACTGCAAACACAGACTACGCCTCCATAGTTTCAGCAATAAACCTGAAGCAGAGCCCTAACAGACGCCAAACATGCCGATAAAATGAGCATACTCCGCTTTTCTGCCCTATTTTCAAGAACCAAAAACTGTTTTTCCTCTTTTTTTGGATAGGCAGGTTTTTAGGGGGCTTATTAACTTAAAAACCTTAAACGTCAGGTGAAAATTGTGCCATCATTAGAAAAGAAAAACAAAGCAAAGAAAGCAAAACACGCAGAAAAAACCGGAAAGAAATAAACCCAAACTTTCCAGTTTTCTTTTTAACCCCAATAAGCCTTTCAAATTGAAAGGCACTTTTACACCCCCTAAAAATGGTTAAACACATTTGTTGTAGGGTTCCCGCAACCGGTTAGCTCGAATGAATAATTTTTTGAGGTCCTCATCGCTGACTCCTTGCCGCATAGGCGTTAGAATATCAGTAAGGTTGTCGTTTCTCATCAGGCACGGCTTGAGTTTCCCGTCGCTGGTAACACGTAGCCTTGTGCAGTGCATGCAGAAATCCGTGTTTTCAATCGGATGAACAACTTCAACTGTCACGTTTGGCAAGTGATAGATTAAGCGGTTATGCATAAAGCGGCGCTGCTCAACTTCAACGGCTTTTTGACGAAGCATTTCTTCCTGATCTTCAAGACCACGATGATGCCGTGAATAGTAATTGTGGCTGACGTTTACGGGGTCAAGCTCGATAAGCTGCAGGATTACGCCCATTTTTTTTGCGTATGCAATCATGTCTGCGACATCATGCACGTTAACGCCTTTGAGAATAACCATGTTAAGCTTGACGGGGTTAAATCCAGCTTCAACAGCGGCTTTAACGCCAGATAGTGCCTTGTCAAGATTGCCGCCGGTAAGTTTAACGTATGTTTCAGGGTTAAGCGAGGCTAAACTAATATTTATTCTACCTAAACCGGAGGCGTGCAATTCTTTAGCCATGTCCGCCAGCATTAAACCGTTCGTGGTTAACGAAAGGTCCCGCAGTCCCGGAATGCCAGAGATACCCGCAACAATTTGGCAGATGTCACTGCGCATTAAGGGTTCGCCGCCTGTAAGCTTAATCCGTGATATACCCAAGTCGATTGCGGTTTTGGCTATACGCACAATTTCTTGCAGAGTTAGTATTTCTGCAGCGCTGTTTGCACGTTCAACTTCGCCTTCCTTGTGACAGTATGTACAGTGATAATTGCATCGTTGTGTAACTGAAATTCTTAAATTAAGAAGGGGTCTGCCGCAGTTGTCGACTAAATTCATCGCTGTTCACGTGCATGTTTAACGATGTGAGGCGACTCGGGCAAAATAAGTTTTTCCACCGCAGTCTTCACAGCGTTTGGAGAACCTGGAATGCAGAAAAACGCTTTACCTCCCGCGACGCCTGCAACTGCGCGAGATAACACCGCCGCTGGACCAACCTCGTCAAAACTAATGCGTCTAAAAAACTCGCCAAAACCCGGCAAAATCTTCTCCAGTAACGGCGAAACAGCTTCAATCGTTACGTCTGTGGGTGTGATTCCGGTGCCGCCAGAAAAAATGGCAACATCCAAGTCTTTAGAAGTTAAACATTCATCAAAAGCTTTAGCAATCATTACCGTGTCATCTAAAATAATTTTTTTACGCAACACGAGGTGCCCAGCCGACTGGACAAGGTTTTGGATAGTGTCACCGCCAAGGTCAGTGACGTTTTCGCCCTTTTCAAATTGGTGATAACGTGAGGTGCTGCATGTGTAGATTGCAAAGTTGAGTTTTTTTGGTGCATGTTCTTTGTGCTGTTTTGAAGTTTCACTCATAAGTTAAACCTGCTTAAACTTGCGGATAACATGAATATCTTGAATTGCAGTTGAAGGATACTGCCCGTTGACGTCTTTTTCGTATTGTTTAGTCATGTCCCAAACCGTCAACAAACCCATCGACACCGCCGTGAGTGCTTCCATTTCCACGCCCGTCTGTGCACGAGTTTTAACCGTTGCAGTGACTTCTACAGTTGTTTCGTTGAGAACTTTTGGGTAAACCTCCACGTTAGTCAAAGGCAACGGGTGACAAAGTGGAATTAGCTCGCTGGTTTTTTTTGCTGCCAAGATTGCGGCGATTTTTGCAGTGTACAGGGGGTCGCCTTTAGCGATTTTTGCTTCTTGGATGCGTTTTATGGTTTCAGGTTTAAGATGGATTGTGCCTGAAGCGGTGGCTTCTCGTAAAACTTCAGCTTTTCCAGAAACATCAATCATTGCCATAAATGGTTCCTCTACTGTTTATTTTGTTCCCACACTTGTATTAGGTTTTGCACAGCTTTCGCCTTTTCAGAAGCTAAATTAAAACTGTACAACCGGATTCGGCCATAAGTGTACTGTTTCAAGATGCCCTCAGACTCCAAAAGCCGCAAGTGCTCGTCAGTAACAGTATAATTCATTTTTATTCGCCGAGCAATGTCCGAAACGTTAAGCTGCCCGAGCTTGTCAAGCAGTTTTAGGATTTTCATGCGGGGTTTAGATGAGAAAACTTCTTCAAGCTCCATCTCAATCACCGCTCCATCGCAAGCAAAGTAGACAACTCGTGTTCAAGTTCAGCTGCTGGAACCGCTGGCAGAGAAACCATGGTTGAACGCCCACGTGAAGAGGCAGCGCCTACTTCAGTTTTCACAAGTCCAATTTGCACAAAACGTTGCAGGTACTTCCAAAGCTGGGTGTGACTATACGGTGTTTCCTCATACTCTTCGCAGATGACTCCGTATGCCTCCTCAATCTCTGAGAGTGTGGCAAAAGCGTCCTTGTTCTCTTTAAAGAAGCGGGCAACTGCAAGCAGAAGCATTTTTTCGTGCATGCCCAGTCCGCTGAGTTCACTGCGTTTAACAGTGGGTATGATGGCTGAGACTGCTTGCCGTACAAATTCTGGTTCAACTCGCTCGGAATCTTGGGCGTCAGCATACTTGCCGGAACGCCAAAGCAGTTCGATGCCGAACCGTGCGTTTCCTGTCTCTGTAGCGGCTAGTTCAGCGATTAAGCCAACTACGTCTTCGGGAACAGCCGAGAGTTCAAAAGCCAATTTCACACGGTCACTAAGAATGTCTGTTAACGGTTCCTTGCTGTACCTTTCGAGGCTGACGATGTTGCGTTGCAGTGTACTTCGGGCGCTGTCATCCAAGGCTTTAAGCGGTGAAAGGTCACGCTGAATAAAAATAAACGAAATCCTCTGAGGCTTGCCTGCCTGCATCTCCTGCAAACGTGTCAGCTTGTAGACGGCATCTGAGCCTTCCTTCTCGATGAGGCTGTCAAACTCGTCAAGTGTTAAAATAATAAATGCCTGCTCTTCTTCGAGCACTTGCAGTAGTGTTTTGAGGATTTCTTCTGCTGAGTAGCCGCGTGCTGGAAAGTTTGGTCGAAACATGGTGACAGCTTGATGTAGAATCGGAGCGAGATTTCCGCGGTATTCGCGGCAGTTAACATGGATGTAACGGAATTTTATGCCTTTTTTACCTACTTCGATGCTGATGTCTTTGCCGAAGTTTTGGCATAGCGCGGTTTTTCCAGTTCCTACTTCGCCGGTGACGATTACACGTTGTGCCATACGGTCAGGGTACCGGGTTAGGAAACTGAAGAACTCCATTAAGAGGCGGTGTTCTCGGTCTCTGTGAGGCATGCGGGTTGGAAGGTAGTTTATGTCTAATTTTGATTCGTCTTTGAATACACTTTGATGAGACATCAACGTTAAACTACCTCCTGTAAGTCTGATTCTTGCTTTTACTGTTTAGAATGCTACGACTAATAAATCAATATACCTTTTTTAGCAGAATACTGCCGCTTGTCAAGACCTTTTTTCTTTTTTTGTCTTAAAACTTATTTATTGAAATAACTATTTAATCAAACGCTTAAAAGATATATAATTGCTGCCCGGGTAATGTAAATGGAGAGAAAAAACGCATTATTGCTTCTGGTTTGTTTACTTTTCTTAGCCTCAATTTGTACAGTTAACGCTGAAGGCTCCTTTCAGATGCAATGGAGCAAAACATTTTCTGGCTGGAGTGGTTATGCAATTAGCACAAGTGATGGCGGTTATGCAATTGTTGGAAGTAACGCTTCATTGACAATGTATCCATCCTCACAAATAGCGCCTGTCTTGGTTAAAACGAATTCTTTAGGCGAAATGGAATGGCGCAAAACCTTTGAGCTATCGGGGTTAGTAGGTGTACGGTCTGTGGCGCAAACTGTAGATGGCGGCTTTGTTATGGCATGTGTTATATATTCTTCTTCTCAATCCAACTCAAATGTTATACTAAAAACTGGCGTCACTATTGAAAGTTACATACTAAAAACTGGTAGTGATGGTTCAATTCAATGGAATAAAACATTGGCTATAGACGGTCCTTGTGTTATCCAAGACAGTGACGGAAACTTCATCGTAACTGGTAGTAAACAAAACAACTTTAATGGCGACGACAGCTTTCTTATAAAGCTAGACGAAACCGGCAGTATAGTTTGGAGTAAAACTTTTGGCGAAGACTCATCAAAAATATTCTTTACAAACCTGATAGAAACAAGCGACCACAATTATGCCATAGCCGGCTCACGCGATAACGAAGGATTACTTGTAAAAGCTGACAGCGATGGGAACACGCAATTATGGAAAACAATTCATGTTAATGAATTATCTACAGTTCCGCTGCTTGACATTTATGAAACAGTTGATACTGGTTTTATCTTTGCTGGTGGAAACATCAATCATGGCCTTGTTTTAAAGACTGATTCAACTGGAAACATAAACTGGTACCAACTTTACGAACCTGCAATCTTTCATTCAGTTACCGAAATATCAAATGCCTACATCGCCGTTGGAGCGCAAAACAACCAATCATATATCGTTAAACTCGACAATGTCGGCAACAAAATTGCTGATTGCCATTATGGAGAAACCACTGATGGACAAAGCAGTGCACTTAAATCAATTACCCCTTCAAGCAACAATAGTTTTGTAGTTTCAGGCACGCTAAATGTTCGTTTTCTCACTAATCCTCAAGCAAATGGTTCGTCTGGTAATTACTTGTGGCTTGCCAAGTTTACCACTACCCAAGACGATTCAGTAACAAACATAACAAACACCGACTCCGCATTTCCAATTGAGTATGCTGCCCTGATTGCTATTCCAGTAATAGCTGTTATCGCTGGATTGATAATTTACCAAAGAAAACACTCCAGCAGGGCGAAGCCATAACTTTCTTTTTTGCCTCGTTTACCTGTTATTTTGTTTTTGATTTTCAGAAAGGTTTTTCCCTCTAAAGTATTATATGATGAAAATTAAGGCAGGAATAAAAAATAGCAGAAGTGAACTCAAAAACTGGGAAAATTGTGACAGTTGGGCTAATTCAGACCGTGGTTTCAGAAGATATGGCGGCAAATCTGCAGAAGACCCTGCAACGGGTTGAGGAAGCCGCACAAAAAGGCGCCCAAATCATTTGTCTGCAAGAACTTTACCATACTCGCTACTTCCCACAAGAAGAATGCCAAGACGCCCAAAAATACGCTGAAACCATACCCGGCGAATCTACAGCCGCTTTTGCTGAACTTGCCAAAAAATACAAAATAGTCATAATCATACCCCTGTTCGAGCGGAACCTTGACGGAAAATTCTACAATTCTGCAGTCGTAATAGATGCAGACGGAACACTACTTGACACTTACCACAAAATCCATGTCCCACAAGACCCCCTGTTTTATGAACAAAACTATTTCGAACTAGGCGACTTAGGCTACAAAATATATTCTATAGCCTACGCAAAAATCGCCGTACTCATCTGCTATGACCAATGGTTCCCTGAAGCAGCAAGAATCTGCACCCTAAAAGGCGCCGACATCATCTTCTACCCAACTGCAATAGGCTACATCAAAGACCACACCTCAGCCGACGGCGACTGGCATGACGCTTGGAAAACTGTTCAGCGTGGACACGCCATCACAAACGGCGTACACATAGCCGCAGTTAACCGCGTTGGAGAAGAAGACGAACTTGAATTTTGGGGAGGCAGCTTTGTGTGCAACGCATTCGGGGAGATTCTTGCCGAAGCGGGCGACAAAGAAGAAACCGTAATCGCCAAAGTTGACTTATCATTTAACAAGCGGATTCGTGAAGGGTGGGGATTCCTAAAGAACAGGCGACCTGACACTTACAAGCCTTTAACCGACCCTCTTTCCTTAGGGACACCTATTGAACAGGGATACCGCATGCCAGCAGAATGGGAAAAACATGACGCAATCTGGTTAAGCTGGCCACACGACCCCGTAACCTTCCCAGACTGCGTCGACAAAGTAGAAGCAACCTACGTCCAAATAATCAAAGAAATCCACACAAGCGAAAACGTCAACCTCTTCGTTAAAGACGAAGACATGAAACAAAAAGTCACATGGCTGCTTGAGAAGGCTGATGTTGATTTTGGCAAAATCAGTTTCTTCATGTTTGAATACGCTGACGTTTGGTTCCGTGACTATGGACCAACCTTCGTAATTAATGACCAGAGAAAGCTTGCTATGGTTAACTGGATTTTCAACACTTGGGGCGACAAATACGATATCCTCCTAAAAGACAAAGACATCCCCCAAATAATCAACAAGACCCTAAAGTTACCCTGTTTTAGGCCGCACGTTGTTATGGAAGGCGGTTCTATTGACGTTAACGGCAAAGGCACGCTTCTAACTACCGAGCAGTGCCTGCTTAACCCAAACAGAAATCCCGACATGACCCGCACAGACATAGAAAAATACCTAAAAGACAACCTCGGCATCACCCACTTCATCTGGCTCAAAAACGGCATCTGCGGAGACGACACCGACGGACACATAGACGACCTCGCACGATTTGTAAACCCTACAACAATAGTCTGTGCCTACGAAGATGACCAGACAGATGAAAACTATGCTGCACTAAACGCCAACTATGAACTTCTCACGGAAGCAACCGACCAAGACGGCAACTACCTCAGCATTGTCAAGCTGCCCATGCCCGGAAACGTCACCGGATGCGACTGCCGATTACCCGCAAGCTATACCAACTTCTACATAGGCAACACAAAAGTGCTCATGCCAGTTTTCAACCACAAAAACGACGCCAAAGCGCTTGAGATACTACAGAAACTGTTCCCTGACAGAAAAGTTGTCGGCATCGACTGCTCATATTTGGTTTATGGTTTTGGAACACTTCACTGCATCTCGCAACAGCAGCCAAGCGTCAAACAGTAAACGCTTTAGAGGTCCACTATTTTTGCTTCATTTTTCTTTGTATCAAGCAGGGCAAGGGTGGATTTGCCTGTTAAGTACCCGCAAAGCTCACCAGGGTTAATGATTAGCGTTTTTCCTCGCTGCTCAATGCCCTTGTTGTGGGAGTGTCCATGCACGACTGCGTTGAAGCATTGGTTACCGATTAAAGCGAAAAGCAGTTCTGGCTCGTCGCCGTGTAGTAGGGCAATTTTATAGCCGTCAATGTTGACTTGGGCAAATCTGCCGTGTGCTTCGCAGTTTTGGGTTTCGCTGAACCTTTTTTTAAGCAGCTCATGGTCGCCGTCGTTGTTGCCAAATACGCCGATAAGTTTGCAGTTTAGAGCTTTGAATTTGGCAAGTGTGAAGGGCGCGCAGTAGTCGCCTGCATGCAGGACTAAGTCGACTTTTATGGCGTTGAGGTAGTTGACGGCTTTTTCGATTTGTGGAAGGTTGTCATGGGTGTCTGAGATTAAGCCGATTAGCATAACTTATCACTTGTTGGTGTTGTTGTGGGTGAAGTTAAGGTTTTTCGTTTTTTGTTTTGGCGCTTTTTTGGTATTCCGATTTGGGAATATTTTGTCGTATGAAACAGGACTTAATATTGACTTTGAGGAAGAAGCATATAGAACAATAATCTGAAAGAGGAAAACAGAAAAATGAACCCCTTTATCTCTCTTGAAGAAAAATCAAAAAGAAGAGACAAACTAAGCATAATCGCAGAAATAATCGGCATCGCCAAAGATGGCGCTTTAAAAACACAAATTATGTACAAAGCAAACCTTAGCTTTACACAACTCGGAGAATACTTATCCTTCATGTCAAGTACTGATTTGCTTGAAAAATTCGCTGAATCTGGAAGAGAAGTCTACGGTGCAACCCAGAAAGGTCTTAACTTTCTTGAAAGACACGGTGAACTTGTTGAGTTGATAAATGGTTGCGAGACCGGCAAGAATGGCGTTAAAATGCCCAAAAAACTCTTAGTACGCAGAAACTAAAACTTCGCCAAAGTATTCTCGTACTTTTTGTTTTAATTCTGGGAACTCGTCAAGCATTGCTTTTATTATTTGGAATTGGATTTCTGTTTTATTTTCCATTTTGAGCCCTCTTTTGTTTGACAATTGCTTGAATATTGAATCGTAATATAAGTATTACCGTTTGTTGTCGATAAAAACAACAAAAATACAGCCAAAAAACCCGTTGCCACTATATGCCTTTAAGAACAGACGGCAGCTCAGCCAAACTATCAATAACCACATCCGGCGTAAACCTTTCAAGAGTCTGCTCAAAACGCCTCTTAATATAAACCACCTTCATACCAACAGCATGAGCCCCCGCAACATCAGCATCTGCCGTATCACCAACAAAAACCGCCTCATCAGACGACAAACCCAACATTTTAAGTGCACTTTTAAAAATTTCTGGGCTAGGCTTGCGCTTATTCACTTCACCAGAAATTACAACCAAATCAAGCAAATCGTTTATTTTGTTTGCTTTCAGAAAATGGTATACTCCTTCGGGGATTGCAAAGTTAGAGATTATTCCCAGTTTATATTTGCCGTATAAGCTTTGCAGGACTTTAGCGGCGTTTTCGTCGATTTTTACGTGGTTAAGGAATTCTTGGCAAAACTCCCATGTTGCCCCAGTTACAGTTGGGTTTGAAGCGTCAATATTGATGCCTAAAAGTTGTAGGGCATTTTGTATTCTTACGTTGAAGTGGGGTTCTTCAAGGTTCTTGTCTGCAGCAGCATAGATTTCATCACGTGCTTTAATGTAGGCGTCACGAAACGGCTCAAAAGCCACGTTTACCCCTTGTTCTGTTAAGTATTTGTGCATTCGGACTACTGCATGATTGTAGAATTCGTAGTCGTTGTCAATTAACGCTAAAGTATCAAACATGTCAAACAGTACTGCTTTAATCTGCATTTGGTTAATTCCTAAAAATCAATCCTTGCTTTAACGTTTAAAATCTTATTGCTTAAAAAACCGTCTTTTTACGGCTTATTATGACCTCTATTGTGAATTTGGAGCTTTTTACCAACTGTTAGGGGTTGCTTAAGCCAATTTTTTGAGCATTATGTCAAAAAAGGCTTTTGAAGGGGTAAAGATTATATCTTGTAATTAATCCTTGTATTTTTTTATCATTAGTTGTAAGGCGCAGAATATGGATTTAACGCAGAAAATCCTTGACCTTAAAAAAGAGAAAAAAGCAATAATTCTTGCACACAACTACGAGCGTCCAGAAGTCCAAGAAATAGCAGACTACGTCGGCGACAGCATTGAGCTTAGCCGCAAAGCCATGCAAGAAAAGGATGCTGAACTGATTGTTTTCTCAGCCGTGGATTTTATGGCTGAATCAGCTGCCATTTTGAATCCGCAAAAAAAGGTTCTCTTACCTTGTACTGGCGCACGTTGCCCAATGGCTCAAATGTTAACAGTTGACGAAATAAAACGCGTCAAAGCCCTGTATCCGAATGCGCCTGTAGTAGTTTATGTAAATACTTTGGCTGCTGCAAAAGCCTGCAGTGACGTATGCTGCACCTCCGCCAACGCTGTTCAAGTAGTTGAATCCCTTAACGCTGACACCATCCTGTTTGGCCCCGACCGCAACCTAGGCGAATACGTTGCTGAAAAAACTGGCAAAAAAATTATTCCAATTCCAGAATGGGGATTCTGCCCAACACATCTGCTGTTCCAGCCTGAGGACATTGCGGTTTTAAAGATGCAGCATCCAGATGCGCTTGTTATGGTTCATCCAGAATGCAGCTACGAAACCCGCAAAGTTGCTGACTTTATCGGCAGTACTTCAAAAATGTGTAAGTACGTCAAAGAATCCAGTGCTAAAAAATTCATCGTCGGCACCGAAGACGGCATCATGCATCGACTCAAAAAGGAAAACCCCGACAAAGAATTCATCATTGCATATGACGGCGCAATTTGCCCCAACATGAAGCTAACAACGCTTGAGAGGATTTATGCTTCATTGAAAGAGGAAAAGCATCAGATAAAGATACCCGAACCTGTTGCAAAGAAGGCGCGGGCTTCATTAGAAAGGATGTTTGAAGTAAAAAGCTAAAACGTCTTTAGACGTTTACTATCATTGCTTTGAGGATTTTTACTCCTCTTCTTGTTGCAAGTTCATCGCTTAAGTGCCTTATTTCTGAACCTTTTCCTTTTACAGCTATTACTTCAAGGCAGTCATGTTCGCCAAGATGTATGTGCATAGTTGATGAGATTAAGTCAGAGTGATGATGCTGAGAGTCTGTCAGGTCGCTTTCCAGATTGCGGACATCATGGTCATAAACCATTAGGATTACGCCAGTTTGGTTTGCGTCTTCTTCTTTTAGCCATTTACGTTCAGAAACAAACAGCCTCACTGAGTCCTGGATGGCTTTGCTTCGGCTTTCATAACCCATTGTGTTTATTATTTCGTCAAAATCCTTAAGCAAGTCAGGTGGAAACGTTACGCCTACACGGACAATTTTTGACATTGTTGGTCAAAGCTAAAGATGTGTTAATTGCCTAAAAGCTTTTATATCAACCAAGAAGACAAACTCAAAAAATCTCAGGTTTCTTATGGTTTAGGTTTTCGCTTGTTTTTTGTTGGGTACCCATCGGTGTTTAGGATTTGTGCCTTTTGGTTTTTCACCTTGAAAGCCGCAAGCGTAACATTTCCCATCATGCACAGAAACCACGTCGCCACAACTTGGGCATCGATATTTTTCTGTTTGACTTCTAATGAATTCACTTATTCCTTTTTCTTTTATTATTTTTAAGTTTTCAACCATACTCATTCCATAACGTGCACGGTAAAGCTCGTCTAGTTTGACTAATCTTTTGCAGGGCATGTCAGTGCATTCAAAACAGAATGTTAGTTGTTTGCCAACTTTTCTGTGGCAATCACGTTTGATAAAGGCACAATTTTTGTCGCGTACTCTACAGCCTGGGCAATGGTATACTTTGCCCTTCTTGTATGGAACATTACGTGAGTAGGCAAGGTACGCTTTACAGACACCGCAGTTCATGCCGCAGGGTGCAATCAGGTCAACTTTAAACTGGGTATTGGCCATATTTTGTATTATCTGCAAAATGCTAATTAGCTTTTTTGTAGCAGAAAACGTGATTTGGAATAAAATTTATTTATGTTTAATGCAAAGATTTCTGTTATCTGCTGAGGCGAAATGTGTGGTTAGCGTAGAATTAAAGATGGAACGATTCAAAATGATACGGGCAGCGAACGTGCAATCACAAGCCGAAAATCCTGAAGAGGATGCATTCGACAAAATTTTTGAATATGCCAAAAACAATGGCTTAACTGATAAATCGGGCGTGCGGTTGTTTGGAAGAAACTTTTACCCCACAGACCAACCTGAACCCCACGGTTACGAATACTACCTAACCATTAAAGAAGACGTTAAATCATCAAGCGAAGTAGTAATCCGAAACATACCCGAAGGCCTCTACGCATCATTGCGCGTTAAAGGCATCGCTGAAATCCCGCAAGGCTGGAAGGCACTGTTTAGCATGGTAGAATCTGCTGGTTACAAGCAGGCAGGCGTAATCAGGCGAGTCTACGGTTGGGTAACTGCAGGGTTTGAAGAAATCGTTAACTGGCAGCAAGAAACCTCACCTGAAGCATGGATAATTAATTTATGGCTGCAACTTAAAGAGTAATCAAGTGCCTGTCCAGATTTTTCAGGGAAAATTCTTATTTACTGCGTTCTCTTCAAAATTGTAGAAAAAGGTTAACGAGGAATCATTAATGGTCGAATTGGATTTTGGCGGCGTTAAAGAAAACGTTGTCACACGAAAAGAGTTCACTGTTGAACAAGCACAAAAAATCCTACAAAACGAAGTCATCGCAACCCTTGGCTACGGTATCCAGGGGCGCTCACAAGCGTTAAACATGCGCGACCAAGGCATCAAAGTAATTGTTGGTCAAAGGCAAGGCTCAAAAACATGGGACCTTGCAGTTAAAGACGGCTGGGTTCCAGGCGAAACCCTGTTCACTGTAGAAGAAGCCGCAAAACGTGGAACAATCAAAATGTTCCTACTCACAGACGCAGGCCAAAAAGAAGAATGGCCCAAAGTCAAAACTTCATTCAAGAAAGGAGACGCCCTTTACGTCAGCCACGGCTTCAGCGTCGTATTTAAAGAACAGACAGGCGTTATCCCGCCAGCAGACATAGACGTTATACTGGTCGCTCCAAAAGGCAGTGGCACCAGTGTCCGCAGAAACTTCCTTGACGGCAGCGGCATCAATAGCAGCTTTGCAATATTCCAAGACGCAACAGGCAAAGCAGAAATACGCGCAAAAGCCATGGGAATCGCAATCGGCAGCGGTTACCTGTTCCCAACAACCTTTGAAAAAGAAACATACAGTGACCTAACAGGCGAACGCGGAACCCTAATGGGTGCACTCGCAGGCATAATTGAAGCCCAATACGCAACCCTACGCGAGCACGGACACAGCCCAAGCGAAGCATTCAACGAAACAGTCGAAGAACTCACACAAAGCCTCATCCGCCTCGTCGACGAAAACGGCATGGACTGGATGTACAACAACTGCAGTGAAACCGCACGCATCGGCGCACTCCGCTGGAAAGAACGCTTCCGCAGCGCAACAAAACCAGTGTTTGACTCACTCTATGAGCTTACAGCGGCAGGCGAAGAATCACGCATTGTCCTAGAACGCAGCAAAGAAGAAAACTATAAACAGAAACTCTCAGACGAACTAAAAGCCATGGGCAACAGCGAATTGTGGCGTGCAGGCGCAACCGTACGTTCACTACGTCCCAACAAACAAAAGAAAGAGTAAACTCTTTTCTTTTTTGCTTCTTTTTATTTTGTCGAATTTACGTTAAATTTTTGAGCAAACTATTTGGATCCTAATACCCATCTATGCAGAAAACCTATAGGGGGTAGGTGCCTAATGGTTCAAAAGCAAGCTAAAACATGTACAAAACTGTCAAACCCTCGCCAACAAGCCGTTAGACATAAAATTAAACCCAAAAAATGTATCCACAATAGCGAAATAACCCAAAATCTACGCCATAACATCATCCTTGTGTTACGATAGGTTTTTATGTTCCGCTTTTGTGTCTAAGGATTGCAACAAAGCGGGATTGACGTTCAAAAATGGTAAGAAAAGCACGAATACGCCTCACAAGCACCGATTACGGTAAACTTGAAGAAGTGTGTGAGGAACTCAAAAGCATAGCTACAAAAACAGGCGTAAAAATCAACGGTCCAGTACCACTACCAACAAAACGCCTACGTGTTCCAGTTCTGAAAACACCCTGCGGCGAAGGCACAGCCACATGGGACAGATGGGAAATGCGCATTCACAAACGCTTAATCGATATTGACTCAGAAGAACGGGTCATGAGACGCATCATGCGCATACGCGTACCAGAAGAAGTACACGTAACCATAGAACTAATCTAAAAACAATCAATTTCTTTAACAATTTTTAAATTCCTTTTTCCTTAACTGGACGCATCCAAACTTTTCTTGTAAAGCGCCTTATCAATTACTCTAACGTCTAAATTATGTTTAGCAGCCGTCTTTCGAAGAGCTAACAATAAGGTCCGATAATTCGAGGTAGTTAACAGACCAGAAGGAGCATTACCAAGCACTGGTTTCCAAACACGAGCATCAAAAATTCCATAAATTTTAGGGTCAAAGAAGGCCAAAATTATGCTTGCAAGCACTGGGTTAACACCTTCAAGGGTTGTTAAGCAATTCATACGGTAAACGTCATCGCCTGCAGGCAGGTTGAAAACTTGACTCGAAATACGTTCCACCGCTTCCTCACTATTTCGTTCTACCAACTCTAAAGCATGCATCTTCTTGTCAGGTTCATCTTTGAATTTCCATTCAACAATCGCTGCCAAATCCGCTTTAGTCATCATTTTCTTTTTTCGAAACTTGGAACCTAACTCTCGTTCGCGCTGTGCTAGAAAACCGTAGGCTTTGTCGTATTTGCGGCTCCAAATTAAATAATCAGCTTTATCCAATTGTAATTCACCAGAGAATACTAACAAACAATCATGTAGTCTTTAATTTTTATGTTTCCCAAGCAACCGGTGATTAACCAGCCCAAAAAACAAATAAACACTCAAAACATAATAAAACCTCAAGGGAGAAGGCATTTCAAATTGAACAAAAACAGGGTAATTTGTGCATTAATCATAATAATTTTAACTATTTCTATTGTTGAAACTACTCAAGCTAACGAAATTTTATCAGACATGAACGATTCAATCACTTCTAACACAACAGTAACCATTGAGGCAAACGAAAAAAGCAATCTTGAACACAACATTAACGTCCAAGGAACAAACAACCAAAAAACCCTGTTAGAAATCATAAACAACGGCGAATTAACCATAAAAGCAGAAATCCAATGCACCCAAGCCAACTTAACCATACTAAACAAAGGAACCTTAACTATTCAAGACGAAAACATCAACCTATCAGGCAACTCAACACTACACATAATCAACACCGAGACCCTCATCGTAAAAAATGCGGGAATCAACGTTTACGGGGGAGTCGCCTACATCACCAATGACGGCACCCTAAACGCGGACAATTGGCAGCTTAAAGACCAATTTGACGGCACATTCTTTACAAACAACAAAGATGCAACCCTAACAAACACCGGCTTCACCGCGAACGGAGCCAGGGGAATACAAAACATTGCAAACAAAGGCAACCTCCAACTTACCCATTGCATAATGGACGCCAATTATGGCGGAACAATAAACTTAAACAGCCAATACGGCACATTAACGGTGGATTCAGGCGGTTTTTCGGCCTCAGGAGCATCACACGGAAAAACCGCAAGCATCAGCATCTTAACAGGGCAAGCAACTTGGAAAAACAGCATAATAGAAAGTACATCAGCCAACATAATCTACAGCGATTACGGAATAGAAAACACAATGGATGATTGCAATTTCAGCGGCATCGGAAATTACAACACTAACGGTGCCGAGACAATGACTAACTGTACAATCACAAACCTGAACAACTACAATAATGCAGGCACAGCTACATTCATCAGCACCAAACTGTTAGACATAAACAGCTTCAACACCGCCGGCAACCTCTCATTCACAAACTGCAACGTCAGCAACATACACAACATGGCAAACAACGGTAATTTAGACATCACCAATACTCAATTCACAAGTAACGCAAACATGAACATACTAAACAGCAAATCAATCTACGCCTGACGAATGGATGATAAAAACAAGTAGCGAAGCAGCGAAAATCGTGTTTAACAATATGGCAAACATTTCATTTACAACTTCTTTCATAGAAAACGTCGATGCGCAAACCCTCATGAACTTGGGGGGCGAAACAACTGTTTTTGACCAAACATCCGGCGGCACCATAACCGTAACAAATCAGGGCTTAATCCAAAACGAAGCAAAAGAATTGTCATATCAACCGCCCCTTTGGATAGCCGCGGTAGTTGCTGCAAGCATAATTATCATATTAATAATTATGGTCTTTCGACGAAAAAAAACAAAAACAGCGAAAACAATGCATAAGTTATTTTAAAAAATTGGAAAATAGCGGTTAGTTTTGGTCTACTAGGTGGGCTGTTCCGTCTGGGCAGTAAACCTTTTCGTTTTTGTTTACGCGGCGGTATCGTTCGCTGCACATGTGCAGTTGGGCGCATCCGTCGCAGTCTCTACTCAGCAAAGTTTTTTCGCCTCCTTGAAGACTTTGTTCATCTGTGGAATCTGAATATAAAATTATGTAACATGCTCATATACACGTAAAAAATAAGTTGAAACAAAAAATTTGCATGCAGGAAGAGCGGAGGATGGCGGTAGCTGCTTGGCAATCCAAAATTATCAAGCTATACACGGCATACTACCCGTTGACACTGCTCGCTGGGTACTCGAGTGTGCGGAATCAGAGGCGCTTGTTAAGGTGACTAACAAGGCAAAAAGGCTTGAATTGCCAAACTATACCTGCCATGAAACTCACATACACTTTTTTGTGTGCTCTAAAAACATGTTAATTGTCCAAGCATATTTAAAATGTGTTGAGAAATGTTCATAAAAATTAAGAAAAAGCATCCATTGACAAATTTTTAATTTACAATACATAAGTATAATAGATTAACAGACCAAGATTCAGGCTTTATCCTGAGCCTTGGCCTTAATTTCAGTAGCTTCCCTTTGCAGGACTTCGATTGTATTCAGCATCATCTTAAAGACGCAATTAATCTCTTTAAGCAAATCATCATAAGCTAACGTAGCATTGTTAATCCGAGCGTTCAAAGTAGCGATTTGCCGTTGCATTTCAACATTTAATTTACCGTTCATTGGTGACATATCCTGATAAGGGTTTAGTTCGTTACTCATTTTTGCAATAAACCCCCCTTAACATTTTTAAGCCAAATCTTAGCCTTCTCCATATCCGGTTTTTCAGCAGGTAACTTAGCAATTTTTTCTTTGCAGAGATTGTGCAAATACTCTAAATCAGAAAGCACTTTTTTTCTATTATAACTAGAATGCCCAAGATTATATGCAGCTTTTAAGTTATTCAATTCAGAAAAACCAAATGCGTCCTGTCCGTTGATTTCAAAAATGTTCAGCTTAAACTTTCGATTTTCAATGAAATACAAAGGCACCATAAGTATTCTGTAGGCATGCAAAGCAGTCCTTGGTGATCCGTCGTACTTAAACCGGTTTATCTGCGATTCTATATCAGCATCTTTTTGTCTGACACTATCATTTGTGCAAAAAGACATCAATCCGTCATAATCAAATTTGGGGTTTACATAGAATGGATTAGAAAAGTTCATGAATTCCTCAAAATGCTAACAAACTATATCGGATTGTATATGGTGAAGCTCATAGAGATTAATATCAAACATATTTTTTCCATAATGAACCCAATCCCAATAGTTATCACATAGAAAGACACCATGAACATCATAGTCTTGAGCGCCATCGGCCCATCCAAATGCTCTACTGCCAGTCAAGCTTAAGAAGAGTATTTCAGCATCAGCTGGAAGAGTCTTTTTGACGAAATCAATTGCATACTTTTGCTTTTCTTCAGTCATTGCCATAGTACACTCTTCCTTTCACATTCATATCCGTTCACAACAGCTCGCATAATGGGAGTTGTTATGTAGATTATGCCTTTGTTAAATACCCATGTTAGTGGTTGTTCAAGCAGTTCCTTGACTTTTAAAGTAACATCTTTGTTTAAGGATTTCATTACTTCAAACCAGTTCTTGCTGACATCCAAAGCTTCGCTGCATTGGTAACTACACGGGAAGAAAGGAACTATTCTCACCCCAAAGTACCTAAGCATAGTATTAAGGCATGCATCGCCATTAACGTGTACTTTTTCTTTAGTGTAATCCAAAGTAGCTTCAGGTGTGTTGACTGCCGATTCATAACATGGATCAAGTTTATTGCTAGACCAGTTTTTGCTGAATGCTTCACAACAGCATTTGGGGTAGCCAAGCAGTTCACCTTGAGTAATATGGTCACCCTTAAGGGAGGCAGCTTTGAATTTTTGGGCTATCTCAATGCTTTGGGCAACTACTCCAAATACGAATGTATCGCTGTCTAACTTGTCAACTGGAAAATGTTTGTGGCTAAATCCGCTGTATGCCTTGCTTCTAAGAATTGGCAAGAAAACCAATCCATCGTTTGTTATGGTTTCGATTTGTTTGTCAAAGCTATTCGGAGTCATGTGGTACACGTTTGCTTGTCGCAGCCCAAGCTTTACCATTTCATATTCTGCTCTGTAGCTTAATTCGTTGGCTGAAGCAATTATTTTGTCGTATGTATTTCTGATATTGGCGTTGTTCCAAGATATTTTAAAAAACGGGTTAAGGTCTGTCAATTGGTTTCACCACCATTGTTTGTAAAGTCACCATGAGGAGAATCGCCATGAGGATTGCAAACAGGTTGACGGGATTGATTTGTACCCCAAGGCTGCTTTTCTTGAGTGTGTTTCCATGAAGAAGGGTTGCATGCTGTTTCCCAGGTCATTTTACTGAATGCTTTGATGTATACGCCTTTTTTTACCATATCAAAGTAGTCTTCTTTGCCATGATAATCGGTTACAAGGTTTATGTTAGGAAAAAGGGCGCGTATATCGGCTTCAATAACGCTGTAGAGGTCGTATGTTGGTTTACACCATCGTGTTTTGTTTCGCCAGTCGCTGTTGTCACCTTCAGAAGGGCAACCGCCATAGCATATGTTCCAGAATCTGCAATTACTGCAATCTGTTTCTTTTAACACTTCATATCGTTCGTATGTAGGAGACTCAGTTGCTCTAGTGTATGTAACTCCTTCCTGATGAGTGCGGTCACAATTTCCAAGTGAACCATCTGGCAGTATGACTTTAGCACCCATTGTGCAGAAGTAATCACATTTACCAAAGGAACAGCTAAAATGACCATAACCAAGAAGGTTATCGGCGAATTCTCTGAAGGGTTGCCACTCTAAATCAGGTAATGTTTAAGGTTGCCATAGAGGTATAGCCATGCATTTGAAGCTTCTTGTGGAGTTAATTCGTATTGTTTTACTTCTGGATAATTTGTCCACATTAAATTTAGTCTGCCGCCTCTGATGTTATTGGCTCTTAACATCAAAATGAAGTCAACTAGTTTGTCAAGTGCCTCGTCAGTGCCAGCGTTAATTTTATGCAACAAAGTGATTACGCCAACATTGATGCCTTGTTTTTGCATTTCAAACATGTTCTTGAGAACAACATTGGTATATTTGCTGGACATTTCTTTGTTACAAGGGAACCCTCTTAAGGAGTTTAACTCGCCGTCTCCGTCAATGCTTACCCCAACAGAAGTTTTGTATTTTTTGAATAGCCGAATTAAGTCATTGTCAATTTCGTAAGCGTTAGTTTGAATAGATGATTTGCCCTGTAACTGATACATTTTTTTAAGGATGGTTTCAAAGTCACTTCGATCTATCAACGTGCATTCGCCGCCATGCATACAAAATAGGTCACCGCCGGTTTGTTTGTGCATCTTTTCCATTGATTCCAGCATAGCGTTAAGGTTGTAACTCTTTTTTGAGTTTTCAACCCAACTGTAGCCGTGGGCAAAACAGTATTTGCAGCCGATATTGCAACTTAAATTTGGAACTACAATTATAGCCATAATATTCACCCCGAAAGGTCAGAAGGCGATTATGCCTTCTGCTGTATCTGAATGTACAGAGTCTGAATGTGGGGTATCGCTATGTGTTGTCGCGGTGTCGCTGTGGGGTACGTCTGAATGAGTAACATCACTGTGAGGAGTGCTATCTGAATGTGCTGTGTTACTAAAGGGAACATTTTGATGATTTGTGTGGTCATATTGGTCCCACCAACTGTATTGGTCATAGTATCCTTGAGGTTGAGTGTCGGAATGAGCAACGTTACTAAATGCCGTATCACTGTGAGATGAAGCATCACTATGTACAACGTCAGAATGTGGAGTGTCGCTGTAATCGTAGTGTTCAATCGGGGTACCGCCAGTCGCGTCCAAATGGTAATAACCATCCCAGTAATGGGCGGCATCGTAATAGTACTGGGGTTGAGTATCAGAGTGAGCAACGTTACTAAATGCCGTATCGCTATGGGCGCTACTGGCATCTGAATGAGTAATATCGCTATGTGGGCTGTCACTGTGATCGTAGTGCTCTACCCAGTTGGAAAAAGCGGAAACATCGGAATGAGCAACATCGCTGTGAGTTGAAGAGTCAGAATGCACAACATTTGAAAATGGGACATCACTGTGAGAACTGTTATCGCTGTGAGCTACGTCCGAGTGCACTGAATCACTGTGAGCTCGTGTAGTATCGTACGGCTTTTGTTCCAGCACTGGTTTTAACTCTAACAGGGCTTGCAAAAGCGTCGTTTGTTTCAACAAGATAGATGTCATATGTGACACCGTCTTTTCGTACTTTGGGTATTCCACCCATGCTGGCCGCACCTTGACCGTTAGGTACAACACAAAGCGCGTAAACTCCGTCAGCCCGCTTGAAACGTAGGAAACTGGATTGATCAGGTATTGTTCCGCCACCTGAAGACTCTTCATTGCCCCAGGTTGAATGTGATGGTTCAGGGTTAACATATTTACCTACCGCGTATACTGCAGAGTAAGCGGTAACTTGGGAATTTGGTTCACCAGATATTCTAATGTGCGAAACGCTTCCATTGTATAAGTATTCGGTGACAGCCCTTGACGTGGAAGAAAGGCTTTGGCTTAAAGCAGATGTACCTTCAGGTATATCATCAGGATTAGACCAGCTTGAATAGAACACGATAGATCCACTGCCAGTGCCTGCCTTTAAGTAATCGAGTACAACAACGTGTTTTTTGTTTAGCGTTGTATTTGCAGTGTAGGCCATTGATGTTTTCCAGCCTGTTGGAGCAGCTCAGGTTCGGTTGCGTAGGTCTATTCCGCAGATACCATAGTTTCCACCACCAAGTAAACCCTCAAAGTACAGGTTAGACAAAGATACGGCATATTTTTTGCCACCATAAACTCTGAAGTAGATACAGGGGCTAATGTTCACTGAATTTACAGTTTGTGAAGCGATAAAGTAGTCTCCAGGATCTTGGCCATTATTGTAAATGGTAAGGTTAACTGTTCCCAAAGCAGCATAGAAGTTGTCGACTAAATTGCGAAAAACGTCAAAAGTGTCAGTACCGTTACTTGTGGTTGTTTCGCTGGGTTTATTGTAGTTGACATAGATAGTTTAGGTTAGAACTTAAATCGGCTAATACTTTAACCCAAAAGACTGCGCTGGTTCCATCAGTTTTTTTCTCCATCCAATACGGAAGTGATGTTGTTCCATCTGAACCAGTAAAACGTATATCACCAAAATCCTGACCACAATTGCTGCTACAATAAACACTGTTACCACTATCGCTACCAGAACCATAATTAACGATAATTTTTACTTGGTAATCGTTACCTGCACCAGTAGCACCAGTAATCAAATGAGACTTTCTATTAGTCCAACCAGTCAACCAACTCCCAAGTAACACCTCATTTCACAGTTGTTTTGATAAAAAAAGAGAGAAGAAAAAAACTCTCCATTAAGTAAGTCATTTGACATTTTGTTACGCTCCAGAGTATAACCAGATTTCACCATCAGCAGGCGATGCACGATTTGTAGGTAATACTATCGAGTTTACTTGCAGGTTTCCGTAACTTGTTATGTCTCCACATGCAAAATTTCCCCAGTTCCAGTTTCCATTAGCGTCTCCAGTTACTCTTATTTCCAAAGTGTTATAATTTCCAAAGATTCCACCTTGTGCTAGCCAAATGAAAGGGTTCTTTGTTGTAGTAGTTTCACCCGTTGTAAGAGGTGTATGAGTGCTGACGATTTCCCATGCCCAATTTGGAGCGTATTTGCCTGCATTAAGGCATAATTCTCCTTCAATACTGTTTAACATTCCAGTGGCTAACAAGTCTTTTTCTACAGCGAAATGTTGAGTACAAACCAATATAGGATCACCCAACGAGGCACCATGAAGATCTACATCACCACTACCAGCTAAATCATGGAAACGAATTTTGCCTACTGTATTAGAAAACCTGTGATATTTCATAGCGTCCAAAAAATCGTTCCATCCTAAGCTATCCCAATGTTCATTACTTTGCATACAACCAGTAAGTGTTGCGTGACCTGTTGTGATGGGACCATTTATTACTGCTGTTCCTGCCACTAACAAATTACCTGTAACCGGTTGATCTGTCCCAACATCTTCGCCTGTCCAGTCTCCATGAGCAGGCTCAGGGTCAACAAACTTGCGAACTAAACACCAATCAAGATACACATCTGACCCATATGCCGCAAAATAGAGACCTTGATCATTAAGCGGAACACCACTACTCTGATTCGATGCCTTAAGGACATTATTTTCATAGAAGTAGATTTTTTTAGGGGTCTGCGGTATCTATTTCTTGAGTCTGCAAATTTCCAGTGTTGTGTTTGAGCTTAAATTAGACGTTCTTGAAATCGTAGTATAGCCACCTTGTCTAGAAAACCGATATGATTTCGTGCTATTCCCATAACTAAAGGCTGCTTGATCCACCCCATTATATCCATCACCAGTACTGCTTGCTGTACCATCATCTGCACCTATCTGGCAATAACCTGCTTCACTAAATCGACCTTTATAACGGAAAGCTACTGGGTAACCCCACATGACTTTAGAACCGACTTTTTGCCAATTTGAGACACCGGTTACACGCAATTCACTTTGATTAACCTCGGTACCGCCCCCCGTACCGCCTTCCTTCCAAGTGTTCCATTTCAAAGGATCTAGGTATCCTGCGAAATCGTCAAAAAATAGAAAAGTTTCTTTACCATTGTTTGCTGATGGATAAGGGGTATATGTAGCATCATAATTGAGAGTGTAATAAACCCAAATTGTGCTGTTCGCGCTACTGAGATCATCAAGAATTTTAACCCAAAAAACAGCTTGGTCTGCTTGGGTTAGACTTTCACACCAAAAAGGTAACGGTGTATAGCCATCGCTTGCAGTGAATCTAATATCACTAAAATCGTTTTTACAATGGTTATTACACCATAGCTCGTTGGTTCCGTTCTGAGTGGTTCCGTTTCCACTGTGAACAATAATTTTGATTTGGTAACCTGTACCAGCGCCTGCTCGCTGCTGTATAATGTGTGATCTTCTGTAACATGTCATTGATTTTTCACCTCATAATTGGTACTCGAAAGGTTATGTGAAAATGTGGTTTTTTTGAAAAAGACTGTTCGCGCAGTTTTTAGTGCTTTTGTTCTCAAAAAGCTTCTGACTGATTGTTTTAATAATTTTGTCATATTTATCAGAAAACGAGAAGTTATCGCACAATTTATACTATTTTGCATAATAAAATGTATTATTTACTAACAACAATTTAATAATGACAATAATTTCAAAATATTAAAATTGCATTATGCCGTGATCTTATAACAGTAAGGTTCTGTTTAATATTTAGTAAATTGGTGACAATTTGTGAGTTCTTCTATAATCAACATATTGGTGCCCAAGCAGTTTAGCGAGGTCTTTTTCATTCATGTTTTTAAGATACGACAAATAAAACTCAGTTTAATCAGGTTAGCTTTTGTGGAAATTAGAGGTTGTTTTTTTCTTTAACACAAATGCTACAAATATAAAGCCTATTGTTAAGACTATAATGCTGATTGCCAATGGATTTGTTATAAGTGCGGTAAATTCTGGGGCGCTAAATGTTGGAGTCGATGATGGCGTGGATGTGTCTGGCATTGTGAAAGTTTGAGTTGGGCTCCAACTGCCTTTTTGGTAGCCAGTTAAAAAGGTCGAATCATGATTAGGCAAGATTGGAGCTTGTTCATATTGGTACACAATTTCCGTCTGCACTTGAATATCTATTTTATCACCAACACTATACTCTGCAGAAAGGTGAACCATAGTGTACTCTGAATCAGATGCCCTATTTCGTGAGTGGCTTGTCCATATATCCTCATAGAAACCTTTGGTTTGTATGTTATAGTATACTTCCTTGTAGGGAACATGAACATTTTTAATTTTGAGCTCTAACTGATATTCTGTAACATTATGAGTCTGGAGTCGTAATATTGCCGTTATAAGGGTTTGTTACAGACTGGTACATCATAGGAGAAGTCCACCAGACTAACGGTAAAAGTTGGGAAAGGCGGCGGGTCAACTGAAGGCTCGGCATGAACATTAAATGACAGCAATAAACCACTGGCAAGTAAAATCCCCACTAAAACCAAGCCAAACTTTCGAATTTTAGCCATCATAATCCTCCGAGCATCCACAATTAAAAACCGACCTATACATGCTAATAAGGCTTATTCAAAAGACCCTCAAACATAAAAAGCTTAAGAAAAAGCAGTTAGGTGTGTTACAAGCATAAAAACACAGGTTAGATATCATCTGTTAAACCAGATATCAAAAAGGACTGTTAACCCTATGAATTATTCTTACAATACTTAGGCATTGTATAAAGACAAAAATCTCTATTTACTTGCATACCCTTTACTCATATAGAGGGCTAACAATCGTTTGCCAACACCTTTACGTCAGAGTGAGGCAAAAAGAGATAACTATCTCTGATATAGACTAAATTTTTTTTATCGTTTTTCTTTTTTTGTGGCGGCTGTTTTTTTGTGGTTTGTGATTGGTCCAGCATTTTTGGCAGTATACTGGTTTGTCAGTTTTTGGTTGGAAAGGTATTTCGCATTCGCTACCACAGTCAGCACAAACACTTTGTATGTTTGGACTTCTCTCAGAGTTTGGTGGCAAAGTATTTCCTGATGTGATGGATACGGCGTTTCGGAAGCAAATAGTTGAATACTTGGCGGTGATGATAATATGGGTTTACCAGATAATCCATAGTTTAGATTTATTGCACCCTGTCAACTCACGTCAACAGAGCCATCTGGTTTTAATTTTGAGTAAGCATCTGCCCAATTTCGGACAGCTATGGACCTGTTGGAGAATCAATTGTAACATTAGGATTAGAAGTGTAACCTGATCCAGAATTGGTAATATTGATTTTCCAAACTGACATTTTAGCCTGAAGACTTGCACCTGACCACCATATAAAACGTTTATTCGTTAAACTTTCAGTTTAGATACAGCAGTTGCACCTGAACAGTTACCAGTTATTGTAACGCTTGGCGCTGACGTGAAACCACTACCACCAGCTTGAAAACTGAGGCTGCCCCAAATTTGAGCATTGCTTGAACTTACTGCAGAACTTTGTAAAAGGACTTGTTGATCAGTTCGACGTTACCATGATCCCACCATCTTTTTAACATTAAACATTTGTTTAACTTTACAAAATACTTTTTCAAAATCTTAATAACGAAGGAACAAAACTTTTTGCAGGTTGATGGTTACTTTAAATGCAAAAGGCAGTGTCAATGAGCAGGTTTAACTTATTGGTGGCGAAATTCGGTTATGCCTTCAAGCAAAGATTGGGATGAAACTAAATTGGTGGGAAACAACAAACGAAGAAACAATCAGCAAATCTCTTTTTGATGACAAGTACGAGTTCACTTTGGGAACGTTAAACTTTAAGCCTTACTTGACTGAAAAGAACCCTCAAGCAACCCCTGACCCATACTCACTAATTCCAAAAACTGATAACGTTTTAACGTATATAATACTGGCTTCAGTTGTGGCAGTCATAGCTGTACTTGCAGTTGCCGTTGTAGCGTTAAAAAACAAAAATATCAAAATAAGTAAACAACAGTCTCTTAATTTAAGAAGCAACAATGGATAGGGTTTATTTCTTTATACACTTAAGAAATTGGTCGGATAACAAGCAAACAAAAATACTTATGGTACACAAGCTGCCACATAAGCCAAAGGCAGACAAACGTAAAAGAACAACATAATCTTACACACTCTGTTTTACATATAGAATAAGAAGATTTAACTAAAAGTTGTTTATGCTGCATTAGTTCGAAAAAAAGTTTCAGGCAGCTATAAACTTTATCTATAGTATGCGCCTGTTTAGTAGTAGTCCTTCTATTGATCTCAGTAGTTGGTATCCGAATAGTATTGCTGCGAAGTAGGTGGGCCATAGGATGACTGGCCAGTTGCCGGGTGTGTAATTCCATAGGCCGGTGGATACGGCGAAGAATTCCATAAGTCCCAGAGCCGTCATGCCGCCCAAAGCCAGAAACATTTGCTCTTTCACTTCATGCTTAGTCCATCGTTTCCGTACAAACATTAGCAGTGCCCATGCGCCAAGAAAAGCAAACAAAAGCACATACCAGCTTGAATTAAAATCAAAAAATACATTCATTTTTTTTACCTAATTTTTATTTTTTACCGTTTTACTCTTTTTGTAGCGGTTGTTTTTACGGGGTTTGTGGTGGGACCAACATTTTTTGCAGTAGACCGGTTTATCGGTTTTCGGTTGAAAAGGCACTTCACATTCAACACCGCATTCAGCGCAAACCGCCTTATACACCTGAACAGGTTCAGTTGGAATGTGGAATTTCCGGAATAACTGATAATTTTTCAGTTTAGGCCAGCCAGTTTTCGCGTACCGGAGCATTTCGGGGTTATCTTTTAGCCAACGCATCATATGAAAGAAGCTTTTACCCCGTTTCTCTTCACGTTCAGCCAATGGTTCATAACCCAAATTACGGATTTCATCCAAATAGGCTATTTCGATTAAGCGTTGAGCTTCGCCTTCGACCCGGATACGTTTTACTCGGTCTTCACCGTAAATTTTACGGAGTTCTTCTGCGGCTACGTCGAAAATGCATCCTTGGCAAATGTGGATTTCTTCGTCTGGTGCAAGGTTAAAGCCGGTTACGAGTTTTGAAACAACCCGTGAGGATTCTTGAAGGTACTCTTTTTCTTTAAAGTTCTCCTGATAGAACCGTACATCGATGAGGTCGTATTTGAAATCGCCTGTTTCTTCACGGTAAGCGCCGACTACAACGCCAAAAAGCAAGTCTCCGCTGCCGGCGTCGTCAACTATTACTGTCAACTAAATGGATCCCTCGTCTCTTTCGTCTGAACCATACTGTGATTCAATTATAAAAATAACTCCCTCAAAATGGTCAGAAAAACAGGAAAAAAAGTAAAAAAACAGGCAAATTTTTTCAAGTGCTATTTTAATTTTTTGATTGGCCAAAATAGGTGCTGAACCGTAGCCAATTACAGTAATTTTAAGAGCAAAACTTTCAGCAATGTCTTTGAAGCTTGAAAGTAGTGCTTTTGCGTAGCCGCCAAAGCGATTGTAACGAAAAGTGAGAGCGGGACGTTTTGGCGAAAAAGCTTCAAGAAACTTTTGCAATATAGGGATCATTTTAGATGGCCTCCAAAAGTTTGGCGCCTTTTTCGGTTACTTTGTAGTTTGAACGGTGTTTTTGTTCGCTTTTTTCTATGTAGCCTCCTTGAACTAAGTACCGAAATATGCCTTCAAAGGTGGCGTGTGTGCCTCTTTTGCGGACGGTTCGGTTTTCAAGTTCAGTGCGTGAAAGCTGCTCTCTGTTAAGCTCTTTTAGTACGGTTTTGGCTAAATCCATTCTATCGTTTAATCGTCTCATGTACAAACAACCTCTACAGTTTTTAATGTGCTAAAAATTATGGGAAAATGATTGGTGTAAACGCCATCTTGTTGAAAGTTTTCAACTGGTTTGTACCCGCTTTTGAGGCATTTTTCGGTTGTTTCCCAAGGCATTTTGTGTTTGACCTCACATTTCTGATACTTCACTAATATACTTGGAAACCAAAAAGTTGAATGGTACAACCTGTATGACTGCGCAAGGGCCTGCATGGGACCTTCCTGTGGGTTGATTTAAGGAAAAAGTGTGAAATGTAATGGCTAGAAAAGTCGTGGTTAAAGTGGTGTTAAGTCGGGAGCAGCGTGAGATACTTGTTGAGTTGGCTACTCGGTTGGGAACTAGCGAAAGTGAAGCGTTGCGGTTGGCTTTGATGGACTATGTTAAAGAGGTAAGTTTGATGACTGAGGCTTTACACAAGAAGAGACGCTCTGACGTTGGCAATTGTTTTCCTGAAAAGTGAAGTTTTTAAACATACAGAAGTAACCTGAAAGTTGAACAGGGAAGTACATTTAAAAGCAAATAAAAAGTATATACTTAATACAATGCCAACCGCTCGAGGAACAAACCAACAAACACCCAAAGCCAAAGAATTTGATGAACTCTTGCTATCATCTATTGACAACGCATTTTTCAGTTTAGGTGAATCCGTGAAAAAATCTATTTATTTTCACCTCGAAGAAAAATTTTGCCTAAAAAGAAATCAAATTCCAAGTAGGCTAACAAAGTTTCAAGAAGCAATGGAGCAGATTTTTGGTTCAGGTGCACGGTTTCTTGAAATTTTAATAATGAAAAATTTGTATCTAAAAGTTGGCAGCTCAATAACCGTAGACACGGGTCAAGTTTGTTTTGTTGGCTATATAAAAGAAATGAAACAAGCTTACATGAAACAGCCCGAGTAAAATAATACTTGACAATTCAGATTAAAGGTTCATAAAGGCTTTATCAAAAGGAGTTAACGTTTAGGAAGTAATGAAGGTTGTCAGTGTAAAACGTGCACTAACAATCAGCCAACGTGTTAACCTTGGAGGTGAAATGTGAAAATGCCTGAAAATGCAAGAATTCTCATTATCGATGATGATGAAAACATACGTCGTGTTCTTGAAACTATACTTACAGATGAAGGCTACAACGTTGAATGCGCCGATACAGCGACAAGAGGTATAGAAAAAAGCGAAAACGCCTTTTTCAACATTGCATTAGTCGACGTTCGCCTGCCTGACATGGAAGGAATTGAATTATTGCCAAAGTTACGTTCAACTAAACCTAAAATGCGCAAAATCATCGTAACAGGTTACCCAACTTTGCAAAACGCCATCAGCGCCGTTAACAATGGAGCAAACGCTTACGTAATGAAGCCTTTTGATGTAGAAAAAATTCTTAACACTATCAAAGACCAACTGCAAAAACAGAAAGAAGAGAAGCTGTCCTGCGAAGAAAATGTTGTTGAATTTATTGAAACACGCATAAAAGAGTTAGAATCGACAGACAAAAAGCCCGCTAAAAAAAACAATTAGCACTTTTTTAAACAAATTTCTCTTCTTAACCCTGTTTTGTCATCTTTAACCAGTGCGTGATTTATCACTAAACTTATTATACAGTTAAAACAAGAAAGCAGTCTAACGGAGAATTCATTATGGAATGGGGTATGCAAAACAGATTAAACAAGCTCATCCAGAAAGACGGAAAAGCCCTCTTTTTACCAATCGACCATGGATACTTCCAAGGCCCAACTCACTGCCTTGAAAAGCCAGCAGAAACCATAAAACCAATTTATCAATATGCAGACGCCTTGATGCTAACACGTGGCGTGTTACGCAACTGTGTGGACCCAGCCATCGAAAAACCTTACATCATGAGGGTTTCAGGCGCAGTCTCAGTAGTAGGAGAAGACCTTGCAAACGAAAGCATCGTAACCGGCATACAAGAAATCATCAGGCTAAACGCCAGCGCAGTTTCCATGTCAGTTTTTGTTGGCTCAAAATACGAAAACAAAAGCTTAACGAATTTGTCCAAACTGGTTGACGACTGTGAGGAATACGGCGTTCCAGTCATGGCAGTTTGCGCGGTTGGCAAAGAGCTTGAGAAAAGAGAAGCAAGATACCTGGCCCTTGCAGCACGTATCGCAGCAGAAATTGGCGCTCGAGTCGTAAAAACCTATTACTGTAAAGAACACTTTGAGAAAGTTGTTGAAGGCTGCCCAGTCCCCATTGTTATTGCTGGTGGACCTAAAACTGAAACTCAAAGAGAAGTCTTTGACTTCGTTTATGATGGCATTCAGAAAGGCGCTATCGGCGTTAATTTGGGTAGAAACATTTGGCAAACAGAGCATCCAGTTGCATCAATCAGAGCTATCCGTGCAATAATTCATGAAAGCTTCACACCACAGGAAGCTGAGGACCTCTACAATCAGGTTATAGCTGGAAAAGCTTAACCACCCTTTTGCTTTGGTGAACTATATGCTTGTTGCTGTTTATTACAATAACAAAGATGTCCGTGTTGAAGAATTCCCGATGCCTGAAATCGGTGAAGAAGAGGTTTTGCTGAAGGTTATGGCAAGCGGCATATGTGGAAGCGACGTTTTGGAATGGTACCGTCTCCCTAAGGCTCCACGTGTGCTGGGTCATGAAGCCACTGGCGTAATCGACCAAGTAGGCAAAAAAGTTAGCAACCTAAAAGTCGGCGACCGAGTCTTCGTTTCCCACCATGTACCCTGCAACGTCTGCGTTCACTGCCAAAAAGGACACCATACAGCCTGCGAAACCCTACACAACACAAACTATTATCCCGGCGGCTTCAGCCAATACATTAAAGTTCCAAAAATCAATGTCCAATACGGCGTCTACAAGCTGCCAGATGACATGAGCTTTGAAGAAGGCACATTTATTGAACCCTTAGCTTGTGTAGCCCGAGGCCAAAGAATAGCAAACATCCAAAAAGACGACGTTGTGCTGATTATCGGCAGCGGCATCTCAGGGATTTTGCATACGCAACTTGCGAAATTCAAGGGTGCAAAAAAAGTCATTGTTGCAGACATTAACGAGTACCGTATGAAGCTTGCAGTACAGTTTGGTGCGGATTTTGCGCTTGACGCAAGAGATAATTTGTCACAGAAAATAA
This sequence comes from Candidatus Bathyarchaeota archaeon, assembly GCA_963832745.1. Lineage (GTDB taxonomy): Archaea > Thermoproteota > Bathyarchaeia > Bathyarchaeales > Bathycorpusculaceae > Bathycorpusculum. The sequence continues at coordinate 252,907 of CAWHVC010000002.1, read as the reverse complement.
AGTCCTTAAATGATGGACGATTAGCTGACCAGGTTATCGTTTGCACTGGAGCAACCTCAGCCGTGACGTCAGCGGTTGAATGTGTTGAGAAAGGCGGCACTATTTTGTTCTTTGCGGTTCCTGATCCTACAGTGAAGATTTCTTTGCCGATTAACCAGTTTTGGAGAAATGAAATCACGATTCGCACAAGTTACGGTGCAGCACCCAACGATCTTGAAGAAGCCTTAGCGATTCTTTCAACCAAAAAACTAAACGTGAAAGACATGATAACCCACAGGCTGCCTCTGCGTGAAGCTCAAGAAGGCTTCCGACTTATGGCAAACGCAGGCGAATCTCTCAAAGTGATTCTTGAACCAAATAAGCATTAACTTGTAAACAATAAAAACCCAAACTTACATTCTTTCTTTTATGTCAATCAAAGACTTGCTTAAGCAACGGCGGAGCATCCGCAAATACACAAGTCAACCTATACCGGACACGCTTGTTTTAGAGGCTTTAGAAGCTGCAGGTTGGGCACCCTCGGCGCATAATGCTCAGCCTTGGCGTTTCATTGTTGTTTCTGACTTGGCGGTTAAGCGGGTTTTGGCTGAGGCTATGGCAGTTGCTTGGGTTTCTGATTGCGCCAAAGACGGCGTTATGGTTGAGCAGTCGCAGATTGATTTTAGCATTCACCGTTTCAGCAAGGCGCCTGTTCTTGTTGTTGCATGCTTAACCCTTGAAGGTATGAGGCGGTATTCTGATGAGAAAGGCATGTCGGCTGAGAGGGATTTGGCGGTTCAAAGCTTGGGCGCAGCAATAGAGAACTTGTTGCTTTCTGCCAGCGGAAACGGTTTGGGGGCATGCTGGTTTTCTGCGCCAATGTTCTGCAAAGAAGCCGTCAGGAAAGTTTTGAGTGTTCCCGAAGCGGTTGAGCCTCAAGCAATAATTTTAATGGGATACCCTGATGAGAAACCAGTTGACCAAGAAAAGAAAAGTGTCAAAGAGTTTTGTTTTCGGGATTGTTGGGATAAGCCGTTTTAGGCTTTAATCATGATTAGGAGCATTTTGAATCGGGTTACCGCTGTGAGAGCGTGTGGTTTGTTTGCGGGCATTATGGTTGTTTCGCCCTGTTTTAACGTGACGGGTTTGCCTGCAATGGTGACCTCTGCCGTGCCTTCTAAAATGATTACCATGGCGTCAAATGGTGCCGTGTGCTCGCTTAAGCCCTGTTTTTGGTCAAAAGCAAAAAGCGTGACGGTTCCAGCTGTCTTATCGATGACTGTTCTGCTTACAACTGCACCTTCTTGATAACTGATTAGACTAGACAGGTTATTTGCTTGGGCTTCAAGCTGATTTTGGTTATCCATAAAATGTGCCATTAAACTATTTGAGAGATACAGTAATTATTTCTTTAGTTTTGCTCTTTCTTCATCCCAACGTTTGAAGACTTCATCGGCAATCTGGGGCCTTATCGTGAATATGTCACCTGCCTGCTCCACATAGAAGTAAACTGTATAAACTCTTTCTAAAGCACTTGAACGTGTTAAGACACAGAAAGGTCGTTTCGGCAAGATACGTTCATAGTGGTCAAATATTGTGTTAAAGATTTCCATTATCTTGTGTGTTGAAACTGAATGGTCAAAACCAATTTCAAACGTGTAACAGTAAAGGCTGCCTTTTGTTTTGCTTACATTAAGGTAGTTGGTTATGTTCTGGTCGAGCATTTGGAGGTTGCTTATTGCGACGACGCTGTTGCCTGCGGTTAATATTTTGGCGTAGTTTAGGGTGATTTCTTGGGCTATGCCTTCTACTGTTCCGATTTTTACGTAATCGCCTACTTTGAAGGGTCGGGCTGAAAGCAGAAAAAGTCCTGCAACAAAGTTGCCTATGGTTTTTTGAGAAGCAAAACCTACCGCTGCACCGCTGATAGCTGAAATAGATATGAGCAGGTCTGCGGGGAAACCGCCAATTTCGGTTATAGCAAGTAAAGCTCCGACTAAAATGAGAATGCGAAAAGTTAGGGTTAAATTGTTTGCAGCATTCGCTTCAAGTCTAGCCCTTTTAGCGAAACCTGACAGGTACCGTGTTATTAACCGTTCTAAAGCTATAGCGATTACAGCAATTAGCACTAACCAAATAATTTGGCTTAAAGTGATATCCAACCCCATGATGTTGCTGGCCGCCGTAGGGGAAGACGTAAGGGTGGGTTCAACTGTAGACATAAAGCGTTCTCAATACTATTCTGCCTTAAAGTGTGCCTATAACTCTTTCTATAAAGCAAAGGCTTGATTATTTTGGGTCTGGAACAAACTCCATAGATATACTGTTCACGCAGTGCCGAGTATTTTTCTCAGTAAAATGTTCACCTGTGAAAACATGTCCCAAATGAGCACCACAGTGTGCGCATTGTATTTCTATCCGTCTTCCGTCTGGGTCGGGCAAGCGTTTTACTGCACCTGGGATTTCTTGGTCAAAGCTTGGCCAGCCGCATCCTGCTTCAAACTTGTTCTCAGACCGATACAGCGGAGAACGGCAGCGTCGGCAAACGTAGGTTCCTTTTTCCCAGAAAGCGTAATATTTACCTGTGAAGGGAGTTTCAGTGCCTTTGTCCTCTATAACTGATTTTTCTTCAGGAGTTAACTCTTTAATTTCATTAGGTGCAACCAAAATAATTCACCAAACAAAAGTGTATCTTGAAGGTAAAAAAGAATTTTACAAACGCTCAACAGCCAACAACGCAAAATAAATATAACCGCTTAACGAAGAAGTAAGTAACAGCTTTTATGGCGATTTTTATGGTTGAAATTAGTAGGCTTTTTTGGAAAAAAGTGTATACTTCAGACGGTTTTCTACTTGGAGAAACTCAAAGTGCAGAACTGGACCAAAAAACTTGGCAGATAACCAACTTTTATGTTAACTTAACTGATCAAGCAGCTGCTTTGCTTAACTTGAAGCAGCCGTTTATGGGTAAAGTTATGGTTTGTCTGCCTGTCTCAACTATTAGCTCGATAAGTGACACGGCTATCCTTAACAAATCCCAAGTTGAAATCAAAGACCTAAGACAATGTAAAGAATAAAAAGTGCCCTCAAAAATGGAGGGTTACTCCTTTTTCATTAACCAAGCGTTTTGGCGGTCAAAACTGTACTGGCTGAACCGTTGCATGTAGAACAACCGCAGGTATTCTTGAGCATACTTGTGTTGGAACGGCAGGTCCTGTGGCGTTAGTTTGGTTTTGATTTTGAGTTGTTCAAGAATCGCTGTTTCTGCCATTGGATAGTTTAACAGGAGTTCCTTTCGGTCGTTATATGCAACAAGTGTTTGTACTGCTTCGTCGATGTAGTCTAAATATTTGGGAAGATGCACCATGATTTGGTCAAGTGGAGTCTTAGGGTTGTAGAGTTCCTGCATAGCGGCTGTCATTCGTTCGCGTAAGGTGGCGTTTTTCTCCCAAAGCGTATCCTCAGCAGGGGTTAAGTCTTCGATAGTTTGCTCTTTATCCTTAATTTCCTCGTACAGTACCGAAAGGACATCCTTTGAGGTTTCAATAAAGCTTTCAAGCATTTCCCGAAGCGTGATAAGGTTAAGAACACTTAACCGGGTTGTTTCGCTGGTTTTCCTGATACTTTCTGCACGTTTAGCGCCAGCAAGAATCATTGGCAACTTGTCGCCGAAAATAATTGCTAAACTGTCAGGTGATTTTCCCAATTCAATAATTGAGAATAACGACTTGTTAAGCTGCTCAATTGACTGCTCAACTTGTTTGCTGTACTGCTTACGCCAATTCATAAGGCCACTGTACAAACCGCTTATAGCATGGAAGGGTGCTTTGTTGTGCAGTTTTTCTCTTGCAAAATCTACAACTTGGCAATCCTCTGGCAGGTCAGGATCGTAAAGTGCACGGATAATGTTGTAGATTGGCTCAGCAGTGTTGATTACATCGTTTGCCATGTTTCTGCTTTCAATAAGGACTGCTTGAATGCTTTTAATCCGTTCTTGCAGGGGCATTTCCTTTTGAGGACTAATTCTTATGTTGTTGCTGATTTTTAGTCCTGCCTGTTTTAGCTTGCCTGACCAGTCGGAGTATTCGCCATTAACAAAAATCTGGTACTCACCAAGAATCTGGTTAAGTTCCTCTGAGAGGTTCTTGATTTCTTGGCTTGTGTTTTTGCTTAGATCGGTGTATATGCGGTCTAAGTCTTCTTCTGCAAAGAAGGCGGATGATGATTTGTTTAGGATATCGTTTAGTTTGTCATAGAGGATTAACATTTTTCCTTCGGGGGAGCTAACGTTTACTGGAATGGATTCTTTTACCGTGTCTAAGCTGGTTTTGAAGTCTTTTAGTTCAGCTTTAAGCTCGTTTGCTTTGGCAATAATCATTTCGCCTGTAGCGGTTATTTTTGGTGCAGTAGTCAAAAATGATAGAGGCAACGTAAACGCGGCTGTGGCAAGGGTAGCAAAAAGAATGGTGCCGGCGTCAATGTTAGCGGTAAAAGCTAAAGGTTCTTGCAGAACATTCAACAGGATAAAGAACAAAGCGGTTGTGATTATCGCTGTAACTGGCGCAAGTAACTGGTCACCATAGGGCATGTTAGCTTCTTGGATGAAAACTCTTGCGAAGAAAACAAACGCTAAAACTATGCCGGCAATAATTATTATGAACATAAAAATGCCGGGGAACGAATCTAAATATTGCACAAAAGCTGACCTCAAAGTTTTTCCCAACACATCAGGAAATATGGTAAATTGCGAATAAACAACGTTAACAAATTGGGCAGTATCAAAAAGCCTAAACTGAGTCATCGAGCTTTGAAGCCCTTTAAGAAGTCCGTCTAACGGAACCATAACTGGCGGACTAGAGCCGGGCACAATCCACCATTCCTGCTGTGGAATTGCCTTGATATAGTTGAAGTATTGAACTACTTGCAGAGGCAAAGCAATTAAAACGTAATACAGAAGGGTTGTCGCGGCACTTTTCTTAAAGAAAACCGCTGAAGTCAAAATTATAGGGATTGCCAAATAGTAAATGGGCGCATAAAACAGTACCATGGCCGCAATTATGCCCAAATCAATTGCGATTGCTGTTTTGTGACGATGGAAAAATATGGGCGGGACAACAAAAAGCGCCATCCAAATTACGGTGAAAACTACGCGGTTTGGCACTTCACCAATTAACGCTATAAAGTTTATTTCTGAAAGGTGATAAATTAAGCCAAGTCCAATAAGAGTGGTTCCTGCTGGAATGCCGATTCGTGGTGATTTAAAACTTACAAACGCTATCAACGCCGCTAAAAGCAACGGCAACGGTTGAGGAAACAACGGAATAACTGAGAGCGCTAAACCCATAGCTGCAAACGTAAAAACAAACGTAAGCAGTTTTAGCTGCATTGTTTCCTTTGTGCGTTCGATTTTTTCTTTTTCTTTACCTTTCTGTCTTCGGTTGCTGACCCAACCTGTAAACTTGGAAACCTTTGGAACCTTGCCAACTGAACCCTTTACTCTTTTCAAGTGATAATACCTAAAACCTTATTTTGCTAAAGCATTCTTAAGCTTATCGAGAAAACATGGCATCTGAGAGCGAACAGCCAAACAGTAGTAACGTAGATTCGCAAAAAGAAAACGAAAAATCGTCAGAAAACAAGAGTACTGATGATTATTTTGAGAATGTAAATCGCAGGCTTAAAAAGAAAAGCCGTTTTGGATTTGGCCAATCGAAGAAAAAGGAGTCTGCCCCCAAAAAAGAGATGCCCCCGCAAGAAATCAAAAGCGAGATGCCAAACGTCCCTCTACCAGTTGAAGTGCCAACGGTTGAAGAAATCAAAACCGAAAATGTCGAGCCAGCAGCCGAAACGCAAGCGCCAGTTGAGGCTGTTGAGGAGCTAACGGTAACTGCCGAAACAGAACCGCCAATGGTTGAAAAACCAGAAGAAACACAGACCGTTGAGGTGAACATTGCTGAACAGGTGCAACCCATTGAGGATGAGCCTCAACAGATTGAACCTGTCGTGGCTGATAACATTTATGAAGAGACAAATGAGTTGATGGTTGAACCTAAGCCAGTGGAAGAAGCGAAACCAAAGAAAAAAGGACTCTTTGGTTTTCTACGAAGAGACAAAAAGGCAAAACCTAAACTCGTTGAAACAAGTTTACCGATTAATCAAACAGAAAATTCAGATATTCAAGTTGACTTACAAGATGCTTTGCCTGCAAACTTGTCGGAAGCTCCAGTAGAGCAAGAGCCTGTGTTACATGATTTGGCTTTGAAGGAAGCAGAAACACAAACGCAGGTGATTGCTGAATCAGTTGTGATCCTTGATGAAACCGTTAAGCCTGTTGTGGATTTGCAGGTTCCAGCTTCTGAGGGTGCAGAGCTAATTAATTCGCAGGCGCCATTTTTTGATGGAATCGTTCAAATTGGCAAATTCACCAAAGATGACACTTCAAGGTTTCCAGAAAAAGCGGTTTTGTCAATCGGTGAATACCCAGTTCATCTACTGTTGAAGAGTCGTTTTGCAAGTAAACCTGACGGCGTATTGCCACTGTTTATAGATAAATCCAGTCAAGACATAATAAAAGAGAGCAAAAACCGTGTTAACCCAGACTTTATTGTAGGGTTAGACGCTGAGTTAGATGCTCACTTCTGGTTTAACATACTGCCAAACGTGTCAAAGGATAGCCCATTTTTGTCACGATTACAAAACAAACCAATCAATCAACTACGAAGAAGCCTTATTGTTGCATCAATCTGGGATGGAGTCGGCAGCGCATTATTACCCACAATGATCGCAGAGCTTAACGAACGCAAAATAAACTGTGCCGCTTTAGCCCTGTTTCCTTCAAAAGTCCAGTCGTTGGAGAGTCAGTTTAACGCTTTTGCAGCCATAGGAAAATGCACTCTGCACGGTTCAACTCCTGTTGTGCTTTTAGACAGAGATAGCATAGAAAACTATTTGGGAGTAGACCGAAAAGGCAACATGATAAAAGGTACAGCGGCAGTCAATTACCTTGTTGACTTGATGCTGTCAAAAGAAGCGTTCGTTGACGAATTTAGTGAATTAACCAAAACCTTTGATTCACCAATCTTCACGCTCATGTTTGGCACAGGCGCAAGCCTACGAGTTTACGGGTCAATCGAAAACATCTTAGACACGATGCTATTCAAACAGTTCCTGTCATTTGACATATCAAGTGCTGAATTACTGTATATACTGGCAAGAGTGCCGTATAATCTTAAAGAAAAAGTACCCCGTGGAAAAATCGAAATGGCTGCAGCCAACTGGTTTAAAGACAAAGCCACCCTCAAATCCATCCATGTCGCAGAACCAGTATACGTTGAAGACAACAGCGACCGCATAGACATCGCATTATTTATCGGCGGCTTTAACACCACAAAAATGTTCAGCACCATTGAAAAGAAAGTTAACACCATGAAGAACCGAGCAGTCAAAAACGGTTTTATACAAGAAGATGAATGGAAAGAAATAGTTAAAAAATTAACAAGCTAAAAAATATAAAATGGGAAAGAAAGCTTAGGCTTTCTTATCTGCTGTTTTGCCGTTGCCGTTTAAGTTTGCAACCATACCGTTTTGGGCGTTAATTTGTTTAACAATTTTTGTTGCGTTAACGCCGTGTTCTAGTAAGTAGCTGCGTGATAGGTGTCTTTCGAAATCGTTTGATTTGCTGTAGAGTAACTGCATTTCGTCGAATGCTTCCATGTCTTCGGGTCTGCCTCTTCCCCCGACCACAAGAATGCTTGTTGTCCAAGGTTCACGTGAATCGATTAGGCGCACGGTGATGGTTCTTGAAACTTCGCTTGTTACGTAGCCTGCAAGTGAAGTGTAGACTTCTTGGCTCATATCTTCAGTCCACATGTTTGGCGGCGTGGAAACGGTTACCCAGATGTAGTCGGTTTTGTATGATGGTTTGTAACCCATTATGCTTGGTGTTTTGAATGCTCGGACTACGCTTTTTATGTAGTCTTTGAAGTGGTCCATGTCAAGGATGTCTCTGAAGATTACATCACGGGTTAAGGTGTCTTCTTGTTCAGTTACGATTTTGAAGAGAATCTTGCGTTGCTCTTGCTCAGTTAATTCAGCGTTTCTCTCAAAGTACCGTTTAGGTTTAACAATTGCAGCCAAACGTTCATCATAATCGTCTTGTAAGTCAACGATTTTAGCTAAACGTTTACGGTAACTCGAGGTTAACTCTATCTTTTTAGCCAGTTTCTCGTAACGGCGGATAGTACTGTCAAGCTGCTCAAGAGTTTCCAACGCAAAGGATTCTTCTTGCTCAACACGTTTAAGACTACGGTCTATATCTAAAAGTTGCTCGCGGGCATAACGTTTAGAACCGAAAACTTTTCGGACCTGCAGCTCCATTTTGGATTTGTCGAATTCTTTACGTTTCTTTGACTCTTGTATACGCATAACCTCGTTGTCAGCGACGCCTCTTTTCTCCAAACGTTTTGCCATGACACCGTTAATGTAGGCTAAGTGTTCATCAACCATTTTTGCTTCGTCTTGAGGCGTACGCAGCATCAACTGAACCATCAGGTACAAAGTTGCCAGTTCAGACTGGATTCCACAGAGTTCGTCTCTTTCGCATTGGCATTCCGGAAGCGCTTCATAGTAACGGACAAGAGCGTCTGTTAAGTATCTGGTTTCATCATAGAATTTCAGTACGTCTAACGCTTTTTCAGCTATTTCAGCAATCATCACGTAGTCGTCTAAAATTTTCTTTTGACGTACAGTGAAGACTTGTGAACTGGGTATAAGCTGTCGTAAGCGTTCAACTATGGCTTCTTTGCGTTCAGAAAATTCAAGGTGCGTCTTGGTTAGGTTAGTCAATAGGGCTTCAAGGTTGTCAATTTTTCTTTGACCATCTTTTTTGATGATCAAGTTGATTATTGATTCTTCAATAGGTCCAGTTTTGCCCACGAATTTAACCGTTGAAAGGAACCTTGTTAATTCTGCTATCCAATTTTTAACTTGAATTTCGATGCCTTTAACGTGCAGGGCAACGTCGTCCTCAAGGCGCGGGTTGCTGTTTATTATGGTTTTAACTTTATCCTCAAACTGATCCTCGTTAAATGTGCCTGTTTTAATCAGGTAATTCTTGAGATGATTTCTTGCAACATCCGAGTTAACTTTGATTATGCAGTTAATGTCGTCAAGGATTTCAAGTTTTTCTTTGCGGTGTTCCTGAAGCATTTGAAGGGCTTCAAAATTGATTTTGAAAGCGGCGATATAATCATCAACAGGGTAGACAACTTTCTGCAGTCCCAGTGTGTGAGCTGAATTGGAGGTTAATCCCACTTCGGTGCCTATTCCACCCATTAAGTCTGCTAAGTCAAAATCCATAAGCATATACAGCATATCTACAACCATTTCGTCCATTTCTCTTCGGGCTGTTAGTATGTTGCCGATTTTAGAGAATGCTGGAAGCAGTGGCAAGTAGATTAACGCGTTTAATGGGTTGCGGTATACATCACCGAACTCTTTGGTTACAACTTCATTGTAATCCTTGTTTAGTAGCAATGCAAGTTCATTCATGGAGGTAAATGCGCTACAACCCTTTGCTGGTGGATCGTCACCGCCACATGGGGTAACCACGAAAGCTATGATTGGTACTCCTGAGCCTAGAACTTTTCTTAGGTGTCTTGCAAAGTCAAAGAAGATGCCGCTTCCGGTTCCGCCGCCTAAACCGTAAACCAGAATGACTGTTGGTGTGAGAATTGATGAGAGAGCTTGTTCTTTAAAGGCGTTAATTGAGCTTCTTATGATGCCAAGTTGATAATAGTTCAGGGCGTAGATTGCTTTGGCAAGTGCGCGTCTGCGTCCAGCTCCGCCGGCCATCGGCGGAATTGCCATAGTGGATTGCAACCATGGAATAAAATCAGTTAGTTTTGCGCCTTCACCGACCAAGTACTCGTTGTATTTTTGGTTGATGAAGTCAAACATTGCTTCTGCCGTTGGAAACTTTACTGATTGCGCAATTAGGCGCATTCTTTCAGCTGGAATGCCGGCTTTAATCATTTGTTTGGTGATTTTTTCGCTTGTTTCCTGTAGAGCACGGATTTCGGGGTCAGCGATGTCTATTGCCAAAAGAGAGAGGCGGGTTAACTCATTTTGCATGAGGTCCATTGTTTTTTTATTGTTCATGAATGCTTCTACAATGTTGGTTCCTGCTGAACCTAACCCGATTAGTTGCACACTGTTTTGGTATATTCTAACCGTAGTTTACATCCCCACTAACCGTTTCAAACGGTCTTTTACGCTTTCTAAATTGGCGCCCATACTTCTATCGATTTTTGAGGCTCTAAGAGTTATGCCTTCTAAGTCTTTGATTTGGTCTTCTACAACAAGTTTGTAGTAGCCTACTTTGCCGCGTGAACGCATGAACATGAATCCGAAAACGCCTGCTAACACCGCAAACACTGCAATTAAGGGTATGAAGAGAATTTCCAAAGTTGCACTTGCGGGGTCTGGAACGTTAAAAGCGTTAAGCATGGCGATGGCGTTGTCAGCAAATCCTTCTTGGGCCACTGTTTGTGAAGCATCGATTGTGTTTTGGAATGCTTGAACAAAGCTTGGTGAGGCTCCAGAGCCTTGGAGGCTGGCCAGTTTGTCTTGTTTTTCCTTCAGAAGGGTGTTGTATTCATCGATTTTGCCGTCTGTAATGTATGGTTTAACTTGGTCAAGAACTGTTCCACTTGGGTCTTTGAGAATTACTAGACCGATTGGTGTTGGCTTGTGTAAGGTGACGTTCCCGACTGTTTGAACTACTTTACCAGAGGGCACAGTTCCATAACATACGATTGTGAGGGTTCCAGCATTTTCAGGGAAACTAAACGATTGAGAATTTGGATTATAGCTTCCAAGACTGTAACCGTCGCTTGTGTCATGTGACCAATAGTAATCTTTTCCTGAAGATTTTTGCAGTTCAGTTGCAAGGTTAAGGTTGAGACTTGGCTGGCTGAGACCGATGTTTATTGTTACGGTCACCATTAAGTCTGCTCCTTGGGCTATTGCGCCGCTTCCGCTGGTTGTGCCTGTGGCAAAGTCTTGTTCCAGAAGTAGTTGGTGTGTATCTGCAGTTTCAATTCGGTATTTTGTTATCCAGTCTCCTTGTCCGACTGCTGCTTGGGTTGTTGTATTTGATGTTAAATAAATGGTGGTTGATGTTAATATGATAATTAGGATTAGGGCAATGGATTTATTTTTCAATATCTCGCATCCTATCCTGATTTTTAGCTGTATGATGCATATAATACTTGTGCTTATTGCTCTAACACATAAGGGTTAAATTTTAAGTGAACCTCACAATTTTACGATTCATTACACTGTTATAATACACTCACAACACCCATTTTTTGCCAAATAGCCTTTGCAAAAACAGGCGTATTGAACTTAACAATCACGATAACTGGACTTTGCAAAAACCTATAAAATCCATCAAATGATTAGTAGGCTCGAAAATTCAGGAAGAGAGAGACAAAAATGAAACTAAAAACAAGAGCTAAATCACTGCTACCCCTAAAAGCCACTCACACGCTTGCTAAACCCATAGTCATATGCTTGTCTTTCGTGCTACTTTTGAGCATGGTATCAATACTTATGGCTACTGGAGTTCAAGCAGCAACATCAACAAGTACACTGCCCCTTCACACAGAAGGAAAACTAATCAAAGATTCTTCTGGAAACACAATTTACCTACGAGGCCTACAAAAAGTTGAGTTGGCCGACGACCCAGATGGAACCTGGAATGGTAACGCACTGTGGAGCGACGCCAACGTTCAAGCTGAACTTGACCAAATGAAATCTTGGGGCGCAAACACCATCCGTTGCATACAATCTGTTGACAACTGGAAATATGACTTAAGCACACCTTATTCAAGCATTTCAAGCCGAGAAGCGGTAAAACGCCTCATTGAATTCGCTGCAGAACGCGACATGTACGTAATCTTCACCGGCTACCGCGTAACTAACTACTTCAACGGAGGAAACCAAGATCCACTGCCATACCCACCATACCAAACATCGGCAGGAGCATCTTCAGTCATAACCAGCAAACAGGACTTTGTAAACTGGTGGGCTGATGTAGCAAACGAACTCAAAGGCTACAATAACGTACTCTTTGAAATCTGGAATGAACCAAAAGCAGACGGTGCAGCAGCTCAAGAATACTTTGGCGTACAACAACAAGTAATCAACGCAATCCGTGGAACAGGCGCTCAAAACCTAATCCTTGCACAATGGGACATGGGCAGTTGGGTAGACCTAGACTATGGAGGCGGTTCAACAATGGACTGGGTAAACACTGCAAACCTTCAGGACCCAACAAACAATCTGGTTTACGTTACACACCTCTACCGCGAATACGGACAAACAGGCATCTACTCAAACCCAGACTCAATCGCCAAATGGGGAACAAACCACGCATACGACTACAATGAACTCAAACGCGCATTTACCGCAGAAAAAATCGATTACGTCCTAAACACACTAAACAAGCCAATATTCGTAACTGAATGCGGAGCAAACATGGACAAAAGCGGCGCAGAAGCAAACTATGAACAACAAGCCTTAGCTAATGAACTGAAAATCTTCAATGAATGGGGAATCAACTGGATTGTCCACTGGTTCCGAGACATCGGCATCTTCCGGCTACACACTGGTGCACCAAACTTTGCACCGACAGCAGGCGGAGTAATCACACAACAATACCTACAACAACAGAAAGTATTCCCACCAACTGGTACCACAACTCCGACACCAACACCTACTGCAACAGCGACTCCAGCACCAACTGAAACACCAACACCAACCCAGACACCAACACCAACTACAACTCCAATCGGTTCAGGACAAGATGACCCACAAACAACACCGACAACGCAACCTACAACCGAACCATCAACAACTCCAAACCCGACAACAACGCCAACACAACTAAGCATACCGTCAATATTTCATCCGTTCCAATCCTGGCACTTCTGGAGAACCTACTACTTCCCAATGCACTTTAGCATTTGGCACTTCTTCTTCTGGTAAGAAGTAGCCACCCCACAACCCTTTTTATTAAAAAATTTGCTAAGATTAGAAGTGACAACTTTGGTGCGTCACCGTTTTTCTGATTCTTGTTGTTTAAATGTAAGTGAGCTATAGGGCAGTTGACTTCTATATAGACTAAAATGTTTTGAGATAGTAACCAAGCTTTTAATCAAACGCCTAAAATCTCTTTGAGAAGGTAGCTTCTCAAAGGTTGCCTTTCTGCTCTCCTTAAAACCGCTGACAATTAACAAATGTTGTAAAATTTTTTTCTCAAAAATTATTAAAAATTACCGTTAACCCGTTAAGCGGTCAAGAGAGAGAGGAAAATTGAAAAAAATAGTAACAGCCATAATAACTCTTAGCATAATACTACCGCTACTGTTTAGCGCAGTATCCTTCTATGCAAACGCCGCAACAACGCAAACAACAAACAAAGTCTTTATGGGCTTAAGCGGGTACCCAACCAGCACAGCCCAAATCGACAGCATCATCAGCACAATGAAAGCCAACGGACTAAACACTTACCGCATGAGCGCAAATCCAGTATGGTCAAGCGGTCCACATCCTTACCACAAAGAATTCGTTCAGTACTTCCTTGACCACAGCGACTTCACCATAATTGTTGACCGCAACCACCTTTATCCGCCAACCGAAGCATCAGCAACAGCAGCACAAAACAATTGGGCAGCAGCAAAGAACAGCGTCTTTGAAGTTCTGCAAGAATACCCAAACAATCCAAGAGTAATTGTTGAGTTAGTAAACGAGTATGTTTCAAACGACTTCTATTCAAGAATGCAGAGCCTTGTAACTGACATTCGCGCAGCAGGTTACACAAACGGAATACTCTTTGACAAATGGAATCAACCATGGACCAAAGTAAATGACCCCTTAGACAACACATACCAAGGATACCACTACTACTTCAACAGTTGGAGTGTTTCAGGCGCAATCTCACAGATGCAAACTGCTCAATCTAAAGGAATAAAACTAATCAACACAGAAGTCGGCGCAGACTATAACGAGTATTCTTCATTCACAAGCTCAACTGTTGGTGAACTAAACCAGTTCTTATCACAGTGTGCATCTATGGGTATCGGCAACACGGTTTGGATGAATGAAAACCTCAACAACATGCCCAAGTATCAACAGCTTGGACTTGACTTTCCATCAGTAACAGCGCCAGCGAAACCAACCACAACACCAACCCCAACTCCAACAACTACGCCTACTCCAAAACCCTCACCTACAGCTACTCCAACACCGACCCCAACACCCACCGCAACCCCTTCACCAACCCCAAGCCCAACACCCAAACCAACAGCTACCCCCACACCAACCACAACACCAACACCCACACCGACACCAACCGCAACCCCAACGCCAACACCTAAACCAACTTCAACACCTTCACCAACAACAACGCCAACCCCAACCCAAACTCCAAAACCCACAACACAACCAACAGCCCAACCATCAACAACCCCAAAACCGACAACAACACCAACACAACCAGACACGCCATCATTCTTCCAGAACATTTTGAACTTCTGGATAAACATCTTCCAATCATTGCACTTCTACTGGTAAAAACAACAACCCACACTTCTTTTTTTTCAAAGAAAAATTAGCTAAGTATGGTTCCGACAAGGTTTACTGGTTTATCAAATAAATCCTCAAGGCACGCTGCTTTATCCACTGGCAGGCTGGCTAAAAGGGCTGTAGCTGGACCCGCAGACTTTTCAAGACTCACCTTGCAAGACGGGTTAGGCTCAAATTTCAGGTCCAGAGTTTCTGTTAAAACTTTGATTTCCCGCTGTATACCCTCGGAACCTACGGGGATAACTTCATGCACAAACGGGAGCTCCAAAAGTTTTTGCAAATCCAAAATTGTTGTGTTAGAACCCTGCTTTTCACCCGCCAACACTTCCGAGCCCACTGCAGGAGCGCCAATGACCACAAGAGCAGCCCCAGCTTGAATGGTGCCAATTCGCAGCCTGTCTTTACGGCAAATACCAATCACAGTGACGCCCACGCCGGTTTGGTCAGAAGGAAAATTCTTTTCCGCACTACCTGTTACAGCCAACTTTGGGTCTAAGCCTGCTTGGACTGCTTCTTCGCGTACGCCTCGCAGTATTTCAAGACCTGTTGGGTTCAGTTCGACGCTTAAGTTGTCGACGACGCAAAGAGGATTAGCGCCTGTAGAAATTACTTCCATTAATGCGACTCGGGCGGCGAATTTTCCTACAATATACCCGTCAACTTTGAGGCGGTCGAGGGGTTTGGGTCCGATGGCGCCGCTTGAATCGCAGCCTATCACCATTACGTCAGAGGGAGTGAACTGAAAAATTCTTAGGTCTCTCGGGGTTGGGATTGAAAAGGGAGAAAAACTGGTTTTGTTTGTCAAACTGGTTTTTTGCCTCTTACTGCTATGTAAACTATGCCTGCAAGCAAGGCATTAAGGCTTGCGACGACAAGCAAGGCTGGTGCCAGCGCGGTTGCAACGATTAAGCCTTCATCAAAAGTGGCGCCCAACATTGGGGCAAGTGGGAAGACCATTACAGTGTTTATGATGACGCCAATGATTAGGGCTGGAATGAACGCTTTGCGGTTAAGTTTGTTTGTTGCACCTATGGCTGCTCCGGCGATTGCCATTCCTATTGCAATTGGAACGTGAAGGATGCCCAATGGGAACCCGCTGACGACTGCTGTTGCCATGTGTCCTAAGCCGCAGACGAGTGCGCCTTCGGTTGCGCCAAAGAGGAGAGCTACAATGAAGCCTGCAAAGGAGTCAAAGGCTATGCTACTTGCAGGGTCAGGTTTTATGAATGAACCGACTACGGCGAGGGCGGTGAAGATGGCTATTCGTGCGATTCGTACGCTTGGTCGGTTGCTGAAGAGGTAACTGGGGATTCTGCTTTGGGTTTTTTGTTTCTGCATTAACGTTCACTTTGGCTATTGCTGGATAGATAAAATAAAAGCGTTGCCGCCTGTAACACAATTGTAATACAAAATAGTGGAAACAAGCGAAAGAAAAAGAGAAACTACAATACCGCTAACGCTGCACCTTGCCACGTCTTCTAATAAACAGCCAAGCAACAAGCACACAAACAACCGCCGTAACAATCGCTGTAACGACAACAGCTATAACAACGTAGAATACGCTTTGGTCTAAACCCAGAACCTGCGGCTCCCAAATGTTTGTTGCAGTCATGTTCGCGCTAATCTGATAGTCTGGCAAGGTATCGATAGTTTCAACATACATGCCAGTAGTTTTGTCCCAGACTTTAGCTCTCTCAGTAGTGTTAGCGTAAGTAACCGTGCGGTCGGCTCCTGCAAGCATTCTGGTTTCTTCGCCCTGAATCGTTATGCTACTATTTGCCAAATTATCATAGAAACTTTCGCCGGGGTTAAGGTTTGCAGGAATAATAATCCAAGCCTCAACATCGCCAGCTGCAAAATCAAAGTCTCTTACCGAACTGTAAATTGAACCATTACGCGCTATTGAAACAATGTTTGCCCAGAATTTGCTGCCGTCTTGTGCGACCTCAACGATTTCCATTCTTGCCCAAACAATGTCATGTCCTTCTGGAAGATTTCCTGATCCACTAACCGTGTATTCCATCCAGTAACCTTTCTTAACGCCAATGGAAGTCGAATCCTGACAAAAGGCGATGCCTATGCAACCGGTTAACAAGAAGCTAAGGATAATTATGGTTGCAACCAATTTTTTGAGCATAAAGAGTCACCTTAGATAATTCAATTGTTTTTAGTTTAAATAATTTACTAAGAACCACGCAGCAGTTGCTAAATGTGGCTGCAGAGGTAAAAAAGATAAAAACCCAAAACGTATTACAATTGTAACACAGGTGCACTTGATTGGAAATAATTAACGTCCGCTTACCCGACAAAGTCGCCAACGACGTAGATGCCCTCGCCAAAAAACACGAGTTAACAAGAAGCGAAGTCATACGACAAGCCCTCACAATGTACCTACACATAATCGAAAACGTAGGCACAATGCTACGCCCCATCGTCTTCCAAGTAAAACCAGCGCAGATGGACTACACCAGACGCGGCGACGTCTCAATCATAAAAGTACCAACAGGACACGCCATAGTCACAGGCTCCACCAGCAGCGGCGCAATCGGCTCCAAAGAGCTAGACAAAATCAAAGTCACCGGCGCAGTCCTCGGAAAATTCCTTGCCCGCGTTGCACTAATGGACGTAACCGCAACAGGCGCTTTCCCCCTACTAATTTCAGCCACTCTGGGCGTCGAGAAAGACCCAACAGGCAACCAAATCCTTGAAGGCATACGCAAAGAAACCCGTCTACTGGGCCTAGACCCCAATCAGGTTCTGCTGGAAAACACTGAAGACAACATGGAAACCTTGCAAACTGGTGTAGGCTTAACCGTTGTTGGATTTGCGAACGAGGCGGAGTTGCGGTTGGCAAGAACGTGCCCGGGCGACAAAATTGTTGCAATTGGGCGGCCTAAGGTTGGTGAAGAAGTTATTCCTGCTGAGGCGCGTGGGGAGATTGCGGATTTGCGTAATGTGGGGCAGCTTGTTCAAAGAAAGTACGTGCATGACGTTGCGGCTGTTGGCACGTTTGGGATTGCCTCGGAAGCGCGTATGATGGCGTATGGAGTTGGCAGGCAACTAAAACTCTTTGACATTGAAGGCTTGGACCTTAACAAGTCCGCGGGACCAGCAACAGTGGTTTTGGCAAGCGTTGACCCTGAACGCTTAGAAGACCTAAAAGATTTGATACCTAAACCCGTCAACGTGGTCGGCGAAATCCAATAGGCAGTTTAGGCTTCGGGTTTTAGCAGGTGCCCATTTCTGTCAATTTCATGATTGTGAATACGTGTGGAAGAAATTGGTTTCTTATTCTCTGCAGGCACCAAAGTAATTTCCACTATACTTAACTGCGGCAATCCTGACTCAACACGTTTCTTGTTGATTAATTCACCAGTTTTCACTGTATCTTGGCTGACAACCAAAGCGTCTAAGCCGTCCCTGTTTAGGGTTAACCCGTACGAGTTATTTAATTGAGAAATTTCAAAACGGTTCTTAAAACCAGATTTATCCAAAAAACCGGTCAACTCCGCAAACCTCTCAGCGTAAGGCGCGGTTTTGTGGGGTTTATGCATGTTTGCGACAAACTCGTCGCTTGTTAACCCGATAAGCACGTATTCGCCTACTTCAAAGGCTTTGCTTAACAGTTCCCTATGTCCCTTGTGCAACTGGTCAAAGGTTCCGCCTACCGCAACTTTTCTAAATTGCTTCTTCATTGCCAACCAACCTGGCACCTTGAAAATCCACTTTACACATTAACACTTGCTTCTCTGGTAAAACTTGCTTAAAAGCTTCTGCCACAGAAAGGGCGTTTTCCTCCAAAACCACGGCGTGTACTGCTTCACCTATCATGTTTTGGGCTGCACCAACCGCCCCCGCCTTCACAGCTATCCTGACCAGTTCACGAACACCTTGGGATGCGAAACCGGCTTTTTGGGCAAACATCCAGCAGCTTGAGAGAAAATTTTCTAAACTGGGGTCTTTGAGAATTTGTTCGAGTGTTTGTTTGCCGTAACGGTTAATCTCAATTTTCTTTTCAGGCGAGGAAAGCAGGGTTTTGGAGATTCTTGTGTCATAGAAGCCTGAGACAACTACGTAGTCGGGGTTGATGGGGATGCGGTCGATTTGGCATACTCCTGGCGCGCCTGGTTCAGTTACAAGGATTAAACCGCCGCCAACAGTTAATGAGCTAACCGTGCCCAACCCCGTTTGCGACTGGATTTCGGCTATGTGTGCGATTTTGCCGATTTGGTTATACGTCAAAGGTAAACCCATCGCTTCTTTGAAAGCCAATCCTGTGGTTAAAGCGCCGCCTGCACTGGTGCCAAAACCCATGCCGATAGGAACATCAATTTTGTGCTCAACCGTGACTGCATATTTTTTGGTGGTTAGGCATAGGAGTGTTTGGGTTACGTTTTGGGTGACTTTAGCGCCTGATGCTGGCTGATTGTTAATGTATACTTGGATGTTGTTTTCAGGGGCGTCTTCGAGGGTTACTTTGGTGTGGACGCCACAGTTGAGTCCAAAGCCGCCGCCTTTTGCGCCCATACGTGACAGGTCGGTGATTGGGGTGCCGTCTAAGTTGGTGTCAAAAATTTCGAAGAAGCTGGAGATTGCTCCAGGCGCAAAAGCTTTAACGACTTTCTTTTGCAACAATTCCGCCTTTTCCTTGTGGTTTATTCCTATATTTTAGTGCTGGAAAGGCTTTTTGTACTGTTTTAATTATTGGCGGTCCAGCTAAGAGAATGAACGGGATTTCTGTTGCTATTGTCCAAATAAAAATTGGCAAAATCAAAGCAGCACCTAAAGGTTCACTAAGCCCAAGAGTTTGCAGAAACAAGGGACTGACTAGCCATATTATTACAGAAAGTAAAAGTCCACCTGCGATTTGACCAACCACGGCGCCAATAGCGTAGCTTCTCCATTCGGTATAGCGAATAGAAATCAATGTGATAATAACTAAACTGGCAATTATGGTTAACATAAAGGTAAGTAAGAAGGCTTCATTTGTAAAACTCTCCCCCCCATAAGCTGCCATATCTGGAAGGAACACTAATGAAGGAACCAGTAACCCGACAGCAGCTATTGTTACGCCTGCAAGAGCCTGTTTTAAGCTGATGTTTTTGGAGTATAAGTAGCCAATCATGAAGAATAATATGAAGTTTGGTGGAACGCCAGCGGCGAGGCTTAAGGCGGGGTTTCCGTGGACAACCATGTCTCGAATGAAAATGCCTATTGCACCGCTTATGCCGCCAACCCATGGACCGTAAAGTGCAGCAAAAACTGCGGGGATAACAACTGCAGGAAGAAAACCTATTCCGAAAAAGGTTAGGCCGCCAGTTAAAATTCCAAATACTGCGTAAAGTGCTGAACAGATAGCTATTACAGCGATGTCTTGGGTTTTAAGTCTAGTATTCAACAGTTACCACGTTTTATGTTTTTTTCTGGTGTTTAATGCTGTTGTGACGTGGACTTTGTAGATAAAACTTGCCTTTGAATTGTTTAAACATGTTTAAACAGTTACAAATTCAGGCAGCAAAAACGTCGAAAAGCAGGGAGCCTAATATAAAATAGGAAAAGCATAAATCTTGAATTTGAAAGCAACCACACTAAGCCTTTGAACGCTTACTTCTTGTGACGCTTAATTCTGTCTTGACGCTGAGTCTTCTTACGCCAATCGCGTTTACGCTGAGTCTGCATGGTGAAGCGTTCTTGACGGGGTACATCAATTTTTCTGAAAGGCGCTACGTCGCGGTAGAAGGTTTCGTAGTTCATTTTGTTTTCTTTAAGGTCCAAAATCAACTGATTTAATTCGCCTTTTGTTTCGCCGTCTGAGGTTTTGTCAAAGGCTTCAGCATATACAGAGTAGGCTGCGTGGAACTGAAAATTTTCTGGGTCATCAATTTCTAGTTTTTCTGGGACTTGTTGGTTTTTCTCGTTTGATTGTTCAGTCATTCTAATTTCCCAAGTTGTTGCATTTAGCATGTTGCTTTGCCCTCTTTTATAGGTGTGCCTGTGAAAAACAGTTTCGCACAATTCAACCATCCTGTTTAGGTTGAATTTAATGCCTAAAAATAGCTCAGTAATACAATGTTAAGTGAGGGCTACATAATTTCATCTTTTTGTGCAACATTTTTTATGGTTTTAAAAATCTGACTTTTTATAAAATAATTTGCAAATAATGCATTTTTAAGCTGAAAATTGCATAAATATCACAATCTTGTTCCTTAAGTTTTAATTAACAAACGCCAAATCCACAGAACGGTAGATAAAAAATGAAAGAAATCATAAACCAAATAAACACCTTAACAACCGGCGATTTAATCTGCGTTGAATGGTGCGACGCCAGCATCGGCAAAAGCTTATCCAACGGCGTCAACGGCATAGACGTTCCCGTTAAAAGCTGGGGCATCTTCATTGGGCAACTTGGACAAAAACGCAAACATCTCATTCTTGCCCAGAACTGTTTCCGTTACAGCGACGGCTTATACGACATCGACTACACTGCCGTGCCTTTGCCATGGACAACCAGCGCCAGCATAATCCAGAAAAATCATGTTGGCTCCGAGGAAGCTCAGGTGTTGCTGAAAAGCTTCACGGTAAACGCTAAAGCCAAAAATGACGGCGCAAGTTTTGGGCGTTGCCGGCGCCAGCAGAGGGTGCGTAACCATTGACTGACTGGGTAAAACGCGCCTTGACACGGCGAATAACCAACAAGACGCAGTTGCAGGAAAACGCTGAGGCTCCTGTTGAGGAAGTTGCGCCTAGCGGCCGCTTAGTTTTAGGCACCAAATTTGCGATTGCCCTAACAGCCTGTTTTACGGCTATCGAGATTGCCCATTTAGCCCTGCTTGGCACATGGAACAGCGAGGTTTTCGCGGCAATTACAGGCTTGGCGGGAACGATTACGGGGATTCTGATTTCTCAGAAGAGCGAGTGAGGAGACGAATCTATTTGGATCCTAATAGAAATAGTATGCAGAAACCTATAGGAGGTAGGTCAAAACGAGCGCCCAAACGTTTTCTGCAGCGCATAATTTCTAATTTAGCGGAAAAATTTGATGGTGACAGCCAGCGAGTCCGCGCCCAATTAATAATGGAACTCAAAGCACTTCAAGAAATAGCAGTTTCCCAAGTCCAATCGGTCAGAGGGAAAAAGTCTGTTGAACAACAAAACTGGATACGCATTACCGCTTACCTGAGCCAAGTTATCAACAGTATCGGCAAGACGTAGGATGTTTCGCAGATCAAGGATGAACTTGATACGTTACGGAAAACTGTTGATGGCCTTGCTAAAGAATGACGATGTCGCAGCTCCAACGGGAAATCAAGCAGTTAAAGCCAAGGCCGCAGCCTGCACGCTTGTACGGCAAATGTTCATCCAACAAGGCACAATCAAAGACTACAAAGCCTTGAGCCAGTTCCATTATCGCACAAACCGCCTGCCGCCGCCAAGAAAAATCTTCATCCTCAAACGAAAAGGCGAGCTCTGTGCAGCCAGCGTTTACAGCTACCCTTCGCCGGTGACGTTTGGCAGAAGCAATGTTTGGAAAGGCAACATCAAACAGCTCCAAGAGGAAGTTAGCCTGATTAGCCGTGTTATTGTTCACCCAAAATACCGCAGCATCGGTTTAGGAGAAAAAATTGTCAAAGAAACCCTGTCTCAAGCTGGAACGCCCTGTGTTGAGGCGGTTGCGGTTATGGCGAAGTATAACCCGTTTTTTGAAAAAGCAGGCATGACACAAGTGGCAGAGAGTAAGCAGAACCCGCATGTTGTCCAAGCGTTTAGACAACTTGAAAAGTTAGGTTTTGATACTACTTTGCTTTCAGCGGCAGGTTTGACAGAACAAAAAATTCAAGTCGTCGGTCAAGAAAACGTCAAAAACGTTCTTGTTGAACTATCAAAGCACGACGCAATAATCCGCAGAAGGTTGGCTAATTTGAAAAATGTTTATCCAAAACATGAAGAATTTGTGGATAAAATTAGTCAATTAGATGAGACGATGCTTGCTGAGGTGCTGAAAAAGTTAAGCTTCTGTGCACAAACCAAAGTTTACCTTTTCTGGAAAAACAATATATAAGCAACTTAAAAAAAACTAATTTTACTGCACTAAATTAGTAAATAAACAAATATGGTTTTCGCAGATAATTCTTATATTTATCTTAGCGAATGTATTAAAGTTGAATTTTAGAGGCCCCAGCTTTCATGGACATATCTTCTAACGGCAACGTGAATTCGACGTCTGTTTCATTTCCCATGCTTAACCCTAACCCTATAATAGAAGCAAACTTTGAAGGCAACATACAATTTTCAAATAGAGCATCAAAAACGGTTTTTCCAGATTTAGAAAAAAAACGCAAAATTCAACTCTTATTCCCCGAGTGGAATCAAACAGTAAAGACACTAACAGACAAAACCGTAACAAGTATACACAAAGAAACCCAAATCGGCTCCGACTGGTTTATTACACAATTCTTTTTGGTGCCAAACTCAGAAAAAATCCGAGTGTACTTTACACCAATTAATGATTTAAAACGCACAGAACAGGAACTTGAAAAAGAAAAAAACCTGCTTCAAACAGTAATGGATTGCTCAAACTTTCACCTAATATATTTGGACCGCGACTTCAATTTTGTACAGGTCAACCAAACCTACGCAGAAACCTGCGGGTATGAACCCCAAGAAATGATTGGAAAAAACCATTTTGATTTATACCCAAACGAAGAAAATGAAGCAATTTTCCTCAAAGTAAGAGACACAGGCGTACCAGCTAGTTTTAAAGATAAACCATTCATTTTTCCTGACCAACAAGAAAGAGGAACAACCTACTGGGATTGGACGCTTCAACCAGTTAAAAACGCTCAAGGAGAAGTTGAAGGCTTAGTTTTTTCGCTTGTAGAAACAACTGAACGAAAAAGGTTCCAGACAAAACTTGAAGAATACGCCGACCGAATGGAGGCACTTGCAGAAACGCGGGCAAAACAACTCAGCCAAGCAGAACGATTAGCAGCTATTGGACAAACCGCCGGTATGGTTGGACATGATATCCGAAACCCACTGCAAGCAATTGTGGGAGAACTGTACTTAGCTAAGAGTGACCTTGATGCGTTGCCGGATTGTCAGTCTAAAACGAACCTGCGTGAGAACATAACAAGCATTGAAGAGAACCTGTATTATATTGACAAGATTGTGGCTGACTTGCAGGATTACACTAAACCATTAAAACCCAACAAGGAACCTGTCAAAGTCGAAAAAGCAATCGAAGAAGCTTTGCTAATTGTAAACATCCCAAGCAAACTCAGCGTTAACATAACAATCGAAAAAGATTTCCCAGAATTCAAAACTGACTTTCCAATGCTTAAACGTGCATTAATCAATCTTATCCAAAACGCGGTTCAAGCCATGCCAAACGGTGGAACCTTAAAAATTAATGCACAAACCAGAAAAGGCAACGCACAAATCAGCATTCAAGACACAGGTGAAGGTATCCCTCAAGAAGCACAAGACAAACTTTTCACGCCGCTTTTCACCACTAAATCTAAGGGGCAAGGTTTTGGTTTAGCAGTTGTAAAACGTTTGATTGAATCGCAAGATGGAGAAGTCACGTACAGAACCCAGAACGGTAAAGGCACAACCTTCACCATAGAGCTACCTTTGAAGTAGAAGTTTTGTTTTGAAAGTTTTTCACAAAACAAAGCGGGTTTACTTGAAGAAAGGCAGGAAATTTTCATTTCAGCCTTAACTATTGCAGAAATTACAAGCAAAGGCATGAACGTAGAACTTGCATACGACATTATTACAAGTAATTCATCAATAATCAATACCGATGAAGAGCTTTCTTTCCAAACGAGACTGCGAAATGCGAAAAACACTAAAAGATTTCGGGTTAGCCGACGCTTACATTTTAGCGACAGCACGAAAACTAAACGCAGTCACTCTAACAGGCAACATACATTTCAAAAATTCTAAGAAGCAATCACGCTAACAGAATAAACTGTGTAATGCAAGAAAAGTCAGCGTTTAACGCATTGCCCGGATGCAGCGTCAAAATGGTTTGTATTGCCGTAATCACAGTTTTTACAGTCATTTTTTATGTCTTGACCAAACGGGCAACCTTTCAAATCAGCCATAACTTTTCACTCTGGTTCTATTTGATAAAATGATATATAAAAACTACGCCAAACCGTTAACTAAAAACCTTTCAAACCAAGCACATTTATTTTGCTCGACCCTAAACGTTTCTTTGACCCAGAATGACCAAAATAGCAATCGTAGGAGCAGGCATCGCAGGATGCTCAGCGGCTTATTTTGCCCACAAATACTTACCAGACACAAAAGTAACCCTCTATGACATGCAACAACGGATAGGCGGCAGAATCCTAACCCAAAAAACCTACGGCACAAACTTGGAGCTGGGCGCCGCATTTTTCAATGGCGCTAACACGACAATTCTTGAGTTGGTAAATGACCTAAAGCTGAATTTTCAGCAGGTAGATGAATATGGGGATTTTATGGTTTGGGATGGCTCCAAAACCGTTTTTAGGTCAAACAGAAACGGGTTGCTTAATGAGTTAAAGATTTTTTCTAGATACCGAACAAGCGTTCTTAACCTGTTACGCCTCTTAAACAAGGCCAAAAAACAACTATCCGAATTTTACGTGCAAGAGCAGCAACACCCAATCGACATAGACAGTCTCTTTGAATCCACAGGCCTTAAAGAGTATTACCAAAAATCATACAATGCCCTTCTAACCGAAGCTGGAATAAGCCAAGCATTCATAAACGAGATAGCAACCCCAATAACAAGAACAATTTACAGTCAAAACGCGGATTTAGGCGGATTTGCAGGTCTAAGTTCATTAATTGGCGTTTATGGCTACCCAATTTATCGTTTCACCGAAGGCAACAACGCTTTTCCAGTTCATTTAGTTGAGGCTTCAAACGTCGTGTTTAAGCAGGACCAGAAAGTGACAAGCATAGAAAAAACAGCCAAAGGCGCCTACAAAGTATCCACGGGAAAGGAAACGGATGTTTTTGACAATGTAATCATTGCAGCTCCCTTGGAGTTAGCAGGCATAGAATTAGAAGGCATCATCGTTTCCAATTGGAAGCCTCAACAGTACCAGCCCGTGTTTACCAAGGTTATGCGGGGAATTTTTGACCCAGCCTATTTTGGCTTAGACACTGCCTCCGAGAGACCAGCAATTGTTTTAACAACAAAAGAGGCTGACCCAATAATGCACTGCAGCATCCAAAAAACTGAAAATGAAGAATCAATAGTCACCTTAACTTCAACAGAACCATTACCCGACAACCTATTCCGTGAAGTCTTCAAAAGCCAAGCCACCCCAGTTTTGGAACACACTTGGAAAGCAGCCTACCCCAAGTTCAAGCCAATTTCGAAGTTGCCGCCAACTCAACTGGATAAGGGGCTGTTTTATGTTAACGCTATTGAATCAGCAACTTCAAGTATGGAAACATCAGCATTGTCAGCGTTAAACTGTGTACGAATACTAAGCAACGATAGAGGAGTCAGGAGAGAACATTAGCAAGCTTGTCGAGTTGCTCAAACATTACATAATGTCCAGAGTTAGCAAAAACTTCGATGTTAGATTTTGGGATAACTTTTGCGTTGGCATAAGCGTTGCTGACACGACAAGTCAAATCTTGCGCCCCATGCCAAATCCATACGTTGCCGCCATCAAGTGTTGAAAAAGGAAAATTCCAAGGCTTAATGAAAAGTTGGTGCTCCTCAACTACAGTTTTTACGCCCAAGTTACCTTGATGAAAAGCCTCTGCCATTGACTCATACATCTTGCTAAGCCATTGCGAATTATTAAAAAAGTTCAAGTCGCCCTCTGAGCACCCATGCAGTAACTGTTTTCCTTGTCGTGTCGCCAGAAACGCTGCTGTGTCGCCGTTAGTTTTAAGCAGTTGCCGGCTTAACTGGCGCATGGCTAATTCGCCGACGTATGGAAGCTTCATGATATAACGTGCCAAGGGCATGTTGTGGGCAGTGGAAACGTCAAAAGGCAATGACGGCGCACCAACCAGAACGGCTTTAGTTACATGCATAGGATTATAGGCACAGTATGCGAGGGCAAAAACGCCTCCACCTGACCACCCCAAAACCGCAAACCGTTCCAAACCCAAGGAATCAGCCAAATAGTTGAGGTCAACATTGAAGTCTTGGAGATTTTTTCGGGATTTATAGGTTGATAAGCCGTAACCGGGGCGATCAACACCGATAAGTTGCAGTTGAGCAGTTTCCGCCAGGCGTTTTAGCAATAAAACTTCAAGGCGGCTGCTGGCGGTTCCATGAAAATAAATGACTGGAGTACCTTCACCGATTTTGATGTAGCCGAGGTTGCGTCCGTCAGGTAGAACAATTACGTTCCCGTTCAACTGTTTATTACCTTAGGGTAATTGGTTTGTCAGGGAATTATTAGTTTTTGTTGATATAGTGACAAAGACCTTGGAGGCAAAGGTTTGCTTTAGATTAAGCCGACAGTGTAATAAGTTATAGCAAAAAACGTTGCTATGACCGCTATGAATATGGCGCCAAGCATGATAACAAAGCCGCGTTCGTGCTTGCCAAATTTGAGAGATAAGACAGCGTTAATTACTGGAAATACCCCGGCAATGCCTGCTATCCACAGCAGTTCGGACTTGTCGCCAAAACGGTTTGGCACACCATTAAAACCATAATGCAGCGGCACAATCTGGGGCAATGAGACATAAACCCAAATAAAATAAGCCAAGTAAGCAATGTACATTACAGTTACAGCTGTAACCTGCAGGTAAACAAGCCGTGAAAGAGACTTTTCTTTCTGAGCTATCTCTGCAGGCTCCTGCACGCCGAAAAATGAACGATTTTGCTCTATTGCTTCAAGCAAACCATGAGGCTCCTCAGGAGAAAGCGCATATTTTTCTCCATCAGCAAGAGTTAGCACGACAAAACTGCCTG
The DNA here is from genome assembly GCA_963832745.1 of Candidatus Bathyarchaeota archaeon. GTDB lineage: Archaea > Thermoproteota > Bathyarchaeia > Bathyarchaeales > Bathycorpusculaceae > Bathycorpusculum. The sequence goes on along the minus strand of CAWHVC010000002.1, from coordinate 225,333 downwards.
AAATTTTGGTGGCATAAAGATGCACGTTGCCAATGCTTGTTCTAAATAAGCCTAAATGTACCCCGGGAAGGCTAGCGCCAAACAACCGCAAAGTAATATTCATGTCCACGACTTCGGCTTTGATGATTCTTTTGTAAGGAATGGTTTTTTTGATTAACCCAAAATTGACCCGTAACGCTTTTGATGAAACTTCATAGCGTGCGGTACCTCCTGCTAATGCAAGGTAAGCCAACAAAACAAGAAGTCCTATGAGTACAGCCGACATGATGGCTGAAAAAATCAATGGCCCTTCAAGTGTCAAGTATAATATGATGCTTATGGGTACTGCAATTATTAGCACGAATATTATGCTGAAGTATTTTGAGGTTGATGATTGATGGGCATTGAAAACTGTTGGGTTACGAGACATAGTAACGATTCAGAAATAATGCTATGTTTAATAACTTTTTAGTATAGACTTGAAAAAATTTCCAGAATAGAAGTAGCCCAGAAGAGATTCGAACTCTTGTCAAGGGCTCCAGAGGCCCCTATGCTTGACCACTACACCACTGGGCTTCAGTTACAACGTTAGTTAAAATTCTCCATTATAACCTTACCGTTTTAATCAAGCCCCAAAAGACATGAATACCCACAAATGCTGCAAGACGGCATAAGCAAAAGTATACTCAACAGGCTAAAAAATGAAGACCCGTTAACGAAAGAAAAAGGGTTCTGCTTAAAATTTTCTTAAACCAAATTTCAAAAACTTTTCGCTAAGATAACAGGTTAACATAAACAAAAACTTAATTCACCACTACAATGTTTCTTTAATTGAAAGATTCTATAATTTTTAGCGGAGGAATCGTTTTATGGTGGAGTTATCTGGTTACTCTACCAAAACAAACAAGTCTAAAGCAGCTTCAAATAATGCAGGTAAAAACAATTTCTCTAAAAAACTACCTAAAACAGCAGACACCTGCCAGTACCGTTCCCTAAATAGGGATATGCTTGAAGCGATTTTAGAAAATATTCCATCCGCAGTAATTGTAATTGTAAAACCGCGGGGAAAAATCGTTTTTGTTAATCAGCGCACTGTTGAATTACATGGCGTTAACCCATGTGGGCTTGAATTTTATGAGCATGCAAAAGACCTCAAAATTTTTGAGTTAAATAGTAACATTTACCCAACCAAGGAATTATACACTTATCGTGCTTTATTTTACGGTGAAACAATCCTTAATCTCCCAATAGTAATTGAACGCTTAACAGATAAGAAACATTTAACTGTTAATGTCAGTGCAACACCCCTATACGATAAAGAAGGCAACATTAACGCGGCAGTTGCAATTTTTGATGATGTAACCGAACGATTAAAAATTCAAGAGGATTTAAGAGAAAGCGAAAAAAGGCTAAACTGGGCTCAACGTATTGCACATTTAGGGAACTGGGAATATAATGGTAAAGAAGATAAAGCAATCTGGTCTGAAGAGCTTTTTCACATTTTTGGCTTAAAACCGCAACAGTTTGGCCCCAGCGTTAACGACTATATTTCAAAAATTCATCCTGAAGACCGCGAAAACATCAACAGGAAGTCAAGGGAACTACTGTTTGAAGGAACCGCGGATACAAAGGCAAGTTTTGATTACCGTATTATCCGTCAAGATGGCTCCGTGCGCACTATACATTCAGAAAGAATGGTAAAAGAAGTTGATGCAGACAATAAACCAACAATAGTTGATGGCGTTGAGCAAGATATCACTGAACGTAAACAAGATGAGAAGAAGCTGGCGGATTACGCCAAGAATCTGGAGTTGCTTGTTGAAGAAAGAACTAAACAGCTTAAGGCTGCGGAACGTTTAGCTGCTATTGGGCAAACCGCAGGCATGATTGGACATGATATCCGTAATCCGCTGCAAGCTATTGCAGGGGACTTATTTTTGATGAAACAAGAAATAGATACTTCACCAGACAGCCCGTGCAAAGACAACGTCCAAGAAAGCCTCCGTTCAATCCAAGAGCAGATTGATTACATTAACAAGATAATTTCTGATCTGCAGGATTATTCCCGCCCATTACAACCTGAACTTTCAGACGTTGATTTATGCGTAACAATCCCAAGACTTCTTTCAACTGTTCCTTTGCCTCAGGACGTTGAAGCTTACGCTTTATGCAGCAAAGACTTGCCAATGTTAAGATTAGACGTAACATTTCTCAAACGTGTACTAGTTAACCTGGCAACTAATGCGATTCAAGCGATGCCTAACGGAGGAAAATTAACCATACGTGTCTTTAAAAAGAAAGACAGCGTTTGTATAAGCATTCAAGACACTGGAATTGGCATACCTGACGAGATTAAACCTAAAATTTTTCAGCCTTTAATGACCACAAAATCGAAGGGTCAAGGGTTTGGTTTGGCAGTTGTTAAACGGTTGGTTGAAAAAATGGGTGGCAAAATAGGTTTTGAAAGTGAACTGGGCAAAGGAACCACGTTTACCTTAGATTTTCCTATAAATGAGGAATAAAAAAAAGAAAAAATATGTTGTTTAGTGACGTCTTCTTAAAACGAGAAGCGCTACTGCCACAATGAGGAGAATCACAAGCACAAACACGATAGCGTAAATGTAGTCAGGTATCGTGGCCACGGCGGATGCTGTTGGTGAAGGCGAAACGGAAGTTGCTTGATTCAACGTGAAAGTTAACGGTGAACTTGAAACGGGCGGCTGTGACTGGTAGGTTGCAGTGACACTGTATGTGCCATCAATATTTGGAGCGTAAACGTAACTGTATGACCCGTCAGGTTCGGTGGTGATTGTAATTGTTTGTGTTGACCCGTCAGGTTTAGTTAAAACAAGGTCAAGATTAACGCTTGGTCTAACTGGCGAAAGCTGTCCTGAAAAAGTAATTGTCTCGTCTGTTTTTAGTTGCGACTTATCGGCTTGCAACGTGATAGTCATTGTTTGTGTATTGTATTCGCCAAGACAGTAAAGGTTCCAGTCTTTGCTTCCAATGTATAGCATGCCGCCGTAAGGTGTTGGTGAGGACCAGCTTGCAGAAGGCAGAATGTATCGGTCTAGTTTTTCGCCTGTTACTGCGTCAAAAATGAATATGTTGCGTTCGCTTGTAACTAAGTAGATTTTTCCGTCAGCATACGATGGTGAAACGTAGTATTCGTCGCCTGTGAATGTGTTCCAGATTTTTTGGCCTGTGGTTGCGTTTAGGCTGGTTATATCAAATTTGTCAACTATGAATACTTGCCCGTTAAGGTAGATTGGGGAGGATACGATGAATTCGTTGGCTTCCGGGTTTGTAAAGTTCCAGATTACTGCTCCGTTTTGAGCGTTTAAGCAGTAGTAGGTTCGCAGGTTTGCTGAAGTGAAGACTTTGCCGTCAGCGACTGTGGGGGTGCCTATCATGTCGTTGCCGCCGGTGAATTGAACTTCATAGGGGATGCTTTGTTTCCAAATTAAGCTGCCGTCGACTGCATTAAGTTTGTATATTGTGCCGGTGTCAGGTGTTTCTGAAGTAACGTAAACTGCGCCGTCAGAAACTGTTGGTGAAGATTTTATCCAACCGCCTGTCTGGTATTTCCAAATAACTGCGCCGTCAGTGAAGTTAAGTGCGTAAATGTTGCCGTCTAAAGAGCCAATGTATACTGTGTCATCAATTACTGCAGGAGAAGAGCGAATCATAACTGCTGAACCGTAAGTCACAGGCAAATCTGAGTTAACAAACGTCTTCCACTGCATTTTACCACTATAAGCATCAAGACAGTAAACGTAACCGTCTTCTGCACCGGTTACAACTTTATTGTCGACAACCGCCATTGAAGATTCAATCGTGTTATTGGTTGTGAATTTCCAAATTAGGTTACCACTCCAAGCGTTAACCGCGTAAACGTTATGGTCTTGAGAGCCAAAATACACAACTCCGTTAACGACGGTGGGTGAAGACATTACTGCTCCGCCTGTGGTAAACTTCCAGACTAAGCTTAAGTTTGCTGGTCCACCTTCACCAATTGAGGAACGGTCTGCGTCATGACGGAACATGCTCCATGAACCAGTTTCAGGCGCGGAGCTTTTTGAAGCAATAGCCATTACGTGACCTTGCACGGCATATTCGTTTCCTGAAGTTGAATCAACTGCTTTAGTGACTTCACCTGGAATAAGGTACAGGTAACCGTATGCGATTGCAACGGATTCTCTTGGAGCATAAGCTTCAATCGGCAATGTCCAAATAGCTTTTCCAGTGAAAGCATCTAAACAAGCAAACTGTGAAGACCCAGACTCATCACCGTACTGGGCGTTTTGTCCTGAAGTAACATAAACTTTACCATCAGCAACTGTTGGCATGCCTGGAAACAGCATTGTTCCTGGACCTTTATACCGCCATGCAAGTTTGCCGTTATCTAAGTTGATAGCGTAAATGTAACCATCCTTGTTAGGTGAATAAACCATGCCGTAACCGATTGCGGTGCCAGAACAGAAATAGCCTGAAGTGTCAGCAGTGTAAGTCCACAGGATCTTTCCAGTGTCTGCATCAAAACAGTACATTGTGTTGTCGTCGCTGCCGCCCCTGACGAATTTACCATCAGCGTAGGAGCCAAAGAAAATCATCGCAGTTTTTGTGAAAGTAGTCCACAGAACTTTGCCTGTTTTAGCGTCAATAGCTATTTGCTGGTCTTGGAATGAGCCGGGAAAAACTTTGCCATCACCATATGTTATGCCTGAACCAACTCTACCTCCGCCTGGAACATAAGTTGTCCAAGCTAAGGTGGGTGGCTTTGAAAGGTCAGAGAAGTTCCATGCTTCAACAAACGCGTCCACTTTTATGTAAAACATTTTTTCTTCGGGAACGTACACGTTAGAGTTGAAGTTTCCGGTGTCTGCAGTGAAGTTGCCGCTCGTCCAAAGAATGTGGCCTGTTGCAGTTTCAAGACAAGTACCCTCCACTAACATGCGGGTGTCGTCAAGTTTGTATGCTACTGGCCAGCTGCCATTCATCGGAATTTCTGTACTCCAAATGGTTGCGCCTGTGTCACGGTTTAAAGCTATCACTGAACTGTTTGTACAGGCAAAAACCATGCCATTAAAGGCTGCAAGATAACTGCTTAAGTTAGTGACGTTAGCGTCCCAAGTGACTTCGGATGTTGTTGGCGCGGGACCGTCTGCGAACCGTGTAAATGAGGAGTCACCGTTAAACTGCGGCCACTCATACTGGAGCAGGTCACTGGAAGCTGCCGCGTTTGCAGGGTTTTGTATGGTTATTAGTAAAGCGAAACTTGAAGCTACAAGAATTGAAATGATCAGGAAGGTTGTAATTTTTTGTTTAGATGTTGTTGCCATTTTTTTCCCCTTGAAGTTGCCATCTGAGACTTCGGCGCGTAGAAACGCCTTAGTGAGAGAAAGTTTGCGTTCATGAAATATCTGGTTATACTCAAGCTATTTACCTTTCGGAAAACACGAAAAAAACGTGACAAAACCATTTTGAGTAATAAAACGAACTGCAGAAACAAAATTAAAAATGAAAAATGGTTAAGGCACTAAAATTGCCCGTCCAACAATCTTGCCCTGCTTTAACTTAATTAGCACGTCTTCGGCTTCGCTGAGAGGGTAAGCGGTCCAATCAACTTTTATTTTACCCTCAGAAGCAAGCTTTAAGGTTTCAATCATATCATGTCTTGTTCCAATAACGCTGCCGACAACCGAGTTTTCATCAGGAAAATTAATCGCAGTATTACCAAACACGCCCATAAGAACTGTGCCGCCCCTCTTAACAATCCGCATTGCTTGGTCAACAGCTTTCTGGGATGGTGCATGAACAAAAACTACGTCAAACTTGCCAGATTTTCCAATATACGCGTCAACTTTGTCGGCAGTTAACGCTTCATCGGCGCCAATATGTTCTGCCAGTTTTAGCTTATCTTCTGTTGTGTCTACGGCTACAGTGTGGGCACCAGCCAGCTTAGCAAACTGCAAAGTCATGTGTCCAACGCCTCCGATTCCGATAATTGCAGCTTTTTGACCTAACTGGAGACCAGCCCGTTTTACCGCATGATAACCTGTAACACCGGGGCAAAACAGGGAAGCGCTCTCTTCAAAACCTAGGCAGTCAGGCAAATGGTAAGCAAACGTGCTTGGTATGGTCATGTATTCTGCATATCCGCCGTCCACGGTTTCTCCTGTTGTTTGCTTGTTAGTGCACAGGTTTTCTTTTCCGTTTAGGCAGAATTCGCAGGTTCCATCAGCTCTCCAAAGAACTTGGACGCCTACATGGTCACCTTTATGAAAACCAAAAGTGGCACTACCAGCTTTCTCGACTATACCGGTGACTTCGTGTCCGGGAATAATTGGTAAACGGCTAGGTACGCCGAACTTTTGCAGTTCGCCTTCTATCATGTGTAGGTTGCTGTAGCATACTCCGCATGCTTTGACTTTAATCAGAAGCTGATGTGATGCAGGTTTTGGGTCAGCAACATTCATGTAAACTAGAGGATGGTTTTCGATTTTGTCAATTCTGGTGCATACTTGGGCTTTCATTTGTTCACCGCGAGTTTATTGGTTATTTCTTTAAAAATCAACCGCGTCATCAATTTAACATTATGTGATTGATAGCGTGAAATAACAGGTAATGGTAACGCTCTTTAATATTGAAACCGTTAGTTATTATTGAGAAAGTGGAGCAAAATGTCAAACGTTGAAGTGAAATGCCCAAAATGCGGTTCCAATGCGATTGAAAGAATAAAAAATCAGGAACGCCGATGTGGCAAGTGTGGTTACGTGTTTTATTTTGTGACCCCTGAATGTGGTTCACAACTTGACCTTTCACGTTATGACTTTTAAAAAAAAGAGTGCGTTTAATGTTCTTTGTCTTTTGGCAGCAAGTCCTGCTTTTTTATCCAAAGCCACATGACAATAGAGCCTGCTAAAGTAGCACTGAGTATTAAAACAAGGTAAGACCCTAAATCGCCGGGGCCATAAACCCAGACACTGTTACCCAGCATAGTAGCGATAGTATTTGGAATCAAAAGCGCTGTACCTACAATTGCAAGGTAAGCCGCAAGCAACGCGAAACGGTTGTTCATCTTAGTAAGCTGATTGTTTGAAATGGTTAACTGATTATTGGCGATAGTTAACTGGTTGTTATAGATGGATTGGGTAGCTTCAATACCTGACGCTAAAACTTCAGACATGTGCTCAGACAGCCCAAGCTGGCTTTTGACTTCATCCGCAAGGAAGCTGACCTTGTTTAGGACGTGCTCGTTGTCAGTAAGCAGTTCAGCGTCGCCGTAACGGATTGCATGAAGTACATCCGCGCTTTCCCAAAGAGCATTCATGTAAACGATAAGTGCATGCTTCATATCGTAAATTTTTGGAGCTAAAAGGGTTCTGTCTGTGTCTTGTTCCATAAGGTCCTTGTTTAGGTCGTCGCCGAATTCCTCTATGGCACGCAAATGCCTAAAGTTGCTGTCGTTATTTGCATCAATTATACGTGAAAGAAGAAGAGTAAGTTTTTCTTCAGGTTCAAACTCGACGGGCACTCTTCGCATGATAACGTCAGAGTAACGTCTAAGCCTAATGAAACGTTTATCCACAAGACGCATGTGAATGGTAAAAACCATGCCTTTTTTAATTAAAAACAGCAAGGGGTAAGCTTGTACGTCGTGACCTCGAATTTGGATTGATGGAAGATTCATAAACATTTCAGAATCGAAGTCTTGATAATTTAACGCGTTTCCGCCGCTTACGCTTGAAATAAATAATTCACTAAATCCCAGTTTGGCAGCTAAAACTGGCAGGTCTTTAACGGGGTCATCTGATGTGTAGTCGACCCAAACCACCATTGACTGGTTGATAATGTCTAAAAATTGAGTTGGCGATTCAGCTTCCTGCTTGCAGGTTTTGCCTGATGAATCCAGAGCCATGTAGAACCATCGTCTTTGAGATATTTCCAACGTGCAGTTGGATTGTGATACTTGAAAAGCGGTTTGTGCCGTTTCTGGAGTTAAATGTTCCTGTTCTGGTTGTATTTCCCCCATCCCCCTGTCTATTTTCTGTTTACCTGTTCACGCTTGTATTGATACGGATAAATAGATTTTGGAAAAAACAGCTAACAGGTTTAATAGACATTTTTACATTTAGGGCTTACTTGGAGCAAACAAAAAATGAGCGCGATAGAACAAGTATTCAACTTTATTACTTCAGGAAGCATTGCAGGTTTACCGCCACTAGTAGTAATGATTATCCCATTCATCTTAGGAATAATCGTGGGTTATCTCGTGCATAAAGTTTTAAAAATCGCCATCATCGCTGCAGTTATACTAGTCGTAGTTAGTTACTTGGGCTTTTTCGGTTTAAGCCTTGACTCTTTGAAAAGCGTCGCAGAAACATACGGTCCAATGGCAATTCAATATGGAACATTACTGATAGGCATATTACCAATAGGCGTTGGATTCGTAGTGGGCTTAATCCTTGGATTTATATTCTCCTAAACCCAACACGCCGTAATACACCGCAAACGTATTTAGCCTCACTTAAGCATACTTGGTAAGGGTACATAATGCTTCGAAGTAATCAAATGCAAGAAAAAGCAAACGCTTTCGACAGAGCAGGCTTAACCAAACGTGAAGCCGATAAAGCACTTGTTGCTCTAAAAGAGTTTAGGCAAAAATATCCTTTCGCAGAAAACCTACGCGAGATAGAATGGTTAAACCCTGACAAACTGTTTAGGTTAAATCCAGACAGTGTCGGCGAATTCTTCCAGGACTTAGAAGGCATTTTCAAGCTGTTAGGTTACCCTACGCTTGGCAACTCTAACGTTTACCGCAATGCCCGACTGCAAATCAACGACTTCAAACTTTTGCTACGCACAGCAGTTGATGACCGAAAGCCCTTAGCGCAGAAAATAGATGCTAAATGGGAAAGAATCGGCGGTATTGATCAAGACAAAGCGCTTGCCATGGAAATCATTTACTGCTTCAACTATGAAAACAAAATGGTGCTACCAGTTTTTAGCGTTCAACACTTACGGCACTTTGCTAACCACACAGTTGACACTTCAAGCGGGCAAACAAAGTATTTCTCACTTGGACAAGAATATGAACACTACACCGCCGAACTTCTAAAAGCCAAAAACAGTTTACCCGTCACACGCGGTTGGGATAACCTGTACTTTGCACGTTTCCTTTACGCTACTTACCCGCCACCAGACAGCGAACCAGCCCAAACCGGCACAGGTGGAGAAAGAAAACTGGTAAATCAAGTAACTGATGAGCAGCTTGACATGCAGGGATTCGTGAAGCTTCTTGCTGAGCTGCAAAGACAACACAAAATCACCGGCGAAGAATTCAGAGAAAACCGTGCTACTTGGCAACAGCTTAAACCAAATGACCGTGAAGTGCTTGTGATACGGTTAAAACAGCGACTAAACAGTGAAGTCACAACTGATGAGGCACCAAAAAGTCAGTTACCACCAAAACGTAGACTGTAAAAACAAAGAGGCAGTTTGTTACTTAGGTGTCTAGTTGACGCCTGCTCATTTTTCTTTTGATTTTAAAAATGTCATGAGCCCAGCAAAGAAGGTAACTTTACAACCATTTACAGCCAGAGCCATCCTTTGCCATAAAAAACATCTCTTGTTATGCTTAAGGGAATTTTAGTCTCACTAGTTGCCGACTGGAGCACCCTTAGCCCCCATAAATCTTAAGTCAAGCCACGATTTAACTCAAAAACAGGAATAGAAAGCCTGCAATGGCGCTGATTTTTTATGATAAATAATCCCAGCAAAAGAATCTTGTCCCTAAAAGAAATGTTTTTTCCAAGACCATGGACCCTTGCAGAACATTTCTTAACCGGCAACCCGGAATTCACAAAAAAATACTCTGTCGGCAGATTCACTTACGCGTCAGCGTGGCCTCTAATTTGGAGTTTTCCTACGGGTGGAAAATTGAAAATTGGCAGTTTCTGCTCGATATCCTCAGGCGTCAATATTCTCTTAGGCGGAGAACACACAAGCGATTGGATAACAACGTATCCTTTTAGTGAAATTTTTCCAGAATATGAACGACCAAAAAAAGTCACTAAAGGCGACGTAGTGATCGGCAATGATGTTTGGATTGGAATGAATGCGCTTATTCTGTCAGGTGTCTGCATAGGGGACGGGGCAATAATTGGCGCGGGAGCCGTCGTAACTAAAAATGTTGCACCGTACAGTGTGGTAGCTGGAATTCCAGCTAGAGAAATAAAAAAGCGTTATGAACCCGAGACTATTGAGAAGCTTTTGAAATTAAAATGGTGGAATTGGAGCATTAAGAGGATAAAGGAAAACTTGGATTTGCTCTTGTCTGACAAAATTGACGAGTTTATCGCCAAAAATATGGTAGATGATTTACAAAAAACATGCTAGTTTACTAATGCTAAAATTAAGTTGGCGAACTCAACGAGAAACGAAACCTGTAGATTAAAAACGATGAGATTACTGGAGTTTTTAAACTGTAAGGTGCGTTTATTGTCTATAATAGGGAGTAAGGAGTAATAAAACAGCTTGGTGGTATAATTATGAGTAAATCAAGGCAAGGTGGCAGTTACGAGGGAAGACGGGGTCACGGCAAGGGTTTTGAGCGTTGCCCAGTCAAGTTAGGTGAAGCATTAGAAGTAGAAATTTCGGAATTGAGCCCAAAAGGGGAGGGCATAGCTAAAAATCAAGGCTTTGTAATTTATGTTGCCGACGCAAAACTTGGAGAACATGTAAAAGTAAAAATCACAAGAATAACCGACAAAGCAGCAAACGCACAAGTAATCAAATAAATATGCCTGCTGGAACATGAATTTTCAACAGCACACCCCTCTGTTGCTGGGGGACTACAGCTACACAGGTTTAATAGTTATTTGCACCGTTAGGGCTTAATTGTGAGTTGTAGAGTTTGAGCGCTATAAATGATTTAATTGGTTTTATTACTTCTGGAAGCATAGGCGGTTTGCCACCAATTTTAGTAATGATTATTCCATTCATTCTCGGATTAGTCGTAGGCTATCTCGTCCACAAGACACTAAAGATCGCGATCATCGCTGCAGTTATACTCGTAGTTGTTTGCTACTTCGGATTTTTTGGGCTGAGTCTTAGCGCGTTGCAAAACCTGTCAAACACATACGGTCCCATTGTAATCCAATACGGAACACTTCTCATAGGCATACTACCGTTAGGCATAGGATTCATCGTAGGCTTAATCCTTGGCTTCATATTCTCCTAAATTGGCATTCTCATGGTCAGGGAGTAGTTAACAATAACTAAGTTCAGATTAGCACAGGTACAACATTCAAGCTGTCGATGGGTACTTACAGTCACACATGCTTAAGTTGCAAATAGCGACTATTGAAAGAGAGGGTAATGTAAACGACGGAACATAACGAAAAAGCAGAAAAAATTGGAGAATCAATTGGCAATAGTATCAAAAAAGGTGCTAAAGCTGTGAATGATTTTGGGAAAGGCATAAAGAAAGGGTTCAAGAAAGAAGAATAAAAAAAGCGTATATGTGAATTTTCACATACGGCTCTATTGATTGCCGAGTTGTAAGGTTGTTGAATGTACAAAATTGTCTATTTAGATAAAAATGGTGGTGATTTTATGAGTAGTTTGTGGCTTGGAGCTTTGGTAGGTTTCGTTATTACATTGGTTCTTGGTTGGCTGTTTCCCGGCATTGGACACTTGATAGGCGGATTCATAGGTGGAGTTGTAGCGGGCATTATATCTCGCGGAGGAATGTTAACAGGTGCATTAGCAGGTTTCCTTGCCGGCATATTTGGCGGCATCATAATCACAATATTCGCAGTTGTCGGTCTTGCAATTGTTGGAGGAGTCTCTGGAGGCATCTTAGGTGGTCTTTTCGGTGGTTTGGCTGGATTTGCAGTTGGAATAGTAGCTATTATTCTTGCTATCTTTGGAGCGCTTGCATCAACGATCGGTGGATTCATAGGTGGATTGCTGTCGAAATAGAAACGTAACCATCTTTTTTTCCTGTTTACGAATTGATAAGGCATGGGTCAATCAATTTGGAGGATAGTTAAGACGTAGCTTACTTTTTTGTTCAAAGCGTTTTGTAAATATGTTGATTGAAGAACAAGCGAATCAAACATTAAACGATTGGATGAACAAAATTTTTAGAAAAAAAAATTACGAAAAAATTTGTTTATTATATGAAGTTTTTGGTATTCTGAGAGTGTAAAGTCTAAAAAATTTTTTGGCGGATCCACCTACGTTATCAAGACGAGAACAATAGAGAAATTGAATAGGGGTTGAAATCCATTCACGCCTTGTTTAACGCTGATCCGCCAAAGCCATTCCATCTAATGCTTAATTTTAGATAAATAACTTTGTGAATGTGGACCTACAGCTCCAAGATTTTAATCTGGACTTCATCAGTATTCTTATATCAATCTGAATTAATAGTTCCTTTACTCTCATAGGTGCTGTTTTCGCTTTTCATAGACATTAGGCGTGAATTCAATTAGTTTTTTTCCATCACCAAGAAATAAAAAAGAGAGGAGCCTTATTTTTGTTCAGGTGGCACTTTGGGGGAGGATAATTGTTTTCTTATTATTAGAAAGAGCACTACGAATAGTGCTGCGGCGGCAAGGGCGGAGGTGGTTCCCATGATGAGCCATGCTTCCCACGCGGGCATAGAGGTTTCTAGGTATCTTAGTGAGCCGATGAGGATGAAAAGAGCTGCTGACCCAGCGAGCGAGATTCCCAGTGCCATCAAGACAGTGCCGAATATGCTTATTATTAAGAGTTTTTTGAGGCGTTTTTTGAAGGTGACTTTCGCTTGATTGGCGTATTCTTTGAGTGCCGCTTTGATTTCATTTAGGATTGCAGTGATTATTTCACTTAGTGAAAACTTTACCGACATCTAATTTTTTCCTGCCCTCAAAGAGGTGTTTTTACAATTTTAAAGTGTGTGACTGGTAACTAACAGCTACAGCACTGCCACATCCATTCACCGCTAAAAAGCTATATCTCTTCTAAATATGCTCAAAACTTGAACACCATGTGAAAGGTCATTAACAGAGGTGAGCACTTTTGAATGTTATCATATACCGACAAATGCTCGAAAAGAAAAGAAGTAACCTGACAAGAAATGAGACTCTTTAAGTCAGTCTTGAGCCTTCCCATCCGATAAAAAAGGTTGCCTAAAACCTCTTTCGCAAAGATGCTTAACTGGGAAGTTGCAATATGCTTGTAGGTGTTAGTTCCCAGCGACATAGTCTTAAGAGCAATGTGCAGGTTAACGGTTGTATTGAATTGAAATTTTAGAGGCGTAGTTAAATGACTGAAAAAAATATAGATGTAACTGAGCGGTTGCAGAAAATGGGCCAGACCGTTAGTGAATATAAGGATTCATTCATGAATCATTTTAAGGACATGGACGTAGAAGTTAAGAACTGGAACTTCGCTGTTGGAAACACGGACCAAGAATACACCATTGAGCTCAATGTTAAACTTAGCATAAAACCAAAGAAAGCATAACAACAAAAGAAGTTTGTCAGTAATAACGCAAGATAGCACCACATGAGCTAAGGATTCGACCCCTCCACTTCACAATTAACACTGAACAGGTACTGAAATGCGTGAAATGCTAGGCAGACAACAGAGTAATGAGTAAAAATTGTCAAATAGACCAGAAATTAAGAAGTGGGTAAGCCTACTGGCTGTAGTAGGTTTTATAATTTTTGTTAGCTATCTTTTTTTCTTCACAGATCTTACAAAAGTTGCAATAATAATTAGCGGTGTAAGTACTCCAGTTTACGCCCTGGTTTTTTTGCTTGTGATAGGTGAAGCAGTATTCAATTCATTAGCTTGGAAAGCTACTCTTGATAATGTTTCAGTAAAAACTACGTTTAAAAGAGTTTTCTATCTAGGTTGGGTTGGCGCTTTTCTTGATTGCCTTATAGTTGGGGGTTGGTCGGGAGATATCTTCATGACTTATCTTTTGGGCGGAGATGAAGGTGTTGATGTAGTTAAAGTAGCGGCTTCAATAATAGTCAAAGATATCCTTGAACTTTTAGTCACTCTTTTGTCCTTGATCGTAGGAATGATTCTGTTAATATTGAATTATTCAATTAACACTTTCGTATTAGTCGCTATTGGAATAACAATGGGGGTCTTTGCACTGCCACTCATTTTAATAGTCTATTTAAGCACAAATATTTCAGTAACTAGAAAGCTTCTTCAATTTCTTGTTAAAATAATAGCAAAAATAAAACATAAAAAGCCTAATGATGAATTTGAACAAAAGATTGCAGCTCAAATAGCTAATTTTCATGATGTAATAATGATTATAAAGAAAAAACCAAAAAGCATGATAAAACCCATAATTTTTCAAACCATGGCATGGATTTGCAGTATTGTAGCTTTGTACTTTGTTTTCATTTCACTTGGAACGTTTATAGTGTTTGACAAAATTATAATCACAAATACCATAGTTAACACTATAAGCAATCAAGGCATAGCCCTTTCAGGCTTCTCACAAATAGTTTCCAGTGGCCTTTACCAAGTTCTTGGAATAAATATCTCGATGGCACAGGCTTCAAGCTTACTATGGGGTTTTGCAAGTTTTTGGTTTGTGTTCGTTTTATCATTCATCTTTTTTGAATTGTACGGATTAGGGACCGTTGCTGAAAAACTATTGGATAAAGGATTTAAAGAGAAAAATAAACGAGATAAAAAAGTATTCAAAGAACAAACTAACAGTAATCAAAAAGATTTTGAAGAAAAAACTTATAGTGACAAAAAGGACTTCGAGAAACTAACTAACGATAACGAAAACGACTACAAAGAAAAAAGAGATAATAACCGAAAAGATTTTGAAGAAAAAATCGACGGTCAAAGGAAGGCTTTTGAGAAACTGCGCGATAATAACGAAAGCGACTATAAAGAACAAAAAGGCAGTGACAAAAAAGAATTTAGAGAGAAAACTGAAAGCGACAAGTGCGATTTCAAACAACAAAAAGATATTGATAAAAAAGTCTTCAAAGATAAAACAATTAAGAATAAAAAAGATTTCACGGCCAAAAAAGCTTCTAAAAAGTCTTAACAACGCCTCAGTAGTCAAAAAAGATTACTGCATCCGGCTATAACCTTTGTTTTTGTTGGAAATACTTTTTTAGACTTTTGGTGTTTGTATGTGATTCTTCTTAAGCCCAACATCCACCTTATTACGGACTTTCGTATGCAAACCTACGTGCAGTTTTAGTATTAAGTACCTATGAAGACATTTTAACGTTGTAGATGGGGCACCCCACAGACAGGACAATAAAAGGATAACTTGAATATAATTATCGGTTAGGAAGGAAAGGAGCTTTTAGAATTCATATGTGTCCAACTATTAATGAGAAACTTCAGAAACTATCGGCAACTGAAGCAGTAATGATTGAGAAGGGATTTGAAGGCAAACAAGCTAATGCTGATAAAGGTCTGAAGAACCGTTTGCCACTCATTCGCTGTGAGTGCGGAGCTGAAATACTGCTGTTGCCAGATTTACAGGCCATGAATCGCGCCATCAAAGCTCATGCTACTGAACACCAAAAGAAAGCAAGAAACGCTAAGAGGAACGTAATTACTTATAGCAATATCAGCCAACTGCTAAGCCAACTTTCACTTAGAAAAATCATTGAACATAACGGTACTTAGCCTCTTGATGCTGACAAAGGAAAGATGGCATTCATGCACTATTTTGATTCTAAAACTATCAACACGTAACAGTATTTACGAGTGAACAAAAGCAAGAAAGGTTGGATGAAGGATTTGACGATTTTAGTTCAAGAGATGAAAACCCGCTATTCAGCGCAGGTTATTATTGCAGCATTAAATGAAGCGCCTGGAATCGAGCGTACTATAGCTGAGATGAAAGACACCTTGGGGGATATTTCGGTGCTCGTGGTTGACGGCAGAAGTAGTGATAGAACAGTTGAGATAGCTAAGAATATAGGTGCAAAAGTTGTTTGCCAAGATGGCATTGGCAAGGGCGATGCTTTAGCTAAAGCTCTTGAGTTTGCCGACATGAACGTGGAGTATTTCATTCTTACTGACGCAGACTACACGTACCCCGCTGAATACGTTCCGGCAATGATAAGAATACTTGAAGAAAAACCGCTTGTTGGCATGGTTTGCGGCAACAGACTTAACGGGTATGTTGACAAAGAAGCACTGCATGGAGTTTTCCGCATTGGAAACATGCTATTAGCTTTTGCGCATAACCTGCTTAACGGTGTACCACTTCAGGACCCCTTAACTGGATTGCGGGTGATACGCTCAGCTGCCTTGCAGGGATGGCTTGTGAAATCTAAAGGCTTTGATATTGAAGTCGAGTTGAACCATCTGATAGAGCGACGTGGATTCACGATTCGGGAAATACCAATTTCTTACAGAATAAGATTAGGCGAGAAAAAATTGAAGATAAGCCACGGAGCCACTATCCTGAAAAGAATACTGCTGGAAACAACTTTTTAAACCGTAAAAATGCCATCGAGCCTCTTTTTTAAAATTCAAAAAAGGCGTAACAGACGGTTGCGCTTTTTCAGCAAAACACAAACTTTTAAAAAATTAGTTAAACAACGGTTATAAAACAGGAAAAAGGTGCATATTTTACGTAAACAACCTAAAACTTTAAAAATAATATTCTACACAAAATTAATGGCAGTTATAGCATGTCTAACGATGAAAACACTGAGCTTTTACTTGGTTTGGGCTTGACTCTTAATCAGGCAAAGGTTTACTTAGCGATACTTAAACTGGAAAAAACTACTGTTAGACAGGTATCGAAATTTTCAAAAGTGCGCAGGGAAGATGTCTATAGACTACTGCCTGCACTCGAAAAAATGGGCTTAGTTGAAAGGTTACTGGGCAAACCAACTGAGGTCAGAGCAACCCTTATTTCAGATTCCTTAGCGTTACTAGTGGCAGAAGAAAAAAACAAGGCCGAAGAACGGTTGATGGGCATGAGGAGCATGGTTCAGAAGCTATCCCTCAAAGATTGGAAGCAATCGCCTCTTGGAGAAGAAAGCATTTACATTTTGATAGCGGAAAAGAAGGCAATTTTGGCAAAGACTGCGGGGCTGATTAGTAACTCTAGACGAGAAGTTGCGTTGATCTCAGATAAAGAAAGAATTATGCCAATTTTGGCTCAGTTTTCAGATGAATATAAACTGGCAATAACTGAAGGTACTCAGGTTCGGCTCCTTTTTGAAGGAGAAAGCCCAGACGACTTGTTAAAGGAAAAAGTGAAAAAAGTCGTTGGTATCGATTCGGTTCATATCAGGTTTCATAGTGAAGCGTTGAATCATTTTATAATGTCTGATGATAAAGAAGCGTTGATTACTACCTCTAAAGAATGCGGATTAGGTGAAAGCCCTTCTTTGTGGACAAACAATAGCAACCTTATTGGCGTGTTAAGAACAAGTTTTGAATCTGACTGGGAAAAAGCTGAAAGCTAACCCTGCGAATCAAATTGTTCCTGCAGTTTTCAAGTCAATTAGCATTAGCGTAGCTATTCACAGCTATTTTGCATGCTGTATCTGTGGCTCCCCAGTCACACGGTTATTTATCCTTAGATCACTGTAGTATACTCTAAGTAGATAGAAGAAAATTTTTATAGGATTTGAAAATAAATGGCAGATATATTTGATATTGCCGTCGAAGCTGGCGGTTTCACAAAATTTGTTGCAGCCGTACAAGCGGCAGGATTAGTTGAAACGTTGAAACGCAAAGGACCGTTTACAATTTTTGCCCCAAATGATGATGCTTTTGCAAAGCTTACCGCAGGCACACTTGATGGATTATTGAAAAATGTTCCAAAACTCAAGGCTATTTTGATGTACCATATTGTCATGGGAAAGTTTACGGTTGACGAAATAGGTCAAATGAAGACTATGAAAACTTTTCAAGGGCAAGACGTTAAAATTGATGCCGCCCACTGGTGGACTTCCCATTATAACCCGTTAATCAATGACGCACATATGATAAACACAGACATTGTAACAGACAACGGAATAATACACGTTTTGAATGGAGTACTTATGCCAAATATGGAACTTACATGCCCTATATGCGGATTGGGCTTCATGACTATGGAAGAAATGAATGCTCATACAAAGAAGGGTCACGCAACTGATAAAATCCCAGAACCAATTACTACCAGTTGAGGAACCATTGCCACCCACTGAAGTGATAACTGAACCGATTCCTGTAGTGGCGAAAGTGACAGGCGTTTTTGAGGTTTTATGTGATATTGCAGGCAGATTCCGTTTCCATTTAAAAGCAGCTAACGGACAGATAATTGCTGTAAGCCACTCGTACGGGACAAGAGAAAATGCTCTAAAAGGTATTGCGTCAATAAAAAAGAATGCACCAATAGCTAAAACGGCTGATTACACGACCGGCGGAACTATACCCGTTCACCACGTTGAAATTGTTCAAGCTCCAGTTTTCGAAATTCAATTCAATGCACCTGATAGATATCGTTTCCATTTGAAAGCAGCTACTGGACAGATAATTGCTGTAAGCCAATCTTACCTATCCAAACAGTCAGCCGAAAATGGCATAGCATCAGTGAAAACGAATGCTCCACTGGCAAAGATAATTGATCAAACCACAGTGGTAACAACCTAAACATAACATTCTTTCTTTTTTTATTTAGTCAAGAACTGGCACTGTCGTACACTTTTGGGAACATGACATTAGGCGAGACGACGTAGCGGACAAGCCTTCCGAGCGATTACAAGCAGTTTTCTCACGAATTAAAACGCCATTTGGCAATATTTTGAATGTAGCTTGAAACGTTTTATAAGAAAACCAACCTCTAAGAAAAAGTTGTTAAGCTTGATTGGAAAAAAGTGAAGACTAACCTAAATTCCATTTTTCTATTTGTTTTAAAGTTTTAAATTCTTTCTATGGACCAAAGATCAGTCTGTCGGTGTGGGATCACAGTAACAAGCGCTTAACTCTGCCAATGGCTATGTGTATTGTATCTCAAATCATTGGTATTACCGGGAAGAACAAGTAGTATGAAAAGTAAAGAATTTATGGATAAAGATGTTTTTGCGTTAGACGAGAAAATCGGCAAAGTAAAAGAAATAGAAATTGATCCTGAAGAGTGGAAGATTACTCACCTCGAAATTGAATTAGAAAAGAGCATAGCCGAATCAGTACTTGGCGTAAAAAAAGGCGGAGTACGAAACATGTTGGCCATTTCAGCCCTAGAAAAAGGGGTTGCACGCTGGACGGACAAGGGTCTACACTTAAAAGTATCAAAAGATCAACTGCACATGTACCTAAGGCCAGTAGTTGAGGCTTAGTTGGAGAATTTTCCATGAACACATTATTAACAATAGCGGTAATTGTTGTGATACTTTGGCTGGTTGGATTCTTTGCTTTGCCAGGCATAGGCACATTGATACATATACTGCTTGTGATTGCATTAGTCTTAGTGGTCATTTGGCTGTTTACTGGCAAAAAGTTGTGGAAATAAACCAACTCTTTTTTGTTAATTTTAGTCAAAATTAGAGAAAAACAGGTTGGTCAAGCAACGTAATGCAAAAGTATAAAGCAACAAAATTGTTGAAATAATTATTCCAACTTGCAAATGGTGGTGAAAATAAGAAATGACTAATTCAACAATATCTATCCCTACAAAGTGGGAACAGTTTCTCAAACAATTAGCAGACGATCATCAAGTTAATCTTAATAAAGTTATAATTGAATTGTGCGAGTGGGCATTCTCCAATTCTGAGGGCAAAAAACAGTTTAAAGCATGGCTTGACGATGCTTTTCCTCCAAAAGGCGAAACGGAAGATAAAGCAAGAGCTGCAGGTGCCAGAGAGAGAGCACGCGAAGAAGAGGCAGAAGAAACATCCGAAGAAGAAGCCCACGAGGATAGAGATTACAGCGAGGACAGATAAAACGTGAAGGCAATAGAGTATTCACCAAACCTCTTTGTTTTAAGTTAGAAGTTTTATCCATTAACTCTTCATGGCTAACATAACAAAGGGGTTAGGAAACAAAAAGTAATTATGTTTGCTTACGTGAACCTGATAGTTTATATTTAAATAATTTTGGAGGGTAAACCGTTTCAACTATTCTGCATCAGAAAAACGTCCGTCAATACGTAGAAACGTTTTGGCTAGGGATGAGAATCTATCGCGGTTTGATCTCTAACTTATTTGACATCAAAGTCCCCTTGTTTTGCGGCCACAAGTTAACGTATAACTGTAACCTACGATGCAAAATGTGCCCATTCTGGAAAAGACCCGTCCAAGATTCGAGCCTTGAACAGGAAAAAGCAATCCTAAGGCAAATTTATAATTCAGGCGCCTGCGGAATAGCGTTCGAAGGCGGAGAACCACTTCTAAGAAAAGATTTGAGTGAAATCCTTTCTTTTTCACGTTCACTGCCATTACACACAAGCATCATAACTAACGGTACCCTTCTTGAGTCTAGAATTGATGAAATATCACCTTACATCAATGGCGTCGTGTATGTTTCGTTGGACGGTTTAGAAAAAACTCATGACACAATCCGCGGAGTTAATGGATGCTTTAAAAAAGCGTTAAGAGGTATAACGGCAGCCGCACAAAAGGTTCCAGTTACAATTAACACTACTATAATGTCTGAAAACCTTGACGAAATTGAAGGAATGGTGAAGCTTGCAAAGGAAGTAAACGCCCGAATATCCGTAGCTATAGCGCATGATTATTGTAATGCCAAAGCGTCTGCGCCTACAGCAAAAGAAATCAGGGAAATAGCTGGAAAGCTTGTTACAATGAAAAAGAAGGGGTACCCTCTTGTGAATTCTATGAGTTACTTTAAAGTCATGACGAGAGAGAAGAAGTGGACATGCAAACCTTGGGCCATGATTAATGTTGGTCCGGATGGAAAGCTGGTTCTTCCCTGTTATGTACGAAATGAATATGCAACAAGCGTCTCCGTTTTGGAAACTAGCATTAAAACGGCAATAGCCGGAATTAACTGGAAGGTCACACAGGATTGCCAAAAATGTAGCCTTCATTGTTACGTTGAGCCTTCTTTGGTGCTTTCAAGAGATTTTCGAACTTACTTGAATTGGGCTTTTAGAGTAAATGTTTGAATTAATTTTTAGAGGGTAGACCGTTGAAACTTGTCCAATGTTGGATCGTTTCTGATTCTCTTCTAAATTAAATCTGCAGGGAGAAAAGTTTATTTTTCTTTGACCTTCATCACTGGCTTCGCGGTGTTCATTACTGTTCCTCTTAGAAAACTAAGCTATCTTTGGTCTTTCTGCAACTGGAGTCTTGTCGCAATTTCTGTGGAGATTTCTTTTAGACCTTTTGCTAACTCTGCGCTTTCAACTTCAACTAAAGAGTAGTAATACTTGCTCTCTCTATCCAGAAAAACAATCTCTAAATTTCTATTTTTATCAACCATTTCTTTCACCTCAAAAACCTAATTCATGTTAACTTGATTATTTGCTCTTATTAGCGTCACATTCTAGGAACGGGAGGACCTCAGCTAGTAGCCCTTCACGCGATCTACGCCTTCAAGTGTCGAGGGCTAGCTGGCTTTTCCCTAATACCTTTCTACGAAAGGATAAAATATAGTTATTATGAGGTTACGATGGGTTACTCTTTCTAGAGTAACCACTTTTTTATTGCTTCTTCGACTGCACGGGACAGGTCGCCTTTTTTCCCGCCGAATCTTTCAACAGTTTTCAATCGGAGCTGTTTTTCTATCTCGTCTGGAAGATCTACGCTAATTCGACCCACATTCAATCACTCGTTTTTTTTATTTTTATTCACGATTTCAACGTGTCAAGCATATTTCCAATAAATGAATTGCCAAATACCGAATTTTGTTCTTGTTTTTGTCATAATTTTATTACCTTCAATTCACTTATTGACTTATCAACATAACTTAATATGTACATACACACTTATAAGCATATGTGTTTATGAACTTATGTGTTTAATGTTTCAGAGCAAACATTCTAAAGTTTCTTTGTAACCTCTAAAAATCTTGGTTCCTCATCGTCAATTGGTTTAAGCCAATACCCCCTACTTCTAAAGAACCCCACTGCTTCACCACTATAAGATACAGCAAAACACGCGTTCAGTGCAGTAGCACCACACTCAACTGCAGTTTTTTCTATGTGGGACAACAGTTTTCCACCATAGCCTTTCCGCTTTTCCAATGCTGCCGTATGAATCTCTTTCAAGTAACTGTAAAGTAGCGTCTTAGCCCAAGAGACAATTTCGCCATTGACAAACAACCTAAAGGTCACTTCATCATCGTCTTCACTTTCTTCTTGAGTTTCAAATATTTCTTCTTTTGTAGAAAATTCTCCATTTTTATTGCTCATTTTATCGCTCCACTTATAATTGAAGATAATAATGAAGGTGATAAATTGTTAAGAAACAAAATAGCCTTCGTCAAAAATCCCTTTAATAATACAGGGCCACCGCTACTTATAAGAAGACGCGCTTTATATGCAAAATGAACCGATAAAAAGTTAAAGAAATAAGTGAAATTTGGCGGGCCCGACGGGAATTGAACCCGCGACCTATGGATTAAGAGTCCACCGCTCTAGCCTGACTGAGCCACGGGCCCACACCTTAACTCGTTTTCTAAAATGTTCCATTGAATAATATAGAGCTTGCGGTTTTGTTGTTTCACCTTTGATGCACGACAAACTAATAACCCTCGCATCACCCATGACTTTAGTGGAGCAGGATTTTTGTGGCTAACGCAGAAGTTTTCATTTTAAAAACTAGCGACCGAGCAAGCGGAGTGCCTGCTTTGCTGGAAAAAATGGGACTACAGGACTACAGCGGCAGTCGTGTTGCGGTTAAAGCGAATTTTAACAGTGCTGACCCGTTCCCTGCCTCGACACATTTGGATACACTTAGAGCAATAGTTGAAGGGCTCAAAGCAGCCAACGCCAGCGAGATTGATTTAGGGGAACGGAGCGGTATGGGGAACACGCGGGAAGTACTCGAAGAAATGGGCGTGTTTAACTTAGCCAACCAACTTGGATTCAACGCAGTGGTTCTTGATGAACTCGGCAAAGATGACTGGATAAAGTATGAACATGAAGGAACCCATTGGCTACGCGGTTTCTATATGGCAAAAATGTTCCATGACGCAGACAAGATTGTGCAGACTTGCTGTTTGAAGACCCACCGTTTCGGCGGACACTTTACTCTGTCCATGAAAAACTCTGTGGGTCTGGTGGCTAAACGTGTTCCAGGCGGCATTTATGATTACATGTGGGAACTGCATGGGTCGCCGTTTCAGAGGCAAATGATTGCAGAAATAAACAACCTCTACAACCTGGATTTTGTCATCATGGATGGCATCAAAGCGTTCACAACTAAGGGACCAGAAAGCGGAACCGTAGTTGAACCGAATTTGCTGCTTGCAAGCCGCGACCGAGTTGCTATCGACGCCGTGGGAGTTGCAATCCTAAAACTGTATGGTGCAAGAGGCAAAGTTGGGGACGACCCAGTGTTTGAGCAGGACCAACTTAAACGTGCGGCGGAGTTGGGTTTTGGGGTTAAATCAGCAGAAGAAATAACATTGACGCCATTGAATTCTGAGAGCCAAGAGGATGCGCAACGTATAGAAAATGTGCTTAAAGCACCAATTGCAATTCATTAATAACTGGCTTTACTCTGTATAGAAAAGATAAAGGCGTGCCCATAAAATATTTGAATGTAAGAAAAATTGTTAACATAAAATGCAGCAACAAAAATGCAAAAAAATAGATTTTTGTTGATTGAATTATATTCCGTCAATACCTAAGTAATTGTCACCGTACCATAAACAGTAGCAATATGGAATACCATAGAAGAATCCGCCGTTCATCCAAGGTAACGCTCCGAGTTTCCAATCTACCCAAATATTGAAGTTATCAGACCCACCTAAGTTATTGAAGTACTTCCATGCGGCACCTGCTGAATCCGCTACGTATGTTGTGACTATCCAACTCTCAATTCCACCAGTAACTGCAACGATTCCTGCAACTGCAAGAGATAAAATTCCGCCTGCTCCTGCAAGAAGCACCGCAATTCCGCCGCCAGCTGACCCAGCGCCAGTAGAAATTATTAAGCCCAGATTGCCTTGATCGACAGTTGATTTGCTAATGTGAAAAACGCCAAAGCCATCTTCGGAGAATGCACCTGCGGTCCCCTCTGGAGTGACCCAAGGATAGCGGATATATACGTCCGGTTGAGTATACCGTATTGGGTACTGATAAGTGCCGGGACATACACCCCACCACCAGCCAAGTGTGTACTGCGTTTGATAATCTAAAACTGCTCTCATATGACTTTCTGGATTAATGGCTTTTTCATTAAGTACGGTTGTAAAATATTGCAACATCTTCAAGAATCTTATCGTACTGATTAGTTAGCCCGTAATAATGACCAGTGACCCACATTGCGGCTTCATCTACATCTACTTGTCGTTCAAAGCCAAATACGAATTTGCCCTCAACTTTAACCACACCGGAATAACATGTGGCAATAAGATGTACTTGACTTGGTGAATCGTTAATCATTACCTCAAGGTCTGCCCAAGAAATTGATGAATCGGCAATTTTTAAGGACCTCTTATTTCCATTTAGAAATCTCGTTAGGTGAAGGGATGAACTATTTAATTTTTTCAATTGTATAGTCGGTAGCGGCATCATCACTTAGACTGAGAATGACAGCTTCTGGACGACTGTTAAGCTGTGCAAACGCAAGTGGTACTTGAACAAATGAAGTTACTAGCAACACTGAGAGTGCTATTATAACAATTTTTCTTATATTATTCAATTTTTTTATCCTCCTTTTTTAGATGCTCTTTTCGGCCCTTCAATTAAGGCTAGGCGGTGAAACGCATCCAAACTATTCAAGCTTGGCTTATTCTAAAAAACGATGTAATTTCTTTTTTAAAGGAGTGTTCGAATTCCGAGTACTGAAACATTGTTTGAATCAAAAAATTTAGAACCATAATTGCGCATTACAGATTTTGGGGTATTGTTAAATTATCTTTGAAAAAACTGCTATCTTGACTTAATCATGTGAGATAGAAGGTAGTGCGTAGAAATAAAAAGAAAAATCAAATATACAACTTTATTTTTTAGCTGATTTCTGAGCCCAAACAACAGATATGATGGCTGAGATTAAGATTATAATATAAGAAAGATATGTAAAGTAATTATATGGAACTGTATTATTCTGCGATAAAAAGTAAAGTAAAAAAATAAACACGAAACCAATCCCATATACAAAAGCAAAAATTAGCACTACTTTAAGAGGATTCATTTTAGTTCTTTGAGAAAAACTATGTTTTATCGCACTATTTCCGTTTAAATTCATTTTTTTCATATCCAATCGCACTCACATCATATTCATGCATTTAGCCTTATTTTCAAAATTGAATTATTAAAAGCAATAAAATTACCCCTCATCTAACTCAATATCTCCAGTTTTCGCACACCCTTAACAGTTAGTTCATAACAGGTTATTTTGCCTTCAATTGCTTCTATGAGACCTTTTCTCTTTAAAGAACATAAAAGTGAATAAACCGTTCCAGCGCTTAATTTAACGCCGAAATCCTTGCGAATTCTCAAAATAATCGCATAACCACTTAGTGGCTCTTTAATTAACGCTTTGAGAACGATTATATCTAAATATTTTTTTACAATACTCTCCTCAAATTGTTTGCGTTCCCAGCCCTTGACAAATATCCCCCGACATTTTTGATGCGATAAACTCTCTCACCCTGAAAAAATATGTTCAAAAATTTTACTTAACTCTATAGTTTAGTACGCATGTACTAAATTATAGGACAACTGATATGTTGCCGAAATAGTCAAAAAAGCTTCTTTAAGAGTCAATTACATTTTAAAAGACACAGAAACCCATTGCGCAAGTCAAATACGGGGCTCAGGGCAAATTCGGAAAGGATGCGGTGTTTTTGCTGGGATCAGCTGAAATCGGCTTTAGACATGGGTTTTGGGGTTAAATCAGCAGAAGAAATAACATTAACACCTCTAAATGATGGGAGCAAAGAGGACGCACAATACATAGAAAACGTGCTAAAAGCACCGGTTGCCATGCATTAAGACCCTTGTAGTCGAAACTCTTGTAAAGAGGACCAGCTTGATCAGCCTATTAGGATGCTATTAGAGGTTCTATGCAGAAACCTATAGAGGGTAGATAGAAACCAAGAGGGGTTAGACGCTTGTGACTGAAAATCAACTCAAAATATGGTGAAACTGCTGTTTTGGGAAACTGCTTTATAGGTTAACCACAACTTAGGGGTTGTTGAATACTATGGATTTCAATCAACCAATTGTATTACAACCAATAGGTTTTGTTAAAACCAACGCAGAAAAAGAAGAAGTACACAAACGTAAAGCAATCTCAACAATTGAACTCCGAGAAAACCTCGCAGAAGCATTGGATGGGTTGGCAGAGTTTTCACATGTAATGGTGCTTTTTTACCTCAACGAAGTGAACAGAGAGAGTTTGCCATTTAAGGTTCATCCAAGAGGCATGTCTGATTTACCGCTTGTAGGGGTATATGCAACCCGCACTAGTCTACGGCCAAACCAGATTGGCTTAACAGTTGTTGAGTTGCTTAAAATTGAAGGCCCCACTCTGACAGTACGGGGTTTGGATGCTTATGATGGCAGCCCAGTGTTAGATATTAAACCCTACGATTTATGGGACAGCAAAACAGAGATACGAGTCCCAGAGTGGCGCAAGAAGCTGGAAGAAGAACTCAAATTAAAGTAAGTCTTTGAGGCTATATTTTTGGTCAATTGCTTTTAGGAGCTCTTTCCTAATTGCATCACATTTTGGATTAGCTTTTTTTATGTCTTCGATTTTTTCAGCCAATTCACAGTCAACAAGAACATCATCCACCCATTTAGAAAAGTCGCCACGTGATAAATGAAATTCAAGGCTGTCTTCGCCAATTTGCCGTGCAATACCATAAAAGTCGGAGAGGCTTTGTGCAATGTAAACTGTTGGATAACCGATTCCGGTATAGAAGTGGAAACTTTTGTCTTCTGGCACTGGCGTGAAGGCTTTGATTGCCGCTTTGCCTTTCTCAGTTACGCCGTAACCGCTGCCAGTTTTGCGCACTAAACCTTTATGCGCAAGTTCTTGCACATTTGCCATGGCTTCTTGAGGGTCAAGGTTGACTTTTTGGGCAAACATGGTTAAGTCCATGCGGTTTGTGACTTGGCTCATTAATTTTAAAATGTTTAACTGTTCCTCTTTCACGACAAAATCCCTTCTATGCTAACTATGTATTCAGGGAAGCTTAAATCTGTTTTACACAGAAACAAAACAGTTTAATGCCCCGAAAACAAAAATATGGATAACGTGAGGTTTTCAAGACATGAACGGCTTTGTCATGGTTTACGTTACAACATCAAACAAGATGGAAGCAGAGAAAATCGCTAAAACCCTATTAAATGAACGTTTGATTGCTTGCGCTAACATTATTGGCCCCGTGGCTTCGCATTTCCATTGGAATGGAAAAATCGATTACCAGGAAGAGTATGTGATGATTATGAAGTCCCGGGCTGACTTGTTTAGGGATTTGGAGGAGCGTGTTAGAGCTTTGCATAGTTATGAGGTGCCTGAAGTGGTTGCTGTTCCTATTGTTGATAGTTCTAAGGAGTATTTTGATTGGATGAACAGCATGTTAAATCGCTATTAACTGCAAACGTACATTAATGTACAAACAAGCCTTAAATAAAACATTGCTGTATGCTTCTGAACTGATAGGAGCACTACAAAATGAGGAATTGCCTTTGGCGCACAAACGCCCAAAACAACACAAACAACTAAACAAGCACACCCAATAACTTACAAGAAAGCCTCCTACACCCAACAACCCTTCGAAATCTTTTCAAAACTCCAAAGCCACTACAAAAACGCATACTTCCTAGAATCCATCGAAGGACCAAAAAAGCTAGCCCAATACTCATTCATCGGCTTTGAGCCAACAATGACATTTCAAGCCAAAAATGGTCAAACCACAATCAGCAACGAACAAACAGGCGAAAAAACCACAGAAAAAACCAACGACCCGCTAAACCTGATCCAAGAAATCCTAAAACCCAAAGCAGTCCACAACCGCGAGTTCCGGCTTGTTGGGGGAGCAGTAGGCTACATTTCATACGATGCTGTGAGGTACTGGGAAAAACTGCCCCAACCAAAGGGTGACTTGGAATTTCCAGAGGTTGAAATGGGCATTTACGATGACGGCTTCATCTTCGACCACACCCAACAGTTGGCGCTTTACTATTATCAAGAAGAGAACCGGCAGGCGGAAGTTGAGAAGCTACTCCAAAAACCCGCCGACAATAGCGAGTTAACGGTTTCTGAGCCGCAGGTAAACTTTTCAAAAGACCATTTCGAGAAAGCGGTGGAGAAAGCCAAAGACTATGTAACGGCAGGCGACATTTTCCAAGTTGTCCTCTCTAAACGTTATCAGTTCCAAACCGAAGGTAACCTGATTCCGTTCTATCAGGCTCTAAGGCGCATTAACCCGTCCCCTTACATGTACTACTACAAGGCTGGCGAACGGCAAATTGTTGGCTCAAGCCCCGAAATGCTTGTTCGCGTTGACAACCGCATGGTAGAAACCTTTCCTATTGCGGGAACCACCCAAATTGCGACAGATGAAACAGAAAACAGCCGCTTAGCTCACGAACTACTCTCTGACCCCAAAGAACGTGCCGAACACGTCATGCTTGTTGACCTTGCACGCAACGACGTTGGAAGAATCTCCAAGTACGGAAGCGTACGTGTACCCGAATTCATGAAAGTTCACCAGTACAGTCACGTACAGCATATTGTTTCCCAAGTAGTCGGCGAACTTCGGGATGAACTTGAAAGTTTTGACGCTTTACGCTCGGTCTTCCCAGCAGGCACAGTTTCGGGAGCACCAAAGGTTCGCGCAATGGAAATCATTGACGAGTTAGAACCTTCACAACGCGGACCTTATGCTGGCGCAGTAGGCTACTTCTCGTACAATGGCAATGCAGACTTCGCCATAACAATCCGTACACTGTTCGCTGACAAGGAAACAAGCCTACATTCAAGCAGGGGCAGGAATTGTTGCGGATTCTGTTCCTGAACGCGAGTGGTTTGAAACTGAAAACAAAGCCAAAGCCCTAATGAAAGCGCTCGAAAACGTAGGAGGCACCTAACGTGAAGGTTCTTGTTATTGATAATTACGATTCATTCGTCTACAACCTCGTACAATACATTGGCGAACTTGGAGCGGAAACAGTGGTTTTCCGTAATGACCAAACCAACCTACAAGAACTCACCAAACTGAAGCCTGACCGCATCGTAATCTCACCAGGACCAGGCAATCCTGAAGACGAAAAATTCTTTGGCGTCTGTAAAGCCATCTTGCAAACCATGAGCCACAACATCCCCACGCTCGGCGTTTGCCTTGGGCATCAGGGAATAATTCACACCTATGGAGGAAAAGTGGTTCACGCCAAAAAGCTCATGCATGGCAAAACCTGCATAATCAACCACGACGGCAAAGCACTCTTCACAGGCGTACGCAACCCCTTCTCAGCCACACGCTACCATTCCCTTGCAGGTGAACGCGATTCAATCCCAGATTGCCTCAAAATCACAGCTGAAGCAGCCGATGACGGCGAAATCATGGGCATACGCCACGTCAAATACCCCATTTACGGCGTCCAATTCCACCCAGAATCAATTCTATGCCAAGACGGCAAAACAATCATACGCAACTTCATTGAAGGCAAAAACCTATGATACGCGAGTTCATTCAAAAACTAATCGAGGGCAAAGACCTCTCTCTTGAAGAAGCATCACAAGTCATGCAAGAAGTCATGACGGGACAAGCCACGAGTGCCCAAACAGGTGCTTTCTTAACGGCATTACGAATCAAAGGCGAATCAGTGGAAGAACTCATCGCTTTTGCCAGCGTAATGAGGAGCCAATGCAGACAAATCAAACCCAACGTGAGAAGCAGGCTTGTTGACACTTGCGGGACAGGTGGAGATAAAATCAAAACATTTAACGTAAGCACTGCAGCAGCATTTGTTATTGCAGGTGCAGGAATTCCAGTTGCCAAGCATGGAAATCGTGCAGTTACCAGCAAAAGTGGCAGCGCTGACGTGCTGGAAAAGCTGGGACTAAACCTTACCATGACACCCGAAGCAGTCCAAATGGCAATTGAAAAAATAGGGGTCGGCTTCATGTTTGCGCAGGCGTTTCATCCAGCCATGAAGTTTGCAGCCCAGCCACGCAAAGAAATTGGCATACGCACCGTCTTCAACATTCTGGGACCATTAACGAACCCGGCAAGCGCCAAAGGACAGCTGCTTGGAGTTTATGACCCCAAACTTACGGTACCCTTAGCTAACACGCTAAACAAGTTGGGCTGTGAAGAAGCAATGGTGGTTCATGGCTTAGATGGGTTAGATGAAATCTCAACGTTGGGCAAAACAAAGATTGCACATTTAAAACAGGGCATAGTTCACGAACTTGAGGTTGGTCCAGAGTTTTTTGGGGTAAGGCAAGCAGAAGCTGCCGACTTAAAAGTTTCCAGTTCTGAAGAGAGCGCCCGAACCATTTACAGTATACTTTCAGGCAAAAACCTAAGTGACCCCAAAGCAGAGATGGTTTTAGTGAATAGTGCAGCGGGGATTATTGTGGGTGGCAAAGCAGACGATTTCAAAGAGGCTATGAAAATCGCCAAAAAATCCATCGTAACCGGTGCAGCTTACGGTAAACTAAAAGAGTTAATCAGCGTTTCTGGTGGTAGCTTACAGACTCTTGAGGAGATAGAAAAAAGTGAGTGACTTCTTTGATACTTTAGGCTTTGACGCGCAAGTAACCATTGACAGTGGATATTATGACCTGTTTAAGCCTACACCAAGCCAGCACTTAAGCCTCAAAAAAGCAATCCTTGAATGCAACAGAAACCCAATAATAACCGAAATTAAGCCAGCTTCACCAACCCTTGGAGTTATACGAGAAAACATGGACCCAACAGAAATCGCTAAATCCATGGAGAAAGGTGGAGCAACAGCAATATCAGTCTTAACAGAACCAAAACACTTCAAAGGTTCAACAGACACACTTGCAGATGTTCGTAGGGCAGTAAAGCTTCCAATTTTAATGAAAGACATAATCTTAAGTCATGTGCAAATCAATGCTGCAAACTACATTGGAGCAGACGCAGTACTGCTGATTAAAGCACTTTACGACCGCGGCTACGCCCAATTAGACCTTGATAACATGATAACACTTGTGCACACTAAAGGTTTGGAGGTTCTGCTTGAAGTGCACACAGAAGAAGAATTCCGAGCAGCCAAAAAAACCAACGCTGACATAATTGGCATAAACAACCGAAACCTCGCAGACCTAAAAATAGACTTAAACACAACGAAAAAAATTCTCAAAAATAACAGTTTTGAAGATTTAGTTGTCGTAAGTGAAAGCGGAATCAGCACGCCAGAAGACCTACGGTTTCTTAGTGAGGCAGGCGCTTCCGCGTTTCTTATCGGCTCAAGTATAATGTTAACAGAAAATGTGGAAGAAAAAGTTAGGGAGTTTGTAAACGCATGAAAATAAGCAATTACCCAGTAGATGGGAAGTTTGGAAAATTCGGCGGCAGATACGTTCCAGAAATTTTGATGGAAGCAGTTAACGAACTGGAAGCCGCCTATGACCAAGCTAAAAAGGATCCAGAATTCCAAAAACAACTCGACTATTACCTCGCCGACTTCGTGGGCAGACCAACACCGCTCTACCTCGCGGAAAACTTAACACGCAAACTGAGCGGAGCAAAAATTTACCTAAAACGAGAAGACCTCGCACACGGCGGAGCACACAAAATCAACAACACCCTTGGACAGGCACTGCTTGCTAAACGCATGGGTAAAACCCGCGTTATCGCTGAAACTGGAGCAGGTCAACACGGAGTAGCCACCGCCATCGCATGTGCCGCTTTGGGTTTGAAAGCTGAAATCTACATGGGAACAGAAGACTGCGAACGTCAAAGACTCAACGTTTTTCGCATGAAACTCTTAGATGCCCAAGTGCACCCTGTTGAGGCTGGTTCTAAAACGCTTAAGGACTCAATTAACGAGGCTTTTCGTGATTGGGCAACAAACGTGGAGTCAACCTACTACCTTATCGGCACCACTATGGGTCCTCATCCTTACCCGATGATGGTTCGGGACTTCCAAAGTGTAATCGGAAAAGAAATCAAAAAGCAGTTCCATGAAAAAGAGGGCAAACTGCCAGACGCGTTGGTTGCTTGTGTTGGCGGCGGAAGCAATGCTATGGGCACATTCTACCCATTTGAAGACGACTTAGAAGTCAAACTCGTCGGGGTTGAAGCAGCTGGTGAAGGCGTAGAAACGGGCAAACACGCAGCCACTCTCGCGGCAGGCTACGAAGGAGTCTTCCATGGCATGCATACATACATCCTGCAGGACGATAATGGGCAAATCCGTAACACAACAAGCATCTCCGCGGGCCTTGATTACCCGGGAGTTGGCCCTGAACATTCCTTCCTAAAAACCATGAAACGCGCCGAATACGCTTCAGCCACAGACAAAGAAGCCGTAGACGCTTTTCTGTTGCTCTGCAAAACCGAAGGCATCTTACCCGCGCTTGAATCATCCCATGCCCTTGCGCATGCAATCAAGATTGCCCCAAAAATGAGCAAAAACCAATCCATCATTGTCACCCTCTCGGGACGCGGTGACAAGGATGTGGAAACAATAGCTGATTACATAGGTGCGAAAATATGAACAGCATAAACCAAGTTTTTCAAAACAATAACAAAAACGGGTACGGCTGCCTGATTGGCTACATTATGGCTGGAGACCCAACGCCTGACGCGACGCCCAAGATTGCGGAGGCACTAATCAGAGGCGGCGTAGATATCCTTGAGTTAGGGTTGCCGTTCTCCGACCCGATTGCTGACGGTCCAACAATTCAAGCAGCAAGCCTACGCGCACTAAACGCCGGTACCACACCAATGAAAGTGCTGGAAATCGCCAAACAAATCAAAGCAGAACATGACGTGCCAATAGTCATCATGACGTACTACAACCCAGTGTTCCGTATTGGCCTTGACAAGTTCTTGGGCGCAGCTAAAGAGCACAAAGTGGACGGTTTCATCGTGCCCGACTTGCCAGTTGAAGAAGCAGCCGACTTCAAAACAACCGCAGACACAAAAGGCTTAAACACTATATTTCTTGCAGCACCGTCAACATCAAACGAGCGTTTACCGAAAATCGTGGCGGCATCCTCAGGCTTTCTGTATTTGGTTTCACGTTTCGGCGTTACAGGCGCAAAATCCTCAATAGAAGACTCAACACTACAACTGATACAGCGTGTTCAACCCTTCACGGCAGGAAAAATTCCGTTAGCTGTCGGTTTTGGCATATCCAAACCTGAGCATGTCCAGCGGGTCATAAAAGCAGGCGCAGACGGAGCAATCGTAGGCAGCGCATTCATAAACATAATTACTAAAAATCAGCGCAAGGAGAACTTGATGCTTGAAGAATTGAAAATGACCGCAAGCAATTTGAAAGCGGCAACTGCTAAAAACATAAAATAAGGCACTTTTAACCCTCTAAGACACGAGGGCAATCTCTTTTTTAAAAAATAATAGAAAGTTTTTAGAAAAATTAAAAAAAGAAAAAGGGTGGATAGAGATAGGGCATGTTTAGCTTACTTTTAGGTATGTTCTTGCCCACGATGTTGGTTGTCCATTGCCAAAGGCTTCGTTCAGATGCTGAATTAAACTGTTTAATGAAGTGTATGTGTAACCTTGGGGTAATGGTTGACCACCTAAAACGCCGTTTCCAATAACTAATATTTCGGATACTGTTTTGCCGTTAAGTGAATCGCCAGCTTTGCAGTAGTGTAAATCTCCAAGTCCATTTGGTATACATTTTATAGATAAGTCTACGTAAGCTATGTTTATTGTTAAAGTTGCTACTTGAACAGCTAAGCTGCCACCACCATATTTAGTGTTTACAGGGTTAAGCTTATCACATTTTATTATTCCGCTAGTCCCAGTGCATTTAAGGAACGCCTTTAAACTGCTTACTTTGTCGCTTGTCCACTTATAGCCGTAACCTGAGTCACTATAGTAGTAGCCGACTTGCAATCCTGAGCAGAAAGCAGTCTTATAATAGCAATTCAGCAGTTTGCCTGCTGTGCCAGTTCCAGCGTATGAGCATGCAGTGTAGGTGCAAAGTGAACCATAATAGTTGGCAACATCACAGTCAGAATATGTTACGTTAGCATAGGTTCCAGTTACTGTTGCTTTATCGCAATTTTGTAGTAAACCAGCGCATATTGGTCCAATGATGACTTTAAACGATTTTCCTGGTTGAAGGGTGGTTGGAATATTGGCATTTGAGAAGTTTATGAACGGCATGTCTGCAAGGCTTATGTTAGTTAGAGCAACATTACCCGTGTTTTTGACTTCAAACTTGAAATACACGCTCTTGCCAGCTTGAATTATTGGACCTGGCGCACAGTTAGCGTCACACCATTTTTTGCCGCAATCAACTGAGACATATTTGACTATGCATATTGAAGGTTTGACGGCCTTGGTTCCGTTGTAGTTTGCGTTGTCTGTATCGGTGTAGGTTACATTATTGTAGATACCTGTTGCAGTAGCAATGTTTGTGTGTTGTCCTGACTGAGCAGTAATTGGTCCCAAATAGTAGACAAATGATTCTCCAGGAGCTAAGCTTGAAGGTAAGTGAAGACCTTTCAAACAATAGGTGTTATCTGTCAAAGTAATATTAGTTAATGTAACGTTGCCTGTGTTTGTGATATTGAACTTGTAGTAAACGTTTGAACCAATAGTGACAATGAGTCCGGGTGGAGCATCTGCGTCAAGCCAAGTCTTGTTGTCGCCAGAAATCTGTTTAACCACATTTATTGAAACAATTGTTACTGGAACACCGTTATAGTTTGCATTGTTAGTATCACTGACCACTACATTATTAAATTCGCCAGTGGCAGTTGCAATGTTTGTGTGTTGACCTGATAGTGCCGAAATTGGGCCAAAGTAGTAGACAAAGGAAGCACCAGGAGCCAAAGTTGGCGGAACCACTGCACTGCTTAAATCATACGTATTATCAGTCAAAGTAATATTAGATAATGCAACATTGCCAGTGTTTGTAACATTGAACCTATAGTACACATTTGCGCCAATAACAACTGAGATTCCAGGAGGCAAATCTGCGTCAACCCATGTAGCGTTATCACCAGAAATCTGTTTAACCACATTTATTGAAGGAATAGATTCTGGTGTGCCATTGTAGTTTGCGTTGTCAGTATCGCTAATAACTGTACTATCAGATTGCCCTGAAGCTGTTGCAGTGTTTGTATGCAGACCTAACTGAGCAAGAACAGGACCATAATAGTAGACAAAAGATTCGCCGGGAGCCAAAGTTGGAACAGAAGCGCCACTCAAAGTGTAGGTGTTGTCTGTCAAATTGACGTTAGTTAATGGAACATTGCCAATGTTTGTCACGTTAAATCGGTAATACACGTTTGAACCAACTGTGACTATTAGTCCAGGTGGCAAATCTGCGTCAAGCCAAGTAGCATTATCGCTCGAAACCTGCTTAGATACAATTATGGCTGGGCCAGGTAGCGGAGTCCAAGTTTTTGTTACTGGACTTGAAATAACTGTCACGCCTTGACTGTTTTCGAAGCTTGCCTGAATTGTATCTGTGCCAGGAGAGTTGCTCGTATAAGTAAATGATGCATGTCCGTTGCTGTCAGTTATGGCTGAGCCTGTTAATCCTGCGTTGGGACCTGAAACAACTGTAAAGTTGACGTTACGATTAGGAACTGGATCGCCTGTCCCTGCTACAGTTGCAGTGATAGTGTGGTTAGTACCAACAGGGTTTGTGGCGTTCGCAGGGGTTAAAGTTATGCCTTCAAGATGTACCGTTTGGCCAATGGTGTTAGTGTCCATTGTGACTGCGCCATTGCGTGCCAATACTCTGCCATCTACTGTAGCGCCTGTAGTCAATGTGATTGAGGTTAAAGCCAAAATTGTTCCTACAAAAGAAGAAGAAGTGCCAATAGTTGCTGAGCTTCCAACTTGCCAAAAAACGTTGCAAGAGTGAGTACCGTTTATAAGAAGTACAACACTAGATGATGCAGTGACAAGTGTACTTGCCATCTGGAAAATGAAAACCGCATTAGGGTCACCTTGTCCATCAAGCGTCACTGTTCCAGTTATTTGAAAAGTGCCTGATGCGGAATTGTAGACTCCAGGTACGAGGGTAGTTCCACCGAGTTCAGTGGCTACAGTAGTAACTGGTGTTCTTCCAGCAGCATCATTGTAAGCGGTTACAAGGTCGATTTTGGCTTGTTGTGTGACAGCATCGTCTACATGGTTGGTTCCAATTATAGTTACGCTACCAAATCCCGTCTGTGAAGGCGTCGGAAAAGTGCCAACATCTCCATAAATTGTGGTTGGACCGGTGTTAGTGATTCCAGAGCCAGCTAAAACTGAGAAATTAGCAGCTGTTCCGAGAAGCACGGTTGTTGGACCTGCAGCTGAGACATTATTGGTTGCGATTGTAACGGTTGCAAGTAGCAGAAGACCTAAAAGTAATATCGTGTAAGCGCTTTTTATTTTCACATTTTTCCCTTTTATCCTATTTAACTTCAAAATATCGCATGTTTGCATATTATATCATTCCTAAAAAAGCGTACACATTAACGAAAACTAAAAGCTCATAAAAACATTTGTTGTAACCAAATGCACACACAAACACACACTAAATATATCCAAAAGGCAGCCAAAAACATTGCACAAAACCAGCCATAAGAAATCGAGCAAGGAACCAACCAAACTTTTATACTATAGACCAAAAATGATATAGTGGCGATGGATCTTAGGCGGTGGGTCAGGGGTCCATTATCTCCGTAAATCCTCTACATGACGGGCTGACATCTGCGGATGAGGCGTCAAAGGCCGCTTGAGTTTCCCTTTCCGAAACGTTGATTATCCGTCCTTTGGGGCTGGCGGTCAATGGGTAGCTTCCGTAGGGGAGCTGTTTCATTGTCTACCAGGCGAACCCGGCTAGGCTCGGGAGAGAGCAACCTAAGTTTGGACGTTATGCGCTCAAGGGGGCACGGGTATGAGTGTAGGGTTCGGAAGTTTCAAGCGGAGTCTGGGCGTCAAACTGCAGCGGTCCATCGCTACTTTACTTTTAACTTGGCATAAAACTATTTGTCGTCGTTTTTTGTTGAATAGAATTCAGAAATATTTTGGTTTTAAAGTTCAGAATTTGAGCATTTTTTTGCTTTTAGCTTTTATGTTTTTATGTTATTTGAAATATAACTTATTGTTTCTTAACATTTAGGACAATATTTCGACTTTCACAATAATCCCATCAGCAAGTAATCTTTAAATCAAAGGCGCAGACAGTGCTATCCAGAATACTATTCGCGTTCAAACTATGAATACAAAGAAAGGGACAATGGAGCAAATTTTATGTCAGCAAACAATATTTCTGAATCTAAAATTCTGGACGAATTGAACGAACGAGTGATCAAAGGCTTTTTAGACATCGTCGTTATGGCAAAATTGAAGACTGAATCATTAAGCGGCTATGATTTTATCGCTTTTATTAACAAACGCTTTAATATGCTTATCAGCGCTGGGACAGTTTACTCTTTGCTTTATGCGCTAGAACGCAAACAACTCATAGAAGGTTCCGGCGAGGAAAGAAGAAGAACATATAAACTTACAGAGAAAGGCAATGCAACAATCGACATAATTCTAAAAGATAACCATCAAATTGAAGGTTTCTTGGCGAACATACTAAAACCGTTATAAAGTTAAACGATTACTTTGGAAAAAGGAAAGTTTTTGAAAAAATTATTTTATTTCGATTTTTTTAACTTCATCTTGCCAAGGAAGCCTTAAGGGGCTCTTGTCAAGATACTCATAAAGTTCTTTTTCGAGATTCACATTCAAAATATCGGCAGATTCCTTAACCAAGGTTATTTCTATTACAGCCGTTTTCGCCATTGCATTCCCCTATAAAAAATACATTAAAGGTGGACTAAGTTATATAATTTCATAATACTTGTGATTACATGCGCAACAGTTCATTTATAAGGAAATACCATTAACCAGGTAAACAAACGATGCAATTATACACATCAAATTAAACTGGCTTATGATTGAAACAACATTTTTTAGTCATTTATGTTAAAAATGGAAAATCAGTTTCAAAATCGCCCAGATTAACTTATAGCGAAACATAAAACTATCAAGGTTAAAACGAGTTTTTTGAACAAATGACCCTTTTGTCCACAGATACTTTAAGAAACAAACGGCAGCCAAGGTTTATATGCAAAAAAGACCAATCCCGTTTCATGCAGACAACCGAGCAAACCCTCAACAAAAAAGGCGTAACCTGGAAACAACCAGCAGTCTTCGCCATTGCAACTGTAATCTGCACCATTTTAGCCATATGGGCTGTTATTCAAGCCCCAACAGAAGGCGGACCCGTTTCAGGCGTTTCAGGCCTTTACATCGCTGCAGCCATTTACGTTCCATTAGCATTGTGGTTTGGGATTTGGGGCTGCCTTGCAGGGTACCTGAGTTGCGTTTTCATGGGCCTGTTTGTGGGTTATTCACTGGATTTTGTGCTTGTTTGGGCTTTAGCTGACTTTTTTGAAGGCTTTATTCCCCTGCTTGTTTTCAGGTCACTAAAAAGCAAACCATCCATAAAATTAAACCGTCCAAAAATTACGTACAGCATAAACGCGTTGCTCATAATTAACCTGATTGTTTCAGCCTGGGCATTAACGAATTCTGTTCGAGCACTATTTATCGGAACATTCATGGTGGCAATTGGCCTTCTTGTTGTTCAAGCCATTTTTGAGAAGCACAAGTCATGGTTTACTTGGCTGGCGATTGGCGTTTTTGTTGCAAGCATTATGTCGGGATTGTTTGGTGTTGGCGCCTTAGTCTTGTTTGGCAGTGTTCCAGTTGAAGCGTTTTCAACGGTTTTCTTTGGCTGGGTTTTTGGCGACATTATTGTGCTTGCTACATTGGGAACAATGCTTACAGTTGCTTTGACGCCGTACATTGTTAAAGCGCATCTTTATGTTAAAAGATACTTCAGTTAGACCTTGCCGCTAATTTAAGGTAAACAACTCATTTTTTGGCGTTCGCCATTTTCAAATAAATACACGGGATTAATACTAGATAAAGACCCCTTATCATAAACTAGTGCTGACCCTAGTGGAACAGCAAAAATTCGTCCGCCCATGGAAAGCGCTTTTAGCTGCTTATCTTTTTTGCTGGTGTAATGCGCCTTCATGGTTACGTCAATCAAGCCTAAGCCATCGACCATTTTAACCTGTTTAGTAGATCTTATAGTTACAAGACACTTTTTGCATAGAGCCAACGCACCAGCACTTCGTCCAACAACCACGCCCTCAAAACCTTCCAGCAAAGCATCAACACCCACGTTTCTGAATCGTTCAACCAAAATGCTTGGGCTACCACCAGTCAAGTAAATAAGGTCAGTTTGACCAATTTTTTCCTTAAGCTCCTCAAAAGGGGTTGAATAGTCAACGATAGTTACGTTGCTAGCGCCTAAGTACCGTAAGTAATTGTAGACCAGTTTTTGCCGTTGATAAAGACGGTCAAAACTTGCCCTTGCCCACGAAAACACCAAAACATCAGGCGAACCTCCGGCTTCACTAAAAGCTTGCTCGTTAACCGCTTCACCATCACGTTTTTTGATGCTTTCTCCGCCTAAAAGATACACCTTACGCATACAATAATTTACGGCTTGGAATTAAAAAAGTAGACTCAAAAAAGGTTAGTTTATTATGGCTAAAGATGTTTCCAGCAGCATTTGTGAGGACGTGTCGATGGAATAAACGGTCTTTAAGCCATCATTAACTTGCAGTACGAACTTTGTGCTTTTCAGAGACTTCATCTGCCATGTTAAGGCTTGTGACGAAATGCAAAGTTCATCAGCGAGTTTGCCGTGAGACAATTGCTTCTTGTTAAGCAGGACTTCAAAGATTCGTTTAGCTGTTTTGTGCCGTAGCAAAGCTATTGCAGCAATCTGTTTTTTGGAAAACTTTTTTGATACAAAGAACCGCTTGTATTTACCGTCACGAACAAAAGATACAAGTCCAGACTTAACAAGTATGCCTAAGTGGTACTGTGCTAAACCTACAGGTATAGTTAAGCCTGCACAGACAGCCCGAAACTGCACGCCGGGGTTTGCGTTTATGTACTCATAAATCTGCATACGGGTTGAATTGGTCGGCGAAGGCTGTTGTATCGCAGGAGTATAAACGTCAAAGCCTGTTGGTAAAGCAATGAGAGTCGTTTTATCTATTGTTATGAATTGCAGGCTACTGAAACTTGAAATTTCTAGATTACTTCCGTGAAGTGAGAGTGTTGATTTAAAGGTTTTTTGTTGATACAACGATGCCGCAAAGCAGCCGCCAAGAATCAGAATCAGTACTAAAGCAATTGTTGCTTGTTTGAACTTCAACAGGAACAGCCCACCATACTTCATTTAGTATTTCTGGTTTTTAACAGTATTTGTAAGCAATTGTACTAGTTCTCGCATAAAAGAAACGTTATTTTTGAAAATAAAGCGCTCAATCGATTATTTATTGTGTACTGATTATGAAGTGAACAGATAAAATGTGCCCTTCATAAGTCATTGGCAGAATAACCATTGTTGACCGCACTTTGGTACCATCCTTTTTTCGCCAATTTATCGCTACAGAGGAGGCGTCCATGTCATTTACTGCACGCCAATAAGCAGTCATAAAGGCGTTTCGGCTTATTTCATCATCAACAAAAGTTTCAAGAAAACCCGGAGTTTTAGACCAATCCTGCGGCGAAGCATATCCTAAAAAGTCAGCAAACCGCTGATTACACACTTTTTGATCATCAGCTAAATAGATGAAGACTGGTTGCCCTGTAGAATCCAAAATTTTCCTCATCTGTTTATACAAACCGCTGATAAGCTGTCCAGAATCTTCTTGTTTAGGTGTTTCTTCTTGCAATTTTCCACCTGCAGGTGACTTGTTTTGTTAACTTGAAATCCGTTAACTAATTGCCATGAGTAAATATTTCGGGACTCATTTTTCTAAATATGTGACTGTATAAGGACAGCACTTTTTGTCTTTCCAGTTTTTATTCACGAAAATCTTTAAGCCTCTTCCTCGCCCTTCAAACGGGTTAGGTGTAACTTTGACAGAAGAAAACCGGTATGACGAAATCTTTACAGCCTTAAAGCATCCCGTAAGGCGCCAGATTCTGCTGTTCATTGATAACAAAGTAGAAGCCTCATTTACTGACATTCAACAAGAAACTGGTATCACCGACACCGGTTTAATGAGCTACCACTTAAAAGGACTCTCCTCACTGGTTGAGCAATCAAAACGCGGCAAATACCAACTTTCAGAAGTCGGCAGAGCAGGAATCACGCTTTTGCAAAAAGCTGACCATGAACGGGAACACACTAGCACGGTTGTTCATCAGGAAATTGAACGCTTCATTGGGTTATCGATTAAGAAAAGTGTGCTATTCCTTTTGATTGCTGGATTAACATGGGCAGCACCACTGCTTTTGGATCTTTCACTAAATCAAAGTATATGGTACACCAACATAGTGCTTAGCAAAAGTTTCTCAACTATAGATTTGATGGGCTTCTTTTTTGCTACACTTGCCATAATGCTGTTGGGAGTTTTCCTATTCACCCTATACGATAGGCATTACTATGCAAAAACCATCAAAGACAGCATCACCCATGCCATAGCGTTCACTATAGGTATTTCATTGCTTTCAATTTTGAATTTTTATCAACTTCATAATTTTACCTCAGGTATTTTGAGGGGAAATGAAACTGAAAGCATTCCATGGCTGTTTGAAATTCTAAGAATCACCATTTTCATTGCAAGCGCACCAACAATCGCATATATACTAAGTAAACGCTCTAAAAGGCAGGGCAAAACCAAGCAGTAGGAGTAACATCAAATTTGCTATGTTCCTGGAGTGCCAAGATAGCCAAAGCCGTTGCAGTACACGATTTCTTTTGTGTCTCCCCAGATACCAACTTGTATGCCAGAGTAGCCCCCGATTTCGCCTTCTTTGAAATAGAAGTCAAACTGCCAATACGGATACAATGTCAAGGGGTCTCGGGATAATTTGCTTGGATTGTGAAGGGTTTCGTTGCGGTAAGGTACCATGGTAAAGTATAGTTGGTAAACTGAATCTGACAGGTCAGGCAACTTAACCGTCTCGTTCCTGTACAGGTTAATTATGCGAAACTCGCAGTTCTGAGCAGTATCCAACGCTAGTTGATATGCTTCCTCAGAATTAATTACGCTTGGGCCGCTGACATTGTAGATGGGCCAGTTGTCTATCATTGACTCGAAAGCGTTATTGCGGAAAACTAATTCTAGTCTTTTCCAATTCATAGAAACGTCGTTTTCAGTATATATCCATTGGATGATTGTTTTGGCGCCGTTTTTCGAGACCTGAAAATTTATGTTCCCAATAGTAACGTTCGTAGGTGATAAGTCATTAGCGGTGTTTAGAACATTTTGCATTGGCTCAAGATAAGAGGTATCTGTGGGGTACACGTCATCAGCGTATGCTTGGTATCGTTGCAGTATGTTTTTTGCTTGGTTGAAAAGATCAGTTACTGGTGTCTCAGAGTAAATATAGTTGCCACGTGATGCTTCAATTTTGAAAAGTACCAGTTGCTCGTTGTAGAAGATACTCATTGTGTCAATCTTGCTTTCGTCGGTCTCATACTTGTAGTAGCGACATTCCTCTTTCACGGCACCGCAAAATTCGGGTGGATATCGATAGCTATTTGGTGAGCCTGACAAAGCTGAAGGCGATGACGAATTGTATTTTGTAAGGTCAAGCTCGACAACACTTGATAAAAACTTGGTTGTTTTCTCGTTTGCAGTAAATTCTTTGGATTCTTCTGTATCGTCATTTGCTTCTGTAGTGTAATATCCAAGAGGCAGGTTTATCGCTACAACAACAAATAACCCGATTAATGCAACAATGATGACGATTTTACTGGCGGTTTTCATTTCCATTCAAACCTCAACGTTGCAAAAGTGTTCTCCTTTGCTAAACCCGCACTGTTTACAATTAAAATCAAAAAGGTTACCCTAATTTGTTTTTCCTAAAAATTACTGATATAGACTGCTTCAGGGTTTGGAGCTATACACTTAGCAAACGTTCAAAAAAGAAGCTAATCAAAAGGCAAATGAAATCAAATAAGCCTTATATTTCGAGTTGATGATTAGCCCAAGCGATGTAATATGACGTTGGAAGGTTTTGTTGAGTATAAACGCCGAGAATACTGCAACGACATTAAATGCCCCGTGCAGGTGAAGTTAAATAAGCAAAAAGAAGGCTCCGAGGAATACGA
This sequence comes from Candidatus Bathyarchaeota archaeon, assembly GCA_963832745.1. Lineage (GTDB taxonomy): Archaea > Thermoproteota > Bathyarchaeia > Bathyarchaeales > Bathycorpusculaceae > Bathycorpusculum. The sequence continues at coordinate 181,823 of CAWHVC010000002.1, read as the reverse complement.
GAAAATTCGAAAGAAATGCGGTTCAGGCTGTTTATTCACTACTTATCAGTTTCATCACTGGCTAATCGATAAGGGCTATTTAATTGTTAGACCTGTAAAGGAAAGTTAAAGTAGTTTTTACCCTAAATTTTAAGCGCTCAACCTTTTTGGGTATATAGGGTTTTTTGGCTGAAACAAGCCCTTTTTTGGTTTTTTGTTTTCTGTGAACTTGTGTATTTTTCACGGAACCTGTTTTCTAAATATGGATTTATTTTCATGTTTGATGTGAAAAGACCTTAAATACGCGCTAACTGTAGTGTATCGTGTAAGCTTGTCGGCACTATACCTGTGTGAAATTTATGAAATGTCCTTACTGTGGCTCTGAAAACTTCAAAACCCTAGAAACACGCGATTCCCCAGACAACACTACACGCCGACGAAAAGAATGCATTAACTGCGGCAAACGATTCACAACCTACGAGTATGTTGAAACAATAGAGTTGATGGTACGCAAAAAAGACGGCAAACTTGAACGTTTTGACGTCAACAAAATAATCCGCGGCATGCAAAAAGCGTGTGAAAAACGGCCAGTAACAATGACTCAAATCAATGAGTTAGCAGGACATGTACGGCAAGACCTGATGGCGAAAGGCGTTGAGGAAGTTTCGTCACAAGAAATCGGCGATTTAATCATGAAATACCTCAAAAACGTGGACCGCATCGCCTACATCCGGTTTGCTTCTGTTTACAAAAAGTTTGAAGAACCCGAAGACTTCGGGCGATTACTTATGGAAGTGAAGAAACAATGAAGTTTGTACTAAAACGTGATAGTAAATTAGAACCCTTTGACCCAGATCGTATTACACAAGCCATTTGGAAAGCTGCCAAGGCTGTTGGCGGAAAAGATAAAGCGCAGGCTAAACGCATCTGTGATGAAGTAGTAGCTGCATTAAACAAGCAATATGGCGACGACGGTGTTCCTACCGTTGAAGAAGTCCAGGACCGGGTTGAAAAGCAGTTAATCGAAAATGGTCACGCCTCAACCGCTAAAGCCTACATCTTGTACCGTAAACAGCATAATGACATGCGTGAACTTGCCGCACTCTTAAGCAGTGCTGACCTTGTTGACCAGTACCTTGAGGTTGAAGATTGGCGAGTTAAAGAAAACAGCAACATGAGCTACTCACTGCAAGGGTTGAACAATTATCTTTCATCCACAGTAATCGCAAAGTATTGGATAAGCCGTATTTACCCATCTAAAATCGCTGAATCCCACTTTTCAGGCGACCTTCACATTCATGACCTTGGTGTTCTTGGACCGTACTGTGTCGGTTGGGATGTAAGCGACCTACTGCTTTCAGGTTTTGGCGGTGTTGCAGGAAAAATTGAAAGCAAACCAGCAAAACACTTTCGAACAGCCCTTGGTCAAGTTGTGAACTTCTTCTACACATTGCAAGGTGAAGCTGCAGGTGCACAAGCGTTCAGTAATTTTGATACGTACCTTGCACCGTTTATCCGGTATGACCATTTAACCACCAAAGATGTTGAGCAGGCGCTTCAGGAATTCTTCTTCAACATGAACGTGCCCACACGTGTCGGTTTCCAAACTCCATTCACTAACTTGACTTTGGACTTGACTGTTCCAAGCTTCATGAAGAATGAGCCAGTAATTTACAATGGCAAAGTTACTCAGGACACTTTCGGTGATATGACCAAAGAAATGGAGATGTTCAATCTTGCCTTTGCTAAAGTTATGGCTCAAGGTGATTCAAAAGGTCGAGTGTTCACTTTCCCAATTCCAACCTATAACATCACCAAAGACTTCGAGTGGGATTCACCAGTTTCACAGGCAATATTTGAAGTCACAGCCAAATATGGTGTGCCTAACTTTAGCAACTTCATAAACAGCGATTTGAACCCTGAAGATGTTCGTAGCATGTGCTGCAGGTTACGCATTGATAACCGTGAACTGCGTAAACGTGGAGGCGGATTCTTCGGTGCTAACCCATTAACAGGCAGCATAGGTGTAGTTACCTTAAACATTCCAAGAGTTGGCTATTTGTCCAGAGATGAAGATGAATTCTTTGAAAGGATAGGCAACTTGATGGATGTGGCTAAATCAAGTTTGGAAATTAAACGTAAAGTGCTTGAAGGCTTCACTGACAACGGGTTATATCCATACTCGAAACGTTACCTGCGCCATGTAAAGGAGGCGTTTGGTAAATACTGGAAGAATCACTTCTCAACCATTGGCATTGTAGGCGTAAACGAGGCGGTTCTTAACTTGCTTGGGCAAGACATTGCTTCTAAAGAGGGGCAAGCATTTGCGGTTAAAACACTCATGTTCATGCGTAAACGCATAAGTGAGTATCAAGAAGAAACAGGCGACATCTATAATTTGGAAGCTACTCCAGCAGAAGGCACAGCATACCGGTTAGCCCGCATTGACCAGAAACGTTACCGTGACATCATATTTGCCAACCAAAAACACATTAAGAAAGAGCATGCTGAACCAGTTTACACCAACTCTTCACAGTTGCCAGTTGACTTTGCAGGTGACCTCTTTGAAGCACTCGAACATCAAGAAACGCTTCAACCGCTTTACACTGGAGGCACTAACTTTCACATATTTCTTGGTGAACGTTTGCCTTCTTGGAAGTCGGCAGCTGAACTGGTTAAAAAGGTGTCTTTGAACTCTAAACTGCCATACTTCACTTTAACGCCAACCTTTAGCATCTGTCCAACTCACGGCTACACTACAGGAGAACACAAAAATTGTCCAGTCTGCGGCGCAACCAGCGAAGTATACAGCCGCGTAGTCGGTTACCTACGACCAGTTGACCAATGGAACAACGGAAAACAAGCAGAATTCGCCATACGCAAAACCTTTGACCGCTCAACAGTCATCGCTTCAAATCCCCTAGTACATTAAGGTGAGACATGGAAAATGAAGTTTAGCGGATTACAAAAATTAAGTTTGCTTGACTACCCCGATAAGATAGCCAGCGTGCTATTTACCCCCGGCTGCAACCTTCGCTGTCCGTATTGTCACAACTGGAAAATCGCTACAGACCCGCAACCGCCGTTTCTACAGGAAGCCGCCGCGTTGGAGATTTTGGAGAGTCGCAAAAAATATGTTGACGCCGTAGTAGTCACAGGTGGTGAACCCTGTATGCACCGGGAACTGCCTAAATTCCTTGCCAAACTCAAAGAACGCGGCTTCTACGTCAAACTTGACACAAACGGGTTCTACCCTGAAGTGCTTGAGGAATGCCTCGGCTACGTGGATTACGTGGCGTTGGATGTTAAGACTTGCCCAGAAAAATACAAGGAACTCGGCGCAGAAGACACCAGCAACCTTATGAAAAGCTTGGAAATGCTCAAAATGGGCAAAGTACCCTACGAATTCCGCACCACCATCGTACCTGAACTCGTAACCCTGCAAGACGCTGACAAAATCGGCGAATTAACAAAAGGCGCCAAAACCCACGCACTACAACAATTCGTACCAGAAAACACTATGGACAAACATTTCCAGACAGTACATCCATACGCGCCTGAAACCATAAACGAGTTCGCAGGCATACTTGGCAAGTACACAGAAAAAATAGTCTTGCGAGTCTAAGCAGTTTTTCTGCTTTCTTTACATTTTTTGCTTGTTAGCTTTTTTCATACAAACTACGCCACAACAATGCAGTAGCCATAGGAGTAGCAGCCGCAGCCTGCATAATAGTTTGGCTAACAAAAAAGAACAAACAAAACTAAACACCGAAATAATTGCCGACTAAATGATGTGCTTGTCTGGCCTAATTACAGAATTTGAAGTCCGTCTTACTAACTAACATCTGCCATTGTGTATAATGATACTCATCAAGAACTAGTCCTATATTAATAAAGATTGAAAGTCTATGCATCTTGAAATTCTTCAAAATACCGAATTCATGACTTTACCATTATGAATTACAATTATGTAATTGGGCTGGATGGTAATTTACCTGCACCAACATATCACCAATACACCTGTTATTTATGGGGGAAAGTACTTTAAAGATGCATATTCCGAGGAGTATTATATTAACTGAAAGGCTATGACAAACGCATGACTTTGTGAGGGAATAGCTCAAGAAATAAAAGCAGCTTTACCAAATCCCATAAGTTCAAGAGAAATAAAGTCTCTTTTAGACGAATTTGACGGATTTGCCAGTGGAAACAGAGTAGCTTCTAATGGTCCAGCATGGCTGAATCTTGAGTTAATACTGAAAAAAATTTTTTGGGAAATTAAAGATTCAACCATTGCAAAAAAACTCTCAGATATTTTTAAAGTTGAATACGAACAAGTTTTTTTCAGTTCTAAAAAGGATGATGAATTATTCACCAAATGCCACGAGTATTGGGATTCGATACAAATAGCAAAGTTGACTGCTGCTTGGGGTGCATTAGAGAGACTAATTAGAATTTACAAAGCAGTTAACGGAAATAAGAGAGAGTGCCATGACGCTCTAAATGAGAATATTTTCACTGGCTCAGTTTTCGTAAACGATGTTAATGCAATGAAAAGATACATCAAAAACAGCAGCGCATTAAAGGAATTCTCATTATCGCTTTACAATTGGGATAAAGATTACTTCGATGTCGAACTAACTCTAATTGACCTAAAAAGAATTCACAACTTTATTCTTGACCGATTCGATAAGACAAATTTAGGCTTATCTCTACTGGTTAAATTTCAACGTCGCTGTGAATGGTATAACTCGAACGAAATTGTTAACTTAACTGAAAATGCAACCGAGGCACTAATTAGAGATAATGAAAAAGAACTAACACGAAAACTCTGCATTTTCCTTCACGACAATAACGTGACACCAATATCAGAAGCAATATTTGGGAAAAATATACCCGATGTTCTCATACAATCAAAAGATGAATGGTTCCCCATAGAAGTTAAAGTAATTACGCAAAATCAAAAGAACAGGGTAATAAAGGGATTCAATCAAATCCTGACATACATCAAAACATTAACTGTTTCAGAAGGATTTTATGTTATTTTTTGTAAAGGCGATTTTACCCTTCAAATACCATCTTCAATATTAATTGAGTCTCATCGAGTAAACATTGTAACAATCCATTTAACTATAACATCCCCGAGCAAAAGGCAACCTAAAATATTAACAATTTCTAAAAATGATTTGATTCAGTCATGATTTTCGAATCAACATTAAGTTTACTTCAAATGTAAGACCTAACAAACATGGATAAAACAGCAATAGCTTAACCGCTCAATTAAATGGCTTTTCATAGGGGACAAAAAACGTTATTTTAATTTATTTTATGTTTTGTTGTATTTGGGTTAGTTGTTGGGCGATTGTTTTTCCTTTTTCGGTTAGGCTGTAGATGCTTTGTATGGGTTTTGTGTCTAGGATTTTTCTTTGTATTAAGCCGTCTTGTTCGAGTTCTTTTAAGCTAAGGCTCAGGGTTCCCCTGCTGGCTGTTAGCTTGGATAATTGGGAGTGTCTTAATTCACCTTTTTCGTATAAACATAGCATTATTCGTACTGTGGGGACTTTGATTATTTGCGAGATTTTCAAATGGCAAACCCTTGGTTGATTATGAGTTAAACCCACAGATAACATGAATGCTTTAAATTTTAACTTAGAAATAGAAAAAATATATAAGTATAAAATATCGAGTTAGGATTGGAGATATATGCCATATGAAACAAAATAATCACGAAACCCAAAACATGCTACCCAAAAAAGCAGTTATTGAGATAGAGTTAGGTTACGAGTCAACCCAAACCTCAAACAACCAAATAGAAAAAGACATTCGGAAAGAAGCTCAAATTCCTTGGTGCAGTAAAATCCGCAAAATCGAAGTTTACAGTAGCCAGTGAACTTTTTATAGGCGGGGGAGTGGTTGGTTATTTGTCCTGCATGCGGCAATAACGCGGCTAAAGTGTTGCGTACGTTTGAGGCGACTACTTTTCGGATTACTGAGTATGAGTGTTGCTGTTGTGGGAAACGGTTTAGAGATGTTTACTAGGGAGGATTGTGGTGCATCGGAAATTTTATTCGATTTTTGACTTAATTCTTAAAATTAAAAATCTAAACGGTTACTTGGTGGATTAAAATGGACGGTAACGTGTTAGTTGCATTGTTTGACGTTTTCTTTTTCTTGGGGCCATTGATTCTTGTCGGGGTAGGCGCACTAGTTTATGACCGTTTGCAGAGGCATAAAACTCGAGTGGGCGATAATTACAGGTGTAGACGATGCGGGTTTGTTTTTCAGCAAAAAATGCGCCAATCAGCGGTTTTGAAAGCCACAGGTACGGCTTGCATATTAACTGCCGCAGATGCGGTTCTGTTATAGAACAGTTTGTAAAACTAAAAACCGAGTAAGCAACGCCAACCTATTTGGACCTAATAGAGGTTCTATGCAAAAACCTATAGAGGGTAGGGTGAAGGGGAACTTATGGGAAAAGCAGTTTTAAACGAGCAGCCACATAGAAACAGCATCTGGTGGAGTAAATGTCAAAATATTGTCCGAAACCACCGATTGAGAAATAGGTCTCGTTTTGTAGTCACAAAAATTAAAGGGTTGGCGTTGCCTAAGCTTTTTTGGTTGATTATTTTTGGATAAAGCTTATGGTACACGTGATGTGGACAGCACAGTTGGTATGCGGGAGCCTAAAATTGTTGGAGATAAGCTTGAGTGCACAGTATGTGGACGGGTTTTTGATTCTCGGCAAGAGTATGATAATCACTGGTTAACGTGCCATCAAGATTTGGACGCAAATATTTCGATGGCAAGCGGAAGCATGGGCAGCTTGCAGCCAAGTGAGGAAGAAGAAGGATACTGCACAGAAAAAACCGCTTAACAAGCAATTATTTGGCAATTCTCTGACTATTTCACACGTTTTAAATCGGCATTTTTTAACGCCAAAATTGTTTATAATGCATGCTTTGCTGCTGGTTTGGCTGTTGGAGCGCGAAAAATGCAGTAGCCTTGCAGAATGGGTCATGCTAGAACCCGAATGCATTTTGTTTTCCTTGCAGTCTTGCATTTCTATGTTGCCACCAACCTATTAGGAGTCTATTAGGATCCAAATAGCAGATCAATGCAAAAACCTAAAGGGGTAGAGTAAAACCAGACGGGTAGACTCTATCCACCCTTATTCAGCCCAAAATCACTAAGGGGGCAGGTCGTATTGGTTGAAAAACATGCCAGTAACATGTTGAAAACCAGTAAATTAGAATTTTAAAAATAAAGAAAAGAAAAAAGTTGCGTTTAAGAGAACACTGAAAAAGACGATTCTTCGTCGCCGACAGCATTCTGCTTGTTGATTTTGTCATTAATTTCTTTTATGCGGGCATCGATTTCTTCCGCTTCTTTGCTGTTACCTGCCGCTTTTTGGCTGTCTCGGGCTTGTTCCAACGCGCTTAACCCGTAACGGTCAAAACCCTTGTTTAAAGCGATATCTGCAGCTTTATTGAAGGATTCAACGGCTTGGGGATACTCTTTCAGGTTTACGCTACATTCGCCGGCTTTGTAGTTCATTTCAGCAGCGCCGAAATAGTTTTGCCCTTTAAAGTAAAGTTCAGCTACTTTGGAGAAAAGTTCACGTGCTTCAACATATTTGCCGTTTTCCATCAAAGCATTAGCGTCTTTGTGGAGTTTAATTGGGTCTTCTTTTATACTCATAATCATCAACTGCAAATAGTTTGCGGAAACTCACATTTAGATTTTCCTCTTCAGCAAAACCTACAAAAAAGAATAGAAAAAAATTACTGCTCTTTAGTTAACCATTCACCAAGCACAGCCTGAAGCTCAACCGGAACATCCTCGGTTTTCTCCCGCACCCAATGCCGATGCTTAGCAATCGCATCCAAAAAAGCCCCAGTAAACTCTTCAGTCGGCGCACCCATACAAGTAACCACACCCTTATCCGACACCACAGCATTTGAAAATGCAAGTTTAGCCTCACTAACCGTTTGCTGCAATAACCCGATGCCTTCACTTGAAGCCGCAATCGCCTTACAATGCTTATAAGCTTCATTTAGAAACTCCAACACAAACATTTGATGCGCCAAAGCGTCAATGCTTGCCTCACCACCCGGAATATAAATTGCGTCAAAAAGAACTGAACTTGCAGCGCCAACAAAGTTGCTGTCAGGAACAAATTGTTTGCCGTTTAAACTTTTAATTGGACTCAAGTACTGCGAAATCACCGTAACATGAACCCCCGCCGCCGTTAAAGAATCCTTAACCAACATTAACTCTTCATCATTAAACCCGTCCATCATAAAAATTGCTACTTTACGGGTTTTAGCGCTGCGACGTTGCGGATTATCCTGCGACAAAGCCTTAGACACCAAAACCTTAGGCATATGGCGTTCAACAGGTTTTGGCGGATTAGCACCCACACCTAACGCGATAGCTTTAGCAAGTTCATTATCCACATTGTTAAACATATCAACAATTTTTTGGCGCGTAACCATATCAGTAACTTTTCCAACTTCAAAATGAAACGCCTTGATAATATGATATTTTTCGGGTTCCGTCATGCTGTTCCAGAACAAAATCGCCTGACCAAAATGCTCTTGAAAAGTCTCGCTCCTAACCCGCACCTTATCCCCTTGCACCCTTTCAGGGTAATGCACGTAACCCGCCTTGGAGTCCAATCCAGCCCGAGGATAATTATCATTAAGAGAGTTAGGGTAATACGCCACTGAACCCTTATTGATATTCATTTGATGAAAACCATCACGTTGATTATTAACAACCGGCACCACCGGCTTGTTAATAGGAATCTCATTAAAATTCGGCCCACCCAAACGTGTAAGCTGCGTATCAAAATACGAAAACAATCTACCCTGCAACAACGGATCATCACTAACATCAATACCCGGAACAACATTCGCAGGACAAAAAGCCACCTGCTCAGTTTCCGCAAAAAAATTGTCAGGATTACGGTTCAAAACCATCTTACCAACAGGCTGCAAGGGCACCAGTTCTTCAGGCCAAATCTTTGTAGCATCCAAAATATCAAAATCAAACTTTTCCGCATCCGCCTCATCAATAATCTGCACAGAAAACTCGTATTCAGGAAAATCACCCATCTCAATAGCTTCCCAAAGATCACGACGATTAAAGTCAGGGTCTTTACCAGCAATTTTCTGGGCTTCATCCCATGCCAACGAATGCGCACCAAGCATTGCACGCCAATGGAACTTTACAAAACACGATTTACCCTCTTCGTTAACAAAGCGGTAAGTGTTTACTCCAAAACCATCCATCATACGAAAACTTCGGGGAAGCGCCCGGTCAGACATAGCCCACATAATCATGTGAGCAATTTCAGGGTTATTAGCCACAAAATCCCAAAAAGTGTTATGCGCAGTGGCTGCTTGAGGAATCTCGTTATCCTGTTCAGGCTTAACAGCATGGATTAAGTCGGGAAATTTAATAGCATCTTGTATAAAGAAGATGGGGATGTTGTTTCCAACTAAGTCATAATTTCCGTCCTCAGTATAGAATCGTGTGGCAAAACCTCGGACATCGCGCACAGTGTCCGCTGAACCTCGAGAACCAGCAACAGTTGAAAAACGAACGAAAACGGGCGTTTTTGTTTCGGGGTCTTGCAGAAACTTTGCTTTAGTATATTTATTCATTGATTTGTAAACTTGGAAGTAGCCATGCGCGCCTGAGCCTCTTGCGTGGACAACTCTTTCAGGTATGCGTTCATGGTCGAAATGCGTCAGTTTTTCTCTAAAATGGAAATCTTCCAAAAGCGTCGGTCCACGAGGACCCGCTCGCAGTGAGTTATCGGTGTCATTAATTTTTACGCCTGTATTGGTTGTTAATTGCTGGTTTTTGGATTCAACTCTGTAGGATTCAAGATTATCAATTGTTTTTGATTGAGATTTCTTTTCATTTTTTTCCAAAATAATCAACTCAAAATTTTATTCAAAAATTCCAAAGAAACTCAAGCTGTTTAGACCAAACTATATTTTTAAAAATTTGTGATTGCAAAACCGCAACTACAACCCGATTCAAGGCATAACATAAAAAGCCCGTTTAAGCAAATAGCAAAGGATGAAACCAACACTCAAATGCACCAACTGTCAAACAGAATACCCCGTTAGACCACTACGGAGTAACTGCGAAAAATGCGGCGGCACACTGGAATACACAGCAGATTTGCCAGAGGCGTCGGCGTTTAAGTTGCTGGGGCTTGAAGGATTCTGGAAGTATCAACCAATGCTTCCGCCTGTCAGGCACATTGTCAGTTTAGGTGAAGGCGTAACTCCACTGCACAAAGCTGAAAGGCTTGCTAAAGCCATTGGACTCAATGAACTTTACTTGAAAGATGAAACACGCAATCCCACAAACAGTTATCGTGACCGTGCAGCTGCTTTTTTGACTTCAAACGCGATTGATCAAGGCTTTGAAGCCGTAATTTGCGGAACTAACGGAAACATGGGCGCATCACTTGCGGCGTATACAGCTAAAGCGGGGCTGCAATGCCATGTTTTAGTCCCCAAAATGGTTGATGTAGGCAAGTTGGCGCAGATGATTGCTTACGACGCAGTTATTGAAGAATCAGGCGACATAATCGACGAAGCCATCCAAAAAGCCATTACGCTATCGAAGGAAACAGGTTGGTATCAAGCCACCGCAGAAATCAACCCGCTCGCAATTGAAGCACAAAAAACAATCGCTTACGAGGTTTTTGAACAGTTGGGGGTTCCGGATTGGATTATTGTTTCTATGGGAAGCGGCGGAACTATTTACTCGCTTTGGAAGGGCTTTAAAGAACTCAAACAGCTCGGATTAACAGGCAAGTTGCCGCGGATGGTTGGTGTCCAAACAGAAGGCTGCGCACCAATAGTCAAAAAACTAACCGAAGAGACATCATCGAAAGCCTGTAGCACATCAACAAGAGCTCTTGCAATTCTTGTTGGTGACCCATTGCAAAGTGACTTGGCGATAAAGGCCATTAAAGAGTCAAATGGGTTGGCTTTGACAGTATCTGACCCAGAGATTTTGGCGTCAGAGTTGTTAGTTGCAAAATTGGAGGGTGTTTTTGCGGAGCCTGCAAGTTCTGCCACAGTAGCAGCACTCCAAAAACTTAGAACCACCAACATCTCCGCTCAAGACACAGTGGTTTGCCTCATCACGGGCAGCGGCCTTAAAGCTACAGATGTATTGCAGACGTTGACAAAAAAGCAGAAAGCCGCGGGTTTAGGGCCTAGGGTGAGTACGAAGCAGAAGATTCTCAAGGTGCTTAGTGAGGCGGATTCGTATGGTTATGATTTATGGAAGCAGTTGGGTCAGATTATGACGCGGGGTGCAGTGTATCAGCATCTTAATGAGTTGGAGGCTAAGGGTTTGGTGGTTAGTTATGAGGATTCGGGGAAACGGTTTTTCCGTATTACGGAGCGGGGTAGGAAGGTTTTGGCGGCGTTTGATGAGATTCAACTCTTGATGTAAAATAGAAGGGTCGCGTGAAAACAAATTTATTAGATAGTATAGCCACAACTATACTACTAAAGTCACAGCCTACACCAAGGTAAAAACCATGCAACAAAAACACAAAAGCCCAGCACTAACAGCAGCATTAACAGCCGTCTTCGCAGCACTTGTCGCAGTAGCAACAATAATCTTCGCTTTCCCCATCCCAGCTACAAGCGGCTACTTCAACTTCGGAGAAATAATCATCTACACAGCAGCATTAATCTTTGGACCCACAGTAGGCGCCTTCTCGGGAGGCATAGGAGCAATGCTATCAGACATTTACCTTGGATACGGCTACTTCGCCCCAGGAACATTAGTAATCAAAGGAACAGAAGGCGCAATAGTCGGGTGGCTAAGCAGAAAACTCAAAAAACACATCAAAAACGACGCTATTTGCGCAACAATCGCCGTTCTAGTAGGCGGATTAGAAATGGTTACCGGCTATTTCCTCTATGAACAATTCGTTTTAGGCTACGGATTCGGCGCAGCCTTAGCAGAAGTCCCGTTTAACCTGTTCCAAATGTTCGTCGGAGTAATAATAGCAGTACCTTTATCGTATGCGGTACTCCGTGTTTTCCCACAACTTAAAAGCATGATTTAACAGATGATACAAGCATGAAGCTACCGCCCGGAAAAATACCAATAGACATCCTGCAAAGCATAGTTTTCAAAAATTTGGGGGCAGACCGCAAAGAAGTCATCCTTGGCCCTAGGACAGGTGTTGATGGAGCAGTACTTGAAATCGGCGGCAAATCAGCCATCGTCTCCATGGACCCTATTACAGGTGCAGTAGAACGTATCGGTCAAGAAGCCGTAAACGTTAACGCTAATGACGTGGCAACTTTCGGTGTAGAGCCGTCATTCATTTTTTCATGCATTATGTTGCCTGAAGGTTCTGACAGCAAAATAGTTGAAACCATAAGCACTCAAATGGGAGAGGCAGCCAAAGAGTTGGGCATCGCAATTGTGGGTGGACACTGTGAATCCACTCCCGGCTTAACCAACCCAATCGTGGTTTGCTGCATTATGGGTTTAACCGAAAAAGGCAAATACGTAACCGCGGCGGGCGCAAAAGCAGGCGACAAACTCATTTTAACCAAGAGCGCTGGGATTGAAGGCACTGCTATTTTAGCCACAGACCGAGAAGCAAAGCTGTTAAAAGTGTTTAGCCAGCAGTTTCTGGCGAGCGCTAAGGAATTTTACAATCAAATCAGCGTAGTCAAAGACGCCTTAACAGCTTACCGAGCAGGCGGAGTGCACGCGATGCATGACCCAACGGAAGGCGGCATCCTTAACGGAGCGCACGAAATGGCAGACGCAGCAGGCTTAGGTATAAGGATTTTTGAAGCAAAAATTGTTGTAGAACCTGAAACAGCCGAAATCTGTCGGCACTTTGACATTGATCCTTTGCAACTCATAAGTTCAGGCGCATTACTGATTGCAGCTGAAGCAGACTCAACCCAAAAAATCATTTCAGCCTTAAAAGAGCAGGGCATCTACGCGGCAGTCATAGGCGAATTCAACAGCAACCCAGAAAAACGTGTCCTTGAAACAAGGACGGGCGTCCCTCAGACGCTGCCAAGACCCGTAACCGACCAACTTTGGACTGCCTTATCACGGTAAACCTGCAATTCTCAATACCTCTCTTAAAAGAAACACCGATTTTGACATGCTTTTGGCTGCTTTCTTCATCAATAGTACTCTACCCCCTATAGGTTTCTGCATAGAACTGCTATTTGGATTCTAATAGGTTGGTTTACTTTTTAAAGCGTCTAACTGCTGGCAAACTATTTTTTTAGTTGACCGCCAAAACCGCTAAGCGGCACTTGCAAAAACCAGTAAAACATGAACACTGGATAGAACAGGGCATAAGAATAAAGGTGGGAGTGAAGCATGCCACATTTGAATTCGACAATTGCTTGGTCTACGGCGTTTTGGGGACTCCAGTTTGTCGGCGGCTTATAATGCAAACAATAGATGCTGCTGCCAACAAGCGCTTTATACCCTCTTTTTTCGACCCAACGAATAAGATAAGCATCCTCAAAAGCATGAAGTTCCTCAGGAATATGTAACCCCTCCAAAGCGCTTTTTCGGATAAGCGTGTCATGTGTTCCGCCTCGTAAACGGAAGCCTTGGCGTGCAATCATGCTTTCCAACAGCAAGAACCATTTTTGTTTAACGTTTGGGATTACATCAATGTTTACACCCCACACGGCACCGACACCATCCTTCATTTCAGCGAAGGCTTTTTTGAACCAATCCCTACACAGTATAACGTCGCTATCTATGAAAGCGAAGAAGTCGGTGATGACATGTTTAATACCTGTTTCGCGTGCTTGAGCACGAGTGCCATTGGTTTTTACGATTATTATGTTGCGGTGTTTTTGGTTGAATTTTTTTAGAATTTCAATAGTTCGGTCAGTGGAGTAAGCATCAACCACAAGTAGCCTGTGAACTGGCACGTTTTGGTAGATCGAGGTCAAGCATTTTGCAAGAAGGTACTCGCTGTTTTTGGTAAGCAGCACCACATCAATTTGCGCCAGAGAGTTACTCAAATTTAACACGCCGAATTGCTTGCATATAGAGGGGCATTAAAATAATAAGCTATTTCCCAACTGTTTTATTTGTTGTTTGCAAAAAATTGATAAACTGAGTAGCCAGTGTAGAAGCCGTAAGCCAAAAGCAGCTTCGAAATCAAATGGGGACTACCCAACCGTAGTGCCTCAGCAACTAAACCTAAACTGCCTTTTAAAGTCCAAACAGAATCAGGTCTAAAATGAATACAGAAAGGGTCATAACAAGCCACTACCTTGTAGCCTTTACGGGTTATATGGTCTTTTATGTATGCATCTTCAAAAACATGAAGCTCAGCGGGTATTTGGATGTCTTTAACAAGTGAAGAGCGAATTAAAGTGTCATGTGTGCCACCGCGTACTTCGAAAATTTTGCGGGTAACAACCAAGAATAGTTTTAGCATTTTGGGGTTTTTCAAGGTAGACCAGACTTCAGTCCCCCAAACTGCCCCAACATCTGCGTCAATGTTTTTGATGGTTTTTTGGAACCAATCACGGCATAAAACGACGTCACTGTCTATGAACATGAACCATTCAGTTTGCACGGCCATGATTCCTTTTTGTCGGGCTGAAGCGCGAGTACCTTTATCAAAAATTACTTTTACGTTGTAATGTTTCTGGCTATAAGTTTCTATTATTGAAAGAGTGCCATCGGTAGAGTACCCGTCAACTACAATCAGTTGGTGGACTGGAACGTTCTGGTAAAGTGAGTCTAGACACTTGACTAACGCCCGCTCACTGTTCTTTGTCAGCAGAACAACATCAATCGAATCCACCATTTGAACCCAGCTTCCGTTCAGTTTACACTTACATTTGTGCCTATAAGGCTTAGCCGAATAAAGCCTTAGTTGGAGCACCTAAAGAAGAGATTCAGATACAGCAAACAGGTGAACTTTAATAATGGTTTTTATAGTCCAGATTTGATTAAGTGTTAATATCAAATTTAAGCGGCTAGTGACCCTATTTGGTTATGGGAGTAAAAAAGGCAGCAAACGTAGCAGCACGTTCACTTGTTCACGGCAAACCACACCATGCACAATGGCTTATTACAAGAAAATGTAATTACAAATGCTTAGGCTGCAATGTATGGAAAGAACAAGACAAAAACGAACTCTCAACTGAAGAAATTAAAAAAGGCATGGACATTCTGAAAGACGCGGGCATAGTTGAGCTTGTTCTGTCCGGCGGCGATCCACTGCTAAGAGAGGACATTGGAGAAATTATTGATTATGCTACCCAACGGTTTGTAACTACAGTATATGATAACGGTAGCATGGCGGCAAAAAAAATTGATCTCTTAAGAAAAGTTGATTTTGTCGCTTTATCTATTGATAGCCTTGATGAGAAAAAACAGGATTACATAAAAAATGTGCCTGGTGCATGGAAAAACGCCATGAAAACAGTTGAAACCCTGCAGAAAGAGGGAATAAAAGTTAGCGTTACTCCAACGATTTCTCAAATGAATCTTTACGAAATCGTGGATATCACTAATTACTTCACGAGCAAGGGTATCCCTGTTTGGTATTGCCTTTACTCATACGACATGACAGATGATCCTGACCAACTGTTCCGCATCGGCAAACCTAATGACGAATTCATAATAACCGATAAAGAAGCCATGGTTAAACTCTGCGACACTTTAAAAGAAATGAAGAAAACCAACAAAAGAATCTTAATGACAGACAAACTTCTAAAAACGTTAAGAAGCCTCTACGCTGAAGAAAAAAGAACTTGGAATTGCAAAGCGCTTCAAAGCTTTCTAGTCGTGGACCATCTGGGCAGAGTTGCGGGTTGCCACAATCACACTTTTGCAGGCTCAATTTTCGATTTGCCTAAAAACTGGAAGAGTGAAAAATTCAATGATTTACGTGAGCAGTACAGGACTTGCACTCAATGCACGTATCTTTGTTACGTGTTTTATTCAATTTATGGGTCACCTTCGGGCCACATTTCATTAGCTATGGAACAATGGAAAAACGCTTCCCTGCTGCTAAAGAAGAGTTAAACTTCCAAGTTAGTTAAAGATTCAACCGCGGCAGCCAAAGTGCCATTTAAAGGCTGATTATTGGGCGCCACTTCTTTTTTAGTCTGCAATAACAGGACCGTTTTGAAATCAACTATTTTCCGCGGTGCAATATCTTTTGGTTTCTTAAGTTCAATTAATACTGGTAAAAAAAGTACAAGTACAATAATCATTGTGAATCCAAGGAATACAAAAAATGTTTCCATATTCCTTTCCCTTGGCTGATTGCTATCTGACGTTTTAAATATAAAATTTTCCTTTCCCTGAATGCTCAGTTTTCGCCCAGCGACAATTTTGCCGTCTCAGCTTCCAATTACTAAGTCAATAAGGGCTTTTGTACAAATTAGCATATTATAAAAGAAAGCAAAAATTAAAAGAGTCGCCAATCAATGGAGACGTTTTCTTCCGTCTAAGTATGAGCCTATGCCAACCTTAAAAATTTGGGCAAAGTTGCCCACAAAACTGTACCTTTTAGCTGGAAAATTAGTGAAATGAAAAATAGGTTAAAGATCAGTATTGTCAGGGTTGATTCGATATTGATCAGCTTGTAGGATAATATTAAGCATAGTATAATAGCGATTGCTATTAAAATCGCGATTAATGCCTCATGAATCGTCATTGTTCCTGCCTTCTCCCATTAAGGTATGAAGCTTGAGGTGAAAAGATAATGCAAGTGCTGAACTTTTAAATTTTTAAAAAGGTTTTTATTAGCAGATTACAGATTTTTTTGTTTTATGTTGATTGACAAGCACAAACTATATTGTCAATCACTTTACAAAGAACTTCAAAAACTTGATCAGCGTTCAAGTTATCAGTATCCAGAATAAAATTAAATGGGGTAAAATCGTCGCCTAAATTGAATCCATAAAGATTTTTGTATATCGCTTTAGTTTGAGCTTCCTTCTCCTTCAGAACAGCGAAAGCTTGCTCAACAGTCATTTTGTCCCGTTCAGCCACTCTTGCCGCACGCTTATCTAAAGACGCCATTAACCAGATTTTAAATCCGTCCTTTAGCAGCCAAGGCATAGTCCAACTATCAAGCAGAACATCACCCAGTTTTGCATAACCAAGCAGTTTGGTGTCCACTTCCCTATCAAACTGTGAGTTTTTGACCCGTTTCTCCAAGAAACTTAAACCATCGGGACTTTCCCACCAGCCGTCACCAGTAATCTCGTAACCGGCCTCTTTGGCTAATTCCTTAAGAGCATCACCGCCAGAGTAACATTTGAGGTTATATCTCTTCGCAATTTTTTTAGAGAGTGTGCTTTTACCGGTTCCAGCCATTCCAGAAATGCAAAGAATGAGAGGTTTGCGAGTAACGCATTGGAGGTTGTTATTTGTGGACATGACGTTACCTCAGCTTATTCCAAAGGCATTGTGCCCAAGAGGCGTTGCATTAGTAACCCAAGGAAGAAGGATGTGATGGGATACCAATAAATCACTGAGATTGGCCCAAAACCAGGCACAATAGCTACTGGAGCACTCCCGAAAAGGGGAATTAAGACGAACCACCATACCACAATATAAATGAAAGATATGCCTAGCTGCACCATTTGGGGTTTGGCCATTTGAGCCTGCATAGCGGTAATTTGTGACTGCCTTTTCTTGAGTTTTTCCATTTGCTTTTTGTCGTTCGAACGAGCGGCAGCCATGCTTTCTTTGCGGTATTCAGCCATTTCTTTTTGCATTGTACGATATTTATCCCAACCAACAAAGTAGCTGATAAGTGCTCTGTTGATTGATGTGTTAACGATTGCAATTACAAGCGCAATAGCCATGATAATTACTGTTGCAACGGGTGCAGTTGCGATCCAAGATAACTCTGTCGCCGACATTCTCATTCACTTAAGTACTTATTGTGTATGCGTATCCTTCTTCCTTGTTTATAACCGTTTTTACTGATTTTTCGTTCAACATATAGAGTCTGTTCCGTTTGAAAATCGCATGCTGTAAAAAGGTAAGATGTCTGGTATGAAAACGCCATTTTAGTCAGGCAATATTGAATTAGTTGACAGGTAATTATTAAAAGATTAACTATAGAATAGATAGAGAGGCAAAATATTAGAATGGCGACCGATGACTTGCATTCATTACTGGCAAAGTTTGTAAGAACCAACACTAACGTCGCCGATATACAGTGGGACAGAAGAATGAACCCACGATTACTGTTTAACCCTTACTCAAAAGATTATGAAGAAAAAAAGAATGCAGCACACTATTTCCTGCTTTCCGCATCCATACTTGATGATCAGATGGTAGGTTTTTCAGAAAACGCTAGAAACCTGCTTATTAACTTGCACGAAAAATTTGGAGCTCCCCGGCTTTTTGAGATAACTAAACCGCACCTTTTCGGCGAAGAAATCGTAAAGTACAGTTTTTACAATTATCTTGGTCCACGTAAAGAAGCTATTCCTGAAACGTTAGCCGCAGTAAACATTTTTGTCAAATTCAAAGCTGAAAGAGACTTAATCCGTTACTCGCTAAGATTTGCTAAACCTAAAGATTTTGTTGAAGAATTAACTAGAAGCATTGAAAGGATGAGAGGCATCCATAAAGACAAAGCTTGGACGTACATGCGATGGATGGTGCGTCCCGAACCGGACCTTGAAATCTTTAAGCACTTTTCACCCGAAGATTTAATGGTACCCTTAACAAGGGAAAACGCAAGCGTTGCAATAAGCTTGGGCTTAATAAATTCCACTGCACCGTATTTATGGAAAGACGAAACTGCTGCCTTAAAAGCACAACTAAAAATCACTGAGTATGCTAAACGGATTTTCCCCCGTGACCCAGCAAAAGCGGATTACCCGTTTTTCCTTTTGGGCAGGTGGCTCAAACGCAAAAATCTTAATCGCAGTACCTTAAAAGAAGCGTTGCAGTTTTTTGATCAAATCCAGAAAGTCACTGGTCAACCGCAAGTTCATTATCAGAAGTTAAGTCGTTATAAAAGTGGTTGGGAAAAAGAAACTGCGCGGATGCTGATGCGGATGCATATTCCGTATGGTTATGAAACTATCACGTTTCCGTTGCCTGGTGACAAGTATACGCCGGATTTTATTTTGGACAAAGAAGTTAACGGCAGAAAAATTGTTCTTGAGCCGCATTATGAAATGAATCTTAAGCAGTCTTCAAAGTATTCCCTGTTTAAACAAACTTATGGTCACAAATTCATGCTTATTCTGCTCTTGAAAAATGATTTGATATCTTTCTTTAACAAGAGAAACATTCTAACAAGCGACGTATGCGATGACGTGTGGCCAATAGAGTTTGTTGGTTTGCTTGTAGACAAAATAAAATCAGGCGAATACGGGCAAGACAAAAAATAACTTGCTAATTAGCAATTACAATGTCTTCAAAAATTTTTAAAATTTTAGATTAAAGAAAAAATAAAGAGAGGCTTTTTCAAGCCCTATTTTTTGGTGCTTATTCACCCAGTATTCTTCTGAACGCTGGGAACATTTCTGCAGCGCGTTCACGCATCAACAGTTCATAGTACTGATAGATGATACCTACTGACAGCAGGATACCGGTGCCTGAACCGTAAACGCCAAGGAAGTCTGCTAAGCCAGCTATTAAACCGACTATTATACCGCCGAGCACTGTTACAACTGGAATGTAGCGTTTTAGTATTTGCTCAATCGGTCTTCCGCTTCGCCTGTAGCCTGGAATCTGCATGCCGCTGTCCATGAGTTGCTGTGCGACTTTGTTGGGGCCTAATCCGCCGACTTCAAGCCAAATTAGCGAGAAGATGGCACAGAAAGCCACCAATATGCCAAGGTAACCTACTGCACGCAATGGGTCTACACCAACGTTGATGAGTCCGTTTGGTGGAGACATGAAATGTGCTAAGCCGCCGACGTTTACAACGTTTTGTTGAGTGGTTCCATCTGAAAGGGTTGTTAGTGTTTGGTTATAGTCACCGAAGATTTGGAAGAACAAGTTTGTTCCTGGTGCTGGTCTTCCGAATTGTGTCCAGAGTAGCTGTGTGAAGAAGAACACGTTTGCGAAGAGTGCGCTGGCGAAGATGACTGGCAAGTTGCTGACGTAGAGTAGTTTGATTGGGTATCTGCTGCGGAAGCCTTTGTATCCTGCGTAAGTCATTGGGAGTTCGATACGGACGCCTTGCATGTAGATGATTACTATGAATGTGACGATGGTTGCGATGAAGCCGATGAAGGATGGGAAGTATCCGCTGGAGGTGCCTACAATCCAGTCGAACGTAGTTATGCTACCTTTGAGTAAATTGTCTAATGCACCCACGAATAGACCGTTTGATGGAGCAAACATTGACCAGAATATATTTTGGGCAACGCCTGCCATGATGAATAGGCTTATACCGCTGCCTAGACCCCATCCTTTTTGGACTAATTCGTCGAGAAGCATCACAATTATGCCTGCAACTAGTAACTGGAAGAATATAGCAATCATTATGGGTCCAGTAATTGTACCGTACATGCCGCTGAGGATGTATGCGCCTGCTTGAACAGCAGTTAATACGATAGAGAAAACTTTGCTTGCTGAAGTAAAGAGACCTCTATCTTCAGGATTTGACATGTCGCATTTGATGATTGATGAACCAACAAGTAATTGGAGAATTAAACCAGCCGTCACGATGGGGCCGATACCTAGCTCCATTAAGGTGCCGCGGTTGGAAGCAAAGATAACTCTCAACTGACCGAACTGGTCTTGTGCATTTGTGCTGACCCCGTAGAGGGGGACTTCAGTCATGACTAGGAAAATGATTAAAACAAGCGCGGTCCAGAAGATTTTTTCGTTAAATGAGACTTTGCGTTCGGGTTTTTTTATTTCAGGCAGAACTCTACCTATTGGTTTGAATAGGCTGAGGAATCTTCCGGCCATATGTTAGCCTTACTCTCCGTTCTCTTGGGAGATAGTGATTACTTTTCCGCCTGCTTGGACGATTTTTTCTTGTGCTGATTTGGAGCAGGTTGGCACTGTTACAGTCAGGGGTTTTGTTATTTTTCCGGTGCCTAACAGTTTGGTGTAGCCCATGGTGGTTAAGTTGACTGTGTTGGTTTCTGCTATATCGGCTAGTTTTTGGAGGTTTAGTGTGCTTTCTTTTTTGTTTAGGCTTTGTGGAGATGTGAAGCCGTGTTTTCCGAAGTAGTTGGGTTCAGAAGTTACAATTAAGCTCCAAAGGTGTTTGTGGCGTCCGACTTTTCGGTGGCCTTTACTACCGCTGTCGCGGTGTTGGCCGATTCTTCCGTAACCTTGTGTTCTTGAACCTCTTGTTTTACGTATTTTTCTAAGTTTATGAGGCATATTCTAATCCGCTTCTTTGTTTATTGTTTGTTGTGGATTTTCTGCTTTCTTTAATTTTATTTCCAGTACGCCGTTCTTGAAAGTGGTGTGGATATCGCTGGGAATGACTACCTTCGGCAGATTTAAACTTTTATAGTATCTGCGTTCTTTTGATTTTGCTGACAGCGTAATTTTCTGGTCTTTCACATTTATTTTGAAGGATTCCTTATTAAAGCCTGCGATTTCTGCAACGATTGTTATCCAATTGTTTTCTTGGAAAATGTCAATTAACGGTTTGGGATCGACAAATTTGCGCTTGCTAAAGCCTTTGGGGGCCCTTAAGCTTTGGCTAGAACGAACGCTTTTAGTGGGCTTAATGGTTTCAATTCGCAGGGTCTTAGGTTTACTCTTAACTATCTTTTTTGCACTATCGTTAAGGTCTAGCCATTTACGATTTTTTGTGCTTCTACGCCATTTTGCACTCATTTTTCCCCCTCCAATTTACCTAACGCATTTCTCTAACGACATTATAAAACGTATCGCACATCAAGGGGCAAAAAACACCTGCGCAACAGGAGCAAATTCAACGCAGAAAAGAGCAACATAAAACCGGTTCATCAAACAAAAAGGCAGCCTCAACATGCTTGCACACCTTAAAACAGGCTAAAACAAGGGTTTCAACATGCTTTTTGCTGTTTCTGAGTCAATAGCATCTGCCCCTTTAGGGTTTTACTGTTTAAGTCTTATTTCCAGAACCACCTCATAAGGAAATTTTCCGTCAGCGTCAGCAGAAATCTTTGTATTGTAAAAACCGTTTTTGAAAATCAAGGGATAATTTTTAACAAAAATTTTAGCGAACTGCTCAATAGTACTTGATGCTTGAATATTTTGTGTTTCCTCTTCCGTTAAAGACAAATCAATCAACTCAAAACTAATGTGTAATTTTTGTTTTTAAGTTATTCTATAAAGCAAGCAGCACAACAGATTAAACACTGGTTTCCAACATGCTAACGACTTGGTTTTTCAATATTAGCAACCTACCTCTCTACAGGTTTTTACATAGAACTTCTAATAGGAGCCTAAAAGTGCTGGTTTTGACCTACCCTCTATAGGTTTTTGCACACTATTTCTAATAGGCTCCAAATAGATGCAAATAGGTTTTGGTGTTCAACATAGAACTGCAGAGTAAAGCACTAACGGCATTAAACCACATGATGCAGGTCGGGCAACTATCATGACCCATTCAGCCGCTTAAGGCAGTTATCACGCTCCAACAACCAAAACAGCAGCAAAACGCACCCCTTTAAACAATATTAGCATTAAAAATGCCTGAAATAACGTATTTTGGAAGTTAGGAGATTAAGAAATTGTTAAAATATCAAAGAAGAGCAAAATCAGAATTTGATTTCGCCTTTGTCGATTAACTCTTTTACTTTGTGGAGCGAGTATTGAACGGCGTGGCTTCTGTCGGCAAAATGTTTCTTTTCAACTTGCTCGTCTATCCAGTGGATTAGTTCAGGCTCAACTGTTATCGTTAATTTCATTTTGACCATTTGGAACCGTTTATCTTATGGTGCCCGTTAAGTTTAGGGTTTATCTGTAATAATAAGCACTAATATTCTATTATAAGGAATTATAAGTAAATTTTATATCTAACAAACAGTCAAAACAATTAACAAGTGTTAAAATTGAAAACCTCCAAAACACCCAAAAAACACTTTTTAGTATGGCAATGCAAATACGGACGCATAACCCCCAAACAAAACGCACTCCTCTCAGCCGGAATAAGCTACAACAAAGGGTACCATGTACAGTGCCCACGGTGTTCACGAGTAGTTGCTCAATACGTTGACCCAAAAGAAACCGCATAAGAAGAGCACAGATATGAAACAACAAACCAAACACTACAACGTCACCAACATGACACCTGAACAGCGTCGTAAACTATTCAAAGACTGCATAAACCAGAACGGTTTCCGTGCATTCATAAAGTACCAAAACAACCAACAAACCCACTACACATTCCAATACAACTAGAAATAGGGACTACTTAACAGAATCAAAACTGGGTTGCTAACCCCATACAAAACAGGTACTGTACTAAATGTTGGAAACAAATTCTTAAACAGCCAATGAACGGTAATGTGTAACCTATTGCTTACACCGATGTTACTGACATTAAAAGCAGTCTGGAAGCATTAACTAAAGCTGGCGCGAGATTTTCCAAGAAGTTTACAGATGTTGGCGGGCCTGCTATTGCAAAAGTTAAAGACCCAAACGGCAACGTGGTTGGGCTTAGGCAACAAAAAAGTGGCAAGTACGTTATTATTATACCACAGTTCGGGCAGAACAATGGTTTTAACGTTTACGCTTATAGAATGCCAGAAGTATTATACTTGTAGTTACCGCTATAGCAACTAAAGCAAGTACAATCTCAGGAAAATCTAACGCCGCTACAGTTTCTTCTTTCAATAAGTTTGAAGGTGTTTCAGGATTAACAAAATTGATGGTTGTTTGAAGTGGGTGATTATCGTGATTGTTTTCAGTTATAATGTAGGGTGAGGCTTTGGAGTCGCTCCAATAGTTGCCTTCGACGCCGTTATCCCACATGTTAGGGAATGCTGGATTATTAAAAGCTGACACAATAGATATTTGGGCGCTATTATTGGCATTTTCGATGAAGCTATTGTGGTAAATTAAATTATCGCTACCCTCTACAAACCGCATGGCGGAATCATTGTTTTTTGTAATCAGGTTTCCAATGATTTTGTTGCTGCAGCTATATCGGATTAGAAACCCAAATCGGGCATTGTTCGCTATTAAATTGTCAGAGATTGTATTGTTTGTTGTATCCACTTCCCAGAGGCCAATTCCGTCTTCAACGTTGCCGGTTATAGTGTTCGCAGTGACCGTGTTGTTATAAGAAACATATATGACGATGCCAGTTCCATTGTTATCCGATACGTCATTTTCCTTAATTGTGGAATTGGAAACTACACTTAAAAACAAACCGCCCACCATTGTTAGCGACAATACTGTTTCTAAAAACGATGTTATCCTGTGTGCCGACTAAAGAAATGCCACTTTTATTTCTTGTCAGGCTGTTTGATGATATTTGGGTTGCATTAGACTCGTAAACGTTTATGCAGACATCATTGCTTTCCAATTTGTTTTCAGTGACATTAACGTTTGAAGATTTATGAAGGAAAATGCCTGAATCCGTGTTTGTTATATGATTTTGTGTTATTTGCAGGTTGGGCGTGGAACTCAACAGTATCCCTTGTCCGTTGTGGGATAACTCCAAGTTTTCGATGGTTATGTCTGAACAGTTTATAAGGGCAACATATCCAGCGTTAGAAGGCACGGTTCCGCCATGTTTATTTACCCAGTAGATTACTGGTTTTCCATCGACTGTGTTTGACGAATCAATGTCATTTAGGTACAAGTTGGGCGGTTCAGGTCTGATTTGAATGTTGTCGATAATGCAAAGGTTGCGCGTGTTATTTTTCATCTGGTTGTTTCTAAGCACGGTAAACTGAGAATAAAGCAAGTACATACCATAATAATTGTCTGACAGCAGATTACTCTCAAAGCGATTTTCGCTAGAAGAACCACCTAAGTAACTGAAAAGGTAAACAGCATCATGGAACCCACTGATTTTCATGTTCCTTACTGTTACCCCTTGCCGATTCATGAGAAATAATCCAATGTTCAAATCTTTGGAACCATATGGGTCATCAACGCTTGTGAAGCCATTTCCTTTTAGAGAATAGCCGCCTCCGTCAAGTACAATGTTGTCTCTTTCTACAATAACTGTGTAGCCAACTATGTTATCCGTGAAAGTGTAGACGTTACCGTCCCTGTGAATGGGTGCTGTTAAGGGGTCAATACTTCCATCAGCCTTTATAACAAAAGAAGGCTCGGGCAGTGGGTACATCATCGAAGTAGGATTCGCTTCCACTACAGGTGAATAGGGAAAAAAGCCAACACAATAAAGAAAGCCATGAATAGAACAAGAGATGCTTTTTTGTTCCCCATTTTTCATAACCTTAACAATACAATTGTGAAAGGGTTTTCGAGAGCATATAAGAGTTCTCGTAAACATTTTTTGACTCATTGTAGTCAAGAATTCTTAACTAAAATCAAATATGTAAAAAGATTGTCAATTTTTCTTTTTGCAAAATTTTTCTGAATTTATTTTTATAGCGCAGAAGTAATTTTCTATTAGAGGTTTTTGATTTGTCTAATAGTGTTAAGCTTTTAGTTTATCCTGTTAAGGATGTTGAGAAGGCTAAGGTGTTTTTTGGCAAGTTTTTGGGTGTTGAACCGTACGTTGCAAGTCCTTATTATGTGGGTTTTAGGGTTGGTGATTTAGAGGTTGGTTTAGACCCAAGCGCCACTGAAGGACCTGTTGTGTACATGGATGTTGAGGACATTAAGGAATGCCTTCAAGCAATAACCCAAACTGGCGGCGTAATTGTCAAGGACGTTATGGAGGTTGGCGGGGGCTTGTTGATTGCACAAGTTAAGGACACTGACGGTAACGTGGTTGGGTTTAGGCAAAAATCAAAGTAACCGCTAACTGGACAGGTCAATCTGCTACTAATACAATTATAGATTAATTGTTATTTCTTTGTGAAATCACATATTTTTAACTTCAAGGTTTAACTCTCTTAGTTGGTGAACTTTTTTGTCACAGCCTGAAAATTTTAGGTCACCACCCGAAAAGCATAGTCCACAACGCACTGTCCTGCCCATGCCAGACAAGCCTTACAAGGGCTTAATCGTTTATGACGCAAAAAATGTTGACGCAAAGTTTCCGCCCATACAGGCCATTGAATCACCTAAAAACGCGCCCAATATTATTCTTGTTTTGCTTGATGACGTGGGTTTTGGAGCTTCTAGCGCTTTTGGTGGACCAATCAATACGCCAGTTGCAGAAGCGCTTGGTACTGACGGCTTAAAATACACTCGGTTCCACACGACAGCGTTATGTTCTCCAACGCGGGCAGCCATTTTAACGGGACATAACCATCACACGGTAGGAATGGGAGGCATAACAGAGATTGCCACGTCGGCGCCAGGCTATAACTCGATTAGACCTAACTATTGTGCCCCTTTAGCTAAAATTTTAAAGTATAACGGGTACTCAACCGCTCATTTCGGAAAATGCCATGAAGTGCCATTATGGGAAACCGGACCCGTCGGACCTTTTGACCATTGGCCAACCTTTTCGGGATTCGAAAAATTCTACGGTTTCGTTGCGGGAGAAACTAATCAGTGGTTCCCCGAAGTTTACGATGGCCGCGCAAGAGTTACCCTGCCCAATGACCCAAATTATCACTTTCTGGTAGACATGACAGATCAAGCAATTAACTGGATTCGAACCCAAAAAGCAATTGCCCCAGAAAAACCATTCTTTGTCTACTTCGCCCCAGGAGCAACCCATGCGCCTCATCATGTTCCAAAAGAGTGGGCAGACAAATACAGGGGCAAATTCGATGACGGCTGGGATAAACTTCGAGAACACACCTTTGAACAGCAGAAAAAAATTGGAGTGGTTCCTAAAGAGGCAAAACTCACCAAACGACACAAAGAGATTCCTGCTTGGGATGAGATGCCAGAAAATCTTAAGCCGGTTCTTAGACGTGAAATGGAAGTTTACGCTGGATTTTTAGAATTCACCGATTACCACGTTGGCAGACTACTTGACTCGTTAAAAGACTTGGGCATTCTTGATGACACGTTAGTATTTTACATTATTGGCGATAACGGAGCTTCAGCAGAAGGCACACTGAACGGCACATTTAATGAAATGACCAACTTTAACGGTGCAGCGGCTTTGGAAACCCCACAGTACCTGATGGCGCATCTTGATGAACTCGGTGGACCAACATCATACAACCATTACGCGGTCGGTTGGGCGCACGCGATGTGTTGTCCTTACCAGTGGACCAAGCAAGTTGCTTCCCATTTTGGAGGCACCAGAAACGGCTTAATCGTTCATTGGCCAAAAGGAATCAAAGCAAAAGGCGAATTACGGCACCAGTTCCACCACGTAATCGACATTGCACCTACCATTCTTGAAATCGCTGGCATTCCTGAACCAGAGTTTGTGGAGGGTGTGGAACAGAAGCAGATGGAAGGCACCAGCATGATGTACAGTTTCGAGGAATCTGCTGCACCTGACCGTCATGACGTTCAATATTTTGAAATGTTTGGCAACCGAGGAATATACTACAAAGGATGGACAGCAGTAACCAAACACCGCACACCATGGCAACTTGTAGGCCAACAAACCGTGGCCTTCGACGATGACAACTGGGAACTTTACGACACCACAAAAGATTGGACACAATCCGATGACCTATCAAAACAGAGACCAGACTTACTTCACGAATTACAACGGCAATGGCTAATAGAAGCAACACGTTACAACGTCCTACCGTTGGACGACCGAGGTATAGAACGCTTTATCCCTAAATTGGCAGGCAGACCAGAAATGGTAACAGGCAATACACAGTTTTTGTATCCAGGAATGGTTCTTAACGAAACTGGAGTTATAGACATCAAAAACAAGTCACACTCCATACTATCCGAAGTTGAGGTTCCCACTTCAGGCGCATCAGGAACCATTATCGCACAGGGCGCCAACTTTGGCGGGTGGGCACTCTATTTCTGGGAAGGAAAACTCAAGTACTGCTATAACTTTTTAGGCTTAGCAAACTATTCAGTTGAAGCCACAGACAAAATACCACCGGGAAAACATGAGGTTCGCATGGATTTCAACTATAACGGCGGCGGCCCAGGAAAAGGCGGAACGGCAACACTTTACATAGACAACAAGAAGGTGGCACAGGGCAAACTTGAGCATACTGTGCCGATTATCTTTTCAGCTGATTCAACCTGTATGGTAGGCGACAAAATCGGAGCTCCACTCTCGGATGACTTCAAAGACCGCAATAACAAGTTTAACGGAAAAATAAGTTGGGTCAGAATTGAAACGGGAGCAGAAACGGAACGGCAAATCAGTCCCGACGAATGGGTCAGAATCCACATGTCCATACAATAAAGAAATAAAACTGCGCCATTAACACCTACCCCTTTAGTGTTATTGAGTTA
The DNA here is from genome assembly GCA_963832745.1 of Candidatus Bathyarchaeota archaeon. Taxonomy (GTDB): domain Archaea; phylum Thermoproteota; class Bathyarchaeia; order Bathyarchaeales; family Bathycorpusculaceae; genus Bathycorpusculum. Next base: position 153,350 of record CAWHVC010000002.1, on the reverse strand, counting down.
GTTTTTTCTTCTTGCGCCGCAGTTGGGACAAAAAATGGCTGTTTGAGGCATAAGTGAACCGCAGTAACCACAGGGTATGAGTACGATTTCTTTTACTACCTCTTTAATGACAGGCGCCTGTTGGGAGGAGACAACTTGGGGTTTTTCTATAAGCACCTCGTAAGTGTCAGTGTGAACGTCAGGTCGGCCTTTAACATCAAAAATTGAGGACATATACCATTTAACATAGCGGTCTATGCCGTAGCAAGTTTCTTTAGCGGCTGTTGGTACATTTAACGAAAAAGGGTAAATTTGATTTAAACCTTGAGGTACGTGGGCATTTTCGAAGAAGACGAATTTTACACGGTAAATTTCGCCGCTGTCCCAGTAATCGGACTGCTGTGTGCCGTATTGGCTGCTTACGATTCGGGTTTTCTTGACGCTTTCATTACAGGTTAAAAGCACGGAGACTTCTGTTACGTCAATTTCTTCGTCACAAACGATTTTGGCTTGCCCACGGATTTGTTCGCCTAAAGAGAATTTGCTTTTCTCCAGAGTTAAGTCTATTTTGGCTTTAGGCGTGGATACTTTGTCGGATAACCATTTACGGAAGCTCATTTAGCCCTTTTCAAGTGCAATTCATAATTAAAATTTTTTGGAAAAAAATGACTTGCCGTCAAAAAATGGCAAATTTCACTGTTTAAAAGCTGGGCTGCTTGAAAAAATTTTGTTAAGGAAAAAGTGAAGTTATTTGGAAAACCTAATTTTTAGGCATCAAAGTTGGAAGCACATTAAGCGTTCCTGTTTTACCTAAACGAAGCTGCCGTTCACCCTTGTAAACAAAAACTGATGCATTCTTAATGTGTATAGTATCGCCAACTCTTACAGAGTTTACTTGGTCACCCCAAAGGCAAAGCTTGACTTTTCCAGTTACATCTTCCACCCAAGCGTTAGTCAAAGAAACATTATTCCCGTACTGCGTATGAACCGTCACTGGCTTTGAAATTTCTAAAATTTTCGCTTCCAAACAAACTTTCTTCATTCCGTGACGCAAGTCTGAAATTGAAAAGGAACCTGAAAGCAAAGTTTCTTTAGCTATTTGATTACGCACTTTATCGGTATTCATCCAACTGTCAAAGGGCACATTTTTTATTGAAAGAAAATCTTCTTCAACCCTAAACTGCACTATTACTTTGCCTGATTTTGTTATCAAAAATACTGCTTGACCATTAAAGCTGCCTCTATATTCAACCATTAAATCGTTACAGTTAGATTCACCAGTTTTTCTAGCAGAAACTAGTGCTCCAAAGAGGTCAGCGAGAAATACGTGATATTTAACGGAAAGGAACGCAAGATGCTCAATTATGCTTGGACTTTTAGCTCTCAAACCTATACACCAATAAACCATCAGAAAATCCATAAAAGCAAATTATTCGCGAAACCACATTTGCATTTTAGGAATAGTCATCCAGTATTAATGAAATAATATCTCTTGCTTATAGGCATATCAACTAAAATACCGCTTTTCTCCATGAAAAACAAAAAAAGCCACAAAAAATATACAACAAAAACAAAAAATAAACAAAGGTTAGGGTTTAACCCTAATGATTAAATCATACGTTTTACGAGTTCGTTGATTGCTTCGCCGCGGTAACCTGCTTCTCCGCCTGCTTTGAAGGATTTTTTGACTTTTCCTTTAAAGCCTTTTGTTGGCGGATGCAGTTTGAACAGTGGAGTCATGAATGGTAGTTTGCCATGTTCTGCTTTGCCAGTCATTATTGCATCTGCTAATTCATCAAACGTTTTGAAGTCAAGTTTTTCAAGATATTCTGCTGTCAGTTTTTTGTTGCCTGCAAGTCTTGCTCTTTTTTCAAGCATTGCTACAACTGTTTCTTTGGTAACTTCGCCCCATGTGACATAGCTTGTTACTCTTTGCAGCATACCTTTGTAGGATGGACGATCATCAATTAAGATTGCATGGTTAGTGTGTTCTAAGTGAAGCAGCTTAAGGGTTTCCCGTGCTTCTCTTAACGCGCTGACTGTACCGCGAACGCGAACTACTGCTACTGGTTTATATTGCTCTGTTTGCTGTGCCATTTTACTTCACCCAATCGACTTGTGTAATCAAATTGTACGTTTTGCGTAGACCATCAAAGATTGCGCATGCATATGAAGGAACTGTTCTTGTTGAACCAAAGCTTCTCATCCAAAGGTCTTTTACGCCTGCTAAGCCAAAGATTGTTTTTGCGACTTCACTTGAAACAAGACCTAAACCTCTTGGACCTGGAATGATTTCAACTCGGACACCACCACATTTACCTTCAACTTGGAAAGGTACGCTGTGAGTTTGTCCACAATTACATTCCCAACTTCCACAGCCACGTTTCACTGGAACAATGTTTAAGCGTGCGTTTGCTGCGGCTTTTTCGATGGCGTTGCGGACTTGACCGGCTTTTCCGTTGCCAAGACCGATGTAGCCATCTCTGTTGCCGACAGCGACGATTGCTTTGAAACGTGATTTTTCGCCTGCATCAGTTTGCTTCTGAACCAAGTTAACGTTGATGACTTCTTCCTGAATGTCTGGAAGCAATGCGTCAACGATTTGTGGCTCGGAAATCTTTATGCCGCTAAGGAACAGGTCGTCCATTGTGGTAATCTTGCCTTCTTGAATCATCCTGCCGAGACGAGTTTTTGGAACCCACTCTTCAAGATTTGCTGTACGTCTATCTTGGTCTCTTCTGTCTCTACTCATTCTTTCTTCTCACCTTTAAATGACGCAACTATACCGGCTTTAACTTTTGTGAAGTGCTCAGGCAGTTTTTCTGGGGCAACACCTGCTGCGATGTAAGCTGAAAACTTTTGGTTGTACTCTTCAGAGCCAACGCCAAGTTTCTTTGCATACTTTGCAACTTGTTCACCCTTTATGCGTTCCTTAACTATTTTTGCTTCACTGTGAGGAACACTAACACCTGCATCAACAACACCACTTAACATAGCAAAGATTCTTGCACCCTTTGTTGGGGAAACAAGACCTGCATCTAAGATTGCTTCTTCAACGCCATTCTTTTTAGCTTTCAAACCGCAAAGCAATCCAGTTAAGTAAGCGGCTGGAATGTTGCCTGTTGGAGCTTTCCAACCGAACAATTTGCTTAACTCTTTGCTGTTTGCAGCTGCTAAAACGATGTCGCCTGCTGGTTTTGCTTGAATTATTTGCACGGTAGCGTTCTTTAATGAACCTCTTGTAACTAGACGAGGTCTACCTGAAATAACCAGAGCTTTACGAGCTTGGTAATCAGTTTTACCTTCGCGTCTACGTCTTAAAGGTACACGATAATTTGCATTTTTTGCCATCTTAACGTTTCCTCCATAGATCCTTTGCCTTCAAGTAACGCTCTAAGTCAGCAACAGATTCAAAGCGGCCACTGCCAGCCATACGGTAGAATTCTGTGTATGTTTCTTCAGTAATTGTTCGGTTTGCTTTAAGTTCGCGGAGTTTGCGGCGTAATGAACGGATTTTAATCATCCAAGCTTCTTTCTTAGTTATACCAGCTTGTGGTGAACCAGTATAGCTGCCTGGACCTTGTCGTCTACCTTTGCTTTTCTTTTCGCGAATTGTCTTTGCTCTTGAGCGACTAACACCTTTTTCAGGTAGTGAAGTGATTATTTTCTCGTGAATCAACTTTTTGATTTCTTCACGTGTAATGGCGCCTTCAACATCATCAATGCGTTCAGGATTTATCCAAACACGGTTTTCACCGGTTTTAAGAATAGCTGAAGCAAGGCGTCTTTGACTGGATAGGTTGGTCATTATTTCTTCTTCTCCTTAGACTTTTTGGCCTTTGATTTGTCCTCTTTAGCTTTGGGCTTCTTGGTCTTCTTCTTTTCTTTTGCTTTCTCAGTTTTCTTTTCTGCTTCCTGTTCCTCAGCCTCAGCTTCTTCTTCGCCTTCAGCCTCTGTCTCTTCCGTAACAACGTTAACGTTAAGGATTTTGACTTGCAATTTTTCAGCTTCAGCGATTATTAAGGCACGTTTTTTGTTGCCAACTGTATGAGCTATACGGATAGCCTGAGTGTTAGGGTCAACGGCAGCGACTGATTCAGCATTGTAAATCATGACTTCCCTGTAGCCTGATGGATGTAATCCACGGGCAATTTTGGGACCTTTGTATCCAGTGCTGGGGCTTGCGGGCCAACCTTTGATTTTTCGACGGACTTTATTGTCTAAGCCGCGTGGTCTTCGCCAGCTCTCGCTGAATTTGCTGTCTCGCCAGCTTTCTGGTCTAAGGAAAGCGGGTTTCTTGTTTCGTGCGCGTGCCCTTGTTCTGAGTGCTTTGCGCTGCAGTTGTGGTTTCTTTTCGGTCATTATGCCATACCCTCATTTCTTTCGTAAACGTATAAGCCGTCAAGGAAAACACGCGGGTCTTTACCTCTGACACGTGTTGCTTGCTCAATGTTGGCTGCTGTTTGACTTACGTCTTCCAGGTTTATCCCTGAGACAATGATGTCGTCTGTTTCAATTTTGACTTTAACGTCGCCGATGATTTTTATGTGTCGTGCTCTTCTTTCGCCAGTAAAGTTTTCAATCAGAATGCTTCTGCCTTCAAGCTTTACAGATATTGGAAAGTGAGAGAACACAATCTTTAGCTTGTAAGAGTAGCCTTTGGTTACGCCTGTTATCATGTTCTGAATATGCGAGTAGATTGTGCCGACAAGAGCAGCTTCCTTTTTGCGGGGCCACTTTGCCGAAACACGAACGTTTTTGCCTTCAGCGTCAATTGAAATAGGAGCAAAATAGAAGTCACGTATTAAGGAGCCTTTTGCGCCTTTTACACTAACTTTTTTGCCCTGTAGAGTAACGGTCACGTCTTCAGGAACCTGAAGGGTTTTAGATATTTCTGGGAGCCGCATAAAAAACACCTTAGTACACGAAGGCTAACAGCCTTCCTCCTACGTTCTTTTGTTCAGCATCCTTGTGTGCAATAACGCCTTTAGAGGTTGAAACAACCATTAACCCCACGTCTCTTGATGGAAGGAATTTCTTTTCCCAATCTTCGAATTCACCGACTTTGGATGGGAAGCGTGGTTTAATTGCACCACACTTGTTAATTCTGCCTAGTAGTTGAACTTTGAATTTGCCTAGGCGACCATCATCGATGAATTCAAATTCACCTATGTAACCGTTAAGCTGCATTATGCGTAAAACGCGGCCTAACAGTTTAGAGGCTGGGCTAATGATGCACTCGCGTTTATTGCGCATCTCATTGTTTATGATTGTTATTAATCCATTTGTTAAAGTATCCATTGCCCTAGCTCCTACTCATATTTTTTGAATCCTAATTTCGGCGCTGCTTCTCTAAAACATTGCCTACATAAATATAAATCATAACGTCGGATAACTGGTCCATAAGCACCGCATCTAACGCATGGTCGTGAACCTTTACCGTATTTTCGTTCTTTTTTAGTTTGCTGTTTTCCCATACATTCACACTCTAAATTTAAACGATTTCGACTCCTAAAGTTTGTCTAATGTACGCGATGGACTCTTCAGGTGTAAGCAAGTGTTTTTTGCCGATACGTTTTGTTTGCTTTCGCCGAATCTTTATGCGTTGACCTGGACGATTTACTGAAACGCAAATGTCCATTCCGAAGATTCCGATTTCAGGGTCATATTTAACGCCGGGTATGTCAATGTGTTCTTTTAAGCCGAATGCAAAGTTTCCAACTTGGTCGAATGAACGTTCTGCAATTTTATTATCCACGACTGGAAGTACCTTCTTTAGGAAGTCCAATCCTTTTTCACGGCGCAGTGTTACAACGCATGCGATTGGTTCACCTTGTCTGATGCCCCAGTCTCTGATGCTTTTCTTTGCTTTTGCTTTGTAAGGTGTTTGACCTGAAATTTCACTGAGTACACGTGTGGCTTTTTCAAGCGGTTCGCCTGACTTGCCGATGTTGAGGTTAACAACCACTTTTTCTATTCGTGGTTGCATCATTTTGTGTTCAGTCCACTGTTCAATTGGGGCTTCTTCAGACAACTGTGGTTTCCTCCGGTTCTGCTATTACTTGTTGCTCGTTGCTGCCAATAGAAAAGATGAAGTCCAATATTGTTTGGCAACGTGCACCTTGATCATCTTCAATGACGACTAGTGCTTGTCGACGTTTCTTGGCTTCAGTTTTTTCTATTTCAACAATTTTGCCTTGGACACCGATGTTTTTACCGCCGGTGATTACTGCAGTGTTACCTTCTTTTGTTTTGAGTGTTTCAGCTACTTGACCATCTGCAATGTTTATTTTAAGGATGTCGAAGGTTTCGTATTTTACTTCAACGGGGTTTTTAGGGTCTGCAACTTTGACTAACATGTTTGTACCGTCGTGAAGTGCAATTTGAACACCAACCGAGGTTGTTGTTTTATTTTCAACACGGACGAGCCTGTATTTTGCGTCTTCTTTGTTGATTGGTAACAGGACTAATCCTTTGTGTGAAGGCACAACGCGGTAGTACTGATTTGATTCAGGCATTGAGATGACATCCATTAAACCAACTGGGAAATCATCTTTTTTGCGGACTATACCGTTTACTTGAACTGTGCCTTCTGACAGGATAAGTTTTCCTTCTTTTCTGGTATCTGCAACTCCGAGCATGTCACGGAGTACAAGTGTCATTGGTAAACATTTTTGAAGTGAATGTGGACCAGATACAGGTTTAACTACCCATGGAGATTCTTTTCTGTGAATAGGCCAGAATTTTGGTGCTGGCTTACGTTTCAGCCTTGCTGTTTTTCCTTTTCTACCCAATTTTATTGTCCTCCCTCAGTTTTTTTAGGGGCTTTCGGTTTAGCACTAGGCTTAGATTCGGCTTCTTGTTTTGCCGCTGGCGCCTTTTTGACTGCTACCTTTTTTGGTTCTGGAGCTTCTTTTACAACTACTGGCTTTGCGGGTGCTTCGACTTCTTCAACTGGAACTTTCGGCTCTGGTTTTGCTTTAACGGTTGTTACAGGAATGTTTGTTGGTTTTGGAGCAGCTTCTTTTTCAAGTGGCTTCTTTCTTCCAATGATCGTTTTACGTTTTTTATCGTCAAGATTAAGGTTTTTAATCATAACCTTGGAAGGATGCACTGGAAGGAAAATGTTGGTGCCATCAACTTTTTCACGTGTTAAGCCTTCAATGTAAATACGGTAAATTCTAGGATCAACGCGGGAAACTTTACCTTCAAATCCCTTGTTGTCTCCGCGTGCAATGTGAACTGTGTCACCTTTTCGCACAGGCAGAGTTTTTATTCCTTGCTTTGCGGCTAACTCTTTTGTAAGTGGAGCAGCCATTAACTTGTGACGTATATGAGCAGGGGCGTTGTAAAGGCGTTTACGTTGCTTGCCCGGATTCTTTACTTTTAATTGCATGTGTCTTTTTCTCTCCTTAAACAATTATGCTTGAGGCGCTGGCGATTCTTGGCCATCTTTCTGCAGCTTCTCTTGCAACTGGTCCCCTGATTTCGGAGCCTTTCATTTCACCTTCAGGAGTAATAATTACTGCTGCGTTATCTTCAAATTGTACCCAAACGCCGTCGACTCTACGGAAAGATCGTCTTTGGCGTACAATGACTGCTTGGAAGATCTTTTTACGCATGTCTGGTGAGCCTTGACGTACTGAAACAGTCACTTTATCGCCTACTGTGGCGGATGGGTAACGTCTCAGGCGTCCTTTGTAGCCCATTGCTTGAATTAATCGAAGAACTCGTGCGCCTGTGTTGTCAGTGCATCGGAGTTCAGAACCTGATTGTAAGCCTCTGCTAACTTTTTGTCCGTGAGAAAGCATGCCTTTTGCTGTAAGGGCTCTCTGCTTTGCCTTCGCTGCACACATTTTACTTTTCCTCTCCTAATTTTTCAACAACTACGAAAGATACAGTTTTGCTGATTGGTCTGCATTCAGCAATTCTTACGCGGTCGCCTTCTTTAACGTCAATGCAAGGTGGGTTGTGTGATGCAATATGACCGTGTCTTCGTTCGTATCTTGAGAACTTTGATGAGAACTGCATAAATTCTCTGTCAACTATGACTGTTTTATCCATTTTTCCAGAAACAACTACTCCTTCCAGAATACGGCCTCTTATGGCCAGTGCTCCGTGGAATGGACAATTGCGGTCATCGCATGTTTTTTTAGGTTGCTTGAATGTTAGAGACATTACCATAACCTCTTAATGCTTTTTTTAAGTCTATCCTCTGGTCTTCCAACCAAAAGTTTACCGTCAATTTCAACGATTGTACCATCATTGAATGCGAAGTTAAAAACAGCTGAGTCTTTAATTACGCTTTTAGTTTTGCCTTCACTGTCTAAAGTGAAAGAATTTTTTGTTTCCCCGATAACTCTGCCGCTTAATCCAAGGTAACCAGGATGGTTACTTTGGGCGACTTGAGCTGCCGTGCCGATAAACTCGTATCGGATGATGTCTGGGGTTATTTTCATTAATCCTGTTTCTCCTTAGATTGTGTCACCTTGGGCTTTTTTTCAGCTTTCTTTTCTTCTTTTACTTGAGCTGGAGCCCTAAGGTTAAGTTTCTGCTCATTCTCAATAGTGAGAATTTGAGCGATAGTTTTACGCAATTCTCTTACGCGTGTTGGATTTTCAACAGCGCCGCCCGCATTGATCATTGTATGCATGCGTGCAAGTTCAGTGCGTAATTCTGAAAGTTTTTTTGTTCTGTCCATGCTGGACATGTTGATGATTTCTTGGAGTCGCATTATAGGCATTACTCTTTTGCCTCCTCAGTTTCGGGTGCTTCGTCAGCGACTTCTTTAGCTACAACGGTTTCTTCTGGTGCTGGTTCAGGCTCAGGTGCTGGCTCGGGTGCTTTAGCTGCTACTGGTGCTTGGGGAACAATTTCTTTTTCTTCTTCAGGAGGTAATGCTGCTGCTATTTTGATTTTGTCTGGGAATTGTGCGTCTGGAGGCATAATTTTAACGCGGACACCAATCATGCCGGGTTTAAGTTGGACGTGAGCTTCAGCTTTCTTGGTGAAAACTAGTGCTGGTTCTCCACATCTTGGGAAGTATCCTGCACGGAATTTTTCGAATCTTGCGCGTTCTGTGCGAAGTTTACCGCTGATAACAATTTCGCAGCCTAATGCGCCTGCTTCCATAACTTGGTTTAATGCCCAGAAACCTGCGCGTCTAAAGTGAACTCCTCGCTGCAAGGCAGATGAAACACGGTTTGCAACTACTAGAGCGTTAAATTCTGGAACTTCAATTTCGGAGACGCTGATTTGTGGGTTAGAAAGCTTAAAGTTTTCTTCTAATGATGCTGCGAGTTCTTTGATGGTTTCTCCGCCTCGACCAATAACTAATCCTGGTCTCATGGCGTAGATAACAACGTGGGTTCCCAGCGGAGTTTTTGAAAGGTTTACTCCACCGTATCCTGCGCGTTCAAGTTTTTTCTGTAAGAACTCGTCAATTTCGGTTCTTTTTATTGCTTCAGTTATAAAACGTTTAACTATTGACATGCCTATTCTCCCGGTTTCTCGTCTAAAACGATTTCAACGTGTGTTGTGGTATCGTATTTTGGTGATGCTCTACCGTGTGCTCGCGGAGTGAAACGTTTGAGTTTCATACCTGGATAGGCAGCAGCGTGAATGATTCTTAGGCGGTCAACGTCTAAGCCTTTGTTTTCAGCATTTGCTTCTGCTGCTTCGATAACACGGAGGATTTGTTCGGATGTTTTGATTGGGTATCTTCCGGCAAAAGTACGGACTAAACCACGTCTGTGGCCGAGTTTCTTCTTGTATCTTGCGTAGGGGACAGCTTTTTTCATTACGATGACATCACGCAAATATTCTTTTGCGTTACTAAGCATCATACCCCTGACAGCACGGCAAACTTCTCTTGCCGCTTTATGGGATACCTTGAGTTCTCTTCCGCTGGCTTTCGCTGTTTTTTCCGGATTTAAGGTTTCTTGAATGATGGAGTATCCCCATTTTGGCATTTCTATATCTCCGATGCGCAAACAAACACGTAAAAGCGATTTATATGGCTTTCCGTATCACAAGTAAGATTTTACTTTTATCGAGCCATTTAGCATCCCTGCGACGGGATCAATTCGAACGCGTGAGGTGTGTCAGACTTTGGAGTGCAATTAATCTAATATAGTTTTTCCAAATACGCCCAGCGCGAACGCAAAATAGACCCAAAAGTCGACCTTGCCTCGCCCCCGCATAATTAATCACTTTAAAACAAAAAAGTGACGTGCAGGGCATCAGAAACATAATTTTGCACAAAAACAAGCCATTATCCATGGATACATAGGTGAAGTGGCATATTTGTTACCATTTAGGCTAGCCCTTTTTTGTTAAAAAACCCTTAAACTAAAAAAATAAAAAGAAAAGGGAAAAATGCGGTTTTTAAGGCCGCTTTCTAAGTGTTAGTAAACCTACTATAGCGATTGCAATAATTACTGCGATGCCTGTACCAATAGTGTATAATTCGTATGGTGGCAAAGTTAATGCGGTTGGTGTCGGCGTTGATGTTGTTCCTGAGCCAGCTACTACTACAGCGCTTGTTTCAGCCCATGAACTTCCGTAGGATTCGTCACCCATGAATGTTGCAGTTATTGTGTATGTCCCATCCATTGTTGGCATCCAAACAAAACTGTAAGTTCCGCTTAGATCGCTTGTTGTGTCACCGATGTGTATTGTGTTGTTGTTTGGATCAACGGCATCTATTGACACTGGAACGCCGGTTATCGTCAAGTTATGATAGATACCGTCGATTGGATGCTGCATGTAAAGGTACTCCATATATGCCGTCATAGAATCTTTAGATACACATGCTTTACCTGCACTGCCAGGTGATTGGTCTAAGATTGAACCTGAGATGATAACGCTTGTTCCTGTGGGAATTTGAGTCTGGGGCACTGATACAGTGGTTTGGCTTTGGCCTTTACCGAACACGTACATGTAACCATCATATCCGTTGCTTGCTGCAAGATACCCGTCTGCTACCGCCATCGGAGTCATTGGTCCAGTTATATTCCATATACCTTCGCCGGAGGTCGCGTTAATACAGAAAAGTCTCCAGCCCCTTGTAATTGGGTTGCTTGGTGTGTGTTCTGTGTTGTACGTGTAAAGTTTTCCGTCCGCAACAATTCCGCCGCCGTTAAACGAGTAGTTGCCGCTGTAGGGCGTTTCAAACGGTACTGATGGAGCCATGAAATGCCAAGCTATTTGGCCATTACTCCAGTTAAACGCATAGACACCATCATAGGATTCTCTGTAAAGTAAACCGTATGCTGATTGTTGTCCGTAATCGCCAAAGCTTGATAGCCCCCATGGATTAGCCATTGGTTCACTTATCCAAGCTACTGCACCTGTTTGTATATCCCATGCTTTCCATACTCCAGTGGTCATAAGGAGAGCTACTTTTCCGTGGTCTGCACATTCACAAGCCAAACTGTATCCTGTACCAGATTCTGTTATGTTCCAAAGCATTTGACCTGTGGTTATGCTGTATCCAGATAGCATTGTTCCTACGGCACCGTAGGGTCCTACGGCTGAGTCAGGGATACTGCTTATAGAAACGGCTACTCCAGCTTCGAAGTCAGTTGTTGAAGGCAAACTGCTTATTGGCCATGAAATGTTACTAACAACACGGTTTGTAAAGTTGGTTGTTGAACCTGTAATACTCCAGTTTAGCAAGCGATATCCTGTTGGAGCCATTGGAGAGCCAAGAGCTTGCACACTTAAAACATACGGGTCTGCGTAGTAAGTTCCTGACATGCCTGTAACGTTTAATGTTACTGCACCGCTGAATGGATCAATCTTGACAAGGTTGTTACCTAAGCAGACAAGAGTCGCTCCGGCACTCATCGATGAAGCCGTTCCACCTGGTACTTCTGCGGTTCCTTCACTGTAAGATAGGTACATTGAGCCAGACATGACAAAGCCAAAGAGGTTTGAGGAGGGAATCGGGTTTGGAATCTGCCAATATACTGCACCAGTTCGTATATCGTAGCATTCTAAAATATTGTTGGATCCACCTTGGGATATTTGTTGATATGCACGTCCATTGTAAATGACTGATGGACCTACACCGAAGCCGCCGCCTACATAGGAGTCAGTTCCATGTATACCCCCTACAAGACCTGCATCAGACACAGGCATTCTCCAAACAACGTGAGCAGAGTTAGGACCTAAAGCATAAGGAACAAAAGAGTAAGAACTAGTAACGTAAGTGTTTGTGTCTGCTGGCCAAGAAGGTCCACCACCTACTTCACCTATTCCAGGATAATTACCTGCGATGATCCACCATTCACGGTTTTCAGGCGAAATGGGTCTCGTCCAGTAATCACTTGGTAATTGAGAAGGCGGCCAGGACATTACAGGGTCTTCTTGAACTGTTACAGTAGTGACTGTACTCGTTGAGGGTTCATACCATGCGGATTTTGTGAAGCTTACGTTTTGGCTACCTCCCCCCATCAGGAAGACGGCACCTTGATTCATAGTATAATTCCCTGCAGCATAATAGTCACCTGCAAAGGTGAATTGAAACTTGTAGTCTCCAGTAGTTTCTGGTACATAAGTAAAGTAGGATGTGGAGTCTGCGTAGTAAGAATTCATGGTTTTGTTTTCTGTTGAACCATCAGGCTTTGTGATAGTAACGGTGTAACCAGTGTGGTACCGGCTAACGTCTGTTCCAGGAGTAGTCCAAACATTAACCAGCAATGTTTGCCCTTTACCTATAGGATTAGGTGTAACGGCAATGAATGCATGCGTTGGAACAATAGTGTCAGGAGTTACGCCAGCAGGAATTTGCCCACCCATTGTTGAATGGTATTGACCGCTTGTATCCCAGTATTGAGCCGAAACTGGTTTTTCTAATATTGCAAATGTTAACGATGCTACTAACAGGGTTAAAACGAAAAGAAAAGCAAATGTTTTTTTCAATTTAATTTTTCTCCTAAAAAATCGCTAACCTACTATAAGCAAAGTTAGGGATTTAAATTATTGTAAGCAACGAGTTAACTTACCAAGCAAAAATTAAATGAAATACATCGAATACAATTAATTCTTGCCAAAATTTAACAAAAAACCCATGCTTTTTTATAAATGAAAATAAAGAAGAAAAAGTGGAAGCCTACCCTGTACCAGACACTATAATGTCTACGCTAAAAGTCGATATACCGCTAATATCAGAATCAACAGTCAAAGTTAAAACTGCAGACGTAGTTTGCCCAACAGCCAGTGTCGAACTTTGCTTATTCCAAGTCAACCCCATCGAATTTGCGGCGGCAGCGGGGTCCCAACCACTCGATGCCATAGTCAAAGTTAAGGGCACATCTCCAGAATTTTTGATGTAGATGGTTTTAGTAACCGACGTGTCAGGCGCAATTGACCCCCAATCGAAGATAGTCAATGACTGCGTGCACTGACTGTCTGAAAAAATGCCAAGGTTAGGAGTTGACACCACGATTGTTCCAGTGGATGAGATTGTTTTGTTAATTGTAAGCAAACCCAATGAAGAGACTGATACCAGCAAGATTATTGTCATGATTGCTAAAAAAACAGGCGTAGACAAACCTTTCCAAAAATGAGTTTTCAATAAAAAAACGCTCCATAAACCTAATTCAACGTTTTATACGTCGACGCTTACCAGCGCTATAAAAAACAATAAAAAAGAAGATACTTATAAGAGTTAAGTAAAATATCGGCTAACCGCTTTTTTTGTAAAAACAAATTATTTTAAAACAAAATTATTAATTGTTAACAACCTGCCAATTGGCATTATAAAATCAGCTAACCCTGTTTCTGCAAGCAACAAGATAGTTAAATAAAAAATTAAACCAGCATATTAAACAGGGACAAAACAAGCAAAGATGCATCTTCCTTTAAAACAAGCACATAAGGTTTTTCAATGTTCATTTAAATATTAAACGGTAAGCTTAGGGATTAATTATATTAATTTATTTATACATCATATGCAATCACATTACAGAGGATAGCACGGCATGGCTTGGTACGATGACCCAACAATCATCATAATAATCATTCTAGCGGTAACACTGGCTATAACCGCAGCCATGTCAGTACTTTTTGGAATGAGACTTAGGGGCAAAAAAAAGCCAGAGCCAGAAGAAAAAATCAAAAGCAGAGACCCTAAAAACATAGATTTAGAATTAACTAATCTACCATTCAGAATATCAAAAAGCATTCAAACAACCACAGCCTCAAACGCTAAAGATGAATTACGCATTTTAGATTTAGAACGCGAAATTCTTGGTGACTCTATTAGGCGGCTGTATGAAGCTCAAGCAGAAGGCAAAATCACCGAAACAGAACGCGACAGACTTGCAGTAACCTACAAAAACCGTATGTCAACAATCAAAGAATCCATAGCTAAAGACGAAACCATCGTTGCATTACATGAACTTGAAGGAATGCAAGAAGATTTAATGTCACTCTTTAGCGAACGCTTCGGCGAGTTAACCTCAAAAGTTGATGAACTCCGCGGCAGAATCGACATTAAACCAATAAAAGAAATACCAATAAAACTACCTACTCCAGCACCAACCCAAATAGAGATAGATGATGAGGAAGAAGAGGAAGAATCAGCACCAACAAGCAGTGAAGAGAAGCCTAAAAAGAAGCGTAAAACGGTAGTTGAAAAGCCAGACGCCAAAACTGAAGCTGAAAAACGTATAGAATCAATCAGAAGTGAAGTTGAAAAAGTACTAGACAAGTTAGGACAGATGGAAATTGAAAACTAACGCAGATTTAATTCAGGAAGCAAAAAAGAAGGCTGCCCTTGAAGCAGTTAAACATGTTAAAGACAACTCTATTGTGGGGTTAGGAAGCGGAACCACAGTCGCTTTTGCCATAGAAGCTTTAGGCGAACGAGTAAAAAATGAAAACTTGAAAATCATGGGTATCCCGTCATCTTATCAAGCGTTCCAATTGGCAGTTCAATATGGTGTCCAAATAACTACTCTTGACGAACACCCAGTAATTGACGTAACGATTGATGGAGCCGACCAAGTTACACCTGAACTTTACCTCATAAAAGGCATGGGTGCAGCCTTAGCAAGAGAAAAAATAGTTGCCGCAGCCAGCAAATATAACATTATAATCGTTGACGAAAGCAAACGCGTTAAAGTTTTAGGCGAAAACAACCAGCCAGTCCCAATCGAAGTTTTGCCGTTTGCGCTTTCACTTGCAAAAAGCAGTATTACAGCGTTAGGCGGTATACCAGTTGTTCGTGAAGGAAAAGGCAAACTTGGACCAATCATTACGGACAACGGTAACGTAATAATTGACGCCAACTTTGGATTAATCCAGAATCCACAAGAGCTTTTGGTTAAAGTTAAAATGATTCCAGGTGTTGTTGAAACCGGTTTCTTTGTCGGCTTAACCGACATAGTCTATATTGCTACGCCAAGCAAAGTGGAAAAAATCCAAAAATAAACTAATTTTCCTTTTTTTAAAAGGAAATAAAAAGGAATTTTTTTTAGCAGATTCTCGGCACTGGGTCACCAATTGGTCTAGCGACGATACGTTTACCACCAACAACCGTCTGCATAGCTACGCCCTTAAAAGCGTCTGTGACTTCACCGATAATTTGTGCATCTTTACCCTCGCTGGTTTGCTTAAGAAACGCCAAAACCTCCTCAACTTTCTCGGGCACCACGCCAAAGAGCATTTTTCCTTCGTTTCCAACTTCAAGCGGGTCTAAACCAAGCATTTCGCAGGCGGCAACAACGTCCTTTCTGATTGGAATTTTGTCTTCTTGAATTAAGATGCCAATCTTTGATTTTTCGGTAAATTCGCTTAAGGCGTCAGCTAAGCCGCCGCGCGTTGGGTCTTTCATTGTCACGACGCCGCCGACTTCACCGAGCACCCGTTGTATTACTTTGTTTAATGGTTTAACGTCAGATTTTATTTCGCTTCCAAAAGTCAGGCCCTGCTGTGCCGAAAGAACCGCCAACCCGTGGTCGCCGATGGTTCCTAAAAGGACAATTTTGTCCCCCACAGAAAGGCTTGAGTCAAGAGTCCATCTTGCAGAGAAGTTTGGTCTGCACCTTTTTACCGTTTTTAAGTTGCTTTCAAGCGCTTCTGAACGTCTGCCTAAGCCTGAAACGTTCATGACGCAGCCGCCTAAACTGCCTTTTTCTACAACTTTTGTGTCGCCTGTAACTATGCCTACGCCCGCTTCAATCATGGTTTGGCGCATGCTTACCAGTATCCTGTCCAAATCAGCCATAGGCAAGCCTTCTTCTAAGATGAAGCCGGATGCTAAAGCGTATGGTTCGGCGCCTAAAGCTGAAATATCGTTTACTGTACCCGAAATAGATAGACGCCCAATGTCTCCACCGGGGAAAAAGATGGGTTTAACCGCGTGTGAATCGCTTTTGAAAACTATGTCACCGATTGCTGCAGCGTCATCCATAGCTTCCAGTGGCACTTCAGCGAACAGGTCTAAGCCGCCAAAATTTTTGACAATGTGATTTTTTACTAAATCGTGCATGACTGTTCCGCCTGCGCCATGCAGCATTGTTATTTTTTCGTTTTCGGTTTTCATCGAAAATTCGCTTCTGTAACTTGCCTTAGAATAAGCGTGTGTTTGGGAAAAATAAACTAATCGCAAAAGGGCGGGTTTTCAATAATATTACTTGTAGGTAAAACAGCGATTGGCAGATGTTGTAACTTAAGGTTTAAATGAAAGAATACAAACTAACATGACATCCGCAAAGAAAAACGGATAGGCAAGTGTGCCGGGGTAGCCTAGCCTGGCTAGGGCGCCAGACTCATAATCTGGAGTTTGACAGGGCCAAGCGCCTACAACCAGAAGTCACGGGCTCGAATCCCGTTCCCGGCACCAATTCTTTATTCTTGTTTTTCCAGCAAATAAGGCGGTTTTTTAGGGTTTGTTTTGGGTTGCTTTTTTGAAATTAAATGTGCATCGGTTGCTGGCTGAGTCAACAGAAGTCATGAAAAGAAGTGAAAAATCAAAAAAGGGCAGTATACGTGCAGGCAGTTGGTTGCCTAAAAGGTTTGTTTTAGGTTTTTTGCGAATTCTTCCGCGGCTGCCAAGTCTTCCGTGTTTGGTCTGCCTTTGTTCATGCCTCCAAACAGTTTAAGGAAACTGTTAGTGTTGAACCCATGACAGTTAAACTCGCCAACAATCAAGTAGCCTTTTGTTTGCAGTTTTTCCCTGAGGCAGGTATGTATTTTTTCTTGGTAAGTGGGGTTTGAAACGCCGCTTGTTGAGAAAATAAACGCTCTCTTTCCAGCGGCTTGTGGCAGCGTTTCGGCGAAGTCAAGTAGCTGCTTGTAGTGTTTTCCGCTATCTATCCCAGCGCCAAAACCAACTAAATCATATTCACATGGCAGTTCAGGGTCGGTCTGTTGTGGGTTTACGATTTTCCCGTCAAGAGCCTTTGCGAATACCTCAGCGACTTTTAGGGTGTTATTATGATGATACGAATAAACAATTAACAAACAATTCATTTTAGACCACTCACATTTTGACTCTTTACTGCAGGTATCTATTCAGCGCTTTAAGAGCTTTTAATTTTGACCAGCCATCTTTGAGAAAGCGTTAATCTGATTATTTTTAAGCTACCAACGCTTAACAAGAAATGGTAACTATAATGAATTGCCCTAAATGCGGAAACGTTAACTTTGAAGGCGCAAGCTTTTGTTCAAAATGCGGCGTTCAAATAACACAAACCAACCAATTCTTAATCGTAACTACCCCAACGATTGCAGGCTACAAAATCAAAAAGGTCCTCGGCTTAGTCACTGGCTTAACCCCGCGGACAAGAGGCATTTTTGGCCAATTCGTAGCAGGATGGGAATCCATGGTTGGTGGAGAAGTCACAGCCTTCACCTCTGAAGTTGAGAAAGCACGTTGGGAAGCAATAGAACGCGCTAAAGCCCGAGCCTTAGCTCTTGGAGCAAACGCAATCATCGGCATGGATGTTGAAACCTCCGACATGGGCACCCAGAACGGGATTATGCTTTTCTCGGCAACTGGAACCGCTGTGGTAATCGAGCCCGAAAACGCCGCTTCAACTTGATTACTTACCGTTTTTTTCTTTATTTCAATAAATTTTTTGCATTAAATATACGTCTAAAAGTTTGCCGAATTTTCTGCCTACCTCTTTCATGACCCCTACGTCATTGAAGCCCTTGGACTTAAAAAGTGTAAGACTTACTGGATTATCACCTGCAATTCGAGCAATAACCGTATGCAAATTGATTCTTCTGCCCTCTACAAGCAACAGTTCAAGCAGTTGCCCGCCTATGCCTTTTCCACGGTATTCTTTTCTTATGTATATTGATGCTTCTGCGGTGTCGCTGTATGCGCAGCGGTCAGACCATTTGCTAAGTGATGCCCACCCTACTACAAAGCCATCTTGTTCAGCTACAAGAATAGGGTGTCTTGGCTGGTGATTGGCAAACCAAATTTGTTGTTCCCGAAGAGTTTTTGGCTGGGTGTCAAAGGTGGCGGTGGTGTTTTGGATTGCTTCATTGTAAATTTCAGTTATTGCAGCTAAATCGTCTAGTGCTGCTTTTCGGTAGCTTGCCATAGTTTGTCCTTCTTTTTCTTATATTATTCAAGCGGTATATAGAAATAAAAATTTTCCACAGTGAAAAAGTTTTTAGTTAATCACTCAAATATGCTAAAAGAGCGTAAATTGACAGACAAAGAGATGCCTTGGTTAAATTTCTATCCAGCACATGTACCCAAACAAGTTGATGTTTCAAGGATGCCTCTTCAAGGGCTCTTGGAAACAAGCGCAGTTAATTTCGGGGAAAAAACTGCTCTGTCTTATGGAGAAAAAAATACTACTTACGCACAATTGAATTCTCTGTCAAATCAGTTTGCTAATGCGCTATTAGGGCTTGAAGTTAAGAAAGGCGACCGGGTAGCGCTTTTCTTGCCCAACATTCCCCAGTTTGTAATCGGCTTTTTTGGTGCTCTTAAGGCAGGCGCAATTGTAACAGCGATTAGCCCATTGCATCGGGAACGCGAAGTAGAACATCAACTAGTTGATTCAGGAGCACAAATCATAGTTACCCTTGACACGCTCTATCCAATCGTGGCAAATGTTAAAGAAAAAACCAGCCTAAAACACGTTTTAGTTACCAACTTAGATAAAGATGGCTTCTCAGAGCTACGTGGTGTTTCTGCAGATAAACCCAATATTCAAATTAACCCATCTGAGGATTTGGCGGCGCTACAATACACGGGCGGCACAACCGGCACCGCTAAAGGCGCCATGCTAACTCACACAAATCTTGTTTCAAACGCGTTGGCTTTTGCTTCATGGATAAAAGGCGCAGCCCAAGACGTGTTTCTTGCCGCTTTACCACTGTTTCATATTTACGGCATGACAACCAGCATGACTACCCCGATTAGCCTTGGCGCAGAAATGGTTCTGTTGCCCAAGTTTGAGCCACCAAAAGTTTTGCAAACCATAGAACGGCACAAGGTTACGGTTTATTGTGGCTCCCCCACTATGTACTCGATACTCTTGGCAAATCCAGAACTTGAAAAGCACGATTTAACGTCAATTCGCGTGTGTATTTCTGGTGCTGCTCCTTTACCGCCGCACGTTCAAAGACGGTTTATGGAGGTTACGGGTGGCTTTCTTGCTGAAGGCTACGGATTAACCGAAGCTTCGCCAGTTACCCATTGCACGCCTGTGGATACGTCTATGAAAACTGTCAAGGTCGGCTCAATTGGTCTACCACTGCCTGATACAGAAGCACGAATTGTAGATTTAGAAACAGGACAACAGGCGCTTGCTATTGGCGAGAGGGGTGAATTGATTATTAAAGGTCCACAGGTGATGCGGGGTTACTGGCAGAAACCAGACGAAACTGCCATGGTTCTCCGTGACGGGTGGCTACTCACTGGCGACATTGCCTTCATGGATTCCGACGGCTACTTCTACATTACTGACCGCAAAAAAGACCTAATTAAACACAAAGACTACAGCGTCTACCCAAGGGAGCTTGAGGACGTGTTGTATGAGCATCCAGCAGTGAAGTTGTGTGCAGTTGTAGGCAAAACGGATTCTGCTGTGGGTGAAGTCCCAAAAGCATACATAGTGCTCAAGGATGGCGCGGTTGTTTCTGCAAAAGAAATTGAAGCTTTTGTTAACGGCAAAGTCGCATCCTATAAGGCCATTCGCGAAGTTGAATTCAGAACAGAACTGCCAATTAGCAGCGCAGGAAAAGTACTAAGACGGGAACTAAGACGGGCGTAAGATCGTCAATTTAATCTTTAGCCCTTGTATCTTAAACCAACAGGTTAAATCCTATAAAATTTGAGAATATTTTGTCTTCTTTCATCTGCATTTTTTATCTTTGCTGCCAATCTTTTTTGCTTTTGTTTTTGGTTGTATTTTCTTTCTTTTCAGTTTTGGGTTTGTTTTTAGTCTTATTTTTTATTTTTTTGTCACCTTCATTATTAAGTTGTAATGCAAGCTTATCCGTTTTGCCTTCGATCTGATTTAAAATCAAACATATCTCAATGCATGATACGATTTTTTTGTTTTACACTCAGGTAATATTTTTCGAAATGTATAAGAGAAAATCTCCGTTTGAATTAGGCGAAGGCTTCTATCTTTGCGTGTTAAACTAAATATTACAGGCATAGTTCAAGGTGTAGGTTTTCGCCCATTCATTTACCGTTCAGCAGTGAAAAACGGTTTGGCAGGTTATGTTCGCAACATGGGTGATGCCGGCGTCGAAGTGCTTTTGGAAGGCGACACAGGAAGCATTGAACAATTCATGCAAGATTTAGTTGCTAAGAATCCGCCTCAAGCAAAAATTGACCACGTTACAAAAACCATCCTAACAGGCAAAGAAGAATACACGCAATTTACAATTTGCAAAAGCTCACAAACCGCAGAGCTTTCGGGCTCAATTATTCCACCAGACATCGCCATCTGCAACCAGTGCCTAAAAGAACTTCGGAACCCAGCAGACCCTCGGCATGATTACTTCTTTATCACCTGCACCGATTGCGGACCACGCTTCACCATCATCGAACGCCTACCCTACGACCGAGAAAACACAACCATGCGTGAGTTTCCCATGTGTAGTTTCTGCCAAAAAGAATATGAAGACCCTTCAAACAGGCGTTTCCACGCACAAACCGTTGCTTGCCCCAAGTGTGGACCACAAGCCTACCTCACTACAAGTATGGGTGAACTTGTCAAAACCTCGGATCCTGTGCGGGAAGCTGGAAAACTTCTTTCACAGGGCAAAGTGCTTGCTGTTAAGGGGTATGGCGGTTTTCACATTGCATGCTCTGTCACGCTTGAGGAGCCGTTGAGGAGACTACGTGGGACTAAGCATCGTTGGGAGAAGCCTTTTGCGATTATGGCACGCAGCCTTAAAGCCGCAATACAGTTCGCTGAAATTACCACGAAAGAGGAGGAACTGTTAACTTCGCCAATGCGTCCAATCGTGCTGCTAAACAAGAGTTCAAATTACAGTCTTTCGCCGCTTGTTGCGCCTCACTTGCACAATGTGGGTGTCATGTTGCCCTACACTGGACTGCATTACATGCTTTTCGACCACGTATCCGACCAAGCTTTTGTGATGACCAGCGCAAATCCGCCAAACCAGCCAATCATCAACGACAACATAGAAGCACTACGAACACTGGGCGAAACTGTGGATTATTTCTTGTTTCATAACCGCCGAATTGCTCACCGCTGTGACGACTCGGTCATGCGTGTCCACGGAAACAGGCAAGTGTTTTTGAGGAGAAGTCGAGGTTTCGCGCCCGCTCCAATCAGGCTAAAAAAGAAAGCCAAATGTTGTGCTGTGGGTTTTGGAGGCGAACTAAATGACACTTCCTGCATTCTTCTGGAAGATAAAGCGTTTATTAGTCAACACATCGGCGACGTGGAAAACGTTGAAACCCGCAGTTTTCTCGCTCAAGCCACAGAACACCTGCTACATTTAATCAACGGCAAAGCTGAGGTGCTGGCTTGCGATTTACATCCAAAATTCACTACAACGGCTTTGGCTCAGGAGTGGGCTGAAACCAAGGGGTTGCCGCTTGTAAGAGTTCAGCATCATCACGCTCACGCTGCGGCTTTGATGGCAGAGCACGGATTGGATGAAGTTGTGGGCGTTGTTTGTGACGGTTACGGTTACGGTGTTGATAGCATGGCGTGGGGCGGCGAAATCCTTTTGTGTCAAACTGATTCTACGGAGTTTAAGCGTCTTGGGCATTTAGAGCCTCAACCATTGCTGGGCGGAGACTTAGCCAGCAGGTACCCAACCCGGATTGCAGCAGGAATCCTGCAGAAAGCGGGCGTAAACATAGAAGAGTTTCTAATGCAGAACAAAGAGCATTTGCCTTATGGGGAAACAGAGGCAAAACTGATTTTAAATCAACTAGAAAAAGGCGCAGAAATTATCCAAACCACAAGTTGCGGGCGAGTTTTAGATGCAGTCTCAGCGGTTTTAGGCGTATGTTACAGGCGCAGCTACGAGGGTGAAGCAGCTATGAAGCTTGAATCTTGGGCGATAAAAGGCAATGACACGCTAAACCTTAAGCCAATCATTCAGAACGGCGTCTTAGAAACAACCAATTTGCTTGGCGCAATCTATGAAAACAAGACAAAAATGGCAACACAAGATTTGGCGTATTCTGCGCACGCTTATCTTGCCAGAGGGTTAGCGGAACTGGCCGTCGAAGAAGCAAAAGCGGAAGGAGTTAAAACCGTTGGTTTCTCTGGCGGGGCTGCTTGTAACCAAATTTTGGCGCAGCTAATGCGAGAAGTGGTAGAAGCGGCTGACTTAGGTTTTGTGGTTCATGAAGCTGTTCCAGCTGGCGATGGCGGAGTTTCTTTTGGTCAGGCTGTTGTTGCTGGATTTTCATGTTTTTAGACCAATCTGTTTTTATCGCCGTTGTGGCGTTTTTATTTGTTTGATGCTTTATGTGTTTAGCTATTCCCGCTCTTATCATGAGCGTTGAAGGCAACCGAGCCAACGTGGATTTTGGTCAAGGCGTCTTGCGTGACGTGAACATTTCTCTTGTAGACGCCAAAGTAGGGAACTATGTGCTTGTTCACGCTGGTTACGCTATTCAGGTTGTAGAAGAAAAAGAAGCAAAAGAAACCCTGAGAATCTGGAAAGAAGTTTTAGAAGCCGACAAACAATAAGTTGGCGAAGGGTTATGGAAGAAAATTACGGGTTTAGAGACCCCCAAGTTGCAAAAAGTATTTCAGAAAAAATTAAAGCGTTAGCTGTTGAAACGGGTCCAGTGAAGTTTTGCCATGTCTGCGGCACACATGAGTGGACAATTACACATTTTGGCTTGCGCAGTCTTTTGCCAGTACAGGTTGAGGTTATTGCGGGTCCTGGCTGCCCAGTTTGCATTGTGCCAGCAGCAGAAATTGATGAGGCAGTCCAGTTAGCCAAAAAAGGCATTGTAATAACATGTTTCGGTGACGTACTGCGTGTACCGGGCAGTGAATCTTCACTTCTGGAAGCAAAAGCTGTTGGGGCTGATGTGCGAATTGTGTACGCTGTTTCTGACGCTATCGAAATGGCTAAAGCGGAGGCTAATAAGCAGTTTGTGTTCTTTGCGGTTGGTTTTGAAACAACTGCACCGTCAACAGCGGTTGAAGCGCTTGGAAAACTGCCTGAAAATTTTAGTTTTTTGGTTTCTCACCGGTTAATTCCGCCGGCTATGGAGTTGCTGCTTGGCGTGGACGATTTACAGATTGATGGTTTCATTGCGCCGGGTCACGTGAGTGCTATTATTGGTTTGAAACCCTATGAAGTGTTCCCAAAAGTGTATAGGATGCCAACGGTTGTGGGAGGGTTTGAACCTAATGACGTGTTGATGTCGATTTTCATGCTTATGCGGCAAATCAGCCAAGGTAAAGCTCGACTGGAAAACGAGTACCCCCGTGTCGTTAAGCCGGAGGGTAACCCTAAAGCGTTGGAGTTAATGGACCGTGCGTTTAAGGTTTCAGCGGGTAGTTGGCGTGGAATAGGCAAACTGGAAAACTCGGCTTTGCTGCTCAAGGACGAATTTGCCGGTTTAGATGCAAGGGCCAAATTTAATGTTCACGTAGCGGAAGGCAAAGATATTCTGCAGGGTTGCCAGTGCCACCGCGTAATCATCGGCAAAATCAAACCTGACCAATGTCCCTTATTCATGAAAGCTTGTACACCCGCAAAACCTGTAGGCGCATGCATGGTTTCTAGTGAAGGAACCTGCCGTGTCTGGGCAAAAGCTGCAAATCAATAAAAATTAAATTTTGATTTGCGGAACCATTTTGATCTTTTTTGGTTTTTTACCAAGGTTCTCTGCGAAGATTAACGCGTTCATTGTATCTTCCAAGTTTTTCTCGTTCATTCGCATTAATGTGCTTAAGCGTTCGTATGTATCGTTGTCTATTGCTTTTGTTTCATGCAGCTTATCAAGTTCCGACTGTTGACTTCTAAAAGCCTGCTGTTTCTCGGCTTTTTCTTTGCTCAATTTTTCTACTGCGCGTTTAATTTTTTTATCTTGCCTTTCTTTTCGTGATTCCGAAAGAAGCACTGTAGCTACTAGTAAAACAACGATGGCACCTAAGGGTAAGACCACGTAAGTAAAGTCTACTGGTTGCATACTAAACCCCTTTCTCAAGTTTCATACAGAATACTGATTGTGGTATATACTAAAGGTTATGAAGTGAAAATAACGATTAAAAATAAAGAAAAAAGTCAATTGCTTGAGAGTTGCTGCTTTTTGCGTATTAACAGATAAAGCAGCAGTGGTCCACCTAAGAAAGCTGTTATAGCACCTACAGGCAGAACTATTGGAGCAAGTAATTGTCTAGCTATGATGTCAGCGATAAGTAACAGAATTGCGCCAAAAAGACCTGAAGCCACAAGCAAATAACGTTCATCCCCTCCGATTACTGCACGACAAATATGTGGTGCTACAAGGCAAATGAAGCCGATTGCACCAGTGAAACTAACAACTGTCGCGGTTGATAAACAAGCAGTTACCATAGATATTATTCGAACACGGTTTACTTCTACACCTAAACTTTTTGCGGTATCATCACCCATCTTCATTATGTTGAGGTCCCAAGACAACTTTAAGTTAATTGCAAAACAGATGATTAAAGCGCTTAGAATGTATGGCAGTTGCCACCAAGCTGCCCTTGATAAGTCGCCAACAGTCCAAAACACCGTGGCGCTAACCGCGTTTGCTTCTGCAAAATACTGTAGTATTGTGGTGCAGGCAGCAAAAATGTACATTATAGCTATGCCTGACAGAATCATTGTTTCTGGTGAAGCACCACGACGTTTTACAAGCAATAGAATTACACAAACTGGAATCAGCGAAAAAACAAACGCGTTCCCGATAATAAGGAAGGTTCCGTCACCAAACCCAGTGCCTAAAATTATACCGATGGCTGCACCAAAACTTGCGGCTGCAGAAACGCCTAAAGTGTAGGGGGTCGCAATTGGGTTTCTTAGAGTCGCTTGGGTGGTTGATCCAGACATGGCTAAAGTTGCACCCGCTAAAAGGCCTAATAGTATTCTTGGAAGTCTTAGTGTCCAAACTACTTTAGTAGCAAGTGGACTAACGGTTATCAAGTTAGGAAAAAACTTGGCAAAGATTGCAGAGTAGGCTTCAGTGAAAGTAAGCGATGAAGTCCCTAAAGCCAAAGATAAACCGACAATGACAATAAGTAAAACAACGCATAACCCGATAAAAATGCCTCTTTTTGCCATTAGCTTGCGGTACTTTTTCTTCTCATCAGCTACACTAGAATTCGTTTGCTGAGAGGGTTTTATTGGGGTTTTGTCCACCATAACATAGCCGCCTTTCTTTTACGAATGAACCAAAATTTCCCGTGCTCTTTCACAAGATTTTTTTGAAGGTATAATTTTAAAGAATCTTCTTTAGTGGGGGATATACTGTAAACTTCTGTAAAACGGGAAACCGCTTCTTCTAAACTGTTATACCCTTGTTTGGAAGTATGAGACCAAATGTCCACGTTTGCTGTAATTTCTAAATCATACAAAACATTGTAAATGTAAACATAATCTGCCCAAAGTGAAGTGGACTCGTGATGAACCAGTTTCTGCAGTTCTGCATCTTCAAGCCATCGTGAAGCAGACAGGAAAAGGTAAACACTTTTTGAAGCAAAAGAGTCCATTTTCGCTAAAGCTTTCTCAATGTCAAGCATAAAAAGCGAGAAGGAAGCAACCACAACATCAAAAGAGCCCACGTTATCGTCACCGGTTAAATCTTCTAATGACTTATTGATGTAGCCTATGTTGTGGACAGCTGCTGTTTGAGCGTTTGATTTTAAAAAGTTGAGCATGTTTTTTGAGGGCTCTAAAGCTGTAACCCTCTTGACACGTTGAGCCATCGGTATTGTTAATCGTCCGTTGCCTGCACCAACTTCTAGAACAGTGTCTTGTGGCTGCAGTTGTATGCGGCTTAACTGGTTATGTGTTAATTCGTTCATCTGCTGGGTGTTTTCATTGTAGTTGCTTGCGCATTTATCCCAATAGCTTGCGTTAGTACATTCAAGCCTATGAGTGCTTGACAGCATCAGTTTGCGCAGTTCAACCCAGTTTATTACGTTAACCATGTCAAAATCAACTGGTTAGTTCATTTTTTGTCTGAAAAAGGGAAAAAGGAGAATGTTTTTGGCATTCTTAAGTGGCTCCGTTAGGGATTCCTACAACGTCTCCGTTGATGTTTAATGCTGGGTAAAGGAAGACGCCGCTGTTGTCAAGGTTGTAGTCTAAGCGCAAGTAATTGGTTATGTATTCTTGATGTATTTCTTGTGGGTTTAAGCTGCTGAATTGGTCAGGATAAAGAATCTTTGCCAAGTAGACTGCGCCTAAGACGCCGCCCATCGCGTTGTTTCTGAAGTCGCCTGCGATAATGTAGACGTGGTTGTTTTTGACTGCAGTTAAGTCGGCAAACATTGACTGTGAAATGTAGTCTTGCAGGCATTGTTGCATGCTGGTGATGTCATTTACGTTTAGTCCTTGTGCGGGGTCTGAATAGGTTATTCCACTGAAAGTGTAACGTACTGTATGTAGGAAGATGTAGTCAGGGTCTTGTTCAAGTATCCACTCTGCATCAATAGTTGCCGATGAAGAGTTAAGGTAAGATGGCAAGGATGAGGCAATGTTTTCTCCGCCTGAAAGAATGCATACTTGACCTAAGGTGTCAGTAGTCATGTAAGCTTTGATTGCTGAAGAGGGGTTGTAGGGGTAGTTTGTCAATAGAACGGTTTGTTTTTGGCTTTCTGTTAGGGTGTTTGCTGTGGCGCGGATGGTGCTGGTTAAGTTGAGTAGCCAGTTTGCGTAATCTGTTGCTTGTTCAACACGGTCAAAGATGTAGCCAGCTTTTAAAATTCCTTGCAGGAACGCTGAATCTTCAGGGTTAGTAACGTTTGGATAGTATAAACCTAAGAAGACCACGTCGACGCCGGGGAGTTTTGAGGCTTTTTCTGCTATAGAGGCGGGTGCATTAGAGAAAGTTAACACTACATCAGGGTTTAAGCTTAGAACTGTTTCGTAATCTGGTGTGTACATTTGCCCTACTGAGACTATGTTATCAGCATTCTCTGGGAAGTAAATTGATTTTAGTTTGTCAACACAATAGTCAACGCCGACGACTTTGTCTTCAAGTTCAAGGATGCGAACCAATTCAGCTTGTTGGATGTATTCGACAATTATGCGGTTAACTGGAAGATGTACTGTAAGCAGGTTTCCGTTACCGTCGAGCAGAACAATTTGGGATGCGTCGCCGTTTATGATGGCGTTTATTTGGGTTATGTCGTTTGAGTCGACTTTGCCGTCGTGGTTTGCGTCAGCAAAAGTTGTTGAGGTTGCTGTACCAGCGATTATTTTGTTCACGTAGGTTACGTCTTGTTGGTCTATTTTGTCGTCCATGTTGGCGTTTCCGTATATTTCAAGCACTAAATCCATTGAAGCGATGGTTGAGGGTATGGGTGTTGGAGTTGGGGTTGTTGTTGGCTGGGCTGTGTTTGTTGGTTCTGGGGTTTCTGTGGTTTGCGGGTTTTCTGAGTTTTGAGGGGTTTGGGTGGGGGTTGCTGTTGGGGTGGGGGTTGGGTTGATGTTGTCTTCTGTTGGTTGGAACCAGTTTTGGCTGTAGCCTACGGCTAATGAAGCGATTAGTATGATTATTAGTGTTAGGCCTATTATGATTTGTTTTTTCATTGAAATCACAAACGTGTTACTTTTGTTTATTAAAGTAATACTTATACGTTGTGTTACTAAACTATTAAAACGTAACACCTTTATACGTCAAACAAGCACAACATAAACAGAACCAACATGAACATCGCAGTACAACAAGTCACATTCAGCTACAAAAGCACCAAAAACCTCAACGCCATATCCCTACAACTCAACAAATCAGAAGTCCTCGGCCTAATAGGTCCAAACGGTTCAGGAAAAACCACCCTAATCAAATGCATAAACAAAATCTTAGAACCAAAACAAGGCACAATCTTACTTGGCGAACAAGAAATAAAAAAACTCAGCCGAACCCAAATCGCCAACCACATAGGATACGTACCCCAAAGCAGCACCTACAACCAAGACACAATAACAGTGTTTGAAGTCGTCATGATGGGCAGAAGACCACACGTCACATGGCAAAGCAGCGAAAAAGACGCCGAAAAAGTCTGGTCCACCCTCAAAGCGCTTGATATTGAACATTTGGCAATGCGCAATTTTTATGAGTTAAGCGGTGGTGAACAGCAAAGAATTCTGATGGCAAGAGCATTAGCGCAAGAAGCAAAGGTTTTGCTGTTAGATGAGCCTACAAGCAGCCTAGACATTAAACATCAATTAGAGGTTATGGAGTTAACACGGCAACTGGTCAAAACTGAGAACCTTTCCGCCATGATGGCAATTCACGACTTGAACCTTGCAGCACGATTCTGCGACAAAATCGTCATGCTAAAGCAAGGCAAAATATACGCTGCCGGAACAGCCCAATCCGTCTTGAACGTTGAAAACATCAAAGCAGTCTATGACGTCCAAGTAGAAATAAACTATAGCCACAACATACCCTACGTGATACCATTATCAGCCATAAACTAAAAAAAGAAAACTATAATTTTTTGTTAAGACCCGCTTGGAAAAGCTCCAAGTACCGGGCAACATGGTACCCATCTACTAAACCGTGGTTGGCGTTAACAGAAACAGGCATCAGTTTTTTGCCGTTTTGCTCAAAGTATTTTCCGAATGCAACTTTTGGGATGCTTTCTTTTCGGCTGATATTTTTTTCGTGCTTGAGGCTGGTGAAGCTAATCCATGGAATGGTCGTGTAATGGATGACGTCAAGCATTCGGGCTCCATCGTTTGCTCTTAGACCAGGGGTTTTTTGGACTTCAGAGATTTCCTTTTGGGCCTGCTTTTGGAAGACCGAGAAATCTTTTGTGTATTCGAAAAGTGCAAAACCAAAAGTGTTGTCAGCTCTGCCTATGGTGGTGCTTGCGTGAACATGGTCAAAAAGCCAAACCTCGTCATCAATCAGTCTGTACCGGAAATTTTCAACATTATTAAACGCCTTTATTGATTCAAACATGTAATACACAAAAAATGAGTAACCGAGCCGTTTGCAGGTCTCATAAGCAACAGTGCAGTCCACGTTTGCAACTATACCAAAGAAAGGGTCGTCACAGCTACCGAAGTAATCCCAATATTCTTTTCGTGACCAAGTTTGAATGTCGATTTTGGTTTTCATTGATCTCAAGCCACTTGCAGCATTTGAGCTTAAAAATGTTTTATTCTAAAATTGCAAACCAGTTTAAGGCTTAATTGCGGGGGTTTTTAGAATTAAGGGGGGTACTATGGGATGGTTTTGTCAATTTGTGTCTTGTAAAAATTCTTTTATTAAGTCATTTCCTTGAACTGTATAGAAATTCAGTGTTCTAAATGTGCATTCACTAAAAAATCGGAAGGTGAAAGTGAATAATAAGAATAGGCAGCATCACGTTGGCGGCACTTTATTTAGCAATTTATATTGCAATATTTTTTGGCGCAATCTTGCCATGGATAGCTATACCTCTTGAGGACCTGGTTTACTGGAATTTGCTTCAAATAATTGGTACAATTTTGTTTTTTACAATTGGATTAGCTGGCGCGGTTTATGCAGTAGTTGCATTAGTTGGGGCAGTAAGAGAAGCAGAACCAAGACCTAATAAGACTCAACCGAACATGAAAGCTCCATAAATCAAACCAAAATTTGTTGAGCTTTTGGTGGGTCTATGCTTTTGTTTTTTCTACTTTTCTAAAAAATAATAAGGAAGGATAAATTTAGATAAGTAACTGGGTTTTTTGTGATTTCGTCAATCACCAGTTTCTTTATCCAAATTTTTGCTCGGCATTGTTTTTTTGTTGTTTGCAGTGGACAGTTTATATGGCCACCAGTTGAATTTCTGGGCCATTCCCATCAGTGCAGGTACAAAGAATAGTATGACTACTGTGACGTCAATTAGGACTGCTCCAGCAATGGCCAAGCTGAGTTCTTGAATGAGCACGATTCCGGTTAAAAACAGAGAACCGAAAACTGCAGCTAACACAAGTCCAAGGCCAAAGATGGTTACCCAAACTTTGTCGATAGCTGACTTTATTGCTTCATCGTCTGTTTTGCCGTTTAGCACTTCCTCGCGTATCCTAGTGAGGAAAAATATGTCATAGTCTATTCCGACACCTAGCATTGTTACTACAGCGAATAAGGGTGCATAATTAAGAATTGGTAAGTTAAATCCACTGTAGAATATGAGGGAAACTATAGCCAAAGCCAAAACTACGCTGCAAAGTATTGTGATTATCAGACGAAGAGGCGTAAACGCAGATCTAAGCTGGAAAAAGAGAATCACATACACTGCCGCTGAGAGGATTACAATAATTTCTGGAAGCAAGTTAGCCATGAATGAATCGCTGTCATAGGTTGATTGCGTTTGACCTCCAAAATGAATTACTACGCCATTAATGAGTGATAAATTGTTGATGTTTTTCTCCATTCCGACTAAGGAGTTAGTGGCAGCCACACTCATAGCAGGGTCTGAAAGCCCAACGGTGATTAAAACGGTCTTATTGTCTTCTCCAATCATTGTAAACATTGCACTTTCATACTGTAAACGCAGAGGTTCGGACATGTTCTTGATAGTTGAATAATTGAATGAATCACCATATGGTCTTGTTAGACTAACAACGCTATCAACGCCATTTGAACTTGCAGCTACAGCCGTTATTTGGTCGATTTGGTTTAGCAGCGTCTGGTTAAACTGGTTGTCTCCATATGTGATCGCCGTAGGCATTGTGACAGTGATGTAGGTTGGATATAGTGTTCCGCTTCCAAAGTTGTCTGCTATAACAGTTACTCCTTGGTTGCTGGAAAAGTTTGGAATAAGTTTTTGGAAGTCACTTGTAAATGGTGTGTTAAACGTTACAAAGAGGGCGCCTAGGGATAACACACTAAGTATAATCACTATAGGCACTTTCTTTTTGAGTGTGCCGTCTGCCACTCTTTTTAGAATGTTCTTTTTATTTGAGCTTGTTTTTGAGTGCTTTTTTAGTCCTGGCCAGAAAATCTTGTCACCGAGGGCAAGCTCAAGTGCAGGCAACAAGGTAAGTGATGCTGCAAGTAAAATTATAACCCCTAATGCTATGGCGGTTCCGACTTGGCTAAATATGGGTACGTTAACAACTGCCATGATTATGTAAGCGATTATTACAGTTAGGCCTGCGGTTAGAACTGCCTGCCCCGCCCATCTAATTGAGATACCAACACTTTCTGCGATGGATTTTCCTTGGAGGCGTTCCTCTTTTGTGCGTTTAAGCTGCAAAACTGCATAGTCTACAGCAAGACCTAGCATCAAAAGTATTGTTAAAACTGGAGTGAGAAAAGTCAGGCTTCCATGACCTAATTCTACAATTCCAAGGTAGATTGATGCAAGAGAAACAACGATAGAGCAGCCGCCTACCAATATCGGAATTAAAGCAGCTATAGGAGCTAAAAACAATAAGCCAACGATTAGAAGGGAAACAGCAACACCGGGTAACAGTGTAATCTCAAGGGCAGGCATAAACGTAATCTGGAAATCGTTAGATAAAACAGAGCCACCAGTCACGTATACCTCTCCAAAGTTCTGTAATCCAGAGTCTTGTACATCAGATTTTACTTGAGCAATAGTGTCAGCATCTGGACTAGAGGATAAACTAAGAAAGATAAGCATTGTATCATTATTTGAATTTACAAAATTCTTAGTCAATGAGCTTTGTGGAATGAACGGGTAATTCAGGTAAGATTGAGTTATTACCTCGTTTTCAATGGCATTGTTTATGTCGGCAGTGCTTGCGTTTTGTGGGAGACTCGAAAGAAGATTGCTTAAAGAGGTACTGTTTACGTAAAAGAGCGGAGAATCAGAAAAAGCCGTCTGCGTGGCGTTTGAAATGAAATTGCAAGCAAGAGCCCATGTTTGAGCATCGCTTGGCATTGAACCAAGCTGATAAGCAGAGTTCATCAGTTCTGAAATTGAAAAGCCAATATCTGACGTTGTAGTGTTTGAGGAGCTATGCTTCTAAGAGGCTGATTGCATAGTTTCCAAGGGTCGTGTTTGAAGGTGACGGCCCAAAGCTGTAGAGTTCATTAACAAGTTTGTTCGCTGAAGTTTTGAGGGACGAGGATAGTTCTGAGGGTATATTTGATGTCATGGTTGAAATCGTCAAGTTTTCTATTGCGTTGAGTTGATTCCAAGTTGTAACAGTCAAGCCTGAAGCAACAAGACCCAGCATTTGACTTGTCTGTGCATCAAGCTGTGGATTATTCAGGAAAACTGAAACTGCTTGGCCTACTGCGTAAGCTTCACGGTCAGAGAGGGATGTGTTTTCTGGAAGCATTTGGTAGCTGGCATTCCAAGCGTTAAAGAAAGCAGTATAGTATCCGATTGATTGGGCGTTGCCTCCGAAATTAGAGGTTACGCTGAACATGGTAGCGTTAGCTTGATTATTTGCATCAATGGGATTGGTGTCACCAAAAGCAATGAGTTGCTGCGATACGCCTTGCCAAACTTCGACGTATGCTGCAGGTATGCCATAAACTAGCTGAGCTGTTTGGTTGATGCCATCTTGCATTTGAAACAGGTTTGTGCTCAATAGAGACAGGTTATCCTGCAGTGAATATAATCCCGAGTTGATTGAGGTTATGTTTGATTGAAGATTTGCTGTTTGATTAATTATGTCAGGCAAGGACTCGTTAAGCAGGCTTGCTTCCATCGAGTAAAGGCTTGACTCGCCAGTGTAATTAATGACTGCCTTATCTTTAGAAAGAGTACCATTCAATTTGAGTACAGTATCTTTTAAGGAGTCAGAAAAAACGGGTGAACCCTGAACGACAATAATTATAGTGTTTGAGCTTTCGTTGTTGATTTCGGGAAATTCACTCTTTAGTATGTTTGATACTGTTTGTGATTCACTGTTTGGGGGGGAGCCTACACTTCCCATGATATCATATGAAACGGATGAAAAGAAGCTTGGAATAAGAATGAGTGAAAGCAGCACTATGACAATCCAGGCTATAATAACTGACCGAAAATGCTTTCTGATGAAGACGTTATATGAATTGAAGAATGAGTTATGCAATTAGTCATCTAACTCCAAGTAGAGGCACATATTGGCTTGCCACCAGATTAACATTCTACCGTATGGATACGGCTTAACGAAAGAATTAAATCAAAAGACAACAAGTCTCTTTTATGCGCCGTTTAATTTTAGAAATCTCGGAAAAAGAGCTTTTAAAATTTGGATTAGAAATGCAGTCCTTTCAAAAAATAAAATCATTAGAATTTCTACATTTCTTAAGGCAAGACCCTGAACAATTCGCAGTAATATCTAAAATAGAATTCAAATATGACTCATCCAAAATCGAAGATTTACTTGATGGAGGTTTACTATCCGAAGCGCAACTTCTTGAAAAAGAAAAAAGCAGAACCTATATCGTCTTCTTGAAAGGAGGACCAAGTTTATCCTCAATTCTAGATTATTTAGGCTTAAGGGGATATTTGTTCCCTCCACTTGAAATTCGCGGAGAAAAACTAAGAATTTCCTTTCTTGGAAGCACTCAACAAGTGGGCGAACTGGTCAATAAAATAACTGCTTTAGGGATTCGACATAAAGTAGTATCGTTGACCGAAGCAAACTTTGCACCCGACTCCCCACTTAGCAAGCTAACTGAAAAACAAAGAGAAGTCTTAATTGCAGCTTACAAACTTGGGTACTATGACCTTCCACGAAGAATAAAATCAGAGAAACTTGCCGAGAAACTTAACATTGGAAACTCAACGTTAGGGGAGCATTTAAGGAAAGCAGAACAACGCTTACTCCACCATATACTATCGGAAGCATAACCTTTAGATCAAACTGTTTTAAGAACCAAGGCAATTGTGGAGCCTTCGGCGGGATTTGGACCCGCGACCATTACCTTACCAAGGCGCCCAAATCATTGAGCCAATGAGCTTTAAAGCCTTTAATTGGCCCGAATTCAAAAAATTACGTCCAAAACAAATACAGAAAAACCACCGCAAAAAGAGTAATGTGCTACGCCAACCGCTACTACCAAATCCTCGAATCAGGCAACATCGGGCAACTCAATGCTGTCCCATCAACCACTAGATCGGGAGCAATCAAAAGCCTGATCATAATCTCAAAATACATCGGGTGCTACGAGCAATTCAAAGCTGCCCTGAAAAGCTACGGAATCAAACAGAACAGCCAGACGCGCTTGCCGCTTTTGTTAGAATCTACAGCAACACCAATAGCAACTTGGATGAATGGTTCGCCGAGGTCAAGCCAATTTTGACGCCAGAGGAGAATCTACTGTTGAAATTCTTACAGCTGACAGGGCTACGATGCGGCGAGGGCATTGAAAGCTTCAACCTGATAATCGAGCTGTCAAATAAAGGAAGATTGCATGAGTACCTTAGCGCTGAAACAGGGATCCTTGAGCACTTCAGATACAAAAGCACATTTCTACGCGGAACAAAAAATGCCTTCATCAGCATAATACCCGAAAGCCTTATCGTCGAAATCGGGAGCAGCCAACCGGTAACTTATGCAGCCATAACCAAAAAATTGCAAAGACGCAAAATCAAAACCCGAACCAGCGAACTGCGGGACTATTACGGCACCTTCATGATCAGGCACGGACTCGTAGCCCAAGAAGCCGATTTATTGTGTGGCAGAATCCCGCCAAGCATATTCGTAAGACACTACTTTTCCCCGGCAATAAAGGAGCTAAAGGAACGGACCTTGCAGGCCTTGGAAGAAATGGATAATGACAAAAAGACTTAAGCGATTCTCGATTCCAGACCAAAATACGATCCATTGTTGAAAAATCAAAAAATCGAGGATTCTCAAAAGATGCTCTTAAAGGATGCGAGACGGATCTCAAATTAGAAACGTTAGGCTTCGCTATTATTGCTGATTCGCTGCCAATCCTTAATCACAAGTTTGAACCTTTGAATCTCATCGCCGCTGAGTTCACAGCTATGCGCTATCACATTTCTTATGTTGTTAAATTGGGAAAGAGTATCTCGAACAGCCTTTTGACTTCTTAAAATTTCAGTAAAATCAGCCCAATTGTGACAGAAAATGTCGATAAGTTCTCCAAAGTTTGTGTAAGCCAAATTGTCATCTGATCTGATCGTCATGGCAGTCTGCAGTTCCTCTTTCTGCAATTTTTTTACGTTTGTTTTTACTCCGTCAGGAACCCGTTTTTCCCACCAATCAGCTCCATGCTTTTCGCTGAGAACGTCGGTGATTAGTTTTCGAACACTATTTTCCAAGCTAAAATAGAGGATGTAGAAGTCAGCCATCGTTTTAGCTTTATGCAAAATTTCGCTTTCAAATAGATCAGTATCAACAAGTTCATTCTTTTCTTTAACAGTCTCGACGTGACCGATCTCAATCCCAGACCGCTCTAACTTGGCGAGCTCTCCTTCTAAAACTAAATTCTTAAAGCCAAAAATTTGTAGCTGTTTCTCACGAGGGCTTTCATTATTCACTAAGCAGATTCTCCTTAAGAGCCTTGAAAATAGCGTTGAAAACTTCAATTTCAGTGGTAGCCGGAAGATTCAAGTTAATAGTGTAAGAGAGTCCAAGCCTTGGGAGTGCAACTTGTGAAAAGCCCTCATTAGGTTTTCCAATATTCTCTCGAGTTTTCGGCAGTGACGAAACTTTCCCTTCAAAGTCAGCCAAAGCGCATAGGGCTAAAAAGGTGCTAGCGACTTTAGGCGTAATTGGGTCGTTTGCCGGAGTTCCTAAAACTGTGTTGAGTTTTGCTGTTACATCGTCTTTATTCAATTTAAACGCATATTCATTAGCAGCAAAAAGATCCTTGTAAGCTCCTTTGATCTGCTGAGCCATAATAGCTCCCGACTGACTGTCATCTCGATATTGTCTATATTCCTCTGTCGGAACGTTAGCTTCGTCAATAAAACCCAATCTCTTCATGAGCGGAATCATCGCTCTATAACTCGTGGATTTCAAGCCGAGTTTTGTTTGCAAGAAATCGTTTGTAACTTTCACAGGAACCTCAGCTTCTTTTATTTTCTCGAAAAGAGTTTCTAATTTTCCATAAGCGTCGACATATGGAGGATAATTTACCATTAGCCATCACACGGCTCTTTATGACATTTTAGAGATAAGTAATTTGTGGTGTTAACAAGAAAGCATTGCCCGCACGATGTACGTTGATTTCGGGCATAAAGGCCTTCAATAAACTGGGGGTATATTAGGAAACGAATAGGTTTTAAATAAATAAGCTAATCATCAGAACATAAAAAAAAATAATATAAATTTAGAAGCATTCTTATTCCATAGGGGGCAACTGGCGACAGACCTTTGCCCCAACCGTGTATACCTCATTTTAGCTAACAATTTAAATTCACCAATCAAGACAAGACTTCTTTAGTCATCCATGAGCAAGGATTTGAAAAGAGCAGATGTTCCGATTCAAGCTCATAAAGCTGTCGAGGCATCACTCGCAAGCGTTCATTTTTAAACAAGGAAAAGTTGACCACTCATCTCTTTAGATCGGTAAACAATGTATTTACAGCTAATTGGTTCTAAAGGTTTTAATTATCAATATCAGCGGTTTCGCAAAACTTATTAGAATTCTAGAATTATCATAGAAGCGAGTGGGCTCGATTTAGAAAATGGGTAGACTTGAGGATGAGTTATTCGAATCCAGATTAAAGAATAGTTTCCAAAAGTGTCCTTTCTGTGGTAAAGAAAATTCGATGAAAAAATCTTTTGGATTTCGTAAAAGTAATTTATTGTGCCAAAACTGCCAAGCAAAATGGTTCCTTCACTACAGCATGGGAGAACTTGTAGGTGCTGAACTTGTCAACTCAAATATGGATGGAAAGGGGAAAGACTTGCTTAAAAAAGAGTATGAACCTGAATTTTGGCAAAAGTTGGCTATAACGAAAACAAATACGTCTGAACAATCGCCTAACATTGTTTCTATCCGAGAAATCATTAAAGAAAAAGAAGTAATTGTTAAAGTTCGTTGTCCTTACTGCAAACACACTTATATCGAAACATTAGAAAAATGTCCTCATTGCGGGGCTTCATTTTAACAAGAGTGTTGATGCAAATGCATTCTGAATCTTGTGTATTTTGTGATATGGCAAAAGACCTGAAGAAATTCAGGGAAGGGAATGGAGGAGAGAATCGCTGGGTTGGCGAAAACGAGCATTTCTTTGTAATCTTAGATTTGCATCCCAAAGTTACAGGACATACATTAATTATTTCAAAAAGAGATGCAAATGACATTACAGAGCTAACTGAAGAAGAATCAAGAAGTCTCGGGGAAATTTTAGTTAAAACAACAAAAAAATTAAAAAAATCGCTAAAAGCCGAGAAAGTATATGTTATGACTATGTGCGAACACTGGGAACCTAAGGAGATTAATTCAGAATGGAAAAGGGGGCAGAAATTGCCAAACACAACCGAACATTTCCATTTTCACCTTCTTCCAAGATATCAAGAAATGAGAACAAAAGAAATTGCACAAGAAAACATGTTTACTCGACCACAGGACTATGGTTGTACACTTGAACTCTTAGGCCTTGTCAGGAAAATAATAATAGAATAGTAAGAATCATTAACTGCCCACATTGCGGCAAAATAATCTTTCAACCATTAAACTCGTAACATTTGTCTCTCCAGCAGTATCAGACTTTTACCGCTTTGCTATTCAAGCCATCTTGCACTTTGTCTTTTTTCGCTCTTCTAAATAGTTTAAGCACTGATCGGGGAATCTGATATTCCACTGTCTGCTTAACACCCTCTCCCGCCGACTCTATTTCCACGCTAACATCACTGTAAACGGAATGCGTTGATGGAAAGCTTTGAAAGCGAATTCCTGTACGCCCCCGAGCAAACTGCAGACTTCCATAGTCCGCCTTCTCCAACAACGTCAAAGTTGAAACCAACTCCTCTCTGCTTAGCCCCAATAAAAGCCGCACATCCTCCAGCATTTTACTCTTGCTTTGATAAGCCGTCTGAAACGCGCTTGGCACATTATTTCCCTCTTGACATCCAATCTAAAACATTTCCGGCGATATCATGTTTCATTGTTAGCTCTATGCAACTGATAGTCATTTTACGCTCCGAATGATCCTCCATAGCCTGTTTGAAGTTTACAGGATGCCAATTATTGCCGGCATAAAAGTTTTGCAGCACATTGAATATTTCTCGGATCTCTTGCTCAATAAGCCTCTTTGCATCGCCTTCCTCTAGTTTGCGTGCCTCGTATAGAAGGTCGTCTAATTTATTTTCAAGCGCTCTGGTTTTGTCCTCCAAATTAAGCACCTCTTTCATCTCCCACGCCAAAGATGCAGTCCAGAAAGTCTTTGCCAAACCACTCAGGCGTTATATCTTTTGAAAGTAAGTCTTTTGTTGATGGTTGCTGGTCCTCAAAGCTGATTTGGTTCAGGATTTGCTTTTCAAGCTCTGGGTAATTTGAGAGACACCCTTTAAGCAGAAATACAGAGAGTCGCAGGACATCACTGAGCGCGACTTGCTCGCCTGATTTCTGCATTAACTCAGCGGTAACCCTGACCAATTCCTTGTAAGTCTTATCATCAATACCAATAGTACGCCCCAAACTTTTAACTCCATAGATTTTGTAAAATACTAAGTATCTTATAGAGTTTACGCTTAATGACTGCCTCGAAAATCCCTTGACATAGAACAAGTTGAAGGCCTTCAATAAATGAGGGGGTATAGAGGGAGGCAGGCAGGTCTTCAGTAAATTATCTAATCATCAGAACATATAAAACAAAATAAAATAATCATAAGCAGTCTCTTTCTATACCGGTTAATCGATTGAAAGCCTTACAAACGTTTTTTATTGTGGGAATCGGAAAAAGTGTCGAGGCATAATTCGCCAGTCTCCTCTTTCTTGCTAATTGGCAAAAAGTGAACAAGCTGGCTTGGTCGCACACAATTCTTTACTATCAGCCTTCACTGCGGCGTAGTGTAAAGGTATACGGATAGACAGCGAGTTTCCACCCATAGCAGAGTACTTTGATATCTGTTAGCTTTCCATAATTTTCTTCGAACGCTGGCATAATATCCTTGCAAACGATAATGCCTCTAACCTCTTTATGCGTCTGATTTTTGTACCAATGAATATATCTTCTTAATTGGTTTAAAGCGGCTGTCCCGATACTTCCGAGTTTAAGTTCCACTATGACAAAATTATCAGTTTCATCTTTGTAAACTAGGTCAATTCTTCCATCTTGGGTGGGCTCTTGTTTTTTTTCAAGTTTTAATTTGGTTCCTAATATTTGCGGATTGCTGACGATAAACCCTTCAAGGTCTGCTTCCAAGATTTCCATTACTTCATCAGTTGATATGATAGTATCCTTTGAAATAGTTTCTTTAATATTCAAGATTTCTTCCTTGAGTACTTTAACATCACTTTTCTCTAAAACTCTCCATGAACGTGTTGAAGAGCCAATACATTGATTCTCTGTAAACTCTTTCTTAAACTCAATTCCAAGCGAGAGTTTCATTGCAAGTTCTTGGGTGAACGGCAAAGGTCTTTTTAGTTCTTGCGATAGAATCGGATCCCCAAAAATAACAACATCAGCTTCCTCACGCCGTTTTCCTTTTAGGTATTCTATGATGTGAGGATTTTTGTATTTACTGGCGATGTCCTGATTAGAAGCAGCTACAGCAGTATCAAGAACTCTGTCAATTACGTAATAAGCAGTAATATACCTCAACCCTCTGATTGTAGTGTGAAAGAAAACGTAATCACCTTTTTGAAGATCCTTTTTTAGCTTTTGAGCTCGGGCATTACTGTCACCGTATGTAAACTCTCCAAGTAACGGATCTCTATGTTTAATCATTGGGCGGTATGGAATAAGCAAATTTACCAATGCGGTATCCCCTAAGCTGGATATCGCTATATCGCTTTTAATGCTTATCCCATTAGGCATCATAGCTTATAGCTTAAGGCGCAGATTTCCTTAAGCCAAATTACTTATACTTAAACATTGGAATAGAGGCTCAAGGGTTATCAATGTCAGCCGAAGAAGTAAGGCAATACATCTTTAATAACTATTTCAAGCCGGCGAAAGCTTCAGGAACAAAAGAATTGACCATAGTATCAGGTGAAGTTCACAATCGAATGAGACTAAAGAGCAGAATGCCCTTGATTTGTGAAGTGCTCAGAGGTCAAAAGTTACAGAACGCTTATAGTGTTAGTTTAGTTCGAGAATTAAGATTGACAAGCGTTCAAAAAGATAGTTCTACCAACCAATTCATTTTTGAACTGTAACAAGAGTGAAAGATTTGGGCAAAAGTAAAGGCCCCAAACTATCCAAGCACGACAGGCAAGCCTTCAGGTGACAGGCGCGGAAACCAGCCGAAATAACTGAGCTTGAAAAGGGAAAGCTCTGACAAAAGGCGCTTTGAGGGCATGTTTGCTGCCATAACTTAACTTTTTTTTATTTATAGTAAACACCTACTTTAAGGATTACCTTTCCGATTCAAGAGCACAAAAATTGAAAAAAAAGAAAGCTCTCTCATTAGTAGCAACTATAAAATTAAAAAATTGATATTATTTGAAAAAATCATGGCTTCAAATGCCAGAGTGGGCAACTGAAGAAAGTATGAAAACATGTTCATATGAGCCTTGAGAATCTATATTAAAGAGAAAGTATTTGACTACCTTCAACTTCATTAATAAAAATCTTTATTTTTGATGAGGTAACAAGGCGCGTCGATAAAACTTTTATTAGATTTTCTCGCTTCCCCGGAGATGCATAAATAGTAAAATGAATTTCTGGGATTTCTTGGCTTTTTACTTCAATATCTTTTACAAATATTATTTCTAGCTTCCTGCTGAGATGGTCTACCCCAATCCTGAAGTTCATCACATAAAACCAAAAGGAAAGCAAATGGATGTGTCTCAAAATTTATTCTCTCTTCCTTTATTGCATGTAAACAAATAGCATGACAAGCGGGTAAATGCATATTGAAGAAATTCTCACCATCTCCATAATTGAGAAATCTTTGTCTAACTGCCAAATCATTCGCCAGAATTAGTGCACTGAGTACTCCGTGATTTTTTTTGATTAACTCAAGTTTGAGTCTCTTGTATAAGGGCAAATCGTACGATCGAATGTCAATAGAATGCGCTCTTACAATCGGATTTTGGTTAAAAGAACAAATGTGTCTCATAAAATCGTAGTAAATCTCAGGCAAAATTGCTTTTATGTCAATATAGTTTTTAGTTTTGGTTCCCATAAAATATCCAAGAACAGAATTAAGCAAGGGATGTATCCTTTCGATTGGGTAAGCAATGTCATGAAAAGTAGACGTGAGCATCCAGGTTAAATTGACATCGGTAGAATTGAAATCATGGCTTTCAGTTAGCCGGTTTATTATGTAGTGACCCATAAGAAAAACATAGAGGGAGTGAATAAAATGATCTCGGTATTTCATATCGGGAATGTTCTGCAATACTTTCTCAAACTTGGGAGAATTTTTTAACATACGGGGGTTTTTAGAAGATTGGGTCCATAATTTACTTATGGTTCTTCCAACAAGGGCGTACTTATTTTCTCTTTTCTTCGATTGCTGCAAATAAGATAATGCTAAATTACGGTAGCGTGTCTCTACAGGCAATGAATGTATCCTTTCAGCAAGTTGCAGATCTATCAGGAAGCATAGGGCGTCT
Organism: Candidatus Bathyarchaeota archaeon; assembly: GCA_963832745.1. Lineage (GTDB taxonomy): Archaea > Thermoproteota > Bathyarchaeia > Bathyarchaeales > Bathycorpusculaceae > Bathycorpusculum. The sequence continues at coordinate 111,088 of CAWHVC010000002.1, read as the reverse complement.
TCTTTTACTGCAAACGGAAAAAATCCAAATCCTTCAAGAAATTGTTCTTGGCTGGCTGGGAAGAAAGAATTGAGAAATTCATCAGGTGTATCTGAAGGTTTACCAAAATTTTCAATGATGACCTTTTTTTGTTTAGCATTCAGTTTTTTATTATCATTTATCTGATTGATTGCCTGCACATTCACAATCTTATTTTTCGGCATGCCCTCAGTTATTGCCCCATTTACCGCATAAAGGTTTCGACGAGGCTTGGTGCTTATCGCCAGACCTTTTCAGGTCATTGACGCTGATTTCCTTGCAATCAATGATTGTGGCATAGCCTTCATAATTCTTGGTCTTGGTGTTTCCGAGGGCTATTTTGCCCTGAAGTTTGTTGGTGTACGTCTGATTTCCCATCCCTTTCTTTGTGCAAATATTAGCTTGAGCCACTTATCGTCGATTTTTAAGCACTTTATTCTATTGCCCTTTTGACTTATTGTTTGCCATTTGCCAGTGAATATCATCCCATTCGGGACAGCTGATTGAATCATTATGGCTCAATCTTATGGACTCTTTAACCGACTTCTGGATTCTTAAGTAATCTGCCTTGCCGACGTCTTTTAAGGAATCAGGCCAACTTGAAGATTTGATGCTGAATTGCTTTCTAAGGTCTTTCATCATCGCATTATCTACAGCAGCATTGACCAAGCCACAGAGTTCTTTGCTTCGTTGACAATCCGGCAGATGACAATAATAAATTGCTACTTTCAGGAGAACATCCAGAGTCTTTGCGATCTGCCCATAACTTGCCTTTTCTTTGGATCTTGTCTGCCTAATGTTCGCTGTTCCCCATTCACAAAACTCATTATGCAGCTTGTCGAACTCGAGCTTTGATTCGCAGTTGAAAATTCTCTCAAGAAAGTCGGCCATTATTTTTTTGCTTATTGTTGTTTTTGAGTCTTTCTCAAATACACGCATCATCGCAGACCAACCAAGGCTCATATCAACAATCATTCTCACTCGAAGCTGTTCTTCATTAGTTAAGGTTCCATATTTCCACACGCGTCACCATAACCTCCTCAAATGCTAACCTGCTTGTCAGTCTTATCTCTTTTGGGAAACACCGATTTTTCAACTTTTCACAGGTCGACATAATTACCCTCGTATTCTATAGGCACAATTGTGAACCCTTCTGAGACTTTTTGGGGCGGACTTGACTTAGACCCATGGAAGTAAAGCAAGACATTCTTTATGTGATCAAGGTTTCCAGAGTTCGGGCAGCACTGGGCCAAATGGCTCAGGATATGTTGGAGATTCCTAAATAGCAGACTGTCTGACGGAGCTATCTTCTTTCCTTCGATGAATGCAGTTTGGTCAGATTTATTCCAATTACACAGATACCACCTGAATACCTCATGGCGCTCAATTTGTTCAGGTCGCAAAAAGAGTTCAGTCCCGCTAGTCTGTCGATGATTGTCCCACTTGCTCTCGATCAGGTAGATTTTTTCTTTGGATGCCAAGATAGCATCGAACTCACCGAATTCAGCATTTCCGGGACCACCGCTTCTGCCAAAGCTCGGCCGATAAAACGCGAGGCAATCAGAAAGCTCAGTTTTATCATTGAATCGCTGAAGAATTACTTCCGATTGATTTTTCAGCAGCCATAAGGTTAAGGCATCCTCACCATACCCAAATATATTAACCATGGTTAACTGTTTCACGCATTCTCTATTTACCGTTTTCTCAATTGTAAAGTTAAAAAATTAATGTTTGTAAAAGGCCTTCAATAAATAAGGTATAGTAGAAAGAAGTTTGCTGTAAATTGGCTAATCATCAGATATAAAACAATACAAAATAACAACAAGCAGTCTCTTTCTCTACCCGCCAATCTTCTGAAACCCTTGCAGGTAGCAATTTGCTCACTAACGGTCAGGTTGCTTAGAATGGAAAAGTTATCTGTATTCTATTTAAAGAAATCATGTATCTTGATAAGCTAATGAATCTACAAGTTTAGCCAGCTTCCAAGCCAGTTCTCCTTCCACTTTTATCCCGACCTCATAATTTGTTAGCATACCGCCCCAAGTAAAATTAGCAGAACCTACTAAGGCTTTCATTCTATCGATAACCAGAACCTTCGCATGCAATTGCCTTTTTCTTTTATCAACAAAATCAACTATCTTGACTTTTGGATATTTTGTTATTTCATTTAGTTTTGATACTATCACTCGTCTTTGCGAATTAAGATCGTTAACTATTATTGTGATCAGTATACCTTTGGAAGCTTGTTTTTCAAGTAAATTAAGTATCGGAAGCGCACTTTCAGTAAATACGTAAGCCATTATTTGAATTTCAGTAGTAGCTTCGGTAATCAAGGATATAATGGTGGGTTCCATGCCCATTATTCCGGTTCGAAGAAATTCAACACCAGTTCCAATTATTTCAGCTTCTGTCAAGGCAAGTTCTCCAAAATAATGTTCCTGTCTAGCCACATGTTACGGTGGGCGCATGAAGTTTCCGATAAAAGCAAACAGCCATAACAAGCAGCACCATTGTAATCTCCGAGTTTGAAAGTATGCTGAACACATAAAGGGTCAGAAGAGCAAGATTGAAGCTGGTTAAATGCATTGTCAAGCATTTCTTGAAAATGAGGAACAAGTGCTGTTAAACCACCAAGTGTTCCTTCGCTACCGGGTTGTGTTGCGTAAAGTAGTATACCTCCGCCGCAGGCCATGTCTGTGTTTTCGAGATAGATTCTTTCTCTGATTGCTGAAGATGAATATCCAGCTTCTGACGCAATTTCTCTGATGAGAAGATGGCTAAGAGTATGCCACCAAACAAAGCCCGGGTGTAGTTCTTCTTTAAACAGTTGGTCTCTAAATACGTGATCTGGATATAATGAATTATTATCGGAGGCATTCATCCAAGCTTTTACAGCATTGCTATTTGATATGAATGTCTTTGCGTTTTCTAATGTTATAAAAATGCCTTCACCAAGATATTGAACACCAGGATACCATTTCTTACTATCGTCGAAGGGGTCAGGGAATGAAATATCTACAAGTTCTGCTAAACCTCGGGTGGGCAAGCTCTTAGTATAAACCTCACGGCGATACCCCGTTTGCACAGTTACTGTTGTAAGGGTAAGTACAGGCGTGATTCTAAAAGAGGTATTATTCGGACCATGACAGGGATTAACTAACTTGGGATTAATTTCAATGAGTACAGGTGACTTTGGTGTCGGTCCCCTGATTGGCGGGATTCCTTTTACAGATCCCTCATTTAAAGATTGAAACTCCTCTTTTATAAGTTCGTGATATGAGCTGGGAATATCTCTAAGGATATCATCAATAGCGGTCCGAATTTCTTGCCAAGGGCAGTTAAGAATTTCAGTGATTACTTGCTTTTTAACGGCACCTTTAATCTCAAGGTTTTTTAACAATTGCCTAAATTCAGCTTCAGATGGAATTTTATTTATCAAATTCCAATAAATTGGATCAGCCTGTAAATGTTCATGCAGTTTTGTATGAAGTGGATAAATAGCAAAGAGCGTTTTTAATTCAGGTATTCGAAGATTAGATGCCTGTCTTTGAACAATTCTTGCTTTGCGGTTGCAGTCAAACGGTGGTTGAACTCGGTCTCCAAGCTGTTCGCGCTCTGGATAACGCCCCGAGCAATACCAGTCCTGCCCGTAAGCTCTACCAAGAGTAATAGATTTTCTTTTACATTCGGGACATTCAATTATAACCTTGGAAAGAGAACCTCCCCCGCCATACCAATTAAACACCTTATGGTTACTACAGCTTTTGTCGCCTCCATGTGCAAGATACGCCCAATCAACCTCATCCATGTGACCAGCCGAGCAGGCTCTAACAAACCGTATAGGTTCAGATCCACGGTTACTAAAATGCGAATTATCCTTTAAGCCTGCACAGACAGGGCAGCTGAAAGTTTGATGTAAAATGTAAAAAGGTCCTGCATGGTTATTAATATTAAGACAAAGTCTCCATGTTGGAAAAGCTTTTGTATGGTAAATAGGCATCGAATCTTGTTTACCGAGTTCAGCATTAGAAGGCAGTCGATAAATATTCGCGCCGTCTAATAGACCTTTTGACATTCTTTGATCAGATAATGCAAAATTTTTCGGCACAAGTGAATTTGAAAATAGTGCAATATCTGATCTAGGAATTACCCTTGGGCCCTCTATTCCTTCAATTATTGATCCGGGCCCGTAGGTTACTATGAATTGAGATCCACGAATTTGTTGTACCATATTTATCCCCTTGTTTGGAATCCAGTTGTTTCTTCAATATCTCGCAGAGATTGTGGCGCATTTTTGTACACTACTTCTTTGAGAGAGTGAAGATGTCTATAATCACCTAAAACGACGTGTTTTTCAACCTGATTATATTCGCTGTACTTTAGATTTTGTTTTGTAATAACCGCAATTGATTGCCATAATGCAAGTCTTGATTGAGCGAGTTTTTGAACAATAGTCGGCATAGGCTTACGGTGTTTCGGTTGACCTTGAGCTCTAGTCTCAAATATATCCGGCAATCTTTTAACTTCTATGCAAGTGGTTAGTGCAGTATCCATTTTATGAGCGCTTTCTGAATCACTCCATTCAATAGCACATGTTCGCATATTTCTAAGGATGAAAACCATAACTGGGCCTAAGGCTCTTTCAAGTGCACCGGGAGAGAACGGATACACAGTCGTGGGCTCAACATACCGATGAAGTTGACTATGATACCCTTCAAAGAATTCATAATGGTTAAGGTCACGTGGTCTTGAAGCTCTGAGAAATGTTACTACAAGAGCAGCATTTTTGCGACCAACACGTCCTGTAGATTGTATATATGCGGAAGTAGTTTTTGGCTGTCCATTTACAATCATTAAACCAATTCGCGATACATCAATGCCGGTTCCAAACATAGAGGTAGTGAATAATGCATCAGGAGCGTTTGGATAGCAACTTTGTTCTAAAATTCGAAGAATTGCGGGAAGATCATTCGAGTTACCTCTACTAGACAATTCAATTACATTGCTGTCATCTAAATTACGAGGTGGTTGGCGCTCATTTTCCGCTATAGCATAAATTCTTTGAGGAATGTCTTGTCTATACAAAGCCCTTGCACCACCTAGCTCTCTTATGGCGTTAAAGTATCCTGTTAACGTCCAAAAATCGTCTATTGATGGGCAAGAAGTATACGTCCCAACTGTGAATAATAGCCTGCTATAAATACGCACAAGAGGAGTCAAAGGTCCCCTTCCGGGTGCACAAATCCCAAGGTACAATCTACCTGCCGAAGAATCATCTAAGACATGTGTATCTTTCTCAGTTATAAAAAATCGTTTACTTGCATCTAATCCTCGTGGAGGAAATAGTTGAAGGCTCCTGTGGAAAATTGCCATAGTTTGATCATGAGCACTTCGGATAGTGGCTGTTGAAGCAACATATTTGACAGGATTTTTATTTGTTTCACTGGAAAGAAAATCTATTGCCGTTTCATACAAGCCAACTAAACTTCCCAAAGGACCTTCAATCAAGTGTAACTCATCTTGCACGATGAGGTTAGGCGGAGAAAGTTGATAGATTAACTTTTGAGTTTTAGCCTGCGAAGATAACCATGTCGTTTTCCTAAAATATCCATGAACACTGTTATGAGCGTCCACATTTCCAAAAAATCCTGCAGCTTGAGGATTAAATGGAGGGCGGGCAAACTTATCAACTGTAGCTACAACAACAGAAGGTAATTTGCTAAAAACTTGCTCTTCCACTGTTAGCGCGGGTATCGGTATTCGATTTGAAATGTGAAGGTTACCGGCTTTTCTAAACGGCATTTGAATGTCTACGAGTCTATTGCCATCAGGGAAACAAGGAATTGTATGACCATCTGGATGCGGAGCAAAATTTCTTGGACTATTGTCTGCAATTGAACCAGCGGGTAGACCACCTACCCAAATCCTGTTTAACTCACAAGAAGGACTAGGGCAAAATATTTCAAAATCATACCCCTTTTTTGAGCCTTCGGTTTTTTTCTCAAAATATCCATTCCTAGACGCCTTAATAGGGGCGAGTTCAAGTTTAACACCATTTTTCTCAATTATAGTTAAAATTTTTTCCCAAAAAGCATCTAAGTCCTTAGTGCTGAACGACCCTGTGACAGCTAAGGTAAGGGTTAATGTGTAGTATGATTGTGATTCAAGTTCAAAAACCCTAGGCGGACCTACAATTTTTGCATTGCCAAAGGATTTATCCGAAAGAGCTGGAATGATTAGGCGTATATCGCCTTTTTCATGTTTTATTATAAGGTGGATTTGATGATTGCCAGTTGAGAGGCCCATTTCTGGTACTGCAAGGATTTCGCCGCAGGCAGGGCAGGTAAGTACTTGCGCTGGTTCTCCCTCACCCCTGTTCCCCTTCAATATGCTTAATGCTCCACTGATATACTGATTTGTTTTACGTATGTAAAGATCTGATAACCTGTTTGGAGAAACACTACCGCCTACCCATAATCCACATGAAAAGGGAGTTGAACCCCAGATAAAATCGCCTTTTTTAGCAGAATTAATTGGTCTCCAACCCACCGATGATCTTGCACCTAAATTATGTACTCGAAGGTATTCGCAGGCAGTAATCATAGATAGAGTTCTTCTAAATTGCTGAATTGTCAGCAATCGTAGAGTATAACGTGTAATAACTGATACTCCAGCGCCGGTTAATTCTTGGTTTGAATTAAGCAACGCATTTCTTCTTCTTAAAGCGATAGCAAAAGCGATAAGCGCTAAATAAGCTTCTGTTTTTCCTGTACCAGTAGGAACCCAGAGTACATCACAGGTAGATCTATGCTTGGATTTTGAGTTGAATATAGACTCGATTGTCATTAAAATAAAGGCTATTTGAAATGGACGCCAAACGAATTCTTTCTTTTTCCCCCACGTTGCTTGGAGCGCTATTGCCTTGTTTGCAAAACAGAATGCTAATCGAGCTTCTTCATTGTTACATAATAGCGCAATACCATCCGCTATACGACTATTGGCGGCTTTACATTCGGCGATCAAATCTATAGCTAATGCTTTATCATCTTCGAGATAATCCTTTGATTTTTGTTCTAATTCGTCTATCCATTGTTGTAGTTCTTGAATTATAGGATAGAAGGCAGACTGTAATTCGCCAATATTCCATGTCTCCGAAAGTGCAGATGCCTTAAGTTCAGGGACGCGCTTGAACTCCTTTGGCCATTCGAGATCAGGATTTGCCAATGCATATAAGGGAATAAACTCTGTCCTAACATCACATTCTGAGAAATGTTTCTGTTTTTCAGACAAGCCATATTCTGTAAGAATTGGTCCATCAATCCAGAAAAATGGGATTTCTCCAGCACACTCGGGATATGTTAATTTACATTTTTTAGGCGTTTGCGGATCAATATCTCTCCAAACTGCTGAGCATAAATGCCCCCTAGATAGGATTGGTCTATTTCTGTACAGAAAATCTAAAGTTTTTTCCTCTGATCCAGCCGGTTTTTTCCTTATCCCTTGCGTTAGTTCTGTATTTCCTTTACATACACGTATTTGTGGCTGAAAAATACAATCTTCCGAAGTTATTTCTGACTCAGAAGGCGGATTCGGTAACTCATTAACAAAATAAAGATGCACTAAGCGTGTATCGTTACTGAGAGGATTCGTGACTATATGAAGAGATATTTCAGCATTGTTTTTATCACATATTCTGCCTAATGTGTCAATAAAAATAACAGTCGTTTTTAATAGTTGAATCGACTGGACAAAGAATTTTGGTTCCCTTCGCCACTCCGAAACTTTACCGTTTTTATTAATTATTCCCTTATATCTTGCCCAAGTTAAACAAACATCAATTCTTGGTTCTCCATTGTGTCTTATAACAAAAGATAAACCTATGGTAGATGGTTTACTCTTAGGATATAATGCTGGCTGAAAGACAGGCAATGCATCGACATCAGAGTCTGCGGTTTCGCCTTCATAATTTTGTGTATCCTCAACAGGAATTTCTAAGTCATCATCAATCGTTGGAATCTCACGAGCGCCTTGTGGAGCAAGAACACCAGTAATAAACTCTGTAACAGGACTGAGAACCATTTTTTCTCTAATGTCATTTGTTCGTGGACCAAGCACTTCTTTTACGAGTTCTGTGACAAGTTTTTCTCTCATAATAGCGCCTCTTTCTTATTATCAATATTTGATTTGTACATGCAGATACTGCCAACTACACATTTGTCGCATAATGGATTCTTGGGTAAACATACAAGTGCTGCAAAATCTATTATTGCAAAGGCGAACTCCCTAGGTGTAGCCTTAGTTTGATCATATAATTGCAAGTAAGCCCTTCTAAATTGATTACTTCGCCGTGATCCGTCATTTGTTTTAATCTCGAGAAAACGTCCTATGACTAGTACAGTGTTTGTGTCAAGAAGGGGTACATTGTAATTATATGCAAAGCACATAACTGCCGAAGAAATATAATCGCTGACGCCTGGAAGCGACATCAACAAACTTTTTTCTTCAGGAATTCTTCCATTAAATTTTCTATAATTTCCTTACCCATACAATGAATTAGCTTGGTACGCCAATGCAGTCCTAAAGGGTTAAGTATTTTTTTAATGTTATCGGGTGCTCCCTCGGCCAAAGACAGCGGAGTTGGGAAAGCACACAAAAATTCAGGATATAACTTTGCAACCTGAGATGCTTTGGTGCGATGAAGTAAAATTTCAGCTACAAGAATATCATAAGCGTTATTTGTTTCTCGCCAAGGGAAATGACGTTTATTTCTGGACCACCAAAAAACGAGTCGCTCTGTAAAAATGGAGACGCCTTTAATCATGACTGGCCCCCCTTAAAAAGTCAGTTTTAATTATCTCAGCGGCTATTCTCGAAAAAACAGGACTGACTGAATCGACAACCATTTGATATTTTATGCCCAAATAATTTATCATCTGGAAACTGGAAACTATTGTCAAAGCCCATGATTAAAGAAGCTTCTTTAACGGAAATAACCCGCTTCTCTCCACCCGAAAATGCATCGGGGTGAAGAATATACGTTTTCATAACATTGCCAAAAGATGGCGCTGGCTCGTCCCAATTTGATATCTTACCAGCCAAATTTGCCTGTTTTATATTTATACAAATATTTATCAATAGTTTTTAAATTCGGCCATATGTGATTAGGTAAGTCGTTTTGTAGCCTATTTCTTAGAGGCCAAATGACATCTTTTACAGTCGAAGGCTTACGCTTTCTTTTTTTTAATTCATCAAAAAAGTCATCTGCTTCACCGTCCTAGAACCAAAAAGTAGAAATCTTCGCCTTTTTGTTGGAGCGCCGTAATCACTATACCTAATTATTCTACTTTGAATGGAATAACCGAAATTTTTTCGTAAAACGGAAATATACTGATCTATAATCGGCTCTTTGGCAAGTAATGGAACGTTTTCAAGCATGAATATTTTTGGACAATTTTTTTCTATATGCTTGAAATAACGCGAAACAAGAACAAAATCTCGATGAGCGGTAAGGCATTAGTTGTATTAACAACTGACCAAGGTTTACATGGAGGACCACCCGTAATTACATCAAACTTGCCTTCGATTAATTCCGTTGATAGATCTGCTAAACGAAAACAGCCTAGTCTGTTTAATTCAAAAGTTTTGCCAGCATATTCAGAGCAATCTACGCCTAGTACACTGAACCCTTCGTAGCTGAAACCTCGAGCGAACCCACCACCACCGCTAAATAAGTCCAGTACTTGCGTGTAATAACCCCTTGCTTTTTGTTAGTTGTATTTCATCATAGATGAATCTTTCGTTAAAGAAAAATTTGGCACTAATACATATCAAATCACAATTACTGTTCATAATTACTATATAAAATAACACAATATTGCATAGTTTTATAAGTTTATAAATAAAAATAATAACAATCAAATAGAAGGTTGTTTAAGGGTTGGCACCCCAAATTACAGTTCAAGATTTCGAGGACTGCGGAAGAGTATACATTTGTTTAAAAAATAATCCAGAATTTAAAATCAATCAAATTGCTGCTGGCACCAATCTACCAATAGCACGGGTAAAAAAAATTATTGAACACCTCAAACATGAGAATCTTATACCTGCAAACTTGTTTGTTGAAAAACGGTTGATAAAAGACACTGGTCGTGAGAGAATTACAGAGATATTCGCTCCCACGCCGCTTGAAAACAGTTCAGTTTCTAATGAAATTGACCAAAACGAAGTGCCAGAGAAAGAGACACCAATCGTGGAAAATATCATATTTTGTATGAATTGCGGAAATCCAATAACTAATACTTACTATGATGGAAATAATGGAATTTGCCCCAAATGTTACTATCAAAAAATATTGCTTGAATCGATGAAAGCTAAGCGCAGAAGTGGCATATATGGGTCTGATAGAGCTGGAACTTGGTAACTTTTTGCTTGTATGGTTAGCGCGATTTACCGTAGAAGCAAACAAATAACCGATTCGATGACTTTTATTGTTCTATCACAAGAATAATAAGTCAGTTATTTCAAAGGTGTTCCAATTACATGGAGAGATAATACGCTATGCCCCCTATCAAAGTAGTTTATTTGTTTGGCGCCGGGGCTACTATGGCTGAGGCAAGCGTTAATGGTCTCGAGAAGCCTTTGTCACTTGTTCAAATTTCAGAAGCAGTAATGAAGAAAGCTAAGAAGCTTAAGACAACAAAGGAAATCTTTAGAGATGTTTCGGAGTCGTCTGAGATAGATATTGAGCATTACATTAGCCTTCTTGAAACTTTGAGAACCCGGAAATATGATATAGCTGCAGAAACTCTTAGATCTCTTTTTTGTGAAACTGTTGAAGCAAATCTGGTTAAAGATGATACCCAGATAGAACCCACCCTTGAAATGGCACTTCTTCAAATGCATAAATCCATTCGTGAAAACGAAGAATAGTTGGCGCCATTTCTCTAAATTATGATAGCTTATTGGACCATGCCTTTAATGAAATCTATAATGGAGTGAACTACGTAATGAAGTGCAGATGCGAAAGCCACCATTACACATTAGACTTTAACAGTATTCCCCTCATAAAACTACATGGCTCATTCAATTGGAAAAGAGGCTTTCCATTTGTGTCAATAGACGAGGAGCAAGCTATGACTGTTACGCAGACCGATATGTTATGGTTGCCGCCTAGCATCGGAAAGGTGAGAGACTCCTATCCCTTTAATACTCTATGGGGAAAAGCTTTTGAAATTCTAGATTGTGATGTCCTTAGAATAGTTGGTTGCAAGCTTAGCCAAAATGATTGGGGTCTGATGTCATTGCTTTTCAACACTCAATTAAAAAGCGGTAAAGCCTACCAAATCGAATTAATTAACACACAAGACGGTGGTCTCGAAATAAGAGGCAGAACCCGTTTTCTGAAAAATGTTAGAGTCCTCAATGAATTGGAAGGTTGCAAAGATATTGCACGTTATGGAACCCAAAATCCCTTTGAAAGCTGGCTAAAGAGCAAGATTTCTTACCTCAGGGAAAATGGTCGATGTACTGAAAGATTGAAATATATTAACAAAATAATGGGAGAAGAAAACTAATGAATCGAATTATTGAGTCTTGGTCAGCAGAAATGCTCTATCAGAAGCGGTCTCTAATACAATATCCTGACTATCAAAGAGAGCCAACTGTCTGGAACCAAGCGAAAAGACAGTTACTAATCGATTCGATGCTAAAGGGACTGGACATCCCTAAAATTTACTTATTCAAGTCAAAAAATAATCAGTACGATGTGATAGATGGCAGACAGAGAATTGAGTCGTTGTTTGAGTTTTTTGATGGATACCTTACGCTTCCTGACAGACGAGATTGGGACCATCTATCGCTAAAAGAGAGGGAAATCATCAGCAACTATGAATTTACTTTAGCTATAATCACACAAGCTACCGAAGAGGAATTAAGATTACTCTTCTTAAGGCTACAATTGGGCGCTCCTCTTAATGTAGGCGAAAAATTGAATGCAATAAAAGGGCAACTCCATGATTTCGTATTTGACATTGGAAAAAACCATCCGTTCTTCATAAAAGTAAGAATCCCGAATAGAAGGTTTGCCAAGGAAACGGTGTTTGCCACTATTTGCATTAATTCGTTTTATCGGGCGATAAATGGCATCTTTTATGGCGGTAGGTACGAAGAGCTAGCTCCTTTCTTTGAGAACTTCAAAGACTTATCCTATCACCAAAAGCAAGTTACACAAATCAAAGAGACTTTAGACGATTTAAACAAACTCTTTGGAGAGCGACTAACTAGGCTAAAAAACAGAGCAGTCATAGTTTCATGTTACCTGTTCTTTGAAGAATTGCGGATGAAAAAAGATATTGACCTTCTTTCTAAATTCACCGATTTCTACATACTTTTTGTGGATACCCTTAACTACCAAACGGCAAAGGGCTTGGAATACGATCATGAATATCGGGAAATACTTGATTTTCAATCGTTAATTATTCAAGCCGCAGTCAGTAGGTCATCAATTGAAAGCAGGCACAAAATGATTAAGGATTATTTTGATTTCTATATGAAGACTGGAACAATAAAAACGATGTAACCACGTGCTAATGTTAAGATTTCATAAAGACGATGAAACCTAAGATAGAGCGGTGCCCAATCATTGAATCAATGACTCAGTTTAGCCCAATTTTTCCGGCAATTTTTTCAAGCGACCGCGTGCCCAAGCCAGCTCCGGAGTTTGGGACTAACATTTCTGTCAAGTTGAATTTTTGGTGAACGAATTTTCGAAAAAACCTTAATTTTTCGCTTTTTTGACTGTTGCGACGCGTTCTCCTTGAGCGGTTTCCATTGTCCATTCGAGTGTATCGCTGGGTTGTAATTTTAAAAATTCGACTATTCCTTCAGGTATGGTTGCCCTTAGGCTCTTTGATTTGGGCCGGGCTATTGATGTTTTGGACTTTAGCGGCATCTGGTTCTCCGCTTACATTTATGTTTCTAGGCTTATTTATTTCTACCTACACATATGCAGAATAGCTAATATACGGTGACTTGCATTGAATTTGTAGGTAGAAACGTATGGCAACCCAAATATTGAGCCGAAAACAGAAGGGCGACAAAATCTCCTCGGAAGACATAGAACAAATCAATCCGAGCAGCTTTTTCGTCAAGTCCCAAACCGGCAAATCAGGGTATTCCGTGATCAAAGCCGGGCAAAGTTGGGAATGCGACTGCCCAGACTACCGATTTCACCATACCCAGTGCAAGCATATTTGGGCTGTTTTAAACTATCTTGACGAGCAACGCCTGACATCAAGATACAAGTTGGGGCTATGGGAATGACTTGCCCCGAATGCGCCTCAATGAACTCCAAGTATCTGCGGGCTCGAGGATTCTGGGAACCTAAGAATCGTTCAGTTCAAATGCCCGACTGCGGATGCATCTATGCCATCGAAACCCAAACCGAAATCAAGGTAACCATTCACGGCAAACAACTTGAAAAACACTAACTTTCTAACTTTACAAAAATACTCAATAGTTTATAGAAAATTTATTCACGAGTTCGAGCACCAAGGGCTACCGAGTGCCATGTAATGCGCTTTGTAATTAGATAAACATAGCATCTATGTTTTAATAACCATCAATATCACCCGGCAGATACTCAATCAATTTTGCTTTTAGATCATCCAGACGTTTGCCCATTCTGTCTTGACACCCAAAGCCTTGCGTTAAAACCCATAACTCCATGTAAGCATTTAATACTTCGGTAACATTTTGCCATAACAATCTAAATGACTTATCAGTCGAGGTTGCATCAGCAAAAAAATCGCAAGATAAATTTCTTTAAGAGTATCCATAAATCGAAGTGTTGAATTGTTAAGCCTTTCCAGTTTTTGTGATTTCTGAAATGTTTGATCTTCCCCAAGGAGTTCAATGGTCTCATTGAAACCCTTAGCCACAACATCCCCAACCTTGTAACAAAGCGGCAAATATTCTTCGGGAGGCGCCCATTGAATTTTACTAATTCCCAAAATACCATAATAAAGATCAATGGAGGCTATCCTGTAAATAGGCTTTTTTCCGTCTACTTTGATTCTTTCAATAACCTTCTTTTTTGCCCCAAAAAGCTCCTTTTCGCCCATCAATATTTTAAGGTAATCCATCAACGCATCCTTTTTCATTCCCTTCTTTTCAGCTTCCTTGATTATTGTTGTGAATGACAGTTTTTCGTCAACGCGATTAGACCAAATCTTCAGGATTTCCTGAATATAAGCAATTTTCTGCTCATCGCTAAACGGCAATTTATCTCTCTCCTGATTAGTGGCTCAGGCTCTCCAAATTATTAAATTTTCCATAGAAATTGGTGGATTGGGGCTTTCGTAGAGTATTAAAAACTATTCCGATTTTCCTTCATTCATAAGAAAATCTGAGGTATAAAATATGTCTGAAAATTTAGAAAATAAATCTCAACCCCAACAAAACGAAAGCTCAAATGAGCCAAAAGATTGTAAAATCGAGGTTTTGCAGGAAAAAGCTCAACCCATGGCAAACGAGGACACCAGCACAGTGAATAATAGATATGCAATTTCCGGAAGTATACCGACACTAAGCACACCTGATAACCTCAAACAAATCTACGGATGGGCAATATCTAACGTCGGCGAGTCCGTAGGAACCACAGACAAATTTTTAGAAACGCCGCTTTATCACTCGATTGTCTTCAAGACAGAAACTGCCGACAAAAGCTTAACAATGATTGAGGGGCTGCAAGGAACCGGTAAAACCCGTCTGATATACGAGCTTTCGCAAAAAGTCAAAGGCAATCTAAAAATCAAATGGACAAGAAACTGGAGGGAAGAACTCTGGCAATGCAACGAAAAACTTGCAAGCCTCTACGAAGATCTATTGCAGAAAGAGTTTACAAATCAAGCAGAAAACCTTAAAGCAATCGTTCAAAGCAATCGAAGAATCATAGACGCTGATGCCTGCATTAAACAGAAAAACTATCCTTTTATGGAACAAACTATCGGAAAGGCCCGATGTAAAGCGCTGAAAGAACAGGCACTCAATGACTTTTTGGCAGGCATTAGAGTCTTTCTTGTGGATTTCCCTGATTACAGCCGCTCAAATGCAAATGCAATGAATAATGACATCGCTATGATTCAGGAGTTCTATGAATCTTTGAGAGCTAAAGAAAGAACACATCTCATAATCACGGCACAAAAAGAGCTTATCATGAATAGCGACCATTTCTTTTGGGGCAAATTCCAAAGATATACAATCAACCCGCTTTCTGTCGATCAATTAATCAAAGGTTACGAACTAAACAACCCAAATACAGAAATCTTTGAGCATGAGGCATTGAAGTACCTCGCCGAAGTTTCTAACGGGAATTTCCGTGTATTCAAAAAATACATCGGATTGTGCATCGAGGCAAACCGGGAAAAGTCGTTGCCAATCAAAGAATCCTAGGCTAGGCAAACAATTAACAATGATGTGGTTTTCGAAGACTTAAGTGCAATGCTGGCAAACTTGTTTGATGATTCTGAGCGACAGCGATGCGCTTCTGCAATTCTTAGTTATTTACGGGATCATAAAGATGTTAACATTAAGACGATAGCTGAAGACACTGGGGTTAGCCAAAGCATGGCACAAAAAATCGTTGCTAAACTGTTGCTTTACAAATACGTTTCAACCACACATGGAGCCGGAAAAGAAAAGTTAGTTTCATTGCGCCCATACACACCTGAAAAGCCCATAATACGCGAACAACTGCCTTCATTTGAAAGTATTCGAAGCATAGAGAATGAATTCGAAAGAAAGGTTGCTATGGAAAAATATGTTGCGGCTTTGAGAGAAAGTAATCCACTATTACACATCCAGAACAGGGGGAGCTAACATATTCTTTCCCCTTATTCTTACAAATTGTTAATACAAATTTACCCTTCTCGGAGGCATCAAAGATTACTAATAATGCTGATTTATCAAATGACTTACAGGAGCCTGGTCCTTGCATAAACACATCCGGCTGGCGTCATATTGCATGCGACAATTATTTGCGATTAAAAGCAGACATATACGTTTGCCCGAAGTGCCTCAGAAAATTTAAAGACGGCATTGACAGCCATCACGTCGACACTTGCCACCCAATATTCACACGACCAGTATTCCGAAAGCTAAGCCGGCTCATAGTGCAAGTAACACCTCAAAGCCCAGAAACTGAGAAACTAATTTGCGAAAGACTTTCGAAGTGCTCAGCAATCGACCAAAGATACCCTCACCCGGTTCTCCGTAAAAATAAGTGGATACGAAACGGGTGGCATCTGCATGTATATTTACTCATCGACCGCGAAGAAATTGCGAGCTACATCGTCATAGGCCGAGTAAACTCCTTAGAACAAGACGAGTTTGGACTCTGGCACAAAGACATTGTTGCCGACATGTTCACTGCCTCAAATCATCGAAAGCACGGAAACATGGGAATACTGCTGCCAATTGCTCTCAAAGCCATGGGTCACAACTTAGAAACTGTCTGGTTCCAAGAGCCCATCAGCGAACAAGGCGAAAAGTTCCTGAACAAAATGTCCAAGAAAACAGGCCTCAATTACAGAATCTGCTGAGGTTTTTTATATGAGCAACGACACCCAATACCAAATTAAAACCTATTTGCTAATTGATTTTTCGAAGAACGGCGATTTTTCAACTTTACTACCGCTGCCAAGGTGAATCGATATGAGCGCTGACGAGTTTTATGAATGCAAACCACCAATTTGCACTTTTGTCTGCCCAAAATGCCTCAAGAAATTCAAGGCTGACATACACGTTAAGCACATTGACAACTGCCATCCGAAATTCACAACGCCGATATTGCAAAAACAAAGTCGGCTGATTGTCCAAATAACCTCAGATAGCACAGAAGCTGAAAAACGAATATGCGAGAGAATTTCACAAAGCTCCAGAGCCTGCAAAAGATATCGCAAATCAGTTCTGCACAAAAACAAGTGGAACAATCTTAGAGCTTTTCTGCTAATCCAAAGTGAACAGGCAGTCGCTTACATAGCTGTAAGTATTCAACAACAAAAGGATATTGTCCTTGACTTTTTCACTGTTCCAGATGCAAGATCTCAAGGAAACATGCGATTCCTACTACTAAATGTACTCAAAACTATGAACTGCCGCTTGGACAATGTTTGGTTCCAAGAGCCATTGACTGATTTCCAACAAGGATTTCTCTACAAAATATCGGAAGAGACACAGTTACCCCTAAAGACTGCAAGCCTTAACCGCCAACGGAAAACCTGTAGAGGCGATTAAATATCGCTCAACCCATAATTTTTTTTATGCTTTCAAAAACAGAACAAGAATTTCTTCGAAATCCATCCAGTTTCAGTCCGAATTATCAACGCTCATTGCGTCACCGCTTGAAAGTCAAAGCAGAAAAAATGCGGGCAGAATCTGGTTTGCTCGGCGTTGCGGAAAACTGCAACAGTGCTGCGGAATATTGCAACAATAATCAAGTCGCAAAACAAGCTCAAACTCAAAATTCAGGGCAAAGTTGGAGCCTTCGGCGGGATTTGGACCCGCGACCATTACCTTACCAAGGTAACGCCCCACCGGGCTAGGCTACGAAGGCACACGTGTGTTGTTCTTCGTGAAACAATGCGTCTTGTCAATAAAATGCTTACGGTCAAAACACGCGTTCAAGCAAGCAAAATATGCATACAGAAACAGCAAAGCAGGGATACAACATGTTTTTTTTGGTTTGATTTTTGGTCACCAGCCTACCCTCTATAAGTTTCTGCATACAATTCCTATTAGGAACCAAATAAGCGGTAAATAGGCAATCATCAGGTTTCTTCTAACGATTGAGCTTAATTTTTTGCTTTAAATAGCCTTATTTTTGGGTACCGTTCCAACACAGCCGCAAAATAGTCTTGGGCAACAACAAAATCACCTATTTCATGCGTGTCTGAGCCAAAACAAAAAACGTTGCTTGTATCCAAAACAAGTTTGTCCAAAATCTCAAAAGGCAATTGGTGCTTCGAATTTATTTCCAATACTTTGGGGCAGTCAATAAATCGCTCTGCATTGCCACTATCTATTTGTGGATGCGCAATTATGTCACAATCTGATTCTAAAAGCCACTCTACACGGCCTTCGCCATGAAGGGCGCCAAGCACCAAATCTGCAGAAGAAAAAACGTCACGGTCAACGTTCAAATCCCCTGACTCGTTAAGAACTTTTGCTTCGATACCGACCAGCACGTTTACGCCTGCCCAGTCAAGGCTAAGTATTGCTTCTCTTAGTTCAAACCAGTCATATGTGGGAGTTTTTGAAATGTGTTCAGTAAATGCAATTGTGTCCATGTTGAGTTGCCGTGCAAGTTTTATGATTTCTGCAGGGGCGGCTTTGCCGTCAGTGGCTTTAGTGTGAATGTGATAATCGTCCATTTTTGTCACCGTTCGGTTCTTATCCAAATCATATCTTTCTTTGCTAACTCTGTATAGTAACCGTATAACACTGCAGACACAAGCAGTATCCAGTAGCCGAAAAAGCCAAGCTGCAAAAAAGTAGCTACCCTCGGATGCTTCGGATAAATTTTTAGAGAAACCCAAGTGCCAGCTACTGAAAAAAACAGCCAAAACGCAAAAAAGTAACCAACCAAACGCGCGTAATAAAAGTAGCCAAAATTGTCCAGTATACCAACTATGCCTGCTTGGTCAAAAAGGTTAGACAATAAATAAAGTAGAAGAGGCACGCCGGGCGCCATGAAACCGCCAAACCATGACCTACCCCTGTTGACAATTATGCCTGCGGCGAGAATAAAGAAAAAAGAAAAAGTCAAAAATCTTCCAAAAGAAGAGATAAACTCGGAATTGATATAAAATAAACTGTTAAGAATCAACGCAATAGAGACAAAAATGAAAGTTAAAGGAGCAATTATGTTGCTTAACCAGAAAGGGTAGCCGATGGTTGCAGCTTTATGGTAGCGCCGTTTGCCTATTTTTCCCCTGTGTTTCAGGGTTACAGCGAAGTTGCCTCTTGCCCAACGAACTCTTTGATGCCATAAACCAGTTAAAGTTGTAGGCTCATCCGCAACTACAACTATTGAAGGGTCAAAATGAATATTTACATTTGATTCGGTTGAAATTCGCCAAGTAATGTCAGTGTCTTCAGCCAAAGTATCATGCTGATAACCACCCAACTCTTCAATGACACTTTTACGAAAAATCGCACAACCACCAGGAATAATATAATGTATACCCATTGTGTCGTAGCCGAGGCGCACAATTTTTTGGGCAGTTGCAGATTCAAAATCTACAAACTTGTTAAGAATCTCGTTTTTCTCAAAAACATCCACGTATCCAGCGACAGCACCTACTTTTTGGTCTTTAAAATGCCTTGCCGCATTTTTGAAAACACTTTGAGTAAGCCTGACATCAGCATCGATGAAAAACAGTATTTCTCCAGACGCATATTTTCTACCCTCATTGGCAACGTAAGCTTTTCCTTTTCCGCCAGTTTTTCGATTTACTAAAGTGACGTTTTTAATTTTTGAAAAGGTGAGTTGAGTGCTGCAGGTTTCGGCTTGGATAATTTTTGAGGCGTATTTTGCTGCAATTTCACCTGTTTTGTCTTTTGAACCATCGTTTACTATTATGATTTCTTTTTTGTCATCCGGATAATCTGTTTTTAGGAACATCTGAATTGTTCTTTCTATAACTTTTTCTTCATTATACGCTAACACGATTAAGGAAAAAGTCGGTCGGTAGTCTTCGTCAAAATGAACATGCAGGTACCTAAGTTTGTTAAAGGGCGCTAACAACATCAGTACCAGTATTAGAATTATCACTATGTAACCGACAAGTATTAGGGCGCCTAAAAATAGTTCAAGCAATATGCATAACCGCATCAGGATTTAAAAAAAGCTCTTCATTATACCGAGTCATGATTAATCCAGGCTTGAATTGAAGTTCTTTTGCCTCAATTTTTTCACCAGTAAAAATTTTTAAGATTAAATCAACAAAGTTTAAGCCCGAAGCAACCACTAACGATAAAGAACCCGCAACTCGGGGGTTAACTTCAACAAGTTTAAAAAAACAGTTGTAACCCATCAACTGCACGTTCCAAGGCCCTACCAACTGGAGTTTTCTTGCGATGTCGTTGGCTAAATCTTCAAGTTCAGGGCTTAAAACAATTTTTGCAACTTTTGATTCGCCTAAAGCGCGGATTCTTTTGTTTATAACGCAAACCAGTGGTTGAGCGTTTAAGTCAGAGAGGCCGTAAATGGAGTATTCAGTTCCTCTTAGAAGTTCCATAACAACAGAGTGGTATCCTGCACGGTGATTCTTTTCTAATGCAACTTTTAAATCGTCATGGTTTTCGCAAATGTAAAAGCCTCTTGAACCTCGGGAATTGATTGGTTTAACTACGCAAGGAAACTTGGGGTTAACTTCAGAATATACTTCAGGACAGAAAGATTCACCCCTAAAAAAACTATAAGTCTTCAACTTATCATTGGCAACCTCGATTGAATCAGGATTTGAAACAGCTACCTTAACGCCTCTCTGCTCAAACAGCTTTAAATTACGTGAAAAAGGCAGCAACTCTTCACTAACAGTTGGAATCACCATGGAAACATGTTCTTTTTCGCAGATTTCCAAAATTTTAGAAATAAACATTGAATCTTCTGCTGAGGGAACAACGTAGGCTTGATTGGCGAGATAAAGTCCAGGGGCAAGATTATTGGAATCAACAGCAACAACAAAATGTGCTCCATCTAACGCTTTAATTGTCCCCACACCAGCCGGTCCGCCAGCGCCGGTGACCAAAATATTCATTTTATTTTTGCCTCCAAAGAATTAATCTTTAAAAAGATAGACCATGAATTGGAGCTTCACCATTCTTTTGTGTAAATGCACTTGAAGCTAACTCTAAAAGGTCCCTAACGGAAAACTCTTCTTTACGTAAACCTGAACGTAGCGTCATTTTGATTATTTCGAAAGCTTCGGCATAATGAAATTCTTCTGACTGCGAAGACCTGAACTGTGCAAGCGCCACTACTGATTCAACTTTTAGGTAGCTTTTGCAGACTTGGGATTTATGATAGTTTAGCATAGCAATTTTTTTGGCCATAACATCCGTTACGTCCACAAACATGTTAGGGGAAAAAGAAGGGTTTGTAGCACCAAGCGATTCATAAGCCATTATACCCCACGCTTTCTTTGCGCCCCGCATCGTCTCATCAAAGATAGTAACGTGGTCCTGATGTTGTGCCTTGTTAGTGTGAGTATAAATAAGTTGTATTTGGAAGGTTTCACAAAATTTTGATATTGTATTCATTACATCTTGACGATGCTGCCATAATTCTGTGTCAGGATACTGCAGAAAATATATGTTAGAGAATGGTACATTGGCAAGTTTAAGCGCTTGAAGACTCTCCTGCTGCCTATCAACTCCATCTTTTAAAACATTTTCAGGAATACCTCTTTCGCCGTTTGTAAAAATCAAAGCATAAACGTTGTCCCCGCGCTGCACATGCTTAATTAAAGTGCCGCCGCATCCAAGTTCAATATCATCAGGGTGTGCACCAAGAAAAAGCACGTTTGCACTTTTGCTGCTCTTCTGTCCAACGTTACGTCTTTGCTTTTCAATCTGCGTTTCAACAACGTGAAGCAGTTTTTCCTCGTCAAAAGGTTTTACAAGATAGGCGTCTGCGCCCAGTTGAACCGCGTATACTGCATCCTTGAGTGTTTGATAGTTTGTGAGCATGATTTTTCTTGTTTTTGGAAAGGTTTCGTGTATTCGTGTTAACAGTTTAGCGCCCGGCATATCTGGAAGCGTTACTGCGATGAGCAGGAGATTGAAGCGGGTGTGGAGGGTTTTTTGTATTGCCTGGCACGCGTTTTCGGCAGTGTCCACCAAGTAACCGTTAGTTTTCAGTTGGGAAGAAGCGGTTTTAAGGCTGTTTTTTTCTGAGTCAACAACTAGAATGCGAGCATGGCGTCCGCTTTTTTCACTATTTTTCACAATAAAAACTCGCTACACCAAATAGTTACCAAATAAATTATTAAAATACCTCAGTCAGATTTGGAATACTTTGAACTACCTGTTCCGACACGGCATGGTTTGCAGTTTTTCAGCGCTTTGGGGAGATAAACAAATATTAAGGATACTCATCATCTTCAACTGAAAATAGGGTTTGCAGGGGTCTCCAAGCCAGGTCAACGGAGTAGGGCTTAGGACCCTATCGCGTAGGCGTTCGTGGGTTCGAATCCCACCCCCTGCACCATATATAAATAAACTACAGGGGGTTTTTCCTGGCGATGTTAGGCGGTTTTTTATCATGTTAAAGCTTCCTTTTTCTAAAGATTTTAGCGCCCTGAAACTCAGTAATGTATTCAAAGCCGGCTTCTATTAGACTGCAGATTTCTTTCTCGTTCTTAGCGACTTTTGAGACGTAGTTGGTTTCGCCTTGGAATAACGCTTCTTCAAGTTGAACGTATAGCAGTGTGTTTTTGTAGCTTTTGTGTCCGAGTTTTTGCATGGTGTAAAGCAGGTCTTTGGTTTCGTGGTAAGTCATTGTGCCTTTCCAGTAGCGGAAGGTGTGGAAGTGGATTTTTTGTAGTCTTGGGTTTTGGAGCTTATTGGCTAATCGTTTTCGTTGCATGCCTAGGAGGGTTCCGAAGTGATCTACTGGCATGTGAGGGAAAGAGAAGATTCTATTGCCGTAGTCTTTGGGTAGAGCTTGGAGCATTTCTAGGAGTTTGTTGGTTAGGTGTACGACTCTTGGGTTGCTGTGTTTTTCGGCTGTTATGTTTACGACTTTGCTTTCGAAGTCTATGTCGTCCCATTTTAGTGGCCAGATTTCGCCGCATCTTGCGCCTGTTTCTTTGAGCATCTGTAGGAAGGTTGCCATGCGTTGGGTGCAGCCTGCGATGAGCTGGTCGATTTCTGTTTCTTTGGGGATGAAGGGTAGTTTGCGTATGCATTGGTATAGTGGGGCGTCCCATTTGCCGCCTGCCATTTTTAGAAAAGAGCTGTAGGCGTCTACTGCGTTGTTTTTTCTGCCGTTGCTCCAGGTTTGTTTGGCTATGACTGTTTTGATTGTTTCAGGGTCGTAGAGGTTTGCGCCGCGTTTTACCATGACTAAGAGCAGTTTTGAGCGTCCGAGGATTGTTTGTTCGCTGTAGCCGTTCTTTTTCAACCACCAGATGTATTCGAGGATTTTTCCTTTAACGTCGTTTTCGTTTCTCCGCAGAACTTCGGTTGTTTGAGGTTCTGCCGCCAAGTTTTTCGTCTCCATGACGCATATTTGGCCTTTAGCTACTATGTCCTCGAATGTTTTTAATGACTTCGTATCAACAGTTGAAAGGATTTCAACGGCTTTCTTTGCTTGCTGTAGCTCGTTTGGGTCTGAGAATCGTAGGCCACAATCTCTGCAGATCCAGCGTTGGATTTTTTGACCATAATATTGTCTGTTACCATCACGCCATACTTTTTGGGATTTGCATTGTGGACAATTAGTAACAGCGTTGGTTTCGCTAGCGGATGGTGACTTACCGTTGTTTACATCCGGAACAATTGTTTCATCGATAAGTCCAGCCATTTCCTCTCTAACCGTTTTTTTAGGGTACGCTTTGCAGTAATGGTTTTGTTTCTTTTTCAAAAACTGGTTGCAGAGTTATGCTTTCGTTGACATCCATTGCTATAGCGATTCCTTTCTTTCCTGTCTGGTTTTCGGCGTTTGCTAGCCATGATTTGGGTATGGTGACTGCTTTGCTGTTGCCAAGGTTGAGGATGCTTCTAATTATGGGCATGCTTGGTTCTCCATTATGCGCTGTCATGCATAATGTTTAAATGCAATATTAACATTTTTTATGCACAATAGAGGCGCAACTATGCATAATGAATCTCAGGGTAAAAAGATGGAATCCCTACTCACACCATTAGCTTACCTGGCAATCCACAAAGAATCAAGCGTAGAAGAAATCGCCAAGCAAACAGGCAAAAACTACTCAACAATCCTACGCGCCATATCAGAACTAAGCGAGAATAAGCTCGTTAGTTTTCGGCTAGAGCGCACCTCGCCTAGAGGAAAAGAACTGCGCCTTTACAGGCTCAGTTTCTACGGTTTGGTTTTTTATTACCTAAGGTCCC
Organism: Candidatus Bathyarchaeota archaeon; assembly: GCA_963832745.1. Classification (GTDB taxonomy): domain Archaea; phylum Thermoproteota; class Bathyarchaeia; order Bathyarchaeales; family Bathycorpusculaceae; genus Bathycorpusculum. The sequence goes on along the minus strand of CAWHVC010000002.1, from coordinate 86,932 downwards.
GTACGGTGAAGTTTTACGCTTCAGAAATGCGTGAAATAGCAAAAACGCATGAAGAGATGCTGCTCGTTTTTAAAAAATGGGACAAATTCGCTTCTGCAAATTGCGAACAGGAACTATTCGACCGGATACTACAAGCACTAAACGTTGAATACCAATACAATGTTGGCTATTACAACCTAGTGAGCCTATCAACCGTTGGGGTAAACTTCCGCCTAGAAGACGAAACTTTGAGAAAAAACGCCTTTGACAATTTAGTATTGGGCTTTTTCTACATGAACCGCCCTATCAATTACGTTAAGGAATCCGTTGGCAAGAAGGGTTGGAACGCGTTTGAAAAAATCTGGCATGTAGTTGAAAGCGACTATGAATTAAGGAAGAAGCGAAATGAGTTTTTGGATTATTTGACTCGGGAGCAGCTAGAGACGGCTAAGGCATTAGTCGAGTGGATGAAATACTTAAAGGCAGACCAAGAAAAGCCAGCTTAGTTAAGCAGTTAATGTAGAAGAAGAAAAACGGCTGAATTCCTACAGAAAAGCCCGTTCTTCTTCTTTCAACTTAAGGCACCTCAAAGAATAAACCAACTGAAAAAAAGAAAAAACACTCGTGCAGTTGCCAACTTTTTCTTCTTCTCTTAAGCAGCCAAAGTTTGAAAGAACAACAACATATCGCAGTGCATTGTTGTTGTTCTACCGATCAAATTAGAAGCACCAATTAACTGAAAGAAGAAGAAACGCCCCTGCAGCAACCTTCTTCTTCCGCTAAATCGAAAGAACAACAACAAACAAAATTATTCAACTGTTGTTGTTCTACTAGTCAAACTATTACACTTTTGAGTCAAAACAGAAAAAATGGGGAGCTAAGAAAAGGCCGCTCCTTTTCAATAGCTTTCTGTGAACAATTTGGTCACAATATATGATACAGCGATGAACAAAAGCCAAAGGGAACAAAGCCCCAATACTACAAACAAAAGAGAGTTCTGCAGCGAAATTATTATGCTTCCGGAGAAAGCAAACCACATAACGGTCAGTATTGAAATTATTCCCTTACGCCAGTTACTCAAGCTGTACCAACTATCGATGATTCCTATTTCTATTTCCTCCTATTTAATTAAAAAATCAACCATTACAGGAATAAAAGCAGGTGTGGAAGTTAGCATTCAATACAATCAAGCCCATCTAACAGGCATTGTATCGAGCCTTACCTATAGTGAAGCCCAGCTTCAATATCGCTTAAAAGCCAAAAAACTATTAGAAACAAGATACTAAGAGGTCTTCCAAGCGTGGAAAAGATTTGCCGAATAGTCTAATGAATGTCACTGCGAGGCTCTATCTAATAATGAAAATGCTGAGAGAAAACTACGAATCTGCATATCAATGGCAAAGAAAGCAGCATGTTGTTGACGGCGCGTTTACGGAAGACGATAAGCGACTACTCGAAAAAAATGCTTCAAACATAGTGCGTGAAACTGGTATTTCCATGTATGAAATTAGGAAGCGTTTGGCTAATAGATATGATCGAGCCATAGAAAACAATGCATTGCATGAAGCTATTGATGAGGGCATAAGACAAGATTGGCTTGGCTGGAGTCAACCCAAACGATATAATCAAGATAGTGGACTAGTCGATCGCAATGTTGTTTTGACAGAGAAAGGATTTGGAGTCATTTTTGAAAACGGGTTTCAAGCCGTGATGACCATGACTCATTCAGTTTATCTTCCAAAACCTGAGGAGAAAAAATGATATGAATGAAGAAGATAATATGCCCTTACAACCATTACGAGAGTCAATCGCAAAATTCAGAAAAAGAAGAGAATTGATGAGTTGGTTGCTTCTTTTAGCTATGCCCTCAGCAATATTTGGCATAGCGGTTTTCGCAATATTTGCTCTTGTTCTGAGTTTTTCAGTTATTTACCTTGTAGTATTTGCCTTTCTTGTTTTCTCATCAGTTGTATCGTATATTGCAATCTTGTACATTCCTGGAGCGCTCACAGGAGTCATACGAAAACTTGAATTTACTATACAAGAAATTTCTTTCAGCATGGTTCCAGTTAAAGGCGAATCTCCCCCAGAGCGAATATTCAATCAATTAGTGAAGACTGACAAGCGTACGAGAGAGATTGTTATTAAAAATCCTAAATCCAAACAGCTGAACTCAAGCATCAAAGGGCAAAGTGGAAAAGAATACCTCTTTGACGTTATAATTCATAACGTAGATAGATTTGGACGTTTTTTTGCTATTTCAAAAGACCTCAGTATTTTTGCAAAACGCATTGACCAAATTGACCCAGTTTCTATCAATCAAGTCAAGGAGGTTAGACAAAACGTTATAGACGTTCTAGCCAAGATGGGAAGAAGATATCCTAGTAGAGTGTTGTTGTTTTCCACGAGCGGTTTTGATGATGAAGTTTTCCCATACGTTAGAAGTAAGGATGGTGCTTTTTATGCAAAGTATATTCGAGCGCCTATGTGCACAATGGAATTAATTCAGGAGAAGGTTGATGGCAACTTCGATATCTTAAGTTTTTAAGCGTCTGATCGGTTAACTATAGTAATCACTCACCTCCTTAAGGAAGAAATATCTCTTCTTCCAATACAAGTCGCATATCTCAGTTGCAGCCTTCTTTTCCTTATTCTCGTAAAGCACTTTTACCAATTCTTGAATCTTGTCTTGCGGATGAAATGGAAACATGCCATGATGCAATAATTCTAAATACAGTTCACCCACCTCATGAGGGGTTGATTGGACATGTTTCATTAAGTCGTCAACTACGAACATAATTTCGCTTTCAGAGCTGGCGTTTCTCAATGAAGTCTTAAGTAAGTCAACGCTTTGTTCGTCCAATTTTTGTATGATGCTTATCCACCTAAATAGACTTGCAAGAGTTTTTTTCGACTCAGTATCATTTCCTTTTTCCAATGAACTGACCAATTTCTTCCAAAGTATAATTGCTCGCGATTTTTGTATTTCATTAATTTTTTCCGCTGACCTCCAAACGAGGCTCACAATAGAACGTACTAATTCGGGGTCTTGTTTGGAAATCAACTGTGCTATCAAACTTTGAGGATTTTCAATCTCTTCAAATTGATTCAAATAAGCTATTGCAATATGATCAGCAATACGGTCCTTTGAAAGCTTTTCATTAAACTCAACATTCAACGCTTTTGCATAGTGACCATTGGATACTAAGAGGTCAAAAATGTCCTTATAGACTTGAGAAGCGCTAAATAGGTAGCTGCTAAAGCCGGCAATCCAGTAAAGCTCCTCTTCTTTTGGCAGAAGCAAATTGATGTTATCCTTCACCCACTTTCGTTCAAGATTATAGTACATGAATACTAAATATTCACCTAATGTAACATATAACTCGACGGATGGTTGCGCCTCCTTTTTGATTGCTCGCGTGAAATAATCCTTGATTGCCCCACTCCAGTTTTCATTTGGCGTTGGCTTCTGGTGCTTGAGTGCTAAGTTAACCATTGCCATGAAAATAGCTCCTCTTGGCGAGTTTAATACAGAGTTAACCAAATCTAAGCTGAATTCAATGTTAAACTCAGCACTATCATGGCTGGCAAGTACGATTAATAACTCGCTTGCTTGCGAGGAAATATCAGGAGACGTGAAAGCATTATTTCGAATACCAACTTCTATCAAATCAGCGATTTCTTTAGAAATCCAAACTCTATAATTCATCTTATTGTAAGTAGCGGTCCAAAAAGTATCCTCGTTAATCAATTTAGAAATAAACCCGAAAGTTTGCGACCAGTTAATATCTTTCTTATCACGGATTGCCTCGGTTAAACCTTCTAATAATGATTTTTGAAAAACAATTGGTATTTGTAAAAAGACATCCATATCCTGAGAAAATCTCTGAGGATTATTTCTAACAGATGCTCGGAACCTATCAGACTGCTCATCAATCTTTGAGCTGAGGCTCCTTAGGAAATCGGCAACTTCTCTATTTGTTCTTCCTATTACTTCCTCACTCATAGGCTTTGGGCTTTCTATTATTACCCCTGATGACCAAACAAGATAACCGGGGTGTTCCAACTTAGCACCAAATATAGCATCATATTTCTTGTACAAATCTGAAACTTGCCTATTTCCAGAGTCAATAATTGAAGACAGCCACTCTTTTCGATGATAAGCCATTGATTTTCGAGCGTCATTGTTAGATTCATATAATTGGCTATAATCGAAACTTTCAGTCTCAATCCATCGAACAATCTGATTAATTTCAGGCTCAGTCATATTGTTATTATTTTTCTTAAAAAGTTCGTACAACTCATGTTTTAATGCTGTATCCTCAATAGGATTGGTTGTAATGCTCCAAAAAATGTCTTTCAGAACATCGTAATGCTCGGAAATTGTGAAAATAGCCAATCGCCTCATGATCGCTTTTGTATCCACTATCAGGTCATATATGATTGGTCGAACTTTCAAGGGATCTTGACTTATGAGTATGTCTCTTAAAAAATAAACAAGTTGTGTTCTGTAATCTTCCGATAAATTCTGAGAACTTCCCTCTATGGTAATAATACCTCCAAACTCTGTTCCATTGCTTCGTTTAATAATTGTATCAATTTTTTCTTTAACAATGTCGTAAAGGTCTAAACCACAGATTCTTATGAAGTCAGTCTTGTACTTTGTCAGAATCTCGTCGAGCCAATAGTCACCTAGAATAGACCCATATCTTGAAAAATAAGAGCTCTCTTCCTCTTTGTACTCAAGGATAATCCCTATTAGTTGTAGTAAAAGTGACTTTGCACTGGTGTTTACTAAAACAGGAATACAGGTTTTTAAAATCTCATTTGAGACAACCTCTTGTCCAAATTTTCCATGGAGTACTGTTGACACAAAAACAATGTGTTTTGGACCTATTTTTTCAATAGGTAGACTGAATAACACTTTAATCAATGATAAATCAGTTCGGAAATTATCAATCCGTTTTCCATTTATCTTATAGTCGATTATTGCATCAGCTATCTCTATCAATAGATTAGTTGTTTGGTCATTGGGTTTGACTTTATTCTCGGCGGCAACATTTTCTAAAAAGCCTAAAACATACCAGTATGGAACTGTGTAACCATCTCCTAGTTCTGACTTTACTGGCGCAGGATTCTTATTTGGTGAAAAATATCCTCGTCCATAAATAATCTCTAGCCAATAGGATGGATTTTCAATCGTGGATAATCTAGTGAACATGTAATCTGCCCAAATTGGGTCCGTATCTGCTTTAGTAATTAGCTCATTGACTTGTTCTACAGCTAACTTCATATCATACTAATCTCCGTCTTAGTTAATTGGCTACTCCAAGATTTGATTATGTTAATCATTTTCTGGTAATTTTCAACGTCCTTGAGGTAAGATACCACTTGGATACCTGATGCTCCAAGATACTCGAGTTCTTGATTATATTTTGTAGTTTCATCACTAAAATAATCCTTCAGAATAAAATGGGTGTTATCCCTAACTTGCATAGCGTTATTAACCGCGTATCTAATTACGTTCTCTTGAAGCCCGTAACCAATGAACAGTATCGAATGGTCTTGGAACACTTTCTTTAAAAAGGACATGAAATTCATTCCATTTATACCATATTTTTTGGCATAGTCTGCTTCCGTAAGAACCATTGAAGGCGGATCCATAATAGAGCCATGTATGTGATATAATTTCCCAGATTCTATGCTGTTTCCTGTTATACCTAACTTCTCAAAATCTTCATGCCTATAGATAATATCTTGTGTCAAAAAGTATTTGTCAAATCCGTCATCGTAGTTTGTTGTTAGGTAAAAGCTCGCAAGGCTTTTAAGTTCCATACAAAAGCCTTTAGCAAGCTCCTGATTTACTTGACAAGAAGCAATTACGGTTCCATAGTATTCATTAAGAGCGCTATGTTGTTTAAATTTGTTGAAACAAGCGGAGATTACTTGTATGTTGTCCTTTAAATCGTCGTAATACCGCTTCTCAGCATAATTAATGAAGCCCAATTGAAGACATCTTGCAACTAAATTGCTTGTAAGAGTTCCCCAATTCACACAGCCCATAGAAGCTGATAAGCCGGCTCCTAAAAAAAGTGCAAGTTTTCCTTGATTATGAGCTTCCAATATTTCTTGTGGTAAATTAAGGTTATCCGGGATTTGGAGGCTCATGGGATTTGTTGTTGGTGCAACTACTATAAAAGTTATGATTAACAAAGAAGTAAAAACCGACTGAACACACGGCAGTTGTATGAGTCAAATACTTTAAAAGTTAATTGAAACAATGAAGAGCTTGGCGTTAAGGGTATGAACTATTGGATATTCAAGGTTAATGATGATGAAGTTGATAATGAGCGCATAAAAGGTATCGAAGTATACACGCAAAGAATGAAAGATAGGTTCTGGGGATTACACGAAAATGCAAAAAATTTGAGTTATCTGCAGGTTGATGATAAAATAGTTTTTTATTTGGCTGGAAACGAGGGGCACATATTCTTAGGGACAGCCACTTTAGCGTCTAACTATCACACCTTAACAGAAAAAGAGAAAACTGAGTTATGGCACGGCAAGTTCTTCCGACCAGAACATGGAGTAAGACTCAAACAAGTTAAGGTTTGGATAAGATCAAAACCAATCCAGCCGTTAGTAGAGATACAAGCTCTCTCATTTATAAAATCGAAAGAAAATTGGGGTGCTTATCTTCAGGGTAGCGTGCAACAAGTATCGCTTAAAGACTATAATAGAATAGTAGAACGAAATGACGATAAAGAGACAAAAGAGCAATCGCCTAATGTTGTAACTGGGACTCTCCGAGTAATTGAAGATAAGACTGGAATAGATAAAGCTCAATCCATTTTTGAAAGTAAACTTGGCAGTGCTGCTGATAGGAGTGAAACGATCTGGGTTGGCTACCCCGGCGGACACGAAAAAGCTGAAGCATCATGGAACAAGAAACTTGGCGTTTGGTGGGTTAACAGTACATCAGATGACAACCGGTATTGGAATGTTTTTGGCATAGGTGAACCACAGTGGGGTAGTAACCATAGTCACGATATTACATGCGAGATAAACCCTCCCTTTAAAGGAATCAATCGTTCAATGGCTGGAGTTTTCGCCATAGACTGCGACGACAAAGTGTATCTATTACATAGAGGAAAAATTGGTGGGGGTAAACCCGGTAATAGCAAGACAAAATTTGAGAAGGAATACCGTGGCTGTTGGATCTATGCTCAAGATGGCGACAGACTTACTAAACTTGCGTTAATCGCCTCTTTTGAAAGCCCTCGTTTTATGGAACAGGTGGCTGATTTTATTTACCAAGTAAGTTCTATAAAAAGTGGTCAACAAAACGACAATACTTTACATACTGTAGATGCAAATCTGCAGAATCAAGGCTTTTCAAACGAGTATGAAGGAAAAAAAATATACAATATTAGTCAGAGAGTGGAAGCGGCGTGCGACCATGGTATAATAGCCAATACTCTAGCGGCCACCTTGAAGGCAAAAGGTGTGAAAGTTGGCAGTAATCATCAAATTGATCTTTTTACAATGGCGAATGGCGACGTCACAACGCTTTTTGAAATAAAAACCGACTCATCAACGACTAATATTTATGGTGCTATTGGTCAACTACTTTACCATTCTACTAACATAGATAAACCCTGCAAATTAATAACTGTCTTCCCGAAAGACATAGATAATCAGTCTAAGGCCATACTCGAAAGATTGAATATCAACTGCATTACATACTCATGGGATAATGGAAGACCTTTATTTGACATACCTCAGGGCCTTAACCTGATGTAACTGCCTAATTGAATAAAGTTAACTTTTTCATTTGTTTCCTTTTTCGTGACTCAGAATTCTCAAGTTATTTATAGTTAAGGCTTAAATTGTAATTGGAGTTAACGCTTGGGTGATCAACAATACGCTACAGCTGGCATAGGCTGGAGGGCTACCGCCGGTTCTACTGATGAAAAAACACTCATAGCTGAGTTCCAAATAGCTCTACTAGATGAGGTTAAAGAGTTAAAGGGTCAAAAGAGTGGTAGAAAGACTGAGATTTATGATGGTCAACGGATATTCAAAAGCAACTCGCTCTATGTTTATCGGTTTTTATCAGATGATGCAGACGAGTGGTATAATCGTAAACCGCAAACAGAATTGACCATTGGAATTAACGATGAGGAATTTTTCGGACGTCTTGATTCAGCGGACAAAAAAGCAATAACCATAGCATTTGACGCTGATATGGGCGAAGTTATAGATGAAGCAGTCATTCAAGACTCGTCTTTTTTCCTGCTCGAGAAACTCAACAGTAAACTTGAAAACATCAAGTCAGGTCAACTTACGATTAATATAAACGGAGGCATGAAACTTTTTGGCTATAGCCAACCAAACTCTTTGGCACCCTTGCCATTTAACGAACAACGGCTAGCTGACTTTTATCCAAATTATGAACAAGAAATTGCCATCAGGAAAGCGTTGAGTCAAGAGGTTACTTTTATTTGGGGTCCTCCAGGCACCGGTAAAACCAAAACTCTTGCGTTTATATTAGGGCTTCTGAGCGCTTCAGGTAAAAAAATTCTCTTAACAGCAAACACCAACGCGGCAGTCGATGAAATGCTAAAGAAATTCCTTGATGATAAACAAAATCTCTCTTTGGCAGAACAAGGAAAAGTAATCCGGCTTGGTGTTCCAACAAGTGAAGACGAAAAAAGGGCGTTACTTGTGCCAAGAAATATACTCGAAAAAAGAGCGGGGCAATCGAATGATGCCATTGCAAGTATTCAAAAAGAAATAGAAAACGATCAACAAAAGATTATCGAATTGGAAAGAAAGGAGAAAGAAATCAGAGATAGGCAATTGTTACGGAAGGAACTTGACGATGAATTACTAAAAACCCAGAACAGAATCGAAACGCTCAGGAACGCATTAAGCAACACAAAAAACAACCGAGATCAGCTATTCAACCAATTAACCGCATCGCATAAAAAACTAGAGGACGCAGAGAAAGCAAGCGTATTCAAAAGAATATTTTCAGGGACAAACAAGGAAAAAATCCAAGAGGAAATAAAGTATTTCGAAAATAAACATAAAATCGCCCAATTAGAAGTCCTTAGCATCGAAAAGGAATTCTATTCACTTATCCAAGAGGAAAAACTAATTTCTGCTAAACTCTCCGCCCAAAAAGAAAACGACCAAACAGACACTCTTGATACAATCCTAAAGAAAAAAACGGAACTAATAGCAAGACACCAAAATCAAGAAAATGAAATCAGCGTACTTGAGCAGAAACAACAGGAAGCCCAGAAAACAATTTTAAAAGAAAGCTCCGTCATTGCCACAACCATCGCACGGGCATGCATCGATTCATCAATAATGAAGGAAAAATTCGACGTCTTGATTGTTGATGAAGCAAGCATGGCGCCGCTGCCGAATATCTTCTACTTAGCCGGGCTATGCTCAACCCATTATGTAATTTCAGGAGACTTCCGCCAACTATCACCCATAGCCCAAGGCAGAACACCCGCTGTCCAAAAATGGCTAAAAAGAGACATATTCCAACAATCAGGTATACTTCAACAAGTAGACTCAAACGTAGACGATGAAAGACTGGTAATGTTAAAAGAGCAGTACCGAATGCACCCAGCTATCTGTAACCTGATAAGTGAAGTCGTGTATGACGGCAAACTTAAAACTCCACAAAATGTCGCTATCTTGAAAGAACAGCTAGCTAAATTACCACCGTTTGAGGGAAAAGCCCTAATATTTTGTGATACAGCAACCACTAACCCATACATTGCTAGACCCAAGAACTCATTTTCGAGAATAAGTCCATACTCAGCAGTTGTTTCAGCAAATTTGGCATTAAGATGTGTGCAAGAAGCAGCCAAAAAAGGACAGAAAATAAAGGTTGGAATCGTTAGCCCATATAACGCTCAAGCAAAACTTATTTCAAGAATACTCTCAGACAAAGACTCAGACCCTACACAAATTGTCGCCTCAACCATTCATCGATTTCAAGGGAGCGAAAGGGACTGCATAATATTCGATCTAGTCGAAGGTGAACCATTAAGTCCCGGAAAGCTTACGCAAGGTCCATTCAAACGATCGGAACCAGGACGCTTAATCAATGTAGCAATCTCCAGAGCCATAGGAAAATTCATTCTGGTGGGTAACAGCGAGTATATTGCTAAGCATTTTTGGGTTAAAGATGCTGTGCCACAGGTGCTTGAGCAGATAAAGGCAAAAGGTGAAATTATTGATTCATACTTCGCTGACTATCTATCCTACGAAGACACCGCTCTATCTGGCAGAGATGTTAGAGATACCACTTTTACTATTTATGACCAAACAAACTTCTATGAAACCTTCTTAGAAGATATGAAAAAAGCTAAATCAAGAATCGTCATTTTCAGCCCCTTCGTATCAAGGAAAAGAGTTGAAAGCCTACTCGCCGATTTCCAAACTGTATCCAAAAGGGTATCCCAATTTATGTCATAACAAGAAAAACACCCAAAAACGACGTTATCGATGACCTTATAGGAAAAAACGTCAAAGTCATTTTCGCCTCAAAAGGCTTAGGATTTGAAGAATTCGACAAATTCCATTTCAAGCTTGCCCTTGTCGACAGCTCAGTAGTGTACTATGGTAGCTTAAACATATTAGCGCAGCTCGAATCGGCTGAAAGCATGATGGCGTTTAGGACAAAAAAGACTGTTAATGCGCTAATAAGATACTTCGGAATAGATGGCATAATCAAAGAATATCTGAGTAGCCAAAACACCAACAGCAATACCGCTAATCAGCAACAAAAACAAGTTAACTATAGCCTACCAAGCACCAAACAAGAAAAACAGACCATAATACAAATTCACCCATCTATTACGCTTCAAAAAGCAGACATTTCAAACCCCGATGCTATAGCTAAAGCCTTCGGAGCAGTCGAGCCAGGTAAGGATGTTAGAAAGAAGGCTCAAATGAGATTATGGAAATTAGGTAACGATGCTGGGTTTAATGCCTATATTGAATATGAGGTTCCTAACCTTCTGCAGGATGGCGTTAACCGCTTTATCAGCGTTGTTTGGAAAGAAGGACCTGAGATAAAAGCTGCATTCCAGATACGGAGAAAGAAACGAGGAATGGACCAGCTAACGAGCCTTCGTGACATGAACAAACTGCATATGCTTCCTGCCACTGAAAAATACCTTGTAAATATCTCACAAAAGACCGGTTCTCCAGCTTTTTTCAAAGTTAACAATTCTGCCAATATCAGTTCCCTTTCAACCAAACCTTCTTTGATTAAATTGGAAAAATCCTATAGCGTTGATGAAATCAGGCTGAAGTATGCTAGAGCCTATGAAAGCTGGGCCGAAGCAGAAGAGAATCAGCTAATTTCGGAATACAAGAGTAAAATGCCTATATCTGCGATAGCTAAGAAACACCAACGTCAAAGAAATGCCATCAGATCACGATTGAAGAAATTGATTGATAGAGGTTTAATCCAACCGTAGTCAAGTATATTTTCTTTAAATCAACTGATTAAACTTTTATTGTTCCATAAAATTGAAATGCTTAAATATAATTTCAGTATAATGGAACAATCATGAAAACATCCGCTGGCGACTACGCATTCAACAAAGCAGAACTGCAAATACTAAAAGAAATAGCCAGGGGAAACCATGGACTATCATCAATCCAGAAAAAACTCTCTGTTAAGCCCTCGCTCCTAACATACACCCTTAAAAAACTTGAAAGTAAGGGTTTGATAAAACTCGCAAATAAGGGCGTTAAAAAGCAAGCATACCTTAGCGAAACTAAACATGCAATACTACTAAGGAACTTGCTAATGATTTACGATTATGTTGACTGGGAAAACCTGCTAAAAAATAAGGCCATCGAAATTCTCTTCCAAGTTTTAACTGACTCTAACAAATTAACAGGCATTCCTAGAAACACTCTTTGGCGCTATATGAAAGATTTCAAATCAAGGGAAATAATCACCCAAGAATGCAATATTAACCCCCAGTTCAGAGGTCTGACAGAATTCTTAGAGGAATACCAGAGCTTCTTTGCTAAGAAAATTGCGAAATCACTCTCAGAGAATTCGGTAATTCTTTGGCAGCGTGATATGCAGTTGCTGATAAGAACCGCTAAATCTACTAAACCCCCAAAGGGGGATTTCCATAAGACAGCAACCTCAATTTTCGCCGACTATGATCTGCCACTGTTCTCAGAATTTGATGTTTACTTCTACTCAACCACAAAAAAGACAATCAAGCCGGAGGATGCTGTTTTGCATACGCTGTTGATTGAGCCAGGCAATGTACGATACTCAACGTACGCTCTGTTGCTTCTCAAAAAAACTGAAAAGCAAATAGACAGAAAATACCTCATGAGGGAAGCTGAACGCCTCGGACTTGAAACCCAAATTGAAGGCATGCTTGAATTCCTGCTAACTCATAAACGCCCTGAAGGTCAGCCGTTACCTACTTGGGAGGACTTTTCCGAGAAAGCCCATGATTATGGAGTAGAAGTGTAATGGCTCAAAGGCGCTCCTTTGATAGGGACTATCTTAAACAAGAATTCGACAAGCTAGACAGCACAGCGAAAAAGGGCATTGCACTTTACTTGATTGGCGGCGGCGCCATGGCATCTATGGCCTAAAGGTTGCAACCAAAGACATAGATATCATACTCACAAACCAAGAAGAAACCGAAAGAAAAAGGGTAAAGTCCCCTATTTTGTGTTCAAATAGAATTCTGCCCATTCACCAATTTTTTCGATTAAGTCTTTTCTCTCAACATTGCCTTTTGACCATTTGTCGCTTGAAATATCAGAGCAGTAACATTCCAAAAGTGATGCAAGGTCGGTAAGCCTCTTTATCCCATTTTCAACCTTAGCTGTCACATTTTCTTCAATGTTCCACCGAGATTCTTCCAATTCTCGTTCAATTAGAAAGACATTACCTTTTTTGTCATCCTCAAATCTAGGGATTAAGTGTAAATGGAACGGTAGATCGTCAGTTTCGCATTCACTTAGGAGATAAACTTTCTCACATTTTGCGCCCATTTGAAGTACCATCAGATGTTAGTGACTGTCTCATTACACTTGAAATTTTATTGATAGCCTGCATTACCCGTTGAAAGTGCATCTCATCGGTAATAAGCCCCTTGTCGCTTATGTCTTGTTCAAAGATTCCCTTCCATGATAATATAATTAAATGACCAAAAGTCGCAGGCTTATCTGGTACAACAATCCAGAATGAATCATCAACTGCTTTTCTGACAATCCTTTTCTCATCCTCAAAGTTTTTTCTTAAACCAAGCCATTTTCTCTTTCGATAGTCGTCATCCATGCACTTCCAAGCTAGCGCTTTTTCAATTTCTATTCTAGCACTTGTCGAAATTTGGTTCGGTGCATACCTAATGTAAGCTTCAGCTTCGGATAAATCATCTTTTTTTAACTCTTTCAAATAATTGATTGCGTTTTCGGGGGTGAAATCAACATGCCGCAATTCCCTGAAATTAGAGGCAAGGTCTGTCCAAACAACGGCGTCAAGCCCACGCTCCTTAGCCCATGTAGTGATTGTAAATTTTACAGCGTCTATTCGGCTTCTTGAGTCATTTTCATTCTTAATTACAACATATCCAATATTTCCAACGTTTGTATCTTCACGGCACGCGAGGTTCCTTATTGCCGAGTTTACTTTAGTATGAGCCGCTATGATCCAAAGAACAGGTACTGGGTCAGCACCCGGATGTAAAACTAATGTAAGTCTTTGTCCGCCTGAAATACGCGAGAACTCGATAGGAAGAATGGGACCATCTTTTTTCCAAGAACCCTCACATTTAAGTTCCCTGGGGTTCCAAACGAGCGACCCCCAGCCTAAGAAAGCGATTTTCAACGAGAGCCTCCAAGTAGTTATCTATGCCACCAATTAATAATTTGAACTTTGTGCAGAGGCTAGTAACATCGCCGAAGAAAAAATGTTTGATTAGCAAACCATTGTTATTTTCAATAGCGTGGACTACTGGGATCTGAACTATTTCAGGTACACACCTATAAAATCTATGCCCGCTCTCATATGATCAAATTTTAATAAGCGTTTTTCTTAGAGCGGGTTACATTTGGCGTTTCCACACTAAGCTTACGGACAATCTGTAATCGGATAGTCCTTTAGCTCTTTCAGGCCAGTAAAGATAACCTTAAGCAGTAGCTTTATTTCGGCTACATCGCGGTCTAGTTTCTTATCCCTTGGCGAGAAGGTACTTTGAGTTTTCCGACCTTGTCGGCTTGGCGGCGCTTCCTTTTTGGCTCTTTTTGGGCTGAAAATCCTGTGTTTTGAACGGATTTTTCGCTTGTTTCCATGTCAAAGTGCACACTCCAAGTTTTTCGCTCCATCAACACACAGGGCTTTTAGCTCTCTGCAATCTACACCAAGCAACCGTAGAAAAGAGGCTCCCAAAAAGCATGGACTTTTCCCATGCCCTCAGCATAGTGATAGAAGTGCTTTTGAACAGATTTTTACTGCCATTAGCGCATGTTAAAGGTCCAATTTTAGCGGACATAGCTGTTTGCTTCGTTTCCAAGCTTGCTGGTTTTGTTGCCGTTTTCGCCCGCTAGACCCAAAGATTCAGTAAGTAAACCAACCAGCTTCTCGTTAACTGTAACTAAACCATTAACCGCCTGAATGAGTGTTTTGACTTTTTGCGCTAATTGTACAAAAAGCTCTGGTCTCCGCACAGCCGCTACTGCCAGTTCTTTTCGGTTGTATTCAAAATGGCGCTTCCGATTAGGCGGACTATTATCCAGTCCTCCAGTAGCATCCTTTGCCATATGGACCTCCATTTAAATTCCAGCGGTCCTGCGAGTGCATATCAGATGTTCATTTATGGCATTTAACATACATTTGGCTTTGCCTTTCAAAACTGAAGATGACACAATATGATAGGCCTTGTGCTTCTTCTACTTGGTTAGTAGTTGATGACCGGGGAAAATTTTCCTTACAGTCATCAACATCCAAGATGATGTGTTCTTTCTTAATAGAAGTAGTAGTCCCTATAGGCGTCACCGACGACTACTTCTAAACAGTCTAAACTTTGGGAATTGGCCTTGCGATATGAGGTAACGTCCACGCTAAAAGACCACACGTCCTCTCGATAGACTATATTACAATATTGGATTAGCCGCTCTTTTCCATTTCAGGCAAACTTTCTATAACCTTCTTTAGGAAAGCCCGCAATTTCTCAATGAACTGGTAGAAAGCACTTTCATCGATTTCCTTTAACAGCAGTCCTTTCTCTTCACCCCAATTAAAAGGTGTGGACATAATTGCAGTCTTCTTCTTTTCTAAATTATCCCTATACCTTGCGTATAAGTTGAGAATGAATCTGGTCTTCTCTACGGTACAATCAAAAATTGCATCCAATGGAATATCAAAATTCTTCTCAATTAAGTACACATCAAGGTAGTCTCTTGCTTTTGCGCCTTTACGAGTAAGTATTGCTCGAATTTTTTCTGACAAGATTTCCTGAGGATCGTAAATATCAAAATCTATTTCTTCAGTGTATTCTTTGTACTCTGGGAAAAGTAAAAAGAGTTCCTCTTGTTTTTTAGAAATTAGACTTTTCAATTTCCCACCTTTCAATTGGTAACATATTTTTTCAACAAAATTAATTTGAACTTTTAAAAAGGTCCTGCGACCGAGTGCTTCAGACTGGTACCAAAGCTTGAATGTGCACATTTTGTCATTTCCAGTAAGCTCAACAAAGTCGCTGTTATCCTTCATACATCTGAAATCCAGACCACGCGTTTGAGCTATGTCTTCAAAGATTTTTCCAATGTTATCGATGACAGTTGACAAATACCGCCGGATTTCTTTTTGAGATTTGCCGTCAAATGCGTCTTGATGTTTCCAAGTAAAATCGATGTCTTCAGAGAACCTAAAGTAATCAAGGTAGCATTTAGCTAAACAGGTGCCACCTTTGAAAGCAAAATTTTCATGGAAAAATTTATTCTTAGACAGGTCGATGAGCACTTGGTGAAGGATAAGGTCTTTCTCTATCAAATCTGCTCTCTTGACGTTTTGCGTTCTAGCTACTTCATTTACAAAGTCTATTCGCATCTAAGCACCTCGTGAGCGATTTCTCGGACTGTTTTTGGATAGTTACCTGCATACCTTATGGTTTTTTCACCTGATATGTCCTTAGCCCAATCTGAAACGTCAAGAATTATCTTCTCCCTTGGAACGCCATTATATCGCCAAGTATAAATAAAATCCAAAATAGTTTTCTCAGGATCCGAATACCTCAGATTGTCATCGATTATGCCAAATTGTAAAAGTTTTGGTGATAGCTTGATGAATCTGTACTTGTATCCAGCGATGTTTATGGGCTTAGACCGCAACAGTTTGTCATTGACCACGTAATCAACAGAAAAGGACTCGTGTGTCATGTTGTTGAATTTTAGGGCTGTGTATAATCCGAAGTACCAGTTTTTGACGCTTTTGAGTTCTAGGCCTTTGGCGACCAGTCCTAGATTATTGTATTTGGTTTTGCCGAGTTTTGTTTCTTCTAGGGATTTTATGTAGAATATTCCTTTAAAAATTCGGATTAAGTATCCTCGGGAAAGTAGGTGTCTTATTGTTATCTCGTAGTTTAGATTCATTGATTTGCAGTAATGCTTTAGTTCTTCTGAGGTGATGAATTCTTTTTTATCTATGTTTAGTTTCTTTAGTAGGAAATTGGATTTTATCATTTATATCACAATATCACTTTTTTGTGATGTTATGATATAAATCATAAAGTCACATTTAAGCCTTAACAACAAGACAACAAAAACACTCTTCAACCAACCCGTTTTGCCAAACCTCCCATAGCCTTTGACAGGTCAGCACATTTCACCTTCCACGCCATTAACTCAGCCTCAATACCACGATAATCAATGTAACCAACAAGCATCTCCTAGTACACCTTAAAATCCGCAATAATCCCCCCCAAACGATGACCTCAGTCTTATCCAATCCAGGCGCCTTTAAGCCCATCACAGCAGAACGTAGATCCTTTAGGATCCCCTTAACACTAAACAGCTCCTTGGGCAAAATAAGCTTAGCTGTAATAGATGATGATGAACAGCGATTTTTTTTCTTATGGTCATCATCAAGCAAGCCAAAGACGCTTTAGCCTTTGAACGCACAGCTTTAATGGCTTGAGAGCCTAAACAGGATAGTATCAAAAGCAGGATAATGTTAAATCAACAGATAAAACGGATAAGATCAGAAACGTTAGTTTTTAATTCAAACAGACAAGTATTAGCATGGACTCCACAGGCAATGATTGGCTTGAACGATTTCAGAGCATTATTAGAGCGTATAATAATAAAAGACAACCTGACCCTTTTATGCAATGGTTCCGGCAACAAGAACTTGAGGGTAATTTTCAAGACACCCATGAACGAATCTTAGCAGTCCTAATAGACTCTCGCTTCGATCAAGTAACAACAGCTGACCAAGCACTAGCAAATACAATCGCTGTTGTTAGGCGAGGCGCTCTAAGAAAGACTCTTTGTAAAAAAGATATTCCATTATTAAATGGCACCCAATATGACAATTCGGAATCATGGACTGAGGCTTTTATCACTGCTTTGCCTTTCTTGCGGCAACTGGCTACTGAAATAGTTAAGAAGAAACGTTGGGATGCTTCAGAATTACTCTATTTTATGCTGCATGATGGTAAGGCACCTGACCTGGGCGTTAAAACTTCTAGGCTTGCTGTGCGATGGTTACATGAACTTGTCCCAGCGATACCCATAGATATGACCAATTACAAAAGCCCCATTGATAGACTAGTCTACCGTGTTACTTCTCGGTTGGGAATAATTGACCCATCTTTAGACAAATATACTGGTGATAGTAGCCCTGGCGACATCAAGATTCAAGCACTTGTCAGAAAGGCATTTCCCTCAAATGTATGGATTGTAGACGAACCGCTATGGAGTACAGGAAGAATGCGCCGAGATGGCGGTCATTGTTACCCTGTCAATCCTAACTGTATAGGTTGCATCTTCCATGGAATTTGCCCAAAAAAATTCACTGCATTCGACCCAGCTAAAACCGGTATGGAGGTAGGAACAAGAAATAACGAAGAAACAAGAGGTATAGTGATCGAAGATAAACCAATCATATTCAAAACAACAGAGCCACAAATTACCAAGCAACAAGCCGACTTCCGAGCATTTATCGATCAACTTAAACAACAGGGCATTCACGGAGAAGAGTATAGAGAAAAAGTAGCCCAATGGAACATGGAGCATAGAGGTATGCAATAGATTGGAACGTATTATCATTATATCATGTTGCTCGGCCAGTAAGAATGACTCAATTCCAATTTCAGATAATGCCTATCGCGTCACTCCAGTTGATTACCTAAATGATGATCATCTTGTCAGACAGCTAAAGCAAACCCGTGAAACGATCTTCAAAAACCCTAGTACAAAAGCTGGAACAAAACAACATACGCTTTTGACCTATACACCCAGACAGGCTTTGCTTACCGACAGCTAACACCAAATTATAGAAATCAATTAAAACGGCGGATAACTTCAAACAATCTCTCATGGCTTTTCCTTTCGGCAGGATATGGCATAATTCATGCATTAGAACCTGCAATGAGCTATCAAGCATCCTTCAATCGAACTATCGCCTATCAAAATAAGATCTCATACACAACTAATCAATGGAAAGACAGCCTTAGCAACATTATTGATTCAACAGTTACAAAATTTAACCCTGACTGGCTTTTCTTCTTTGGGAGCAACGACTATTCTACTTTCTTTAAAAACAGCAAAACTTGGATAGCAGATGAAAGGCAAAACATACGTTTGTTCGAGAGCACAGGTTCTTCTGGACCACATTGGATAGCACCATTAATCGGAAAACTAACTATAGCAATTTTGTGTAACCAGGTATCGCAGTTCAGCCAGAGCTTCAATCGCTTTACAAAACAAGAAAGTTGATAACATTTTTCACATTAGATCATAATAAAATACATAATCACTCTTTTTTCATGACC
The DNA here is from genome assembly GCA_963832745.1 of Candidatus Bathyarchaeota archaeon. Lineage (GTDB taxonomy): Archaea > Thermoproteota > Bathyarchaeia > Bathyarchaeales > Bathycorpusculaceae > Bathycorpusculum. Next base: position 67,883 of record CAWHVC010000002.1, on the reverse strand, counting down.
AATTTAATAAAGCAAGCTCAGTTAACATTTAATTATATGCGCTAACTCTTTTGCTTTTGAGGCGATAATCAAAATGGGACGTGGTCATGGTGGTGGCGGTCGGGGCGGTAGTAGCCCAGACAGAAGCCCGAACGACGATAGGTCTGACGTTAAGAATCCGAACAACGATGCTTATGATGCAGACCAAGAAAACCGGGAAAACCAACGTGAAGAAAACGAAGACGATGATGACGATTAAGTCTTACTCTCTTCTTTTTTATACAAAGTTATTTGCGTTTTAAGTTGTCAACAAATGACAAATCGGTCCTAGCGCAATCTATTTTTCTGAATGCAGTTTTTCGAGCGCGGTAGACATTCGGTGTTTCTATCTTCAGCTTTTTGGCAATCTGATAATCACTTAGACCCTCTGCGTTTAACTGCAAAATCTTCCGCTCCCGCTCCGTCAACGCCATTAACTATGTCTCCTCTTCAGAAGCGCTATGCATAGTTACACCTTCGGCTAGTAAGTCCTTCTCTGATGCCTTGTAAGCATCTACCCCAAAGCTTGTCATAGCCCAGCACCAACCTCGCCGCTCAACAACCGCTGAATCCAACTCCTTAGCCAGCCGCTTATTCATGCGAACAATGCGTCGAGTCACTTGATGCCGGGCAATCTTGAATTCAGTTAATTTGGCGGCTATGTCTTTAGGCAACATCCCAGGAGCGCCCCGCTTCAAACAGCAGCTGAAGAATGGCTTTGTCAACCTCGTCTTGGCAGGCCGCCTCTTCAATAAGCGACTTCTCAAAATGCAAGGAATCTTTCAATCCAGCAAAGATTACCTTAAGCAAGAGTTTTATTTCGGCTACGTCTCGGTCGAGTTTCTTGTCCTTGGCAAGCAGGTACTTGAGCTTTCCAACCTTGTCAGCTTGGCTACGTTTCTTTTTCGATTCCTTTTGGGCTAAAGTTGCCGTGTTTTGAACAGGTTCATCGCTTGCTTCCATGCCAAAATGCACACTCCAAGGTTTTCACTCCATAAACGCACAGCACTTTTAGCATTCGGACATCTACACCAAGCAATCGTAGAAAAGCAACTTCCAAAAAGCATGGACTTTTCCCATACCCTCGACATAGTGCCAAAATGGCTTTTGAACAGGTTTTAACAGCCAAAAACGCCCTAACCCGTCTAAGAGACATAGCTGTTCACCCCATCTCCAACCCTCACTGCTTTGTTACCATTTTCGCCCTCGCCCACTAAACCGAAAGCTTGAGTAAGTAAACCAACCAGCTTCTCGTTAACAGTAACCAAACCACTTACAGTCTGAATCAACACTTCCACTTTTTGAGCTAACTCTACAAAAAGCTCCGGACTACGTACAGCCGCCACCGCTAACTCTTTTCGATTATACTCAAAATGCCTTTTGCGATCAGGCGGACTATTATCCAACCCGCCTATAGCACCCTCAGCCATGTGCACCTTGAATGTTCCAGCGCCATTTAGTGCTTCAGCCTCTGGAGTGAAAACTTCCCAAATAGGATCATGCACTGGAATACCCTCCTCACCTAGAACCATACCAAACCGCGGCATAAGCTCCAAACGAACCCGACCAACAATCTCACCAGCCATAACCAAAAGACGATCAGCATTAAAATCCCGAAGCTTCCCCGGATGAATAATAATATGCTGTGAAGTTCTAACTACCCGGACATTTCCAAGCTTAAAGCCCAGCTTAACCCAATTACGTGGCTTGCCAAGCTTTTCCCAATCGATAGGATGAGACTTGTCTTCTTCCTTGAGAAGCTCAAATTTCATTGCATGATCCTCCAAGACATGCACTGTACCCATCGCGCAACAGCTCTCACCCGTAGTGAAATCCGTTGAACTCGCAAGAAGTTTAGCTCCAAAAAGCGTTAACTCATAATACTTTACTATCCCATCGATCTGCAACCGTAAGGCGCCAACTTTTAGGGCATGGTCCTTCCAATGGGAAACCAGGCTCTTTGAGCACCCAACTATCTTGGCGGCATCGCTACGGTGCAGTCAGGCGTACCTAAAATGCGAAGTATCTTCAGGCCTCGCTGTGAGAACCCTAAGAGTTCAATTTTGCCCTTGAACTGTTGAACTTGTTTACGTGAATTGGGTTCAACGGTTCGATCAGCGGCCACAAAAAACAACTCCTAAATGAAAAGCTCCAGCCGGTTAACTGAGCGGTTACTACTCAAAGCCAAGCCAGGGCAGCGTTCACACCAAAAAATGCAGTAACCTCTTTGGTCTGTTTTGGGCATATTAGTCATGGCGTTTTCTCCAGTAGAGGCTCCGCTGGAAAATACTTCATAAAAATAGGCGAGCGATTGCCCTTTCCCCGAAAAACAGTCAAGCAGTTAAAGTTGTTAACCTCAACTGTACCCAGGTGAAGCTTTCCACGGTATAGCCAAACGTAAAGTTGACCGTTGTTCCCACGGCGATAAACAACACTCAAGGAGTCGTCTTTCAATCAGAAACCTCCTTGAAAAAAGAAACAAGTGAATTTTTTAGCGCTCTGAAAAAGAAAAAAGGGAGAGAAGCTGCGGAGAAACATCGCCACTGACGACTGACCCAAAGAAGCAGTAGCTTTTTGGAGGTCCGAATCCCACCCCCTGCACCAATTAAAACAAACAGGTTTTGGAGCATTGCCCCCTTTTCCAGCACTTAAATGAGTAAAAAGCGGATTTCTGCAATAGCGCTTTTATAACAATAAAAGTAGTTGTAGCTGGAAAAAGTTGCCGATTTCTTACTATTGCAAAAAATGTGGCAAAATCCACAGTCATCAGGAATACTCCCAGAGTTTATTCTGCAAAGAATGCGGCAGCTTTCTTACACGAGGCAGCAAACCAAATAATTTCAGACATCCCTCAATCAATAATACGTCACAAACTAAACCAGTAAACTTACCAAAGAAAGAAACCATTCCGCAAATAGTGCAATCCTCCCAAAACCCTATTGTGCACACTCAAGAAATTCCTGCACAAGACGCATGTTTCGGAGAACTGGAAGAAGCTCTTCCAGAAAATATAAGTAATTATTTGCTAAACATGAAAATTAAATTCTATTGTCATCAGGCAGAAGCCATAAACAAAGCACGGCAAGGCAAAAACGTGATTATTACTACCCACACGGCTTCAGGAAAAACTTTGGCATTTAATATCCCTGTTTTTGATGCCCTCACAAGGGACCCAAAAGCAACGGCACTCTACATTTATCCCTCGAAAGCTCTAACAAATGATCAACTAAAAGTTTTACTGGAAATCGAGGAAGGCACGGGCATTAAAGCAGATTCTAACGTTTACGATGGTGACACACCAAAGGAGCAGCGTGCATTTATACGAGAAAATTCCAGAATAATTTTGACTAACCCTTATGGTTTGCATCTATACCTTCCGTGGCATAAGCTCTGGCGAGGTTTTTTTCAAAACTTAAAGTTCATTGTGCTTGATGAAGCGCATGTTTACCGAGGCGTATTTGGTTCAAACGTCGCCATGCTACTAAGAAGACTGCTAAGAATCTGCAATTTTTACCATGCAGACCCTCAAATCATACTCTCATCAGCAACCATAGCTAATCCGCAAGAACACGCAAAGAAACTAACTGGAAAAGATTTTGAAATAATCTCAAACGATGGCTCCCCAAGAGGAAAAAAATCATTCATATTTTGGAATCCGCCTTTCATTAATCCAGCAAAAACAATTCGCCGATCAACACATCAAGAAACTAAAGACCTTCTAACTGTAAACGTAATTAAAAACTTGCAAACCCTCTGCTTTACAACCTCACGACAAATGGCTGAGCTTATAACTAGATGGACTAAAGAAGACCTAAAACGAAGAAACCCTAAGCTTTACGGTTCAGTAACTGCCTACAGGGCAGGCTACCTTGCTCAGGAACGACGTGACATAGAGAATCGTTTAAAAACCAAGGACTTAATCGGTTTGGTTTCTACAAATGCGTTAGAGCTTGGTATTGATATAGGTTCTTTGGACTCAGTGATAATTTCGGGTTACCCGGGGACAGTCATATCTACGTGGCAGCAAGCTGGACGTGCAGGTAGAAACAAAAATGAGTCAACCGTAACTTTGGTTGCTTTCCAAAATCCTCTTGATCAATATTTTATGAAGCATCCACAAGAGTTCTTTGATAGACCGCATGAGCAAGCAATAATTAATCTGCATAATCGGCAAATTACTTCAGGCCACCTTATGTGTGCAGCTGACGAGTTGCCGCTTACCGATTCTGACCAAAAATATTTTCCAGAGCTCTTCAAAGAAAGCGTTCAAGCCCTTGCGCAAAAAAACTTTCTGAAAAAAACTGCTCATGGTTGGACTTACTCTGGGCTGGAAAGGGCAACAATGGTTGTTAATCTTGAAAGTATTAGCGGAAAAACAGTGAATGTACTATGCAATGGACATGTTCTCGAAACACTTCCCTTAAACAAGGCTTATGAAGAAACACATGCGGGAGCAATTCTTCTACATCAAGGCGAAACCTACCGCTCAGAAGAACTAAATATCAACAATTTCACTGCAAAGGTTCGGAAAGAGAGCACCAACTATTATACTGAAACCCAAAAAGCCGTCGAAGTAGCAATCAAGAAAACAGTGGAGGAAACGCAAAAAGACCTCAAAACTGCTTTGGGCGAATTAACAATCACTGAAAATTATCCTTCATATGTAGTAAAATCCAACGATGTAATCATCAAAAAACATACGCTTGATTTGCCCTCTTCGTCTTTCTCAACGGTAGGTATGTGGATTATTGTTCCTGAACAGATCAGAGAAGAAATTGAAGATAAAGGCTTGAATTTCGCCGGTGGATTGCATGCTCTTGAACATGCCATTATTGCCATGGCGCCAATGTTTGCAATGTGTGACCGATGGGATATAGGCGGAATGTCAACAGCCGAACATACGGACACAGGAAAACCAACAATCTTTATTTACGATGGTTTTGAGGGGGGAATTGGTATTTCAGAAAACCTATATTCAAACATAAAACCGCTACTAGAAAAAACGTTAAAGTTGATTGAAACCTGTGAATGCAAAGAAGGTTGTCCATCATGCATATACTCGCCTAAATGCGGAAACGGGAACGAACCATTAGATAAAAAGGCAGCACACATCATCTTGCAACGTCTAATTAAATGAATAAGCGAACCATTTCAAAAGCTAAGGAAGTTTTTTGACTGAAGACCACTGCACCAACAACACATTATCGGCATCTTTGTGTAAGTCTACAAATTATGCAGATTCTATAAGCGTAGGTTTCCGCAGTCAAGGAAATCGTTGTATAGATTGAATCCATAGAGCCTTTTAGCTCTCGCCGCCTGAACCACCACTATCGGCTACTTCACCGCTTGAACCCTGAAGAAGCTGATCTGTTTGCTGATGAATCTTATTTTGGGTGTTAATTTTGTTTTGTTGAATTTGTTGTTGCGGCTTATTTATTTGATCCTGTAATTGCTGGTTGAGTCTTAACCTATCTGCATTCGCGGCATTTTGCTCAAATTGTTGGCTATTTTGTTGATTCATAGTGGCTTGTGAGTCTGAATTCGCTGTCACTGCACCACCTGGACTATTTATGCCATTATATAATTCGTCGTGTGTAAATTTTGTTGGTATTCCACTTGTGTCATTCATAGCTACCTCATTTAATGTGCTTGCTTGAGTACTCTGTAAGGTACTTGGAACACTGCTTTGCAAAGTGCTAGAACCGTTACTGGACGGGTGAACAAGTGTACCGCCCCCGGTTGGGTGCAGCATAGGATTTTCTTCGCCACCACTACCTGAGCCTCCACCGCCACCTGAACCGCCGACAGATGAGCCAGATGCTCCAGCACTACCCGACGCCGCGCCTCCAGCACCACCGAACACAAAGAAATACAATACACCAACAACACCAACACCAACCGCTCCAACTATTCCGCCGATAACTATCGGGTTACTTAGAAGCGACTCCTGTGCCTCTTGAGTGCTAACATCTCCAATTTGCCAGACCTCAAAATAATCGTATTCCGAGCCGCCCTTCCAAGGTGAAACTGCGTCTACTCTGATTAGTTGAGAAGTTGAAGTATCTGTTTCCGTGTAAGTGCTCTTTATTTCCCCGTTATAGTACATGTTGATCTGGTTACCTTGCTTTTCTATTGCCAGCGTGAACCATGCGTTCTTGTTTTCTTGGTAGCTGCCAAAGGTTGTTTTTTGTCCATCTCGATAGAATGCATAGTTGCCATACCAGCCATCAGCCGCAAAAGCGTAGGAATGTTTGTCGGTTACTGCGGTTATGCTGTTTCCGCAGTGGCTACCCAGAGTCCATCTGCTTTTATCTTCAACTTTCCAGTTTGAGATTCCTGAGGAAATTTGGGCGTAGTGGATAGAAGTATCCTGTGAGGTGCCATCTAAAACTATTACGCTGCCAGAGAAGCTAACACCAGCCTCATGAGTAACAGTCCAGCCTCCCGCTTCAAGTTGGTTAAGGCTTTGGTAATTCATTTCTTCTCTCCAAACACTTGTCTTAGTCTCAGCCGAAACCGCCATAACTGAACTAATAACAAACACGGCAACAACAAGAGCTACAACCAATTTAGCCTTCAAGCCAATCCCTTGTTTACTTGATTGTTAGCTTCTTGATATAAGACTTTACCAACAAAGAATTTAATAGATAATTAGTGCTGTGCCCGTTAAAGTACAAAAATCGTTCTAAAAAAATTTAATACCACTTATTTGAAACAACGAAATGCACACACAAAACAAACGAGAAACACATTGTCTTTATCCATTAAATTAAAAATCTTGAAACGCTCGTTTCAAAGTTATCCTTATTTTTGATAGCAACTTTATTGTTCCATAGGTGGTGAAAAAGCATGAAGTTGATTAGCGCTTTAGTTATTGTTGCAATATTGTCTTTAACAGTGCTTTCTGGAATCGCAGTAGCTAGCACCGCCGTTGGACCAGCACCTGATTCAGGTGACGGCATTCCAAGCGGCAACCAATACATTCAACCCGATACGCCAGGTATTGGACCAGCCCCAAATGCGGGTGATGGTGTATCAGACGGGAGCGGATTTTAATTCAAACTAAAAAGCCCCCCTTTCACCCTATTTTTCATTTGTTTATTCAGTTTCAATTTGAGTATCGTAAAACTGTTTCTTGATTCGCTCTTCAGGACACGATTTACTATAGTGACTCGTTACGTTTTAGAAAGTCAAGCCTTTCTTGATTAGCCATACCCTTTAGAACCCCAGCCCTGCACCAATCTACACAAAATAGGTAGCCCCTGATTAAGCCTGTTAACTGTTTTTTGTCTGTCACGTTAGATAACGAATGGCTAAAAATAAAATTAAGCGTTTAAGAGCGAAAACGCATAAAGATGGAAAAGTAGAATATTCTACATTCCAAGCAGTGGTTTTCAAGTTTCCGTTACTTGAGCAGAAAACTCACCAAATTATACTTCGTTGTAGAGGTTGCAGGTTGGACACTTTAATACAACGTTCTTGAATTTTCCTTCGACGATAGTCTCGCCTATCTTTGCTCCACAATTGCCACATAGATAGGTAGTATTTGCCACGCTTGCTTTTTATGACTGGTAACGTTTTAGATGCGTAAACGGTTTTGGTTCCCTGTTGGGGGTCGGATATAAGTTTTAGTTTTCGGTCCATTTATTGTCACTTACTTGGCTTTATTGTTTTGACTTGGATTAAAGTTTATTGCTTGACGTTCCCTTCTTCGTGGAAGTTTCTTTCGGAAAAAAACAGATTATAAAAAATCCTCACACCCTGCATCATTCACGGCAAATTGAATCAAACTAATTTTTTGTCAGCCCTTTGCCCCCTTGCTTTTGGCAAAGACTAAATTGCTTGGCTATAGTAAGAACACAATATGAAAACGTGTTTGATTACTGGGGCTAATTCCGGTATTGGCAAATGTGCAGCTAGGCAGATTGCCCAAAAAGGATATCGGATGCTTCTTGTGTGCCGTAGCCTTGATAAAGGGCTTGCTGCCAAAGAGCAGCTTGTAAGGGAAACGCAAAACAAAGAAATAAAACTGTATCAAGCGGATTTGTCATTGATGCGTGATGTCCGCTCACTTGCCCAGCAGGTCATTCACGATTGGGGAACATTAGATGTTTTGATTAATAACGCTGCAGATTTTGACCTGAGCCGAAAGAAACCAGTTTTTTCTGATGAGGGCTATGAAGTGCAGTTTGCAACTAACACTATTGCACCTTTTCTTCTCACAAACATGCTTTTGCCCGCGATGCAGACGCAGACTGACGCGCGCATCATCAACATTTCGTCCAAAGGGCTAACGTTATACCCTAACATTCAGTTGGATATTGAGAAACTGGTTTCACCTGAAAAATATAGTCCATCCAAAACGTATTATCAAACCAAGCTGGCGCTGCTTATGAACTCGCTACATCTTAGAAGCCAGTTGAAGGATACCTCTGTGTTGGTGAATGCTGTCAGGGTTACCAACGTAAAAGTTGACATAAACAGATACGCCAATATTTCATCCATACTCAAAGAGGATGTATAAAATAAAAAGCCGGTTTTCTATGTCACCAGAAGATATGGCCACCGTTTACACTGCTCTGTCCACCGAAGAAAAACATCCTGGATTTTACTATGATGAAAAACTCAATGAAGTTCAATGCAACAAATCAGCCTATAACCTCGAAATGCAAGAAAAACTATGGACACGCTGCCAAGAAATCACCAAAAAATTTTAGATAAACCCACAAATGCCTTACAATGTAGCCCTATTCAATAATCAAAGCAAGCATTAACCCTTAAATGGTAGTCACTAATTAGAAATCTATTGTAAAGTTATGCTCTTGTTTTAGGTGATTTCAATATCATCTGTTTCTTCTAATATCATTGAAAAATTCAAGAAATGGTTTTATGATTCAAAATATTTCTTGTTAGTGGTCTCCATCATATTTTACTTGCTTTTTATCCCTTACAGCCAAGGCTATTTTGGCGAATTGTTTCTTTCCCTTATTGTCTCATTAGTGCTGGTTATTGCAGGATTGTCCGTGAAACAAGAGAAAAAAACTGGCCCAATAGCCCTGATAATAGCTTTAGTAACCCTTGTTTTTATTTGGTTCTTTACAATTCAAGGAAGCTTACGCAGTGAAGAGCTTGCCAGATTTTTTACAACAATTTCTTTCTCGCTTATTGGAGCATTAATCTTTATCAACATAATTAGAACCCAGCGCAAGAAAAATATTGAAACAGATTTCATATGGGGTGGGGTTGCAACTTATCTTTTAATAGGGTTAACTTTCGCTTCGATTTATCGTTTGATTGAATTATACACGCCAGGCTCCTTTTCCAGCATATCAACCCCGCCAACGTACGATTTTTCTAATTTTATCTATTACAGTTATTACGCGTTAACAACGATAGATGGACTTATGACGCCGAACACTTTACAGGCACAATCACTTGTAATGTTAGAGCCCATCATAGGAACACTGTTTATCGCCATTTTGATTTCACGCTTAGCAGGCATCGCAGGAAAAAAAGAAAACCAAACCGCACAATAAAATAAAAAATGCATAAAGCATATTTGATGTAAATCTCATCCTTCTAAATACACCCAACCAGATTTTTTTCGGGTTGCTGATTTAAAATAATAATTCTGCCGCTTCTTACTCAAAGATATGTAGCCAAACATCATATCAGTTATAAGAAGAACCAGCCAAAAACAATAACTGTTAAGACCCATGAACTGGTTTACCCTGCTCTCACTCTCAGCCACCATCATATGCTTAGCGTTAGGCATCATCGTTTATTCATTCAACAGAAAAGCCTTCCTCAACAAACTATTTTTCCTAACAAGCATAGCAGCATTTGTTTACCAATTCAGCACTGTTATGATGTGGAATTCACCGGACGCGGCATCAGCGCTTTTTTGGCACAAAATGGGAACAGGATGGCCTTTCTTTGTGGTTCTTGTGCTCAATTTTGCTTTAATATTTACTAAAAGCAATTGGATAAAAAATAAACAAAATTATTTAGTCCTCTATTTGCCGGCCATAACTTTTTGGTTAATTGACTTTTTTACTTATCAAATAAACACTGCGCCCAAACTAAAATACTGGGGATACAATGACATTATGTCAGGAACCCCACTTTATTATTTATCAACAATTTGGGCTTCCGTACTTCCAATTATTGCATTTGCTCTCTGCTTTAGATATTACCAAGCTTCAACTGACACAACAGAACGCTCACAAGCAAAATATGTAGCAGTAGGCTTTGCAATTCCAATAGCCACTTTCATAGTTACAAATATGCTAACAAGATCCTTAAACATGGATTTTCCTAATCTTGGAATAAGCGCCACCCTGTTTTTCAGTCTCCTTGTCGGCCACGCAATCGTCAAATATGAACTATTTACTCTTGACACAGAATTAGCTTTTGAGCAGATAATCACTACAATTCCAGACCCGTTTATTTTAACAGACGAAAAAGCACAAATGTTAAGAGTAAACGACCGATTAATTGACTTTTTAGGTTTTACAAAAGAAGAAATAAATTCAAAAAAGCTATCACTACTTTTTGCCCAAAACCAAGAAGCAACATTAAACAATATTTTAGCGGAACTGAAAACTAAAAATGTCTTGATCAATTATGAGCTTGAACTTAAAACGAAAACAGGAGAAGTCAAGCAGGTTCTATTTTCAGGCTCTATTGTTCCAAACAAAAAAGGCAAACCCATCGGCATTACTTGCATTATGAAAGACATTACCAGCCGCATTGAGATGGAAGAAAGACTTCTTAAAACTGAACGGTTAGCGTCTATAGGTGAGCTTGCAGGACAAATCGGGCATGACCTACGCAATCCATTGGCAGCCATAAAAAGCAGCGTTTATCTAATCAAGAAAAAGAACGGAGCCATGTCTGAGGCTGAACGGTTAAAAGTTTGCGACTGGATTGAAACCGCAATTTCTGATTCAGACCGAATCATTAACAGTTTAGTTGAGTACTCCGCGGATTTTCAGTTACAATTTGAGAGGTGCACAGTTAAGTCTTTAACAGTTAACGCGCTTTCAAAGCTTAAAGTGCCCGATAAAATCAAAGTGATAGATTTGACTACAGAACAACCTAAACTTTACGTGGATGCTCAAAAGATGGAGATGGTTTTTGCTAATCTTATCAAGAACGCGTTTGATTCAATTGCAGCAGAGGGCAGAATAGTAATAGCAAACCTTGTAAAGGAGGACCAAGTTGAAGTGTCCTTTACAGATTCAGGTGCAGGCATTTCTGAAGATGTCTTGCCCAACATTTTTTCGCCCTTAGTAACAACTAAAGCTAAAGGTATGGGTATGAGTTTGGCAATATGCAAACGTGTCATCGACGCACATGACGGAAAAATATCGTTTACAACTTCAAAAAATAATGGAACCAAATTTACTATCACTTTACCAATTGGCAAACTTGAAAGCTTTACGTTTTTATATCCTACAAGCAATAGTCAGCTTATTCAAACCTTTGTGACTTCAAATTGTTTGGCGGAGTAAACAATGGTCACCCAAACAGCAAGGAACAGAAAAACCCAAGCAGCTTTTGCAGCCCAACTAAAAGGAAAACCACGTTAAGTCCTTGTTCTTGGGTCATTTAAAGCAATTTTCAAGGCTTTTTCCGCGCTTGCTTCCTTGTCCTTAATTTCAAGCATCACGTCAAAATCAAAAGGAAAAGTTCTTTTCAAAAAAGCTTCAAAATCTGACGTGTCAATGCTCTGAGTGTGCTGGCCAGGTTTGCCTTGGGGCTTTTGTGAGCTGTAATCCACCATCGGCAACCCATCCTTTTGCGTCCATGTCCTGTTAATCAACCCAAAATCAATGTTTTCCTTCTCAGGGCGATGTTTTATTTTATGGTGAAACGCGTCAAAAAGAACTGGAATTCCGGTTTTAGAGGAGATTTCAAGGCAGTCGTCAACGTCAAAGAGGCGCTCGTCATTTTCGATTACGAGTCTCCGTTTTATTTCTTCATCAAGCCGACTATACCGGTCAATGAAGGTTAGCATGCTTTGAGGTTTGTTTCCGTAGGCACCGCCGACGTGAATCTGGATCTTTGCGGTCTCATCTAAACGCAACAGGTTTAAAATTTGGGCGTGATATTGCAGTTCTTTTTTGCTTCTTTCAAAAATTGCTTCATCTATAGAGTTGATTATTGTGAACTGGTCAGGATGAACTGAAATCCGAAAACCGTTTTGCTTGATATATTCACCTATGGCTCCAAATTCATCTTTGAAATGATTCTGCCAATTGAATGTGTTCACTGGGTGAGAAGCAAAGGGTACAAGACCTGAGCAGATTCTGAAAAACAACAGGTTATGTTCTTTGTTATACTTCAGTGTCCGAGTTAGGCATTGAATGTTGGCTTTGACGGTTTCTTTTAGGCGGTCTTCACTAAAGGATTTAAGCCTAAAAGTGTGCCCACTAGTGCAGCCAACGGTGACGTTAATACATGGGTAACCAATCTTCATATTTTTTACCGTTAAAACATTACAATTTACACTTTGGTTTTGAATGCCGATAAAGCTTTTTCTCACCATTAACTTTAAAATTAAAAAACACGTTATTTTTAGTATGAATTTTTTATGTTACCTGATGATTATGCTTATTGTTCTATCAACCGCTTTTCAGGTTCAAGCCCAACCGCAAGACTCCGCAATTATTGAGGTTGGCGGTTACCTTTGGAATAAAACTACGCTTACAGTCTTAATTATCTCAGAAAATCAGAGCGACATGTCTTCCGGCTTGGTTAATTCAACCATAAGAGCCATAGAGGACTGGAATTATGCAATCGCATACTTTTCAGCTAATTATTCTGGTTTTAATTATCTCTCGGCATTGAATTTGCAGGTTCAAACAGCAAACCAGACAAAACCAGATTTTGATATTTACGTCAACTTTTCAGAGTCTGTCAATGCGGGCAGCCAAGACGCAATCGGTTCAACAACAACTATACCCTATGAGAACGGAACAATCCAGAAAAGTTTAATCACCCTTGCCACGCAGTCACAATACATTACTTTAACGCAGAAAGATATTCAAAGCGTAGCTGCTCACGAGTTTGGGCACGCATTATGCATAGGACACAGTAATTCAAGTAGTGACTTGATGTATCCCTTGTTTGATATTTACAGTGCACAATACGAGATTTCCACTTTGGACATGTACGGGGTTGCAAACGCTTTTCAATGGATAATTAATCCAGACCAGCCTGTGCCTTCAATCAAACAGGAGCTTTCTTTGCCAAGCAATATTGCTTACGGGTACATTCCAGCAACTGAACCGGCGCCCCAATCACTTACAGATAACCCTGTTGTGAGGGCTTTAGAGATTTTTGTAAACATATTGTTAACTCCTTACATCTTGTTGATAATAGCCGTGGGTGTTTCATTAATTATTTTAATAGAATTGACTTTTAGAAAGAAAAGGCAAGCGAAAATGAAAAACATTAAACGCTAAAATGACAACTCTAAATGCCAGTGCACAGTTGAAAGTGGATTTATGACTGTAAAGGTAGAAAATAAGGTTCATTTGATTAACAAAGGCCAAACTGAAACGTTAAAAAAAGCACGCAAGCTAATTCTTGATAGTTATGAAGCAGCCCTAAACGCTGTTCAACCCCAAAAAATCATCCAATCTAAACTTGCAATGCACAATTCAACCCTTAAAGTCGACAGCTTAATTTTTGATTTAAAAAAATTCAGCCACATTTACGTTGTTGGCGGAGGTAAAGCCAGCGGAAAAATGGCGGCAGCCTTAGAGCAAACTTTAGGGAAGCGGATAACCCACGGAATAATAAACGTTCCCAAAGGCAACAGGCTCAAAACAGAAAAGATTGTGCTCAATGAAGCGAGTCATCCGGTTCCCGACGAAGCGGGAGTTTTAGGCGCAAAACAGATGCTTCAAATCGCCAATCAAGCAGGTAAAGATGACCTTTTGATTTGCTTAATTTCAGGGGGTGGTTCAAGCCTTATGCCGCTACCACGAAGGGGTGTAACGCTTAAGGATAAACAGGAACTTACAAAAATGTTGCTTGAAAGCGGCGCAGCCATTGCTGAAGTTAACACTGTTAGAAAGCATCTTTCAGCCTTTAAAGGTGGCAACTTAGCGAAGGAAGCGTATCCAGCAACGGTTCTAAGCTTAATAATTTCTGATGTAGTAGGTGATGGACTGGGAGAAATCGCGTCTGGACCAACAGCACCTGATAAGACAACCTTCAAAGACGCAGCAGAAATTTTAAGGAAATACAGAATTTGGGACATAGCACCCGAAGGGGTAAAAGAAACGCTTACCAGAGGATTAAAAGGTGAAATTGCTGAAACCCCCAAACCCGGCAACCCAGCCTTTGAAAAAGTTTACAACGTAATTATTGGCAGCAACCAATCGGCATGCAATGCCGTAAAAAATTATTTTGAAAAGCAAAAAGTGGAAACTTATCTGTTATCTGACCCACTTGAAGGTGAAGCACAACAAACCGCAGAAACCCTTGCCAAAAAAATCCGTAAAACCGCAACCGACGCTTCAAAACCCATTTGCCTCATTGCTGGGGGAGAAACCACTGTTACAGTAAAAGGTAAAGGCTTAGGTGGAAGAAACCAGGAGCTTGCTTTAGCTTTGGCATTGCATTTTAAGGGGCTGGAAGGTTTTGTTTTTGCTGCTTTGAGCACCGACGGAGTGGATGGCCCAACAGATGCGACAGGAGCAATAATCGACGACACCACTCTGAAAAGAGCAAAACTGTTGGAACTCAACCCTGAAGGTTTCTTGCAGGATAATGATTCGTACAGATTCTTTTTGAGGCTGGAAGACCTTGTTTTTACGGGTCGCACTGGAACCAATGTTAATGATTTGGCGATAATGTTGATTTTGAAAGCTTAACAATTATTGCCAACCTATTTGCAGCCTATTTGGACCCTGTTAGAAAGGGTATGCAGAAACCTATAGAAGCAGATAGAAAACCGCCCTGAAAATATCTAAAGACCCAAAAACACTAAGACATAGTGCTAATGAATGGAAAACATGTTAAGCTTTTGTTTTTGTTGGCTTGTAACTCAAAGCCAAGGCGCCCCCGATAATGCCCAAGATTGCGCCAATAAAGAAGCCGCCCATTCCGATAAAACTCAGAGCAGCAAAAATGACAATCAGAGTTCCCCAAATAAGGTTATCTTGCGGATGAAAGCGAAGCATGACTGCACCGATAATTACCAGTATACCAGAGATTAGGCTTACTATGGAGATTGTTGTCAGATACCCATAGGAACTGCCGTAACTACCCATAAAGCTGTGATAATTACTCATCATTCCACCCATCCAGTTACCGATGTTACCCCAGTACGGAAGTGAAGTGCCAAACCAAACCGAGTAGAAAATGCTAAAGACAACAATGATTACGCCGCCTACCAGCGAGAGAACAAATGGCGCAGCATAGGAGCGATTTTCCATTCAAGCCAGCTCCTAAAGAAACCTTCGTGGGTCAGTGTCGATATCAACAATCGTAGCTTTGTTTGATGCAAGTGCACGGTCAACTGCGTCGGGCAATTCTTTGGGTTCAAGAACTTTTATGCCTAAGCCGCCTGCGTTTTGCGCAAATTCAGCAAAACTGAAATCATGAAGCTCTGTTTGCCAGCTTTGGTAGCCTTCCACTTTTTGTTCTTGCATAATCATGCCTAAACTCTTGTTATTGATGACAAACACTTTGATGGGCATCTCATACTTTAACGCGGTTAAGAAGTCGCCAAGCACCATTGTCAAGCCGCCATCACCTGTAATGCAGACGATTTGCTTGTCTGGATAAGCAAGATGCGCTGCTAACGCGCCGGGCAAACCGAAACCCATCGTCGCCAAGTTGCCGCTCATAACCATTTTTTGTGTACGTTTCATCTGGAAGTTTCTGCCAAACCACCAGCAGTTCTCACCTACATCAAGCGAAATCACCGCATCATCAGCAAACTTTTCAGTTAACACTTTCATAATGTAAGGTGCCCGTATGGGATTGGCAGTTTCGTCTGCTTCCCGTTCTATTTGGTTTAGCCAGTTCTGTTTAAGTTGGGTAATCTCTTGCAGGTAGGCTGTAGCATGTTTTTCGGAAGCCTTAGCGGCTAATTTAGGGATGAGTACGGCGCTGTTTCCCAGAAGGCCAACTTCGGCGGAGTAACGACGGGCAAGCATAAGCGGATTAATATCAATCTGAATCATCCGTTTCTTAGGAATCATACTTAGATCCGAAAAAGAGGCACCAATAACAATCAGCAAATCCGTTCTGTCCACAAGCGTGCCAGCAGCTGTTGAACCGATTCCGCCGTGACACCCAACATACAACGGTTCACTATCGTCAACTATGCCTTTACCTTTAAAAGTGGAAACAATCGGCGCTGAAATCTTCTCTGCAAGCCGCAACAGTTTGGTTCCTTGACCTCTTGCTCCTAAACCAACAATTATAACTGGACGACTTGCTGAATCAACAACTTTGGCAGCTTTTTCAATTATTGAGTCTTCCTGCCCATAAGCAAGGTTGGGCATGCGTCCTTCAAAAGGCAAAATTTCCGTGTCATACGGCAGTTTTTGGACATCATTGGGGATTCCGATGTGAGCTACGCCTCGGTCGACAAGCGCGTGCTTAACAGCTAAGGTTGCAAGCATTGTGGTTTGTTCTGGTGACATGAGGATTTTGTTAAAGACGCTTATGGGTTCAAAGAAAGCGTAATGGTCAATTTCTTGAAGTGACCCTGGACCAATTTGTTTTCGCGTCACCATACCAGTTAACGCTATTACTGGTGAATAATCAAGTTTGGCGTCATACAAGCCCGTTGCAAGATTAGTTGTGCCGGGACCAGAAATGCTCAACACAGCGGCAACATGACTGGTTAGTTTGCCGTAAGCTGATGCCATAAAAGCTGCGGTTTGTTCATGGCGGACTTGCAGGTATTTGATTTTACCGTTACTTTTACGAATCGCATCCACAACACCCAACGTTGACGTGCCGGGAATACCGAAAACGTATTGTAGACCCCATTCTGCAAGTTGATTAACCAGTATTTCAGAAACCGTGTGGACGGCTTTTGGTTTTTCTTCAACAGTTTGGTTTTCTGCAAGCAGCACAAAAGCGGTTTTTGGGGCACCGCAGATTGGACAAACCCACTCTTTAGGTAAATCAGAAAATTTTTTACCTTCTTTAGCTTCATCATAAACCCAATTGCAAATGGTACATCTATATTTAGCCATAAAGCTTGAACCTCAAAAACGTTACACTAAATATTCAGACGTTCCACTTTATGTGCTTATTGCTTAAAAACAAGCCTACAAAAGCTAAAATGGTTGCAGTAAACAGTTTTTCAAGGTAAACTCGACAGGATAAACCTGCAGCACACCACCGCCTTCTACCGCAACACCTTTAGTTTCAAGGTAACCACGTTTTTCCTTAACGAGCAATTGATACTTAATTTTTAAGCCGCCCCCGTATCCGCCTAAAGAAAGATCCGACTTCACCACGCGGTGACAAGGAACACATGGGGCAAAAATGTTGCCTGCCATAACATTCCCGACTGCTCTTGGACCACCGCCTACAGCTTTAGCAACTGCTCCATAAGTTGCGACGTAACCAACTGGGATTTGCATAACCGCCTTAAGCACGCTTGTAGTGTATCTAGGCAGTTTATCCGTTGCAAGGTTAAGGTTAATTTTGACGTCTTTTCCTTCAAGAATGCCTTCCATCAAAGCAAACGTGTCTTTTGCGCTGGTTGACGGTAAAAGGAAAACTTGAAAGGGCGTGTTGAATGGCAAACTGGTTAGCAGGTTTCTTAGGGCTTTTTGTTCAGTATCTGCAAAAGAGGTAGCTAAAACTTGCTGTTCCCTGTAGGCTACCGTGAGCCATATACCGTTAACGTTTTGGGTGTAAACTTGAATCATTAGCCAATCCTGTTTGGTAAGTTTGATGCTTATGGAAAAAGGTTTCTAAACTTTACCCTGTTTTAGTTCAGTATAGTCGAGTTGCAGAAACCAAGTTTTTAAATGATTGCCGCATTTCAGACAGCTAACCGGCTATAAGTTTACACCATAACAGGTGAAACTGGGTCTAAAATGGTTATAAGTAACCTTAATACATTGTTTTGTGTAATACATCGGGAAAAGGCGAAAAGTTATGGAAAGATACGGATTTCAGTCACAATTTCCATCATTACGGAAAATTCCACAAATGCACGTAATGCCTCAAGAAGAGCAACGCCAACAGCAGCCACAGGGCAATCAAGCTCAGCAAGGTATGGCGTGGATGCCAGGCGCAACAACAGTCGGCATCGTTTGTGTTGACGGCGTAGTATTAGCTTCAGAAAAACGTGTAACCTACGGCGGCTTTATCATGAGCCGAGGCGGCAAAAAAGTTTTCAAAGTAACAGACCAAATCGGGGTCGCATGCGCTGGACTTGTTGGAGACATGCAGGTTCTCGCCCGAGAAATGGAAGCTCAAGCCAAACTATTCAGCATGGATGTTGGCAGAAAAATCAGTGTAAGAGCGGCATCTAAACTTATGGCAAACATTCTCTTTAACCGCAGATACGCACCTTTGTACACTCAAACAATCGTCGGCGGTTTAGATGAAGAAGGCGCATCACTTTTTGTTCTTGACGTTTTAGGTTCACTTATTCCAGACAAGTACGCAGCAGTCGGTTCAGGGACAGAAGTAGCCATCGGCGTCATAGAAGAAGCCTACAAAGAATCAATAACAGTAGCTGAAGCAAAAGAACTCATCACAAGGGCAATCAAATCTGCAATAAACAGAGATGCAATGAGCGGCGACGGAATCAACTTCCTTATCATAACCAAGGAAGGCGTAACCGAAGAATCAACCAAACTCTAAAATCGCCCTTTTTTAACCTTTTTTAACTTCTTAATTCTTGTTCACTATAACATACAGGTTGTTGACTAGGAGGTATTAGGGTATACCGTTTGAATTAACAAATGAAGAAGGAAAATTCTTAATCGAACTTTCACGAAATACAGTTAAAACTTACCTGGATTCGGGCCAAACCCTAAAGCCACCTAAAGATACGCCTAGGAAGCTTTACGAGAAATGCGGCGTCTTTGTCACTATAAACACTTTTAAGGCAGGAGAAAAAGCTCTTCGCGGCTGCATAGGTTACCCTTACCCGACAAGCCCGCTTGTGGAAGCCGTTATTGATTCAGCCATAAACGCTGCAACAGAAGACCCACGCTTCCCAGCCATGGCTCTTGACGAATTGGATACATGCATTTTTGAAGTCAGCGTTTTAACACCGCCCGAGCAAGTAAACGTTGACAACCCAAAAGAGTACATTAAACAAATCAAAGTTGGTCAAGACGGCTTAATCATCGAGAAAGGCTACAACAAAGGACTTCTGTTGCCACAAGTTCCAGTTGAGTGGCAATGGTGCGAGGAAGAATTCCTTTGTCAATGCTGCATGAAGGCAGGATTACCACCGGACACTTGGTTAACAAAGGGCACAAAAATCTACCGGTTCAAAGCCATAATCTTTGAAGAACAAACCCCAAACGGCGAAGTCAAACGCTTAAGTCTAAACTCACAAGCTTAACCTAAAACATTCTCCACAATTTCAACAGCCCTATCTAAACCGTTAAATCTACTAGAGAACCTGCTAAGCTCCAGTACATTCTTTTTGTAAACAGCAAGCTCTACTTCCATTTTCTGCACAGCTTTCTCCAACTCTTTTTGGTTTTTAACTTTGATTGAGCAGCCTAAATCTTGCAGTTTTGCCGCGTTGCCACCTTGTTCAGGCTGGGTTGGAATGCAAATGCTTGGTTTAGCATACTTTACGGTTTCGAAGCAGGTTATGTGTCCACCGCTGAAGATTACGTATTTGGCGTTTTTCATGGCTTCTTGGCGTTCAACAGTGGAAAGCCAGTTGTGGATTTCACAGTTACCAATCTTTGCTGAAGCCTTCTTGCCGGGAATGCCAAGACTAATTACTGCTTTGCCAGAGATTTTTTGAAGAACAGGAAGCAAAGTTTTCAGTAGTTTTGAACGGGTCCCGATTGGCCCACTTACGGGAGCAAAAACATGCTCTTCTGCACCCTCAACAGGTGTAGTGTCCATAAAGGCGCCAACATACTCGATTTTATCTTCAAACGCTGAACCACGCAAGTCGCCGATGTTATAGCCTGAAACCGTGTAGGGCGGCGGATTGTCAGGAATAACAATTTTTGTACAGCGTTTAACGTATTCTTCAACTATACGTTCGCCAGGATTAAGTAAACTTGCAAACCCGTAACTTGGACGAATCAAGTTAGCAATGTAAACCGATGGAATCTTCCATCTGAAGGCGAGCCTTAAAGCGTTTATGTCGCCGTCAGCAATCAACACATCAGGGGCAATGTCACGCAGGTTTTCTCTTAAATCATAATACCTATGGATAACCTCCATGGCGTTAGAGTTTTTCATTTCAAACTGGCGGTTCTCCGCGTTAAACACAGGCAAAGGAAACAGTATGTTAATCAAAGAAGCTGATGTAACAATTCCCGAAGCGTTTTCGTACCATGCGATTGGAGTGCATTTGTAAGCGTGTTTAAACTCTTTTTTTAGCAGTTCATAGGCTTTGCCGCCTGAAAAAAAGAACGCTTCATGCCCAGCTTGTTCCAGCCGCTTGCCTAAAGGAATAATCCGTGAAACATGACCTAACCCCAATTCTGAGCAGGTGAACAGCAATCGCATACAATCACAGCAGAGGAACGTCTTAATTTTAGTTTTCTAAATTCAAGGCAACGAAAGCATTTAAACCTTTGATAAATTAAGTTACAACTATGTTTGTGCCTCGAAAACTTGTTGAAGAACGACTAATACACCTTTTAAACGATGATGTTGGTCAAGGCGATGTTACAGCAGCCGCAGTCATTCCGTCAGATTTAACCGTAACCGCTGAAGTAATCGCTAAAGAACCTGGAGTAGCAGCAGGCATTAAAGAAGCAACCATTCTTGCTCAAGCCTTAGATTTAAAAGTTAAAGCCAACCTCACCGACGGTGAACAAGTAAAAAACAAGCAGGTTCTAATGCAAATAACCGGTGACGCACAAACTATCCTAACAGTTGAACGTACACTACTTAATTTATTATCACGCATGTGCGGCATCGCAACAGCTACACGCGACTTAGCTGAAAAACTTGAAGCGGTAAAATCCTCAGCAAAAATATCTGCAACCCGAAAATCCGCGCCGGGTCTACTTTACTTGGACAAGAAAGCTGTCGCTGTCGGCGGCGGTGACCCTCACAGGCTACACTTGGATGATATGATTTTAATCAAAGATAACCACATCGCAGTAGTCGGTGACCCGGTGAAAGCGGTTAAGTTGGCAAAAGAAAACGTTTCGTTTAGCAAGAAAATTGAGGTTGAAATAACAAAGGCAACCGATATTCTTAGGGTAGCTGAGGCAGGCGCAGACATAATAATGCTTGATAATTTCACGCCAGATGAAGCTAACAAAGCGGCTGAAATGCTTAAAAATGCAAAGCTTCCTCATAAGGTCTTGCTGGAAGTAAGTGGCGGAATAAACAGCGAAACCCTGCTGGATTACGCTCTTGCTAATGTGGACATAATCAGTGTGGGCGCGTTAACGCATAGCGTAAAATCATTAGATATTAGTTTAGAAATAATCAAAAAATAAGAAGAGGCTAGGCGCCTGCAAGTATAAGCCATGCCTCCACCACAGCGCCGAGAGCAAGTAAACCTGCAGTGACGCCGATGAATAGGGCAGTCCATTTTAGTTCCCGCCACCGTTTTTGCGTTAACCGACGGAACAGCCAAATGCTTTCTGTCATGCCCAGCGAGTAAGAGACGAATTCAAGCCAAAATATCGGTGTAATCATTAGTAACAGTATTGTGATGCTTGCAGGCATGCCTTGCACCATAGAAATCGCGCCTATAGCTGTGCCAGTGGAGAACAACGTAAAAAGTCCAAACAATGCACCCGCTACAGGAATGAACATGATTAGGCAGAGCATAAAGTTGTTAACAAAAATTGCGCCTGTTAAGGAAGCAAAATCGTTGTTTTCTATTAGGGTCTGGTTAACTTGGTTGGAGATTGTGTTTGCTTCTTCAGTTGTTAACGGCACTAAAGTTCCAGCAAAAGTTACCACAACCGAAAGAATAAATATGAAGATTAAAGAGTAGACTCTTTTCCGTCTGGGGGAAGCTTTTGTCCAAAATGATAAAATATCGCTCAAATGAAACACTTTCCTTTGTTTATCGGTTTTGAATCTTTACGGCTCTAAAGCCACGTGCACATGGGTTAAACGTTTCTGTAAATTTAACCTTTCCCAGTACATCTTCCACATCAACGGCAAACCCACGAAGTTCATGTTCACCAGCCATAAGCGACTGCAAATAAACCTCATCCCCTGCAAAGAAAGGCTGACAATTAATAGGCAACCCCAACAGTAAAGGTTCCTCTTCAGCTACAACTTTTTTGGCGGCAAACAAAACTGCTTCAGCACCAGCAGTTAACTCTGCAATTCTAACAGGCACACTTTCTTTGCCTATTGCAAGCATTTCTATGTCATGGAGACGTTTGATTTCTGTAGCGATTTTTCTTAGCCTTGGCAGAATTTTAAGAATATTTACTTTGCCTGTTCTAGAAGCCCTCAAATTAGACAACTCCACTGGTGACAATGCTTCAAGAGGGATACCACCTAAAGTCATGTCCAAATGAACCACGTCAGCTTTCATTTTATCAAGCATCTGAAGGCAAAGTTCAGCTTCATGCACTATCACTTCAAAGCCCGTGTTAACCTCTTTAAAAATAGGTTGGGCAATACGATAACTTGCTTCACGATAAGGAGGCTTAACAAGCACTGCCACCGAAGCAACAAGAAAAACAGGGTTAAACTGAGCATCAAGAATTGCCGCTGCAGAATCAGCCGCTACAACATTCAAACCCATACCACCTAAAACAAAAAGAGGCATCAAAGAAATTATGGTTTACTCTTCAAGACCATTTTTTGAGCCTAAAGCTAAAAGGTACATTTCAGAGCTTTTAGCGCGACTCGCTTGTGGCTTAACAATTTTAACCTCTGTAAAGTTGCACTTGACAGTTTGGATAAACTCGTTCATTAAGTCGCCTTCGAAGAGTTTTACGAAAAAGTTGCCGCCTGGACGCAAAATCTGCAATGCAATATCCATCGCTTTTGTGGCTAAATCGATTTGTCGTGCATGGTCAACTTCCCAGACACCTGTAACATTTGGTGCAGCATCAGAAATCACAACATTTGGTCTGCGAGGCAGAAATGAAAGGATTTGCTCTGCAATGTTTGGCTCAGTTAAATCAGCAACTACCGTACGAATGTAATCTTGAGGAAACGGTTCAATCGGTTTAAGGTCTACGCCTAAGACAAAACCGTATTTGCCAGTCATTTTTCTGGCTGCTTGAATCCAACCGCCAGGTGCAGCACCTAAATCAACGACGACGTCGCGCAGTTTAATGAAACCGTATTTCTCGTTAGCTTGAACCAGCTTGTATACGGCGCGGCTGCGGTAGTTTTCAGCTTTGGCTTTCTTGTAGTAAAACTCGTTTTTTCTTTCACGTATCCAAGCTTTCGGCAAGGGAATCATCCTCTGGTATGCTTGGATCTTCAGGTGCAGCTGGCATTTGGTCTTTGTTTCCTAGACCCAAAATCCAGTCAGTTAATCTTTGGCAGCTTTTAGGAGAAATAGCTGTGGTTGGGTCACATCTTGCATTGTCTGGACAAAGCAAACATGGGCAGTCAACAATGGTTTCAATAGATGCCGGAAGCCTCTTAGGATACAACCTGTATGTCCAGCGGCCTTCTTGCAGTTCCTTTTCTCTGCGGATGAGCCCTTTTTCTTCCAGCTTGATTGAAACACGTGAACCTTCACGGCTGCTTGCGCCAAGTTCACGCCATAAATCTGATTGAAGTACACCCTGATAACCCGTGTTAACTACATAATGTAGTGCTTTTTGTTCAAGGTCATTACGTTTAGGCATGCTAATATCAGTTCCAAATAATGCAATTAGATATAAGCGTTCATTCCAGATAAAAATATGTATCCCTCAGAAAACTTGGATTCACATGATTAACACGAAGAGAGCATTGCAAACCGGTAACTTGTACTGTTTAGGCATCGAATCCACAGCAGACGATTTAGGCATAGGCATATCAAAATTCGATGGTGAAATCCTTGCAAACGCTGTAGACAGCTACGTGCCGGCAGAAGGCGGGATTCATCCAAGAGAAGCGGCAAGACACCATTCAGAAGTTGCGGATAAAGTTTTACGGCAAGCGTTAACTGAAGCAAAAATCAAACCTAAAGACTTAACATGCATCGCTTTTTCCATGGGCCCTGGATTAGGACCCTGCCTCCGCACAGGAGCAACTGTAGCTCGCGCTTTAGCGGCGTACCTCAACATTCCTTTAGTTGGAGTGAACCATTCAGTTGCACATATTGAAGTGGGAAAACTAAAAACAGGTGTAACCGACCCAGTCACGCTTTACGCTTCAGGCGGAAACACTATGGTAACCGCGTTTGAATCCAAACGTTACAGGGTTTTCGGTGAAACCTTGGATATTGCACTTGGTAACTGTCTTGATGTTTTTGGAAGACAAGCAGGCCTAAAAAATCAGAAAGGTTTGCCGCTTGGTGCCGCCATAGAGCAACTTGCACTTAAAGGCAAAAACCTCAGCACCTTACCATACGTCGTGAAGGGCATGGATTTATCCTTAAGTGGACTTTTAACCGCTGCAACCGCTCAGCTTCAGAAAGGCAACTGCAACCTTGAAGATTTGTGTTACAGCCTTCAGGAGCACGCGTTTGCCATGGTTACCGAAGTTACTGAACGTGCGTTAGCTCACACTGAAAAAAAAGAGGTATTGTTAACGGGAGGTGTGGCTGCAAATAAGCGTTTGCAGGCGATGCTTAAGGTTATTGCAGAAGAGCATGATGCACGTTTCAATGTGGTTCCGCAAATGTTCGCCACTGATAACGGCGCCATGGTTGCTTGGACAGGCGTTTTAGCTTATACTCACGGGTTAACTACTCCACTAGATGAGAGTTATGTGAAGTTGCGTTGGCGAGTAGACAAGGTGGATGTGCCATGGATAAATTAACATACCCTGTTCTGTTAAGGAAGGGCGCTGAAGCCAGCCTTTACCTTTCAGACTGGCACGGAAGAAAAGCATTAATTAAAACGCGCATTCCCAAACTGTACAGACCCGAAGCCTTAGATAGACAAATCCGCAGTTACCGAACAGTTCATGAACCCCAGTTAATGCATCAAGCCAAAGCCGCTGGAGTACCAACACCACTGATTTACATGGTAAACGTTCCAGAAGCCACAATCGTAATGGAATATATTGAAGGCGTTCAAATAAAGCAGTACCTAAACAGGGCACCGAAAGCTGAACGTAAAAAAATCTGCTGTAAAATCGGCGAGTTAGTTGGCAAACTTCACAAGGAAGGCTTAATCCACGGTGACTTGACAACTTCAAACATGATATTGGACAAGCAAGGCACGATTTATCTTGTAGATTTTGGTTTAGGTGAAAAAAACGTTGAATTGGAAGCTAAAGGGGTCGATTTGCACCTTCTAAAACGTGCTTTACAGAGTACACATTTTGTTTTTTGGGAAAGCTGCTTTGAAGATGTTCTTGCAGGTTACAGTCTGGTATTAGGTGACGAGTTGACGGAAAAGGTTTATGAGAAAATCAGTGAAATTGAAAGGCGAGGACGCTATGTTGAAGAACGCAAACAGTAACGCTGAATCAGAGTTTAATGGAAAAATGGTTTTTTTCATAACCGGCAACTTTCACAAATTCAACGAGGTGCGCAGCATTTTAAAGCCTATGGGAATAGCCGTCGGCATGCTTAAAATGAAGGGCGACGAAATCCAAAGTGATAGCATAAACGAAATCGCAGAAAACAGTGCAATAAAAGCATTTAACAGGTGTAATTTGCCGCTGATTGTTGAAGATGCGGGCTTATTTGTTGATGCCTTAAATGGTTTTCCAGGTCCGTATGCGGCCTATGTTTACAAGACAATTCATAACAAAGGAATACTCAAGCTATTGGAGAACGAACAAAACCGTAAAGCAACTTTTCGTTCAGCCATAGTATACTGCAGTCAAGCGACCAATCCGCTGATTTTTGAAGGCGAATCAGCAGGTGAAATAACGCTTACAGAACACAAGGGTGATGGCAACTCTGGTTTTGGGTTTGATCCAATTTTTCAGCCTTCCCAAAGTAAAAAGACGTTTGCTGAAATGACTATTGAAGAAAAAAACCATTTTTCCCATAGGGCTAAGGCAGTTAGCAAATTTGCAAAGTGGTATAAACAATGAAGCGTGTGAGTAAATATGAAAATATATTTATGACCTGTTAGTTGTCCTTTCATCATAATCAGGGTTTGTATAAGTGTGAAATCAGACTTGGAGAGACAAATAGGTGGAATCTGAGCCGACAGAAGTTCAAACGTTAACAGATTTGGGTCTCACATTAGTGCAAGCCAGGGTTTACTTAGCTCTTGCAAGATTTGGCATTTCAAAAATTGCTTTGTTAGCTAAAGCCTCAGACGTTGCAAGACCAGACGTGTACCGAACATTAAACAAGCTTTATGAATTGGGATTGGTTGAAAAACTTGTTGAAGTACCTGTTCAGTTTAAAGCTTTACCTATCGAGGAAGGAATCAAAGTTCTTTTAATTAAGAAACAGGCTGAATATGAACGATTAAAAAATGAAACAGACGCCCTTTTAGGTTCATTCAAGAAAAGAAATATGATAGATCAAGCTGAAGCTGCTAACCAATTTATTTTGATTCCACAAAAAGAGGCAATAGTTAATCGGATTCGTCAAGCAATCGATAATTCACGATACTCAGTTAGTGTTGTTATTTCTTGGAAACGTTTCGTTCATGGTGTAGGTAACGTTTTTCTTGAAAGCGCGCAAAGGGCGGCTGAACGGAAAATTAATTACCGTTTTATAGTTGAAAAGGCGCCATCAGAAGAAGTAAACGAAGCAGGCAACAAACTTTGGAACATTTATCCTTCTTTCCAAGCACGTTTCCTTGTAAACATGCCTAAAACAGTGTTTGGCCTGTATGATAGCCGAGAGCTTTTTGTAATAATAGACCCAAAGATGGATATTTCTGGTTCACCAGCTTTATGGACAAACAATAAGGGTCTTATCGGGTTAGCTCAAGACTATTTTGAAATGCTTTGGCAAACTGCCGCCGAAAAACCAAACGGGAAAAGATAAGTTGCCAAATAAAGAGTTTCTTTTTGAAGAGAGTCTCAAATTCGGGTTAACTCTGACTCACCTTCATTATCCTTAAGTTCCACAAGCCTGAAACTAATAGTTTTTGAAACTCTACGTTTATTTAACCAACCCATGCGGGCAAGCTGATTTAAGTAGTTGCTTTCAACTGCTCGGCTTCGACCCGTAACGTTTGAAACAATTGTGGCGTCACATTCACCTTTGGCTGCAACCGTTGTGAAAGTTTTTCTTAAATGGTCTGGAAGCAGTAAAAGTTTCATTTCCGGAATCTGAGTTGGCTGGGGGTTCCACTGTGACATGTTCTTTTCAAGGTCATCAAGCCTGTAACGGATGCTCAACATTTCTCGATAAATCTTATCGAGCACTGATCTTCTCACTATTTCGTCTCCCTCTCCCTTCGCTGAATTTAATGGCTAATAGTCTGCTGATAATTTGAGCGTTTTTGTGAAGCCGATTAAATGGTTGATTGATTGAGGTTAACAAGATAGGAAGTTAATTTTGCTAAAAATGAAAAGCTGTCTTTGCTAGAATAAAACCGCTATCTGGCTTGCCTTATTAACAAAAAAAAGTAAAGTGGTGATTTATGCTGTACCTGATATTACGATGTTTGTGCTGAAAGTGGTTACGCCGCTTATTGTCGCCGCAGTTTTTAGGGTTAAAGTTACAGTTGTTACCTGGTTTACGGCTAAGGCTGTACTTTCGCGGTCCCATGATATGGTTATTGGACCAGATGCCGTTGCCGGATTCCAATTTGTTGTACTCATATGCAAAGTTAGTGCAGTAGTGCCTTCATTTTTAACGTATACAGTCTTGGTGACTTGACTGCCTTGTGCAATATTTCCCCAATCGATTGATGTTAGTCTTTTTGTGCAGGCGCTGTCAGAATAGACGGATAAATTTGGTGTCGTAATTACTCCACTTGATGATACAGTTGCTGTTACGGCAACCGCACCGGAGGCAAACATCGAGAGAAGCACTATTATAACCAGTGTTAGAGTCGTCAAAGACCCTAAAGCCATTAATTTCCATTTCAAGAGTCATATCTCCATAGCCTCCGATTAAAAGAAATGAAACAATAAACTTTCATGTATAAGTGATGAGCAAGTAATCAATTGATGCCTTTCTTGAAGAAACTAAGAATTGAAAAATGATGTTTTCTTATTGGTTTGTTAGTTTTTGTAAGATAAAGTATTATTATCAACGAATTATACTTTTTAATAGTTAGCCGTAAATGATGATTTGTAATGCCTCAGAATAAAGGGTCCATCGATATCTTCGGAATGCTTTCATCAGGAGATAATGCTGATTCTGAAAAGAAAAAGAACCGAGAAGAACTTTTAGCGCCAACAGGCGTAAAAGACCTTTTCAAAGAAGGCAAAATCAGCATCAACAACTACACTTGCCTGGGCGTTCAATGCAAAGAATGCATTAAAGTTTGTCCAACAAACGCGTTATACTGGGGCACCGGCAAAGTCGAAATCGTCGATGACTTGTGTGTTTATTGCGGCGCCTGCGTATTAAACTGTCAAGTTGATGACTGCATAAAGTTAGAACGTAAACGTGACGACGGTACCGTTGAAAAATTCAGCAAACCCAAAGACGTATTGCTGCTTCAGAAAAAGGCTAACACCAGTAAACGGGTTCAACGAGTACGGAGCGTTGTATTGAAACCTCAAGATTACTACACTCAATACCCAAAGGCTAAACAAAAATAGGTTTTCATCATTTAACTTATCATGAAAAAACCAGCTTGCCTCCATAGCCAATTTATGTAGTTTAAACAACAAAAAACTGCCATTATAAACAACGGTCCGATTAAATTTCATGGTCTTTTTGAGAGCATAACCTTTTCTCTGACGTGAGCCATAGCAAAGGTACAAGGTTAAGGAGCGTCAGCGGCGGATGGACACTAAAGAGCTTAAATCAATAACTAAATCTCTTCAAGAATTAGCGAAAACTCGTGCTGAAACGGCCGATGCTGTAAAAAGTGTCAAATCTGATTTGGTTGCGACTAGAAGTCTTTCTAAAGGGGAAAGCAAGCCTTGGCTAATTCGTACTGGAGCGGCTTTGATGGTTATGCCTGATCCGCTTGTCACTTCGGTTATTGGCGCGGCTTTTATTGGTGCTGGCGCTGTTCAGGAAGGTATTAAGCGTCAAGGCGTCTATGTGGATGATTTGCCTAAAGCTTTAGGAAGCGCCATGAAGACGCTTAAAAACGCAAAAGACGATGTTTAACTTGTAAGTTACCCAAATGGGTTGCTGAAAAGGTGTTTGCAAAGTTTAATCAGACGTTCCTTGAACATTTCACAGGTCAGCACTAAATTTTATATTTGGCGCATGTTATAAGCATAACATAGTTTGAGGGGAAATAAACAAAATGAAACTTGTAACAGTCTTACTACCGGAAGCCTATCTAGAAGGCTTAGATGAATTAGTCCGAGCAAACATGTACCCAAGCAGAAGCAGCGTCATACGCAGTTCAGTAAGGGACTTGCTTAAGAAAGAATTATGGGAAAACAAACGCGGAAGATAACCGCCTAAACAATTTTTGTCAAGTCCCTAAGCCTACGAGCAGCTTCAGCAGGATTAACAGCCAAAACAATCTCGCGACCAACAATTAAGTAGCTTGTGCCAGCTTTGATTGCAACTTCAGCGCTTCCACCTTGAGCACCAACACCAGGTGAGTAAATGGGGACTTTTTCGCCTAAAATTTGGTGTATTTCTTTTATTTTTTCTGGAAACGTTGCTCCAACCACTGTGCCGTCGGCTTCGTAAGCAACAGCTTTCTTTGCAAACAGCAAGTATTGTAGTGTAGCTTGACCTGTGGCAGGGTCGATTACTGATTGGCCATAGCCTTCGCTTGCACCTTTATGGCTCATATATGTGAGAAGAATTACGCCTTTGTTTTGTTTGCGTGAAGCCTCGAAAATTGGTTTTAATCCGTCTTCCCATCCAATGAAGGGGTTGGCGATTATTGCGTCAAATCCTGCAGCGTAGAAATAGTCGGCTATTACTTGGTTGGTATTGCCGATATCGTTAACTTTGGCGTCCATAATTGCAAATAGGTCTTTGCTGTGGATTTTGTCAACAAGCTTCTTAACCCCATCAAACAGTCCAAGTGGCAAAGTTAGATGATTGTTAAATTTTACAGCACAAATATATGGGTAAACTTGTTCCAGTATGGCTTCAGCTTTAGAAATTAATTCTTGGCGGTTGTTTGGGTCTTGATAGGGAAAGTCCAAGGCTAAAACTATTCGCGAGTTATTTGCTTTACTGGTTTGTTTAATTTTTTCTTTAAACTGCAAAGTGTGCCCTCAGCTTGTTCTTACTGTCTTCAACAATTAAACGCTTTTTATTATGTTAAGCTGTTCTAAGTGGTTTGAACAGGTGTTCAAAAACATAGACTTATAGATTCTTTCAACCTAAAAAGCGGTGGGAGCAAAAAGCCTTGCATCTTAGACGTGATCTAGCCAAACCCATAATCACTGCCGTATCACTTGTCCTTGTGATAGGATTTGTAACAGTTTACATCTTGCCCCAGTACGTTTACATCAGCCCCTTTTCAACCGTTTACGTCAATGGAATAGTTGACCACAAAACAATCGGCTACGGCACAGACGGTGGCGCGCCCTTTACGAATTATATAATGAACGTTAACCTCTTTGGGGATGACCCAGTTAATAATGTAAAAAGTGGAAACACTCTTGGCTATATCGTTTCAGAGACAGACTGGAATTTGGTGGAATGGGGTGACACCGTGAAAATCGAAGTATTACCGAACGCTAAAGCAGAAATCATGAATCTCTATCCTGCTGCTAAACCTGCATCTTGGCATGAGACTTATGAAGACTGGCTGAAGATTGATTTTACTTCAGACAAATCAACATATTCACCGACTGAAACAGTAAATTTTACAGTGAACCTTAAAAATATCCAACCGCCCGGCCAATCAAGAGGGTTTAACCTATCAATCTTAAAAACTTTCAGTTTTTGGGCGTATGGCTTGGGCGGTAACCAAATCTATTCGTCAGCAAATAGTATGGTAAGCGTACAAAAGGTTACTCTTTCACCCAACCAAACGATAAACTACAGTTTCCAATGGCCCTTGAATGGTATCTCTCCCGGGTACTATTCTATTAGGGTTTTCATTGGATATATTGGAGACCGAGAAGAAGCCTGTTTAACTGGAACCCAAGTTATACTGATACGCTGAGGGATTTTTTTGTCTGCTAAAACAACAAATGTACTGCGAGGCAAGACTCAGGAAGTCTACCTGTTAATAATCAAGAGTAATCAGCCTGTTGGGGTTAGAGAAATTCAGCGTACACTACGATTTAGCAGTCCCTCACTTGTTCATTACCATTTAGAGAAACTAAAAAACGAGGGTTTAGTCAAAGAAGAAGCTGGTGGATATGTTGCCGATAGAGTTATGCTTTCTCAGATGGTCAGGTTTAGAGGCACATTAGTTCCTCGATTCTTTTTCTATTTTCTATTTTTCAGTTTGGGAGCAGTTTTGGAAATTACGTTGCTTTTGCCGCCCATAGTTACTCGTGAACACTTTATTGCCGTACTCTTTACCTTTGCTGCTGCCGCGGGTTTTGGATTTGAAACTCTTCAACAATGGCGCAGTAAATAACCGTTCTTTATTGGCATTTTCTACGTGACCCTTAAATTTCTCAAGTTCCCTACATCTGCCAAACAACAACTCAGACTTACAATTAGAAGGGAACAGTTTATGGGCAAAAGCATAACCGAAAAAATATTTGAAAAACACTTAGCCGACGGCAAAATGAATCCGGGCGAAGAAGTCGGCTTAAAAATTGACCACACCTTAACGCAGGATTCAACAGGCACAATGGCTTACCTCGAATTTGAAGCCATGGGAATCCCACAAGTCAAAACCCAACTCAGCCTCAGTTTCGTAGACCATAATATGCTTCAAAATGACTTCCGCAATGCCGACGACCACCGTTACCTACAAAGTGTAGCAGCAAAATACGGCATAGTCTTCAGCCGACCAGGTAATGGCATCTGCCACCAATTGTATCTTGAACGTTTTGCTCAACCAGGCTTAACCCTTCTTGGCAGCGACAGCCACACCCCAACAGCAGGCGGCATGGGCATGATAGCAATCGGAGCGGGCGGACTTGACGTGGCTGCAGCAATGGCAGGCGAACCCTTCTACCTCGAAATGCCAAACGTTTATGGCATACACTTAACCGGAAAACTCTTGCCATTTGTTTCCGCGAAAGATGTCATTCTCGAAGTTTTAAGAAAACTATCCGTTAAGGGCGGCGTAAACAAAGTCTTAGAATATTTTGGTTCAGGCGTCAAAACTCTAAGTGTTCCTGAACGGGGAACAATCACTAACATGGGTACAGAAACAGGCGCAACAACCTCCATTTTCCCCTCGGATGAGACAACCCGACAGTTTTTAGCTGCTCAAGGACGCGAAAACCAGTGGTCCGAACTCAAAGCCGACGAGGGCACGCAATACAGTGAAGTCCTCGACATTGACCTTGCCAAGGTTGAACCGCTTTTGGCTATGCCTCACAGTCCAGACAATGTTAAACCTGTGAGCGAACTAGAAGGAACCCCAGTTGACCAAGTCTGCATCGGCAGCTGCACCAACTCATCCCTACGCGACCTAAAAATAGTTTCAGCCCTGCTTAAGGGCAAAAAAGTCCACGAAAACCTCAGCCTAACCGTTTCCGCGGGTTCTCGCCAAGCAATGGAAAATCTTGCGGTAACCGGAGAACTTGAACCTCTAATACAATCAGGCGCAAGAATCCTCGAAAACGCTTGCGGCCCATGCATCGGCATAGGTCAAGCTCCCACCACCGGCGCCGTATCCCTCCGCACTTTCAACCGCAACTTTAAAGGCAGAAGCGGAACCCAAGACGCAAAAGTTTACCTTGTCAGCCCAGAAACCGCGGTCGCAGCAGCATTAACAGGCAAAATCACTGACCCACGTAAACTTGGCATATTCCCACAGATTAGAATGCCAGACAAATTTGTTTTAAGCGACGCCATGTTCATTCCAGCCACTGTAAACCCAAACGCCAAAGTAATCATGGGACCAAACATTGCTCCTCTGCCACAATTCCAACCTACCCCACCCCAACTCAGCGGTGAAGTCCTGTTTAAAACCGGCGACAACATCACAACTGACGACATCCTACCCGGAGGAACAGACATCATGTCCCTTCGCAGCAACATTCCAGAAATCAGCAAATTCACCTTCTGCCGAGTGGATACAGGCTTCTATCAACGTGCAACCCAAAAACATGGCGGCTTTATCGTTGGCGGCGAAAACTATGGTCAAGGCAGCTCACGCGAACACGCAGCACTCGCACCCAAATACCTCGGGGTGAAAGCAGTTATCGCCAAATCCTTCGCAAGAATCCACATGGCTAACCTGATAAACTTTGGAATTTTGCCGTTAACCTTTTCCTCAAAAGAAGATTATGGCAATATAGACCAGGGCGACATGCTGGAGTTGGATGTGAAAGATCTATCTGAGAACCTGACGGTTAAAAATAAGACTAAAGGCACAGAAATCAAGGTCAACTTGAGCCTGAGCAGACAAGAAAAAGAGCAAATCAAGGCAGGCGGAAAATTAGCTGCAATAAAAGCTAAACAAAAATAAAAGGAATTAAAATTTTATTTTTTTACTTTTTTGTGCAAATACTAAAGCTATAACTGCTATAGCGGCAACAATTGCGATAGCAATGCCGTATAAGATTTCTGAAGGAAACGCTGTTTCTGTCGGGTTTTGGGTTGGAGGCTGGGTTGCTTGAGTGCCTGTTGTTGTGTTTTGGGTAGGCGTCGGTATTGCTGAAGGGGCTGGTATTGTGATGGGAACAGCTGGACTAGGTGACACTGTGTTTTGTGGCGGTTTTACTCCATTCCCTCCAGGGTCTTGTCCAATTATTGCGTTATCAGAATAGCCCTTGCTTTCCCAAAACCCCAGATAATTATAATTTACTGCTTCAATTACGGTAACAAGGTTTACCCATTTATAACCCCATCTACCAGGAACCACCAATCTTAAGCTGCTGAGTGCTTGTCCATCCTTTTCGTAAGCCAAGATAATGTTGCTTTGCATTGCAGCATCAACAGTTAAATCACTTGAGAAGCCGTCGCTTGCGGCTATTTTGATTTTGATGGCTCCAGATTGGATTCCGGCGGTTTCAAGCAGAGTACCAAGTTTGACTCCTGTCCAGTTGCCTTCTTCGACTATTGTTTGGGGGAAGTCGACACAGATGATAGCTGCATATTCGGTTGTTTTGGGCATGGCTTGGAGTTGAGTGAGTGTCAGGTTCGTTGGATGGTCCACGGTGCCGGTTATGGTTAAGGCTGTGGAGTCGGAGGTTTGTGCGTTTAGGTTAATGTTTACGCTTGCAAGTATGCTTAGTAAGAAGATTGTTGTGATTGTTATTGCTAAAATTTTTTTCATTTTTTTAGCCAACCGTGTTAGCTACAACAATAATATGCCACGCGTCATATTTAACGATATCTAAATAATAACTAAAAAAATAACCCCAAGACTCACGAGAAAAAGCGTTTGAAAATACTAGCAACCCTTAAGGTCAACCACAAACGGTTTTCGACCATTTGCACCCCTATCCCAACTTTAGCACCTTTAACGTACGTTAAATTCCATAAACCATCCTTTGCCTGGTTTTCAATAAGCCAATTCAAACCTTTCCAAATGCCAGGGTCATCTTTTGAATAACCCATTAATGATAACGGTTCAAGTGCAGTTACAAGATTAGGCCACCAAAAATAGAATCGCAACCAATAACTTGAATTCTGATATGAAGAGTAAAAATCTGGCTGAAAAAAGCTTGATTTAAGTAAATCCGCAGGTGCCTTGGCCTCTTTGCAATAACGGCATTTGGGGTGAGTGGCAAACGTGTAGAGAACCATGTCTGTCCAGTTATGCGAGAAAGGTTTTGACTGGTCAAGTTCAAGAGGTTCAGCAAATTTGCTTGTTAAATCCGGCCATTTTTTTAGCCAATTTATGGGTTAACATGGGAATTGTCCAGCCGCCATCATTCTGTTTGCCATTTTTGAGTCAAGACTGTCCCGTTTGCTAATATGGCTGGTTAGGCTTAATTAATTAAATTCTGTGTTTAAAAAAAATAATTTTTTTTGAATATTGTTATATGCCCATTTCGAATAGTTTTCTGGGATTGTTAACTTCTACCCCTTTAGTGCCTGTTAAAAAGCGGGTAAATTTTGAGTCAGCCTCGGAGCCTATTGTGACCACTTTGTCGCCCTTGTATGAAAGGGTTACTGTTACGCCTTCACGGCAAAAATCTTCAGCGATTTCCTTAACCATTGGCTGCATGTTCCGCACTGTCTTTACGCTACGTTCAATGCTGCTAATCAAGCCTTTAGGCTGATCATCACTGCCCTTTCGTGCAGCAGAAATTATTTCTTTAACGAATTCTTTGTCTTTAGCGTTAACATCGATTTTTTTGTCTTGCGCAGTGATTTCTACAGCTTCCACGTTGTTTTGGCTTACCTTAATTTTTCCTGACTTGAGTGTTTCAGCCAGGAAAGTGGTCAACTGCAACCTACTTTTTCCTCAGAAGGCACTCATTCTTTTGTTTCTGCTTCAGAAGCATAAACTATGTCTAACACTATTGAACCGTTAATCTTTGCTTTCATTGGACCTGTTTCAAGTGTTAAGTCTTCAAAGCTGAGTTTTAAGTCTGATTTTTTCCCTGCAAGTTTATCCAAAATTGCGATGATTGTGTCTCCCATTGATTCAGCAGCTTTTTCTAATCCGTGAGAAGCTTTTTCCATGCCTTTTTGCATGTTTTCATTTTTGTTTTCCATAATAAAACACCACTAAAAAATAGGTTGGTTTTATAATAAATACTTAACTGATACAAGCCTTTGATAGTAATACAAATGCTGACTTGGTAATCAACTCGTGAGATGTGCCTTTGCGCTTGGGAACTATATTTTTTAGCATTATTAGTTGCTTGATTTTCAGCCAATAGCACCCTACCCACCTCAGTATTTGGATGCTTTCAGAAGTTTTTAGGCAGGGTTCGGTTTTGATCTACTCCCTATAGGTTTCTGCATACTATTTCTAATAGGCTCCAAATAGACGCCAAATAGGTTAGTAAACAACATAGCGAAAGCAGAGACAGCAATTCAGCATAACATTAATTACCATTGTTTGAAAGCAAATTTTGCACTTCTACATCGGTTAAGTCATACCAGTTTACGTATGCGTCGGCTACTGCAAAAGATGATTCGCTTCTTATGTTAAGGCACACCATCTCATCCACGGTAGGCATAAGCAAACCTAAAGCACACATGGAGGCTGTAGGAACTGCAATGACCACTTTTTTGGGTTCACTTGCTTTAACCGACTGGACAGCTGCTAACATAGTAAAACCTGAAGCTAGCCCATCATCAACTAAAATAATAATTTTTCCTTCTATGTCAGGCAGAGGTTTTCCTCCCCGAAATTTTCTAAGCCGGGCCTCAATGTTACGCTTGGTTTCAATGATTGCGGCTTCTATTTCCTCTTCGGTTAAACCCAACTGTTCAACCAAACTCTGATTCAAAAACACTTGTTCATTCCAACTTACAGCACCAAATCCAGCCTCAGGATTCCATGGAACCTGAATTTTTCTAACCACAACAACATCAACCTTACCGCCCAGCAGCTTAGCAACCATACACGCCACGGGAACACCGCCGGACGGTATAGCCAAAATTAACATGTTTGGGTTGCCAGCGTACTTTTTAAGTTCGTTAGCTAATTGTTTGCCCGCATCTAGTCTGTCTTGAAAAACATGGACTTTGTCTCGGTAGGATACGTTCTCAATTATTTTAGTAACCATAATCTTGCTCTGCCAAACCTTGATACTCAGGTTTTTACGCCATGTTTTTCCCTGTTATGTTGGAGCAGTTCTTCTTTTGAGTTAAGTTTGGCACCGCAGATTTGGCATGTGATGTTATGGGCTGTTACTACGTGGTCAATTAGTTGATCGTACGTGTCGAATTTAGCGCCACAACCAGGACATACTGTTAATTCGCTAAAAGTCTTCAACCTCCAAGAACTTCAAAAAATAGTGAAGAAGAAAGTTAGCTTAAACAAAGAAGAAATAGGAAGAGAGAGGGAATCGTTCTGTTTAAGCCAACTTTTCTTTAAACATTATAATTGTTTTGAATAATAAAAGAAATTGTGACTGCGACCGTACAACAACAAAAAATTAGAACAAATATTTTTGTAACGGCTAAAAAGCTTGAACCTGAATTAGTACAAAAAAGGATTAAAGAAAAATTAGTCTCGGCTTGTCCTGCGTATTTGGAACGTTTGAACTTGACTTACGCCCGTAATTTTTCCCAGTTCAACCTCGAACTCATCTACAATGCCACTTACGTCTTCTGGAAACCGTACTTGAACAAGCAGGGCAACTAAGCCGAAAGCGACTGGTTCTTCGCCCCAACCTTCAATTTTTGAGGCTGCTGGAAGAATTTTAGTGATTTCAGCTTTTAAAGGGTCAAAGCTTGCCACTATGTCTTCGGGAAAAACTTTGTAGGTTACAAGGATAGCGCCCATCAAAATTCACCTAAGGCGTCTATGGTCCTTGGAATCCGCATTTTGGACATTTGTAAAGGCGTCCGAATTTGCGGCATTTTCCGTCTCTTTTAATTTGGATATCACCGCAGTTTGGGCACAGGAACTTTGTTGATTCAGATCCCGGCGCGATTGGTTTTCCGCAGCTAGTGCAGGTTACCAGTGATAGTGCATTTCTTTCTGTCATAAGCTGTACACTTCTTTGCGGTTCTTATTGTAAGGGTTCCTTATATCTGCTGTGCTTAAAAAACTGCGGGTTTTGCTTTTCAAACACAATTTTAGTTTAAGGACTTAGCAGGTACTGGTAAACATCCAGCATAGTGGTTTCTTGAACTATGACGTTACTGATTGTGTTAGCGATTACTTCTGCCCCATCATCGTTGGGATGCACGCCATCTTTGAAGTATTCTGAATGGTTAGCCATAGCAGAGTTAACGTCTATTGTAGGCAAGTTCATGTTATCAGCAGCCTGCTCAATATTGGGTATTACGCCCTCTTCTAAATTGGAGTTTTCTAGTCCCAAAGTGTTATTGTAGATTGGCGGGGGGGTGACAAGGTAAATTTGCTGAGAATCGGGAAGATTATCATACGAGTTTACAAGTTCCTGATAATCTGGAAGAAAATTGTAAATGTACCGGTAGTTAAAGTCTTTAGCGTCGTTTGTTCCCAGCATAATTATGACCACGTCAGGCTGAAAATCCTTAGCTTCCTCAAAAGCGGTTTGATTCATATAAGGTAAATCGGATTCTTTGGTTACAGCTGAACCTGCCACACCAAAATTGCTAACCAAGTAACCATCACCGAGCAGTTCCTGCAGGTTTTGAGGGTAACTTGACCATTCGGTGATGCTGTCGCCGACGCAAGCAACACGGATGATTTGGGAGGCAACTTTTTTCTGGGAATTATACTGGTACATAAGGATTAAACTGGTTGCTGAAATAAGTGCAATGATGAGAATGGTTACAATTTTTGTTTTTGCCGTTGTCATCTGCTGCTTTCGGTCCAGTAGTTTTCCATAGTCACACGATTTTGAAGTATTTTAATTTGACTTACAAAAAACTGATAATAGGAACAATATTGCTTAATAATCACAGTTTTTAATACAAAATGTTTCATTTTTTAGCAAGCGGACTACATTTAAAACTATAACGTAACAAGCAACAAACTATTGGATAAGGGTACAATCTGCCAAACTATTTCTCATTCCAGAATTTTTCAAACCGTTCCCGATACGGCTCTACCAAGTGTTCCCCATTTGACCACAAAACACAAGGCCACCCAGAAGGCTGCTTCTTAGACGTAAATATCCAGACAACCGTCTGGTCAAAAACTTGGAAAGGTTTAACAGCTCTATGAACCAAAAATTTAACTGTGAAATCACCCTGCCTAGGGCTTATTCTTTGAATAATCGCTTTAGCCCTATCATCTTTACTTGACGCAGTAACTATTAATCGAATCTTAACACCTCTACCTGCCGCTGTTGCGAGTCTATAAAACCATTTTTCCGCCTTAAACTCCAACAGTTCTACGCTTGCGACAAAATCACATGTACTTTCTGCATTTTCAAATAAAAGATCAGAAGAATTTGTAATCTCGTTTTCTTTTCCAAGCAAAATGAAATATGGCTCTTCGTTTTCTTCCTGACCGTTAAGGAGCGTTAAGCCCTTTGTCAAGTTTTTCAAGGTGGCTTGCATGCACATTATTTCTTCGCGTGCTTGCTGCCATTTTGTTGAAATTAATTCTTTTAGGGCTTTTTCAACTGGGATAGCCTTTATCATGATGGGTGTACCCAGCGTTTTGGTTATTAACCCGTTTTCTTCTAGCTTTGGAAGAATCTGATAAACATCTTGTCTATGCATTTTAGTGTGCGAAGCAACCTCAGCTACTGATAAAGAACCTGCTTCTACAATAGTTAAATAGATTTTAGCTTGATTTAAGGTAAATCCAAAGACGGCTAGCTGTTTAGCTAAGTCTTCTTTAATCAACCCCATCCCCTCAGTTATCACCGTTTACTTTCTGTAATCATAATAGCCGTTATTTGCAAATAATACTTTCGGTTGTAAGTATTGCCTTCCTAACAACTTTAAAACAACATAAAACCGCTGTTTAAGTCACAGAAACCAAAGCAAAGGCAAACAATGCAAAAACTTTGGCTCTGAAAAGAATAGGAGAGAAAAACAAAAATTGAATAAATATTCAATGAAAATTTTGGCAATAATCGCGGCAATTCTTATAACAACATCGATGGCAGCAATAGCAGCTCCAGTTCAAGCTCAAGTACAAGAACACGGTGGACAACCAACAGCAGGCTTTGAAGGACCAACAGCAATTCCAGCAGGAGAAACAGCGGATTACACAATACAATCGCAAGCCTTCCTCAGTGTGTCGCCAAACCCAATAGGCGTCAACCAAGAATTACTGGTTAACGTTTGGACAACCTTCCCAAGTGGAGAAGGCAAATACCAAGTTGGCTACACAGTTCACATAACAAAGCCAGACGGAACAACTGAAGATGTAAACCTGAAATCTTACGTTGCAGACGGCACTAGCTGGTTTAGTTACATGGTTGACCAAGTTGGCGAATGGCAATTCCAGTTCTCATTTGCAGGCGAATACTTCCCAGCGGGATACTTCATTTCAGGACAATACTCAACAGCACGTGAAGGACAGTTTGCAAACGCAATTTACAATCCATCAGTCTACGTTTCACCAGCTGAATCACCAGTAGTAAGCATAACAGTGCAAGAAGACATGGTCATGTCTTGGCATTCTGCTCTTCCAACAGATTACTGGTCAAGACCAATACAACCCAACAATAGAGAATGGAGCGCTGTTGGCGGCAACTACCCATGGACTCAACCATTAATCGCAGGCATTGACGGACAATGCAGTTGGGACGATGAATGGTACGGACCCTTTGTCACTGCACCAAACACACCACATATTGTTTGGAAGCAACAAGAAGCATTATCAGGCATCATTGGAGGCGAAGCAGGATCTTATTCAGCGCTTGGCAGACCCGGAACACCCGACGTTATCTACATGGGCAGAGCCTACCAAACAAGGTATGAGACCATAAATGGTGTACCAACAAACTGTGCAGTATGCTATAACTTGCAAACAGGCGAACTCTACTATGCCATTCCAGTCGCAAATGGAGGCGTCACACCAACATACATTAACTATGTTAGCCCTGAGGCCGCTTCTGCCACTGGAACAGTACCCGGTTCAGAAGCATCAAGCAACCTAGTTGTCGATCTTCTAACGATAAGTGGAAACAGGCTTTACAAGATTGACCCATTCACTGGACGAGTAACCACGAACGTTAGTCTTCCAAGCAACCTTGGCTCAACCTACTTCTATAGAA
Source organism: Candidatus Bathyarchaeota archaeon (assembly GCA_963832745.1). Classification (GTDB taxonomy): domain Archaea; phylum Thermoproteota; class Bathyarchaeia; order Bathyarchaeales; family Bathycorpusculaceae; genus Bathycorpusculum. The sequence continues at coordinate 26,609 of CAWHVC010000002.1, read as the reverse complement.
ACGGCTATTTCCTTAGCTACAACGCATATGAAACTGAATACTTCAGTCCAGCAGAAAACATCACTACCGCTAGATCAACCACTGGCTATTTAGTTAACTGGTCAACAGTAGGTTCATCATCAAACTTTGCGTCAAGAATTGAAAGCAACCAGTCAGTCACCATACCCAACAGTCTAAGAACAATCTACACCACAGGCAGCTACGGCAATTTAGGTGCATATGACCCGGAAACTGGCATCACAGTTATTGAAGACAGATTCATCTACGGAGGCTACTACGGATCAAACTTCTGGGCAATAGACCTAGCACATGGTGGTCAAACGCTTTGGAACATATCAACAAACGTTAACGAAATGGAGTCAGGCTACAGACCAACAAACACTTGGTGTAGAGACGGACGCTTTATAGCTGAAATGGAACTTGGATATTGGCAAGCCAGAGACCTACACACTGGACAAATACTCTGGGAAACACACATGGACGATTATCCATGGGGTGAATTCTGGATGTACGATGAAGCAGCATACATGGACATACTTTACGGAGTCGGCTACACAGGCATTTGGGCGCTAAACGAAACCAACGGCAATGTCGTCTTCCATTATGTTGACCCAGCAGTTCCATTTGAAACACCATACACTTCAGATAATAACACAATATCCTGCTACTCAGTTCAAACAATTAGAGTCGCAGACGGAAAACTATACGTATCAAACACAGAACACACACCAAGCCAACCTGCAACAAGAGGATGGGGTCTAATATGCCTCGACGCAGTCACCGGAGAAAAACTTTGGAAGATAAGTGGAACACAAATGAGCCCAGGAGCCGCAGCAGACGGATATCTGACTGCATCCAGCGCATATGATGGATATTTGTATGTTTTAGGCAAAGGACAAAGTGCAACCACTGTAACAGCAACACCTAACATTGCCACATCAGGCGCAAGCGTAATGATTGAGGGAACAGTCCTTGACCAATCACCAGCTCAACCAGGAACACCCTGTGTTGCAGACAAATCAATGGATACTTGGATGGACTACCTACAACTACAAATGCCAATCGACGGAATCTACCATAACGTTACAGTCGAAGGCGTTACAGTCTCACTGATGGCAATAGACGACAACGGCAACCCCGTTGACATTGGCACGGCAACAAGTGATATCAGCGGCAAATTTGCTTATGCATGGACACCTCCTCATGAAGGAATGTACAAGATTACCGCTACTTTTGCAGGTTCAGAATCCTATGGAAGTAGTTGGGATGAAGCAAATATTTCTGTTGAACAAGCTGCAGCAACAACAAGCCCTGATACAACAATACAAAACTCAGTTGACAATTCAATGCTTCTCTACGGAATTATGGTTCTAGTAGTTATAGCCATAATCATTGGAATAATAGCGCTAATACGAAAACACTAAACAAAATCCAAACCACTTCTTTTTTTATTTTTTGAAAACAACAACAAGTTAAATCTAAACACGTTTTAGCAAAACTCATAAGATTGTTCCCTTCCTATCAATAGTTGGTTGAACCATTTTGGGCGTAAACTTCAAAGACCTCATACCAAAAACCCCCGTGAAACTCGAAGACCTCAGCGGTAAAATCATCGCAATTGATGCATACAACGCAATCTACCAGTTCCTAAGCATAATCAGGCAACCAGACGGCACCCCACTCAAAAACAGCAAAGACCAAATCACTAGTCACTTGAGTGGACTCTTCTACCGCACAAGCAACCTAGTAGAAATGGGCTTAAAACCAATTTACGTTTTCGACGGAAAACATCCACAATTGAAATCCGCCGAAGTAGAGCGACGCAGGCAAGTTAAGGTTGAAGCAGTAGCAAATTATCAAAAAGCGGCAGCAAGCGGCGACACTGAAAACATGCGTAAGTTCGCCCAAGTTGCAACGACCATGAAAGATTACATGATTCCTGACAGCAAAAAAGTGCTGGACCTGATGGGTTTGCCGTGGATTCAAGCGCCAAGCGAAGGAGAAGCCCAAGCAGCATATATGAACAAAAAAGGCGACGCAGATTATTGCGCAAGCCAAGACTATGACAGCTTACTTTTCGGCGCGCCTAAACTGCTCAGAAACGTTACAATCTCGGGGCGCAGAAGAAGAGGGAAAGCTTTCATTGAAGTTGTGCCGGAAATTGTTGAGTTACGAAAAACTCTTGGCGAATGCGAGTTAACCCATGAACAGCTGATTGATGTGGGCATTTTAATCGGCACTGACTTTAACGACAGTATAAAAGGGGTAGGCCCAAAAACCGCTCTTAAACTCATAAAACAATACGGCACCTTAGAGAAAGCGATACCGCACATTGAAAACGTGACGTTCGCTGACCAAGTAGCTCAAATAAGAGATATTTTTCTGCATCCAGAAGTTACCGACAACTACCAAATCAGTTGGAAGGAACCCGACGAGGCAGGTTTAATCGATTTTATGTGCCGCGAAAAAGAGTTCGGTGAGGAACGCATCAAAAAATCTTTTGAACGCATGACTTCGGGTAGCAAGAAACAGAAAGGCAAGACGTCACTGGAAAAGTGGTTTGGGTAACTTTAAGGTTTAACTCCAAACTCGCCAGTCAGGGGCACAAAGGCGACGCCGCCAAGGTTTTCTTTTTTGATGTTTGCATCTGCCTCTTTAGTTACGCGCATGAGGTTCTGGAACAGGTCACTTTTTCCTATGGGGATAATCATGATTCCGCCGCTTTTTAATTGGTCAAGCAATAGAGAAGGGATTTCTGAAGCTGCAGCAGTTACGACAATGCGGTCGTATGGCGCTTTTTCAGGGTAGCCTTTGGAGCCGTCAGCGTTGATTGTTGTCACTCGGTCGCCGTAACCGGCATTTCGGATGTTTTTACGTGCCTGCTCAGCTAATGCCGCCACAATTTCAACGGTGTAAATATGGCCCCATTCACTTCGAGGGGCATCAGGAGATGTTACAAGTTCCGCCATTGTTGCCGCTTGCCATCCAGTACCGGCGCCGACTTCAAGCACTTTATGGCCCACTGCAAGTTTTAGTGCTTCATTTATTATTGCAACTATATGTGGTGCGGTAATGGTTTGGCCAAAACCGATGTTGAGCGGTGTGTCTTTGTTACTGTAGGCTTCTTTGTCTGATGAGAGAAACTTGGAACGCGGGGTTGCACGCATTGCTTCGGCTATTTTTGGTGTACGGATAATATCCTGTTTTACTAGGTTATCAATTAATTTTTCCCAGCCAGTTTTCTCCAAAGCCGTAACCCCTTTAAAAACATTAAGGGATGTTATTGCTTTTAACGGCTATGGTCGAAAAAATAGTAACGGAAAAATGGATGGTTACTTTACGGTAACCGATTTTGCCAAGTTGCGTGGCATATCTGGGTTGTAGTTAAGCTCTAAAGCCGTATAGTATGCTAAAAGCTGCAATGGTATAGCAAACGGAATTGGAGAGAGCACACTTGGGATGCCTTTTGGAACTTCAAGGTAGTCGTCAGCTAAATCTTTGATTTCATTGTCGCCTTCTTCGATTATTGCAATGATTTTGGCGCCTCGAGCTTTCATTTCCATGATGTTGCCAATTACGGTTTTGTGAGTGTCATCTTTTTGGCAAACAAACACAACAGGGAACCCGTTCTCGATTAAGCTAATTGGACCGTGTTTGCTTTCACCTGCTGGAAATGCAATGGATGGAATATAAGCGATTTCCATAAGTTTGAGTCTACCTTCAAAAGCGGTGGCGGTGCTTATACCTCTGCCAAGGAAAAAGAACACTTTGCAGCCTGCATACTTGTGAGCAATCTGTTTCACTTTTTCCTCTTGGGTCTTAACAATGGTATCTACCAAGTCAGGAAGCTTGTCAAGTTGTACTTCAAGCGTGTCAATTTCATCTTGAGAAACCTTGCCACGCTTTTTAGCTAACCGTAACGCTAACTGTACAAGCACTGAAAGTTGTGAAGTAAAGGTTTTTGTGGCTGCGACACCGATTTCTGGTCCTGCCTGCGTGCCAATGTAGACTCTTGAAATACGGGTAAGAGTCGAGCCGATGACGTTAGTTAAGCTTAAGATTGTTGCTGCTCGTTGCTGTGCACAGGTTACGGCGGCGATAGTGTCAGCTGTTTCGCCTGACTGGCTAACAGCCAAGATGGTGCTGTCAATGTTCACGGATTTGCCATGTTGCTCAATAAATTCTGAAGCATACACTGGGTAAGTGGGCAAAAATGCAAGTTTTGAAAACATATAGGACGCTGCTAGGCATGCGTGATAGCTTGTTCCGCATGCTACAAGGAACACTTCACTTGCACGGTCAAGAAAAGTTGATAATAAATCCAAGTAATGCTCCTGAAGCCTCAGGGTGTTGCGCAGGACTTCGGGTTGCTCATGGATTTCTTTAATCATAAAGTGCGGGTAACCTTGTTTTACCGCCATTTCAGGGGTCCATTCAATTGTTTCGGGAGCCCGCTCGATTGAACTGCCATCTTGAATTTTCTTTATCTGGTAGCCTTCTGCCGTTAAAATGATAAGCTCACCGTTGTTTATCATTACGGCTTTGTTTGTTAACGGCAAAAACGCAGGAATATCAGAGGCACAATAAACGCCGTTTTCGCTAACGCCTAAAACAAGGGGACTCTCGTTTCTTGCGCAAACAATTTTGTTTGGCTCCCGGCTGGAAATAACAGCCAATGCAAAAGAGCCTTCGAGACGCTTTAGAGATTCCTGAACAGCTTCCGCCAAGGAAAGTTTGCGGTTGTTTTTCATTATTTCTTCAATTAAATGCGGAATAATTTCAGTATCTGTTTTAGAAACAAAAGTGTGACCAAGATTTTGTAGTTCAAATTTTAATTCGGTAAAGTTTTCGATGATGCCATTATGCACGACAATTATTTCACCTGTACAGTCTGAATGAGGATGCGAGTTTACCTGTAACGGTGCTCCGTGAGTTGCCCAACGTGTGTGCCCGATACCGACGCTTCCTGGGAGGTCATCAAGGTTTAAGCATTTGTGGACTTCGTCGATTTTGCCTTGGTCTTTTTTTAGAAAAATTTTTCCATCCGAAATTGTTGCTATGCCTACTGAGTCATAACCGCGGTATTCAAGCCGTTTAAGTGAGGAATGAATCACTGGAGCGGCGTTTCCGTCTTTTAAAATGCAACCAAATATTCCGCACATTTCTTGTTTCCTTCGTTTTTATGCTTAATTTATGGTTTATGAAGTCTGTGAATTGTTAATTAAGATTTTTAAGGTAAAAATGGCACCGTTAAAAACATTTTTTTAATGGTTAGGGCTGATTTGACATCTTAGCTTAAAACATTTCCAAATGTAAAGCGTTAATGTCTTGTAACCATAAACAAATTTTTTATAATAGTAACCACGAAATACCATTGACACAGAATGGAAAAGAAACGCTTACTTCAAGACAACGGCAAAACCCAAGAAGTAAAAGAAATAAGCATACTAAATTCTCAAGACCTCAAAATGATACTGGGCAGCCTAAGCTGGAAAATCTTAGCATTACTCTCAAAGAAAGAGATGTATCCTCTAGAAATAGCACGGCAACTAGGAATGCATGAACAAAAAGTCTACTACCACATACGAAAACTGGCAAAAGCGGGGGCAATCGTTGTGCAGCGAGAAGAAAACAAGAAAGGAGCAACCGCAAAATACTATAAAACCGTCTCCCCCGCGTTTGGCGTAGAATTCCAAGGAGGGTATAAGCCTATCCAAAACATTTGCGCCCTAAGCATCGATGACCTTCTACAAAAATTTTTCCGAGAATTCCTTGATAATGGAGTGTTTGAGGGAAAATTTGTAGTTGGAAGCCCACAACCTCACGGACCATTCAAAACAAGCGCTCGAGACGGACATTATGCGGCTCATTTAGCTCTATTTATGGGGCAATTCGTCAAGTTGCCCAACGAGTTTGCAGTTAAGCTTGACGTTGACGTAAAAGTGGAAAAAGAAGAAAAGAACAATCTTATACTAGTCGGTGGACCAGGCACCAACCTGTTAACCCAAGAAATCAACGAGTATTTACCCATAAAATTTGTTATGCAATCGTCTGAGCAGGGCTTCTTGCTTGGCGGCTTATCATCCAAAAAAACTGGAAGAACCTACACGTCTGACGGTGCTGGTTTGATAGCGAAAATCGTGAATCCTTGGGATAATAGCAAACGCATAATCGTTATTGCAGGAAACAAGGCAGTAGGCACCAAAGCTTGCGTGTTGGCTTTAACGAATTTTTGGAAGAAAACTCTTCAACGGTTTGATGACAAAGACGTGTTTGCAGTGGTTATTCAGGGCTTTGATTTAGATGGCGACGGAAAAGTAGATTCAATCGAGGTAAATGAGTAAGTGGCAACTCAGTTAAAGGAGCAGGTTTTGGCTTTTGGACACGTTAACGTGTTGGCTATTCATCCATCCACATTGATGATTACAAAAGACCGGGAACTTTCAAAGCAGGGTGACTGCGTCATAGCGGTTGGTGCCGACAAAGCAGTCGTGGATTTTAGCTCAGAGTTCAAGGAAAAACTTCGGCAGCCCAACACCAAATTGACCGTTAAGATTGAAGTGGACGGCTTAATTGAGGAAGTCACCGCTTATGGTTCATGTGCGCTTGATTTAAGCAGCAACGTAGATATGGTTGTTAGGAAAAGTGATTTTACTTCTGACCGCACTTTAGCCGTTAAAGCAGATAAGGCAGCGGTTGACTTGTCAAGGGAGTTTGTTGAAAAACTCAAAAACCCCAGCCAACAAGTCAAGATAACACTGATTTTAACATAAACTTGGTTAGGTTTTTGTTGTTATTAAATAATAAGTTAACAATCCTGAACCCACTGCAAACAGCAACAGCCCCAAATTGATTAAAAAATTAGCGTTCAAGACAAGACCCAATCCTATAAAGGATACAAACAAGATTAACGATAAAACTGCTGCATATTTTAACAGCACAAGTTTATCCAAGCTTTTCACCTCTTAACGGTTCTTGCAGCTTCGCTTTTTCTGATGAAGGGTTTTTTGAAAATTTACTATGAAGTCTACCTATCAGTCCTGTGCTTGTTTTGAGGACAGGGGGCAAACCGACAAGGTCAGTTGTGGTAGCAATTAACCTAGCTAGTAATGCAAAAGTTATGGCGTAGGGAAGAATCACTGTTGGCTGCGTGCTTATGCCTGTTAATAGGAAAGCGTAAGCAGCTTCCTGTAAGCCGAGCCCCGCAAAAGTTATGGGCACGTACATGAAGGCGGCAGTTAATGGACCCATAAACAACATGTCAACAAAGCTGGGTTCAGTCATGCCTATTGCTTGTGCCAGCAGAAACAGGGATATTCCGCTGAAAATTATGGAACCTAACACGGAAATGACGGTTACTTTTAGGGAGCCACGCAGTGCTGCCTTGTCGTTGGTGAACATTGAACGGACTTCCTGTAGCTTCTTAATTACAATGCCCACAAGGGGAATTTTTGCAAGTTTTAGAAGCAGACCAGAGAAATAGTTTGTCCAGACCAGAATGGTTAAGCCTACTCCGCATGCAAGAAGCACTAGTATGCCTGCAATCAACGCGTTAGTCATTGAAGCATCAATTATACTGCTGGGTATGCGTGTTAAGAAGTAAAGAAGCGCAAGTGTGGAGAAGGATGCTTTTACGAAAAAGTTGCCTGCCCCAACAGCCATGACGCCCATTAAGCCTTTCTCGATGGGCACTTTTTCAAGCTGATTAAGCAGTACAGGAGTAGCAAAGTATCCTGACTTGGCGGGGGTTACGTCACTTAAGAGTTGACCACCAAAATTGGCAAGTGTAGTGGCTTTAAAGGATGGCGCAACTTTTAGGCTTTTTAGGGCTCCGTGAAGTGCAAAACTGATTGCGAAGGATGATAGGATAAAGAAGACTATGGATGACATCAGTATGGGGATATTTATGTTTGTTAGAATGTTTTCTGCTTGAGACAGATTCACGTTTTGGAAAAGCAGGTAAAGTATTAAGATGCTAACCGCTGCTTGAACGGGAATAAATAGAGTACGTAACCGTTTAGAATTCAAAGCTTTAATCTCCGACTAATTTTTTCTGTTAATTTGCCTAAATCGACTTTCAACAGAACAATCGTAATAATTATAGTTAAAGCAACTGAAACTGCAATTGTAACTTCAGGAGATAACCATCCAGCAAATTGTTGCTCTGTCCAAATGCCCAAAAAAGCGCCTGAAACGGTAATGATAAGTTTTCCTAAAAAGTATGCAGAGAAAAACTTGTATGGACTATACTTGGTTAAGCCAAGTGGAATGACAATTGGGTCATCAGGAATAGGTGTTGATGCAGCCGCAAAGAGAAGCAGAAAAGCCCAACGGTTAACGAGTTTTGCGTCAGCGTTTAGACGCTGCTGTCTTTCCGCGCTTAAACGTTTGCTAATAACAAACGTTGTTAGGTAATGCACGCTTTTTGCCAAGGCTGAACCAATTGCCACCAAGAAACCAATCAGCACTAAGGTGGTGGCATCGGTTGCACCAAGAATTACTGCCGCGTTAGATGCTATAAACAACGTTGAGGGCCCAGCAAAAGGAATTAAGCCAAACCCAAACGCTGTCGCGAAAACGATTAGCATCTCAATAAACGGTATCATACAGTTTTAGCCTCTAGTCTGTTTTGTCATCATCGAAAGTGATTCTCATACGAAAGAGCCTGTGAAAGACGCGTGTTAAGAATCGCAGCCCAAGGCGTAGCACGTAAAATAGGATGCCGAAAGCGATTAAGCCGATAGACATGATTCTAAGAAAAGACGTGGTTGCTGTGTCAAAGGGAACTGTTAGTATGGATATTAAGCCGAAGATTGTGCCGCTGATTATCATGAGTGCTTCGGGATGGTCCATTGCGTATTCGAAGGCTGCTTCGAGTCTTTCCTGCATCTTAATTTTTCACGCTACACGTAGTGAACTTCTAAGTGGGTTATAGCTCTACCATTGAGAGTAGGCACTCTAAGCTTTAGAGCCAAACAGAAAACTCAAACTGCCACTTTTTTGAAGTTTTCCTATCAGAGGTGGAATGACAAGTATCGCAGTTGAAACAATGAACAGTGCCAGAAATGGAGCCGCCAAAATGTCAGTTAACCAATGAACGTTAAGGATTATTCTGTCAAAAGCCACCATTATAATTAAAACCGCTGATACGACACCCATGGCAATTTTTGGTTTTAGTGTTTGGCTGTTTCGCCACATAATAAAAGTCAAGATGCCTAAAAGCACAATTATGCTTGTAACGTGTCCGCTTGGAAAAGAATAGCTGTCTTCAAGGATTAAACCGTCTAATGGTCTGGGTGAAACAACCAACGTTTTAAGGGCAGTAAGGACTACTGCGTCAACACCCATCGCGCCAACAAGAAGAAACGCATCCGTCTTGTACTTTTTATAAAACAGTATGGCTGCAATTGGCAAACTGGCAACAAACAAGACAACGGTATCAAATAAGTCTGAAACCACAAAGACGCCTTGCATTACCCCGCTGCCCAAGTGAAGGTTTGCTGACCACAAATTCACGGATTGGTTTACACTTAAAAGTGAATTTCGCCAAACAGCAAGCGATAGGAAGCAAGCTAAGAATAAAATTGAAAGCAGGATAAGAGTGCGTTGATTGGTTGAGCTGGTTTTGCTGTTCATTTTTTGTCACTGCATAATTGGTGTTAAACCGTTGGGTATAGCCCTACCATAAAGAGGTTTGAACTCTAAGACATAGAGTCATATTTAAAACAGCAGTACCAATCACCAAAAACAACAAACTAAGATTGAACTGCGCACATGGTAGGTTGAAGTGTAATTGGCAAAAACCCGGGGAATAAACACTGACATACAGGCGCCAAGAACAAAACTGCTGTACCTAATTTATTCAGCGCCACACTGTAGAGTTCAGGCTGTTCCCGGAGTTAAATCGCAAATTTGTGCTGCTTTAGGTTACAAGTCAGACGGGCATTTTCATCATGACTGGAATTATCTTGTTGACTCGGGAATGCTTGAAGAAAAAGAGGGCTACTTCACAGTTACGGAATCAGGCAAGAAAGAGTTTGCTTTCCAAACCACAGCGTCAAGAAGCAATCAGGTGTTGGCTGCAACAGGAATAATACTCATCGCATGCACTCTGCTTATTGAGTTGAAGCTGGTTCCTTTAGAGAGCGTAGCAGTTTTGGGGGTTGTACTGATTTTTCTTGGGGCTTTCTTTTCGATGGTAAATAAGAGCATTAGACCAGAGTTGCCGCTTAGAGCCAGAATCCTGTTAAAAGAACAAAAAAGGCGCTAGCATATTTGGACATCTAAAACCATTTGCTGCTCGTAAGGCGCAGTTTCCCTGACACTTTTAGCACATTGGAACGCTATTACTTTTCTGCCCTGCTGCTCAACCAAACCTGTAAAACGTGCCTTCAAGTATTCAATCGTGTCGGGCTTTCGGATAAACCCATAAAAATGTACCACTCCACCCGTAGGCTTTAGGGTTTGACATGCGGCGTCAACAAAATCTATTGCGGTTTCAGGCAAATTCATAATCACCCTGTCAGCAACTCCAGATAGATTGCCTTTGGCTAGTTCTCGTGCATCTCCCAGCAAAGGGTAAACTTGGTCTTCAACTCTGTTGACTTTCGCGTTGATTTTGAGCAGTTCAACCGCGTCAGGGTTAATGTCGACTGCGTACACTTTTGCTTCAGGACACCTTTTCCCAATAGGTATGGCAAATGGTCCAACACCCGCGAAAAGGTCTGCTACTACTTCGCCAGCCTTAACTTGGGCTGCTACGCGATGATGCTCCTGAGATAGTCTTGGAGAAAAGTAGGCTTTAGCCACATCCACATGGTACTGGCAACCGTATTCATTGTAGACAGTTCTGGTCCTGTTTTCACCAGCTATATGAGTGAGTTCTCGGATGCGGTAAACGCCGCTTATGGCTCCTGCTTTTGCATGAGCGCTTTTAATGTTCTTGTGAGCTTTAAGAATGGCATGCCCGATGATAGTTTCATAGGCTTTTAGCTCGTCTGGGATTTCGATAATTGCTATGTCGCCAACCATATCAAGTGAGTGCGGAATCTTGGGGTGAAGTTCAGGGGGTAACAGTTTTTCGAGGGCTTGTGTTAGGGTTTCTTCGGCGAGGCGTTTTTGAGCAAAGTCTTTAGAAGCGACCTGTAATTGGGGAGCTATCGCTTTCAACTGTGCCAACTCGGTTTCGTTGGGCTGTCTTACAAGTGGAACCCAAAGCTGCTCATCTTGCCTCTGAATCAGCAGTGCCTTGTTGATGAGTTCCAGTTTGTGAACTAAAGAAATGACGTTTTCACCCAAACTTTTAGGCACTTTCAGGCAAACCGAGTGTTGCATAGTGTTCAGCGGGTTTTCTCTACTCGATACAAGTTATTTACTTTTTCAATACTAAAGCCCGTGTTTAGCATGGTTTCCATTAGCCAAATGTTAGCTTCAATGTGTTCTGATAGGCAGCGCGTGTAGAAAAACGATTTACCATCTGCCAGCGCCATGTATGGTATAAGCATGTCCGCCAGAAACAAGTCAACCGTCGGCTCAGCCCGCAACTCCGTAACCAGTTTTTCTGCAGCTTCCCTTCCAACAGCTTCGCTTGTTTTGCGCAGTTCCCCAAGCGCATCTGCACCCACAAGAACCTCCGTATCTGTTTCAGCCCACAAAGCGATTGAACTGCCTTTCTGGTATGGGTTTGACTGGTCATTTACAATTTGTATTTGGGGGTGGTAACTGTTTTTGGTTAAGATTTCCTGTGCGGCTTGGGCTTGGCGTTGTGCAACTTGTCGGTCAGCAAGGAAAGTGCAGACGGAAACGCCGTTGACGCTTACGAGTTTACCAAAGCATTCAAGTTGAATAGGCTTTAGGGCAGGATTGGGTTTTACAGTCATTGTTGCTTCACCCATACCTTTCGGGTAGTAACCGTACTTCTGCACTGTAATCTCTGCTTCTACCCCCATTCTTCGCAGTGTTGGAAGCAACACGAACCGCAGATAGTTGATTGTTGGGGCGTGTGTGGTGTCGGTTCCACCTTTAGCTACATGTAGCTTTACCGGGTTTTTGGCAAAAAGACAGATCGGAAGCGCCGCCATTAAAAGCATGGGGATGCTGCCCGCGGTTTCAATTTCAGCCTCAACATTGCCACCCTCGATTGGGTTTGGTGTGAACCAGAGTTCCCTTGATGATAGTTTGGCGCCTTCAACTTTGGCGTTGCACAGTTTGGCGGCTGTTAATACGGCTTCCAGATGCTGCCGCTTTAGCCCCGGTTGAGGCCTACTCTGACGAATGTTACAGATGTGCAGGGGCTGCTGCGTAATTGCCGACAACGCAACTGATAGGCGTAGGAGTGTGCCGCTTCCACTTTTTTGGCTACCATCAATCTCAAACATCAGTTAACTCACATTTTGGTTGCAAATAAATTTAATAAGCGTCCGGGTTATTTTTAGGGTTTGAGGAAGCGTACACGTGAGCACTGATAAAGAAAAGCTTAATCAGCTATCTGCAAGAGTTGATGAGCTATTAGTTACTATGAATAAGGTTTCTGAAGAGTTACGGTCAATTTCAGCTTCCATAAAGCTTCTTTCAGTAGAGCAAACACAAACAACCGCCCAACCAGCGCATGCACCTAAACCAGTGGCATCAGCACCTAAACCAGTCTACACACCTCCACCAGCAGCTCCAACATCAACGCTTCCAACTGGAACCAAACTGCGCTCACTTGACGATGTCCGCATGTCCTTCCCAGAAGAATTAGAAGCTCGCTTAGGTTTCGAAGATAAAGGCGAGTACATCACAATTAAACCAAAAATGTTCCTTGGCAGCGACAACTTCGCCAAAATCGCCTCAGCAGTCCGAGGAATGGGCGGCGAATATATCAGCGCCGGAAAAGACAGCCACTTCCGTGTACCAAAGAAAAAACCTTAAACTGAAAGTTTTTTTCCTATCCCAAATGCTTCTTTAAGAACTTGAGACTGCTTTTTAACTTCAGCAAATTCAGACGCTGTTGGCAACAAAACATCAGTCAAATCCACTTCTAAATACTTGAAAGACAAATGAAACATTCCAACAGTAAGGTTACAAGCCGCGGCTCCTTCCTCAGACGGGACCACCAAAACGGCTTTTTTGCCCGCAAGCTTTTTTGAAACAACAAAGGGACGCAACCTGTCGATTAGGAGTTTCATTTTTGCCGAAGGCCCATACCAGTAAAGCGGCGTTCCAAAAACGATTACATCAGCCTCTTCAAGTTTAGGGTAAAGCGTTTTCATGTCGTCTTTAAGTGTGCATTGAAGGCTGCCTTTTTTGCATGCTTTGCAGTCTACACAGGTTTTGATGTCTAAAGGGTAAAGGTAAATTTTTTCTGTTGAATTCTTGTTGTCGTTTGCACCTTCAAGAATTGAAGTTACAAGCATATCAGTGTTACTTCCAACTCGGGGACTTCCAACTAAACCAAGAATCTTCATGCCGTACCCTCTAAGGTAAGTTCCTAAACCCAAATTTAACTGTTAAATTCTAAGCAAACACCTAAACTATGCTGAAACCGGTAAATTCGCCTTTAAAACCTTCAAAAGCTAATTCAAAATTTTCAACTTTAGCAAAAGATGGTCCATGCCGACAATAATTTACAACTTCCATAACATCTGCTTCTTCACCTTCAAAAACCGCTTCCACCCGTCCGTCTGGAAGATTGCATACCCAACCGCAAACGCCGCGGCTCTGCGCTTGCCGTTTAGTGTTTTGCCTGAAAAAGACGCCTTGGACTTTACCGGTTACGTAAATGTGCGCTCTGGTTTTTGTCATGCCAACAGTCTTTAGGATTTGCTTTAATTAATATTCCCATGGACTAATGTTCTCTGCCACGGAGTAAAGAAACAGGGCAGCAGAGGATTTGCCTAACCTTTTGAAGTCGCGTGTGAGTTTTTTTATTACGTTTGCGTAATTGCCAGATTTGTCTAGGCTGTCTAAATAGTTTTGGAAGGAACCGTACTTTCGGTGTATCTTTCGGAATTGAAGAGAATTATTGATTATACCTTCGATTTTGTTTCTGTTCCGCACAACTCCCTTGTCCAAAAGCAGCCGTTCAATATCTGCATCACTGAACACACTGACTTTCTCAACAGAAAAACCCTCAAATGCCGCCTTAATTGTATCCCATTTTTTATCGATAACATGCCAGTTTAAGCCAGCCTCTAAAATGACGCGGCTCATATTCTCAAAATACTCGTTGTCTGATTCTGGACGGTTTTTGCGGTACCACCATTTAGGAGGCTGCCAACCTTGCTCTTGCAAAAAAGTCATCCTCAAATCAATAGGCTTAGTTGAGTTTTTAAGCTGTTGTGACAACAACGTGCAACCACATTTTCACTTTAACCGACCCCTGCCCAGACTTGAGAGGTCGTTTCTAAACAGGGCTTATAAACAAAATCAGCCGATGCACTGCCGTGAAGCTCATGTACAAAAGCAACACTGGAAAATTATTGGTTTACGAGTCCACAGGGTTACCTTCAAAGGAACGCTTAGAATCCGTAAAAACCGCCGCAGAACAAACCGCTAAACGCTTAAACATGGATTTCGGCATTGTAAAATTCAAAAAAACCGGAGCCCCAATCTACGTTTACTATGAATGCGGCGAAGGGGAACCTGTTCCGCTTTATTGTGATGAAGGAAAAATGGCTGATTTTGAAGAAATCAGTTCTGCTCTGCGTAACATGATGTTTGTGCTTTCGTTTCACCCACAGCATAACACGTTAAGACAGATGCGTAGTGAAATCGTTAAACTTTCATGAAGCGGATTGACTGATTTTCCAGCACTACTTCGTAAACTTGGTTTACGTCAAAGGCTATGCCTATACTGTCGTATTCTTGCTCGGTCAGGAACAGGATAATTTTTGGTGTCGCCATTTGCGTGCGTTGAGGTAGGAACGGCATTTGTTGTTGAAGCGCTTGCATGATGTCTTGTGCCATTTTTGCTTCGTCTGTTTGAGGTCTTACAACGTAGGGGTTTACTTCTCGTTCTTCGAGGAGCTCTATTCTTTTGCCCAGGTTTCCGTCTACGTCGCGGGTTGATTCGATTTTGTTGACTCTAACACGGAACATAACCTTTCACTCTTAAGAGAACAATCTAATGCCTTGAATTTAATGTTTCTTGCAAAAACGCGAAGCCTTGTCGCCAATAAAGTATTGACTAGCTTGCCACAAGCACATTTTCACTTTTTTAATACTTTTCGACACTGTTTTCAGCCATTAGCACCTGCACTCTTAGTGTTTTGGGTTTTCAGAAGTTTTGAGCAGGGTTTGACTTACCCCCTGTAGTTTTCTGCACACTATTTCTAATAGGCTCCAAATAGACGCCAAATAGGTTGGCAGCAACATAGAACCGCCACTAACAGGTTTAGAATCAAAATGCTGGCGCATAAAATTAACCCATTTTTTGTTTACAGGAGGGAAAGCAAAAATAACCTGCAGTCCACTTTTCATTGGCGATACTTTATGCTTAAAGACTTCAACCTGTTAGCATCCACAGCACGCGGAAACGAACGCGCCATGGTGAACGAAATCCTGTTTCTGCTAAAAGAGCAGCTTGGCGACCCAGAAGCGGCGGCAGTAAAAACTGGTGTTCGAGGCATCATTGTTGCAAAAACCAGTTTGGACCCCTACGAGACTGTTGAGAAGCTACGTGGCTTGCTTAGTGAACGGCCTTACGAGTTCCGTTTTGCATTACGCATTATACCGATTGAACGTGTTGTGCCAACAGAGCTCGAATCAATTAAACAGGCAGGGCTGGAGCTTGCGCAACGTATCGGAGAAAACGAGACATACCGCATAACAATTGAAAAACGTTTCACCACGCTTCATTCATCTGACATTATTTCGGCTATTGCCACTGAAATTCAACTCAAAGCAGACATGAAGAATCCAAACAAAATCTTGCTAATTGAGATTATGGGCGCCGTAACCGGGCTTTCACTTGTAAAACCCAATGAGATTATCTCGGTTCTGAAAGAAAAAATGCTTTAAAGCTCCGTAGCCAACAAAGCGACCTGTTCAACTACTAAATCTACAATAGCCAAATCTTCCGCCTTGTTTTTTGCGGCGATTTCAATCATTGGGGTTGTAATGTTGAAGGTTTTCTTAATTTGACTGGACTTTTTTGGCGTCAAACCCAACACGGCGTCACAGGGTTCGGCTTGCAAGTTAATGGATAAGTCTTTAAGAGTAGCCTTAACCATTCCAGCATCGGCTCCAATTATCGCCACTGCCATCTCGGACATGCCGGGTTTAATGCCGACTACTTGAATTGCCTTTTGTATCTGACGTTGCGAAGAAGCATACAGCATAGTTTCCATAGCTAAACTTTTTGAAAGGTTCGTGTGGTTTCTAAAAGCATAGAGCGCATTTAGGACGGCAAAGTAAAGGTGTTCTTGGGTGGCTATTAAGTCTGAGTTAAAGAATTGAATCCAAACTTTTTGTTGCCCTGCTTGCCGGTTGGCTTTGAGGTAAGCGTCTGCCTGCTCAAAGTGGACGTTTTTAAACCCAGTGATTTCAGCGTAAAACTGGAATTCTTCAAAGCACTGCAACATTTAGGGTTGTGGCTCCTGAAGCGTTTTAAGAATCCTTGCTGTAAGTTGCTTGGGCAGTCCAGCTTTTACCAGTTTTGCAAATTCTTGGTTCGCGGCTCGTTTCCCATCCTGTTTTTGAAGGATGCTTCTTAGGGTTTCTTTGATTTCCCAAGGAAAAACTATCCAGCGGTCTGCAGTCTTTTCTACATAATCAGGCATGGTTTGGGTTGTTGGTTTGGCGTATAAGGTGGCAATTTTTGTTTCATTGGCGCCTTTCTCTTGGAGGTGTTGTTTTGCCATTTTTAGGCTTTGACCTGAGTCGGAGATGTCGTCGACTAACAGGATCTTTTTGCTGTTTACTGGAACATTTAGGGGCTGCTTTAGGATTGGTTGTATGCTTGGTTGGGCTATGTCAACGTAAAATTCGATTTTTATAGTTGCTATTTGGGGGGTTTCAAGCAGGTCGGTTAGTATGCGTGCTGGAACTAATCCGCCTCGTGCTATGCCGACTATAATGTCGGGTTGGTAATGGTTTTTGCGGATTTTTTCTGATTGTTCTAAGAGCATTTCGTAGATTTGGTTCCATGTTGGTACTTCATAGTCGATTGTGCTTGCCAAGGGTTTGCCTCATATGTGGATGTCTATGCTGATTATAAAAGGATGTCTTGCACAGTTGGTCCCATTTAGGGTTGCCAAGTATCGGTTAATCTTGAAACGGTGAACATAACTGGTTATCTTTAAGTTGCTAACTCTTTAACGGAAATTTATCACTTCATTCAGCAAATTTTTTAATAGTCTGAAATTAGTGTATTCCGGATTTTGTTTGTATGTTTATAAAGGTGTAGTTAATATTTCATTGTCTGGATGAAGGCGTCTCCAGATATGTGTCGTAAATCGTAATATAGCCTTAAATTGGGCAAGGAGATAGCATATAGTAAGCAAAAAATAGGTAGTGAATAAAAAGACATGAAAAAGAATGGAGAAGAGGAGAAGGTAAAGCGTGTCCTAACTGACCCCAAGCTTTCAGCAGTTAAAGCGATGCTTGAAAAGGACCACGCTATCGATTGTCTGTTACTGCTTTACATGGACAGAGGAAAATGGAAAGATGCTAAAGACTTTATGAAGGAAAACAAGCTCACGTTGAGTGATGGCACCTTCAGAGCCCGGATGATTGAAATTGAGGATTTGGGCTTAGCTAAAAGTGAACGCATTGATCCTTTGAAGAAGTATTATGTGAAGACTGAGTTAGGCGAGAAAGTTGCGAAGCTTCTGCTCGGATTTTTCGATGAGTTAGAGGCTTAAATTTTTTTATTTGTTTTTTCGCTCTACTGTTCAACAGTTTCTTTTTTGTCCATGCTTTTTTGTTTTGTTTTGTGTTTTTGATGGGCTTTGTGTAGTTTTGTTCTACATACATATAATATGATGTATTAAGTCATAATACTTAAATTGTACTGCAGAGCACTCTAACTTAAAAACAAATTAAGGAGGATAAAAAAAACAAATGAATTATCCAGAAAAAATTAGAAAAATCCAAAATAACGCAAAAGCCCTAAGCCCAGTGGTCGCATCAATCATCCTAATCGCAGTCACAGTAGCAGTTAGCGTGGCAGTAGCCGCATGGATGGGCGGATTAGCCGGCAACTTCATGCAAACAGAAACACTTACAGTAGGGACTCCAGAATTCAGTGTAGATAGTCAAACAGCCACCGTAGTTGTAAAGAACACTGGAACATCAGCAGTAACAGTTTCAAGCGCAACCATAAACGGTGTTACCGCATCATACAACGGCACTTCAACTACTGTACCAATTGCAGCAAACGGACAAGTAACATTTGTCATTACACCATCAGCAGCCACTCCAATCGTTGCAGGCAACAATTACCAAATCACAATTTTGACATCAAAGAACAACCCGTTCAGCATCAGCGCAGTACCGCCATCTTAAAATTTCCCATTATTTAGCAAACAATCAAGTTTAGGGTTTAGAGTGCGTCAAACACTCTTTTCTTTCCCTTTCTCTAAGTTCCCCAAATTTGGAGGTGCAACAAAAACATGGTAGTAGAAATAAAAGAATACAAATCAGCACAAGAAATTGCAGATACACTCGATAAGGAAATAGCAGACACAAAAAGCACATTAGGTGAATACCTGCGCAGACTAGACGAAATCAGGTCTTTGGCAGAAAAGTCAAAGAAACTCCATGAAGTCGTCCTCAGACTTGCAGGCAAAAAAACCAGCACTGAAACTCAAGGCGAAATTGCACTTGGCACATTAAACGTTGTGTTGGATGCAAACCCGTTTCATGAGTTAACAGCCATAGAATCTGTAGTCCGAAGTCACCAAGAACGCCTTTTGGTTTTACAGAAGGCACGTGAAGCATTAAAATGGCTTGACCAGTTAGGCGACACAGACGGACTGAAGTATCTGGTTGTTGAAACCGAAGGTATCCCAGAACGCATACTATTCAAAATTTACTAATCATTTTTTCATTTAGCCGAGGCACACAGAATTGACCCCAATTTATTCACTTGCATTAAAAACAGCAATAGATGAAATCAGAAACATCACCCCCGAAGTTTCCAGCGCATTTGTTTTCAGGCAAGACGGCGAAGTAATAGCTCAAGATGACAACGCAAACCCAAGCACAATACAGGAAGCCATACAGTTTTTCAACGAAATGACATGTCGTTTAGACGCTGTAGGAGGCTTTGAAAACCTGACAATCAGAGGCAGCAGTGGCCAAGTTAATTTTGCAGTTTGCATGGACAATTTCTATTTGGCGACTGTTTCTTCAAAAATGTTTGACGAAAAAACCTTGTTTGCATTAAATCACGTTTTAGTTCCAGTAGTAATCAAAGTTATTCAGCAGTTAGCTCAAAGCGGCGAAATAAAAGCGATTTTCGAAGCAAGTCAGGCAACATCTGAAGAGCAAATAAAGGTACAACCAGCAGAAATCAAACCTGAACCTGCAATTGTGGAGCCTGAAAAATTTGAGCCATTTCTTCCTAAAGCCCCAGTTCACCAGTTTATGGTTGAAAAAATCGGCGGATTGCTTGTCGCCTCAGACACAATTCGTATTGATAGCGATGTCATAAAGAGTTGGAGCCAACTTTATGAGGGCAAAGTAATTGAGCAGGTAGAAATTGAGTCGTTGAGGCTAAAAACTTTCAGAAGTAAATTTAAGCCAATAAAAGAATCAAAAAATCCTGCAAAGGGCATAGTGCAGGTTCCTGAAAAAATCATGCAGAGCCTTGAGGTTTCGCAAGGAGAATTAGTCATGATCAAGCCAGTTATCTAAAAAAGAGGCGTTAAAAATGGGTAAAAATAACAACAGTATGACTGAAACTTCAACAACCGTTTTTGTTGAGGATGCAACGGTTAAACCGGTTGAGGAAGAAAACTTTGAGTACACTAACCTAAATGAGGCGTTAGTTGAAATAAGAAAAACCTCGGGAGTAACAGGTTACATTCTTAAAAGCCAAACCTCAGCCACCATAGACCTCAACGACACAAAAAAGCTAATGGATTATTCACTTTTAACTTCCGCAGTATTGGAGTCAAGCCAAACTGCAGAAAAACTCTTTGACATCGGAAAAGTTGAAAACATCACAGTTGAAGGCAAAACCCTCAAAGCACTCTGCATTATTAAAGGTGAAAACCGGGCAAGCATCTTTATGGAAAAAACCATTGATGACGCTGACTTGCTATCAAAAGTGGAAAACAAGTTGGCGGCGCCTAAAACAACGGCGTAACCCCAGTTTTTAGCTTGTTTGCATCATCAGTTTTTTGAAGTCAGAATTTAATTTTACTTTTAACCCTTTATTGTCAAAAGTTACAAGGTTATAATCTGATAGAAAGGTTACAAGTTCAGTTATTTCAAAAGGGCTGAAATCGATGTTTCGGCGAAGTGAATCTATTGAATGCCAGTGTCCATCGTCAAGAAGGTTTAATGCCCATTTTATCTTTGTCACTTATCGTTTCCTCATTCATTAACCTGCAAAGTGGCTTTTAAAAGAGTTATGAGGTTCAGTTTTAGAATAAAACTATAGAAAAAAACCCTTAATTCCCTGTTTAAATGGTCTAAACCGAAAAAGACACTAATCAATAAAGTAAAGTCTCAAAAACTTTTTTTCAGCACCAGTTTTGTCATTAAATGTAGCATAAAGCCTTATATTTTCAGTTTGAGCCTTCCTTGCTTTAGAGGACTCTCCAAATGCACAAGAAACTTCTAATTCCTGGACCAACAGAAGTTAGTAAAGAAATTCTAGAAGAACAAGCTCGACCGCTTATAGGTCACCGAGAAAAAGAATTCTCAACATTATATGGAGGAATCACTGACAAACTAACCAGTTTCTTCCAGTTAACACCAGACATCAAACCAACCGTAACAACAGGATCAGGCACACTATGGTTTGACATCGTCGCAAGAAGCGTCGTTAAACAAAAAGCTCTCGCATGCGTAAACGGCGCCTTCTCACAAAGAGCAGCAAAAACCATCACAGCATGCGGCAAAGAAGCTGACGTGCTTGAAGTGGAAATGGGCAAAGCCATCAAACCAGACATGGTTGCAGAGAAACTTGAAAACGGCGGATACGACACCGTTACCGTCTGCCACAACGAAACATCCACTGGCGTTCGCAGCCCAATAAAAGAAATTGCTCAAATGATACGAAAAGACTACCCAGACGTAATTCTGGCAGTCGATGCAGTATCCTCACTGGCAGGCGACAAACTAATTCCTTCAGAAATCGGTTGTGACATCATCTTTGGCTCTACCCAAAAATGTTTTGCGTTACCTCCAGGCTTAGCAGTAGCTCTTGTCAATGACCGCGCGATTGAACGGGCAAAAACAGTGCCAAACCGCGGCGGATACACTGACATGGTTGAAATCTTTGAATTCGAGAAGAAACATCAAACACCATTTACGCCAAACGTTAGCATGCTGTATGCTTTAGACAAACGCATGGACCTGCTGCTTGCTGAAACCTACGACAAAGTTTACCAACGCCACGTTGACATGGCAAACTATACCCAAGCTTGGGCAAAGAAGAACTTTAGCATGTTCCCAGAGCCCGGCTATGAATCAGTAACTGTCAGCTGCATAAACAGTAACGGCAAAGACGTTAATACAATGAGCCAAAAACTTGCTGAACGCGGCTACTTGATCTCTGCAGGTTACGGTAAACTAAAAGACAAGACCTTCCGCATTGGCCACATGGGTGAATGGAACCTTGACGGCATAAAGCAGGTTATTAGCCTGATTGATGAGATTTGGGGAATTGGTAAGTGACCATTAAAATCCTCATAAGCGACAAAATCTCTAATGACGGAATAAAAATACTGCAAGAAAAAGGCTACCAAGTCACTAAGGCTTGGGATATGCCTAAAACTGAACTTTCAAAAATAATCGCTGACTATGACGTTTTAATTGTCAGGTCAGCAACAAAAGTAAAAGGTGAACTTCTTTCTAACGCAAAAAAACTAAAAGTTATAGCCCGCGCAGGCGAAGGACTGGACAATGTGGACTTTCAAAAAGCCAACGAGTTGGGCATAAAAGTCGTTAACACGCCGCACGTCAGTTACATGAGCGTCGCCGAATTAGCGATAGGATACATCATCGCCCTTGCAAGAAACATAGTGCAAGGAACAATTAGCATGCGGGAAGGCAAATGGGAAAAAGAGCAGCTCATGGGAACCGAAATTAACGGAAAAACCTTGGGAGTGATTGGCTGCGGTTATATTGGCAGAACAGTAGAACGCTTTGCCATCCAGATGGGCATGAAGGTTGTAGCCGTTGAAGAATGTGTTTACGACCGTTTCGTGCCGCTTGACGACATGTTACCTAAAGCAGACTTTATCACGATTCATGTTCCGTTTAGCCCTTTGACTAAGCACATGATTTCAACTAAAGAATTTGAAAAAATGAAAACCGGCGTCATGATTGTTGATTGCTCTCGAGGCGGAGTAATCGACCAAGAAGCCTTGTATCAAGCGTTGGTTTCTGGCAAAGTTAAAGCCGCCGCACTTGACGTTTTTGAAGAGGAACCGCCGAAAAACAGCAAGCTGCTCACGTTGCCTAATGTTATTGCTACGCCACATATGGGTGCTCAAACTGAAGAGGCACAGTTAAAGGCTAGTGTGCAGATAGCTAACCGAGTTATTGAAGTCTTAGAGAAACAGTGAGCGGATGACGTTTGGTTGACATAAGACCATTTAAAGCTATAAAGTACACTCCTAAAGCTGGCAACCCTGAAACGTTGGTTACTCAGCCTTACGACAAAATTGACCCCCAAATGCAAAAAGAATACTATGAAAAGTCACCTTACAATTACTGCCGCCTAATTCTGCCAATAGAAGCTGATAAGTATCAAGTCGCAAAGCAACGAATCGAACAATGGCTAAAAGACGGCATACTAGAACGCACCAAGCAACCTGCAATTTTTGTTTCCCGCCAAGAATACATCATCCATGGCAAAACGCTTGCACGCACTGGCTTGATTGCTGCACTACGTTTGTATCCTTACAGTGAAAACATGGTTTTTCCTCACGAATTCACTCATTCAGCACCAAAAGCAGACCGCTTAAACATGCTTGCGAACTGTGCAGAAAGACCTTGAACAAGTTTTCCTAATGTACCCAGACGCGGAAAACAAGACGATAGATTTCTTTAAAGAAATAGCCAAAACCGCCCCGTTAGCCCAAGTCACCGACCCAGACGGGGTAGAACATACAGTCTGGCAAGTTACAGACTCAGAAAAAATCAGGTTTATCCAGCAAGTCCTAAGTGAAAAGAAAATGGTCATCAATGATGGTCACCACCGTTACGAAAGTGCCATTGCTTACCGTGACGAGATGCGTGCCAAAGGTGACTGGTCTGAAGATTCAGCGTTTAACTTCCACATGTGCTACATGGTGCCCGTGCAGGACGAGGGCTTAGTGGTACGGCCAACACACCGTCTGCTTAAAGACGCCAAGATTACCCCTGAGGTTATGGAAGAATTCAAACGTTACTTTGCAGTCACTGATATAGCCCCTAACATTGAGGATATTGACAACTATCTTGCAAGCCACATAAACGAGCATGCTTTCTGTGTTTACGACGGCAAAAACGCTTACGGCTTGACCATGAAACACGAAGAAAGCGTTTACCAATACGTTTCCGCACACACCTCAAAAGAAACTAAAATCTTTGACGTAGTTATCCTGCGCGATATTGTCTTTAAGAATATTCTGAAAACTGGCGAGCTTAAAATTGATGAAGGTATTCTTTATGAACGTTGGGCAAAAGATGCATTAGCAAAAGTTGACCAGGGCAAAGCAAGTGTTGCGTTTCTTGTAAACCCAATTAGTGCAAAAGCCGTGGCAGAACTCGCACTGCAACATGAACGTTTGCCAGAGAAAAGCACAGACTTTTATCCGAAACCGTTGTCAGGTTTTATGATGATGGATATTTCGGCGTCTGAAAAACTTTAATTTTTATTCATTTTTTATTTTTTTTTAATTAATAGAAAATGTTATTAGCATCTCAACGCTTGAAAGTTATTACGGAGAAGACTTTTTGATGACTGAAGTAAAAAAAACTGAAGTCATGCCCCCTACTATTAAAGCCTCAAAAAAATACGTTGCAGAATTTGTTGGAACTTTGGTTCTTGTTTTGGCAGGTTGTGGTAGCGCTGTTATTGCAGGTAACTATATCGGAAATTTAGGGGTGTCTTTTGCTTTTGGTCTTTCCGTGTTAGTGATGGTTTATGCTATAGGCAGTGTTTCAGGTTGCCACATTAACCCTGCCATTTCTATAGCCATGTTGGCTGCTGGAAAATTAAGCGTTAAAGACGCCATATTTTATGTTATTTTCCAATGTGCGGGTGCAATATTCGGTGCAGGCATACTTTATTCGATTGCAATTGGTGTTCCATCATACAATATTGCCATAAACGGTTTAGCTCAAAACGGTTATGGAATTGCCTCGCCAGGAGGCTACTCTCTTACTGCTGCAATAATTTCTGAAATAGTCTTCTCTTTTATTTTCATTCTTGTTGTTTTTGGTTCATTAAGCGAAAAAGCGCCCAAAGGCTTTGCTGGAATAGCAATTGGACTCGCCCTGTTATTAGCACACCTAGTTTTAATACCTATAACTAACGCCAGTGTTAACCCCGCTAGAAGTTTGGGTCCAGCCTTGTTTGTGGGTGGTTTAGCATTGGAGCAGCTTTGGCTGTTTTGGGTTGCCCCAATAATAGGTGGACTATTAGCTGCTGTCGTGTGGAGAATTTTGAAATAAATTTAAAATTAGCTTGCCAACTTTTTTCAAGTTTTGGCTTATTTTGTGAATTTAAGAGGTTGGCGCTTAAACCGTTTCTTGCATGTTATACTGCAGAAATGGTATGTTTCGCCTTCATAAGTAATTTTGAACTTGGCAGTATTCTCGTCTAGAACCATGCCGCAAACTGGGTCTCTAAATGACATTCTCTGGATTAAACCTCAGTGAAGATTATACTTTCAGCCATTTATGGTTAGTGGTACTTTAAGGAGAAAGTACACAGCGTTATGTTTTTGTTTAGAAGTTGTTGGGTAAAATCTTTTTAGCACAACAACAATCAACAAGTTAGGTGGGCGTTTGTTTTTTGTTTTTAGGTTGTGAATTGTGTTGCTGTTTGGTTGTGGGGTTTTCTGCAAGCAGATGTTTCAGGCTGGGTTGTTTGGCTGGGGAATGTTGTGGTTTGTTTATGGCTTATTTTTTGGCAGATGATTGAAGTTAATATTTAGTCACTTACAGTTATACAAGCCATCGGGATGGTCACCTGAAACCAATACACTTAACATCGAACCAAAAACCTCAAAGCAAGATAAACCAAAAAAACCGTTTTTACACCATATTATTTGGTGCGGGACTGGCGGTAAACCTCTTTTTAATACTGATGCCTAAATGGCTGGAAAAGTACCCTTCATTATGGTCCCTGAGCATCATTTCATCAATTGCAGGGTTAATTTCAGGCTTAACTGCAGCCATACTAAAAAACCATAAATTCAAAAATAAAGTACCTAACAAATTAGGCATAATTGCAGCCATTGCAATAATTGTCTCCATCTACGCCAAAATTAATGCCCTAAAGTTTCGAAGTTCTCATAAATTTAGCAAGCTATGTTTTCTATGGTGGGCCTGTTAGCATTTCTTCAATTGTTATGATTTTGATTGATCCATAATTCTTGAGCGTTAAAAGGTGTTTATCGCCTGTCACAATTATTTGGGCTTTTCCGTCGATTGCAGTTTCGATTATCATGTTATCTTTGGGGTCTTTTACGGCTTGAATTTTGGTTTTTACATCTGTTATAGTCGCTGTTCTTTTGAGTGCGCCAATAATTCTGTTGGTTTCCTCTTTGTCAGTTTTAAACTTGGGGCGGCGAAGAACAGTTTCTAGTTCGTCTAAAATTAGGTTAGAGGTGACAAGGCTGTAATTGTTTGTTATTGCTTCCTTTAAGAGTTCTCTTGCTTTTCCATTCGATATTATAGCGCTGATTAGGACGTTGGTGTCAAGAACCACTCGAAGCATACCTAAATCATCTGTCTTTTTTACGTGAGGCATCTATTTCTTTTTGTATTTCCCCTTCTGTAAGCTTTAATTCTTTTTTATCCATTAATTTGAAGATGTCTTCCCACTCTTTTTTGAGGTCTGGGAGGTCCAGTTTTTTCATAATTATGGTGTCGCCTTTGCCGTAGACAAGGAACTTGTTTTTTGGTTTTATTCCAAGTTCTTTGCGTATGGAGTATGGGATGACTACTTGACCCTTTTCGCTGATTGTTGTAACTTCTGGTTCTTCAGTAGTTGATGCACTCATTTGAATCAGTAAGAATATTTTACTTTCTTACATTTAATTTTTGTGGTGACCCTCATTTTTTAAAATTATTTTTATGTCTTAAATGGCTATTTTTTAGGTATCACTATTTCGTTGCTGCAAGATTTTTATGGGAAGCAAAGAATTTAACTGTCTTTCCTTATTTTCCCAAATCACAAATTTTATAGTTTAAGAATTTGGACTAACAAAGAGCATATTCGGCGTTCCAAATTT
>CAWHVC010000001.1:0-783554 GCA_963832745.1 Candidatus Bathyarchaeota archaeon | reverse complement strand
TTCAAATCCCAGCGGCCTCACCATTCAACAATTTATTTGTCTATTTTCCACGTTAATATTCTCAAGAAAGCTCTTACCCTTACTTAGTTAACTTGTAATGGTTGAAGCATCAACAACCAAAATTTTACTGTACAGCATTAGTATTGCTTTGCTGCATTTCTGTTGTCATCCATAGGTATTCAAAATAGCAAGTTACTATCGAAACAATTGAACTATTGTTTGTGCACATTAGCGGCGTGTCGTATAATCCTGCTTTGTTAGTTGTGTATACTATCGCTTCTTTGTTATCATAAATAGTTACTAATGCAGGTGGATTGCTTGAAGTGTATTTTATTCTTGCTCCACTTTTAACTAAAACGCTTAATACTTCTGATTTTAGCAATAAATTTGTCTTTTTAGGGTTTTCAATAATTAGTCGGTATTTTACGCCTTTATCTAGTGCTTTTTTGGTTACTGCTTTATAATTCTGATTCAGATATGCTTTATGGCATTTCCAGGAAATAATCGTGTCTATGCTCTGTTGAGCATTTAGAATTTTTTCTTTTCTTTTATGCACAATTATTTTTGTTGCTGGTAACAAAATCAAGTCAGAATCTTTTCCAGAAACTTTGTCACATTTCTGAATTTGCTTCATTTCCTTAATGAAAAGTCTGATATCTTTACCCAGTTTTTTTGCTTCTTGAATTTTATTGTTCATCAGAATAGGGAGTGCTTGTTCAATTTTGGTTGCTTCAAATTTTTTTGGTAATTCAATTATTTCTATAATTAGCCCTTTTTTTTCGAAAACATCCATTATGCGATAAATATCTGGGCACGCTACACCTGTAAGTTCAGCCAATGTTCTTGCACTAGTTCTTCCTGTTTTTATGAGTGTCAAGTAAACATGTGCTTGTGTGGGACTTAATCCTAAAAGTTTTAGTATCTCCTCTCTCTCTTGGACCACGCTTGTATGTTCCCCTTACTAATTATATTCAAAAGAATGGTGCATTATTAAAATTAATTGCTTTGATTCATAGCGCATTTTGTGCAAATTACACTTAATAGTCGTTAAATATTGACTTGCATATTTTGGTTTCCATCATGAATAGGAGAATACAAAATGAAAAAAATTGAGAAAAATATTGCAAATATAGTGCTTTCAGTGATACTTTTGCTCTCTATTATTACAGTTGTCATCTCTCCTCAAACGGTGCAAGCATCAACATCAGCAACAATAACTGGCGGTGCCCCTGAATTACCTGAATGGGATACCTCAGTTCCAGACGGAATAACACCAAGCGTTACAGTTGAAACATCAGCATTCATGAGCGTAACTCCTGACCCCGTAGGTGTAGGTCAAACAGTTCTTGTGAACCTTTGGCTTGAACCTGCAACCCATTACAGTCGATATCACTCTGGATTCACCGTAACTATCACAAAACCAGACGGAACAATTGAAGTTGCAGGCCCACTCAACTCATATCAAGGTGACGCTACAGCCTGGTTTAATTACGTCGTAAATCAAGAAGGCAATTATACATTCCAGTTTGAAGCAGCAGGCAACTATTACCCCGCAGGATATTGGTATAACGGCAAAGTCTACGACAGCCTTGATGACGTATTAGAAATAGAGCCTAATGCAGCTTTCTCGTCGTTCTCAGGCGTAACATACCTTGACTCGGCATACTATAAACCATCAGAATCGCCAGTAACAACAATAACAGTACAAGCAGAGCAAGTCTCTTCTTGGCCCGCAGCCGCATTGCCAACTGACTATTGGACTCGCCCAATAAGCATAGAAAACAGAGAATGGTGGGTCATCGGAGGACAATACCCATTCACTGGAATAGGCGGCGGTGACTACTGGCCAGCAGACACGAACACTTATGCTAGCAACTACAAATACACGCCATACGTGGAAGCACCAGAAACAGCACACGTAGTTTGGGCAAGACAAGGCGCATTAGCCGGCATCGTCGGAGGCCAATACGGCTACACCTCAGTTGGTCCAGGTGAAGGCACATATGCAGGTACACCCAACATAATATTCCAGGGCAGATGCTACCAAAGCATTACCGAAGTTTATGATGGCGTAACCCAAAGCGTTTGGCAATGCTATGATTTACGAACAGGCGAAATCTACTGGGAAAAAACAGGTATAACACAAGTTCCAACAGTTGTAACCTATAATGACGTAACTTCTTCAGTGCCTGGAGCAGAACAAACAGGTCAAGGTACCAACACCTACTCATTAATGTACGTTGGCACAAACAGGCTCATAAAATACAATCCATGGAACGGCGCAGTAACAGCAAACATTTCATTACCTACATTCACTTCAAGTACATACTATGCTGAACCATTCGTTCTAAGCTTACAAAGAGTCGGTTCATCCTACAGATTAATTAACTGGACAACATCAGGCGGCAGCACAGACTTCTCAACCAGAGTACAAAGCAACATAACCTATGCATTTTCAAGTTTAGGCACATGCGACTTTGAATCAATGATAGCAGTGAACGTAGGTTCAATAACACTAAACGGAACAGGTCACCCGACTGGTCAATACGTTATGGCAGCAAGTCTAACAACAGGTCAACTATTATGGAACGTAACCACAGACGATGTCTTCTTCAGTACATCCACAGCAGTTGCAGACCACGGAAAATACGCAATACGCGTTCTAGGCGGATGGTGGGATTGCTGGGACCTACAAACAGGTCAACTGGCATGGAAGAGCGAAACCTTAGACTATCCATGGGGAGACTTTGGCGCATACACAATATCATCCGGTTACGGAATGCTCTTTGACCAATCATACCACGGCATCTACGCAATAAACTGGGCTGACGGCAGCATAGCTTGGCACTTCCTTCAATCAGGCGACTCAACATACGAAACACCCTATGGAACGTGGTCATTCTTCACTAACGCAATGATTGCCGACGGAAAAATCTACTTAGCGAACGGCGAACACTCACCAACTCAACCACTAACTAGAGGATGGACCTTATTCTGTCTCAACGTAACTACCGGTAACGAAATTTGGAGCATAAGCGGTGGCGGTGTAACAGGTGCAATCTCTGACGGATACTTAACATTTGATAGCAGATACGACGGTTACATGTATGTCTTCGGAAAAGGTGAAAGCGAAACTACTGTCACGGCACCTCAAACAGCTATAACATCGGGAACTAGCGCAATAATTTCAGGCGCAGTCTTAGACATGTCTCCAGCTCAAGAAGGCACAGCATGCGTATCAGCTGAATCAATGGCTAGCTGGATGGAATACTTGCATATGCAAAAATCGATTCCAGCTGATGTC
The DNA here is from genome assembly GCA_963832745.1 of Candidatus Bathyarchaeota archaeon. GTDB lineage: Archaea > Thermoproteota > Bathyarchaeia > Bathyarchaeales > Bathycorpusculaceae > Bathycorpusculum. The sequence continues at coordinate 780,250 of CAWHVC010000001.1, read as the reverse complement.
ATCGGTGTTCCAGTTTCTATCGATGCTGTTGATCCAAATGGAAACTATGTACACATTGCTGACGTTACAACCGACATGAGTGGCAAATACAGTTACACTTGGACGCCAACCACTTCAGGCGACTACAAAATTACTACAACTTTCATGGGCGACGATTCATATGGCAGCAGTTGGGCTGAAACATTTGCAACAGTGACAGAAGTCAATGAAACAACATCAACACCAACAGCCGTAAGCTTTGATTCAATCAACAATTCGATGTTAACAATCTCAGTGGGAATAGGCATAGCTATCATCATTGCACTGGCAATAGCGACATTATTGATACTTCGAAAGCGGCCATAAAATGCGTGAAAATTCAAAATCAACTTTTCCTTTTTTTTAAAAAATTAAATTCATGGAGGGGCTGAGTGGGCTCTAATTGCTTTTATAAGCGATTGTTGAAAGTTTTCTTTTCTCCATTAAAATGAAAACCCCAGCAAACTCTTCATGTTTTATTGTTCATTTTTTGAGGTTCCAAATCTTCATGCACTCTAAGAAGTGTACAGCCTAATTTCTAAATTCAACAGTTTTAGGTAAAAAGAAAAAGCGTCTTTGGAACTGCACCTTTTTGGTGCAAACTTGAGGGGCTTAGGCAAATAAGTATGTTAAAGAAATTTTATCACGTGACTACTTCAGCGTCTGCGGCGCCGCTGACTAGTGCAGTTATTTTTACTTTTACGTGCTCATTGAGTTTTGCGCCTTTTATGAAAATTGGAAAATTCTTTATTTTGGCGATGCCTTCACCGTTTGGGCTCATATTGATTATGTCCACTTCGTATTCTTTTCCAATTTCCATTGGATATTGTATGCCTTTACCTTTATTTTTCGCGTTTCTTGGAGCTCTTTTTTTGGGGATAACGTATCAACCTTTTTCCTTACTATAATGCTTCGAAATGAATAAGTGTTTTGTTACGCAAACTCTAAATTTATCCTGCAAACAAAAGAAATTTGCACTCTGAACTCAAATCCGTAAAATAATTTTTATAAATTAACGAACAATTAAGTTTTTAATAGTTTTTGTGTTTAGCAAGCTAAATTTTGCCTTCAGATTCCTTTGTTGATACGGGGGTTGGTATTTCTAACTGGCTTTTGCCCACGATTTTTGCTCGTTAACGACTACTAAAGCAAAGGGGGTGGGGTTGGCAATTTGTAAACGTGTTATAGACGAGTATGAGGGACAAATCGCGGTCGGAGGCATTGGTGCAGGTGGCGGGACGGTTGTTTCGATTAAGTTGCCTGTTAAGCCTAAACTAAAGTATTTGGTTGATAACAACTGGATTGCGGTTGATTCTACAGTTTCTATTTAGTTTACATTGAAAACGCTGTTATGTCGTACTATTCTATACAGTTTTTATGTCACAAAAACAAACAAGCATAATAACAGAATACCAAGCATCTCAACCAACCGTCGAAGTAAACGGCACAACAATAAATGCAACACTTGAAGGAAGCGCAATTAAAGGCCTAACCGAAAAAATACTCGCCGAAGAAAACCTGCCCTCAGAACCCAACCCCAACCAATGTACCCCCAACAAAAAAGGTTAAACTTCCTCAAAAAAATCCAGCAAAAATATGGTAGCCTAAACCTTAAAATGATTTGTAAAAAAATTCCTGAAACAGCCAATTTTCCTCCACAGGTAAACTCCATTGAAACCGGTTTAGAATCAATCGGCAAAGGCCTACCAAATGAATCATCGAGGAGGCGAAATCGGTTACAACAAATTCCAAAAGACGGGTGCCCATGAAGGGTTTGTGGAAGCGATGAATCCTTATCCTTGCGACTTTAACATTGGAATAGTTGAAGGCATGGCAAAACGTTTTGTACCCACCGCTCAGGTTAGACATGTAGACGGTGAATGCCGAAAAACTCGCGGAAACATTTGCCGATATAAAGTCAGCTGGTAAACTATTTTTTCCTATATTTTCCAACAGATTCTGCTTTTTCCTTTGCGAGCTTTAATAAACTGCTAACGTGTAAAAATTAGCAAGGAGATTATGCAAGGTTGACAGGTGAATTTGAGAAGCAAGTAAAAAAGTTAAATCTTGACCCTGTATTCGAGAAAACGCTGATTGACATGTTTAATGAAGCCTCCCGTGAAGACCCCTGCATGGCTTGTGGATCCAAAGGTAACTGTGACAATTTTAAGTGGCACAAAAAATATCTTAACGATAATGACAAAGAAAGCTGCAACAGTTGCAACTGCTGCCCCTAACCTTTTTGTTTTTTGTTGTTGGCTCTGTCTGCCTCTGTTCAAATGTTAACTATTTAGCAGTTTTACGACAAGGAATCTGAAAGCGTTTTCTCCACTGTTTCGCAGCAAGTGTGGGACGCCTTTGGGGCTATCAATTATGGCATCTTTTTCTACTTCTTGGGATTCATCGCCAATCTCAACAACGCCTTTGCCCTCAAGGATGTAGAAGAAAACGTCAACCGGAGTTGTGTGTTTCTTAAGTGTCTGTCCTTGTGTTAATGTCATGTGAATTACTTCCGCGTTTGTGGTTTGGTAAATTTTTCTGGCATCTGCCATGTGAGCGTTTTGGAAGGTCTTTGCTTCTTCAACTTTAACGATTTTCATAGGGCTGTATAAGTGAACGCAAAATTTAGTGTTTTCCACTAACATGTTAGGGTTTTTTCAGCGTGTTCATAAATCATGTGCTATTAAGAAAGACGCTAAACTCGTTTACTCTTTGGGAGCGTTTTATAGGCGAGAACCGTCTTTAATTCAACCCGTTGAGGTCTTATCTATGGTTAAACCAAAAATTCTTTTTATATGTACTCACAATTCTGCTAGGTCACAGATGGCTGAAGGGTTACTTAGGCACATTTTTAGAGATAAATATGAAGTTTTTAGCGCAGGAACAAACCCGACAATGGTTAACCCGTTGGCAATTAAGGTCTTGGCGGAAATAGGTGTTGACATTTCAAAGCATTACTCAAAAAGTTTAGATGAGTTTACCGATACTGAAATTGACTTGGCAGTTTCCGTTTGCCTTAGCAGTGCAAAAACACTCTGTATGCTTTGCTCATCACCCCTTTCAATGAGTGGGCGACCGCTTATTATTACTTCAAAACTGCATAAAACAAGAAACTATGTAGTTCACGGTTTTAGTGACCCTTCCGAAGTTGAAGGAACTGAAGACGAAAAGATTGCCGCTTTTCGCCGTTCAAGAGATGAAATCAAAGCTTGGATAACAGACTATTTTGCTGATCCAAAAATAGTTAACCCAGAAAGCAGAAATGAATAGTTCCAATTGCTGGTTCAACCTGTTATATTTTAAGCGTGTTTTGGATGTATCATTAATAGTTTTATAAACCGTAAAAGACTTTAAGCCCATCCTGAACCTATGCCGCTGTGGTACTATGGAGAACGTTTGGAGTGAGCTAAAAAAGATTGAAGCTCAAGCCGAGCAGATTACTTCTGAAGCTCAAAGTAAAGCTAAACAAATAATTGCCACTTCGCAACAAGACGCACAGACACTTATCAATACCCGCAAAGCCAACGCCGAAGTAGAAGCACAAAAACTTTACCAAAATGCGGTTGCTCAGGCTAATGAGGAACGAGAGACTCAGCTCAAAGAAAATCAAGCGGAAATTACGAAGCTAAAAACGGGCGCTAAAAAACATATTGATCAAGCTGTTAAGGTAATTGTAGACGCTGTTCTTGAGGCAAACTAGTTGACGCAGACAAGAAATTATGCTCAGGTTCTGCCTAAAATTGGGGTAGAACGGAAAGGGCTGCTTAGTGACACAAAAATTAAGGCTCTTTCTGACAGTAAGGGTCTTTCTGATTTTGTGGGTCAACTTCGGGATACAGTTTATCAGGAGCAAATCAGCAAACTGTCTACACCGTTTACCAGCCGAAAACTTGAACGTGCATTCAACGAAAACCTTCATAGCACCTATATCATGCTGCTAAAGAATCTGCCAAAAAACGTGAAACCCTTCTTTGAATTATACTTGGAAAGATTTGAAATTGAACACATAAAAATGCTCATAAAAGCAACTCTTGCCAAGATGACTCCAGAAGAAAAGCTTTCAAGAATGTACATGCCAGTTGAAGAATACTTCAATAATCAAGCAATTATGGAGGAAGCCGCTAAAGCTTCTGCTGTATCCCAGTTAGTTCAAGCCTTCAAAAAAACTCAATACAATTCAACCTTGAGCTTAGGATTGAGAAAATATGAGGAGGCAGGTTCAGCGGTTCATTTTGATGTCTTGCTTGATAGGCAATATTTTGACAAACTTTGCAGCGTTTACAAAAAACTGCCTAAGTTAGAGCAGTCGCACGCAAAGTTTTATGCCCGCATGAGTGTTGATTGCTTTTTGTTGTTGACTATTCTGCGTGGAAAAGCTTTAGGTTACGATTCTGACTGGCTAAGAGTGACCCTGCCGACTAACTGCTTTACCCTTAATGAACATACTATTGAGTCTCTGCTGTTCGCGATAGATTATGATGCGGCTTTAAAAATTGTTGAAAAAACCGAATACAAACAATACTTTGTCACCGCTGGCACGCCCGAAGAAACCATTTCTGCTGCTGAAAAAGCCTTCAAGAATGCAGTGCTGCAGTATGCTAAGTCACGAGTGCTTCTTGACGTCTTTAACATTGGCGCGCCGTTAGCGTTTATTACCCTTAAAGAAGCTGACGTGCATAATTTGATTGCTTTAACTTTGAGTATAGATGCTATGTTAAAGCCTGAAGAAATACAAAATTACCTGTTGAACTATTAAAAAAATTGTTTTTGCCCAAAAAAGGGCTTTTTTATTGTTGTTCTATTGTTGCTTCTTTTTCGAAGACCACGTTGGTGTAGTTATGTTTCTGTTGTATGGGAGTAAATGCTGTTCCGCTGCCAGTGTAAAATTTGCTGAACCATTCATAGAAGTGGAGTCTTAAGGTGTGAATGAACACGATTAAGCCTTCCAGTCCAAGTACGAAAATGTTTCCGCCAAGGATTATGATGGTGCTAAGGATTATAGACAGAATAGATGCAGTGCCTACTAAACCGGAGATGGTGTAGATTACAAGCATTAATGCCCAATGTGCCATGAGTAATGCAAGTATTCTTGAGTATGAAATTGTGTTGCTTAGTAGTCTTGTGAAGAAGTCTCCGCCTTCGAATAGTCTATTTGCGATGCCATCCATTTCTTCGGGTTCGTAGTTTGCTGGTTTCGCTATAGCTAAGTATGCTGGTTTGCCGACGATTAGGATGACAAACGGAATTATGGCTGCTAAGATTGGGCCACTGAGCCATGCGTTGAAGTTTAGTTGGTAATTGTAGATTATGTAGATGCCGCCTATGAAGAATGCCATTTTTGGAATTGATGTTAATGCTGCGTCTACGATGTGGTGGTTCACGATGTAATTGCCCATTTCTATTGCTAAACCAATCAGTATCTGCGCTATACCCACGTACAGACAGAAGATTAGGAAAGTGAATATGTCCTCGAATGGACTAAACCATAACGGCTCAAATATTTGTTGACCGAAAAACTCGCCGAATAATACCCCCGTAACGCAGGCGGCGATACCGCAGGCTGCCATGATGTAGCACAGGTTTTTCATGCCCTGGTTCTTCTTAATTAGTTTGCCTACTGTTAACCCGCCTATTAGCAGGAGTAAGCCGTGTCCAAGGTCGCCGAACATTAACCCGAAGAGAATCGGGAATGTAATAGCCATTATTGGGGTGGGGTCTATTTCATTGTATTTGGGTAACCCGTAAAGTTTTGTTAATTCCTCAAAGGGCCTAACAAACCTGTTATGCGATATTCTAGTGGGAGGTGCTACTTGAGCGTGAACCGTATGAGCCTCACTTGGAGCTGTTGTTGTTTCTTCATTTTTAAGCACAACAACTTTTCCGTTTAGCATTTTGTTTAATTTATCGCTGAGTTGACTGAATTTGTCCTGCGGAATATACCCTTTAATGGTTGCAAGTCGCCCAGACTGTAGAATCTTAGTTTTTGTCTTTAAAAGGACCAAAATGTTTTCCGCTGTTTCTTTCCAAACCGCAAAATTATTTTTGTTATCTCCGCCTATTTTGCAGAGATTGGCAGATAACTCTTTTTCTTTTTCAGCGTTTTCTTTTAATCGCTTGTCTACTTCTTTGATTGCCTCTGCCATGTTATCAGGCAAATTTTCTGGCGCCTGAAAAATTTCTGCATGATACGTTTTTAAAATTCTGTCAACGTCAGCGTAATGCATGCTGGGAGTTGCTACACAGATAAAATTGGAATCTTTGTACAGTTTGCTTTGATTTAGATAAACTGGGTAACTGGCAATTGCTGTTTGTAAGCCTTCCATGTTTTTGATTGGTATACTTGCAAAGATAACGTGAATCAGGTTTAGTTCTCTCATGGTTGCAAGGTCTGCATTCATTGCTTCCATGTTTGTCAGCATGTCTTTGGCGTGGTTTAGTTGAACCGCTTCTTTGTGCATGCTGCTTAGTGAAGCTTTTGCTTCCCCAGTTTCGTTAACTACTTCAGAGATTTTTTGGATAGTTAACTCTGAAAGTGTGTGCCAATTATTTGCGGTTACAAGAGTTTTTGTCGGTTGGGTGTCTTTAAAAATGTCTAAAAGGTTTACTTTTTCATTGATAAACTGCTTGGTTAAAGCGTCAACATTAGCTATGGCTTCCTCTATTTTCTGAATGTTTCTTTTATATTCAGAAAGGTCCATGTTGTCATCTTGAACTTCTTCTATTAAATGGAATTCGCCAAAGTCACTCAACGTTTCAAATATTGCTTCAATATCTTTTTTTACGCAGATAATTGATGTTGAAGTCATTCTTTCAGGTAGCAACATTTTTATGACAAACTCATTTGTATAGCTCCAAGATTTAAACATATATCTGGCGAATAGTATGAATGGATACGTAATTGGGGACAATGATATGCTCACCGGTTTCCGTTTAGTAGGCGTGGAAGGGGTCGAAGTAACCTCTCTTGATGAAACACAAAAAGCACTAAACGATGCACTCAATCGCAATGACATAGCTGTCCTAATAATGAGTGACGTATTCTCAAACGAACCCTCTATTCGTGAAAAAATTGATAAAGTGCGTCTGGAACGCATGACCCCCTTAATTGTCGAGGTGCCTTCAAGCAAGGGGACGTCAAACAGGGCTCAATTGTCTGATATTATCAGCAAAATATTAGGCATCACAGTAAGGTGAACAAACAAATGGATGTCAAAAATGGCGTTTCGGCAATAGCAGACGAAGTAATTGGGGCTGCACAAAAAGAAGCAGAAGCTGTAATCTTGGAAGCTGAAAATAACGCTAAAGAAACTCTACGCAGAGCTAAAGAACAAGCGGACCAGACTTATCAAGAAATACTCAGCCAAGCAAACGTAAAAATTGGATCTGAAAAACGAAAAATAGCTTCCGTTACTGAAGTGGACATACGCAACAGTTTGCTTCAAACCAAAGAAGACTTAGTAGATGTTGCTTTCGAAAAAGCTCTTGTTAAAATCAAAGACTTCGTTGAAAGTGAAGAGTATCATGATTATTTTCTTAAAATCGTAAAAGATGCGGCTAATAAACTTGGCCAAAAAAACTTGGTTCTTCAAGTTAACAGCAAAGATTATGAGTGGATAAAGCAAATCACGCTGAAACATTTATCTGCCAAGTTGCATCTCGACTTGAAATTATCCGATAAAACGGAAGATTATCTTGGGGGCTGTAAAATCCACACCGCTGATGATAAACTAATCTTTGATGCAACTTTAGATAACAAGTTGCGTGAACTTAAACCCATTTTACGTGTTGAGGCAGCGAAAAAACTGTTTGGAGAGCTTTAAACTATGCCAGCTAACGGTAGTGTATGTAGAGTTTCTGGGCCAGTAGTAGAAGCCACAGGCATGTCCGACGTAGTTATGCATGAACTTGTCCAAGTAGGCGCGGCAGGCTTAATTGGTGAAATTATCCGTTTAGATGGTGATAAAGCCACCATTCAAGTATATCAAAACACCACTGGGCTTAAACTAAATGAACCTGTTTTAGGAACAGGTACACCTCTTTCAGTAGAGCTTGGTCCAGGCTTACTGGGAAACGTTTTCGATGGCATCGAACGCCCCCTAGAAACCTTAAAGGAATTAACAGGTGCATTCATCAAGCCAGCACAGGGTGTAACTGCGCTTTCCAGAGAGAAAAAATGGCTTTTTGAACCCAAAATTAAGGTTGGCGATACAGTTTCAGCCGGCGATATCATTGGAACAGTCCAAGAAACTGCCCTTGTTGAACATCGCGTCCTTGTTCCCTACAATGTTTCAGGTAAAGTGGTCAAAGTTGTATCAAAAGGCGAATACACAATCATTGACCCTATTGTAACAGTGGAATCTAAAGGCACAAAATCCGAGATTCAAATGCTTCAGAAATGGCCAGTAAGAAACCCCCGCCCCCATAACAAACGTCTTTCTGCGTTCAAACCATTGATTACCGGTCAACGCGTTATAGACACGTTTTTCCCGTTGGCAAAAGGTGGTAGCGCCGCTATTCCTGGTCCTTTCGGTGCAGGTAAAACTGTCACTCAACAGCAACTTGCCAAATGGTCAGACGCCAACATCATTATTTACGTTGGCTGCGGTGAACGCGGTAACGAAATGGTTGATGTCTTGGACAGTTTTCCAAAATTAACTGACCCAACAACAGGGCACCCACTTATGGAGCGTACCATCCTTATCGCTAACACAAGCAACATGCCAGTCAGCGCACGTGAAGCCAGCATCTACACAGGAATTACTCTTGCAGAATACTACCGAGACATGGGGTACGCAGTTGCTTTGATGGCTGACTCTACAAGCAGATGGGCAGAAGCGCTCCGAGAACTTTCCGGCAGACTTGAAGAAATGCCTGCAGAAGAAGGATTCCCAAGTTACTTGCCTTCAAGATTAGCAGAATTTTATGAACGCACAGGTGTCGTCGAAGTCTTAGGTTCAGATAAACGTGTTGGCTCAATCTGTGCAGTAGGTGCAGTTTCTCCGCCAGGTGGTGACTTCTCTGAACCCGTCACTCAACACACTAAACGTTTCACCCGTGTTTTCTGGGCGTTGGATGCAGAATTAGCCGACGCAAGACATTATCCTTCCATTAACTGGATGAACAGTTACAGCGGCTATGTTGCAGACCTTGCAGAATGGTGGCACCAAACTGTTGATAAAGACTGGAGCAAATACCGAGATGAAGCCATGCGTATCTTGCATGCAGAAGATGAACTTAAAAACATCGTTAAACTGGTTGGTCCAGAAGCTCTTCCTGACAAGCAACGATTAATTTTAGAAACCGCTAGAATCATCCGTATTGCAATCTTGCAGCAAAACGCGTTAGATGATATCGACACTTACTGTTCACCCCAAAAACAGTTCAAAATGTTGAAACTAGTAGTGGATTTCCATCATTTAGCTGATAACGTCGTAAGCAAGGGTTTACCAATCTCTAAAGTTACCTCGCTGCCAGTGACAGAAGAAATAATGCGTATCAAAACAGGTATTCCAAACGATAAGCTATCATTGTTGGATGATTTAGATAAGCGAATTCGTGAAAGCTTCGAAAGTTTAGAAATAAATTTGAGGTAATTAAAGATGGCATCTGGTTTAGAATATAAAGGCGTAGCTTCAATTTCCGGTCCAATAATAGTTGTAGAAAACGTGCAAAACGTGGGCTATGATGAACTTGTCTCTGTTAAAACCCAAACAGGTGAAACACGTTTAGGCAAAGTCATCCAAATCATGCCTAAAGCCGTAGCCGTACAAGTATTCGAAGGCACAACAGGTCTATCACTTACAGAAACATACACCCGCTTCCTTGGGCACCCATTAGAAGTTCCAGTATCAACAGAGATGCTTGGCCGCATCATGAACAGTTTCGGCGAACCAATAGACGGGCATCCACACTTCTTTACAGAACAAAAACGTGACGTCAACGGTTACCCCTTAAACCCTGTAGCTCGAGAGTATCCCAAAGAATTCATCCAAACAGGCATATCTGGCATCGACTGCTTAAGCAGCCTTGTCCGAGGCCAAAAACTTCCAGTTTTCAGTGGTCCCGGTCTGTCACACAATGAACTTGCCGCACAAATAGTAAGACAAGCACAGATTCGTACTGGTGAAAACTTCAACATTGTATTCGTCGCTATGGGCTTAAAAAATGATGATGCCGCTTTCTTCAAGAAAAGCTTCGAGGAAACTGGCGCCATCAAAAACGTGGCAATGTTCCTCAACTTAGCTGATGACCCGCCAGTGGAACGTATTATCACGCCTCGTGCAGGTCTAACTTTGGCTGAATACTTAGCCTATGAACAGGACCGACATGTTCTAGTTGTAATGACCGACATGACTAACTACTGCGAAGCCCTCCGTGAAGTCAGCTCTTCAATGGAAGAAGTGCCAAGCAGAAAAGGTTACCCCGGCTACATGTACAGTGACCTTGCAAGTCTTTACGAACGCGCAGGCAGAATCCACGGCAAGAAAGGTTCCATCACTCAAATGCCCATTTTAACCATGCCAAACGACGACATCACTCATCCAATCCCAGACCTTACAGGCTACATCACGGAAGGACAAATTGTTTTGTCACGTTCCCTTGAAAAACAGAGCATTTACCCGCCAATCTACATCACAACCAGCCTATCCCGGTTAATGAAAGACGGCATCGGAAAAGGCAGCACCAGAGAAGACCACGCTAACGTTGCAAGCCAACTGTACGCTGCATATGCACAGTATAACTCGGTAAAGTCACTTGTTACAATTATCGGTGAAGAAGGTTTAGGCAGCAGAGACAAAGATTACCTGCGTTTCGGTGAATACTTCGAAAAGCACCTCATAAAGCAAGGACCCGCTGAAAACCGTTCAATTGAAGAAACCCTGCAAATCGCTTGGGAAGCACTTTCACTTTTGCCACCTGAAGAATTAACTGCAATCAAACCTGAATACATCCAAAAATATTACAAAAAACCGTCCATGAGGTAAAATAGTTCCATGTCAATGGAAAATATTAGCCCAACAAGAATTAGTCTTATTCAAACAAAAAAGACGCTAAAACTAGCGGAGACTGGGCGTGAAGTCCTTGAACGCAAACGTGATATTCTACTGCGGGAATTGCGAAACAGCATTTACGACGCTGAACAGATACGTGCAAATGTAACAACTGCCTTAACTGCCGCTTATCAGAGTCTTAGGGAAGCAAACATTGCCAAGGGCTCTGAAACCATCTCAAATGTTGCGTTAGGTTCCCCCTATAAGGCTAATTATCTTGTAGATACCCGAAGTATAATGGGCGTTACTGTTCCAATTGTTGAGTTTCAAAGCGAAAAAAACTTGAAACCTGATTATGGTTTCGCAAACACAAGTGCAGACTTGGACAAAGCCTTTAAGCAGTTCTATGCTGTGCTTAGACTGGTTGGCGATTTAGCTAAAGCTGAGGGTACAACGTTTCAGCTTGCCAATGACGTCAACCGGACACAACGTCGAGTTAACGCTTTAAAATATGTTCTTATCCCAAAATATCGTGATGCTGTAAAGTGGATCGAACTTGTTTTAGAGGAAAAAGAACGTGAAGAATTTGTTAGAACTAAACGAATTAAAAACATGATTAAGGCGAGACAATAAATGCAAGAAACTAAAAAATTTAGTTCTGAAACTATTAAGCTGATTTTGGTTCCAACTGACGGGTCAGGCCATAGTGTTCGTGCAGCTGAATACGCGTTGAGCATCGCCAAAGTGCATGGAGCCAAAATTTTAGCTGTCTATGTACTTGACAATTTTGTAGTCAATCAATTCCAAAAAGGAACCTCCCTGATCAAACAAGACCTAAAAGATAGTGGTCAAGGCTACATCAACTATATAGCTGGTTTGGCCGAGAAACAAGGTGTTGCTGTTGACTCAATAATTAAGGAGGGGCAACCCTTTGAACAGATTGTGGATCTGGCTAAAAGTCAAAGTGTGGACTTAATAGTTATGGGCACAACTGGCCTTAGAAGTACAGACCGAATTCTTATCGGCAGTGTCACTCAACGTGTGATAGAGTATTCGCCTTGTCCTGTTTTAGTGATAAAATAGTTTAATGCTAAAACATGACAAAAAATGGTTGGAGCTTCAAAAGCTTCACCATAAATATTGAATTTTTTGTGCAAAGTTAACGCTCTTGACCAAGCATATATTTTGCCTTGAAACCTGTTTTACCCGTTTTTAATGCTTCAAACATGTCATTCAAATAAAAAAGTTAATAGCTGACTTCGTGGTGAGGGGGATTTTATTGGAGTTGAATTCAAGCTTGAATCGCAAACTAATATTGTTTGTGCTATTGCCTTTGGCACTTTTGCCCCTAATGGGTTTAGCAAGCGCATTAACCGTAGACACAGTCCAAAACGTAGTAACTGCTCAGGACGCTACTTCTACCGCTGCTGTTTCTTATGACAGAGTTGCAATTGCATTCGCTGCTGCTTTAGCTATCGGTTTACCGGCAATAGGTGCGGGTATCGCAATTTCTTCCGCAGGCACCGCTGCAATCAGCGCATTAGCTGAGAAGCCTGATACTTTCTTTAAAAGCTTCTTGGTTGTCGCTTTGGCTGAAGCGTTGGCAATTTACGGTTTGATTATGGGTATCTTGCTCTGGCTCGCACTGTAAATAAACAGTTAACCCCCCGAAGAACACTGGTTACAAGCCAGTGACTCCTCTTTTTACTCAACTTTTATTGCTGTTTATTGCTTGTATGGGTGTTGTTTGATGTGTTTTATGTTTGGTAGTTTGTTTTTTTGGGCGTAAGACTTAATTACCGAAATTATTAACCAGTAACATCGAGTGGGGGCTTGTAAAAAATAACAGCATACCAACGCCAAACAATTAACTATCTGTTACAATCACCCGAAGCCCCCAACCACACACCAAAATCATCAAACACACACGTTATCGAACAACCAAAACAAGTCAAAAGCAAACCCCGATGGAAACGATATCTGCATTTTCGAACACGTAGAAGAGGCACCGCAATAGTAGACACCTCCCAAGGAATACTTGTAGTAAGCGAAAACGGGAAAAAATATGATTTGCCAGGTGGCGCAGCCAAAAACAGAGAAACCCGCAAAGATGCCGCCGTAAGAGAACTTGAAGAAGAAACTTGCCTAAAAACTGTTGAGTGCTCTTGGCTTTTTGAATGCAAGGGACGCATTCAAAGAGACATAAAAGGCGGTTTCTTCCAAGACCACCACAAAGTATACTTAATAAAAGTAAATGGCGTTGCTGAACCTAAAAACGAAATCAAACATGTCACTTACTACACTAAAGGTTCCCAAGTGAACCTGTCTTATGCTGCAAGACAAATAATTAATAAATATTCTAAATGTAGGGAGGCTAAACAGTGACAGTAATTGACTGGTCAATTATCAGAAAAACCCAAAGCAGCTTAGACGTAAAAAGACAGTTGCGAGTTAAAAGCCGCACAAACCTCACCACTCGGCAAATGGAAGTTTTATTGCTGCGGAAACGTGGATTTACACAGGAAAAAGTCGCTAAACTGCTTGGCACAAGCCGGGCAAACGTGAGCATTATTGAACGTAACGCTTACAAAGTTGTTTGGGAAGCTCAAGCAACTATTGAAGCGTTTGAATCTTTGCATGAAGACGGCGTTTTTTTGGTGCCCAGTCATACTTCACTTTATGATGTTCCTCGACTTATTTTCTTGCGCGGAGATGCATTAGGCATCAAAGTAAAGATAGATGAAAATGGTATATTGTCTATGGTTAAGTCGAAGGGTAAACTTAGACAATACCGTTTAGTTTCCCCCTTATCCGTGAGGATAAAACCTGATGGACAGTTGCTTGTCAAATAGAAAACCCGAAAGTTAGGCGTCTTTTTTTAAAGAGGTAATCTGTTCGGTTTACCAACACTTATAAAGTAATCACGAGTAAGCGACTCAACCAAAAAGGAGCCACACAATTTGCAATCCCCTGAAACCTCATCATCATGAACAAAAACCTGTAAATTTTGACGATTTTGAAGGTTTAATCCAAAAAGCAGCAGAGCTGCGTGGTCACCGTTGTCTAGGTTTACCCTTAGGGATAAAAATGGCTCAGTTAGGTCTTAAACTGCTTAACTTATCTGAAGCAGACAAAAGAGAGTACCTTGTAGTTTTTGTTGAAAATGACAAGTGCCCCGCAGACGGGATACAAATTGCTACAGGCTGTAGTGCTGGCAGCAGAAAATTCAAAATGCTGTATTACGGGAAATCAGCCGCCACTTTTGTTGATGGCCGGACAGGAGAGGGTTACCGTGTTTTTTCAAGGAAAGATTTTATGCCTAGGGCCTTAGCGTTAGCAGTTAAAGATGGCATTATAAAACCTAACGAAAAAGTTGAAGCTATGTCTCGGCTGGAAAGGCAGGTGTTGATGAACGCTTTTATGAAGATGACTCCTGAAGAGTTGCTTGATTTTCAAGCTGTCAAAGTAACTTGGGATAGTCCGCTTATTTCTTCAAGGGATACCCCTGCAGTTTTCTGTTCGAAATGTGGTGAGGAAATTATGAGTGGGATGAGTGTTGAGCATGATGGGCAAGTTTTGTGCAGAGCATGCCTGAAGGGTCCTTATTATCGCCCTCTCTAATTTTCTAATTTTTAAGCCCTAACTTATCTTCGTGCTGTTATGCCTGTTTTTCTTTCTTGCCACCCATATACGATAGTATTATGTAAGCAGTTCGGTTTACCAAGGCTTATAGAATACGGCTTGATTGCCTTTTTTCTAAAGTTACTAAGAGGAAAATTTGATGGAAAATAAAAATCGGAACATAATAATTATTGCAATTGCACTGGTAATTATCATAGCAGCCGCAGCTTTAGCTTCACCCTACATCTTAACAGGTTCACCCTCGCCGTCTCCTTCAGCAACAGCAACTCCGACGCCAACAGAATCTACGTCACCTTCACCCTCAGCAACTGCAACGCCAACCCCAACCACTAGCACTTCACCCACTCCAACTGCAACCCCGACACCTACCCCGACAACGACTCCAACCACAACAACAGTCGTTGACATGTATGGAAGAACCGTAACAGTACCAACAACAATTCACCGTGTATTATGCACAGGCCCAATTGAAGCAGAATTCGTTTACATGATAGCCCCAGACATGCTTGCCGGTATACCCTTCACATTTAATGGTAACCCAACCTATGTGCCAACCCAGTACGCAAACCTAACTGTAGTTGGCGGCTGGTTCGGGCAACAAACTGGCAACATTGAAACTTTCTTAGCCGCAGAACCTGATATCATCATAGATGGTTCATGTAATACCCTTGAGCAAGTTGAAGAACGCCAAGCACAGTTCGGTTCAGTTCCAGTGATAGGATGCAAAGCTGGGGACTACTTAACACAATACAGTGCTGAAATCACTTTCATAGGCAACCTGCTGGGCGTACAAGAGCAAGCGCAAAAACTCAATAATTATTACCAAGACGCAATGAACTACGTAACCTCCAAAGTTTTCAACATTCAACCAGCCGATAAAGTCACAGTTTACTATGCAGAAGGCTCAGCTGGACTTAACACTGACCCTCAAGGTTCAATGCATACAATGCTTGTTTCATTCTGCGGTGGCGTAAACGTTGCTAATGTTGAACTTTTGCCCGGCTACGGCATGGCTTCAACCTCTATGGAAGCAATCTACCAATGGAACCCAGACATGATCATAATTGGACGCGGCAGTCAAGCCACGCTTTACAACACAATCATGAGCAGTTCAAATTGGAACCAACTGGATGCAGTTAAAAACGGTAACGTAGTAATCAGACCAGATAATCCGTATTCATGGTTTGATGGTCCACCAGGTCCCGGCCAGATTTTGGGCATGTACTGGATGGTTCACACGCTCTACCCAAGCTTAACCACCGACTTAGATCTTAACGCGCAAGTGCAGACATTCTACTCAGAGTTCTTCCACTACGACTTAACAGCAGAGCAGGTTCAAACGTTACTTGGCGGAGGAAACATCTAACCACACAATCCCTTTTTCCTTTTTTTAGTCAGCAATTGAAAATTATTTTAACATGAGGTGGGAACATAAAAGCAAAAACTAAGACGATTGAAATCCGTAAACAGTGTGTTACTAAACTTTTGCACTTGCTAAAATCACTCCGGGGTCTCCCTGTGGCCATGATTTTACTAGTTTTGCTTGTGTCTCTCACTGTATTATCTTTAGGATTGGGAATATACCATATTTCTCCTGGTGATGTGGTTGATATTTTGGTATCTAACATTTTAGGGCACGCGCAGGACACTATTCCTAACCATGTAGTAATGACCGTTAGGTTGCCAAGAATATCAGCCGCTATTTTGGTTGGTGCAGCCCTTTCTTTGGCAGGCGGTTCATTTCAAGGGCTTTTCCGCAATCCACTGGTTTCACCCGACATTCTCGGTGTTTCTGCAGGAGCCGGTTTTGGGGCTGCATTGGCCATTTTGATATCAGGCGACAAGTTTATGATTCAAGCTTTCGCTTTTTGTTTCGCGATTATAGCAGTAACTATTGTTTATAGTGTTAGTAAGGTGGTTAAAGGCAATCGTACTCTTAGTTTAGTGTTAGCGGGCTTAGCAATTTCTTCCTTTTTTAATGCTTCTTTAGCATTGATGGAGTATATCGCTGATCCGACCAATCAGTTGCCAATGATTATTTACTGGTTAATGGGTAGTTTAGCTTCCCTTACTACGATTGACGTGCTGGTTGCAGCAGTTCCGCTGGTGACTGGTGCGGTTATCCTTTTGCTTATTCGTTGGCGCTTTAACGTTTTGGCAATGGGTGAAGAAGAAGCTCAAGCCTTAGGCGTAAATGTTAGCCAAATTCGTATTATAATAGTAATTTGTTGTACCCTAATGAGTGCTTCAGCGGTTTGCCTTAGTGGTATCATTGGCTGGGTAGGTTTGGTTATTCCTCATATAAGCCGATTGCTGGTTGGACCTGACCACAAGCGTCTCTTGCCTGTATGCCTTCTGCTGGGTGCATGTTACCTTTTACTTATCGATGACATCGCACGCACAGCATCAAGCCTAGAAATACCCCTTGGAATTTTGACAGCAATGATTGGTGCACCGTTCTTCCTTTATATGCTTAGCCGGAGGGGAAAAGGTTGGGCATGAAACTTTGTATTAAACAAGCCGAGTATCATTACGATTTAGAGAAAAAAAACGGCTTTAGAGACGTCAGCTTTGATTTAGACAAGCCGGGCGTAATGTCCATACTTGGGCCAAATGGTTGTGGAAAAACAACGCTTCTAAAATGCATTGATGGCTTAATGAAACTGCACGACGGCAAAATCACGATAAACGGCAGAAACTTGTCTGATTTGTCACGGGTTGAAATAGCAAAATCCGTGGGTTATGTACCACAGTTTCATCAGCCCAGTTTTGCTTTTTCAGTGCTGGATGCAGTGCTGGTTGGCAGGGCTCCACACATTGGCTTTTTGAATTCTCCAAAAAAAGAAGACGTCTTAATCGCTAAGCAGGCAATGGAAGACATGGGTATATCTCACCTAATTAATGCTAGTTATACCGCGCTTAGCGGCGGCGAAAGACAACTGGTGCTTATCGCCAGAATTCTGGCGCAACAGCCTTCCCTGCTTTTACTTGATGAGCCGACTTCGCATTTAGATTTTGGAAACCAAATAAAACTGTTAGGAATATTGCAAAAGTTAGCCAGTAACGGTTTGCCGATAATTATGACTTCACATTTTCCTGACCACGCCTTTTTAGTGTCAAACAAGGTGGCTCTGATGAAGCGTGGTGAATTGATTGGTGTTGGGCCCCCTAGTGATATTGTGACTGAATCTAATTTGGAGAAAGTCTACAAAATTAAAGTCAAAATAGTTGACGTTAATGTAGGCGTTAACCGGAAGATTTGCGTACCTGTTGGAGAAAGTAACCCGGAGACAAAAATAAATGACCAAATTTGAAACCTATGTAAAAAAAGTTGGAGAATACCATGGGCATGTCTGTTTCGGCATCGCTATGGGAACCAAAATGACCTTAGCAGCAATGCGGCACCTCGGTTTAGACCCCGCTGTCAGAAACAAGAACCTTATTGTGTATGCTGAAATTGACCGTTGCATGACCGATGCGATACAGGTTATCAGTGGCTGCACACTGGGGCACCGAACACTAAAACATGTTGATTACGGAAAATTCGCTGCCACCTTTGTAAATCTGACAACAGGTAAAGCTGTACGTGCAACTATTCTTGAAAGCTGCGAAATCAAAGGCTCTCCAGAAGAGGTGGTTGCAAAGATGGCTGCTTCACCTGAACATGAAGTGGTTAACCTTCAGGAAGTAAAAATGACTATTGCAGAAGTGGATTTGCCTGGTTTGCCTAAGAAACGGGAAAACTGTGCTGTTTGCGGCGAAAGAATAATGGATGGCCGTGAAGTAATAATAAACCAAAAGATTTTGTGCCGCGCCTGCGCCAACGGCAAATATTATACCGAAACAATCAAAGAAGGAACCTTGTTATGACTGGCCGAATAGTTGAAGAAGCATTAGAAAAAGTAAAGACTCTCATTCCAGATATTGACCGCATAGTTGTTGAGCAGATTGTTTTAGGTCTTGGCTACACTGGCGTACGTCTTAGTGATGGGCACTCTGGATTATGCTATACTTTCCAAACTGAAATAGCACAATGCAGCAGTCACTGTCAGGTCTCAAACTATGCTGGAACCCTCGCTGGGTCACAAGCCATCAAGCTGGCGGAAAAAGCAAAATCATGGGACCTCAGAGAAGGCATAATCGGTTTCGCAGTCTTAAACGCGCTTTCGCAAATCGTTATGGACCAAAACCCTCAAAACTATGAAGTTTTAACCGGCGACGTAATTGAATACTTGACGCTAACCAGAAACGACGTTGTGGCTTTAGTTGGTTACATTGGACCGTTAGTTCCACGTATAAGAGCAAACTCTAAAAAACTTTACATTCTTGAACGCACCCCCAGCAGGCGCGAAGAAGGTATCCTTCCAGACACTGCTTGCGACCAAATACTGCCCAATGCCGATGTAGTCTTAATCACTGGAACCGCTTTAGTGAATGGAACAATAGACCATCTGCTTGAACTCACCAAAAACGCGCGAGAAGTCGTAATCATCGGTGCAACCGCTGGCATATTGCCTGAAGTGCTTTTTGACCATGGCGTAACTATCGTCGGCGGCGTCAAAGTAGTGGATGCAGCCAAAATGATGCAAGTCGTCTCCGAAGGTGGCGGTACACCAGCCTTAAAATCAGCCGTCAAATTTATAACAATCAAACGGAGCAAGCAAAAATGAAAATCCTCATCTGCGGAAAAGGCGGTAGCGGGAAAAGCACCGTCACTTCGCTTTTAGCAAAAAACTTGGAAGCTAAGGGTTACCGTGTGTTGGTGGTGGATGCTGACGAATCAAATTATGGCTTAAGCGCACAACTTGGTCTTGCTGAACCAGTGGAGCTTATGGAGCAAATCGGCGGCAAAAAAGCAGTCAAAAACAAGATGGGCCGCGTTGTTGATGGTCACAAAGCACCCGTGTTTGATGCGTCTTGGCGTATCGAAAACATACCCGTAGAAAGTATCTCCAAAAAAGGCAACCTGTACCTGCTGCAAATTGGCAAGGTTAAACATTTTGATGAAGGCTGCGCCTGCCCAATGGGTGTGCTCTCAAAAGATTTTCTGAATCATTTGACTTTGGCTCAAAAAGATGTTGCTATTATTGATACTGAAGCTGGGGTGGAACATTTAGGTCGTGGTGTAGCCGGCGGAGTAGATCTTATCCTTGGAGTCATTGACCCCTCATATGAATCCATTAGGTTATCCAAAAAAATTGCTGACATGACCCAAGAAAGCAAAAAACCCCTATACTTCATAATAAACAAAGCAGACCCCGCAGTTGCAGAGAAAATAATCGCTCAAATCGGTAAAGAACAAGTCATTGGCGTTGTGCCCTTTAGTTCGTCTGTGCAGGAAAAAGGTTTACTGGGCGAAGCACTGGACGCTAAAATGTTGTACATCTCTAGTTTTATTATCCATTTTATCCTTAATTTCATGTTTAACCTGAAAAAAGTTACTCATGTTTACGTCTCTTTTTTATATGTGTTCTATAGGTTATTAGCGGAATTCATTTTAACAACTCGGTGATAAACATGTTTAATAAATTGATTGATAACTGGGTGTACCTTATCCCTAATTATTGGCATGGCAATTGTTTTACCCATGACTCTTGCTAAATACTGTTCAGGCCCTTTCGCAGTAACACTCCGCAGTGAACTCTTCCTTCAATGGTCTGGTTCGCAGATTGGTGTTGGCAAGAAAATTTATGTCCATATTTTGAATCCTTGGGTTATCTATCGTTCGCTGTGGACCTACGCTCTGCCAGCGTTAATGGAGTAATTGTCCTTAGTGTACAAAATACCTCAACAATAATCATAATATTCCCGACGCAGAAGTGATATTGATAGAATATTTGCTGATGTTCTGAATCCATATGCAATATGACTTACAGTTTTGGAACGGCATAAATAATTCATGATAGGGCACAATATATGATGTCGCTGGTGGCGCAATATTTGGTGGAAATATATTTGATGATCCATTGAATATGCGTCTCATGCTGTTCTGACAGTCGACAGTTCCTGGCAAGAGGCGGTTGCCGCCTTCGTTAATCGACTATCGAAAAGGCTTGGCTACCAAATAACATTGCAAGCTTTTCCTAACCATTAATATGCTTCTCGCAGTAAATGACACCGAAAATTACGAAGTCCGGTTTCTTCACTGAAGGATAATTCCTGACGAAGAACTTAGAAACATATTTTGAACGACTTAGGTAACGAAGGTAACGTTATGCTTTACAATTATGGAGATCAAAAAAGAAATTGTAACTGGCGACCCAAATGGCCCGAGTTTGCCAATCCTTGTAATTGGTGCATTAAAAAATGGATTCTTTGGTTGCCTGGAGAAGGAAGTCAATGGGAAACTTTATGTTGTAAAGCCTGTCTTATTGATGGGCATCTTTGAATGGTTGATAAATGTGGAAAGAAGCGGCAGAGTATATACTTTAATGGACTTAACTCTGAACGGTTTTGAATACTCAATTTTCTGATTTAGTGATTGAAACAAACTATCTATAGTATCAAGAATGCACTTAATTTTTTTAGTAACTTGCCTTTTTTCAGAAAATCACATAAAAAGCGCTATCAAAAGCCTATCCAACTCATCTTTACCAATGCCACGAAAAACAAGCCTGCCACTCTTAAAAACCCTGAAAGTAACATTAAGAAACCTAATTTCCCACATGTAACCAGCCGCCCTCTTCTTAACAATGCCTCGACTCAGAATCCTTGCTATGGCTTGATCAATCTTCTCAGGTCTAAGAACAGCAACACTATTTACCTCTCCACCACAAATGCCCCCAACATTTAAAACAAAATCCTCCACAGTTGGCATTAAATCGCCTATAAAAACAAGAAAAATTGTTAAGCGCTTGCCTTCTGTTTAACGCGCTTTTTCTTTTCTGCTATTTGCGCCGTCTTTGTCAGCTTTGCCTCTTTTTCTGTTACTGTTTTGTCAGTGTTTTCTGCTTTTTTAGCTTTGATTGCTCTTATTTCAGCCAGTATGCGCTTTTGAGAATTTCCTCATCATCAGGAACGCCCAGTGGTGCTTCTACAACTTTCTTAACCCTAATTGGTACGCCATCCATTCGGTAAGCTGTGCCCTCACTTTCTATTCCGCACCATTGTGTGGGAAACAGTACGTCGCCGACTTTTGAGGTGCAGTTCATGTCTGGGTTTATCACGATTAATGGATGTTTCATCATTTGTTGCATTGATGGCTTGGGGAAGTGTGCACCGGGGTCCGACCCAATGACTAATGTTGCGTCTACATGATTATTTTTTAGACAGGTCAATTGCTGTGAATTCCCCCGGGTTATACTGTGGATAACCTTGCGAGAAGTCGATTGCAAACGGGTAACCTGTTGCCCAAGCAAAAGCAACGTTTGCGCCTGTAATATTAAAATGCCCTCTCATAGGTGCTACAACGAATTTGGTTTTCTTGTTTAAGTCTCTTGTTAATTTGATTGCGACTTCAACGTTGCGGAAGCGGCCTGCACTCGCAGTTAAACCTAAACCAAAAAAGATGGCGCCGAACTCGCAGTTCACCATTGCATCGGCGACTTCCTTCAAGTATTCAACTGGAACTCCACCAACCTTTTCAACGTCCAGTTCTTGATCATTAACCAGACACCTTAACGCCTGCATTATTTCGTAATCCGTGTTTGGCTTAACCTGAACAAAATAGTCAGCTACTTCAGCAGTCATAGTTTTAATTGGGTCAAAAACAATCAGTTTTCGCCCCATTTTCTGAATTGACTGTGGTGGAGCATCAACGACGCATGCTTGCGGACGTGGGGGTGGCTGATACTTTATGTCTTTTCGGCGGGTTAAGGCGTCAAGCTTCTTCTTGCTTGTGTTTGCCTTAAGTTTCTGCAGGTAGCTTTTCCATTCACTTTTCTCAAAGCGCCCTTCTGGGAAAGCTGTATATCTTTCAACATGCCGTGGATGTGAAGCCCAAGGGTTGCTTCCCCAATAAATAATCAAGTCAGCACGGTGCCTAACCTGCCCCAGAGTGCAACCTGGAATGCCTGCTTCTTGAGTTGCCATCATTGAAGGGCCATGGCAAATGCTGCAAACATTGTCTAAAGCGGCGCCTAATTCTTCAGCCATCTCAACACCAATGCTTTGCACTTCGCTGGTGCAGCATTCCCACCCAAAGAGCAGTGGGTACTTTGAGTCTGTTAGGATTTGAGCTGCTTTTTTTACTGCTTCATCCATGCTTACAGGCACAAGCACGCCGTCCTTACGAATCATGGGTTTTAGAATTCTTTCTTCTTTGTAGCCATAGACCATTTTAGCTTCGCATACGGCACATCCGTTTTTCATTTTTACGATTTCGTTGTTTTCAACGGTTACTTCAAGGTCATCGCATAAGCAGCCACAGATTGGGCAAACAACTGATTTTATAATTGTCATGGTATTTCCTTTCCGTATTCTTCTTTTAGAAGCTCATCAAGTGTGAGGATGGGTTTGTCTTGTGCGGATTCCACTTCTACTGGGAAACCTTTGAACATTGGCATTCCCATGCTGTAGGTGTTGTCGCCGCAGACTGCGTTTGCCCATAGTCCGCAGGGTATGAAAACTATTCCTGGGTGTGAACCTCGTGGGTATTCTTTTGCTTTTACTATTACTGAACCGTAGTGGGATGTAACTTGTACGTTGCCGCCTCTGATTCCAAGTTTATTCATGTCTACTCTGTCAAGCATGCATATTGCGGCTGAATCAAAATATTCTTGGGAGCCTTTTCCTTTTTCTTTTCCTGCGCCTTGGTCTATTGTTCGACCAGTGATTAAAGTTAGTTCTAACTTTTTTGCAGTCATGTTTCCCACAGCTTGCTTATCAAAAAAATGAATAGTTAATATTAAATTTTTTGATAATTAAGCCGGGTTTTAACATCATCCTACACTCACGGCAAACTGTTTTGCTTTTTGCTTAAATTCCATGTTCAACAACCTCTCGTTGGCAATAACCCTAAAATAGTGCTACAAAAATAGAAAAATGTAACATTACTGCGTCCAAAAAGAATTTAAAAATTATAAGCCCCAAAACGCAGTAACAAATGGTGAAAACACAAATGGAAAACGCCTCCAAACCAGAACCCCAAGAATATTACCGTGAAGTACGCAAACTCGAAGTGCGACTTGAAGACTACTTAAAAGAAGAAGAACTCTTCGTACAAAAAATCCGAAACTGCATAGAAAAACTCAAAGCCATACACTCCTCAATTGAACCGTTAACCGCCCCCATAAACTCGGAAACAGCAGAAAAAATATCAAAACTAAAAACAGAAGCCATGACAGCATTAAGCGAAGTCATGAAACTTGAAGGACACGCAGAACACGAGAAAAGCCACTTGCTAGAATCATACGGCGCATTAATCGTAGAACTAAACAAAATCCAACTTTAACAAAACAGAAAAATTATTTTTATTCTCTTCCCGTTTCTTGACTTAGGCGTAGCTTCTTTTTAAGGCACCCAAATTGGCTACAGCAAAGGGCACAAGCATTTCCTGCTCACTTAACCCGCCATGTTGACCCAAAAAGTTTACTCTTCTTTTCTCAGAATTTTCAAACCAAACGGTTTCATTTGCCAAAGGCAGAATCATTAGGTTTCCTGTTCTTTCAAAGAATTCTTTGCTTGTAGCGCCAAGTCCAAAGAACCCGTTTTTGGCGGCTTCCTTAGTTTCAAGAATTTGGGCTTTCCCGCCAATTTTTTTCTCCAACAACTCTTTTGTTTCTTGTATTTTTTCTTCTTTAATGTGTAGAAAGACTTCTCTTAGGCTGCCTGTTGGCGAGATCGGTGCCCGGTTTTTTTGTGTTTGCAGGTTGGGTACTGTGTAGTTTGAGAAGTTAAGGTATGTTGTTTGTTTTGGGTTTACGCTTAACCCGCCATGGTCAGCAGTTATAAGTAGCAGGGTTTCTTTGGCTGTTTTTTTATCAATTTTTTGCACTAACTCTTTGTTAAGTAAATGCGTTATTAACGATAATTCTACGTGCGTTTCGTAACTGTCTGGGCCATATTCATGGGCGATTGTGTCTAAACTATCCAAGTGAACAAAATAGTATGATTTTTTGTCACGGTTTTTCTCAATGTTCTTTCTAAGACCAACGATGGTGTCAGACAGCTTTAAGCCCGGCATGATAGTGCTTCCTTGAAAAAGCAGTTTTGAGCATGCATTAAAAGCGTTATACGCGCTTATGTGTGTAAAACTGTTAATTCCCTCTTCCTTAAGCTTGGTGTGAATTGTTTTTTCTTTGGATAGCAGTATGTTTGGGTTGCATGCTTCTTCCGCTGGACTGCCGGTGCGTTCGAAACTTAATGTGTTAACTACTCCAACGTTTTTGAGGTAAATAAAATATTCAAAAAGCCCATGTTCTTGCGGTGTTAAACCCGTGTTTAAGGTTGTAAGGGCGTTTGTTGTTTGGGAGGGGAAGGTACTTGTTAGTGGAAAAGTGTCGCCTTGGTCGGTAAGTCTTGATAGAAACTTGTCTTTCTTGTAATGTTTAAGGAATTGGTTAAACCCAAAACCATCAATGACTACGAGCACAACATTGTTTGCTTCTTCGTAATCTGTTTTTTCTATTTTTTCCTCAAAAGGTGCTTTGCCTGTTTTTTTATTAACTTTTAATGCATGTGAAACCAGTTGGGGTATGTTTGAGATGCAGTTTTTTTTGTAGTCGGGGCAAACGAAGTTGTTGCCAGTTTTTTCCAACGTTTCACACGTATTTTGTAGCATCAGGTCACCTTATGGCTCTTTGACTTAATGCCCATATAAACCTTAGTTTAACTTGTGTTGTAACGTGGTTGAATCGGTTTTTAGCAGTTTTTCATTAGACAACTTTATGTTTAAAAAGAGCTTTATTGACCAAAATGAAGCTCTGTTGCTTGCCCAAGTTAAGTGATTGTTTGGATAATGGCGGCTATAAAATCTTTATTTCCAACGACTCTTGTTGTGTGCCCCCTGCCTGCGGTGTCTTCAAGAAGAAAAACGTCTCCTGAGTTGAAGGTGCGCTTTTCTCCGTCGCCTGCAACTATTTCAATTGCGCCTTGGAGGCAGCAGAAAAACTGTTTTTTGGGTGCTGGGTGCCAGTCGCCGAACCATCCTTGGGGTATTTGGAAGAAGACCATTTGTGAGGTGGCGGTGTAGTTTGAGAGGTTTACGGGTGGGGCTGGTGGTGCGAAATTGTTGGGTTTGAATTCGATGTTTTGGTCTTTGAAGTGGGATATGTTTTGGTTGTCTATGTAAAGGGTGACGTATTTCATTTGGATTCGCCAATTAATGGTAAGGTGTTTCGGGAATTTAACTGCAGTTGTTGTAAAAAGCTAACGGCCGTTAGCTTTATATTTGTCTTTCTCATAAACCAAATAAGCTAACACGTGTTAGCTTAAGTGATGCGGAATGGCACAAAACAAAAAAACCGGAAGACCAACAAAAATCCCCGGCCAAAAAGGAACAGCAGAAAAAATCTTCGATGCCGCCATTGACCTATTTGCCCAAAGAGGGTACGTAAACGTAACAATAAGAGACATCGCCTCAACAGTAGGAATCAAAGAAAGCTCAATATACAAACACTACACAAGCAAAGAACAAATACTCCAAAAAATCATCCAATACCCACTAGCAAAAATATACGCCCTTGCAGCCAGAGACGACACGACAGAACAACTCATCGCTAAACTGGGTATAGATGGATTCATAGCTGATTCAGGCAACGTGTTCCTCAGCTGGATGGCAGACGCCAATACCCTAAAAATACTAAGAATATTCTATATAGAATTGTACCATAACAACGAAATCATGGAATCTTTCGTTAACCTCATTAGTGCAGGCGAAACATTCTGGGCTTCAGTGTTCAGTATGATGATAAAACAGGGTTTCGTTAAACCGCAAGACCCCCAAGTTCTTGCCTCAGAATTTCTAGCGTTTTTCTGGAAAACCTTCACTGACTACTTCCTAATTCAATACGGCCGAACATCATGCTCCTTTGTTGAGCTCTACACGGATTCTTTTGAACGCCATGTAGCATTTTTTATGAAAACATTAGGTGAATCAAAGTGAACACAAATCTAAAGGCACTCATAGTGTACGGCACACGATATGGTGCCACAAAGGGAACCTCTGACGAAATCGCCAAGGTTCTAAAAGAAGCCAATTTTGACGTAAAAATAGTGAATGCTAAGGAAGAAAAAGTTAAAGACCTTTCCGAATACGGGTTAATCGTTGTAGGTACCGGCATGGCGATGGGTAATTGGGCTAAAGAAGTCGAAGACTTTGTAAAAAAATCAAATAAAGACTTTGAAGGCAAAAAACTGGCGCTTTTTATTTCCTCGCTTAAGACCATTGAAGAAAAAGAAGGAAAAACAGAACTGGTTTCTCGAATTCAGAAAATTGGTTTGGATGACAAAATCTTAAAGTATCAACTTAAACCCATTTCGACTCGAATATTTGGCGGAATAATTGACTATAACAAAATGAACTTCTTAATCAAAAAAAGCATGGAATTAGGCTACAAATCGGCGCTTAAGAAACACGGCTTTAAAGAAGTTGAACCGAACGTTTTTGACTTACGTGACTGGACTGAAATCCATAACTGGGCTGAGGAACTAGCTAAGAAAGCTCAAGAATAATTCCGAAAAATGGGGGTTTGTGTAGGTTGAATCCAAGAATTTTGCTCGTGGGCTATAACGGGGCGAATAATACTGGAGCCGAGGCTAAGCTTCTCGTTATAATTGACGAAATACGTTCAATTCTTGGTCAAGACGCAATATTTACAGTGCCCACATTAAACGAGGCAAACCTTCGAAGGTACCTGCAGGAAAGCTCAAACCTAAAAATCAAGCCTGTACGACCCTCTGTGTTCCCCATTGATATTTATAATTTAGTTAAGCAGAACGATTTAATCGTGATTGTTGAAGGCAGCTGCTACCTGGACACATGGGGGCAAGCACTTCTCTGGTATTATCTCCTTGCCACAAGATACGCGCATTCAATGAAAAAACCCTGCATAGCCTACTCGGTTGATGCTGGATCTGCTTCACGTTTCAACCGATGGCTAATCCGCAGGGAAGCAAGCAAAACAGACCTCATAATGGCGCGGACCAACAAAGCAGCTGAACGTCTACGCAAATGGCAAGTTAATGCCCCAATCGAAGTTACAGCGGACAACGCGTTCGCGTTTAAACCAAAACCTCAAGATGCGGATTTGCTTAAACGTGTCTGGCCACAGGCATCTCACGTTGTTGGGTTAGCTGCCGAAGACATTTACATTTGGCCCGTTCAAATGCGTCCTTGGGGCAGAAAAAAGCATTGCTACAGATGGCCTTACTATTATCAGCATTCAAAATCCTGCCAAGAAAAGAGCGGTTTGTTGGCTGAAGTTTTAGCTGTGCAGGCTGACGAGTTGGTAGAAAAGTACGATAAAGACGTAGCCTTGTTAAGCATGGAAGGCTTAGACACAACTTTCACAACTAAAATCCAACAACACATGAAGCATGCTGACAGAACCAAAGTGTTCAGTTCAATCAATTACAACGCTTCACAAATGACCAGTGTGTTGCGAAGCTTGGACTTGCTGATTACTTCACGGTATCATGCTGGGGTTCTTTCCTTGCCAAGTCTGGTGCCGCAAACAGCAATCGGACATGACTTGCGAATCCAAGACTTCTATTCAGACTTGGGCATTCCTGAATTGTTTGTAGACCATGAAGACCCAGACCGCTACAAGAAGTTAAGCGAAAACGTTGAAACACTTCTTAATCAAAGCAGTAATTTAAGAAATACCCTTCAAAACGGTTTGCAACAATACGTTGCCCGCGAGAAACGAAACATTCAGCTCTTCCGAGGGTTCTTGGAAGAAAAACATCCGGAGTGGTTAAACTGAAAACGGTCCTGTTGACGGGTGCAAACGGGTTCATTGCTACCCAAGTCGCCCGAAATCTCGTTGCTGACAAAGATGTAACTATAATTGCACTTGTCAGGGCAGTTAACGATGAGGCTGCTCGGTTTAAACTTGAGCGGGAATGGTGGGACCACCCTGAACTGATTGCGGCTTTAGACTCAAGAATTCAAGCCGTAGCTGCTGATGTAAGCTTACCCAGTTTCAGTTTAAACGAAACCCAATACTCAGAATTGATTCAAAAAATCACCCACATTATCCACACGGCGGCTGACTGGCGTTTTATCCCCCTTGAAGAACTCAGAAAAACGAACGTTCAAGGAACCGCAAACGTGGTTACTCTCGCCAAGGAAGTCAACAAGCATCATCATTTGGAAAGATTATCCCACGTTTCCACTGCTTATGTGGCAGGCGGCGCAACAGGCGAAATCCCTGAAGACCAGTTAACCGACCAATACGGCTTCTTCACTGATTATGAAGGTAGTAAGTATGAAGGCGAAAAACTTGTACAACAAGCCAAAACCGAGTTGCACATTTCCGTTTTTCGACCCTCTATGGTTGTAGGTGACTCAAAAACTGGCGCTATCAAAACATTCAATACCTTCTACTTTCCACTACGGCTTTACTTAACAGGCAAAATGCGCCTCATGCCCGTAAACCGCAACCTAAAAATCAACATTGTTCCCGTTGATTACGTTGCAAAAGTCATAGCTAAGTTGACGTTTGAGCCTAAAGCTGAAGGTTTAACCTTCCATGTTTTAGCGCCTCACGATTCGTTGCCACAGATTGGTGACCTGCTTGATTTCGTGCAAAAATGGGCAAAAACCGAGTTAAACTGCAAATTACCCAACCCTGTTTTTCTGCCGCTTTCCGCTGGTTCAATGAAGACTGCCCTAAAACTTCAACGAGCCTTCACAGGTGACCGCAGAGTTTCAGACGCTTTAATCTCTCTTTCGCCATATTTTAGCGAAAACCGCCAATTCAAAAGAGACAACCTTGACAAACTAATAGGTACCTACGATTTTGATTGGCGTCAAGTAATGCCTAAACTGTTAGAATACGCGGTTTACACCAGCTTCTTTCACCGTTCAGACCGCACAGTCCATGAACAGGTACTGTTTCGGTTAGAAAGCAAAAGATACCCTATCACCTACTACGACATAGTTGAAGGCAAAGTCGTAAAGAAAACTGCTCAAGAGATGCGTGAAGAGATTTTGGCGGCAACCCGTGCTCTTCATGCTTTTGGTGTGGCTCCCGGCGATCGAGTAGCGTTGACGGGTTTGAACAATTCGAAATATTTGGTTGTTGACATAGCAATTGGGCTTGCAGGGGCAATAAGCGTTCCATTATATTATACCACGCCTCCAGCAGACATCAACAGTGTTTTGGAGGCAAGTGGCGCAAAAATCTTCTTCATTGGCATGCCAAGCCTTCTGGTTCGCGCCAAAGAATTAACCACTAATGTGCCAATAGTTTCAATCTGCCGAACCCCACTGCCCCATGATTTTAACCGACCAGTACTTAGCTGGGAAGATTTCTTATCCAAAGCTACAACCCAACCTCTTTCCATTCGGGCTCCAATCGGTTTTGGAGACATCGCAACCTTACGATATTCATCTGGCACGACGGGCAAACCAAAAGGCGCCATCTTTAAACACGAAAACCTGCGTTATATGGCTGAATCTATAGTTTCTATAACCTCTTGGACAGCAAGAAACCGTAAAAATCGTTACCTATCCTTTCTACCCATGGGGCATGTTGTAGAAGGAATACTCGCAACCTACTCGCCTTATTATGTTCCAGCGCCAATGGAGATTTATTTCCTTGAAGACTTCCGAAAACTTCAAGAAGAACTACCCCATGTGCGACCAACTGTGTTCTTTTCGGTTCCACGTGTTTACGAAAAGGTCTGGGAAGCCCTACAAAAAAACTCACTCGGATGCCTCTACATAAAAACAAAAAGTAGATTGCTAAAAACGATATTTCGCCGAACACTTAGAAATGTCACACTTAAAAAAGCAGGATTAAACAAATGCGCCCAACTGATTGTTGGTTCAGCCAGCTCTGAAGAGTCTCTTCTGGAGAATTACCGTGAACTCGGCGTAGAAATCTATAATGCTTACGGGTTAACTGAGGCTCCACTGGTGACGCTGAATCGGCTTGGAAGAAACCGGATTGGTACCGTTGGTGAACCTATGCCCTTCACGCAGGTAAGGATCGCCGAGGACGGTGAAGTAATGGTTAAAGGTCCACAGGTAACCGTCGGCTACTTCGACAAAACCCTCGAGTCACCATTAAAAGATGGCTGGTTAATGACTGGCGACACAGGTAAATTGACCAATGAAGATAGCCTAATCATTTATGGACGCAAAAAAGAGTTAATAAAAACTTCCTATGGCAAATGTATTTACTGCGGAAAAATCGAAGGCATGCTAAAAGAGTTGCACACCGTATCTGAAGCGTTGCTGATTGGTGAATCTAAACCGTACTGCACGGCGCTTCTCTGGGTTGACAAAAAAAGCTTCAACCAAGCCACATTTGCAGTTATTGACCACGCTATTGAAGAAATGAATAAGCACCTTTCAAACCCCGAAAAAATTAAGAAATGGGCGCTTCTTCCAAACGATTTGACGATTGAAAATGGAGATATTACTCCAAACCTGAAACTAAAACGAAACATTGCCTTCCAGAAAAACGCTAAAATAATTGATGCTCTTTACAACGACGCTAAACTCACCGTGCAAGTTCATTTTGGCGGTGTAGAAAAGCAGGGTGAATAACATGGGTTTGAGGTTGCTGTTTTTGTATTGGTGGACTCCACGGTATGTTATCCGTAGAGAACTTGCAGAAGTATCAAATCAGACCACAATGGCGCTTCAAAGTTTAATAAAAAAATATGCTCCGCGAGAACCTATTTTACAAACAAAACAAGAGGTCTCCACCAGTATTGAAGAGCAAAGATTAAACATGGCTCAAACCCATGTGAAAATGGTTGAAACCCTCCAAAATGCCGTTGGACATGAAAAGGCAGTTGAGCTCGGGCGAGCGGCTTTGTTCTCAGTAGGCGAAAACTTGGGCAAACAATCACGCATTAAACTAGGCGTAGGCAATAACCAAGCGGACTTGATTAAGGCTGCCAAGATACTCTATCGAATATTGGGCATAACCTTCAGCATAGAAATGGTTGACAACTCCAACGCGAAAGTCACCATTAACCATTGTGCTCTGGCAAAAAAATATTCCCAGTTAACCTGCGAAATTTTAAGCGCCACTGATGAAGGCGTAATAAAAGGGTTACAGCCAAATGTACGGCTCCAATTTAGCCAATACATGACAAGCGGCTGTGAAAACTGCAAAGCAAACATTTACTTCAAAATAAAGGAGCCAATTATATGAAAGCAATCATAGTCGGTTCAGGTACCGGCGGGTCAGTGGCAGCCCGGGAACTAGCAAAAAACGGTTACGAAGTCACCCTTATAGAAGCCGGCAAACCCTTCAAACCATTAACACACAAAATATCACTGCTCAGCTCCTTTAGAGGTTCTTGGCCGCTAAGCGATGCAAGCTCCATCCGCCGTGTGTTTCCTCATTACGCCGTTAACCGTTCAGGCAAAGACTTGATTATTTTCAGAGGCGTAACCGAAGGCGGCTGCACCCCAATCTCAACCGGCAACATGGTGCGCGCTGAAGGTGGCCTTAAAGAAATTGGACTTGACTTGTCAAAAGAGTACGACGAAATCGAAAACAGCCTCACAATTGCGCCTACACCATGCGAAAGATGGCGCCCCCTCACTCAACAAATGTTCGACAAAGCCAAAACTTTAGGTTATTCACCTAAGCCTACACCGAAAGTTGTAGATTTAAACAAATGCGTAGGCTGCGGCTACTGCGAATTAGGCTGCATAACAGGCGCAAAATGGGACAGCAGACGCGTCTATACCGAATATCTGGACAGGGGCATCACACTTTTGACAAACACAAAAGCAGAAAAAGTGCTCCTTGAGGACGGACGAGCAACCGGAGTATTGGTTAGTCACGGCTCACAAACTCAACAGTTTAACGCTGACTTTGTGGTTCTCTCAGCAGGAGGCATCGGCACAGCCCAAATCCTCAAAGCATCCAATTTGCCCGCAAAAGACCGACTATGGGTTGACATCGTGCTCACTGTCGGCGGCGTTTCAAAAGGTTCTAAAATGTTAAACGAGCCGCCCATGGTTTGGTACATAAAAAGAGACAAATATATTCTCTCACCATACTTTGACTTACTCTCGTTTTGGCTCCATAAACCATGGAAAAACGTATCCGCTGATGACAGGGTTGGTATGATGATTAAATTGGCCGATACTGAACAGGGAATTGTTGGCGCTGACGGCACAGTTACTAAAACGTTAACCAAGGAAGACTACGAAAATCTCGACACAGCACGAGATGAGGCAATAAAAATAATGCAGGCTTCGGATGTTTCAGGTCCATTTGTTGACGGGATGATTCATGGTGGACATCTTGGCGGTACCGTGCCCCTAACTAAAGAAGACGTTGAAACAATGCATCCTTCCTGGCTGCCCCAAAACCTTTGGGTTGCTGACCTCTCACTGATGCCACGTTCCCAAGGATTGCCGTCAATGTTAACTACTTCGGCGTTATCTTTACGAGTAACCAGAAAAATCATCCAACAAAATGGCAAACAGTTAAAGGCGTAAAGGACCATGGCGAAAAATCCAAAAATTCAACAAAAAACTTATTCCATGCGTGCATTGGTTTTCGGTAACTTGGCGATTGTTCTTTGGATTGTTTTAGGCGCCTTCTGTTGTGCTCTCTTTATTCCCTTAGTGGCTGTCCTGTATTTTGCAGCTACTGCTTTCTTGATATTTTACGAGATAGGCAAACATGGTTGTGTCTCTTGTTTCTTATGTAAAACCTGTACTATCGGTATGGGTAAACTGCCTGAACTTTTCTTTAGCAAGCAAGTTGTTGTAAATGTTAATCGGCGGGCTTTGAAGTTGTTTCCATTGGCTTATTTGCTGCTAAGTGTTTTGCCCTTGATACTTGTGGTTGTTTCATTGTTTCAAGAGGCTACAGTTTACAAGGTTGCGTTATTAGTTTCTGTTCTTGCTTTTTCGGTTTACACTGGAATTGTCCGAAGAAAAACATTGGTAAGTCAAAAAAGTTAAACGTAGAAGACTTCTGGGTTGTTAAGCTTAAATTCTTAGAGTTTTAGTGTTAATTTTATCAATATTTTGGAAAACACTAAGATATTGCAAGAACAAGAACTCTTGTGACTAATACTTTAAATGCTACCAATCATTACAGAGGGCATCATATTGGTGAATAATCTTGTCACAAAAAACATTCGGCAGAATAACAAATTATCGTATCGGCCCTAAGTCTCAACAACCAAAAGAATGCTTAATCGCATTTGATAACGTAACCTCCGTTTCTTTAGCTGGAAAACTCCTTGGACAAAAAGTAACTTGGAAAAGCGGCAAAAGTGCTTTAACAGGAAAAATAGTTGGCATCCACGGAAAAAACGGTATGGTCAGAGCAAAATTTGCAACCCCTGTTCCAGGTCAAGCTTTAGGAACAATTGTTGAATTAGTAAGCTAAACTCCAAGCTTACCATCTTTCCAAATTCCCTCTATAAACATTAGCTGCTTTTTACCATCTTTAACATGTAAAAAAGAAATAAATCGATACAAAAAAGCTGTGTAAAAGTTACTATTGCTAAAAATAAATTAGGCTTTGTTGCCTACGGATTTGATGGTTGGTTTGGCTTTAACTGGTTTAGTTGTCCGTTGAGTTTTTGGTTTAGGCTGAACTTTTTCAGTTTTCTTATTGTTCCATGCCGGGTAGCTTCCATGCTCTTTTTTGAAGGCTTCAAGCAGTTCTTCCTGTGATGCTTTTGGGTCCTCGCTTGGTAACCAACTGATTAAAATTTTTTCCAAGAATCCTTCATTGAACAGTTTTGAGTTAATTTTTTTGTTTGTTTTTCCACCGTAACCTGAAAGGTAGCCGCCGAAGACCCGTTTGGCCGGCTTCTTGGATTTGCCAATGTAAATAATGTCTGAAGTTGGTGTTTCTGCTAATGTTTTGTCAGCTAAAACTATAACGCATCCTTTATCGTTTGGTACACATGAAAAAACGATTTCTTTTAGGAGTGTAAATTCAGAAAAGCTTCTGTCTTTAAGAGTTAAAGAATTCATAAGTTGTACTAAATCGTTTTATACTTAAACTTTTCCTATATAAACTAATGGAGACTATAGAGTCTATTTTCGTAGAATTTAATGGCTTCATTGGTTGCTAACTGTACCAAGGTGAAATCCATGGACAAGAAAGCTCCTCTTTTCGAATATGAAACATTTGCTGTTCGTAAAATTAAAAAGACAGATGTTGATTACTTGGTAAGGAAGCGTAACCACTGAAAGCGTGTGCTTCTCCTGTCACCGTTTGCTGTTTTATTCTTAACGGACGAAAAGGTGCGGTTTGCGCCGAATAATTCCGGGGAAATAAACCTTTGTTAGACACAAGCAATATTGACCCAGACTTTAACTCTGCCATAAAAAAGCAACTTGATAATCCGGATTATTTCATAAATCGCGAGTTGAGCTGGATAAGGTTTAACGTTCGCGTGCTTGAGGAAGCTAAAGATTTTTGGCATCCTCTACTGGAAAGGATAAAGTTTCTAGCGATTTGTGGCAGTAATTTAGACGAGTTTTTCATGACACGTATTCCAAGGCTTTTAAAGACGATCAATAAAGGCTCTGACGTGCGGTCTGTTGACGGCTTAACTGCTATCGAACAAATTCATGCTACCCGTAAAGAAATCCTTCCACTCATCCAGCGTCATTCTGATTGTTGGCGATATGAACTTGTCCCCGCATTGGCAAAATCAGATATTCACATTAAACAATTTGATGAATTATCTATTCAAGAAAAAGCAGGTTTGAGGTTACACTTTCAAAATAAAATTTTGCCATACATAATTGTCCCAGCCAAAGGTTGTAATAATATTGCTCTTGAGAATTTGCACATTAATCTTTTTGTGATGGGTTTTTCTAAGAAAGATGACTTTTACCTACTTGACGTTCCAGCTGACCGCTTCGGCAGGCTAATAGAAATTCCCGATAACTTGAACGCTTTAGAATTAGAAAAACTGGAAAAAACAGTCCACAAGTACGTTTTCCTTGAAGATTTAATAGCAAACAATTTGGACCTTGTTTTTCCAAACCAGAAAACGTTAACTGCTTACCCTTTCCGTTTAACACGTAACGGCGAAATTGATATTTTGATGGATGAATCTTCTGACTTTCTTAATTCCGTTAAAAAGAGTTTATGCAGACGCAAACTGGGTTTTCCAAGCAGGCTTGAATTCGACAAGAGAACCCCTGCTTTTGTTAGAGACGAACTTGCTTTGTCCTTAAAGTTACCCGATTACTTGATTTATGAAACCGATGCACCACTTGGATTTGTAGACCTTTGGCAACTACTTAAAATAAACAGGCCGGACCTAAAGGACAAAACGTTTATGCCTTACGTTTTACCATCGCTTTCTTCTCGAAAACACATTTTTGAAAACATTGCTAAACGTGACGTTGTGCTTTATCACCCTTATGATAGCTTTGAAGTGATAGTTGACTTGCTTAAGGAAGCAGCGGTTGACGTTAATGTTTTGGAAATTTATATAACAATGTACCGCATGGATGCAAAATCGCCGGTTGTTGACGCCCTAAAAGAGGCTGCACAGAATGGCAAAAAAGTGGTAGCTGTAATTGAGTTAAAAGCCAAGTTTGATGAAGAAAACAACATTTTGTTGGCTTCAAATCTCAAAAGGGCAGGAGTAGAAATAGTTTACAATTTCCCTAAAATTAAAGTGCACGCTAAACTTTGCCTAATTGTTAGACGAGAAAAAGAAGCGCTTGTTAGATACTCTCATATTGGTTCAGGCAACTATAATGCAGTGACAGCTAAAATTTACGGTGACATAGGCTACTTAACGGCTCGGCATGATGTCGGTTTAGAACTTGAGGCCTTATTTAACATATTGGAAAATGGTCTTCAAGAAAAAGAATTTAAATTCAGAAACCTTCTGGTCGCACCAAAAACGTTGAAACGCGAAATCCTTAAAAGAATTGACCGGGAAATAGCGTTTCATCGTAAGACGGGCAAAGGGTATCTTGCTTTTAAGTTAAACAATTTGGAAGAAACTGAAGTTATCCAAGCGCTTTACCGGGCTTCAATCGCTGGAGTTAAAATTGATTTGAACGTTCGCGGTTTATGTTGCTTAAGACCTGGGTTGAAAGGTGTTAGTGATAACATTTCAGTTATTTCTATTGTTGGCCGTTTTCTTGAACATGCAAGAATTTTTTATTTCCAAGCGGGCGCCGAAAGTGAAGTTTTAATCGGCAGTTCCGATTTAATGTTTAGAAACCTCAATGAACGTATTGAAGTGCTTTTTAGTGTTCCAGACTCGAGAGTGCGGCAGGTAATTCTTGAAGATATGCTCAAAATTCATCTTAAAGATAACGTTAAAGCTCGAAGACTTCTTTCAGATGGAACGTATCAAATGGTTGTGCCTAACGAAGGCGAAGAAGTAATAAATTCGCAACTTTGGCTTATCCAAAACAGGGGCGTTTGGCATGAGTATAACCGATAAAAACCTGTCGTTTAACCATGGCAAAAGCTACTGCCTGTTTGGCTGTGACGTGCTAAGTAAGCTTTTGAAGAGTTTTGAAGCTCACATTGATGATGTCATAGAGAATAAAGATGTTGAATGCGTTCACAAAATGCGCGTTAGCTCACGAAAAATAAGAGCCGTTATGTCTTTATTTCAGTCATGTTACCCGAAAAAGAAGTACAAACGATGGTTTAAAGAGATAAAAACTGTAACAAAGCTTCTCAGTGAAGCTCGAGACCTTGATGTTCAAATAGCTTTTTTGCAAAATTACATCCAAGAATCGCCAGCTAAACGCCAAGGATTAACTCCCCTTTTAAAGGACCACAAGGACTGTAGAAAAGCCGTTCAAGCAACTGTGACTGAAGGTTTGGAGAAACTGCAAAATTCTGCAGGATTAACGGAAATTTCTGATTTCTTAAAGCGGACTGCCGGCGAATTGTCAGGTGAATCTTTGGATTCTCGGTCTGTTTTCGAAAAAGCTGGTTGGAACATAACCTGCCTGCTTGATGATTTGTTAGCTTTATCTGAGTATGTTCATCAGGAATCAGAGACGCTTAAGCATCATGAAATGCGAATAAACGCTAAACATCTCCGTTACACTATGGAAACGTTTGCTCCCTTATACAAAAATGGATTAACTCAAGAAATTCAGGTGATAAAGGATTTTCAAGATTTGCTTGGCGAAATGCATGATTGCGATGAATGGCTAAGCATTCTTTCAAAGTTCACTGTCGACAACCAACACTTAGGGGACAACCAAAAGAAACGTTTCAAAAAAGATTTCATAACCGTAGAGTTCAAACAAGCAGCCATCGATTTTTCAGTTTATGTCACCGAGCGCAAAGAACGCAATTATGCCAGTTTCGTCAAACGGTGGGATGAAGTCATGGCGCAAAACTTTTTTAGTAATCTCCAAAAATCCGTAAACACTGAGGCAGGATTTGGGGCAAATAAGCTTGATTCTGTTTTGCTTTCAAACCCAAACTTGAAGGTTGCAGTTTTATCGGATATTCATGCTAACTTGCATGCTTTGGAAACGGTGGTTCAAGATGCCGAAAAAAAGGGAGCGCAACTTTTTTTGAATGCTGGAGACTCTGTCGGTTTTGGCGCATGTCCAAACGAGGTTCTTAATTTGCTGTATGAAAAAAACGTGCTTAGTGTTTGCGGAAATTTTGACTCAGAAGTTTTACAGGACACTTCAAAAGATAAGGGCGTCAAAAAGCTTGCATTAACCTACACTAACAACGTATTAACCGAACCCTGCAAGGTTTATCTTCACTCTTTCCCAACCGAAATGAAGCTGGAGCTTGTAGGCAAAAAAGTACTCGTGACACATGCAAGCCCAAAATCTTCAACCGAACATCTTTATCATGATACGCCTGAAGCGAGACTTAAAAAAATCGCGTCTGATGCGGAGGCTGACTTGATTATTGTGGGGCATTCGCATGATCCATTTTATAGGCAAGCGGCTGGTGTCTCTTTTGTTAATCCTGGAAGTGTGGGCCGTCCTGGAGATGGTAATCCTCAAACTGCTTATGCAATGCTAAGTTTTAACCCCCTCAATGTAGAACTGTTTCGGTTGAGTTATCCTGTTGAAGATGCCGCTTCAGCTTCGCGTAAGAAGGGATTGCCTGAAAGTTTTGCCCAAATGTTACTTCGCGGTGAAGCTTTGGAAGCAATAAAAAGTGAAGACAAAGCAAAAAAAGCTAATCAAAACCGAAACTGGACTGAACTAATGTATGCAGCTCGTGAATTATCAAAAACTTGTTTGCAGGATACAATGCATGTTGAGCACGTGCGAGAGTTATCTTTAAGTTTGTATGATACTCTGCAGAGTCTTCACCATTTAGGCGAATACCAACGGAACCTGCTGGAATGCGCCGCTTTACTGCACGATTTGGGCTTATCAAAAGCCATAAAAGGCCATAACAAAACCTCAATGACTATAATTCTAAACGAGGCCCAATTGCCTCTGGCATCTGAGGAGCGGCGAGTTGTAGCAAGTATTGCCCGTTACCACCGAAAGGGGCTTCCGAAACAAAAGCATTACAATCTTGCAACCTTAAACAGTAAAACAGTTAACGAAATCTCAGCTTTGTCCAGCATTCTCCGAGTAGCCGACTCGTTAGATTACACGCATGATGCCAAAGTTAAAATCTTAGGTGTCAGGGTTGCTTCGAAAAGAGTAACACTTGAATGTGTTTCAGATACGGATACTTCATTAGTGGAGCAAGCGTTTGATAAGAAAAAGGACTTATTTGAAAAGTTCTTCAAAAAGAAGATGGTGTTGGTATGGGTCAAACAGTAGCAACCTTAGGCCAAGTTGTAGGCTTCATAGATATTGGAACCAACGCGGTTAGGCTACTTGTTGTTAGAATAAACCCTAATTTTTCTTACACTATTATTAGCCAAGAAAAAGAAGTTGTAAGATTAGGCGAAGAAGAATTTAGTGATAACCTGCTTAAACCCGAAGCAATGGATCGTGCAATTTTTGTCTGCGGAAAATTTACCAGTTTATCCAAAACTTATGGTGCAACAAAAATATTTGCTGTTGGCACGTCCGCCATTCGAGAAGCAGACAATAAGTCAGTGTTTCTTGATCGACTTTTTAAAGAGACTGGTTTGAATGTTCAGGTTATCTCTGGGGAAGAAGAGGCTCGTTTAATTTACATGGGTGTTTTAAGCGGCATAGACATTGGCGAAGAAAAAGCAATGTTCATAGATTTGGGCGGTGGAAGCACAGAAATCGCTATCGGAGACCAATACCAACTTTACTATACTTACAGCCTAAAAGTTGGCGCAATAAGGCTTACAACCCAATTTATCGGTGAAGGCTGGACCAAACAAATACCTGATAGCATCTACAAGAAAATGAAGAATCATGTACACCGCAGTGCACGATCAGTACAGACAATTGTTAAAGAATGCGGTTCAAGGCTTGCTTGGGGCTCCTCAGGTACCATTATTAACCTTGCAGAAATCGCGGGCAAACTATTCAAGAAAAACAACAGCGGCGGTCTTGTGCTTAACAGGAAAAATCTGAAACGATTAGCTTCTACGTTGTGTTCTTTGACGCTTGAAGAACGACGAAAATTGCCTGGAATTAACCCTTACCGAGCAGACATAATCGTGGCTGGGGCAGCTATCATTGATGCGTTGATGGAAGATTTTGGTTTAGAAGAAATTCGTGTTACCCACAAAGAGCTTCGTGATGGTTTGCTTGCTGATTATTTGTCGAATTTTGAAAGTTACCGGGAGCTTCAAAAAACTCCTTTAAGAAATCGAAGCGTTCTGCATTTAGGGCGATCTTTTAATTTTGATGAAGACCACTCTCAAACCGTTTCAGCTTTAGCTGTGCAATTATTTGATAGTGCAAAACAAATTGGGCTGCATTACCTTTCAGACAAGTATCGGGAATTGTTAGCTTACGCTGCCACGCTTCATGACATTGGTGATGTCATTTCTTTCAATAATCACCATTTGCATTCTCACTACATTATTAGTAACGCTGAGCTTTACGGTTTTGAACCCCAAGAAATCACGCTAATCGCTAATGTGGCTCGTTTTCACCGAAAAAAATTGCCCACCAGTAAAGCATTAAAGAAAATAGATTTGGATGTAGAATCCAAGTACGCGGTGGTTGTTTTATCAACTTTTTTAAGGATAGCTGAAAAACTGGACCGTAGCCACGGTGGCTTAGTAAAGAATGTCGAGTTTACCAGCAACAAAGGGGGCGTTGTTATGCTTTCTTTTCACTCTGAGACTGATTGCAGCATGGAAAAATGGAGTATTATGCAGAACAGGCGAGCGTTTTATGAAGCGTTCGAGAAGCAGTTAGACGTATCCTGCGTTGTAAACCCATAAACATTTCTGCTTTTTACGCTTAATCAGAAAATTTGTCATGCGCAAACGTAAAAGGTTGTTTCATGTCTGTTACAGTTAATAAGTACCCTTACCTGTTTGCCAAAAATTTTTGGCTTTTATCCTTCCCCATTTTAGCTTGTGCTTAATG
The DNA here is from genome assembly GCA_963832745.1 of Candidatus Bathyarchaeota archaeon. Taxonomy (GTDB): domain Archaea; phylum Thermoproteota; class Bathyarchaeia; order Bathyarchaeales; family Bathycorpusculaceae; genus Bathycorpusculum. The sequence goes on along the minus strand of CAWHVC010000001.1, from coordinate 739,036 downwards.
CTGTAATGGTATTTCTAATCGTTTGGCTTTGTTTTCTTGATCTATCATTAACGTCAGAGTGGATGTCACGTTGGCGATTGTACGTAGTTTGTAGCTTACTAGCTCTTTTAGTTCATCCATAGATTCTGCTTTTGCTTTAACGATAAGGTCATAGGCGCCATAAGATACGAATGCTTCTTCGACTTCTCCAGTGTTTTTTGCGGCATTTAAGACGGCATCTTCAAATCCTGGGGAGACAGTAAATAACACGTATGCGCTTGGCATTCTTTTTTTATCTCCACAGATAGTTTGTTTGTTTGAGAATAAAACATTTGCGTAATTTAGGGGTAAATTTTTGAATTTTGATTCAATTCTGGGTACAATTCGTTGGTTATTCTGTTTATTTGTATTTTGCGACCGCTCCATGAGACAATTTTCTTGTTTTCTATAACAGGTTTTTTGGTAACTTGTCTATTAAGCGCTTTTGGATCTACATAGCCATAGTTTATGACTGTATCGATACAACCGCTAACTTTAATATTTAATGCTTGCATAAAAAAAATTCAAGTAGAATCTAAAAAGTAGGTTTCTAAAATGAAAAACAAAATTTTTGTTTCAACAATGATTTTTTCATTTTAGTTTCGATTCTGACTGTTTCAGTCAGTGCTGTGAACGCTCAAAATCAGGCAACTGTAAATGTTCTTGAATCTGTAGGCAGAACAACCACCCCAACTGCTGGCACGTACACATACAACAATGGTGATACAGACACCATAACAGCAAATGGTGAAAGCACATTTGCGTTTCTTTAATGGATAATCTATAATCAAACAAGCTCAACTATAAGCAAAAACCTTCCACTAACCTTTATTGTTAATTCAGGTGACAACATTACCGTTCAAGCTATATTCACTCCCGTTCAGACAGATTACTTAGGGAACAGCACAAACACAAGTCCAGTTCCAGGATTGATGGTGATCCTTGAAGCTGTCGGTGGAACCACCAATTTGCCGCCAGGATACTATGCAATCGATAACCTGACAGACACACAAGTCGAAAACACTAAACTTCTTCCTTTCTAAACTTTTTTTCTTATGTATTGCTCTTCTGGTTGTATTTATCGAAATGCGTATTTTGTTGATTAAATGATTGATTTTTTAATAAAAGGTTTTATTTTTCCTTAGTACACTTCTTTTTGATCAATTATGTCAATGCTTGAAGTTAAAGGGCTGTCCGTTAAAGTTGAGGGCAAATTGATTCTCAAAGATTTAACCTTCGACCTTAAAGAAGGAAAAAGCCACATTCTTTTTGGACCTAACGGTTCAGGAAAAACAACGCTTATCAGTACCTTAATGGGGCTCCCAGGTTACGAGGTTGTTTCTGGACAAATACTTTTCCGTGGAGTAGACATAACCAATAAAGGGGTTGACGAACGCGCAAAACTGGGCATAATCGTTAGCTTCCAAAGCCCACCTGAAATAACCGGTGTTAAGCTTGGAGATTTGCTTAAGCTTTGTTTAGGCAAATCTGCAACTGACGAGTTTAGTCCCGAAGAAATGGCTCAGATTGAATCTTTCCGTTTAACCAGCTTTCTTAACCGAGATGTTAACATGGGTTTCAGCGGTGGAGAAAGAAAACGTTCTGAAATCTTACAGTTGATATTCCTTAAGCCCCAATTGCTTCTGCTTGATGAGCCTGATTCAGGCGTTGACGTTGAAAGTTTAAGGATGATTTCAACTGCAATTCAAAAATACGTTGAAAGTACTGGCAGTTCAGCTTTAATTATTACCCATAAAGGTGATATTATGGAAAACATTAAGGCTTCATACGGTTGTATTCTGCTTAGCGGTCAATTCCACTGCTTTAAAGACCCAATGCGTATTTATGAGGACATTAAACGTTTAGGATACGAGGAATGCGTAGCCTGCCGAATAAGAACAGACGAAGGATGGAAAAACAATGGCCAAAGAAAGTGATTTAACCAAAATTCCACACCAGATTCTATTGGAAGCTCAAAAAGCTGGAATGGAAAGTGACGAATCAAAACGTTCAGGCACATTCTATCATGTAAATCAGGAAACAATCGCTGCTAAGGTCAACGAGCTCTATGAAGGAAAAATAGAGCTTATGGACATTAAAGTTGCGTTGAAAAAGTATCCATGGCTTGAAGAGTACCGGTGGAAACTAGTTAACAAAGACAAAGATGAATACACCAAAAAAGTTGCTGAAGACTACAGCGGTGGATACTTCATGCGGATTCTTAAAGGGGCAGAAATCGATTTTCCACTGCAGTCATGTTTAATGATCACACAGAAGAATCTTGAACAAAAAGTGCATAACATAATTATTGCTGAGGAAGATTCAAAAGCTCATATAATCACCAGTTGCCTTCAACATTACAATGTCCCGAATGCTACCCACATGGGCATTTCTGAAATCTATGTCAAAAAGGGTGCAATGCTAAACTTCACAATGATTCACCAATGGAGCGAACAAACAATGGTTCGTCCAAGAAGTGCTGCCCAAATAGATGATAACGCTACCTTTGTTTCTAACTATGTATGTATGCGTCCAGTCCGTGACATGCAAATGTATCCAGTGGCATACTGCAATGGCGTCGAGTCCAGAGTAAGCTTCAACAGCATACTTTATGGTCACAAAAACAGCCTCTTAGACATTGGTTCAAAAGCAGTTCTAACAGGAAGAGGCAGTAAAGCCGAAATGGTTAGCCGTGCAATTGCCCGCGAAGGATCAAAAATGATTATTCGCGGTTTAATTGAAGGCAACAACTCTGAATGCAAAGGTCACTTAGAGTGCCGCGGGTTACTAATGGATAACGAATCTTTTATGCAGTCAATACCTGAACTTATCGCGACAAAGAAAGGCGTCGAAATCACCCATGAAGCTGCAGTAGGCAAAATCAGTGAAAAAGAAATCACTTACCTTATGACTCGCAAGCTTTCACGTGACCAAGCGGTTTCGTTGATTATCCGTGGCTTTATGGATGTAGGCATTTTAGGTTTGCCTGACATGCTTAACAAGGAAATAAAAAGCATCGTTGACACTTCAGCAAACGCTGAATAAAAAATCAGCCCAACCTTTTCTTATTTTATTTAATTGTTTGATTAAGAATATTCTCGACCCTGCTGGAAATGTAGTTTAGTACTGAAATGTTTGTTTCTTTTTCTGCTGCTAAAGCGTGTAAACCTATTTTGTAGTAGAGTTTGCCTAACCGTTGAACTTCAACATGATACTTTTTTATTAATCCCTTTTTTTGCCAATTGTTAAGGTATCTTTGTAGGTAAAAGGTGATAAGTTTAGGTATCATGGGGTCAAGAAAAAACTGGATAACAGGGTTAGCAAAGAGTTCTGTTATAAGCTTTAAAATTACTTGATTATACTGATTTTTATTTTGCACTAACAGGCTCCAAAAAATGGGGGATAGTTTATTTTTTTGGGCTTATTTTGATTTTTAATGCAGCATCAATTATGTAGTTGCCTTCACTGTTTTCAACGCCGAATTTCCAATCTTTTATTTCCACATTGTTTTCTTTGAAATATTCTACTAATGTATCTTTGAATTGATTTGCTGCCTGCTTCATTTTTCCCATACTGTCTGAAGAAATTTCCATATGTTCTGGCATAAAAAAACACTCTCACTTGGTGCTTACCTAAAAAAAGGGTCTTTTCAAATATTTAAGCTGTTGCTACCCAATTCAACGCTTACATGGTAGACCTATTTATTGTTCTTACCCTTTGCCTTTTGAATCTTTACTATTTGTCTTGCAAGAATCAGATGCCCTAACAATCCTACACAAATAACCTGCACAACCCGCAAAAACCACACAGTGAAATGCAACGTAAGATATTCCTGTTTTTAACCAGAACATTACTACACTGCCAAGGATGCCTACGGAGGCTGCAACGGCTGGGACTATACCTAACGCCGTGTATAAAGCAGTGGTGATTATTTGGGCGTAACCTGCAAACGCGTACCCCTGAGATTCAACGTTGCCTGCGATTGAACGAACAATAATGATTTTATCTGCATCCACAAAAAAGCCTAGCGAAGCAAACACGAGGTAAAGCGTTAAAATTTCAGACCCCCACGCAAAGAAAGAGATAAGCATTGGTTGCCCAAGCATTTTTGGGTTTTTTATTAGAATCTTCATGCCTTCGTGGTAATCATCTAAAAGCTTGTTTATTTCCCCTTGAAACTTGGAGAGGTTAATTTTGTTTTTAGAAAACTGTGCTATTCCACGGATAAGCATAGCAATGAGTTTCTTTGCGCCTTTAGGTTTAAAACTGATAATCATCAACAGAAACAGTGGCACTGTCAACAGCAACATAACTGCGGCTATTCCAAGCAAGATTGTGCCTTCAAAACTGTAATTAAGCAAAAGCAGGACAAGCCCCAGTACCATGTTTCCCAAGTTAAAGATGGCTTCGTACATGTTTTTGGCAACAACAGACGCTACCGCTTTGCCGCCGTCGATTCCTGGTTCTTTGCCAAGCAAGTATGCTTTGAAGAGGTCGCCGGACCATCCGCCTGGGATAAGATTGTCCACGAATACGCCAAGCCAGTAAAGCACGTTTGTTCTTCTGAAACTCAGCTTAATGCCGACATAATGCAGGAGTTTGAACCAGACAAGGGCGTGAAGTGTAATGGAAACGATTACGGAAGTAATTGCTAAAAGGTAAGTGCCAACGTTGACTTTTTGGATGGTATCTATTAACTCAAAAAACCCGACAAAGTAGAGTAGGTAAATGATGAGTGAGGCATATCCTATGGCTGCAGAAATTATGATCCATTTCTTGAATGAAACTGGAGTTTGTATGCTGGTCAAGCGAAGCTGCCCTACGTTACCCTAATATTTTCTTGGCTACCTGAAAATAAACTATGCTCTCTGTTAACGTTAAATCTTTAAATAAAAAAGTTAATTCGAAGTTAAACCTTCTATCCACAAAATAAAAATAAAGAAAAGTTGTCTGTTTAGTGCTTTACAACCTTGTAAAGGAGCCTTGCCGGCAATGGTCCAATCTTGATTTTGCCTGCCTTGACATCTTTAATCATGGTGTTCATGTCATAATTATACTCGTCCTTGCATTGCTTAATCAACTTGTTTGCTTCTTTAACGCCATACCCAAAAACTAGCCGCATACCATAGCCCCTTGTAATGCTTTGAGCAAAATATTCTTTGATAAGTGTGCCGCTCCAGTCAAGGTTATGTTGCCAGCATTTAAGAAAAAGCTCTGATTGTATACGGTTGATTTTGTCCATGGTGAAGGATTCTGATTTGCCTTTTAATCCGCCTTCACTGACCATGAATAAGGGCACAATTAGGCTTTTGTGTTCCTTGAGCCTTTCTACAAGGTCAATTGTTAGTTGGGTGTCTTCTTCTTCCTCGTCAGGTAAACCAATGATTAAAGTGGCTACTGGAACCCAATTGTTCTCGTTTAAAATCTGGAAGCCTTTCTCGACAACCTCTGGCCAATCATCAGGCAAGAACGGTTTAGCTTTGCCTGCCATCAGGTTCTTGATAATTTTTGGGCTGCCTGTTTCAACACCACATTGACCGCTCATCCATAAACTGTCACTTGTCACATCCAAAATCTGTGATAAATCCTTGATTAGGTTTGGAGCGCTTACTACAGAGGAAAGCGCAAAATGGCTAATCGCCACCGCTTTAACGCCATGGTGATGGTAAACAGTATCAAAGAGTTCCTTTACTGCTGGCTCATTTATTTCAAAACCTTTGGCTTTATATCTGAGGACGTCTTCTGCGTGAAGCAAAGGGCGTCTTCCAGCTTTAAGGTTAACATCAACCTCCTTTAGAATGCTCTCTATAGAACGACAACGGTACTGTTGAAGAGTAGGCACACAGAATGCACAACCTCTGCCGCAGCCACGGGAAATCTCCACAATACCGTCGATTGTGCCGTTTTGAATAAGTGGGATGTCTGGTTCAGCTACAACTGGGGCGTTAACAACTCCCGGCCAGGGCTCTTCAAGAGCTGTTGAAGTAAAAAGTGAATCCATCGCTTTTTCTCCTTCACCAATAACCACGCAGTCAACGCCCAAGGTTTTTCGCACCTGCTCCTCTTCCAGTTGCCACGCGCCTGCTCCGCCAACGATAATTTTGGGCTTGTATTTTTGGACGGCGGGGTTGTTTAGGATTTCTTTGAATTTGAGTTCCATATAGGATTGGCCGCCGAACAGGTTCCTAAATGTGGATGTGGCTGGTCCCATGCCTAAGGGGTCATTTCCTGTTATGCAAAGGGCTTTTGTGTTTGGTCCAACGACTTTGTCAAGGTGGTCAGGGTGTGCGACGATGACATCGTTTGGGCTGTACCCGTTTTTTAGAAGTTCGGCTTCCATTTTTCTTGTTCCACATGGCGCGTACTTGGCTGACCCGTCCTTGTTAACCTGTATAGATGGGCAAAATAGTGAAAAGTAGAGCTTGTCAGGTATTACTCCGCGTGGAATGCAGGCGCTGAAGCCTAGAAATATGCCTCCGTTGTATTCGCTCATGAGTGTTCGGTCTGCGGTTAAAACAATTTTGTAACCGTTTTTTGTTTTGTCCAATTTCTACCCTTCTTGCTTAATAATTTAAATGTTTTATTTTATCAATCATTTAAATTCCGATATATAATCTTCTCTGTCAACCACATGCTTGCTCCCTTAGAAACCAAAAACAACTATCAATCAAGAACTGAACCGAAAAGCACGCTAACTCTTTTTTTAGTCTTGTTCGCCTAGCAAATCCGCAATTATCCGTCTAAGGGGCAACTTGAACAATTCTGACGTTTTACACAGGAATTTTTCTCCCTTCTCCGTCAAACGGTAGCATCGCAGTTTCCGGCGGCCTTTTTCAATCAATTCGCTTACCAGAAAACCGTCATCTTCCAATTTGTTAAGCAGTGGATACAAGGTTGCAGGCTTAAGACGTCGACCAGTTAACCGTTTTACTTCATTGTTGATTTCATATCCGTGAACAGGTCCTTTAGAGATAAGCCAAAGAATAAGAGGCCTATCTAATCCTCTTTGGAAAGCACAGACTACGTCAACCATTATTCCACTATTATGAGTTTCTTTTTTTGATATATCAACCTTTTTGACTTTAGCCCTTAAAAATGATTTAATACGATGATTAAATAAGCATTCAACTGCACGTGGGGCGTTTTGACAGTGGATGAGGCTGAAAGGGAAGCGATAAGAAACATCGTAACAAACTTCAGCAGAGGCATTATTCTGTGGCTTGTTAACCAGAAGCCCATGTCAGGCTACGGGCTTGTCAAAGAACTTGAACATCTAACTGGACAGCATTTGCCTTCCGGTATAGTTTACCCGCTTCTTTATGAGATGGAAAAAGACGGCTTCATTGTTGGAGAATGGACACAAAAAGGCAGGCGACGCACCAAATATTACGCAATAACCTCCAGCGGCATGGAATCTTTGGACCGTTTGCGTGCGCTTTTTAATATGCCTGTAAAAGAAGCCCTCCGCGATTTCATAACCAAAAATTAAACGCGTTAAATCCACGGCGTTGCCTTTGCAGTTTTTGGCAAAACATAATAATTCCTTCATCTGAGTACATGTTTGGAGTTAACGATAACATGTCAACCAGAAAAGACCCTTTTCGAAATCATCGTTTCAGAATCGAAATAACCGGTGTTGCACAAGCAAACTTTTGTGAAGTAATCGTGCCTGAATCCGCAAGCGAAGTAATCGAACACAGAGAAGGCACATCAGTTACCACTCAAAAACTGCCCGGCGCCACAGCCTACAACCCGTTAATTCTGAAATGGGGTATCACTAACTCATTGGAGCTTTATAATTGGCGGAAAATGATTGAACAAGGAAAAATCAACACCATGCGCAAAAACGTTTCCGTAATCCTTATTGACGAGGAAGGCGTTGAAGCAGCCCGCTGGGACTTCACAAACGCTTGGCCAAGCAAATACAAAGGACCCGACTTAAACGCTAAAGCCAACGAAGTAGCCATTGAAACCTTAGAAATCGTTTTCGAAACAATGCAACGCGTAAAATAAGCTTAGGTGACAGACCAGGTGAGCTTTAACAATATTAACGGTGCAAGCAAAACTCTTGCCAACCGAATCTGGAACGCTTTCAAAGATGACAAACAAACAAGCGTCATCATCAGAAACCCTGAGCAAATCAATTTCCTTTCACCTAAAGACGCCGCCGAATTAAAACCGCCACAAATCTCAGTTTACCTTTACAACGTCACCGAACTAGCCAGCATGCGCAACCAGCCGACACCCACCCAGAACCCGTCAAAGCCTCCACTCTACCTAAACCTCCGTTACCTAATCACGCCTATAACCCAAAATGGCGAGAATGACCAAATCGTTTTGGGCAAAATTATGCAGCTGTTCCATGAAACGCCGATTATACGTGGTTCAAACCTTCAAGGCAGCATAAGCGAAGCTGGGGAGGACCTAAAAGTGGTCCCTGATGCGCTTTCGGTTGATGAGTTAAGCAAGATTTGGGGCATGCTTTTGGCACCTTATAGGTTAAGTGTGGGTTACTCGGTGTATCCGGTTAAGATTGAGGATACAGTTAAACCTGACACGAAACCGTCTATTGTAGTTACAAAGCCCCCGCGTGTTGTTACAAAGGCTCCAGTTAAAGCCTAATTTTTTTGTTTTTCTGCACTGAATTTTTAATCTTGCTTTGCCCTTAACAACCTCTATTTACCGTTAAGCCGTAATGTCTTATGGAGATTTGATGTTAATTGAATACTTTAAAGCTCTTAGTAGCTGTGTTAACCGTTGCTTTAATTGTATCAATAGGTTGCAATCTATATCTTGCTAATCAAACATCAAGTAGCCAAAAAAGCAATGCCGAAACTCGGCTTGAAATGACTCAAATTTTGTCTCAGGCACAAATAGGCATAGACGCGCAGATTAAACAAATTAGAGATAGCCTAATTTACGCTTCCCAGCAACTCTCAATAACGGGAATTTCTGGTGACAAAGCCCGTGCTGTTGTGAACGATTTAGCTTTGAGTAGTTCATTCATTATTGATGGAGCAACACAGGACCTAAACAATAACATGATAATTGTTGAACCAAGCAAATACCAAAGTTCAGAAGGCAAAAACGTTGGCGAACAAGCTTGGCTCTATACCAATCCACATGGCGAATTGACGCCCATGATGACTCCAGCAATGCTGCTTGTTGAAGGCGTACAAGGGGTAGCTTTAGCCTGCCCAGTTTATAATTCAAACGACCAGCAAATCGGCAGTGTAAGCGTCATTTTCCATCCTGACCAGTTAATCAACACAACCATTGCACCACTGCTAAACGGTAAGGATTATTCAGCTTTGGTTATGCAGACTGACGGGTTATCCCTCTATGACACTGACCCTGCCCAGCAGGGAAAGAACCTTTTCACTGACCCCCTGTACTCTGGATATACTGAACTTTTAGCGGTAGGGCACAGAGTGGCAGCTGAGAGTTCTGGGCATGGAAAATACAGCTTTACCTTAAACGCTACTGGTGGCGAAACAGTGCAGAAAGAATGCTATTGGACGACAATCAACGCTTACGGTCAACAATGGCGACTAAACCTTATGCGACCATTAAACCAATAAAAGAAAAAGTGAGCGGCAGTTTGCCTGCACTAACCTCTTTATGTTATACTGCTTTTCTTAACAAACAAAACGGCGCCTAATAATGCAAGAACTGAGCCGCCCGCGTACAGTAACAGTTGAATCAGGTTAAGCGTTGTAATAGGCAAGTAACTTGCTACCATGTTAGTTGACATGTAACTGTTCAGTGGCGTGAAAGTGATGGCTAACCCGATTAGTATCATGATTATGCCGGGTGCAAGCATTGACGTTCCTAAGAGGCGTTTGGGTATTGGCTTTATTCCTGCTTCTTTGATTTCCGGCGAAACGATCGAAGGGAACGCTTTGGTGATAATAGCCAGTAGCGGCGGCGTAACAATGAGTACAAAAGGTAGCATAGTTACAAACCAAAATATTGTAAGTCCCGCTGATAGTACAATTAATGTGTCGTTAGATGCTTGAATGAACGTTGAAGTTTGAGCGTAAAGAAACTTGTAAATGTACACGTACAAGAATGCCACTACAGAGTTAGCGACTAGCAGTGAAATGTTTGTCCATGTTATGAATCTGGACCAAGTGAATTTTTTTCTTAGAAAATAGCCCATTATGAAGAAGCCGATAAAGTTGCCTGGCACCGCTGAAAGCAGGCTTCCCGGGTAAATTCCACCATGCTTAATTGAATCCGCTATCAATGTTCCTAAAGCAGCGCCTAAGCCTCCTGTCCATGGACCAAAAATTATGGCAAAAAAGCTTGGAATAACCACTGCTGGGCGGAATTGTCCTATGCCCCATGGTGAAGGGATGTATGCGGTTGTTAGGGAGCCTACTGCGTAGAGGGCAGCGTTTACGGCTGTTGCTACGATGATTAGGGTGGCTGGTTGGCGCCAAGTTTTTTGGTTCATTTGTTTTTCACTTTGAACCCTGCAAGCGCTTCTATATTAAATAAGAGTTGTCTATAGATTATTTATTCAAATCTAAATAGTTACAATAGTATAAACATGAATTTGCCATTGATTGCCTGTTATTTGAAGCCTATTAGAAATTCATTGCAGAAACCTAAGTGGGTAGGAGTAAAACCAGCTTTTTTCAGAAAATCCTAAGGATTAAATCCAAATGGTTAAAAAACAAGAAAAAAGCATGTTAAAACCCAAAAAATTGGTATGAGGACAAATACATTTGGTTGAAGACTAATCTGATAACAGGATTAAACTGTTAAAAAAACACTGTTTTTAGACTTTGCTGGTGACCCCGCTTTTGCACCAGTAGATGGTGAAGTGTTTGTTGCATTTTGGGTTTCTACAGACTCGAGGCTCTTCAATAACGTCGCCAAGGGCAGGATTGGTTTCTTGTTTTTTGTATGTGTGTTCTGGATGTTTACCGTCTGGTATTTGGGTTTCAAAAATCCAGTAACATCTTGGGCATTCAAGCTTAACTTTGACGGTTTGCTGGTTTGCGGATTCTTTTTGCGAAGGTTTACTACTGATGGCATGGGGCTCTAAAACTATCAATTGTAGCTTTGACATTTTGTCTTCTCCTAAACTGAAAAGTGCTTGGTTATTTTTGATGCTGACTAATATAGTCTAAATAAACTAAGAAGTTCAAATATAGTACTCAAGGTTAGGAGCACTGTCAACTGGCGTTTTTTTTCGGCAAAAAGTTGAGCATAACCCGCAAAAATCAGCTGTTACTTCAGTCGATTTAATTTCATTATTAACCAGTTTTTTGGCGGTTTCTTGAGCCATCACCTGAATTTTAGGCAAAAACTCTTCAGCCTGCTCCATGCCCTTGTATGCCCTTTTACTGCTAAGATACTGGCTTACTGCGGCTTGTGTTGTGCCAAGTTTTTTGGCGGTTTGCGTTTGCGACAGGTGATATTTTTGTACAAGTTCTTTGGCAAGCATTGACCTGAAGATTGGAAGCACAATTTTGCCGATTACTTCGCATTGCGGGTCCATGAATTATCGCAGTTTGTTATAACGCACTTATATTAATAAATTGTTTAAAGCAACCAAAAATGACAGGAGACAAAAAAGAAATTAGGATTTAGAATGGCTAAAGAATTGAAGACGTCAACGAGTTTGCGTTTACATCATAAATTTGTGTTAAGTTGTATGTTGTTTTGAAACCTGTACTGCTGCCGCCTAGAACATAAATTTTCGGTGAATCACTTGATGTCCTACTGATACATGCTGGCGCATTTACAGGTGTCGGAATAGTTTCTGGTGTAGTCAAGTGTCGGTTTGCGGGTCATAGATTTGAGGGGCGTTAACACTTGTTAGGTCGCTATGACTGTTTAACGATTTTATTCCACCGATTGAGTAGATTTTGTCGTCAACAAGATTTGCATTTAAGTTTGCGGTAAATACGTGATTTATGGAGTAATAAGCTGTTTTTGATGATTAAGCTTAAAATCAAATACCCATTTACTAGAATCCATATAAGGGTAAATACAGTTTAAACGATTGCTTGAGGACCAGACAGTTGACTAGCGAACAAACAATGGTGTCTAAAGAGATGGCTAATGCGACAGCCACAAAAACTATCGGTTTAATTTCAGACACACATATTCCGTCAAGAGCAAACAGTCTTCCAAAAGAAGTCTTCACCAGTTTTGAAAACGTTGACTTCATTATTCATGCAGGAGACCTAGTCGAGTTATCAGTAATTGAAGAACTTGAACAGATTGCACCAGTTTTAGCTGTCCACGGCAATATGGATGGTCCAGAAACTAAAGAAATCCTGCCAAACCTGAATTCATTGAAAATTTTTGATAGAAAAATCGGGGTAATACATGACCCAGATACGATGTCAGGCATGGACAAAATGCGGGAGTTAACAAAAGAAAACGGGTTTGACGTACTGGTTTATGGGCACACGCATAACGCTAACATCAAATGGGAAGGAAAAACACTTTACATTAATCCCGGAAGCCCCACTAGCCCTTCGTCCCTGCTAAACAAGCCGACTGTTGCATTGCTAAAAATTACAAAAGACAGCATTACCCCCGAAATAATTAACATTTAACCCTTAGGCGTTAAGCCATGAGGGGCAAATAGAGCATAAAAAACAAGGTTATACCCATTACGAGAGCAATTATCCAAATTGTGAAGGTCACGAGCATTGGAATTTTTTTGGGAGCGCAATACTGCAGGGACTGACGAAGTCGCCATGAAGCGGAAAGCCAGATGCCCAACATTAGAGCGGTTAAACCAATAACTGCATGAGCAGCCGAGAAAGCAACGACGGTTACTGGTAGACCCGTAAACGTAAATTCGATAACGCCAAGAGCAGGAACCATCACTACCAATATAGTAATTAAATGCAAAATTACAGCTGCCACCATTAAAAATCCATGTTGACGAAAACGTTTCTGCCGTTCTAAGCCAAACCCAACTATTAACATGGCTAAAACTACAATCTGCACAGCGAAGGTAACAGTTGCCGCTAAAAAATAATAATCCATAAAAATTCAATACCTCTAAAATTATAATTCACACTGTTTTACTTTAACTCACCTCTCCCCAGTCGATATTATCAGTTCAAACAGCCCATTTAAAAGCAAAAAAGCGACATAGCAGTTTTTGAGGAACAAAATCATGGAACATCACATTGAACATTGCAAAAACCCGTGGGAAGAAACCTGCCAAAGTGAACAAATTAAATTATACATTCAATTTAAAGGAGAAATAATCCCAATCTGCGAGCACTGCTGGAGCAAAATCGCCGATCAAGACAATGAATGGTGACCAAAGCATGGAAAATTTTAGTTTAAACAGTGCAAAATCCTACATCGGAAAAAACGTCAACCTACACCTAAAAGACGGCGCAGTAATAGTAAACGTTCAATTAACTGCCATCAAAAAAGCTGAATTGGGTAAAGCAAACCTGTTAGAATATATTCCGTTTGGAAACCTTAACAGTGAAAGAATCCCATTAAGAACCGTTGCATACGCCGAGATGCTTAACCGAAACATTATGCTGGTACAAAGCTAAACTGCCGGCTCCGGATAAAGGCTAAAATAACCTTTTAATAATTTAGGTTTATGCATTGTTCACATTGCGGAATCTGCTGCACAGAAACAGAAATGCTGCTATCAAACGAGGATATCAAACGTTTAGAGAAAAAAGGGTTCCACAAAAAATACTTCATGAAAATCGACAAACAAGGATACGCGCAGCTCAAAAACCGCAATGGCTACTGTGTCTTTTACGATTTAGAAAAACGTCAATGCAGCGTTTACAATGATAAGCCTGCAGGTTGTGGCGTTTACCCCGTGATTTTAGATGAAGAAACAGGTGTAATAATTGATGATATTTGTCCCGAAAAATCCACAATAACCTCTGAAGAAAAAGAAGCGAAAGGCAAAGCTGTAATCAAACTTTTAGAAGTTATAGATGCAGAAGCAAAAGCCAGACGTTAACGTCATAATTGTTGCTCCAACAGTTTTAAATAATTCATAAGTGAACCTTTCAAAGGTGAATTGTTATGCCTTGCACGGTTATTGTAGGTGCCTTCTGGGGAGACGAAGGCAAAGGAAAAATAATTTCGTACTTAGCACTTAAAGACAAGCTTGACTTTTGCGTCCGCACAGGTTCGGTCAATGCGGCACACACAGTTTGGCATGAAGGCAAAAAATATGCTCTGCACATGGTTCCAGCAGGCTTCATTTATGCGAAATGTCGGCTCCTGATTTCTGCAGGCGCGAACGTGCATGTCGGCCAATTCTTTAAAGAACTCGAATTAACTCAAGTTGACAAAAGCCGAATAGGCATCGACCAGATGGCTTCAATTATCGAAGAAAAACACAGCATGCAAGACAAAGCCAGTGCCGTTAACAAGGGCATCGGCACAACCGGTTGGGGAGTCGGGCCAGCCTTAGAAGAACGCGTTAGAAGAACCGCTAAACTTGCAAAAGACATTCCAGAACTCAAACCGTTCATTACTGACGGCATAGCAGAAGTAAACGACGGCTTAGACGCAGGCAAAAACGTGTTGCTTGAAGGTACTCAAGGCTTTATGTTGTCACTGTTCCTAAGCGGCGACTACCCATACGTTACAGGTAGAGACACAGGTGCATCCGCAATAGCTTCAGAAGCAGGCGTAGGCCCAACAAGAGTCGATGATGTAATGATTGTTTACAAATCTTTTATTACCCGCGTTGGCGGCGGACCGTTGCCAGGCGAAATCAGCAAAGAAGAAGCCGTAAAACGTGGCTGGTTTGAAACTGCAGCAGGCACCGGTAGAGACCGACGCAGTGCACCGTTTGATTTTGATTTAGCAAAGAAAACAGCCAGAATTAACGGGGCAACTCAGGCGGCGCTTACAAAACTTGACTGCTTATTCCCAAAATGTAATGCCGTTCGTAAGTTTGAAGACTTGCCGGTTGAAGCTAAAGATTTCGTTAAAGAAGTTGAAACAAGAACCGGCGTGCCCGTTACATTGATAGGTACAGGTCCTGACGCGCTGGATATTATCGATAGACGTCAATAGCAAACTTTTATTTCTCTATCTTTTTACTTGTTTTTTAGAAGGGTACTTACATGAGTCTAATTAAGGGTCACAATAAAGCGATGACAAGTTTACTCATTATGCTTTTTGTTGCAGGAATACTTGTCGGCGGAATTACAATATTTTTCGTAACAATAAGCGATACAAGCGGTTTAGAGGCTCAAGTTTCAGGTTTACAGGCGCAGGTTTCTGAACTGCAGGGTTTTCAGAATGCAACTTACCAAAACATTACAATCTACCAGAATGGCACCTCGCTTGCCGAATTGTACCAGCAAGTTAAAGATTCAGTGGTTTTGGTTCAAGGAACAACCAGTGACGGAACCGTGCAAGCTTCAGGTTTTGTTTACAATTATCAAGGACGTAACGTTGTAATCACCAATTATCATGTTGTTCAAGGAACAGATCAGTTAAGTGTCACATTCCAAAACGGCAACGGTTACTCAGCAACTGTTCTTGGATCAGACCCATACGCAGATCTTGCAATAGTCTCCGTTAACGCTCCAACAGAAGAATTTAAGCCTCTTCAAATAGCAAGTTCATCCACTCTACGTGTTGGTGAACAGGTAATCGCGATTGGAAACCCCTATGGGCTTGTGGGCTCTTTAACTACAGGTGTTATCAGTGCACTTGGCAGGTCCATTAATGAAGATACATCAAACCGTTTTTCTATTGCAAACATTATCCAAACCAGCACGCCAATTAATCCAGGCAACTCTGGCGGTCCAATGTTAAATGCGGCTGGCGAAGTTATAGGTGTGACGACGGCGGTTGTTTCTGATTCACAGGGATTAGCTTTTGCGATTCCTTCAAACACGATTCTTAGAGAAATTGGTGCTTTGATAACAACAGGCACATACACGGGTCACTCTTATTTAGGAATAAATGGCAATGATATGAATTACGGCGTAGCTCAAGAGATTGGTTCAAGCGTTACGTATGGCTGGCGAGTCAATTTAGTTGTTAACGGTGGCCCCTCAGATGGCAAGCTTCAAGTCGGCGACATAATCATAGCCTTAAACGATGTTAAAATCAAAAACAATGACGATTTAGCAAGTTATCTTGAAGAAAAAACTTTGCCGGGTCAAAGCGTGGAAGTAACGGTTATGAGAGATAATGTAAGCAATACATGCCACGGTTGTGTTGGGAGAAAGACCCGCACCAATAACCTAAACGTTTTTTCCTAATTTTTTATAAACAATTTTAACTATGGCTATCTATGTAACCCTAAATTGTAAGGGTTGATTTGATGTCGTCTGCTTGGCGTGAACCATACCATGTTGTACTTGAGGTTGAAAACAAACAATGCAAAATGGTCAAAAAACTTACCGCCTTAGGTTTAAAGCACCTAAAAGTTGTAGATGTACGCAGCTCAACCAAAGGCTCAGTTAAACATTTAATGGACATAGGCGAGGAGCAAGCCAAAAAGGTGCCTAAAGAACTCGTCACGCATAAACGTGTGGAAAACAAGTCGGCAGTTTGGATGGAAAGTGAAGGCTGTGAAGTTTGTAACGCTATTCTGGCTCACGACGCTTTCTTGGTTTCCGGCAAAAGCTTGGAAGACAACATGATAACTTACAGTTTTATGGTTCCCACTTTTGAAGCCTACCAAGCCATCCTTGCAGAGCTGGAAAAAACTGGTCACAAAGTATACGTGCGTAAAATTGGTAAATTCGAACAGCAAATAGGTATCTTAACCGAAAATCAGGAACGCATTTTCTGGCTTGCGCTAAAAAGCGGCTTTTTTGATTACCCAAGACAGGTAGACATGACCCAACTCGCCAAAAAACTTGGCATTAGCCCAGCGACGCTTTCAGAAATAATGCGCCGAGGTACCCGTAGACTTCTGGAGCACTACTTTAAAGAAGAACTCTAAACCTTAAACAGCCTACCAAGATTAACCTGCACAGTCACTTTTAGCATTCCTAGAGCTGCCCAAAGCGTAGCGGAGTTGCTGCTGACTACAGGCTTGTTAAGTTGCGCTTCAAGAAATGGCAGCGTCTCAAATGTTTGGAAGTTTGTGCAGCTAATGAAGACGGCTTGGGCAAGCGGGGAATCGGCTTTTTGAGTAAGTTTTTGAGCGTCGTTTGGATCAAGTTTGCCAATTTTCAGGTTTTCTTTAATACCCAAAGATTGGTGGTTTACTATGGTAAAACCGTTTTTTGTAAGAAAATCTGCCTCTTTTTCGGCAACTTCAGCAATGTAGGGCGTTGCTAAAGCAATCTTTTGGACTTTCAAAGCGTTTAACGCGTCAATTACAGCGCTCGAAGTTGTAACTGCTGGACACCCGGCAGTTTTGGCTATTTTTTCTGCAATAGCTTTGTCATAACCTAACCCGTTGATGAGACTGCCGGATGTGCAGGCAAACACGATTAGGTCGACTGCGGCATCACTCAAGAGTTTGGTGGCTGTCTCTGTTTCTTTTTCCATGTCTTGTAGGTCTTTTACAGTAACGTTGTTTAGGTGAATTCTTGCAAAATGTAGTGTAACATCAAAACTTTGCAGGGTTTTGGAGAATTCGGGTTCGACTGTTGTGTTTGATGATGGAATGATTATTCCTAATCGTTTCATGTTGGAAAAAGAAGTGCAGTCTGGCTTGTTAATTTTTCCAAAAAAACCTAATCCCATACTAGTAAGGGGAAATATCTATCTACAAAAATCACCTATATTATTTTCAGTGATTATTAATGAGCCAAAATCAAATGTTCTGTTACCAATGTGAACAAACAGCCAAAGGACAAGGCTGCACCATTATGGGTGTGTGCGGCAAAAACCCGCAGGTAGCCACACTCCAAGACCTTTTGGTTTACAAGCTACGCGAATTAAGCCAGCTTATGAATAAAGCAAAAGAATCTGGTTTCAAAGACGAAAAAATCGACGTTTTCATCGCCGAAGCTCTATTTGTAACGCTGACTAACGTAAATTTTGATCCCGACTCGATAGTTAAGTATCTAAGAGAGTCTGAGGAACTTCAGGGACAAGTTGAAAAGCAACTCAAAATAGAAACAGCATTTCAGCCAGTTGAACGCTTCAATGGAGGGCTTAATTGCTCAGGGCAAAAAAGTTGGAATAAACGCTAACACAACCATTGACCCTGACCTGCATTCACTACAGTGGCTTCTAACCTACGGATTAAAAGGAGTCGCCGCTTACGCGTATCACGCTTACATTTTGGGCAAGAAGGATGAAGCAGTCTTCAACTTTATTTATCAAGGCTTAGCAGCCCCCTTAGACAAGTCCCTTGGCGTTAACGATTTTGTAGGCTTAGTTTTCAAGTGCGGAGAAGTCAACATTCGCGCCATGGAACTACTTGACGCCGGCAACACAGAAACTTATGGTCATCCAATCCCAACAAAAGTGCCGCTGGGCGCAAAGAAGGGCAAAGCGATTCTTGTTTCAGGACACGACCTTGCCGACCTCGAAGAAATTCTCAAGCAATCAGAAGGCAAAGGAATCTACGTTTACACTCACGGCGAAATGCTTCCAACCCACGGTTACCCCAAACTCAAAGCTTACCCACACTTCTACGGACACTACGGCACAGCATGGTTTAACCAACAAAAAGAATTCGCTCAGTTCCCAGGCCCAATAGTGATGACTACAAACTGCATCCAAAAACCCATGGACAGCTACAGCAGCAATATCTTCACCGCTGGACCAGTAGGTTGGCCAGGGGTCAAACACATCGAAAACAGTGACTTCTCGCAAGTCATTCAGAAAGCTCTTGAAATGCCTGGTTTCCCAGCTGACACCGAAGGCAAAACCGTCATGGTCGGATTCGGCAGAAATGCAGTCTTAAGCGTCGCTGACAAGGTGATTCAAAGCGTAAAAGATGGACACATCAAAAAGTTCCTGCTCGTCGGTGGATGTGACGGCGCAAAAGGCTCCAGAGGCTACTACACGGAACTCGTAGAAAAGGCACCAAAAAACACAGTAATCCTCACATTGGCATGCGGCAAATTCCGATTCTTCGACAAAGACCTTGGCACAATCGACGAAATTCCGCGACTGCTCGATATCGGTCAATGCAATGACGCGTACTCTGCAGTAAAAATCGCTCAAGCTTTAGCTGACGCATTCCATGTTGGCGTTAATGACCTGCCACTTTCGATTGTGTTGTCATGGTATGAACAAAAAGCGGTAGCCATACTCCTATCGCTGCTGTACTTGGGCATAAAAGACATACGCATCGGACCAAGCCTACCCGCATTTATCACGCCAAACATCCTCAAAGTTCTGGTTGAGAAATTCAACATCATGCCAATCGCCACTGCAGACGAAGATCTAAAAGCCATCATGAAATAAACAGGCGCAGAGAGTTAAACGCTCTCTTCTTTTCATTTTTTAAGTAAGTTAAATTCTGTTGACTATTTATGACGCCAAACGACTCATAGTGACGCAATCTGATGCAAGCAGCAAACAAACCTAACGCTATTACAAAAAAGCAACGAAAAACAAAACCTTCAACCCAGAGGTAATAAAAATTAAGAAAAAGAAAGTACCATAAGTCTGACCAAGCAAAAAATTGATGTTTTAATATTTTTCAAAAGCAACCCTAGCTTTTTCCATATTACCGACGATGTTAACACCAAAGGGACACCGTGTCATGCATGAACCGCATTTAGAGCATTTAGACGCTTTGACTTCAAGTTTAGCATATTCAGCTTGGACACTACTGTTCGGGATTCCTTCTGCGCTGTCAAGCAAACGTGTTACCTGTCCTACATCAATTTTTAAGGGGCATGGAAGACAATGATTACAATAAACGCAATGCCCAGTATTGTACTCTTTAAAACCAGCGATAATTTCAGAATAATCTTTCTGCTCGGAGGTTGCGGTTTGGTAAGCCGTTATTTCTTTTAGTTCCTGAAGGTTTTTGACCCCGGGGATTACTGTTGAGACACCAATTTGCGATAAGGCATATGCGAGGCAGCGAGTGGTTGTCATTTCTTGCGGAATTTGGAATTTAACGGTTTTTCCTCCGCCTTTTCTAATGGCGCTGATGCGGACAGTTTCATTTTTCATAAGCAATGTACCACCAGCAAAAGGCTTCATCGCCACAACAGCCACGCCATTACGAGCGCAAGCTGCCAATGCTTCGTTCCTGTTTGGCAAGGCATTGTTTGCAAAGTTAATGTGAAAAGTCACTACATCAAATGGCCCATTCTGGGCAATTTCCTGAACCACTTGAACGTCGTGAGTGCTTATGCCAATTAGCCGTGCTTTTCCTTGAGATTTTAAACGTTCAACTAACTCGAGAACGCCGCCGGTTTTGGCTATTTCGTTGTATTCCTTCATGTCTTTTATGTAGTGTATGTTAGCGATGTCTGCGTAGCTCGTGTTAAGCTGTTTTAGGGTGTGGTTGAAGGTTTTTTCGCATTCATCAACGTTGCGGGTTTTAAAGTATTGACCTTCCCGTTCGGATGAACCAATATGCGTTGTGAGCACAAGTTGGTCTCTGTGCGGCTTGAAGACTTCACCAAAACTTTGTAAGTAACCAGTTAAGTTAAACAGGAGGTCAAAATAGTTAATGCCTTCCTGCACAGCAAAATCAACAACAGACTTTACAACTTTGGGGCTAGCAGTTTTTAGGTGCTCTGTGCCTAACCCGATTTCCCCGACTTTTATTCCAGACTTGCCTAAGTTACGAGTAAGCATAAAGTAACCTACCAAAGCAGATTAAGGGTTTAGTTTCTTTAGCAGCCAAGCCATATTTTTTCCTAAAGCGTCCATTGTTTTGAGACCTTCCTCGTCTTGTTCTACTTCACCTGCTTTGCGCCCGATGCCGACATTCCAGTAGATGGAGCCGGGAACAATCATTTCGCTGATAAGGAAGAAGTGGTTAATGGCATCAAAGGTTGGCATGGCACCTGTTCTGCGTACGGCTACTACGGCGGCGCCGATTTTGCGTTTAAACAGGTGACCATTGTACATGCCGACATAGCCTGCCCGGTCAATTAGGGCTTTGAGTTCAGGAGTCATCATCGAAAAATACGTTGGAGACCCCAAAATTATGCCGTCTGCTTCAGTCATCTTTTGAATGTAAAGGTTAACGTTGTCGTTTACGATTTTGCATTCTTTGTTTTGCAGTTTTGCGCATGTTCCACAGGCCATGCAGCCGTGAATCATTTGGCCACCGAGCTGGATGAATTCGGTTTCTATGCCTTCTTCTTGTAGGGCTTTTAGGGCATGTTTGATTAGGATGGAGGTGTTTCCATCTGTTCTTGGGCTTCCGTTAAAAGCAACAACTTTCATTGTAAATCGCCAGTTAAAGGTTACGAAGATAATGATAAAAAAGTAGCGTACGACTAAGCGCTAACTTTCCGATGTAAACGAGGCCAAGCAAGACGTGCAACAACTGCGATTGCTATGAAAGCTGCAATGAAAATTATCAGGTTTAGGTAGGAAGGAAACGGTGTTTCTTCGTTGGCTTGCGCAACAGGAATCTGCATTAAGGGGTAACTGTCTTGGTTTAAAATGTCAACCACATAAGGCGTATCACCTATGCCGTCGCCGTCTGCATCGATGCCATTATAGTCGCTCCAGTAGTTGCCTTCTTTGCCGTCATCCCAAGAATGCCGCTCCTCAGTCATGTTGTATTCTTTGCAAACGCAGCCGCTAAGCTGTTGATTATTGCTGATAAAACAGTTATGGCTGATTAGGATGTCAGAAGGAATGTTTCCCATGTCGTTAACGGTTTCAAACCCGAAAAATAATCCCTGCTGGTTGCCGGTGATGTTGTTGTAGGTTATGTGGTTTCCTGAACCTGAAAGCAGTATACCGACAATGTTGTTGTAAATGCTGCAGTCCTGCAAGGTGTTATTTATTGAACGGATGTATGCGCCGATAGAGAAATTGTAAACAGTTAAATCAGTGATAACTACACCTGACACGTCATCGTTAACGTCTATGCCGATAATGTACGGCACCTCTTCCTCGTAGTCAGGACCCCACCCTGTTACTTGTCCATATTTATGTTGCGCCTCGGTAAGTGGACCAATAAGAGCGTGACCGGCGCCGTTGAAGATGATGTTGCTTTTCTCAATCAGGATGGGGTCGTTGATGTCTTGGGTTAAAACGTAGGTGTCGCCGTCGATTTGTATAGGCGCGTCTGCGGGGTAGATTTTGCCGTTTTCCTGAATCACGATTGTATACCGAATTACAGCATCATCATCCCCTAAGGCTGGTACAGTAAAGATTGCTAAGGGTATACTTACTAGTAAGAAAACAATCAAAGCACTATACATTGTTTTTTTGTTCATTAATCAATCACTTTCCTATCAGACCTATTTAACCAGTTGCGAGATTTGCAAACTGTTTTGCCTGCAAACTTGAATTTAAGGCAATCCTCATACGGACACATTTCCACGCACCGCAAGCAGTAGATGCATTGGGAAGAAGCGACGTCACCACTTTTCTGTTCATATACTTCTTTAACTTGGGTGGGGCAGACACGTTTGCAGATGCCACATTTGGTGCATTTCTCCTCTGCCTTTTCAAGCCGCACACCGCTTATCCATTTGAACGGCGGAAACCTGTTAAAAAGGGCAATTAACGCGCCCAAGGGGCAAATTTGGCACCATGAACGCCTAAAGAAGAATGCCGCTGCCGTGACGACGCCGAGAATTATGACGTTTGTTGAGGTTATGTAGTAACCCAGTTGATAGAAGACGCCTGTTGTACTTTCCACGAGCCATTCGGGACGCATTAAGCCGAGGCTGGTTTGAGTTAGCAGACATAGGGGTTTCATGGGGCATACTTGACAGAATGGGGCAGCAAAATTGTTGTAGATAAAGCCGCCTTGTTCGGTGCCTTCGACAAGTTGGGTTCCTGCTAATGCTTGGGAACCAAAAACGACGCATAAAACTATGATTAATGCTAAGATAACGTAGCTTAACTGGTGGAAACGCGTGTTGAATCTGTCACTGAATTTGCGGTGACGAATTCTCAGGGCTTTCCGCAGTCGGGTCATGAGGTCAGTGTATAATCCAAAGGGACATATCCAACCGCAGAAGGCTCTGCCAAGCAGAACGGCGGAAAAGATTAAAATGCCAAACAAGACTGCCAACCGCGCCAACCCAGTAGAATCATAGGCTACTCCCCAACCTTTACCCACGTCCCAGAATGGGTAAATGTTTGTTTGAAGCTCCCAAAGCGCACAGGTTACAGTTTTACCGCATGGATAATAGCAGCCGTAAAAGGGCACGGGGATGCCGTCGGGCAAGTGAACGCCGAATAGTTGATTGGCTATTAATACTTCGTGGGGTGAGATTTGCTCTGCGGGGATTGGTAGGTTTTGGTGGTCGATAAAGATGCCTGTGAAAATCAGAAACACGAAAGTTACTTGTATAAACAGGCGGAGTCCACTAATTTTTCTTGTGCGATTGGTTCTGCCCACGGCTAATGCTGCAACTGCGCCTGCTATACTGACGGAAGCTAATGCGATAACCGAATAATTGGGTCGGTAAGGCGGTAAGGGTATTGGTGTTGGAACGGGCGCGGCAGGGTCTGTAGGGTCACTAACGATTGCATGCAGCCGGTCACACATGTGCCCGTCAATAACGAATACGTTCCAGTAGCCTATCATGTCAAGTTTTTGTGTGTAACTAAAATTGCCGTTTTCATCGGTTGTTAACCAAATATCAATGTAGGTGTAGTCGGGTCGTGTGAAGTCTATGCGTACAGATTTGTTGTATTCAGGGGGACAAACCCAACCATTAACGGTTATTGTATCATTTAGGTCTACTTCCGTTTTGTCTATTTCCCCCATTATATGCGGGCCATAACAGGCGTTAGCCTGATGAGAACTTCCTAAAAGTAGACAAACCGTAACAATGAGGGTCAAGCAAAGAAACGTACGTTGCCTAAATTGCCCTCGCATGGGCTACTATCATATTTTAAATCTTATAACGCTTGCCTAAACTACAGAAAAAGACGACCGTAAACGGAAAAAAGCAAAAAATACGTCAAAAAGAAAAGACGGGTTAATCGAGTTGGTATGCTTCTTCGCCGTGTTGACTGAGGTCTAAACCTGCATCTTCTTCTTCAGGGCTAACACGTAAAGGCGAGAACACATCGACCAATCGTAAGAGCAGGTAGGAGCCAACGAAAGCAAACACTGCTACCACCACAACTGCCAAGGCTTGAATGCCCAACTGCATAGGGTTTCCATAGAATAGACCAGACACCGTTGGATTCACCAGTGTATTAGCGAATAAGCCGACTGCAATTGCGCCGATGATACCGCCGATGCCGTGGCAAGCAAACACGTCAAGGGTATCGTCAATTCTTGACCTGCCTAAACGCCAGTTCGCGATTAGGTTTGAAACTACACCCGCAACTAACCCAATGAGGACAGCTTCTGAAAAGTTGATGTAACCTGCCGCTGCCGTAACCGCTGCCATTCCACAGACTGCACCAACCGAGATGCCGACCGCTGATGGTTTGCCTTTGGTTACCCAGTCAACAAGCATCCAACTGACTGCGGCTGCTGCGGCTGCCAGATTGGTTGAGACTACAGCTGCGACCGCGATGCTGTCGGCTGCAAGCGCGCTACCACCGTTGAAACCAAACCAGCCAAACCATAGAAGCCCAGCTCCTAATATGACGTAGGGGATGTTTGTTGGTTTAAATTCGGTTCCCATTGCGGGGGCTTGTGGGTTTTGATGGTTTAGGGATTTTAGTTGGTCTTTCCAGTAAATGCAGCCTTTTCGTCTGCCAATTACTAGTGCCGCTGCAAGTGCGGATAAGCCGGCTGCAACATGGACTACTATGCCGCCTGCAAAGTCGTAGGCGCCTAAAATGTGGAGCCAGCCATCGGTGTTCCATACCCAATGGGCGATTGGGCAGTAAATGAGGGTTGACCATAAGGCAACGAAGATTAAGAGGGATTTGAAGCGGATTCTTTCTGCACAAGCGCCGATGATAAGAGCGGGGGTGATTGCGGCGAATTTTAATTGGAAAGCGAAAAATAGTGCTTCAGGTATCGCGGGGGCATAAACGCTGGTAGTGTTTAGGTCTAAATGGTTAAGGCCTACAAGTGAGAAATCGCCGATTAAGCCGTGGAAGCTTGGAGCGTAAACGAGGCTGTAGCCCCAGCCGAACCAGATTAGGCTTACTACTGCGAAGATGATTAAGCATTGGACAAGTGTTGATACCAAGTTTTTCTTTCGGACTAAGCCTCCATAGAAGAAGCTTAATGCGGGGGTCATTAGCATAACGAGTGCTGTTGACATTAGGACCCATGCGACGTCTGCGGGATTGATTGCCATAGCTTTCCCTCTTTTAAGTAAGTGTTTATCCAGTTTTCTTGCTAAACAAATATTTAAACTATGCAGATGCGTCAATTATTGAAGTAAAATTAAACAATCATTAAAACACATTAATCTAAAAAATGCGTTTGTTCAACAAATCAATCTTAAATTTGCCATTAAAGAAAGAATGTCCAAAAATACGTCCAAAAATGTATAAACTGTCTAGAAAAAAATTTCTTAAAAATAAAACAAAAAGGGAAAGGTTGGGTTTACGCTAGTCCAGTTGGTAGGCTTCTTCACCGTGCTCACTTAGGTCCAAACCTGCATCTTCAGCTTCTTCACTTACACGCAACGGCGAGAACACGTTAACCAATTTCAGCAACGCGTATGAACCAAAGAACGAGAACGGCGCTACAACTGCAATGGCGATTAATTGTGCGACGAACTGCGCTGGGTTTCCAAAGAACAAACCGTTCACACCGTTAATAGCCGCTGAAGCGAACAATCCAACAGCGATTGAACCCCAAAGTCCACCCACACCATGGCAAGCGAAAACATCTAGGGTGTCATCAATTTTTGAACGTCCTGCTCTCCAGTTTGCTACAAAGTTACTAATTACTCCTGCAGCTAACCCGATGATTAGGGCTGATGAAACGCTTACGTATCCTGCTGCTGGTGTGATTGCAACTAAGCCAACGACTGCTCCAACTGCGATGCCGACTGCTGAGGGTTTTCCCTTGCGAAGCCAATCAGCAATCATCCAGCTTACTGCTGCTGCCGCTGCTCCAATGTTTGTGGTAACTAATGCTTCAACTGCAAGGTCGTTTGCTGCGAGTGCGCTTCCAGCGTTAAATCCGAACCATCCAAACCACAATAGTGCTGCACCCAGTAGCACGTAGGGAATGTTTGTGGGTTTGAATTCTGTGGCGCTGTCTTTGTGGTCAAGTGCTTCCATGTGTTTCCTCCAAGGGATAGCACAACCTTTTCTTCTGCCAACTACTAATGCAGCTGCAAGTGCTGAGAGTCCAGCGGAAATGTGTACGACGATGCCCCCTGCGAAGTCAATTGCGCCTAATGCTCTTAGCCAGCCGTCTGGATTCCAAACCCAATGGGCTATTGGCATGTAGATTAGTGTGGACCAGATTATGATGAAGATTAGTAGTGATTTGAAGCGGACTCTTTCTGCGCAAGCACCGATGATTAGTGCTGGTGTGATGGCTGCGAATTTAAGTTGAAAAGCGAAGAAGAGCATTTCAGGGATTTGTGGTGCAAGCAATGGATTAACTGTGTCTATGCCAAGTTTGGCCATCCCTAATAAGCCGAAATTGAAGCCTATTACGCCGCCTAAGCTGTCACCGAAAACGAGTGCGTAACCATAGAGTGACCAGATTATGCTTATGACTGCGAATATGACGACGCATTGGACGATTGTTGATACCAAGTTTTTCTTTCGAACTAAGCCTCCGTAAAAGAATCCTAGTGCTGGCGTCATTATCATTACAAGTGCGGTTGATGTTATTACCCATGCTATATCTCCTGCTGTCATTTTTCATGTACCTCTTGACAAATGTCACCTTATTGCCTTGTTACCTGTGCAATTATTTCATCCAAGTATATAAAAGTATCCACTTGCTACACTAATGACCACTTTTTTGACCAAACATCGAATCAACATGCCAAATCGCAACTATTTGTTCAATCTTAACGGCGCTAAAAGGGCAATAACTAGAAAATCATCCAAAAAAACCACCCATAACAAACCAAAAGAACAGGCCAACAACAACCAGCAAAACACCTAAACATACACAAAGATAAAGAAAAAACAGAAAAAAAAGAAGCCTATTCCTCATCAGTAATTGTAATCACTGCAGGCTCTTCGTAAGACTGTGATGCAAGCATAGGACGTTCTTTTCCTCTTGTAAAAATGACAAGGAAGGAGATAATTTCAACACGCCCAAGAAGCATCAGGAACATAAACAGCCATTTTAATTCGATAGCCAAACTTGGACCAACTACACCAGTGCTTAAACCAGTCGTTGCCATTGCAGAGGTACAATCAAAAAGCGCATCTATAGGCCTAAAGCCATAGTAACTTACAATTAACGCTGAAACAAAGATCAGAAGCGCTGTGAGAAACACTAAAGCTGCGCTTTGGATTACATCAGAGTTTGAGTATTCCTTGCCCAGCACTTTTACTTTCTCATCTTTACCTACAACTGCAAAAGTTACACTTTTCTTGACACTTTTCAGCATCAACAATAAGCGGTAAATTTTGATGCCGCCGGCAGTGGAAAAGCTGCAGCCGCCGATGAACATCAACGCAACCAGGAATAATTTGAGCGAATCAGCCATACTTTGTATGGGTATCGTGTTAAAGCCAGTTGTTGACATGGCACTTACAACATGGAACATTGCAGTGTATGTGTCAACATTAAAGAATTGGAACAGGATAAAAGTTGAAACCGCTGCTACAATCAGGAAAACGATAAATTCGGAATTGAAGAATTCTTTAATTTTTCCCTTGAAAAGACTAGGAAATATAAGAAAGTTTGTTGCACCGAAAATCATGCTTATCGGAACGATAAAGTTGAACGGTGTTTGAGATACAAGGGTTGCTAAATCAACTGCAGGCGAGAAGCCACCAGTGCTGATTGAGGAAAAGACAATTGAGCTTAAATTAAGCAGGTCATGATAACCACCTAAGTAGCCGATAACAACCATTGCGATTGTAAAGGCACAGTAGAGTGAAACGATAAACAGGAAGGTTTTCTTAATCTTGTAGTTTCCGTTGCCTAAACCCATGCTTTTTGCAAACTCTTTCAGTTTCGCCTCAGGATAGAAGAAGGAAAGCAAAACGATAACGACGCCGATGCCACCGATGAATTGTGTCAGTGACCTGTACAGAATTATTGATTGTGGAAGCGCCGATAGGTCAGGGATTACTGAGAAGCCTGTTGTGGTGAATCCTGAAACAGATTCAAAAACGCTGTCAGTTACAGTTTGGATTATATTTGAGCTGGGAAGACTCAAGTACAAGTAAGGTATTGCGCCAATCAAGCTTAGAATTATGAAAACCGAAACAATCAATATGCATGATTGTCTGTAGGTCATTTCTTTTTTCTCACATAGTGCATTTGTTAGAAAACCTAACGCCATGAATGCGGTTGCGGAAATGAATAATGCAACAGTGGCATTTGTTTCGTTAAGCATGAAAGAAACAACAATAGGCACAAGGATGAAAATCCCTGATAGTTGAAGGACAAAACCCATGTTAGCAAGCAAGACTGCGATAGTGGATTTCATTGAATCTTTAGTATTAGATTGGACATTTAAATTTTCTCTAATTTAGCCTTTAATTGTCCATTAAAACAATCAGAGCTAACGTGAAAGTTGAAAAAAGGGTAAAGTTGCTGTGAGAACGTCGAAAAAAGTGTACTACAGAAAAACAATAGTCAAAAAAAGGAATATATAGTTAAAGTGAAGCGTATTTCCACTGCTGTTTCTTGAGCATATTTGTTACTTTAGATGCGAATATCGAGCTCACAAGGGCTGAAGCCACAAGTATGCCAGCCCAAATTAAAACGGTTGGTTCAAGCAAAGCGTAAACTGCAACATCAATAACAATGAAGAGTAGCAGGAAAGAACCGCTATACAGTAAGGATGAATTAATACTGGTTAGCCTCTTCATCATTAGTTTAAAGTATCGACCCTTGTTTTTCTCTTCGGCAATAACATCTTTAAAGTTCTTGCCTTTTTTTATCCGCAAACCCATTTCATTTGACACTTTTCCATTCAACCTCACATTTTTTAGTTTATTAATTTTGTTACACCCAGAACATCCACAAGAGCAAGTTTGCAACGCCAACCGCAACTATGGATAAGGGCAAACCTATCTTGATGTACTCTTTAGTGCTGACTAGACAGTTGTTTTTCTCCAGCAGTCCGCAGGCAAACACGTTTGTGGCTGCACCCATTGGCAATATGTTGGCGCCGCTTCCTGTACCGATTAGTGTACCGAAGAGTAGTGGAAATGCACTAATTCCAGTGAAAGTTGCTAATTGTTGGCATACTGGAATCATCAGGACAGTGTAAGCGTTGGGGTCAATGAAGGAAGATAAGCCAACTGAAAGCCAGACAAGGAAGGCCAGTAGTATAGTGGGGTTGCCGATGCCCATGCCGATGATGCCTTGAGCGAAGTCAGTAAGTAAACCGGATGTTGACAGCGCAAAGATTACTCCAAATATGCCTGCTAGGAAGATTAAGGAGTCCCAGTCGAACTCTACAATCATGCGTTTAGCTTTTTTGTGTCCAATTATTAACGCAATGATACCCACACCCAAGCCTACTACTCCTAAGCTGAGGTTGATTTCTGGAGCCAACGCAAGCACGATTATGCCGACAAGGAACAGGATTGTTGGCAGTTTGGTTACTTTGATTTTTTCTGGCTCAATATCGATTTTCTTGTTCATTTTACGGAAGAGCACAAGCAGTGTTAGTAAAGCAGCGGTTACACCCACAGCAGTTATTGCACCTAGGCCTATTCTGCCCTGGAACCAGTAGAAATCAAGTGGGGTCATGCCAGTCTGTATTGCCAAAATCAATGCTGGGGGGTCAGCGATCATTGTGGTTGTGGTGACCATGTTTGAGCATACACCGACGGAAACTATGTAGGGAAAAAGTGGTGAGCCAAGTTTTCGTGCCATCTGTATTGCTACAGGCGCCATTAGAAAGAGTACTGCAACGTTTGCCATGAAAGCGGAGAGGAATGCTGCAACGGCGCAAAGTGCTAATAGAGCATATTTTTCTATTTTTATGTGGGTTAGGATTTTGTTTGCTATTAGTTCGGGCATTTGGCTTTCTGAAAATATGAATGAGACCATCATGAAGCCCCAGATTACAGCGAGCACATCCCACTGTATGGCTAAAAAGATGGTGTCCTGCCAAGATACTATGCCGAGTACGATTAATGCGATTAGGGAGATTACTGACGTGTAGGCTAGTTTGACTTTTCTGCTAAGTGCTAGTGCGTAGCAGGCTATGAATATTGGCAGTATTAAGATTTGTGCGTCTATTGGCAGGGCTAATCAATCCTCTTTATGTTCAATATTTGCTTTCCGATGAGCCCTAACGGATATAAAGGCTGTTATGATTTGTTCATAACTTTTATGAAAAATTGAAAAAGTTAACGTAAAAATGTAAAAAAACTTTGCGATTGTACTAATTTTGAATAATATTCTGGACATTTATAAGAAAAGCAACATTCACAACAATAAACTGGTTAAAAAGACACTAAACAAAAAAAAGAAAATGGTGAAGGCGATTATTCGCCTTTCTTGTCAAGGAGCTCTTTGTCTTTAGCTTCTGGAGTAACCCACTCTTTTGCTTCAGGCTTCATAACGATTTCTGGGTATGCACTGAATCCGTGTTCGGTAAGGTCTAAGCCCTCAATCTCTTCTTTATGATGAGCTCTTAAGCCGATGGTGTATTTGATCATACCAAAGATCAACAAGCCCATACCGAAACTAAAGCCTGCAACGACCGCACAGTCAATTAACTGTGCAATTAGCTGCCCTGTACCTGCACCGCCGTTGATTAGTACACCGTTAACGCCGCCGTATAGACCGTTTGCAAATAGACCGACTGCTAGTAAACCAAAGAGACCGTTGATGCCGTGGATACCGAATGCGCCGACTGGGTCGTCAATTTTTAGTTTGCGTTCAACGAATATGTTGCCGTAGAGTGCTAGTGGAGCTGCGATGACACCGATGATTAATGCGGCCCATGGGTCAACGTAAGCGCATGGTGCTGTGATTGCTACTAGGCCACCAAGAGCGCCTGTGCAGACTGCTTGAATGTCTGGTCCTGCGAAGTGTTTACGGTCAAGATAGCTGATTATTATGCCAATTACTGCACCGACACCGCCTGCAAGATAAGTGTTTACTGAAACTAGTGGAGTTACGCCGTCAAGTGTGCTGAGTGTGCTGCCTGGGTTGAAGCCGAACCAGCCGAGGAACAGAATCATGGTGCCGATAACGATGTATGGCACGTTTGTGTAGCCGAAACTGCGAACTTCACCATTTTTACCGTATTTGCCGATTCTTGGACCAATGAGCCAACAAGCCGCTAAACCTGTAAAGCCACCGACTGCGTGGACGACACCTGAACCTGCAAAGTCGCGGACACCGACACCGAAAGGTAATGTTGCGAGCCAACCGCCACCCCAAACCCAGTGACCATAGACTGGATAGATTAGGATGTTAATCAGTACTGTGTATAAGAAGTACGCCTGGAACTTCATTCTTTCGGCAACCATACCTGCAACGATTGTTACTGAAGTGGCTGCGAAGACTGCTTGCCAGAAGAAATACACTAGTGTGAACGTGTTAGTTGCTTGACCTGCGAGGAGAAAGCCACTATAGCCTATGAATGAGTTGCCTGCGTCTAGACCGGGTAATGTAACAAAGACTTGTGTTCCGGTTGCATCAAATCCTGCGGGGAATGCTGCTCCGGAGCCACCGAACATTAAACCGAAGCCTACTAATGCAAAGATGACTACACCAACGCTGAAGTCAAGGTAGCTCTTTGTCCAGTAGTTGACCTGGTTTTTCTGCCGGATAAAGCCAGCGCCGAGGAACGCGAAGCCAAGCTGCATGAACCAGACTAAGCCACCCATGACTAGTGTCCATGCGATGCTGACTGCTGCGCCTGTGTCTACGAGGGGGTCGGTTGATTGTGCAAATACTTGTCCTACGCTGATTGCTAAGCAAGTTAGTAGTATGCCTGCGAGTATGTAGAATTTCTTTTTCATGAAGAGTTCTGAGTGTTTTGTTAATGCTTTCTCAGCTGTGTTTGAGATTTTTGTTAGTATTTTTCCCTTTCTCATGTTGTTTTTCACCGTTTTATAGGAAGCGTGGATAACAGGCAATATAAACCTAATTGTGATTTGTTCATAACTTTTATGAAAAACTGGAAAAATATACATTTTTAAGTGAAAAAACTTAGCATATGTTTTAAAATTGTGGGGTTTACTAGTCAGATGCAAAACGTCAGGAGAAGCTTAAAGGCTAAAAAGGAATCTTGAAATCTTCCTTAACAACATTCAAGGTAATATTAGTCAAAGTCCGTTTAACATGCGGAGTCAACAACAAATTCTTAATCAAAGTATTCAAACAATCCCGATCCCGAAGCTTAGTCACCGCAATAACATCAAAATCCCCAGTAACCTCATACACCCCAATCACGCCAGAAGTCCGCGACAACTCAGCCTCAACATCAACCAAAAAACCACTTTCAACCTGAACATACAAAATCGCAGTCAAATCATAACCCAACTTCACCGGATCCAAAATCACCGTATAACCCTCCAAAATACCCTTGTCTTCAAGAGCTTTTATGCGGCTAGCAACAATCACGCCAGAGACGCCAAGCATTGTTCCAAGTTTTCTGTAGCTTAGTTGGCAGTTGTCTTGCAGGATGCTGAGGATTTTTATGTCCATTTGGTCGAGACTGATTGTTGCTGGGGGACGTTTGTATTCTTCAAAAGAGTGCGTAGGAGCGCCTGTTATTTGTGCAGTGTTTTGCGGGTTTTTTGTGTTTGTTTGTTGCAATATTTTGCGCTCCTCTTTACGTTTGTCGGACATTATGATTTAATACTGCACAATCACTACACTCAAGTATTTAAGATTACCCGTTTGAATAGGGCAAAATCGAAAAACTGTACAAACGTTTACTAAAAATATTTTTAGGTGAAAAATAATGCAGAAAAACAATAAAAAACCTTCCTCTTCCAAACGATTAATAACAAATAACCCCATCCGCTGCACAGCAAGCAAGCACAAAACCCTCAAAAAAACGCAAAAATTATCAAACACAAAAATAATCCACTACCCTCACAGCGCTCTGCCTTACCCTAAACACCCCCGAACTCGGCACCTCAGTATCCAGTATCAAGACGCAGGAACGTTTGATAGCATGTTTCTCAGTGGAATATTTGGAGGATTAACCCTTTAACAACCGATTATGGCAGGTTTGTCCATACAGGAGTTAGTGTCCAGTTTGAAGCAACACCTTCGTGAGCAATCCCCAAAACAATTGTATCATTTTGTCCACTTGCCATCAATTCCAAGAGCCAAAGAATAATCAATGTTCGAGTACTGTTTTAGATAAGCGCTGATTTCGGGGGTTGTCCCAAAAGTGACGTTACCCAAAGGAAACGTCATATCCACTAGGACGCTGCCGGTAGAATTATAGGCAACAACTTTGAGTCCAGCATTGTAAGCGGTACCGTTTCCAGCGTTGCTTACTGTTCCAGTTATGTACAGGTAATTGTAGGGCCAAGGAGCACGATAAAAGTAATCCTGTCCAATCTCCTTGCAACCTAAAGCGGTGGCAATATTGGCGGTTTCATCTGGCTGCGAAATTTCTACATCACCATTGTCCCATAAACTGGTAAAATAGATAAAAATCCCAAAAACCCCCGCTACAAAAAGAACAAACACAAGCATAACCGCAAACAAGCGAGAACTATGAACATTCATTTTCTGCATAATCCACCTATTGTTCCCTGCTTATTTAAAACAGCCCACAATTATTCAACGAGCACAAAGTACCCCGATTTTACATTTGTAAGTTAGTTGACAACTTAATTTGGTGCTGTTCTATGTTGCTGTCAACCTATTTGGCGTCTATTAGGAGATCCTATTAAAAATTAATTGCAGAAACCTATAGGAGGTAGATCAAAACAAGCCTTTTTCGGAAACGACAGAAGAAGTAGGTGATAATGGTTGAAATTTTGATCATTAGTATGTTGAAAAATTGGAAGTTTGATTATGAAAAAAGAGAAACGAAAAGAGAGATTAGTCGATTTGAAGCTTTTTGGTTTCTTTAGGCGCCTTCTTTGGCAAAACAATTTCAAGTATGCCGTTGTTCAAATTTGCCTTTGCCTCGTCAGAAAGCACAGCTTCGGGTAACGGAACTCTGCGGTAGTAAGTTTGAGCGGCTCTTTCATGGCGTATAAAGTTTTTCTGCGTCTCCTCCACAGCCTTTGTCTGTTTAGCTTGAATGGTTACGGCGTCTTCAACGACTTCGACATCAACGTTTTCTTTGCTAAATCCCGGTAGGTCCACTGTTAACCTGAAGTCTTTTCCGCGGTCTTCCACATCCACCGACGGCATCATCGTTTTAAATGGACGCATAAACCGTTCATAATGTACCTTTGGCGGTTGCCCCCAAAAACCTTCAAACTCCCGCTGAAATCGATCCATCATACGGTTAAAGTCACGTTGAAAATCCTTAGAAAAATACGGAATCATCTCATCCGAGGGTTCCTCTGGCGCTTTTTTGATTTCCTCAGCTTTCTTTTCTTTTCCAGCATAATAATAATTCATTTTCTTTTTTTCTTCTTCAGACAAAAAAGTTCACCGCTATATTGGCGGTTGAAGCTTTGTAAAAAATGTATGTTGGTGCAGAAGTGAAGCAACAAAAAATTTGTGTTTCAAACTGTTTTGCTAACTACGTCAAGGGCATTTTTTGCCCAATCTACGTCACGCCATAAGGCTCGGCCAACCGCAACCAAATCCACCTTGCCCTCCCGCACCAGCCTGTCAGCAAACTCTGGCTCAGTAATGCCACCTACACCGATAACTGGAACATGTACTGCTTGTTTAACTGCCTCAGCCTGCGCAACAAAATAACCTTTTACTTGCTTGAACTGTTTAGGGTTGCTGCCGCACATGCCACCTGACACGTCCAAAATATCTACTCCTGCCGCCTCAAGTTTCCGTGCAAAAACAATCGCGTCCTCAATATGCGTGCCATGAGGCGCTAAATCGTCAGAGCCCAACCGGTAAAGCAACAACTTATCATTTCCTATGCGTTGACGTACCGCTTCAGTAACTTGCAGGGGGAAATGCATACGCTTTTCCAGATTACCACCGTATTCATCTTCGCGTTTGTTTAGCAGCGGTGAAAAGAATTGGTTAAGCAGGTAACCGTGGGCGCCATGAAGTTCGACACCGTCAAATCCGGCTTTTATTGCACGTTCAGCCGCCGCCGTGAACTGCTCAGTAATTGCATGAAGCTCGCAAACTTCGAGCATACGTGTTTTTCCCGCTGAAGATGGTCCGGCAGGTTGGTTATGGATGACTTTTCTGTTTGCCACTCCGCCTGCATGTGAGATTTGAACTATTGCGGGTGCGCCGACGCTGTGGATGGCAGAGGCAAGTTTTTCGTATCCATCGATAAGGGAGTCGTTGTATATGCCGAGTTGTTTTGGCCCAATTTTGCCCAACAAGTCAATATATGCGTGTTCTACTATGGGCAATCCGACGTTTTCAGAACGACGAACGTAAAAGTTGATGAGTTTATTTGTTATTGAGCCATCAAAGTCTGCGCGTCCGCTTTGCATCGGCGGAAAAACAATCCGGTTCCGTAAAGTGTATCCTTTAATTTGTAATGGTTGGGCTAGTTTAGGCAAGCTTTGGCGCTCCTGTTGTCTAATGTTTGTTTATACAGGGGTATAAGAAGGTAGCATTTTGGATTTGCAGAAAAACTGGGTTGCAAGGTTGAGTAAGCTTTTTTATTTTAAAGCTTCATAGTTTATTTTATGTTTAACGGTAAAAATATTACGGTTACACAAGAAGCCTACAGCGCCCTGATTAAAGAAAGAAAAGGCAACGAAACCCTCTCGGATACTATTCTGCGGTTAACAAAAAATAGTAAACCCAAGAACATTTTTGAGACAAAAAGGATGGTTAACCCCGAAGAAGTCCGTAGCAATTTTGACAATGGTTGGTATAGTAGTTCCGATTTGGTTTAAACCGTTTTTTCTGTTAACTCTTTTGCCCATTCCCTTATGGCGGTCCAGTCGCGAGTGTCGTACACTCCGGGGTTAGTCTGTTTAGCGGTTGCTTCAACTTTTGGTCTTTCAGTGTCCAAAGCCTTCTTAGCCCACCACGGTACCTTGTTATAATTATAGACTCCACCAAAGAAACCTAATGCAACAGGTTCTAAACCGTACTTGGCGGCTTTTTCATCAAGATACTTGTTTTTCATCTTTTCTGTTTCAACAGCTTTCTCTGAGTCAGTTATTGTTGCGGCGCCGCAGCATACATAGAGGGCAACTTTTTTGTGCCTAAGTTCTTTTTGGTGTTTTTTAAGAAATTTTTCTGGCCCGCTTGTCCAACGGTTAATTTGTATACCGCTACCAACCACAACCAAACCGTACATGGTTAAGTCTTGGATTTTTTCTTTTTCAGCATCAACAATTCTTGTGTCTAAGCCTTCTTGACGGAAGATTCTTGCGATTTCTGCCGCTGTACTAGCTGCTGCACCGTAACGGGTTCCGTAAACAATTAAGGCTTTATCCATCAATTGTCACCTCCTGTTTTGATTTCAAACCGTTTTGGAGAGTTGTTTGTATTTCTTCCGCGGACAGGTCGACCCGGAGAACGCCTTCTGTGCCTGTAACTTCAAAAATTATGCCTTCAGCAAATTTTGCGGCTACAAATTCACCGATTGTTCCCTCCAAAAGAACATTGTCTTCTGAGCCGTTTGTTAACATCACGTTTTTGAGGCTTCTTTTTGATTTCAGTTCAACCGTGAAGACGCGAGCTTTGCTGTTTTGATTATTCATATTTTTTCCTCAAAAATATTAGTGCAGGATTTGTGATTAGTTTTATTTGACGCGGTTGCTTAGTTGTTAGCAACAGTGTGAAATGTTTAGGTTAGGTGCTTAAAGTTTGGGCGAAGAGTTAGGTTTAGAGAAACTGTTTTTTGAGCTTGCAAGCCAGAGTAGGGTTTCAATTTTACGGTTGCTTCAAAAGGACAGTTTGAAGATGCAGGAAATCGCCCGCCGATTAAACGTGACTGCGACTGAAGCTTTCAGGCAACTGGAACGGTTAAGCACGGCAGGGCTTGTTAAAAGGCAACCAGACGGCGCCTTCACCGTTTCAGAGTATGGAAAAATAGTGCTGCAAGCATCGTCATCATTGGATTTTGTTTCAAAAAACAAAGATTACTTTTCTACGCACAACATTATGCTACTTCCTCCCCAATTCATTAACCGGTTAAGCGAGCTTTCTGGGGCACAACTGAGTTTGGACACCATTGCAAACTTAAACAGGGCAGAGCAAGCATACGTTAACGCTAAAAGTTTCGGCTGCGGCATAGCCGAAGGCACAATTCCTGAACACATGATATCTAAAATGGACCAGAAAATGCGTGAAGGCTTAAAATTTAAATTCCTCGTTCCACAAAATCGCCTGCCTAAGCCTGACGAGGCAATCAAAACGCCAAACGTTGAAGGATACGGAATTCCAGAGTTGCCGTTGATTCTGGTTTTAACTGAAGGGTTTGGTTGTGTCTGTTTTTTGCAGGTTGACGGTAAAGTGGATTACACAGGTTTTCTTGGGGATGACCCAACGTTTTTGGGCTGGGTACAGGATGTTTTTGATTATTACTGGCGTCAAGCAACCAAAAAAGGAAATAAGGGTTAAACTGTCTGTATTTCAGGTTTAGCTTCGCCCGGTATACCAAGGTTTAGGGCTTCGGTGATTTGTGTCATACAGTCCACGCCGGAAAGCTTGTTGAAGATTTGGTAATTGGCTTTTTGTAAGAAAGCGGCGTCTGCTGAAATCGGTGAGCCGGATGCGAAAATGCCGATGTCATTCATTATTGGCGCTCCAGGGCTTGGTAGACAATCGCAGTACTGGGTGATGTCTTTGGCGAAGTTGACGTACGAGACCTTTCCCGGTTTAAAGGTTTCAAGGACACCGAAAGCTGCTGATGCGAGTGCTTTGCAAATGTTCTCTTGATTGACAAACTTAATGGCCTCCATTGGGCATTCGCTTCTGCAGACGGGACACCGCATGCACAGGGGCGAAGTGTTGTGGGCTTTTCCTTCAATAATCTCTGGCACGTCAAAGGCGCAAACTGTTTTGCATTTCCCACATCCCGTGCATTTTGACTGGTCAATTTCCAATCCGATAACTCGGTGCTGACGCAGTTTTCCTGTGCGTGAAGTGCAGCCCATGCCCAAGTTTTTGATGGCTCCTCCGAACCCGCTGAGTTCATGACCTTTGCAGTGGGATATAACGATCATTGTATCTGCTTCGGCTATGGCGCCTGAAACCTCGATTTCGTTGAGGATGCCTTTGGTTTTGACTGTGCGGTAGTTTTCACTTTGTAGGCCGTCTGCAACGATGAAGGGTGCCATGTTGAAACCGTTCATGAGCGCGGTATGTATGTGGTCGACAGCATTGTGTCTTTGCGCCAGATAGTACGTGTTTGAGTCGGTGAGAAACGGTTTTCCGCCTGCTTCTTTGATTTTTTGGATGATGTGGTGAACAAAGAAGGGTTGTACGTAACTGGGGTTTCCAAGTTCTCCAACGTGCAGTTTAACGGCGACTAAATCGCCTTTGTGTATGCAGTCAAAGGTTCCAGCTTTTTTGTACAGCCGCTCGGCCTCCAAAAGCAAGTTTTTGTCAGCATTCCAAGGTACAAAATAAACAGTCAACGCAAGTCAGTACTCCTACAGAAAAATAATACGCCCACTTGAAGCTTATAAAAAAATCGCCAAAAACAAAACCAAATTAGCACTGAATTTCGACATACTTTTTGGCGCTTTTTCTGCCCATAAGAACCTACCCTATAGGTTTCTGCAATGAATTTATAATAGGCTCCAAATAGACCGGCTTTTTTTGTGATTGAGCTGTTTCAGTCACACACCTTTAAACTTTCATGTTTGTTTTGGTTAAAACGCAGTTAGGTGAAATAGTTTGACAGAAAATGTACCATTTCATCGAAGACGTAGATCTATTCTTGCAGTTGTTTTAGTAATCGCGATAGTTTTCATAGTTGTTATTGGGATATCTTTGGGACCTCCTATTCCGACGCATCCAGTAAACCCGGGCGCCAACGTAAGTCCATCGCCAGACAACACCACAACGCCGTCCCCTTCAACTACCTCAACAAATCAGGGTGCCCCCATAGACTATTCAATTGCTATAAACAATATTCCTTCTAGATCTTCTCTGCTCGAACGGTTTTGATCACTTGTTATTAGCTTAGCGTAAAGCTTTGAATCCCTTAATTTATCCTACTTTTTGTTTAAGTTTAACATGATGGACTAAATTTATTTGTATTTTGTCACTTCTAGCAGGGAACCACTCGATATAATCCAGTTCTGCTTTGCTGAGACCATATAAAGCATGACTGCCCCTGTTACTGCAACGCCTGCAAGCCTAACTTTTGATAGGAATTCCAGCACGAGGAGGCAAGGTAGTTACTTTATTTCAACTGGTTTTAAGCTACATGTAAATAATAAATTAACCCAAAATGCTTGTTTAATTTTTTATAGAAAAAAAAGTTTAGAAAAGTTTTAGCTTTACTCCACCTTTAGAGAAGTATCCAAACGGAAATTTAACCCTGTCAGGATAAGCCTGCTTTAACATTTCCACAAAATTGCTATTATCGTCCATTCTGAATTCATATTTGCCGCTAAATGAATGAATCTGTATTTCCCATTCTTGTCTACTGTTATCCTGGTCCAAGTACCTGTTTTTTAACTTAATTTCTGATATTGAATTGTTATCTATGGCAAAGTTGCCAGGTGTCTCAGCAATAATCGCTGCAGGCTCCATTGTGAGATATTTTTTTGTGTAGCCAAAGGATGCTTTAAGCTGCTCTGACCATTGACCAAAAAAACCTTTTCCATTTGCTTTTGCTTCGTCACGTGCTTGCATCGCTGCATCTTTAACCATGTCGCTTGTCATTTGTGCAATAATAAACTGTTCAGTCGTCAATACTCCCGTGAAACTGTCGTATCTTCCAAAAGATTTAGGTCTTCTTAAGGCGATAGCGCCGATAGTCTGTGTTGCGTTTGTTCTCTGTTGAGGTATTTCAGGTTGAACATTTGGTGCTGGCTGTGGGGCAGATGTTGGCTCTTGATACTTTGCCGCTGGAGGTGCTTGAGTTGGTTGGTATGTTGGTGGAGCTTGATACACGGGTGCAGCTTGGGCCTGTGACTGTACGGGCGTTGGCGGCGGCACAAAGGCGGTTGGCTGAACAGGTGCTGTTTGAACTTGTCTGGGCGTTTGGATGGGGTTTAGTTTTGCTCCGCAGTTTTTGCAGAAGTTAGCGTCAGGGTTAACTTGTGTACCACATTTTTCGCAATAAGGCAATTTAAATCACAACTGTACATGTTTTTGTTTGTTTATAAATTTAACCAAGCCCTGATTCTCTCGCAAAATATTAATGCAAAATAAGCAAAACAGGTATCAAGGAAAAAGAGTTGTTGAAGAAACAATTTGTTGCCGTTGGCTTATTTCTTTTGTTTTGCAGTGTTTTGGCAGTACCTATATTGCTGCAGTATCCTTGGGCATCTCAAGGTGACTTTCTACCTAGACAAACAATACAACCTCCAACACAAACACCAGTAAATATACCTAAGACAACACCACAAAACACGCCAATTACTAAACCAACAAACACGCCTCAACCAACACAACAAACAAACTCCCAAACAACCCCTGAACCTTCTATACATGTATCAAATCGAACTTTAGACCAAGCAATAGCGAACGCAACAATGTACTTGCAAAACACAACTGAACCGTATGCTCTTTTATGGCTAAACGTAGCCTACCGACGCTTCAACATTACACTGTTCAATGACACGCTACAGCGTTATGACCAGAGCTTAACTCAAAGTCCACAAGAAAACTTGCCCATGTTTCGTCTGTTTCGCCGAATCGCAGACTACAATAACCCTGTACAGAGTGGGGATTTGCAGGCTGTAACTTCAGAAACTGATAAACTAACCGTTCCTGCATTGTACTGTAACCGCTATGGATTGCCATCAAATTATGCAGAAAAGCTTGCTCAGGTGGCAAGCAGCCAAGACTACATGGTTACTCACGCTTTGCTGGCAACAATTTGGGTACACGAAAACGGTGTTGACCTGTATGTGCCAGACGGTTTTTATACTGCTATTTATCTCGCAAACGCGGCGTTAATCAACAATGATGTTGTGGTTACAGATTTGGAGCTTGAAGCTGCAGCCTTCCTTTGTATGGCAGGGCAAAACTTTATGGTTAACCCTCAATTTATTCAAAACGTGGTTGCAGCACAAAACATTGATGGTGGCTGGCAGGCTTCAAACATTACAGTTGAGGGTTCAAACTGGCATAGTTCGGTTTTGGGTTTGCTGCTTCTTTTGCATGAAAAGTATCCTGCCGCTTCTTATCCATCGATGCTTGCTCCAGAGCAAAACTAAACGTAATCTTTCTTGCTGAGTCGAAAGATTAAGTGTGCATTAAAGTATGGTAGAACAGAAAAAGGTAAAAGCAATAAACCTCTAAATTAATAAGAACAATAACGCTTGTTTATTTGTTCAAAAATTTTAGTTGTTAGGTAACCCGAATGGTGAATGGTTTGTCGATAAAAACGTATTCTTACACAATCAATCCTGAGGTTCCCCAAAGCTACATGGGCAAACTTTATGAGTACATATACCGATTTTACCTTGTTCCTCAAAAAGACCGATTTGCTGATATTTCTCAAAGTAGCTTTTTTGTAGCTTTTTCAATTAAAGATGCTTCAGGGAAACGAGTGCTTGCTGTTCAAGCCTCAGGCGAAAAAAATGTTAACCTAAAAATAACTTCCCTTACAGAAGACGTTTTAGAAACTGAAATTACTAAGGCTAAAGAAGACATTGATATTGCGGTAAACCTTTTCGAGACTCAAATTAGGCAGAATAGTTTGTTTTTTGCTTGGCGCGAGGGCGAATCAATTTTACCTGAAACTGTTACAGGAAAAGAAAACAAGTCATTACGCCGCATTTTATTGGAAACTCAGATTGCGTTAATTGCAGTTTTTATGGTTCTTGGGGTATTTCTTTTTCTAATTATTGGGCCATTGGTTGTGGTAGTATTGCTTGCCATCCAGTTCATCTTCGTTTTCTACTCAAACAAAATAATTGCTAGAACCGCAGACTGGCACATCACAAAAGAAAACCCTTACATACATATCCTGCAGTATCCCCTCTCTTCTGGAGAAGATAATCCCGTCAAAAAAATGAATCCTAAAGACATAGCCAGCTTAAAGAAACAAATTTATCAAGAAACAATAGCTGAACGAGGTGAACTTGATTGCCAAAAAGCACACGCTATCTTTTCCCAGTTTGGGATTGACTGCAAATCTGAAAATTTAATTGCTCGCAAAGTAAACGTGTATGAGATTGTAAGGGTTACCGCTGACAAGTTTGGTTACAAGGTGCCTGAAATCGTTGTTTCAAATACTCTGCTTCCTAATGCGGCTGCTTCTGGTCCAAGTCCTAGTCGAGGCGTAGTTTTGATAACAACGGGAACGTTTTTGCAGCTTAAAGATGAGGAAATAATAAGTGTTCTGGGGCACGAATTTGGCCATTTAAGAGGACGTGACCCTCTATGGCTATACGGTTTATCAGCAGTGCAGTACCTCTTTTGGTTCTTTGTGATTTTTACATTTTTGCCTACGACTTCTTTTCTACTATTATTCATCTATTTGTGGGCTTTGTTGACGTTGACCTATTTTATCGCCAAATTTTTCGAAGCTAGAGCAGACTTGATTTCAGCAATGGTCATAGGTAATCCTAACATTTTAGCTGATGCACTGGAAAAGATAGGTTTTCAAAGATTACTATTTGAACGTACGCCTTCTTTTCGTTTTCAAGAGTGGTTAAGCGCGGATCCTCATCCACCCATTTACTTTAGAATCGCCCGTTTGCGTAGTCTGCCGCAGTCTTACCA
Organism: Candidatus Bathyarchaeota archaeon; assembly: GCA_963832745.1. GTDB lineage: Archaea > Thermoproteota > Bathyarchaeia > Bathyarchaeales > Bathycorpusculaceae > Bathycorpusculum. The sequence goes on along the minus strand of CAWHVC010000001.1, from coordinate 695,916 downwards.
AATAGATCATCCTCTGGTCAAGTCAGCGTCAGAAGTGATAAGAGGCTTTATACATAGCCTTTCATAACCCCTTATTTTTCCCTAAAGGCAAAAAGGCTGCTTTAGAATATGCCTATGTCTTTGTGAATTAAGTGTAGTCTTAGAAAGCCACAGTTAGTACAAACAATTTGAACCATGGCTGGACTATATTGGTCTGGTTCTGTTTTGCCTTTTTCATTAACTAAGTTGGCGGTGATGATTTCTCCAAAAGCCCACTGATTTTTGCCACACATTGGACATTTCGAGTTAGCGTTTTTAGATGTCAGCCAGGCGCGGATTTTTTCTTGTTGTTCATTTGTTAACGGCATATCTTATCCCAAACTATTCTCTACAGTTGTTAGATAGGTGTTCACCTAAGATTTATAATTAACAGACGCTGATAATTGCACGAATGCCTCGAATAGCCTTTATTGATTCCCTTCGAGTAATCGGTATATTATTTATTATTATTCATCATCTTCAATACAATGGTGGCTTCACTTTTTTCCCGTGGCTTTATTCTTACATTATTTATCCTGTTTCTCATCCAGCTTTTCATATTGATCTTGGAAGCATCGGAGTATGGCTGTTTATTTTTGCAAGTGGTGCTTCTTTGGCACTTAGAGATTACAATTTTGGTTCGCTAAAAAATGTGGGCAAGTTCTACGTTAATCGGCTTTTAAGGATTTATCCTATCTACTGGGTAGCGGTTCTTTTCAGCATACTTACAATGCCTATTTCATCTCCGTTGACGATAACGGATTATCTTCGAAATTTTAGTGGATTTCAAATATTCTTTATAACTGATGACAGTTGGCAAAAAATTAACAGCACTTATTGGTTCATTGGGTTGATAGTTTCACTTTACTTATTGTTCCCAATAGTTTATACTGCAATAAAAAAGCGTCCAAATGTGAGCATCACTGCACTATTTGCCATATTCATTGCCTCTAAAGCTGTAACGTGGTATTGCTTTCCACAATACACCGGAATAACTGACTGGTTTCCACTTTGCGAAATATTCACTTTTGGTCTGGGCATATTTATTATAAGGCAAGGGCTATACTGGAAATCCAAAGCCCCGATATGGTTAGCAGCCGGGGGAGCGTTGAGCTTTTATGTTTATCTTGTACATGCAATATTTTTACATTATTTGCCGCCTATTCAATTCGGGTTAGGTTTCGAGTGGGCGATAGCATGGTACATTACTTTGACTATGATTTTCGGATTCATGTTCTATATTTTAGATAATTTTCTCCAAAAAAATATCCACCGCATCTGGACAAAACATACAAACAAAGCTAAACAAAAAGTGACCCAAGAAAACTTACAATTGACTAAAAGAATCAAGTAGCCCGGGAGTTACAGGTGCCCAGGCGTGATCTGTATGAAAAGAGGCCTCGGAGACATAGCACATTCTCTCCTTTTTCTATTTTTGTAAACATTTTTTAATAAGAAGGCAACAAGCCAACCTGCTTTTTCACAGTAACACCGGCACAGAGGCGCTTTAGCCTTGGCTATATCTGCGAAAAGACAACCTGAGGCTTCAAGCGCCAACACGACCAACACGTCTGCCAACGCATACTATAGTGTCTTGGATTTCTTGGAGCAAAAACCATTAAGCGACGCCTACTGGTGCCCAAACTAATAGCAGAAGAACTTGACCTCAACTGCAACACCGTTCGCTGGGCACTAAAACAACTACTCAAAGACTACAAGGTATTTTGGATTCCAAAAGGCAAAATCCACCTCTACGCTTCTTCACGTCGATTCAGTGATTTTAATTGAATTGAAGCCATCAACGGTGGTTAGTCATCCAGTAACATCAAGAATCGGTTTATTGCCATACAAGTTATTACTTCAGAAATTAATTTGACGCTTGCTGGTTTAAATTATTGAAAAAATTAATGCATTAAATAAATGAAGTTAACATACTTAATTTCTTTCTTCTGCTATCAAATAGTTGTAAATATTTTCAGCAACAGGGGTGGTTATTTCAAAATTGATGTTGACTATCGGGCGGTTAGCACCTGAATCATCTTTGATTGTTTGTGAATTATATTCGTAAGGGGTTAAATCACCAATATAATAGAAATCATCGCTTTCTGCATCGGATTTTTTCAAAAATAAGCAAATTCTTAATCCTGTTTCCTTATACTTTTGAATTTTTAGAACATCTTGGGAGTCAACTGTTCTATTATTCCTAGTCATCCAATGGAAATTTCTGTTACTTAGGAAATGATCTTGATATTTTGTACTCGCATTAATATCTTCACTTTTTGAGTAAGTCACGAAAATCGGGCAGGTATTGTGTTTGATTTGGTATCCATAGATCGTGGAATGTTCATCTTTCTTCCAGTTTAGAATTCGGCAAACATCTTTTCGGGAGTATTTTGCTATATAGAGAAAATCCGTTGAAATAGCGTTTTGAATCAAATGAATGCGTGAATCTATAAATTGCAAAATTGATTGAATCCATCAAATTCAAATAGAATGTTGGAATTGATAATAATTCGTTAAATTCCTTTATTTTCGAGATAATTCCCTTATCAGATAATTCAATATACTTTGTTGAACCGTATTTTTCATAATCTCTCGGTTGGTGGAATTTACCATTTATGTAATCAATAGCAGAGTTGATTGAATGGGATTTTATCTGATGTTCTTCGTCTAATATTTTTGTAAATTCATCTATGGAAATCTGACCTTTTTCTATAAGCAATTTCAATAGAAGGGCTTCCTCTAATCGTTTGCCATCACATACTTCTTTTGCAAAGAAACTAAGCTTTCCAATTTGTAAGGGAGATAATACGCCGATGTTCTCTTGCTTATCGATAAATGCGTATAACGAACCGTCTTTTTTAACGTACGTCATCGGATCTCTGCTTCCATGTTCAACGAAATCCATCATGGAGGGAATACGTCCCAATTTGTATTTTAAAAGCGTATAATCGTCTTTTAATTCTTTGTAACTGTTAACTTTAGCTGTATCGATTGCTTCGTAGATCCTTTGTTTTGATACTATGTCAAAATTAACTGTAGATACACCCGGGATTAAGTTACTTCCCGTTGAAATTAGTTTCCGAAGTGTATCTTTGTTATAGGAACTGTCACCATAGAGAGCGATTGGTACGAGATAGTTGTTGGAATAATTCCCTATGAAGTCGATAACTGTCAAAAAGTCCTTATCTTCAGCCTTTCGTAATCCTCGTCCAAGTTGCTGAACAAATACTATGGCTGACTGAGTCGGGCGGAGCATAATGATCTGATTGACTGATGGTATGTCAACACCTTCATTGAAAATATCAACTGTCAAAATATAGTCGAGGTAATCCTCTCGTTTATTGGATTCAAGGCGCTCAATACACGCTTCTCTTTCTTTTTCATCGTTTTCACCTGATAGTGCAATTGTGTGATAACCTTTGAGATTGAGTTTTTCTGAAAGGTCCCTTGCTTCTTCAACCCTACTACAGAAAATTAATCCTTTGATTCTTCCCCGGTCGCATCCGTAAAACTTTGAATTTTTAATAATAGATTCAACGCGTTCATTTGAGACAAGCTTACTAAATTCTGTATAATCGTCCAATAATTTCCCATCTATCGAAATATCTGTAACTCCATAATAATGGAAAGGTGAGAGCATATCCTCTTCTAAGGCTATATGAAGTCTAATTTCGTAAGCGATTTTGTAATTAAATGCTTTAAAAATATCATAACCGTCTGTTCTTTCGGGGGTTGCTGTCATTCCGAGCAAGAAGTTTGGATTGAAGTAATCGAGGATTGTTCTGTAAGATTTTGCTCCTGACCGATGGACTTCATCAATTACTATGTAGTCGAAATAATCAGAGGAGAATTTTTTAAGGATCTCAGGTTTTGAAAGCGTTTGAATTGTTGAAAAAATATATTCGGCTGAAAAGTTCTTCTCTGATCCAATCAGAATACCCATATTTTTACTTGCACCAAAAATTCTCTTGAAAGATTTCATTACAGTTCTGGCAATATTTTCACGATGAACAACAAACAGAAATCTCTTTGGATTAACTATCTTTGCATCAAAAGTCGAAAGGTAAGTTTTACCTGTTCCGGTTGCAGAGATTAGAAGCGCCTTTTTATGACCTTCCGACCTGAGTAACTTCAAAGATTTTAATGCTGAACTCTGCATTTTGTTCGGAACAACTGGTCTAACAGGTACAGTTGAATCCTCTTCAAATTTATTCAAGATTCTCCTTTCGATTTCGTGTCGTTTTTTGTATAGTTCTTTGTAGGTATCGAGCCATTCTAGAGTTACTGGAGTTGAGCATTTGTAGAGTCGATTAAATTCTTCAAAAGTATCTACTATTAACGATCCATGAGACGACGTTATAATTTTCATGTTCCATTCTTGATTCTTGCAAAGAGCTTCTTGTGTTAAATTACTGCTTCCAATAATAAGAGAGAATGTTTTGTTATTTCGTAAAACATAACCTTTTGAATGAAGATGCTGTTCTTCGCTAATAATTCGAATGTCGAGGTTCTTAAAAACAATTAGGCGTTCTAAAGCTCGCGGTTCTGTAAAATATTGGTATTCAGATACAATTATTTTCCCACGAACTCCCTTCGCTTCTAATTCTTTGAGTGTTTCAATAAGAACGGCGACCCCGCCATTTGTAACAAATGCAACTGAAAAGAAGAATTCATCACATTTTTTCAATTCTGCTATAATGGTTGAAAGGACTTTTGATCCTGGACTATTAAGAAGTAATTTTGGTTGGTATTCTTCCAATGATTTAGAAGAACCATCAATGCATCCCGTAATTAGGCTCTTTTGCAGTTCGGGAATTACATCTATGTTATTTAAGAGAGGCCACCTTTTCTAATTTTTTTACTATTGGATAATCTGCAGGAGCCCAATCTAAGGTGTGCAGTTCATTTTGATTCAGCCATTTATAGTTTGCATGCTCCTTTTGTTTGAAATGATTCGTGGTAAGATGGCAAAGATAACAGTACATGGTGATTTCAAAATCAGGATATTGGTAACTTACTTCACCGAAATAATCAGTTTCAGAAACATGGATCTCGAGATCCATCTCCTCTTTTAATTCACGCATTAGTGCTTGGGGTTGATTCTCTCCTGCTTCGACTTTTCCCCCAGGAAACTCGTATTTGAAATTCAGATAGTCATATTTTCCAATATTACGCTGCATACACAAGATTTTGCCTTGGAAAATCAGAATTCCACCTACGACTTCTAAGTGCTTCATTTTAATCCCTTTTCTATTCTTGATTTGAAGAATCGTTCTGTGTCTTTGTCCATGAAGTAGATGTAGCATCCTTTCATGCCTCTTGACAATAAGACCCTGTACGTGTTCTTGACTAAGTCTGTGAATCTTTCTTTTGCTCGTCTTACAACGCCATCTGCTGAGTAGGCTGGGTTTCCTGTCCATTGTTGCTTGTCAAAGTTGTAGGTGAGGTCTTTGCCAATTATTATGCCTGCGTAGTCGAATTCGAATCCTTGGGCGGTGTATACGCAGCCTATTTGGTCTATGCCGTTTGGGTCGTATGCCCAGAGGTTTGATTTTGGGATTCCAGCGGCGAGTATTTTTGATTCTGGTTTGGCGTTCCATGGGCGTTGGTAGTCGCCGATTTTTACGTCGTTTTGAAGGTTTCCTTCTTTGTCTGGGTCTGACCATGGCCAGCAGAAGCCAGCCATTAGCCTTCCTGTGTAGCCGGCTTGGACTTTTTCTCTTATTGCATCTTCAAGTTCTTGGGGGCTTTGCATTATTTTAAGGTCGAATTCTTCATGTTGGTCCCAGATGACATTAGCTGTCCGTTTGATGCCTAACGTGTTGTTTATCCAGTTGACAAACGCGTCTGAACCGTTACAGCGGAATTGGGCTTCAAGCTCGTACTCAAAAACTTTGCAGTTATTTCGATTGGCGTATTCTTTGATGTATTGGACGGAGCCTATTTCGCCTGGCCGCACGATTTGGTCATCGTCGATGAAGAATGCAGCGACCTTTGAGGCTTTTAGCAATTCCTCAATTTGGGGAACGTTTGTGCGTTTTTCTTTGGGTGTGAACCTGTTAAAGCTGGTTTGCCTAAGGCGGTGGGCTTCGTCGGCAATTAACACGTCGATTTCGTTATCCTGAGCTTCGGTGTAGCTATTAAAATACTTGAATTGAGCAGCGCCTCGCGATTTAACTATCCGCTTAAGCGTTTCCGTAAATGCTCTTGACCCCGTTGCGTACTGAGTGTTGTAGCCTTGCAACAGCAGATCAGCCATAAGGTTGATTGCTATAACGGATTTGCCTGTTCCCGGTCCACCCTTGATTATCAACACAGTTTTTTGCTTATCATGATAACCTGCTCTGGCACAAGAGAACACGCTATCATAGACAATTTGTTGCTCATCTAACAGAATGTACTCAGGGATGCCCTTAATCACGTTGCCTACATGATCCATGAGTTTCTTGCTGGGACGATACTTACTTTCTTCAATGCGTTTTAGCACATCCATGCCAGCGCCCATATCCAACTTTGTGGTTAAGTACCCTGACAACTTGTTGACATCATCAGCGGTGAAAAGAGGTGAATTCGAAAGCGCGTCAATAAATTTATTGGAAAACAGAACATCATCTGAATAAACATTGTAGTTATGCAGATAGGCGCAAGCGTTTAAGATTACAGGATTTGGTCCTTCATAGAATGCGGTGTGCGTATCTTCTAAGTAGCGCTGGTATTGTTGCACCTGAACTGAAGGATGGAGCAGTTCTTTTCTGCCACCCACCCAAGTGATTACTTCGTTTTTGCCCAGTGCATCTTCACAGCGATCCCACTGCTTAAGCTCAATAATCACTGCGTTGTCCCGGGTATTGGCATCTTTTCCGCAAATTAAGATGTCAAGTCGTTTAGAAGTCATGGGCAGCTGGTACTCGAGGATGACTCCTTGGTCTGTTAAGCGGGCATGGGTAAAGACAAGTGAGATTGCCCTTAGCGAGTTTCGCCAAGAGTTAATTTCGCTGGGTGAAGGGTAATAACGGAAGTAATTGAAGAATGCGAGCTTTAGTTTTTCAGCGATTTGATTTTGTATAGTGTCCTGGACGAACTGTTGGGAGCTGCCTGCAAAAAGCCTCATTTGTTCTACCGTTGTACAGTATAGCGTTGTCTTGCTTTTTAACGGTTCTTCTAAATATTTTTTCAGGGTTGATCGATGCGCATCAACCTATTTAGTACCATCGAAAAAATGTGTATCGCCTTTATTGCAGAAGCACTTGATTTGTTCTTTATGATTATCTAAATTATTTCTAAAGTCAGACACAAGTTGGAGCAGCATATTATCGATAGTCACATGAAACCCTTAGCTCTTACTTGCTCAAATTAATTATCTTTGCTCAAGCATTCTTTACAGTTTCAGTTGGCAGTTGTTGTTGCTACTACTAAACTCCAAACCCGCCTTAATAATTGAAAAATGTACCTCAAATCAAGAAACCCTTCAATAGTCTGAGGTTGTCATTGGCTTGTCCGTTGTTAAAGAAGTACCAGTAGGGTTCGAACTCTATTATTTGTGCGCCCAAGTGTTTTGCGAATAATGCGTGCTCTCCAAGTAAGGATGCAGGCATATCCATTAAATCCTTGCCTCTTGTGTCCCAGTACCAGGCTTGAACTGATCCGCCCCAATGCTCAAACGTCTGGCTAATTTGCATAAAACCCTCTGATGGCTCAGCGTCTCCGAGTTGGTTGAGAAAGACACTACTGCTATGTCTTCATAACCCTCAAGGTAAGTCTGTAGCATTGGGAAGGTTTCGATTCTCCATTCAGTCCAAAACAGCTTTAGATTGTTGGTTCTGCAGAACTCAAAAATGCTCTTGATGTAGTCAGTGGGGAAGGGTTGGTCTGGGTGTTCTTGGTGCCAGCTTATCACTTCTGCAACCCTCAAATACTGAACATTAGAAGCCGCCATTGCCGCTGAAATGTCTGATGTGCTAAGCATGGGCGTTGGACTTGTGCCATCTCCGCCGCCAAAAACATCAAGCATTAACGGGATACCCTCTTTACCTCCAAAATTATTGCTGATCCACGTGATTTCTTCAGTCCAATTAGCATTGCCTTGATACTCGGGAAGCATTAGTACCTGGTAGTCTGGGAGCAGGCTAAGAATTTGGTTATACGTTGAATTGGTATCCGGCAGGTGTCCCCAAGCGTACTTTTCTCCTTTTTCGCAAACATGAAAAACAAGCGCTGGAAGGCTTTCCTGATTGCCTTGAATAAGGTTGTTTACTTGTTGTTGTAGCTCTTCCGCTTTAGAATTTAAACGGTTTATTTGGGCGTTTGCAGAAGCTAATTGGTTTTGAAGGCTGGCAATTGTTGATTCATAAGCGTGCTTTTGGTTAGCTTGGGCAGAAATATTTGATTTTAAAGAGCTAACCTGATTTGTCAAATCTTCAATTTTCTCATTGTTTGCCGATAATAGATTTGCCTGCTCTGAATTAGTTGGGGTTAAATCGTTGATAATTTCTTGCTGATCTTTTATTTTATCATCAGTTTCAGTCGCAAAAGACGAATACACTGCAAATATGCCAATTAGGCTAGCGGCCAGAATACAGTATATCAGAGCTAATACGAATAGCGCGCGTTTGCTTTGTTTTGCCTTCATTTTTTCCACCCTAAACCTCTTACATTCGATTTGACTTCTCCCATCTGTGGTGCATACATGGATCATATGTTATCCATTACTCTATTAAGATTTACGGTAAACTACCATGCAGAGGATACCCTTGCCAAAAAGCTACGTTAACGTAAAACTCCCAGTCGAATTGGCAGACGAAGTCGATAAAATAATTGAAAAGAAGCTCCTGGGATACAGAAGCCGAGGCGAGTTTGTAGCAGAAGCCGTAAGAGATAAACTAATCCAGGTCAAAAAATCCTAACCTGTCATACAGACTCTCTCACCACTTATTTGAGGCGTGTTTTGTCATAGACTCTAATTTTGCCTTTTTATAATCTGCGCTATACCTACATTAAAACGCATAAAGGACTTTCTAATGCATCTGGAATAATGGTAGTAGTCGTCTGGTAGCCCTAAAGGACGACTACTTCTCGGTTAATGTTACCGGCGTACAACAACGAGAAATGGCCTAAATCTGTCCAGGGGAACATAGTTATCTCCAAGCAGTCTTAATGCTTCTTGGCTCCAAACGTCCACTTTATCTCCATCAGCAATTAATATGGGCAAGAGTTGCGGATAATTCTTAAGAAAACCCTTGGCCTCCTCAACAATTCCCGCTTCCTCATCAAACCAAAGTTTTCTGATTTGCCATCTTCAGCCACAAGCTTTTGCTTGATTCTTGCTGCACAAACCAAAACCTCTCCCAATCTTGCTATAGCGTTTAGAATTAGTTCAGGTGTTGGTTTGTACCAGCCTGTCTCAAGGCAAATACCACGACTATAATACATTTCTTGGACAAGAAGCAGTGAATACCTAAAAACTTACTTTGACATGCGTAGACACGGCAGCCCAACAGGCAGAAAACATCCCGAAATCATCAACGATGACTCACCACTAATTCGAGATGGACAAAGCAACACCGTCAGACCCATAACCACCGGCAGAATTCATTCCATCGTCCACAACCTCTACGTAAAAGCTGGACTAGTAACCGAAAAACCCAGATGCCGACGCTATGACCTACGCGCACACAGCCTACGAAAATACTTCCAAACTCAGCTAGCATCTTTGGACATTCAAACAGACTACATCGAATACATGATGGGACACACAATCAGCACTTATCATGATATACGCATGAAAGGCATCAAATCCTTCGTGGAGTCTATATTTCCGCAGGCTTAAGCATAAAACCAAAGACACACCTAAACAAGATTGAAATCCTAAAAGAATTTACTCGTTCATTGGACTAAATCCTGAACAAATTCTCTCAAGAGAAGCACAGCTACAATCTAACATCTATTTTCGACCAGAAGCAGTATGAGCAGTCGCAGATTATGCAAATTACAACCGCTCTTAAACAACAGATGATTAAGGAGCTACGTGAGAGTCAATTTGAAAATAGTACAAATTCGCGCCTGGGTAGATATAGCCCGGGAGAGATTCGAACTTTCGTGAACATCAGAAATTTCGGTAGTTTTCTTTATTTCTGGCATATTAAACCTCAATCCACTATTTGCGATTAAAGTTTTTTTTAAACATTTCTTTCTAACACCCTATTAATTCAATTTATTTAATGATAATATACACAAAATAATGGAATAATCGAAAAGATTTTATATATTAATTCACATAAATTAATGGCGAATCGCAATTGTTTGAAATTAATCATCGAGATATCGCCAGAATTGGCAAAAAAAGTCAATAATTTAATCAACCAATGCAGAGTTCGAATCAGTCTCACAATTTGCGAATATAGCTTTTCAAAATCAGTTTTTCCTTGAAGAAAAGTTCTAAAGAAACATTTTTCAAATACTGTTTGGAAGCGAAAGACATTAACTTCGTAAAAACAAAATCTACAAAAATTCAACAGTCAACTTCAATTTTGGCTAAACCATTTGCACCTGAATCAATTAGAACAAATGTCACCCCCCGAATCTAACAAAATACCAAATGAATCTTTATGGGGGCAATATAACAGGTTATTTTCCATAAAAATAACACTTAGAGTTCTTGCGAACATTCTTCAAGAAAACGAATCGATTGAGTTAAGCTTGCTGCAAACAGAAGCAGTCAATTCAGCCAGAGAAATTGGCTTGTCATTGAAGAGAAGATGATAAAAAAAATAGGAGGAAATATGGCGAAGAAGTACTTGCTTCTGCGTTGACCAACAGGAAAAAGCATTCAGAAGACAGAAAAACGGTTCATCAACCATTTTGTCGGCTATTACACAAGAGCTGGAAGAAGAAGTGAAGGGGCACCCAGTGCTTTGAAGTTCTTGAATATTCTCTGAAGATGAAGAAAATAAACGACAAGAATCGGAATAACTGAAAAAGGCCTAAAATTCGCCGCTTTATCAAACACTGTTTTGGATGAAGAAAACTATAGCAAAAAGATTAAGCAAAGAGAGAAAGCTTCGTTTTATATCGACCACATTTTTCATAACCTTGATAGAGAATGGGTCGCTTAACATAGGAATTTACGGGCAATCGATGAAAAAAGTTGTTCACCTGCTCAGTTAAACAAAGCTATTTTCCCCATTATCAAGAGGATGAGTCCGAAGCGATGATAAGCACAATTAGAGCAGGAGCAATAAGGAGATTAGAGTGAACTCGGAGTTATCGATGGATCAAGAAATGGCGTAGATGTTACATATACTCTCTGACATCATATGGTAAAGAAGTCATAGGTTTTTAGATTTCGAGCTGTCAGAGATTCCTAAATGTCGATAAGAGAATATTGTACGTCCTTCAAAGCAAGAGCGGAATTAATCCAGACATTGAGTTCAAGTCTGTATGAAAATGCATATTATGTCCTCGACGAATTGGTATCAAATTCTTATGATGCGGATGCCACTAAAGTGGACATTGATTTTTCTCAAGCACGTTTGACGATTAGAGATGATGGAGTCGGCATGGATAGAAAGGACTTAGAAAACTATCTATGGCTGGGCTATAGCGAGAAACGAGAAGACAAAAAAACAAGCAACCTCAGAAGAATACACCATCGGAAAATTTGGAATCGGAAAACTGTCGATGCATGTAATGTGTAACAGATGCAAAATTATCACAAGAAAAAAGGGCATTCAGAGAATTCTAATGTTGGATTTTGAAAAAATATTTTCACATAAGTCTATTGGTGATAAAAAGAATAAATGTAGCTGAATCATCGACTGACTTACCTAATGGAACAACTATAATGCTTTTTGGATTAAAAAAGACCTTCATGAATAAAAAGCAATAAGACGAATTGCAAGAAACATGCCGCTGAGTCCCGAGTTTAAAGTAACAGTGAACAACGAAGAGCTCAGGCCAGAAGATTTAGTAAGTGGAAGAGAATCTTCCGATTGATTTAGACTTGCATTTGACTGGAAAAAATCAAAGGAAAAATAATTCATTCTGATAAGCCCTTTAGGAGAGTTTGCTGGTGTTTATGTGAAGGTTCATGGGCGAACTGTTAATGCAGATGACCCTAATATATTTGATTTAGCAAGGGTCTTAACAAGTCCCGGTAGCTTTCTTGCAAGGCTAATACTGTGTTCTTTACGCAGATGGATTAGATGACATAGTTCTTGCTACCCGGAATGGTTTTTCTGAGGAAGCACCCAAGTTTATTGAATTTAAGGAAGCGATTCTACGCAAAATCCGTGAAATTACAAAAGAAATCCAAACTTCCCAATCCCATGAGGAGTTAAGTTTCGGAGAAAAGAATTTTGGATGATGTTATTAGACATCAGATAGATAATATGTTGAAAGGAGCTGAATTACGGGAGGATTTTCTTGGTTCGTGCCACGAAACGAAACGGATGCAAAAGAAGTAATGAGTGCAATTAAAGAAATTGAAGAACGCAGAAAGAAAAGAAAGAACGTGAAGAAAATCCTGATAAAACACAACGAAAAGAAAAAAGAACAGCCTCCAAGGTTAATTAAGAATGGCAATAGTAGATACAAATTTGAGCTTGAACCTTTAGGTAAAGAAGGTTATGAATGCGTTCTCGATAGCGGAAAAGCTGCATTCTCTATCAACACTGACCACCCTCAATATGCGTTCTCAAGAAGAGAAGGGTCTCTTCCGCATCATTTCAGACGCGTAATAATATTTGAAATAGCCAGAACTATTTCAGGTGATTCATTAACAGAGTTTGTCAATCAATATCAAAGTATGATGCTTCAAGATATTACGATGGAAGGAAATCATCAATAGACCCAGAAGTAGCTGCGATACTTTTCCTCCGAGCCCTTTTCCGTTCAAATATTTCAAAGCAGTCGCTTGGCAGAATTTTTTTCAAGTAATAAATCACTGCATATTGATTCTTTTCTGCTTTTTCCCATGGAATATTCTCCACTATGAGGGTTGCTAAAGGCTCAGGGTAATCAAATCTAAAATAGTAGGTCTTGCAAGCAAGCGAACCGAACAAGTCATCAACACGATATTTGTGCGACCCAGCGATAAAATGAATTCTTCCAACAAGTCGTGCATAAAATAGTTCTTTCAGCAATCTTTCGGTACTGTGGTAACTTGAAGGAAATAAGTTAACTATTTCGGGTTTAGTCATTGGTTTAGTAGCCAATGCCGAGAATATAACGTCTTGTTTATTGTCTGAAGATGTTGGTTGATTTAGATGCTTCTTAGCTGCTTCTTCTTGACCAATCAAAAAATAGACCGTACTTCGGCGGGGACCAATCGATGTTATTTGTTTTGTATTTTTAATTACCTGAAGCAAGCTTAGCGATGTTTCAGAATTTGAAGAGAGCTTAAAAAGACCATCTTTTTTAAATTCAGCACGAATTTCTTTTAGAGTCATTGGATTATTATTGAGTAGCGTACAAAGCCGTCCACCACGCGTGTCTTTCTTATGCCACGACCTGTAAGTTTGTAATCCAGCAATCTGTAAAGCGTAAGTCCAAGAACCGAACTTAGTTTTGGCAGCATAAGTTATGTTTTCAAAACCGGACTCATTATAACGCGGCGGACGCCCGTTCTCAATCGAAAACTCTCTTATTTTAGTAAGTATGAAATCTTTTGTGTAGATTTCCTTTGGGCACATGCTTGTTTTATTTCGACATTTTCACGTTTAAATTTATCGTTTTCATCTTTTAGATTATCTTTTTCTACAAAGTATCACCATGTTGACGCAAAGCAGAAATAAATTACCGAAGAAACTGCTCAATCTTTTTTTGATTTAATTTACTCATGAAAAGTCCATATTTTCGGGAAAGCAAAACTTTTATAGCAAACGCTGAGGCAAGAACTTACTCCGTTCTCACAAGCGAGACATGGAACGAAATACTGCGTGCAATAACAAAATTGCCTTTGATATAGTAGTGTCAGGTAACAACGTTTGCCGGGGCGTATGACATTAGCTTGTACGTTCGAGGTTTCTCTATGTTTTAGGCAGTCAGACTACATTAGGTTTGACTGCGCAGAAACCGCTCCCGGCTCGTTTTGGTACGGATATACCAAAACAAGATTTGAAAAAATGTTAGACAAAAGAATAAACCTAAAACATAGAGCGATAAAATTTGAGAAATATAAAATCGTAAAAACTGAAAGCCATAGATTATGCTCTTTTGAAGAGAGAAAGCTGTCCAGTCATGAAATTGAAATACTGAATAGGTTTGACAAAATAAATCTTAGGCAAAATTTGCTTCTAGAGCTTGATAGATATTTTGGATTTAACAGAACAAAACTCGCTAACTTCCTTAAGGCAAGTGGTTTGAATGGCTATTCACGCTCAAATCTCTATAAACTCATTGGCGCTCCCGCTTTCAATTTAAAAGAATACAAGATAATTTCAAAAGCACTCAATGAAATTGAAGAACCAGAATTGCTTACTCTTCTTATTAGCAAAAAAGCACTAAAAAAAGCCTCAATGAGTAGGTTGGGTAGTATGCCGTTTTCAAAAAGTGACACTTCTCCATCAAATGTCACTAATATCCTTGAGGAAGAAGTCATCAAATGATTCCTCCTCGGAAGGAAAAAATGAAAAAAAGTCAAAAAAATTCGGAAATAAAAAACGATAAAGTAAGTGTATATCTGATAAGAACAGAAATCAAAAAATGTAGTGCCTATACTACTTGAAAAAAAGCGGTGGGGTAGTAATATTATCGGGATATGAAAAAAGTTACGAAGAATGGAAGGTCTGAGAATAAGAATGGGGTCTAATGAAACTGTTTGAATTAAACACTGTTTTGGTAGAGCGCTCCTAACCGAGCACTCAAACCCTCTTTCTTAAGAGAACAGGTGGATAAACAAATGAAGAATGAAACTAATCAAATCTTCAATGTTGCAATTGTGCTAAATGTTGAAGCAAAAAAATCATGGCACAAAATCGAGCAGTTCCTTAACGAGAATTGTAAAATGATCTTTGTTCAAAGAGCGCCTAACGGCGTTAAATTAACTGTGAAGAGAGAAGTGAAGAACTTTGACGACAACAACTGAAAATCCAAGTCACAGTTTTATTGACGCGTTCAAAGACTATATCACTACTAAAAGTGATGTCTATGCGCTCTTTCAAGAAGCAGTTGCTCTCAATCTTGTAAGCTTAGCTGTTGGTAGAGTATTTATTGACACCAACTTCGCTAATCTGTTACCAAATTTGTGGACTATGCTTGTAGAGTTATAGTACATACAGCCGAAAAAGCACATTACTCGATGAAGCAAGAGCAATGCTTCCGGAAGAAGCTAACGTGTATGCAGACGAATTTACTAAAGAAGCCTTCTTTGCGGAGTTGTCACAAAATAGTAATGGTCTCAATATTTGGGATGAATGCGCGCCAGTACTGAAACAAATTGATAATCCAAGAAGCTACCTCAGTGGAATCGATGACACCGTTATGGCACTATACAATGGTCAAGGCAGAACTAAAGACCTTAGAAGCGGAAAATTCACGGTAACAGAACCTTGCTTTAACATGCTGTGGGCAACAACGAAAGTTAACTTTGCTAAGTATGTTAAGCAAGACCAGTTTCTTCTGGGTTCCTTGCAAGATTTATAATAATCTTCGGGACGAATGTGAAAAAATACAACTGTTGAATGGTCAACAAAGAACCGAAGTTAAAGCAAAAGGTGAATTGGCAAAGAACAATCTGAAGGTATCTGGGACATTTTTCATCCAAGAAGTGGAAGTAACACATTCAGATTTAACCTAAGCAAAGACGCTGAAGAAATAATCAATCAAGAAATAATCAAACATCATAAAGCGTTTAGAGATAGTGCAGAAGAAGAGAAGGAATTTATTGGAGCAATCAATGGTCGAGCTGATACCTATTTAGTCAAAATAGCTGCACTTTATGAAGCGGATACTTTGCAACTTAGCAAACTTAGAGATAAGAATACAATCGAAATATCAAAAGAATCTGCAATCAAATCAAGGGAATTCATGAATAATCTGCTTAGTATGCTAAGTGCTAAGTATGCTAAGATGCAAACTTCAGACTGGCTTAGCATAAACTTAGCAAAGCTCAGCAGAATATTAGATGGATGTTCAGAGAAACAAATAGAACGTCAAGTGCTAATCACAAGAATGCATTTGACATCAAAACAGTTGACCGATATCCTGACGACCGCAAGAGACTGCGAAATGATAACAATCGCAGGAAGTAAACCCCAAATTATAACCCTGCGCAAAACATACGATGAAGTAAAAGCTGAGTCTAAAAACAAAGAAAACCAACCCATCACTGAAACATCTTCAGACATAATCATTCCAATAGAACAGTTAGGATTAGGAGCAGCTTTGGTAGAGCC
Source organism: Candidatus Bathyarchaeota archaeon (assembly GCA_963832745.1). Lineage (GTDB taxonomy): Archaea > Thermoproteota > Bathyarchaeia > Bathyarchaeales > Bathycorpusculaceae > Bathycorpusculum. Next base: position 679,504 of record CAWHVC010000001.1, on the reverse strand, counting down.
CCAGTCTGTCCCCCAACCTCTCAAATGACCGGTTGGAAACAGACGGTTCTCTACCAGCGCCGCTCCCTCAAGTGTTTTTCTAAAATGGAGGTGATTCTAGAGGAAACAGAAGAATTGCAAAATATGTTCCAGCCCAGACTGCTTAATCAAGTCGTTTACCCTACTACTTCATGTTCATCATTATACTTACAAGCAGTTGATTGAAGTTTTCAGATGCAATGGTATAGAACTTAATTCCTATAATTGTTCGGTTCATGCACATAGGCATTTGACTGAGGATGATTTTGAGCAAGCAGAAAAAGACCAAGCAAAATGGGATAAAGAAGAAAGAGAAACGCAAGCAGAGAAAAATTAGTTTAGGTGAACCATAAAAAATTATTCAAATGATTTTTACAAAAATACCCAGCGTAGGGTAATGCAATAAGAATAAATAAACAAATTATACAGAGCAAAAATACTGTTATTTTTTTCAAATTAACATCAGAGCCTTCCTTTGAAAAGAAAAATTTGAATGTAGTATCTTCGAATTTTATTTTCCACTCATCGCTAAGCTTAAACTGCCAATTTAAAATTTCTTTTTCAAATTTAAAAAATGAATAAACCCCAATTGAAAAGAGCGCTGACAATGTATAGTAAAGCATTCTAAGGACAATATTATCAAAAACATTATACCCATTAGACAAAAGCTCAACTACCGCTAAGCCAAGACCCAGCAAAGAAGCAACAATTACTAATTGTCTTTGATGAGCCCAATCGATTCTATACGTTGCGATTTCTTCATTTTTAGTTAAGCTCATATTTTTGTCATTAGACTCTACTTGGTTATTATTCTTACTATCGGTTTCTTTCTTAAGATTAACAACCATTGTGTTGAATTCATTATCATATTTCGATAGAACTCTTCGCATATACAAATACTCTAATGTGGTAGCCTCGCTATAGGGACGATTCGCACCATAATACAAAACATATGAGACAGCACCTACTATCAAACAGATAGGAATTAGTAAAAGGAAACGATACAAGTTAGAAAAGTCAAAAATATTTGGTTTAATAAGATGTGCAAACAAAATTATGATAACAGAAAACACAATTGAAAAAGATGGAACATATATTGCACAAACTTTTCTTGCATTGAAATGAGACCACATACCGCGTGCTTTTGAAGCAACCCTATTACTTACTGAACTATCATCAAAAGCATCATAAAGCATATCCAATGTCGCCTTCTTTTCAAATTCTGAAAGTTTTTTCCAATCTGGTTTTTGTTTTTCAAGATAGTGTAGTATTCGTCGCTTCGTCGAATCCATAGCAGCTTTATTATAACTGCACGTATCATAGAACGTGTAAATAACATATCCAATAGCTAAACTTGCTCCAAAAGCAGCCCCCACTATTCCTAATAAGCCCTCTGGACTTGCTTTAAAATTATTGATTACCCCATCACCTATAAAAGGGGCCAAGAAAAAGGCAATATAAATAACAGCAAGACTGCCTGGAATAAAATATCGTAAAAATTGGTATTCATCAAATCCCATACCCAGCCCCTCTTTTAATTTACTTGCTTGCTTCCAATATTTAAACTGGTTAGAAAAATCCCGCTATCTGATTCCTAACAGACTTCAAAAAAATGTTTTTTATGGTTGGAAGATTTTCCCTATACAGCTTTTTTGCCTATCGAATTTCAACGTACCCACATGTACTAAAATGAGTAGCGCAATAAACTGGTGATTTTAAACCCCCTTTAATGGTCATTTACATTCTTGCATCAAGTTTTAGAGGGCGCTAAGGGTGTCTTTAATTTTGTTAATGCAAGACTCCGTTTCCTTTTTAATCTGAAAATCCCAAAACCTAAGAACGACGAAGTTCTGATCAGTAAGCTGCTTGTTGACTAATACATCCCTTTCTTTGTTACGTTTTATATGCTCATGCCAATAACCTTTTGGTAATTTTTTGTCTAGTTCCTGCCAGTTTCTTCCATGCCAAAATGAGCTATCGCAAAAAACAATTATTTTAGGGGGTATAAGAAAATCCGGTTTACCGAAAAGCTTTGGCTGGTATTCGAATTTTATGCAGTTTTTTTCCAATCCATTTCTTAAGGTAATTTCAATGTCTGTATTTTTCGATCTTATTTTTGACATTATTTGACTTCTTTTCTCTTTACTAAATTTGTCGGTCATTAGAATACCCTAATGATCTTGATTATTATGCTCATAAAAAACGATAAAAGGATTGTCGTGTATATTGATGTTTCATCCGGGATCATGCCATGGCTAACTCGCAACCTATAGCTGTAGATTTATTTGCTGGTGCTGGGGGGTTATCACATGGCTTGTCAGAAGCAGGTTTTGACCTAAGAGTTGGCGTTGAGATTGATCATGAAGCGGCTACAACGCTTGGAATGAATCATGAAAAAATGCACGTAATAGAATCCGACATAACAAAAGTGGATTCAACAGAAATTCTCAAGATTGGCGGTTTACGACATTCCGAAATTTCTTTAGTTGCTGGCGGTCCTCCTTGTAGGGGTTTTTCTACATCCAACAGAAAAAGTAGAAACCTCCAGAATCCTCTAAATCACTTGTATCAACATTATTTTCGAATCGTCGCTGACTTATCTCCAAAAATGTTCATTTTTGAGAATGTTGAGGGGATAAATCCTTAGCAAATGGATCGGTATTACAAGATATTTTAGAAATTAGTAAAAAGCTTGGTTATCAGACAAACTACTGGTTGATTAATAGTGAGAATTTTGGCGTTCCTCAAAGAAGAAAGCGCGTGATATTCGTAGGCGCAAAGGGTGGCTATTTTTCTCTAATTGATTCATTAGGGAAACCCTTAGTGACAGTTAGGCAGGCAATAGACGATTTGCCGTCATTGGAGAATGGGAACCCGACTGAAGTTCTCGCTTATAAAAAGACTACTAATCTTTCAGATTACCAAAAATTAATGAGACAAAAAAATTCTGTATCTTCTGTCACAAATAATAAAGTTTCAAAAAATAGAGAACTAGCCATAACAAGGTATAAGTTGATACCGCAAGGAGGCAATTGGCGAAGTCTCCCAAAATCCATGATGAGTAATTACAAGAATCTTGAAAATTGTCATGGATGGATTTACTACAGACTAAAATGGGACGAGCCTTCGATAGTAATAAGTAATTTCCGTAAGAACATGCTAATTCATCCAGAAGAGCACAGAGGGTTGTCCGTCAGAGAAGCCGCAAGGTTACAATCTTTTCCAGACGATTACATTTTCTACGGAAACTTGGGAGCACAACAACAACAAATTGCGAACGCTGTCCCGCCGATTATGGCAAAAGCGATTGGAATGCAATTGCAGACTGCTTTGGGGGAATCTTGAAATGCCCGAAAAATTGCTTATGGAAATCGTTGATAAAAACAATTACCTATGGGAAAAGAGGTTGACCAATGCTATATTTGACGCATGGATGGAAAATTTCAAAGGTCAACATTGTGAGTCAGCGATTGAAAAACAGACTGCCATACAATTACTCAGAAATTTCATTTACTATGGTGAAAAGGAAATAAACTACCTTTGCAGAGCGGCTTTTTCTCTCCTTAAGCGCCAAAGGATTATCGATAATCCTTCTCAATACGCCTCGTTAAATACAGAGCGCGCAATAACTCAATTTGCGAGTAGTTGTCGGTTTTCATGCATAGGTCGTTTAAGCGAAAGTGGCGCTATGCTAACGTATAATTTTAGACAAGAAAACAGACTGTCATACATGCAATTCGTAGAACCAAACGCGTTTCTGACAAACGAGTATTCACCAAACGAATTAGCCACTCTAAATATCGTTTTTATCGACGATTTTTTGGGAACGGGTAAAACTACATGCGACTTTTGGGACAAAAAAGTGCTAGCAATTAAAAATCGATGTCCTCAGACGAAATTTCATTTTATTGCGCTCATAGCACTACAGAAAGCAATTGAAAAAGTTAAAAACCATACGGGGCTTGACGTCATTTGCCCTCAAGTACTGGACAATAGCTACCGTGTATTTGATTCCACATCATGGGTATTCCAGGACCCTACTGAGCGCAATTCTGCAAAATCAATTTGTGGTTATTATGGAAACAATATCTTTAAGGGTGAAGATGCGTTGGGCTATAAAGACTCACAAGCGCTTGTTGGTTTTCACCACAACATACCTGATAATACCCTACCAGTGATTTGGGGTGAAAGACAAACCTCTGGTGAGAAGTGGTATCCCCTTTTCAAAAGAAAGCACAAATTCTGAAAGATGAATAAACCATGAAAGAAGAACTTAACCTAAGAAATCCCTTCGCTGCATTCAACGCGAGTTTGATGGGTGATGACGATGTTTTGAAGTACTGGATACAACCTGAAATTGTATTTGGTGTACAAGCGATGGGTATAGACCTCACCGGAGATACTCCCGTAATCTTTGAGGGCGGTCGAGGTACAGGCAAAACAATGCTTCTAAAATGGATGTCAAATGAGATTAAAATTAAAGAGTATGTCAGTGAAAATAGTGATGGCAAAGGATTTCTAAATCAAACCCTTTACGTTGGTATTTACCATAGATTTGATGGGCCTAGTCTGGCAAGTTTTGATTCAAGACATACAAGTCCCGAAGGTTGGGAGACATTATTCAAACATTATTTTGAATTGACTATCGGGCAAAAAATGATTATGTTGTGGCAGAATCTTAAGGAAAATCAGTGCATCGATATCGAGAAAAGTAAAGAAATAAAAATACTCACTGAAATTCTAAAGTTAGTGGATGAATCTATTATCATCCAAGAAGAGCCTTCATTAGATTTTGCTATTGACTTTTTCCAACGAGAGCTTGAAAGAATCTTTGATTTTATTAACTGTGCTGCACTTTCTACGGAAACAACTTTCTCTGGGCACCCCATCCGTTCAGGGAAGCTAATTTTTGGTATTCCTGAAATTTTGCAAGAAAATCTTCCCGAATTTCATGGAAAAAGAATAATATTATTACTAGATGAGTATGAAAATTTGCAGTACCAACAGCAGAAAATTATTAATACATTATTCAAGCATACCAAAAATTTTGTTACCTTTAGAATAGGCACGAGATTAAAGGGTTTTAAAACATGTGATACCTTGAACGTGGGCGAATTTTTGATGGAAGACGCCGATTATAGGCGGATAAGATTTGAAGATGTGCTAATGTCCCATAATGAAGAGTATAGAAATTTGTTGAAGATGATTGCTAAGCGACGCTTGGAACATATTCCAGAATTGCAGGAAAAAGGGTTTACTGATATTGAAAGTATTCTTGGCGAGTTTCCTGTAGAGGATGAAGCGACAATAATTGTATTTAACAAAAAGTTAACTCAAAATGAAATTGATCAATATCCATTAGATCAATATCTTAAAACAAAACATGTCGTTGAAATTGGAAAAGTTTTAAATAAAAAACATCGTCTTGACGAATCCTTAGACGCCATATTCAATAGTCTAATAGACAAAAAACCACTGTTGGAAATGCTAAACCTGTTATTGCTGCGTAGGAATTATGAGCCAGAAGTTATCGCTAAAATGTTCGCCTCTTATATTAGCGGGAAAAGGGAATCTTTGGAATTTAAAAAGTATGCCAATCTTTACGACAAAAACAAGTTATCATTGCTTTTTCAATTAGTCAGTTTAAATAAACCCACCCAAAAGCAATACGCCGGTTTCAACGTTTATTGCATGCTATCATCTGGAATCATTCGTAATTTTCTTGAACTATGCTATCAGAGTTTTAATATTGCGCTATTCTCGGATCGAACCTCATTAATAAAAGATGGAAAGATGTCGTTTGAAGCTCAAACGGATGGTGCAACTATTCGTGCTGAAAGATACATGGATATGATAGAACGGATACCAGAATGGGGAAACGAGATAAAATCGCTTGTTAAACAGCTTGGTGCAATATTTTACTCATGGCAAAATGACCCTGTTCTTTCTGAACCTGAAGTTACATATTTCTGCGTTGACAATGAGGCGTTATCAGAAAAGGCTAGAAAAGTTCTGAATTGTGCAGTTCAATGGTCAGTTCTCCAACCGAAAAAGGCAATGAAAGGAAAAGCAACAACCGACCCCTTGATCAATGTTTATGTCCTAAACCATATTTTGGCACCTTATTTCAGTATTTCTTATAGATTAAGAGGAAGGATTCGTCAATTCAGCAAGGAAGATCTTGAAACGTTAATTTTTGGAACCGAGAGGGAAAAAGAGGTTACACGAAATAGACTGAGCCGAGAAAGTCGAATAAACTTGAGCTTAAATGCCTCGATAATGGATTTCGTAGGGGAATAAAATGGTTCATATAAATGGTGTTTACGATTCTGCAAATAAGTTAAGTTCATACTTCGAAACGGTCGATGTTTTTATCGGCGCAATTAGCGGTGAAGAGCGATACATTCGGGGATTGAAAATTCTGGAAGAATGTGGCATTCGTCCTACAACCAAAATTTTGTTCTATTTTAACGAAGTTTTAGCATCGGGTAAAACACCAAGTGAGGACGAATTCGATGAATCGTTTAAAATTAAGCCCTCGGACTTAAAGCTTAAAGTCGATCTGTACAATGAAATAAGTGGTTTATTAGAGTTCAAACGGTATCTTGTTGCTAATTATGAAAAATTTGACCACAAAAACATTGTTGTTGACTTTTCGGTTATGGTAAAACCTTATTTTTTCCTACTAATTAAGCACTTATCAACCGTTACTACAAATAGACTTGGATTCATTTATACAGAGCCTGAAACATATAGTAACCTTACCAAAGGTACAGTAGATACAAAAGACCTGCCCAGTTACTCAGGCAAGCGAACTCCTCGTAAAAAAGATGCCTTAGCTATACTCATTGGTTTTGAAGGAAGTAGGTCCGTAGCTATTAACAATGAAATTAACCCTGATCTAACAATCCCTATTAACGGATTCCCAGCGTATCAACCGATTTTCAAAGACATGAGTATTTTGAACAACAAGGAATTATTGATTGATGAAGAAATTTTTAAGAATTTGACTTATGCTCCAGCAATAGACCCCTTCGAGACAAGAGATGTTTTAGAAGACATATATTATGAATATAACGAGAAATATAATTTCTCAATTGCACCGCTCGGGACAAAACCCATGTCATTGGGTAGTTGCTTTTTTGCAATAGAACATCCTGATTGTAGAGTTATCTATCAATACCCCCAAGAGTACCTCAGTAAATCCTCAAAAGGTTGGCGCAACTCTTGGTTATATATCACAGAAATTGTGGCATCTCCTAACGACATAGATTCATGTAGCGCAGACACGTCTAATAATGAACGCGTTGTGCGAGAGTAATGTACAGTCTGACCTTTTTTTAGAGTCACTAAAAATTTCTCTGAGCTCTGCAATGTGACCATACGAATAAATGCAGTAGATTTGTAATCCTGAGTTGGTAAACATGTCTTTTGAGATGGGTTTGAACGTTTCACAGGCATGTAGAAACGCTCTGGAGAAGCAATAAGGCGATTAAAAGGTAGATTTACATTTCACAAGCATTCACAATGCTCGAGACAAGACAAAAGTAAGGAAGGAATCGAATAATTTTCATTGAAATAATAATATAATGGAATTTTTCAGATTTGCAGTGAAGCCATGTCTTAGTTTACCTTCGTTTTCTAAACAGCTTGATGCCATCTATTTCTGTAATGTACTCAAAACCTTGCTCTACCAATTGCATTGCTTCATCTATACGTTTAGCTATCTTGTAAGTATAATCTTCTGAGTAGTTGCTGAGCCCTTTTGCGATGTGCATGTAGATTAGCGTACTTTTGATGTCTCTGTGGCACATTAAGTATTTTACGTGAAAGATGTCTCTGCTTTTCAAATACTCTTTGTTGCAAACAAGTGTCGTAAATCGTAAAATCATCTTAAGCAATTCTTGGTCTCTAAAATTCAAGTACGCTCGCTTCCTGTATAAGTTCCATTGGTCTCGAAGAATACTCGGTTTAGAAAATAATGCTGAATCCAAACGTGTGATGTTTTTTCGTTGTATGTATGCTCTTAGATTGTCGGTTGCATATTCTTTGAGTTTTATTGTTCTTTCTGCTCCGAGTTTTGATGTTCTTACAGTAGTCCTCTTTGCAAATCGATATCTCTTAAAACTATCTTGGAAATCTCATCTGGTCTCAAGCCATGTTTACTTATTTGAAAAGTTGCAATATACTTAAGCGAGCATCTACCAATGATTTTATCAATTCTCTCTTCAGTCGGAACAGCAATAGGCATAGACTGAGTCTTCAAAATTGGCGGAGTCCAAGCAATAGCATTGCTTCTGCAAAAGTGCATGTAAGCCATTAGCAAAGTTGACTTATACTTGCTTGCATTCAATGATAGAATGTATTTTTCTGTCTCAAACGAATTCTCAATGTTAACATGTTTGCTTAAGTACTTAATTTTCTTCGCATAAGTCGATTGACTCTTAGAACTAAGAACACGCAAGTCCCAGAGTGCTTTTACTATTTTCTCTTCTAAAAGACTACGAGAGATATTGGTAGCCCGGGAGAGATTCGAACTCTCGTCGGCGGGTCCAAAGCCCACTATGCTTGACCACTACACCACCGGGCTGCACTCCTGTTTTAGTGGGCGCGTTATTTATTGTTAGAGTTGTAAGGACGCTTTTTTTCCTAATAAGCGTTCCCGTGGAATTGGGTGAAGCTTGTGGGAAAGTGTGTTTGTTTGGTAAACATTTTTGTTTAAGCTTTTCCATAGAGTGATTTTAGTATGTGTTGATTTTTGTTAAATTACGTGTCCGATAGATTTAATAAGACCACAAAGTTTTTATATTAAATCTGTTCATCTGCTTAGTTTGCGCGGACCGAATGTACAGTTTTCTTCAGCCTGAAAGGCCAACAGTGAAGGTCATAACGCAAAACCCGTAAAAGGAGTAGAGAAAGTTGAGCAAAAAAGAAGCACCCAAGACATCACAGCGCTTAGCTGACAAGTGCCCCGAATGCGGTAGTGACAACTTAGTCCACGATTACGATACCGGCGAAACCGTCTGCGGAGACTGCGGCCTGGTCTTATACGAACAAATGATGGATAAAGGACCTGAATGGCGCGCGTTCACACAAGAAGAAAAAGCTTCCAGAAGTCGAGTTGGTGTTCCAACATCTTACTCAGTTCATGATAAAGGCTTATCAACAGCTATTAGCCAAGTAGACAGGGACGCTTTCGGAAGAAAACTGCCCTTATCCACAAGGCTGCAAATGTGGCGTCTAAGAAAATGGCAAATCCGAAGCAGAGTCCACTCATCCATTGACAGAAACCTCGCACAAGCAATGGCCGAACTAGACCGTCTATCTGACAAAGTCTACATTCCGCCACCAATTAAAGAAAAAGCAGCCGTCGTTTACAGAAAAGCACTTGACAAGGGTCTCGTTCGAGGCAGATCAATCGCCGCCATCGCAGCTGCATCCCTTTATGCTGCTTGCCGTGGAAGCGGAACACCACGTACACTACGTGAAATCGCTGAGGCAAGTCTTGTTGACAAGAAAGATGTTGCAAGATGTTACCGGTTACTTCTACGAGAACTTGAAGTGCACATGCCAATTGCTGACCCATTAACTTATGTTTCAAAAATTGCAGAAAAAACTGGAATCTCTGGAAAAACTCAAGGCGCAGCCATAAACATTCTGCGAGAAGCAAGACGCAAACGTGCTGCCGCCGGCAAAGACCCGATGGGACTTGCTGCTGCTGCCCTTTACATTGCATGTTTACAGAACAATGAAAAGAAAACCCAAAAAGACATTGCTGAAGCTGCAGGCGTAACAGAAGTTACAGTGCGAAACCGCTATAAAACCCTTAAAAAACAGTTAAATCTTGAATTGCCTGACTAAAAACCGGGCATTTTTCCTTTTTCAACAATTCTTATTTTTCTTTTGAGCTGTCTTCTTTTTCAAGTTCCATTACTATTAACCCTGTGTATCCACAGTTTTCACAAATATATGATCTAGGGGTTAACCATAAATCAAGACTGCTGGACAAACGAATTTTTGGGCTGGCGCATCTTGGACAAAAAAATTGACAAGGTTTTCTATGTTTAACCGTTTTGAAAATCTCGCGGAAGCTATCTAACTTTTTCATTCTACACCCTTTAAAGTTTGCAATAAATGGTGGGTTTATTGGAGTTCAATGTTTTCTTGCGGGTAACCAGTTTTAATCAAGAATTCACGCACTCTGTCTCGATGATCGCCTTGAAGCATTATTTGCCCGTTTTTGTGTGTTCCACCACAGGCACAATAGCCTTTTAACTTCTGAGCAATGTTTTGGAGGTTCGAGTTTTTATCGTCGATACCATCAATTATCGTAGTTGGTCTACCAAACTTGCGTGTTTCAAGTCTTATGCGAATTCTTTGTTGCTCTTTTTCAATTTCTCCGCAAACGCATAAATCTTTTGGGAGCCCGCACGTTGAACAAACTTCAGCCATGACACTCAATCAGTGAATTAGCACTTGACGTATATAAGAGTTTCAAAAGCAAAGGCGGTAAACTGTTCGACCGGCACATGGTTTTCCTTAAAAATGGTGGTTTTATTGAATTTTAGATGTTTAGGTATGGTGCTTATCCTTTTACCTATCACTTTATAGGTGGGATTTTGCATAATAATGGATTGAGCGTTTTTTCTAGATTATTTTTAAAAAAGTTAGTCTATTAAAGCGCTCTCTATTTTTAAAAGTGAAAAATCGATGAAAAATTCTAAAACAAATATTTTGAAATCAATAGCAATCGTTACTGTGCTTTTAATATCTACTTTTATAGTAACAATGGGCGATTCAGTAGAAGCACAAGGAACCCAAGAAATCCAAGGTGGAATAACATCACACGGTGGACAACCAATTGCAGGCTATGAAGGACCCACCACTGTACCCACAGGAGAAACACCCGACTACACAATTTATCCACTAGCTTTTCTAAGTGTTTCACCTAACCCTATCGGTTATGGACAAGAACTCCTAGTTAACGTGTGGATTACTTTCCCTTCAGGCGAAGGCAAATACATGGTAGGATACACGGTAAACATTACAAAGCCAGATGGCACAACCGAACTTGTAGACCTTAAGTCATACGTTGCCGATGGAACAAGCTATTTCACTTATGTCGTTGATCAAGTGGGCGAATGGAAATTCCAGTTCTCTTTTGCCGGTGAATGGTTCCCCGCAGGATACTGGATGGACGGAATGTATTCTGCAACTCGTACAGGCAATTTCAGCACTGCAATCTATAACCCATCAGTTTTCGTTGCACCCGCACAATCTCCTGTAACAATTTTAACGGTTCAACAGGATATTGTGGCTTCTTGGCAGTCAAATCTTCCAACTGATTTCTGGACGCGACCAATATTGCCTAACAACAGAGAATGGTACACTATCGCCGGCAACTATCCATGGGCAGAATTTGAAGGCTCACCAACTCAAGCAAGCGACAGAGAAAACTATTACGGTCCATATGTTACCGCACCGAACACACCACATATTCTGTGGCAAGAACTTGGTGGAATAGCAGGAATTATTGGCGGTGAAGCTGGACAGTACTCTTCACTTAGCGCGCCTGGCTTGCCAAGCGTAATTTTCATGGGCAGATGCTACCAAACAAAAACTGTTCCAATAAACGGTGTCCCAACAAGCTGTGCCGTCTGCTATGACCTGCAAACAGGACAACAGTACTATGCTATTCCTGTTGCCCAAGGCGGCATAACACCGACACACATTGCATACTGGCAAGGAGTTGATACAGCCGTTCCCGGCGCAGGATCGGCCGCAGGTATCGGTGCCGAATTAATAACAGTGAGTGCAAATCGGCTTTACAAAGTTAATCCCTTAACAGGTGCAATTGCAGCTAACATTTCGTTACCCAGTATGGGTGCCTCGCCTGGCTCTCAAGAATTGTACTACCGTAACGGCTACTTCTTGGCTTTCCAGAATACAGGCTCAATTAATGTTACACAAGCAAACATCACTGTTACAACTACTTACACTGGCAACTGGATAAACTGGACATCACAGGGATCATCCACAAACTTCACTACCAGAATTATGAACAATGTTAGTGGCATTCTTCCAACAAGCCTTAGAACGCTTTATCAAGTTGGAGCTTATGGCAACTTGGGTGCTTATGACCCTGAAGCTGGTATAACTGTTATTCAAAGCAGATTCGTAAATGGTGGCTTCTATGGTTCAACATATCAAGCAGTAGACGTAACTACGGGTCAACTAATATGGAACGTAAGTACACCTGTCGATTTGATGGAGTCAGCATACAGACCAACTAATGCGTGGGCAAGACATGGACGATACATAGCTGAAATGGAACGAGGTTACGTGCAAGCACGCGATTTACACACTGGTGATATTCTTTGGCAAACTGAAATCAACGATTACCCATGGGGCGAATTTTGGCTTTACGACATTGCTGCATACAATGACATGGTTCTAGGAGTTGGTTATACTGGTGTTTGGGCTTTCAACGAAACCAACGGTGACATAGTCTGGCATTACGCTGATCCTTCAGTTCCGTTTGAAACTCCCTACAACAGCAATATTACTCAAGAAGTCTATGCAGTTCAAACAATCCGAATAGCTGACGGAAAAGTCTACGTACAAAATAATGAACACACGCCAACACAACCTGCCACAAGAGGTTGGGGCCTAATTTGCCTTAATGTAACTGACGGCGACTTTATGTGGAAGATAAGTGGTGCAAACCTTGGTCCAGGTGGAGCATCAGACGGTTACTTAACGGCTTCAAGCAGTTATAGCGGTTACTTCTATGTGATAGGTAAAGGTCAAAGTTCTCTTACTTTGACTGCGCCACAAACGGAATTGACTCAAGGCCAAGGCGTCGTGATAGCTGGTTCAATTCTTGATATGTCCCCCGCTCAATCTGGAACGCCATGTGTTTCTGCTGATTCAATGTCTACATGGATGGATTACCTGCATTTCCAGATGCCAATCGACGGATACTACCATAACGTAACCATAACTGGTGTCCCAGTATCAATTGACGTATTTGACCCCAACAACAACTACATACATGTAGCAGACGTCACAAGCGACGCTTCAGGTGCTTTCGGTTACACGTGGACTATTCCGTCAACAGCTGGTGACTACCGAATTATTGCAACCTTTATGGGCGATGATTCCTACGGAAGCTCTTACGCTACAGCATTCGTTAATGTAGCTGAGGGTGGACAAACATCTCCAACGCCGACACCAACCGGTGGAGGAACAGTAGCAACAACAGCTGACTTAATGACTTACTTCATCATCGGTATAGTCGTCATTTTGATTGCGATAGGCATCGTTGGCGCTTTAGTTCTTAGAAGACACTAAACTTTTTCCCTTTTTCTTTTTTTGTTTTTACGTTATTGGTTCTTTATGGTTTGGGTGTTTGTAGGATTTAACTCGTTGTTTTAATGCATAATTAGTTCTTTCATACGCTTCTTGATAAAAACTTTAGCTTGTAACGGCTGTTCTTTTTGCCTTTTTAGGTGTCCTAAAGCGTAGACTTAAAAAGCAATTGATAGAATAAGGCTTGATACTTAATGCCTCTACTATACCCCTTCAAACGAGTTACCCGCAACTGGAAACTATTCGTTGCACTGCTAATCGGAATAATACTTGCATCAACATTCTTTGCAGCTGTAAACATTAAAACAAATCTTGCCGGTAAAGAGGCATTAGATAAACAGTTGAGCCAAGTTACCTCTGACTTGGAATTTACCGTCAATCTTAACTCAACTGACCTTGCTTGGGCAATGAATAACATTTCAAGTATTGAAGGGGTAAAAAGCTTGGCGGTAGTAAGTAGGCTCTATCAAACCGCTAAGTTGCCTAGCGATAATTTTACATCAAACTGGTACATACCTATAGTTGTTTTCCCCGACTCAGAATTAATCAATAACGAATGGATAAACAAGCCTGATGGTGAAATCGGAGAAAATCAAACTTACATTATCGTCGGCAATTTCTTTAAGGACAGAGTAGAGATTGGCGATAACATTTCAACTTCAATGTCTTTTCCAATGCCCAAGTATTACAATTCAACATATATTCCTATCAACTTGACTGTCGCGGGCTATGCGGATTTAACTGATAAAGGCTACGCATATCTTTCTGGCTACAGCTACATTCCCTCTTCTTCTGGTTCGAGTGGTTCTATTGAGCGTTATAATTATCAGCAAGATACAATGATTGTTGGTTGGAACTCTACTTTTGTTAAACTGTGGTCTAACATCACTAACAGTGCTATGAGTGCTACATTCAGAATCAATGTTGACCATGACAAACTTTTGAACCCCTGGGACACCACAACCTCGGCAAAAAACATTCAGACAATAGCGGATAAAATCCAAAATACAGTTTTAGCTCAATTTGAATCATATAATCGTGTAACTAATCTTTTAGGCGATATATTATCAAATTTTGAATCAAGCTTCTTTTATACCCAAATCAGCTTCTTCATAATTTCTCTTCCAGTTTTTATTGTAGCTTGGTATTTAGGGTCAACTGTCTCCGATGTTTCATACAACCTGCGTAGGCGTGAGATCGGGTTATTGTCTACTAAGGGATTGTCAAGCGGACAAATTCAAAGAATGTTTCTAATTGAATCATTAACCATCGGTTTCATCGGTGGAGTAATTGGTGTGGTTTGTGCTTTAGCCCTAAATCAAGTGTTTATAGGCGAGTTGAACATCAACACACTGTTTAATCCTCAACTTTTCAGCCCAGTAGTAATGTTAGCAACAATTATTTTCGGCATGATTATAGCCTTATTTTCAACGTTTAGTTCCGCAAGAAAAGCTTCAAAATTGCCAACAGTTCAGGCGCTAAGAGACTATTTAGGTTCTGATTCAGGTAGCTCTTTACGAAAGAAATTACCATGGATAGCTTTTATTCTCGGAAGCTACAAGATGGTAGAGTTCGCTTCAGGCATGAATTTTCCAGAAATGCTGAGACAACAGGCTATTTCTTCTACAGGTGGCATCACAGCGTTGCTACTGGTGGTTTTCACTTATTTCGATTTGTTCTTGACCTATTTTGGACCGATGCTGTTCTTCTGGGGTACTATTAAACTGTTCATCGAAAACTCTCTTAAGTTCCAGCAGTTGACAACTAAATTTTCAATTGTTATGGGTGACTTAGGGGCTTTAGCAGCAAAGAATGTTAGACGAAACCCTAAAAGGTTAGCGGCTATAGCTTTCTTGGTTGCATTCATCGTTGGTTACAGTGTTCAAGTAACAGGGCAAATAGCAAGCGAACAGGATTTTGCAGTAAGAGCGGTTCGTGCCGATGTTGGCGCTGACATCAGCATAAGCATCACTAACGCTTCTCAAACTCCTGAAATAGTGGCAAACATTTTAGCAAATGTTTCAGGGATTAAAAACTACACCATAGAATCTCAACTTGAACAAGATTCTCAAGTGTCAGGAAGAAGTTATGTGAAGACAATTGACCCCGACTCTTGGCAAGCATCCGCTTATTTTGAGCCAGAATGGTTCACTGGAGCAAGCATGGACGAAGCGATGAATGCTCTAAAAAATGATAACATGACAATTATTTTAGAAAAAATTGAAGCTGAACGATTAAACGTTACTGTCGGTGACCAATTGGGCATCAATTTCCATTCAGGTGGCAGAAAATTAACAGTAGTTGGTTTTTACGGTCCTGAACCAGTCCAAGTCCAAACGGGCATAGGGAGTCGACTGAGTGCTTCTCAAACATGGTCATATGTACCCCGAAACCTTTTCAATATGACCATTGGAAGCGATGCTTACCCGCTTGAACGCTTCGATACAACAATGCTGATTAAGCTTCAAGACGGCGTAAACGGAACTAATGTTGCAGAACAAATAAGAAAACTAAACTTGGAAGTTTTAGGAGTAACATCTTTTGATGAACAATGGGCGTTATCCCAGCAGAAAAATAGTTACACTACTTACGGTAGCCTACAAATTTTGGAAGTTCAACAATTGGGCTTAATCTTTGCGGTGCTTTCTGCTTCAGTTGGAACCGCACTTGTGGGTCTTGTTAGTTTAAAGGAGCGCAATCGTGAAGCCACTTTGATGAGTGTAAGAGGTCTGTCTTACTGGCAACTTGTTTGGATGTTTTTGACTGAAAACATTGCAGTCATTACATTTTCGGTTGTTTTCGGGCTAGCTGTAGGTTCAGTAATTGTTTATGGAACAGTAACGTCTACTGCTGCAACCGGGTTAATTTTGACAAGACACGTGGTTTTCTCTTTTGAGTCAATCACAACTGTGGCTTCATACATAGCCATGATTTACGGTGCCATGATACTCTCAGTTTTGATTATGACAAGACAATATGTTACTAAACTTGATAAAATGGTGAGATCAAGATGAACAACGGATTAAACATTAAAATCAGAGACCTCGTAAAAGTTCACAAGACTGGAAAAATTGAAGTACAAGCCCTACGTGGCTTAAACCTTGACATAAAATCAGGCGAGCTTGTCTCCATTATTGGTCCAAGCGGAAGCGGCAAATCCACACTGCTGAACATCATCGGTGGTCTTGACAATGCTACTGCAGGGACTGTTTACGTCGGAGAAAATGCCATAACCAGCTATTCAGTAAACCAACTCGTTGATTTTAGAAGAAAAACTGTTGGTCACATATTCCAAAACCTCAACCTGATTCCTACCTTGTCAGCTAAAGAAAATATTGAATTTTCCATGGTAGCCTCAGGTGTTCCTCGAGGACAACGCAAGCAACGAGTGCAAGAACTGCTGGAAACCGTTGGTTTGCAAGAACGTGCAGAGCATAAACCTGAGGAGTTGAGCGGTGGTGAACAGCAAAGAATCGCTATTGCAGCCGCTTTGGCTAATGATGCACCTGTGCTTTTGGCTGATGAACCAACTGGCGAGTTGGATACTGCAAACGCAAGATTAATCGTGGAGTACCTAGTCAAAATCAATGAAGGACTGGGCAAAACTATCATTATGGTTACGCATGACCCAAACGTAGCCCGCGCTTCACATCGAATACTGCGCATTGAAGACGGTGTAATAAAAACCTCGATAGCTCCTTCTGATGTAACAGTTAAGGAACAAGCAGGTTCATACGTTGACCACCTAAAAGAGCGAATTACAGAAATAAGCATCCAGTTAACCCAGCTTGACAGCGACTTTAGAACCGAAAAAATCACAGGTGACGAGTACGTGCAGAAACGTCAAAGCTTAAAACAAATCCGTGACAGCTTAAAAGAAGAATGCTCCAGGATGGGCGTCATTCCGCCTTAACCCACTTTTCGGAGCCTTTTACTTTAAGGAACCGGTTGGCTTATGCTAGAAAGAATTAAATCGTAAACATTTCCTCTAAGCTATCATGAATCCGTTTCTTGGCGCCTATAACGAAGAAGACATGAGCCTCTTTACAGACTTTTACGAATTAACAATGTGCGCGGCGTATTTTGACAACAAAAACTTTGAACCCGCCACGTTTGATTTGTTTATTAGGCGTCTGCCTGAAAACCGTTCCTACTTCCTATTCACCGGGTTGGAACAAATCCTGCTTTACCTGCAAAACATCAAATTCACTGAGCAGCATCTCGCCTACCTAAAACGGCAAGGTTTCAATCAGCAGTTTCTTGATTACCTGCGAAACTTCAAATTCACAGGCGACGTTTGGGCAGTCCCCGAAGGCACCGTTGCTTTCCCCAACGAACCCTTAGTCCGCATTACTGCGCCAATTATTGAAGCCCAAATTGTTGAAACATTCGTTCTAAACACCGTTAACCTACAAACTACCATGTCAACAAAAGCCAGCCGCGTCATACACGCCGCAAAAGGCAAAACTGTAATCGAATTCGGTTTACGCCGAGAACAGGGCATAGATGCAGGGATGAAAGTAGCACGTAGCAGCTACATCGCCGGCTGCAAAGGAACATCCAACGTGCTTGCAGGCATGGCTTACGACATCCCCGTCTTTGGAACCATGGCGCACTCCTTCATAATGTCTTACCCAAAAGAGCTTGACGCTTTCCGTGCATTCGCCAAAACCTTCCCCGACAAATCCACGCTGCTGATTGATACTTACAATGACATTGCAGGCTTGGAAAAAGCAGTCATTGTAGCTAAGGAGCTTGAAGCGAAAGGGTTCAGGCTCGGCGGCGTCAGGTTGGACAGCGGAGATTTAGCGGAAACCAGCAAAAAAATCAGAAAAATCCTTGACGACAACGATTTGGGATACGTTAAAATCTTTGTTAGCGGTGACTTGGAAGAATTTCGCATTGCTGAACTACTTAGTAAAGGCGCAAAAATTGACTCTTTTGGTGTAGGCACCAAAATGGGGACTTCTTCTGACAAGCCTTATCTTGATGTTATCTATAAACTGTGCGAAACCTTGACGGCGCCAAATGTTTATTCGCCTATCATGAAACTAAGCACTGACAAGTTAACTTTGCCTGGTCGCAAACAAGTTTACCGTTACAAGGATGATGAAGGCAATTACGTGCGGGATGTTATTGCGTTGGCTTCTGAAAGGGTGGATGCTGAACCGTTGCTTGTTAAGGTTATGTCTGAGGGCAAATTAACTTACACTTTGCCGTCGTTGACTCAAATTAAGGATTTTGCCGCTGAAAACCTTGCCAAGCTTCCAGAAAAGCATAAGCTGCTAACTGAAGCTGAAGTGTATCCTGTAGAGTTAAGCCAAAAATTGCAAGAATTAATCAAAAACTTACGTGAAAAAATCATTGAAAACGAGATAACTAACCATAATCATGCCTAAAACGGTTTAGGGCTTGCTAGCTGTATTTTTCAGGTTTAAACTTGGTAAATATGGCAAATATTTAATAGTCTTTTTAGAAAATTTGTACTGCTATTAATCAAGGGAAGAAGACAAGTTATGCAGAATCGTCCCGTAATAGTTGCTGTTGGCCGAACAAAGTTTGGAGAACATTACGGCAAAGAGCCAGAAAAACTAATAGAAGAAGCCTGGCTTGCAGCCTCAAACGAATGCAATCTTGAACGCAAAAATTTAGAAGCATGCTACATGTCTGACTGTTTTTTGCCAATCACCAACAAGCTTGGTTTAGAAGAAGGTTTTCTTTCTGAATTAACTGAGCTTCACGTTCCCATGGAAGTAACAAGGTCTTTTAGTGCTGCATTAAAAACTGCATGCCACGCCATACAAGCAGGCGTTTACAGTACCGTTCTAGTCGGCGGTATTGAAAAGATGACTGACCGCTGGGATAAAATCCGTGATGACCTTATGCTGCTTGAAGACCCTTGGAGTTATTACGCAGGGGGAACGCCCGAGGCAAACCATGAACTTATGCTTCGTGCTTACATCAAAAAGCACGGTATAAATGGTGAAAACCTTGAAAAACTTTACAATGCTTTAGCACAAGTGGCAATCAAGAATCATGCTAACGGCTCAAAAAACCCTTATGCGCAGTATCAACGTAAAATCAGTTTGGAAAGTGTGTTAAGTTCGCGGAAAGCTGCAAACAAAGCTTTAGGGTTATTTGATTTTGCTCCGGTTACTGATGGTGCAGCGGCTTTGATTCTTACAAGTGAAGAAGTCGCCAAAAAGATGGGCGCAAACCCCGTGTATATTTACGGTTGTGGCTCGGCAACAGATTATCTTGACTATTCAGCTCGAGACGAGTTAAGCTATTTTGTTGCGACACAAATCGCCATGAAAAAAGCCCTTCAAACCAGCAAACTGTCACCTTGGGACATCAAGCTTTGGGAAGTTAACGACCAATCCACCATGATGGAAATGGTTTCTCTTGAAGACTTAGGGTACTGCACTGCTGGAACTGCCTGGAAAAGCATAGCTGACTCATATCCAAACAGCAAAGGCTGCTACGAAATTGACGGCAAAGAATTGTACGTTAACATGGATGGCGGTTTAAAAGCTGACGGCAACCCATTGGGTGCAACTGGTGGAGCACAAATTTACGAAATCTTCCGTCAATTAACCGGAAAAGCTGATCAACGTCAAGTAACCATTGACGGCGCCGTTCCCAAACTTGGCGGCTCGTTGGAGTTTGAAGGTTTCGGCACTAAAGCGTATGCAACAATTTTAGGGAGAGAATAAAACAATTGAGCAGTGAACCAATAGAACGTAGAGTATCTTATCTTGGTGACCGTTTACGTGCAAGCCGCTGCCAAATTTGCGGCAAAGAATATTTTGAAGTACGCGACTACTGCGGTAAATGTGGCAGAAAAAGCTACGGCAAAATGGACAACGTTGACCTTTTCTATGAGAAAGGTAAACTTGAACTTTGCACGTTAATTGATGAACCAACTAACAAGTTCATGAAGCTTGACCGTTTCGTTTATGGCATGGTTAGTTTTCATGACGGAAAAATCCGTGTGCCCGCAAGGATAACTGATCAACTGTTAAATAGCGGTGACCTTGACTTGGCAAGTTTAGAAGGCAGAGAAGTAACTCCACGGTTCCGCCGACGCTATTCTGTCGGGAAAAACGAAGTTGTCCCAACAATCTCTTTAGCGTTCACCTTGGCAGACGAGTATTATCCGCATCAAGAATACAAAGTAATTCAGCCAACCAAAGACTACGAGTTACCCGGCATAGTTGGCTATGGCGTTTACAGTTCACGTTTCCGCATAAAGGACGGCGGTATCGAACGTGCAGTACCCTTCATAGATGAAGACTCTGTTACTGCAGCCGTAGAAGCTGGAAAACTTGCATTAATTCACTCGGGACTTGACAGTTCGTGGGTAGGCAAAATTTATGCAGGCTCAGAATCTAACCCGTACGCGGTTAAACCAATCGCAGCTAAAGTTGCCCAAGTGCTAAATCTTGGCGAACAAGACGGTGACTTGCAAGGCGTTGACGCAGTAGATACAGAATTTGCCTGTAAAGCAGCTTCAAGCATGTTCAAAGACGCCTGTGCTTTAGTAAGTTATCCCCGTTCAGGCATCGACTACGCTATGGTTATCGGCGCTGACAATTCTCAAGCTGCACCACGTGGATGCCCCGGCGGCGAACTTGACGCTTTCGTCGGTTACGGCGGAGCAGCTTTTATTTTCGGTAAAAAGGACGTTATCGCTGAAGTTGAAGGCTGGTACAGTTGCACCTCAGACACTCCAGACTTCTGGCGACGCGACGGCGAACCTTACCCAATGCACGGCGGCAGATTCACAGGTGACCCAGCATACCACAAGCACGTGCGAAAATCCGCAAGTAAACTCATGGAAAAATGCAACATGAAGCCTATGGACTTCACTTACTTTGTGCCTCACCAGCCAAACCCCAGTTTCCCAGTACGCATCGCCAAAGACCTCGGTTTCAAAGAAGAACAGTTCATGCCTGCAATTCAAATGACTAAATTCGGCAACACTTACTCAGGCGCTTCCCTTGTCGGTTTAGCAGCGATTTTGGACATTGCAAAACCTGATGACCGCATCCTTGTGGCAAGTTACGGTTCAGGTGCAGGAAGCGACGCATACGTGCTGCGGGCAACAAGTCAGATACTTGATAAACGAAGTCGCCAGAAAGTCAACGTCAAATTTTTGGCTGAAAACCCGTTTGTAGAATACGTTGACTACGTTACTTATCGGCGTCTTAAACAAGGCATGTAAATCGGCTGTTTTTCAGCCTTCTTCTTTTCTACTGTTTTTCAACATGTTAATGGCGTGTTTTTCAGCCAATAGAACCTACCCCCTTTTAGGGATTTTTTTAGACCCCATAGGTTTCTGCATAGATTTTCTATTAGGCTCCAAATAGACGCCGTTTTCTACCTACCCCCTATAGGTTCCAACATAGAATCACTAATAGAATCCTAATAGGCGGCAAATAGGTTGCTAAATAGCAGGGTTACCGATTATGGCTTTAGAGGTTGTTCCGAAACATTAATTATATTTCAGAAACACTGCTTTGACTGTAGAAGGCGCAATTGGATGTCCGAAGAAGATCGTCCCCTTTGCGAGAATTGTGGAAACTTTATTGACGATTGTAGCTGCGTATGCCCATACTGCGGCGTTGCGAGAGCATTTTAAATTCTTTTGTACAGCATAACAAAAAGTTGTATAGTAGCGCTTTTTACCGTAGAAACAACAGAAAAACACTGTTCTCCAGAAAGAACAGACTGTTCTTTTAGGAGACTTAAATATGGCTATTTATTAAATGATAAACTGTTGATACAAAATGCCCAAAAAATTTAGCAATTTTAAATTGTTGCGGCTATCAATAGTTTTTGCTCTCGTAACTACGATGATTTGTAGCAGTTATGTAGCGGTTGTGGGCGCTTCTGCTACTTCAAATGACTCAGAACGTCCAGTAAGTTTTGAAGATTTCTGTCAAATGTATGCTATGTATGTGAGTAATGGTGATGCTGCTGAGTATGAACGGATGTATGATGTGATGATTTCAGCTGGATTGACAACAGGTGTTCCTGTAGACATTCCTATTGCATCAGAGCCTCCTGTAGTAGTATCCCTTGAAGAGTACCAAAATATGTCGCCATCTGAGATAAATGAGACCTTAATAGTACAAATTGGAGAATACGAATGTATTTTAGCATCTGCGCTAAATGAGTCAAGATCTGCTGGCACCCAAATCGGTGACTAAGTATTTTCTTTTTATTTGTTTAATTTTTTCAAAGTTTGCTGATGTGTCTCTGTAGCGGTTATCTGTATGAGTGTGAAAAATGTTAGGTTCAAATTTAATTTGCACGCTATTCATAGTAGTGGCAGAAGAAAGGTTTCGCTTTTTGTTTCTCTAATGTTCATCATAGTCTTAGTTCTTTCTTGTTTATTTTTGGTGTTTAATGGTGCTTTTTCTTTTAAGACCAAAACTCCTGAAACGCTCTTTATAACAACTACGTCTGAAACTGAACTAAGAGCGGCAGTTAATAACAATGCAAAATCCGCCGTTATCACTCTTGACAGCGATATCCAACTTACAAAACCATTTATCATTCCAACAAACAAAAACATCACCCTAACAAGCAACAATATAGCGAATGGGTTTTACAAGTTGATTGGTGCAAATAATCAGAGCGCTATCATTGTTGAGACTGATGGTGTGTTGCGACTTGATGGTGTTGTTGTGACCCATGAAAAGGGTGTTTATGGTAGCGGGGTATTTGTCGATTTTGATGGTGCATTAATATTGTATAGTGGTGTGATTTGTAATAACACTATGCCTAAGGATTATATGACGCCTAATGGAGAGTGGGGTGGTGGCGTGGTAAATTTAGGAAATTTTAGTATGATTGGTGGTGAAATCTCTAGCAACACAGCTTACATTGGTGGGGGCGGCGTACTTAACTATGGCACGTTTGAAATGACTGGCGGCAAAATTACTGGCAACACAGTAGGTAATAGTAGTGTCGTGTATAATCATGACGAGGTTAGTTTGGGTGGTGGTGGCGTGTTTAATGCTTTTAATTTTAGTATGATTGGTGGTGAAATTTCTGGTAACACTGCCGAGTTTAGGGGTGGTGGCGTGTTTAACAGGTGGAGTATAGTTAGTTTAGATGGTGGAGTTATTTGTGGCAACACAGCCAGCGTTGGTGGTGGTGTATACAATTTTTATGGTACTGTTAGTATGAGTGGTGGTGTGATTTCTGATAATGTTGCATGGGATAAGGGTGGTGGTGTGCTTAACTATTTTATGTTTAGTGCTTTTAAGATGTCTGGCGGTGTGATTTCTAACAATACAGCAGGTAATCTTGGTGGCGGTGTGTGCAGTGATGATGAGTTCAATATGAGTGGTGGTGTGATTTCTGGTAACACGGCAAATTATGGCGGTGGTGTGTATGTTGGGAACGGCAGTTTTGATTCGTCTGGAGGCAAAGTTTCAGGCAACACAGCTAGTCAAAGTGGTAATGACGTATACTACCAAAAGTAACCCTGCAGTAATCGGTATAGTTGAGGCGTTTCGGGTTTGTAGAAACCCAAAATACAAAAAACAATTCAAAATTTGCTGGCATAAAACTGCATTAGGCTAAAAAACGTCATACCACCTACCCCTATAGATTTCTGCAAATGAGTTTCTCATAGGCTCCAAATAGGCGGCAAAAGGTTGTAAAATAGTCTTGTTACCGTTTGGGTGTTTAGGGGTTGTTCCGAAACATTAATTATGCTTTTAAAACAAAACATTGGTTGTAGAAGGCGCAATTGGATGTCTGAAGAAGAGCGTCCCCGTTGCGAGAATTGTGGAAACTTTATTGACGATTGTAGCTGCGTTTGCCCATACTGTGGGGAAACCTATAGTTGCACCTGCTGTATAGGCAGCGATAAGGCAACAGGCGGATAAACCGTCAATCAAAAAAAGAAAGTGTTTGCTTCAGGAGTGAAAATGATTTGACAATAGAGAGTATAAACTGGATGGCTGGCGGGCCCCAAGGCGCAGGCGTAGATACTGCCGCTAACATTTTTGGTAAAGCCTGCGGTTACGGCGGACTTTTCGTTTTTGGCCGCAGAGAATACCATTCCAACATTAAAGGTCTGCACAGCTATTTTCACCTACGAATATCCAAAACTCCAACATTAGCCAATGTTAACGATGTCAACTTGCTGGCGGCGTTTGACGCTGAAACAGTAGTTAGGCATCTTGACGAGGTAATGTCTGGCGGAGCAGTGATTGTTGATTCTAAAGCTGTTAACGTTAAAGTAATGGATATTGCAACGTTCCCCTTTGAGTATAAAGACCAATTGGCCGCGTACATGAAAGAGCAAAACCTCGGCGAAACCATCAAGGATTGGCTTGACCATGCCAGGAAACGCGGCGTCGAAGTTTTTGAAGTGCCATACTTGGAGTTAATAGAACAGCTTAGCAAAAAAGTCAACGTCCCCCAACTAAGCAAGCTCACAAAAATGATTAACGTTTTAACCATCGGCATATCCTTTGCAATGCTAAAATATGACCGCAAACTCGTTGAAGACTCAATAAGAGCGATGTTCCATGAAAAGATTGCTGAAATGAACATTGTCGCTTTGGATATCGCATATGATTATGCCGTTGCTAATTTCAAAGGCAACTTTAACCATAAACTTGAAAAACAAGACACGACAGAACCAAGAATCTTTGTTAACGGAAACCAAGCCGTAGCAATGGGCAAAGTGCTTGGCGGATGCAGAGTACAAACCTACTACCCTATTACACCAGCGGCAGACGAAAGCGAATACCTTGAAGCCCACGAAATCCTCAAAACCCGAAAAGGCGACGAAGGAATAATTGTTGTTCAAACAGAAGACGAAATCTGTGCAATAAACTCTGCATCAGGTGCCTGTTTAGCCGGTGCAAGAGCTGCAACGTCCACGTCTGGACCGGGTTTCTCGTTAATGGTTGAAGGTTTAAGTTGGGCTGGCATGAACGAAGTTCCCGTGGTAATATCATATTATCAACGTGGAGGCGGTGCAACAGGCTTGCCAACAAGGCATGGACAGCAAGACTTACTTTTTGTAATTCGGGCAGGCCACGGTGAATTCCCAAGAATAGTTCTTGCCTCTGGGGACATCCAAGAATGCTTCTTTGATGCCGCTAAAGTATTCAATTTGGCAGAAAAGTTTCAGGTTCCAGTGATTCATTTGATGGATAAAGCAGCAGCAAACTGTTCACAAACCTATCCATGTGTTTGATTATAAGGATTTTAAGATTGACCGTGGAGACATCGTAACCGAAAAAGACCTTGAAGGCAAAAACTACATGCGCTTTAAACTAACTGAAAACGGCATTTCCCCACGTGCGTTTCTCGGCACCAATAATGCGGTTTGCTGGTATGTTGGCGATGAACGCAACGAGGAAGGTCACATAAGCGAAAACCCGTTAAACAGGTGTAAAATGATGGAGAAGCGTATGAGCAGAATATTGCTGATTGACCGTGAAGTACCCATGGAAGAAAAACTCAACTTTTATGGCGACATGAATTCTGAGAACATTGTGTTTAGTTGGGGTTCGCCTAAAGGAGCCATAATTGAAGCTATAGACAACCTTAAAGAGGAAGGTTTAAGCTGCGGTTTCATGCAGGTTCGTATGATTCACCCCCTGCCTGCAGCTAAAGTACGCTCAGTTTTAGAAGGCAAAAAACGCATAATCGACATTGAACACAACTATCTGGGTCAACTTGGAATTATCGTGAAAGAGAACACAGGAATCAGCCCTACCCATCATATCCTAAAGTATACGGGTCGTCCCATGACAGTTACCGAAGTACAAAACGCTCTTCGAGCAGTTTTAACCGGTAAAGCAAAAGAAAGAGAGGTGTTGATGTTTGGCTCTTAAACCTTCAGACTTCCGTACAGACGTTTATGCCGATTGGTGTCCCGGATGTGGCGACTTCGCCATAATGAACGCGTTGCAGATGTCTTTTGCAGAGCTTAGCTTACAGCCACACCAAGTGGTTACTGTTTCAGGAATTGGCTGCTCAGGAAAAGAACCCCATAACGTTAAAACATACGGTGTTCACACCCTGCACGGCAGAACCTTACCGTTCTCGTTAGGCATCAAAATCGCTAACCCCGACTTAACCGTGGTCGCCATAGGTGGTGACGGTGACGGCTTAGGTATTGGCGCTGGACATTTTGTTAACGCAGGCAGACGCAACCTTGACATGACCTACATCATCCACAACAACGGAGTTTACGGTTTAACCAAAGGTCAGGCTTCCCCAACACTGCGGCTAGACATGAAAACCAAAGCGTTACCCAAACCAAACATTAACGAAGCAGTTAACCCAATTGCGTTGGCAATCACTTCAGGCTTTACCTTTGCAGCACGCTCCTACGCTTTTGATTTAATGCATCTTAAAGATACGATTAAACGAGGCATTCAGCACAAAGGGTTAGCTTTGATTGAATGTTTGCAGCCTTGCCCCAGCTACAACGATATCACAACTAAGGACTGGTATGCTGGAATGGATAGAAAAGATGCCAACGGCAAACCTCAACCGCGACTTTACAAGTTGGATGACGAAGGATTTGACCCGGTGGTTAAATCGTGGGAAGAAGATTTCCAGAAGAGAACTGCTGCTTTAGCAAAAACCTGTGAATGGGACGACAGAATCCCAATCGGCGTCTTCTACAAGAACGAACTTGAACCAACATATGAAGACCGCATTGTACACCGCATACCGTTCTATCGGGAAAATCCGCCGGCAAAACAGAAACTCAAAGACGAAAACGGCAACTCTGTTGTTGACTTAAGCGAATTCATGGATGACTTAAAAACCAGCTAAAACACTTCTTTTTAAGGGCGGCAAGAATGCTGCCAAATCTTTTTTGATATAGAGAAAATAATAATATAAAATTTTTAGAGTTAAAAATTTGTGGCGTTTTATCCGACTGTTAATTTGCCGAATTTACCAACGTTTAGTTGGATTTCGCCCTTGAAGCTTGTAACGTAGCCGTTGTCGATTTTTATGTTGTCGCCTACGTTTACTTGTTCAATTTGGTCGTTCCACAGAGTCAACTTTATGCTGCCTGTTTCGTCTGCAACAACGGCGTCAACAATTTTGTATGTCGCATCGCCAAATTTTGATCTTACTTCTCTTACGTCGCCTTTTTCTACAACTTTGGCTTCGACGTTGACGCGTTTGGCTCCATCACGGAGGTCTTTAATTTGCATACTCACTCTTTTCACCTGTGTTATTGTCTAATTGATTGCTTAAAGTTCACTTGCAAAAAAGTTCTCAATCAATATAAATCTTGCTAACCCAGTTCAAGCAGCCGCAGGAAAACTAGAAAAAACCGTAAAAACAAGCATTCAAAAAAAGTAAAAAGAAAAGTTTTGGGTTTGGCTTTCGCCTACACCCTTGCCTTAAATTAGGCCTATTGCAGATAGCAGGCTTAGTATTAAGACCGTTAGGATTACTGCGCCCACTGCGGTTAAGATGCTTTTAGCGTATGAGAATCCTGAGACTGCTTTTACTGCGAAGGTGACGAGGACGACTTGCCATACGTACATGATTACGGTGATTGCGGTGCTAATGGTTGTGTAGGTAGCTGTTGCTGCAACTATTGACTGGTATGCTGCTTGTGAAGAGGGTGATGCTCCGTTGATGATGAAGTCAGGGTAAATTAGTGATGCGTAAGGCGGGAAATCGTAGGGGTAATAGACGGTTGGCAATGTAAGAGAGCCCAGCAACGCGATTACTGATGTGACGACAAGTACCATGAGTACAAAGCCCATTGCAATGAAGAGGGGTCTCCAAACAACGTTAACTGCTTTTAATCCTTTGAGAATCAGGTAGGATACTGCTGCAAGAATAATCCATTGGAACAATGCTTGTATAATGATTGAGTAGGCTGCAAAACCAAGGAAAGTTCCAAAGCCTAAGACCTCAATTTGTGTTAAGAATTGTCCATGGAAGAAAACGCCTTGAAGCAGAATTGTAATGTCTGAAGATGACGCATAAGTTAAGTCAAGTTTTAAGCCGGTTACTTCTGACCAGTTTGGTGAATTGTTGCTTTGCCATTCTGAAGTGCCAACGGGGATTGTTAGGTTATTCCATTCGCCAAGGTTGCCAGTTAACATTGAGGTTATGTCGAGTGTGAAATAGCTTGATGTACCGTTGGCAGTGTAGAGTGTTAGAATGGCTGATTGTGGAGCAACACTGGGGGAAACCTGTTTGATGTTCATACTTAAATTATGGAAACCGTTTTCTCCACAGTCTGCAGTGTACCCGAACTGTTCAAGGGTCGCCGTTAAATTGTTACTGTTAGATAGGGCAAACTGCAAACTATTGTTTCCATAATAGGTTTGATTGATGAAGTCTGCAGTGTTTTGCGTTACAGTTGTGCCTTGCATGATAATCCATTGAGTAGCGTTAGCGGTGGTAAATGCGCTCAACTGGTTAGTCGGTGGCACGGTTTGTTCATAATTTATTTTCGAGTAATAGTTATAATAGTAAGTTGTCTGTAAGGCTACAAAGAGCACAATGATAATTGCGACACCCAAATATTTTGGGTTTTCAGCAATTTTTTTGAATGTTTTGTGAGGAGCGTAAATAACGCCCAAGATGTCGTTAATAATCAAACCGGTTAACTCCGTACTCAAAAAATAACTTGCCCATTTATAAGGATATACAATAATGCCCTGACAATAAATACCCATAGACAATCAATATACAAATCAGCGATGCGTTTTAGAACATTTTAGCTTATTGTAGGCATTTAACAATCACATACCTTTAAACCGATAACCTGCCTATCTATCAAATACAACGGCAAAAGCGCTTACTACGCGAGAGACAGACAGCCTGATTTAAAACGGCAAAATCGTTAATGCTGCTAAAAAGCGGCTTCTTTTTCAAAATTTTTCAGTGTCAAACGCAAAGCACTTTGTCGTGTAACAAAGGGGCATGTAGACTTTTGAGCATAACAACCAATGTAGAAACCTCTTCTACTCTAGTTTTACTGGCTGCGTTAAACGAAGAAGAAGGCATAGGATACACAATAACCGAGTTAAAACATTACCTTAACGATTTTCGAACGCCGCACTTTCTTGTCGTAGACGGTCACAGCAAGGACAGAACAGTAGATGTAGCACGAAGCTTAGGCGCAGACGTTGTTTTTCAAACAGGCAAAGGCAAGGGTAACGCAATCAATTACGCGTTAAACCATGTGAACAAAGACCAAATTGATTACGTAATTTTAACCGACGCCGACTACACATACCCAGCTGAATACGTACCACAAATGATAAGGATCCTTGAAGAAAACCCCCAAGTCGGAATGGTATGCGGCAACCGTTTCAACTCGCATCTACCATGTATCACTGGCGGAAAAATGTTCTATTTAGGAAACAAAATGTTGGCTTTTGCACACAACCTCATGAACGGCATAGAACTTAATGACCCCCTAACTGGCCTTCGAGTTATCCGCTGGAGCGCATTAAAGGATTGGTCTCCGAAATCAAAAGGTTTTGACATTGAAGTCGAATTGAATCATCATGTTGAATTGCAGAATTATCGGATAAAAGAGATTGATATTCCGTATCGTAAGCGTGTCGGTGACAAAAAACTGAAGTTAAGGCACGGTTTTGCCATTTTTAATCGAATAATCAAGGAAAGTTTCTTTGAATTAAGAAAAAACGATTTTTTGAGAGGAAAGTGAAAAAATTGAATATTTCTATAATTGGTTCAGGCATAGTTGGTCAAGCCACCGGAATGGGTCTTGCTTTTAACGGTAACAAAGTCCTATTCCATGATATAGATCGAAACAAATTGTTGGCACTGCGAAATACTGGTTATGAAGCAACCGACAATATTGCGCATGCAATTAGCAGTTCAGAAGCAATTTTTATCTGCGTTCCCACACCCACTGTTGACGGTAGAATAGATTTAACCTACATTAATGATTGCACGCGAACAATAGCTAAAGCCTTAACAAAAACCAAAAACTACAAAGTACTAGTTTTCAGAAGCACTATTCCCCCGCAAACAACCAGAACTAAACTTATACCCCTCATAGAGGACCTTTCAAACCTTAAAGCTGGAGAAGACTTTGGCGTCTGCATGAACCCCGAATTTCTACGCGAACAAAGCCCCCTAAAAGACTTCTTAAGCCCCAGCAGAATCGTCATTGGTGCCTTAAACCAGAAATCAGGCGATGTACTGAAAAAGATTTATTCACCGCTCAGATGCCCCTTGGTTTTTACCGATTTAGATACCGCTGAAATGATAAAGTATACATCTAACCTTTTCTTGGCTGCAAAAATATCTTTTTTCAACGAAATATACCTGATAAGCCGCAAGTTAGGCTTAGACTCAAACTTGATTGCGGAAACCGCAGCTCTTGACCCCCGAATTGGCAGCTACGGAGTCATTGGCGGAAAACCCTTTGGTGGAATGTGCCTACCTAAAGATTTAGCTGCATTCATCAATTTCAGCTTGTCAAAAGGCTTCAACCCTATCCTGCTTAAAGCCGTCTCTGAAGTGAATCAGCAAATAAGCATCTACAGTTCAATAGATCAGGAACTTAAAGTGGAGGCGACTAATCCTCTTTGATTTTTTTAGCGTTAGGCCTAGCACTGATTTCAACTGCAGCGGCAGTTTACGGTTTGTATTTTGGTTTTGTTTTAAAACGTAAAGAATCAATCGCTGACTTTTTGAAGTCACTACAGACCTTTCAGGGCACAGCTGACGCTAATTTATCGAACGTTTCAATTATCGTCTCAACTTTTAATGAAGCAAAAGTTATCGAACGAAAAATCGACAACATTTCAGAACTAAACTATCCAAAAGATAAACTGGAAGTGTTAGTTTACGATGACGCATCAAGCGATGGCACCGCTGAAATAGCTGAAAAAAAGATAAAAGAAAAAATGCTCTACGGGAAAGTAATCCGTAACCTAAACCGCATGGGCTTAAACAGGTCACTTAATGATGCAGTAACAAAAGCCGAAAATAACCTGGTTTGCATTACTGACTCTGATGTTCTGCTGGAAAAGAATGCGTTAAGAAACGCTGTCAGCGCCTTGAAGGGTTTTAAGAATGCAGGTGGAGTGACAGGTTATATTCAGCCGGTCTTCGAGGGGCAAGGAGTTGCTCAAAGAAGTGAAACATCATACAGAGGTTTCTATCATGAATCCATGCTTGCCGAAAGCGCTCTTCACTCGGCTTTTCCTGGAAACGGACCCTTGATAGTTTATGACAAATCAAAGGTTTCTTCACCCATTCCGAAAGACTACGGCAGCACAGATGGAAACATCGCGATAAACGTAATTCGACAGGGCTACCGGTTTATCTATAATCCTAACGCAATCGTGTTTGAGCCTTCACCCGAAAACCTAAAGGAACATAGGCTTCAAAAAATTCGCAGGGCAAAAAGGCTCCTGCAAGTTTTCATACGGAACCGCGATATAACGCTTGACAGCAAATATGGCGCGTTCGGGCGAATCGTTTTTCCCTTAAAACTTCTCATGCTCGGTTTATGCCCAGTACTCTTTATTGCTGGTTCAGCGTTCCTTGTAAGCTATGTTGTGTTTGCACAGGATGTTTGGCTTTACACTTTAGCTGGAACAGTCCTGATAATGACGTCGGTTTCCTCGTTCGCGGTTAAGCCTATTGGCGGTTTTCTGTCAAGTTTTATTCTTCACCAATTCTACCTGGTTATCGGATTATTTTCATCATTTAGAAAATCAGTCTACTGGAAAACGATAGACCGCAAAACACGCATTCATTTAGACGTTAACAAATAGGAGGTAACGAAATGGTAAACATCGTTAAAGTGCTATACTTTTTAGGTTTAGCTAACAGACGTTTGCATTGGGATAAAAAACGGCTAAAAAAGTATCAGGACAAAAAATTCCGCATGATAGTTAAGAACGCTTACGAAACCGTGCCATTCTACCATGAATACTTCAAAAACGCGGGCGTTGATGTTGACAGTATCCGAAAAATTGAGGACTTACACAAACTTCCAGTTGTTAAAAAGGAAGAATTCAAGAAGCAACCGTCAAGTCAAATTGTTTCTTCAAACTTTGACCTTAACAAGTTAAAGAGGGTCAAAACCAGCGGTTCAACTGGAACCCCCTTTGAAGTGTACATTAACTCAACAGAGGATGCATGGAGAAAAGCAATCTACATGCGAGCAAACATTGCCTGCGGACAAAAAGCAAGAGACAACTGGGTGGTATTGACGTCACAGACTCATTTTAAGGACACCACAGGACTACAACGAAAAATAGGTTTTTACGCCCAAAACTGCATTTCACTTTTTGAATCAACGGACCAAAAGCTAAAACTGATCAGCGATTCAAAACCTAACATTCTAGATGGGTACTCAGGTTCACTGGTAATGCTCGCCAAAGAAGTAAAACGGCAAGGACTAAAAACAATCAAGCCACACCTTGTTTTAGGAAACGCCGAGTTTATTGATCTTGAATCCCGCAAATACGTCGAAGACGCTTTCGAAGCTCCATACTGCGATCAGTTCGGTTGCGCCGAAATTGACCGGTCGGCATGGCAATGCCTCGAACGCGATGGTTATCACATGGATGTTGACAGCGTAATAACCGAGTTTTTGGACAAAAACGGTGAACCCGTTGCACCCGGCGAACGCGGAATGGTTACTTATACGAGTTTGTTCAATTTTTCAATGCCGTTTATCAGGTATTCCATCGGGGACATAGGTGTACCTTCAGATGAGGCCTGTGTATGTGGACGCAGTTTGCCCTTGATGAAGATAGTTGAGGGTCGCAAGGACTCTTTTCTGATGCTTCCGGGAAACCGTGTTTTGTCTCCAATGGTGTTTAACTTTGCGGTCAGCCGATTTAAACACTACAATGATATAGACCAATACAGAATCCACCAAAAAAGCGTTGACTATTTTGAAGTCTACTTGAAAATGGCCTCTCCATTAAAACTTAACCCTTACCAAGTTTCCGCCGAGTTTGAGAAGCACCTAGAAGAATTTCTAAAAATCACGACGGGTGAAGTGAAATTCAACATTTCATTTGTAGACGAAATTGCTTTGTCTAAAACTGGAAAACTGAATTCTGTCTGGTCGGATCTTAAGACTACTGTTGTGACGTAAACGATGATTATGGACGTAATTAAGAAACCGCAGTTTCTAGCGTTGATTGCAACAGCCATATTTCTTTCTTGGCTTCTGTTAGTCGTAAATGCAGCTTCTAACTATGACGCCTTAACCCTGACTGACCCGCTTGCAATGATAAACGTGCTGTTTCCTTACTTTTGGATTATACTGGCAGGATTTATAGGCGTATGTTTTGTTGTTTTTCTGCGTCAAAAAAGCTCCTTATGGCTGCACGTTTTGCTGCTTGCCCAACTAGCGTTGATGTTGTACTATACGCCTTTTTTGGTAGGCGGCTTTTCATGGAGTCCAGACAGCCTTTGGCATGGAGGCGTTGCAAGCTATATACCATCTATACTCTCAGGCGCCAATTTCTCCCTAACCGAATATGGCCAAAGTTACCCTTTCTCCTTCATAATCACTTATCTTGTTGAAAACTTGTTTTCCATAGACACCTTTACGTACACCTTGTACATTTTTCCCCCGATCTGCATCATCCTAATTTCCAGTTTAGCTTACTTTTTTACTTCAAGAATTTTTAACAGAAAAACCGCTTTCTTAGCACTGATGCTTGCTTTACCCACACTTCACTATATTGAACCACATGTTTCACCTTTCGCTACAGGAACTGTACTCTTGCTTGCATCACTAGTTCTTTTGACATACAAAGGCGCTAAAGCGTTACTTTCAAGCATATTTTTGATTGTAGCCGTTATACTGACACATCCTATTTCTCCCCTCTTTTTGGGCATTTACCTTTTCGCCGTTTTATTTGTAAACCTACTATTTGGGAAAAACTCGATGATGGTGCATTCAGCTAATTTGTTAACAAGCAAGCCGCTTAAAAATGAAAAGTTTAACAGCCTAACGTTTAAAGTTCATCATATAGTTAGGCGGACGTTTCAGATTCCGTTAATGCTGATTTTCTTAGTTGACGCATGGTGGCTTTGGACCATTTTTATGGCAGCGCCAAGCTATATCGGTGTAGACGCTTCTATGTCGCACGTTTTTGATCTAAGTTTCCTTACAAATCTAGTCAAGGGTTTTGAGTGGACAACTGGTGGACAAGGGTTTATTTATCCAGAGATAAGCCAGCTTAGTCTTTTGATATACGGTATATTTCTTGTTACAACTTTAAGTATTCTTGCAGTTAACTTGTTCAAACTAAGAAACCGACAAAAAAACGACGGAAAAATGGTTTCTCTGCGGTTAACCTTAACGTTAACAGCGGTTGGTTCAGGCATTATGAGTTACCTGCTTTTTTCCTCATCAGGAGAAAGATATCTTTTAGGAAGAGGCCTGATTTTCTTTCTGCTAATGGGCTCTATATGCTTAGCGTCATATATTGTTGGGCCAGACATTAAACATGTGAAAATAAAAATTTCCGCAGTATTCTTGTTTATTATTTTCCTAGTTTGCACTTTCCCAATTGTTTCGTACAGCAAAGAAGCTTACAATACTTTTACGCCTTCGGCAAATTTGGGACTCAACTTTTTAGTTAACAACATTGATCTCTCAAAAGAAACTTTAAGCATGACAAACGACCAGCAGCTTGCTTCTTATGCGAACTTGGCAAAGGGGCTTAATCTGCTGGGTTTTCCACCTGATCTTACCCGTCAATCGCCCGATGTAGTTGTTCTGAGAATTAACACGTATTATCTTATGGCGATGCGTCAGGATTTATCGTTTAGCAACAACACGTACACAGCTTTGAGCAGTAGCCTAACTGAGGATTACCTGTATAATTATGTCTACTCTAACGGAAAATTTGATATTTACGTTAAAGCAGACACTGTTAACCCTGCCGTTCAGCACTAAACTGTCTGGCACAAAATAAGTTGAACAACGGCTTGTTTGTTGCTGTGAGTTGACAATCACATTTGTTTATATCAAGTTAGCTACCTCAGTATTCAATCGATAGCTACTTTGCTTTTTTGCAAGGAGAAATTAACAAATGTTTTTTAATAAAATTGAAAATAGCTCATTTTTTAATCTAAATTCTGCAAAAACTAAAGCATTACTTGTAGTGATAACACTTACAGTTTCATTTCTTATACCAATCATCAACAGTTCACCCGCCACGGCGGCGGCTCCACAACAATACACTTTAAAATGGACAGGTTACGTAGCTGGCGGCGGAGAAGCACTACTAACAGCTGACGTATTAACTGACGCGGCACATCCCGGCGAAGAAATCTTCCATGCAGGCGGTTCAGTAGCCCCAAATGACGGCGGCAGAGTAACTTGCCTTAACGGCAGGACAGGACAACAGATTTGGACAAGAACAATTCCTAACGTAGGCGATACATGTCAACCCCAAATGGTAGACATGGATAATGACGGTAACCTTGAAATCGTTGTACCCCTTCAACAGCCAGCAGGCGTATACATTCTTCATGCAACAGATGGCAGTGTCATGTTTTCCGCCACCAATTTAGGAGGCGGTAGAGTTGATTCAGGCCCAGTTGCGGGAGACACAGACGCAGACGGTTATCCAGATCTCTTTCTAGGTGTGATGGCTTATGAAGAGCAACCTACGACAGGAAAAATCATACACTATGAATACAACCCCTCAACCGGCACAATTGTTGAACGTGGGCGCGTCCAAGTTTGGCATCCTTGTGCTGGTGGTTTATCGCTTGGTGATACAGATAATGATGGTACTTACGAGTTATACATGAACGAACGCGACGTCTACTTTGGTGACGGCGCCTGGGGCGGAGGCTTAACCTCTTTTTGGGCAAACAATCTCACACTCAGGTGGCGTGTCTACGATTGGGGAGCTAGGCAGCAACAAACCAATGCTTGCTGACGTTAACAAGGACGGCATACAAGACGTAGTTTCCACCGATTTAAGCGCAGGCGTCTGCGTCCTAAACTCTACCGATGGACACCCCTTGAAAAACGCTGCGGGCACAACACTTTTGCAGACAAACATACCTGGCAGACATAACCATTACCAATCATCCATTTATGATATTGACAGCGACGGCAGTTTAGAAATCTTGAGCGGTGATGGCTTTGAAGGCGAATTTGATTACGTCACTGTCTGGGACTTGTATAACTGGCGACTTGACCTTTCAATTGATACTACACTAGTAGGAGGGCGTTCTTGGAAAGGACCCACCGTTGGCGAAGTAACCGGCGATGGAGCCATGGATATTATAATTACAACTTTTGATTACATAAACAATTCAGACAACGGTACAGTTCAAGTGTATGATAAAAATGGAAACCTCGAATACGTTAACACCGGCCTACGCCACCGAGCCATCGACACAGTAGTCCAAGATGTTGACCGTAACGACGGCGGCTTAAACGAGCTACTTGTGTTGACACAGGGCGGCGTAATATACTGTTTTGACACTCCCGGCATAGCTCCCAATCCAAGAGCAAGAACAGAAGTCCAAAACTATGGTGAAAGCCGAAACGGCGCTTCAGAATATGTACCTTACGATAGACCATGGCCAGATGTCAGTTTAGTCTCCCCAGCCTTTGGGGCAGTCAATGTTTCAACTAGCCTTAACCAGTTATCATTTAGACTTAACCATCCTCTGGATCAACGAATGAGCTTTACAGTTACAACCACGCCTAACATAGGTTCAAGAAGCGAAACAAACGTGGGCAACGGCATACAAACCCTATCAGTAAACGGGTTAGCTCCAGCTACAACCTACCGGTGGCAAGTAAACGCAACAGACACTTCAGGACGCACTACAAGCCACAACTTCATGTTCACAACTGCACCCTACATTACAAACACGCCTCCGACACAAGGCACACCAAGTATCAGCGGCAACTCTATCCAACAAAACCTGGTAAGCGCCAACCAAACAACAGCTGACATTAACGGGAACAAAGTGACAAACATTTACAATTGGTACAAGAACGGTCAATCCATAACCAGCATAAATCTGCCATTTGACACTCAACCTGACAGCACACAAGTTTACAGTGGAACCGCAACTACAAGAGACTACTCGGGCAGAGGCAATAACGGAACAATCTATGGAGCAACATGGGTTCCAAACGGTGTTGTAGGCGGCGCATTATACTTTGACGGCGACGACTTTGTAACTGTTAGGGAGCAAAGCAACAGTTTGGGCGGAAGCGGAACTTGGTCTCAGATGAGCTTGGAATTCTGGATTAAATCGCCAACCGCAGGACAAAATGAACGTTTGATTTGGAAACCTGACCTTTACTCGCCTAGAACAATCAATTCTTACCGTGTAGACGTCAGGAATAATGCTTTGCAGCAGCTTGAATTTACTTGGTATGTATGCTCGGGAAACGTTACTTACACTTTGAAGTTTAACCAAACCCCCTCAGTAACCGATTGGCACCACGTTGTATGCACCTACAAATCAGGCACAGGACTAAGAATCTACGTTGACGGTGCACAGCGCGCTTACGATCTGAATACGGCAATTGTTGGAAACATAAACGGAACGGCTGGTTCCCCACTGCAGATAGGCTTTAACAGCGGCAACGACTTCGTGGGGTACCTTGACGAAATAAGAGTTTACCCAACAGAACTCTCCGCAGCAATGATTAACCAAAGATATCAGGAAACCCGCAACGGCTTAACCAGTTCATCAGCTGTCCCCAGCAGCGACCTAACCATAGGCGACCAATGGCGTTGCCAAGTAACCCCCAACGATGGAAAAGAAGACGGCATATCAAAAAACACCAACACCGTAACCATTATTCAAGGTACAGGCACTCAATACAACCTTAACATTGGTGTTCAAGGTTTCGGTACAACCAACCCAACAGCAGGAACTTATTCATATACTTCAGGTACAACAGCACAGGTCACCGCAATTTCTGGGCAAGACTACCAGTTTGACCAATGGCTACTAAACGGAATAGACTACAGTTCAGCAAATCCCTGTAGCGTAACTATGAACGCAAATTACCAGTTAACCGCAGTTTTCACTCCAAAGACTCCAAGTCAACACATTTTTGAAAACGGCTTTGAGTCGGGCAACTTTGACCCGTGGACGGGAACAATCACAACAACAGGCGGATCCTTAATACCGTCTTCAAATCCCGTTCACAGTGGAGCCTACAGTGGACAATTTAGCGTTTCTGACGGGACAGGTACAAGACGGGCATATGCCTACACGAATCTTAACAGTTTATCAGAGGTAAGTTCAACCTCTTACGTTT
Organism: Candidatus Bathyarchaeota archaeon; assembly: GCA_963832745.1. Taxonomy (GTDB): domain Archaea; phylum Thermoproteota; class Bathyarchaeia; order Bathyarchaeales; family Bathycorpusculaceae; genus Bathycorpusculum. The sequence goes on along the minus strand of CAWHVC010000001.1, from coordinate 640,815 downwards.
ACATCGCTGATGGTTTACCCTTAGCTAATGGGGAAGCACTATGGCTTGTACAGTTTGTAGACTCAGGTGCTAATTCATTAGGCTCTTTTGGTATTCGCGCTGACTCTTCAGGCACGCATTGGGCATTACAGTATGCTGGATGGCCCTATGTGGTAGCAGGTGCAAGCGTTCCGGCGCCAACAGAAGGTGTATGGTACAAAATTGAAGTATACTTCACTCATGCAGCAACAGGAGAAACATTGGTACTAAAAATTAATGACGTTGAAGTGGCAGCGGTAAATCAAGATACAAGTGCAGCTAACGTAATTGCAAGCGCACGTTTCGGCGTTGTCTACTGGGTAAACAATTCCCCCGTAACCGTTTACATGGATGATATAACAATAGACTCCACAGCGACTCCAACATCTTCAAAAGCGTACCTGAGTGTTCGAGGGGCAAGCAACGAAATTTATTACGCTGAGTATGACAAAACTTTTGATTCTTTTAGTAGCTGGAATATTTTGTCAAACGGGTTAACTCTTGACAGTCCAAGCATAACAGTCAGCAACGGCAAACTCTACTTTGCAGTGTGTGGTTCAGATGGAAATAGTTTATGGCTTGGTTCGATTAATCTTCAAGACAAAAGCTTCTCAGGCTGGACACCTATAACTGGCTTAGGCACGGCGGCTCCATCGCTTGCTTCTAACGGTACACATTTGATTTTGGCAGTAAAAGGCTTAGACAACAGAGTTTACTATCGAACCTACAACATCAACACTAACGTTTGGAGCGGTTGGTATGCATTGGCGGGGGCAACGTGTGACAGCCCAAGCATAGCAGTCTACGGCAACACTCTGTATCTGGTGATTCGGGGCTATGGCACAGAATACCCAATAGATAACCAGACGCTTTGGTACACCAGCATTAACTTGAACAACAACATTTTCAACGGATGGACACCGATTTCAGGATTAACAGATTCTACGCCGGCATTAACAGCGTCTGCAGACTCTGTATTTATGGTTGTCAAAGGATTAGATAACCGCATATTTATCAACAAGATGCTCAGCGGTACGTGGCAAGGCTGGTCAGCAACAGAAAACGGTTTAACATGTGACAGTCCAGCAGCAACAATCATAGACGGTACACTTGAGTTAGTCGTGAGAAGTCAAGACGGCGGTAGCTTGTGGCATTGCAGCGTAACCGTGAATACAAACGTGCAGTCGACATGGTCACCGGTAATCGGTAACACGCCTTCTTCACCAACACTGGCAAGTTAAGAAGAAATTAGCCCCTTTTTTACCCCTCTTTTTGTTTTTCAGCTTTGACGGCCAGCTGAGTATGACCTGTCAAAAAAGTGAGTTGATGTAAAATGAGTAAGCTCTTTCAGCTTCCAAATATTCCAACTGTGTCACTTGTTGTTCCAGCTTATAACGAAAGTAAATTAATACAAAACACTCTTGAACGGATAGACTACAATTTAGCAAACAAAGAGTTACCATACGAAATTCTCATTGTTGACGACGGAAGCATCGATGACACTTGCTTGAAAGCCAAAAATTATGGTTCAAACAAGAATTACATTAAAGTAATAAGTTACCGTAATAATGTTGGAAAAGGTTACGCCATCAAAACTGGTTTCAAAAAATCCAAAGGCGACGCAATCGTTTTTTTCGACGGCGACTCCGACATTGACGCAAAACAGATTCAACGTTTTCTTGATGGTTTAAATGGGGCTGACATAGTCATCGGTTCAAAATGGCATCCCGACTCTCAGGTTAAAGTTCCGCTGGTTCGAAAAATGCTTAGCCATGCTTTTAACATGCTTGCTAGGCTGTTAACGGGCGTAAAAGTAAGCGACACCCAGACAGGGATAAAAGCACTAAAACGGCAGGCTTTCTTGGATGTGTTTGAACGTTTATGCGTTAAACGTTACGCTTTTGATGTTGAATTGATAGTTTTGGCCCAAATTTATGGCTTAAAAGTAAAGGAAATTCCTGTTGATTTGGAAGTAACAGAGTTGTTCACGTTTAAGTCAACGTGGCATATGCTAAAAGACCTATTAGGCATAGCATACAGACTTAGAATACGCAAGTGGTACCAACATGCAATCCCTAAACATCCTGATTTTTAACTGGCGTTGCTGGCTTAACCCCGAAATGGGCGGAGCCGAAGTCTTCACGCATGAAGTCTGCAGCAGATTGGTAAAGCTTGGGCATAAGGTTACTCTGTTCACCTCTAGATACCCCGGGTCTAAAAACGAAGAAATTGTGGATGGCGTGCAGATAGTTAGGGCAGGCGGAAAATACACGGTTTACTTGCAGGCTAAACGGTACTACAAGAAACGTTTCAGCAAAGAAAACTTTGACGTAGTTATTGACGAGATAAACACTGTTCCCTTTTTTGCTCACAAATTTACAAGAAACAACGAAAAAGTGGTCGCTCTTATTCACCAAACCGCAAAAGAATACTGGTTCTACGAAACTCCGCTGGTAGTAAGTTTTTTTGGCTACCATTTTTTTGAAAAAAGATGGCTAAAACAATACGTGAATACCCCTACAGTGACAGTTTCTAACAGTACAAAACAGGATTTGCTACGTTACGGCTTCAAAAAAGTGTTCATCGTTCACGAAGGATTAAATTTTGAACCATTAAAAGAACCCTCCTCAAAAACTCGGCAATCGGTTATTGTTTACGCTGGACGCTTGAAACGTGCTAAACGTCCAGACCACGCTGTTGAGGCTTTCAAGATTGTAAAAAAGAGTATTCCTGAGGTTGAGTTGTGGCTGATTGGAGACGGCGATTTCAAAAGCAAATTGGAAAAAATAGGCGGAGAGGGTGTCAGGTTTTTGGGTTACTTGTCAAGTGAGGAACGCCGCAAACGTATTATGGAATCATGGGTTTTGGTGAATCCAAGTGTTCGGGAAGGCTGGGGTTTGAATGTGGTTGAGGCGGCGGCGCTTGGTGTGCCAACGGTAGCTTACAATGTTGCGGGTTTAAGGGATTCTGTGCAGGATGGCAAGACAGGGCTGCTAGTTGTAGACGGCAGTATTGAGGCTTTAGCGGAAGGGCTTATCAGGGTCATTAAAGATAACGCTTTTAAGCTTGAACTTTCTAAAAATGCTCTAGAGTACGCAGACGGTTTTTCGTGGGATAATCCCGTAACTGAATTGCTGAAAATTTTGGAGGAAGAATTCAATGAGTGATTTACCGTTAGTCTCTGTTGTGGTTCCAACATTTAATTCAGATAAGCACTTGAAAATGTGTCTCGATTCCATTTCAAAACAGACTTATTCTAAAATCGAAATTTTAACAGTAGACAGCCAAAGCACAGACAGAACAGTAGAAATCGCACAAAACTATGGTAAAGTCATTAACTATTCTGGGGCGCTTTTAGGCGCCAGATACATTGGTCTTCAAAGATGCAAAGGCGACCTAGTTTTTTTGCTTGATTCAGATCAGGTTCTGGAGAAAACAGCGGTGAAGCGGGCGGTTAAAGCTATGGACAAGTATGACATGTTGTGTGTTGAAGAACGCTCCTTTGAACCTCGAACGTTTACCGAAAAACTTTTTGAAGCAGACAGAAAGCTTATCCATAAAAGGTCAGACTTGCATCTTGATCCCTTAAACGGCGTCATGCTGGCACGCGTATATAAACGGCAAGTTTTGGAGAAGGCTTTTGAAAATATACCCAAAAAAATTTTTCGCGATATCGTAGCGCATGATCACGCGATTATTTATTTTGAAGCTTATCGTGTTTCATCCAAAGTCGGTATTTTGCCAAATGGTGTTTGGCATTTTGAGCCGGACAGTCTTGTGCAGTTATGCAAGAAAAATTTTCGGTATGGCGTGACTACGAAATATTTATTGGTAAGCGGTTGCTACAGTGACTTGTTAGTTAAGAAGTCGGTTTTTAGGAAGGGCGCTTTTTCTCCGTCAAACCTTAAGATTGGCTTGGAGTCATGCCTTCTTTTGGCTTTAAAAGCGGCTGCTTATGAGATTGGAGTTTTAGCAGCCTAAAAACAACTAACCGTTAACTAAAAGTTTTCAACGTTTAAGGAGCACCAGCAGTTGGAAAGAACAAGTTCTTTACAGAAAGCAATTTATGATAATTTTGATGACTCAAGCGGAGACCAAAAAGACACAGTTGTAAATAGACTATTGCTAAAGCTCCTTCAGAATAAACGGTCACTTAAGATTTTGGACGTCGGCTGCGGAGACGGCCATGTTCTTGCACCGTTCACCCGTGGCAACGAGGTTCACGGTTTAGATGTAAGCGATAGACTGCTTCAGAAAGCAGAGACTTTAGGCGTTAAAACTCACCTTGCCGATTTAGAGGTTGACCAGTTCCCGTTTGATTCAGACTACTTCGACATTGTTGTATGTTCGGAAACGATTGAGCACCTTCTTGTTCCCGATAACCTGCTTTTCGAAATTAATAGGGTTCTAAAATCCAAAGGCACATTTATTTTGACTTTCCCAAACGTTAACCAGCCCGCTTCTCTGCTGATTCAGACATTTTATGACCTGCCGCCCCTGTACTCTGCACACTACAAATGCCCCCATTACCGAGATTACACCCGCAAAATCGTAGAATGGCTCCTTGACAGTTTTGGTTTTGACGCTATCTCCGTAAAAGGTACCTATATTTACCCTTATAACAACCGGTTAAGCCGAAAAATCGCGGGCATTTTCCCTAGACTTGCAGAAAAAATAGTTATTGTAGCCTCAAAAGAAAGTCCTCCAAATTATGCTTTGTCTGAAGTTAACATTTTTTGGAGCCAAAAAGAGTTCCTAAAACCTTTTCAACCAAACACAGGCGACGTTAATGGTGGACGGATGTTAAAGCCTTAATGGACAACAAGAAAAAAATCGCAATTGCCTGCATCTTAGTGGTTGCTTTTTTATTTTTATGGATTTTAACGCATAAACTTGAACTTTCAAGAATGTGGGCATACGGCGATTTAATTGCGTTTCCAAGTACCAACAATGTTTTTTTAGATTGGTCCTTTTTTTCGTGGAACCAAGATGGCATGGGTTTTATATCTTTTAAACCCTTCAATTATTACTTGTCTGCTTTTGTGGTCTCAAATTTTATAGGTTCAACTCTTGCCCAGAAACTATTCCTTTTCTTCCCACTACCGTTGTCTTTTTTTACATTCTTTTTGTTCTCAAGAAAAACAAATCTCAAGTTGGCCCCCGCAATTTTAGGCGCCTTTGTTTACGCAATAAACCCCATAACGATTGCAGAGATAGTTAGCGGTTCTGTAACATTGATTGTTTATTCAGTCTTTCCGTTAATTTTCCTTCTCTTACATCGGCTGCTTTGGCTTAGAAAGCCAGGTTACGTTGACGCCGTGCTCTTAGGGGTTACTAGTTTTGCAGTTTTTAATGTTCACGCTGCTTTTTGGTATTTAACGCTGGTTTTGCCGCTGCTCTTCTTTGCAGTTTTTCAGGCAGGATTTAATATAAAACAATTGGGTAAACTGCTTATTCCGTTAAGCATGGCTGCGTTTATTCTTCTCCCAAACCTGATTGGGTATGTTGGAATCGGTAGTAACACTTCAGTGTCAACCAGTTATCTTTCCGACGCGTCATATTGTTATAGTGATAGCAGTATAGGCAATATTATCCGGCTTTCAGGAAACAGAGGCAGCGCCCAAGCGGCAGAATACTTAGGGTATAACGTTTTGACTTTACAGACAGCTTTGGGCTATGTTATTTTTGCTATTGGCTTGTTGGCGTTTATGCCGTTAATTAGAAAAACAGGCAGAGAACAAAAAGATAATGGGCGCCTTTTTTACCCTCTCGCTGTTGGAGCAGTTTTAATTGTTGGGTTGATTTTGCTGGTGAAGGCTTATCCGGGGTTGGTTGATTTAAACCCGGTTTTGTCAAGCTTAAGGAACCCTGTTAAACTAATGTATCCCTTTGCTTTTGTGCTCTGCTTCTTTTTTGCGTTAGGAAGCGAACAACTTTTTAAAATGATAAAAAGCAAGTTTAAACCGTGTTTTTCAGTTATGATTGCTATAGTTTTGATTGTACTTATTTCTCTTTACAATTTGCCGGCGTTAGATGGTAGTTTAGGTTTAAACAAAACACGTGGAAACGGCTACTACATTGAAGATAAATATTCTGAACTACCCTCGATTTTTAACCAGTTAAACGCATCTAACACTGATTACCGCGTATTGTTTCTTCCTTGGGAGTATTCGGAGCTCCTAAAAGTTAGCAGTCAAGAAGCAAACTATTTCGGTATAGCGTTAGGCTCTGGAACTACATCTAAAACAGACTGGCTAAAACAGAGTTTTGAGATTGCAGTTTCCCAAAGCAGTCCAGACCGTAGCAGGCTTTTAGGTCTTTACAGCGTAAAATTTGTGGTGATAGACAAAACCTATGATGAACCAAACACTAAAACCCCCGCTGAGCCGAACATTTACAGTTCCTACGATTCCTACTGGATCGCAGGCAATCCCCAGTACTTCTACAAAATTTTCGATGCCGATAAAAATTTCAATCTAAAATTTGAGGATAACGATTTTGCGGTTTTTGAAAATACGCAGGCAATAAACCCACTTTATTCAAGAGCAACTAACTTAAACATTACAACAGATTATCTGCCTAACTCTGAAAATCTGATAAAAAGCCCAAGCCCAAAAACAGATCTGCAGTATTGGCAGGTTTGGCCAACAGACGCACTCAACATAACAGAAGACAACGTGTTCTGCGTTTCAGGGCAGAAGGAATGGTGGGCTAACATCAACCAAAACGTCTCTGTTGAAGAGAATAAACAATACCTGTTATCTTTTGCTGTTAAAGCCGTCAACATAACGGATCTTCACGCCAAAATCATGTGGTTCAACACGACCACATCTACATCAGAGAATGAAGCACTTTCCGTTGAATTTGTCAGGCTTTATGAGTGACAATGATTTGCAGGACAACATGTGGCTGCAAACAAGAAATGTTTTTTCAGCTCCAGAAAGCGCAAAAAGCGCTTGCGTCTGGTTTGGGGCAAGCAGACTTGAAAATTATTTGTCTACACTGAGCTGTTTTGCTAATGTCACTTTTCAAGAAATTGCATTGCAAGTTAAAGATGCCTCTGACGTTTTCTCAGTTAACCAAAACGTGAATTACCTATGTATAAACCCAACCAAGTATACTGGTGAAATCAGTTTGACCGAGCCTTCGTTGCTGGTTTTTTCAGAATCGTTTAATCCCTCGTGGGTTTGCATGATTGGTGGCCAGAGAATCGAGCCTGATTGCGTATATGGTGCGGTGAACGGTTACCTGATTAATCAGACGGGGCAGTTAACGTTTACTTTAGAGTACAAACCGCAAGAACTGTTTTCAGTTGCTTGTGCACTGTCGGTTTTAACAACCGTTTTGGGTTCAGCTTGGCTGCTTATCTTTTTTGCGCGGAGTTTTTTATTAAAGCACAAAAGGCTCAGTTGTGTATCAAAATAAAGATAACAATTCTTAAATACAGGCGCTTACTCAGTTATTTTAGTGATTTTTTTGAGGAATCGATTGTTTGCTATAGTACTGATTGTTTTGGTGGCATGCATCATAGTGCCTTTTTCTGTTGGATACATGCTTGCATTTTCGGACAATACATCTGCATCAAATAATGTTTCCAGTTTCACTCTAACCGCAACCGGCACGGCATTTGATGAGCAAGCACAAAAAAACGTTAACGTTTCAATCGCAGTCACTGGTACCGCTGACGGAAAAACAGACTCAACAATTAACATTAACACTAGAGGCGGAGATGTAACCGTTGAAGGTTACGATGTCTTGACTGTTTCAAGCGGTTCAGGAACCTTAAGCCAAGCCGACGAGTCAACGTTTACTCTTGACATAACTGCGCAGTACGGTGGAACCCCTGTAACATGGACACTAAACAATGTTGTAGCTTCTGCAGAGGAAAAGACGTTTACTGTTAATTTAAGCGCTGACAACGTAGCTTTACCCTTAGAAGGTAACGGAGAACTTTCGAATCTTTCCTTAACAGGCACAGTAGGCTTCGAATAAAAAAGCTGCTTTATAGAAAAGCATCAAACAACCAAATGTCCCGTCTACAAATAACAAGAGAACACCATAAAAACTGTTGTTCAAGTGACCTTTAAAGCACCAAAAACTTGCGACAAAGATTTAGTCGCTGAGGATATGCAGGGGCACTTTGGCTAAGCTGCTCAATGCATAGTTAAACAGGAAAGTCATCACCAAAACAAAAACCAAAATTTTCAGAACCATCAACATTTTTTCTTTTTTTGTCGGGTTTGCTGTTTCCATTTTTTGCAAAACTAAACTTAGTCCTGACGCCGCAAAAACTTGCATGGGAACCATGTAAACTATACGGTAATAAAAGAAGGACTCTGGCGAAAAAGCAAGTAACATAGCGGAGGAAACAGCAACCCAAAACATCATTAACCGACTAAACCGTCTTCTACAGTTTGCCACTGTGAAGACGCCCACAATTGCAAGCAAAACCAGAAGAGAGTCCCCAAACAAGCCGCCAACCCAAACATCCACCATATTCTGTAGCCCCGTTTGAACTTGGAACACATTGGAAAAAATATTGGCTGGCAAGGCAAAGTTCAGCACGGCGCCTCCCGCGTTGCCTAACCCATTTCCGAAAGGCAACAAAGCGTAAACTATGAAGAAAACCAAGTTTGCAGACAGAAAAAGGGTTAGTTGCTTGATTTTTTGTTTAGTTTCGTTTCTTCTTAACAGCGTGTAAATGAGGTATGATCCGAAGATTGCGATTACCACTTCCCAAGAATAAGGGTGCACTAACAGTAGGATAACGCCCAAAGAAGCAAGAAGAATGGTTAATTTCACAGAGGTTCCCTGTTTAGCGTTTTTAAGGAACAAGCCGAAAATGAAAAACATCAAGATAAGCGCTATCCAGTTTGAAAGACTATAAACGTACAGGCTTACTGTTGTTTGAAAAGAAAACACCGTGAAAAACGCAGACAACAAAGCCAAACGATTGTTACCTGTCGCAGTGTTTACAAACCAGAAAACCGCCAAACAAAAAACCACACAGCACACGACAGGCGCCAGTTTGATGACCCATTCGGTTGACATGCCGGTTAGCGCTTGAACAGCGTACAAGAGCAGGTTTGACAATGGCCTATCAGTTCCAAAAGCAAAAAGAGCCCCGTTTGCATGGAGCTGGTTTAACCAAGTGTAATAGTAGGTTGAATCTGTCCCTGTCAACACACCGATAGGAAGGCTAACAAGCGGATAGGCGGCTACTAAAACTGCTAACGCTGAAACAACAAGCAAGCCTCCAGCTAACTCTTTAATGCCTAACGGTTTGGTCTGTGGTGGCAGGATGTATTGGACTGGTTTTGACAAAATTTTTGTGCCTAACGGTGAAGCTTTAAAGGCTTTGACGATGGGGAACCAAAGCCAGCATGACAGGAACACCAGAAACAGCCAGGAAGTTAACGGGTTAAACAGTTCAGTCAAACTCTGGCTAACGAGGGCAAACTGCCAGTGAGAAGCCAAGCTGAATGGGTAGCTGTAATCAAAAAGGTTCCAAACCCAAGTACCGATTGAAGCTAACTCTAAAACCAACAGCATGCTACATAGGCAAACCAGAACTGTTGTCAACATATACGCTGCTTTTGCATGTTTAGGTTGCAGTTGTGGCTTGACCATTTTTGTTTCTCTCAGTTTTGATTTAAAAAGTGTTAGTGGCAAACGGTAAAAGACCAGTAAAACGTTAACTTGCCTACTTAAACTTCGTTTTGCCACAAATTTAAGCCTTTCCAGCAAATTAACCGTTGAGATTTAGTCAATAATCAAGCCCTTTTTGTATCAAAGCGCAAGCTTTATATCCTGACAGTTTCTTCTTCAACTTTAGTTATCGCTTGTTTTTTTAGGAGTATTCAAAAATGAATTCTTTTATTGGTAAACTATCCAACGCCCGTTTTAACGGTTTTTTATTAATCGTACTTCTGATTAGTTCAGTTATTATTCTTTTCTTGCCGTCAAACCCTGTTTCAGCAGAACTCTGGAACTCAAGTTCACAAGGTAACTATCTGCATCCTAAATGGGTTGGCTATGTAGCCGGAGGCGGCGAAGCAATCGTCACCGCAGATGTCCTTGCAAATGTTCCAGGCGAAGAAGTTTTTCACGCTGGAGGCCCAGCACAGCCTTCTGAAACGGCTGGAAGAGTTACCTGTCTTAACGGGCGCACCGGCGACGAAATATGGCGGACCACTATCCCCTGCATCGGCGACACAGCAACACTTCAAATGGCAGACATTGATGGCGATGGAAAACTGGAAATTGTAGTTGCTCTACAAGCACCAGCTGGACTATACATCTTAAATGCAGAGGACGGAAGTCTTCTTTGGTGTGCGCCAGGAACCTATACGTATAATGGCACAACAATTAGCGGCTTTATTACACCCATCGGTGGAAGAATCGATGGCAGTGGAGTAATAGGCGACATAGACGGCAACGGTTACCCCAACCTTTTCATTGGCGTAATGGCTTACGAAGAGCAGCCGGACACGGGCAAACTGTTAGCTTACGAGTGGGACCCCATACAGCAAACCATGGTTGAACAGGCACGTACTCAAGTTTGGCATCCATGTGCGGGTGGCTTGTCACTTGGCGACACGGATAATGACGGTACTTACGAATTATACATGAACGAACGCGACGTCTACTATGGTGACGGCAGTTGGGGTCGAGGTTTAACGTCTTTTTGGGCTGACAATTTGACGCTTCGTTGGAGAGTTTACGATTGGGGTGCAAGCAGCGACATACCGATGCTGGTTGACGTCAACAAAGATGGCATAACAGATGTTGTTTCCACCAACCTAGGCACCGGGATCTGTGTCCTGAACTCTACAGACGGCCGTCCACTAACAAACGCGGCTGGGACAGTCCTCTGCGATCCCCAACTTGGCTTGCCCGTTCATTACCAGTCAAGCATTTACGACATTGATCAAGACGGTAACCTGGAACTGTTATGTGCTGACGGAACACATTCCGCTACAAGTATGGGTTTAATTTCTAACCTTACAATGATTTGGGACCTTTATGATTGGCATTTAGACGGCGTCATAGACCCCGGGCTATGCTTTAGAGGACCCAGCGTCGGTGAAGTCACAGGCGACGGTTTAATGGACATCATTGTTGCTACTTACAATGAAGAAGGCAATAACAGTGACACAGTAAAAATTTATAATCAGAACTACCAGTTGGTTGACCAGTACGTGGGGTTACGCCGTCCCGCTATTGGTACAGTGGTTCAAGATATCGACCGTGACGATAACGGTCTAAACGAACTGCTTGTACTAACACAAGGCGGCATCATCTACTGTTTTGACACGCCTGGGCTTTCACAGGAAAAACTAGGTTTACCAAGGGCAAGAAGTGAAATCCATTTCTATAGTGAAAGCCGGCTGGGGGCTTCAGAATACGTTCCTTTTAACAGGCCATATCCAGACGTGAGCGCCCCCAACATTATGGCAGGCGCCGTTAACGTGTCTACGTCAGTTAACCAGCTTTCATTCACGTTGAGTCACCCGTTGGGTCAAACAATGAATTATACTGTGACTACTACCCCAAACATCGGCACAAGCAACGGAATAAACGTTGGCAATGGCGTACAAACGTTTTCTGTAAGCGGGTTAGCCGCGTCAACGCTTTACCGTTGGCAGATAAACGTGACTGATGAAGCAGGGTATAAGACAAGCCGCAACTACTGGTTTAACACTGCACCCTACATTACAAACACAGCGCCCACCCAAGGCACGCCAACCCTGAGCTTAACTGGTGACAGCGAAGATTTAACCTGCAGTAACCAATCAACTACTGATGTAAACCACAATTCGGTTACCAATGTTTACAATTGGCTTAAAAACGGTGTATCCATCGCGAACCTTAACTTGCCGTTTGATTCTAAACCTGACGCTACTGCGGTCTACAGTGGCTATGCAGTTACTCGTGACTATTCAGGCATAGGTAATGATGGGACAGTTTTTGGTGCAACATGGGCACCCGGGGTTGTCGGAGGAGGCTTCTCTTTTGATGGAAATGATTTCATAAGAATCGAGGAGCAAGGTAACAGTTTAGGTGGCGACGGTTCTTGGCAGGAGATTTCTGTGGAATGCTGGATAAAAGCAACCCAAACAATGAATAGTAAACCGGTTATTTGGAAAACTGATCGTTATGACACCGCAGAAGTTGGGTACCAGCTGGATTGTAGTGCAGACTTGACAAACCAACAGTTAACTTACACTTGGTACATTTACACACAAACTAGCGTATACACTGTTGCTTACACCTTAACTTCTGGTGTTGCGGATTGGCATCATGTCGTATGCACCTATAAGTCTGGAGTAGGCTTAACAATATACGTAGACGGTACACAAAAAGCAAACTCGTATGCTAGCGGAAACATTAATGCCACAGATGGTCCCTTAGAGATTGCATTCAATAGTGCCATAGACTATTCGCAGATAGTTGATCTGCCCAGCTACATGGCCGCCTTAAGCGACTTTGTAGGCGTACTTGACGAAGTCAAAGTTTATCCTACAGCGGTTTCAGCAGCTTACACAAACCAAAGATATCTTGACACTAAAGATGGTTTAAGCAGTGAATCCACAATTCCACACAGCAGCCTTACAGTCAACGACCGGTGGACATGCCAGGTAACACCAAATGACGGTTTAACCGACGGCTCAACCAAAACCTCAACCATCAGGATTTCGCCACCAACAATTTTCGCTGACGGCTTCGAATCAGGTAACTTTAACGTGTGGACAAGTTCAACAAACACAACAGGCGGTACAGCAAGCGTTGTTTCAAGCTTAAGCCACAGCGGTGTTTACAGTGCCCAATTCAACATAAACGCTGGCAACGGCACAAGACGCGCATACACTTACAAGAATCTTGATGGGCTTTCAGAATTGTATGCCAGCGCTTACGTGTACATTGCTGATGGATTGCCGCTTGCAGATGGGCAATCACTTTGGTTTATACAACTAACAAACTCCAGCGGTGCAACCATTGGGTCGTTTGGTGTTAGAGCAGATACATCGGGTTCATGTTGGGCAATTCAGTACAGCAATTGGCCATATACATTAGCTACTTCTGGTCCTAGCGAAGGAAACTGGTATCACATAGAAGTTTACTATGCTGACGCTGCCTCAGGCAAGACATTGACGATTTTTGTCGACGACGTAGAAGTGGCATCCCTAAACCAGGACACTACATCCTCAAGCGCGGTTACGTCTGCACGGTTCGGCATTGGATACTACACAGGCACAACCTCTGCAAGTGTTTACATTGATGACGCTTCGATAAGTATGGGTGAAGCTCAGCTGGAAACGCCGAGTTACTTGGTTGTCAGGGGTGGTGACAACGAAATTTTCTATCGCCAATATAACCCAGCAGCAGATTCGTGGAACAACTGGAACAAGTTACCTAACGGTGCAACTGCAACTAGTCCCGCGGCAACGCTGTGTATGGGAAAAATGTACTTTGCGGTTTTAGGCAGCGACGGCTCAAGTCTATGGCTTAGTTCAGTGGACGTTGCAAACGGCGACTTTTCAGGGTGGTCAATGATTGATGGTGCAACTAATGCTTCTCCAGCTTTAACCAGCGACGGAACCAACCTGTTTCTGGCAGTTAAAGGATTAGACGACACAGTGTTTTACAGAACATACAATTGCTTGCTTAACACGTGGGGCAACTGGAACGCTTTGCCGGGAACAACATGTGACCGCATCGCCATAGCTATCCAAAATAACAGGTTGAACCTAGTAGTGAGAAGTTCAATTGAAACGCAAGTATTATGGAGTGGCTCAGTGAATTTGGCGGACGACAGCTTTTCAGGCTGGACAAACATACCCGGATTGACGGATTCAGCGCCAACTTTAACCTCTTCAGCTACACAATTTTACCTACTTGTTAGAGGCTTAGATGACCGCATATACATCAACACTTTGAGCAGCGGTGTATGGCAAGGTTGGATTGTGCTGAACGGTTTAACATGTGATAGCGTTGCGGCAACAGTTGTTGGCGGTAACTTGGAAATTGTCGTTCGAAGTGTTGATGGTGATGCGCTTTGGCATTGCAGTTTAGATTTGAACACAAATGTGCAGTCAGTTTGGGAACTGCTAAACGGTAATACTCCGTCATCCCCCATTTTTGGGTAAAAAATTTTGAGAAAAAAGGGTTTATGCATGCTCTTTAGGAGCAGCATTTAATTTTAGATTGTTGTTATGCTAAAGTTGTCGCCGTAGACGTTTAGTGGGTTTTGCACTCGGTAGGTAGATATTATCCCCAAGTCGATTCTAGTTACTTCTGAGTAGCTGCTGGTGCTTGATTGTAGAATTTTTACGCCGTTTACGTACATTTCAGCTATTTGTTGTTCAGCATTCCAGTTTAACGATACAGTATAGTATTTGTCGAGGTTGATGTTTATTGCTGAGTAGGTTGACGGCTCCGTTTGTGTAGAGTAACCATTTGTTGACGCCATTTTCACGTATTATTCCTGCATAAGCGATGTCTCCATTGCTGTTGACAAAGCGTATTAGGTTGACTCTATCCCCGTTGTCGGCTAGTATGGTTTTTGTTAGGTAGCTGCTAAAATAGAATTGTCCTGTTGCTGTAGCGGTTTGAAGATTTACGTTGCTGCTTAGAAACGCGTTCTCGGTTCCTCGTCTAGAACCGCTTGTGTAGAAGCGTGCATGATAGTTGCCCTCTTGTGGAACGAAGTTGGCTGTGATTATTGAATCATGGGTTGTAGTTGTTATGCTCCAGCTGTCTAAGTTGTTTGATTCAAACCCTTCGTTAATGATTGTATTTCCTGTGCTGGGTGGTTGTGTTGGTGTAGGTGTCGATTCGGAGTTGGGGTTGGAGTTGCTTCCGTTTGGTATGCGAAGGACACCCTGGCGTTACCGCTGTTTTCAAAAAAGTCTAGTCTGAACTTGTGTTGTCCTGAGGTTAGGGTTGTTGTGTAGCTGTTTGTATTATATGATCGGTCTGCCCAATTCTGCATTACTATTTGATTGTCAATGTAGAGTTTGAAGCCGTCGTCACTGCCAACGGTGAAGGTATACGCACCTTCTGTTAAAGTGATGGTTCGGCTTGAAGTAAACATTATGCCGTCTGTTTTGTCAAAGGCTACTGTTCCGCTTCCCCAGTTGGTGTCAAATTGCAGTGCTGTTTCATATGTTTGTCCTAAGTATTGGCCGTTTTGGGTTGTCCAGAGTCTTTGCCAGGTTTGGGTGGGGAAGTCGAGTTCTGGCATTGGTGTAGGTGTCTGAGTTGGTTGGGGGGTGGCTGTAGGTGTCGGAGTTGTTGTTGGTTTTTTCGGGGAGTTGATGTCGGAGTAGGAGTCGGTGTAGGTGTCTGGGTGGGCGTAGGTGTAGTTGATGGGTTTGTCGGTGCTGTAACTGATGGGATTTTTAGGCCAAGTTGCTGGTATGTTGGCATGTTGTTTAGGTTTTCGTTCATCCAAACAGTGTTGCCTATGCCCATGCTTGCGCATTGAGATAGGAATTGGTTTAGTTCGCTGACTGTTGATGAAGTGAAGCTGCTGTGTTCGTTATAGTCTGCGCCGACTTCAGTGTTTATGATTTTGATGCCTTTAGATTGTGCTGTCTGCATTTGAGAGATTGCGCCAGATACGCTCCAACTGTTAAAGTAGTAATGGTAGCCTTGGTAAGTGTTGTCTAGTGGGTCATTTATTACTGTCCACGCTTGGTTCCATTTGTCCACTACTATCGGATTTGTGTAACCTTCCGCTCGGATATCATTAACTAAGCTTTGCATCTGACTGTAGAAATCATTTGAAACATACTCGTTAATGAGTTCCACCATTACACGTTGATTGTTTGGGAACGCTTTCAGCACGGCAAAAACGCTGCTTTCAACAGTTGCCCAGTTGCTGCGTGCGGTGGATGCAGAAGCTTCAGTAGGTGGATACAGGTGATTACGGTCTACGATGATGTTAAAGTTGCTGTGGTCAAGGAAATATTGAATGTATTCTTGATGGTATCCGTGTGAGCCAGTAGCCCATGTAGGGTTGAAGCTCATGCGGTAGGTATTCATACCATTTGCTTGCATTGTTGCGATGATATTGTCAATTTGAGATGTGCTTGTTGGATATCCGCTTAAACCAATGAACACTTTGTTTGCGGATTGTGTATTAGCTGCGTAGCCTGCGGTTGAAGCCATAAGACTTACTATTAGAGGGATAAGTATGGTGGCGATGACTAATGCTTTGGTTTTTCTTTTCAATTCTCTCTCTCCATGGGTTCAAACAAGCTACCCCTATTCGATTTATTGATTTTTGAAAAGTATTCTCGTGATTTTTGCAAAGTCAGTAAGCGATTGAGGTTTACTGGGCATGGCAAGTTTGTAAAGAATTCTTTGCAAGAAAATAGGTACTAAAAATATAACTTTTAAGATAATTTTTACTGCTCACAAATGAAGCAAACAATAAAACAACAAATTGATACCAACAAAAACCGCCGATTACGCACTGAATAATGGACAGTGATGCTCAGGGGTCCCATAGTTGTACCCTCAAGCAATTACGAATCACGAGAATACATTCACTGAATCGAAACATAAGTCACATCCAAAGCAAGTAGTAACTCAAGCGATGACATTCACCTTTCAGGCAACACAAGAACCGTAAGCTTAACAGGGAGCGTTCAGAGGATACTTTTTTATTTTTTAACTATGCTTTTAACCATTAAGTTGAAAAGTACAATGCTTAGGTTCTCGCGTGGAAGTCAAAAATTACCTGAAAAAACATCCAATATTAAAAAGATAATCTCCCTGATTCTCGTGATAAGTATAGCTTCATCCGCTTTCTACCTTATAGTCACATCACTGCCTAATCTTTTCTCAGAATCACCTAAAAATTCTGAAAATTATACCGTCTTAACCTTCGCTTTATACCAATCCGTCAACTATACCCAAAACAGCATAAATTACGAATTTAGATTTGTTTCTGGTGGCCAAGCGAATTTACTGCAGGTATCTTCAGAAGGACAAACGTTAAGCTATTCTGCCTTTGCAGGTGCAACATACACTCCATTTGGTTTAAAAGTCACAATATTTTCAGCGACTGAAAACATGATCGTCCTCCATGTGGCGCCTGCTTAAACAATCTCTTTTTTTCAAGAAGTCGTAGGTTCTATGGTTGAAGAATACGTTTAGACTGTTGATTTTGGGTTTTTGCCAGCGTTCTTGTATCCTATTAGGACCTATTGATTGTATTGATTGTATGCAGAATCTCGTGGGCAGGTCAGAATAGCACCAAAAAATTAAAAATATATTAAAAAATAGTTAAGCAATAGGCTTTTTGAGCCTAAGCTTGATGACAAATAGTGTGCTTTATTTTACGAAGTCGTCAAATGTCCAGTAGTGTTCTTCTTCTTGGATTATGATGTCTTCGAACATTCGTCTTGTTGTTGTGTCCTGGCGTTTTAGTGCTTCAGCAATAATTTGGCGGTAAAGCTGAATAGTATCAGCTTCAAGTTTGTGGTCTAAACGCAAGAAGTCCTCCGCGTTTCCTCCGATTACTGGCAGCGGATCTGGTTTGTATGTGGCTTCGCCTTCAAGCAGGTAGATGCGTTCACTGATTTTTTCTAGGTGATCCATTTCCTGCATAAAGATGCCTTTGAGAATGTCGCTGACAACTTTGGTTTTGTTTGTGTCTTTTACGGTTTCAAGCGGAGTATTTTTAGTTCTCAGTTCAAGGAATGCTTGCTTTTCATGCTGGTTTGTGTACTGGATAATTCCCGTAATTTCAGCGGCAACTGCCTTGTTTAATAATGCAAAATAGTCATCAGTGTAAATTTTTCTCCATTCATCTAAAGGTACATTGCTTGGTTCTTCCTTTTCATCTTTGAAGTTTGCATATTCTTGGAATTTGAAAAGGTGTTCTTCTTCTTCACTGTAGATCTTTTCAAACATAACCTTTGTTTTTCTGTCACCGATTTGTTCTGCAGTTTGAATTATTTCTCGGTAAAGAGTCAGGGCTTCTTCTTCTGCTTGGACGCCGTTTTTGGCAAATTCGCTTATGCTGTTGCCGATTTTTGGTGTACTTGCTTTTGTTGTTGCTTGTCCACCAAGATAGTATATGCGTTCCATGATGTCAGCGGCGTGTTTCATTTCCACTATTGCAAGGTCGCGAAGGATTTTTCCTACTGCGTCGTAAGTTGTTTGGTCCAAGAGAATGTTTTCAGGTAATACTCTTTTAATGAGTTTTTCCATTTTTCCATGCTGCAGAATGTATTGAATTGAAACTTGTATTTCACGTTCGACTGCTCGATTTAGAAGGTCAATATATTCTGGCGTTACTTTTACTGCCATAAAATTTCAGAACTCCAGTAAAAAAATAACTGCCACTTAAATATAAGATTTGTTATGCAAGCGGTTACTAGTTAAGGCACTAAGTTAACAAATTAACACATGAAATCAAGCAGGTTTAGGTTCTTACCCGTTGATATTAAGGGAAAACTAATCATGAATTTGGTGCCGACACCTCTTTCACTTTCAAAATTGATTGTTCCATTTTGGGCTTCAACCAACCGTTTAGCCACTGCCAGCCCGAAGCCTTGACCTTTCGATTTTGTGGTCATAAGCGGCTGAAAAATTTTGTGCCTAACTTCATTTGGAATTCCTATTCCGGTATCTTCAACAGAAATTTTTACGTTGCAAGCGTCCATAAATGTTTTTATGGTTAATTTGCCGCCTTTAGGCATAGCTTGTACAGAGTTAGTCATCAAATTTACTAGTACCCGTTTAAGCAGCATGTGGTCAAGTTTTACTTTGGGAATTTGTTTGTCAGCCTGTACGTTTAGGTGGATGTTTTTTGGGAATGCCGTTGTTGAGATTGAGTCTTCAACGACTTCACTGACGTTTACTTCGTTAAATTCGGGTCTAATGGGTCTAGCGTAATCTTGAAGGTCGCTGACTATTTTGTTAATGTAATTTACTTGTTCTTCAATGAAGGCTATGCTTTCGTAAATGGCGTTTTTTGTTTGGGTCTGCGGCATATTCTGTATTTCAACCCTTGCCAAATAAAGTTCACAGATTATGGCTTGTAAGGGATTGCGGATATCGTGCCCAACCATTCCTGCTGTTTGCCCGATTGCTGCAAGTCTTTCGGCTTCTTTTAATTGTTTTTTTTGTCGCTTTACCAGTTGTTCAAGTAGTTGAGTGTAGTCTTCAATTTTTGGTTGGCTGTCCGGTGACAGTTTTGGCGGGACTACTATGATTAAACTATCTTTGTCTAGAATAGGTGGAGAAGAATTGCTAGAAGACATCTAAACCAAAACTCGTTTCTACCTTTATTTATCGTAAGGTATCAGAATATAAGTTTTTTCCAAAAAAACAGGTTTTAAACGCTTTCTTGAGAATTTTTGTTTCGCTTTTCCGTGTTTTTTTCTGGCAGGTTTGTTTGGAAAATCTTTTATACGATGATGCAATGTAAAAACTTACACAACGTTGCAAAGATTTACAAGGGAGAAGCAAAAGTTGAAACTAAATCTTACCCCAAAATTCGCTACAAAATACATTGCATTAATAGCAATATTCTCAGCACTATACGCAATATTACGGTATATTCCCCTCGGCCCAATGATAGGCATGCCTGCAACATTTTCATTCGCAGACGCCTTAGCCCCACTTTTAGGTATCCTTTTAGGACCCTTCGCTGGTGGTATAAGCGTAATAATTGGAACCTTCTCTGCAGCAGCTTTAGGTAAACCATTATTTTTCCTTGGCTTAGATTTCCTTCCAGCGTTTCTTAACTGTGTAGCCATGGGCTTGTTAATTAAACGCAAATGGATACCGGTTACAATCTTGTATGCTGTTTTGCTCGGAATCTTCTTAGTAAGTCCATACACTTTATTGACAGTTCAAGTAG
This sequence comes from Candidatus Bathyarchaeota archaeon, assembly GCA_963832745.1. GTDB lineage: Archaea > Thermoproteota > Bathyarchaeia > Bathyarchaeales > Bathycorpusculaceae > Bathycorpusculum. The sequence goes on along the minus strand of CAWHVC010000001.1, from coordinate 620,912 downwards.
GTTCATTAGCTGTACCTTTCGTGTGGCTTCATGTCGTGGCTTTAATTGTCCTGATATCACCTCTAAGAGCCAAGGCAGTAGACAACATTAAAAAATTCAACATTCCCCGTTTAACCCTAAGTTTAGCTGTTTTAGTCTTCATTGGAACAATGCTGCAGCACCTTACAGGAAACTTGCTTTTCCAGTTAATACTTGGTCCTCCTATAGGAAACTGGACTGTTGAACAGTTTGCAGCAACATGGACTTTAGCATTTTATGCTTATCCATTCGAACGTCTGCTAATGGTCTTAATAGCAGTAATAATAGGTGTACCTTTGATCGTTGCAGTAAAGCGGTCGCTGCTACCTTTTGAGACGCCAATAAATGAAAAAGAAAACGCGAAAAAGGCTTACGCCTAACCTTTTTTATTTGAATAATTCTTTGTCTTGAATGTATTCTTTGCCTGTTTTTAGGGCAACTTCAGCTTTTGCAATTTCGCTTCCTAAGTAAGCGGCATGGTCTAAGCGTGTGACTAAGCTCAATCTGGACGATTTTAGTGTAGATGTGCTTCTGCTGTTTTTCCTTTGATGATTTTGATTGGTTTTTCCATTGTGGTGTCGCGTGACAATGCAGCTGCGATGAGGTTGTTTTTGCGGTCGAGGCTGATTTTGAACATTCCTGCGCTGTCCAATTCCTCTGGCAAGCCTTCACTTTCTGCAATTGTGACCATCTGTTTGCTGCTCTAAATCGCGGGTTGTATGGTTCTTCGCGTGAACGCTTATCCTTCAAAACAAGCAAATCGATGCCCAAATCCTTAGGCACTGAAGCGCGTTTTTTTGCAAGATACATCATCTTTGCTGCGGCAACTTCTTCTTTGACGGTTCCTTTTGCTTTGGTGCTTTTCTCAGTTGCCAGCATTATGCTTGCATTAACTTCAGCGGAGAGTCTTGCAAGTAACGCGTTTAAGCCGACGGAGTCTGCGTCAAAAAGTTCGGTAACGTTGGCTACTCCAACAAATAATGGCACGTTGGGATGTTCTTGCGCCAAAATCCTTAAACGCAATGAAAGATTCCAGCACGTTTGAAGGCTCCAAAATCAGGTCAGCAAGAATCTTGTTGAACCCAAGTTTTTTGGCTTTAGCAATTAATTCTTCGATTAATTGTACGCGTTCACTGGCTTTCTTTGGGAAGTAGCCTTCACTCTGGTTAGTTGGAATAATCACAACAGGCACATCTTTGGCGAAGGCGGCAAGTTTGTCAATGTTTCCCGCATCCAAACTCAAAATCAAATCTGCCCCTGCCTCTACTGCTGCATGGATTTCTTCAGGGTTTAACGTGTCAATGCTCACTGGCATATCAACCACTGCTTTAACGGCTTTGACGATGCGTTTAGCAGTTTCAGGGTCACTCTTGCCTGCAATCATGCCCACGTCAATTATGTGTGCTCCCTCTGAAGCGAATTTTTTAGCTAAAAACTGAATCTCTTCATCTTCCATTAATGCTGCATCAACGATTTCAGCCATAACCCGCATTGGAAAGTCCTTGCCAACAGCTAAATTCTTAATCAGCATACTGCCGGGCTGTTTTATGAGTTCTTCGCGGTTTTGTTCGGCTTTTTCAATTTCTTTTAATGCTTTCTCGGTGAGGATGTCTCGGAGTAAGTCGCAGGCGGGTATGGTAGTTGAAAGTTGGACTTTGCCTATGACTTCAAGCACGGTTGGCAGGTCAGCGGCGTATCTTGGACCCTTAAACGTTGGCACACCAAGCGAATCAGCAATGGTTTTGGTATCTCCACGGCTTAACCCGGGCGTAAGAATCATGTCAACGTCTTTCAGGTTACAGTTTTTTAAGCCTGCTGTGATTGTTTCAGAATTTAGAAAGGCTGCAACTGGATAATTTAGTGCAACAACCTTAGTTTCCACAGGTGCTTGTAGTGCATAGCCTTTTACCATTTCTTCCGCGAGTCTGCCAGTAACTAAGAGAACCTTCAAATTTACCACACGTTCAATTTGTTATTTTGATTGTTGCACCCTTATTGCTTGCTTTTGCTACGAAAGCTTCTCCGCCGACGCCTTGGGCAAGATACGTTTTAACTTTTTTAAGTGCCTCTTTGGATTGGTCTTCTTTTACGACGCCGTAAACCGCTGGACCCCAAGAACTTTGACCAAACCCGTGAACGCCCAAACCCTTAATGAACTCTAAAGTGTCAGCGACTTCCCTGTTCGAGTATGTTCCCCCTTGTACGTGGGCAAAATAGTTGCCTGTGACAATTTGAATTGCCGTTAAAGCTTCACCGAAGCTTTCAATGTCTTTCTCTGCAAGCGCAGGCAACAGTTTAAGCATTGTTAAGCGGCAAATTTTTGCTACTTCTCCCTCCTGCATGGGTGGCAGCTTGTTAAAAGCGGAGGTTTCCTCAGAATTACATAGCCCTTTCTTAACATTAGGTACTGCAATTACAAAACGCCATTCGTCAGGGAAAGGTTGCCGATAAATCAACGAAGGAAAACCTGCGTTTTCGCCTGTTTTTTTGCCTCCGTCAACCACAAAGCCGCCGCCTTGGAAAATGGCAGTACCTACGCCGGTGCGTTTTGCTCGTCCCATGGCGAGAGCCAGTTGTGGCGTTGTGGCTTTTATGTCGTTCAGTTTTCCGAGAGCTGTGGCGATTGCAAGTGCCATTTGGGTGCCTGAGCCAAGACCGCTGTGGGTTGGGATTGCTTCTTTTATGTGGATGTGTACGTTGGGTTTTGTTTGGTAAGTTTTGAAGAAGCGGTTTGCAAGTGTGGTGGCTAACTTGGTTTCTTTGCCGGTAACTTTTAGTGCGGATGAAGATTCTGCTTGGATGATGATGTTTGGCTGGTCAATGCCGACGCCTAAACCGCCGAACATTCTGCCAAGGTTCCCGTTTAAGTCTATTAATCCAAGGTGTAGTCGTGATGGAGTTTTAACGTAAACCTTCAAGTTTTAGCCCTCCATAAATCAATCTTTCTCTGCAAATTAGCCATTAATTCAGCGTAATGCGAATCTGGGGCTGAATGGTTAACCACGTCATTGCAGTTTTGAATTAACTTTAAAAGTTTAGCCACATGCTCCTGCTCCTCTTTGGTGCCAGCTAAAACTTTTATGCGTGTGGCATGGATTATTGCTTCAAGAACGGCAGGCATCGCCCGACAGTAGCTTTGCGGGTACACTTTTGAAGCCTCAATCTGCTTAACACTGCATGTAACTTTGATTCTTTTATCATCAACAAGCGTAAAGTTTCCAACTGTTAATGCAACAGTAGCGTTTGATTTTTTCATTTTTGGCGCGTTTACAATGTCGGATTTTTCAAACAACTCTACCGGCAATCCGTCATCTTTCAGAGCTGCTTTGTAGTAAACGTCAATGTTGTCCGTCAAGTTTAATGTGGCAGCTTTGGTGGTTTGCAGGTTTTTCAGTGTTTTTGAGGACTTGTAAATGATTAAGGAGACTTGCTGGTTGTTTTGCATGGTTACGCCCATGGGCGCAGCGTTTGGGCTTCCATCCGCATTGAAGGTGCAGAGTATGGTTTCGCAGATTATGTCTTGGCAGAAGCCTAAATCAGCCAATGTAACCATAGTTTCCCTGCATTATTTGTTAATAGAGATTTTTTCAATCGATTGTAAAATTTAACAATCCATAATAAAGTTTTGCTTAAAGAAGCCTTCATGAAATATGGCTGGTTGGTTTGTTTTTGGTTAAGGTTTTTAAGCCTATTTTCACTCAATTAACTTGTGAGGCGCTGTCCTCAACCTTTGTTTTGTGGTTTTTAATGGTAACCGTAACGCTGGTTTACCCTTTCTTTCAACCTCAAAGGGACAACTCAATCTTCCGTTTCCCACCATTAGGCTTAGGATACTTAGCATCCGCCTTAAAACAAAAAGGCTTTAGTGTCGCCCTTGTAGACTGCACATTTTTAACAAAACAACAAGCAGTCCAACAAATCCGGCAGTCCAAACCTCAAATTCTCGGATTCTACTCAATGTTTTCAATGAAACAAACCACAATGGAACTTGCTCGACTGCTACGTGATGACTGCAACTTGCTTGTTGTAGGCGGACCTTTGCCGACGCTTGACCCTGAAGGCTTCTTAGACGTTTTCGACGTTTCCGTTGTAGGTGAGGGAGAAGAAACGATTGTTGAACTTGCAGGCTGCATTGAGCAGGGTTCAGATGTTAGTGGGGTGCGCGGGATTGTTTTCAAGAAGGATGGGCGCGCAGTTCACACAGCCCAACGTGGGTTCATCGAGAACTTGGATGCTTTGCCTTTTCCAAGCCGCGACCTCTTCGATGACAGCCACTACAAAGCTTATTACGCTAAGCATTTCGGTTACACAACTACTCCAATGATTTCTTCCCGAGGCTGCCCTTTTAGCTGCGATTTCTGTAGCCGTCCCGTTTTTGGTCAACACCTTCGCATGCGTTCGCCAGAAAACATCGTGGCGGAGGCTGATGAGGTTGAACGTTTAGGGTATGAGCGGGTTTGGTTTGCTGACGACTGCTTCACTTTGGATAAAGAGCAAATTTTGCAGGTGTGTGATTTGCTGGTTAAAAGGCGCCTGCGGCTGGGTTGGGAGTGCTTGTCTCGTGTGGACACGGTTGATTTGGATGTTGCTACTTGTATGAAGCGGGCTGGGTGTGAACGTGTATTTTTCGGGATTGAATCAGGCAGCGACCGCATCCTTAATCTTATGCATAAACGTGTCAACGTTTTTCAGGCTAGGCACGCTGTTTTTGCTGCTAAAGCAGCAGGACTTAAAGTTGGTGCCTTCTTTATCATCGGGTATCCCGGAGAGAATGATAAGTCGATTCTTGAAACGATACGTTTTGCAACCAAGCTGCCGCTGGATTATTTGTCTTTTACTTTGCCTTACCCAATTCCTGGAACGCCCCTGCATGACCGAGTTAAACATGTCGGCGCCGTTTCTGCCGCTAACTGGGAAGAACCCAAAAACTGGAGTTTAATCCGTCACAAGCTGCTGTGTGATTCAGGTTTTAGTGAAAGAAAACTAAAATTCGCCATAGGCAAAGCCCAACTGCAGTTCAAATGCAGAAAACACGTTGGTGAGACAGGTTACAGCATTATTGGGAGACCTTTCGAGTATGTGACTGATTGGGCTTTTACAAAACTTAATTGATTTTGGCTCTGATAAGATTTCAACATGCTTTTAGCTGGCTTCTACAGCATTAGCAACTACCCCTTAGTGTTTTGCAATTTTGATGGCCGAAAAACACAGGTAGAGCGTACTCCCCAGTTTTGACCTATCCTCTATAGGTTTTTGCATAGAACTGTTATTTGGAGCCTAATAGGTTGCAAATATACGCCAAAGGGTGCTGTTTACTGCTTTAGTCAAAGTTTCTTGACGAAAACGGTTTTATTTCAAAAAAATAGTTCTGCCCTATAGGGAAGCCTGATGAAGCGTTTTTACGTTGTGCTCTTGGCGTTCGCTGTTCTTGGTATTATTACTGGAACAGTTGTCGTGGTTCAACAATTGCCGTTTGCAGAGTCAAAAGACTCGGCTGTTTCAGTTGGCCAAAAAATTGCTTTAGACTTCATAGAAAACGTGTTGCCTATTGATACTTCACGATATAACATCAGTCTTGAAAATTCTGGTAAACCGCTTTCTTCATCCAATGGCTCAATTGCAGCCAACGAAAACGAACTTTTAACTTACTCTTTAAAGTCCGAAAATAATACGTTAAATGTTATCTGTGAAATACGGAACGGCGTTTTAACTTATGTTGCATTGGATAATAAGAGAGGCTACATAATTAGTGACTCTCAGTACAGCAACATCACCGAAACCGCTGTGACCTTTTTGCAGAAATATCAAGAATTCTCTGGGTTGAACTCAACTTTGCTTTTTGATCTGCTGCGTGATATTAACCCAGCCGAAAACGCGACTTTGATGTCAGGCAATCTTAAGCTGGAAGTTAAACATGCAGATTTAACTGGCACTGCTTTTGGCGATTCTGTGCAGTTCCGTTGGATGCAGTCCTTTAACGGTTGTGATTACCGATATGTAGTGATGGGTTTTAAGGATGGATTTTTTTCCATGATTGGAGATGATCGGCAAGTCTATTCAATAGGCGACACCAATGTGAATATTTCAAAGGAACAAGCCGTAGTTATCGCCCTTAATGCTATTCAAAGCTATTCTTACAGAATGTCTGACGACTGGGTTGTTGACGAGTTTGATGTACTTGAAAATCGGTGCACCGCCGTTTTGATGCCGCAAATTGTGGAGGGTAACGTTTTGTTTCCTGCTTGGTCCGTAACTTTGCCTCTTAACGGGACATATCCTGGTAGTGTCACTGAACTTTTGGTTTCCATTTGGGCTGGCAGTGGAGAAGTGGCATTTGTGCATCATCAGGCGTATGCGCAACTGTACCCAAACACGCCAGTTTTTACTTGAAACCCCTTCTGGTTAGTCAAACAAGTTCAAGTTAACCTTAGAAACGGTTAGTCAAACTTTCTTGACGAAAACCCATTATAACCACTTTTCGCCAATGGTTTTTGGGGTAAGTCATGACTAAAAAAGCAGCCTCAACCATTTTGCTTGCAACCTTAATCGCGTTGTCTTTATGCTTAACAAGTTTTACAACCGCCCAACAATCAGAACCCATTGTGATTAAAGCTGACGGCTCAGTTACTGGAACCAGCAATATCCAACGCAACGGCAACATCTACACTTTGACGGGGAACATTTCGGGTGGAATCCAAGTTCAGAAAAGTTATATCACAATCGATGGTGCCGGTTACACTGTTGAAGATGCGACACGAGGAATAGACCTTGGAAACGGGGTAGGGCAAGACCCTTCACGGCCAAGCATTCGCAATGTAACAATAACTAACCTAAAAATCATAAACTGCGATTTTGCAATAAGCAGTGAAAACTCAAACAACAACACCTTCATTGGCAACTATATCGAAAACTGTGACACAGGTTTTTGGATAATTGGAAGCGGAAACAATCTTCTTTTACAAAATACGGTGAAGAACTGCACAACAGGAATTTCAATCAACTATTCTAGTGGTGGCAATGTCATCATCGAAAACAATATTCTAAGTAGTTTGTCTGTTTGGCTTTCGCCAGACCCTGCGGTGGACAGAAACTATTGGGGCGATTACATTACAAGATTTCCAAACGCACAAGAAATCCGAGACACCGGCGTATGGGACACACCTTATAGTCAAGGCGATAAAATCATAGATTATCACCCTTTAACCGACCCCTTAATCAATTTTAACCAAGACACCTCCTTTGAAGGCTTGCCGTATGACCATCCAGCAATTACCATTCTATCGCCAACTCCAACCGGAACAGTCGCCTCTGCAGATGTCTCCTTGAATGGTACGGTGCAAACGTTCATGGTTTTAGTTTCAATTGTCACCCTTGTGGCTGTATGTTCTTTGCTCTTTTTTAGAAAATTGAAACCAAAGGAGACCACTTAGATGAAGAAAAAATTGTTAGCGACAAGTTTAATGTTTATCTTGTTATTCTCTTGCACTGTACTGTTTACTGGTTTGGCATGTGCCAATTTTACTCCTCTTCCCGCTTTGCCGCCGCCAATAATCATTCAAAGTGACGGACAAGTTAATCCCTCAACTGCACCGTTAGTCCTTGCTGGAAACACTTACATGTTAACTGGAAACGTCAATAACACCATAGATATTCAATGTTCAAACATTGTGCTGGATGGCAACGGTTTCAGCATTACTAAGCCGTCTGTTAACACTCAAAACTTGATGGCGCCTGTTGGTTGGCTTCCTGGCGTTCATGTTAATGGTGCAAATAATGTCACAGTAACTGACATAGCGTTTAAGGGCTGCATTACTGGGGTAACAGTTGAAGCGAACTCTTCCGAAGTTACTATTATTCATAACATTGTAAGAGACACCTTGACGGGGATAGTTGTGTTTTCTGCTTCGCACGTTAACATAGTTGGTAACGACATAGCATTAACTGATCAGTCTTTTTCATCTGCAATGCATTTCTTGCCAGACAATCCTCAAGAAAGTGTTCCCAGTTACATCCGTATCGAAGCAAACCTTATAGTGGGAACCGGACAAGAAGCGCCACGTATAGCGTTACAGCCTGAGCAATACGGCATTTGGGGTGGCTTTCTTAATTCAAAATTGGTAAACAACAATTTTACCCGTATCAAAGGAATTGCTCTTTACAATATAGGTGCCGACAATCAGATAGTGGGCAACAATTTTCAAGAAAACTATGAAGGAATTCTGATAAACGCGAATTCGGCTGAATGGGTAAACAATTACGTTTACGGCAACAACTTTATCGATAACTGTGAAAACGCGGTAGTTGGGTTTATCAGAAATTCACCGGTGAACTTTTGGTTTAACGGTACAGTGGGCAATTACTGGAGCGACTACACTGGCTATGACAACAACAACGATGGTATCGGCGACACTCCATACTTTCTAGTGACTACCTACACGGATTATCAGCAAAATCGAACCGTAACAGTGGAAGAAGGCAGAGATAACTACCCCGCCATGAAACCTTACAACCTGCAAATAAATAACCCAACATCAACAGCGCTTTTGCCTTCTACGCCAATCCCTTCTGATTTAGTCTCCCAAAGGCAAAATCCCCTGACTGAGCAATCTGCAGGATTTCTGGAGATCTGTATAGTGGTAGTGTTAGGCTTAGCAGTTTTGGGTTGTGTCAGTTTGCTTATTTATTTTAGGAAACGTCATCCGTTGCTTCTTAGGTTTAGCTAATTTTTTTAAGTACGTACGGAATCAATGTTTAGCATTCAACTGGCGGATGCAAGCAAGCATTTAGCCTGTGGGTGTGCATGATGGGGGATAAAAGGAAAGGTTCAGTCCAAATACGGTTTGAGGTACTGGAGTTCCTTTTCTTTAGCGGCAAAAACCAGCTACGCACTCACGTTTGGCGAAAAGCAACCGACGTTTCGTACGATGACTTCTTGAAGCATTTAACTTACCTAAAAGACAAAGGGTTTGTTCAGGAAAACGAGCAAGGCCACATCTTATTGACTGCTGAGGGCAGAAAAATCTACACGAACCTAAGGGATTCGTTGCCGTCACTGCTTTAGCCAGATTCACCAATGGTGCATCAACTATATAACAGAAAAAAAGCACAAAAAGATGACAAGTATGAGTGAAAAAGAAAACCCGCAATACCCAGTAAAAACAACGCACGAGTTCCTATCTGAAATGAATCATGAATGGGGCCGTTTCAAACGTGGCGCAGTTCTCAGCATTCTAATTTGTTCTATTTTGCTGGTGGGTTTTGTTTTGGTTTATTTGCGTATTTCTAAGACGTTTGGTTTTGAGGTTAGCGACTTGATTTTGGTGGGGCTGCTCGCTGGTTTTTTGGTATACACAATTTATTTGATGACTTCTCAGTATAGGTTCTTTAGGCGTTGGGAAAGCCGTATGAAACGCATTTACGGTTACGAAGAAAAACTTCTTCCTGAAGATCCGGACAAAGAAGTAGGCAAGTAATTTTTTTACCTTTAACCTCAAAGGTTTCTAACTATATTCTGTGTATTTTTTGGAACATTTTTTGTTGCTACAATGTTTACGCCAGTATTAAAGATGTTTTGAAGGACGATTCCTCCGATTTTAATGGGCGCTTCCAATTCAGCCTTTGAGAGTAAATCCATAGTGTCAAAAATCATGCTTTTAGGAATTGGTTTTTCGGTTTTTACACTAACCAGCGGAAATTGCCCATGATTGACCTTCATTGTTGTTGTAAGAGTTCGTTCAGGGCTAAAAACCTCTTTTTCAGCATATTTCAGCCCAGCTTCACATCGGTTTCCATAAATACTACTTATAGCCGTTTCGGCGTAATCAACCGTGAGGTAGCAGCCATTAGGGCAGCAAATGCAAATTATTTCCTTTTTCATTTAGTTAAAACCTCAACTTTTATCGAGTTAATAGCACGTGTTTGATGCCCTTTAAGTGTTATTTTAACCATTTGAGCAGGATGAACTTTACGAAACTTTTTTGTCATTACAAGGGTTTTTCCATTAAAAAACCCAATACTACCATCTTCTTCTGGACCGGTAACACGCATCGATAGCTCAACATCAGCGCCAGGGCAGATTCTTTGCGGCAAAACATATCGAATTTTGTTACCTGCCTCTACAGATACTCTTTCTAATTTTTTTGTTTTGCCAAGGATAAAATCTGCTGCACTTTTTCCTGCCTTATCGGCTTCAACGGTAACAAAATCCACCAAATCATGGACTTGAAGGGCATTCCCACAAGCAAAAACCCCTGATACAGACGTTTCAAGATTTTCATCAATAATCGCTCCACCAGTAACTTCGCTGAGGTTAACCCCGCATTTTTTTGACAGGTCATTTTCTGGAATTAAGCCTATTGAGAGAAGAACCGTGTCACAAGTAATTTTTTGGTCTTTTCCTTTGATTGGTTTTAAATTCTTGTCTACGGGCGAGATTGTGACTGCTTCAACCCTATTTTTACCGTGTATTTCGGTGATAGTATGAGACAGCAGTAAGGGAATGTCATAGTCAATTAGACATTGCTGTACGTTTCGCGGTAGACCGTTAGTGTGAGGAAGAATCTCAACAACAGCATGGACTTTCGCGCCTTCTAAAGTAAGCCTACGTGCCATAATCAAACCTACGTCTCCCGAACCGAGTATAACAACCTCTCGGCCTACCATCACATTCTTTAAGTTAATCAAATTTTGGGCTACTCCTGCTGTATATACACCAGCTGGTCTTGTTCCTGGAATGCATATCTGTCCTCGGGTACGCTCACGACAACCCATAGCAAAAACTACCGATTTGGCTTTAAAACAAAACAGACCCTTTGGACTAGCAACGAGCACCTTTTTTTTAGGCGTAACCTCCAGCACCATGGTGTCAAGCATGTATGGAATTTTTAACCTTTGTAATTCATCAACATATCTTTGAGCATATTCTGGACCAGTTAGTTGTTCTTTAAAGCATTCAAGACCAAAACCGTCATGTATACACTGGGGAAGAACCCCGCCTAGCCAACTGTTTCTCTCTATAACGATTAAACTGTGAATGCCATTTTTCCTAGCACTTATAGCTGCAGATAGCCCTGCTGGGCCAGCACCTATTACAACCAAATCAACAGCGTGTGAAGGCACATCATTCAAGGCCTTTGCGGCTCCTCATTTTTTTTGTTTCCCCTATAAACATGGGCGAATCAATGTTCTTCAATTTTATCTCTTCAGGCGTTAAACCGTATTGGTCTTTCAGGATTTCTACAATTTTGGGTAAACAGAAACCACCTTGGCATCTACCCATACCTGCTCTGGTTCGATATTTTACCGCAGAAATTGTTTTCTCTGAAATTGGGTTGTTTAATGCTTCCAAGACTTCCTGTTTAGACACCTGTTCACATCTACAGACAATTTCGCCATAAGCAGGATTCTTGTTAATCAAAGAAGCCTTTTTCAAGTTAGATGCTTTATTGAAAGCAGTTTTTCTTTCACGAATGGGGTTAAAATCAGTTTTTTCAATCAAATCTATTTTTTCTCTTATCATCTTAACAACCAATCTTGCGATGGCAGGAGAGGCGGTAAGACCAGGGGACTCCATTCCAATTAAGTTTATAAAGCTTTCAGTTTCTTCTTTTATGATAAAGTCACGAGATCCTTTTTCTTCAGGCGGAGTAATTTTTGGTCTCACTGCAGAAAAGCTGTAGATTATTTGGTTCAAAGGAATTGAGGGCAGTAGATTTTTGGCGCCTTCAATTAGTTGAGTAATCTTTTCTTTGGTTGTCCTTGTATCTTCTCCTTCGTTGATAAATTCTTCGCTAGGTCCAATTAGTATATTACCATTCAATGTAGTTGTAAGATGAACACCTAAGACGCCTGCGATTTTTGGTGGTACTGGATAGGCGGGGCTGTTGATTAGATTACGACAATTCTTGTCTAGGACGAGATATTCTCCACGACACGGATATAGCTTGTAACTATGTGCACCTATCATTTCAGAGATTTTGTCTGCGCAAAGACCTGCACTATTTACGATTATGTCTGTATAAAAGACACCTTGATTTGTTATTACCTGGTATCCGCTGTTTAACTGTTCTATTTTTGTCACTTCAGTGTTTATGTAAACATCAACGCCATTGTTTAGAGCGTTTTCGGCTAAGGCAATAGTCAAAAGATATGGCGAAATGATTCCAGCCACGGGAGAATATAACGCGTAAAGGGCATCCAAGTTTGGTTCTCTTTTTTTTAAGTCTTGCCCCGTGATTATAGTTAAGCCTTTGATGTCGTTTGATTCCCCGACCGCTTTCAAATGTTCCAGGTCTTTGAGTTCCTCTTCTGACCGGGCGATTACATGTTTTCCGCAGATTTTGAATGGCACGTCAAGTTGTTTTGCCAGTTCTGGAAACATCAGTCTCCCTTCTACACATAACTTAGCCTTCAAGCTTCCTTTAGGATAGTAAAGACCTGTGTGAAGGACTCCACTGTTACCTTTGCTAACGCCACTGCTGACGTCGCTTTCTTTCTCTAATAGCGCTGTTTTGATTTTGAATTTTGATAGGTCTCTTGCGATGGAGCAACCAATCACGCCAGCGCCTATCACTAACACGTCATATCTTCGATTCACAGAGATTCCTCATTGCACTTTTAACGCTATTATGGGGAGATAGTTGTTGCAGTTATAAAAATAGTTTTAAAAACAACTTTGCTTTTTCAAAATTAATCTTTTTTGTTTCCGTGTTTTCTTAAGATTACATCTTTGGTGTATGCGTTGGGTGCGTTACCTCTTTTATTGAAAACGTTCCATGAATAAATTAGTCGCAAACTAACGGTGAAAATAAATGAACAATCACATGGAACAATTAAACGAAAAATTAAGCAACACCTCAAACGCAAACCAAACAAGCCTCTACAGGAGGGTCAAAGCTTGAAGTATTGGCCCACCAAAAGGTGGAAAAAAATCATGCTAACTGGCCCTCCTTGTTGTTTTAGCAGTTTTTGCCGGTTTAAGCGTTTATCTTGAATACAGCGTGTATCGTGAAGTTACTTATACAAAAACCTTAAACTCTTCAGGCCAGAAAATAGCATTAGTAATATATCATCCAGGCTTGACCAGCTTCACTAAAGATGTTGCTTCAGCCTACGCCGATGGTTTGGTATCAAACGGTTGGCAAGTAGAATTAACAACTGCAAGCAAAGAAGCCCCCTGTAACCTGTCAAAGTATCAACTGCTGGTACTTTGCTGGCCAATATATGACTTCAACCCTGCACCAACCCTAACCAACTACCTTTACCGCGTCGGAGACCTCAACGGCGTAAACACAACCATAGTCACAGTCGGCGGCGGGTTAGACCCACTAAACGCATCCGTAGCAATGAACAAAATCGTACAAGATGCACATGGCCAAGTAATCCAGTCATTAACTCTGTTCCGAAGCAACCGCAACATGACCGAGTTAACACAGCAAGCAAGCAGCATACATCCATAAGAAGGCAAAACCTGTGAGTCCTAAAACTTTAATCCCCAATGGCGTAAGCATGCTAAGAATTGCAGCTTTGCCCCTGTTTCTTTACTTTAACAGCGTCGGCTCTCCTTCTTTGTGCCTTCTCGTTTTCGCGTTAGCCGCCAGCACCGACCTGCTTGACGGCTTCATCGCCAGAAAACTAAACGTAGCCTCAAAAATGGGTGCCTATTTTGATGCAGTAACAGACTTCATCTTGGTCTTGGGGATTTTTTCAGTTTTTGCTCTAAACGGTTACTACCCAGTTTGGCTGTTGTTGTTGATTGTTGGTTCCTTTGCACAGTTTGCCGTTTCAGGCTATTTTGGCAAGCGGCTTTATGACCCGTTGGGAAAATACATTGGCAGCGTGCTTTACATCGGTATAGTTTTAACTCTGCTTTCGCCCACCGCGTTGGTTTTCATAATTGTTCAAGGGGGCGTATTCGCGTTCACTGTAACGTCCTTTATTACCCGTATGCTTGGTCTCGCAGGTATAACAAAAAAGGTTTTCATTGTCGCCCAAACAAAAATGCAACCAGCAAACACAAACAATGTAACTAAAAAGCCATAAACCCCAGTCATAATTCATTTTAAAGGTGCAAACTTGAATCAACCCAGCCTAAACTTGCCGCTTCAAACCCGTGTTTCATTAGGCACCGCCATTGTTTTAGGCTTGCTGAAGGGCAAATTAGACGCAGCCCCCACAACAGCCTATTTGATGACCTACAAAGAAGGTAAATGCACCGCTAACTGTGGTTTCTGCCCACAAGCCAAAGGCAGCAAAAGCAGTACGCAGATGCTTTCAAGAGTCACTTGGCCCAACTTCCCAACTGTCCAACTAATTGAAGCATTAAATGCCGCTGTTAATAACGGAAAAATCAAACGCGTTTGCATACAAGCCTTAAATTATCCGAACGTGTTTTTGCATCTTGAAGCCTTAGTTAAAGAAATTAAAAGGCCTACAGGTATTCCAGTTTCTGTTTCATGTCAACCACTCAACAGCCAAAACATTCTGTTTCTTAAAAACGCTGGTGTTAACCGCATCGCAATAGCTTTAGATGCTGCAACCGAAGCAATCTTCAACAGAGTCAAGGGCGCCGAGGGGCGTATTTACAGTTGGACGAGTCAGTTTTGTCTGCTTGAAGAGGCTTTGAGGGTTTTTGGGGTGGGCAACGTAAGTACTCATTTGATTGTTGGGCTTGGGGAAACCGAAAAAGAAGCAGCAGGTTTGATTCAACAGTGCGTGGCTATGGGTGTTTTGCCTGCTTTGTTTGCGTTTACCCCAGTGCGTGGTACCGCTTTAGAGACGCATCCTCCGCCATGTCTTGAGTCTTATCGGCGAGTGCAACTTGCACGGTACCTACTTGTAAATAAGAAAACTTTTTTGGAGCGTATGATTTTTGATGGAGCCGGAAAAATATTGGGTTTCGGCGTTGATATGGCTGTTTTACAAGAAACCGTTGCCAGTGGCGTTCCTTTTCAGACTTCCGGGTGCAAAGACTGCAATAGACCGTTTTATAACGAAAAACCTAGTGGCCCATTGTACAATTTTCCTAAAGAATTGAGTTTAAAAGAAGTTGAGGAAATAAAAAAGCAGTTAGCCCTTTAAAAAAGCGTTTTAGGGTGATGCCTTCTTGTCAGAGGACATCCTTGGTTTTTGTCGTGTTACTTGTTCTACCAGGCGCCAGAACTCATCCATTGTGTACCCTTTCTGAAGGTCCTTCATTAGCTTCTTTACTTGGTAGTAGGTCATTTGGGCTTCGCCTTTATCTAATCCTTCATGTGGGCCTTTAATGCGTCTGAAAAGTTCATCCATTTGTCGTGGTGAAGCTCTGATTCCAGCTTTTTCTAGCATTTCCTGAATCAAGTTTTGACCAGTGTTTCTGCCTACGAAAACTGTGGTTTCTCGTCCAACGATTTCAGGTGGGAATGGCTCAAAAACTAGGGGGTGAGCCATCATTTCTTCGACTTCTTCTTCTACTTCGTGTGCAAAAATGTTTTCGCCGATGATTGGTTTATGGAACTGGATTGGTAATGCGAAGGCTTTTTCGGCTGACTGTGAGATTCTTGAGATTTTGCCCATGTCAATGCCTGTGTCAATGTTGTAGAGTAATTCGGCGCAGGTTACGACTTCTTCAAAAGGTGCAATTCCGGCGCGTTCGCCAAAACCTGCAATGCATGTGTGAACGTAGGATGTTCCTTCTTCCATGGCTGCTAAGGTGTTTGCTGATGCTAGACCAAAATCGTTGTGGCAGTGTATTGAAATTGGGATTTTCTTTTTGATAGAATCTGGTAAACCGTCACGTATGTGGGACATTAAGTATCTCATTGAGAGGGGTCTGATGAACCCGACAGAGTCAGCAAGGCCAAGTCTGTTTGCTCCAGCGTCTGCTGCTTGCTGAAACACTTGTAGTATGTCTTCAATGGTGGTTCTTGTGCCGTCCATAAGCATGAAGTTAACGTTTGCTCCATGTTTTTTGCAGTAAGCGATAGAGTCGACTATTCTTTTCAGTGCTTGTTCTTTTGTTATTTTATACCTGTATTGTAAGTTTAACCCGTTGATAGGTGCTTCGAGGGTGACTTCTTTAATACCGCATTCCAGGCAAGCGTCGATGCTTGGTTTGGTTGGTTCAGCGGAAGCGGTAAGTTTTGCATGCTCAAAGCTTTCGTTAACTATTCTGCTAACATTGCGTTTCTCTTCTTCTGAAAGAGCTGGGAAACCAACGTTGATTATTGCTACGCCTGCTTCATCCATCAGTTTTGCAAGTTTTACTTGTTCTACATAGGTTAAGTAGACTGTTGGAGCCTTGATTCCTTCACGGAAGGTTTCATCCCAGATGAAGATGCGTTCTGGAAGTTTAGGCGGCAGATTCTTACGTAGTCTGTTGTAATTAGCAATTAGCCCTTGTGCTTCAAGCTTTTTGAATATGGTCTTTCTCATCCAGACACAGTCCAACAAGATAAGAGCTTTAAGTTCAATGTTAAATTACCTGTTCTTATATAAAAATAGCATCTATGTCTGCTAACGACCAGTCAGAATTTGCGATATGCCTTTTTATTCATGAATCTGCTGAGTCTTAATAAAGTAAAAAATGTGCGTTTGAAAAGGTTTAAGTGCAAAAAACAACCTGTAACTCGTTAGGGGAGAGGTATTTGAGTAGTTTTAAAGCTACAGTGGAGCGAATAAAAACTTTAGAAACCGAGAGAAAAAACCTGCTGATAGAAATTGAAGAGCTTAAACGTATGGCTGATGCAAAGGCTAAAGCTTTAGAAAGCGAAATCTCGATGTTGCGGGATGAAGTAAAATCACTACGGGTTTTACTTGGCGGAGAAGAAGAGCCTGACAACGGCCTAAGAAGAAGTGTCTTTAAAAAATAGCTCATGCCCCGCTTTTTATAGTTAAAAAGGCAGGCGCTAATTTGGCTGTTTAAACGGTGTCTGGGCGATTGCTTTCTTGTTTCTGCGTCCACTTACAATCAGAATTGTTCCTGGAAGAGCAGTAACTAACAGTATACCTAAACCAATTATCAGCGGAATCATGAATGTCCATGTTACTGTCAAATTGAAGTCAACCGTTGCTTGTTGGCTGCCTGAATTCTGGAAAATATATTCATAATCCCCATTCGCCGGAATCCTGAAAGTGTATGTACCTTCGATTGTTGTGTTAATTATTTGATGACGATCGTTTGGGTCAGGTGAGTTAACGGTGCAGTTTACCAATCGACCATTGTTGAAAAACGTTTTTGTTATCTGTTCTGTGCTGATAATAGTGAACTCAACTGGTCCTCCATTAACTGTGATTTTGCCTTCTTGAGTTGGTGGCTTATCATAAGAAGATTCTGTGCCATATCCGCCTCCTATATACATAGGTGAATTCCGCTCGTTAGCATTTATGACTAAAGATTTATCACAAATCTCACTAGTGGATTGCATTGCCAAAACAGCCAGAAAACACATGAAGCCAATCAGCAACAGAGTTGACAGTAATAATTTTTGCTTTGTTGTTTGGCTGTTATTGGAGGCAAAATTTAGGTGGCTTGGAATATAGGGGTCTTGTGGGAGCCTGCCTTGGTGGTAATAGGTATGAGGTGTTTCATGGTTTTACACTTCCATTTTGTTTTTCTACGTTATTAGGGCAGGGTCTTTGCGGTGAGCTAACTGTTTTGACTTTTTTGGTGTTGTCTCTTTTTAGCTTTAATAATAAAGACGCACTTTCACCCAAACAGAAAAGCCCCACTCCACTTACCGTTAAAACTAGGCTAACAAGAAACTTGTCTGCTTCTCTATTTTCAACATCACTATCCTGTGGAAACTTTAGGCTAACTGAAATGGGATAACTTTCATTGCCCATGTTTGTTCCATGAACAATGTATTCGCCTCGTTCTTTGAAATCTAGTTGAAATAGTATGCGGAGTAACAATTTCCTCATCAACTAAAGCTACATTTGAGGGATTAACAACCACTAAATGCGCAGGTGCCTCAAACTCGACGCGTGTCGGAGACCCATCAACTCGAATCGGACCGCTGCTAGCATTAGCGTTTGGCGGAGGCGTCGGTGCCACCAAAGTATCACTTTCTATGACAAGATTTCCTAAACCAACCGGCGCCATAAATAAACCATAGCTCAAAGTTTCATCTGGATTAATATAGCCAGAACCCATTTTTGAAGACCAGGGAAGAGAAGCAGTCCAAAGATTAAACAGTAAAACTGCTCCTATGATTATCAAGATTAAACCAAGTCGTGTAAAATTTCCAAATCTTGCAAAGTTTATTCGCATATTTCAAACCTCCGATAAAAATAAACAAACATTGGAATTACCAAAACGCACGCATAAAAAACCAGTAAAACACCAAAACTGCTTCCTGGAAGAGTATACTCAAGCGCATCTGCCATTGATGGCGATAAAGCTTTAGGGACTACGCCAAGCAGTTTGTCCAAAAAAACCAAAGCCCCCTTGTAGGGCGTTAAACACAAATAATTAGCATAACTGTTCCCCTCCCACAGTGCAGTGCTAGTGGATATAGTTGTTGGAAACCAGAAGAACAAGTTTGCAAGCAATGCAGTCAGCACTGATGGAATAGTGCGCTTTATCGTTAAAGCAATTAAAACGCTTATACCTCCACAAAACATCAGAGATAAAAATGAAACAGGTAAAGCAAAAAAGGAAAGCTGCAAAACAAGCCAAGGACTTGAATAAAAAGTCATGCCCACAAAAAAAGTAGTAAACCCCCAAGAAAGCAAAGCTAAGGGTAAAATTACAGCAACAAACTTTACCGTAAAAAACAATCTGCGAGATACTGGAACAGATAAAAGCGACTGCATCAACCCCTGCTCATAATCCCTAGCAAAAGACAAAGCCATCAAAACCCCACACATAATAACCCACGGCAACATCAACGAAGCTACAGTAGCGCCTACGCTCCCTGTTATCGCAGATTGAAAAGCAGCTGGAAAATCCGCGTGCAGAACAATCTCCGAAAGAGGTCTTACCGAAACAATAGTCATTACCGCCATAAGAGCAACAGTAATCTCCAATATGGGTCTGCCCCAAACTTTCCCCAATTCAGCCTTTAACAAAGCTAAACCCGCTCGAACAGACAACCGTTAAGCCTCCTCAACAACCGACTTGAAAACTGACGCTAAATCAGACTTGACCATCTTCACTTCATCCAAAGACGCGCCCGCTTGGCCTATAAGCAAAGGTAAACGCTGCTTAAACAAGCCAACATCATGCACAGAAATATGCAATGCATCTTCAGTTATCGACAAATCCTCAATATACGCCTCACTTTTCAAAAGAGCCGCCACCGACCCAATAGGCTGTGCCTTAACAATGAATTCTGTTGTAGAAGTTTTGTCAATCATTTGCTCTAAATCCCCTTGACGTAACAGTTTACCCTTATTCATTAAAATGAAGTTATCACACACCTCTTCAAGCTCAGGCAAAATGTGGCTTGAAATCAAAAAAGAAGTGTCTTTTTCTTTATTCAAAAAAGTAATTAACTCAAGAATTTTTGTACGATTCAACGGGTCTAAATTTGAAGTTGGTTCATCAAGCATCACAAGCTCCGGATTACCCAAAAAAGCCTGTGCTAAACCAAGTCTTTGACGCATCCCCGCCGAGTACCCGCCAATGCGTCGGTCATGAGCCTCCTCGTCAAGCTCAACAAGCCTCAAAAGCTCCTTTAGCTCAACTAAAGACTCAGACGCACCCTTCAATTTAGCCATTAACTTTAACTGTTCAAGACCTGACAGGTGGTCATAAAAGGCAAGCTTTTCGTACAAAACGCCCACTTTACGGCGAATAGCACAAGAATCACTCCAGCAATCAAACCCAAACAATTCTGCTTTTCCAGCATTAGACTTGATTAACCCTAAACTTAACCGGATCGCTGTTGTTTTACCTGCGCCATTTGGACCAATTAACCCATTGATGCCTCGACATATTTTCAGGCTAAGACCATTAAGTGACAGTTGTAGCGCCAAATCGTTTTGTCACGGATTTAAATTCGCCAATAAATTTAGAACTCATAATATAAACACTCCTCTTTTGATGTACAAGCGCGGTGGATTTTTAGAAATTTGGAGTTGGTTTTTGATCTGCCGCTCTTTTTCTTCTTTGAATATCTGTAAGCGAAAAACACCACTAAGACAAGTAGTATGACAGCTACAGGTATTGTAATAAGCTGCCAAAGTGGAGACGAAGGGCGGACTAAAGTAAAATCCAAGTTTTCTGAATAATCCACCAAATCAAAAATGCCATCAACAATACACATTACGCCTAACTTGTTTAAGAGAATGTCACTAAATTTGGTGGGAGCGTGAGTCATTACACCATTTTTTGGATCAAAAAACAAATGAGTGGATCCAAACACTAGAGCTCCAGGCAATGATAGTTCCGATGAGTCAGGTCGCTGATAGGAAGCCTGAACTACTTTTGAAGCTACACGATAATCATTAATTAAAGTTGATGGTTGTCCATCCATGAGGACAGTGCCAGACAAAGTTAGGTCTTCTGTTTGGAAGAGTTGAATAGTGTTATTATCAACTAAAGAAGCTGGGTCTACAACAAATATTGTTGGAGTCGAATCTATGAGAACACGACCATTTGAAGCAGTGGCCGGCAGAGACACTTCCTTGTAAAAACCGTCAAAGGCGAGCATAAACTTGACAGTGTATTCGCCTTCAGAGGATTCTTCCATAGAGAAAGTAACATTCACTGTTTTAGGAAAACAGTCGGTTCCGTTCAAAAATCGTACCCACAGACTTGGTGTCGAGCCATCTGGGTTTGGCTCTGATGATGAATGGTGACCTTGGAAGGTGACGTGAAACGTTGATGGAAAAGAATTATTCGCGCCTGCAGGAGTGGAAAATAGGAGAGGAAGCATGCAAAGCAACGCGCAAAACACTGGCAAGGCGGGTTTTCGTAAGCAGCCTAAAACGTGTGCTTGGTTGGTCATTGTTGGTCACCTAGGCCTGCGTCAGGCATCAGTTTGGAAAAAATTATGGTCGCCAGTTTGGCAGGGTGCATTTTTTCTGCGTTTTCTATTTCTAAGCCTCTTTCTTTGGCAACATCGAGCAGGTATACGCGTGTTTGGTGGAGGAATTCTTGGTTTGTTACTTCTTCGGCGTTGTTGTGCCAGTACCACACTTTTATGCCATAATTGGTGCTGTACGTGAGAATAGCCTTGCGTTTCAGTACAGGATGGTAGCCTAAGAGCATGCCTTGTTGGGAGTACAGTTTGGTGACTTGGAAATCGTTTGCTTGAGCTATATCCATTAAGGTTGTGGAGAGTTTTGCTTCTGCAGAGATTTTTGTTTGGTTTACGAATTGGCGGGTGGTATGGAGTTTTTCTGCTATTGTTGTTATTGGTAATCCTTGGGTTATCATTTGCCAGACGGTTTTTTGTGTCTGGCTTAGGGGTGATGTTATTGTGAACGTTTGTCTCATTGGTTACCAACTGCTTTATCGCTTTATTATAAACACATAATTATTTACTTTTATTTAAAAATGTTGCTCCATCAAACAACCAGCTAAAAACAAGAAAAAGGCAACTGTTCAGAGCTTAATACCCAATCAAAGCACTGCACCTAAAGGCAGGCAGGTGCCAATGGTCAAGATAACTGCCAAAGTATACTCAAGTTCGGAACTTACCCATTATCTGCAGAGTTTTTGACACATTTATTTTGCTGCTATTTTGGCTGTTGAAGTATGGAACGCCAGAAAGTTTATGCGGTTTTTGATGGGCTATGATAGAGTACAAAATGCATTTTACTAATCAACTCTTTTCAATGCTTTAAATGACTTTACTTGACTTTAACCGACACCCATTACTCTTTCTGACGTACGCTGCAACCAAAGTAAGCACGGCATCAAAAAAGCAGTGAAGGGCTGATAGATTTGGCTTTTTCTTTGCTGTGCCTGTTCAGTGCCCTGACGAAACTTTATCTCCTATAATGTAAACTAGAATAGTTGATTATTGAAGAGGTGAAGTTTGTTTGGAAAGCAGCCTGTTAAGCACAACGATAGCCGGTTTAAACCTTGATTTTCCATGTATGCTGGCTTCAGGAGTTTTAGGTTACTCAGCTGAATCCATGCATAGAATAATAAAAGGCGGCGCAGGAGCCGTCGTAACAAAATCCGTGGGTCTCCAACCAAGAACTGGGTATGCTAACCCAACGGTGGTCCAAGCAAAAAGCGGTTTAATTAACGCTATGGGCTTACCAAACCCCGGCATAAATGATTATGCTGAAGAAATCAGTTACACAAAAACCCTAATTCATCAACCGTTAATCGTGAGCATTTTTGGCTATTCAGCCGAAGAATACTTGGCAGTAGCAAAGAAAGCTGAAGAAGCAGGCGCAGACGCTTTAGAGCTTAACGTGTCCTGTCCGCATGTTAAACAAACAGGTTCAGAAATTGGTCAAAACCCTAACCTGCTCTCGGAAGTAGTTAAAGTAGTAAAAGATGCAGTTAAAGTGCCTGTTTTTGTTAAGCTTTCCCCAAACGTGACTGACATTGTACATTTAGCAAGTACTGCAGCAAAGGCAGGCGCGGACGCGTTAACCGCAGTAAACACCCTGCGGGCAATCGCCATCGACACTGAAACAACAAAACCAGTCTTAAGCAACATTAAAGGTGGTTTATCAGGTCCAGCGATGAAACCTGTTGCTTTGCGCTGTGTTTATGATATTCGAGAAAAACTTCCGGATGTACCCATTATTGGGTGTGGCGGAATCAGCAGTTGGCAGGATGCGGTTGAGTTCTTTTTAGCTGGAGCTAACGCAATGCAAGTCGGTACGGCCATCGCTTTTGATAAGTCCTGAGGTTTTTGATTCAATAAATCGGGGTATCGAAGTTTATTTGAGAAAAAAACATTTTGGGAGTGTAAATGAAATTGTCGGATTATCTCACCGAGATTAACACCATGCGAACTACAAACATTGTTCAGGTTGTAACTGAAAGTCCATCAGTTAAAACCTACACGTTCATAGATAAGTTGTGTGCAAAAGCCAAACCTGGCCAATTCATAATGCTGTGGATACCTGGAATAGATGAGATTCCCTTAAGCATACTTAGCGCCGATGAAGAAGGCTTAACCAGTGTATCCGTAAAAGCAGTAGGTGATGCAACACGTCACTTGCATTCTATGGAAGCAGGCGCAACTATCGGAGTACGTGGACCATTTGGAAACAGTTTCACCCATAACCATGGGAACGTTCTATTGGTTGGTGGCGGAACAGGTACAGCGCCTCTTCTGTTTTTGGCAAAAGCCTTGTCGGGTAAAACCAAAAAGTTATCATTTGTGGTGGGCGCAAAAACTCGAAGTGAACTTTTGTTTGTTGACCAGCTTAACA
Source organism: Candidatus Bathyarchaeota archaeon (assembly GCA_963832745.1). GTDB lineage: Archaea > Thermoproteota > Bathyarchaeia > Bathyarchaeales > Bathycorpusculaceae > Bathycorpusculum. The sequence continues at coordinate 597,566 of CAWHVC010000001.1, read as the reverse complement.
AGGTTTGTCAAGAAAAAAGCCTCATTACAACAACCGATGATGGCACTTATGGTTTACAATGTATGGTTACCGAGCCATTAGCTGACCTTTTGGATCGCGAAAAATTTGATATGATATACACTTGTGGTCCAGAGGTGATGGTTAAAAAAATCTTTGATCTCATACAGCAACGTAAACTGCCTTTAGAAGCAAGTTTAGAGCGTTTGATGCGTTGTGGCATCGGTTTATGCGGCAGTTGTGTCATCGGTAAATATCGTGTCTGCCGGGATGGTCCCGTGTTTAATGTGGAGAAGTTGAACGAGATTAAGGATGAACTTGGCATTTCAAAGTTGGGTTTTGATGGCAGTAGGATACCTGTTTAATTGGTAGTTGGCCCTCAAAATTCCAAGTCACCTTAATTGCCTTATTTTTTCTAAGTTGCTATTTGGTGTTAGCAACTTTGAATTTCCATTGAAGTTTAAACAAAAACTAGTTGGGTTTATAAGTAAATATTTTGTTTTTTAAAATAAAAAAAGATGTTATTATAGATGTTTGCAATTGGTCACTTTGCTTTAGGGTACCTGACTGGAAAAGGCGCTTCCAAGCTTGCGCATGTTAAAATAAATTTGCCTTTGCTTTTGGCGGTGTCAGTTATCCCTGATGTGGACCTGCTTTTTTCTGGGTTTATGAATCATCGTGGTTTAACGCATTCGATTATTGTGATAGGTGTACTTGCGATTCCCTTTTTTGCTAAATACAATAAAGTTATGCTTCCTTATCTTGCGGCTGTTTTGAGTCATGTTTTTGTCGGTGACTTTTTTACTGGCGGCATCGAATTTCTGTGGCCAGTATCTAAAACGGCCATTGGTTTTGATTTGGCTGTAAGCAGTTTGGCAGTTAGTGTTATAGAATTGGCACTATTCTTTGTTAGTTTAGCAGTTATGTATCAGCAGCGTGACCTTCAAACGCTCTTTAAGCCTGCAAACAAAAATTATTTTTTGATAATTTGTTTTGGGGCAACTCTTGGGCCATTGTTTTGGTTTGCTTTAGGGGTTCCTGGCGGGATATCTGTGTTGCTTGTAATTCCAAGCCTAATATGGCTTGGTATTTTTGCGTGTTCAATGTTTATTGATTTGCGTTTTAAATTATCGATGGTATTATCAAATAGTCGGTGTCAAAACAAAAAGTTAGTTACTAAGCTCAAAGATTTTGTTGAAAATTTAGGTGCTCTTTGAAGTTATTGTTATGTCATTGCTGAAAGTGTCTGTTGTGGCATCTTTAATTATTAACGATAAAGTTATTGCCACTGTTCCGTTGATAGGAATAGTTGCGCCATTATAATTCCAGTAAACAACTCCATTTACGCCTGGTGTCCAATTTGTCACTGACAATTCAAGGATAACAGGTTGGTCGCCTACATTTGTAATTGAAATATAGTAATAATTTGTTATATCGATAAAGATTCTTCCCCAATCGATTCCTTCTAACTCGATAGAGCTATCTTTACCGTACACTTTTATGCCGTCGCTATGTTGGAAAGACGTTGGTATGTTATTTGTTGGGGTTGGATTGCTACTGCCTGTTGAATTGTTATTATTTGTTGAATCCGAAGTTACCAGATTTTTTTGAGGAGAATTTGGTGATGGAGTAACCGACTCGTTAGTGGCGTAACCTACGTTTTGAATGAGCCCCATAGTGATTATAGTTAAAATAATCCCTGCAAATACCAAGATTGCTGGGATCTCTTTTAGTTTTATTTTTTCCTTCTCCGCAACTTTAGCTATAAATGTTTTTAGCGGTTTTATTAAAATTTTCTAGGGCAAACGAGAAAGCGTATGGATGTTTGCATTAGAATTATTTTAAGTATAAATCAAAAAGGAAGAAAAAAATGTTTATAAAAATAAAAAGAAGAAATTTTTGTTAAAGTTCTTCTTCGGGTAGACCCATTTTGCGCATGTAATCTTTGGCGTATTTTGGGTTGTATGCTAGTAACTCTTTGCTTCTAAGTAGGCGTCGATCCATTCGGTCTAATGCAGTTCTGAAAGTTGATTCTACTCCCCAGCCTTCGCCAGAACTAAAGAATGTACCTTTTATGGTTCTAAACTGTAGTCTGCAATGTACAAGCGGTGTTCCGCGCATGTTTGTTGATCCATGAGATTTAATGTATACAAAGAGGGTTCCCATGCGGAATGCTTCTTGATATTTGCGGGTAAATGAGTCGAATTCATCCATCATGAATGCTTGCTGGTCGCTGGATATTGTTGTATCTTTTAGTCCGAATTGAATAGTTAATTGGGGCAGTGTCGTTTCCAACTGGGAGATTGGTTCAAGAAAGTCTAGTTTAGTAATAATTCCTACCAGTCTATCATTAGAGACTGCTGCAAGGCAGGAAACGTTGTAGTCATGCATTTTTTTCTCTGCATCTCTAAGATTCAAATTGGATTCAACGGTGATTACTGGGCTATTCATTATGCCTTTTGCTGGTACGCTGAAGGTTTCGACTTTTTCGCCTACTCTGTCTCCAGTTGTTTGGCGTTCATTAGGCTGGAAAACGTTTTCTAAAATGTCCTGTATGCTAATAATTCCCACGATTTTTCCGTCATCCATAACAGGAACATGCGAGAAACCGTGCTCTCTAAACAAGCTAAGCACTGCACCAACTGACCTATTAGCATCAATAGTATATGGTGCACGCGTCATAACGCTGCTGACCTTGCCTTTGCCCCATTCTTGACCAACCGCGGCATGAATAACATTTTCGTCAGTAACAAAACCAACAAGCTTTTCATTCTCAAAAACAGGGAGTTGTCTTACTCCACTTTCAATCATGAGTTTTGCAATTTTGGAAATTCCGTCGTCAGGGGTGATTTTAGGTGAGGCTCGCATTAAACTTTTTACTTTGGTTGATGCTGGGTCAAGTCTTGATCTTAATATCCATCTTCTTGCAATTACGCCGGCGTATTTGCCTTTGGCATCTAAAACCGCTAATACAGGTGGCATTTCATTTTTAAAAAATTCGAGGCACCTTGACAATGTGTCATTTTCATTTACTGTTCTAACGCATTTGATGTAGATGTCTTTTGCAAAATTTTGTGTCGACATAAAAAGTTTCCTCTCTTTCCGAATATGTAAAAGTAGAATTTAAAGGTTACAAAACGATCGCTTTGTCGGCTGCTTTTTATTGGTTGAGTGTTCAGCCTCTTAAGTCTCATAGCAAATAATGGTGAGTGTTAGTCTTTATAGAAAATATTCCTTAATCTTCATTATTGCTTAAATATGAGCGCTGTTTTGAGTACTTAAAATAACTGCAAGATTAGTAGGGCGAAATGGGCTGTAATGCCTTAACAGAAAAAAGGGGGAAGCATATCAGTTGGAGTCTAATCAAAAAGAACTTGTAAATAACCTTAAAGTTGAATGGAAGCGGCTTTGGCTTGAACGATTAGATGATAAGGTTCGGGCTGAAGGCGTGGCTGTAAAAGATTATTCAGCCCTTTTCGTTGATAGAGGTTTGATTGTTCATGCCACAAGAGATTGTAAGCCATTAAACTTTAAAGAAATCTTGGAAAAACATCAAGTAGAAAATACTGAAAGGTATATTTCTCCAAGTCCCACAATGGGTGGCTGGGGAAAATTCGTAAAAACTAGTATTATCCCTCAAAAGTCTAAAAGAACCGTTAAATGTGCAGCAAGTTATTGTGAACAAGGAAAGGTTAAGCAGCAACCTAAAAAAAGTGGACGCGGCTGGCTGCACAAATAAGCGTTAAGAAAGAAATATTATCCCCTTTGACGTACTTCTATTTCAGTGTTCAATCCATCTAAGATTGAGCGTGTTTCTTTTTGGGCGTTTTTTATGGTTGACTCTTTTATTCGTTCATCAAGGCCATACTTCTCTAAATCTGATGTTGACAAAATTTTGACGGAAATTGCATCTGTTTTGGAAAGTGGTCAATTGAGAAACGGCAAAAACCTAAATTTGTTTCAACAAAAAGCCGCTGATTATTTAGGTATAAAGCATGCAATCGCTTTGGATTCAGATTTAAGTGCATTAGAGACTGTTTTAAAATATTATAAAATTGAGCGTAAAGAAGTTATCGTTTGTACTAATAGTTTTATTTCAATTCCTAACAGTGTTCTTTACGCTGGGGGGCGAGTAGTTTTTACAGACATAGATAAAGACACGCTTTCTATGGACTTGAATAGTCTGAAGCATAAAATAACCAACAACACGTGTGGTGTAATAGTTACACATATTGCAGGTTTTCCTAATCCAAATTTGAAAGAAATAATGGAAGTCTGCAAGGAGCATAGTCTTTTTTTGATTGAAGATGCTACACACGCTTTAGGTGCTTCAATAGATGGTAAAAAAGTTGGAACTTTCGGCGATGCATCAGTTTTTGCCTTCACACCAACCAAAGTGATTACAACAGGCGAAGGTGGTATGCTTGCAACAAACGACAATAAACTGGCTGAATATGCTTCATTATTCAGCTATTATGGTTCAGGTTCCGGAAAAACAAACTTTGAAAGCTTGGGTCGTCATATGTTGATGCCTGAAATCTCAGCTGTACTTGGCATCCATCAATTAAATAATGTTGAAGATTTTGTCGAAGTTAGGAATAAAATCGCTAAAGATTATGATGAAGCATTTGGAAAAATGGGTGGTTTATCTGTGGTTAACTGTCCAAAAGGCAGTAGATGTAGTTACTACAAGTATCCTTTAATTCTGATTAAGAAAGTCAACAAAGAACTTTTTACTCAAACGTTGAAACTTCATGGTATTGAAACAGGAAGCGTTTTTTATCCTCCCTGTCATATGCAACCTTTCTACAAAAAGCTAAATCCCACTGGTCTGTCGCTTTCGGTAGCTGAAGAAGTATTAGCTCGCACAATCACGTTGCCGATGCATTGCATGTTAAATGATCTTGAAGTTTCAACGGTTATAAAGAATGTGCAGTTGGCCGTGGGAGCCTGATCTTGGTTTCGTAATTGTTTGTTGCTTTTGAATTTTTTAATGATCCTTTTATTGCATTATTTGTTGGCTTTTTATTGTGAAAGTATTTTTTTATGGTGTCTTAGGTTTTGTCAATTTTGCTCCAAAATGTGTGAGCTGAAAAGGAAATCTTTTTTTAACGTTCTACGCGCTTGAGTGAAGATCTAACTTGTTATTGTTTGTAGTGTACTTGCTAACTGGATAAATTGTTATGTAAAATATAGAGTATTGTTCTAGACAATTTAAATAGATGCTTTGTCCTGTTTGTCTTAAATAGTTTGGTTAGAGATGGAAAAGGAGAGCAACTGATAACTCGCTAGAGTAAATTAGCCTTTCATTGTCCGCTTCCGTCAGGAAGGGATTGATTAAAGGTTATTATGATTCTGTTTTGCTTTAAGTTGAAATATTGTTTCGAATCCGTTTTGATTAATGAGGGTTGTTTCTTGGGTATTTATCGTGATAGGCTTGCCATAATTGCCGACATTTTGGAGGCAGCTAGCAAAAATGCCAAAAAAACTCAGATAATGTATCAAGCAAATCTGAGTTATAGTGTGTTACAAAAATATCTTATTGAAGTTATCAATGCATCTTTAATTTATTATTTGCCTGAGCAGCAATGTTATCAACTTACTGATCGTGGTCATGATTTTATTGAGGTCTACAAGCAGTACTGTAAGTATAATCAAAATGTCAAGAAGAGGTTAGTTCATTTAAATAATTCACGAAAAATTTTGGAAGAATTTTGTTCAAGCGGTAGTTAAAATTAAACGTTTTAGCGTAACAAAAACGTGTCTTCTTCGAGGTGGCGTTTTGAAAAAGCAAGTTATCTTGGTAACAATCACTATGTTAATAGTGATTTTAACTGGTAGTTGCCAAATAGTGGCGGTAAAAGGTGCTGATGAAGAGGTAAGCATTCAAAGCGCAACATCTTCTATTAACCTTGCATTTACCAATGTTTTAGCTGCAGAAAAGGCCGGTGGCAACGTGACAGCACTATTGGCTAGGTTAGATGGGGCAGGCGATCTTTTAGCAGATGCTCAAAACGCTTACCAAGCTGGAAACCCGTCCAGTGTGGTGTCAAAGGCTGATAATGCCCGGCAAATAGCTGATCAAGTTAACACTGAAGCGCTTACTCTGAAAGATTTTAGCCTTATGTTGGGTCGAAATAGTTTTTGGTTTACGGTTATTTTTTCGGTAGTTTGTTCTATCGTTTTTATATTAATAATGATAATCGCTTGGCAACGGTTTAGTGGTTCCTACACAAAGAAGTTATTATCGATGAAACCTGAGGTTGTTTACAACGAAACTTGAAAATTACCGAATGGTTTTTATCGCTGTCACTCTCATCGGCATTCTAATTTTTGCCTCGCCCACGCTGGCTCTTATAATCACGGCGCCAGTAGGTGAACAGTTTTCGGAGCTTTACATGCTTGGGCCTAATCATACGTTTGATGATATTCCATTTAACGTGAAAGTTGGCGTAGAATACTCGGTTTATTTAGGTGTTGGTAACCATATGGGTCAGTCAAGTTACTATACTTGCATTGTTAAGTTTAGAAATGAAACAGAACCTCTCCCAAATACTCAGTTGGGAACACCTAGTCCTTTGCTTGGATTGTATGAATTTAACACGTTTATTCAGGATGAGCAAAGTTGGGAAACACCTCTTACATTTAAAGTTAATGACTTTAATTTTTCTGAGGGTAAGTCACAGATTTCAAGTGTCAGTATTAATGGGTTAGATTTCCCTGTAAATGAAGCGTCTATGTGGAACTCAAACAGAACAGGGTATTACTATGGCCTATTTGTCGAGCTTTGGCTGTTCAATTCCACCTTGGGCGTTTCCCAGTTTCATAACCGGTCAGTGTATTTGACACTAAACGTAACACAGTAGGCGCAATCTTGTTGTGTACTATAGAATTTGCTTCTATGCGTTTTTATATACATGGTATCATTGAGTTAATTTAAGAGCGGTGAGTTGCTTGGACAAAATGGATAATTATTTTGCGTTTCAGCCTATGCAAATTATCATTGCAGCGTTAAATGAAGAACAAGGTATAGCTTACACTATTGCTGAGCTAAAAGAGTACTTAAGAAACCCTAGAATCTTAGTGGTTGATGGAAAAAGCCGAGATAACACCGTTCATGTTGCCAAAAGCTTAGGTGCCGACGTTGTTTTCCAAGAAGGAATGGGTAAAGGGGACGCTTTAAGCTTCGGACTAAAATGTATGGATGCTAACATCGCATACGTAGTGATAAGCGATGCAGATTATACATATCCTGCACAACATATACCTCAAATGATAAGAATTTTGGAAGAAAACCCTCAAATAGGCATGGTATGTGGAAACAGATTTAATTCAATTTATCCGCTTGAAGTGATGAAAGATGTTTTTCATCTCGGCAACAAGTTGATAGCTACAGCTCATGCAATATTAAACGGCGTAAGTTTGAAAGACCCTTTGACTGGTTTACGGGTTATTAGAGCAGAATTAATGCGTGGTTGGACTCCTATTTCTAAAGATTTTGATATCGAAGTTGAACTGAACAGTTATGTTAAAAGAAGCGGCTTATGAAACTGTTGAGGTTCCAATCGCTTATCGTTCCCGAATAGGCGAAAAAAAACTTGGATTAAAACATGGCGCTGTAATTCTAAAACGAATTTTTTATGAATCTTTAAAATAAGATTTCTCAAACGGGGCATTTTATTTTTAAAAAAGAGGTATGTATATGTTGAAGAAAAAAATTTCTAAACTTAGACGTAATATTAGAGCGCTTTCGCCTGTTATATCTGCTCTTCTGATGATAGCTATAACAATAGTCGCCGCTCTGGCAGCTTACGCTTGGATTGGAGGGTACCTAAACTTTACAACCACTCGAACCGGTAAAGCTCTTCAAATACAAAGCGCTGCCATTGACCCAAGTACAAACAAACTAATAGTTTATGTGCAGAACATTGGACAAGGTCTTATAGAAATAGGTTCAAGTAGTGTTTACGTAAAGAATGAACTCCAAACAATTTTTAGTATTAACGGTAATACTCAAGTGTTACCCTTTGGGCTTTCTGAAGGGCAGACCGCTTCAATTCTAGTCGATTACTCTGTCTTATCTTTGAATGAACCCGTGAAAATTAAAGTTACTGGAAATGATGGAACTTTTACTGAGGCCACCCTAAGTCTCTCTAAGAATTCGAATCAAAAAACGGTTTATGTTGTAATAGCGGTTGACACTGAAATGTGGGAAGACCATAGTCCATATTTGGATGTAAATGACCCGAAAAATAAAGACCCCCATCCCACGTTAGATATGCGAGAATACGATAAAACCGATTCATCCCTTTCAGCAATATTCGATGATGCATTTCGGCAGTCATATGTAGATAGTTTTGGTAACCCGTTTAAAGTTACATGGTTTGCTGAAATGGATTATTTTATGTCTAAAAGTAACTTTGTCTGGGCAAACGGTACTCAAGTTGGTGTTTCAGGGTATACTGCTGTTTATGATATTCTTAATACTTATTGGGGAAACGAGTTGGGGTTGTATGGTGATGCTATCGAGTATCATCATCATTTTATGGTTTTTGAAGATGGTATGTGGAAAATGTACTACAATGATTTGGATGGTTCATACACATATCATATGGATGCTTTGGATCATATGATATTGGATAGTAATTATTATCCATCAGTCTGGCGAACTGGATGGAATTCTCCTGGTATGCTGGATTGGGAGTCATATTGGATGCCTTTTGAATATACTTCGCCAGGTGGCGATTGGTATCCATTTCACCCTGAGGGTATTAGCTCTTGGGCAGTAACAAGCCTTGGTGAGCTTAATCAGGTAGATGTTAATTCGGCTTTTCAAAAAGCTAAAGAAACAGGTAGCGCAGTTTTTTCACTCTACAGTCATGATAGAAATGACTTAAACACTTTAGTTAACTGGCTTGACCTTTATTTACGTAATGCCGAATCTAACCCTGATTTTAATGGCGTCTCTTTCCAGTATGTCACTGCAAAAACTGCTATTCAAAAAGCAGTAGGAATTAGTGATGATGTCCCTCCTACTTTGACAATTACCCAAAATGCTAATACGTACACGGTTACATCAAATGAACCCTTGTGGGGCGATCATCCATATGTTGCACTTAAGTATGCTAACGGGAACTACTTGCATGTGACAGCTTCAAAAACTGGGACTAACTCTTGGACTTTTGATCTTCCCAATCAAATAGTTATGAGAGAAAATGTGGCAGTCGCTGCTCGAGCAACAATGGGGCTGCCTGTAGAAAGTGTCACGGCTTCTGGCTTTTTAGAAGGATATGAACCTCAAAGAACTGTTGATGGTGACGATACCCTTTCGAGTTTCTGGGATAGTACGCCTAGTACCGTACAGGCTGGTGCATGGTTAGAACTTGACTTAGGTTCTGTATCTTCTATAACCAATATTAGAACTCACTTTTTTGATTATGATAATCGTTTATACAGATACTATATTCAAGTTTCAAATGATCATTTGTCATGGAATACAGTGGTAAATGAGAAAGATGGTCGAGGTGTAGTGTGGGATTATCTTGATCAGTCTACCGAAGCAAAATATGTTAGAATTGTCGTCACATATAACTCGGCTAATTCTTATGCACATATCCTTGAAGTGAGTGTAAACGCTAACCCCTCGGGTGTTACTGCATCATCTCAAGAGTTAGGGCACGCACCAGAACTCATTGTTGATGGGGTAGAGCTAGAAAATAATTATTGGGGTACTAGTACTCAATTACCTCAGTGGGTCGAAATAGACTTGGGGTCATCGGTTTCTATAAGTGAGATTCAAACCTATTTTTGTGATGATGGTAGCGATAATAGACTTTACAACTATAAAATCGAGGTATCTAATGACCGTTCAAATTGGGTCCAAATAGTTTCTAATACTGGAAAACACGGAATAGTTTTAGACCAATTTAGTGAACGAACTGTTAGATACGTTAGGTTAACTGTTTTGTCAAACTCAGCCAATGATGGTGCGCTAATAGAAGAAATAAAAGTTTATCATGTAACTTCATCCCCAATCGCTGGAATAGAAAAAATTGGTGTAGCTGCAAATGACTTATGGGGTAATTCTGCAGTAAAGTTGATACAGCCTTGAGTTAGTAGAACGGCAAAACAGGGCTATTCCAAATTATTCTGTTGTTTAGGTTAATTTCTTAATATTTTGGGTGTATGTATTGAAAATTTGTATGTTAGCTCCCGAGTTTTTCCCAGTTTGGGGCGGTGTAGGGACATATATAATCGAGCTAGTTAGACATTTGCCAAAAAATATAGACGTACATGTTTTGACACCAGAGCGAACAAGTTTTGGAAAACAAAAAATTGATAAAGTAAACTTTTCTCAATATTTTGGAAGCAATGTGCATGTTCATTTCATATCTGCTGCTAATGATACATTTTTTTATAACGCTAAATTTCAAAGAGCTTGTTTAACTTATGTTCCCAAACTTGTAAAAGAAGAAAAAATTGAACTAATCCATTCTCATACCGCTCAAATGCCGGACCTTCTTTTGATGTTCAGAAAAATGGGCAAACCCTTTGTGACAACAGTGCATACAACAATAAAATCTCAAAGGTTGGCCACGAGGTATTCTGATAGACAATTTGGTGAACTGGAGAAGTCTGAGCAAGCTACTTGCATTATGTATCCTTTTCTTAGGTTAGCGGAGGCTGCCTATTTTAAACATAATAGATTTTTGATATCTCCATCAAGATGGATGATGCAATTAATGCGTAAAGATTTTTCAATAAATTCAAATATTCGCGTTATACCTAACTCTGTTGACTTTGCCGATTATACCTTTGATTATGACTTTTCAGAAAAAAGTGATCTATCTATTTTAAATGATTATCGCATAATTCTTTTTGTTGGACGATTATTAGCATTGAAAGGTGTAGATTGCATAATTGAATCTATGCCAGCTGTTATTCAAAAACTGCGCCGGGAAAATTTATTGTTTGTTTTTGCTGGTCCAGGTGATCAAGAGCGTTATTTAAAGAAAATTAAAGCAATGAATTTATCTTCTTATGCACTATTTACAGGACCTTTATCAAGAGAGTCTATAATTCATCTGATTAAGAAATCAGAGTTGCTTGTTGCTCCAAGCTTTACAGAAAATAGCCCTTACACAATTTTAGAGGCTATGGCTTGTGGAAAGCCTGTCGTAGCAACAAGAGTTGGCGGTATCCCTGAAATAATTCAAAATGGTGATAATGGAATTTTAATTGATCAAAAATCATCCCAGATGCTCGCGGATTCTATTATCAATCTTTTGGAAAACAAAGATTTACAATTAAAATTAAGTCAAAATGCGACCAAGACTATTGCCAAAAATTTTTCATGGACTTCTAATCTCAGTAAATATCTTGAACTTTACGAGGAAATAATATCTTTAAACATTCAAGGAGATTGTTGAATGAACATTTTGTTGATAAATCCCCCTAGATTCCACGGATTGCCTGTTATACGGGAAGAACGATGCGAAATTACAGACCGTGATGCAGTTATCCCCCCTTATAGTTTACTACAGGTTGCTGCTCAATTAAAAGCAGCAGGGCATGAAGTTCAACTAATCGATGCTAATCTCCTAAATTTAAGTTGGTCTCAATTGACAACTAAATTATCTAGTTTAAGCTTCGATTTTTTGGTTTTTAGGTTTACTCCTACAACTTTCGAATGGGACATGAAAACCGCCAAAATTTCAAAAAAATTACTGCCGAGAGCGGTAACCATTGGAATCTGTTGGACACTTAGAACTCTTCCATTAAAAGTGTTAGAATCCGCTCCTGACATGGATATCTATATTCTGCATGAAAGTGAAGTTGTTGTTCCTCTGGTTATATCTGCCTTTTTTAAAGGTGAGTCTCTATCAACTGTTCCAGGTATCGCTTATCGTGAAAATGATGCTGCAAAAATTACTGAATTAGCGGTGCCGGAATTGAATTGGGACTTTCTTCCTTTACCCGCTTATGATTTGCTTCCAAACTTAGAGGGATACTTCGTAAATATCCCACAGGGTGGCGCTTTCACAATTCTTTACTCAAGTAAAGGTTGTCCTTATTCTTGCATTTACTGTACTGAAAGAAGAACAACGCTAAAAAAGCGATCAGCTGAAAGTATTCTGAAGGAGCTTCGTTATCTGAAGAGTGTCCATAACGTGAAGGTTGTCTCCTTCTTCGATGAAACTTTTACAATTGACCGAGAAAGAGCGATATTAATTTCGAAGAGTATAAAGACTGAGAACTTGGGTATTGTTTGGTACTGTAATACACGAGTTAACCTCGTAGACCCTGAGCTTCTGCGTATTCTTTACGATGGTGGTTGTAGAGGTATTTCTTTTGGTATCGAATCAGGTAGCCAACTTATTCTTAATAATGCTCAAAAAGGTGTAACAGTCAGGCAAGCAGAACATGCAATTAAATGGGCTAAAGAAGCGGGGATAAAGGTGCTTTGTAGTTTTATGTTTGGGTTGCCAGGTGAAAACTGGGCGACAGTAAAAGAAACAATAGGTTTCATAAAAAGGACATTGCCAACTGGTGCACAAATTAATGTGGCGGTTCCTTATCCCGGTACTGAATTATACAAAATAGCAATCGAGAACAATTGGGTCAAGGAAGGCATAGGTTGGAATATGTTCCAGCATGAATCAATTATGCGAACTGCCGAATTAGACTACAATGACTTAAATAAAGCTAGAAGGCTTGCTTATCGTTCGCTTTATTTCAATCCTAAATGGTGGTTGCAAAACGTTTGGTATATAGCTAGAAATCCGTCTGATTTTTCTTTGGCAAAACAATATGTTCTCAAAATTTTAAGAAATTACTTGGTTTATGGAATGGTTCATGCACATTAAAATTCTAAAAAGAGAATAAAAAATGGAAACTTTAAGATTTCTTTTCACCGCCTCATTTTATCCTCCTTATCACATAGGCGGTGATGCTGTTCATGTTAAGTACTTGGCTGATGCATTAGCCAAGATTGGTCATGATGTTCATGTTTTATCTAGCTTAGATGCTTACGAAATAAAAACAAAAAAATACGGTTACAAAAAAACTCATACAAAAGATCTTGTAAATACTTATGAGATCCAAACTAAATTTAATTCAAGTGCGTATCTTTCTTATATTACGGGATCATCTAAGACCATAAATCTAAAACTCGCCGATTTAATAAAAAAGGTAAATCCGGATGTTGTTCATCATCATAATATTTCTCTTTTAGGTTATAAAATATTAAAAAAACAAGGTGATTACTTTAATGCTTACACCGCTCACGATTACTGGTTAATTTGTCCAAAAAGTAGTTTGTTGAATTTTCAATCAAAAATTTGTTTGGGGGGATCCTGTTTTTTTTGCCAACTTCGGGATAAGCGTCCTCCTCAGTTGTGGCGTCTCGGCGGGGCGTTCCAAAAGGTAGTTAATACAGATGTTGACTTAGTAATTTCTCCCAGTATTTATACACGAGATCAAATTAATAAAAAAATGCCATTTTCTAATCACGTTGTTATTCCTAACTTTGCTTCAAAACCGCCAATCAGTGATGTGGTTGCTGAGTATTCAGACTTTTATCTATATGCTGGTGTCCTAGAGGAGCATAAAGGGCTACTTAAACTTGTTAATTTAGTTAAACAAAAGGATGTTAATATTAAACTATTAATAATTGGGCAAGGAAGCTTAAAAGAAAAACTAAGTCAAATAGTTAAAACTAATCATCTTGAGAAAAAAGTTGTACTTTTGGGTTGGGTTACTTCTGATATTCTATATCGATTACTTTCAATAGCTAATGCTTTGATAGTTCCTTCTATGTGGGCTGAGAATAGTCCCTTGATAGTTCTTGAAGCACTTTCAGTTGGAACCCCTGTTATTTCTTCCGATTATGGTGGATTACCTGAAATAGTTGGGAAATTAGATAAACGTTTAATTTTTCGAAATATTGATGAATTGCGTGATTTGTTTCATAATTATTCTAAGAACGATTATCCTAAAGAAACTGTGAAGCGAATATATTTAGAAAATTTTTCTCCTGAAGTTTATATTCGCCAATATTTAAGATATTTAAATCGAACTTGAATTTATCCTAGTACCGTTTGAACTATCCAATTTGATTCCTGCAAATCAAACGTAGAGTCTTGGGTATAGTCTGCATATTCTCCTTCGATGTAGTCCCATGCGTGCCATTGTCTCCCGCTGATTTGTTTGCTGTCCATGTAGGAAACTTGACTGTTTAAAAGTGATTGCCAGTTACTTGCATAAGTTGTTTCCACTTCAGATATTGGGTCAAATCCATATTCTCCTACGAACAAAGGCTTGCCAAATCCAATAACAAATTTCTGCACGACTTGATCAATTGAACTTTTCCATTGATTTAATGTTGGGCACCAAGGACCGATATATTCATGCACTTCCCACACTATGTTTTCTTTGTTTACTGGTTGTGTGTTTCCTCCCAAAAATGGGTCATCGATAAAAACTATTTGTTGAGTTCCTGTACTTCTTATGCCATCAACTACTTTTTCCATAAGAGTGCTATATGTTTGGCTTAGATGAACCTGATTATCGGCAGGTACATCAACAAAGTTAAATGGTTCGTTGATAATGCCATACATGACATACGGGTTATCTTTGTATCTGTTTGCGATGTATGTCCAGAGATCTATGAAAGCTTGTCTGTTTGAATCCTGTTTTGTAACACTGGTATCAAAGAAATCTCTAATTATTGCATCGTATTGCGCCTTGGTCGTAGGTTTATCGTACATACCTTGCCATAGCCAATTTGGCAAACTTAGTTGGATTGCCCAATCTTCTTCAGCATGTATTCCTCTTACTCCTATAATTGCGTAAACTTTGTTTTGTGTACACCATGCAACCCATTTATCGAGCCAATTGGAGAAATACGCCTCGTTTGGACTATTTTTTGAAGGCATAAGGTCAACCAACCCATTTTCATGGAGTTCGATTACATTACCCCCTGCGGCTTTAATTCTTGAAATATCTTCTGTTGTAAACCAGGAATTTTCTGGAGATTCAGCCATGCCTGTAGTGCCAAGTGTTTTAACGCGGTCGTTCCAGCCCACTTGGATGCCTTTTAATTTTACTTGATTTCCTAATGCATCTTCTATCATTTGACCGTTAACTTTGAGTATCGGCGAGATGATTATGCCTGTGGTGCGAAGTGTTTGGTTGCTGGTGCTTGCAGAAAAGACTGGCATAACAAAACTTGCTTCTATAAGGATTATTAGAATGACCGATATTATGCATCTTTTTGTGCTTTGCATTTTTTCAGATCCTGGCTTGCTTTAGTTTTACCTTTTAGTCAGCTTTCCTTTATATATTGTGTATTAATAAACTTGATAGTTTATTTGTTCAACACAAATACAGAGTGGAACAATTAAGGTCGATCTTACTACACGCAAGTGTATCTTTAATAAACTTTTAAACTTTTCATAAGCGCTAAAAAGGTTCAGCAAATGAATAAAAGTTATGTTCTGTGGCTATTTTTTTTTGTTAGCATTTTCTTGCTGATCTATTCATGGTACATAAGTTATCCAGTATCTGTCAATGGTGTTGACGATTATATTTTTAATCATGTGTCTGTTGTTTACTGGTTTTCTTTGCCAATGGCACTGGTTTCGGCCTATTTGATAGCTATGCAATCAAAAAATTATTTTGTAAAGTGGTTAATGGCTGTAAGCATTTTTCTATTTATTTATTCAATATCATATTTTTACTTCATGATTCCCGGTTCAGATGCGCCTTATTTTAGAGGGTTAAGTGAGTATTTTATAAAAACAAATGATTTGACCTCGACTTCTTGGTTACATAGCTATTATTCTTGGCCTCTATATTTCATATTTGGTGCTGTTGCAACTTTATTCAGCGAATTAAACCTGACATACTTTGGTTTCATTCTGTATGCTATGATAGGATTCTTACTTACGACCACAGTGTTTATCTTTTTTGCAACTAAAAATAAAGAAAATGCTTTTTATGCTACGCTTCTTTTTATAATAGTTGATTTTTACTTCTTTAATTATCAAGCTGTTCCATTCTCCCTCGCATTTGTTCTTGTGCTTTTACTTCTGACGATTGAAACAAGAGAAAAACATAGCTTAACTGAAACAATGCTTCTGATAGTACTTTTCATTGGTGTAGTTTATACTCATGCGTTTGTAGCCATTTTTTATATACTGTATCAGTTTGGTGTTTTTATTCTTAGCAAAAAAGCGAGAAACATGTATCTGTTTATGGCAACCGCAATAATTTATTTATTTACACAATTTTTAAAACTGCCTTCTCAATTTGGCTCAAACTTGCTATATTTGCTAACTAATCGTTCAGATTATAGTTTTTATCTTGAAAGTACAATAAACTCCACGTCAATTGCTATTGATACTTTTGCTCAAAATATTTCGCGCTTAATTACAATATTGTCTGTTGCTGTTTGTCTCATTGGTTTTATTATGCTTATTATGAGGCGTAAGCTAAGAGTTGCTGATAAAGCGGTCTTCATAATAGGCGTATTTTATTCAATCTTGGGCTCTTTTATTTACCTGTTAGGAATCCGTGCTGTTTCTTTAGTACTTTTGTCTCTCTCTTTAAGTGCTTTCTTTTTCTTAGAAAGTAGATTTAAGAAACATTTTCAGGCTTTATTACTTATAATTCTATTATTATTTGTCTTCATTCCTATACACATGTCCTATGGTCAAAATATTTATTATCAAACCAAAGAGACATATTCTGCAGAAAATTTTTTCATAAATATTGGTAATAATTCAACTTTAGTAAAAAACATTTCAGTTCTCGCAGAATTTAGAGTTAAAGATTATCTCCAAACTTGGTTTTTAGGCAAAGGATTTTTTGATGCTGACCCTGGAAAAATAACTGATTATGATATTATTTTTTATACGACTGGTCTCGGTTATTCTTTTAATTACTCCAATTACATAAACACAGGTAATTCAACGAGTTTATTGTATGATAATGGTTATTCCAGAATTATTTTTAAAAATCCATAGTAACTCAATAAATAAAAAGTGATTGAAAATGACTGTTGTGAAAAATCCAAAAATTGCTATTAGTGTAATAGTGGCCACAAAGGGCGATAAATTAAATTTGCTGGAAGATTGCTTAAAATCGCTAAAAAATCAAAGTTTCACTGATTTCGAGATAATTTTGGTTTACTCAATATTTTCTGAGAAATTATTGAGGTTAGTAGATCAATATTCAGTTCTTATTTTTGAAGAACACGGTCATACTTTAGGTGCAGCAAGAAATTTAGGTGTAAAACAATCAAAAGGTAACATCGTGGCTTTTATTGATGATGATAGTGCGGCACCTACAGAATGGCTTGAGCAAGCTTTTTTGATTTTCCAAAAAAATCCTGATTTGTATTGTTTAGGTGGACCTCATATAACACCTAAAGCTGAGTGTGAAAGGAATCCATTACGCTTCGTCGAGGGTTCATTTTTGGAATCTAGGTTCAATAAATCATATTACGGTAGTTCTGCCATAGGAAAGATTGCAGGCTGTAATGTTTTCTACCGAAAGGTTGTCTTTGAAAAAATAGGCTATTTGGATGAAAAAGTTAGGTCTGGTGAAGATTGGGCGTTTCATCGAAGGTTGGCAGAGAAAAATTTAACAATACAATTTGATCCTGCTGTATATGTATGGCATCACAGGCAAGGGTTAAAGCATGCTTTTATCGGTAGTTCTAATATGGTGCCTTTTTTCATGTCTTGGAGTACATTGAAATCAGCAAGATATGAATCACTTTTTGCTTCGTTTTATGTCACAAACGTTATTTTTCTGATGCTTTTTTTTCTTCTTATTATTTCTCCATTTATTTTTCTTATTTTAGTGTCAGTAGTTCTGTTGGCACATTTCACTTTCACTGCTATTCGTACAAAAGTGGAACTCAAACGGATTATCTATTACCCGCTAGTGATTCTTTTAACTTTAGCAAGGCTTTTTGGTTTCTACTATGGACTTGTAAAATTCATTAAAAATTGGTTTGTATGCAAGTTGAAGAGGTAAAAATTCATAACTATTTTATATTAAAATTCCTGCAGGAGCATTTAGATTTGGTAAACTCTAAAAAGGAAAGAACCCAATGTGGCAATAAATTGAAAGTTGTTCTTATTCATCCTAGCTACGCTAAATATAGATCAACATTTTACGCGAAGATGCAAGATTATTTTAACATGAGCTTTTATTTTCAAGAATCGCCTTCTGATTTTCTTAAAGGTGATGAACAAATTGATCTAAACCTTGTTCCCCGTAGAAAAGAATATTGCAAAAAAAATATCTTACTAAGTCGTTTTTATGAAATTATGGATTTACTGATCTATCTGTTCAAAAATGAAAATCGCGCTGTAATAACCGAAGGTTTCGGGACTCCTACATTTATATCGTTTATTGTTTCAAGGTTTACCAAACACAAATGCATTCTGTGGATTGAAGATTGGTATTTACCAGATGCTAAATCTTTTTTACACGGTCTCAAAATTTTAGTTGTTGTTGGTCTTTCAAAATTTGTCATGAGAAATTTTAGTGCCCTTGTTGTTGAAGGGACTGCTCAACTAAATTATTTGAAACTTTTAGAGGTGCCTCGTGAAAATATTTTTTTCTCTAATCACTGCAGTATTGACTACAAGGAGAAGAATGGTGTAATCCTAAAAGATCTGAAAAATGTTAATTCTCAAGTAATATTATATTTGGGGCGACTTGTGGATTCTAAGGGTGTTGATGTCTTAATTAAGGCATTTTCACTGATAGAACAAGAAAGAACGGATTGTATCTTGCTGATAGTTGGTGATGGTGACCTTAGAAAGAGCTATGAACTATTAGTTAAAAATTTGGGTCTTCAGAGGGTATATTTTCTTGGTTCTATTAATACGGCTGACCAAATTGCTTCCTGTTTTAAGACTTCTGATATATTTGTGCTTCCTTCATGTGCAAGATATTCATCGTCATACCTACAAAGGGTTTTTGCGGTTAGGCCTATTGTTGAAGGTTGGGGCCTAGTTATCAATGAGGCTATGAGTATGAGTAAACCCATTATTGCTACTGATGCTGTTGGTGCGGTAGCTGATTTAGTCAAGGATGGTGTTAATGGTTTAGTTGTAAGAAATGGTGATGTGAAGTCGTTATATTTGGCTATCAGAAAGTTACTTTCTGATAAAGAATTGCAATTAAAAATGGGGATTAGTTCAAGACAAGTTTTTGACGAATTTAACGATTTTGATAAACAGTTTGAAGGGTTTAAGGAAGCTATTGAGTATTGCATGAAAGAAGCCTAAATTACAAATACTCGTTTTTTAATAATATAAATAGTTCAGTAAAACGAAATAACTTAAATCTGATTAAGTCTTAGGTGATTTTAGGCATATATATTTGACTGAAAATTTAACTGAAACTGAAATCAATCAGGTCAAAAAAATAATAATTTCAGCGATCAGGAAAAGAGATGTTGAAAAAACAGAAATTTTAGTTAATTTAATAAAAAAAGAGTTAAACATGCCTGAGGAGCAAATTATGCATATACTTCAGGTGCTCGAGGATGAAAAGGTGCTTGAATTTCATGATTCTGTTTTTCCTGAATCAGGTCATGGTTTCCTTTTTTCGACTAAGGCACTTTGGTATTGGTTATTTGTACTGATGTCTGTTTCTTTAATATTTATCATTATGCTAAGTCCTGAAAGTTCAACACTTGTTGTTTATTTGCGTAATATTTTGGGTCTTGCTTTCGTTACTTATTTGCCTGGTTATGCAATAATTAAGTTTTTGTATCCTATCAACGTTCCATTAAAGACGCAATCACTTACTTTGGACATTATTGAAAGAGTGGCATTGAGTTTAGGATTGAGCATAGCCGTAACCTCTATACTTGGTTTATTGCTTTATTATACTCCTTTAGGCATAAAACTTTTGCCCATTGCCCTAAGTCTTCTTGGTGTTACAATTTTTTTCGCATCGGCAGCGATTTGGCGTGAATATCGTTCAAGAAAATCTATTTTCGTGAAAAAATATAGAAAGAATATTGCATATTTCAATTCATGAAATGTAGTACATTGTTTAATTGGACTGTTTTATTCGTGTAACTTGTTTTAAATATGCTTATTTTTGATTATAAAAGTTTTTATTTTTCAGAAGCATTTCATCAGTAACCAGGCTATGGTGTTATATTGAATAACGAGAATAGAAAAAAACTGGCTTACGTTTTCTGTAATGGCTGCCCAGAGAACCGCCTAGATGTTGCGAGAGCAGAATCATACTTGCTCAAAAATGGTTATACAATAACAGATGGTTGGCATAATGCTGAATTAATACTGTTTAATGCTTGTGGTAGAAGTCAAGGAACCACAAGTCACTCGATTAAAATTATTACCAAGCTTACCGAAGAAAAACGGGTTGACCAAAATTTAATAGTCTGGGGCTGTTTGCCAAAAATAGAACCGGCTGTTTTGGATTACAAAAGCTTGGTTTTAGCAGGACCTAATCTAGAGTCGATTCATCTGATTCTTAAAACTGGTGACCTATTTGAAAAAGAATGTGCAAATTACTTGGGCAAATGTTGCTTGCCAACTGCAAAAGACCAAAAAAGGGTTTTCAGGTACGAACTTTTGCTACATAATTTATTTTTCGAAAAAACAGTGTTAAGCTGGCTAAACTTTCTAGAATCAAGATTTAATTTGGTAAAAGGCAAATCCGTTTTTTATATTGGTATAGCAACTGGGTGTAGGAGTAATTGCGCTTATTGTGCCATAAGAAAATCCAGGGGCTTGGTTAAAAGTAAACCTCTTGACCTTATTCTATCTGAATTTAAGACAGGCAGAAAAAATGGGTATAACAATTTCAGTCTTATGGGGACTGATGTTGCTGCTTATGGTATAGATTTAGGATATAATCTTGTTGATTTACTTTCTTTGCTTGCCAAAGAAACTGGTGATTTTAAAATTAGCTTAAGGAATCTCAATCCATATCATATAAGCAGAATGTTGGATGAGTTGATTCCAATTTTAAAAACAGGTAAGATACGTTATATTGAAATGGCTGCGGAATCGGGCAGTAATCATGTTTTAAAGCTTATGAACCGAAATTATACAATTGAAGAGTTCATTTATTGTGCTAAAATGATTAAAAAAGCTAATCCAAGTATAATTTTGCGTACTCAACTGATTGCTGGTTTTCCTGGCGAAACTGAAGAAGATTTTATGGAAAGCATGCGCCTTTTAGATGTTGTTGCATTTGACTATGTTGAAGTATACGAGTTTTCTCTTCGTTATGGAACGACGGCTGAAAAAATCGAGCCAAAAGTTCCGGACAAAATTAAACGGAAGAGATACATACAACTATGCCGAAAAGCTCTTTTTAATCGAACTCCTGAAAAGGTTTGGAAACTACTTTTAAGAAAAGATAAGTAAGCTGGAAATAATTTACTCCAGTATTTTTAAAATATTTTTTCTAATGCTGAATGCTGTCACTTCTTATTTTATGATAATAATATCTCGATTGGAATTTATATTTGAAAAAATTTAAGTTTCTGCTAAGTTATTCTTGTTGCTGTTTCTATCACAAAACCCTTCTTGCCAATTGAATAAAGCAGTCGTCTATTTGGAACCAGCATACCGCTCAACTTTTTAACAGCCACATGCCGCACTGTAGAATCCGCAGTCCAAGTTACGGCAAAATCAATTACTCCTTCAGCGAAATGCTGCATTGTTGTTTCAGTTTTTAGGTCTTGCATTCCTTCTGTTAAGAGTAGCATTTGACATTCCTGTGTTTGCCTATTTTGGCTGGTCAATTCTATAATTAGGCGGATGGCTTCGTCAGCAGTTTTTTGTGTGAACAGCAGTTCTGAGAGTGAGTCTAGAATGATTGAACGGTTTTCTTTTATTTCATTTATGATGTCGTCTACTGGTTTTTTTGAGGCTTTGAGGTTTACGAATTTCCAGTTGCCGTTTTCCTGAAGCGGTGTTATGTCCCATCCGTAGGCTGCCATGTCTTCTTTTACGGTGTCAAAGGCTGTGTTAAAGGTGAAGTATGTGATTTTGCTCTGTTTGGCTTTGTTGTAAATGATTTGTCTTGCAAAAATCTCGTTTCCTGAACCAGGCGATCCCAAAAGCAGTAGGACGCGTGGTGGTAATCCACCTTGTAGGAATTCGTCAAAGCCGGCTATGCCTGTTTTCAGGAACTTCATGTTGTGATCGTTCTCCTTTTTTTATGTGTTAAGCCCTTTGTTAAACCTTTAGTGCTTAGCCACCTGTTATATCAGTGTTTTAACCTCTGGGAGGATTTATTTTGGTTACTTTTTACTTTTGAATATGTCGGTTTTCGGTAGATGATTATTATGTATATGTTCACCAGCTAGCCTAATAAATGACCTACGGCATAATTGGCGTTAACTTCCTAACAAGGAAAAACAAAGGAGAAGGGAACACAAAAAAATGTTTAACTTTAATAAAAACTTTAGAAAAATCCGTAAAAATGTAAAGGCAATTTCGCCAGTAATTTCAGTGCTGCTCATGATTGCAGTCGCAGTCGTAGCTTCACTAGTAGCATACGCTTGGGTTATGGGATACATGAACTTCCAAACCGCTAAGACAGGCCAAGCTATACAAATTCAAAGCGTCTCAAATTCAACTGTTGGTAGCCCACAGATTTCAGTTTATGTGCAAAACGTAGGTGAAGGATCAATAAAACTAACGACTGGTCAATGCTTATACATTAACGGCACTTTGATTGCTGCTGCAGGTCCTGTTGGCGGTTTAGATAGTAATGGTAATCTCGGTCAGGGTTCAACTACGCAAATTGATGCAGGTGTTACAAGCGTTCACTCAGGCGATGTCTTCAACATTAAAGTCGCTACCGCAGGCGGAACATTCAGCGAAGTAACAAAGATATTCCCATAAAACAGGAATTGCTAAGCAAAACAAGTCTATCTTTCCTTTTTTTAATTTTTAAATATCAAGTTATCATTATCATCTATCTCACGAGAGGGGACTAACATGGGAACTCAATGGGGCAACATAAAAAAACGATTCGACAAGAAAAAACAGGCCACCGTCACAGAAGACGTTGAACAGAAAACAACTGAGCCTCTAAAGAAAGAGCTCAAACTAAAAACAGGTTTTAGAAAACCAAAGTTTACCCCCCAACCTGAACCCGTCGATGATGACATTGTTAAGCCTGTTTCTGTCCCGATTGACGCTGAGATTCTTGAAACTTACCCGATTAACCCTCCGTTCTGTTACATTAACATTGTTCGTGACCGCAGAAGAGGCAACGTTTACTACGTTATTGACGAGCCAAAACTTACAGCATCTGACGTAGTTAATCTTCAACGGTTACGAGAAATCCTAAACCAAGTTCTGGTGCTAAAACCTAAAGATATGCAGTCCAAGAAGGCAGCTTCACAGTACCTGCTTAAGGCTTGCCAGGAAATCATGGACTCATACAACTTTAAGCTATCTCAAGAGGACCGCAACAAACTGCTTTACTATATTGTGCGGGATAATTTGGGTTTTGGCAAAATTGACGCCTTAATGCATGATCAACTAATTGAAGATGTGTCCTGCGACGGCATTGATGTGCCCTTGTATATTTGGCACCGCAAGTTTGAATCGATTTCAACTAACATAAAGTTTGACACTGCCAGAGAGCTTGACTCTTTCGCGCTTCGTTTAGCTTACATGTGTGGCAGCCACGTTTCAATCGCTCAACCCCTGCTTGACGCTACCCTGCCAGACGGCAGCAGAATCAACCTTACCTACGGCAGCGAAGTCACCCGCAAAGGCTCCACTTTCACTATCCGAAAATTCAAAATTGACCCCTTCACAATAACTGACCTTGTAACTTACCGTAGTCTTTCACCGGAAATGGCGGCGTTTTTCTGGTACGCAGTTGAAAACAGGGTTTCAATTTTGGTCGCTGGAGGTATCGCGGCTGGAAAAACCACTTTGCTTAACTGCTTAAGCATGTTCATCAAGCCTGACCTTAAAGTTGTTTCTATCGAAGACACACCCGAGTTGAATTTGCCACATGAAAACTGGATTCCTGCAACAACAAGAACCCACTTTGGGCTCGCAACAGAATCAGCCGACGTCACCTTGTTTGACTTACTAAAGGCGTCTTTGCGTCAAAGACCCGACTATATCATTGTGGGTGAAATCAGAGGTGAAGAAGCTTACACGCTGTTTCAGGCAGTTAGCACTGGCCACTTGGGCATGTCCACTGTTCACGCTGAATCAGTTGAATCCACCGTTTACCGTTTAGAATCCGCGCCAATGAACATTCCAAGAACGCTCATCGCCGGCATAGATATTATCCTTGTCCAGAAAAGAGTTGAATTAAACGGTAAACCGGTACGCAAAACCGTTGCAACCTCAGAAATCGTAGGTTTAGACCCCCGCTCAGGAGAAATCTTAACCAACGAGGTTTACAGGTGGAACCCTGCACAGGATACCTTCGACTTTACCGGACGCAGTTACATCCTTGAAAAGATTGCAGAGAAAAAGGGCATAAGCACCGAGGAAGCCTTAGAAGAAATACAACGCAGAACCAAAATTGTAGAGTGGATGCAAAACAAGAAATTGCGCAACTACAAAGAAGTATCAAACATTATCCGTTCATACGTTGAAAAACCAGACTTGGTCCTTAAAGAGGCATTAAAAGCATGAATAAGCAGTTGCTCTCCCTTTTCTTAAAGATCAGCAGTTATGTTCCTAAAACTTTAACTGCCAAGATAGGGCCACTGCAAGAAAACCTCTCAAAAGCCAGCTTAAAAATGACTTTTGAAGCCTACATGGGCTTATCCGTTTTTGCTTCAGGCATTACAGGAATAGCCTGTTTTATAGTAATTTTCCTAATTTCATCATTGATAATGCCTGTTCTTTCGGCTTTGGGTTTTGCAATTTTGCTGGGAGTAGTCTCAGCTTTGATTGCAGGTGCAACCTGCTATGTTTACCCATACTTTGCAATCTCAACAAACGCAAGAAAAATCGACGCCAACCTGCCATTAACCGCAAACTTCTTAGCAGTCCTAGCAAGTTCCGGCATGCCCCCCGAACGCATCTTCCGCTCCCTGGCAAACGTGGGTGACGAATTCGGTGTAGGCCAGGAAATGAGACGCACAATCGCTGACATTGAATTAATGGGTCTTGACCTTGACGGAGCCCTAAAAGCCAGCGCAAAACGTTCTGCTTCAAAAAAATTCGGTGCTTTACTTGACGGAGTAGTAACAACTTCACACATGGGTGGCGACTTAGCAAGCTACCTGCGTGATGAATCTGATAAGTTTAAGAAAGCTCGTATGGCCAGCATGAAAAGTTTTCTTGAAAGCTTAGGCGGTATGGCTGAAGTTTACGTTAGCTTCATGATTGCATTGCCACTTGCCTTGGTTGTTATGCTTTCAATCATGTCCTTCTTAGGCGGCGGCGCAGATATGATGGGCGGCATTGATCCCCAAGTTGCTTTGACATTATTAACTTTCCTTGTTACGCCAGCGGGTGTAGGCATCATGCTGTTGCTTGTTGACTCAATGACTCCACCGAGGTAAACAAAATGCGAAAAATTTCATTAAAGACACGACAAATAGTAGCCGGCGCATCAGTCCTTGCAGTCGTCATACCCATTATTATGCTGCTAGTACTTTCATCATCCACGTTTGTCATTTATCTTAACGAAATCTTCCTTGCTGCAATACTGATAATTCTTATACCATCCGCCATCTTGGACTACGAGAACCAACGATGGATGGAAGCAATCGAAAACCAGTTGCCCATTCTCGTTCGAGGTGTAGCTGAATCCCAAGAGACAGGTTTAACCCTTGTAAAAGCGTTTGAAAAAGTTGTAGAAAACCGTATGGTACCAGCCCCCTTAGCTGATGAAGTGCGCAAAATCACGGTACAAATGTCCTGGGGCACCTCATTTGAGGATGCATTAACCAACTTTAAAAACAACATTAACTCGCCAGTCGTAAACCGTTTCTGCGCTTTGGTTCTTGAAGCCAGCCGTTCAGGCGGAACAATCAAAAAAGTCTTCACCGCCACCTCCGGTTTCATGGAAGAAATGCGGGAAATGGACCGCGAAACCAACCAGCAAATGAAACCCTACATAATCATCGTTTACGCGGCATTCATGGTTTTTGTTGTAACTGCTGTTTTGCTGGTGCAATCTTTTTTTGCGCCAATGCAGGGTTCGGCACAAATCGGCGGTCAAGTCTCCATCGGCAGTATAGCTGGGTTTAAAGATTTCTTCTATCAAGACATGATAATTTCCGGGGTTACCGGCGGTTTAATGGCTGGCAAACTTGGCGAACGCCGGGTTGCAGGTGGTCTAAAACATGCCATTATTCTGTGTGTTATTGGTTACGTGATATTTCTGTTTACGATTCCGCCAAACTGGGTGTAACAAACATGAAAAAACTCTTTAGAACCAGAAAAAACAATCGTGCGCTGTCAACAGTCATCTCAACCATCTTAATGATAATGGTGGTAATGATTGGAATGACACTTCTTTTTGCTTATGTTACAGTGTATGCACAAACCTACAAAGAAGGTGTAGGTGGAGCAGTAATGGAATCACTAACAATAGAAGACATAAATCTGAACCCATCCGGTAGCAGTTATGGAACTCAAGCAGAGATATGGGTTTATAATGCTGGGAAGATTGATGTTGATATTAACGCCATATACGTTAATGGTTTATCACTTACAATTAATCCGGGCACTGACCTTAAGGTGCCTATGGGGGAGCACGTCCTCATTCCCGCTCAAACATTGATATCATGGGTTTCAAATAATGAATATACTTTCAAGGTTTCAACAAACAGGGGCTCGACCTTCGAGTCAATAATTGTAGCACCATAACATGGAGTTGAGAATGTGTTTAAAAAATTAATAAAAAATCGCAAAGGAACCGCTGAAGTGATTGGGTCAGTAATGTTCATTGTAATCTTACTTTTCTTCTTTACTAACGTTTATCTTTGGCATGACGCGGCAACCCGTGAGATGAATCAGCTTTATGTTGACAAGATACAGACTCCCGTTCGCATTGATGGTTACAGTGATAGCCAATTAACTGTTACAAACACTGGTGGTATGGATACAACTATTTCCAGAGTCTGGGTGATTAGTGGCAGTGGTCCCGCAAAAAGTCATGATTACTATGATCCTGACTGGTTAGTTCCTGCTGGCAAACAGGTTGCAATTCCTATAACTTTGTCAGTACCTGCTGGGTCAGTATTGTACAAAGTAGTGACTACAACAGGTAACATAGCTACCTACCAATACAACCCATAACCCCTACTTTTTGAAAACTGGATCAAGCCTTTTTTAAGGAACCAGCAGGTTTGGGTCGAGTTATTCTGCGTTTTCTTTTTCGATTGTTTCGATTATTCTTGCCAAAAGCTTAGGTTCAATTCTAAAACCCTTAAACACTAACGCATAAACCGTGTCTTTAGCTTCCTGCTTACCTAACAATCCCTTTCTAAGAGATGCAATTACCACATAAAGTGTGCCTTTAACTTTTATGCCCCAGGTTTCAGCAAAAGCTCTGCTTGTGCCAATTTTATTTGCACTTTTGCTGGACGCGCCATGTTTAAACCGTTAACAAAAAACTCGCCCTGACAAAGGCCTGTGAATTCGTTTTCTGTGCAGTTTAACATTCCTCTAAGGTACGCTATGTCCTGTGGGTCAACGGTTTTTCCCACGATTTGATTACCCATCTGCAAAAGAATTGGCGCCTGTAGGCCAGTTGGGTGTGATGTAACCAGAACCGCGGTTATGCCTATTTTTGCATTAATTATTTCCTTAAGCGTGTCGGCGTGGATGTTTTCTGGGTCCTCAATTACCAGCAGGAAACTTGGAACTGTTTTATCCATTTTTGCTTTAACCAGTGCTGCGATTTGGCTTGTAAAGAATTTGCCTTTTTCTTCCAAGCTTAAAGTTTGCCCTTTAAGGATTGTTAGTTGGTTTGCCGCGATTTTTGGTAAAGTTTTCATTTGCGGAGTAACAGTTACGGCTGTATATTTTTCTGAAGCTACGTTTGGGTATTCGCCGTTTGGGTCCACAACTACAATTGGCATATCGCCTTTTTGAGTGAACTCTTCAACCATTACTTTGACGACATTGGTTTTTCCTGCCCCACCAACTGCCGAGACCAATGTATGCATGCCCATGATGTCTTTGCCGTTAAGGAAAATGCTGACCTGCTTGCTTGCTCCGTCTGGAGTTAAAGCGCATGTTTCACTGTTTCCAAACTGAAGCGGCTGCTCAAACGGTTTGCCTGCGCGGTCTCTTGCAAAGACGTCTTCTATAAATTCGGTGTAAGGCATGTAGATGCGGCTTCCCGGGTTAGGTGGCGCGAGAAGTTTTTGCAAGGGTTTGTCTTCTTTTTCCAAATTGACGTATCCAATGATGTCTGCGTTTGCAAGCATTTTTCCTAAGCGGTCGTTATGGCTGCTGCCGGCAAATTCTTCATAACTTGCGATTTCTTTAACTTGCGCGATGATTTGGCAGGTCTCGCCATAGATTGGATGGTCAAGTAGCACGATGTCTTGTTGCTGTATGCTTTGTCGGCCTTTGGGTGGACTGATAAGGAAACTGACTTGTTTAGTGCTGGTTTCGTTTGTTGCTATACCAAAATGTTCTCTTACCCGAATTTTTGAAGTATCCACCTTTTGCCACCTGTATAACTGTTAACTTGTTTGCGTCCTTATTTGTTTTGGTGGTTATATGCCCATATTCCAGTTTTGGACATATTCCATGTTTCAATAGACGCTTACTACATTACCTTTTAAATAGTTTAACCGCTTACTTGATTTTCAAACAACAATAAAGAGGAAAATTTCTAAAAAACGTGAGAAGGGAGAAGAAAACAAATTGAGAAATATAACCAAATTTAAAAGATCAATAAAAGGTATATCACCCGTAATATCAGTGCTGCTCATGATTGCAATCGCAGTCGTAGCCTCACTAGTAGCCTACGCCTGGGTCATGGGATACATGAACTTCCAAACTGACAAGGTGGGCGAAGCAATACAAATCCCCAGCTATGCAGAGGGTGTAACTGCTGATAACTTGCAGATGCGAATTTACGTACAGAACACCGGCCAAGGTTCCGTAACAGTGGGCAACGTATACATTAACGATGCACAAGTGCAGATTCTTTCACCCGCAGACTTAAAAATTGACGCTGGCGAAACTAAAGAATTAACTGTCCAATTAAATGCTCCATGGCATGCTGGCGACCAAGTTAAGATCAAAGTTACAACCACAGGCGGCACATTCATGGAAGTCCAAGGCACAGGCAGCAGCAATTCAAACCAGCCAGGCTTAACTTTCGCAGTTCTAACTTGCGATTTAAGCTCAAGCACTATTACTTTTGGTGAAGGCGTAACTGCTTCTGGTTCATTAACAGCCAGCAGTGTAGGCATTCCAGACAAAACTGTAACAATTACCTATCAATCAAGCGGACACACCGATGTTGTTCACACACAAACAACAGATTCTTCTGGTCAATACAGTGACTCATACACACCTGACGTAACTGGCGCTTGGACAGTTTCAGTAAACTTTGCTTCTGACGGCACTTATGCATCTGCAAGCACATCAAGAAATCTATCAGTTCAAGAACCTGATCTAGAAAATGCAAATGTTCCAGCTCCAACCCTCAGCGCAACCACAATTACAATGGGTAATTCAATCACAGCTTCAGTAACCGTTTCAGGGTCCGCAGGCACTCCCACAGGATCAGTAACATTCCAATACTCAACAGACAGCGGAGCAAACTGGAATACATTTGGCGACGCTAACCGACCATTATCAAGCGGCACAGCCAGCTCAGCATCAGTCCAACCAAATGCAGAAGGATCCTACCTAATAAGAGCAGTATACAGCGGCGATAGTGTCTATAACACTGCAACAGGAAACACAGAAACCTTAACCGTAAACAAAGCAACCGCAACCGTTTCAACACCAACAGTAACTCCAAATCCAGTTGTCGTTAACAACGAAGTCCAAGTATCCGTGACAGTTACCGGCGTTTCAGGCGTTTCCGACCCAACAAGTACCGTACAATTCCAAGTAAAAATTGGATCAGGTTCATGGAATGACTTTAACTCTGCAGTAAGTCTATCAAGCGGTTCCGCATCAACAACTTACACTCCAACAACAGTTGATACTTATCAATTCCAAGCAATTTACAGCGGTGACAACAACTACTACGATGCAACAAGTCAAGCAACATCTTTAACAGTAAACCCTAACACAGGAACATTCGGTAACACACAAGCAGGATCAAGCAGCTATTCTACAAGCATTGAAAATAGCATTGTCGGTTCAGTCTTTACA
Organism: Candidatus Bathyarchaeota archaeon; assembly: GCA_963832745.1. GTDB lineage: Archaea > Thermoproteota > Bathyarchaeia > Bathyarchaeales > Bathycorpusculaceae > Bathycorpusculum. The sequence goes on along the minus strand of CAWHVC010000001.1, from coordinate 567,207 downwards.
TCTCCAGCATACACCGTTAAAGTTGATAGTATATCTGCGTATGTCCATGTTACAACAGACTATAATGTTAAAGCCGCAATATACACTACAGGTGGAAGTCTTGTAGCAAGTACTCAACAAGTGGCAGTTTCAACTTCTACAGACGATCAATTTGTAGTCTTCAATTTCGCTAGCGCGGATAAACCAACACTTTCAGCAAGCACTCAATATGTAATAGTGGTCTGGACAAACAACCAAGGTGGTTATGGCGGTTCACAATACGCATATCTCTACGGTAGTTCAAATACTGGCGGCCTAGGAAGAACAGAGAGTTCATCATACACAGGAACATTCCCATCAAATGTTGGAAGTTGGGAAGGAAGCAACACCATTAAGTACAGTATTTACTGTAGCTATACAATCCCCTAATTTTTTCTTTTTTTTAAAAAAGATTTTTGTTAATTTAATCGAGCTTCTTAAGGTATTCTGTTTTTTTTACTTAATTTTAATATGTTCTGGGTATTTTTTTGAATAGCAGCTTTGCGAATGCTTGATTTAAAGAATCGAATTAGGGCTTGAAAATGTGCGAATTAATTTTTTAATTATTAAACTGTTTTTTTGGATCATATTATCATATCTGAACAAAACCTGTGGCCTAAACTTTCAAAGGACAATTGAGTCCTATTAATGGCTCTATGTTGAAACTTGCAGGTGGTGGGTTGTTTATTCTTTCCTAAGTATGAGTTGAACATCATTTTGTTGACTGTGCCGTTTTTGCCTGTTACCCTGCTTCATCGGTGAATTGGGTTGTTTTTTGGCTTGTTTTAAGGGGTTCGGGGAAAACTGCGATGATGTAGGTGTATAATGGCAAGCAACTTTGCAACTTTTCACGGGCGAAAGGGTTGCTGAACATTTAGAGGAAATTCAGAAGATTTTGGAAAAATGATTTTCTAAATTGGTTTTTTGTTTGCCACAATTGCTTATGTGTGTGGGGTGGGTTGTGGCTTGTTTAGGGCGGGGTAACCGTTTAATGGGCCCTGCCTAGTTGCCCAACCTGCATTTTGCTGTTCGCTGCTTTCTGTTGTGGTTCAACCGCTTTACTTTTCATACCATCCTATTAGGACCCTACTAGTAGTTCTATGTTGAAACCTATAGGGGGTAGGTCAAAACCCGCTGTGAAATTGCCACCGCCGCAAATCTCTAAGGGGGGGTAGGTTGCTATTGGTTGAAAGCCAAGCCATTAATATGCTGATTTTTTGTGGTTATGGTTGTTCTTTTTTTGTCTGAAGTTTTGTTCTATGTAGTTTTATATAAGATGTTATTGGTAACTTGTTTAGCTTTTCTTTTTAGGAGAAGGGAGAAGAGAAAGAATTGAGATATGTAACAAAATTTAAGAGATCTATAAGAGCTATATCACCTGTAATTTCAGTGCTGCTTATGATTGCAATTGCAGTCGTAGCGTCACTGGTTGCTTACGCCTGGGTTATGGGGTATATGAACTTCCAAACCGCTAAAACAGGTCAAGCAATAGAAATCCCTAGCTATGTTAAAGGTGACGATGCAGGTCACATGTGGGTTTATGTCCAGAATGTTGGTCAAGGACCCGTAACAGTCGGTAGCATCTACATTAATGACCAGTTAGTATCAATTGACACAGCTAGAAGTGATTCAGTGGATATTCCTGAAGGTAACACTGCTGCATTCTACCTTAATCTGCTTGCTGACTGGAATGCTGGCGAAGAAATTCAAATTAAAGTTACCTCCACAGGCGGCACATTCATGGAAGTCAAAGGCACAGGCTCAAGTTCACCCACAGCAAACCCTGGTCAGCAACAATATACACTAACAACAAATATTGAAAATAATGAAGGTGGTCATGTTGATAGAACCCCTGATGCCTCAGCTTACGATGCAAACGCTCAAGTTGAAATTGAAGCAGTCGCAGACAACGGTTGGACTTTTAACCACTGGAGCGGTTCCTACACCGGCAATACTAACCCACTACCAATTGTAATGGACTCAGCCAAAACTATCACAGCAGTATTCACACAAAACGAATACACATTAACAGTAAACACAGCCGGCACAGGCTCAGGTTCAGTAGCTAAAAGCCCAGATCAACAAAAATACCATTACGGTGATGTTGTTGAATTGACTGCAACTCCATCTGGCGACTCAAGCTTCGCAGAATGGACTGGCGACTTAACAGGCTCAACAAACCCAGCAACAATAACAATCACTGGCGACACAACAATCAGTGCAACATTCACTTCTGAAGTTGCAACAAAATTGGTCTTTTCTGTTCATCCCTCACCGATCATAGCTGGCGTTAATACACTGTTCACTATTGAGCGACAGACCGCATCTGGCAATCCCACAACAATTGGCGGCGCTATCACGATAAATCTGGATGATGGGGGAGTCAACAATGCCAACTTCTACGCACATCAAGGCGATACCTACCCTAACGTCATAAACAGTATTACTCTGCCTGCAGATTCTAGCTCTGTCAATGTCTACTATGGCTACTGGACTGAAAATCCTCTTCCTGCAACTTTGACATTCACCGCTACTTCCACGGGCTTAACACAAGCACAAACTATCGTTACTGTAAACCAACCGTAACATCAAACACTATTACTGTCAGATCGAAAGCATGATAGAGATATAGGGGAAATAAACCCCGTTTCCTTTTTCTTTTTAATATAACCAAGCCTGTTTTGATTTATGTGGAGTCATTGATTCTCTGATGATGGGCAATTTATGCCAAATCGTTCTATGTGTTGAAGTAAGTGAGTAACAAAAGTTGGTAGTCTGGTTTTTTAGTTGTCGTTTGTTGATTGTTGCCCTAACTGTTTGTTGTCATTTGTTATTCTATAGGTGGTTGTCTATTTGCTCTATTAGTGGTTGTATGCAGATACCTATAAGGGGGTAGGGTGCTAATGGTTGGAAAACAAGCCATTAGCATGTTGTTTCTTTGTTTTTTGGGTTGGTTGTGCGGTTTTGGTTGTGTCTGTTTTTGTACTTATTCTTGTTCTTGATACGTTGTGGTTTCTTAAGATTCCTTTAAATATCGACTTAGCGGATATTTGATTTAACGATTTAGAGTAAACTATAGTTTGAGGAAAGGAGAATAACAAATGAGAAATATTACAAAGTTTAAACGGTCAATTCGTGCTATTTCGCCGGTTATTTCAGCGTTGCTTATGATTGCTATAGCCGTGATAGCGGGGCTTGTTGCTTACGCTTGGGTTATGGGCTACATGGGCAACCAAACTGGAAAGGCAGACAACAGCATACAGCTTCAAAGCTTTACCACTCAGGGAAACTTGGTAGTTTACGTGCAAAACACGGGCCAAGGAACTGTGCATCTCAAGTATGACGGCGCAGTTTACGTTAACGACGTACTTAAAAACATCCTTTTAGTGGATGACCAACCCGCTATTCCACTTGATCCTATACCTATCACTGAAGGTCAAACCCTAAAACTTGTAATCGACTACATACCATTGCCAAACGAGGAACTTCACATCAAAATTGTAACTATTGAGGGAACATTCATTGAAGGCTCAGGCGATGCAGGACAACAATCAGCTACCAACGCAACTATAACCTTCCAAATGGTTGACGCCGGCTCATCATCAATAACGCCATCAGTAGGTGCACACTCATACTTCAAGGGCTCAGTAATACCAATCACTGCAATAGCAGGATCCGAATACTACTTCCAATACTGGAGCAGCAATCCAACAACTAACACAATTTACGGCACTTCAGATTCAACAACATATGTAAAAGTAAACGTTGACGGCACCGTTACAGCAACCTTCGCCACCACGCCACCAAGCCCAACTCCAACACCAACTCCAACAACCACACCAACCGACAATCCAAACCCAACGGACAACCCAACCCCAACAGCCACCCCGACAGAAACTCCACCAACCAACACACCAACCCCAACAGATGAACCAACAAATAACAACAAGCTTGCTTTCGTAGCCGGTACACCACAAAGTCTGCAAACAGGCACTGCATCAGAAAAGATAACCATACAACGCCAAGATTCAACAGGTACCCCAATCACAACAGGTACAACAACAGTCACTCTAAGTGCAACAGCCGGAACATTCTACTCTGACTCAGCATGCACTAACGCGATTACTACAATCACAATCAACTCCAATTTAAACGGGGCTGACTTCTATTACAAGTCTTCAATATTTGGCACTCAAACCCTAACCGCACAAGCAACAGACTATCAAACAGCAACAACAACATTCACCATAACACCTGCAAACCCCACGTCATACACAGTAACTTACACAGTAAACAATCCAGCATACGGAACAATAAACCCGTCTGGAACCATTAACTACGGTTACGGCGACAAAGTCACCATAACAGCTACACCAAAAACTGGCTACGTATTCACTTCTTGGACACATAGCGGCGACATCAACATAGTTGACACATCAGCAACCCAAACGACAGCAACAATACTTGGCGACGGAACCATAACCGCAAACTTCCAAGCACAACCAACAGACAAACTAGTCTTCACAGAAGGCACAAACCAATATATAGAACTAAACAGAGCATCAACAAAAATAACAGTCCAACGCCAAACCTCCTCAGGAACCCCAATCACAACTGGGACAACAACACTTAACTTAGCATCAACATCCAGCGGCGGCAAATTCTACAAGGACTCTGCATGCACACAACAAATAACCGAAACATCACCATTAACCATAACCAGCGACAAAGTTTCATTCTACTATAAAGATTCAAGCACAGGAACACCAACCATAACTGTATCTGCAACACACTTTGCATCAGTTCAAACAACATTCAACATTAACACTCGCTCCACTGGCTTTGACGGTGACAACTGGCTATACGGCTTTACTGTCGGAAGTCAACCACCATGGTACGTTGCAACAGGTGAAGGCGTAGACGGAACAAACTGCGCAAAATCTGACCCATACGGAATAAACAGCGGCGCATTCACAGCAAACTCATTAGACACCTCGCACGCAAACACGATAACAATATCCTTCATGTACAAAACGGAAAACACTAACGAAGCAGACGATTTCCAAATATTCTACTCAGTGAAGACAAATCCAAACTTAAACCAAGATAGCCCAGACTTCACACCGATAGCCTTTAGCATATCTGCAAACAGTGGATGGCAAACATACACGCACACATTCACCAAAGCTGCCAATCCCGACATGTTCGACCCAACCTTCTGGTTCCGCTTCCAAACAGACCTAGAATTCGGTCTTGGTGGCGCTGTTGAATCAGTTTGGGTTGATAACGTAGTGATATCAGTGGCTTAATTCAAAGTCACCAAAATCACTCTTAATCCTTTTTTATTTTTAAAAAATTAAGGTTGGACAAGAAAATGAAAAGATCAATATTTACAGTATTACTGTTAACATTATGTTGCTTGACATCTTCAATAGCTTTTTCTGCATTTGCCCAAACAACCACTGCTGGGATATCAAAGGGTGAAACGTTTGATTACAGCTATAACGTTACTTGGACTTCCACTAACCCGTCAGCAATCCCTCCCAGTTACATAACAGATTTGAACAATACACAAAAGATTCAATTCAAAATAACTCAAGTTGACGGATCAAACATTACTTTAGACTGCATTAAATCCTTTAAAAACGGCACAAGCACCGTTCAGTCAGGAACAATAAACATTGATTCAGGTGCAATCAATATTCCATATGGCTTCCTGATAGTCAGGGCAAACATTGAGAAAAATCAACTCGTTTACCCAAATGGTGGACACCAAACAATAACTGACACTGTAACTCGGTCCTATGCAACTGGCCAAAGAGAAACAAACATAATTTTAAGTCAAGAACCCGATGAAACAATCACAATATACTTCGACAAAATCAAAGGTATCGCTGTTGACTATTCCTATCAAACAAACACAACTCTCAATGGTCAGACAACAACAACCAAGGAAACATTGACTAACACTAATTCTGATGTTTGGGCTGTCAATCAGCCAACTCCTAGTGTTCCAGAGATTTCTTTTGTGGTTGTTCCATTGATACTTGCTACAGCATCTGCCGTGTTACTGCTAAGTAAGCACGCAAAAAAGCAGTTAAAACTTTAACTTCTTTTTTCTTCTCTACTTTTGTAATTTTTTCTTTAGCTATGTTTTGCCAAAATTGTTAACAAGCTCTGGTTTGTTTCTGAACTTTTTTGGTTCTATTAGAAACTCTGCAGAATCAGGGGTAGGCAGTTAACACTGTTTTCTAAAGCCGAAATCATGCTAAAAACCTTAAACCTGCCTGTTAGCACATTTCAGCGGCCACTCTGCTGCTTTTCCCTTTACTGTTAACATGCCAAAACGGTTTAATCCTGCATTAGCCCTAAACATTTTGTTACTTATTTTGAATCAGTACCCTAGTTTCATAACATACTTTATTAACAAAAACCAATTGAGAACACAAAAGGATGAAACGCCACATGAAAGCAATGCATCAGAATTGGAGTGAACTTGCAAACGATTGCATCCAGATTGTCCTTGTCTGCGGAACAATCGGCATAGCATTAAAATTCATAACATTCTTCAACAATTGGGTTTACTTCCCAACATTCCCAAACGTGCTTGACTCCGCCTTCCTTATCACATCAATTCTTTACTTAGCATTCTCCGCAAGAAGACGAACACACAAAATGAAACAATTCTACAAAAACTACCAAGCATCAAGCATCCATTTTCAAGCTAACCTGCCGCTTCCTGAAGAAGAACAACTAGTTTCAAACTGAAACTCCTTTTTCCTTCAAATAATATTTTCAAATTAATGACGAAAATTTACTGAAACTCTTATAGTATAGCTAGGTCGGAAACTGTTCATTGAGTAGATACGCTAAGGAAATTGGGCAGTAAAAGCAGACTTTTTAGACAAACAAGAATGCCCCTGTTTTTACTTGGTGTAAGACCGTAGCCACAAGAACCTTATCATTTAATGTTATTCGGGAAAGTTACTGATTGGTAGAGATGGCGTAGCTGTAACAATCGCAGATATTCCAATAAAAATTGCTAATACGTCAACTATATTAGAATACGATTCTAAATTTACCGCAATCAATAAACGTAACGTAATAAATCCAACGCGTTGAGTAAAATGAGTAAAGCAGCAGAATTGGCCAAAACTTCGACAAAGGCTAGTTTTCACTACCTTTGGGGGTTGGTAATCTCAACAGTCATTTCATCAGTAGGTACTATTTTTATCGCAAACTTGCTAGGTTCAGACGCCTATGGTCTGTATGCAATTGCCCTTGCGGTTCCTAATTTGATAATGATTTTTCGGGATTGGGGTATTAATTCTGCAATGGTGCGTTACACGGCTCAATATCGAGCAGAAAATCGTACTTCAGAAATAAGAAGCATATTTATCTCTGGCATAGTTTTCGAATTAGCTTTGGGGATTATTTTAGCTTTAGTTTCTTTTCTTATTTCAGGTTATCTTGCAAGCGATATTTATAGTCGCCCGGAAATTGCTTCGCTAATTCAGATAGCTTCGATTTCAATATTGGCGGGTGGGTTAATTAGTGCTGCAACAGCCGTGTTTACAGGAACTGAAGAAACAACTTACAATAGTGTTATGCTGGTTTGTCAATCAGTTATCAAAACCTTGTCTAATAATTGGTCTGGTAATTGCTGGTTTAGGGACTTCAGGTGCAGTTATAGGTTTTACGATGTCTTCCGTGGTTGCAGGGTTTGTTGGAATTGGATTTATTTTGCTTCTTTACCGGAAAATACCTAAACCGTTCTCTCACAAACTGGAACTAAGAGAATACACAAAAGAAATGCTCAAGTATGGCCTGCCAATTTCGTTGCTAACGATAATTTCTGGTTTTGTTGCTCAATTTTACGTCATGCTTCTTCCAATATTTTACGCAGATAATTCACTAATCGGAAACTATTATGCCGCCTTGAACTTTGTAGTTTTAATTAGCTTCTTTTCTATGCCAATAACCGCCATGCTTTTTCCAGCTTTCTCAAAACTAGACATTAAAAAGGATAGGGCTGCACTGAAAGATGTGTTTCAATTCTCGGTTAAATATTCTGCGTTAATTGTTGTTCCAGTTGCTGCTTTGGTGATGTGCTTGTCTGGTCCAGCGGTTGCCACACTTTTTGGGGATTCGTACAGTTCAGCGCCACTTTTTCTTTCACTATTATCTATAAGTTACTTATTTACTGCAACAGGGAACTTGAGCATCGGCAACATAATAAACAGTCAAGGGCAAACAAAATTAAACTTAAAATTTACACTGCTTACCGCTGTGATAGGTTTTCCAATGGGTTACATTTTAATTATGACCTATGGCGTCTTTGGCTTGATCTTCACTACCATAGCGGCTGGGGTTCCAAGTTTAATTCTATCATTAATTTGGATTAAAAAACACTATGACTTAACGGTTGACTGGGTTTCTTCAGCTAAAATTCTTGCTTGCTCCGCAATAACTGCTATATTTACATATCTTTTTGTAGGTTTCACAAGTTTTTCAAGCGTGATTGAATTGTTTATCGGCGCAATATTTTATGTAATTGTTTTGATTGCAGCTATAATGCTAACTAAAACGCTTTCAATAACTGATTTAAACAGTTTGCGTGCAATGACAGCAGGGCTTGGACCAATAAGCAAGATAGTAACCTTTGCTCTGGATATTTTTGAAAAGCTTATGATTAGATTTAACTTGGATTAGTATACTGCTGATTTTTAACCTATCACCTGCTTGTTTAATTTTTTTATCCTTGATTGTTTGCTTGTTTTGTTTTTGTTTGGTGTTTTAGGTTTTGGTAGAATAAGAGTGAAAATTTTTATCTTTTCTTTAAAAGATAAGGCTGTTATTCTTAAAATTTTTTAAATTTATTTGGTTAATCATGAAAAGACCTTAAATGACTTTTAGAAACCAAAATTGCAACAGATTTATGCTTTACTTTTGAAAAGCAACCACAACAAAGCCACTGCAAAAACAAAAAAGACCGTTCTACTACCTTTAATGTAATACAAAGTTGTTGCCAGTTTCGCCAATAATGCAGTCACTTGCTTTAAAAGTAGTTGAACAGTAAAAAATTGTTTGCCCTACTACTTCTAACTTGACAAGTTGTTTATAGCCCTTTTGTTGATGGTTAACACAGAGCTTTTTTGCATGATGGCTCACAAGCGTTGTATTGCTGTATTGTCTTTAATTGAACTGAAAAGTGGTCAAAATTATAAATATGGAAAAATTTTAGTAATCAATGGAAAAAATTGGCAAGTTTGAGAATATAAATTTTAAAAATTTTCTAAATATTTTATTTTCGAAACAAGCTTTTTAACTCTGATTTGTTTAACAATTTTTGAGATTAACTCTGTTTCCTTCGCCATTCCCCAAAATTCCAGGAGGGAAGCAGAGTTAACCTCGTTAAACCCATTCAAAACATGCAATATTTAAAAAATTATAAATATTGCAAACTATCAAACCTTGTCTTAATGGATTTTGAATATTTTAGTTTCTTTCTTGGAAGCGTGAGTGTTTTCTATTGAGCAGGCAGGTGTGAATAGTCTGAAGGTTCCTGCTATAAGACACCAATGCAGCAGCCCATCCTCACCCCACCCAACCAACATACCCCCAACAACAAAAATCCACCCCACCCATCCCAAACCAACCCAAAAAACACCCCAAAACAAAAAACCAAACCCCCCCACAACCAAAAACCGGGACAAGAAAACCCCAAAACACCCACCCCCACAAAAAACAAAAAACCCCAACAAATTAGACATAAACAAAATAAAAAACTGTTAAAAAAACAAACATAGACTTCCACACTGCAGTAAATAAAGCACTAAACCCCTACCTACCAAAAATATTTCTCATTTGCCCCTTCACTGATAAAATTTGCAACCAAAAACAATGCATCAACTGCAGCTTAAGCACAAAAACAAAATAACAATAAACTACCCGAACCTTAAAAAATACACATCAAAAAAACAGAATAAACTTCAAACCCAAAATAAAAAATAAACCATCCTAAATACAAATAATAACCTATTTTTGGTTATAACAGGACAACATATATAATCACATATTGTCCATTCTGCCACACCAATTAAATATGGGGTGCAAAGGGTGGAAGAGATACCGCAAACCAAAATAACCTGGAAAACCGTACTTTTTCCAACAATTGGTATTGCAGCTTTCTTCATCTACATATACCTATTCCAAGTCGACATAAACGGCATCATAACCACCCTGCAAACCATTAACCCCCTGCCATACCTACTGGCTGCAACCCTTAGCATCCTTGAAATACTATTTTTCTCAATCAGCTGGCGAGTACTAACAAATTTCCTCTACATCAAATTATCCATTTTACGCTCCTACCTATTTGTTTGGTACGGAATCTTTGTCGACACAATTGTCCCAGCTGAATCAGTTAGCGGCGAACTCATACGTGTATATCTTATCACAAAAGAACAAGGCAACAACAAATGCGGACCAGCAATGGCATCCCTTGTTACACACAGATTCTTAGGAATGGGCATGAACGTAGCCGTCCTCGTTGTAGGTATAGTGCTTTTAATTACAGGCGGCCAAACACAGATTAGCGCGCTAATTTTTGACTCTATACTTTTTGTTGCCATCGCAATTTCAACCTCTTTGATCGCGTTAATTATTTTATCTTTCAAGGAGAAATGGACAACAAAACTGATTAACTGGACAATAAAAGCCGCCAAATTCATAAGCATGGGCCATTGGGACCTAAACCAACTCAAAAAGAACGCACATCAAATCACCCAAGGCTTCCACCTATCAATGAGAGAATTCAAAAACAAGCCTAAACCGGTAATTATTTCATTCTTCTACTTAATTATAACTTGGGCTTCCAGCCTTGGAATACAGTACCTAGTTTTCTTATCACTTGGAGTCTCAGTTACTTGGAGTATGATTACTATCACAGCTGCGATTGTTTTAGCAGTAAAATCAATTCCAATCGGAATCCCCTTTGAAGTAGGCCTCCCCGAAGCAACCATGACGACATTGTACATGGCTTTTAGCATTGACCCAGCAATCGCAGCTACAGCCACAATTTTATCAAGACTGCTCACCCTTTGGCTCAGATTTTTCATAGGTTTTGGCGCACAGCAATGGTTAACACTAAAACCAATAATCAATTCAGCCCCTAACAAACCTGCCATTTAACTGCAAAACTTAAAAATCAAAAGCTTCAATCACACAAGTAAGGAATCAAACTCATGGACATAAGAATCGAAGACGCATCGCTTAAAGATCTAGAGCAACTGGTGGAAATCGAAAAACAATGTTTTACCTCTGAAGCATTTAGCAGGCAACAAATCTCTTACCTGTTAACGGATTATAACTCGATAAGTTTAATTGCAAAAACTAACGGTAAAATTGCCGGTTTCATTATTTTGCAACTCGAAAATCAAGAAGACATCATCTTTGGACATATTATTACACTCAATGTAGCTGTCATTTTTCGTAGAAAAGGCGTGGCACAGAAATTGCTTTTTGATTGCGAGGCTATTTTAAAATCGCGCGGTGTCACTGAATGCCGTTTAGAGGTTCGTCAGGATAACAGCTCCGCTTTAAGATTGTATCGACGGTTGGGTTATGAAGAGATTGGTTTGCTCGAAGGGTATTATGGAAAAAAGCATGGATTATACCTTAAAAAAAATTTATAGTTAACTGTTCAGTTGCACCATACTTTTTTGAAACAAACGTTTAAAAACTCAGACACCAGTTGTTCTGGATGGTGGGGAGAAATGGGGGATTCCCGAGGAAGAAAAGCCAACGAACAGACACTTGTCCAAACAATTGTTGTCCTAATAAGAAACACCACTTGGCGATGCGGCAAACTTGAGAAATCCATTGTCCGACACCTCTATAAGCGTCACGAAAACTTTGGAAACCCAGCAGTGTCAGTAAAAGAAATAATGATAAACCTGAACATTACTGGCGAAAAAAAAGACGAATGCCTTGACGCACTTAAAAGATTAGAAAAAAGAAACATTGTGAAAATGATGCCGCTGGAAGCCCACGCAACCTACATGCATACTTTCCCATAAATTTCTTTTTTTATTATTGTTTTGCAGCTTCAACCCATTTAGCCACAATCTTCGCCGAAACCTTCAAACTTTCTGCAACATCAGCAACTGATGCATTAGCTAACTCTTCAACCGTGTTTATCCCCAAAGAATTAAGCTGCGCGGCTCTTTTCTCCCCGATACCCTTAACATTTGTTAACGCCGTTTCAACTTGTTTCTCAACCGGGGCAGCGGCTGCCTCTGCTTGTGTTATTTCTATGGATGCCTGTTCTTCTGACGCAAGAGGTTCAACAGTAGGTCTCGCTGCTTCTATTTCGGCGGTTCCAACAGGAACTGTTTCGATGATTGCTGCTTGTTCACTTTGAGTTTCTACTTGAACTGACACTGGTTGTACAATTGATTCTGCAGGGACTGTTGCAACAGGGGCTTTCTGCATTTTTTGGATACTGACCTTTGCTTTTGGCCTCTGGTAGTACCCTAAGCCGACTGAAAGGATGCCCAGAACCGCAGTGGAAACTATCCATAAACTTCTTTCTGCTTCATTAAATATGAAAGCTGAAGCAATAGTAAGTGCAAAAAAGAATACTGCAACAACATACAATGTAACATCTGAACGCATTTTTGTTCCCTGAGAAGGCTATGTCACAATTTTCGGCTTAAATAACTTTCCCCGAAAAAAAGATTTTTTAAAAAAAAATTATTTTAGAAGCTCAGCATCAGAAGGCGCTTGCTTTATCAAGCCATGTTTCATCAACAACTCGGTTGATTCCCTCGCATTTTTAATAATGGCTGACGCACGCTCGTAAAGTTCTTGCCTGCTTGGTTTTACTCTTGCTACGCCCTGCTCAATAGATTTTAACGCACATGCTACCGCTTCTCTGGGAAAAACTTCCCACTCATCCATTCGAGGTAGCAGGTTTTTCTCATCCATTCCGCGTTCTTCAGCGTAATTTGCGAGTTCGCTAGCTGCGGCAATACACATGTCATCAGTGATGGTTTTTGCTTTAACGTCAAGGACGCCTCTAAAGATGGCTGGGAAGCCCATGCTGTTGTTAACTTGGTTGGGGAAGTCACTGCGTCCAGTTGCTACTACTCGTGCACCTGCTTCTTCTGCTTCCCATGGCCAAATTTCTGGAATCGGATTAGCACAAGCAAAAACAATAGCGTCGTTTGCCATGCTTTTTACCCACTCAGGCTTTATTGTACCTGGTCCGGGTTTAGAGGCAGCTACAACTGCATCAACACCTTTGAAGGCTTCTTCTATGCTGCCAGTTCTGCCTTCCGCGTTTGTTTTTTGGGTAACATCATACTTCCATGGGTCTTCTTGTTCAGTGATGTCTGGCCTGCCCTTATAAATGACGCCTTTAGTGTCTGCCAAGATGATGTTTCCAGGTTTTACGCCCCAACGCATGAGCACGTAAGCGGTTCTGATGTTTGCAGCGCCTGAACCGACCAACGTGATGAGGCTGTCTTTTGGATTCTTACCTACCAGCTTAAAGGCATTCATTAATCCTGCCAAAATTACGGTTGCTGTCCCCTGCTGATCATCATGCCAAACTGGAATGTTCATTTCTGCCCTAGCGTTTTCAAGCACTTGGAAGCATTTGGGCTTCTCGATATCTTCAAGGTTTATGCCTCCAAAAGTGGGTTCAAGAGCTTTACAGATTTGTATTATTTCGTTTGGGTCTTTTGTTCTTAAACAGATTGGAAACGCGTCTACACCACCAAGATATTTGAACAAAAGAGCTTTTCCTTCCATAACGGGCATTGCGGCTTCAGGTCCAATGTCACCTAAGCCTAAGACACGTGTGCCGTCGCTGACTATTGCAACGTAGTTCCACCTGTTTGTTAACTCAAAGGATTTGTCAGGGTCTGCTTGGATTTCTCGGCATGCAGCGGCGACACCTGGAGTGTACCATATTGCAAAGTCATCCACGCTTCTGATAGTGCATTTGGGTATAACCTGCATTTTTCCTTCGTAAAACCTATGCATGGGTAGTGATAACTGGGCAGGTTTTTTTGCCTTAGCAAGTAATTCCTCTACTGTTGGTTTAGTTTGTGACTTGTCAGTAACCATTAATGTCGCCCTAATTACTTTGAAAAAGCGGTGCATGATTATAAATCTTGGTTATTTGAACAAAGCATCCAACAACAAAGTTGCAAGATGTTTCTATGGGGAGGCCAGTTAAAGTTACTGCCCTGTCAACAAATAGCCATGTTGACTACGTTGTTTTCATTTGGAAAAACGCTACAGGGCAATTAAAGTATCAGGAAACTGTCCAGGTGTTTACTAACGGAACAAAATACGATGGAAAACTTGTCAGATACGCAATCTCAACCCATACCCCTGACTCACTAAGTGAATGGGGTGTTCAAGCAAAATTCTACGACAATAACGGCTGTTGTTCCTCATGCGATACACGGTTGGCAACAAAGGCAACTTCTTTTAACGTTGTTCCAGAAGTTCCATTATTAGGCACAGCAGGCATAGCATTTGTAATGGTAGTTGGCTTAACGGTCTTTAAATCAAAAAACAGCAATAATCAACTTTCAATTTTTTTCTCTTTTAACCCAATTGAATTATGATTGATAAATGGCATTTGATTTTCATCTGTTAACGCGTTAACTTAAGAGCATCTGGGTCAAAAATTCTTCTAAAATAAGTATAAAAAAAGAAAAAAATCTTTCTATATCCATTCAACACTTTGGGCGCTTAGTATCTTGGTCTGTAACCGCCGCCGCTACCGCCGCCACCGCGACGATCGCCTCTATCTCGGCTACCGCCATATCCTCCGCCGCCGCGTCTGTCTCGTCCGCCGTAGCCGCCGCCACCGCCGTATCCTCCGCGTCTATCTCCGCCGCCTCTGCCGCCGCTTCTGTATGGTCTGCGCTCTTGCTCGTATGTCTTGCTGGAAACATTGTTTTCTGAGTTTACTTCAACTGCTAGTGGTTCAGCTGCTGGTTCGAGTTTGCCGTATTTGCCGATGTTTAAGCGTATGTTGCCTTTGAAGAGTGTTACGTATCCGTTTTCGATGCGGATGGTGTCGCCGTCGTTTACTTTTTCAATGTTGTCATCCCAAAGTGTCAGATATACAACACCTGTTTCGTCCCCGACTAATGCGTCGCTGACTTTATGTGCTGATCCGTCTCTGCCCATTGGAATTTCGCGTATTTCAGTTTTGGATACTACTTTGGCCGTAATGTTAACCGCGCGTGATTGTGGGGTTAACTCTCCGACTTTTGCTTCTACTGGTTCTTTTTTGTTTTCGAAAAAACCTTCAACAGCCAATTGGTTCTACATCCTATTTTGGTAATCTAAAGACAAAATACATTTTTTGTACACTTAAGTGTTTCGCTATTCTGTTTAGCCCATTTTTGCGGTTACCATATTAACCTGCAACTGTATTATTTCGATTTATGAGAAAGGCATACGGCGTAATTGCTGTTTTAGCCATTATAACCCTATTTGTTGGCATAGCATCAATTATTTTGCTAAACTTACCCCTGCCGAATGCTTCTCAAGTGACAACTTCTCCAACGCAATCGTCCAATCAAACACCAACAGGGATTGCATCAACACAACTTCCGACGCCTTCACCCAATCCCACCCAAATAACATATCATGGTGTTCCATTGTACAGTTACCGTATTGTTCATACTTACCCTCATGACTCGTCAGCCTTCACGGAAGGTCTAGCTATACAAGCTGATGGTACCCTGCTTGAAAGTACAGGGTTAAAAGCTGATTCATCTCTTCGGCGGGTAAACTTAGATAATGGCCAAATTTTGTTGGAGTATGATTTGCCGTATGACTATTTTGGGGAGGGCATAACAGTTGTAGGCGATAAGATTGTGCAGTTAACATGGCAAAACGGGGTTGGGTTTGTTTATGACAAGTCAACTTTTGAGTTGTTGGGCAATTTTAGCCTTAACACTGAAGGTTGGGGGATAACTTATGATGGAAACCGGCTGATTATGAGCGATGGCACCTCAAACCTGTATTTCTTGGACCCCAACACTTACCAAACAATCGGCAGCATAAACGTGCATGACGCTAACGGGGCAGTTGACAAACTTAACGAGTTAGAATACGTTAACGGCACAATTTACGCTAACATTTGGTTTAGCTCAAAAATTGCGGTGATAAACCAAACTTCAGGTCAAATTGAAGCTTACATAGATTTGGCTGACTTAGCGAGGCCATATATTTCAAATAACGTAAATGCGGTGCTAAACGGAATTGCCTACAACCCTGAGACAAACCAGCTTTTTGTTACAGGAAAAAATTGGTCCAGCCTCTACGAGATACAACCGCAAAAAACACTATAATCTCTAAAAAGATTAGAGGTTTACCTTTTTAGCCCAATGATTGTTTAGTTAACCTTTATTTACGTTTTAAGCTGTAACTGATACAAAAACCGAACCGTTTAATTTTAAGAAACACAGAAATTTAATAGGATAAACTTTTAATGGTTGATTTTTTTAGCTCCATTATTCTTAACATCATAATTATAGTTGTAGCTTTTGTTATCATGAATTGGGCAAGCAACTTAACCATTAACAATGCCGTTAAAGTTTCGAACATAACACGATTGGGCAAAACCGCTATCGGCTTTACACTTATCGCTTTCTCCACGTCGCTGCCTGAGTTAACTGTGGCAGTTATCGCCGCTTTCTCTGGCGGTGCAGCTCTTTCAATTGGCAACGTTTTAGGTTCAAACATAGTGAACATAAGCGTTATTGTAGGCGCGGCATCAATAATAGTGTACCTTAGAACTCGACGACGATTCAAACGAAACAAAGACGACAAAGACAACATTGTTAAAAGCAACATTGTTAAATCTTTGGCGAAATCCGATTTAGGCAGCATATATTTTGGCTTGTTTGTTTCTTCAGTTATACCTGTTGTTTTAATTTTTATTTCAACTGCCGCTTGGCTTGTGGGTCTTGTTTTGATTACAATATTTATCGGTTACATGTATCAACTTTCGAAAGTAAGAATTCCTGAAGAAGAAAGCGAACCTGTAACTGTACAAGAAAAACGCCGTCTCAAAAGATACGTTATTTATACCCTTGCAGGCGCTATCGGTGTCGTATTAAGCGCGTATTTTCTAGTTGAATCCGCAGTTACTATTGCAGAGGCAGCGGGTTTGTCTCAACAGGTGATTGGCGCAACTGTAATTGCGATTGGTACAAGTCTACCAGAGTTAACTCTTGACATTAAAGCTATCCTTAAAGGTCACGCGGGACTAGCATTTGGAGACATCATCGGAAGCTGTTTTGTTAACATAACATTGATTCTTGGAATAGCCCTTTTTGTTCCCGCCCTTTTAGGTTCCCCCGTAGAGTTAACAATAAACGTATTCCAAAATTTGGTGCTGTTTTCAATAGTAACTAACTTGCTTTTCTGGTATTTCCTTTCAAGAGGTCAAATAGGACATAAGGAGGGCTTAATTTTCCTGTTTATTTACATTCTTTTCGTAATTACAACCATCGGAATCATGTAAACTCAATGTTAACTGACAGTTGTTAAGTGTAATATTAACAAGTTTTAAAAATCCGCACACCACTACCTTTACTGATATCTCTTGCTGGTTTCAGTCTCAATAGCGCTAGTCATCGCCGCAGTCATTATACTAATAGGATTTCTAGCTAACTACCTGTTCAAAAAAACTGGCTTGCCTGATATGCTCATTTTAATCGCGTTAGGCGCTCTTTTTGGGCCTGTACTTGGCGTTTTTGACATCGACATCATTAAGGGTCTTTCACCGTATATTGCAGCTTTAGCGTTAGCTTACATACTGTTTGACGGCGGTATGGGCTTAAACTTACGTCAAGTATTCAAAAACAGTCCTAAAGCAGTTCTGCTAGCCCTTTTAAGCTTCACTTTTAGTATTCTAGGCGTAACTGCATTCATGATGGCAGTGTTTAATGTGCCCCTACCTTACGGTTTGCTTTTCGGAAGCATTGTCGGAGGAAGCAGTTCTGTTGTTGTAATTTCGCTTGCAAACCGAATTAAAATAAGTGATAAAGGTTCAACAATTCTCATTTTGGAGTCAGCATTAACCGACATCTTATGTATCGTTATCAGTTTAGCCTTGATAGAGGTTATTCTTACAGGGCAAGCAAACGTGGCAAGTATCGGTTTTGGTGTGGCAACAAAATTCCTTATCGGCATACTTGTCGGTGTCTCAATCGGTTTTGCTTGGCTATTTGCACTTAGACGATTAGCCGACTTGGATTTCTCTTATATACTGACCCTTGGAATCATACTTCTCGGTTACGCAGTTTCTGAAAGCATAGGCGGCAGTGGAGCATTGAGCGCCCTTATTTTTGGGTTAATTCTTGGAAACGAAAAAGACATTTTGCGTGCACTAACAAACGTTTTCAAGTTTAACATAGGCGGCAGCATTGATGGAAAAATTGAGTGCTCAGTAAGCAAGGGTCTTAAACGATTTGAATCTGAAATAGCATTCCTTATTCGAACATTCTTCTTTGTGTTCTTAGGTATCATCGCGTCAATCTCAAGCATAACCTTGCTATTTGCAGGAGTAATAGTTTCACTGATACTGTTTATCACACGTTATGGAGCAGTATTCATAGCAACATCTAACAGTCCACTTAAAAAGGAAAGACAAGTAATGACTTACGTGTTAACAAGAGGCTTAGCTGCTGCCGTACTGGCAACATTGCCTGCACAGTTCAACTTGCTATATTCAGACCTATTCATCAACATCGCCGTAGTAGTCATCGTAACTACAGCTATCATTGCCACCGTTGGTTCAATGGCTGTTTCTCATACTGAAGAAATAACCCGCGTACTCCACTTCAAACTGCGCAAACAAAAACAGGAAGAACCCATTGAACCAATAACTCAATAAACCCACAATTTTCAACATGTTTTGGGCTGCTTTTGTGTTATTAGCGACCTACCCCTAATAGGGGGTAGGGTGAAATTGGCATTTTTCGTAAACACTAAAAAGAATAGGCACGATTGGTTGAAAATTAGCCCATTAGTATTTTAAAAAACGGTGTTTTAGAGGCGTTTTGAAACGTACGGTCCATCATGCTTGAAACCTGATCGCATGTAATACCGTTTCGTGCCAAGAGCGCTGATAACCAGCAGCTTTTCTAAGGCATTCTCTTTTGTAATTTGTTCCGCTTCCTCAAGTAGCCGTAACCCGTAGCCTTTGTGCTGCCAAGCCTCATCTACATGCCGCCCAACAGGCACCAAAGGGCCATAAACGTGCAGTTCCCGAACAATCGCTGAAGGCACCTCCGTTATTTCGGTGCGGTGGGCTTTCGGTGAAGGCACACGCAGCCGTAAATAGCCTAAAAGTACATTGTTGATTGGGTCTTCTGTCGAAATGAAGTATTCTTTGCCGTCTGAAGCCATGTACTGTTCGGTTAGGATTTTGATGTTTTTTAAGTCGGGTTTTACGTGGTCTGCTTCCATGCGGTGCCCAACCTCGCGGCAACGGATGCATTGGCATTTTGCGCCTTGGTTTTTGAGTTTTTCAGTTACGATTTGGCGTAGGTTACTCTTTTTTACGCCATCCAAAATTAGCCTTGCTGGAATGTCGCGTTGGACCCGCATTACTCGGACCCATTTAGGGATGAACTTTTTAACTTCAGCAATGACGTCGGCGGCTTCTTCGGTGCTGTAAGGCTTATAAGTGCCTTCCTGCAGCCACTGATACGCCTTTGTGCCGGCAATCGCAAGGCAAGGGTAAATTTTTAACATGTCAGGTTTAAACAGTGGGTTAGTGAAAATTTCTCTGAAAGCTTGAACGTCTTTTTTGGGGCTTGAACCAGGCATGCCGGGCATCATGTGATAAACAATCTTTAATCCCGAATCCTTAGCGATTTGGGTAGCTTCCGTTACATCTGCAACCGTGTGGGTTCTGCCGACTTTCCGATAGATTTCGTCGTTGGGATTTTGTACCCCAAGTTCTATGCGTGTTACACCCATTCCAAGCATTGCGTCAATGTGAGGTTGCTTACACCAGTCCGGACGCGTCTCAACTGTGATGCCAACGTTACGGGTTTTGCTTACTTCTGCGTTGGCTTTTGCCTCTTCAAGACTTGCAGACTCTTTACCTGTTATTGCGTCAAGGCACCTTTGGATGAACCTTGTTTGGTATTCAACAGGTGTTGCGGGGAACGTTCCGCCCATTATGATTAACTCGATTTTGTCTACTTTATGTCCAATCGCTGTGAGTTGCTCTATGCGGCTTTGCACCTGTAGGTAGGAGTCAAAATTGTTTTGGCTGCCACGCATGGCTGCTGGTTCGTGACCTGTGTAGCTTTGAGGACTGCCTTGTGTTGGTCCGCCCGGGCAGTAAGCGCAGGGTTCAGGCTGCGGGCAGGGGTAAGGTTCAGTCATGGTTGCAACGACAGTTACTCCGCTTATAGTTCGCGTTGTTTTGCGTCTTAAAATGGGCAGTAGCAATTTAGTTTCCTCGGGAGTTAAAACGGCGATTAAGTCTGCGTTAGACGGCATGGATTGCATGTGATATTTGGCAGCTGCTTTAAGTTTTAGGCGGTTTGCATCCTCATGAGTAGGCGACTGCATAGAAAGTAGCATGTCGATGATTTCTCGAAGAGCATTTTTGCTATCCAAATTAAAATAACCAGAAATATTGTTTAAACATCAAATAAATAAACTGCACTAATAAAACAGTTGGTTTAAGCTTGAAAAAACAAGCTATTAATGAGTTGGACTTTTACATCCAGTTTTGTCCGGCTTTCCTTTGCAGAATCACACGCTTTTCATAGTTGCGTCTGGTTCTTGCTTTTGGGCTTGGCGCTGTTCTCTCTTGAGCCGCGATTTTCGGTGTCTGAGAGCGGACTTTTCCTGCTTTAGATAACGAACCGTGAGTTGGCATATTTTACACCTTCGCAAGTAAATTCAAAAAGGTACTCTTAAACATTGCTCAAAAAAGATACTGTTAAGTTAAGTTACCTGTGCTAAAAATAAGAGGGTTATTGCGGGGGCGGTAAATTGACCATATGGTTGAATAATTTTTCACAGCTTTTTTATCTAAGTTCCAGTGGAAATTGTGCTATCTTAAATTTACGAGTGCGATTTTAATATTTATATATAAACACGGCAAGCAGTCCATGATACGATTAATAACGTAACATATAATTCTAGCACTTTTATTGAAACCGTGTATGTGTTAAAACGTGATTCACCGTGAATCACTTGCGTGAAGTAATGTGTAAACGCTTAAATTCTAGGCTATTCCTACTTTATATAACGAGTTGATGGTATCTAATGCCAAAACTAAAGTTTGCTATAGACAACCAAACATTTGAAATTGAAGGTTCGCAAGAAGAAATCTTAGAAATTATACAGCGTATGACAAAAAGACCAACTGACCGCCCTGCTACATACGAAAAAACATCTAGCACATACAAGTCAACTCTTATGCAAAGAATGCCTGATGTTGACCAACTGCTAACTTTTATATTATCTATACCACCAAAATACGAACATGACATTTTGACGATAGCGAGTTACTTTTTAAAAGAAAAAATAACTTCTCGCCAAAATCCCCGTGAATACCGCAAATTATCATTATTACTTCAAAACGCAAGGAAGATAATTGAACACCAAAAGCAAGGCAGATTCGAAGCATTACCTACATGCGAAAAGAATCTTAAAAAATATGTTTTCAAACCTTTGACAAAATCTCTGGAAGAAAGTATGGGCATAATAAAAAGTGGTCAGTTACAGGGTGACGGCGCTAAACCATTAAGCACAGGACTAAACAATGCGTTCTAGAAAATCAAAGTCATTCTCTAATGGAGTGACCGTTAGGATAACATCATGTCCAAAAGAATGCCTTTCGACCCATGATGTTATCCCAACGTTAAGCGCCCCAATAGCATAGTCAGGAAATTGCAGGCTCCTACTAAGGGCTAGGTCGGGGGTTCAAATCCCCCTTGGGGTGCTCCCTACTTTTTATGGTGAAGTACGACAAGATATACTTTTTGTTAAGTTACAAAAACTTGAATGACATTTTGTTAAGTGTTTAAAAACTAACACAAAACATATATACTGTAGGTATCTTATAAGATACCAGTGAAAAGCCATGAACTGTAAATACTGCAACTCAGCAAACGTCACCAAAAAAGGCATACGCCACAACAAGCAAACCTACAAATGCAAAGACTGCGGTCACATCTTTGTACCAAACACAAAATTCTCAAGAATGCGAAACGACAAAAACATAATTGTCGCAGCCCTAAACTTCTACTACGACGGCATGTCCCTAAGAAAAACCCAACGCAACTTAGAGCAAGTTTTTGGCGAAAAAGTTTCACAAGTTACAATTCTAAACTGGATTAAAAAATACTCACAATTAGTCAAAGAATACATGATTGCAGAAGTTCCACAGCTTTCAGGTTTATGGCATGAAGATGAAACTATGCTGAGTTGTGAGGGGCGCAGTATTTGGTTCTGGGAAATGATTGATGAGGACACACGATTTATGGTTGCTTCACATCTTTCCAATACTCGAACTTTTGAGGATACAGTTAGTATCTTTAAGAAAGGTGTTCAACAGAGCAAGGTTAGACCAAGAGCGGTATTTGTTGACGGCAGCCATGTTTACAAGAGTGCGTTTAACAAAGTATTCTACACAATGCGCAAGGACACAAGAGTTGAGTTAGTGCAAAGAGTCGGCATAAAAGCAAGAGAAACCAACAACATAGTCGAACGATTACACTGTACATTAAAAGATAGAACTCGATGCATGAGAGGGCTACACAGCTATGACTCAACAAAACTCTTACTCGAAGGCTGGTCAGTTCACTACAACTGCGTAAGACCACACCAAAGTCTCGGCGGAAAAACTCCCGCTCAAGCCGCAAGAATGAACATTCCTAATAACTGGAAAGGCTTGATTGATGAAGCTACCAAAAAAGAAGCTACAACGCTAGTAAACGCCTTAACAGAAAAGGCGGAAGAGAAAGAAGGGTTAAAGGTAGTAAGTAAATGAAGAAAATCTTAGTTTCATTACCTGATGGCGTAGTCGAAATATTAGACAAAGAACTTGTTGGCACGCTTGGAGAAGGTCATAGTGACACTCTTCGTAATATAATCATTAATTGGCTATCAGAACAAGGTTACTTAGCAAAAGGTGGAAAACATGAAAAAGAATAAAGTTGAAAGAGAACCATTAGAAGAACTAGACCTCTTAGATAACATGCACTCAGCCTTAGTTGACTTGCTTATCGAAAAAGGAATCATAACCGAGGACGAGTATGAAAGTAAAATAAAACAGAAAGTGAAGATTACTTAGGAAAATTCCTATAATGCGTCAATTAAGTTGTGAACAGCAGCAAGATATGTATCGTAAGAACTCTTCGGAATAACTGTGGTCTTTCCATGAACATTGTATGGTGTACCTGATTTTAGAGAAGAAATTGGCAACCCTAGATGTGAACAAACTATCGATAACGTGTGATTATCTGGAATATCTACGTAAAGACCTGAGTTCTTTGAGAAGGGAATAATCTTTGTTGCGGCGAGTGCATCTGTCCTTCTTTTTATTTCACCAAACATAGCGCTAAATCCTTTAGATGCCTTACTACCATATTGAGTGCTTCTGTTAAGTATAACTAGATGTATTTCAGGTAATTTCATATTAAACGCCTTTACATTACTGAAAAAGTTCGTTTTCTGGTATTGTGAAGGGACATTAACGCCATAAACTAATCTACCCATGTTGTCAATTGCTCTTGCAGATGACCCATCGGCGCTACACGGCACTGCTAATCGTTCTGAAGCGAGGATTGCCAATTCAGTATAAGATGCAAAACTTGGATTGCAATCTATGAAGAACATAGTATCTTCTCCAAGGTATTTTTTAATCTCTGATATTAGATCGATTATCCATGAATGCACTTTTTTCCAAGCGTCTTCTGGTTGCTGCAAAATGCTCAATTGATTTATAACTTGAGCTTGCAGTTCCAGAGATGGGTCTCCAGCAATGATGTATAAGTTTGCAGGCATGTTAACATTATAGCCCATTGATAAAGGATTTACGAGATAATCTGCTTCTGTTCCTGTAATCTTGTAAGGTGATGAAATTCTGTCATCCAGATAACCGCCGATGGTTAATCGTTTAGGTTTTTTATTTAAAAGAGTATCTAGTAACAGTTGAGCCACGCCCGTTTCCACCCAATACTATCTCGCTTACATTAGCTTGAGGGCAAAGGTCAATGACAACCACTTTCTGTTCAGGGTTATCTGCGGCGTACTCACCAGCCATCATAAAAGTGAGAAAAGTTTTTCCAGTACCGCCCTTATTGTTCCAAACTGCGTAAATCATATTTTTTGCACGATTTGCATTATCAGAAGTCATATAAATTTTTTTGCTACCGCTCATTTGCTAGCAAATACCTCCAATAAAAAACTGACAACATCCAAATACTCCATTGTTTCTTAGGTAGAAGAATTTTTTGATTAGGTAACTTAACTTAACAGTATCCTCAAAAAATCCACTAATATTTGACACTTTAAGGCGCGCCTGTTAGGTGTCTAAATTAAAACGTTTACATGTATAAACTTGAATAAAAACATGTTTTTACCCCTGAAGCAACAAAGAAAATGCTTTTTTTAAACAAAAATCTTAGCTCAAAACCCTTTATAAATAGATGCTTTATATACCCCGTGTGTACTATTTAAATAGACTAAGACACGTGAGTTGACATGAGTAAACGAAAACCAATCATTAACATCCAGAACATTGTAGCATCAGTTTCACTTAACCAAAAAATAGACTTACAAAAGATAGTTGAAAAGTTCCCCCAAACTGAGTACAACCCAAGCGTGTTCCCAGGCTTAGTTTTCAGACTAAAAAAGCCTAAAACCGCCACTTTAATCTTCGGTACAGGAAAAATGGTTTGCACTGGTGCCAAATCAGAAAAAGAATCACGCAGCGCAGTAGAAAAAGTTGTTAAAGAACTACGCGGCGAAGGCATCCAAATCACAGAGAAACCAATCGTTAACATTCAAAACATTGTTGCCTCTGCAGAACTAGGCGGCGAAATTGACCTTGAAAGCTTAGTTTACAAGTTAAGCCGCGTCATGTATGAACCTGAACAGTTCCCAGGTGCAGTTTTCAGAATGGATGAGCCAAAAGTGGTCTTCTTAATCTTCAGCGCAGGCAAACTTGTCTGTGTAGGTGCAAAGAAAGAAGAACAAGTGTATGAGGCAGTAGATAAAATCCAAGCGTTACTGGAAGAAAAAGAATTAATCTACTATCCAGCCCCATCCTAAAACTCTTTTTTAAGTCTTCGGCGCACGGCAGGGTTCAAATCTGCTAGCCGTTTAAGCGCCAACTCAAACGTTTCATCTGGACATAATTCTTTCTTAACAAAAACGCCTGTTCTGCCAACTTCATCCCGCCTTAGAAGGGCATGAACACGGTCAAGAACCGTTTGCGTTGTAATCCCTAACATTTTTGCCACGTACTCTTCTTTTCCAATTATGCTGCTTTCTACATGACCATTTTCTGTTGGCTCAATAAGCATTAAACGTTTATTTACGCCAGGTACACGCAGGTTTTGTTCAAGCTGAACAAGATTAACTTCTCCACCAAACCGGTAAAATTCCTGTTCAACTTTTCGCATTTGCATAAGCGGAAAAGAAACGCTTGTTTGCTCATCAATTTCAATGTAGGCTTTCATCGCATAAGTTGGGGTTGCTTGCACAATAAATCGGTTGTTAATTCGTATGCCGCTTTTTTCTAGCGCTGTTTCAACAAGGAAACTGTTTTGGATTTCAGGGATGAAAACGTCAACGTCACTTTTTTTGTTGGTGTCTCCTCGTGCAATGCTTCCGTGAGTTACTGCATGTAAATGATTATTTTGTAATGCGTTAAGTATCTGTTTGGCTTTTTCTCTGAACTGTAATAACATTTGCCAATGTTCCGCAGTATAGTTTACGCTTTTGATAGTGGAGTTTTTCGTTGGTTTTACAGCCACACAATACACCGTTTAATAGTTAACAGCAAAATACGGCTATTAAATACGCCTCAAAGAAACAAGCAATGTTTTATTAGGTGTAGATGAGGCCTATGCCTGCCCAATTTTGATGCGGATTATTAATAAATTCCTGATATTTGTAACACTGTTTAACTTCATTCCAGAACTTATCAACGCCACAACAAAGATACGTTGGATGCTCGCAAATATCATGAAACGCAATAATGCCGCCCTTACGAACAAGCGGACTGTACATTTCAAAATCCTTCTTCACGCCCTCATAAGTATGGTCACCATCAATAAGCATGAAATCCAACAGGTCCTCATTCAAAATTGACTTAACCTTAAACAAGCTACGCTGCAAATGAGAATCGTCACGAATTAAAAAAATTTTTTGGGCATCGTGCGCAAAATTTGTAAAAAAGGATACCTTAAACTGTTCATAGCCACCGCCAAATTCGCCGCCAGGCAAATCTAAACTTAAAAGTTTGGCGTTTGGATTTGCCATTTTAGCGAAAAGAAAAAGCGTGCCTCCGTTGTAGGTGCCTATCTCAAGCATTCTGCTTACGCCCATTTTTTTAAACTCTAAAAGTAATGCCTCGAGTTCTTGAGTAACTTGTGCTGGTTGAAGAGACCAACCGACATATTTTAATGGAAAACAGCTGAAAATTTTGTTACTTAATGAAATGTAATCCTGCAGCGTTTTGCATTTGCTGGCTCTTTTGCTAAGGATTGATGCGGCAACTCTCGAGCGGGCATTGTGTAAATGTAGTTTATCGGTCAAATATTTTACTAACAGGGAGGGGTGAACCAATTCAGACATAAATGGTCCTAAAAGATAAAGGGTGCACTATTTTTTTAAGCATTACGCAAAACAGGGGTAAAGATACAGAGAAAGCTGCAAAAAATTGCCAAAAACCCTTTTAACTAATGTCAGAATCAAAATGAATGAGTTCAAGTGACGACATCAACAGTTTGTACTGCATGCAAACGCAAAGAGCCATTCTTCAGCAGAAAATACTCTGGCGAAAAACTCTGCCGAAAATGCTTCGGAGAATCCATTGAAGCAAAAGTCAGAGCAACCATAACTAAACATCACATGCTCGAGTATGATGACCGTTTAGCAGTTGCGGTTTCAGGCGGAAAAGACAGTTTAAGCTTACTGCACATTTTAGCTAAACTGAAGCGGTTTAGACCGAAAACATCGCTTGTCGCAGTAACAGTGGATGAAGGCATCAAAGGTTACCGTGATGAGGCGTTGAATATTGCGGTGGAAAACTGTAAAAGTTTAGAGATTCCGTATCATATTGTATCTTTTAAAGAGCTTTTCGGGTTAACCCTTGACGAGTTACTTACCAAAGCCAGAGTAAATGGGCAAACAGAGTTGACTGCTTGTGCTTATTGTGGTGTTCTGCGGCGTAGAGCCATGAATGTTGCCGCAAGGGAAGTAGGCGCCACAAAAATTGCTACAGCTCATACGCTTGATGATGAAGCCCAAACAGTTCTTATGAATATTCTTCGGGGTGACATTTCACGTTTAGCAAAAGAAAAACCGGTAACAAGTGAAGCACACCCAAAGCTGGTCCGCAAAATCAAGCCTTTCTGTGAAATCCCTGAAAACGAAAGCGCATTGTATGCTTACGTTAAAAAGATTCCTTTCCAAGACACTCCGTGCCCTTACGCTTCCGAAGCCTTGCGAAATGATGTTCGTGCAATGCTTAACCGAATGGAGGAAAAGCATGCGGGAACAAAATTTACTGTTTCTCGAGCCATGGAACGGCTACGTCCTGCTCTTGAGCAAACTACCGTGAAGGAGAACTTTAAAACTTGTTGTGAATGCGGAGAACCTTCAGCGCAGGAATTGTGCAAAGCCTGTGAAATGCTACGTCAAGTACGTTAGGCACGTTTAGTTTTGGGGCTTGGGTTTTGGGCTTGTTTGGCTTTAAGCTGTTTGAGCATTTCTGAGGCTTCCATAGAGTTTGCTGCTTGGGCAACGAGCATCGCTTTTTGGAGATTAATGGTTTTGCCGCAGTAGGGGCAGATTTTGGTTTTTTGCCGAATCCCCGCGAGGACTAAGCCGCTGCAACTGGGGCATTTCATGATTGATGTTGTCGCCATTTTAGTTAATCTTCCGAAAGCCTTTTCCACACACAAGCAGATAACAGTTAGGGAATAAAGGGAGCATAAACAGCGTGAGTCTTGGGGAGGAACAACCGAAAGTTCGGTCACGGTTAGTGGAAATGGCGTTAGCCTACTTCAAAAAAGAAGGTTTCAAAGTTAACTGCGAAAACGCTACTATGGAGGGCAACAGCGGCATGCCACGTCATTTTGACTTAATTGTGCAGAAAGGCCGCAACGAGCAGGGGGTCTGGATACGGGATTGGAATCGTACAATCGGCGTTAACGTCATAATAACATTGGATACTGCCTCGGAAGATGTTGGCTTGTCAAGTCCGATTATGGTTGGCGAAAAATTTAGCGATCACGCAAAATCGTATTCAAACCGCAGAAAAATCATGTTGCTGACAAAACAGAAAATAGAAAGTTTCAGATAAAAAAACTGTTTTATTCTTTGAGGTATTGGTCGGTTAAGCCTTCATTTTCGAGCATTCCCAGCCAATCAACAACGCTGCAAGAACACACTTTTTCTCCTCGAATGACCGCAAGAACCTCATCAACGGTTTGCTCAACAGTTTTTGCGGTAACGTCTAATTCGCAGACTTTGCCTTCTTGATTTTCCATTGCTTCCACAAGGCATATATCCAAAATTTCTGCCGAAAGGTTCTCATACATTTTGGCTTCTGAGAAACCAGTTTTTTGCATGAATTTTTTCAGTTCTATTGGGTTTCGGCGGAGTACGAAAACGTGTGTGGACAAGCTTTTGGGTACAACGGAAGCGGCGAAATGTCCATCGATTACTACGGATGTTTCTGACATGTTTATGGTTGTGGTGAGGGCTTGCCGCATTTTTTCTTCATCCACAATGGTTGTGTTGCGCTGGGTGTCTTCGCCTAAGGTCAAATTGTTTTGTTTGGCGTAATCGGTCAAGTTAACGTAAAGCGCGCTTAAGCTGTTGGCGAGTTGTTTGGCAAGGGTGGTTTTGCCGACACACGGCGTGCCTGTGATGAGTATAACCTGCTTCATAACGGAAACAGTTGCCCACCTAATAGTTAATGATTCCGTAACCTGTTTAGTTTTTCAAAGTACCGTTTTTCAACATGTTAATGGCGTATTTTTCAGTCATTAGCACCTACCCCCCTTAGTGTTTTGCAGTTTTGGGCTTGGAAAAGTGCAGGTAGAGTCTACCCCTATCAAGAAAGGTAGACCCTCTATAGGTTTCTGCATACATCTGCTATTTGGATCCTAATAGGTTGATATGAAAAATAAAGCAGCGATGGCAGCGAAAAGCAGTGAACAGCACAATACATGGGGGCACTAGCATGACCCCTAAAACAGGAAACATCCCGCCCAAAAAACCAAACAACACAAACCAACCCTAAAAACAATTTTGCGCTTAAAAAAGCCCTAAAATAAAGAAACTAAACAATCGACTAAATGGGCAGCAAGGAATCGCAATAAGCGTTAATCTATCTTGCCTGCTTTAATGAACTTTGGACCCTTAAACATCGAATCGGCATTTTGAGGTTGGCTTTCGATTAAGATTTGGTCATTTTCTGTCCATTTTAAGTCTTCAAGCAGGTCTCGTGGAATAGTGATGACCAAGCAGTTGCCTTGTTTTCTTAGCTTAACTATTTTCTTCAATTTACGCTTCTTTCCTGTTTAAAGCGCTAGGTGCGTTGTTTTTTATCATTAGCTTGTATATTCATATATATCTAAGTGCATCAAAACAATGCCAAACAATGTATTTAATTGTAAAAGATTTGTGTGTAAGCCTTAAATAAAAAGAGCGCAGAATAAGAAACACACGGCATTGTCTGTGAATGCCTGTAATAGGTGACTGCACAAATGGAGAAAAAAGACAAAAATTTAGCACTCCACAACGAAATAAAAAACCTAACCAACAAATTACCCGAAGAACTCAGAGAAAAATACAAAATATATTCACACAAAAATTCAGCCATAATCGAGCAGCTAAAGGTTGCGGCAGTCTTGAAGTTTTGGAATGACCGAGGCGTTAGAGACATAAAGTTTGATGTTCCCATAGTTTTTGGCAATAAAACAGTTTTTGTTAAAGTTCTTGCCAAACATGCAGAGGGCACGGTGTTTGGGGTTGAGTGTGCCTCAGAGGTTAAGTTGGGTTGGCTTAGGAAGCGGCTTGCGGTGTTGCAGACGTGTTTGCCCCGAGACAGTTACGTGGTTGCGGTTTTCCCTGAGACAGCCAGCGAGAAAGCCGATGAAGCAGTCAACATGGCAGATGAAGTCTGGATAACAGGCAAAAAATGCACCATTAACCAGATGATGTTTAATTCATTTTTAGGAAAAGAATAACCGCCAACGGCACCCCCACAGCCAAAACAAAAAACAACCAAAAAAAGCTTGACAAAAAAATGTACTAAAATAAACATTCGAAATAACCGACCAAATCCCCATTTGTATCATACTATGACACAGAATATCAGTGAAAAGACAAACAAGAACAGATTTCAAAGTTTAAAAGACAAAAAAGCAAAAGTTGAAATCCACATTAAATCAAGAAGAGACCAAAAGATTACGACTTTTGTATGGTTTAGGCTAAAAGGTGAGTGGGGGTAGTGTTTTTTCCCTAAAGAGTTTACAAGCACAAAACTCTTACGTGTTTGAGGTTAAACTTTTCGTAAACCCTAAATCATTTTTTACTTTTCCTTCTAAGTCTTTTTCGTATTGCTATTGGGATATGTAGATTGTTATCTTTTAGCCAATAGCCCTCTTTTTTCCAAGGTATGTGGGAATAAACCTCATTGAATAATGATTTGTGTTTTACCTCATTTTTAGGACCGAAAACATATGATTTGAGAATTATTTTATACGTTGTTTCATTGCATGTTTTTTCTGGAAAAATTAAATGAACTTTGTCGCCAAAGTCGTTCTGAAAATAATTATTTTCGTATTCAGTATGGAGGACCCATTCAGCCAAATTATTTTTTAACTTTTTCAAAATTAAATCGGGATTCAATTTTCCTGTATAGGTGGTAATTTCCCATCCACAGTAAAGTTCTCTGCCCCCTGTATTTGAGCTAAAAAACGGGTTAATTGGTTCTTTAATGGCTGGCATTGCTGATTATTTTAATTGTCATTCTCGTATATAAATGTAATTATAACAATAATTTACCATTTTATTGTTAAAATTATGACTAAAAATTTGAAACACTGTTGTAGTTAGTTAGCGCAAAGACTAAAAGCACACAGGCATAACATTTTGTGAATGACTCAACAAGAAATTGACCTTCAAAAAATTCAAACCCTCGAAAGCAGTTACCAAGGATGGTTTAATTTTAAAGCTTCGATAGCCACAGGTGGTGTTGTTGGCTTCGTTATTTTATTCGCTACTGTATATTTTGAAGGTACGATTGATTTAACTGTCCTAATCGTCGCTAATGCGTTGATTTACGGTCTTGCATTTTATATGGCGTATGATATGAGCAAAACGCATGACAAGCATATTAAATTCATTGATGATTTGGTAAAGAGGGTTGAGTTAGGCGAGAAACTCGAATCAATTATGGAGTTAAGAAAAAAACATAAAGTAAATTCTAAATCAAAAACAAGCAATGCAAAAACAGAATTTAACTCGTTAGGAAATAGCAATATGCCAAAAACAATGGATTGTCTCGAAGAAAATAAAGACGGAAGAATATTTTTTTGGGGCATAATGGTGGCTATTATTGCAAGTATAATGGTGACATCGCTTTTTCAGTTTGCTAACAGCGTTTTTCAAAGTTCCCCTGTTGCTGTCAAGGGTTTTTATGACATTTTCTTTACGGTTTCATCAGTGATTCTTTTTCAGTTTACTAAAATAGCGTTAAAATCAATTAACATTACTAAAGGATTAGCAATGTTTGATTATGCTACAGTTTGCTTTGCGGTTACGGGGTTAGTGGCATTGACATTAGTCATAACAGGTAATTTATTGTAGGCAAAAATCAAAATTTGCAATTTTTCCAAACCATTTGATGACCTTCCCAATAATAATCCCCTAACATTCCTATAATAGACCTAAAAGTAAGAAGGGCAAAAACTAAAAGCAAAATTTTGGTAAATAACTGTGTGAGGAAAATTAGTGGAATATGAAGAGCTAAGACCTCTTGCACTTGAGGCATTAAAATTGCTGTCGAAGAAACAAACTTGGTGGTTAGAAGAGGTAATAGATGAAACTGACATGATTGCACGTTCAAAGGGATTCTATAGCGACTCCAAACCATTCCAATATACTTGTGGCACTGGAAACAAGAAATACATGCCTACAAAAGATAGAGAAA
Organism: Candidatus Bathyarchaeota archaeon; assembly: GCA_963832745.1. Classification (GTDB taxonomy): domain Archaea; phylum Thermoproteota; class Bathyarchaeia; order Bathyarchaeales; family Bathycorpusculaceae; genus Bathycorpusculum. The sequence goes on along the minus strand of CAWHVC010000001.1, from coordinate 534,713 downwards.
AAGTGCGCCAAATTATCTGGGAATTTATTCTTCAAGGAATGTTGCTTATTGGAAAAGATGAGTTTAATGGCGATTTTAAATCAGTTACAATTACTGCATATGGCAAACAAGTCTTAGAATCTGGCGATTTGCTTCCTTACGACCCTACAGGTTATTTACGAAGACTCAAGGCTGAAATCCCAAATTTAGACCAATTAATTGAAGATTATGCGTTTGAGGCTCTTCATGCATTTCAAAAAGGGCTCATGCTTTCGTGCGCTGTGATGTTGGGGGGAGCATCCGAAAAGGTATTTGAGATATTCTTGGAAAAGTTTACTGAAGCCATGACTAATTTGTCCGAAAAAAATCATTTCCTAAAATTACAGGATTCAATAAGGACAAAAAACAAATTTAACCAAACAAAAACAAAATTAATGAGTTTAAAGAATCTCCCCCCAGAGTTAACCAACGAATTAGAATTCCAATTCGATGGCATTTTCAATATAATAAGGCTCGCCAGAAATGAAGCAGGTCATCCATCAGGTCGAAAACTTGAGAGAGATTTGGCGTTTGCATATCTTTTGTCCTTTAGAATATACTGCAAGAAAATGTATCAGTTGATTGATTACTTTAGTAACAACAAGATTTGAAAAAAGCACCCGCCACTTAATAGGTGAATTTCCTACCCTCGGAGGGTTAAAGCACGCTACAGGAAAAAAGTTTAGGGTTTGTATTGTTTGGGGTCTAGTGTGTAAAAGTTGTTTCCGCCGCCGTGGTATACCCTGTGTGCGCGTTTTATGTCGTAGCTTTCTGTGAAGATGCCCATGTCTGCGTAGGCTTCTACAACTTTGCCGACAAAGACGGTGTGGTAGCCTGTTGTGAATTTGTCTTCTACGGTGCATTCAATGTGGGCTAGCATTTTTGGATAGCGGGGGCTTGGACTTTTTTGCCGGGCACGGGGTTTAGTCCTGCTTTTTTGAATTTGTCAAAACTTCGTCCAGAAAAGGTTCCGCAGGCGATTACGGCTTGCAAGATGTTTGGCAAGGGTAGTTTTGCCGACACATGGCATGCCCGTAATAAGTATAACCTGCTTCATAACGGAAACAGTTGCCCACCTAATAGTTAATGATTACGCAACCATTCAGCGTCAAAAAGTTTCCATAGAACTTATTTTTGTCTCATTCTATGGCAAGGTCATGCTTATAATGCATTTTGCAAATTAGTCTTAGTAGAACCTGTTTCTATGCCATTGAGGTAACGAATGTGTTATCATTATCTAGTTCAAAAACGATTTTCAGCGATACAAAAACTTTTTTGGCTGCTTTGTTTGTGGTCGGAATAGTTTTGGGTTTCTTGTTAACTCCGTTAGGCTTTGAAACACGTATAAGTGAACTTAGGAGTTGGGGGATTGCAGTATTTTTTATAACTGTAGGTTTGGTGCTTCCAATTGCTGGATTGGTTTTGCTGTATAAAAAACCTAAAGTTGCAGGTGTTTTGGCGGTGATTGATGCGGTACTGCTTTTTGTTACTGCACAGTTTGACCAGTTAACGGTTTTCTTTACGGTTCCTCCCCCGTTTGCCGTTACGATCGGCGAATTCATTCTAATCTTTGTGGGGATTGGATATATGCTGTATGGGCAACGGGTTTATCTTGAAAACCAAACAAAATAGCTCTCACTTACCCAATTTTTTGCTTAGGTTGGCTTAAAAAAGCTTTTACTGTTGAATGTGTTAGGTAACACAAGAATCCCGCGTTTTAGATTCAAGACGGTTGGGAAATTTACTGTTTGATAGAAGAGATTTAGGCATGAGTGAACTGGAAAATTCAGGTTACAAAGGCATGGCACTTAGCCTGCTTCAAGCCGCCGACTGCGAAGTTGGCGACATCATCCGCATAACCAGCAAAGGCAAAACCTACGAAGGCATACTAATCCCACGCTCCGAATTGGGAGAAGCCACGAACATTATCATAAAAATGAAAAGCGGTTACAACATCGGTATAACCGCCACAATAGACGTAAAACTGGAAAAAGTTGGCGTAGGCACCAAACCAACGTTTGCGGCTCCACAGCTGCCCAAACAAAACCCCGCTTTGCCCCACGTGGTCATCATGAGCACCGGTGGAACCATCGCCAGTCGAGTGGACTACCGAACAGGCGCAGTCCGTTCAGCCATGTCCGCAAGCGACCTCTATGGCGTTGTTCCTGAACTTTCAGAAATCGCCCGTGTAGACACAGAAATCGTTTTTAGCATTTACAGCGAAAACTTGACACCAAAAAATTGGACTCAGTTAGCGGAAAAGGTTGCTGAACGCATAAAGCAGGGTGTAGATGGCATAGTCATCGCGCATGGCACAGACACGATGGCGTATACTTCCGCAGCCCTCAGTTTTGCCCTGCAGAATCTGCCTGTTCCAGTAATCCTTGTCGGGGCCCAGCGTTCATCTGACCGCCCAAGCAGCGACGCCGCAACCAACCTAATCGGCGCAGTCAAAGCTGCAGGTGAAGCACCCTTTGCCGAAGTAGCCTTAGCAATGCACGAAACCATCTCAGACGCCGCAATCGTAGTTCACCGAGGCGTTAAAGTACGCAAATGCCACACAAGCCGCCGAGACACATTCAAATCCATCAACGGATTCCCAATCGCAAAAATCCAAAACCTACAAGTCACAATGCAAAACGGCGAATACCAACACCGCGACGCCACAAAACAGTTGATTGTGAAGCCAAATTTCTGCGAAAAAGTGGCTCTCGTAAAGTTTTATCCAGGGATGGATCCAGCAGTCATTGACTTTTATGTTAAACAAGGCTTCAAAGGTATTTTGCTTGAAGGCTCAGGTCTAGGGCACGTTAGCAAGTTTTGCTTTGACGTAATCAAAAATGCAACTGCAAAAGGCGTCGTAGTGGCCCTCGCCTCACAATGTATCTGGGGCAGGGTTAACATGAACGTTTACGATACAGGACGCGACCTACAAAGTTTCGGCGTAATCCCACTTGATGACATGTTCCCTGAAACCGGGCTTGTTAAATTAATGTGGGTTTTAGGGCAAACCAGCGACCCCCAGGAAGCAAAACGACTACTTAAAACCAACATTACAGGCGAATTTGCGCCACGTACACTTCCTCAAGAAAAAACCGTTTACGGAGCACAATAAAATGACAACCATAGACTACGCTAAAATCGGCTTAAAAGTCGGGTTAGAAATCCACCAGCAACTTAACGTTGGCTCAAAACTGTTCTGTAGTTGTCCACCTGAACTTTTCAAAGAAGAACCAGAAATCACCTTCCTACGCCGTCTACGCCCAACCCAAAGCGAACTTGGACAGGTAGACCCCGCAGCATTCTTTGAATTCCAAAAAGGCGTAAAAATTCTTTATGAAGCCAACCACAAAAGCGCTTGTCTTGTCGAAATGGATGAGGAACCGCCCCATCCGCTGAATTTGGATGCCGTTAAAGTCGTGTTAACCGCGTCTTTGATGATGAATATGCAACCAGTTGATGAAATTCAAGTTATGCGTAAAACCGTTATCGACGGATCAAACACAACTGGTTTCCAGCGGACCAGCCTAATTGCTTTAGACGGCTGGATCAAGGTTGGCGAAAAAACTATTCCTATGCTTGCCGCTTATTTGGAAGAAGATGCCGCACGTAAAACAGGCACGGAAGACGAGGGCAAAACCATCCGTTACCGTGTTGACCGCCTCGGCATCCCCTTAATTGAAGTTGCAACTGCACCAGTGATCTATTCGCCCCTTGAGGCTCAACAGGTTGCATTTGCAATCGGTAGAATCCTTCGTGACACAGGCAAAGTCATGCGCGGCTTAGGCACTATCCGTCAAGACCTAAACGTTTCAATCCCTAACGGAGCGTTAATCGAAATCAAAGGTGTTCAGGAACTCGAACTAATCGCTACCGTAATCGATTACGAAGTTCAGCGCCAACAAAACTTACTTGCTATCAAAAACGAACTTGCCAAACGTGGTATAACACCTGCAATGTTAAAAGCAGAATTTGTCGATGTTACTGAAATCTTCAAGAACAGCAAAAGTAAGGTTATCCGCAAAGCAGTCGATAAGCACCATAAAGTTTTAGCCGTGAAACTTCAAGATTTCAATGGTTTGACTGGTCGTGAGTTGATGCCTAACTTCCGTTTAGGCAGCGAATTATCTGACTACGCGAAATTCTGGGGTAGAGTCGGTGGCATATTCCACACTGACGAAGTCCTCACTAACTATGGAATAACACTTGAAGAAGTTGCTGCACTACGCAAAGCAGTTGAAGCTGACGAAGCAGATGCAGTTGTTTTTGTTGCTGATACTGCAGAGAACACGCAAGATGCTCTCAAAGCAGTAGTAGAACGAGTACAACAAGCCTGCGTAGGTATTCCTCAAGAAACTCGAACCGCCAAAGATGATGGCACAAGCCGTTTCATGCGTCCACGTCCAGGTGCAGCAAGAATGTATCCCGAAACCGACATTCCAGCCCAAGCCATCACTGCCCAACTTGTCGAAGATGTCCGTGCTAACCTGCCCGAACCCGCAGAAAAGAAACTATCACGCCTAATGAAGCAATACACGTTAAACGAGAAACTTGCAAAACAAATCTCTGACTCCGAATATGCAATGCTGTTTGAGGATATTGTCAAAGAAACTGGTGTTGCTGCCTCCACTGTTGCAGCGTTTCTTACTGAAACCGTCAAATCCCTCAAACGTGAAGGTATCGCGGTGGAAAACGTCAGCGAAGCCCAAATCAAAGGCTTGTTTGTTGCTGTAGGTTCAGGAACGCTTGCCAAAGAGGCGACGGCGGAAGTGTTCAGTTGGCTGTCAATGAATGAAGGTAAAACCGTTCAGGATGCGTCTACGGCTTTGGGTTTGAAGATGTTTACGGAAGCGGAACTTGAAGCAATCATTGAGCGCATAATCGCAGCCAATAAGCCCGTCATTGAAAAGAATGGCAAAGGCGCATTTGGCATGTTGATGGGGGTTGTAATGAAGGAAGTCCGTGGAAAAGCCAACCCTGACATGGTTTCTGTTATCTTAAAGAGGCATCTTTCATAAAAACTGCTCCCACCCCCAATTATTGTAATCTAAGTAGGCACAGGCGTAAACGTTTTAACCCTGTCCACTCCCTTTCTTTTTTAGGTATCTCGATTTGCAGATTAAAATCCTTCATTTTTCATAATCTTACTGCTATCAAGCAGCCTTCTCATAACGAACGTGCATCCTAAAGCATATAATCAAGCCCAAACCGAAGCAAAAATTGACAGTTAAGTAGTGATAGGAGCCACAAATCCTAAAAAGGTTAATCGTTGCATATAGGCATACGTTAACAAGTTTATAGTGTAGGCACCTTTTGCCTTTACCGCTAATTTGAGGAATCCATATGAAGCGTATTGAAGCACGAATAAAAACGCCTTTTGGCGAAGTAGTCATTGAAGCTGATAGTCCACAGGAAATCTTGAACATGCTGGAGTCTGTCCCAGAAAACTTTGTGGAGAAACTGTCCGATTTCGTTTCTAACCGTTTAACACCTTCAGGAGCCCAACTAAAAGGCATCGTTGAACCTACCACTGAAGGCCCAGTCATCGTGACCCGCGAAAACCTAACCCATTATGAAGCCGTCGGCTTGGTTCTTTATGCTTCAGATGAACGCAAAAACACGGCAGCACAAATACAGAAACTGCTTGAATCCAGCGGCATCAAAAGCATGGTTCCTGCACGTCTAAATGAAATGACAAAACGTGGCCAAGTTTTCAAGCCTGACCCAAGTAAACCTGAGTTTAAGTTGACTATTCAGGGGGAGAAATGGGTTGAGGATGAGGTTTTAACGAAGATTAGAGGAAAAATGAGTTGAACACGCCCGACAAGGTTGACGTTCACCTGAAATATAAAGAGTTGGAAAAGGATTTCACGGCAACTCTTCAGGAAACTTGGGAACTGCTTGACCAATTCTTCCGTGAATATTTGCCGGCGTTTGAGATTGCCCAAAGACTCACCTTAAACGTTGATTTGCAGCAGCTTGCCAAAGACTTAGAAGGTATAATCGCTTTTTCGCCTGAAGGCGCAAACCTGTTGGTGCCCAAAACTAAGCTTACTGACAACGAGGCGCTTTCGCTGTGGCTTTCTGCTCAGTATCTTGGCAGCAAACTTGGTTTACTCAAGACCGAGTCCTTGTCAAAAGAAGAATTGCAAACTAAACTGGGCAAAACTGGCAAAATAACGAGTACTCGCCTAGGCGAATTAATCAAAAATGAATGCGCAGCAAAAACGGGTGATGACCGTTTCAAGGTTACCACTTTTGGAGTTTTGGTTACTCAGCGAGATGTTATTCCAAGGGTTAGGGGTAAAATTAACGTTTAACCCTTTTTAGTAACGTTTTTTACTTCGTTTGCCCCCCTTTTTATAGAGGCTCTTTTAATTGAACGCTGTCAGTTTTCTTGGTTTTTTGCCCTACCTTCTGGGCGCTTTTGCTTTTGATTTAGCATTGCTTATAGTTTTAGTCATTATCGGCATAATCATAATTGCGGCTATCCGACTTTTTATTGTGTTTCTTCCCGCAGTGATTATCGCAGTTATTGTATATTTCTTGACAGGTGGCGATCTATTCTGGACGGGTGTAGCTTTTCTGGTTATTGCAGCTTTGTCGTTGATAGCTAAAATTTGACAAAAACTCTTTCTGTGTCCCTGTTTGTTTATCGTTATTCAGGTGTTTTTAGTTTTTTTGAACCGTTTAATTAATATTTGATGAAACCCCAAAATCAGTAATGAAAACGGTAAAAAAGGCCATTTACAGCTCGTTTAAGCATTTAATTGCTAAATCTACATCTAAATGTGCAATCAACTGCATGCTTGAAACGTTTAATTGTTTAATGCGTAAAAACAACTTTACCAACGGAGACATTGTATGCTTTTAGGCGGACGCAAAACCCTCATATTCATGACATTAGGCTTAGCCGCATTCATCCTATACTTATGGTTCTTTGTCGGCTTCGACGGCCTATTCACACTGCTAAGCAGACTAAACGTTTACCAATACACACTATTCTTTGGTTTAGCAATCGTCGCCCTATTCTTAGGCATCTTTTTTGACTCCATGATTTGGCATAGCTTACTTGACTCACTAAAAGTCAAAGTTAAAGCAAGAAAAATAGTACTATACAATTGGATAGGCAACTTTGTAGAACTAATCCTTCCAGGCGCCACTGTTGGCGGAGAAGTCGCACGCATAGCTTTAGCTCAAAAAGAAACGAAAAACGATACAGGTAAATCGGCTGCCAGCGTAATTGGTTCACGGTTAATCAGCACTTTTGTGTACTCCGGCGGCTTGCTTGTAGGCTGCGTTATTCTGCTTGTATCCCATCAGTTGCCTGTTTACTTAATTACGCCTATCGTTTTGGTTATGCTGGGCACGGCTGCTATGGTTGGCGTGGTTTTATTTGTTGCTTTAAAAGATGGCGCCGTGAACAAAGTCGTTAATGGAATTATGTGGATTGTAAAATGGGTTATCAAAAAACCTGAAAAGCAACGAAGCTTGCAAGAAAAACTCTACGGTGGTTTATCGTCTTTTAGTGAGTCTTTCAAAACTTTCAAAGCTTACCCACGGAGCCTCATTAAACCAGCCATTTTTGCGGTTGCAGCGTGGCTGTTTAACTTGACTGTTTACTTAATGATTTTCTACGCTTTAGACTTTACAGCGATTTCGCTTCTTGATTTAGCCACAGTGTACTGCATTATTACTACGGTTGAAACTGTGACTGCCGGGTTCCCTGTTGGCGCCGTAGAAGTAACTATGGTAAGCATGTTTTCCATGTATGGTGTTCCTTTGGCGGTTGCAGGAGCAGTTACAACATTGTCAAGATTGCTGACTTTTTGGAGCCAAATAATTGTGGGTTATCCGCTTGTACAGTGGATGGGCGCAAAATCTTTTCTTAAAAATCAATCATTGCTGAAGTTACCCATGATTAAACCAGCTGTTACAGGCCAAACTGTTGGCCAGTTTCCCGTTGCGACCCAACCGCAGTCCAATTGAGCAGCCTTTTGCATTTGTCAATTTTTTTGTTGCCAAGTTGTACATGTAAATTTTTTCTTCAGCTATTAATTCCCTTCAACATTGGATTGTGCATCCAACGGTAATTTTTAATACTGCTATAAACAAATGAGTACCTTTGTTCAAGGAAGAGAGAGATTGGCAGCAGTTTCAGGAACCAAAATAGTACTCACAGCATCAGCAACCGAAATGAGCGACTTCTTTAACAACCCTTTCATAGCCTTCGTAGGTGGCTTCGGAAAAGGCCCCATCCCCCTTTCATACGTACGAAAAACACTTTACCCACATAAACCCAAAAAAGCCGATGGTCAAGCAAGCTATGCTCCATACGGGTTACGTAAAGTAGAATCTATTCTACTTGAAGGCGGATTCGCCAGAGAAGACATAGCCGTCGTTTACCCTGAAGACCTAGATTTATTTGTTGGCCCTAACACGAAAGTTCTTGGAATTTCATCCATGGACCCCACAGGCATGGGTTATGTCAGCAAAACATACAGTTCAATTGTAGGCGGCGGCGAACCGATGAACCGCATTGAATTTCGTAAACTCGTCATGCACCCAGCCATTAAAAAGTATAAGCCAAAAATCATCGTTGGCGGCTACGGTTCATGGCAGCTTGAACGCCAAAAAGTCTCTGAAAGTTATGGTGTAGATTGCGTGCTTATGGGTGGAAGGCCTGCACCTATTGTTGAGCTTTTCAAGAAAGCTGTGAACGATGAACCGATTCCCCGTATCGCTAAAGCTGATGAGTCATTAGATAACTGGAATTATAACAAAGAAATGCCAATCACTGAACATGTTGCCATTCATGGAGCGGTTGAAATCTCCAAAGGCTGTGGAAGAAACTGCCAATTCTGCACACCCACAATGCAGCACAAAATCGATGTGCCGCTTGAAAAAATCATGAGAGAAGTCGCATTAAGTACCCAGCAGGGTAGCGATCACATCACGTTAATCACTGAAGATCTGTTTCTTTACGGTCAAAAGGACCCCCGGTTCATTCCTAACCGGGAAGCGATAGTAAAACTTTGCAAAAGCGTCGCAGACCATCCCGGCGTAAAAAGTATCCAAGCCGCCCACATGTCCCTAGCTCCCGTTTATCATGACCCACAAATGATTAGCGAACTGGCAGAAATCCTGATTGAGAAAAGCTGGTACTCTTTCGGCGGTAAACCAATAATCACCGCTGAAACAGGCGTCGAAACCGGTAGTCCACGTCTCATGAAAAAGTACATGGGTGGCAAAATGTTACCTTTCCAACCTGAACAATGGCCAGAAGTAGTCACCAACGCTTTTGGTATCCTAAACGATAATGACTGGTACCCGCTTGCAACGCTCATTATTGGTTTACCTGATGAGAAAGAGGAAGACATACTGCAAACGCTCGAGTTGATGGATGACCTTAAAGACTACAACGCTTTTTATGTGCCACTCTTCTTTGTGCCACTGGAAAACTGTGTGTTGATGAACAAGAAGGGTGCCGAAATGGATTCGCTTTCTAAAGCGCGCTGGGACTTCTTCATCAAATGCTGGGAGTACAACATTAAAATCTGGAAATCAACTTTCCTTGAAAACAGAATTCCAAACCCATTCCTGTACAGAACCTTCGACCGCGTGCTTATCCCCTATTTCGGCAGAATATTGGGTGCCTATTACGGGTTAACAAGACGCGAAAACGGTGAGCAATTCAAGCAAGCAGTTTACCAGTTAAGCATGCCAATGCCCGATAATGGTCGAAAAGTAAAAGGAAAAATAAAAGCGGAAGATTAGACAGACTCTTCTGTCATTTCTTCATTATTTCCTTGCTCTGAATTTTCTTGCGCTGCAAAATCTGTTTCTTCAACGGTGACTTCAGGCATAGTTTCCTGAATCAACGATGACACTTGTGATGGCTCTGGGAAATTCGGTTTTAAAATTTTTCTTGCATGTGTAATGTAGCCTGTGTGCCCTGTCATTAGAGTTTGCGGTCGTGTTTTTCCTCGTTCAACCTGCATTGCGCGCATCATGAGTTCAATGGTTTCTATGAAAACGAAATTGTTGTCTCTTAGTGCTTCGGTGGTTTTTACGACTTGGTCAATTGTTGGGCTAAAAGAAACCAGCGTTCCCGACGGCTTCAAAGCTTCATAAGCGTGTGGTACAACAAGCCACGGTGTTGCCAAGTCCAATATGACTGCGTCGACATCGCGTTCTTCGATGCCAAGAGTTACGTCGCCGCTTTTCATTTCTACACGGTCAATGAGTTTTGAGCGTTGCAGGTTTTTAGCAGCGTTCTTCTGGAACTCGTTTCGCAATTCGTAAGTGTAAACTTTTCCTGTTGGACCTACATAATGGGCAAGAGCGGTGGTTAAGCTGGCGGTTCCTGTGCCAGATTCGACAACGCGACTGCCTGGACCGATTCCGCTAAACATTACTATTGCCGCTGCGTCTTTAGGATACACAATTTGTGTGTTGCGGCTGCTCTTCATAATATAATCGGTTAACTGCGGCTTAAGGGTCGTAAAAATTACGCCTAGGCTGCTTTTGATTGGTTCGCCAAACTCTTTACCGATAAGCTCATCAAACTTTATAAATCCCTTATGAGTGTGGAAGGTTTGTCCTGCTTCAACTTTTAACATGTAAGTTCTGCGGGCGTCAAGGTAAATTAATGCGAAGTCGCCTGCTTGAATTTTTTCGTTAGCCAAAGATGTTTTCCTCTTTAATCTGCAACCAAAATAAGTGTCCCCAAATTTAAGCTTTGAAACACAGAATGCCGCTTCAACCCGTTAAAACCTGAATTTCAGGATGTTTATGAATTAAGAAAGTGCCCTTAAGACCTACCCCATATAGGAGGGTAAGTCCATATTAGCTTAAAGCCAATCATTAACATGTTGAAAACAGTGCTTATTCGTCGCTGCCGTACCCGTGCTCGATTCGGGCGTGAGTTCTCTTGTAATCATCCAAATGCTGGGCTGCATTGTCGCCGAAACGTTTGAGATGCACATCAAGGTCAGCTTGCGTGAAAAATATGCATGCACAATGGGGGCATTTGAGGTATGGCAAGTTATTTTCGTCGGTGTTCATATCATGTTTACTTTAGGCTGTAGGCTATTAGTTTTTCTATCAACTTTCACGTCTGGTGTAGTAGTTAAGGCGCTACAACAAAAATGTAAATTTTAACAACAGTCTTAAATGAACAAGCAGAAGGTCCACGATTCAATCTTACAGGTTTCACCATCGCAATTCTAAGTTTGGAGGTGAAAAAATGAGCAATAGGATAAATTTAAGGGAGGAGGAGAAAAAGAAAAATAAAGTGGCAACCCCACCAAAGCAGGAGCCAGAAGATGTAATTAGATCACCATTACCTCAAAAAGACAGTTTTGAATAATAAAAGAATAGAAAACATCCACACAAAAATTAGTGGATGTTGATGTAGATTTTTTTGCCATCTAACTCAGATTCATGCCATTCAGTATCTTCAACTTCGCTGCGGTTGCTGTGCAGGTAAACTTTTCTTGTACGGATTAAGCCTGCCATTTCTTCAAGATACGGTTTTAGCAGTTGCATGGATTCAGCGTCGAGTTCAGCGATGTGTGCGGATACAAGTACGTCAGTTGGGGTGAAACCTATTTCTTTTCGCAATGCTTGGACGCGGCGTGCTAAATCACGCATGATGCCCTCACCCAGCAAGGTTTCGTCACGTTGTCCACTAATAAAGATCGTCAAGTCGTTTTCTTGTGCTGACACCCAATTTTCCCCTCCAACATATTCTGGAACGGCTATGGAGTATTCGGCGCTTTTAACGTTGGTTAAGTCAAGAAGGATTGGTTCAAGGTGTTTAAGCGCGTCAAGGGTTTTTTGTGGAGCAACTGCAATGGCTTTAGCAAGTGGCCAGCGACGTTTCAGTTTGCCTTGTTGACGTGCAGCGTACGAGATTGAGACGGCTTTAAGCATAGTGTCAAATTCTTCTTCCAACGTTTTGTCTCGAAGTGCTTCGTTTACAAGTGGCCATTTTTCAAAGTTTACCGATTCAGGTAGGTTTGGTTCGAGTTTACGGTAAACTTTCTGGTACAATGCCTCAGTTAAGTAGGGCGTAACAGGGTTAAACAGCAACGTAACGGTTTTGAGTGTATGGTGCAAAAGAGCATAGATGGTTTGGCGGCGTTCCAAAGTTTCAGGTTCATCAGTCCAAAGTTCTTTGCGAATCATCGGCACATACAAGCGGCTAAGCGTTTCAATAACGAAGTCATCAAGTAAAGCTACAGCCGCATTGAACTCACATTTTCCAAGGTTCTCTGTATATTGCTGAATTTTCTCCTGCATTTTACTGAGCATCCATTTGTCGGCTGGCTGGAGTTTACCGTTTTTAATTGCCCAATCCATGCTGTAAGTTGCAGGGTTGAATTCGTCAAATTCTGCGTTTTGCAAAAAGAATCTGCTTAAATGGTACAGTGTGGATAGGACTTGGTAACTGCGGCGGCTAAGTTCTTGCAAGTCAAAATTCATGAAATCAATCGGACTGCATTTGCGCATCATGTAAAAACGGCACAAATCCGCACTGGTTTTTTCAAGCATTTTCGCCGTTTCAACCGTGTTTCCTAAGCTTTTACTCATCTTACGGCCTTTAGCATCCTGAGTTAAGCCTTGGAACAAGAAAGACTTGTAAGGAGCTTCAGCTTTACCTGTACGAATAACGTTTTCAAGCAACAAAGAGTTTGCCCAACCCCTTGTTTGATCAATACCTTCGGTCAAAAAGTCTGCAGGGATAAACTTTTCGATTTCCTCATCCGTAAAACGCGCGTATGGTGAAGCACCGCTGTTGTGCCAAGTATCCAAAACGAAGTCTTCCCGTTTCATCACGCCGCCACAGTTGCTGCATTTTATTGTAACACGGTCAACCCATGGCTTGTGCAGTTCAAAATCATCTGGAATCGGCTCCTGAGAGAGTTCAATTAATTCTTTTTTGCTTGCAACTAAACGTTTGTTGCCGCATGCTTGGCAGGTCCACATGGGCAATGGTGTACCCCAGATGCGTTCACGGCTGATACACCATGGTTTACCTTCACGCAGAAATGCGAAGAAACGGTTTTTGGGTTCTTCATAGAAGTAGCTGACTTTTTGGGCTGCTTCAAGGACTTTGGCGTTGATTTTGTCGGTGCGTAGGAAGTATTCTTTGCGGGCAAGCCAAACGATTTTGTGGTGAGACCGCCAGCAGGTTGGATACTCGTGTTTTGTCTTTTTGAGGGCGACGAAAGCGTTGCGGTTACGGAGTTCTTCCACGACGGGCATGTCAGCGTCCCGAGCGAAAATGCCTACAAATAAGCCAGCATCTTTAGTAAATTTGACATCGTCATCGTAAGGTGCATAGATGGGGACGCCTCGGCGGTTTGCTGCCCAGAAATCATCTTCACCGTTGCCAGGTGAAAGGTGAACTACACCGGTGGCTGTGTCTACGTCAACAAAATCTTCACCGATAACTTTGTGAACTAATGGGTGTTTGGTTTCATTTTCCGCTTGCTTGGGAATTATGTCTTTTAAGGGGTAATCGTATGCGGTGCCTTCGAGGCTTCTACCTGTAACGGTTTCAAGGATTTGGTAATTTTTGATTTCCAGTTCAGTCATGACAGGTTCTACGCGTTGCTTAACCATAATCCACGTTTCAGAGTTAACTTGGACTTTAACGTATTCAGCGTTTGGCTGAACAGCAAGCATGGTGTCGGTGATTATGGTGAACGGCATAGTTGTCCAGACGAGGAAGTACTCGTTTTCGGTGCCTGTGACTTTGAATTTGAAGTAGAATGAGGGGTCTTCAACTTCTTTGTAGCTGCCTTCATAGCCGACTTCAGCGCTGCTAAGGCTTGTTTGGCATCCTGGACAGTAAGCGACAACGTAGTGTCCTTCTTCTAACAAGCCTTGGTCCCAGGCGCATTTGAGAATTTGCCATTCACGTTCTATATACTCGTCTTTGTAGGTCCAGTAAGCTTTGTCTTGATTAATGGCGATGCCGAGGAGGCTATCGGCGTTTAGCCACATTTCGTGGTAACGCATGATGGCTTTTTTGCATTCAGCTATGAAGCGTTCCATACCGACACGTTCAAGCATTTCACGTTTATTACGGACGCCGAGAAGTTTTTCAACTTCAAGTTCGACAGGTAAGCCTTGGCAGTCCCATCCTGCCCAGAAAGGCATGTAGTAACCTTCCATGGTTTTCCAGCGGTAACGGATGTCTTTCATGATGCGTCCACGCGCGTGCCCAATGTGAGGTATGCCATTTAAGGTGGGTGGGCCTTCTACGTAGCCAAGGTTGCCCTTAATGGCTGGTGAATCTCGTAGTTGCTCGAGTTTTTCGCGGATAAGGTTTTTTGTCCAGTATTCGCGTATTTGTTTTTCTAGTTCAAGCGGAGTATAATTAGTAGGTAAACTTTGGTTAGAATCAGCTTGCTCGGTTGAAGATGTCACGTTATATCCCGTACCGCAAATTACGCAAAAGAGACTAATAAAAGTATAAACTCCAAAAAAGCGTGAAATATGGGTTTAAAGGCCTAATTATAGGTTAGATTGGTGCGTGATTGCTTTTTTAAAAGTTGTTGAGGATAATTTCACTTTACGCAACAACAACTAAACATTTGAGTTGGCGACTGGTTTTTTGGTTTGTTCCATGCTGTTGTTTGTTTATTAGTTGTGCAAGCTGCCGCAACCTGCTGAGTTGTTTTAGTGGTTATTTTGGGGTTGTTTTATGTTTCTGATTACTTGCTGATTGAAAATTGCGATGGAAGAAACAAGAACACCTGGCACGGCAACAGCAGACACCACAGCAATAAAAGATATACCGCCAACGTTTAACAACACCAGTAAAGCAAGAAATATCATGATAAAAGCTAAATTGAAAAGGGCATAAAAAACCGTTGCCTTACGTGTCCCCCAATGTGTGGCAATCTTGAACCAGCCAACCCAGCTAAAAACCTCTATTAACTTTAAAGGTTTAGACAAATCTGTTTTGGATGCGTATGCAGTTGCTTCTCGGTAAGTTGCATCCATTGATTTTCTATAGTTAAAAAATGCAATTAAAACGCCTGCAAAAAAGAAGCAGATTCCGAAAAGAATCTGGTTAAAATACATTAGCAATAACCAAACTGAAAGCAATATGCAAACTAACCCGGTTACACAGTAGGCTTTCTCTTTAAGTTTAGTACCTCTAATAATGCCTACTGCCGCCATAAGCAAAAAGAAGCCTGCCCCTACTAACAAAAACGTTAAAGGAACAGCCAACTTAGCAACCTCATAATGGAGAATTAAACTATAATGATTTAAAAATTTTATCTAAAAGAAGAAAAACAGGAAAATTTACGGTCTCTTAGGCTTGATTTTGATAACCAAAACGTAGGATACTACAATTATAAGTGAAAAAGCGCCTACAGTTGCATAAGTAATATTATTAGACGGTTCAGACTCAGGTGGGCTATCTTCAATGTTAGATGCACCTGGTAAGCTTCCATCATTTATGATAAAATACAGTCTTGTTGTAGAAGGCAACCTTTTGCATTGAATGCACGTCATTTCGGGCAAAAACAGTTAAATTGTGCTGTCCTGCTACGATTCTTTAAGCTCAACTTATCCTGAAATTGAGTAATATGAACGAACAGATGATACTTCTTTTGTTTTAGTCCCATTAGCGTATGTAACATCAGCCCATAAAGGAACAAATGAGCTAAAATTTGTAAATTGTGTTGGAACAAGCACGTATAAGGACATGTTTTCAAAATAGTAACTGAAGAATTGAATATGTTAACAATTGAAAAGTAATTGTCAAAACTATCTCAAAATTTTAGTCATTAATAATCATAGTAGAAAATTTGGCAATACCGGGCAGGTTACCGATTTTTAGCTGGATAATGTCCTTTAAATGTTCAATTGAAGCGGCGCTAATTTTAACCAAAAGGTCATACACGCCTGACAAAACATGAGCCTCTTCAACCCCTGAAACATTCTTAACTTTTTCAAACACACTTTTTTCTTGACCGATATCAGTATTTACTAAAATTAAAGCTGAAAATATTTCTGTTCACCTATTTTTTTAAAACAATAAAGACAACTAAACACCTGTTAAAGATGTGTTGTCACAAATTGAGCCCACAAAAAGAAGTTATTTTTTGTTTGCCTTAGGTTTGGCTGTTTGGGGTTTTTCTGGTTCGTCCCAGTACTGCTCGAACTCTTTTGGAGTCATCAAGTTTGCAATTTTTAATTGCATACTGAATTTGTCCAAGGCGCAGGGGTCACTCATGTGTGCTCGGTATACTTCGATAAGCATTTCAATT
The DNA here is from genome assembly GCA_963832745.1 of Candidatus Bathyarchaeota archaeon. GTDB lineage: Archaea > Thermoproteota > Bathyarchaeia > Bathyarchaeales > Bathycorpusculaceae > Bathycorpusculum. The sequence continues at coordinate 518,397 of CAWHVC010000001.1, read as the reverse complement.
GCCATAGCCGTGGAGACTGTTTTTTTAGCCATCAAAGACAATTCTTCAGAGGTTCTGACAAGTTCCTCGTAAACCTGCAAAGGCAACTCTAAACTTTTAGTCATACAAAAAGCCTCTATAACCGCTGTGCCAGTTTTTGAGCGTCACTTTTCACTTTTTCCAATTCTTCAGCGGTTGGTTTGCCTCTGATGTCGCCCATTCTGCCCTGCGTGCTCAAATCTTCCCTTCCAACAAACTCGCATAACACATACATTTCTTCAAGCACCGCAAAGCCCCAATGCTCAAAATATTGCCCCAACACTTTGCCGACTGGTGTTGCCTCATCAGCGCCAGTATGAGGCCCCGAATAAGTAACAAAAATCATGGCGTTTTTCCCCGGCACTTTGGGTGCGGATGGCTTGATTTTGCCTTCATCACGGTACTTGTTCATTTTAGCAGTCATCAAATCAGTAATGGATTTGGCTGGTTGCCAAGAAATCGATGGGGAACCTACACAGACAAGGTCGTAAGCGTAAAAATCAAGATCAACTGCTTCTTTGGGCGTTTTCATTTCAACTGTGACGCCGCCAGCTTCTAAGCCCTCTTTTATGGCATTGGCTACTTTCTGGGTGTTTCCTGTGTTTGAATGGAAAATTAGTAGTGCATTTTTCATTGAGGATTTATCTCCGGTTTAACGTAGATTTTGCCGTCTATAACTTTGCATTCAAAAACGGTTAATGTAATTGCTGGTTCGACGGTGAATTCGCCTGTTTCTATTTTGAATGCCCATTCGTGACAGGGGCAAACTACAGTTGATTTCAGGAGTTCACCGCCAGAAAGTTGGCATTGCTGATGCGGGCAACGGTCATCGTAAGCGTAGATTTTTCCATCTTTTTTAATTAATAGTACGGGTGTTCCGTCAGCAACTACTCCTTTCATTGTGCCTTCGTTAAGTTCAGATTCGTTTAAAACTGCGATAAAGGGTTCTTCCAAAACAGGCAACTCCTAACTATACTGTGCCCCGTTACAACTTATTTAGTTTTTTATCGTTTTAACCCAAAAAAATCATGTTGACTTCTTGTTAACTGTATGTTTCAAATGTGGATTTTACAAAACAATGTATAATAAGTTCTTAAACGCGTTTTGTTAACGATTTCTACTTGTAGTTTAGGCGTAAAGCATGCAGTTTGAGCTAGTTTCACCCTTCAAAATTTCGCCAGGTCAAGAAAACGCAGTAAACCAACTAATAGAAAATTACAAGAAAAAAGAAAAACAAACCCTGTTGGGCATCACTGGAAGCGGCAAAACATATGTAATGGCAAATGTGATTAACCGCCTCCAAAAACCCACGCTCATAATTGCCCATAACAAAATCTTGGCGGCCCAACTTTACGCCGAACTGAAACAGTTCTTCCCAAACAACCGCGTAGAATACTTCATCAGCTTTTATGATTATTACCAGCCCGAGTCTTACTTGCCAGCTCAGGACATGTACATAGAAAAAGACTCAACCGTTAATGAGCAAATAGAAAAAATGCGCATGCACGCCGTATCAAGCATTGTAAGCCGAAACGACACCATCATCGTTGCCAGCATCAGCTGCATTTACAGCTTAGGCAACCCTGAAGACTTCAAAAGCCTCGCAGTTGACCTGCAAGTCGGCAGAGAACTGAGCCGCCAAGGTTTAATCGGCAGCCTCGTTGACATGCAGTACGAACGGGACGACACTTTTTTGGAGCCAGGACGTTTTCGTGTCCGCGGCGATACGGTTGATATTGTTCCAGCTTACGAGAAAGACATTATTCGTGTCGAATTTGAAGGCAGCAAAGTTAAGAAGATTAAGGAAGTTAATGCAGTAACAGGCGACGTTAAAGTTTCGATTGATCGAGTCACCATTTACCCTGCAAGGCAGTACGTGGTGCCTCAAGAGAAGCATGAACGAGCCATCGCCCAAATCCGTCAAGAACTCGAAGAACGCCTTGAAGTTCTGCCACCGTTGGAAGCACAGCGGCTTAAGCAACGCGTAAACTATGACCTTGAAATGATAAAGGAGTTGGGCTTTTGCGCGGGAATCGAAAATTACAGCCGCCATTTTGATGGAAGAGAAGAAGGCGAACCACCATTCACTTTGATGGATTACTTCCCCAAAGACTACCTCTTAATTATTGATGAAAGCCACCAAACAATCCCTCAAGCACACGCAATGTATAACGGCGACTATTCACGTAAAAAGAACCTTGTAGACTTCGGTTTCCGTCTCCCAAGTGCACTCGATAATCGCCCGCTTAAGTTTGACGAGTTTGAAAAGAAAATGGGCAAAACCCTGTTTGTCTCCGCAACCCCCGCCCAGTACGAACTGCAAAAGAGCGGCCCAGCAGTTGAATTAATCACAAGACCCACAGGGCTTTTGGACCCTGAAATAGAGTTGCACCCAATCGAGGGACAAATGAAGCATCTCATGCAGGAAGCAAAAAAAACCATTGAGCAGGGCAACCGAGTCTTGGTTACAACTTTGACGAAACGTATGGCTGAAGACCTCGCCGACTACCTTGTCAAAGAAGGCTTCCGAGTACGTTACATGCATAGCGAAATCGACAGCCTTGACCGCATTGAACTTGTAAGGCAATTACGTATCGGCGATTTTGACATTCTTGTTGGGATTAACCTGCTAAGGGAAGGCTTAGATATTCCTGAAGTCGCAACCATATTCATTCTTGATGCTGACAAAGAAGGTTTCCTGCGTGACGAACGCAGCTTAATCCAAACAATCGGCAGAGCAGCCAGAAACGAAAACGGTAGAGTCATCCTTTACGCGGACGTCAAAACTCAATCCATCAAACGAGCAATGGAAATCACCAGTTACCGCCGTAAATTCCAGCAACGTTACAACCAAGTCCACGGCATAACCCCGCAGACAATCGTCAAGAAAGTTTCAGAGAAAGAAGGCGTCATCAAAGGCACCAAGCATCTGGCCAAATCGGACATTCAACGCCAAATTATTGAGTTGGATGCGAAGATGCGTGAAGCCGCTGAGAAGCTGGATTTCGAGAAAGCTATTGAATTGCGTGATGCCATGAACGGGTTGACTCGGGATTTGGCTGAGAAGCAGAAACATGAGCAGAAAGCAGAGAATTTTGCAGGTTCGACGCAACAAAGTTGAAAAGGGAGAGGCGGATTTGGGCTTAGGATTTAGGGTAGGGAGTTATGAGAGACTCTATTTCTGTTAAAGGCGCAAGAGAGCATAACCTGAAGAACATTGATTTGGAATTGCCCAGAAACAAGTTGATAGTGGTTACTGGGTTGTCAGGCAGCGGCAAGTCAACTCTTGCGTTTGACACTATCTACGCTGAAGGCCAAAGACGCTATGTTGAAAGCCTCAGCGCTTACGCACGACAATTTTTGGGTTTAATGGATAAACCAGACGTGGACTCAATCGATGGCTTATCGCCAGCCATCAGCATTGAACAGAAGAGCACAAGCAAAAACCCACGCAGCACCGTAGGCACAGTCACCGAAATCTACGATTACTTAAGACTACTCTTTGCACGCATCGGCACACACCACTGCCCCAAATGTGGAAGCAGCATCCATCCACAAAGCCCAGAAAACATCACCAGCCTAATCATGCAAGAAAAAGGCAAAACGCTCGTGTTCCTTGCCCCAATCATCCGAGGCATGAAAGGCACCCACGAACAAATCTTCGAAGAACTAAAAAAGCAGGGCTTCACCAAAATCCGTGTCGACCAAAAAATTTACGAATCAGACAGCATCAAAGAGGAAGTCAAGCTGGTGCGGTATGAAAAGCACTGGATCGAAGCAGTCATCGATACCGTAAAAATCAGTGATGAGGAACGGCAAAGAATTGCAGAAGCCGTCGAGCAGGCACTGCAAACGGGCAAAGGAACAATCATAGTTATCGACGCTGAAAAAGAGGTCGGCGAAAAACGGGAGCTCGAACGCTTCGAAGGCGAAACAATGTTCAGCACTTTTGGAGCCTGCCCCAATCATCCTGAAATCGTTTTTGAAAGTCTTGAACCCCGCATGTTCAGCTTCAACTCACCGTTTGGCGCATGTTCAACCTGCCATGGCCTCGGCGAAATCACCGAAGTTTCCGAAGAACTTGTTATTCCAGATAAATCCAAATCTATAATGGATGGTGCCTTGGAAGTTTACGGCAAAATGGATCTGTCATGGCGAGCACAGCAATTAGCAATGGTAGGCAAAAAGCATGGGTTTGACGTATTTACACCCATAAGCGAATTCACCGAAAAACAGCTTCATGTACTGCTCCATGGTGACCATGAACCTATCAACGGTAGTTGGTCAAACGGCGCCAGCATGTGGATGCGTGAAGGCTGGGAAGGCGTAATACCTCAAACCATGCGGCTTTACCGCCAAACTGAAAGCGAATGGCGTAAACAGGATATTGAGAAATTCATGAAAAGCCGACCCTGCGGCAGCTGCCACGGCAAACGTTTGCAACCAGTCGTTTTGGCGGTTCAAATTCAGGGCAAAAGCATCATCGACGTGACCGACTTGTCCATCGAGAAAGCAGGCGAATTCTTCCTTGACCTCCCCGCGAAGCTTAACGAGAAAGAAACAGCAATCGCCAAACAGGTGCTAAAAGAAATCAACGCGCGCCTCGGCTTCTTAACCAATGTGGGCTTAGGTTATCTTTCCCTTTCACGTGCAGCCAAAACCTTGTCAGGCGGAGAAGCACAAAGAATCCGCCTAGCCACCCAAATCGGCAGCAATCTCATGGGCGTTCTGTACATTCTTGACGAACCCAGCATCGGCTTGCACCAACGAGACAACACGAAGTTAATCAGCACCCTGCATCGGCTTCGTGACCTCGGTAACACCCTAATCGTGGTGGAACATGACGAAGAAACCATGCGTAGTGCAGACTACATTGTAGACATGGGACCCGGCGCAGGAGTCCATGGTGGCTTCATCGTTGCAGAAGGCTCGCCCAAGGAGGTTATGGCGAACAAACGCAGCTTAACAGGCAAATACCTTAGCGGGGAATTAAAAATTGAGGTTCCACAGGAACGCCGCCAACCCATTGGCTACATCACCGTTAAAGGTGCACAAGAAAACAATCTCAAAAACCTAAACGTCCAATTGCCATTGGGCGTTTTGTGTGGCATCACAGGCGTCTCTGGGTCAGGCAAAAGCACGCTAATGAACCTCACTGTTATTCCACGGCTGCGTCAAATCTTCGGCGAGCGCGTCGACAAAATCGGCAAACACGACAACATATTAGTCCCAGAGGTTGTACGCAATGTCATAGTTATCGATCAAGACCCAATCGGCAGAACACCACGTAGCAACCCGGCTACTTATACCAAACTTTTTGACGAAATCCGCAAAATCTTTGCTTCCACAAAAGAAGCCAAAGCACGCGGCTACAAAGAAGGACGCTTCAGCTTCAACGTTAAAGGTGGCAGATGCGAAAACTGTCAAGGCGACGGAGTAATCCGCATAGAAATGAACTTTCTACCCGACGTTTATGTTCAATGCAGTGAATGCAAAGGCAAACGTTACAACAAAGAAACCCTTGCTGTACTCTACAAAGGCAAAAATATTGCTGAAATCCTTGACATGACCGTTGAAGAAGCAGTGAAGTTTTTTGAGAATACGCCACGCATAGCTCGCAAACTCAAAACCTTAGAGGACGTCGGGCTTGGCTACATTAAGTTGGGGCAAAGTTCTACGACATTGTCGGGTGGAGAAAGCCAACGCATCAAAATCACTAGAGAACTTAGCAAAAACAAGCAGGGGCACGTAGTTTACATGCTTGACGAACCCACCACTGGCCTGCACTTTGACGATACCAAACGTCTCATTACAGTCCTAAACCGCCTTGTAGACAACGGCAACACAGTTTTCATCATCGAACACAACCTTGACGTCATCAAAAGCTGCGACTACCTCGTTGACCTCGGTCCTGAAGGCGGAGCGGCAGGCGGACGCCTACTTGCAGAAGGTACACCAGAAAACGTCTCCAAAGTTAAGGACTCTTACACGGGACAGTTTTTGGAAAAAATACTTAACCATCAACATGTAGATTCGTCAGAGAAGCAAACTGCATGATCCACATAAATGACCCGTCAGAATTCAAAGGCGCAGATGTTCCAGTCAACCCCGGAGTCTACCTCTTCAAAAACGACGAAGGAGAAATACTCTATGTTGGCAAAGCTAAGAATCTGCGTTCACGGGTCAAAAATTATTTTGCAAGCATTGACCAGCCGCCTAAAACACGTCAGTTGGTTTCAAAAATCCGCAACATTGACTTCATCCTTGTCAACAACGAAGTCGAAGCCCTACTTTTAGAAAACAAACTAATCAAACAGCACACGCCAAAATACAACATTAACCTTAAAGACGCCAAAACCTATGCCTACATCGCATTAACCCGCGAAGAATACCCACGCATACTAACAAGCCGCAAAGTCTCATCTAAACTTGAATCTTTTGGACCCTATACGGAAGGCTACACACGCCAAGACCTGCAACGTCTCGTAACCAAAGTTTTCAAGCTTCGCACTTGCAAAAACATGCACAAACGCGCCTGCCTGCATTACCACATTGGCAATTGCACTGCGCCATGCGTGGAAAAGGTTTCCAAAGAGCAGTATGCTGAACAGGTTAAGAATGCACGGATGTTTTTGGAGGGCAAATTCGACCGTACACTGCATCTTTTAGATGAGCAGATGCAGCAAGCATCTAAAGAGCAAAAATTTGAACGCGCTTTAGAGTTGCGGAATCAGATGGCTTCAATACGGTTGCTGACACAAAGGCAAATTGTTGATAATGAACGCCGATTTGACCAAGATGCGATGGCTTTCTGCCAGGAAGGCGATAAGATACACATCATCCAGATGGGGCTGCGTAAAGGCGTGCTGCTTGGCAAAAAAGAGTTCAGTGTTGATCGTCAACCTCAAGTGGAACAGGAGTTTCTGAAAGCATTTTACGGCGTTAATCAGATTCCAAGGGAAATTTTGCTTAACAAGCCTTGCTGGCAAGACACCGATGAAAAAGCCGCATTGGAAGAGTTCCTTTATGCAAAACGGTTGGCGCCTGTAACGTTGACGGTTCCTAAAAGAGGTAACAAGTTAGGTCTTGTTCAGTTAGCTGAAAAGAACCTGCAATCCAGCTTAACCGGCAACAACGCCTTAGTTGACCTGCAAACCGCCCTTGAACTGCCACGGCTGCCTCGGGTGATTGAATGTTTTGATATTTCCAACTTGGGGCAAGAACACGTTGTTTCAGGCATGGTACGATTTACCGATGCTAAGCCGGATAAGAAGAATTATCGCAAATTCAAAATCAAAACCGTCGTGGGACAGGACGATTTTGCTTCAATGAACGAAGTCGTTACACGCCGGTACAAACGGTTAAAAGAAGAAAACGTCCAAATGCCAGACCTCATCATTATTGACGGTGGACCTGGACAGGTAAGCGCTGCCCAAGCCGCACTCAACACGCTAAACCTCAAGATTCCAATGATTGGTTTGGCAAAGGAAAACGAAGAAATTTACAAGCCAAACGTACCAGAGCCGATTCAGCTTGACAAGAACAGCCGCATGATGCTGCTCATCCGCCAAATCCGAGACGCCACACACGACTTCTCCTTGGGCTATAACCGTAAACGCAGAGAAATGCAAATGCGTGACGAGTTTTCGCATAAAAAATTAAACAAATAAGTGCTCAAGCAGAATCCTTAAGCCGATAGCGATTAGGATTAAGCCGCCGAGGATTTCTATTCTATGCCCAAACGTTTTGCCCAGAAAGCCGCCGAAATAGAAGCCAGCAAACGAAAGTGCAAATGTGACTACGCCGATTGCTATAACGGGCAAAAGGATAGAAGTTTGAAGAAATGCAAAGCTAAGCCCAACCATCAAGGCGTCTATGCTTGTTGCCACCGCCAAAGTCAGCAGAGTGTGCAGCTTAAGGGTTTTTTCGCCTTCGTTTTTGCCGTCATTTTTTACTGCTTCATTAATCATTTTGGCGCCAATAAACGTTAGCAGCCCGAATGCTATCCAATGGTCAACCGCGATGATTATACTTTGTAAGCTTAATCCTATTGCCCACCCGATTACGGGCATAAGCATCTGGAAACCCCCAAAGAAAACCGCAATTATTAACGCGGCTTTTTTACGGTTACCTTTAATAGTCATGCCATTAGCGATTGAAACAGCAAACGCATCCATCGCTAATCCAAAAGCAATCAGCACGACTGTCAAAGCATCCAAAGAGGTTCACCGAAATTATTGTTCTTTGATTGGTTTTCAGTGTTATAGGCTTTACCTTATAAAATGCCAAAAAAGAATAATAAAGAAAAACAAAAAAATAGATAAACAAATACCTTGCCAGGGGAAAGAATTATCAATTATGTTTGTGTTTTCCGCAAATGCTATATCAATAGGCGCATTAAGTAGGGCATGCATGCCGAAACAACGGTGCTTGAAGAAGGGCAACCGGGGAAACTTTTTGTTCCTTCAGTAGTTTTTCCATTTCTCGCAACATTTATGGAAAACGGCATTCTCATCCTATTACTATCAAATATAGCCATCACGTTTTTTGGTTCGGCAAACCCAAGCACAATAGGCCTTGCAGGTCAACTGAGCACAGTTAACAGCCTCGCCGAAGCCGTCGTCGCATTCCTGATAGGGTTTTTAGCAATCAAATTTAAACACAAAACATTGTTCCTAGCAGGTATAGTATGCATAGCCATCTCGGCGGTAGGCAACTTTTTTGCCCCATCCTTCACTGTTATGGCAGCATTTTTTGCTTTAGAAGGAATCGGTTCAGTAATAATAACCGTTGTTGGGCTCTCACTCATAGGTGATTTTGTACCAACCAAAAAGAAGTCAAAAGCAGTAAGCTACACCCAATTTTCTTTTTACCTAAGCGCCATCATTGGCCCCCCAATCGTTGGCTTCCTTACAAGCATGGGCGGCTGGCGCTGGGCATTTCTGTTTTATGCCGTTCCAATCGCAATTGTATCATTAATAATAGCTCACGTCGGCATCCCTAAGAACCCAACTGCCAAAAAAGAGTCCTCACTAAAAGTTGATTACCTTACGGCTTTCAAATCAGTTTTAACCAACAGATCTGCCCTGTTTTGTCTACTTGGTCAATTATTGCTTCTGGGTTCAGTTGTCGGTATGTATGTACTAGCAGTATGGCAACAAGCTTATGGGATAAGTATGGCACAAAGTTCAGCGATTCTAATGTTGTCGGGGGGGACAATCGGATTAGGGGGTCTCTTTGCAGGTAGAATAATCGATAGGTTTGGAAAGAAAAGAGTTGCCATAACCTTCTTTCTTATAGACGCGGTTTTGCTGGTAGCTGTTTTCCAAACGACCGATTTATGGTCAGGAATAATAGTAAACACGGTGCACACTTTCATTATTGGCGCAGCGTTAGCGTCCTTGAGTTGTCTATCTCTTGACCAGATTCCTCAATCCCGCAGCACAATGATGGCAATGACAAGCTTGTTCGCAAAACTAGGCAACACAGTGGCTGCGGCCATAGCAAGCTTTTTGCTTTTAGCTTTAGGCTCGTATAATGTAATGGGAATCGCTTTTGGTTGCATGGCATTTACTACTGCAATAACCTTGCTATTCACAAAAGAACCAAAAACGTAAACTAAAAAGCTTTTTTCAAAAAAAAAGAAAGTTGTGATTGTGTGATGGAGCTGTAGGGGTGTGAACGTGGGCGGTTCATTAGCGTTTCTTAGAAGGGTAGTTTGCTAAAACCCCTGTAAGCTCATTCAGCCGTTGATATGCTACCTATTGCTTTGCGGCAGCTGCTAAGGTTTCGCCTGTTTTCTTTGCTAACTGTTCGTCAGTTGCAGAAATAGTGTTGCCGACTGCTAGTCCTGCTTGGAGTTTTGGGTTGAAGACTTTCAGTACGCTTTCAATGTTTGATGTTGCTTGTGTTTGACTACCTGCGCCTGTTGAAAATGCTACCATTGGTTTGCTGGCTAACTTGTCTTTGATGAAGAAGAATTCAGTTAGTAGTGTTAGCATGGGCCCTGACATCATGCTGAAGTAGGTTGGTGATCCGAAAGCGAATGCGTCTGCTTCTGCTGCTTCGGCGGGGTTTATAGCATCTACTTTTTTGACTTCAACGGTTGTGCCTGGAACCGTTTTTGCGCCTTCTGCGATTAGTTTGGCAATTTTTTCGGTGTTGCCGCTTTTTGTGTAGTAGGCTATCAATATTTTTGTCATGTTTGTCCCTGTTTAACAATTTGATCAGATATTTTTATATAGTTTTAGGTAACAAAAATAGACCAAACTGAAAGGCGCAACACCATGCAAGACCAACCAAAACCACCCCTCACAAACGCCCTACAAGAACTAAAACAAGAAATCAAAAACCTACGCATCGAACTAAACAGGCTCGAAGATTCAGTACTAAAAGAAAGAATAAAATCCGTAGAAGATGCCCTAACCCAAAACCGTCTTCTACTCTACGCTGGACAACTCCAAGACGAACTCGACGAAGATATACAAAAAATCCCAGACGCCAAATGCAAAAACCACGACCACTGCCTCGAACTCTTCAAAAAAATGGCAACAGAAAACCTCCAAATAATCAAAAACCTAAAAATCAAAGAAGCCATAAACGACTTAGATACCAAAATCGAAAAAATGGAGCAAGTAATCCAAAAAGCCAAAGGCTCACCCTGCGAAGTTTGCCACAAAGACTTCCAGAAAAAGCTCCGTCGCGAAAAAAGAGCTTTCCAAACAATAGTGCTTGTAGAAAAAACCGAGAACAAAGACAACAAAGAACTAAACATTGACCGTCTTGTTGAAGAAGTACTTGAACCGTTAGCTAACTCTGCAAGACTCAAAATTTTAATCAGCACATTTGAAGGAAGAAAAAGTTTTTCAAAAATAGCTCAAATAACTGGTCTAAAAGGAGGGCATTTACTGTTTCACATCAAAAAGCTTTTGGATGCTGGGCTTGTGGTTCAGGAAAATAACAAAGGTGACTATATCATAACTCAAAAAGGTGTGGGTGTAGTCAAAAAAATTTTTGTTTTACAAATTTAAAAATTCAATCAACAATTTTTTGGAATCAAAGGATAAAACGCAGATTTAACGGTTCATTTGCAAAATAGTTTAGGCATAGCTTTAAGAGTTTAAAAACTGTTCAATATTAATGTCCGAGTTTAGAGTTCACTGCCCAAACATTTTGGCAAGAGTTGAGCCCCTGAATTTGGAAGGGTGAAAAAAGATTTGAAAATGTCAGACGCTATGTTGTTTAAAAGAAAATTATGTTCAAGCTGCAATCTAGACGTTAAAATGCTTGACACATTAAATGACGGGTTTATTTTAACTATTGAACAGAGTCTGGTTAACAACGACAATTTAGCTTTAATAACTGATTTTGTCAACCAACATCAATTAAACTTGCTTGTAGAAAGCGAACGTTACTTCATTTCTTCAAACGCATTAATCCCATCTGGTCAACATTGGTGGGACAACTAAGAAAATATTTTTAACAATAAGTCTAAACCTTCTTTTCCTAGTTTTTGTTCTTTAAGCTTATGGCAGACCCTAAAGTTCTTTTGCACTTCGCCATGAGTCTTGAAGGGTACGTGGCACACAAAAACTATGACATAACATGGCTGGAAACATACCAAGCCGGCGATGATTAGGCTATTCAGTTTTTATTAAAACAGTTGACACAGCAATTATGGGTGATAGAACATACATACAGTCTCTTTTACATCCTGAACGATTGCTAAACTCAACGCTTTTGGACGAAATGCATGTATTTATTGTGCAAACCCTTTTGGGAGAAGGCATCTCTTTGTTTTCAAGTTTAGAAAGGGAAATTAAGCTTGAGCTTTTGGAGACTGTTTCTTACAAATCAGGCATTGTTCAGCTACATTATTCTTTAAATAAAACGTAAACGTGCCCTTTTTAAACGTAGTTAACAGGCGAACCGAAAGCTTATTTGTTAGCTTAGCGGTTTTTTGCGGTTAGAAGTGAAACATATTGGCTACCACTAAACATGGTTACGACCATTATGAACTGCTCAGCGCCCTACAGAAATGTATACGGCGAAACATGGAGTACGAGGCAGCGCATTTTGCGGTGGAACTGGAAGAGTTTAACCCCACCATGCTTTGGAATCGCCTGAAAATTATTGCATCTGAAGACGTCGGTCCAGCAAACCCCGTCATGCCCCTGCTCGTCGATTACTTGCAAAAACAGTACCTGACTGAAAAATCCAAACTAGCCGAAAGCAACTACAAACTTTACCTGATGAACGCTGTAGTGTGCTTATGTCGTAGTCAAAAAAGCAGAATAACCGACGACTTACAAAACATAATTTATACCGAAAGGGAGCGTGACGGCAAGTTTTTGCCGATTCCAGACTTTGCACTTGACAAGCACACAGCACGCGGCAAGGCAATGGGTAAAGGAATAGACGACTTCTTTAACGAAGGCAATAAGGTGGCAAACGAAGCGTTCCCCAATCCTTACACAGAAAAAGCCAAAGGATTACTCAAAAAACAAGAGGAAAAAAGTTAGAAGCCCTTTTGCCTTTAAAGGCCCCAGGTTTGGACTTCCGTTTGATGTACAGGTTCTTTCTTATGGTCTTCTTTCTTCTTCTCGTGACCTCTCAAACGGCTAATTTTTACTTTTGAAACTTCCTCTGAAACATAGTGAGTATTGTTGAGGCCGCGATGATAAACAAACTTTTTTACTGCATGAAACAGGTCGCCTATCGCTACTTTTTCAGCATCTACAACCAAATTGCCTCTACTTACGGTAACTTCAACTTTGAGATGTTGCTGAAGAAAATTTGACAGGTTTTCTTTTTCTTTTTCTAAATCGCCTAAATCAACTTCAAGTTTACTTTTGCGTTTAAACAGCAACTGCTCGTCCTCTACAATGGTACGTCAAGCATCAATTAAAAAACTTACGGCATAACTCAAGAGACACATAAAATTCGAATACGTATTTAGTGGTGGGGCTGGCCGGATTTGAACCGGCGTCTATAGCGCCCGAGGCTACAAGCCTGGACCAAGCTAGCCGACAGCCCCTTTATCTTAAGCCTCACGGTTTGTCGGGTTTAATGTTTAATGCTGCTTTAGCCTTTAAACCTTAGCGGTTAAAAAAAGAGAAGAAAAGTTTAGTTTTTAATGTTTACGCGGCCGTTACTGGGAGGTGGGATACTTTCCTGTGGTAGATTCGTGCGGTTATGCATAAGCCAGCTGCAACCGCTGCAAGATATAAGGGCCACTGGAAGGCTGAAGATACTAGCACGCTAATGTTAACGCCCATAGTGAATTGTGAGGGCAAAATAACTGTGCCGGTGCCGACAAGTGGAATGTTTATGCCCAGAACAACTTGCGTGATAAGAATGATTACGGCGAGGCCGACGACGCTGAAGATTATTGCGTATAAGGGTTTTTTCCATGCAAACCCAAGCAGGTCCTTAGCGTACGGTTTGGTTGGCATTACAGAGTAGATGAGCATGATGATGCCGCTGAACAGGAAAGTTAGAATGCTGCCGATGTTAAGTGCGTAAATTAGAGGTATCGTGAATTGGGTACCCAGTAAGCCGAAATTCGTATTCATTGGAGACGCGTTAACTTTCATTAGGTTTTCACCAATCGTTAACTGCCACCAAGGATTATACATTGAAACCACAATAACCAGAAGAGTTAATGTGCCGCCTGCAACGCCAAACCAGTTAACACGGCTAAGCATCATTTTATTGCAACCCCAAATATTGCAAGTACTCTACCGGAATAGGAATATTACCAACATACTGCTGCAGATCCATCTGAATTGTTACCCCAGCCATTTCAACGTCAAGATTTTTAAAATCAGCGTTAATACTGCTTTGCCCTGCATGCTGAGTTGCAATGTGTTTCAAAGCGGCGTCAGAAAGCACACCAAAAGCAGTTATATCAATGGTTTGTCCTGGCTCCAAAGTAGCTGGATCAATTGAAACGTTGCCAAGCGAGAAGCCATGTTCATGACAGACAACTTCTGCTTGCAGAGTGGTTACTTTAATTTCCGTGCTTAATGGGTTTGTGAAGTTATAGGTAAACTTGACTGTGTGGTTTTCAGGGAAATATTGTGGTTCGCCTACAAGCATTGGTGGCTCGAAAGGTGTGCTAGCTATGTCGCCGGTGACTGTGCCTATGTTGCCGCTAATATTGTCACCGTTTAGTAAGTTAGTGATTTCGGGTGGAATAACTAAGCCTATCAAGTTGTTTTGATAGATAAGCACTTCTGCAGCTATCGGTGCAACAATAATTATAACGGAGAGTATAGAAAGTAAAATTTTTACTTTTTTCATTGTATGCTCTCTCACCAAAGGACTGTGCAACTGTAGGCATTAGCCTTTTTATGGTTTATGGAGATGCAGTATTTATTCAGTTTTACAATCCTGCTGCTGTTTCGCTTCCTTATAAGGCGTAGAAACAACCTCTTTCACCTTATTAGTAATTACAGGACCCAAACCATTAACAGTCTTAGACCAGTGTTCTACATTCATCAACGCATTAATCGGCGTTTGGTAAGCACCCAAAATAGCCGTAGCCTTCTCTCTACCAATATTTGGCAAGCTAGCTACAAAGTAAATTTGAGAATCCGCCAAAGTCTCGCATTTTTTGAAAGCATGCACGACGGCGCTGCGTTTTTCAACTATCTGTTCCTGTTTAGCCGCAGTGTAAAGGAAGTCCACGGTTTCTTTATGAGAAGCTGTGTTGACTATGGCGATGCCGTTTTTTGCCAAATTGAACATTGCGCCCCATACGGCTTGAGGCTGAATACTGCTGTACTTGTAAATGATTGGCAGGTAGCCTTCAAGAACAAGCAAGGCTTTTGGATAAACATCTTTTAAGAGAAAAAGTTGTTCAAACAGGTAACGTCTTGTCAGGGTGTAAACGAAGTCGTTAACGGTTTTTCTTTCAACAGCACATTCGTCGGAGATGATGTAGTCGCCTTTCTCAAGCATTTGAGTTTTGATTGTTACGTTTTTTTCGATTAAGCCTTTGACGATTTTTTGTGCGCTACTGGCTTCGCGACTGTCAATGATGATTGTTGGTTCTTCGCCTTTCTTTTTGTCGCCAATGAATGGAACAAGCGTTTCGGTGCCTGACATAATGCATCAATGCATAGCATAACCGATGCTTCAAGCTTATTTTGGTTACGCTTTAAACTTGCAAAAGAGAAAAATGTTACTCGTATCGGGTAAGGTACAGGGGTTTGTCTGCTTCTTTGCGCCTTTGCTCAATAGGCACGTCTCTGAGGGAATAAGCTATACTTCCAAACTTTTCGTCTGAGCTTAATTTTTTGATTTTTCGGGTTTCAGGTATCTCCATCCACGCACCTTACCATTTAGGCTGCAGAGAAAAAATATATACACTTGTGACTAGCCAAATACAGTCACAAATTCTTTATCCAAAATTTTCAGACTATTATTAGATTTAGAACATTCGGTTTCAATGTAAATATAAAAAACAATAGGTTGTATGTTAACGTGGGGTGCAAATTATGGTTAAAAGGAAATTGATAATAATTATTTGCACAGCGTTTATAGTGGGCATCTTAATTGGATTCGTTTCTTTCCAGTCTGATTTTGGTACAATGACAAACGCTGACACTTCATACCCTATTGATGCCACTTTAGTGCAAGCGTACTTTAAAGTTTATAATACTTCAGAAGCTTCAGGGGTAGCCTTCCGTAGCATACTTTCATATGTATTTGTTGTAAACATAACCAACCCATCTGATGCCACTTTGCGCCTTACTGACATACAAATATTCCAAACAAACCTCGAAGTTTTTTCATATCAACGTACTTTTTCCGAAAGCAATGCCTACTGGTTCTACCCTCATACCTCTAAGTTAGTAGCATTCACAGAAAACATGGGCTTGACTGAATCGAATATAGGTGGATTAAATGCTCACCCTTTTCAGTACCATTTAGGCGCCTCATTTGCATCAGCAGAAGGTACAGGACACGCGGAATCATTGAAATTAAATCAAGAAATGCAACTCAAAAGCATTAGCTCTGGCGAATATATTTATGGAAGCACCTTCGGAAACGAAACATACTTCCGCTTCATAAATGATGAAGCGGTTGATTGATGTTGGAACAAGCAATTTTCAAATAGGTTAGTAAATATTAAGGACTTAGGCTTAAAAGGCAAGCAAGAACCTTTTAACCAATTTTTTGTAAAATGATAAGGTAACAATTTTGAAATTTGTCTAAAACTCTAATTTAAAGTTAAAACAAAAAAGATTAAAAAAGGGGGAGTATGGAGTTATTCAAGGTTTAGGTTAACAGTTAAATAACGTTGACATGTAAAAAAAGGATGACTAAAAATGAATAAAATAAAAAAATAAAGGGGCATAGGGCGCTTAACCTATTGCGACCTCTCTAACATGCCGTCTAATGAGTTCATACAACCGTTTTAAAACACCCATAAAAAGACCTCAATTTTGAAGCTATCAACTATTTTATTTTTCGATACTCCTTCATTTTTATAAGAAATGTAAGAGTAAATGCCAGAATGGCAGAATTAATCGAAATCGTTTCTCCTGCAGCGACATAAGTAGAAACACCGGTTATCCCCCCTACAATCACGCTATCAATGATTTGGTCAACGAGCACGTTTCGTTTACTGCAGTCTGATTGACCTGAAGCCATACAAATATTGATCAAATGCAAACTTCCAGAGATTAAACAGCCTAACTTCTGAAATGAATTAACCTTTTTCATTAAATTAAACACCTTTTTGATTAAAGCCTCTTTTTTAAATTATTTAGGCAAGGGTCATCAAATTTAATTGGCTTCACAGGCAAATCAGTTGAAGCTATAGGCGAATTTAATATTTTAAGAGCTTGTAATAACAAAACAGTCTTAGGATTATCATAATTTAATCTAAGCATACGCATACGCCCAACACGCCTATCAGTTAATACGCCCTCTTTTTCCAGAATTTTCAAATTTCTATTTACTTCAATATAGGTACTATTAATTTTTCTTACTAGTCCCATCACATGGATACTTTTTGAAATTGAAAGTTCTTTCAATATCTTTTGTCTACAAGATGAGGTCAATACTTTTTCGAGATTCACGCCACAGTCCTCCAATTTAGTTACAAAATGTAGTAAAAAGCCTTTAAATCAAACGAATAATTTCGTAAATGGAGAGGTAAGTAAAAGTGATGTATATATATAGGCCATTATAGTTCAAGATGTATTTCAGTATTTTTTCGTCTTCCTTAATGCTTACTACAGGGAATGATAGCCTTGAAAATGGAGGAAAAAAAATGGTAAATAGTGATTGGTATGACAAAGCATGGGGCTGTAGAAAGAGCCATGTTATTCAAAGTTCACCCGGAGCAGGCAACGGATATCAGGTCAAAATAATGGTCAACTACAATAGCGGTTCAGATTCTGGAAACATCGTTAATATGAACGGATTTTGCAAAACTGATTTTACTGACATACGTTTTACATCTGACGACGGAACCACGTTACTTCCTTATTATATGGAAAGTGTATCAACTGCTACCCAAGCAACATTCTGGGTTAAAGTATCTGGCGATTTATCGAGTACAAATCAAACAATATTTGTTTACTATAACAATCCATCTGCAACATCAGAAGGCAATCAATTTACAACAGGAATTGTACAATTACGTGAACATAAAGTAGTTCCTAGTTACAACCCTGACATCACATTCTCGATTGATCAATCAACTTGGCTAAAAATGAGTTCCCCCTTGAATGGTCTTGGATTTGGATGGGCCTTTATGGTAGTTCCAAAATCATGGATCAACGGCAAATATTTACGTTGGTCATGGAAAGGTGATTGGAACTATTTTGAAGATTCTTACGAATGGTGTGTTCGAATATACGATGGCGTTTACTTAAGATCAAACACTGCTGATTTTCCATATAACTGGCCACTAACTAAAGGCGCAGGTTTACTCTATAATTGCGATAAAACATTCAATTACACTTGGGGTCCAGACTTACAGGATCATTACATTGACGTTAGCGCTGCACAAAACGAGTATGTAACAATCTTCTTACTCCTTAGAGACGCGTGGATTGCCAATTGGATGAACGGATGTTGGGACTACATAGAAATAAACCAATCAAGTGGTGGAAACGGTAACATTTCTAGAATACATTTCGACACTGCCGTTGTTATGGAACAAACAGGCACAACAAGCGATTACGGATTAGTACGAAAATATGTCAACCAAGAACCACAACATGGAGACTGGGGATCAATCGAGATAAGCAACTTTTCTCGATTAACGGGGTATGGAAGTAAGAATACGGTAATATCTTCTTCAGGAGACAAACCTATAATCATTGTAAATCGCCCTGATTATAACGAAGAAATTGATGAACTCGAATCGCCATTGATTGAAAATATCATTTTGCAAGGAAATGGAACTAACACGGGAATTCTCATTAATGGCACCTGCCATTGTCAAATTAGGAACGTTTCGATCAATAACTGCAATATAGGGATCCATCTTAAAAACTCAACCAATCGTTGGACTGAACTAACAAATATCACACACGTAAGAATATCAAATGTGAATAAAGGGATTTACTTTGAAAATACCAATGGTGATCAAAACAGCTTTGCTTACACCCATATAGAGGACGTTGGAATACTACTTAACAACGCGGCAAACTGTATAGGCATTGATTTGGAACCAAAAATAGAAACCCAAGCCAACAAAGAATATAATAATATTACAACGTATAGTTCATTTATAAAGGCAAACATTTGGCTTCAATATTCTGACTCTATAGGTGTATATCTGCGAAAAATAGGCACTTACGAAACGGGTAATAGTTCTCTAGGAGGAATGGCATTAGTTAATCTATATGTATCAAAATTAGGGTCAACGGGTGGAACAGGATTAAAAGTCGATTTTAATATTTCAAGCCCAATTAAGAACAATCAGGATTTTTTCCTCGCAACTAACAACCTTTCCACCAATGTATACCCTAGTAATCTCAACGACAACGATAAAATCCAAGTTCGACCTGTAACTTAACTTAATTTTTATTCCTTTTTTCTTTTTTTAAAAAAATTTATATCTTTGCAATATCGTATTATTCAAGATGACTAATAAGAAGAATATAACCTCTAAAAAAATTTTCATGTTATGCCTTATTATTAGCGTTTTTTATACTGAGATAACTCTGCAGCTTCCAAGCAATACGAACAATATAGCAATACCTAATGTTGAATGGGATAAAACGTTTAATCCTTTCTATGGTACAAACATCTTAGCGCTGAATGACCGCCGATACCTTATAGTTGGGGGCACTGAGCAATGGGTACAGACGCGTGAACCAGGTGGCTGGAGTAATGAAAGCATGGTGCTCATCAAAATTGATTCACAAGGGAGTATTCAATGGACAAAAAATTACGGGTCTTTTGGTTCCATTAATGATGCAATTTTGACAAGCGATAACGGTTTTGCTGTCTTGTCTGGAAGAACCTTATGTAAAATCGATTCTCAAGGAGTCCTTCAATGGAATAAGACTTATGATACATTTCCCGATAGGTCTGATGTTTCAGTCAGGTCAGTAATCCAGACAAGTGATAATGGATTTGTTATTGTCGGTGTCGGTGGTGGCGATAAGCCTTATTTTTATTCAGAGGGCAGGCTTGTTAAAACTGATTCAAATGGGAACGTACTATGGAACAAAACTTACGGTAAAGTAAATCCTGGAGTATACAGCGACATTTATTCAATTGTTGAAAATAGTGATGGGTATGTTTTTGCTGGAGCCACCACATATCAGTCAGCAGGTCAGCAAGATATGTGGCTTGTCAAGATTAACCGTGTAGGCGATACCCAGTGGGAAAAACGCTATGGAGAATCTTCAGGCGATGAATGCGATTCACTTATTAAAAGTGCCGATGGCGGGTTTGTGCTTAGCGGATTTTCCGATCAATTTGGTCGCATTATTAAGGTTGATTCTGCGGGAAATATACAATGGAGCCAAAATTTTAATGACTCTTTTCCGGTTGCTTTTAGATCAATAGCACAAACTAAAGAGGGCGGATACGTTTTTGCAGGAGGCAACGGTGACGTGGGAATTATTGCCAAATGCAGCGCCTCGGGCAAGTTACAATGGAGTGAAAACTTTGCTAAAGGTAAAGAACCATATATTTTATCGGTTGCCGTTGCCAACGATGGCAGTTACATTTTTACAGGATACAAAGGCTTCTCGGAGAATAGAGCGATATGGGCGGCTAAAATTGTCTATGATACTCTTCCAAGCGAAACACCTTCACAAACTGTAAACGCGTCTAGTTTCATTGAAACTTGGCAAATACCATTAGCCGCATTAATTGTTTTTGTTGTAACATTTGTAATTTTAACCATATTTTTTAGGAAAAGTAAAACAAAGAGATAACAAGAAAGTCTATTTTTCTTTTTTTAAAATCACTGTAGCAGGCTGTCTTCACAAACTGCTATAACCCAGTTAATCAATTTTTACTCTGAGGTTTTTAAAATATTAGACCAAACTACCGGAGGCATATTTCGGTAATATTTCGTTTTCTTTAAAGTAATCTTCCGCTGAAATGTTTAGTTGAAAAAAAATGGAGGAAAAAATATGTCTGAAACCTATGAGTTTGATAATGATCCCCCAACAACTTTAACAACGACCATCCATTTACCTGCTGATGGAATTCTGAGAGGAATTAACGGAAGTAGAAAAGTAATAATTACTTCCAGTGCAAACCCAATTGTTCAGGTAGATTCAAATTTTGGGGATATAACAAAAAGTGCCGTTATCGAAAATATAATACTAAGAGGAACCGATCAAACCGAAGCAACCGGACAAACTGCAATTTTACTTGAAGATGTTTACAATTGCCAGATCAGGAATGTTGGCATCCAATGGTGTAAAGAAGGCATTAAACTTAGAACAAATCAAAAGTGGTGTCAAGCAAACCATATTGAACATGTTCGAATGAAGTATATTCGCAAAGGAATTCTATTTGAAAAAAGTACAGGCAGTACAGGCGACTTTGGATTTACGTTTATTGCTGACACAAGCATGAGTTTACAGACCTACCCGGCATCTGATTGAGGCAGAATAGGCATTTACTTAAGTACAGGTTGCAAGCTGCATAATTCATTCATAAAAGCAAACGTTTAGTTACATGACAATAATCTTAGAGGTTTGTACGTTGATGGCGAAATTAAATATAGTTTGATTGACTTAACAACTGAAAGTCTGGATTCTGAATACAATGATAATTATGGAATCCAATTAGGCCAAAACGCTGTTGTTGCTGTTTCAAGCACCGAAGATTATAATCAACAAATATTTAGTGCTGGCGAACAAACATTAGGGTTACACCATGACGGTACACCGCCTAACACTGTACCAAACGGCAGTGTACTTAATACCTACGGAAGACCTGAATATATTAAAAGAGCATAGTTTGAAAAGTTATTTACACTAAACCTATCAAACTCTTATTTTTTTTGAATTAGTTATCTTGTTTTTAATTTGAAATGTTCTCGCCAAAATTAACTTTTTCATCTCTTATTTCAGTAATTATTCGTCTTCTTTAATGCTTTCTTTTGTCAATGGAAAAATGAAAAATCAAAAGAGGAATTAAAAAATGAGTAGTTTAATTGAATATTCACAAGATCAAACATTTAGTTATACTATCGATCTTCCAGCTGATGGACTTCTCAGAGGTACTGGCAGCAAAATTGTCACCATCAGGTCATCCGCTAGTCCAATCATCAGAGTAGCATCAAATTTCGGTGATTTAAACAAAAACGCATCAATTGAAAACATCGTGCTTTTAGGCGACACTGGAAGTGAAACAGCGATCGAATTAAGTGATGTCTATAATTGTCAAATCCGTAACATCAGTATAAAAAACGTTGACGTAGGAATTAAAGTAACTGCAACTACAAATAAATGGTCGGAATCCACACGAATGGAACACATCCGCATGGCCTGGGTAAATAAAGGAATTCAATTCACAAAAGGAACTGGTACAGGTAGCTTTAGTTTCTCACATATAGATGATGTAGGAATATCGCTGAAAGACACATCAAATTTAACAGGCATCGACATAGGACAAGATTGCAAACTTCATGCACCATTTATCAAAGCAAATGTTTGGTCAAGTCAACCATGTAACGGCATGTATATTAACGGCGAAATAAAAGCGGGATTAATCAATTTCAATCATGAGAAAACAGTCGGACACGTTGGAGGAAATGGAATAAGCATAGGACAAAACGCAACCATATCCGATAATCAATATCTCTTTGTAAGTGCAGGGCATCTTTCAAACGCAATTTATAATCCTTACAGCAAAATAATGACTTTGTTCAAAAAACATACAGTAATACATCTTATTACGCCTCAAGCATAGACCCCGCTTACAATGAGAGAGTCAATAACCCCACATACGTACAAGGAAATACCAACGATGGTCAGTATGCAACAATTTATGCATATAATAATGGTGAAACAGGGAGATTTAGCGCAACTTTAAACCAACAAGCTACGGGCAAAATTGAAATTTATGGTTACTCAAGCGCGGGTTATAATAGCCATATGTATGTTTACATCTCAAATGACAAACAGACATGGACCGCTACCGTAACGGACAAAATAATTTCTTCAACAACACCAAGCTGGATAGACTGCGGATACTCTTCCAACGCGTTCAGGTATGTAAACGTTCTTGTATACAATAATGGAAGCAGCGCACAATTAAACGTTGACTCTATCAGTGTAACACCATAAAATTGGTTAATCCAATTTTTTCTTTTTTAATCTAAAAATGAATCAAGTTTTGTTAAGAAGATACAAGAGCACTTCATTATAAGTCTCTATTTTTCCTGTTTTAGCAATCCTCTCGCCAAGCATTTTGGTTAGTTTTGCATGAACTTCATCTGAAACCTTTATCGTTTTCATATCGTAGAATTATGTTACCCGCAGTATAATAAGAAATATTACAGAAAGGACACAAGATAAAAAAAAATGATTTATGTACGTTCTAACAGACAAGTCATTGTACCCTGTAAGCTGATTGCTGTTTAGCGCGGTTTGAACGTTAAAAAGGGTAAATGAACATTCCAATAAGAAAATATTTTAAAAATTTAAAAACAAAAAATAAAACCCTAAAAATTCAGGATTAAAAAGGGTTAAAGGGTTTATGGCCCTTTCTTGGTTACTTCTTTGACTGCGCCTGCTGCGACGGTGGTGCCCATGTCTCGGATTGCGAATCTGCCGAGTTCTGGGAAGTCTGTGAATGCTTCGATTGCGATTGGGTGGAATGGTTCCATGCGTACCCATGCTGCGTCTCCTGTCTTTAGGAAGGATGGGTGTTCTTCTGACACTTGGCCTGTGCGTGGGTCGATTTTCTTGATTAGTTCAACGAATTTGACTGCGATTTGACCTGTGTGGTAGTGAAGTACTGGTGTGTAGCCTGCTGCGATTGCTGTTGGGTGGTATATAACGATGATTTGGCCGATGAATTCTTTTGCGACTGTTGGGGGGTTGTCAACTGGACCTGCAACGTCTCCGCGGTGAACATCGTTCTTTGCGATGCCTCTAACGTTCATGCCGATGTTGTCGCCTGGTTCTGCCATTGGGATGCTGGTGTGGTGCATTTCGATGGATTTGACTTCAGCGGTCTTGTTGGATGGCATGAAGATTAGGCTTTGTCCTGGTTTTAGTATGCCTGTTTCTACTCTGCCGACTGGGACTGTACCGATGCCGGTGATTGTGTAAATGTCTTGGACTGGAACACGGAGTGGTTTGTTTGTTGGTTTTGCTGGAAGTTCTAATAGGTCGAATGCTTCCATTAAGGTTGGACCAGTGTACCATGGCATCTTGTCGCTCTTCTTGAGCAAGTTGTCGCCTGTCCAGCCTGAAACTGGAACGAAATTGATTTTCTCAAGTTTGAAGCCGACCATGCGGAGCATTCTTGAGATTTCGTTCTTCATTTCATCGTAGCGGTCTTTGCTCCAGTTAACTGTGTTATCGTCCATCTTGTTGATGGCAACAATTAATTGGCGTATACCTAAAGTGAATGCAAGGAATGCGTGTTCACGTGTTTGACCGCCAGCTCCAATGCCTGCTTCGAATTCGCCTTTCTTGGCTGAACTGAAGAGGACTGCTGCGTCGGCTTGGCTTGCGCCAGTGATCATGTTCTTGATAAAGTCTCTGTGGCCTGGTGCGTCAATAACGGTCATGTTGTATTTCTTTGTTGGGAATTGTAGGAATCGAAGGTCGATTGTGACACCGCGTTCACGTTCTTCCTTTAAGTTGTCAAGTACCCACGCGAAGTGGAATGTGCCTTTGCCCATTGCTTCGGCTTCTGCTTGGTACGCGTCTATTGTTCTTTGGTCGATAACGCCTGCCAGATACAGTAAGTGTCCGGTGGTTGTTGATTTGCCGTTGTCAACGTGCCCCATAATGATAATATTTAAGTGGGGTTTATCGGATTTGCTCATACATTACTTCCTCTTTTAACTATACTTAGATATGAAATTCGTTTTACACATCAGTCTTCCAATTATTAAAGGTTTATGCAGTCCCTACAAAATTTATGGCCACGAATCAAGGGGCATTTCAAAAACCGCTCTTTTGGCGTGTCTGAATTTGAGCACAAACCCGTCAGCAAAAGGGAGTAAAGAAAAAGGCAATAACAATTTTGAAAAATTAAAAAAAAGTTAACATTGCCCCCCTTTTTTAGCAAACAACATACTAATTGAAAACTAATCAGGCATTAACTTGTAAGTTTAAACTTTTTTTTCAAATTATTCCCAGTATATTCAATCTTTTATGCATTAGCAATATTAATTTGATTCAGCAGCGTATTTGCTGAGGGGATACAGTTGCCAGTTGAAGTTCTCTTAGGCGGACTTTGGAGATTTAAAGGCTTCAAAGAATTAAACGGTGAAGAACAAAAAGCGTATGCCATTGACGCCAAAGTTGACGATTGGCTGCTGGCTGAAGCACCCTTAACAGCACACACAAACCTTCTAGCTAACCAGTTAATTCCCGACCCATTCAGAGGCAATAACGAACGTGAAGTACAATGGGTAAACGAGAGCGAATGGTGGTACAGAAAAGAAGTCGACCTAACCAGCGACATGATAAACCGTGACGTTGTAGAGCTGGTTTTTGCTGGTCTTGATACTTACGCGACGGTTTGGGTTAACGACGTAAAAGTGGGGGAAGCAAGCAACATGTTTACTCCCTGGCGTTTCAACATCAAAGACGTCGCAAAAGAGGGAAAAAACGTTGTTGCAATACGTTTCAAACCCATTTACAAAATCGCTAGTGAACTTGAAGAGAAACACAAACACAAATACACATGCCTCTGCTCGGACAACTTCTCAGCCCGACCTTACGTTCGAAAAGCGCAATACTCTTTCGGTTGGGACTGGGGACCCACTTTGCCTACTTCAGGAATTTGGCGTGAAGCAAAAGTTGTCGCTTACAACACTGCACGGCTCGGTTACATCTCAGGTTTACCAGTTGAAGTTTTCAAGGAAAAAGCGAAAATCAAGATTGCCGCAGAAGTTTATGCCATAAAAAACATCGAGTTGAATGTCAAGTTTGCTCTTGTAGGTTTTGGGCAAAACATTAAACAAGAAACCGTGGTGCAGGTAAAAGAAGGCAGGAACTTTGCTGAATGCACCTTAGATGTGGAAGAGCCGCATTTGTGGTGGCCCAGAGGTTACGGGGAACCCAACCTGTACGACGTCAACGTGCAACTGTGGTCAGGCAGCGAACGGTTAGAAGATGCCAGCGTTAAAGTGGGCATACGAAAAATTGAGCTAATAGAGGAGCCTGATGAGGAAGGCAAAACCTTCATTTTTAGAATCAACGGCCAAAACGTTTTCTGTAAAGGCGCAAACTGGGTACCCGCAGACTCGTTTCTGCCTAAAGTAAATTATGAGCAATACTTCAAACTGTTGATGTTGGCTGCAGAAGCAAATTTCAACATGTTACGGGTTTGGGGCGGAGGCGTATATGAAGACGACGCCTTCTACAGTCTGTGCGATTGGTTGGGGATTATGGTTTGGCAGGATTTCATGTACGTCTGCGCTGGTTACCCTGAAGAAGAATGGTTCCTGCGTGAAGCTGAAAGAGAAGCCATGGAAGCTGTACTACGCCTAAGAGGACACCCATCCATTGTGGTTTGGTGCGGCAACAACGAAAACCAGTGGCTACACAACATCCTCTGGCGCACCCGCGACAAAGTTGAACGCCTCTACGGTTCAGAAATCTACGAGCATCTCCTATTGCAGACTTCAAAGTTTCTTGACCCAACACGCCCGTATCGTCCAAGCTCCCCGTTCGGAGGCGAAGACTCAAGCGGTAAGCATGAAGGCGACAGGCACAACTGGGAAGTTTGGAGCCAAGGCATCGATTACCCCGCATACCTTAAAGACAATGGACGGTTTATTTCGGAATTCGGTTGGCAGGCGCTTCCCACAATGGCTCTGCTACAAGCTTACTTGGAAGACGCTGACTTGAACCCTAACTCGCAAGCATTCAAAGCTCACGAGAAGCAGAATGGCGGCTTGGAAATTCTACGTGCACTCTTGGCTGTGCATTATCCCGTCCCCGACGACTTACGGCTGTTTGTGCTCTATAGCCAACTGAACCAAGGTGATGCACTTAAAACGGCTATTACCCATTGGAGAAGTCGAATGTTCAAAACCAGTGGTTGCTTGATATGGCAACTTAACGATTGCTGGCCCGTCATCAGCTGGAGCTTAATCGATTATGGAGTAAACCCAAAAGCCGCTTATTACACTGTAAAACGTGCCTTCAAACCAGTCATTGCCTCCCTAATAATAAAAGACGACCAAGTTACCTGCTACGCTATAAACGAAACAGACAAGCAGGCTGACCTTAACTTTACATTCCAAGTCCTCAGGTTTAACGGCAAAATCCTGCATGAAACCAAAAAGCAGGTGTATCCTGACGCTTTCACTTCAGAGTCTGTTCTGGAGGTGGCATGTGAAGATTTGCCGTTGCTTGATGACTGCGTCTTAGCTGTAACGTTGGAGAGCGCTGGCAAAATGGTTTACATGGATACACGAACAGTTAGGGAACCTAAAGAGTTAAAGCTGCCAAAACCTCAAATCCAAACTATCATCCGCAAAACTGACGTTGGAAAATTTGAAGTAACCCTTGCCTCAAACGTTTACGCCAAGGGGGTGCACCTCAAACTTGAAGGCTTCAAGATTGCTTATGAGGATAACTTTTTTGATTTGCTGCCTAACCAGCTTAAAACGGTGGGCTGCAAAGTTGAAGCTGATTTAAGCCTTGAAAAGTTTGAGAGCATACTAAATATTGAAGCGTACCCGTACAGTTGAAATTTAAACGGATTTTGAAATAAAGCTCTAAGCAAACTGAAATCCAGTAATCGTCGAAGTTATGAAGCAGCAAATAAGAAAGCGTTACTTGTTTCAATGTTCCCTATTTTTTTAACAGGTATATTGGCTTGCACTGTAGTTGAAGCAAACCAGTCTTGGGGATAGGGT
The DNA here is from genome assembly GCA_963832745.1 of Candidatus Bathyarchaeota archaeon. Classification (GTDB taxonomy): domain Archaea; phylum Thermoproteota; class Bathyarchaeia; order Bathyarchaeales; family Bathycorpusculaceae; genus Bathycorpusculum. Next base: position 490,823 of record CAWHVC010000001.1, on the reverse strand, counting down.
TAGCTTTAAAGTAATTGCACCAACACCAGCAGACACTCTTACAGCTATACCTACAACAACTGGGGCTCAATCAACGCTTGAAAGCAATTGGTCAAATCAAAATAAAACCGTTCTAATTATAGAAGCTTTTGTGATAATGGCAATAACTATTTTTTTTGGCGGAAACACGTTTAAAGAAAGAAAAATAGGCATGCCCGTTAGAAACTTTGGGCTGGATTAATCCGAATTGTTTATTATTTTTCGCAAGAATATCACATGTAGTCAAAATGTCTATTTTTAGCCACGAAATTCTTACTAAATTTATTGAAAGACTTGACCAAGGCTTCGAATTATTAGAGTTGATTTTTGATGAGCAATGCAACGTGGAAGATTTTGTTTTCTTGGAAGTTAACCCAGCTTACGAACGGCAAACAGGAGCCAAAGCCGCGGACCTAATAGGCAAACGCAAAAAACAGTACGCACCAAGCGCGGAGCAACGTTGGTACGATTGCGCCATAGAAGCCGCCAAAACAGGCCAAACCCTAAGCTACGAATATTATAACAACAAAATGAAAAGAACGTTTGAAACACAATTTATACCCGTAGCAACCGACAAAATCGCCGTATTGTTTAATGATATTACTGATCGCAAGGATCTAGAACGTCAGGTTCAAGAGAAAGAGCGGCTTGCTGCTATTGGGGCTACAGCTGGCATGGTTGGACACGACATCCGCAATCCCCTTCAGGCTATTACTAGTGACATTTTTTTGTTAAAAGATTTTTTGTCGTCTATGCCAGAAATGCCGATGAAAAGAGATGTTGCCGAAAGCTTAGAAGAGATAGAGAAAAACGTAACGTACATCAACAAGATAGTGGCTGACTTGCAGGATTACAGCAGAAAACTCAACCCCGAAATAGTTGAGGTTGAGAATCTCTGTGAGGTAATTGAAGGCTTTCTGGAAAACATAGACATCCCAAACAATATTGATGTTTCTCACTCATGCAAATTGGGAAACCTTAAAGTCCAAATTGAATTAACGTTTCTTAAGCGTATTCTAACAAATCTGGCTACAAACGCTGTTCAAGCCATGCCGTTCGGAGGCAAACTTGCAATCGCCACTTACAAAAAAGAAGACGTCCTAATAATCACCGTTGAAGACACAGGTACAGGCATCCCCGAGGAAGTCAAACCTAAATTGTTTACGCCAATGATGACAACCAAAGCAAAAGGGCAAGGCTTGGGCTTATCTGTTGTGAAGCGGCTGGTAGAAGCTCAAGGGGGCACTATTGATTTTGAAAGTCAAATAGGCAAAGGAACAAAATTCATAATCCACCTGCCACAAAAAACACAAGAATAAAGGGGCACATAAGATGCCACTTATGCAACAAAGATAGCAAAAATCCGATTTTGTATTGACCATCTCAAGGAAACCAAAACCAAAATACATGTTGTGTGTTATTGAATTTTCTTGTGATATTTGATAGCAAAGTGTTAAATTGTATCACAAACTCTGAGAAGTGTGGATCATATTATGAACGAATACAAAGTGGTTTATTGGGAAGATAACGCTGGAGAATTTTCTTTTGGAATTTCAGTAGCATCAAAGTTTGAAAGGGAACTAAATCAGTTAGCTCAAGACGGATGGGTTGTAAAGTTTTCCAACATAGCTACGTTACCTCAGACAAACAGTGAAAGAAGAGGCATTAGTGCCTACGCGTTACTTGAGAGAGAAATAATTCCGGCTCCTTTTAGGGGACAAACCAAAAATAGTTCTTAAAGCACTTGCTTCTTTACTCGTTAAGTGAAGGGCTTACTTTAGGTCTTTTTCTTTTGTACACAATTAGCTTGAGCGAAAATAACAAGGAAGGACTGCTAAGCAGTTTACTTTGAACTGGTGCTCTAAAATGTTGATTTCTAATGGTGATTTTCTTTTAAGTAAATAGGTTGTTAATATACTGGCTTACTCTTTATGTACACATATTCTATGAGTAATGGTTACTTGGTTTTAGTTTATTATGAAAAATGATGAAAAAGCGTTAGAGAAAATATATGAATTTGATAGCGGTTCGAATTCATTCATTATCAGTGTAGCAATCGAGGATTATAACGATATTTTCAATGAATTAGACTCTGCACCTTTCAGAATTCGCGATTTGAATCGGGATTTGCGCATGTTTTTAGAAGAATGTTCAAGCGATATACCGATAAAACATGACATAAAAATCAAATTCACTGTCTCCCGAGAAAAACAGGATTCGCTTAAGGAAGAAAAAATAAAATCTGGGTTAAAGACATATTTTTCAAATGTTAGAAACTCGCTCAGGATAGAAATAAAAAATTCACACCAAAAAAGTGCATTCTATGTGTTGGCTGCATTTATCCTGCTGTTAGCGTCGTATTCGCTTAGACCTTTGATTCTTGATAACATCGTATTTTCCACTCTAGTCGAGGGCATAAGTATAGGTGGATGGGTTTTTCTCTGGGAAGCAATCTCTACTTTTGCTTTTAAGAACAGGGAAATTCGTGAAAAATACAAACATTATAAACGCTTTAGTGGTTCAGTTATCTACTTCAACTATTTGAAGTAAGATTTTTTGGTGGGGTTACTGTTGAAACATGCGAAATGTTTTGATTATGTAACAAGTGGCAACTCTATTGTAAATTTTGTTCCCTCACCCACTTTGCTTTTGAATGTTATAGTGCCGTCTAATGATTTTACTAGTCTTTTTGCGACAGCCAATCCTAGCCCTTGCCCTTTGGCTTTTGTAGTGAACATTGGCTCAAAAAGTTTAGGTTTAATTTCTTCAGGAATGCCGACTCCAGTGTCAGAAACATTAATGACTAAATTGTTTTCTTTAATTAAGCTGGTTATGTCTAATTTGCCGCCATTGGGCATTGCTTGAATGGCATTGTTGACCAAATTAGTTAATACACGCTGTAATAAGATAGGGTCAGTTTTTATGGTTGGAAGCCCGCTGTCAATGTTGATTGAAAGTGCAATCTTTTCTGGAACATATACCGTGTTTAATACGTTAACAATAACTTCAGAAAGTTCAACAGTTTTTAATTCAAGACTCAAGGTTCTGGAATAGTCTTGTAAGTCAGCTACTATTTTGTTGATATACATAATGTTAGTTTCCAAGTTATCCAAGCTTTCAGTTACAATCTCTCTAACGTTTTCATGAAGAGAAGTCAATTCCGATTTTAATAGAAAAATGTCGCTTAACATGGCTTGCAATGGGTTGCGGATGTCGTGTCCAACCATGCCAGCTGTAGCCCCAATAGCAGCAAGCCGCTCTTTAACCTGTAGTAACTTTTCCAGCTTTTTACGTTCCGTAATATCTTCGCAGAAAGCCATAGCCCGTCCATCGGACAACAGCACTACATTTAAAATGACGTATATCGGCGTTCCATCTTTTCTTTTTAATCTAAACTCTCGTATTGATTTGCCGTTTTCTTTCAATTCAGAGTATTGTTCATTTGTCAACGGAATATCTTCTTTAAAAACAATGTCAAAAATAGTCATTTCCAATAGCTCTTTTCTAGAGTAACCCAACAGTTTACATGCTCTATCATTTACCTGAATATATTTTGCTTTCGAGTCAATGACGAAAAATGCAACAGGCGAACTTTCAACGTAAACGCGGTACTGCTCTTCAGAACGCCTCAAAGATTGCTCAGCCTTCTTATGATTAGTTATATCCCTGAAAAGAATACCAACGTTACCTTCGGCGTAAGGAAAATAGTAGGCATCAAACCATCTGTGGGTAGCTTTAGTGTATTCTTCGGTGCGCACTGATTTGCCTGTTTTAGCCACTTTGAAGACATTCATGAACACTTCTTCTTTAAGGTCAGGAACAACAATTCTTGCTCTTTTGCACAAAACAGCCTCTGCTTTAACGCCAGTTTGGCGCTCATATGCCTTATTAAGTTTTAAAAATCTAAAATCAAAGTTGCCATTTTCACAGATTGGTTCAAGCAGCAGAAAGCCATCGTCACTGTTATCAAACAGGGTACGATAAAGCTGCTCACTTTCTTTTAATGCATCCTCAATTTTTTTGCGTTCCGTTATATCTCGGTCGATACCACGGTAACCAAGAAGATGCCCTTTTTCGTCAATAACTGGAACTCCACTAGTTTCAAGCAGAACCAATCGGCCATTCTTATGCAAATTCCAGTTTTCAAGATTAAAAAAGGGTTGCTTATTTTTTAAAAAAGCTGTAAAAGTCTTTAATATTTTTGTGGCTTCCCTTTTAGGCATCAAGTCAAAAGGTGTTTTGCCTAGAACCTCCTCAGGTTCATATCCTAATATGTCTTTAATTTTGGGGCTAACATAAGTGTAAAGGCCGTTTTGGTTTGTTTGCCAAATCCAATCGCTTGTAGCCTCAACTAATCCTCTAAATTTTTCTTCTGATTTAATTAGTTCTTGTTTGTTGTAAGACCTCTTTTTTGGTAAAGCAAAATTTTTGATTTGCCTTCTCATTGTATTCTGATTGCTTATCGACACAAATAATCAGCTCTATTGAAAAAGAAGTGTTACAATTGATAATTCCGTAAACACTTTAATAAACGAAATGTTCAAAATGCTTTCAAGTTCAACTGAGAAAAACACGAATAACAATCAGAAACCAAGCATATGAACCTTGAGAATCGCCAGATTTACAAGTTACCTTGAAATTGGCGCCTATTTGGCTGCTATTAGAGTTCTATATTGAACGCTATAGAGGGTAGGGCCAGAGCAAGCATATTTGTATGCCAACAAGTTGTTATTAAAAACAAAGCAACAGAAGCATCGGAAAGCACAATGCAGTTGCACAACTAGCACGGACCGTTAAACTGTTACCTGCCCCGACAAAACCAAACCAGCCAGCGCATATAAGCAATTTTCGCAAACAAAAAGTAGATTAAAACAAACCACGTTAAATCAATCTGATAACAAATGAACAAAGAAGTAACCTTTACAATGCTCAAACCCTCCGCAGTAACCAGAGGCTTAATCGGTCAAATAATCGCAAGATTCGAAACCAAAGGCCTAAAAATCATCGCCTTAAAAATGCATGCAATCACCCAAACCGAAGCAGAACAACTCTACAGCGTACACAAAGGCAAACCATTCTACCAAAGCCTAGTTGAATACATCACCTCGGCACCCGTCGTGGCAATGGTGATAGAAGGCACTGACGCCGTTAAGACAGTCCGCAGCATGATTGGCGCAACAAACCCAAAAGAAGCCGCAGCCGGCACAATAAGAGGCGACATGGCACTGGAAACACAAAAAAACGTGATTCACGCGTCTGATTCAGCGGAAAACGCTCAAGAGGAAATGAAAATATTTTTCCAAATGGAAAATTTAGTTAACTATAGGCGTGCTGACGAAGACTGGATATAAGCAATACTCCGTGGCAGGTTAGCACTGCAATGCAAGCAGGGTTTGGATACCGAAAGCTCTAAAAGTCAAAAGTATGGATTCATTGAGGAGCTATATTGGGCCGATAGATCAGTCTGGCATGATCGCCTCGTTCGCAACGAGGAAGTCGCGGGTTCAAATCCCGCTCGGTCCACCATTTCTGACTTACAGAGAAATTATTTTTTACTTATAAACTGGATTCATCTATCTTTATTTCATAAATCAAGTTTCTTCAGTGCCAAACTAGCGTTCTGATTGTCAGTTAATGGGGTGATGTTGTTACAGTCACATATCTTTAATTTTTGATGTCTAAAATCATAAGGTAAAGAAGTTTTCTTTATGTAGGAGGTGAAGTGTACGTCAGTTTTTGGTAAAGCAAAAAAGAAAACAGAAGAAGCCGCAAACAAAACTGCAGAAGGTGCAAAAAGTGTGGGACATAAAACAGAGGATGAAGCAAAGAAGGCAGGTCAAAAAGTCCAGGGAAAATAGTTTGGCTCCGACAAATGAATGCTTTTTTCGGTTAAATTTGAAGCAGCTAAACGCGGTTGATTAGCGGCAATTTCATGTCTGAAAGTCTTAATTAGCCGCCTTTAGGTTCTTTTATATGAGGCAAATGTTGTTGGGTGCCTCTGTATCTGATTCTGATTTTATTCTATCTAAAAAGAAGAAAACTGCTGCAAAGAAGAAACGCAGTTTGGCAAGTCAAAATACGAAGCTTCTTGCTTTAGCGGAGCAGGTGGCGAATTTTGGCAGTTGGGAACTTGACATTGTACAGACAGAAGCTGGAGCCATCTGGTCACCTGGGATGTATCGTGTTTTTGGTCTTGAACCTAGAACTACTGGTTTTACCTGGGAAGAATATGCAAGCTTTATTCATCCGGATGATTTAGAGTCAGCCAATAAAAATGTGCAGATTATGTTGCATTCGTCCTTGAATCATAGAGAACGCTTTGATTACCGTATAATCCAGCATGACGGGTCAGTTCACATAATTCGTTCCCAGCGTCAAGTAGTTGGTGTAGATGCTGAGGGAAAAGTCACGGTTGTGGTTGGCGTGGATCAGGATGTGACGGAGCAGAAGCAGGCTGAAGACCAAATTCAGCAGTACAGTAGGCATCTTGAGGAGTTAGTGGCGAAACGTACCCGGCAACTTCAGGACAAAGAACGGTTAGCCGCGATTGGTGCAACTGCAGGCATGGTTGGACACGACATCCGCAACCCACTGCAAGCACTCACTGGTGAAGTTTACCTAATAAAAACAGAATTAACCGACATGCCCCCCAACCAAACCAAACAAAACATTATCGAGAGCTTAGACAGCATCGAACAGGGCATATCATATATCAACAAGATAATTGCAGACCTACAAGATTACTCAAGACCATTAAAACCGGAATTTCAAAAAGTAAACTTGGAAAATCTAATCTCGGAAGTAATTAAAACAATCACTTTTCCAAGCAACATAAAATTGCTTCTTAAAATCAAACCTCTTCCAGAAATAAGCATAGAACACACCTTTACCAAACGTGTATTAACTAACCTAATCAACAACGCCATCCAAGCAATGCCAAACGGCGGCCAACTCAAAATCACCACCTGCCAAGAAAACGATTGCATCTGCATCATCATAGCGGACTCCGGAGTTGGCATACCTGAAGAATTAAAAGCTAAAATCTTCTCACCCATGTTCACCACTAAAGCTAAAGGTCAAGGATTAGGGTTGGCTGTGGTCAAACGTTTGGTTGAGGCTCAAGGCGGCAGCATCGGCTTTAAAAGCAAAGTCGGAGTGGGTACAAAGTTCCAAATTAAACTGCCAATCTACCCGCCTTAATACAACACTAAATTTTTAATCCAGTCAATGCAACATGTTTTGTGATTGATATGTCTATAAATCCGCTTGAAAAATACAGGGAACTTGATCCTAAACTCGTTGAACAATATCAAAACCTTGTTGGGTTGGCTTATTCTGATGGGGCTTTGCCTGCAAAGTTTAAGCTTCTTATTGCTTTGGCAATTGATGTTGCAGAGGGCGCTCTTGAAGGCGCCGTTGTTTTAGGCAAAAGAGCCCTTGCTGCTGGCGCATCAAAAGATGAGATTTTGGAGGCGCTACGGATTGCCTACCAGATTGGCGGAACCAAAGCCCTTTTCTGTTCAGCGCAACTGGTAAAAGTCATCTTTTAGGAATAGTGGCCTGTTAGAATCCGCTCTGCCATTTTTCAAAAAAAAATTTAGTTGCTTCAATTTTTTGCGGTATTTTACGGCGGCAAACGCTGGAATAACCATGACCAGCAGGACAAGGATTGTGGGGTATTCTGGTACGGCGAAAACGTTGGATTCAACCAGGTTGAGGGTTAGCGTTAGAGTGGCGTTAACTTGTGTGGAAGTTGACACCATGCGGTAAGTAAGCTGTGCAAGTGCTCCGGTTTGTTGGTCCCAATATGCTACTTGCGTGTTAACTTGAGTGAGAGGGACAGTTATGTTGTATTGTGTTAGTTGGTCAGGTGGAATAATGGTTTCTTTGGTAATGTTTTGGTAATTCAGTTCTCTTGTGCCTGAAGTATAAGTTCTTGTAATTGTTCCGTTGATTGTATCTGCGCTACCCACACGCAATGGACTATTTGCAGCCAAGTTTGCGGCAATAAAAAACTGGGCAAGCGTACCGTTTCCTGAGGCAACATTAGAGGTTCCAGCGTATTCTTGCTGGGTTCCCGTCTTGTACTGTGTTATCGTGTCAGCCAAAACAACACTACCCGAGACTCCAGTAATTGATATATCAATATGGTCTATTGTTTTAGCTTGCTCAACAAGAGGATCTGAGGGTAACGAAGTTTGGCGGCTGCCCGTAACATTTGTAGAAAGTTCATATTGATACTTGAAAAAGTCCCCATACTTCACACCCGGCAAATAACTTTGCGCTGAAGCGGCTCCTAAAAAAGAAGCACACGAAATAATCATTAAAACAGTTGTTGCGATGACTGCGGACCTTTTCAATTGTTGCACCTGTGTATGGCAAACTGATTTTCGATATTAATACCTTTCAATTCCAGCTATGTTATTAAAAAATTGGTTTGGTTTATTGTGGGTAACGTTCGTTTGGGCATGTTGCGTCGTTTGGTAGTACGTAGAAGAAGGTGCCGTGGGCTAACTCGGTGAGGTATCTGCTTATGCGTTCGCCGCGTAAGGTGCTTCTGATGCTTAGTTGGTTGTTGATGCTTCGTTTGGTTACAAGGTTTAGTTTTTCCAGGAAAACGACGGCGTGATTCAGAAAGTTTTCGTCTATGTTTGTTCGTCTTTTGATTGATTCAAGTTTTGTGGGTTTTTTTGTTTCTATTGATCTTAGGATTTCTAAATATAGTTCAAGTTTTGATGATTTGTGGGGTTGCATGGCTTAACCTTTGATGTGCTTTATGATTTACGATTTAAGATATGTATTGATGTGCTACGACTCAAGATATAATAATTATGTGTGTGTACCAACCCACTAACACCCCTTAAACCAAAGACCCCATCCGGACCTCAGCCTCACACTCACAAGATACACTCTCTTGCCAAAGATTCTCAAAAGCACGCTTCAAAATCCCCACCTGAACCGGGTCATTAGTCCACAGAACCCGCCGTTCAAACCTCAACAATTTGGACTCACCCCAAATAGCCTCCCGCCCATCAACAATAACCAAATTAAACGCCCGCTTAGCCACAAAACGCAAATCAACACTACAATTGCCCCGTCCAGCCGCAGCCAAAAAATGCCCAAGCTCCTTCCCATCAACAGAATCAACTGTTTCATCCTGAAACTCGCCCTCGCCCACGATTGTGCGCAACTTGATTAGGCCAGCTGCTTCCTGCATTTCGTTAATGATTTTTTTCATTTCATCAATTGAACAAACAAGCAAAATTTGATTTTTAGCCTTCTTGGTCATCTGGCTTAACCGCATGTCAACATTAACTTGCCGAGACAATGCTTCCACCGAATTTTCTTCATAAATGCCAAAAGAAGTGTTAAGCAACCGTGAAATCAACTCTTCTTTTCGTTGCTGTAGCATCAACATTTCTTTGTCTAAATCTTCAACCTTCATTTTTACCAAGATATCAAGTGCTGTTTTTGGTTCTGTTGCAGCAAATTTTCTTGGCGCTTCAAGTCGGCTGGTGATGACGCCGCGGTTCTCAAGTTCAGGCATAATCCGGTAAACTTCTTCACGGCGGATTTTAGATAAGACCGCAATTTCTGAAGCCGTCGCAACTCCTAAGGCGTTAAGTGCCATGTAAATTTTGGCTTGGGTCTTGCTTAAACCGAAAACTCCAAAAAGAGCGGCGGTTTCTTCTGCGAACTGTAAGTACTCGTTTAATTGTATTTTGCTTATTCGCTGCTTAACCCAGTCTTCTTTTTTGCGTTCCAACACAACTCTTTGGGCGCTGTGTGCATGCAGTTTTTCTCGTAAGTCATGCAGCAGGGTTTGGGGGTTGACTGGCTTTTGGTAGTAGGCGTTTGCGCCTTTGTTTATGGATTCGGTGGCGTTTTCTAGTGATGGATTGTTGGTTATCATGATTTTGACTGCTTTTGGGCTGATTGATTGGATTTGGGCTAACAGTTGTGTGCCAGTCATGTCTGGAAGACTTATGTCGATTACGAAGGCGTCAAAATGCTCTTTTTGAGTCATGAGTAAAGCTTGAAAGCCTTTAAAGGCTGTTTTAACATGGCAACCGTCAATTTCGAGAGCCTTGGATAAGTCAAAAAGCGTTTCTTTATCGTTATCTACGATGAGTACTTTTTCAATTTTTCTACTCATAACCTTCTCCTGCAGTAAGCAAGCCTTAGTCGCAATATCAATATCAAATTGTATTACGTATTGACTCTTGAGACGTAAAACACCTTTTAATATACATCTGACTCAAAACAGACATATCCCTTTTCAAAACAAGCAACTCCCCAACAGGAAAACTAATCAAACCCTATAAAAGGCAAATGGGTTCAACAGTTATTCAAAGTCTTCCTTAAGGTTCTTGGGCAAAAACGTCAACAACTTTAGCACAAGCTCTTCCCGACTTTCCAAGATATCCATCCGCTTTTTATTTTTACCGTTCCCCTCTTGAAAGAAACTGTACATTAAATCTACAAGCTTACATTGAGTCTGCTTTTGAGATAACCTGCAAACTGTCTCCTCAACTGCTTGCTCTAACGCTTTAACGCAGTTTGCACGCCCAGGCTTACGCCCCAACACCATAAAAGCCGCCATTGATGTCACATATTCATCTGCAAGAATGTCCTCAAAAAGCGTTTGCACACGGTCCCTAAAATGAAACTCGTACTGTTGCCAAATAAACGAGTGAACCAGCATGCGGACCAGCACTTCTTTTGCCGTGTTGGTGTTGTCTGTTTTTGTTAGGTAAAGGCTGATTTCCAATGGGTTATCTTCATTTAGGGTGCCGTAACGGTTTTGGGGCGTCTTTTTGTAAAGATAAACAAGTATTCCCTTTTCTTTGGCTGTGTTTGTGAAGGTGTCGCCGCAAGCGTCTTCGATTCTTCGCAGTATTTTTGAGCCTGATGTTTTCCAAGCTTTCTCGTAGTATTCTTTTTTCTTGGCTATCCAGACGCGGTCATTTTTTGTTTGCCCGGTTCCAATTTTAAATGTCAAGGAGGGAAAATCGTCTATTGCTCTACACCTTGCAGAAATATATCGGTTGGATGCAATTTATTTCTTGTTCTCCATTACTGCTTGGTTGAGTTTCATTTCAAAAGTGCCAAAACTGTTTCCGAGTTTTTGATGTATATACCTGCATGTCCTGAAAATGGTGATTTCCCCTTACCCATAATATTTTCCCCTTTTTCTTTTTGGTCATTTAACAAAAATTGTCAATAATAAAAATAGCGCTGCTTCCAATTGCTATAGCACTTTCTTTCAATGGCGTCATCCCAGTCAGCTTTCATATTAAAGCAATCTTTTACTTTTTGAAAAATTTAGCATCGAGTAATAGTAATTAGTAGCGGCAAATAATCATTAACAAAAGGTGTGTTTCAATAGGTTGGCAAACAGGGGGCGTGCTCTTTAAACCGTTTAAAAATACTTATTTTTAATTGGCGGTGCTGGCACAATCCTGCAATGGGTGGTGCCGAAGTCTTTACTCACGAAATCGCCAAAAGGTGGGCAGCGCAGGGAAATCAAGTAACCCTATGTACTTCAACTTTTCCCAACTGCAAAACAGAAGAAAACTTGGACGGAATACGAATCGTTAGGGTGGGCAGCGGACGTTATTGGCTTTACAAAAAAGCAAAAAAGTTTTTTGAGGAAACCAACCCCAAAGAAAAATATGATGTTGTTATCGACGAGATTAACACTCGACCATTTTTTGCTATTGAATTTGCCAAAGAAACAAGGGTGGTAGCACTTATTCATCAGTTAGCGAAAGAATACTGGTTTTATGAAGTATCATTTCCAATAAACTTCGCAGGTTACTACTTTTTAGAGAAACATTGGCTAAACAAATACAAAGATTGCTTAACGGTCACTATCTCAGAAAGCACCCGAAACGATTTGGCGCAATTAGGCTTTAGAAAAACCGCAATTGTTCCAGAAGGATTAAACTTTCCACCTATTCAGAGTGCGCAAGAGAAAACGGGCAATCCCCGTATCGTCTATAGCGGTAGATTGACAAAAGCGAAACGCCCCGACCATGCTTTAGATGCCTTCAAGTTAGTCAAGCAAAAAATTCCTAACGCTGAGCTTGTGTTTTTGGGTGACGGCCCATTACTGCAAAAGTTACAGAAAGAGGCAGTGGCAGGTGTAAAATTCTACACTAACCTACCAAATGCGGAGCGTCGTCGGGAGCTTGAAAAAGGATGGGTTTTGGTTAATCCAAGCGTAAGAGAAGGGTGGGGCTTAAACGTAATTGAAGCTAACGCGCTGGGTGTTCCATGTGTTGCTTATGATGTTGCCGGATTAAGGGATTCAGTTAAGGATGGACTGACTGGTTTGCTTGCCCAATCAGGAAACATTAGCGAGTTAGCGCAACAAATAACCTTTCTAATTTTAGATGTAGAAAAAAGACGAGCTTTTGTAAAGAACGCGATAGATTTTTCGAGGACTTTTAGTTGGGATAAAACAGCTTCAGCCTTTTTAGAAATTATTGAGAAAGCATGAATTGTGGGTTGGGTTAAAGATTATCTTTATAATAAGAAAGCGAAAGCACGTCTACACCCATTTTTAACATTGAATGCAATCTCAAACTTTTTTCTCGGTTAACAATTTTAAGCGGAATCTCTTTAATGCTGAATCCGTATTTTTGTGCATAATAAAGCAATTCAACATCAAAAGCAAATCTTTTTATTTGCGTCATGGGCATCAGAGAATCCAGCACTTGGCGTCTAAACGCTTTTAATCCACATTGGGTATCCGAAAACGGAAGTTTAGTTAGCAAATATACAAGCACCTTAAATGAATGACTTAACAATCGTCTTTTGTAACTATAATTTACGCTTGACTCGGGCAACCATTTAGAGCCAATAACTACATCGGCGTAGCCAAGTGTTTCAATGATTTTGGTGCATGTTTTTAGGTTTAGTCTAAGGTCGGCATCCATGAACATGACGATGTTGCCATGGCACAAGTTAAACCCGCTTTTTAATGCTGAACCCTTACCTTGATTCTTTTTATTTTTTATAATCTGCAAACTGGATTGCGTTTTAACTTTTGAGGCTGTTTGGAAAGTTTTGTCTTTGCTTCCATCGTCAATTACAACGATTTCTGACAAAAGCGGCAGTCTGGTTAACGTTTGGTCTAAGCTTTCTAAGCAGTCAGTTATTGTTGCTTCTTCGTTGTATGCAGGGATAACAATGCTTACTTCCGGCAAGTTTTCCATATTGTTCCACTTGTGTTTCCTATTAAAAAATATGTTGACACTTTTTGCCGCTTACACGCTTTCTTAATTTTTGCAGATTCCACTGTGAAGCGGCTATAGTGAATACGTTAAAGGTAAAAGGTAGGGTTGATGCAGCATTTTGTGGATTTTCTGATTATTGAAAAAGCAAGAGGGCTCATTACACCAGTAACCCATGTTTTTTCGTTCCTCAATTTGTTTGTATTTTTTTCTAAAGTCGCAGTATTTTTCAGAAAACCAAATAGTTCTAAAATCTTCTTTGTTAATGTTCCCCATTGTGCAAGCTAAACCTCGATTCTGGAAACAACACGGATGCACATCCCCATTGCCATCAATCAAACAGAACAACCAGCCATAATAACATGGCAAATCACCGGTTTTTTTAAAATCAAACTGTTCTTCCCACTCAATCTCCAAATTAATACCATACGCGTTTGCTGATTTACGCGCTTCCGCAAGACTCCGGTTCATCTTCTTTGTCTGTTCAGGATTTAACTCTAATTCTTGGGCGAATCGTTCTGTTGGAGAAATAAGTTTTTTGACGTAAGCATTTTTGGTGCCTGTTTGATAGCAAACGTTAACCAACTTGGGGATATCTAAGTAATTTCGGTTGCAGACAACCATCGATAAACGGGTATTTGGGAAAGGGGTTTGTTTTTGTTTTTTCAATGTTTCAATATAAGTTACCATTGATTTTATTCTTTCAAAAGTTTCAGCTGTTTCTGTTAAGTGAATTTTGGGGTAGGTTTCTGGTGAGCCTGCGTTGATGCTGATGTTTAAGTAATCAAGTTTTAGGTCGACAAGTTGTTCAGCTTTTTCTTTTGTTATTAGTGAACCGTTAGTTATTATGAAGCAGCCCATGTTGTGCTGTTTGGCGATTCTGATTTTTTCGATTAACTGCCGGTCCATGAAAGGTTCCAGATAATCGATAAGAATGTTTTTTGTTCCAAGTCGACTTAACTCTTCAACTAATCGGGTGTATGTGTCCATTTCAAGATGATAGTCAGGGTTTAAGAGTTCTTTGTTTATTTTCTCTCTTAGCGGTGAGAACCATTCGCAGAAAACGCATTTGTAATTGCAACTGTACGAGCCTCCTATAACGGCAATGTATGGACCTACAAACGCTTTTTTAGAAAGTATTCCCGCGAAAACTTTTGACTTATACTTTAAACCCGCATTTTTAGTATCTAGAAAAGATTCGGTCAAGTCAAACCACGGCTATGTGAAAAGTTTTTTTGCTAATTCAAACCGGTCCAAGTAGGCTATATCAAAAGAAAGCCCAATAGCAGGAGCACCTTGCGCAATCTGGGAAAGCGTCGCAGTGTCCGTCTTCAGTTTGCTAAGAAACTCACCTAACACATGCATGTTTTTCCTAACATACAGAAGGTGAAACTCAAAAACTCTTCCGGGCTGAGCGGCTTCAAGCAGAGTTTGAACGGCGTTTTCTCCGATTAGTGTCTCGTCGTCAATGTAAATTGGCAACTCTATCAAATCAAAGCCCCGGGTTTTTTGTGGGCCTGATTTTTCTTTAAAATTTGACATGTATTGTAAACCAAGCTTTTCTCCCGCTTGGTAAGTGTCCAGTGTAGAGATTAGCCATGGTGCCCTGAATCCTTTAGGCGTAACGTCGATTTCTTTGAAAGCTGAAACTGCCCGGCACATGTCAGTCATCATTTCTGGGTACGACATATTGTAAGGTACATGCTTGTACCCGTGCAACCCAATCTCATGCCCAGCATCCCTTATCCAGCATATTTCCGTCTTATTTTGTTGTACGCAAACTCCTGAAACAAAAAATGTTGAAGCAACATTGTGCTTTTCAAGTACAGACAGGAGCTGATATAAGACGCCTTTTACGTGTGGGACAGAAGCCCATGCCCAAATGTCTTTGCGCAGGTTTTTGAGGTCGATTGGGTGCGTGAACATCCAATTTAGGTCAACAATAAGTTCAGGTAACGAGGGCACTACTGGTTCTCCAATGAATTAATCCTTAAAATGTGGATTATTTAAGAACATCGAAAAAGCCGCCTTTACCCTTACCAAGCGGCTATTTCCAGATTTGCGTTTGATTATAATTATCTAAAATTTTAAAAACGACATATCTATTGTTCGAGTAAGATAATTCGAGGAATTTGCATTGGGATGCCTGAGGCAAAAACGTTGCACTCAAAGGTAAAGAAGCGCGGGCGGCAATTTGGTTTTTATCATAAACGATGAAGCTAACGTTATTTTCAGCAATGAAATCCTTGTAGCAATGTAATGTTACTGGTTGGCTCGTTTTGGCATCGAAGAGGCCCTGCAAGTCGTCTCGTTGAAAGCCATGGTTGCTGTTTCTGGATACCGTTAAAATTTGGTATTGCCGCACGGCGGTTTGGTTGGCATCTAAACTGTCAAAATTGTACTCGTATCTTACTGCGTCAATCTGGCGGCTTCCCAATGCCCCGATGTTTCCTTTGTTAGGCAAATCAGTGAAGTAGAAACCGAAAGCCACCTTTGCTTGCCCATCAGATACACCTATGTAATGTTGAGTTAAATCAGAGCCTAAAAAGTCCACAGACGCCCACTGGTTACCACTTGCAAATTTTTGAGGCATATCCCAAGGGTTCGCCCAATCCGTTAACTGAGGAATCAGTGCAGTGTCGAAGTTGAATTGCAGATCAAAATAGGTTGTTAAATGCAATTTCACATTGGATATAGTGCCAGTTAAGGGCGTGATGGACCAAGAATTGTTTGTTAAGTAACTATCGTTTTGCAATGTAACTGTACGTTTTAATGCTACTTGATGGTTGAAGTAATTGATTTCCAAGGTTTTCGGGTCAGAGGGGTTATCAAAGGATATTGTTCTGCTCAAGTTTACAATTGCATACTGGTAGTTTGTGCCGTCCTGATCAAATGAAATGTAATCTTGGACTGGCGAGGAGTAGGCGGTTCGACGCCAAAGCTGATCCAAATAAACATAGTTTTCAACAAATGAATCCTTAATCTCGTAAGCCTTCACAAGGCTCATAGAACCTTGCATCTCGTAATCTAACCCTATAATTGAGTCAGCAGCAACATTTGCGCCCTCCCAATCATACGTTTGTGTGATAATTGTCTTGTTTGAAAAAACCGAAAACCAGTCTCCTGGGTTCTGGGTAACTACTAAAGTTACGGGTTGTGGGTAGTTTTGGTTTAGCCAAACTGCAGCGTCGTACGCTAAAGGGTCGGATGTCGCGTTATACTCGCCTGCCCATGCTACTCGCCCACACGTATTGTAGATTGGTAAAACAATCAATCCACACATCAAAAGCATTAATCCAACAGACAGGGGTCTTTTCCATTTCTTGCTCTTGTCAAACCGGTTTTTTGAGAAGTATGCGGACAGTTTCTCTGCCGCAAAAACGGCGAAGACTGCCCCAAGAATAGCGATAGGAGGCGTTAGGTAGTACGTGAACCATTCAAATGGCAACAGAAAACCGAACAGGTAAGATTCGGCAAAGAACAGTGGAACCAGAAGACTAAGCATTAAAATTGCGAACAGGATAGTTTTCTTTTGTTTCTTAAGCATAAAATAGCTGACGACTATGCCTCCTACTGCGAAGAATTGTATAAAACCATAGTAAAGAAAGAATGATTCAGCGTTTGTATAGGGAATTTGGACTGTGTATGCTTGGTTACTGAAAAACACGTGATTTATAATCATGTCTAAATTGGTGGTGATTGCTGGAAAATAAAAAGCAAAAAACGCTATTGCACCACCGATCATTATCACAACAAAGCCCTTGAGGAAGGCACCTTTTGATTTTATCAGCAAAAAAAGCATGACTGGCAACATTATGACGACAGCAAGAAAAGCGGTCAATTGATGAGCAAGAATAATCGAGAAAGCCACAAAAAAAGCGACTACAATGTAGCTGGATTGTTTAGTTGCCATGTAAGCGTAATAAAAGAGCAAAACCAAGAAGGCGAGGCCAAGCGCGGTTGTGTAGCCGCCCCACGTGTTAAGCTCATATAGGGGAAAACAAGTTGCCAAAAAAACCGCAGATACGGCGCCAACTTTCTTGTTGAAAAACTTACGGCTGACCAAATAGACAGAGACAAAAAGTAGCCAGTCCACAATCACCGCTAAAACTTTAACCAAAAAAATCATCTGCCCAATACTACTTGCACCAGTAAGGGTAATCAAAAATGCAAGCATTATTTCGAAAAGCGGAGGAATCCAACCAATATTGTCCAAAGGAATCTGGCCGGATTGCAGAAAAATTTGGGTCTTTATTAAATGGACTGCCGGATCATTTCCCAAAACAAGCCCATTCATTGAAATAAGCAGGTAAAAGAGCGTAACTATTGATGCTGAGAAAACAACAAGAAATGCGACTTCAAATTTTTGGTCTTTTGCCCATTTGCGCTGCAATTCTTAGCTATCCTTGGGCTGAAGCGTCTTCAGCTATGACTTTAAAGATTGCAACTTCATTATTAATAAAGGCAAGGCTAAACTTGGGGTCAGCAGCGAATTTGCTGTTTAGCTCAGAAAACCTGTTTTCAACATAAGCGACATTGTACTGTTTTAGTGCAATTTTGTAGTCGAAGGTTGTTATTGGCAGGTCTGGAAGCGTCAACGGGTTTTTCAGGTTTGAATATAAGGTTCCTTTTAAACCCGTCTGTAAGGTTGAATTTTGCATGTCCTTATCTGTCACTTGATAGATTCCAACCATAACCTGTATAGTTATGCTCTGTTTACCCTCAAGGTTGTATGAAAGCTGTGTTATGCAGGGGTTTTGTGTGTTACAGTTTCTGATAGATGGCTGCTGCTTTGCAAAAATCAGTTGACCGCACTCCTTCATGCCCATATCTAACACGGCAAGCGTATTGTTGAATGGTTGCTGGAAAGCGCCTGGAGAATTGACTATTAGGTTAAGCCAGTCCAGTGAAGTGTTGGGGGTGCCGCTTTGGATGGTTAGTGTCATGTTTGCGAACTGTTCCCCCTTTGTGACTGATACGGATTCCGTATATTGCAAGTCGTTGTTTGCCCTGTTGACTATTATTGATGCAGTGTTGCTGTCTACGTTAGCAAGTTGCATGCTAATAACTGGCAAATCGTTTAGGTTTATCTGCTGGGGCTTGCCTTCTTTTTGGGTGAGCAGACTTATTTCGCTGCTATTGAATTGGAAGAAGGCATATGGATTGTTTGTCCAGTTTAAGTCTGCAAGAAACATGGGGTTATGTCTGTCTAAATAGCCTCCGTCTTCCCTGACTTGAACATATCCGTTGTCAAGCACATAGTCAGTGTCAAGCAGGTAAGTGGCATTTCGTGCAATGTTTACCTCATGGGCAAGCGTCAGGAAACGTAAGTCCACAGCAGTCAAAGTGGGACGTTCTGCTAAACCTGCAAGCCACCAACCGTAATTAGCGTCAGAAACAAACACTGCATCCTTAGGCGAATTCTGTTTGGTCCACTCTATTGCCCTGTATCCATCGTTATTCATTATCTGGTAATAATTCTGAAGAGCGAAGCCTTCCGATGGCGTTATAAAGATGGTCAGACTAAAAATTGAGAGAAGCATTAAACCTGCGATTAGGATTGCATGGACTTTTTTGTTGACTAATTTGACAAGGATTTTGTCTTTGTTAATACTAAAAGGGATGTTTTGGGTTTGGTATGCTTTTAGCAGCTGCATAAAGCCTGATGAGACGTAATCGATTGCAATTGCGATGAGGATTATTAATGGTATAATGAGGAAATAGGGGAACCTGATATAATCCACGTACAACCCTAAGAAGTAGGATTGCGTCAAAAGCAACGGAACCGAAAGCCACATTACCAAAACAAGCAACTGAAAAGAAAAAAACCGTTTTTTAACCAGTCTAGAAAACAGCAGAAACAGTGGAACACAAGCAGAAAGCGCCAAAACCGTCAAAGTTGGAACCGTTTGGTGATCAACCAGTGCTTGTTGAATTGCTGTAGTGCCGGTGAAGGCTGCGCTTGCGTTCAAGTAAGGTGAAACAGCGCTTGCCAGAAAAGGAGAAATAAGGATTGCCCCAAATAAAACGGGCGTAACCAATTGAAGGCTACTTTTTCTTGTTTCTCCAAACGGCTTGGGGTAAAGCATCAGAATTAATGCGGTGGCGGCGGTTATGGCTACGTAGACTGCAGCGCTTAATGAGTGAGTTAATAGTATGGAGGCGCTTAAGAGTGATGTCGCCGCCAGAAAAGGCGCCGGTGTGAGTTTGTCTCTTTTTAGGAAAAGGTAAAACGTGACAGGCATTAAGAAGAGAACGGTTAGGTTTGGGTAGCCTGACCATGACAAGATTTCAAGGTCAAAACGTGAAACCGTCAATAAAAGTGCAGTAATTATGGCTACCGTTTCATTCCAAACGGTTCGAGTTACAAGGTAAGCAGCCAGAATAGTGAAGGATGACAACAAAGCCGCAACAATACCTTGTGCGATGTAGTTTGGCATGCCCGTTATAGTCATTAATGTTAAAGCAAAAATGTGATAACCCGGAAACTCAAGTTCCACCTCCCCACCCATCTGGTAGGGATTCCACAGAAAATTGGTGCCTCCACCTTGACTAACAATCGAGTTAATAACGCCTGCATGAAAACCAATGTCCGAACCGGGCGGATAGGTTTGACAAAACACTAAGGCAAAACGGTAAGCAAACGCCAAAGCAAAGATTACCAGCACTAAAGCATGCGTTTTAGTTATCTTCAGTTGCTCCCCAGCCGCCCACCCGTTAATGTGCTCCTTATCAAGCGTTTACGGATTCTACTCTGAAGGAGAGTGAACCTGCAATATAGCTACTTCCTTGTTTACGTACACTAAACTAAACAGGGGGTCATTTGCAAACCTTGGAAGCTGAGAAAAATCTCGAAGAGCAACGTAGGAAACGTTTAGGTCTGCTATTGCTTCGCGATAATCGTAAACGTCTAAGGGTAAATCTGCTGTTTTTTCGGTGTAGTTTTTTGTGTTGGCATTGAAGAGTTCTTGTAGGCCAGCTTGGGTTGCTGTTGTGGAGCCAAGGTTGGGGTATTCGAAGACTGAAACATAGAAATTAACTGTTGCTTGTTGCGGATTGTTTAGGTTAAAGCTCATTTCAAAATGGTTTTTTGACGAGTTCACAACGGCAGGTTGCATTTCTGTGAAGATTATTTGGCCAGCAACGTGCACGTCAGGATCATCCAGCTCGACGAAGCCCTTTTCAGCGGTAAGATTGCCGTTTGTTTGTACATTAAATTTGATGCCAACAAAGCTGATGGCAAGGTTGCTGCCGGATAATGTTTCGGTCATGTTAACGAAATTGACGCCTTGGTATATTGTGGTTTTTTGTGTTAGATTGAAAAATTCGTTGCCTAAAGTAACGGTTATAGCTGCACTGATGGAGGAATTTTCAATATGCATCTCCTTGACCGACAAGTCTGAAACTTTAACAGAAGTTAAATTGCCGCCTACCTTGTAAGTGATAGTTGTTTGGCTATTGTTGAAGTTAAGGAAAGTCGTAGGGTAATAGTCAGCAACTTTTTTAGCGGAAAACTCTGGGTTACGGTTGCCAAGGTATCCTCCGTCTTCTTTAACTTGAATTAAACCGTTATCAACCAAATAGGCACTGTCAAGAAGCCTTGATGCCAACAAGGCTGGCTCAAATTCACGCTGGTTAGTTATAAAAACCGGTTCCACAGCACTCACCGTCCGCCTCTCTGCAAAACCGCCCAGCCACCACCCATACAACGCATCAGAAACAATGACGGCATCAGCTGGAGTACAATTTTTGATCCATTGCACAGCCTCATAGCCATGGGCAGTCATCACTTGAAGTTGGTCTTGCAGCTGAAAGCCTTCGGAGGGAGCCATCGAAAAATGAGGCAACTCAAAACACGACAACAGAATCAACAATAGAACGAACACTGCTACCGCTTTGTTGAGGTCGAAAAAAGTATTACTTTTTTTGGCTAATATCCATTTTGCACATTTAGTCAGCAGTTTGGCACTTGCAAGTATTCCTGCGGCAACCAAAACGGTCAGGGGCAAGGCTGCAAAATAGAGAAAACGTTCATAATCCATGTAAAAACCAGCAATGTAAGACTGCGTTAGAACAGTTGGAACAACCAGCCAAACTGCGAGCAGAATTTTGGAGGGCTGAGATTTTACATGCAGGTACTTGAAGAAAATGAAGCCTAGAAAGAAGCAGACAAAAAAGGGCAAAACGTATTCGAATGGGACAAGCCGAATGGGCAGCAGGGCTTGCTGCAGTTTAGGCAAGCCTCCACTGTAAAGTGGCGAATTAAAGTTCAAGTAGAAAGGAGCAGCCTGAAAAAGAAAAGGAGAAACGATCAAGGCTCCAGCAAAAATGGGAACCAGCCATTCCAGAACAGCTTTTTTGTCAATGCTAACCCACCGCCTAAACATTAACGCTATAATAGCTGAAGTGAAAATTACGGTTACTAAAATGACGGAGCTTAATGAATGCGTGAGAAATATGGCTCCGCAGAGCAGAGAAGTGGTGGTTAAGCGGGGCAGTCGTGAATAGCGTGTTTCCAGCAGCAAGTAGAAAACCAGTGGGATAAGCAGTAGAGTGATGGTGTTTGGGTAGCCTGACCAGAGAAGCATGTAAACGTCATAGTATGAAACGCTGACAAGGAAGGCAGCTATTAGGGCAGCTGGCTCGTTTAAGATTTTTCTGGATAACAAGTAAGCGACAACTATAGTTAGGGAAGAAAAGATGATTGATACAAACGCTTCAGCGAAATAGTCAGGTAAGCCTGTGAAAAGGATTAAACTGGCAGTAAAGATATGAAAACCGGGGAAAGTGTTTGAGGTGCCGCCGCCCATGTGGTAATCGTTCCACATGAAATTTATGTTGCCACCTTGAGTTATTGAGTGAATAAGGCTTTCATGTAACCCAATATCAGCGCCAGAAGGAAAAACATCATGCAAAACAAACACGACCCTGTAAAGCGCTGAAAAGCAAGTTATCAATAAGAGCAAAATATTGCTTTTTCTTATCTTAAGCATCCCTTGCTTTCTGCCCCAGTTTTGGATTTAGCCTTTTTACAGTTAAATGTTTTCTGCTTCCCTGAATAAGAAGGTGCGTTACTTTTTCTTTTTAGGGGGATAAAGATAATTTTCAGAAGCAACCTCTCGCACATGCCTTTCAATTAGGATATACAACCTCTTTAAGCAACCCCTGACTTTACCCTCGGCAAATCACTTTTTGTTTCTGCATTATTTCATTTTTTTCAGAAAAGTCAACGAAAATGCAAGAACCGCTGAACTGATTGAGGCTACCCCGCCAGCAGCAACATATGTTGAAACCCCAGTTATGCCCCAGCAAGTAGGCTGTCAATTATTTGGTTGAATAAAACATTCAATTTCACTTGCTCCAGAATCACTTGTTCCACTGGAAAGCCACTACTATGCAGGACAAGTACCATGATCGCGAGCGAGTTAAAATTATTCTTGGGCACAAAAGCCCAATATCAAAGAGGCCTATGTGTACATCGATAAGATGCTGTATCTAAGCAAGAAGGGAAGATTTCACAGCTAAAGTCGCTGACACCTTAAAGGAGGTGTTGAAGCTTGTGATAGCTGGATACAGTTCCATGTCGAAATTGATACGCATAAGGTGTTTTGGAAGCGAAATAAGAAGTTTGAAACTTGTTATATATCTCAAATTTTTGATGTATATATCTGCATGTTAGCAAGCATTAAGTATATCTCCTGACGATTTTGGGTTTAGAGGAAGTTAACTATGTCTGAACATTTCGCAAAAAAGTGGGAACCGAAAAAAGAGGGAAACTCATTCATCAGTTCGCTAAATCAAACAGTAAAGCCACAACAACCATTAAAGCCAAGATTGGATTTTGCAACCAAAAAACTTGACATGCAAATCCAACGTTTAGACCAAGCTAATGAACGCTTTACACAAAAAGACCGCACTTTGTTTTCAAAACTCGTAGATGCCTATCAACAACATGACATGGCACACGCTAACATTTACGCTACTGAACTTGCAGAAGTCCGTAAAATGTCAAAACTCGTTATGAATGCAAGACTTGCACTTGATCAGGTAAACTTGAGAATAAAGACTGTATCCGAGTTGGGCGATGTAGTTTCAATGCTTGGTCCATGCATCGGCGTACTCCGCAGTGTTAACGCTGGAATGGGCGGCGTCTTGCCAGCAGCAGAAAACGAGCTTGGTCAAATCGGTGACATGCTCAGCGGTTTAATGTTTGAAGCTGGAACAAGCGGTGGAATGTCTTTGAATTTCAATTCAGTCAATGAGGATGCATCAAAAATTCTTGCTGAAGCAGCGGTAGTTGCCGAACAAAAGATTAGCGCAAACTTCCCAGATCTACCTCCGGGAATGCCTACGGGTGAAGCGGCAAACAAATCAAGAACTTAAAGGTTAATACAACCTTTACCTTTTTTTGTATAGGCAGCACAGTTTTCTATGTGGCTTGTGTGCTTTAGCGGTAAATTAAAATCTTTGTTTGATTTAATTTATTACAGTTTTGGGATTGATTTTATGTCTTTAGAATTAAAAGCTTTACTTAACGAGATTGCTTCAGAAAACGAAATTCGGGAACGTGCTGAATTTGATGAAAGAGTAAACCGTTATAAATCGCTTTTATTCAGAGTTTCAGCAGAAAAGACGTTGGACGTGATAACTTCGGTTGAAGGAGTGGAATACCCCAACCAACTGGAAGCCGATCTAAAAGTTCTAGAAAAAGCTCAATTAGTAACTGGACAAACAAAATATACACATCGCAACGCTTACCGTCAATATACGCTTAGCGCGAAAGGGGTTGACTTAGCAGAAAAACTTTCAAAAGAAAAATAATCAGCTTTAAGTCATTAAACAGCAGCTAATTTGATCATGTTAAACAATGGCTATTACGAGACTCTTTTGGAATAAGTTTTTTGTTTAGGCAAAAATGCAGCATTTTTTTTCAGTGCTTATATTAAAATTGCGCTTTTTTGCATATTCACCATTTTTGTTTAAGCTTGTTCAAAAAAAGCTAATTTTGAAAATTGAGCAATAATCCCAATTTATAATTTTTATTGATGTTCAATGTAATGCTACATTGATAATTTTTCAAAATAACCACTGTTAAAAGAGCAAAATTGCCCTGAACAGAAGTGATAACCAGCAAAATAGGGCACCTTTAAGTTATCGCTGGTAAAAAAATGAGCACACTAAACCGCATAAAAATAAACGAAGTATCAGACGCCGCCCACGAAATTTGGCCCCAAAAAACTGTTTCTGAAACCATCGCTTCTGAAGCTGTTAAAATCCTGAACCAAACATACAAAAGAAAATTTGTTTTCTTTAATGGCAAGAGTTACCGGTACCTGGTTGGTGGATTATTCTATCTTCTCGGGTTTAGGTTCAATGCAGTTAAAAAGCAACGAGAACTTGCTGACGTATTAGGAACTTCAGATGTTACAATCCGAAAAGCCTATCGAAGTTGGTTGGAAACTTTCCCAGACTTGTTCCTTGATGTGATAGCAAAGTTGGCTGCTGACAAAGAATTACGGTACTATGTGCTATTAGATCTTAAACCGAACCTGATACAATCAGAACCTAACCTATCCTAGTATTGCTGCCGTTTCCTTCTTACGATTGGAGCCTTCAAGGATAAGCAAGTTTCCGCCTTCATTTTTCTCTTCAAATGGCGAAAAATTCGCTTTCTCCCAAGCATATCCTACTGAAACACTCAGGTATTCAGCACCCAAATCTTCAAGAATATCTCTTAACTCATGGATAACTTGACCTTCTTGACCTTTACTGCAAAAGGCTAAAATAATCACGTCGTAATCCCCGTATGTTCGCCATAAAAATTTTACGTTTTTATGTTTTGAAAGCAGCATGATGGCCTTGTCTTGATTTATTTGTAATATTTTTGCGCCAATGTTTACCGTTGTAATGTCCATTTGTTCCATGTTTATGATGCAGTGAAGGGTGTTTTTTATTACTCCTTTTTCTTCTAAAAGTGAAATTCGTCTATAAACAGTGTTTCTTGTTACGTTGCATTGATGAGCCAATTCTTCGTAAGAACTTGTCCCGTTGCTCAGGTGTTGTAGTATCTTTTTGTCTAAGTTATCAAAAATCATAATACAACGCCTTACCTATTAATTGTTTGATTATTGTTTATAAGTTGTGGTTGGTAGAACTTCTTCTAACTCAAAAAATTATTTAGTTACGTTGTAAATCATTAAAAAGTAAGCAATAAAAGCAAGCAATACAACAAATTCATGATTGCTAATATGCGCAGAGCGAGGAGCAGTTAGTATAGACGATTTTAAAATTAAAACACTATTTGATTATGGTCTAAGCAATGCTCAAGCCAAAATTTACCTTGCATTACTTGAGAAAGGCTTAGCGTCGGTACGAGAAGTTTCAAACAATTCAAAAGTAGCTAGACCAGACACTTACCGTGTGTTACTAGAGTTGCATGAATTAGGTTTGGTTGAAAAAATTATCGGCAAACCAACGATGTACCAGCCTCTGCAAATCATGGATGCAATGAACGTTTTAAATCTAAAACGAGAAAAAGAAAGCTTAGACCTCACAATCAGGTCCCAAGAACTCGTTAAAAGCCTTGAACAAAAAGGAAATGGAGACTCAAACGGGGAAAGCGGCCAAGTCATCTTGATCCATGGAACCGAAGCAATTGACCTCAAACTAAAGAACCTGATGGAAAACACACAAGACAACGTGTGCGCCATGTTTCCTTGGCAGAGGCTGCATCAATGGCTTATCACCAATTATGAACTGGTTGTAAAAACGTTAGAACGGAAAGTGTATGTGCGAGTAATCACTGAATACCCAAACAACTCTCAAGTTACAAAAGAGTTTAGCAGTATTAAGGATAACCCCTACCTTGAAATTAGGCATATCACTGGACCATTGAATGCTTGGTTGAGGATATTTGATGGAAAAAGCGTTTTGCTGACCACACCACCAAAAACTGGGGCCACTCATACGTTAGCCATTTTTGCCAATAACTCAAGCATCTTGGAGATGGCTCAAAACTATTTCAATTCAGGATGGTTCAACCCTGTAAGATATCCTCAACGAGAAAATAAGACAAACACAAGACTTGACGGGGTTTTTGAAAACTTAAACAAAGGTTTTTCGTATAACAAAATGATATTTGACGAAAAAGGTAAGCCCGTTGACTTCTTAATTTTATCTTCAAACACCGTATTTGAAGAAATAACTGGTTTTGATAAGAGCTTACAAGGAAAAAAAGCCACAAAAGTCCTGCCTCATTTAGGGCAAAATCTTCAAAGAATGATTGAAGTTTTTGGCGAAGTTGTAAAGACCCATACCGCAGTTAATCAAGAACACTATTTCCCAAAAGAAAACAGAACATTTTCTGTGTTCACCTACACGCCTGAAGAAGGATATTTTGCAACAATTTTTGACGAAATAACTGAACTAAAAAAAGCTCAAAAGGCGCTTGAAGAAAAAGAAGAAAAACAGCAATATTTCACCAAATATGCGCCCGCAGGCGTCTATGAAATAGACTGCAAAACTTTAAAGTTTTTAACAACTAACGAATTCATGTGCAAAGTAACTGGTTATTCTAAAGCTGAAATTCTTTCCAAAAGCCCATTTGACCTTTTAGACGATGAAAGCAAAGAGGTTTTTCAAGAAGTTATTAAAAAAAGCTGGAAAGGAGAAAAAATAAGCGACAAAGTTCTGGTCCGAATAGTAACTAAAAATGGCAATAAACGTTGGGTTACCCTAAGCGCGAAAATAACCTATAACGGAGCTGAACTTGACAAGGCTTTTGTTGTTGCCGTTGATGTTACAGAAATGAAAGAAATGGAAGAAGCCCTCAAAAAAAGTGAAGAAGGCTACCGGCGATTATTCGCGAACATTCTTGAAGGCTTTGCTTATTGTCGCATGATTCTTGATGAAAACTCAAAGCCGGTAGATTTCGTGTTCTTGGAAGTTAATCAAGCGCTTGTAGAAAGTATTGGTTTAAAAAAAGAGTTGTTTATAGGCAAAAAAGCGTCGGATATTTTTCCAGGAATTGAAAATAATGAGCCTAATCTTTTTGAGATTTTTGGCAGAATATCATTTTCGGGAACCTCTGA
This sequence comes from Candidatus Bathyarchaeota archaeon, assembly GCA_963832745.1. GTDB lineage: Archaea > Thermoproteota > Bathyarchaeia > Bathyarchaeales > Bathycorpusculaceae > Bathycorpusculum. The sequence goes on along the minus strand of CAWHVC010000001.1, from coordinate 463,474 downwards.
GAGGTTTGAAGTCTTTTTTAAACCATTGAAAATGCGGCTTTCGATTGCAGCGTATAGCCCTGAAAAGGGGTATTTTGCGCTTGTCGTGGATGCGATTCCAGCTTCAAAAAAGAATTAGTTTGATTTATTGGTGTTATGTTTTTTGGGTTGTGGAACTTTTTGTTTTTGTTATTTTTTTTTGGAGGTTCAAATTTTTGAATTAATAGAAATATTTTATACATTTTTGGAATTATAATCGAAAAAACACGCCAAGAATTAGTTGTTAAGTAACCATTAACTTACAACAATTTAAATGCAAATTGCAAGCCATAAGAGACTACCTAAATTAAGGAGAGATTGTAAAATTGCAATTAAACAAATTTTTAAAAACAAAACTCGCAACAGCAATCGTAATTGCAATACTAACAGCATCAGCAGCACTAGCAATAAACCCACAAGCAAACGCAGCAGCCGGCGACACCCAAGTAACCGGAGCTCTTCCTGACGGCGTCACACCCGGCGTAACAATAACCACAAACGCTTACCTAGCCCTAACACCTAACCCAATCGGCAAAGGCCAAACCCTTCTAGTTAACATGTGGCTTCACCCCCCAACAAGCGTCAACCGCAACTTCAGCCAAGCTTACGTTGTAACCTTCATGAAACCTGACGGAACAACTCAAGTAATGCCAGCTCTTGACTCTTACGCAGGCGACGCGTCAGCATATTTTGAGTACCAGCCAGACCAAGTAGGCGAATGGCAAGCCAAATTTGAATTCCTCGGAACATACTTCCCGGCAGCATACGTTTCAGGAGGCATGTTTGCGTCATCAGGCTACTTCGAATCAGCATACTACAAACCCTCAAGCACACAGTGGATTAACTTTACAGTGCAAGAAGACCAAGTGATGTCTTTTCCGCCGGCAGGAACACCAACAGATTACTGGACACGGCCCGTTTCATCTGAAAACAGGGAATGGTGGCCATATTTGGGCAATTATCCATCCACAGGCATTGTGGGCGGTGGACCAATTTGGCCCGCAGACACAAACACGTACATGAGCAACTACGAATACGTTCCCTACGTTATGGGACCTGAAAGCGCACACGTAATGTGGAAAACCCCATACATGAGCGGCGGTTTGGTCGGAGGAACAGCAGGACAAGTCACAACAGTATCAGGCGGCTTAACAGGTGCAGGTTACCCAAGCCTAATCTACAACGGTAGATGCTATGAAGCATACTCAAAACCTGGTACAGGAACAACCGCACAAACATACTGGAAATGCTATGATTTACGTACAGGCGAACTCTACTGGGAACAACCAGCAGCCACATACACAACATTGATGTGGGGAATGTTCCCAATGACTTCATCGTTGGTTCCCACATTCATTGAGTATCAAGCACAAGGCGCAGAAGTTGCAGGCGCAACTGCAAGAGAAGGCGTAACCGTAACCCTTGACACCATAACTTCAGGTTCAGGCAACACGCCCGGCAGAATATACAAGTGGGACCCATTCACCGGTGCAATAGTCACAAACATAACCGGGCCATCAGGTGACCTATCTGGCAACACACTGTACGGTTACCCATACGTTCTAAGTGTTCAAAATCAGGGCGGCGGAAAATACCGTTTAATAAACTGGACAATTGAGAACAACGCGGGCTTTTGGACAACAGGCGGTGGTGGCGGACAAACAACAGTTGACAACTTTACACAACGCATCAAAAGCAACGTAACCTGGCCTTGGAGCAGCATTGGCACAGCGCAAGATTTTGAATCAATGATTGCAGTGAACGTTGGCTCAATAAGCGCAAACGGCACTCAAGGCGTCGCAGTCGGTCAAACACTTCAAGCAGCAAACTTGCTTACAGGCCAAATTTTATGGAATGCATCAACTGACGCGTCAACAGGTCTTGAAACATTCTTTAGCACTTCTGACGCGGTTGCAGACCACGGCAAATTTGCTTGCCGCATGCAAGATGGACCAATCAGATGCTGGGACCTACACACCGGTCAGGTAGTTTGGAACAGTGAAATAAGTGACTGGCCCTGGGGAGTCTTCGGAGCTTATGATGTACAGTCGGCATACGGCTTCTACTTTACTGAAGACTACGCAGGAGTTCACGCAATCAACTGGACAAACGGAGATATTGAATGGACATTTAGCGCACCAGCAGCACCTTTCGAAACACCCTACAACGGTGAGCAGGCTTTCCACAGTTCAGCAAAAATAGCCGACGGCAAATACTACACTTTCACTTGCGAACACACTCCAAGTCAACCCTTAACCAGAGGCTGGAAACTCTATTGCCTTGACGCTTACACGGGAGCAGAAATCTGGAACGTATCCTTAGCCCAAGGCATTGCAGGTTCACGTGACTGGCAAGGCGCATTAGCAGATGGCTACTTAGCGTTAACTAATGAGTACGACGGAAACCTCTACATTTACGGCAAAGGACCCAGCTCAACCAGCATCAATGCACCATTGACCGCAGTTAACCTCGGCGACAGTTTAATGATAACCGGCCAAGTCTTAGACCAATCTGTAGGTTCACCAGATACGCCAGCCATCTCGGACGAATTTATGGGTCCATGGATGGAATACCTTCATATGGGCAGACCCATGCCAGTTGACGCAGTCGGAGTCCCTGTTTCAATCGACGCAGTTGACCCCAACGGCAACAACGTGCACATCGGCGACGCAGTCAGCGACATAAGCGGCACATACAGTTTCATGTGGCAACCCGACCTTGCAGGTGAATACAAGGTAATGGCAACCTTCGTGGGTAGCGCGTCATACGGCAGTTCATATGCAACAACAGCAGTCGGCGTAGTCGAAGGTCCTCAAACATCAACACCTAGTCCTTCGTCACAGATTGAGCAAGCGCCAATCAGCACTTTTGAAGTCGCAATCTTGGCAGCAGTGATAATTGCCATACTAATCGGCGTAGTAAACTTGGTGCGTAAGCACTAAACTCAACCTTTTTCTTTTTTGTTTTTGTTAACTTTTTTATCCCGCAATCCTTTGATTACTTTGAAATAGATGACTTATTTTTTGGGTTGTTCAGGTTTTTACTACAATCACTGGCGCGGCAGGTTTTATCCCGAGAGGACACCAAAAACTCAGTGGCTGAAATATTACACAAGCAAGTTTAACACGGTTGAAATCAACAGTACTTTTTACCGTTTTCCAACTGAACCGTTACTGCAGGGCTGGTACACAAAAACCCCTGAAAGCTTCCAATTTACCGTTAAAGCCAACCGGCTAATAACGCACACACGCAAATTTCAAAACACTCAACAAACCACCGCCCAATTCTACCGACTCGCAAAGGTTCTAAAGGAAAAGTTGGCTTGTGTGCTGTTTCAGTTGCCGCCGTTTATGCACAAAAACATGGAGTTGCTACAAACAATCGCCGACCAAATGGATCCTGAGGTTGTTAACGTATTGGAGTTTAGGCATGAAAGCTGGTGGAACGGTGAGGTTTACGATTTTTTGCGGGAGAAGGGTTTGGTGTTTTGCTGTGTATCGTCATTTGGGTTGCCTCAGGATTTGGTTAAGACGGTGAGTGTAGTTTATGTTCGATTTCACGGCAGGAACGGTTGGTACCTTGGTGATTACTCTGATGCTGAACTGCAGGAGTGGGCACAAAAAATTCGTGCTGTAAACGCAGAAAAGGTGTATTGTTACTTTAACAACGATGTGAATGCTTATGCGCCTAAAAACTGTCTGACCCTTAAAAGCCTGTTAGATGGCGGCAAATAACCCAAATGCTAGTTTTTATCATGTTACTGGCTTGCCGAAGTTCCTTAGCGACCTACCCCCTATAGGTTTCAACATAGAACCTCTAATAGGATCCGATTAGGCTCCAAATAGGCTCGGGTTAGCTGACTGCTTCGAAACGTTTGCGGCGCTGATTACATTCGTAATCATCTTCCTGAAAAGAAACGTCTCAAGCGTTCGCACTGGCTTGGCTACGTGTCCTAATTGATTATTTGTCTAGTTGCCGACTAGAGAAAATTTTGTTTTGCCGGTTTTCTGTTTCTTTATTGTTTATATGCTTGGTTTTCATTTAAGTTAGTGATGTATTAGTATGTATTCAGGTATAGTGCTTTTCTGTAACAAAAGTTCCCAACAACAATGCCTAAGCCGAAAACTTTACACTTGCGCAGACCAAAAAACCAAACCCGAAGGCAAAATCAAGCCTGGCACAGTGGTTTTCCTCTATAACTTGGATGACAAATCATTGCTTGGACCCTTCACTGCCTTAGACGAGGGCGGTGACGCGTTGGATTCTGGCGCTTGGGCAATGGACGTTGACGAGCACATGGTTTCAGAAAACATTCAAGTTAATTGGGAAGAGTTACATCAACTCGAGAATGCCCCTGACAAACTACCTTTTCTAAATGAACCCGACAAATGCTCCTTAACTTCTCTGCAGACCCAACGCATACTGGAACTGCTTAAAGATGCTAAACCATATTTGCAGGTAAAAGAGAAAGAGGACTCAAAAGAGTCAGCTTGAAGCTTTTTTGCTTCCGAATTTTTTTACATCCATGACTAGTGTTTTGTGGCAGTTAATGCAGCAGGTTAAACTGAATTCGTAACCGTTTAGAATGTCAAATCTTCTTTGTGTATAATGGCGTTCTTTGGCATGGTTACAGTTAGCCTGCCTCGTAACAAATGGCATGTCCTCTTCCATTTTCGAGCCTTCTCAAGCACTAATTCAGCCGATTTGCATTTAAAATTTTCTAACATGTCCAAAACCGGACTATTTCCGTTTTAAACTCGGACTGATTTAGCTTACAATTTCTTGGCTACTTCACTAAAAGGCACAACTTCCCTAACCTCAACAGTCATAGGTCCAAAAAACTTGGTAACATCTATGGCACTGTTTGCTTCAACAGTAAAGAATCCCTTATGTTCTGCACTGGAGTCTTTGGGGCAACTGACGTAGGCGCCTTGAAGCTTTATTCCGGCTTTCTGCATGTTAGCTTCTGAAAAATTCTGTTTTAACATCATTTTTCCTTGGTCAGTGTTTAAAGGGCACTGCGCTGCTGGATGGGTATTTGTGGCTACAAACAACAAACGTTTTCACCTCCCTAACAAAAAAGTGGATAATGGAGAAACTTATTGGCCTGCGGTTATCTGAGTTTCAACCTTAACAGGCATGTTTTCTTTGAAAATAAACACTACAGGGCATGCTGCTTCTGTGCGTCGCCAAGCTGCCTCAACCAGTTGTTTGCGTGCTGGCGAGTTAATGTTTACTTTCATGGTTACGCCCGTTATGATTGGTGATTCAGGGCTTTTTTCGGCTTCAACATTAATTTCTATGGTCCCTGGGTCAATTTTGCTGTTCTTACAAATTTCGGCGTAAATAGTGGCTCCGCACCCAGCCAACGCCATTAATGCCAACTCTAAAGCTGTTGGACCCATGTTTGTGCCGCCTTTTGCTTCAGGCAAATCAGCGATTACTTTGTGTCCTCGGCCGTTGTCGATTTCTATTTTTACATTTTCTAAAAGTTTTGCGTTTGCTACTTGTTTAGGCAAAAGTTTCACCAAATAAAAGGGGTTTCTTGTCAATTTAATTTTTTCGGCAGCATGTTGTGACTGTAAACTGGTAGCAACATAACCATATCTAGCCCCTGCACATTTCTGCTTTAGGAAGTGAACCGTTATGTCGTTGACTTTAGAGTTAATTGCCGAGTTTAAAGGAAAAAACACTGTTTACCGTGTGCTACCTGACGGACAAATCGAAACCTCGGGGCAAGGAAAAGGAAAAATCATGGGCATAGATGCAATGATAATATTTACAACAGTCGGTGTCATGGCTGACGGGCTTTTTATGGGTGAAGGAACAGGCATCATAACAACTATGGCTGGTGAAACAGTTAATGTGCAGATGAATTCGATTGGTTGGCCTTCAGGAAACGGTGGTATCAGCAGGGGCGCCTCTACGCAAGTGACTTCTTCAGGAATACTGATGCGGCTAAACAAAGCGATTTGTCTGCATGAATACAAAACTGACATGGCTGATAATTGGGTTGGAAAGATTTGGGAATGGAAAGAGACTCTGTAGTTTAGGTTTGGTTGTCACCGATTTTTAGTGGGCGTCCTTCGCTTAGGGCTTGAGCGGTTTTTTTGCGGGCGTTTTGTACGAGGCGCCATATGGTTCCTCTGGAGATGCCCATTTTTTTTCCTGCTTCTTCTTGGGATAATCCTTCAAAATCTACGAGGCGTTGGGCTTCTATTTCTGCTAAATCTATTATGATTGGTTCTTGGTTTGTAGGGTTTGTTGGTGTGAATGTGTTGGCTGCTGAGGGGTTGGGTAGGTTGATTTGTTTTGGGTTTCTGCCTCTTTTTCCATGCCTGTGTCGGTAGCCCATTTTGATGTCTCCTTGATTAGTGTATATTCCGTAACTCTTATAAATTTGTGTGCATATTCTCATAATTAGTAATTGTGTGCATAAGCACAAAAACGAGGTGAAAAAACAATGGGAAATGGATATGGCTACGGAAATGGAAGAGAAAGATGCTTCAGAAACTGGCCAGGAAACGGACCATTCAGCAACCTGCCGCCATGGGAACGACCCGGATACCTCTACGGACGAGGCGCCTGCATGTACTACATAGCTGAACCAACAAACACAACACCAGCACACCTAACAAAAGAAGCCGAAACCACATTACTGACGCAACAAAAAAACGCGCTAGAAACACAAGTCAAAGCAATGCAGCAAACACTTGAAAAAATCCAAGCCAAACTAAACGAACAAAAACAATAAACACTTATTTTTTTTAATCCTTGCCAGTAACCCTTTTTAGCAGAACCTGCCGTCGTCTTTTGCTGAGGAAAGTTTATCAAGGTTTTCGTTGAACCAGCCAATTTTGCAGTTTTCTCGATAGTCAAACTTTGGCACGTAAGGCTTTATGTCAAGCAAAGGTGTACCATCAAGGATATCAACGTCTTGGATGCGTAGTATGTTGCCTTCTACTTTTTTGAGTTGCACTACTGATAAGCCTATAGGGTTTGGTCTTGCAGGGGCCCGAGTAGCAAATATCCCATGCAATTTATCATCTAAAAACGGTTTCACAAGCATGGATACGTTTTTTATTAGGTGAAAATGGTAAAGCAGGATGATGTGCGAGAAGCCTCCAAGGTCTTTTAACCCTTCGACATATTCGGGGTACAATTCGATCGTTCCTACTGTAACTGATGCGGAAGCTTGTATGGGCACGTTTTTTGGCTCTTTGAAAGGTGAATGTATCAAGCCTATAGGTTTGTATGTTATCTCGTTTACCATGTCTCATCATCATTCAATGTTATGTCCGATTATTGGCTGCTTAAAGCTGATTTCATTTTTTCCCAGATGCTTTTGATTTCTTGTGCGCTTGGGCTTGTCGGCGCATATTCTATCAGGGTTTGTCCATTAACCATGGCTTCGGTAAACTGGGGGTCAAACGGGATATTACCGACAAACTCTACACTGTTTTCTTGGCAATAAGCCTTAATTTGTTGCGTGTTTTCAAGGTTTATGTCATACATGTTAACGCAAACGTACGGCTTCACTTTGAAGTGGTTAAGTAACTGCAGTACCCTCTTTAAGTCATGAATGCCTGAAAGTGTAGGTTCAACAACAATCAAGCCTGCGTCAACTCCTGAAACAGACGCAATGACCGGGCAACCAATACCCGGCGGACCATCCACAATTATCAAGTCCAGCTTTTCCTTGGTAGCTAAAATTTTGGCATTCTGCCTAACTAACGTAACCAGTTTTCCAGAATTACCCTCACCTGGGTAAAGCATTGCATGAGCCATAAATCCAAACTTCGTTTTCGAAATATAAGCGCTGCCAGAAATTCTTTCAACCAAACTGATCGCGTCGATTTTGCATGCTAAAAGGCACACGCCGCACCCTTCGCAAGCGGTGGCATCAATGTTTAAATTAGTCGAAATTGCGTCAAACTTGCATTTTGTTTTGCAGGCGCCGCATTTAACACATTTTGAAGCATCAATTTGGGCAACTTTTGAACCCATAAACGTTTGTCTCTCAAATATTTCAGGATGCAGCAGCATGTGCAAGTCTGGTGCGTCAACATCGCAGTCTGCAACCACCGAGTTGCCTGCTAACACGGCTAGGCATGCTGTTATGCTTGTTTTACCTGTGCCGCCTTTGCCGCTTAAAACGGTAAGCTCCTTCATTTCCCTGTAAGCCTCCTTAACTGGTTGAATAAATCTTGAAAGCTTGTTTTCCACTCGGGCATTTCAACGCTAAAAGCTATTCCTTTTGAGTATAATTCCGCTATTTTTCGTTCATAGGGAATCTCTAACAGGATAGGAGTGCTTTCTTGTTTGCAGTAATCATAAACTGATCTGTCGCCTATCCCTGAACGATTAACGATAACACCGAAAGGCACATCCATTTTCTTTAAGACTTCAACTGTAATTTTTAGGTCATGCAAACCAAAAGGCGTTGGCTCGGTAACCAGGATGCAGTAATCGGTGTTCCGCACGGTTTCAACAAAAGAGCAAGACGCTCCCGGCGGCGAATCAACGATGACGGGTCGGTCTTTTGAAGCCTGCTTTTTTACTGCTTTAATGATTGGACTCGTCATGGGTTTGCCTACTTCAAGCTCGCCATAAACCAGCTTGATGTTGCCTGCTTGGGAGAAATTCAGGGTCCCGACTTTGTATTTTTCTTCGCTGATTGCTTTTTCGGGGCAAACTGTTATGCATCCGCCGCAGCCGTGGCATAATTCAGGGAAAATGAGAACGCCTTTAAAGGAGCAGAACAATGCATTGTATCGGCAAAATTTTGCACATACTCCGCATTGCCTGCATAAGGTTTTGTCAATTTTGACGTTTGAAGCGTAAACAGGTTCGGTCCTGTTTGTTTCTGGGCGTAGTAGTAAGTGTGCGTTTGGTTCTTCAACGTCGCAGTCTAAAACTTGACAGTTATCTATCGAAAGAGCCAAGTTTACGGCAACTGAAGTTTTTCCTGTGCCGCCTTTACCGCTTGCAACCGTTATTATCATATGTTAACCTTCATTTGATTGTTTTTTTCTTTAAAAAATAGAGGAAATGTTTGAGGTTTTTTAATGGTGATGATGTGCCTCAGAGCATCCTTCTGTTAAATCTTCAAGTTGGCCTGCAATGTATGCTTCAACTATTTTGTTGACGACTTGTGCGTTGGCTCTTAATACTTTAACGCCTGCATTGTTGAAGTTCGTTATGCCTCTTGGACCCATGCCGTTAACAATGGCTGCTTTAGGGTTTAATTTAACAAGTACGTCAAAAGGGGAGCCTTCTCCGCCAACGTGTTCACTTGTGTTTGGAACTGTGCTTACGTTCACTATTTTGCCGTTATCTAATTCAACAATTGTAAAGTATGGTGCGCGACCGAAGTGTTCAGCTACTACAGCGTTTATGCCTTCTTGATTTTCTGTTGGAACAACAATTTTTTCTGTCAATCCTTTTCACCTCCAACTTTAACCAAGTCTAATAAAATGGTTACAATATTCTGGTTGCAAAACAATTACTACCCCTGTTTAGAACCGAAGTGTTCCTCAACAGTGGGTGCAACGGTTTTGTTAAACTCGCCGCGGTTATATTTTTCAACAGTTTCCTTAACCGTTCCTTCAGCTCCAGTTATTATTTGGATGCCAGCAGCTGACAAAGCCCTAAACGCATTAGGACCAACATTTCCGGTTATAACTGCTTTTGCGCCTTTATCTGCAATCAACTGTGCCGATTGAATCCCTGCGCCACCTCCGGCTCCAGCTGCAGCGTTAGGGATGGCTTCAAACTGCATAGTTTCAGAATCAACAATCAGCAGATATGCGCATCTGCCAAATCTAGGGTCTAATTGGCCCTCTAAATTATTTGTGGTTGAACTCACGGCTACCTTCATTTTCTCTTCGCCTCATTTTCTTCTAAGAATTGTTTTGTTTTTTGTATAATTTCTGTAAACGCTTTTGTTGTTGGGGAACCCTTCTTTTCCTCTATGGATGATAAACCCTTGTCAGAGTCTGTACAAACTGAAGGGTCAATTGGTATGCTTCCTAAATATGGGACAGACTGCTCTTCTGCTATGCGTTTGCCGCCTCCAGACTGGAAAATATCAACCTTTTTTCCACAGTCAGGACAAACATATCCACTCATATTTTCAATTATCCCGATTATTGGAACGCCCACTTGTTTGGCAAAACTAACAGATTTTTTGACTATTCCTTCGGAAAGTTCTGAGGGCATGGTAACTATGAGCACGCCATCCATGTCAGGGATTAACTGTGTTACTGTCAATGGTTCATCGCCAGTGCCGGGTGGTAGGTCGACGAACAAGAAGTCAAGTTCGCCCCATGCGACGTAAGAGAGGAATTGCTGGATAAGCCTCATTTTTAATGGTCCACGCCAAATTACGGGTTGATCATCGCTTTTAAGCAGAAAATCGATCGACGCAACTTTCACGCCTGAGCGACCCACGACAGGGGCGATTATGCCGCTGGGACTGCTGTTTAGTGTTTGCCCTTTTAGACCCAGCATTTTTGGAATGCATGGTCCATGAATGTCTGCGTCAAGAACGCCGACTTTGTAACCTTGCATGGCAAACCCCATTGCAAGATTGGCGGTTACGGTGCTTTTACCTACGCCGCCTTTGCCGCTTATGACTGCTATTTTGTATTTGATTTTTTTGAGTTGTTGTTTTAGTTTTTGTTCTTCTTTTTGCTCGTCGCTGCAATTGCTCGAGGAGCTGCAAGTTCCGCATTCTTCTTCGCATTGGATTGTGGTTTGAGTGGGGTTTGCCATGTTTGAACACCAGAGGGATAAAAGTTTAATAACTAAACAATATTAATAGGTTTGGTTTAGAATCTAAACTTTGAGGCATGGTGCCATGGATGAAACAGACAAAAAAATAATCAGCATCCTCCAAACAGACGGACGCACAACACTACAAGACATAGCAAAACAAATCGGCCTATCAAGCATGGGCACCAAAAAAAGAATAGACAAACTACAAAAAGACAACATCATAAAAATATCTGCGTTAATCAACCCAACTGCCCTCAAACTCTACCCCGCTTTAGTCATGCTGGAAATGGAAAGTGGAGATGCCATGCGTGCTCTCCTCAAAAGATTTGAAGACTGCCCAAGAGTAGTTCAAATCTTCAAAACAGTAGGCGGCTACAACCTAATAGCGCTTGTTGTCGCTGAAACCCAAGATACACTTGAAAGCATATCCATGGAAAAATGTTCCCTAAGATGCAGCAAAGGCATACGGCGTTCCGAATTTTATCCAGTAAGCGAAACCTTCTTTTCTCAGTTTCTTCAAATACGCGAGGGCTTGTCAAGCAAGCAAAAGAAAATGACGCCCTGCAACGTGGACTGCACGCCCTGCAACCGTTTAGAAGCAAAAAAATGTGTAGGCTGCCCAACAAACGTTCACTATAGTGGGACACTCTAAGGGGATTAACGCATGGAGCCAACGTTTAAGGAAGCATCCAAAATTGAAATCATCAGCCTAATAGATAACACCGTAGATTTTACTTCTTCCAATCGTAACCCTGCGGTTAAAGCGTTATGGAAATGGCTCAGAGAACAACAAGGTGAAGAATATGCTCAAACGCACAAGCCGATGCCGATTGCTGAACACGGCTTTTCCATGTTGATACGTGTCTACACGGATGGAGACTGCCGCACGGTTCTTTTTGACACTGGCGTAAGCGCTGAAGGAATAATTCTTAACGCTCAAAGAATGTGCATCAACTTAAAAGAAATAAGCGTTATAGTTCTTTCACATGGGCATTACGACCATTTTGGCGGATTACAAGCTGCTGTAAAAGCAATCAACAAGCAAAATTTGCCAATTATTACGCATGAAAACATGTTTAAACAGCACGGAACCGCTGGACCTCATGGCGTACGAAACCATCCAGATTTTCCCTCGCCTGAACAATTAAACCCCGCCCAAATTATCAACACTAAGGAACCATGTCTAATCGCAAACCATTCTGTCCTTATAACTGGAGAGATTCCAAGAAAAACCAGTTTCGAGCGGGGCTACGGGTTGAACAGGATTAGGAAGGATGACGATTGGCAGCCTGACCGTTGGGTTATAGATGACCGCGCCATAGTCATGAATCTTAAAGGACGAGGATTGGTGGTTGTTTCTGGTTGTGCTCATGCAGGCATCATTAATACGGTGCGTTACGCACAAGAAATTACTGGCGTCAACACGGTTTACGCGGTTATTGGCGGTTTTCATTTAGGTGGTCAAGAGAACGAAACTATAATTCCTCAAACCCTCGTTGAGTTAAAGCAGATTAATCCTCAACTACTCATTCCCTGCCACTGCACAGGCTGGCGAGCAAACTACGCCATCGCAAAACTGTTTCCACAAGTATACGTACATAACAGCGTTGGAAACCTTTACCAGCTAACTAGTAACGAAATCTAACACTGCCAGGTAAACATGAAGAGTTAAATATCAATTTTCAGATTTAGCAAACTATACAATGCGCGGGGTAAAGGGTTGAGATGACAGGTAAAGGTCCACTGTTTATTGTTCCATTTCGTTGCACTTTTGGGTGCGACAGTAACTGTGTTCACTGCACTTCAGGCGGAAAACAAGCCGTACCAGACGAAGTTAACACAGCAGAAGCAAAACACATCGTTGACCAAGTAGCAGAATTTGGTGCAACCTTTTTTGGTTTAACAGGCGGTGAACCTTTCCTACGCAAGGATCTTTTCGAAATAATCGATTACGCCAAACAAAAAGGCCTTAGCGTTAGCATAATTACTGATGCTCACAAAATGGATGAAGCCGCATTCAAAGGCATAATAGATAACAAGGTTAGGGTTTCAGTTAGTATAGACGGCGCCGAAGAAACCAATGATGCTCTCCGAAGCAAAGGCAGCTACAAAGCCGCAGTAGCAGCGATAGAAAAACTCTCCAAAGCCGGCCTGCTGGATTGTCTTGTTTACACTTTTGCTAAAACAGAAAAAGGAGTAACCAACGCTAACAAGCAAGACATTGTCCACGTAATCGAACTTGCCCGTAAAAACGGCGCCAGATGGGTTGTTTTCCACGGGTTCATTCCTTTCAGTAAGGAAAGCATCAAAGCAGACATTACGCCGCAACAGTATGAGTGGGCATGCAACACCCTTTACGACTTGATGCTGGAATACAAAGGTAAACCAGAAATCAACGTTTACATTCCATTCATGGCACGGGTCGCCAAACAACGAGAAATGCCCAATTTTGACGATTGGTATAACAACTTCTTTTTGGGCAGATGCTGGTTTGGCAAATTTATGAGCATAGCCGAAAACGGTGAAGCTATTCCCTGCAGTTACAACGATGTTTACCGTGCTGGAAGCGTAAAAGACAAACCGTTAATGCAGATTTGGAAGGACATGGAAAACAGTGAGTTCTTCGCCAAAGTCCGAGACAAAAACAACCTCAAAGGCAAATGTGGCGTCTGTGAATACAGACAGTTATGTGGTGGCTGCAGAACAACTGCGCTGTTTTACACTGGAGATATTCACGGTTCGGACCCTCGATGTCCATATGTGCCAGTTGCTCTTAGAAAACAAAATTGACTGTTTTTTTTACCAGTCGCCTATGCCTTTTTTACATTAAGGGCTGGCTGGTTTGGTTTCTCCAAGAGATAGGGTAACTAAAAAGAGAGAAAGGTTAGTTTTACCTAAAAAATGTCAAAATAGTTAAAACCAGAATTAAGTAAAACTAAAGATTTAGAAGGACCTTTCTGTTCTCATTGAGCCTCGAAGTGCATCAAAATCTTTGATTTCTTCCTTTAACGTTACGTTGTCGCCTATTGGACCCAGCATGTTTGCCGGAAGTGGAATGATTTCTTTTTTCATGAAACCTGCTTTCTCACCATAAACCTTAGCAATATCATCATTCATTCTGACGTCAAGTGCTTTTACGGACCAGTTGTTGTCATCTATTTCGACATCTTCGACTTTACCGATTTTTATTCCTCGCTTGGCATAAACTTCTTTACCTTTAAGTTCATCAACACTTACCAAGTATTTTCACCATAACTGTTTTTCGTAATCATTGTAAAAAGAATTTGTAGGCTATGCTCAGCTACAACAACTGGATTTTGGCTTCCATTTTTGTTACAATATTAAACCAGTCACAAACGCTTAAGAACAAAATAGCAGGTTTATAGCTTAAGCAAAAGGCTCAACAGTTTCGCTGATGAATCTGTAGCCCATTTATTAAACTGGTTTTTAGGAGGTGAACAAGATTTCTCGAACATTAGCAAATATAGGATTTGCTTTAGCCTTAATCGGCAGCATAATTTTGATACTTGTCGGACTTGGAGCAATGTTTGGAATATTCCTGTTAATCTTTTATCCAGTGTACGCTTTAGGCACGTTTTTCTGGGGTCTTGCAATGCTTATCATTGGCATTTTAGGCGCTGCATCCTCAAGATTCGTTTACAATATCGGAGCTGCAATATGGATCATACTGCTCGCGATTGTTGCAAGTTTGCTTGGTGCATCCTTTATAGCGTGGATAATGGTTATCGGCGCAATAATAGGGCTACTCTCAAGGCTATAATCACATTTTTAATTAAATCTTTTTCCCGTTTCTTAAAATTTTTTAATCTAACTTTTTAACGTGAAAAGAGTATGCGTGCATTCCATGTTATGGCTAAACCTACCGGTTCACGATGCAACCTTAGCTGTGACTACTGCTTTTTCCTAAAAAAGAAACAACTCTACCCGAACAGCAAATTCTGCATGACAGACAAAATAATGGAAACCTACATCCGCCAAACCATAGAATCCCAAGACGCCCCCACAGTAACAATCTCATGGCAGGGGGGCGAACCAACCCTGATGGGGATAGACTTTTTCCGCCATTCCACAGATGTAATCAAAAAAACCGTTAACTCAAGCGTCCAAGTTGAGCAAACATTACAGACGAATGGTGTACTGATTGATGGAGAATGGTGCCGTTTTCTTCATGAAAACAATTTTTTGGTTGGCATAAGCCTTGATGGCCCAAAACATGTGCATGACGTTTACCGAAAAGATAGGGCTGGCAACTCAGTTTTTGACCGTGTTGTTAGGTCGGTTAGGCTTATGCAAAAGTATCAGGTTGAATTTAACGTTCTATGCACTGTCAACGCTGTTAACAGTTGGCATTCGCTTGAAGTTTACCGTTTTTTCCGTGATGAACTTAAAACGCCTTATATCCAGTTTATACCCATAGTTGAAAGAGACAACAGCACAGGAAACCAGCAAGGAAACTGTCTCACGGAACGTTCAGTGAACCCAATTCAGTACGGCAGGTTTCTAAATACGATTTTTGACGAGTGGGTAAAGCGTGATGTCGGCAGCATGTTTATCCAGTTTTTCGACGGCGTATTAGCCTCTTACGTGCAGGGTTGTTCCTCTCTTTGCGTGCTTAGCCCGAGATGCGGCGAAAACGTTGCCCTTGAACACAACGGTGACCTCTACTCCTGCGACCACTATGTTGAACCCGCCTATTTTTTAGGAAATATAACCCAAAAACCGTTATCAAATCTTGTTTACAGTGAAAAACAGCGACATTTCGGCAACGCCAAGTTTAATGGTCTTCCGAGTTACTGCAAAAACTGTGAGTTCCTTTTTACATGTTACGGTGAATGCCCAAAAAACCGTGTCCTAAAAACCCCCGATGGCGAAGAAGGATTGAATTGGCTTTGTGAAGGGTTGAAGTCTTTTTTTATTCATGCTAAACCTTACATGGAGGAAATGGCTTATCTGCTGCTTAACGGTAAACCAGCTTCGGACATCATGAAAAAGTGGCCTGTTTGATGGACGGTTGTCTTGGTTATGGAGCAAAAATGCAAACAAACAGATATAACCGCCACCGAGTATAGGTAAGTCATCAGGTTTTTAGTAGGTGAAAAATTGGTTAGTGCAAACGAACTTTCTGGCAAAAAAGTGGTCAGTTTAAAGGGTGACGAGATAGGTGAAATCAAAGATGTAGACTTTGATATAACCAAATGGCAAGTTACTAGTATGGTTATGAAGTTGTCTTCTAAGGCGGCCGTTTCGCTTGGCTACAAGAAAACATTCGGAAGCTACGACGTTTGTATGCCTATTAGCATAATTTCTTCAGTAGGCGACGTAATAACGATAAACAAAACATTGCTTGAACTCGCATCAGGCGCAGACATGACAGAATGCCCGCCTAAACACATAAGACGCGGAATCAAAGTAAGCATTTAAACCAACCTTTTCAATATCAATTTACAGGTTCAGTGCTTTTCATAGCTTTATTGCTGTCAACGGCTTTTGACTCTTTTCTTTTCACTCTTTTCTGTGAGGGCGTTTTTTGGATGAATCTTGGATTGCTTGTAAAGTTAGGTTCTCGTTTTATGCGTAACAATAGGGAAGTAAAATTTGCCATCATTCAGGTCACTACAAGATGCAACGCTAAATGTGTTGATCGTTGTAACATTTGGGCTTCTCCGCCTGTCGATATGTCTTTAGCTGACATTTTTTTTGTAATTGACGTGTTAGAAAAAAATAATTTTTCAATAGCTTACTTCACTGGTGGAGAAACAGGATTATACCCCTATCTGATTAAAGCGATGAAGTATGCTAAAGAAAAAGGTTTAATCACTTCTATAACAACAAATGGAACAATCCCTAAACAAACAATTATTGAATTAAGTAAAGACTTGGATGCTCTTTCAGTCTCTGTGGATCATTATATTAATCAGCAGTGGGATGAAGCAAAACACGTTCCAGGCATATCCAAAACAGCGACAAAAACTATCCAGTTAGCGAAAGCTTGCGGCATAAAAACGTATGGCGTAACTTTTTTGAACCCCAACTGGAACATTGACGATGTATCAAAAATGGTTAATTACGTTAACGGCGACTTGGGTGTTCCGTTTTCTTTTTCTTACCCATACATTTCATCAAATGAGGGCACCTTCACTGTTGGCGGAAACCTGCAAAAGTCTTCAAACGACTTCTACGTTAACATCCGTAACAATGTCGGCAAAATTTTAGAAATGAAACTTGCTGGCTCACAGGTTGCAAACACTACTGGTTATTTACGGGATGTGCTTAGAGCGCATGATAATTTGCCTATGAAGTATCCCTGTAAAGCCGGCAGAGTCATATTGACTGTTGATTGTAACCTAAACGTTTTTCCATGCTACAAAAAGGCGAAGCTTGTTAACCTGAGGGAAAATCAAGAAATAAATTTCCAAGCCACAGACAGCTCCATGTGCGATAACAAGTTTTGTATGATTAATTGTTTTAAGGAAGCCTCCGAGGCGTCTAGAGAAACTGTGTTTAGCTGGGTTAAAGAGGAATTTTTTTCTAACCCTACATTCTTCCTAAACTTTCTACATTAACTTTGGTATACAAGTATTGCTTAATGTGGTTTACAAGTAACAGTCACATATTCATATAATGCCCTTTTCCGCCTAGATAAATCGGAACTTACTTTTGAGTTGGGTAATTTGACTTCAGAAAAAGATAGGTTGATTGAATCACGCCTGCACCATGTGCTTTGGCGAAAATGGGGACCTTATTTGAGCGAGCGACAATGGGGCACCGTGAGAGAAGACTACAGCAACGATGGGTCTGCATGGAATTATTTTACACACGACCAGTCACGTTCAAGAGCGTATCATTGGGGTGAAGACGGTATCGCTGGCATCAGTGACGACAAGCAAAACTTATGCTTTTCAGTTGCCCTCTGGAACGGAAAAGACCCTATTCTCAAGGAGCGTCTTTTCGGTTTAACTAACAGTGAAGGAAACCACGGCGAAGACGTTAAGGAATACTATTTTTACCTCGACAACACGCCAACCCATTCCTACATGAAGTACCTTTACAAGTACCCGCAAAACGCTTACCCTTATCTTGACCTTGTAAACACTAACCGTGCAAGAAGCCGCTATGAATTCGAGTATGAATTAATTGATACTGGCATTTTTAGCCAAGACCAATACTTCGACGTTTACGTTGAATATGCCAAAAAATCGCCCGAAGACATTTTTATCAAAATAACTGCTTTCAACCGTTCAAACCAAGCTGCACCTTTAACAGTAATGCCTACTTTGTGGTTCCGAAATATATGGTATGGCAGCAAAATACCCCTTGAACATCCGATAATTAAAGAATTAAAAATGTCCCAGAACGTCAGCGCGGTTGAAGCTGAACACCAGTTTTTAGGAAAACGTTACCTTTATTGTGAGGGAGCAATTCCGCTGTTGTTTACAGAAAATGAAAATAACAATCGACGACTGTTTGGAACCAATAACCTTACACCTTACGTTAAGGACGGCATTAACAATTATGTTGTTAATGGAGATGAGAATGCCGTTAATCCAGCTCAGGTCGGAACTAAAACCTCAGCGAATTACATGTTTACTGTGCCAGCAAAACAGTCAGTAACAGTAAAGTTAAGGCTAACCACCGATAAACCCCGAGATGTTGACTTAGAGAACATGTTTGGTAACAGTTTCGATGAACTTTTCATGGCTCGCACAAAAGAAGCAGACGAATTTTACGATTTAATAAGCCCAAAAACATTAAACGACGATGAAAGAAACGTCCTTAGACAAGCCCTTTCAGGCATGCTTTGGAGCAAACAATATTACGACTATGACATAGCAAAATGGTTAAATGAACATCAAGTAGACTTTTACACGGAATCCCAAAAACCAATTAGAAACATCAACTGGTTCCATATGGTAAACAGCGATGTAATCTCAATGCCTGATAAGTGGGAATACCCTTGGTACGCGGCTTGGGACTTAGCTTTTCACACAGTAGCTATTTCAATGGTTGATCCTGAATTTGCTAAACAACAATTAAACCTGATGCTTAACGAACGTTATCTACACCCGAACGGCCAATTTCCCGCATACGAATGGAACTTTAACGACGTTAACCCACCAGTTCACGCTTGGGCAATAATCTTCAATTACAATCTTGAAGAAGCCTTATACGGCAAGGGGGATCTTGAATTTCTTGAAAACTCTTTTCAAAAATTGTTGATGAATTTTACCTGGTGGGTAAATCGGAAGGATGATTCAGGCAAAAACGTTTTCCAAGGCGGATTCTTGGGCCTTGACAATATTGGAGTTTTCGACCGTAGCGCAAAACTGCCTCCCGGCGTAAGCTTAGATCAAGCAGATGGTACCGCTTGGATGGCAATGTTCTGCCAAAACATGTTAACTTTAGCTTCGACACTTGCCAAAGAGAATCCTGCATATGAAGAACAAGCCATAAAATTCTTTGAACATTTCCTGTGGATTGCACATGCCATGAACAATGGTGGAACAACTAAACTGGGTTTATGGGATGAAGAAGATGGTTTCTATTATGATATTCTGCGGCATGTTGACGGAAGAGCAATTAGGCTTAAAATCCGTTCAATGGTTGGTTTGATCGCTTTATGTGCAAACAGTATTTTTACGCCAGACCTTATTGAAAAAATGCCTCATTTTCTTGAACGTGTAACTTGGTTTGTTAAAAATCATCCTGAACTTGTAACAAAAATTCATCGCCCGGGCAAACAAGGGGCAAACGGAACTGTTCTTCTCAGTCTGCTTACCGAAGATAAACTCCGCCGCGTACTTACAAGAATGTTGGACGAAAACGAGTTTTTGGGTCCCTACGGAATCCGTTCATTGTCGCGAACATACGCTGAACATCCTTACTCTGTCACTCTTGCAGGACAAGCATTAGGAATCGAGTATGCTCCTGCAGAATCTATAACTGGCGCTTTCGGCGGCAACTCAAACTGGCGTGGACCAGTATGGTTCCCAATTAACATCCTAATACTTCGAGCACTGCTAAACTATTACGCTTATTATGGAGACAGCTTCAAAATTGAATGCCCAACAGGTTCAGGAAATATGATGAATCTTTTTGAAGTTAGCCAAGAAATTGCTAAAAGACTAACAAAAACTTTCCTTCGTGACCAAAACGGCAAACGACCGGTTTATGGTGGAACAGAAAAATTCCAGACCGACCCTTACTGGAAAGATAACCTCTTGTTTTACGAATACTTCCATGGCGACAATGGAGCAGGTCTTGGCGCAAGTCACCAAACAGGCTGGACTGGGTTGGTCTCTGTTCTGTTGAAGCTTTATGGAACAGCAACTAAAGATGCTATAGCGCAAGGACAAGGATACTTGTTTAGAAGGATGGTTAACAAAACCTAACCTTCCACTTAACTTTTTTTAAAAAAAATTGGATTTGCTTGTTTATGCGGTGATGCTGAGTGAGACCGACAGAACTTTTCTTTCAAATTTTGGTCTAACTAGTGACACGTCTTCAACATATGCCCTTAACGGTTCGGCGACACTCCATGCTTGAGCTATACAACCCCTCGGAAGGTAAGGTGCGTCGGCATCATAAATTTCGCTAACTGTTCCTAATCCTCCTCGGCGAATCTGAGTAGTAAATAATGGTCGTATAAAATAGTACAAAGCGTACTGCCTATTCACTTCTGCGTAGCCTTTTGCTTTTAGATAAGCTGTCGTGAAGAGTCCTGTTTGCCATGGCCAGATTGAACCACTATGGTATGCGCGGTCTCGGTCTTCTCGGTTGCCTGCATAGTTTCCTTTGTAACGTGAATCGTTAGGTGGAAGCGTTCGTAACCCTGCAGGAGTGAAAAGTTCTCTTTGAACAAAATCAACCACCTGATTAGCCCTAAGCTTGTCGATAATGTTAAAATCTAAAGCAGCAGCAATAACTTGGTTAGGCCGCACAGAATAGTCAGGACCCTCGTCGCTTATAACATCAAATAAACAGTTTTCTTGGTTGTTCCAGAATTTATCGTTAAAACTTTTTCTCGCTCTTTCCGCCATAAAATAATAGTCGTCTGCATTTTTTTTGTACCCGAATCTTTCTGCAAGAAACTGGACTGTACGTAAAGCGTTGTACCATAATGCTTGGACTTCTATTGCTTTTCCTGCTCGAGGAGTGTATGGAACACCATTTACTACAGTGTCCATCCATGTAAGTTGGGGACCATGCGCAAGTAATCCGTCAGTATTTACGTGAATGCCGTTAATTGTACCTTTGCGGTGATTTTCAATTATGCCTGTTAAGGTTTCCCATAGATTGCTTTTTACAAAATCGTAATCGTCTGTATACTTGAGATATTGTAGAAGTGAATTGATAAACCAAAGTGTGCCGTCAACGGTGTTGTATAACGGTTCGCCTGTTTTGTCATCAATAAGGTTTGGGATAACGCCTTTATTGCAGTATTTTGCGTAATCAGAAATCACATTTCGAGCTTCAGTAAACCTGCCTGTAACCAGCATGAGTCCAGGCAAAGAAACAAAAGTGTCTCTGCCCCAACTGCCAAACCAGTGAAAACCTGCAATAATGAATCTCTGCTGTTCAGCTAACCCTTTAGCAATAAAACTGTTGGCAGCTTGCAGAATCCAGCTTAACTCGTCACTTGGCATTATTTTTGAGTTATTATAAAATTCAGTTAAGTAGTTGATCCTGCGTTTTACTTCTTGACTAAACAGCCTTTTTATGTCATCTACGTTTGAGCCAAACCTGTTTAACGCTTCTTTTGTTTCATACGGGTCAGAGTTGACTGCCGTTACTATGGCAAATTCTTTTTTGCTATGTTTTGGTATTTGAAACTCAAAAGTTCCCGGTTGGTATCCTTCGTCTAAATTGGATTCACCGCGGCTTTCTTCTTCTGGATAAAAAATGCCGTCTATCCATTGTGGTGATGCAGTAAATTTGCCGTTGATTGCTTGTGCTATTATTGTTGCTGAGGGGTCTTTGAAGGTTAACTCGACGTCTTTGTCGTTATTGTGCTGGGTGAATTCTGGAAGTGATTGCCGATCAATTACGTAGTGGTAGTGCCTGAAGGATATTAATGGGTAAATTTTGATTGTACAATCTGTGCCTGCTTGGTTGTTAACATAATAAACCGCTATAACAGCGTTTTTTTCGAAAGGCAAGAAAACAGTTTTTTGCAGCTCAACATCATTTGCAACGTAACGGTATGTTGGGAAGGGAGAAACAGAAAAATCTTTTAAAAAGAGGTAACCTTGAGGATATATCCCATTACGAAAATCGTTGGCACCCAACCTGTAATTGCTTTCATTAACTTCAACGTCTTCATCAAGTTTTGATAAGCAAACGGTTCGCTCTCCGGGTGGTCGCAACGCAGCAACAAGCAGTGCGTGATATTTGCGGGTGTTTATTCCTAAAATTGTGCTAGACGAGTAGCTGCCTAACCCGTTAGTGATTAACCATTCCTTATGGATTGAATCATCAAAGTTTGAAAGTTCGTTTTCTGAAAAAACAATTTTGGGCAATATCAAACCTGCCCACTCCATATAGTTTTTGTTTTTTAGGCATAAATGGGTTTGTTGGTGCATAATCGATACAAAAGAAAATTGCTTTTTAGCTTATTTGCTGATTTTTACGCTAATAACTTTGTTTAGCAATCACTGTTTCCATGGTTTGCTTTTAGAGGTTGGCTTTTTGTTGGACGGTGTGTTTTCGATTTTTTGTGGCGGCGTGTTAGGTATAAGAATTGCTGCAATTAAACCAAACACTGCAATCGCAACCATTACAACAAGTGCTAAAACGTAAGGCTCATTCTTTGGGATTGCAACAGAAACCAGAACTGAACCGACTATTGATACCCCCAGTGATGAACCCAAATTCGAGACGCTTCGGGATAAACCTGAAATTTCGCCTTGTTCTTTTTCAGGAAAAGCAGATTGCACAACGTTAACTGAAGACGTTAACATTATGCCTACGCCAGCTCCGATAAGAAATAATCCAGTAAGAAAAAGAATATGTTTGACGTGGCATCCTGAAAGAACAAGTAAAAGCACGATGCCAATATTGGTTAAGATGAGAGCCTCCTCGAATGTTTAATCTTTGAGACTGTTTTTTAGCAAGCCTTCCCGCTATGCCTGAAGTAAATAAAACGCCAATGGTGGCGGAAGTTAAAATTAAACCTGTTTCTATAGCTGTAAAGCCCCGTACTGTCTGCAGAAAAACTGAGATAACAAAGAAGCTTCCCTGAAGAATCAGCCACTGAACAATCTGAGTAACTAAACCCAAGTTTAGAAGTTTTATTATGCAAAATATGTGTTTGCAGAAGTGGTTCTTTGCCGATTCGTTCTCTGTGACGGATTGAAAGATAAAACCTAACGTTAAAGAGTACTCCTATGGCAAGGAAAATAAGAAACGGTGAAATGCTGCCCTGGGGCAAAACGACAACGTTGTTGACGACAAAGTTTTTGGATGCAACGAACCAGCCGTAAGCAGATGTTGTTTGAAGACCAATAATAATAATTACTAAGCCAAGTGCTGACAAAACGGCGCTGACAATATCAAAATGATGCTTGGGGCCCGTCTTTTTTGGTTCAATAATTTTCATTGTAAGAAGTAAAATTGCTAATACAACAAGCACTTGAACCAAAAACGAGGCACGCCAACTAACCGCAGTGGTGATTATACCGCCAATTGACTGCCCAGCTACTGATCCGATTCCTGCAGCGGCGCTGATGATTCAAGTTTCTTGCCCGTGCAATCCCCGTGTAGGAAACAGTAACTAAAATGTAAACGGGGGGAATCAAAAGAGCCGAGCCTAACCCTTCAAGCAGGGAGTAACCGAAAATCAGTATGCTCAAAGCTGGAGCAAGTGCCGCTAACAAACCGCCCAACGTATAAACGATAAGGCCTATTCTGGAAGATTTTTTTGCCTCCTGAAATGTCGGTGAGTTTGCTTCCGGGAATCATTAAAGCAGCCATTGTTAAAGTGAAAAAAGTTATTGCCAACTGGACGCCTTGTACATCCGTGTTTAAGTCTCGGGCGATATCGCTGATTGCTACGTTCATGTTTGAAGCGGCGTAACTGCAGATGAATTGTGCTAACGCCAAGGGAAGAACTTTTGAGCTTAGAAACGATTTTTTGCTGCTTTTTTCTGCCAATTTCCGCTTAACCTCTTAAAAAGTACATTATAAAAAAAAGTAATATCGGTAAACCGACGGTTAACACTAAGCCCCACTGATTGATACGCTTGATTGTTTTTTCGTTCCTAAAACGCATCCAATCAACGATTCCAACAATTGTAACAATCAGGTTAGTTACCATAAAAATGAGCACCGCAAGAATGAACATGCCGTAAATTGTAATAGTTGAAGCAGGCGGAATACCATTAGCAGCTGCAAAATTGTACAGCAACGTGGTAACTAACATTGAAGTGTTCAAACCTATACGTAAAGCTACAGCGCCTGAATCTTTGAGTCCAAAAAGAAAAGAGAAACCTGAGACAATCGCAAAGATTAATGGTGGAATAAAGGATTGAATACTCAGCACTATTCTTTGTCTTACTTGCGTTAAAGTCATGCTTGCTCGGGGTAAATCCACGTTTAATGGGTACTGGTGAATTGTTGAAGTTAAGTTAACGTTGGTTGTTACCCACCCAGGATTTCTAAAAGCCTGATCAATGCCTGTTTGGTTTTCAAGCCAAACAACTTTCTGGTAGTATCCATGGGTTATAAAATCAAAATTTATCCCCATATAAATTGGGTCAAACGGATAATCGACGGCGTCAGGTGGCGTGCTTAAACGGGTAGTTACCCTGTAAATGTCATATTTTATTGGGCCGGTTAAGTTTCTATCTACACCCGCAAGAGTGGTTGGGTTAACTAGGTACCCATTTACGATTTGCCAATCAACCTGAGTCATGTTAGGACTATTATCAACCCATAAAAAGAACAGGTAAAAATCAAACGTGTAATCGCCTGCAAGATATTGATAATCGTAAATGTTAATCAACCAAACACCCATGTATAACGTGTTAGTTTCAAACGATGAAGCATTATCCGTGACTTGCAACAATACAATTTCGGGGTAATCCTGAGAATTCAGAGGCGTTGCTTCTTCTGCAACTGCTGAATTAGGAAAAAGAAAAACGGTTGATAAAACCAAAATAATGCCAACAACACTCAAAAAACAGGCTAATCGAGACTTTTTGTTTTTCAAAGATATATTCCCTAACCATTTTTTGCCACAAGAAGCTTTTTTCAGAAACTAGACAAACTACCGTAACAGTAGTTTAATGCTCTATTTACTGGAATAATGGTGAATTAGTTGGTTCTTAAGCCTTTGTGACTGACGACAAATAGCAACAAAACTCACAAAAACCCCGTTGATTTAGCAAAAGCTTTGTCGCTGTTTTTCCAGCCAACGCGCCAACATAATCGTATATTTTCAGTCTGCCATTACAGACTTTTTTGAAGGTGCCACCTATGCGCAAACAATTTAATGTAAAAAGTTAACCTTAACACAAGAGACTCAGTAGCCGACTGGACACCTTATTAAGCCCCAAAAGCCCCCGAAAACGTTCCTTCACGCGACTAACGAAGTCGCCTCTCAACTTTTTTAGAACAAACTTCTTAGGAAAAATTTGGAGAAAACTCGTCAAACATCAATTAAAAATAATTTGTTAGCGGGAGTGGCGTGCATCCAAAAAATCAGTTTACGGAAGAGAGAGGGGGGTAAAGGGAATCAGTGGATGCACGTCACACAAAATTTTGCTTTTCATACGTTTCTTGCATGAGGGCTCCATAGTTTCTTCGGGTTGCAGTGTAGTTTTGTTGAGCTTTGCCTGTTTTTGATGGTAATGGCTTCTGTTGTTTTTTGCTTGTGATAAACACGCTTCCGCCGTTTTTGAGGTGCTCTTTTACCGTTGAATAATTAACGTTTGGGGCTTCTTGTACTTGCACGTTGAGACTTGTGTCGTTATCTAAAAGTAGCACTTGGAATAGCGGTTT
This sequence comes from Candidatus Bathyarchaeota archaeon, assembly GCA_963832745.1. Classification (GTDB taxonomy): domain Archaea; phylum Thermoproteota; class Bathyarchaeia; order Bathyarchaeales; family Bathycorpusculaceae; genus Bathycorpusculum. Next base: position 437,659 of record CAWHVC010000001.1, on the reverse strand, counting down.
CCTGCATTTTTTGTTGCCCGTAAAGCCCTTCATGTCATTTCACGTATTTTACGCAAATCTATCTTTGCATTCAAAAGCGTTTAAGGTTATGTGACTGGTTGAACACAACTACAAGTTATTATTAACTTAAAACAAAATCAAGCACTTTAGGACTTTTTAGGCTTGCAACAATCACGTCAGGCTTCTCTTTTTCCAGTTCCTGTTTGCTGTATGCGCCGGTTGTAACTGCGATGCAGCTCATGTTTGCAGCTTTGGCGGCTTTAACCCCGAAAAGTGAATCCTCAACAACCACACAACTTGTGGGTAACGTGTTTAGTTGTTGTGCGCATTTAAGGAAGATTTCTGGGTGAGGCTTAGAATGTGTAACCGCTTCAGCTGTGATTATTATTTGGAAATATTTTTCTAACCTTTTTGCCTTGATTATGGCTTCGATTACTTTTTTGCTGTTCATTGAAGCTAATCCAATCTTGGTTTTGCCCTTAAAAGCCTCTAAAAGGTCAACTGCGCCTGGAAAGAGTTGCACTGTGTCTTTTAGATCGATTTGTTGTTGACTTTTATTTTCAACTAACTGCTTAACTATCTTTTCATCAACAGGTCTATCTGCTTCCCGCAGTATTTCACGAAAAGTTTCTGCTGCACCAATACCCATTCGCCGCTCAATATACTCGTCAGGTATGATGATGCCGACTTCTTGTAGAGTTTGTTTAAAAGAAGAGACAATGACCGCCCGCGTATCAGCAAGCGTCCCGTCCCAATCAAAAATTACTGCTTCAAACATTCAGCGGTTCTCATGTCAGGTTAAGTTTTTCTCGGATTTGAGCACTCTTCTTTGTGGCTTCTTCGATGGCGCGTATCATTGCGGGTCGGATTTGGCTTTGCTCGATTTGGTAGATAGCTTCAATGGTTGTTCCGCCGGGGGTTGTTGTCATGTCTTTAATTTTTGCTGGGTCTTCGTTTAGGTCAATTACAAGTTTTGCTGTGCCAAGAACCGTTTGGGCGGCACTTTTTAGAGCAATATTTCTGGGTAAGCCAACTTTGAGGCCTGCATAGGTTAAAGCTTCAATAATAATTGACATGTAGCCTGGTCCGCTTCCGCTAACCGCTGTAATAGCGTCCATGTATTTCTCATCCATTTCATCGCATTCGCCCATCATTTTCAGTATGGTTTGGACTTTTTGTTTGTCAGTGGTGGTTACGTTTGGTTCACAGCAGTAAGCCGTGTAAGCAGCCTGCACCATGGCACCCAAGTTAGGCATTATACGCACAATTTTAGCTTCAGGCGCATGTTTACGCAGAAATGAGAGTGTCACGGTTGCAGCAACAGAAATTACGAGTTTGCCTTTTGTTTCTTTGCTTGTTTCTTTTAAGACTTTTTCTACGTCGCCGGGTTTAACGATGACAAAAACTATGTCTGAGTCTGCGGCGGCTTTTTGGTTGTCTGAACCAGTTTTTACACCGATTTTTTCAAGCTCTTTAAGCTTCTCAACTTGAAGATCAACTGCGGTGATTTGGCCTTTATAGCCGCCTTTAACGAGGCTTTTGATTATGGCGCTTCCCATCATGCCTGCGCCGATAACTGCAACTTTATCGTTCATTAATGCTCACTTTACTGTTTAGGAAGATAGGTTTTGCTCTTTAAACTTTTGTTGTGTAATCCAGTAGCCCAGTATGCATAATCAGTTTCCATTCGTTCCCTATTTTAGTGTAAACTTTGCAGGCTCTGCCTTTCCAATGATTTTGCTGGCCTTTAGAATCAACCCATAAAGTGTCAACGTCAACAACTGCAAAGCCGCCGTTTCCTTCTTTAGAAACCACAATTTTCCGGATTTTTCTGTTATTATGCGCCAAAGTGTGCGTGTCAAAAAGGCGTTGCCAGCCACCTTTCCACCTGTCGTAATCATACTTACCCATTTCAAGAACCCAATTTACTGGGTTATGCGACTGTGCATTTAGTGGCCAAGGCCAAACCATGTCAGGATGAAAAAGTGAAAGCAGCAACTCTACATTTTTTGTGTCCCAAGCATGGGTTTCCCGATTTACCATTTCCTCAATTTCTTTCTCAAAGCTAACCACAAGAATCACAAAAAGAAAGTATGCAGTTTTGCGCTTAAGCCTTTTCAACTACTGCTTTTCGGCTCTAAAAGTTTCTTTAAAGTTTTCTGCATTGCAAGCGCTGGCGCATCGGTTTTTATGCCTCGGGGGTTGAAATGGGATTGCACCGCTTGATAACCGCTGTCCTTTAAAGCGGTCAAGAATGCTTGTGTCGAGGTTGGGGGCAAGCTGAGTTTTTTGCTTATGCGGTCAAGCACGTAATAGGTTGTGGGTGCTTGAGCTTCAGCTTTGATTGTGGTTAAGAGTTTGTTGATTTTGCCGCTGTTCTTAAACGCCACTTCCTGATTCTCCTTTAGAATCTGATCAATGTAAGCTTCATCGTTAATGCTGCCAATCCACAAGGGGCCAGCATAATCCATTTTTGTGCCGCATTCGGGACAGGTCGGGCAACCGAAGAGGTGCTGAGTGGTTTCCCTGTGCAGGCAATTGAAACAGTGTAGGATGTAGCCTGTGTTTTTAAGTGCTTCATCGGCTTTTTGGCAGCCGTAGCCAATTTGAGCGTAAACTCGAATGTAATGGTCGCTGCTGTGGCTGAACAGGATTTTGATGCCGATATCATGTTTAGCCGCCATCTGCGCCATGCAACCACCCAAAAGCCTGACCGCCAGCTCGTGACAGTATTCTGTACGCATGGGTTTGCCGCTGTATTTTCGGACGCAAGCTTTAGCGTGGACACCGCAAAGGGGCGCTAAATCCGTAGCTGTTACAGCAATTAAGCCCTTATTTTTAAGTGCTCTAAACGCTGAATCCAAGTAAGGCACAGGGGTTCCGAATGGGTCAATGTCGATGACGTCAAAACGTTTTTTCGGTGAAGCATTGCAGCTTAGGACGCAGTTTGCGTCTTTGTGTTTTAGGGTGATTTTGTCTTGCAGGTTGTTGTATTTGATGTTGTGATTTGCCAACTCGTAAGCGTGATGGTTAATGTCGCTGAGAAGGACGCGGTTTACTCCTTCGATTTCGGAGGCGTAACGGATTCCGCGGATTCCTTGGCTGGTTAAGGGTTCACAGATGCTGATTTCATGACCTGCCATATGTTGATAGGCTTTGAAAGCTAAAACTGATAGGTCACGGTTGAACTCCATGACGGGATTATAAAACACTGGCGCCCTTGACGGCGCGTAATCTGACGGTACCACACCGTAGGCTGAAAGTTGAGGCACCAAAATTTCAACTTTGCCTTCTTTGATTGTTTCGCTTGGAAAATCTGCCGTGTACTCTTCAGCCATCATCTGTCAATCCAGTTTTGTATTGAAAAGATTTTATTTGCAATATTAGACTTCTGGTATAGTAGAGGCAAAAAGTGGGTTGAAACGCATCTTCGTTTTAACTGGGGCTCCGGGTACAGGCAAAACGACTGTGCTTCAAAAAGTAGTGGACGCTCTTAGAGCCAAAGGTGTCACAGTTGGCGGAATGGTAAGCCGTGAAGCAAGAAAACACAATGTGAGGGTCGGCTTTGAAATTTTAGATTTAACCAGTGGCAGGCAAGGTTGGCTTTCACATATCAACCAGAATGCTGGACCACAAGTCGGTAAATATCGTGTTAACCTTCAAGACCTCGACAACATAGGTGTTCAAGCAGTCACCGAGGCAGTTCAAAAATGTCAAATTGTAGTAATCGACGAGATTGGGCCCATGGAGTTGTATTCAGAAAATTTTAAGCAGGCGGTAAATTTGGCTTTTGAAAGTGGCAAACCTGTGCTGGTAATTGTACACGCAAAAGCAACTGACCCCTTAATATCGTTGGTTAAGCAGAGGGAAGACGCTGAAATCTTTACTGTTACTGGCGCAACAAGAGATAATTTGGTGGAGCAGGTGACTAAGATTATACTTGAAACGCTTTAGGGTTTTTCTAAGTTTTTAATTGCTGGAATTACTTGCTCCTTATACATTTTGAAAAATTCTTCCTGATAAGGCCCAATATTGTGGACAGAAACTTTTCTGAAACCTGCATCTAAATATTTCTTGATAACCGCAATATGCCTTTCAGGGTCTGGCCCGTTTGCTACTTCCTTTGACAGTTGTTCTTCAGTTATTAGTTTTGAGGTTGATTCGAAATATTTGGGCGTGGGTAATTCGCGTGTAAGGTCTTCAGGTACCGCTGGGATTGGCCATTGCTGATAAGCTATTTTTCTTGCTTCCTGCTCGTCTTGCGCGTAGCAGACTGTTGCTTGACAGTAACATGGTAAATCGGTATTTCCGCCTGCGGTATGGAATTTTTCTATAAATGTTTTGTCTGGTTTTGTGCTCATTAATCCATCACCGATTTCTCCAGCAGTCATAGCCATTATTGGCCCTTCGGCAGCAACAATAATAGGAATTGGCTTCGGGGGCAAAGTGTAGATTCGAGCGTTTTCTACAACGTAAAAGTCGCCATAGTAACTTGTGTTTTTGCCTTTCCAGAGTTCTCGAATGATGTCTACCGCTTCTTCAAGCATGGCGCTGCGGATTTCGTGAGGAGACCAAATTGAGCCCAAAATGTGTTCGTTTAGGTTTTCGCCGGTGCCTACGCCGAGAAAGAATCTGCCGGGCATTAGGGCGGCTGTGGTTGCGGCTGCTTGAGCAATGATTGCGGGGTGAATGCGCATTGTGGGGCATGTAACTGCAGTGCCTAAACGTATGGTTTTTGTTACTTGTGAAATTGCACCTAATGTTGACCAGACAAATGGGCTTTGGCCTTGTATGTCCAGCCAAGGGTGATAATGGTCTGAAATGGTGGCAAAAGTAAAGCCTGCGTGCTCTGCAAGTTGGGCAAACTTTACCAACTCGCTTGGCGGGTGTTCTTCTGACATTAAGGAGTATCCTAACTCAATTTTTTGAGAATCTACATGCTCCTGTTTAATATGGACCAAAAAATCGCCTTTCAATAGTTAGGAGTGTTTTCTTTCCTAAAAGCACTGGTAATTGCTTGTGTACAGTCACATAAAAGGAAAAATTGTTTTTTAAAGGAGCTTTTCAGTTTTCAGTAGTTAATTCATTGTAGTCACAAATTTATATAAAAGCGGGGTGGGTGAACAATAATGAATTTTTAGGCAGGTGAAAAAATTAAATGAAATCTTACTTCAAGATATCAGTAGTTATATTCGCTGTGTCGCTGTTATGTTTAGTTTCGGTTGCATATGCTCAAGACATGACAAGTGTGAATGCAAATAGTCCAACGACTTCGAATTTAAATGCTGTTTCAATTGTTTCTAACTCGTCCAATCCCACATTGGTTAACTCCAATGCGTGGGCAGTAGGTGACGGCGGCACTATCATTATGTGGGACGGAAGTAGCTGGAAGACTGTAAACAGTCCAACATCGACAAACCTGTACTCAATAGTTATGATTAATTCCAGTTTTGGCTTAGCTGTAGGTGGAAACTCCAGTAGCGGTGTGATTCTAAAGTATGATGGCAACAACTGGTCAGTAATGAACACAAATAACCCCGTCAACGAGCCGTTATATGGTGTTACAGTTAATTCGTCAGCTTCCACGGCATGGGCGGTAGGTGCTAACGGTACAGTTCTTTACTGGAACAATAACCAATGGCGACAACTAGCAAGTCCAACAACAAACACTCTGCGTTCAGTAGCAATGATCCATGATGCAAGTAATGCTTGGGCTGTAGGTGACAATGGAACCATCATTATGTATGACGGCAGCAGTTGGAGTAACATGACAAGTCCAACAATGAGTAATCTAAAGTCAGTAGTAATGGTTAACTCAACTTCAGGTTGGGCAGTTGGTGGCATATCAAATACTGGCGTCATAATTAATATGAAGGGCACCACTTGGTCAAACTGGGCAAGAATTAACATTGGAGGAGCAGTTAACACATCAGTGGGCTATGTTGCAGACAGAATTAATGCGACATTGAATTCATTAAGTATAGATTCAGCAAATAGTGCGTGGGCAGCAGGAGCCAGTGGAATGGTGCTTTACTGGACAGGCACTGAATGGGATGGGCAAACAGGCGTTCTTGGCGGAGCAAACATTAACGGTATCGCAGTTGTGCATGGTGCAGCAAATGGAAGCAGCTACGCGTGGGCAGTTAGTGACGGAGGTAAAATCCTTGCATGGACTGGAACTTCATGGATACCTGAATTCCCAATAGTTGCATTACCCGCTATTCTAGGCGCTATTGCGGTAGCAGCATTCATCGGTAAAGCCAAATTAAGCAAAAAAATCACAATTTAAAAACCCAATATTTTTTCTTTAATTTTCAAAGTTGAAGTGTTAGATGAGTTTTTTTGAGAAGCAATTAAGAGTTTGGAGACTAAACGTTCCTTTACGGCTGTTAGCTTCAGCTTTGCTTATTCTACTTGCTAAACTCTTTGGAAGCTTAATCGTTTACAGTTTTCTTAATGTGGGTTCTTTGGGGACTTTTTGGGTTAACAGCAATGTTGCTTCAGGTATTCAAAATCAGGTTTTTCAAACAAACGGTTTACCCGGTGCTCACTGGTTAACTCTTTATTTTGGCTGGGACAGCGCATGGTACCTAAGCATTCTAACCGGAGGATACACGTTTTCAACTCAAAGCTACACTTTTTTTCCAGGATTTCCCCTATTTGGTGGAGCACTGAATTTAGCGTTCCAAAATCCGCCATTGTCCCTTGCAGCTTGCAGCTTAATCTTTGGTGTTCTCTGCGTTCCTGTTTACCAGTTAGTAGCTGAACAGTACCTAAGCAAACAAGTAGCGTTCCTTTCAACTCTGCTTTTCGCTTTGTCACCATATGTTTTCCTGTTCACCACTGTAGCCTACAGCGAAAGCCTTCTGCTTTTTTTTGTTTTGTTAACTTGGCTGTTTTTCAAGAAAGGCAAAACGGGAGTTGCTTCCGTTTCAGCAGTATTTGCAGTTATTTCTCGTGCAGTAGGAATCGTTATTATTGTTCCGATGGCAATAGAAACGTTGATTGGCAAGAATCCTCACAAAAAACGCGATTTCCTTTTTTGTATTATACCTGCGTTTGCTTTTCTTGCTTGGCTTGGGTATGGCCAATTAACTGCGAATGATTGGCTCGCTTTAATCCACACCACAGAATGGAGTAACATGTACTCTTTTAGAGAGTTGCTGGTCGCCTTTTTGCCTCAAAACGGTTTACAAGCCTTTTTAAGTTTACCTACCGAACACCTGTTTCTGCCGGTGGCTGCTTGGGCATCAATACTTGTTCCGCCGTTTCTTATTGCAGAATTAAGTAATACATCCAAGTCTTTGATGGCTTATGCTTCCGTATATTTTTTAGGTGTTTTAACGTTTGGAGCCATGGTTTCTTTGCCTCGTTTCATGTCTATTCTGTTTCCATTATGGATTGCTTTGATGTCCAAGTTTGTGGTTAATAGAATGTCTGTTATTTTATTATGTGGTGTTTTGGCAGTGTTTTTTGTGTGGGGCGTCTATTTGTGGATTAATTTTTTAAGTGGTGTTTTTGTTGGTTGAAACAAAAGCTTACGGTTTAGAGACTTCAACGTTAAACTGCTTTACTTTCCGGTTGAGTGACGTTTTATCGGTGAGACTTTACCGTGATAACAAACCCAACTGTCTTGAAACAGCAATGCTTCAAAAAGGACTCGTACTGGTTTACAATGGTAAAGAACTAATTGAGGAAGGAATAGGATTTGGCGTTCCAGTCGTAAAATATCAAGATAAAACGCTCTTTTCCAGCAACGCCCAAATAGTTCAAGGCAAAGAACCCGGCAGTTTTGAGAAACATTACCAGCTTGACACAATCTCAACAAAACATTTCTGCAATACACACGTAAACGATGATTTCTATGAGTTAATCCGTAAACTGTTTGAAAAAAACTATCTTGGGCATCAAACACTTCAACCATTAAATAACAAAATCATGGAATTAAGGGAAATCCTGAAAATTAAAACTGTGTTTAGGCAAGTTAAATCCCGCGGCATCGTTAAAATGAAGTATGCTTTGAACTGCGGGGTTGTTAGAGTTTCGGCAGATTTTTCTGGGCTTATCCTTAATGGATGCACCGAACTTTTAGTCCTTAACGAGCAGGGCGCCAACAGTTTTGGTTATTACAGAGATACGGATGGTTTACAGCTTGCCGGCGGCAAGATAGGCGCTTGGGATTTAGTTTCCGCAAAAAAAGCGTCTTTAACAAATAATGATGGTGAATTAGCGTTTTCTTTAGAGCCTAAGGCTTACGCTAAGCTTTTTAGGGGTTGGGAGAAAACCCGGAACCGTTTTTCTTGGGCTGGCTTAAGTTACTCGCTGCCGTCTTCCAAGGACGGTTTTGACTATGAAATCCACTTAGAGGCCTGATTTTTTAGTGATAAAACGTAAAAAAACCGTTTGAATGGTTAGTTTTGGGAATAAATTTAAAAGTAGAACCAATCGATTAGTGTCAGGTGTTAAATTGAATAACAGACTGCTTGCAGTAGGCTTAATATTATTCATTGCGTCTTTAGCGTTCGTTGGAACAGTTCAAGCTCAAACAATTACCCCTGGAGTTAGTCCAGGTATGGTTTTTGATTACCATGTTTCCAGTTACTGGACATCATCGGATTCATATGCTTCGATACCACAGGATTTAAATGAAGTAAATCAAACATCTCACGTTGAAGTCAGAATCGGCGAAGTAAACGAAACAACCGTTCTCACAACCGCACCTTACTACTTCTACAATGGATCTGCCTATTTGGATAGAGGCTACGTTAACCTCTTTACAGGTGAAGGTCAAGGTTTTGTAGCCATTATAGGCGCTAATCTTAACGTTGGCGATACAATTCATCCTAATGGTGCAGATGGCTTAACCATACTTGACTCATCAACAAGAAACTATGAAAGCGGTTCCAGACAAACAAACCATGTGCGAATCGTTGACAACAATGAAACAGCTGGTTACACTGCTACAAGAGACTTATACTTTGACAAAGCAACAGGCATTCTTGTAGAGCAAGTTGACCGGACAGAAATAAATGATCCTCAAAGTGTATCTCAAATCACATGGAAAATCGACTCTGCCTTAAACGTTCAAGATTGGGTGATTCCAGAATTCCCGATGCTAACTGCAGTTCCATTGCTTTTAATAGCCGCAGCGTTTGCAGCAATAGCCTACAAGAAAAAACTCGTTAAAACTCCAACATTCTAAACCTCATTTTATTTTCTTTTTTGTTTTCAGCCAAGCGATTAACCAATTAACCTTAAACACTGTTCATTCTGTTTTTTGAGTTACAATTTAGCCTTAAATTTTAAAAATGGCAAGTACCTGCCCGTAAATTGCCTTATAAGTTCAAAAAACCATTATATTATTAACTTCCGCAAAGAGAGGGGTGAAAATAGAAGTGATTTCGCGAGATTGTGACGGTTGCGGAATGCAAAAGCCATGCATTAAGCGTTACCGCCGAGTAAACGTGGGCGGGAAGGTTTATTGTCCAGATGGAACAGCTCATCTGGTTGACAGTGCAAGTCTAAACTGAGTGCCCACCAACAAAAAGGAACAGCCTAAGTGTTCCAAATAACTTTTTTGTCAAAACCTATTTTTGAAAAGCCTTATAGCTACATTATAGGCAATATTCTGTTAACGTGGTGCTTTGACAACCGGCAGCAAAAGACTTTATACGTTAGCAATAGCCGCTTTATTGATAACATTATCTTTTCCGAGTCTCTTTCAGAATGTTCAAGCTGAAAACATCACCAGTTTCACATCTCAAGACACTTTCAAAAGTCCAGCTTACAACGGCACGATCAGGTTCGCAGTCAACGGTACCTACAAAGAAGCCAGTTTAGAAAACGGCGTTTGGACATTTAACGGCTTAACACTTAACAATTCATTCCCGCTTGGGAACCTCAAGTTTTCAGCCAAAAATTGTAACGTAACTATTTTTTCCTATTTTTCAATGAATTTTAACTCGCGCAGGTTAGGTTACCTAAATTATTATGTTGAAGGTACAGGTGAGCAAGCTGTTAATCTTGGTTTCAATGCTTCACAGCCGTCTGACCCAAGCGAATGGACTGTAATTACGCAGGACAACGTGTTTTTGGCTGAAGGAAAAAACTGGCGTCTGCTGCCTGACGATACAATGGTTATTTACGGCATTTCGGGCAATTTGACGGTTGCACGTTATAGCTACGGTTACCCCGTGGATAACCAACCATTTTACATGCAGCACTCCGTAATCATTCTAACTGCCATTGCAGTCGCCGTCACGGTAACAGTTGCAACTGTGATTAAACTGAAAACTAAAGCGGGGAAACCATAATGGTATGGGAATTACCTGCAACAATTGTGCTGCCCATCTACCTTTTAGCTGCAATCGCAGGCATCGCATTAATTCTCAAACTCTCAAAAGATAAAACAAGAAAAATCAGCAACCTACGCTTATACGTCCAAGTTCTCGCGGTAATCGCCATTTTTATGGGGCTAATTTTAGGCCCATTTGACCAGCCTCTTTGGGCGCCGCTTGGCATTTCACCCCGCGACCGTTTGCTAGGCGCTGACATTTTGGGCAACCAAATGCCTGACGGGATATCCTTTCCGGTCCTTGCATGCTATTACCCAAACGGCAGAACCCTCACCTGCCCAATTTGGCAACTGCAAGCTTACATTTTTCCATTTTGGAACTACCCTCGAGGATACGAAGTAGTATACTCTACCACGGGGCTGGAAAAAATCGGCGTAGTCATTGGCTCCTTGGCTGTGGCAGCTCTAGTTTTCGGTAGGGCCTTCTGCGGTTGGATATGCCCCTTCGGCCTATTTCAGGACGTGCTCACGAGGATACGTAAGGCTTCCAAGCGTCGACATCTTACCTTTTCGGAGTCTACTAGCAAAAGACTCAGTCAATCCCGTTACATTATTATCGCCGTTTTTCTGATTCTAAGCGTCATCTTCGGTTCCTACTACATTTTTGGCACTGAACTTATTCCGGGAACGGTAACTGGTGGTCCAGGCGGAACCGAAGCAGGTATCGTAAGCAGCATTAACGAACCGTTTTGCCTCGTTTGTCCAATGCGTCCATTGTGTTCTCTGATTGAAGCAGGTATCGGATCAATGAATTACTCGTATATTTCTCAAATCACGTATGGGCCATTTTGGATAATCGGCGGCTACATCTCCAGCATCAACCTAACCATTTTGGCAATAGTGATAATTCTCTCGTTGGCTTACCGTAGGTTTTGGTGCCGCATTTGCCCACTAGGAGCGCTTACTGGACTTTTTAGTACGTTTACGCCGTTCAAACAAATAGCCCTAACCAAACTTGAGAAAGACGAGCATAAATGCACCAAATGCGGCGTCTGCAAACGCGTCTGCCCAACCCAAGCAACCGCTATGTACGAAAAGAAAGGCGGCGACGTTACCGAATCCAAGTGCATGCTCTGCGCCCGATGCGTCGAACTGTGCCCCTATGAAGGAGCACTGGAATTCAAGTTTGCAGGTAAAACTTTGGCGAGTTCAAGAAACTGGCTTGAAGAGAATAACAAAAAGTAAAAATGTTTGGATTTTGATTTAGGCTGATTTTATTGCGGAAATGAAGCTGTCCCAGTCTCCGGTTTTCTTTAGTTCCTTCTTTTTAAGCATGTCATTGACTGCTGTTTCGTTGTATAATCCGCCGGTTTTGGGGTGGGCTTTGCGGGATACCAGCGTGAAAGCGCGGTAGGCTTTGTCACCGAGTTTCTCGGTAGTGAGTTCATGGGTGTAACCGACTTTTTCTGAAAGAACCACCACTGCAAACTGCAGGTACTTGCCAATCTTTTTGAGTTCATCAAACTGACTTTTAATTTTGATTAGCGAGTCAGCATCTGCATTGTTAATAATTTGTATGACCATTTTAATTTCGTTTGGAGCATACTCTTTTTGGCTGGGGTTAGAAATTGGTTCAAGCAAAAATAAGCTATTTTTAAGTTCTGAACCTTCAAGTTTAAGGTTCGGGTTTAAACTAACATTAAAGCCTCGGCATACAAGGTGCGCTCGGATGACGACTTCGACGGCTGTTCCGCTTTTCTGCAGAGTCTTATCAGTCTTCTGCCTGATGTATTCTTCTGCAACCTCTATTAGCATCTCGTATTCCTCGTCTTTTTTGGTGAGGAGAGGCTTTTTCAGTTCCTTATAAGTAGACATAGAACCGATACAAGAAACCCTGCCCAATAAATATGCTACGGTACCCAACCAAAAACAGCAAATAAAGCGTCCCTGAAAAAAAAGTCTGTCGAAGCAACCACTTTGTGGACGTTAAAACTTTTCCTTTAATCTGTTTTGTCTTGTTTTTTGCAATGTCAGGCGCGAGTTTAAGGATGCCTGTTAATGTGTGTGGGATGGCCGTGTTCAAATTGCACGGGTGAATGCAGTAACATTGGCACAACTTGGTTCTTGAGCCTCTGCGGCTGGGCTGTTCCACAGTTTAACAAGGTCAAAACCATAATTTCTAACATTCGCAAAAGGACGCGTGTATTCGCAGGCGGCTACGTCGCCGTTAGCATGCAGCACCATTTCTAGATTGCCCGCAAAACATGCAACCAGCTTCTTGTGTTGAGATAACATTTTGATGGAGTAGTCCCAAACAACCCTGTTCTGATTCGCCATGTACGGCTTAATGCAGGCGTAGACAGTTTTAAGTTCCTCAAGGGTCAGCACAGCCTTGTCATCTCTTGGGTTATGATAAAACCCGACTGCAGTGTCAACATTGAAAGCGTGTTCTAAACCGCGGGCAATATTGAAAACCACGTCACCCTTCTTGCAGAATAGCCCTTCAGCCTTTAGGTAATCCATCAAAGCCGTAATGTTGCACATGTTGTACCGTGAAATGGTTGTGAGAATAGTTACTTCTGTACCTGCTTTTTTGCACTGCTTTATAGTTTCGATGGCTGAATCAAAACAGTTTACGCCACGAATCTGGTCATGCACATCTCGTGTCCCATCCAAAGAAACCGTAACGTCAACCATGCCAACTCCAACCCGAGTTATAACTTCCTGAATGCGTCTAGGCAGCAGCCCGTTCGTGTTTATGTAAATCTTGTTTCTTGCAACATGACTGCAGACTTCCGCAAGGTCCTCTCTTAGGGTCGGTTCTCCGCCTGTAACTGAAATAGACTCAAAAACACTGAAGTCAATTTTTTTTATTTCTTCAAGAGACAACTCAGCTGTGGGTTGGGTTTTCCAGTTAAAACAGTGACTGCACCGTGCGTTGCAGCGGTTTGTGACGAAAAAAGTCAAGATTTTGGGCGTAATCACCATTTTTCACCTTCACATGAGTGAGAGTTTTTCTTTTAACTTGTAGAGTGGATACTTTAGAGGCATGCGTCGGATCATGCTAAAATCCAATGCTGAACCCTGCGCTTCTGGCTGGTACTCATCCTTCATTGTAGCTGCCAATTGACTGAAGCCTTTATGGTAGCCTTTGAATTTTCGCCAGTAAGTCTCCTCGTTAACATGATGCTTAACGATAAGTTTATTGCAATGCAAAACAAGCATGCCGTCCGCTATCATACGGCGGATTACGTCGTTATCTTCGCCTGCCACATCAAACGCTGGGTCGAAACCGCCCACTTTAAGCAGGTCTTCCCGCTTGTATAATGCGCATTGGAAGGCTCTGGCTTCAACGATTTTGACGCCGCCATGACGTTCAATCTCCAATTTGTCCATTTCAGCCGCAACTTGAAGGAACCATTTGTTGCCCACTGTCAATTGACCTGCGCAGATGCCTGAAACATTGAATTTCTGCATCAAATCAAGCAAAACTGGGACGGGATCAAAATCTAATTCAATATCGGAATCCAGCCACAAAACCAGCGGCGCTTCAGCCATCTTGAGCAGTTCATTTCGTGCGTTGCCAACTCCCTTAACGGTTGAAGTATGCCACTTGTAGCTGCCCAGAAACTTCTTGTTTTTTTCCATCCAGACTGTGGGAACGCCTGCCCCACCCAACGGCGTAAGAACCTCACAACTGCCTAACATCCAATCCCGTAGCAAAATCTTAATTCGCGTTTAATTTAACTCTTTGCCAAAAACACAAAAAACGGTAGCAAATTAAAAAAGAGGTTTTTTTGGAATCTAAACAATTATATGCTGAAATCTTGTCCATCATCAGGTTTCTGTTCTGGTTTAGGTGACTCTGGTTGGTTAGCATTGGATTTGGCTGCACTGTTAGTGCCTCGTTTTTTCATTACAATAATAGCTAAGGCTACAATTGCAACAGCAACAGCTACAAGGACCCCATAGAGTACAAAGGTTAGATCCATAGGCTGGTTTTGATTTGCAGTTGGAGTTGAAGTTGGTTGAATTGAACTTTCTGGATTGCCCACCATTAGTGTTAAATCGTTGGATTTCCACGAGAACGCGTTTCCATCTTCATCGTACCCGTCGACACCAATATAGTAAGTGTGTGGTCCAATTGAAGCGGAAGTTGGAACCGTGAAATTGATAATGTCTACTCTATAATTTTCCATACCTGCAACTGTTTCTGGATAACTTGAATAATCGATTCCGAAAAGTTGGTCAGTATCCATCCAGTCAACATGTATTCCAACATAGTAAATGTCCAAGTCTTTGTTAGTGTTGCTGTTAAATAGAATTCTAATTGATGTTGCCTGCCCTGGCGCTTTTGGGACCTCTGACATAAATGTGGTAACCGATGCTTCATTCTGCTCCAAAGCAGAAACTAAACTTACTGATAAAATCATGGATAAAAGCAATACACTTAACGTAATTGCAGTTACAATGCGAATCAACTTCACGTATCTTTTCCCCTTACCTTTTCATGTTCACGCCTTACTTCCTATTTATAATTTTTCCAAAATTGAAGTTAATTTAAAACAAAACGGAGGCAGGAAAAAAGATAATTTAAACCAAACGTTTAGCAACTAAGTTAGCAACTTTCGACAGGACGTTAGACAACACAGTTAGGCAACTATAATGTAATCTAACAAAAGCAAAAGAGTTAAGCAACAAACAATTAGCTGGACTAACAAAATTTCGTTGTTTATTCTAAAAACTAATGCGTATGTTCATGTCCGTGAACTTCATGGTCTTTGATATGTGCTTCAAGTTTGTTTACACGATTTTTCAAATCATCTACTTCAGATTTTAAACTATTTATTTCGCTCATAAAAAATCACCAAGTTCTAGAGTGATTCTAAACCATAAGAATATTGGCTTTTTTAGAATTGTGCTAATTTTATATAGAATGTTTCTGGTGGACGGGGCGGGATTTGAACCCGCGACCTCCACGATGCCAACGTGGCGATCATGCCAGGCTGATCTACCCGCCCAAACTTACCTGGCTTCTAAACTAAACCCGTATAGGCTTTCTTTAAAGGTTTTGGTTAACAGGAAAAAATTGCCTTGATTACCCGTGAATTGGGTTACCCGTTTGCTGCTTTTCACCAGGCGCCTTCTGTTCCCAATATTTCGAAGTATCCTGAACCTGAGAAGTTTGGTGAGTATTCAAAGGTCATTTGTAACGAGTTATACGTGTCGTTGTTGGTTAGGATGTAGCGGTCGGGGTTTTGTTGGTAGTATTTCCAAACCAGCGAAATGTTTCCCCCCAGTAGGTCGGTTGGAATGGTGATGTTATAAGATACGGTTTTTTCGTTTCCGCCTAGAAAGTAAAGTTCTATAGCGTGGCGATTAGTTTCTGATGAATTGATGAGGGCAACTGTTGGCGAAGGTTCTTCATTCCAATTGGTTTTGAGGGTTACTTTATAGGTTTTGTCTCCAACAGACAAGGGGTAAGTGTAGAGGTTGGTTTCCTGTTGAAAGCCCAAACCCGGAAGCATTATTACTGCTATCAATGAAGCGACGATTAACGGAATTGCAACAGCAAATATGATTTTTTTCTTCAAAGATTGTCAAGGCAATTACCAGTTGAATCCTGTATAAAAAACTGTTCATAATACTGACTTGCACGGGATTTTAGTGTTTAGACCAATATTTCCTTTGAGGTAAATCAGCATCAACCTATTTGCCGCCCTATTAAGATCCTATTAGTAATTCTATGTTGAAACCTATAGGGGGTAGGTTTGTAATGGCGTAGAAACAACCCAAAAGTATTCTGAAAACTTGGTGGAGCAGATAGGCGGCATTTCCTCTTTTATAGGTGGTTTGCAGCTGAGAAAAGATGGCGCAAAAAAAGCGTATCTGCTCCGAAAAAATTGTTGCCTAAAAATCAATTCACAGGTGCCGTTCGGCAGATTTCCACATTCCTTGCAGGATGTTTAGAAATACACATTTGGGAGCCTAAGCCCCATAGTGCAGGACTAAGCAGAGCCTTGCTTGGTAACTGGTTTATCTGCCAAACGACGCAATGTTTCTTTCGACAAATACAATGCACTTAGAAACACAGATAAAAATTTGTGATTGACACATCACAGTCACAGACAGGCTAAAATTGATTAGGTTTTTAGCAATACATAAGACTTGTAAGGCTTAAACCCGGTATCCTCATAAATCCGCAATGCCGCAGGATTGCTTTCCAAAACGTGAATAGCCATAAAATCAGCCTCCCTTATAAATCAGCATTAACCCAACGATTTTGTCTCCTTCAACGGCAAGCCAAACTTTGGTGCATTCTCTCTGCAACAATACGTCATAAATAAAGAAGTAATAATCCGTGTAATCCTGCCGTACGATTTCCATGTAAGCCGTCATGTATTCGTTCGTAAGCAAAGCTAAACGCAAACAAACTACTCTCAAAAAATAGGTTACTAAAAAAGGAAAGAAAAAGGTTTAGGCTTACTCGCACTGTTTTATCAGTTTTTGCCAGCGTTCATCAGTTGTCTGTTGAATCTGGTCAATTATATGCTTGTTTTCTGGTTTAAACAGGTGGCGGAAGCGTCCTTGACCTGTGAGGTAGTCTGTTACTGGCTTTTTCTTTTGCGGTGCCAAAGCGTATATTTTGCTGGGTGTCGAAAGTGCACGTTTACCGTTGACAGCTTCCCAGATGGGGAAAACGCAGGTTTCAACAGACAATTTAGAGTACGACATAGTTTTTGACGGGTCAGTTCTCCAGCCACGGGGACAAGGAGCAAAGACGTGCAGAAATGCGGGGCCTTCAACTTCTAAGCCTTTTCGGACTTTAGTCATGAGGTCTTTCCAGTAGTAGGGTGTTGCAGTAGCGACGTATTCTAGCTCATGGGCTAATATTATTTCGGTGATTGGCTTCTTCTTTTCAAGTTTTCCCGGAATAACTTTTCCTGCGGGAGTCGTTGTGGTAGCTGCACCAGTGGGGGTTCCACCGCTTCTTTGAATCCCAGTGTTCATGTAACCTTCATTGTCGTAAAGAACAAACAAAAAGTCGTGACCACGTTCAATAGCACCTGACAACGCCTGCAAACCAATATCGTATGTTCCACCGTCACCTGCAAGCGCAATAACGTCAATATGCTCTCTTGAAGGATCCTTAATTTTCATAGCTTTCAAAGCAGCATCAATACCGGCGGCATTCGCCGCAGCATTTTCAAAAGCAGTATGCAACCAAGGCAACGCCCAAGACGTATAGGGATATATTGATGAAACAACTTCCATGCAGCCAGTTGCTTCAGTCACAATTGTTGGACCGCGAGTAGCCTTCATGATTAATCGCAGCACTGAAGCGGGACCGCATCCTGCGCATGCTCTGTGACCAGGCAGGAACAAGTCAGGTTTTAATGCAATATCTTTTGCCGTGAATTTCCATTCTTGTGTTGTCAACTTTTTTGCCTCCATTTACTCCCTTAATCCGAAATAGTGCACAAGCGTATCGGTTTTGCCGGTTTTTGCAATGTGAGATAGTTCATCGAAGATTTTTCGTAAATCTTTAGTTGTTGAGTCACGCCCGCCTAAACCGTAAATGAAGTTTACTATTGGAATATGTGTCGGCAAATCGTACATTACGTGTCGGATTTCGTGGAAAACTGCACCACCAAAGCCGCCGAAACTCATGCTTTTATCCATCACTGCGATGGCTTTAGCGTTTTTCAGTGCATTTCGAAGGTTTTCGACAGGTAAAGGTCGGAACGTACGCAAACGTAGTAAACCCGCTTTCACGCCTTCTTGTCTTAATTCGTCAACAACAACTTTCAATGTTCCCGAAGTTGCGCCCAGACAAATAACAATTAATTCTGCATCATCAATCTGGTATTCTTCAATCAAACCGTTGCCGTAGCTTCGGCCTGTAAGGTTTGCGTATTCTGTGTTGATTGCTTGTATTTGTTTAAGCGCGTTTTTCATTGCTTCTTCTTGTTGGCGTTTAAACTCGAAGTAATTGTTTGGTAATGCGTTAGCTCCGATGGTCATTGGGTTTTTAGGGTCAAGCTTGTATGGAACCATTTTGCCTTCGTGACTGAGCACAAGTGGCAGTTGTCGGTCACCGACAAACTTTTTCACTTCATCATCAGGCAACACATCAACGTTTTCGAGCGTGTGACTGATAGTAAAGCCATCAATGCCTATAATTACAGGCAAAGAAACATCAAGATGCTCGCCAATCCTGAAAGCTTGAATAACAGTATCATATGCTTCTTGAGCGTTTTCAGCATAAAGCTGAATCCAACCAGAATCCCTTTCAGCCATGCTATCTGATTGGTCACCATGAATGTTAAGAGGTGCAGATAAGGCACGGTTAGCAATTGCCATCACAACTGGTGTACGTGCACCTGAAGCAACAAAAAGCATTTCATGCATCAAAGCTAAACCTGCGGATGCACTTGCAGTGAATGTTCTTACACCAGTCGCTGAAGAGGCAATACAAGCGGTCATGGCGCTGTGTTCAGATTCTGTGCAGACAAACTGAGTTTGTACTTCACCGTTAGCGACATATTCACTAAATTTTTCTACGATAATTGTTTGGGGAGTAATTGGGTAAGCAGCGACAACGTCAACGTCAGATTGTTTTGCTGCCAACGCGACTGCTTCGTCACCGTTCAAGGCCAATGTTTCTTTTTTTAATAATTGAGTCAACTTTTTATTCCTCCTTTTCAGGCATTTTCATGCTAATTGCTTTGGTTGGGCATTCATTAGCGCATATCCCACAACCTTTACAGAAGCCAAGGTCAAACTCGATCTTTCCAAGCTCAGGTCTCCAACGGATTGCTCCTTCAGGACAAAGCATCACACAAGTTAAGCAAGTAACACATTTATCCAAATCACGCACAGGCATGTAGGTTTTCCAGTCGCCAGTCATGAAACCTACGCTTGATTTTGATGAAACTGCAGCCATGCTAACGTCTTTCCAACCTTTTTCTTGTCGACTCATTCAAATTTTGCCTCCTTGTAAGCTTCTTGAACGACAGCAAAGTTTTTCTCTGCCAATTCCAGCCTAAAGCGTCCCTTCAAAGTTTTCTGGATACCTTCTAAAGAGACTATTCCAGTGGCTTTAGCTACAACACCCAGCAACGCCGTATTAGTTATTGGGGCACCCAAGATTCTTAGGGCAATTTCTGTTGCGGGCACTGTCCAAACCTTACCTTTGGATACACGCAGATTTTCTTTTAATACTGCAGGGTCATCGCTTGAGTTAATGATTAAACAGTCATCGTCACGATTTAGTCCTGCAGTTACAGGCACAGTTTTCAGTAAAGTATTATCTAACACTATTACTACGTCCGGGTCAAATACTGCACAATGCAACCTGATTGGTTCGGTGCTGATTCTGGTGAAAGCAGTCACGGGGGCGCCCATTCGTTCAGGCCCAAATTCTGGGAAAGACTGAATGTATTTACCCTCGTCAAGTGCTGTTCTTGCCAGCAATTCGCTGGCTGTCCAAGCGCCTTGACCGCCTCTGCCATGCCATCTAAACTCAGTCATTTTTTTCAGTAATAATCCCTTCTCTGGTGGTCGTTTGAATATTTTTAACGTAATCCTTCATATACATTTTTCTAGTAAAACGCAAAAACTACCGTGAATAATGTAAAATAAGCAATTTTTAATATTGACATAAAATGCGGTTCTTTTTAACGTTTATTCAATGAACCAGTAACAATGTAAACTTAAAAACGGCAGATTGCAGTTTAAACAGGCAACAATACATTTATTTCTTTCTTCCAACAGACTAGACTTTTACACGGTTGCTTTTTCAAAAAAGAAGCATGGCTAAGGAGCAAATAGAAAAATGCCGGAAATACTTCTTACTGCCGACAAAACGTTAATGAGCGATTACCATAGCAACGAGTTTTTAGGATTTGGCACCTGCGCACCACCCAACTTTATCCCTGATTGGCTGTATAGTTACCTGTTTTTTCCACCGATAAAAACAAACAAAATTGGTTCACCCCAAACTGCACCCTACGGGTTAAGGAAAACAGAAGCTCAACTTGTAAAAGAAGGCTTCAAAGTTTCAACAGTAAGCCCGCAGCACTTAAAGGAAAACCTAAAAGATGTAAAAATCCTTGGCATCTATAGCATGGACCCATTCGGTTTGGGGCCGGCATCAAGTACATTGTCTGCTATCTTCAAAAAAGAACCATTTCTCGCCAAATATTTTGAACAATTAATGTATGACCCAGAGATAAAAAAAGCAAAAAACAATGGATTAAAAGTAATTGTCGGTGGACCTGGTGCATGGCAATTCCGTTACCGAGAAAAAGCCATAAAGGATTTTGGAATTGATTGTGTAATTGAGGGTGAAGCAGAAAAAGTTATTGGCAAACTGGCCAACACTGCGTTAAATGGTGAAGACCTTCCAATCCGCTATGAAGTGGGCGTAGGAGAAACCCCTAAACTGGAAGAAATCCCCGACATTATTGGACCATCAATTAATGGTCTAATCGAAATTGGGCGTGGATGTTGCCGTGGGTGTCAATTCTGCAATGTTACCTTAAGACCACTGCGTTGGTATCCCATAGAAAAGGTTGAACGGGAATTAGAGGTTAACCTAAAATCTGGAAAGGTTACAGGCGCCTGCATGCATGCCGAAGATGTAATGCTTTATGGATCAAACACCACAACGCCGAATCCTGAAAAACTTGTTGAATTGCATAAAAGAATCGTTAAACGTTGTGAAAGCGTTAGTTGGAGCCACTGCTCATTAGCCGCGGTAGCTTCAAACCCAAAACTGTTCCATGAACTCTCCGAAATCATTCTTCAAAAACAAGATTGGTGGGGCGTTGAAATTGGAATAGAAACAGGTTCAGCCCAGATAGCCAAAAAAATTATGCCAACAAAAGCACACCCGTTCAAGGCGGATGATTGGCATGACGTAGTTGTGAATGGCATGGGATTAATGCATGATAACAATTTGGTTCCGGCAGGCACGTTAATTGTTGGGTTACCCGATGAAACAGAAGATGACATTATTAAAACTCAGGAGTTGATGGATGACTTAAAAGGCATGCGCAGTTTGATTGTACCATTGTTTTTTGTTCCTCTTGGCCGTTTGAAAGATGAAGATTGGTTCAAGGATACTAAAATGAACCGGCAGCATCGCGAATTAATGCTTCAATGTGCTGAGCACGACTTCAAATGGGTTGACAACCTAATTGATTGGACATTTAAGGGAAAATGGTACAATAGGTTGATGCGTGAATTTTACAAGGGTTTCGCGGCAGTTGCAAGGTATAAAGTCAGAAAAATAGAGTAAAACCAGGGAGAAAATAACGCATATTTTCTTTTTACTTTGGACACACTCATGGTTATGCTTAAATACCTTGATGAAATTGAGTGTGGATTAGAATCAGGCTTTGCCGCTGTTGCATAGCTCGGTAGTGCGACTGACTGTTAATCAGTAGGTCAAAGGTTCGAGTCCTTTCAGCGGCGCCATTCACTTCTTTATTATTTAATTCTAAGCTTGAATTAGGCTTATTCATGTCAATGGATGTGCTATTACCTAGTTCTAGTTCATGAGCTAGAAGCTTTTGCTGTAGATAATCTAAAGATTGTTGGTGGTAGATGTAATTGGCTTTGCCTTCTTTATACTCTGTATAATGTCTAAACGCCCATAGCTGAGTTTTCCATCAGATTTATAGAATAATTGTACTGTGGATAACTTACTGCATACTTCGCATTCAATCTTAGAGCTAGATTGTTTGATTCTCATAGTTATCAGCTATGAGCCTGAATGTCTATTGAGCTTATAACGACCCCTAAAGAACAATTTTGGAGCCTTAGCGCATATATGCAGTAAAATATCAAACAAACGCTAAATCTATTTTATACCCTAACTAATTGGTAACTCATGCATCCTATGGAGTTTTATTACAGCATAGAACTATGATACACATCTACGCTTACTTACTGTTTACTTTTCTTTCTTAGTGCAGAGTTTCTTACTAGTTTCTTATGGAGCTAAGTTTGTTGAGATGTTTGATGGTTACAGTCTGCAATGTTGGATATTGAATGTTGGATTATTGAGCTTACCTTCTGATTCTATATCAGATGGTATGGATAATCACTATAGAGCTAGTTGCAAAAGTAGTTAATTCATATTCAACAAAAAACATGATGGAGGGACATTAGACCTTATGGCAATTTAGAATTAAGTAATTGCCTGAGCTATAGATGCTTTAGGTTTTGGTTCTATGAAGTGGTTGTTTCTATTTCAGCTTAGCACTTTGAACTATTAACAATAATCCTATTCCTGCAACAAAAAAACCTACAAAGCTAAAAACAATAAAGGTTGGGTCAAGTGCTGGATAAGCAGGAAAATAAACGTGAGAGTAACCCATTTGAAAGAATATGTAATATAACAAAAAGAGAATAGTGCCACCAATAGCTAACAAAAATGCCCCAAATAATCCTTTGTATTCCATTTTTAATCATTTGTTCTTTTGTTGTAACCTGCTTAAAAGATTTTCAATTAATCACGGGCAGAGGTATATGCTTTAGATTTTGTTATTCTTATTAGCGCAAACACAGCAGATTAGAGAATCTTTGCTAAGGTATTCATCATCAATACAAAATACAGTGGGGCATCCACAGATAGAGCATTTAGCAGTAAAGAATGTTGGATAACTTTGTTGTCCAAAGTCAGTATCTATTGTTTCTCTCATCTAAACCACCTCAACCATACATGTTTAGATTTAGTGTTAAGTTTCTCAGCATCTAGCTTAGCTTGGCAGTTATCGCATACATCAGTTTCAAATGTGATAAAGAATGTTGGTTGCTTGCATACTTCACATTGGCGTATAACTGTTTTAGGTCTAGGTTCCTTCATCATTATTTTATTCATATAATCGCAATCTCCCTACAGTTTTAGTAAGCCAATTAGCTTGAGTAATAATTTCTAGCTCACTCTTCAGAGCATTAAGTTCCTCATCAAAGTTGGATTCCCTAACTAGAATTACATATTCGCTGGAATGATTGCTTTTGCAGAACGTGAAAGATTCTGTATTATCATCTAACCCAAATATTCTTGATGCTTCTATGAAATGTTCAGTAGGTAAAATGTAGCATTCAACATTAAAGGGAGCCATTTTGCCTTCATATAGTATTTGCCATAATGTTTCTAATACCCTAGAGTGCACAGCTTTACCTTTGAAGCCTATATCTACATGAGTTTTGGAGTTAACTAGTCTCATGGTGTTATTGGTTAAGCTACTGCCTTCTGCTATGCTTTCAATTCTAGATAACTTTGTATTGGATAACGCTGTATCTGAGCAACCACCTAAAGCGTGAGTAGAATCCTTATCAGTATCCATCTAGTTACCACCCTCAAAATAATCAGAAATATTTCTAGTAAGTTTATCCCTAAATCCCTTAAGCCTACACTTTATGGATGATTTGATTACAGAACTATGACTATTACGCTGTATCTGCTTCTCTGTATCTGAGATAGGATAACATATAGCGTTATTTAATGAGCATACAGAAGAGCGTATAGCACCATCATCATTATTCCTAAGATGGTTGTTGCCTATACATCTAATCTTGTAGAATTTGAGGTGTGGATTCTCTAGGATGGAGTTTATTTTATTCCATAATGCCTCTTTAGAGGGTAATTCTCTAAAATAGATAACTTTGATTCCTACCGCTTTAGCTTGTTGCATTTGCACTCTAGTTCTTTTAACGCCTATGCAGATATGCAGTTTATGTTTAACCTTATTTGGAATAAAGTTGTTATTAACATAGTTAAATCCATTAACTAAATTGCAATCAATACCATCTACTCTTTCCTCTTTAAAGTAAGTATTAGGCTTCCAATAGTTTACTTCATAACAGCATATAGCACTACCATAAGTGAATATGCCATCACATCCACCGTCATCTATTTCATGAGGTTTAACAGCTATTCCATTGATGGTAAAAGTATCTCTAACTAGGTCCTCCGCTATTTGTCCTTTGGCTGTATTGTTTGGGTTGTAAATGGAGACTTCAGGATAGTGTTTATATTTTGTATCTGAATTAGATATATTATTGTGTGGAAGGTTACTCTGTAAGTGTGTCATTGGATTCCCCCACCTTTCACCTTTATTATCTATCATAACTAGTTCTCCAAAGATTTCTCTACAGATTGAAGCATAACAATTAACTGCGCTTCTCTCTGTTTCATATTAGCGATTGATTGAAAATAATCAAATAATCTTAAGCCATCTTAACAGTGCCCTGATTATGTCATTGATAAGCAGCTAAATATCACTCGAGGAAGCGTTGCCAGAAGTAAGAAGGCTGCGTACAAAAAATTGAAGCGTGCCAAAGTAGATGTTCGCTTTGCTAATGAATTGCATCTTAAATTGGTAACTAAAAAAGAGCGATGCACGCGTCTAAAGCAAGACTTGAGGTCCAGTTAAGTAAGAATTGTACGGTTTCGCCCTCCATTATTGTTATGCGAAAAAATAAAAAAACCGGGAAGTAATTAGTGAGCCATTCGTCAGTTAGTCAAGAAAACTTCGACGTGGTTCAGTCAACAAACCTTTACAAATAATCTTTTATTGAATTTGAGGTCTGATTATAAAGTATGAGTAGAATCTGCAAAGCACTCGTATTGATTACTGTTCTGCTGTCAACGTTAGTAACCCTAAGTTTGTTCCTTGAATTTACATGTGGGCAATCAACGACTGAATTGTCTGTACCTGAACTAACTGCACGGATAATCGACAATTCCTATAACGTACCAGAAACTCATACAATTGATCCATACAGTGGACAAGAAATCACAAATCCAGCTCACCACATTCAAAACTTCACAATTCAATTATCAATAAACAACGGTCCATATGAGGAACAGTCAAACCTTTGTTATAATATTCGTGGTAAGGGTCACTTTGCGGATACTTGGGATTCACCGCTTTATCAATATGATGCTGCTCCTCTGAAGACAAACTCCACGTACACAATTCTTAATTTTATTCAAGGAAGCGGTGACTATTTTTACGGTCCTAATCATGGTAAAATTTATGCGCCCTATGGTCAATTTGATTTTCAAGCACAAGCTTTCATTGCTGGCTCAGTCTTTGTTGAACCTACTGATGGTAATCCCATCGGCTCTGGATGGCACTTCAAGGTTTTAAAGGAGAGCAATTGGAGCGGCAAAGTAACAATAAACTTAGCTGATGGTACAGTTTCTTTATCTACACCAGACCCATCTCCAACCGTTCCAGAGTTTCCCTTTGTGGCAGTCTTATCCTTGCTTGCAGTTATTTCCCTGATTACAATCCTTGCAAAGAAGAGGATTTGTCTAAAAGCTTATAACTAGAAAACAACAATTCCCAAATAGGTTTTAGATTATGACCCCCCGAGATAAGAGAACCCAATAAATCAGTAAGCCGTAAGGCGGGTTCAAATCCCGCTTGGTCCACCACAAAGATAGTTCTTCTGAAATTTGCTAGCGTGTTTAGGCTAACAACCTATTAGTGTTAAGCTTTGGGATTTGTTTTTGTTGGTTTGGTCTTGATGAGCAAGTCAGTTCTAAAAGCGCTGGAAAATGTTAAGCCCGGTGATCTTATCGCTGTTGATTGGTGTGATGCGTCAACAGGTAAGAGCAGTCTAAACGGTGGCTGTGTTGATGTTCCGGTGAAAAGTTGGGGAATCTATCTTGGTGTCATGGGTAAGGCGCATAACATTATTTTGGCGCAAAACAGTTTTCGCTATACTGATTCTCTTTTTGACCTTGATTATACGAGCGTACCTGCTGGATGGGCCTTAGAGATTAAAGTTTTAGCAGCGGGGCATGTTTCTGAAGTCGTGGCAGGGGATATGTTGCGGAGTTTTGCTCAAGCAAGTTTAAGCCAAAGCCGCTCAAACACTGCTGGCCTGCGTTCTCCAAGAATGTTTGCTCACAGAATGCAGAGGTTGCGCCATGACGAACTTGGTTAAACATGCCTTGACACGTCGACGCCAAACCCGCAGTAGGAATCCGACTGTTGAGGAGCCTGATGAACGGCTTGTTTTGGGTGTAGAGTTTGCCATTGCTATGGCGATTATTCTAAGTTGCTTGGAAGTCGTAAGCATGGTTTGCTTGAATACGTGGAATAGTGAAATTTTCGCTTCCATTACCTGTTTGACTGGCACAATCGTTGGCCTATTTGTGGGGAAAAAATCTTGAGGACCAAGCTTATTGCGGCACTTCTTATCAGCATTATTCCTATGGGTTTTGTTTATGCTGCCCTACAGTACTCTGTAACTATTCCGACCCATGGCATCATCATTTCGAGGGAATTTAATTTTTACTCTGATCGTGCTTGTGCAAGTAAGGTTTCAAGCATTGACTGGGGCACTCTTGAGCCTGGCCAGCAGGTTAACCGTACTTTGTACATGAAGAGTAGTCTTGCTTCTAATGTGAGCGCTAACTTGGCGATGCGAAATTTTGAGCCTGCAGTCGGATCATCATATTTGGCGTTGGCTTGGGATTATTTGGGTGCGCCGATTGCTCCTGGGCAAGTTGTGCCGGTTATGTTTACGTTGACGGTGGCTAGCACGGTAACTGGAATTACTTCATTTGGGTTTGATATTGAAATTACCGCTTCAGGTTAAAAGAGGGTTATCATTGAAGAGAACTTTGTCTGTTGAAGGAATGCAAGTGCTCAAGGATGCTGTTGAGCAGGTTATTCTTAAGGATAAGGGGTTGTCAAGTCTTAAGGAGGCGCAGATAATGCTTGGTAAAGCTCTGCAGGATGCTTGCAAGCCTGGGTTAAATGAGGTTGAACTGTTAAGGTTATCTGCACTTGTTGAGGGTGCCCGGCTTTATCTTGAGATTGCTGGAAAATATGTTGATCAGGTGGTTAATTCTTGTGCTATTAAAATGCAGAGTGAATAGAGGTTTTATGGTTGAAGGGTAAACCTTGGAGTGCTGAGCGGGAAAAGCAGCTTAGGGAGCTTGTTGAAGCAAAGATTTCTCTTAAGGTGATTGCTGAAAAGTTTGGCCTCAGCTCGGATGCTGTTTTGAAGAAGTGTGAGCGTCTTGGTTTAGAAGTAGTCGTCGACGGTAAGGCTGTAACGACTACTACTTCTATTGTTATTCCTAAGGATTTCCTAGCGTTGAAGAGGCAGCGGGGATGTTGGCTGGTGCTTTGAGGGCTGCTTGTAAGCCAGGTCTTGATAGGGTTGATGTTCAGCGGTTGCAGGTTGTTGCAACTTTGGCTAAGACTTACAAGGAGATTTTGGCTGATTATGTGCATTATCGGGAGGTTGAATCTGAGCTTGCAGATTTGAGGGAGAAGTATAATGCGGAATTTTCTAAAAAAGCCCCGGGCGCTTCGGCCTAAGCAGTTTTTTAAGGAACGTGATGCTCTGCGTGAGCAGGCGTTGGCGGTTGAGGACCTGTTGCAAAATTGTTTGGCAGATACTTCAGTGTAAGAGCTGGGAGGCGAAAGATCGATCACAGTTGGGGCGAGGGCGAACTTGAAAACATTGGGTAAGGATGCGGCAATCGATTACATGCAGATGCCTGAGAAAATTAAGTGTATCGATAGGAAATTGGGTCGGCTTGAGGTTAAGTTTGAGCGGCTAATCGAAACCCTTGGGCAAGTAGATGTTGAAGCTGATCCGAGAAAGATAGCTGAAGGGCAAAGAAAGCTTGGGGAGTATACGGTTTGAGCTATGTTTTTTCAGGAGGATTAATTAAGACAACTTTAGTCATGTAGGATAGCACCATTATGCCATTTCAAAAAAGCGGGCTTCATCCTAAGTGGTGGATAACGTTCCTTATTTGTTACATCCAGAGTAGACCCACTTTCAGAAGTGCCTATACGTTGATAAAGCAATGTTTGGGCTATGATTAAACCACAAAAAGGCTTTTCAATGTAGGTTATTGTGTGGATACAGGTAACTGAAAATTTGAACGATTATTAAGTGGAAGTAGGAATAGGCTTTCCTTTTTTATAGGCGTTTTAGGGTTAGGTTTGGTTTGGCTATTGTTGCCTGCTTAAAAAAGGTGTATAGTGTTCCAATGTTGTCGCCGGCTTGAGCTTTGGTTACTTTAATTTCTAAGCCTTTTGGCGTTAGATTGACTGCGTCCTCACCAAAACACGCTAGTTTTAGCGTAAATGTTGTTTCTGTTTTGTTTATAGCTAATTTTTTGGCTGCGATTAATTTTTTTTGAAGGTTTCGTCTATCTATATTTCAAGGTGTGATATCCACCAATCTGGGGACGTAAGCCCTTTTACCCGAGTCTTTCTTGTCTGCCGGACTTGGTTTCGATTATTAAGTCTTTAACTATGCCGATTTTTCCATCTTTGGTGTTAATTGCTTTTCTAATTATGCCCGTTGATTTCATCAATTCGGATACCTGCTAAGCAATCTATAATTTGCTATTTTTATAAGCTTAATGCAAAAAGCAAGAACAAAGTCATTTGCTTAACAAACTGCCGCTAATTTTAGCCTTAAATATCATAAAAGACTATTTCGATAGTAGCCAAAGGCGAACTCGCTGTGCCTATTTTAGAACTTAACAACGTATCTTCAGGTTATAACCGACAAGTTGTACTGCATGATATCAGCTTCAAACTTAGTGAACCATCCATATACGTTGTTTTAGGACCTAATGGCGCTGGCAAAACCACTCTGTTTAGAACAATCGCTGGTATCCTTGAACCATTCAAAGGAAGCCTTCTTCTTGACGGCCAGAACTTAACCACCACAGCCCAAGCAAGAACCAGAATAAGTTACCTCTCGCAATATAATGCAATGCCTGAAGAAATGACGGTGTATGATGCACTCAAATTTTACGCTGACATGGAAGGCGGAGACCCAAACAAAGCAATTGAGTTACTGGAACTAGGTGAATTGAAAAACAAGAAATTTTCTGACCTTTCTCAGGGACAAAAAAAGAGGGCATCTATCGCTAAAGTGTTTCTAACTAAAAGAGACCTGTACCTGCTTGATGAACCGACCGCAAATTTAGACCCTGCTGTATCCAAGGAAATACGGGATATTATCGTGAGGTTAAGCAAAGACCGTATGATTCTGTATTCTTCACATAACCTCTATGAAGCCACAGACATTGGCACCTACCTGATTCTAATCAAGAACGGTTCCGTAACGACGCTTGATAGAATTTCAAACATTAAACCCAAAAATTACCGCGTGGGAATCAAAGCCTCAACAGACATAACTGGAATTGTCGACGCTAAACGTGAAGGCGACTACTACATTTTAAGTGTGTCAAGTCCCGAAGAGGCTGGATTGGCACTTAAAAAAATTGTTGAAAAAGGCATTTTAGTTACTGAAATGCGTCAGCTAGGCAATCCCCTGCAGGAACTATTTGAAACTCACGGCAACGAAAAACCACAGGAGCCCCCCTAAATGCCAAGCAGTACCTTGATTTTCGCT
Source organism: Candidatus Bathyarchaeota archaeon (assembly GCA_963832745.1). Classification (GTDB taxonomy): domain Archaea; phylum Thermoproteota; class Bathyarchaeia; order Bathyarchaeales; family Bathycorpusculaceae; genus Bathycorpusculum. The sequence goes on along the minus strand of CAWHVC010000001.1, from coordinate 407,937 downwards.
AAACGGAGTCTTAGTTTAAGTAAAATTCAAGCTGGAATGGGCGTCTTTTTTGCAGTTTTTGGAGTTTTCAGTACTAGTTGCCCTTAATTTTTTTGGGGGAAGCTCAGGTGAACAATTCTATCTTCTTTCTGTTTCCTTCATGGCTTTTGGGCTTCTAATGTTTCCAACCCCAGTAATACTGCTCTATGTTTACGACAAAAACAACGGTGTCTTGGAGTACCTGCTTTCGCTTGGATGGAACCAAAGCAGTGTTTTTAAGCAGTATTTGAAGGCTGCTCTCTTTTTGGTGTTGATTCTTTTTATCGCTGAATCCATCGCCGTTTTAATAGTGGGCGCCATCGCCGGTTCACCAGCGTTTCTTTTGGATTTATTGATGCTGGCTCTCACTGGTTTTCTAGGTTTTTCTGTAGTTTCCTTTGTTGTTACCGCGATGATGGCTTTTAGCTCCTTACAGAAGCAACGTGTAGGCGGCAACAGTCCCCTCGCTACAGCGCTTGGTGTTGTGTTTATAATTCCTACCTTTTACCTTTCTTTTCTGGGATTTTCTTTGGAGGTCATAATAGTTTTGGCGCTATCTGTTTTAGCCATTGCATTGGCGGCTGTGTTGCTGGTTTTGTCTAGCAGGCTTATTAGACGCGAAAAAATGCTTCCATAACCTGCAAGGCTTTGAATCCATTAGCGGCGTGGTTTCTGCCAATATGCTGTTTTCATAAACTTGCGGGATACTTTTATCAATTTTTTTGCTAAATTGTGAGTGTATGATAAAGTTTGAATAGTCTGCATTTCAAAAATTATCTGATGATTTTTATGAAAACCCGAAACCAAAACGAGTCACTCTGCAAGATTATTACAAGGGACTCTTAAGTAAGAGTGATTGGCACTCTATGTTAGCTGACGACATTTTGCTGCAGGGACAATAGCCAAAGAATCACGGGGTAAAGAGCTTTTTGTGAACAACAATTTTTTCAAATTGGTTCAAGGTCTTGAAGTAAAACAGATGATTGTTGATGTTAATGCCTGTGCAGTGATTCATTACGCGATTTTGTCACCTAAAGGCGTGTTTTTCAATGATGTGGCAGAAATCTGGAAAGTAAAAGTAGGCAAGCTGACTTCACTGACGATATTTTTTATGCTGCTGATTTCAAAAAGCACTGTCTTAGTTAAAAGAAAGCTTCTCTGTTGGACTGATTTCTTAGTATAGTCAACAGGATTCAATATCTTTTTTCTGACAAGTAATTTTGGTTGAGCTTGATTCTTTCATCAATATCTTTCAAGCCAACGCCGTAGTTGATTAACGCGCCAATTGCTTTAATCGACCTTTCAGGTGTAGAGTACGCTGGTATATGGTCCTCTTCTAGCATCTTGCTTAAGATCTCTGTGAAATCGCCTCCAATAGTGCAAACTACAATGGGTTTTCCTGAGGCAACATTTGCTTCACTTATAGCGTCAACTATGTCGGATTCTATAAACGAGGTTTGAAGAAGAACAATAACCAAAATTATTCCTACGTTTGGGTCAGAACCAACCGCGTCTAAGGCCACCCGGTAACGTTGAACATCCGCATCCCCAACCAAATCTAACGGGTTATGCACTTCACCATAGCTGGGCATAGACGCCGCCACCTTCTTTACGGTATTTGAACCAAAACTTGCCAGTTTAAGACCCTGCCTTGAGGCTTCATCACTACTTATAACTCCAAAACCGCCGCCATTAGTCACGATAGCAACGTTTGTTTGTTCTTTTGGCGCCTGTTGGTAAGCTAATACCCGCGCGTAATCGAACAATTCGTCAACCGTGAAAGCCTCAATTACCCCTGCACCCTTGAATGCGCCTTCGTAAACTTTAGCTAAACCCGCAAGCGAACCAGTGTGAGACATTGCAGCTTGAGCGCCTGCTTTTGTTATGCCACCTTTTAAGAATACAACAGGTTTTTTTGGCACAACCTTCGATGCGGCGTTGAGAAATTCTCTTCCACGACCGATGCTTTCAACATAAACAGCTATGCACTTTGTAAGCGGATCTTCAGATAGGAAATTTAATAGGTCAACTTCGTCAACGTCAAGCTTGTTTCCTATGCTTATGAATTTGCTTATGCCGATTTCTTTGGATGCTGCCCAATCAAGCACTGCTGAACCGAAGGCTCCACTTTGCGAAATAAAAGCTATTGACCCTTTTTTTGGGCGTCGAAGTTTATAGGTTGGCAAGAACAGTGTGTCAACATGGCTTGTGGGGTCAAATACACCTATGCAGTTGGGGCCGATTATTCGAAGGTTTTTTCCCTTAATTTTCTCTTTAATTTCCCGTTCAAGTTTGGCTCCTTCTGCACCGATTTCTTTGAATCCACCTGAAATTATCACTGCCGTCTTAACTTTTTTATCAAGGCAATCATCGACAATTGAGGGTACGAGCTTTGCTGGAACAGCGATTGTGACTAAATCAAGTTCATCTGGAATATCGCGTAATGAGCGGTAAGCTTTCGTATCCAAAATAGTTTCTGCATGAGGGTTAACCGGATAAACATTCCCTGAAAAGTCTGAATCCACAAAGTTTTTGAAGATAACATGACCGAATTTTCTAGGTTGTCTTGAAACTCCTACTACCGCCACGTTTTTAGGGTTAAAAAAAAGGCTCCAAACTCATTTATTTTCCTCCTTCAGGTTGTTTTAATATGATTCTGTAATCCACAGCGTAGGCAGAGTCTGGATAAACAAGCACAGGGTTAAGGTCAAGTTGACTTATACTGCTATGCTCAATCATTAACGATGAAACATTCAAAAGTATGTCAGCTAACGCTTCCATGTCAGCGGGCGGATTTCCACGGATGCCCTTAAGAATTTTTGAGCCCTTTAAGCCGTTTATCAAGTTTAAAGCATCAATTTTGTCCAGCGGTGCAACACGGAAAGCTACATCTTCGTAAACCTCAGCGAAGATGCCTCCCATACCAAACATTACTGAAGGACCAAACTGGCTGTCTCTTATGCCACCTACAATAACCTCTGTGGAGGAAGGCAGCATTTTCTCTACGCTGACACCTATAATTTGTTCGTCCGGCGTGTTTCTGCTTACTTCTTTAATCATTTTTTGGTAAGCTTCTTTAAGCTCTTCTGGACTGTTGACGTTCAATGCTACCCCGCCGACATCTGACTTGTGCAGTATCATAGGGGAAACAATTTTCAAAACCACTGGAAACCCAATTTCGCTTCCTTTCTTTATGGCTTCTTCAACGTTTTTTGCAAGAAAAGCTTTTGGAGTAGGGATGTAGTGCGCACTGACGACTTGTTGTGCTTCAGGAAGCAAAAGGGATGAATGACCTTGCTTGAGTGCCTTTTGAATTATTTCTTCACATTTTTTCAATCTAAAACTTCCTGTTTACTTTTTGTAATTTTAAAAAGCGACAACTTTACTGTTAGTTAAACATCGGCAGATGTCTTCTACAGTTTAATTACTGTCTTAACTTTGAGTAAATTTGACTTCATTCGGTTTAAGTGCGTTTGTGACTGGGCAAAGGCAATCACAGAATAAGAAGCGTTTCAAACTTTTACAACCGCTATATAGACTGACTGAGTAGGGTTAGAAAGTTTTTTTTTTAACTTACTTTCGTTTTATTGATACAGGATTTTTAACGTTTAAGGTTAATGCGTTTTTTGGAGCAAGAAATTTCTACAGAGAAAGCGAAGCAGATCAACTTTTTAAATCACTTTCATCAAGCAAGGTCTTTCTTCAGAAGAAGCTCAAACAAGGCTCCAAAAATATGGTCTCAATGAAATCAGAAAAAAAGTTAACACTATTGTAAAATTTCTGCATTACTTTTGGAGCCAATCCCTTTAATGATTGAAGCAGCCTTGTTATATCAGCGGTGCTGGGTGATACTTCTTCTTTTGGACTTATTCTTCTTTTGTTGTTCATGAATGCAATAGTTGGTTTCTGGGAAGAACGCCAAGCGGGAAACGCAATTGAAGCCCTGCAGAAGAGGGGCGCAGGCAAAACCGTGCTTTTCCGCACCTGCTAAATCGTCTTCCCCACACGGGAAAGTTGGCAGAGCATTGCGCGATTTGCATAAACGTGCCCGAACGTTTTCTTATTGTGTTATGGGACTTTTCCAGAACCTCTGTATGCTGGGCAAGTTTGCACTGAAGAACCTGGAGTAGCTCCAGAACCCCCACAAACTGGGCAACGCTCAATTCTCGGGACCTCAATTTCTTTTTCAACACCACGCTCTGCTTCCTCAAGGGTATAAGCGTGCCTTGACAAGGCGGCGGATGCAGTGTGGGCATTGGATAGAAGAAGAACCAAACAACAACTTGGTTAGCGCCGTAAAATGTGCTTTAGGAATCGTCGCCTGTTTAACTGCTGTTGAGATTGCAAGTTTAGCGCTTCTGCATACTTGGAATAGTGAGCTTTTTGCTGGCATTAGGGTTTATGCGGTACGGTTATGGGGGGTTTTTGTGGGTCAAGAATCATGATGAGCCAGCGGTGCCTCTACAAGATACTGGATTTCCCCAAACATCTCTAAGTCATTAATGTTGACTTTGATTAAGCTTGGCAGGGGTACCGCTCAAGAGTAGCTAACGTAACTGGAAAGGAGCGGGCGGTTGAGAGCGCGTATCTAAACCAGCTAGCCGTTATGCAGATAGTTCGTAAAGAGCGGCAAGAGCGCAAAGCCGTTTTCAGTGTTGATTTGGAGGCGCTGGATTGGTAAAGGGCAAACCCTGGGACATAAACGAAGAACGACCGCTCAGGACAACTCATCGAAGAAAGCTTGGAATTGTAGCAAAGTTGGCTTAAATGATGCTGTTCTTTTCCTGCGTAACATACCGCCAATCAAGCGATGGCCAACGGTATCGATACAGAATTGCCAAGCTAATCGAAAGTGACAAGCATTGGTGGCTTATGGATGAGTTCGCTGTATGTCTGAACAGAGACACCGCTAAAATTATCGCATACAACCTGCAGAAAATCGCCCGGCAACAGGGAGAAGCAATCATAGCAGCCACAGACAAAAGCTTACTTATTTTTGCCTAGACCCTATGAATAGTTTTATCTTTTTAAAGGTCTCTCGGCTTCATTTACATAGAAGGCTTATAATTTTTAGGGATGTTATCTGTGAAATCTCTGAAAGGTATTTTAGTTATTGGAGAGAAAAATATCTTCAAAGAACTTTCTGAAATAATAGGTATATCGCTTGAAACAAATGCCATTGTTAACGAAATGCTCAAAGTGAACTACAATGAACAGATCTTATCGACAGATATGGAGTCGGTGCGATGGTTAGAAAAAAAATCTGATATAGTTGCCTTTCGAATAAGCGAGGAGGTTACAGGTGGAGCAATTAGCCCAAATATAATCGACAATCTTCTCGAATGCATTCAAACCGCTGACGATATTATCGATACTTATTATTACATAAGTAGAGAACTAAACCGAATGTCCGAGACTCACTCGATTGATTTTAAAGCACATCAAGAAGCAGCCTGGGCGTCAATTTACGAGAATCTATTTAGTCTTGCAGAGACATCGCTTGGAAAATTAAGAAAAATGCTTTCTGTATCTGATGAAGAAGAAATAGCGAGTTTACGTAAAGAAATTGAAGCACTAGAAGAACAGGGCGATGAAGTGAAAGATCAAGGCTTTGATAAACTTTACAGGATAGCGCCAAAATTACCATATTTACAATTTTACCATTACTCTGAAGTTCTTCACAAATCTGATGACATTTTAGATTCATGCGAAGACGCTTCACAACTGATTGTTTCAATAGTTACCTCCATCCTCAAGTGACCAACAAATGCTGTTAATATCGATAGCTTTGATTGCGCTGACCTTTCTAACGGTTATGCTAGTTTCCGGGAACAACCTGTCCGCATGCGTAGGTCCTGCAATAGGTTCGAGAATTTTGGGAAAAAACTTTGGAATCCTCTTAGGTGCCGTTGGATTTACAAGCGGACTACTCATTCAAGGAACCCTGATGAAAAAATCTGTGGATACTTTATTGCCAAATGTGACACCAGAGCTTCAAGCCGAAGCATTGTTGGTCACTATAGTTATCTTTGTAATTGCGGATGTTATGAGAGTTCCACTTTCTTACACTATGTCGCTTACAGGTTTACTTGCAGGGTTATCGATCGCAAGGGGTAGTTTGATAGATCAGGGGTATATCTTTACAGTTGTAGTTATGTGGGTCGTTGCACCCGTGGTCGCTATCATTTTTGTATTTTTTGCACTAAAACTCTTCCACACCAAATCAAAAGATATTTGGAAGCGTTTGAAAATTTATAAAATAGCCATAATTATTTTCTCTTTTTCTTCAGCATACGTTCTTGGTGCAAACACCCTTGGTCTAATAGTTGCCACTGGCAGCGAAAGCATAATAGCTATAGTTTTGGCAGTTATTGCCATATTTATAGGCTCATTCTTTTTTAGTGCAGGAGAGATTAAACGAGTCTCTCAAGAACTCTTCTTGATGCGATATCCTAACACGACCGTAACGCTTTTAGCATCCACAGTACTGGTTGAGATAGCTACAGTTTTTAATATTCCTCTTTCAAATACTCAGACACTCTCAGCGGCAGTTTTTGGAGCAGGAATATCATATAAGGGCCGATTTATGTCCTTAAAACCTTTCTTAACCATAGTGGTGGGCTGGATAGTGGCTCCACTGCTTAGTTTTACGTTGGGCCTACTAATCAGTTAAGTGTCTTACGATGTAAAATGTGTTCGCAGTGGTTCGCAAAGGAAGTCTGTAGAAATTTTCTCTTTTCTCCAAAGCTTAGTCTCCAAAAGTCTCCTATAAATGCGAATGAAAGACCAAAAACATCAATAATACAGTATACCACCAACCAGGTTATGTCTACCAAAATTGGACCACTGCATTTATTGGGTATAGGACAAACCCATAAAGAGCAAAAGAAGACCCACTAACCCAACATAATACGCCCTTCTTTGCACAATTATTCATCCTAAAAACATAAGACGATATCAAACTGTTATTGAGCTATGTAATTGTGTCCTTTTTTATCGGTTTCTTAGAAAAGACGTTTTTTTGATTCAACATTCAGTCGAGAGCTAAAATCTGTTCGGAAATATAGACTTTCATGATATCTGCAAAGGTCACCAACCCTGCTAACTTATCAGGATTAGCTTTATCAATCACCATCAACTGCCAAATATTGCTTTTATACATTTTTGTTAACGCATCTGCAACAGTTATGTCGCTATAAACCGTAATGTACTTATCACTCAATATGTCAGACACAGTTTTGGCGGGTTTATTTAATGTAAGGCTTTTGATAAGCCCTCTAAGTGTTACTATGCCTACAATTTTTTCGTTGTCTAATACAGGGTAACTCTCATGTCCGTTTTCACTAGCGATTACTTCAAACTTAGAAATCGGGGTCGATGCTGATACGGTTACTACTTTTGTAGTCATAATCTCTTTAACAATGATTTTCTGGAAGAAAGCTGTTTTATGCATTTTTCCTTCTTTTTGAGTTACCCTTTCGTGAGCTAATATTATGTCGGTCGTTGTGATTATTCCTAAAAGATTTGAAGGTTCATTTGGGTTAACTACAAGTAGTCTTCCAACTTGGTTAAGCTCCATTTGATAGAGTGCTGAAAACACGCTATCTCGTGGATAGATAACATGAAGGTTAGTGGTCATTATTTGACTAATCTTTGTTGTTTCTCTCGATTTAGCGTCGACTTTGACTACATCGCGATAAGTCACTATTCCAACAAGTTTTCCATCATCAACAACAGGGTACCCCCTGTGACCCGTCGATAGGATAAGATGGGTGATTTCCTCTACAGGAGATTTAGAGGAAACAGTGACGACTTTTTTAGTTGCTGCTTGGTCTACACCAACTTGTTCTAGTAGGTCTCGGTTGAACTCCCCTATATGTGCAGGCGAATCGCTTCTGCGTGGAACTTGCTCGATATATATTGTATAGTTGCGAACGAATATGTAGGTTAATGTACAAGCAACCATGGCGGGAACGAACAGCGAGTAATCGCGGGTCATCTCAAAAACCATTATGATAGCGGCTATGGGAACATGACCTGCTCCCGCAAAGAAAGCGCCCATGCCAACAATTACAAAGGCTCCAGGCTGAGGAAATAATGTTGGATTTATCAAATTAAGGACTATGCCAAGCGCCCCACCTAACATGCCGCCTATCATTAAGGATGGAGCAAAGACACCTCCACTACCTCCCGTAGCTATTGTTAATCCTGTGGCAAAGATTTTTGCAATCCCTATTACAACCATCGAAACTAATGCAATTTGGCCATAAATTGCTAATTGCAGCCAGCCGTAACCAACCGCCATTGTCTGAGGAACCAATAAGGCTATGAATCCGAATATGAATCCACCGATAGCGGGCTTAAAATGATTAGGAATTTTTATTTTCGCGAATAAATCATGGATTCCATAGAAAACTTTGATGTAAGCTATGGCAATAGGTGCCAAAAAAAGGCCTAATAGCGCATAGGGTATAAGGTCAAATGCATTATTGAAAACAAAGCTTGTCTGCCCAAAGATGGAGTTAAATCCGAAAAATATTGAATAAATAGTATAAGATACTGCTGAAGAAATGAACGCAGGTATTAACGCTGAAACTTCAAAATCTTCTTTGTAGAGCACTTCGATTGCAAAGATTGCGCCTCCAAAAGGTGCTTTGAAAATGCTGCCTATTCCAGCCGCGACTCCACAAATGGCAAGGGTTCTGCGGTCAGATTCATTGAGTTTCCTTAGGTTTGCAATCATAGACCCAAAACCAGCGCCTATTTGAGCTACTGGTCCTTCACGTCCAGCGCTGCCTCCGAAGCCTAATGTTGCAATTGTTGCTAAACCTTTAACTAATGGAATCCGGCGCCTTATTTTTCCTCTATGTCTATGAAACGCCTTGATTACAGCATCGGTTCCATGGCCCTCAGCTTCAGGGGCAAAGGTGTAAACAAGAAACCCTGAAATCAAGCCGCCGATAGCTGGAAAGATAAATAAAAGGGGCCATCGCACGCCAATATAGCTAGGCGCTATTGTTGTTCCTTCTCCTGCTGGAAGTGGGATTGCAAATCCGGCAGCGTCGCCTATCAGTAGAGTTGTTGCTGTTTGCTGTGCAAAATAGAAAAGAGCGGTTCCAAAGCCAGTTACTGTTCCAATTAATACTCCGTAAATTACCCAATGCTGCAAAGTTGTGATGGATGTTGGGAGTCGCTTAGACAAAACTGGTTTTCTCCATTACTCGGTCCATTCATAAAAGACCTCTGTTTTCTGGTTCCAGTTCGTTAGGTTGTTGGTTTGATTGCTGATTTAGGATTAGTTCCTTTAGCAGGGTATTCGTTGATTATGCCATGTGTGCTCTTGCTAATTATCCACATGAAAACGTATGATAAAACAAAGACAGAGACAAGAACAACTGGAATAGCTAACATCTGAATCCCAAGTTGTCGTAATGCATTCAAGCCCCCGCCGAAAAGTAATCCATCAGGCAAACCATATCCGCCGCCAAAATCAGCATACACTTTCTGTGTGAAAAAGGCAACCATGATAAACCCAAATAAGCCACCGAGAAAGTGTCCCGGAAACAACCCAACTGGGTCAGTGAACCATTTAATTCTCGCGAAAAGCTTCTCTCCTAAAATAAACACAATTGAACCCAATATTCCAAGAATTACTGCACTCTCGGGACCAATATAACCGGCAACAGGGGTGATGACTATTAGCCCGATGAGCACACCATTTGCAGCGTACATTATACTGGGCATCTTTCTAATTTCTAAGTACTTAAAAAACATCGTAAACAAAAAGGCAGTTGCGGCGGCTAAGAAAGTTATCAAAACTACAATGTACGATTGGATGTTTAGCGCTAAGGTGCTTCCAGGGTTGAAACCAAACCAGCCGAACCAGAGCAGAAGAATTGACAAGGCTAACCAGGGCGTGTTTGGCTTAGGCTTTATCTGGGGGCTTTCACGGTAGCCTTTCTTTTTTTCCTCTTGCCAGACCCTAAAAACGATGGCTAGACCTGCTGCACCTGCAGCACCGTGAACCACCAGTCCACCTGCAAAATCTCTTACGCCCAACAAGTATAGCCAGCCTTGAGGGTTCCATATCCAAGCAGCCGGCAGTGCCCATATAAGGATAAAATAGGGTATTGAAAAAAGGAAAAATGAACTTAGCTTAATTTTTCTTAAGACGATTACACCAACTAGAGCCAAGGTTACTGTGGCAAAGGCTGTTTCGAAGAAAAAATAGGTGGGAAGTGTAATGAAGTTATTGAAGTAGGTGGGGGTCATTGACCACCATGTTTGGGTGTGTATAGCAACGGCGTTTGACTGAAAGCTTCCGAGGAAGGGCGAAGTGTAAAGAGGGTTACCGATTAAGCCGTTCGCAATTGTTGGTGCAAAAGCGATATTGAAGCCGATGAAGGCCATAAAAAAGAAGCCTGAGCAAGAAATGAAAATGTTTTTCAGCAGAGCCCTATTTGAGGACCGTCCCAGTTCTCCTCGTTCTAGGATACCCACTGCGATAGTCATGATGAAAACAAGAACACCACAAATCAATACCCAGAGATTATTGAACAGGGTCTCTGTAGCAATATTAGCCGACATCTATAACACTCCAATCTCTCCGAGTCATATTATCAGGGAAGGGACGATTTGGAGAATTCCCGTGGCTGTGGGCTGTGTTAGTAAAAGTAGACTGGCGGGTGCTATGTTAGGAAAGAGATGCGCGCCTAACTCTATTAGCCATGCTGTGAAAACAAACGGTGCAGTCAAAGTTGGCAACTTAAAGCGGCTAGTTATTGTTCCAATAAAAGCTGTAACTACAGAAGAAAATGCAGCAGCAAAGAGCATAACAAAAAAATTAACCCATGAACCATTAAATGGGCTTATAGGCCAAAGAAATCCAAGGAAGACACCCATGACTGCTAGCGACGTTAAGGTACCATTAAATCCGTAAAGACCGATTAAAACTGATTGTCTATCAGCTTTGAAGGCAATAGCTGTTAAAGTGGCGGAAAGAGTCCCTATAAAAGCAGTTACCCCAGCGAAATATATTGGATATTGCCCTGGAAAACCATATGGAACCAAAGAAAAACTGGCAACGGTTAATCCTATAAAAAAAACAACCCCTGTTTTCCAGTTTTCCTGAAACATTACTTGTGCTACACCTGTAAAAATCAGTTTTACAAAACCGCCTGCAGATAATTCCCCTAACTGTAAAGGTTCTTTTTTTTCAATATTTTGAGGATTCTTCAACATTGAGCTTCTTTGTTTTGGCACAGGAGGTGGACCAGCAAGTTTAAGGTTGCCCATCTTATAAACAGCAAATAGAATAATCCATGTGGTTAAAACAAACGCTGAAGTTTGCACGGGTATCCCAAATATGCCTGTAAACCAGATAAGAGAAGCAGTGACAAATCCTGTAATTGCCGCGCCTAATGCGGCTGCGACCCATGCTCCTTTTCCCTTCTCTAAGAAGGTATCACCCAATGCGATAGCGGTTAGAACAGAGTTAAACCCGAAAATTCCATAAATTACTGAATTGTCCGGAGAAGACAAAGAAGCCGGTATGAGCTCTATGCCTAGCCCCCAGCCTACTAACCCACCCAAAATAGAGCCTATTACCGCAAGAGCAGCGGCTCTTCTTGAGTTTATAGCGAGCGCAATCACGAAAATAATTCCAGTTAACGGCGAACCCATAAAGAATACTTGCCCGACACCGTTAAGGATAAAATTAATAGCTCCTGAAATCGGATCCACAAAAACCGCCATATTAAAGGCTGATTTAGTTCCGATTTATAGGTTTGTAGTTGGGCCCAACCTACCACAACACCAATCGTTTGTGTTACTATTTTAGTCCTTTGTATAGTACAAACTGTCGATTGTATTATATGCAGTTACCCGTGAGACATAGAAAAATGTGTTTTCGTGATTAAGTTCATCCTTTTCTAAACAACAAACGAATGGGGCGCTGTGACCTCATGCTTCTTCTCCAATTTTTCAAGTCGTTCCTCATGTTTCTCCAATTTTTGAAGTCTTTTTTCTAATTCAGCAAGTTTTTCCTCCAAGACAATGATTCTAGTTTCTGACACGTATATCGCCTCCTTGACCTGTTTGACTCCATTGACAGGAATGCAACGTGATTCGCCCCATCAAGAATGATAGTTTTTAAACTCTGGACATAAAGATTATCACCCTTGCACTTTCCAACCTTTTTTCTGCCAGAAGATATTGGGTTATTTATCCCGCTTGAGATAAGTCGTTTTGGCAAACCTAATCATAAAACCATAAAATAACTGCTTTTTTAAGTTTTTCGGAATTAACATGCGAAGTAGATTTTGAATGCCGAATTAAATGTCCGTACCTACCACATTTTTCATACACATCAGTGTGAATTTCTAAAAAAGAAGTATTAACTTTTAAAAAAAGTAGTAACAACTAGGTGTAACATACCCTTATGAAAACGATTTTATTTAAAAATAATCAGGTTTTTTTTAAAAAAATAAGGATGAAACAAAATGAAACTAGTTCCACGTGAAACTGAGAAAATGATGATTTTCGTTGCTGCTCAAATGGCTGATCGCAGGCACAAAGCTGGCCTAAAGCTGAATCATCCAGAAGCAGTTGCACTAATTGCTGATTTCGTGCAAGAGGAAGCAAGAAAGGGTGTCCGTGTAGCTCAAATCGCCAAAGATGCTAGGCATGTTTTGTCAATGGATGATGTTATGCCTGGTGTAGCTGATATGATACCAATGGTTCAATGCGAAGCAACGTTCCCCGATGGGACCAAATTAGTAAGTGTCCATAATCCAATTCAACCGAAAGGAGGCAGTTAAATGACCGTCGGACAAATTACCTTGGGATCAGGCGACATTGAGGCATTCCCAAATAGAAAAACCATAACCTTGAAAGTGAAAAACACTGGCGATAGAGGCATTCAAGTAGGTTCGCATTTTCACTTCTTCGAAGCCAACAGAGCACTAGATTTTGACAGAGAAAAAGCCTATGGAATGAAACTCGCTCTGCCTGCAGGCACAAGTGTACGATTTGAACCAGGCCAAGAAAAAGAAGTGCCCCTTGTTGAATATGGCGGTAAAAAATACATCCACGGATTCAACAACCTCGTAGACGGCAGTGTAAGGACAATTTATCGAAAAGAGATGGCGCTAAGAAAAGCCAAGAAACTAAAATTCAAAGGAGTAGTGGTTGAATAAAATGAAGATTCCACGAAAGCAATATTTAGACTTGTATGGCCCCACGAAAGGCGACAAAATCCAGCTAGCTGACACAAACCTGACAATTGAAATAGAAAAAGATCTTAATACCTATGGTGACGAGCTAGTTTTCGGTGGAGGGAAAACAGGACGCCAAGGCATGGGCCTATCGCCAGGCACAACACATGCAGACGGTGCATTAGACCATGTCATAACAAACGTTGTGGTGTTAGACGCTTTATTGGGCGTTGTGAAAGCGGACATTGGCATCCGAGACGGGATAATCGTAGGCATCGGTAAAGCCGGAAACCCAAGCACCATGGACAACGTCACCGAAAATATGGTTGTTAGTAACGCGACCGAAATCACTGCCGGAGAGGGCCTCATTGCCACCGCAGGATTCTTTGATACCCACACCCATTGGATTTCGCCGCAACAGGTTTACCACGCAATCGCCAACGGCATCACAACATACGTTGGTGGAGGCACAGGTCCCGCAGATGGAACAAACGCCACAACCTGTACACCCGGCCCCTGGAACATCCAAAAATTAATCGAGTCTTTCGAAGGATTACCCTTAAACTGGATAGTTTTAGGCAAAGCCAACGACAGTAAAAAAGAAACCCTGATCGAAGAATTAGCAGCTGGCGCAGGCGGATTCAAAATGCACGAAGACTGGGGTGCAACAGCTGCGTCTATAGATACAGCGTTAACTGTCGCAGACGAATATGATGTCCAGTTAGCAATCCACACCGACTCGCTAAATGAGGGCGCCTATGTAGACGACACAATCGACACCATAGATGGCCGAACAGTCCACACTTATCACACTGAAGGTGCTGGCGGAGGCCACGCTCCAGACATTATGAAAATCGCCGGAGAACCTAATGTCTTACCATCCTCAACAAACCCCACCCGACCCTACACCGTTAACACCATCGACGAGCACCTAGACATGGTCATGGTTACACACCACCTCAACCCCAAGGTTCCTGAAGACGTTGCATTCGCCGAATCAAGAATCAGAGCAGAAACCATCGCAGCCGAAGATGTCTTCCATGATATGGGCATTCTTAGTATGTATTCATCCGACAGCCAAGCAATGGGGCGAACAGGTGAAGTATCAACCAGATGCTGGCAAACTGCCCACAAAATGAAAGCCCAATTTGGTAAACTCCCCGAAGACTCCGCTGAAAATGACAACTTTAGAGTCTTAAGATACCTCGCAAAACTCAACATTAACCCTGCAATAACCAACGGAATATCCGACTATGTAGGCAGTATTTCACCAGGAAAAATGGCGGATATCGTTCTTTGGAACCCGCAATTCTTCGGAGTAAAACCAAACATTGTCTTCAAGGGTGGCTTAATTGCCTATGCAATGATGGGTGATCCCAACGCGTCAGTGCCCCCTGTCGAGCCAGTCTTCTTCCGACCCATGTGGGGCGGATTTGGATTAGCACAACCAAGAACCTGTGCCCTCTTCGTATCGAAGTTAGCAATCGAAAACGGCATAGAAAAGAAATATGGAATCCATCGCATGGTTTTGCCCGTACACAACGTAAGAAACCTCGGCAAACAGCACATGATACGAAACAGCACCCTCGGCGACATAAAGATTGACCCAGAAACATACAAAGTCTCATTCAACGGTAAGCCAATAACTTCTGAACCAGCAAAAGAATTACCCCTAACTCAGCTTTACCATTTAGTGTAAACTGAGTTTCCCCTATCCTTTTTTTGGAGAAATAAGATTTGATTAGACATTATACTTCTATTTCTAATATTGAAGATGGAGAGGTAGTTGACCCTACAAAGGTTAAGCATGCGGATGTTACTGCTCTTAAACTTTCAAACATTTCAAGTTGGGTTGACCCTCAAACTCATCTTAATCTTGATTTTCCTAAACATTTAATGAGAGAAGTCTATATTGCCGATGATTTAGTTATCGGCGGCAAGATATTGGTTGAGGACGAAAGGTTTAAGACCGCTTACGTGAATCCTTTATGGTATAGGCATTTAGGCTTGGTTGACGAGGCCGAAAGGGCTGACCAACTCAGAGATGCTGCTTTTAAGAAAGTTTAGTTAAGAGAGGCAATTTGTTTGATTTTTTCAGAAAAGATAGCCAATTCATTATCCATTGATAATGTTAAAGAAGTGACCACTAATAGGCAAGATGCAATGAGAGGCCGAATAAGAACAAAGTTAAACGATGGAGAAGATTTAATCATTAATTTACCCAGAGGCGAAACAATACTCCAAGGTGACATTTTTGGTCCTTCTGAAAAAGGTGAATACTTCAAGATTTTGATTGAACCTGAGCGTGTAATAAAAGTGAATTTAAACGCGCCAGATACAACGCTTTTGGAGCAAGCAATAAAATTAGGCTACAATCTAGGTAATCGGCACCTTGAAGTTTTGATTGAAAACAACGATGTCTACGTTCCAGTAACCTTAGGCGAAGAAAAAATCACGAAAATTCTTCAATCGATGAAGCTACCAATCAAGTTTGAGCCAACCCAAAAAATAATCACCATGTCCGCAGCGGGATACCATGGAGGGGAAGAGGATGAATAGTTTAAGTGAAAACGAAAAATTGTTAAACTTGCTTCGTTTGTCTGACTCCTTTTTTCCTATGGGTTCATTTATGATGTCTCAAGGTATAGAACAAGTAGTAAACGAAGACCTGTTACCCAAAGACAAGATTTCAACAATAATTAACATCTACGTTGAAAAAGTATGGCAATCTTTCGATGTTGGAATTTTTTTTCAAGCATTAAACGCTGTTGAAACAGGCGACATCGAATTGCTGAAAAAAATTGATGAAATATGTTATTCCGCTAAAATTGCTGAAGAAACCCGTTCAGCCATCGTTAAAATGGGAAGAGGCATGATAAACGCAATTGAATTCAACGAAGATTCAATGGGAAAAGACTTCAAAGAACTTGTCAAATCAGGTCAATCTTATGGAACCTACCCCGTGGTTTTAGCGCTCGTTTCTCACCAATTTGGTTTCAAAGATTCAGGCGCTTTATCTCTTCTATACGTAAATCTAATGGAAGTCACGGCTTCTTTGGTACGAATGGGCATAATCGATTACTTAGAAGCCCAAAAAATCATAAGCAACGCGTTTTCTTCAATCGAGGTTAAACCTTTAAAGTTAACCGATTTACATCAAACTTTTCCACTGGTAGATATTGCCTCAATGAGGCACGAATTAAGCAACAGCAGAATGTTCATGAGTTAAAGGAGACAAAAATTATGAGTAGTAGAACAGTTAGAATTGGAATAGGCGGCGCAATAGGCTGCGGAAAAACAGAATTAATCGAAAAACTAATTCCAAAATTTGTCGATCAAGGCTTCAAGGTTGGAGCAATATCAAATGATGTTTACTCCAGAGAGGACGCCCGAAGGCTCGCTACAAGACTTGGAAAAAACATTGACCCAAACCTAATCATAGGCATTGAAACAGGTGGTTGCCCTCACACAGCCGTAAGGGATGACCCATCAATGAACATAGATGCTGCTGAGAAGCTTGAGAAAGAAAATCCGGGTTTAGATGCAATTCTTATAGAATCAGGTGGAGACAACATAACACTCACGTTTAGTCCAAAACTTGCAGACTATTTCATTTACATGGTTGATGTCGCTGGTGGAGATAAAACAATACGCAAAGGCGGTTTAGGAATTAAAAAATCTGATATGCTTATTATAAACAAAATAGATTTAGCCCCATATGTTGAATCAACGATTCTTGAATCAGGCGTAAAAACAGCCAACCTTGACCTAATGAGGGAAGATGCCGAAAGAATTAGAGATGGCAATCCTACAGTGTTACTTTCCCTTAAAGAGGGCACAGGCCTTGATGAAGTCGTTAAAATACTAAGGGAAAAGGCACTTTTCAAATGACACTGGACGTGCTTCAAAAAGTGCTTCAAGATTTAAGCGATTTACCATCTAATTTCTTAACTTATGAAGCTGAAAAGCCAAGACTTGCAGTTGGATCGCCAGGTAAAGAAGCTATTGCAGAATTAACATTTACCAAATATCAAGACAAAACATACCTCACAGACCTGTATAATGTACTTCCCGCAAAACTTTTAAGAGAATTATACTATGACCCATATCTACCGGGTTTACCATACATCCTCTTCATGAACCCAACAGGCGGAATTGTACAAGGCGACAGGTACACTTACAAAATAAGATTAAACGAAGGCGCTGAAGCATTCATCACTGATACGATGGCCACAAAAGTATACAAAATGGATCTGAATTACGCAAGCAAGCAGGTGGATGTTTTCCTTGGAAAAAATAGTCGATTAGAGTATCTTCCCCGAGAGACAATGCTGTTTGTTGATTCGCGATGGCATCAAAGAACAACGTTCCATGTTAGCGATGAGTCTAGACTTCTCTACTGTGAGATATTTTGCCCGGGACGCGTTGAACGGGGAGAATTTTGGGATTTTGAGTTATACTCTTCAAAAGTCATGATCGAGAAAAATAATCAACTGCTTCTAAGCGAAAGTACTCAATTTACTAAACAGGACAAAGAAATATTAGACATTATTTTTGGTAATAACAAGTATTATTTAAAAGCATATTGGTATTCTGAAAAAGCTGTCAATGCCAAGAAACAAATTGATTTTCAAAATACCTACGGTGGAGCCACAGAAATGGCAAATAACCACGGGCTCGTAATAAAAGCCCTCGCAAACGACTTAAGTGATTTAAAAAATATTCAATTGAATATTTGGAAACTTTTCAGAAAAACTGAAACTGGAATGGAAGTGCCCGAACTGAGAATGTATTAAGCAATCAGTTTTTTAGATAGTGAGTTTTTGGAAAAAGCGTTCAAAACGCTAAATAGACAGTTTTAGTAATTTTGATAACCCTAATTGCGATTGCATTTGTTCTTTCGATGTTAAATATAGGACTCGATTTTCTGGGTTCTTATACGTTAGGTTTCATCACAGTAAGGAATTGCTTGGGCATTATGTTTTATGGATCGCTTTTTTCACGTCAGCTTATGTTATCCTCAAGCATTATCGCCCCTTAAGAATTAGACTGTGGCTAAGCATTCAGGTTGTCAGTTGAAAAAGCGCAGATAAGTACTCAAGTGCTATTCAAGTAAGTATGACGAGCGTTCCAACGCAATAGCCTCAACTGTTGCCATGGGCGGTTGTTTAGAAGAAGACAAAACTTTATTTTTGCGCTGCCTGTTGATTTGGAAAACTGAGGGAATAATAGCCAAAGCATTAACGACTGCAATAATAGCGTAAGTGAACTTGATACTATCCATGAAAAGCGCTTGTTGAGCTGCGGTTACTGAAACCGAGCCGATGCCAGAAACAATCCGTGTAATTAAGTCATAAGGGGCAATTAATGACATTATAACTATTGCAAAGTTGAGGCTAATTGTTAATCCTATGTTGAGAAAAAGTGAAACTAAGGCAGAACCGACTCCCCGTCTCTGCATTGGAAGCGCGCCCATCACAGACCGCAAGTTAGGTGCTAGGAACAAACCAGTGGCAACTCCCATCAGAGCCATGTAGAGTGCTAATATTGAGTAAGGCGTGTTGGCATCAGTTGTTGATAGGAGAAAAAGCGAAATGCTTCCTAAACTCAAACCCGTTAATATAAACCGAGTGTACCCGAACCTATCTGATAAAGTTCCGCTTAGAGGCCCAACGGCTAAGAATGCAATCTCGAATGGAAGTATGCTAATCCCTGCCTCAAGGGGCGTCTGATTATTGACCAGTTGAAACTGTAGGCTTAGCAGTAGAAGCATTGCTGCCCAAGCAATAACATTAAGCAGAACAGCCATCACCCCTCCTGTAACTTCTCTAATCTTAAATATTCTAAAATCAATCAAAGGGGCACTAGTCTTTCTCTCCCACAAAGCAAACAACACAAAAAAAATCGCCGATAATAAGAAAAGACCCAGAACAGACGCTGACTCCAAAGAATAATAAGCGCTGATTGTTAAAGCGATCATCAAAGATAGGAGAAATACTGTAAACGCAGAAAAGCCGATCCAATCAATCTTTGAATTTTTATCTAACACCGCAACTTCTTTGAGCCGTTTTCTTGCCCAGTAGGTCCCGAAGACCCCTACAGGAATATTGATATAAAAAAGAGCTCGCCAATCAAAAAAGGACAAAATCAACCCACTTAAAGTCAATCCCAAAATTGCGCCTGCACGATATGAAATTTGGTTTATTCCAACAAAAAAGCCCAACTGACGATGAGGTGAAGAGTCTGTCACTATGGCGATGCTATTGGCGAATATAAGAGCACCACCCGCTCCCTGAATTGCTCTAAATATTATTACTGAAAGGGGACTAAAACCCAGACTGGTCAGTGCTGACCCAATTGTGAAGATGGCAAAGCCCATCCAGTAAATCCTAACTCTGCCAAAAATATCTGATAGCCGCCCAATCAATAACAGTAAAACAGTGGTTGTTAGAACATAAGACTGGGTAATCCAAATGGCTTGCTCCGCGCTCGCACCTAACTGGTAGGCAACTTGCGGTAAGCCTATAATCACAATACGTGAGTCTAGTCCAACCATGAAAATGCCGATTGTTGTTACAGTTGCGGCTATCCACTTATATTCCAAATTTGGCGCCACCATAGCGAGTTCAATGAGAACGTACCTTTAAGGCTGTGTGACAGCGTAATTACAATCACCAGCAACTTCGAAAATATTGCTTTCATACATTTTGCTAGCGCATCTACAACAGTTATGTCGCTACCCAGCATTATTGTGATAGGAGCAAAAAGACACAACTCATATAACCAAGATAGACGCCTATAGCCCAAACGAGGTTGATTTTTTTAAAGTAAACCTATTCACCTGTCAGAAAAATCGTTTATGAACATGCAGTAAATGCTGGTACGGCCAAAAAATTTCTTGACAGCTGGATGTACGGTGTTAGAACCCACAGTTTAAGAAAATACTTCTAAACAAAAATGGGTGTTGCTAAGTCAACAGCGATATAACCAATTATGTTAATGGGTTATACTAACGACATTTACGAAGACATGCAAATCGTGGGTATAGAAACACTAAGAGAGCTCTACAACAGTGCAGGATTAGCCATCAGAGCAAAAGCATAGGTAAGCAGAATCGACCTGCTAAAAGAAAGTATAAGGGCTTGGGAGAACACCCGAAGAAATCCTAACCAGATATACATTAATGCGGGGAAACATTACTGAGACTTAAGAACACTTACAAAGCCCTCATTTTTTATGGAATTTCTGTTTTATTATCGCGTAAAGCTAACCAACGTTTAAACTCTAACCCCGTACACTTACCCTTCCCCAGCCAGTTGTCACCATACTTCTGTTTGAGCTTCTCACTATAAGACACAAAAGTTTCTGCTTCAGTCACTTCTACGCTATCTCGTTTCTTCTTCACTACATGTAACTCCGGTTAGATGCTTAATCATATCTTCGGTTAAAGTTAAGTTTAACTGGTAAATCGAAAAAGGATAAAAAACTGCACAAAGAGCAAGAAAACTAATTTTTCAACTCGAATTTTAGTGTTTTAAGGAGATATCATGGATCCATCAAGACCTAATCTGGTTGTATATCTTGCGAAAAACCGGTTTTCTGAAACTTTATGTTTTTATACCCTGACATAAAGTAGAAACCGCGATACGCTTGTCTGAAAACCTAAAAGACTCCAACTCTTTAGTCACAAAAACAACCATAACCAGCCCAAACTTAATTAACCTCGAAAACTCGCAGGTAAAAACACGAAGAACCAAGAAGAACTCAGCTGCAGAAAAGGGTAAAGCTGAAGAAAAAACCGTTATTTGCGATTTTGAGGAGGAGAACTCTGCAGGCAAAATGGTCAAACACCGCTATACCTGCACTTACTCTGACCTTTATAACATCAAAAAGCTTGTTTCGGCAAATAATTATGCGACGTACCAAAAATTCAAGCTTAACCTTGAAGCGTTACAGATTAAAAATACGGGTAAAATTGACCACCTGATCGCTCTGGATGCCATCAGGACCAAGCTGGTGCCGTACAATTTCCAAATGCAAACCGCGCTTCAAGTAATTAATGAGATGAATGCTAACGCGATTTTAGCTGATGAAGTGGGTCTTGGCAAAACCATTGAAGCAGGCTTAATCATTAAAGAGCTGGTTTTGAGGGGCGAAATTAATTCAATCCTAATTATTTCACCTAAAAGCTTGCTTTCCCAATGGAAAGCCGAAATGTCGGAAAAGTTTGGAGAAAACTTTTTCATAGCCAACTATCCCGGTGAACGTGTGAATCTTAAGGCTGATGACAAAATAATCTGTTCTCACAGCCTGTTACCAAGAAAGTTTGAGGCGCTTGCAAGCCGAACATGGGATCTAATAGTTGTAGATGAAGCACACGCCTTCAGAAACACACATAGTAAAGGACGTGCGAGCCTTGGAAACCTGCGTAAAAATCATTTCCTGATGCTTACTGCAACACCGTTATGCAACAAGTTGACGGACCTTTACAGCATTGTTGATTTAATTCAACCGGGAATTTTGGATAGTGAACGGGCGTTTATTTCTCGTTTTGCAGAGGATGCAAGAAGTCGAGTATTAAGGCAAGAAGAAGCTCCCGGTTTAAAACAAACCCTTAGGGACATAATGTGCCGTACACGCAGGGAACAGACGGGTATTCCATTTACTAAAAGGGTTGTTGAATCCAGAACGCTTGAAGCTAACGATTACGAACGCGAATTTATTGACCAAGCAACCGAGTACCTTCGGGCAGTTAGCCAAAACAAGTTTAAAACCATTGAAACCTTAATCGCTGAAAATCCCAACCGGAAAATTAGCGCGTCACAAAGTAACGCAATCTTGGTTTTCCAAGCAATAACACTTCAACAGTCGTTCTCCAGTTCACCTGCAGCATCCATTGAATCGTTGAAAAAACGGCAGCAACGTTTTCCCATGGAAACTGAAGCCACCGACAAACTTATCGAAATGGCAAAGAAAGTAAAAAGCGCTAAAATGGACCTATTAAGAAGCATCCTAAACCAAACCCCCAAAGAGCAGGCGCTGATTTTCTGTCTGCGAAAAATAACGGCTCACAAAATTAAGGAAATGATTGACCAAGAATTTGGCAGAGCAGAAGTTTATTTGGGTGACATGAACCAAATAGAGAGAGACTCCACTATTGAAGCCTTCAAGAAAGGTGAAATACGGTACTTGATTGCGACTGACGCGGCTGCTGAAGGTCTTAACCTGCAGAACTGCGCTATTATGTTTAATTACGACTTACATTGGAACCCCATGAAAATTGAGCAACGCATCGGCAGAATTCACCGCTTCAAACAAGACCGTGACGTCACCGTCTTCAACCTTGCGGTTAAAGACACAATAGATGATTATGTCTTGCACATTTTGTACCAGAAAATCGAGTTATTTACTATGACTATTGGCAAGATGGAAACAGTTCTGGCTGAATTGAAAGAAGGCGACCAAGACATTCAAAAAACCATCGCCGAAATTTTGCTGAGAAGCAATTCACGTCTGGATATTCAAAAGGAACTGGAAAAACTTGCCAACAATCTAAACACTTCAAGAGAAAGTCAAGAAATGGCTGAACAATTTACTCAAGGGGTAATTGATTGAGCGAAACAAACATTGAAAGCTTCTTTGAAGCTTACATAAAAGCTAAAGAGGGTAAAATAGCTTTCAAAAACGATATTCTCTATGTAACTTACCCCGATAAAGCTGAGGAGGAATATACGTATCACCCGTCGGTTGGAAGGGAGAAAAAGGTGCCGCTTATTGCGCCGGGAAGTCCAGCTTTCCAACAGGTACTGCGTGAATGCCAAGAAAATGGGGTACCATGTCAAATCCAGTTAAACCCCCAAGAGGATATGGAAACAGAAGTAAAAAAGCACTTTAAAGACGCCACGTTTGCCTGCATTGACTGCGATAAAGTCACTGTTGAACAAAAGGAAATCAGCATCTGCGTCAAACCCCAACCATGCCATCACCAAATTAACTGCGGCAAAATCAGCCAAATAAAAATTGGCAAGCAAGAACAGGTAAGGTACTTCCAGTTCTATTATTCAGTTATCTTCTACAATAAGTTAAGACCGAAAAACGAGGAAATCATAACCATTTTGCTTGATGAGAAAGCCAACATTTTGGAGGTTGCAATTTTGGGCGAGAGCATCTTCATGGAGGATACCTCATTGAAGGTTTCAGATGGTAAAGGCAAAGTTAAACCAGAGCTTTTTGACCAACTGAAAAGCGTAGCTGAAGAAAAACTGGAGGTACTTCTCCGTGAAAAGGTGATGCTTTTTGATTTACCACTTAGCAGAGAGAAGAAGGCCAAGATTCATGCTTTTGAGAAACGGTTTAAACAGGAGCGTCGGGAGCAAATTCTTTCGCGAAAACATGATTTTGACCCGTTGAAATGGCAGAACAATTACGTGGCGCTTCTGAAAAGGGAGGAAGAATCTTACCTTACTAACATTTCGGTGAAATTTATCAATTTACTAGTGGTTAATACGTTCAAGGTAAAGTTTGATGTAGTTCTTGATAACGACGCGGTTATTTGTTCATCGTTGATTTTGGGTTTGAACCAGACTATAGAAGTCACGTGCCCAGTATGCAAAAAAGGCTTCACTGAAGGATACGCCACCCAAGACACCCAATATGTTTGCGGAAACTGCATCAAACAATCCATTGACACAGGCAAGGTCTACTCCAAAAAAGCTGTCTTAACTTTTGATGATACTTTAAAAGAGTATATTGAGCAGGGTTCAGGGTTTGTGTGTTCGGTCTGCGGAAAACGGCATAGTCGCTTGCTTGAGTTTAAATGCAGTTACGACAATTCAAGCGTATGTATCCAGCATTACGGTTTTTGTGATGTGTGCGGTAGCGGAAAAATTTACTCGAAAGCGAATTTGTCTTACACTGACGAGTTTAAACATCAGCTATGTCCTAAACATGCGGGAAAAAGCACTCGATAGGAGCTAAAAGGTATGCGTCACGTAAAGTTTAACGGAGTTTTACAAGAAATCTTCAATCGGTACCCAAACCTTGACATTATAGAGGTTCTCCAAGATGAACTCAGGTTGCCTCTTGACAAGGCAGAAGTGCTTGCAAGCAGAATCGAAAAAGAACATTTACAAAAAACGGAAATGATTGAGCATAAAATCTTAAGAACTGTCGCTGAAAGACAAACTGGCTTAAAGCAGCAAAAAGAACCCGTCTACACCCTTGACAGTTTATCTGGTAAAGAGTTTGAGAACTTTACAAAATGGCTTATGCAAGAATTAGGCTATGACATTCACCCCGAAAAAATACAAGCCTTTCAAGGCATAGACTATATTGCCTCTAAAAGCGGTGGCAAAACAGCGGTTTTAGCGCGTAAATATCCCAAAAATTGTGTGGTTTCGGATGCGATTGTTTTGATGGCTCTGCAGGCAAAACGTATCTATGAATGTGATACGGCGATAGTTTTGGTTACTACGGGTTTTTCTGAGCAGGCAAAGGTGGAGGCGGAAAAGGTGGGGGTGGAGCTTTGGGATGATTTGGCATTAGATGGACTGATTGGTGCGGTTAAGAGGAAGGCTGAATTGGAAGTGCAGTCGGGTTTTCCCAGGTTTAAGGGTAGCCTTTTGGATAGTTTGTTGGGTTTGGAGGAACGCAAAGATTTTATGATTGAGAAGCGTACGGGGGAAAAGTTTGACGTATTTTTTCCAGGTGTCAAGTTTCCTTTGTTGACTTTTCAAGTGCAAAATGATAAGGTGACTATGCTTGTTTACAGGATAAGGTATAATGAGCCTGTTGGCGAGAATGATGGTGAAGTTTTAATCAAAACTGACCGAGGCGGGGTTCGGATAGGCCCAGAAGACGCTCAAGCCTACGTGTTGGTTACAGAGTATTTGGAGCAATTTTTAGAATAAAAAACGGGTCAGATTTAAAAAACGGAAAAAAGGAAGGGTTACCGCACATTTTTGCGGGTTTACTCGTCCTCGCAGTCTTCACATTCGCAGTCGCAATCGCAGTCGTCGTCGCAGTTTTCTTCGTCTTCTTCAATGAAAAGTGTATATACCATTTTTTACACCAAACGCAGTAATTCACTTATTGCCTTAATAAACCCTTTCAGCAACACCACAAAAAAACTCCAAAAAAACTGTAAAACACTGAGAATATAGATCCTACTGATGCTTTTTCACCCTCTGTGAATTTTTAAGAAAAAGTAATTTGCAAACCCAAACCCCAAAAAGCGCTCAATCGCTGTTTACGCTTGATTAACTTTATATCGATATTGCCCGAATATTTCGGGAGAGCGTGTATCATACTTTGACTCTTGCTGTTGATGCTAAATCGTTAGTAAAACAATTCGGCACTGTCCGCGCGTTGGATGAATTAAGCTTCACCGTTAAACCCGGCGAAGTCTACGGATTAATCGGCCCAAACGGCGCCGGCAAAACAACCACACTACGCACCATCTGCACCCTAATTTTGCCAACTTCAGGTAAAATTGACATATTCGGGTTAGACGTCGTTTCTAAAGCCGCTGAAGTCCGAAAAATCCTCAGTTACCTGCCAGAAGAATCGGGCGCTTACCCAAACCTCACTGGCCTTGAATACCTCCAGTTCATGGCAAAATTCAATCAAACCCCAGACCGCGACCTCAAAACCATGGTAAACGAAGCCGCAGAACTCAGCGGACTCGGAGACCGCCTAAAAGACCGCGCCAAAACCTACAGTAAAGGCATGAAACGCCGTCTCCTCATCGCCCGCGCCCTTATGACCCACCCCAAATTGGCAGTGCTCGATGAACCCGCAAGCGGCTTAGACGTTCTCCACGCTTACCACGTTCGAGAGATCATCAAGCGTTACGTCAAAGATTACGGAATCACCGTAATTTTAAGCAGCCACAACATGCTTGAAGTAGAATACCTCTGCAACCGCGTCTCTTTTGTTAACAAAGGCAAAATCGTTGTTGAAGGCGAACCAAAAGAACTTAAAGCCAAGTATGGCAGCGAAAACCTCGAAGAAGTCTTCGCGAAGGTGGCAGGTTATGCTTAAAGGCTTTACAACGATTCTTCTAAAAGAGCTTAAAGAACTCATGCGGGACCCCAAAATTTTGGTCGGCATGATTCTTGTTCCACTCATAATGTTCCCTGTCCTAGGCTTAGTAATGGGTTACGCAGTGACCAGCGCGCAGGAACAAGCACAAAAAGCCACCTTGGTCGTCGTAGACAATGACGGCGGCAACTGGAGCCAAACCTTCATAGCATACCTTAACTCGTCCATGAATGTTCAAGTCCTAAAAGACATCCCCGCCCAACAAGTCATAGACCAAAATCTCCTCGCAAATTACAACAGCACACAATTCATGGAAATCCCAGCAGGATTCAGCCAAAACATGACCCAGCACCTAAACGGCACCTTCAACACAACAACAGACGTCAACATTTACGGTGTCTTCCAAGGCGGCGGCATCTTTAGCGATATCGGCACCTCAAGCTTAACCCTATACGTCGAAGCCTTCAACCGCGCAATCGCCCCCGACGCAGTCCTGACAACACAATCAACAATCATCAAAGGCCAAGTACAAGAAGGCATAGACCCAGCAACCTTATCCGGCTTAATGATTTCACAATCAATCGCTTTGCCTTTAACCGTCATGATAATGATTACATACGCAATGCAGATAGCCGCAACCAGCGTCGCAATGGAAAAAGAAGAAAAAACCCTTGAAACACTCCTAACCGCACCCGTAGACCGCTTTGCAATACTAATGGGCAAAGTCTCAAGCACAGTCATCGTCGCCGGCGTCGCAGCAGTAACAGTCCTAGTCGGCTACTCATACATGATAGGCTCAATCACAATGGGCATCCCCAACACTGCAAACGTTGACCTCGTCACCCTGGGCTTGGTTCCCTCAACCTTTGGCTACATCATGCTTGGAATATCCCTTTTCGTCACGTTATTATCCGCACTTGCTCTAGCCGTTGTCATGTCCAGTTTCGCAGAAAACGTCCGCAGCGCACAAGCCCTCATAGGCTACATTTACCCGTTAATCTTCATACCATCAATGGCACTAATGTACTTGGACATAAACACGTTACCAACCGCGGTCAAAGCAATATTTTACGCAATCCCGTACAGCCACCCAATCATAGCATCCAAAGCAGTAATCATGGGCGACTACACCACAGTCCTATTCGGCATCATCTACGTTACAATCTTTACCGTTATCATCATGTACTTTGCCTCAAAACTGTTCTCAACCGAAAAAATCCTCACTGCCAAACTAATGTTCAAAAAAAGGTCAAAGAAAACCCCCGCAGACCAAGCTTAAGAATTTCACCTATCTCTTCCCTTTTTAAAAAATTGGCTTCTAATTTTTAAGAAACCTTCAACCATATAAGGATAAAAGAGCACTATTAGCTTTAAGAAAAAACCACTGCAAGAGGTCTCAAAACGAGCAAGCATATCCAAGCCTTAATCCTGCTACTTGCCATTTCTATAGTTTTAACAGTCCTGCCACTCAAAACCCTCCAAGCCGCGGACACAGAAACAGAGTCTTCATGGACAAGTTTAGCGGCTATGCCGACAAGCCGTGGCGGATTAGGCTTAGCGGTAGTATCAGGCAAAGTTTATGCAATAGGTGGTTCAAGCAGTAATGGTGAACTTGCGTTAAATGAAATGTATGACCCAGCAACGAACATGTGGTACACTAAAACGCCTATGCCAACTGCCCGAACAGGATTTGCCATAACAACCTATGAGAACAAAATTTATGTTATCGGTGGTTCAGTTGGTGACAGCTTCACGGGTAACGTAGAAGTTTATAACCCCGTTAGCAATACTTGGCAAACCGTGGCTTCTATGCCTACTCCAAGAGCTGATTTGTCAGCGAATGTTGTTAACGGCAAAATTTATCTTATCGGCGGAAAAACTTACTCAAGTATTTCACCTTACTATAATCAGACAAACATTAACCAAGTTTACGACATTGCAACTAATACGTGGTCCACAAATGTTTCAATGCCCACTGCGCTTCAAGGTTGCGCTTCAATTGTTATCGACACAAAAATTTACATGATAGGTGGAACAAAACAATCAGTATCAGGGGTTGATTCATCAACTAACGCTGTTCAAATCTATGACACTCAAACAGATACTTGGACAACTGGCAAACCATTAAACTACCCTTCCAGTTATGGTGCGACTGTTGTTACTTCGGGTGTTATGGCGCCAACGAAAATTTACTATATCGGTGGCTATTCTGCGGGAACTTTTAGTGATAAAACCCAGATTTATGATATTGAAAATAACTCTTGGAGTGAAGGCCCAAAAATGTCATCCGCACGAGCTTATTTGGGTTTGGCAATTGTAAACGATGTTGTCTATGCAGTTGGCGGTTTTGATGGAGCAAACTGGTTAAACAGCAATGAAGAATTCAAACCAGTGGGATACGGAAAAATTGCGCCCACTATTGAGATTATAAGTCCAGAAAATATTACTTACAAAAACGTAAAAATTGAGTGCAAAATTAGCAAAGCTGTTTCTTGGGTCGGATACTCTTTAGATAACAATCTAAACGTTACTTTAACTGGAACTCCTGAAATTACAGATATTCCTGATGGTCAACACGTCATAATGGTTTTTGCTAATGACACTTTGGGTAATATGGGTGCTTCACAACCGGTTTACTTTACCATTGATAACACTGCGCCAAACATCACTGTATTAATGCCGTTGGAAGAAACATACAGTTCAGCAGATGTGCCATTAACTTTTGTACTTGACGAGCCCGCGACTCAGTTAACTTACAGTTTGGATGGGCAATCTTCAACGTCCATCACGGGAAACATTACCTTGCCAGCGTTGCCTGATGGAAGTCACAGCATAATCGTGTATGCAGTTGATAAGCTTGGAAACTCTGGTTCATCCTCTGAGGTATCTTTTGTTATAGCCACGTTTCCCACTTTTTGGGTTGCAACTGCCATTGCGTCATCAATTATTATTCTTGCATCAGGCTACCTTTTCATTAAACGCTCAAAATCTATCAGGAAAAAACTAAAAATATTAGGTTTAAAATGGGATAACTAACTTTCGTATGCTTTTTTTATCGATAAACACTAACTTGTCCTTTTTTCGCAAAGCTTATCTTCAAATAACATGCATATTAGGTAAGCGAGCAAAATGGCGTCCACCAAAAAAATGTTAAAGATAGCCTTCTTTCCATTTGCCATTGCAATTTGGTTTTGCGGATGGCTCCTCTGCTTTTACGGCGAAAAATCAGATAAACGAAATGTTAACAAAAACAGTTTAGCGGCAGCAGCCACCCTGCACAGTCAAAAAGCCACATAGTAAAGTTTCAAGCCGCCCAAAGTATCTTCCTCTCGAGTTAAGTAGCGAAGCTTCACTATATTGAAGAGGAAATTCTAACAAGAATTTTGAAAAAAATGTTTTTGTGGTGAAGCCCGCTTGTTTTGTTTGTAGCTTTTTTAGTTTTAAAGTGCATACTGATTTTTTATGCTAAGAGATTTGTAAAAATCAAAATATTCCTTTTTACTGCATAGAGGGGTTTGAATGTTTGTTTAGGGTAAAGTTTAAGTAAATTTGGGTGGCAACCTGTTTCTTAAGGGCACCATTATGGCGTATGAAATCGATTATGACTCTGCAGAAAGCGAAAGCTGCTCCTCTAAAATAGTACTTGACGACCGAATATTCTACGTTAGGCTGCTGTCTTCCCCAGCAGGCGCCGCGAAATACTTTTCTGCAGACCAAAACGGCAATTTGCAAAAAGAAATCTCAAAAGCAGAATTTGAGTTATGGGTCAACATTTTAGCAGATAACGATGCAGACGTAAAAATCATACTTGAAAAACTTTCTCAAGGTAAAAAATACTAAACATTACAAGCTAAATTGCCTGTTTTGTTTTCTTTATACGCCTTCGCCTTAATAGCCAGTACACTACAACACCTGCTATTACAGCGATAACTCCTAAAATAAGGTAATGTGAGACCCCTGCAACTTGCGCCCAATTGCTGCCCAAATAGTAACCCACATAAACCAGTATTGAATTCCAAATTAAGCAACCAGCCGCCGTGTAAATAACAAACTTTGTAACTGACATTTTGACAGCTCCAGCTGGAAACGAAATAAATGTCCTGATCCCCGGAACCAGTCGCCCAAGAAAAACCATTGCGGCTCCGTACTTGCCAAACCATTTTGCTGCTGTCGCAAGTTGGTCAGGCGAAAAAACAACGTGCCCTAATAGCTTGTATTTTGCCAGCATGTTTACGCCTTTTCGGCCAATGTAGTAGTCAATTAGTGAACCGCAGACGCCAGCGACTGTGGCGAAAAGTATCGTTAAACCTAAATCCAGTTTGGTTGTTGAAACAAGATAACCTGCAAAGGGCAAAATGACTTCGCTGGGTATAGGAAAAGAGCTTGATTCCAGCAGCATCAAAAGAAAAAGTCCCACGTAACCCCATGAGGAAATAGTGGCGGTAACGTCACGGGTAAAAGAGATTATTGCTCCGATTACTGGCTCGCTTGTCAGTGTTGAACCCTCAACAAGGACGTCTTCGAGTATTTCAAACAAGAAGTAGCCGACAACAATGATGATTACTGCCGCAACAATCAACTTTGGAGCTTTACGTTTTAACCATGCAGTCCGTGAACTTTGCAGCACCAAGAGTCATCGCTTAAACCATTATTCCAAAACTAAACTATTATGCATTGCCCCACCGCGGTAGAGTTATTCTTCAGGCCCAATAAGATTTAATCTTCTAAAAATACTTGATTATTGGAGGATACAGTTATGTCTTTTAGAAACCAGCCAACTAAGGTTATGGCACCTCAAGAGTTAGAAGAACATGTTAAACAATTTCTTTCTGAAAACAACATGTGTGTTTTGGCAACTTGTTATGACAACATGCCACGGGCAACTCCTATTGAATACCACTGCAAAGGAATTACCCTTTATTTTGCGGGCGAGCCAGGTATGAAAATCAAAAATTTAGCCAACAACCAAAATGTTAGCGTAGGCATTTACTTGCCGTACACAGGGTGGGATAGCGCCAAAGGAGCTCAAATTACTGGAAAAGCAACAATACTCCCAAGAAATACTGAAAAATTTAAGGAAGGCTTGGAAGATTACCAGTGGGAAAAAACCGCCAAACAATTTAACCTGCAAGATTTCCCTCAACAACTTTCGTTAATGCGAATTGACCCATCTAAAATAGAGTTAATTGACATGTCATTAAGTAAAAAAGGCTACAGCCCCCGCCAGGTGCTGACAATAGAAGAGAAAAAAGGCGAATAATCCGCCAAAAAAGTAAATTTTTGAATTGTTAAAATACCAGAAAACATACATCACGCATTATGCTAGAGTATCTTGTCTACGTTGCAGCCTTCGCTTCACTAGTTGCAGCAGTTGCCTACATACGGTCAATGTTCAAAGGTGACACACTGCCTAACAGGGTAACCTGGCTAATGTGGTCAGTCGCGCCCCTCATAGCTACAGCCGCTGCAATCTCCAACGGCGTTGAATTGGCTGTGCTGCCAGTGTTCATGGCAGGTTTTTGCCCCTTACTGATTTTCATAGCTTCTTTTTTAACTAGAAAGGCTTACTGGAAACTTTCACGAGTTGATTACCTATGCGGTGTCCTCTCAGGATTGGCACTCGTGCTTTGGTACATCACACAAGAACCTAACTTAGCCATCGGGTTAGCTATTGCAGGTGATGCTTTCGCTGCCTTTCCGACTTTGGCAAAAGCTTGGACAAACCCGCAAACCGAATCCGCCTGGCCTTACCTTATCGGCATCTTTAGTCCCTTAACAAGCTTCGCCGCTGCCACGATTTGGAATTTTAGCGCACTTGCTTTTCCTGTGTACTTGACAGTTATGAATTGTCTACTTGTGTTTTCGGTGTATCACAAAAAAATCCCTCGTTAATCAAGGCAAGCAATGCCTTTAAAGCTCTTAATCTTAACTTAAGGTTGAGGCAAACTTTTTGGAGTCAGGCTACATACCAGTTATAGATGTTTCAGAAATGCCCAATGGAACCTTAAAAAAAGTAACCTTGCAAAACAGAGATATCCTTATCTCTAATATTGAAGGCAACATCTCTGCAATCGATAATACCTGTCCACATTTGGGAGGAGACCTTTCAATGGGCAAACTTGAAGGCACAGTTCTAACTTGTCCACGGCATCAAGC
Source organism: Candidatus Bathyarchaeota archaeon (assembly GCA_963832745.1). Taxonomy (GTDB): domain Archaea; phylum Thermoproteota; class Bathyarchaeia; order Bathyarchaeales; family Bathycorpusculaceae; genus Bathycorpusculum. The sequence goes on along the minus strand of CAWHVC010000001.1, from coordinate 375,508 downwards.
AAAATTTGATGTAACCACCGGAAGATGCATAGCACCCCCACAGGTCAATCCATACAGCCCAAAACTACCCAATTTAACGGCATACCTTGTAAAAATAGAAAATCAAAAAATCCATATCAAAATTGTCTAAAAAAAGAAGAAAAAGTTTGTTTGAAGATTAACTTAACAACTTCTTTTTTGCTGCTTCAAACTCTGCATCAGTTAATGCACCGGACTTGTGCAGATCAGCAAGTTTCATCAATTCGGTAGTGGTGTCTTTCGGTGGAGCAACCGCTGGTGCCGCTACCGATTGTGCCTGAGCAGACTTCTGCCCTTCCTGATACGCCTGAGCCTGTGCTTTTTGCTGCGCCTGTTGCTGTTGTTGTGACGCTTCTGCCTTACGTTCTCCCGCACGCATCCCCGCTACAAGCATTATGCCTCTTCCTCTCAAAGCTAAGTGCCTCCTTCCATTAAGTCTTGTACTTTTTCGATTACATTAGGTGGAATCCTACCCATGTCAATTAGTTCAGCTTCAGAATTAATGAGTGCTTCTTTGAATTTGATAGCCCAGATGTTTTCAAACAGCAATAACGCTGCGGAACTGTCGTTTGGTAAGTTATCTGCAAGAGCGTTTATGTCGCCTTCATAGAACCATTCCCGAGTGTTTTGGGCAATTTCAGAGTACGCGGTTGCTGCTTCTCCTTTGAGGTCTTTGGCTTCGGTAATGAAAACTTTTCCATTTGAATCCTTTACTACCAAAACTAAGTCGATAACGCGGACGATTCCGTTCTTTTCTAAACGCATGAGTTCGGGAATGATTTTTCCATTAAACTTGTTGCCAGGAAACCGCACCAAAATATAATCAACTGGACCCATTGTTCGATGTGCTTTCTCACCTGCTTCGATTACTGCTACATTTTCCATTTCAATATTTTCTACGGCCAAAAATATCGCCACCGTATTTTGAGTCAAAAAGCGGCATATAGCAGTATGTGGAAACACAAATGCAACCACAATTCGAAAGCTGCTGTTAACGGTTCATTACTTCTGCCAGTGCCAATACGAAATCGTCAATAACGTCGATTGTTTGGCCAAACTGCAATGTAGACGTTATTGTTGTTACAGGGGTTTCGCCGTAAACGGTCATACGGGTTGTGTTACCGCTTAACTGTTTTAGTTCCACCTTAAGTGTTGAACCGTAAGAGTAGAGTGTCCCAGAAGTTTTAACGGTTAAACGGTGGGCAATTTCGTCTTTTTCTTTTATTTCCCAATCAAACTCATCCACCGCTTTAGGCAAAGCCTGCCAAATAGCTTCAACTGGAAAATCAATGTCAACTTCCTTTTTTCTTTCCCTTACAAACGCCATCCAGAATTTCCTCAAAAAAGAATTCGCCCCAAAGACGTATGAATGTTTGCTTCAAGTGCTAATGAAGATCATCCAAAAGCTATTTTGCCGTTTCTAAAAAGTCAATCAAATTCCTTTTCCAGAAAACAGCGGCCAAAATGTTTTTCCTTAATATGTCGAATAGAATTTTTATTCAAATATGAATTGATTTTTTCAAACATTAGCCTGTATTTAGGATAAATTAAGCAAGTTTTATATTAAAATCACTCGTTTTACCGTATGTTGTCCTATGCGAAAAAACGCCTGCTTAATATTTGCGTTAGTTCTTTCAACCTGCTTAATTATATCTGGTTTAATTTTGTTAATTTCAGTGTTGCTGATTCTTCAAAGACTTGGATTGTTGATTGCCATGGAGGCGCAGATTTCACAAGCATAACAGATGCGGGATGAACCAACCCACGATTTTCTTTCCCAAAACTTGACGGTGCTAATTGCTGCTATTGCTGTTGGCTTGATTCTGGCTACTGCTATTTTATCGGTTAAACTGCGTTCAAGAAAGCCCTAAATAATTAACTTGCCTAAATACAAATATGGCAATTGAAACAACCGTTGTCGGGAGTTTTCCGCCTTTTCCTGGTAAGCGTCTTGAAGATGCAATCAGAGAAGTCGTTGACCTGCAATTGCATTATGGCGTTGATTTGGTTTCGGATGGCGAACAGCGAAGCAACATGATTCAATATTTTGAGCAACTGAAAGGTTTAGAACGCTTTGGTGATGGCTTAAGAATTGCTGGAAAAATTAAGCCGTTGGAACAAAGCAAGTTGGACGAATTCTACAAAATACAAGACTACAAAACCGTGCAATCAATCTTAAAAGACACGAATAAAGAAGCGAAAGTCAAAATCTCCATAACGGGTCCAATGACTTTAGGTACAATCTGCGCCTCAGCAGACATCAACAGCACAGAGGAGCATTACAGTTTAGATAATATTGAAACGTTATATTCTGACTTCGCCCAAGCACTCTTGCCATTAGCACAGCGGTTGCTTGAACTTGGAGCTTTCCTGCAGATTGATGAACCCTTACTTTCAACAGGGCAAATACCTCTTGACACCGCACAAAAGATTCTAAAAACTTTTGTTTCACAGCTTCCATCCTCAGCAATTAAAGAAGAAAAAGTGCTTTGTCATGTTTGCGGGTCAATCAAAAGCGTTTCTAACCTTTATGAAACTCTTTTGGGTTTGGGAGTTCCAATCTTGAGCGTAGGATTTAGCGGAGATTTAGAAAAAGAGAATTTTGAGGTATTCTCAAAAGAGACGCTGGAAGAGCATGGCATCAAGCTTGCAGCAGGATTCATCTCAAACAATATTGTCGAAGATGAAGCAACAATCATCGAGCGATATAATCGAATCGTGAAAACAGTGAACAAAGAAAATATCCAATATTTATGCCCCGATTGCGGCTTCAGGGCTACACAGCTCAAAAAAGTGCGATTGATTTTGGAGCAAATGGAAAAGGTTGCAAAAAAAGATGATTGTCCTTAACGGCTGAAAAAAACGGCAATATGCGTTTCTTTGGAAACCGCTTTTGGCTAAAATTTAGGGGTGGGTCGTCGGGATTTGAACCGACCGGCGCCACTTTTACTTAATTGAACTCTTTTCTTTCGAACAGCACTAAGCCAAGTATTGTGGTTATTATAAAGTATACTGCAATGATTGTGAGTCCTTCTGGAACAGTTACGCTGTACATAGTGATTGCGCTTTGCGGTATTGATACCTCATGAACTGGATAAGGTACTGTCAGTATATTTCCAATTATTCCTGCGCCATAACTGAGTAGGAACCAAGGTTCAACATGTATAAGTAGTGTGACTACTAATTCTATTATGTTGAATGCGAACAGGAACAAGATTGCAGTGACAAGGATAGCATAGGAACTGCTTTTGAACAGTGAACTGAACAGGAACGTAAAGCCAAGAACTGCAACAAGATAGAACCATGAGAAAAGAACCGATTCAACGAACTCTATTGGCACTGAACCAAAATAGTATGCACCGTTAGCCACAGTTATACCGGTGAATATGCCCAGTATGACCGTGGACGCAATGAATGCGGACAGCCACTTTCCAATGTAAATCGAAGAGCGTCTGATTGGGTTCGGAACGCCGAAGTAGCCGGTTTTGTTTTGGAATTCTCCTGAAATTGCGTCGCCTCCGAAGAAAACTGCTGAAAGCACAACTACAAAGGTTGCCGTGTTTCCCCACCAACCAGAATAGAACGTTAGGTCTGAGGCAAGAAATTCTTCAGGGCGGTAGTATCCAACTGCGAACGTTAAAAGTGCACTGATGCTAAGTGTTATTGCTAACAGTATATAGAATCTGCGGGACCTTATGTAGTCAAGAAGCGTGTACTTTGTGGTTATGGTGACTTGTGCAAAGCTGCTGGGAACCGCGTTTTTTGTTTCAAGTAATGTTTGGGTCATGTTTATCACAGCGTTGAGGTTATGAGTTTAAGATAAACTTCTTCAAGTTCAGATGAAGCAGCTTTGTAGCTGACAACTCCAATGTTCAATTTGACTACCTCGCTGAGCAGTTGCTCTTGCACGTCTAAGCCTCCAGTGAAACTAATCTTGAGGTTTTTGTCGTCAATTTTTTCGGTTTTAATAACGTTTGGAAAAGCAGCAATAGTTTTGGTTACGATTTGGTTGTCTACTGGATGTTGCAGGCCAACTTCTACAACATTGTTTCCTCCTGAAAACTTGGCGGTAACGTTAGACAGAGTATCGTAAACGATTAGTTTACCCTGATTTATCATAGCAACCTCATCACACACATCGGAAACCTCGCTTAGAATGTGTGAACTCATGAAGATGAGCCTGTTTTTGCCCTTTAGCGATTTGATGATGTCTCTGACTTCGCTCATTCCGCGGGGGTCAAGTCCAGTTGTAGGTTCATCTAAAAGGATAATTGTAGGGTTATTGAGTAACGTCGATGCGATGCAAATTCTCTGTTTCATGCCCTTAGAAAATTTGCCTACACGTTTGTCAATCCATTCTTCCATGCGGACTTCCGCGACGACTTCTTCCACTTGTTGTTTTCTTTCTTCACGTGGTACCCCTCGAATCTCAGCAATCATGGTTAACGCTTCTCTGGGTGTAAGTGAAGCATAAATTTCAGGAGTTTCAATAAGTGTGCCTACGGATGCAAGGGCTTTCTTCTTTTGGGTATGCACGTTTACGCCGTTAATTAGGGCTTCTCCTTTGGATGGCCTGATTAAATCAGTGAACATTTTTAATGTAGTTGTTTTTCCTGAACCGTTTGGTCCAAGGAAACCGACGCATTTTGTACCTCCAATTTTTAGGTTTAGATTTGAGAGGGCTGTAAATGCACCGTACGTTTTGGTTAAATTGACTGCTTCTATTGTTGGCATCTTTTTTGCTTCCATATTCTCTGAAAATACTGAAGGAGATTAAGGATATAGCCCTAACATTAAGAACAGAAACTCAAAGGCAACTCTAAGGGTTAGAGTCCCAACAAAAACTACCAAAAAATTGAGTTAACAATTTTTGGTAATGCGGTGAACAGAGCGGTAAACGAAAACGAGGGCAAAACGTCTATTCAAAGTTCTATCTGCTATGGTGTTATGTATAAATATCTGAGTGCTAAATTATTAAAAACTGTAGTGGTATGGGGTAGTAGTATAGCCCGGTATTACGGCGGGCTCCAGAAGTATCACAGAATTTGGTACTGACCCTTTGGGGAATGACGAAGTTCTGGAGCTGTAGATACCCGTTGGTCAGAGGTTCAAATCCTCTCTGCCCCACCATTTACTTTCTTTCTTGTAAATTGCAGCTGTTTCGCTTACTTTTTTAACCAATTGAAAGCCTCAATCCATTGGATATTTCTTTTCAGCCCATTTTTTGGCAGCATTACTTTGAAAAAAGTGTGCCGATTTTGAGTAAAGGGAAAATTATCAACTTGTATTTGTATGACCGCCCTTTATGAGAAGAGATAAACTTCTATGTGCGTTAAACTTACTGTTAAATTAAGGGTTTTGGTGTAGTTGACTTTTGAGCGAGAACAGAATTTTTATTGCCCAAACTGTGGCGGCAAAGTAGGTGCTCAAAACAGGTTTTGTCCATTTTGCGGAAAACCTTATCGTTTGAGGAAAAGCAGCTTTTGACCTTTGGTCCTTGGGGAGTTAGCGTGTGTTTTAGTCGTCCCGGCTTTTTTGTCATGACCCAACAAAACAATACGATAATTACAGTGACAAACAAGCAGGTGTACGGGGTTACTTTAAGGGGCAAATTTAGGTTTGTAGTTCCTTACAATTCGTTAGTCTGCAGCAAGAGAACTTGTTTTGCGCTCTTTAGGGTTCTTTACCTGCAGTATCGAGCGGATGGATGTGTTAAAGAAGTTTCGATAATGGGCAACTTTGTAAATTATGAAAATATACAACGCGCATATGAATTGGTTCACAATTGAATCCTGTTACTTTTTTTGGTAATCAATAAAAAAATCAGCATTGCAATGGCTAAGGGAATTATTCTGTAGTCTTCGATTGCTCCTGATGGAATGTGTGTGGTTGTTAAGGGTTTTGCTAATCCGATTAGACTCTTCTCAAGTATTCTGCTAAACGATTACGTTACATGAATGGGATTAGACTCTTGTAACGCAGAAACACTACTTGGCGCCGCCTGCAATTGACATGTCGATTCCTGCAATGCTAAAGGCTCTGCCGTCTGGAGCAAAAATGTGAATCAGGCTTCTTGCGATCGTGAATATTACAATAATGAAGGATACTGAAACAATTATTTTAGCGCCTTTAAACTCGTTATCTGCTTGCTTGGGGAAAAGCCTGTTTATGGCATCTTTGCTCATTTTGACCGTCAATCACTGATAGCAATAGCTGAATGCATAGTTATATTGTTTCTAAATATTCTATTTGTACAACTCTTATTTCAGAGAAACCAGTTACAGGTAGTCTTGAGAGAAACAGGGCAACCCAACAGAAATCTTTTGGTGCCTTGGTGGGTTGAACATTCCCATAGAGTAGCTCCAAACCCATTTTCCCATACATGACACTCAACCCATCAAGGTACAACAAATAGCTATTTTAAGTCAATCTTTACCCAAGAAAACTGCAAAGTCAACGTTAACGCTGCTTGCATCAGCCTATTTGCCGCCTATTCGCGGTTCTATGCTGAAACCTATGAGGGTAGGTTTAAAATTGACTTAGTTTACTTTTTGATTTTTTGGTCTTTTTTCTTTAACTCATCATAGATTCTTTCGCGTTCATTTTTTATTTCTGCCTCATGCATAGGGTTTTGGGCTTGATTTATTGGTGGCCTGTCGCGGTTGTTTGCTGAAATTTCCTCGATAGGCGTTGAGTTTATTTCTTTTCGTGGTTTTTTTGCGGTCAAACTTTACAACTCCATCCGGGGTTACAGAAAAATACAAAATTTCCTCATTATTTCTTATTGGTTTACGCTGTTAAGTTGCTTTTGGTATACACTATTTAAGCAACACAAAAAAGAGCAAACATGTAAGCTATTGCCCGACTTTGCTGCTGTTAATTGCCGCCCAGTGCTTTACTTTTCATACCAACCTATTTGGAGCTTATTAGAATCCTAATAGGTTGGTGACGAGCTACCCTCCTCTACGTTTTCTGCAATGATTGGTGATTAGACACCAAATAGACCTATTCGGCAAATTGGTTTTGGATATTTAAAGTCTTCATGCTTTTTTTGGCTAAAAGATTAGAAAACAAAAAATAACTTGCCACAATGCTACTTTCTGGGTAAAACGTATGAACTGCGAAAAATGTGGCGTAAAACTTGAAGAAGAGCAATCTTACACTTATCAAGGTAAAACATTGTGCGAAGACTGCTGCTTTGACATGATGGATACAACCAAAATCTGTGATCCAACAGCAGTATCCTCCACCTTAAACGTTCGTAAAGAGTTGGGGCAGTCAGGAACGGACGGTTTGAGCGAACTGCAAAAACAAATTTACGAAACTGTTATTGAACGCGGCAAAGTAAACAGGGCAGAATATATAGTTGAATTGAAAATGTCTGAGGAAGAATTTACTAGGGAATTTGCTGTTCTGCGGCATTGCGAACTCTTGAGGGCGTTTAAAGAAGGGAACGCAGTTTATTTGTCAAAGTTTGACACGTAGACCTGTTTAAACCTTTTAAGCCCAAGACAATGTATATACAAAATTAATGACTTCTCAAGTTAAAGCTAAAGCGCCATTCATTTTAGTAGTTGCCGTAGCCTTTTTTGTTTACCAGCTGCTCATTTTAGCCAATTCAATTGAAGCAGAAATCCATATTGCCCAAACAGTTTTTGGGTTGATTGCAAAAGGCTCGCTTTCTGGACCTGTATTCTGGCTATGTTCAGAGTTAATCGGCGAGGTCGGCGTTATTCTTCGCTTCATCGGCACATGCTTTTTTGTAGGTTTTACCGCAATGTTGCTGTTCAGAAAAACGTTTTCAATCTCGCTTCTACGCAAAAGTGTACTGCTTGAAGGAATCTACTACCTGTTCAATCTGCCATTCATAATCTATTTGTTAACAGGACCCATGTCAAATGCAACTTTAGGCGCGGCATTATCATACGCAGGTCAACTGTTGATTGTAACGCCAATTTTCCTAAAACTATACTTTACCCTAAGAAAACCAGCCTTAGAATTAGCACAAGCGGCAAGATGGCTTGCGTTGTCAATAATCAGCTTCACATTTGCTTTATGGGTTAAACATTTTGCTTTGGCACTGTATGCTTTGCCATCGTTCAATTTTGGTGATGCAGTTTTTGCTGTGGGTTTTGCGAATTCAGCGGTTACTTTGTTGGTAGCTACCTGTTTGATGGCTGCAGCGTTTATGACGATTGTAAGAAAACAAAAACTAACCTTTGACAACCGATTGTTTGGTGTAGCTTTAGTTTTGATGGGTCTTTACATCGGAGTTTTCCTGATAGTTTCTGCTTTTTCACCTGCTTATTGGACTTGGATTAGCCTAGTTGATTGGTGGATAATCGTTATGCCCGTTTTAGGCATAAGCCTGCTAACTCAAAAAAAGCCTTAAATCCACTCGTAGATTTTAATGTTAAAATCCTGCCACATCGGGTCCAGTGCTTGAAACTCTGCAACAGCAATTAAATCGTTCATCCAAGCAAGCTTTTCTGAGGATGTCATGAAACTCCATAGGCCAACGCTGATGGTTTTGCCTTCCGCCATTTTTGCAATATCCATTCCTTTTATGATGCCCATGTCGCCAGTGGTTGTCCGGAAGATGCCTTGATCTTTAGCCATGCCTACGCCTTTTGGCGGCGTCATACTTTTTGCGGTTACAGAAATCATGCATTCTGCGCCCGTAGCTTTGCCCATGCCTTTAACGTTTGCAGTCCACGTATACATCTGGGCGATGCCTTCCATTCCAACCCATTTTATAAATCCGGGTCCACTTTTGCCTTTGCCTTCAAACAATTTTTCACCTAATACCAAAATTTTTCACCAAAAAAGGAAACTTTGAGGCAAGCATAAAGATATGTGACTGATGTTGGTCAGCAACAAAGCAGGTTTTATGCGGGATATGTTGTTATTTTTACTTCTTTGGTTGGACTGTAATTGACGTCTCCTTCTAAGGTTACACCTATTGTGTAGTTTCCTGGGGTAGTAAAGTAATTTTGGTGTTCAAACTGATAAGTGACAACCGAATTAGGAGCATAAGTTGAATAAGAATTTTGAATATTAAAGAATCCAACGTGAACGTTATCTCGAACGACTACACAAACTATGTTTGTTGGTCCCGGAACCGCCCAATCATTCATGTTGTTAACGTCAAATTTGATTACCACTCCTTCGCCTAAAACGTAAGTCGATTTATTCGTGGTTAAAGAAATCTCAACCTTTCCCGGAGCAACTGGCACCTGAAAAATCGCCATAACAACTAAAACTGCCAAGATAGCCACGCCAAAAACAGCAACAACCTTAAACATAACCCCGTAAATTTTTCCTTTCCGTCGCAACTTCCAAAGAGCAAACGTTATTGCAACAAAAAATACTACTGCAAAAAGTATGGATATTGGCATGGGGATAAGCTGGAAAGCCATAACCAATCAATAACATCAAATCATATATCAAATTACTTAGAAAAAGAAAAATGTAGCCCTGTAAGGGGTGTTTTGGTTCTTTTCAGCAGAATTTTTTGGTTTTACGAATAGTTTTGGCAATTAGCGTTTTATTTTTGATTCTTTTCTTTCTTTAGCAATATACTCATCTCTTCCAAATGGGTGACCACCAAAACCGTGCCGCATAACCGCCACTGCCTTAGCTGCATCACTGCATCGTTGTCTTGACCTAAAAAGTTCAAGCACAGACTGAGTGATTACTGGAACAGGTATTTCCTTTTTGATTGCTTCTTCAACAAGCCAGTTAACCTCGCCTGTGTCTTCAACAAAATCAGAAATCTTCTCTAAACCGTTTTGTTCCCGCAAGCCTTGGGTCATCAATTCAACTAGCCAACCTCTAATAACCGACCCATTAGACCAAACCCTAAAAACCTCAGCCAAATCAACCGAGTAGTCACCGTTTTTTAGAAGTTCTACTCCTTCACCTATTGCTTGAAGCATCCCAAACTCGATCCCATTATGAACTAGCTTGACATAATGCCCACTGCCGGGTTCACCCGTATGTAAGAAGCCGCCTTCAACACACAACCTCTTCAACACTGGCTCAACTATGGCAACGGCTTCAAGCTTGCCGCCCACCATAAAACATGCTCCATATCGGGCGCCATTTATGCCTCCGCTTGTTCCACAATCAACAAAAAATATGCCCTTTTCCGAAAGCTCCGCTTCTCGTCTAACAGAATCTCTAAAGTAAGAGTTGCCTCCGTCCACTATGACGTCGCCTTTTTCAATGAATGGCAAGATATCGGTGATTACTTGGTCGATGATTTTTCCTGCAGGGAGATATAGCAGGATAATGCGGGGGTGGTTTAGAGCGTTGGCGAGTTCTTGAAGGGTCTTGGTGATTTTGAAGCCTTTGTTGGACAATTCAGTTTTGTCTGCTGTGTCTATTCCAACAACCGGTATGCCCTTATCAACGCATTGAAGTGCTAAATTGCTGCCTATTTTTCCAAGACCAATAATACCCAAACTCAAAAGCTGCACACTCAACAAAGCAACATCGAGGCAGCTTATAAAATTTTAAACGGGGGTTTGAGGCTGAGAATTAAATTCGAGTTGTAAGTATGGCGGGTGTTCATGCCACTTGGGCTTGCTTAGTGGGTCTGTTCAAAATCATCGTTCCGTTGTCCTACTTTTAGTGCATTTTATTTTGAAGTGTTAATTTTTCTTATCGTACGATAGAAAAGTTGTTAAAACTAAAAACTATAGTTTATTAGGGAGTTTTTAGATTGTTGCGTTGAAATACGCTGTATGCGGTAATAGTACAGCTTGGTTAGTACATAGGCTTGCCAAGTCTAGGACCCGGGTTCAAATCCCGGTTACCGCACCATTTTATCACAGTTTATAACTTAATTATCGCAAATAAACAAAAGCTTGGGTAATGAAACTTAAGGAAAAAAGTCGCGTATTCTTGTGACATGGTTTTGCTAGTTAGGTATCGGTTTTAGCGAGCGTGGCTTTAGTTTATCTTGCCCAACAGGGTCCATAACCATATCCGTTGTAATAGCCACCTTGCTAGGGTGCTTGCGGTGCTACATATTGACCGGTGTATGGTTGGTTTGCTCCGTATCCGAAGCAGTTGCCTATCCATCCCCAGACGCCGTTGTTTGAGGCTTGGTTGGGCGTGTTTGTGTTCGTGGTTGTTTGGTTAGTTGTTTTTTGGGCTGCTGCTAATCCTACAAATGCCAGGGTCAACGCGGCAATGACTCCCAGGGCAATAACGATTTTAGAATATTTCATATGTTTATCACCATATTATAATATATGCATTTATGCTTAAAAAAGTTGCTAAATAAACCATCAAGAAACATTATCCAAAATTCAAAAAACCAATGAACCCTTTTTATTCCAAACCAAACCTTACATATAAACAACAAAGGTGAATAAAATGGCTAAAATCAAAATCGGCGACAAAGCCCCAGACTTTACCCTGCCATCAAGCACCGGCGAAAACATTACTCTGTCCCAGTTTTTCGGAAAAAAGAATGTTGTTCTCTTCTTTTACCCCCGAGACGAAGGACCAACATGCGTCAAAGAAGCACAAGCATTCAAAGATAACTATGAAACATTCAAAGAAAGAAATGCCGAAGTCATTGGTATTAGCGGCCAAAGTATAGAGTCACATAAGCAGTTCGCCTGTCACCATAATCTTCCATATATCCTATTGAGCGACAGCACAAACAGCGTTAGAAAATTATACGGTGTTGCATCTACATTGGGCATTCCGGGCAGGGTAACTTACGTCATCAGCAAAGATGGTAAAATTAAACACGTTTTCGTTTCGCAACTCCAATTCACTAAACATGCCAAAGAAGCGTTAGCTGCATTAAAAGAATAATCTTTGCCGTCGATTTATTATCCACTACAAGGCATAAAGCCGAAAATTGATTGATGCACGCATCTTTTTTGATTGCAAAAAAATATTTTCTATTAACCGATAAAAAAAAGAAATGTTATTTTTTCTTTATTAGAAATCCTATGATTGCTATTGCAATAATTATTGCTACTGCTGCCGTGGTTACTTTTGTTGTCGTTGTACCGTTTATTGGAGATTTTTGACCACAGAGCAAGCGGAGATTTGCAAGCAAAAAAAATCCGAAAAAAGCTGGTAATGTGCTTTGTTGCTACACATTGGCGATAAGATTAGGTGTTATGCCTTTTATCGATTTTTTCACATATAAATTTATGATGCCTATTTTTGTCGGTCAAGCGTTTACTGATGCTGACATAATAGGACTAATGTTTTTCATAATAGTTTACATCATAATTTTAACGTTGTATATTGTGCCTACATAGGTATACGATAGCAAAAAGGTAACTCAAAACCTAAAATTGAGTACCACTTTCTTTAAAGCTTGTTTAATTTCTAAATAAGCATAATTTTATGATTGACCTTTTACAAGTATTTTTGTGAGGAGTGTGTCTCAGTTAATTGCTGAAGGCTCCAAACGCAAATGTGTTGCGTCTTTAGTTAAACTGCGAATTGAAGTTCCTGAACAGTTTTCTATAAAAGCTTACAAGGAACGTGTACTTGAAACATTACTATACCCTGGGCACTGGATAAGTAAAGAAGACGATAACACTTACGCAATTCAGGATGAATCAGGTAACAAGATAAACAAAGTTGACATTGAAACCATAATTGATTGTAACTTTAAAGAAGAACAGACAAGTCTCAATATTGACTACATGAGGCTTGAAGGTATGCCTGAAAAAATCGCGTTCAACGAAATACAGCTTTACAAGCCTTCAACAAAAGAAACCTCAATTATTATCCTGCTATAATTTTACGGCGTTGATTCTTTTCAAAGTTTATAAAGTTTATATCTTAAAAAAACTACTAGAAGAATGCGGTTTTTATGCATCATAAATATATTTTCACGTTAGCTGGAATATTTTTGGTAGTTGCATTAGTTGTGCCCATAGTAACTTTTGCGTTGCAAGCTGATCAGGATGTGGATAATATTTTACAGCATATAAATAACCCTTCTCAGGGGACAGGCCCTAACGTGACCTATATAAATCCTGACGAGGTTGCTGAGAACCATTACAATACCATAATTTTTGTTGTAGCTATCGAAGTTGTTTTTGTTAGCCTTTTCATTGTTATGCTGTATATTGGCATTAACCATTATCATGGACAATTAGATAAACCTAAAAAGAATGAGCCTACCGTGGATTAATTTTCAGTTATCAATCGTTGGTTAGTAGATTTTTTTTGCAGTACAACTGGTTAGCCTTAACAGCTACAATAATCGGCGTTTTAATGGTTGGAATCGATACGCGAATAGTTATAATTGGGTTGCCACAGGTTTCAGAATAATTAGGCGCTGACATTGAACAGGCAATCGGGAATCACAAGCATACATTTTAATAAACACGTTAATTTTTTCAATTATTGGCTGGCTTGGAGATATTTTTGGCGAGTCCGCATTTATGTTATCGATTTTGCCATATTCACGATAGGGTCCGCGTTAAACCCTTGGAATGAACCCACAGAAGTTATTGTGTTCAGAACCGTGCAAGGCATACGACAATTAATTACAGGCCGCAGATAAAACGCTCCTTGTATCTAGTTTATCAAACACTTACTTAGCATTTGCAATCATAAACGCAATTGCATTGATACCTGCAGTAATTGCCGGTAAAGCCAAACAGATAGAAGAGACCTAAATTTAAAAAAAAGGTTGCTTTTTTTACAAGCGTAGGCGTTATTGCTTGTTTTTAAAGCAAAAAATGATTGGTTTAGACGCTGGCTTGTGTGGTGCGTAGGGGTTTGCCGCAGTTTCTGCAGTAGATTGAGCTGGCTTGATTTTCAGTACCGCAGTAGTTACAGTAAATTTTGTCTGTTGCAGGTGGATAAGTTGAGGCGATAGGGGCAGGTTGAGGTTTCGGCTGGAGTTTTCTAAAACTCATTGCAGAGTATATCCATGCAATCCACGTTATAATTGCCCCTACAGCTATGATTGTTAAAGCTGCGCCGATAAGGTACAGAAGACCAGTAGTTTTGAAGCTTTCAACACCTGATTTTTCTCCAAGTTTTGTGAATGCACGCCAGTAAAGTACCGCGGTAATTATGGCACAAATGAATCCGATAGCTAAGACCAACATGTATCCTAGTATGAATTGTGCAACGATTGGTCCAGCCGTTGAAGGTGTACCGACTTGAGGAAAACGGCTTGCTGCTGTTAAAATGAATCCAAAGTCAATTATGAGCGCTATGATGACGCCTACGATTGTTATTATAAACCCGTAGAGGACATTTTTGAAGATTGATGGTTCATTATAATATTGGGCTAAGCGATGCATTGCTAAAAAGAACAATATTAAACCGATAATACTGACTGCACCTAGAACCACAAATACGCCTAAGAAGGCTCCTGCTCCAAAAAGTGAAGCGCCAACACCGCCTGCTGCATAAATGGAAAACTGGTAAGCAAGTAAACCAACAACTAATAAAATTGCAACTACCGGCATTATTACGTTTATTAGGCTGGCAATGAAACCGTATTTTTTGCCTGATTCAAGAGACACTACTTTTAACCTCGCCTTTACTATTTTGTATTTACTGAATAAGCTTTTTCCTGTTCTACTTTTTAGTATTCTAAATCCTGTGTATTGTTTATTTAGAAAAGAATTAAATCACAAAAAAGGGTATATATTCACCATTTAAGGATGAAAACTGATGGCTGAGATAACAACCATGGCAGCAACAATGGCAGCGGCAAATGAAGCAAGTTCGTACCGTGTCAAATTCGACCGAGAAAACTTTAAAGAACTCGTACGCATAGCAAAACCCAAAATAATTTACCGCAGAAAAAACATGTACTTCTTCGCTTTTGACGGATTCGTAATGTACTGCGACCAATCGGAACCAATCGATTTTTCGCAACGCATTATTGATACAATCGAATTCTCTAATTATCAATGGAGCAAATAACTCCTGTACGCCTTTTTTCTCAACCTTTTAATCTTGGACCTACATTCCCCCTTCTTATGACTCACCCGTTATGGCTAAAACGGTTAACCAACAAGCAGAATACGATAACTGGGTATCAAAAAACGGTTCATCAACAGCTTCACCGTTTTAACAATAATTTTTGCGTTACAAACCTCTGGCTGTGGCCACTTGGAATCATAGCTGCCCTATGCCTTATAACCGCCGCATATTTTGCTTATCCACGGTACTTATTTTCGCCAAACAGGAAAAACGTGCAACACCACATCTGGGGCATGAAAGTTTCGAATCTGGCTTGCCCTTAGCTAAAACTGCCGTTTACGATGGGCAGAATCGCCATTATTGCAGGAGAAAAATAAGCAAACTTTTAGCTTGACAAACCAGCTTTTCCGTTTTCGGCTTCTGGTTTTTTATGCAAATCTTTTGTCACATACCATGCAACCGCCAAGGACACTACAGCTAAAGCAAAAAACAGCACCTCAAACATTATTGGCGCGCTTGCAGCAAAAGGTACAAAGAAATCAACCAGTCCCATCGGCAACGCTATCAAAAACAGCCTCGACTTATGATGGTAGGCAGCCATAAAGCAAAGGTAACCCCAGGCAAAATGAATTATAATCGAAGAAACCCGTTCAAAAACAGCGATGCCAACTAAGCCGAGCGCTTCTTGATTGGATGCGAAGAGTCCTGGTGCATTTGACGTTAATTGGTCATATAGTTGTTGTGCAAGAGGTGTGTTTGAAGAAAGAACACTATAATATGTAACATAGTTGATTAAAATAAGAATTCCAAGCAGGCCAGCGTTTTCCCAAAAAGCTAATCCTGAAGCGTAACCCTCTGCATCTTTTCCGCTAAGTTCACGGTAACGAAGGGCAATTAATGCAACCAGAAAAGCCAAGCCGACCTCGAAAACCATTGTTTGAATGCCATAATATGCGCCGAGCACTACGGGGCCTGAATCCTTAACCAAGTTTATTGTTGGGATTTGTACCGCATATTTGAGTGCAATGGCGCCTGCGTAAGCTGCCAACGAAAAAATTAGGGCTGTCCAACGGAAATGACGTTTGCGGTACCAATAAATTACTAACGCAGAAGAAATTATGATAACAATTATTGGTGAAAGAAAAAACAAGACGTTAATATTTTGCATAAATAGGATTAAGCGGTTGAAAACTTAAAAAATTTAGGGTAAAATTTATTTTGTCCATTTACCCTCTGCCCATCTGGCAAAGGATGTTGGCGTAATTTTTACAATCGGCAGGTCGCCTTCTTTCCAGCCGCCGTCTTCTGTTCGGTATTCTGGAAACTTTTCTTTAAGCAGTGAATGCGCATACTGGTATTCTTTGCCGCTCCAGAGAAGTTCTGCTTCGCCTTGAATACGTACGCCTCTTACGGTTGACCAGTTATTCCTGTCATAATCATCAAAAACTATAGACACCTGCGGGTTTGACTCTATCTGCTCTAGTTTTGGAGTGTCGGGGTCAGATGCAAAGTAAATGAAAACGCCGTCGAAAACTGACCATACAGGCCGAACTACTGGTTCGCAGTCTTCGGTTGCTGTTGCTAGATGGCAAACTGGTAATTGTTGTATGAATGTTTTATCGGATTTTGTAAGTCTAATTCCCATCTTTTCACCAACATGACTTGTTGCATGTGTATTGGTTACTGTTAATGTATCTGCCAACAAATAGTAAATAAACCTTTAAAAAAATATTCATCGTAACATCGTAAAGCAGGACAATGAATGGTTTGGTTAACCAGTCTTGTTCCACCACAAAACTTGCTGGTAACCCGAAACTGGAAACGCCGTGTCATCATAAACAATGTCCAGTTTTTCGCCGTGAACTTCAAGCGCATTCTGCAGTGAACTCCACACTTGCGCGGATTTGTCATCAGCCTGCCACAGCCCCCAAATCGTGTCTTTAGGGTTACGCATGCCCCAACCATAATCTGATGGTAAAACCAGCACCGCTTCAGCCTTCACTGTTTTTGCCTTTTCATTATTTGGTAGAACGTTTTCGTTCCAGAAGCGTTCCAACGCCGCAAAATGCTCATCCTGCAAAACACCTGCACCCTCATCATTTGGTGAATAATTGAAAACGACTACGTATTCTGCACCGCCGTTGTGAGCAAGTGTCATTTGGTCGTAAAGTTCCTCGCCTGAAGCCATGTAAGGTGGCTGGTCAAACTTCCAAGTTAGCATGGCACCCCAACTTTTACCCTGCAAGCTTGCGGCACCGCGAACCAACCCCATATGTTGGGCTTCAGTATGGTTCCAGCCGAACTCCGCTAAAACCACGTCGTAACCGCCTAAATAGTCAAACCAGTACAAACCATAATCAGACGTGAACGCCTTCGCCGACGAAGACTGGTTATGTAGCCAATTAACTGATTCTTTATTGACTTTTTCAAACATGCTTGCTGTTTCATCGTATGTTTGCAATGGTCTTGAATTCCAGAGTTGCTGATAGGGTTCAAACTGGGAAATGTTGCCTCGGTCTGTAACTCTTGATGTTGAGCCATCAAGCTTTTGCAAGGTTACCGTGCCGTCTTGTTGGTATATGATTGTATCTGCTGGAGGATATTGGGTAACAATGATAGTTTGGTTGGGGTAATAATTTGTCATTATTTTGTGTGGGTGTGGTTGTATTGTGTCATTAACGCCGGTAACATAGACTGCAGTATCCTCTAAAGTTATTGTGCCCGAAGTTTTAAAGGTAATTTTATTCCAATTTCCTGTTCTAAACCTATTTCCATCTTGATCAATACCCGATGCTATGCCACTTTCGTCTCTTAAAGTCAAGTGGCAATCATCAAGTAGGTTTCCGCCTGGCTCATCACCGTAATATACGCCTAAAAAGTGGTTACCCCAACGGTTATCAGTTGCATTAAGAAAGCTACTTACTACATCATGTTTCCAATCTAAAGAACCATAATAAGCTATGATGTCTAAGCCGTTGTTAACCGCGTAATCAGAAATCTCAACTGTCGCCGACTGATTCTCTTGCAAAGGTCCCGATTGTAGCACGAAGAGGTTGGTGTAGGCCTTCACTTTATCGATTAACTGTTTGGCTTCTTCTACAGAGCTGCCACAGTATGTTACTCCAACATAAAACGGTTTTTCAGTTAGACTGTAACTTTGTAAAATAATAAAAGCTGAAAGCAAAACTGTAGCAATCAGCATTATCGATAGAGCCATTGCTGTACTTTTTTCATTTTTAACCTTCCATGAAACTTTTGTTTACTTGTTTAATGTACGGTTTAGTTAAATGGGTTAAGGTACAATCATTTACCAAAACGTGCTTAAACATTATCTGTTTGTCCACTTTTTATATCAGCAGATGTTTCTTCAATAAGCTCGTAATGCAGCAGTGGGTCCTGTTTTGGCAAAGTAGCCTTTTGATTTTCTAATTCAATCTTCGGTTGTATTGGCAAGGTAACCTTGAACGTTGTCCCTTTTCCAACTTTACTTTCAAAACTTATTGTGCCGCCGTGAGCTTCAACAATACGTTTACTAATAGCTAAGCTAAAGCCGATACCCTGAGCTTTAGTTGTCATCAAAGGAGCAAAAATTTTTGAAACAAGCTTTTCAGGGATTCCCAAACCTGTGTCCATGAAAAAAGTTTGGATGCTGTCGCCAACCTTTCGGCTATCCACTTTTAAGGTTCCCTCTTTTGGTATTGCTTCAACAGCGTTCTTTATTACTGCCATAAACACTCTTTCAATTTTTTCTTTATCAACACTCAAAATATGCTGTTCTGAAGTGTTGTTTATTACTTTAATCCGGTTTGGTACAGCACTTCTTGCTAAAGCATCCAAAAGAAGCCCCTTTATGCTACACTTCTGTGGGTCTACCAGTATTTCGCTTGAGTAATCAACAAGGCTTGTTATTGTTTTGTCGGCGCGTTGGATGTCATTTTCAATAATGTTTAGCATTGTTTGACGGTTTTTTGCAGTACATATGTTGCCTTTGTGTTTAAGGTAATAAACTGCGTTGTTAATGCTTGTTAACGGATTTCGCAAATCATGCCCAACTTGTCTTGCGAGTTCATCGATAGCGGATAAGCGTTCATTTTTTTGAAGTTTCAAACTTTGACTTTGTATCTCTTTAAGTAACCCGTTGATTGAGTGTGTTAACCAGGTTATTTCGTCGTTTCCAGACATTGTAAGTATTGGTGACTGTTTACCGGTGGTTCCAAGTTTTTTTACGGCATTGGTCAATTTGCTTAAACGGTTAAGAACTGAAAATTCTAAAACCAGAATTATCGTGCATGTGAAAATTATGCCTGAAAGTATCAATGTTTGGTCAATGAAACCTATCGTTTTTAATCCTTGACTGTAAACTGTTCTAGGCAAGGTAGCACCTAAAACAAAAACTGGTTTACCATTTATGTCATTAATAATGTCATACCCTGCTATTGATTGCTCATTTAACGGTTTAACGTATGAAGCACCTGAAACATTTTCCTGTGTAAAACCAGAATTTTTCCAATCATCAATAGATTGTATAGTTAACGAAGAACGAAGTTCATATGAAAGTTTAGTTATTTCTACTTTGTCAAAGTAACGAGCGAAAATTATTACCCCTCTAGCTGCGCCATTTCCCTCAGTTGTGAGTATTGGTCTTGAAGCTAAAAAAATGGGTTGACCTTCAACTTGGATGAAACCATTTGCAAAACTTTCAAACTTTTTCAAATTCCATATTTGCTCATCTGATGATACTTTTGCAAGTATAGGTTTTGGAATAGAGGTGAGTTGCATGCTGGTTAAGTTAAGTCCAACGCCAGTAATGTAAGACCCTTTTTCGTTTAAAATTATGGCGTAATTGATGTCTAACGTTTGCATTGTTGATGGGGTGATAAATTGTTCTGGTTGGGTGATGTTTTGGCTTTTAACGAATTCGTAGGTGCTGTTTTTTTGTGACCAGCTTACTAATTTGTTGTCTAAATCAGTATAGCGGCTTGTGGTGGCGATGTGCAGTCGAACTATTGTTTGGATTACTTCATCTTCTTCTATTTTGGAAAAATTGTCTAGTATTACAGAGGCAGATATGTAATGAATAATGATAAACAGGCACAGGGTCGTAGCTAAAAGAGCAATCAATGTTTTAGCGCGGATTTTCATCATTATTCTCCAAACGTCAAATGAGCAGGGATACTTGTGGATTAGATAAAAAATGAGTATTAACCACTTATGCTTTTGGAAACAATATGAACAATCAATACTAAAGAAGTAAAGAAAAATCTTTGAGTTTATTTATTTTTTAGTGTTAATTTTCGCCGAAGGATTAGCTTGTTCATTTTCAGGAATGCGAAGACCCGTTATTCCAGCCCATACAATAATCAAGTGCCCCATCAAAATCAAAATGCCGATTATTGTGCTGATTGAAATGTTAACTTGCAAGAAAATAAACAGCTGCAGGTTACCCGTAAAAATCAATACAGGCGATGTCAAGTAAATAATTAACAGGATAGGTATAACAAAAAGTGCCCATTTTGGAACCTGAGTATTTCTTAAAGAAAACCCTAAAAACATCAACAAAACACCCACAAGAGTAATCAGAGAGCCAACCCATGGGACGTCACTTGAATAATCACTTGCCGCAAATTGGCTTGAACCATAAGGCAGCAAAAACCCAATTGTGCCAAGCGATAAACCTGCGAAGCTAAGAAAGGGGACCGTATTCCTATGTTCACAACAGACTGAACATAAACCCAGAAGGCCGCCAAACGCTGAAACCAGCAGTTTGATAGTAAAATCATGGAAGCTAAAAATCAGCGGTTGAATAGTTACAAAATGTGGTGCGTTTGAAAGCAAAAAGTTTGACCATTCAGCTGATACTGTTATGTACGCTAATGCTGGAACAAACGCGGATAATAACCCTAACAGCAAAGCAATGACTGACCCTGTAAAGAGAATAAATTGTTCGTTGTTCAAAAAAACGCATCTAAATCCTATATAATTAGTGTTAATTTAAATCTAGATGGATTTTAAAACCACTAATGTTAATGTGTCAAAGTGTTTATGTGCTCCTTGATTATCGTGCCGTCGCGCATTTCGAACACGCGGCTGGTCATGCTGGCAACTGTAGGGTCATGTGTAACAATTATAACTGTTGCGCCTTCACGGTTAGACAGGTCATGCAGTGCCTGAACAACCTCTTTACCCGTTTTAGAATCCAAATCCCCCGTGGGTTCATCGGCAAGCACAATTGATGGTCTATTAGCCAATGCACGAACAATTGCCACCCTTTGCTGTTCTCCACCGCTTAACTCGTCAGGACGATGATGAATCCTGTCAGCTAACCCCACCATTTTCAAGAGCTCTTTAGCGCGGGTTTCGCGTTCTTTGCTTGGAACGCCCGCTATCAACATGGGTAACTCTACATTTTCAAATGCTGAAAGAACTGGAATAAGATTATAGAATTGAAAGATGAAGCCGATTGTGCCCCGCCGAAGTTTGGTTAAGTCTTTTTCTTTAAGCAACGTTAAGTCTGTTTCGTTTACGTAGATTTTGCCTTTACTTGGCTTATCCAATACACCAATTAGATTTAGCAGCGTCGTTTTTCCTGAACCAGAGGGTCCTATGAACGCGACAAAATCGCCCTTATTTACCTCTAAACTCACGCCTTTTAATGCGTGAACATTGTTTTCGCCTAAACGGTAAGTTTTTTCTACATCAACAACTTTGACAGACAAACAGGTCTCTCCTAAAAAGCCTTAAAAAAACAAGCGTTACTCTACAAGTTAATTTAGTAAGATTGCATTAAAAAAGATTGAGGACGACCTGACATGCTCCAGTCCAAGATACATTTTGTTGAAACAGTATTCCTTCTTGTTTTCGGAGTTTTCCATTTTGCTATCCCATTCCTTTTACCGCCAAACACCATAGGCGCTGAAACCTCAGCAGCTTTCTCCACTCTACATATCGCCGATTTTGTGATTCCCGGCACCTTTGCTTTGGCAATTTTAAGCCTAATTTTTCTTTACACGAAAAATCTTTTTTCTGCAGTTTTATTGGCTTTCTTGTATTTTGGCGGAATTGTTTTGCATTCCTTATTTTTCTTGAATTTTGTTCCAGCGGTAATTGTAGTGCCTTCGCCGTTGTTTCTTGCTGGGGGCATTGTTCTTGATGCTGTAGCAATAGCTGCCATATATGACATAGCTCGACGCAAAAACAGGGTTTAGTGTCTTATGGCATCGACAATATCAAGCTTTGAAGCTTTATCAGCTGGGTAAACGGCGCTTATTACTGCGGTTGCAATTGCTAAAACAAGAATAACTGCCATCGCATCATACGGCATGATGAACGCCATTGGGAAGCCTTCAAGCCGCATGTAACTAACGGTTACCCGGTGAAACATTAAACCAACAATTATGCCCATAGCAAAGCCAACAACACCTAAGAAAGTGGCTTCGCCTATGATGCTTGTGACAACCTGAGATTTGCTCATGCCTTGGGAACGTAGAATGCCGATTTCCCTTTTGCGTTCAGACACGTTCATTATCATTATGGCTGCTACACCTATGCCAGCGTTTGCTACTGCAAAAATTACGATTGAGTAAAGGATGTAGAAGATTTCGTCTATTGAGCTTCGTACTCTTTGTACTGCGTCATTATAAGTGGTAATGCTGAGTTTGTATTGGTCGCCATAGTTGCTAACGAGGTTGTTTTTGGCTTGGTCAATGTTTGTGTCTGGATTTACTTTTACGAAGAACAGGTTAGCGGTGTCATTGTAGTTTTTATTGCTGTTTGGAAAAGTCGAGTTCAGGTTATTGTATGAAATGTATGAGGCTTCAGACAGCATAAAATTGCCAAACGACATAATATCCAGCCATGCCCCCTGTGCTACCCCGACAACTGTGCAGTTTTTCCATTCCAAAAGGGGCACAGTGACATGATACTCAGTTGGTGCTGGCGTCGGCACTCCTGCAGGCAAAACTGTTCCAGCTGGAACCTCCACTTTAACAACCTTATCCTCATAAGCAATGTAGCGTACTTTCACTGTGTCACCTACAGTGGCATTCAACGATTGAGCAAGTGGAGAAGTCAAAATAATAGTGTTTTTTTCGTTAAGCCGACTGAAAACATCTTCTGGCGTGTCATCACTGAAAGTCATTGACATAACAGAAGAATAAGAAACAGTGTCAATAGCTAAAACAGTAGTTGAAGAGTTAAGCGGAGAATTAGCTGCGTCACTTTGAAGAAGTGTCCTGTCCGGAACTACAAGCACAGGCGTAGTCGAATTAACCCCTTCAATTGCTGTAATGTTTTGTGCAAAACCTTTGCTAACAACATTATCGGTCATAACCGTCAAGTCACTACTGGAAAATGAGCGAATAACGTTTTCAACGCCCGCAACCGTGCCTATTTGAGCTCCACCCATAACAACTACTAAACTCAACGAAATGCCAATTAACGCAAAACATATCGTACTCCTCATCAAGTTACGCTCGACATTTCTGCTGATTATTTTGCGTGTTTTGCCAAACGCGTACAAGCCCCTTTCAATCGCTGGACCGCCGCTTCGAAGCAAACCAGCCGTTAGCATTGTAACACCCATCATCGCAATAGGTGCTAACGCTGAAACAATATACAATCCCACACCGTACTGGGCGAACATGTCATACCAGACAAAAATGAAGGCGCCAAAAATCGTTAAAGGCAACCCTCCAAGAATCAGCTTAAGCGCTGTCCGCTGTTTGCCTGGTTTACGCATTGACGGCCGTAGAGCGTTGATAAGATCGGTTTTGCAAGCGGATAGAGACGGAATCATTCCCCCGATAGTAACTGTTGCTAAACCCGCCACAACGCCGAGGATTAAATGTTGAGTAGTGCTTGCGGGAAAAGAGAAATTAAACGCTACACCTGGCGAAAATGGTTGAAAGATTCGTGATGTAAAGTACCTAAAAATGTCTGTAACAAACAATCCGCTTACTAAACCGATTGCAACGCCTACTATACCCAAGATTAGGCTTTCAGAGAAGAAAATCCAGAAAACCTGCCGCGTGGAAGCGCCTTGTGACCGCAAAATTCCGATTTCATGTGTACGTTCACCTATGTTCATGTACATAGTGTTTAAGACAATTACTATGGCTACGCAGAGCGCCATTACCGACATGATTTGCAAGCCACTTTTAAGCCCAAATGTGGCTCGATTAACAATGTTTAGCAGGCTTTCTTTGACTGGGTTAACTATGTAATCGTTGCCTAAACTGTTGCTTAACGTGCTTACGGTACCGCTGGTTTGTCCTGTGTCTGAAAGTTTTAAGCTTACACTGTTAATTTGGTCCGTGTAATTCATCATGTTTTGGGCCTTGGCTAGGTCAACGTAGATGCGGTAGCCTGTGTAACCGTCTCCAAAAATGGCGCCGTACTGGTTTTCAAAAGCGTTTGACTGGAAAAACCCTGAAACAGTCAAAGAATAATTTTTAGCTTCAAAATCAGGGTAGCTTCCAATTTGAACCGCTACACTAAATTTTTGTCCTAACGTGTAATTTAAGCGGTTATCAACTATAGCTTCTGAACTGTTAAAGCCTAATTCTCTTTGACCTGTAATGTTGGTGGCTGCCGTGTCAAGATAGTCAAAATCAGCAGTTGAATTTATGCCGATTAAAGTGGTGCTTACCCATCCGTTTGGTTGTGAGGCGTTTGCTTCTCCAGTTAAACGTCCATAAGAATCCGCAATGTTTTCTGTCTCGTTTACAGTCTTGAGTACAGATTGGTTAAACGGCATGTTTATCGCACTTCGGACGCTAACGTCCACGTTTCCAACCGCCTGATTAACAGTGTAGCCGAATTGGTCATAAACGCTGTCAAAAGCGATGTTAACACCCACAATAAGTGTAACGCCTAAAATAATTGCTAAAACCGTTAGGGCATTTCTTAGTTTACGTCTGGGAATGTTTCTTAAAGCTATAGATGTAAAAGACAATACTTTTCCCTCAAAAGGTGTGCGCCAAAAACAAGTGCTTCTTAGGCACATACGAGTGGATTGCTGTTCTATATAAAACTTAATTACTGGGTCTTTCTTTATAGTTTTTAGGTGCAAGCGTGAAAACGTTTGCCATGCAATTTTTGGGCGGAGTTTTTATTTCAAAAAGGAAGGAATCGAATTTTTATGTTGACCAGCCTTAAAATAAAAGGTAACGAGTTTTTAAGCCACCAAGAATTTTTCAAACAAAGATACCTAAAAAAGCAATGGCGCTCCCTGGCATTAATGGATGCTGAAGGCACTGCTGTTGAAACGGTAAGTAAATGCCCAACATGGTTCTCCTCGCTTGTGTCAGGTGGAACTAACTATTTTTTAAGTGGACAAGGCGTCGCAGGCATCACCGATTTAGCTTACCCAATGCCCAACCAAATTTTTGGCGACCTATTCATTAATCAACTAAAAGTTGGCAAAGCAGAAAACACTCACCTAATACCCAGTTACGTGCCTTTAGCTATAACAGAGGTTAAGCCTAAAGAAAAAAGTGTAGTGGTTTCCTACAAAGGAATCGGCGGAGGTCCTGAATTAATACGTCTTTGGTCAAGCGGTGCAATACGTTGCACTGAAAGACCTGCAAATCCAAAAGGCAGAGCTTTTGAAACGGAGTATCCTCTTTATAAAAAAGTAGTAATCGGCGTTGACGACACGGACTCATCTGAAAAAGGCGCCACGTTCGCCACGGCTCTACAGTTAGCCTCAATTTTAGATCGTTCATCAAGGGATTTCAAGTTTTTGCGGTTAACACTTTCACTTAACTGGCCAGCGAACCCAGCAAAAACAACAAACAATGCTGCTTCTGGACTTGTATTTGCTGTTAAACCAGGGAGGGAAAAAGATTTGGTTTCCTCTTTTGAAAAATTAATCCGTAAAGCAACCGTTTCAAAACAGACTGGCATGGTTGTAATGGAAAAAATCCGTTCCCCAGACGTCCTAAAAACGTACGCTCGAAAGGTAAAGCGAGAACAAGTAACTGTTGACGAAGCTTTCAGAGCTGCAGATCAGGCAGGCGTAAAAGCAATACCCATCACTGGTGAACGCGGATTAATCGGTGCTTTAGCGGTTGTAGGTTTAGTTGATAATGCTCAGGAAGCGGTTACTCCTGTGAATCTTAAAGAAGAGACTGAAACAGTTGGGTATGCGAGATGAGGTTTCCGAAAGGTAAATGGCGTGTCTTTGCGGTAATTTACCTTTCTTGGCAGGTAGGCTTTGCTATTCTGTTGTCGCCACTTGTGTTTGGCGTTTTAACAGCTGAACAAATGGGTTTCACGCTTGACACAGCCTTAATGGGGTTGCTTGTGGGCTCGCTGGTATTGGCTGTTACAACTCTTTTAGCCCGCACTCGCCTTTCATATGGTTTATACATTAAAGGATTAAGCTACATCAAAACACGTGAAGAATTTGAGCACTTCTGGAGCACCTCACTTCGCGGTTGCGATGACGGCATAATTGCGGAAACTCATTGGAGCGGCGTAGTTTTGCCTCTTTTCTTGGTTGGTTTTACAATGATAGGTATCCCATTTCCGTTCAACGTTATTCCTGCCATGGTTGCACGGTGGGCTACTCACGTTGGTGCACACATGTTGTTTCCAAAAGAAAAAAATGGCGAACGCATGTTTGGTGGCATGAACTTTATTGCAAAAGGCCTTGCCTATGAGGACTCAGTGGCTTCAATTAGTTTCTTACTGTCTGGAAGCATTATCGCGCCAATTATGCTGCATCAGTTGGGTGCTTACATTTCTACTTTTGCAGGCAACAAAGAACGAATTGCTAATGCGTTAAATTTAACTTCTGCGGAGCCGGAAAAAATTGAAGCACATTAAGGGGTACACTGCCCTTTTTCTGCTAATTATTTTATCTTTAGGCAGCCTAATCATAACTCAACCGTCTCTCTGTGAAGCTCAAACAAAAACCGTAACTCAAACGTTATACTTCCACAATCATCAAGTGATTCAGAAGGACAACAACGGCTCCTTTGTAGCTTACGACGGAGCAAACGATGTTGTTCCTACTGGAACTGGTTCACAAGTTACTTTGCAATCCCAAATTACGGGTACTCGTGATGGTTGGAGCTACTACAGCGCTGTAGCTATATGGGCAAAACCCCTACAAAGCGACCTACATGTTAAAGGCACCGTAACTATCACCGCTTACATTAGCAGCACGTTTGAGCTTACCAGCCTTTTTAGCGGAGGAAGCTACGGGTTTGGAGTTGTAGAAATAGACGAAAACAACAAAGAAATAATAGATTTTGTCACCGAAGGTCCAATAGCTATCGCCAGAAACCCCTTCACCAAAGACCCAACCCAGTACACGCTCAACGTTCCAGTAGATTACGTTTTCAAGAAAGGGCACTCTATAGGTTTTGCAGTTGGGTTTGGCGCAACAGTAGAAGGCTTTGAAGCTTCAATCTTTTTTGATTCAGCAGGCACAAATAGCGGTGTTACATTGCCCGTGGTAGAGACAACGCTTTCGGATCCTGTAGCGCCAGAATTTCCTTCGACAATGGTTCCAATTGTTGTAGCTGTTTGCTTAAACACATTGATGATTGCAGCTTTTTTGAGACTGCATAAACCAAAAAATGTTGGTTAACGCCATTTGTCAAACAATGTTTTGACGTAATCAAATAGGAAAAAGTATCTTGCTGTAACGCCTAAAACCATGAAAAAAATAATTGCTATGCCCATGTAGAAGTATTCTGTTTGGTTGGTTGTTAAGTATTGGTAAAATACTATTACAGCCAAAATAGGTATACCTACCATTAAGCCTAAAAGCATAAAGTCTTTGTAAGCGCCGCTAAGACTCATCCAAACATCAAATATTATGTGAGCGTGTTTTTTTTAAATGCTTACTTTTTTAGAACAAAGACATTTGCATTTTTTGTCTGGATAAACTTAAAATGGTTAGAACGTTATCGTTTTAGTGAAGCTTACATGCTTTGTTTGTCAGAAAGGTTTAATTTGGCTACAGTAATATGTTTGGCTAAAACCAGTTATGCAGGCAGTTTAGCGCGTGCGGGATTCCCCAAGCCTGGTATGGGGCAGGCCTGCTAAGTCTGTGGTCGAAAGGCCGCGTGGGTTCAATTCCCACATCCCGCGCCATTTTCAACTTTTAGAGGCGACTACAAAAAACCTGAACAACTATTAAAACAACGAGCAGTACGAACCAACATCCCATTGTCAAATATTATTCTTATTTTTTAATTTTTAAAAGCAGAAAAATACTGAAAAATCTTTTAAAACATATTCATATTTTAAAAAACTCGAAGGACAACAAAAATGACCAATTACTCAACCAAACCATTACTAACAAACAATGACGAAGAATATCAGATGCTACTTGAGGTCAGTGAAGAATTTGAAAAACAAAAAACTGACAAAACCGCTCGAGAGAAATCTGGACCTGCAACTGTAATTATACTGCGCAACCATCTCCTAAAAAGAAAACTAAACCTTACACTAAACCCTGACGTAACAATTGAAGGCTCAAAAATAAAAACTGACTTGCTCCTTCTAAAAAATGGTGTAGATCCTAATCAAAATGTCTACCCATCTGACAATGTAAAAGTAGTGGTAGATGTCAAAAATAACGCGGTTCCCGGGCGGCTTCTGGAAAATGACAAACGGGAAGACCTTAACAAGTCTCTGCGGTTAAAATTTAATGAGGTTGAAGCACTTACAAACGTCAAAAATTTTGTTGTTCTTGTTCTTTCTGAAACTTTGCTTCCGCCGAAGGGTCCTTACAAATGGCGCTTTAAAGAAGAGGCTATTGGAAAAGCGAACTGTAAAGTTTTCACTTTAGTTGCCCGTCAACTGTATCCTCCAGGAGGTCTCTACATAAAGTCAAATATAGAAGAAATGCTTCAAAATGGACAAATGAAAAAAACAGGTGAATTTGAAAAGCTAATAAAATACCTTCAAAACATTTAAACCGTAAAATACAAAAAGCTTGATTGACCCAAAAATTGGGGCACAAAAATTGTTTGATTAACGAATCAATCTGTTATTCTTGTTTTGTTTTGACCCTTTTTTGGTTAACACGACCAATAAAACTATTACTACTCCGACTGTAAACGCTAAAAATGCTGTGGCAATTATCAGAAACTCTTCGGATGTTGCCGCTTGCACCGTGGCTTGAATTATTTGGTTTACTGCTGCACTATATTGGTTACTTGAAGTTGGATAACTAAAACCGTAGTCCCATGAGTAACCTGTCACGTTTAATGTTACAGTGTCGTATCCTGCTGGTCCGCCTGCAATACCGCCCGCATAAACCGTTAGCGTGTGGACACCACCGTTAAGTGAAAGTCCCATGTGTGGATAAGCTGTCTTGTTATCTTGTCCGTCTATGCTGTAGACCGCCCAGTATGCTTGTTGGTCAACAGTAAAGTCCAAAATGATTGGAGACGTGTTATTATAAGTTTGATTTGTAGGCGATTGTATACTTACTTTCGGTTCCACGTAGGGTTCACTGCTGTCAACGGTGAAGCTAACCGTTTGGGAAACAGCATGGTTAAGGTCCGTGTCTGTGACTAAAACTGCTATGTTGTAATGCCCGTTTGACAAGTTTTTGAGGGTCGTGTTGCCTTCGATAGTGAAGTTGAATCCGTTTAAGCAAGCACCTAAGAAACGTGTTGGTTCATTAACGTAAAAAGTAAGCGGCACCTCCCTTACCGTATATGTCTTGTTTTCTGGCTGAATAATCACAGTTTCAGGGGGAACCAGTTTTTGGCCAGATTTAAGAGTAACCTGAATCCATTGAAGTTGCATGTTACCGTTAGAACCAGCGTTATAGCCACCTGCCATAACAAAATGGTCTGGGGTTGCTTCAATGATTGATTGCATACGGGTAAAGCAGCGGACGTCATCATCGCTTTGGCAGTCATATTTTTGGTTCCATTGCACGTTTCCATTGGCGTCAGTAATTAACAAGAATGCTCTGTCACCGGTTAAAGCGTAACCGCCATTTGATGCCTTAACCATAGCGTAGCAACCTAAACCGTGGTATGTTTGGCTCCACTGCTTTTCACCATTAACGTCAGTTTTAACTAGTAACCCGTCATCTATGCCTGCCTTACCGCTATTTACCCAACCTGCAAGCGCGTAGCCGCCATCATTTGCTTGAACTATGCCTTGCGTCGAAGCTTTATTATCCACTAAGTAAACTTTATCAAAAACAGTATCACCCATCAAGTCAACCTTGATTAATCTAAACGAATTTTGGTTTTCAACAGCTAAAGCATATCCATCTTGGGTGCTTATGGCTGAGTTCACTGATGTTCCTTGAAGAATTTTATCCCACATTTTATTGCCGTACATGTCAGTTTTAATTATCCAAGCACTTTTGTGACCACCCGAATTAGTGTAGCCTGAAAGTAGAAATCCGCCGTCATCTGTTTGAATTATGCAATAGGCACAGTCGTCTTGTGTTCCTCCGAAAGTTTTATTCCACTGCAACTTGCCTGATGCGTCTGTTTTAACCATGTACACGTCTAATCCGCCAGCGCCAAAAGATGCCGTAAATCCCACAGCTGCAAAACCGCCCTCAGCAGTTTGAATACCGCAATATGCGACGTCGTCTGCAGGTCCGCCAAATGTTACCTCCCATTTTTCGCCCTGAAAAACTCCTTTTTGAACGCCATCCAAGTAGTATGGGGTTATGCCTGTTTTAACGAGCCACAAGTCTGAACCGCCTGCGCCTGAAGACCGTGTTTGTCCAGACATAATTAAGCCTATGTCGCTTGTTTGTTGGATGCTGTATGCATAATCGTCTTTTTCTCCGCCATAGTTTGTGGCGCCAAAGGACATTGGGCCATAAGCTTCGCTGTTTTGTGCGTTAACATTTAAGGCTGTAGTGAATACTGTTAATCCGCCTAAAAGAATGACGATTAAGAACATGCATGACAGGTTTTTCGACAACTCGTTCGCCTATTTTTAGAGTAAAGTCTGTTGGTGCCTAAAAGTTTTTGCTTAAAACTAGACCCTGTTCGAAAAAAAGGTTTTAGAAGAGAAAGTACTGTTCATTGTTTTTGTTGTTTTCATTGAATTTTTCTATTATTTGAAGAATGAAATCGTCTTCGCAGGTTTCGATTTTATTGCATTTCATGCAGGGCTGTGGAGTAACAAGAAAAATAGCGTAGTTAGTAAGGAAGTATTCGATTCTCATTCGGCGTATGCGACATTTTTTGTTTGCACTATTTGGTCGAATCACTGCTATACCAAATCTTGCATCAGAATCAATAACGCCTTTAATGAATTCCAAAAAACTCACAATTACATTCTAGTAACAATGATTAATGAATGTTATTTTTTTAGTTTTTTAATTCAGGGAAACCCTAAATCAAGCTACTTTTCTTGCCCAAAATCCTCTTACACGTTAGCCTTTGCTTAACCATGAATTTTTAAAGAATTTCAGTTGCCTCAAAATCAATCATTTCCAAAGATCTTACTCGGGATAATTTAGAAAGTGTAAGCCTTGACAACACCCTTTAATGATGCTTTAAGACCCAGTTAAGACTTGTAGATTGGCTGAGTTTGAACCGCTGGATTTTATTGACAGTCTTTTTGAAAGATCATCTGTTTCATGATTTTTGATGTTGATAAATGCCGAAACACTAAGAGGGGTAGGTGCTAATGGTTGAATTTCAAACCATTAATATGTTGAAAAAAGCTGTAGCAGTTTTTGCTAAGCCTGAATTTTCTTTATCAACTGTTACTTGATGTTTTTTGGAAACTTAAAACCAAAGGCACCGTTAAAATAGCAATCACTGCTGGAAAAACAAATACTAACCCAACAAACCCTGCCGAAACGCCAAAGGTAAATGTGGTTGTGGCAAAAATCGGCGTAATTGTTTGTGCAAGACCTGCGACTGTCCATGCAATTCCCAAAGCACTGCCTTGAGCCTCCTTAGGTGTACTGGTGGAGATTAAAGTGTTAATTATGACGAACTGGTTCCCGAAGGCAAAAGAAACAAGGCTGATAGCAACCAAAAAAGTGGGTAAACTAGAAATAAACGCCAAAAATGTTAGTGATAAAGCAAATAGAGAAATGCTGAAAAGGAATAGGTTGTGTTGGCTGAATTTTTTGTTTAAAGAAGGTAACAATACTGCTTGTGATATGGAACTGATTCCACCAATGAAGAAGAAGACTAAACCAGTTTGAAAGGCGCCGTAACCGAAAACTGTCTGCAGCCAAGGCGAAAGTGTTGACTGCAAAAAAATGAAGGCCGTAAAAAACAAGAAATAGGTTGCCAGCAGTAGCATGATGGGGCGTTTTTTGATAACTTTTAGGAGTGCCGAAAATGAGAACACTGCTCTTTTATTGTGAAGCTGGGGGGTTCAGGGAGCAAGAAAAATGCTGCAATCAGGTTTAAAAACGCAAGTGCTGAAGCCAAGTAGGATGGTACAGCGTAGTTGAAGAGGCTGCTTAGTGTTCCGCCGATTGCTGGTCCTAAAATGAAGGCTACCCCAGCGGCAGCGCCTAAAAGTCCAAGGTAACGCAGTCTTTGTTTAGGCAAAGTTACGTCTGCAACGTAAGCTTGTGCAACAGGCACTGTGGCTCCCGTAGTTCCTGAAAGCATCCTGCCAACAAACAATAGCCAGATGGATTGAGCTGACCCAAAAATGAAGTAGGCTACTGTGGATACTACAAGGGCTGATAGCAGGATTTTTCTTCTTCCAAACCTGTCACTGAGGCTTGCTATGAATGGGGTAAAAATTAGGGACATTAGACTGTAGGACGCGAGGAGAACTCCATAAAGGAGTGGTGAGCCGCCTAAAGCGACCACAAAAAAGTAAAGGTAAGGCACAACTATGGCGAAACCTAAATTGTCAAGAAAGACAACCAGAAAAAGCACTGCTAAGGCAGACCGGTTTGCAGAAAAAGCTTGGGCGTTGGGTTTTTGATTCTCCAATAATTGCCCCTTTAAAATTTAGGTTTATGATTGTATAAGGTTTTTATGTTGACGGTTTTTTTGGGGCTCTATAAGCTTAACCGTTCAAGTTTTAAGGGCTGTTACTGGTATACATCAACCACATAAGTTTAAGAGCGTTATTTGGCTTACACCAAATGCTGCTTTTCCCAACCGTAAGGGAGGTGGATTTTTAGATGCCGAAAGAGGAAAAAGCTAAAGGAAAAATGTCTGTTTCTGATGCTGGGCGTCGTGGTGGACTGAAGACTTCTAGGACTCATGGTAAAGATTTTTATAAAAAAATTGGTAAGCAGGGTGGAAGCCGTGTTCGAGAGCTTATTGAAGCAGGCAAAAAACGTGAATCTCCTGTAGAAGCTTAGTTGGTTGTTGGTTTTCTTTTTTTCAAGGCTTTAATGGTTAGCTGTGGCTTTTGGTTTTTGATAAGTTTTAAATGTAAACTGTTTCAATTAAGTCAATAGGCTGAGATGGCCTGTTTGGTGTTGAAATGCAAATGTTTAGCCACAAAATAGTTTTTTTAGCTGTAACTGTACTGGTTGTTTTATCCGTTTTTGCATGGGTTGTTGCGGCGTCTGTTGAATGTCCCAGGTGCCATGGAACAGGACAAATCACTAGCCAATATTGCATTAGATGCGGTGGGTCTGGAGAAGTACAGGCGAATATAACCTATGGGCTCCTTCAGGTCGGTGCAAGCCCAACACAAACTAACGTTTCCCGAAGTTATCATAATAACGAAGCCGTCGACGTTTATGCCACTGCTACCGCTTCCATTAATACGCAAAAAAATGTTCTAACAGAAACAAGCAACCGTACACTTTTAAAAGCCAACAGCGACACCCTGATACTTCTTACTTTTAATAATTTAAAAGACGAAAACTACTTCACTCACCAACTTGACTTAACCGCTGAACCAATCCCTTGCCCAGTATGCAACGGTTCAGGCGTAGGCTCCCTTATTGTTTGTCCCGATTGTGACGGAACAGGCTACATTTCAGAAGCAGCAGTTGGCAGTTTTGACTTTGCAAACATAATCCTTCCAGTGGCTGGTGTTGCTGTAGTTGCTGCTGCTTCAGTTGCAGGCGTTTTTGTGGTGAGGAAAAGGCGGTTAACTGAAGAAAAACTGCGGTTGTTTACGTCGTCAGAGTTTAAGCGTTGGGTTCTTGGATGTTTACGGGGTACTGAAGCGCCCGTTTTGGATGCACGAAAGGGAATTGACGGTTTTGCAGGTGATGGTTCTGCAGTGGTTGCAAGCCAAGCGGATGATGTTGGTAAAGTGCAGATTGACGTGTTTTTGAATTCACTTATGCAGGTTAAAGCGAAGCAGGGTGTTTTTGTGGCTTTTAGTTTTAGCGGTGAAGCGTCTGCAGCGGTGGTTAGGGGCAGAATTAACTACCGTGTTGACGTTAAGCTGGTTACGGTTAAAGACTTGTTAGCTCATAAACAACCTGTTTTAGTTTAAGCGGGTATTGTTTGGTGGCAAACTTCTTCCATCATTGATAGCATTGAGGGGACAGCAAACATGACGTCTGTGTCTGTAATTATGCCTATCAACTTGTTGTTGCTGGTTACAGGTAAATGTTTTATTTTATTGCGGCTCATCATATCTGCGGCTTCTTCCACGGTTGCTTGCTCGTTAACTGTGACAACGGGGCTTGTTGCTAACATTTGAGCGGTTATTGACCCAACGGGTAATCCATATTCGAAACCGCGGACTAAGGCGTCTCTGGTGGTAAGTATACCGACTGGTTTTTCGGGTTTATCGTTTTGAACAACAATAATTGAGTTGATATCATACTTGCTAAAAGTTGCTATTACCTCACGGATGCTTGTGTCTTCACGGACTACCCGCGGGTTTTTTGTCATAACATCGCGTACAAGAATGTTGCTTGCCATAAAAATTCACCAAAAAGTCTAACTGTATTTGAGGGAAAAGTTGTTTATCAACGTATTGTTTTTTGGTTTTTTACTGGTTAAGTTTAAAGGCATCTAATTACGATAATTTGTAATTAAGGTGCTTATTCTTGAATGTAAATCAACCCTCTGCTTCTGAAGATTTCCGGCAAGAATTAGACAACGCCAAAACCTACGCTGAAGTATGGAAAATAGTCAAAAGCACAGTAGAATATTCCATGCGTAAACGTCGTGGTAACATGATGCTTTTCTTGGATGATTTGCCCTTGCAGCTAGGTGCTTATTACCCAGTCGGCACAAACAACATTGTCTTAAACCGGGCACTCGTTGATGTTGTTGAAACAAAAATTCCTTCAAAACCCACTATTAATGCGCTCGTCTACAACCTCTTGTTGCATGAATATCTGCATGCTCTTGGTGAAATGTCAGAAGTGGCTGTGCGGCAACAAGTTATTGAGGTTGCCAAGAAAAGCTTCGGTGAGGAGCATCAAGCAACCGTATTGGCACGCAAATCGCCGTGGGTTCTGCTTAAAGATTTGCCGTTAGGAACTCTTGTTGGGCCAGCTGCGCCTAAAGGTAACATGCAAATCGTTAAAGACTTTGAAGGCTGTGACAGATACATCGTTTAACCCGATTTTTTTCTTCTGTCTTGTTTATTGATGTGTTTGTTTTGGGTTGTTTTTTTTAATTAGCGCCTTAAGGGTTGCTGAGCGCGTCAAATAAAGTCGGCAAGCGTCAATAAAAGTTGTAAAATGGTAATTTAATTCAAAAAAGGTTAGTGGAACAGAAGCGAAAAGCGTTGAATAGCGCTATGCATTCGGGCACTGGCATGGCCCATTTGTTTGGGGTTAAGGCATTTCTCACGCTCCAACAGCTAAAACAGCAGCAAAACGTGTCCTTTAAACAATTTTGGCGTTAAAACACCCTTAAAATAAACACATTAAACCCATAAGCAAATTAGCACTGAATTTCAACATACTAATGAGAGAATTTTCAACCAATACGGACCTACCCCTCTTAGGGATTTGCATATAGTCTCTAATAGGCCACAAATAGACGCTGGTTTCACCCTGCCTACCCCCTATATGTTCCAAATAGGCTTGGTTAACTAAGGCAGGGGCTTGGTTTTTTGTGTGTTTTTTGCTCTTTTTGGTTTGCAACCTGTGGTTGTCCTTTTTGTGCTAAAACTTATTAGGTTCTTTGGGTTTATAGGCAAAAGAGGAAGATGTAACAAGTGAAAGCAACAAGCAAAAAGCTGCTGGCATCAAACAAGTCTATTGTTGTGTTGTTGGTTTTGTTGTTGTTTGTGTCTTTGTTTGCTGTTTTTCTTAAGCCAGTGTTTGCTTTTGGGGTTGTTGAGGATTCTTGGGCTGTTAAGGCGTCGATGCATGTGGCGCGTTCTGGTTTGGGTGTTGTGGCTGTGGATAACAAAATTTATGCTATTGGCGGTACTGGCTCAAGTTATCATTCTCTTACTGATGTGTTGGGGGTTAATGAGCAGTATGACCCTGTTAGTGATTCTTGGGTTTATAAGGCTTCTATGCCGACTGCAAGGGCTTATTTTGCAGTTGCTGCTTATCAGGGCAAAATCTACTGCATAGGTGGGGCAACTGGTGTGTATGATGTTGGTTATCCATCTGGTTTTAAGGGTTATACGATGGTTAATGTCTTGGAGGTTTATGATACGGCTGCTGATACTTGGGAAACCAAAGCATCTTTGCCTGTTGAGGCTATGCAGATTTCTGCCCAAGCAATAGACGGCAAAATTTACGTTATGGGCGCAGGTTCCATTTACGTTTATGATATCGCCAGTAATTTATGGTCAAACAATGGGTATATGCCAACGCCAAGATACTCAGTGGTTGTTGATGGCAAAATAATTGCTACTGGCTCGCATGACATGGGAGCTATTCCTTCTCACTCATTACAGCAATTAATGATTTTTGACCCTGAAACTAACAGTGTTACTTATGGCAGTGATGGTCCGATCGGTTTGGAAGGAACTGGTGTTGGAGTTACTGCTGGTGCTAATGCGCCTCAACGGCTATATGTTATAGGGTTGAAAGCTGAGGTAGCTTATAGGTTGTCTCTCAATCAAGTTTACGATCTTAAAACTGACGCTTGGGCAAATGGTACAGCTATGCCTACATCCGAGAAGATTTTGGGGTAGCAGTCGTGAACGATACTTTGTATGCGATAGGCGGTTTTGATCCATCTTCAACTTCAACTGCTTTAAACGTTAATGAACAATATACACCGCTTGGTTACGGTACTTTGTCGACGCCAACTCCAGGTTCCCAAGTTGCTAATGGTTCTTGGAATATTGAACCCTATATTTGGATAATTCTTGCTTTGATTGTTGTGGTGGTTGCTTGTTTGGTAATTTTTCTTTTAAAAAAACGTTGATAAAAAATTTATAAATGTTGCATAGGCAAAAAAACTAGTTTAAGTTTGAAAAAGGGTTTATTGTGCCTCTTTGATGAGGCTTTCAGTTTCAGCTTCCGTTAACAGCTTCATTTTCTTTGTAGCCGCTGAAATAACTGCCAATGTCAGTTTAACCGGCATTTGCCTTGCCTGCATAGAGTTTTTGAGGCATTTAACCGCAAGTTTCAATGTTTCGTCAAGACTCATGTTTTCTTTATAATTCTCTGGTAGCTGTGCCTGTACAGTTTCCCTTCCAGCGCCAAGTGACACCGCTTTGTAAGCTTTGTATGTGCCGCTTGGATGTGTGCAGAAAACACGTGGTCCAGTCCTGTCAACGCCGCCAATTATTAAAGCGGTTCCGAATGGGCGACCGCCACCGTGTTGAGTGTATACTTGTTGTAGGTCGCTGCCGCTTTTTGTTATTACTTCCACGTCGGCTGGTTCATCATAGGTTAACTTGTTGCTTTGGGCGTCCTCACGGGCTTTTTGAATTAAGACTCTTGCGTCACTGCCTAAGCCTACGATGGCAGCTCCAATGTGGTCATCTATCGAGAAGATTTTTAATGAATGGTCTGTCTTTTCAAGGGCTTCAGCGTTTTCTTCTGAAGCTAATACTACGCCATCTGGACATTTTATGCCTAAAATGGTGGCTCCACGGTTGACAAGCTCCATTGCGTATTCAACCTGATATAGACGCCCATCTGGCGAAAAGACTGTTGCGTTATAGTCATATGCTCCTGGCCTTGCAAATGCGGACATGGCTTTACCTTCTTTATGAATTTATATATAGGCTGCTTTGGGTGCATATAAGGATACGCTAATTCAAGCAAAAGTTTAGTCAATAAACCTTTACGCGCCCATCTAACGTTAAAAGTTTATAATTAGTTCGACGCATAAAGCTTTTAGGGAAAAAATTGAACGCTAAAGATACAACAGAAACACCGCTTGGTTTTCTAAATGGCTTAAAAGAGTACAGAAATCAGCTGGCAAAGCAAACCATTAAAACGGCTTACAAGGGGCTGATGGGTTACCTTGACGACTTACGGCTGCATTTTGAAAAGAAGTATCCTGACTTTTTTGTTTCAGGAAACGTTCAACCAGGACAAATGGATTATTCATATTTTTACTTCTTTCCTAAAGCTTTGAAGCAACAAAAACTCAAAGTTGTACTCCTGTTTGTACA
This sequence comes from Candidatus Bathyarchaeota archaeon, assembly GCA_963832745.1. Taxonomy (GTDB): domain Archaea; phylum Thermoproteota; class Bathyarchaeia; order Bathyarchaeales; family Bathycorpusculaceae; genus Bathycorpusculum. Next base: position 337,102 of record CAWHVC010000001.1, on the reverse strand, counting down.
TGATGCTTTTAGATTCGAGATTTGGCTCGCAGGATACAACAAGACTATTCAAGCAAAATACTGGAAACTCTTCAAAGAAGCAAACTACAACAAGTACAAGGTTCCGTTAAGCCTTAACGGTGTTGACTCAATCGTTGAGCATGTTTTGGTTGAAAACGCTGATTTCAGCAATTTAGAAGCTTTAACCCGGCAGATAGAAGAAGAGTCACTGAAGTTTATTGCGGACATTGAAAGCTTCTTATCCCCGAATTAATTTTTTTTATCACCGGTTTTCAATATGCTTTTGGTTTAAAATTTAACATTAGCATCTACCGTTCCAAGCAAATTCTAAATTAAAAAATAAAAAGAAATGTGGATTGGTTTTAGCTTAGGCTGCCGATTTCCACCGTTACAGTCTGCTGCTGTCCATCTCGAATCACCGTGAAATCTACGTTTTGCCCTGGCAACGTATTCTGTTCCAAGTACGTAAGTAGATCATCTGAGTTGGTTATTACTTTGTTGCCTGCGCCGATTATGATGTCTCCGCCGATGATTACGTGGTCACCGAGAATGGTTGCTTGGGTTGTGCCGCCTTTAAGTGCACTGTTTTGTTGCGTTGATTCTACCAGCCATCCATAGGTGACATCGGTTCCCATTGCTTGCGCGATTTGTAGGTTCATGTCAGTTCCTTGAGCGTTTAATGATGGATGCTGAGTGTATGAACCGGTGTTGACGAGCGAGACGATTTCGCGTATAATTGTGTCTGATGGGATTGCGAAGCCTAAGCCCTGTGAGTCGCTGACTGCCGCGGTGGTTATGCCTACGACTTGCCCTTGCAGGTTGATGAGTGGGCCTCCAGAGTTTCCAGGGTTGATTTCTGTGCTTGTTTGAATAGTATCTGGGATGGCGATGCCTGTTGTGCTGCTTCCTTCAACGATTGTTCTTCCAAGCGCACTGATGATGCCTGTTGTTAAGGTTCCTGAAAGCCCGTACGGTGAACCTACCGCGACGACGGTGTCTCCTACGTTTAAAGTTGATGAACTGACCATTGTTAGGGACTGCACGCCGCTGGGTAATGAATCTACGCTTAAAACGGCAAGGTCCGCATTTGCGTCAGAGCCTAAAACTTCTGCAGTGTAACTGGTGCCATCCGCAAAGGTTACAGTAATGTTTGTTGCAGTGTCGATTACGTGATTGTTTGTCACGATTACTTGTTGCCCGTTGACGCTGGTTACAAAACCAGATCCCTGCTGGATACCGTAACCGGCAAGGAACCCAAACATGTTATATTGCGGCACAAGGTCCTGAACAACCACAACGGAAGCTTTAACGTTCTGATACAAGCTGGCTAGTGAACCTGTATAGTTCAGGCTGGAAACTGTGTCAACATTGCCTGTTTGCCCGTTTGACTGATAATACTGCAGTTGAGACTGTAGGTCATTAATTTTGCCGTCAAGCGTCGAATAGGTTAAGGCGTACCCGATAAAACTTCCAGCAAGCAAACAAATAGCAAGAAGCGCTACCATGACTATTTTGGTGTTTCTATGTTTATGTTGATGAGGTTGTGATAAAGAAGACGGCGAAGACGGGGGCGGTGGCGGAGGAGACTGCTCCTCAGTTGGCCAAAAAGGTGAATATTCTTGAGAGGATGGCGTTGAAGCTTTTTGTGGCGACTCGTTTTCTTGAACAGGTGCATGTGTCGCTTGTTCCGCTGGGTCTTCATCGATTGGTTGCGTTGTTTCTGCGTTTTGGTTTTCAGGGGTTTCAGACATTTTCTTTCACTTTTCCTTGTTCTACTTTATAGGGTTTTAATTGACCCTCACGTTTCCTGTTTAGCAGTAGGCCTTCTCTTTCTTTTGAGATTTTGCCGTCTTTAAGAAAGACTACTCTTTCAGTGTGAGAAGCAACTTGACTGTCATGGGTAACCATGATGATTGTGGTTTTCTGTTTGATGTTTAGGTTTGCAAGCAGTTTAATGATGTCTTGCTTGTTTTGAATATCTAAGTTGCCTGTAGGTTCGTCTGCTAAGATGATTGCTGGGTCGTTGGCGAGTGCACGTGCGATGGCGACGCGTTGTTGTTCTCCTTGGCTTAACCTTTGTGGGCGATGGCTTTCTCTTCCGGAAAGTCCAACTAACGCCAACAGTTCGCTTGCTCTTTTGCTTCTGGCCTCTTTAGATGAGGTTTTTAGCTCCATTGGTAATTCTACGTTTTCTCTGGCGTTGAGGTACGGCAATAGGTTGAAAGATTGGAAGATGAATCCCATTTTGTCTCTGCGAATTTTGTAGAGTTCATTCTCAGGCATTTTGTCAATTTCGACGCCGTCTAAAACTACATTTCCTTTGGTTGCTTTATCTATGCATCCAATAACGTTTAGCAGTGTGGTTTTTCCTGAACCGGAAGGTCCCATGATGGATACGAATTCACCTTTTTTAACTTCCAAATTAAGGTTAGTTAACGCTTGGACTTCACGTTTGCCAAGCATGTAACTTTTTGTTAGTTTTTCAATTTTTAATGCTATCTCACTCATATCTCATCGCCTCTGCTGGTCTAATTTTTGCTGCTCTCCAAGCTGGATACAAACTGCCAAGTGTTCCAAGCAGTATTGAGAAGCCGAAAACAAGCAACATCAACTCCGGAGTAACCGAAACCGCGGCGGTTTGGATTGTGGCTTGACTGAATTGGCTAGCTGCTCCTGTTGCTCCTGAGCTTATTGCTGGCAATAGTAGCGAAGATAGCGTTGGCGCAAGGAATGTTCCAATAGCAATGCCTATGGCTCCAGCGATAACGCTCAACAGGATGCCTTCTAAAACAAATTGCCTCATTACAGTGCGGTTGCTGAAACCGATTGCTTTGAGTGTGCCAATTTCTTTGGTACGTTCACGAACAGTGTAGAGCATTACGAATAGGACGATTAAGCTAGTTGCGAGAACTACCACGATGATTTCTTGAATGGCTGTGCTTTGGCTTTGGGCAAGTGATGCTTCAGCGTTTTCTATTGCGGTAGTTTGGCTTGATTGCAGGCTTTGCATTCGTTCCAGAGTGCTTTGAGCTGTTTGAACGTTTAATTCGCTGTGTAATGCGCTGATGTCACTTGCTACTTGTGACACTACTGAACTGTCTGTGGCGAACACTCTTAATGTTGTTATGTAACCGGTGTTGTTGGTTATTGTTTGAGCATCCGTTAGGTTCATGTATAGCGTAGTGATGTCTGAAACGCCTGATGTCCCATGAATACCTACTACAGTGAAGGATTCACCTAGAATTGATATTGTATCGCCTACGCCAGCGTTGAAGTATGCTGTGTTGTTTTCACTTAAAACAACTACGCCGCTATCGCCAGCTTGCAGGTTTCTGCCCTCTGTAATATTAGTTGGTAAAATGTTGTAGTTAACGAGGTCCTCAGTCAGTGGTATGCCTTCAATTACGTAATCCGCTACGATTCTTGTGAAGCTTCTGCCCATGAACTCCTGAGTTACATTTTGACCTTGAGTCGCATCTAAAATGGGTGCTACAGCAGCAACACCACTAATGCTTGAAACATCGTCATACAAGCTCTGATTCATCGGATTAGCTTCACCACCGCCAAAGGAGCCGCCGCCAAATTGTCCCGGTATTCCACCTCCACCGAACTGGCTTGGATCAAAACCAGAGCCTCCAAATCCTCCAGAAGGCATGGGTCTATCACTTTGATTATAGTTGCCTGTTGATTCAGCAGGTCTAAAACCGTATCCTGAAAGCTCCGAAGTACAATCTATCTGGGTTAATGTTTGATTAATGGATGCTCCTGTCTCTGTTATTGTTCTACTCAGGTTGTCGCTTAAAGATTGAGCAACATCCTGATTAGCCATAACTCCAGCAGGTATCGAGATTAAAATGGCCATAGAAAAAGCCAACGCAATTATTACAAGTGAAGCACGAATTTTTCTTCTTGAAATATTTCTTACAGCTCTGTTTAGTACGCCCAAAAATGGTCACCATATATTTTAGGTTGAAGTTTGGCAACCGAGAAGGTGCTGAGGAGGATGCTTGTTCGACGCCACAAAACTCAAACGGTGAGAGTCTGCGGCAACTTTACACGGGTTTTTTACCTTCTCGGCTGCCATGAAGACCCTTGAAGGTCAGGTTTGCTATTAAATTAATTTCAAAATAATACCCAAATTGAACCCAAATCCAAACCTTAACTCGGCAAAGAACGCATAATGTTTACGTGAAATATTTTTTTGAAAAAAAGAGAAGAACTTTAAAGGGAATAATGGAGAAAGAAGAGAAAAATTGGTTGGGTTAAAGTTACTTCTCTATTAGGGTTCTTGTTTCAGTGTAGATTTTTGTTACTGTGGCTTGGTCAATGTTAACAAGTACCTGTGCTCTGCCATAACTGTTTGTGTCGTCTTTGGTTAAGGTGAGGATTGCAGTTGAAGCTCTAGTGGTTACGTATCCGTTTCCGTCAACAGTGCTTTGTAGTATCGGAGTTACTGCGGTCACGTTGTATCCGTTATTTAGTAGGTCTTGTACGTCTGAATCAGCACTCGCAATGCTGGTGACGTTTTCTTTGAATTCATCGCTTACTTGAACCTGTCCATGACCTCCGAATCCATGTTCTACTTGTATGGTCATCAATCCCATTCGTCCATGACCAAAGCAGAAGTATTGACTGGCATTGTCGTCAGCTACTGTTGTGGTTGTGCTTGTATTTGTTGCTGAATCGTCTGAGGTTACTGTGCTTGTGCTGTTGGTGTCGGCGTTAACGTTGAGTTGATTTGTAACTAACAGGGTTGTAGCGGCTGCGGCTAAAACTAACACTGAAATTAAAGTCAACGCTTTTGTTTTTGTGTCTATGCTTGTTCACCTCCATAAACAAAGCTGGGTTCGCAGAAAATTATTAAGGCATTTTTCAATATTTAGCCCAAATTGACTCCTAATTTTGCCATAAAAGCCTAGATAACACAAACAAAAAAGGTGACATTTATTACCTTAATCAGAATAAGTTGAAACAAAGATTTCCTATACAGGATGTTAAAAAATGTCTAGCAACGCCCGTTCACTAAAGTATCTGCTTGGATGGTTAATCGCAGGCACTCGCGGCGGGCCGACTAGGGCAAAAATTTTTGAAGCCCTTAAAAATAAACCCCAAAATGCTAACCAACTTGCGACGTTGCTAAACATGGATTACAAAACAATGCGTCACCACTTGGAAGTTCTGGAGAAAAACCGTTTGATCACGTCAATCGGCGATCGATATGGTGCAACATATTTTCTTTCTCAAGTGATGGAGGACAATTACAACCTGTTTGAGGAGATTAGCAGCAAAATAGGGAAAAAGTAGAAAAAGGGGCAAGGCAAAAGTGGAAACCAAGATGAAAAGTGACATAAAATTCAAGATTGGATTACTTCTTCCAATTCTTATATTGGTTGGCTTGTTTGCAGCTTTTTGGGCAGCATCCATACTCTATACGCCGGTTGAACAAAGACAGCCCCCTGGAGGACAAGCCTTCTTCTATTACGATTTTGAATTCTTCTACATTGCACATGCGATCGTCTCAACTTTAAACGTTGCATTATTAATTGTCCTACTAATTACGTTCATTAGCGTCTACAAAAAAACAAAATCAGAATTCTCCTTTGCTCTGCTTATCTTCGGGTTTGCATTTCTATTAAAAGATTTGTTTTCAAGTCCGTTTACAGCAAGCATCTTCCATTTCTTTCCGATGGGTTTAGGTCCATTCATAGTCTTGCCTGACCTGTTCGAGTTTGCAGCTTTATCGGTACTGCTATATTTGAGCGTAAAATACTAAACTTCTTTTTTTAATATTTTGGGTTTAACTAGGGGTCAATTTGGGAAAAACCGCTTAATACACGGTTTTGATTTTTACATCAACTGCTCTGGCATTTAGAAAAATCCCTATCCATAGCAGAAACAAACACGAAAAATAAAGTGACCTCTAAAATGACAGAAACAAATAACGGAAAAGTTGTTGACAGAAACATAGCACTCGCTTTAGGTGTAGTCTGCATTATACTTGCAGCCGGTTTAGCCGCGGCAGTCGCAAATGGAACAGTTTTCGACAGCACAAACATGTCAGACCTGGAAAACCAAGTAGCCGAACAAACAACCACAATTTCCAACCTTAACGCGAAAGTAACTATACTCCAAAATCAGCTAAACACCCTTAACAGTTCAGTCTCCGATTACGAAACGCAGCTAGCAGAATTAACCGACGAAAACAGCAATTACGCCAGCATTCTTGCCCTTAACGATTCAGCAATAATATTAGATAGCCAATCTTTTACTCAAGATGCAAACACAACAACTATCCTTTGGAATGATACTTTGGGTTATGCAGGTTACGTTGAAGTAAAGGTTCAATCATCTTCTAACAGTACTTACATTAACGCAGCTTACACATATGCAGGATTAAACTACAATCAAACAATCACCGTCGGCGTCGATGGAACGGCATACTTCCCGATTCTTCCCGGCACGATAGACATTCAACTTGGTAATATCAGCAATGAAGCAAACAATGGCACCGTAACATTGACTTACTACTATTAAACCCAATTTTCAACTCATTTTTTTTGAAATAAATCCAGTTTATTTCAAAAATATCTATTCTTAACATATTCGGGCAGGATTCAAAAACTTTTCTTTCAAACAAGTTATCGCACGATAACTTTAAAAGCGCTCCGCGTTAAATAATTCACCTGTTACCAAAGGACGCTTGATTGCTTGACGAACCTTCAAAACGCCATTTTACCTGCGGAATACACGTTAGAGGCAATAAAAACAAGAATTATCCGAGAATTTCTTAACGTCATCATTTTGATGGAAATGTCAAAACGTGAATCCATCAGTGGATATGACATTATTGATTTAGTTAACCTCAAGTTTTCAGAGTCAATGAGTCCAGGCACAGTCTATTCTACACTTTATGCTATTGAGCGAAAAGGTTTGATTTATGGTGAAACTGACGGGCGGAAAACAGTTTATAAACTAACCGAGAAAGGCCACGTTGCTATGGAAACAATAAGGCATTCCAAAAATGTGTTAAGTGCTGTATGTGATAAAATTTATGATTCTTAAAAAAGAAGGTTAATTGGGCAATTCTTGCGTTTTGGTTTTAAGCACGATTTTAGAAATATCCAAAATGACCGCTAACTGGTCATTCTGTTTTCCAACGCCCAAAATGAAGTCGCCAAGTGCAGATGTAACTTCAATATTTTTTTCAACATCCGCTTCTCGGATCGTCGAAACTTCAGTTACTGCATCAACCACGACGCCTACTGCTGATTTGTCCAAGTCAATTATCAAGATTTTTTCGCCTGAGCCTTTCTTTTCAGCAAGCCCTAAACGTTTACGCAGATCAAAAACGGTAATGATTTGTCCACGTAAGTTAGTTACGCCTTCAACATACGCTGGGGCTCCTGGAACAGGAGTTACTGCTTGCATGTCTCGGACTTCACGTACTTGCTCAACTGGTACCCCATAGTTTATGTTGTCTACGGTGAAGTTGACAATTTGAAAGTCGCCGTTATGAACAGATTTCGCCATATTGTTCGCCTAATCTTTTTTTACGTTGTATTTTTGCATTAAATCGTTAAGTATAGCTGTTCTTTTATCGATGAGTTTTTGCAGGTTAACGTTTGTTTCTTCAGCGGCAGTAACTACTGAATGAGCGTTTTCTCCCACTTCACTTGTGGTAAAAGCCACTGTCTCAGCGTACGTTTCAATTTCTTTAGCGGACTTTTCAACGATGGCTGCGTCGGTACTTACGTTATCGGCGAGTCTTGCTACTTCCTCAGCGTTTACAAGTACTCTCTTTGTTGATTTTTCTACTCCTTCAGCTACTGAAGAAACATCTCGGGCGATGCTTGCCATCTGTTGAGCTGCTGCTGTCTGTTCTTCAGTGGCTGATGACGCCTCTTGTGATGCTGATGAGCTTTCTTCCGCGATGCTTGCAACTTCCTCGATGGTTCTTGTAACCGCGTTGATTTCCTGAAGACCTTTTTCGACGCCATATGCAAGGTTGTTTACTTTTCCATTCATAACATCCATTATAATGGCGATGCCTTCAGACTCTTTTATAGCAGCTAAAACAACTGTGGCTCCTTCTTGAGCGCCCACTTGTGATTGGCCTGAGATGCTGCTAGTTTGACTACCAGCGTCTTTAATGTTCTTAACAAGACTGATTGATGATTGGGCTGCTACTTTAGATTGACCTGCTAAACCTTTTACGGCGTCAGCGACAACTGCAAATCCTCTTCCTGCCTCGCCTGCTCTTGCAGCTTCAATAGCAGCATTAAGTGCAAGCATGTTAGTTTGACCCGCAATGTCTGAAACAGAGTTAGCCATTTGCCCAACTTGATCAATTGAGCTAACCATAGACGTTACTGCATCAGAAACCTTGATAATGTTAGTTTTAATGTTTTCAATTGCCTGAAGACCTTTTTGGCTTTTCTCGTTTGCTTCTTTTGACTTCTTCAACGCTTCCCCAGTAACGTTTGACGCTTCTTTAGCGATTATGCCCGCGTCATCCATTACTTTCTTTAAAGCTTCAGTGCTTCTCGCAGCGTTTTGTGAAAGATCCGCAAGCTTTTGAGCGCCAGTTGAAACCTGCTGTGATGCAGTGCTTACTTGTTGCATACCGATTGCCATTTGGTTGGAAACGTTCGCAGCCTGTTTGCCCATTTCTAAAACTTTGGCGGTTTCTTTATTTGCGTTGTCCGCTTCAGTGTAAACTTTACTTGCGACTTCTCCAACGTTTTTAGCAGCGCTTGCAACCTTGTCGATTGTACTGGTTGTTTCAAGCGCCAGCTTTGCTACTTCTTGAACGGATTTTTCTACAGTACTTGTTAGTTCAACCATTTTTTTGCCGTTTTTAATGGTTTCTTCATTGTTTGCAACTATGTCCTTAGCTCCCTGTATTGCATCTTCAAGGACGGCAATTTGTGATTTAGCCAATTCCTGATTTACTGCGCGGAGTTTTTGGTTTTCTCTTTCCAACTCTTCGAGTCTTTTTTTGTACTCGCTAATTCTTTTTTCTGAAGCTTCGTCAGTTGTCATGTTAATAACATCCGTGTGTTACGTTAGCATTCGTACGTTTTCTTATTAATCGCTTATGAATTCAGAATCTTAACCCTAACCGCGAATTTTTTGTTGTTTCACGCAAGCTTTCACAACATATTTTAATCCATTTTAAACCCCAATTCATAGATAACAACATTTTTTCGTAAGGGGGAAGCAAAAATAAGTACACAAAAACTTGCAAACCCTGCACCTTTGGGACTACTCGGTTTTGGTATAACAACTGTGCTTTTGAATCTCCATAATGCAGGCGCTTTTCAACTTGACACTATGATTCTTTCTATGGGTTTAGCTTATGGTGGTTTAGCGCAGATAATTGCAGGTTTAATGGAGTACCGTCGAGGCAACACTTTCGGCACCGTAGTATTTACTTCATATGGACTATTTTGGTGGTCCTTAGTAATGCTGATTCTACTGCCAGAAACAACCATATTTACTGGACTCCAATCGCCGTCAACAAATTCTTTGGGTGCATATTTTCTGTTATGGGCGATCTTTACGCTTGCTATGGCTTACGGCACTTTGAAGGCTACAAAAACTCTTCAAGTAGTCTTTGTGACTACGGCTGTACTGTTCTTTATGTTATCAATAACAAGTTTCTTGGATAACCCCGTACTATTTGGAAGCTTTACTTTAAACAATTTAACAGGAATTGAAGGCGTTATCTGTGGATCAAGCGCCATCTACCTAGCCGTTGCAGATGTTCTAAATGAGGTACACCAAAAAATTATTCTTCCAACAGACCCCCTAAAATAAAAATGTAGGACATCAAAACCCGAGTGAGTGATTCTTATAAACATAAAAAACCCATTAAACATTATGAACAATGACGCTTCAACGCTCAAGCATCTAACAATAACCCAAATGACTCAGGCAGAAGTTGAAACCGCCATCTACTGGGCAAAAATCGAAAGCTGGGACCCTGGAATCCACGATGCAGAATGCTTCTACCATACTGACCCCACAGGTTTCTACGCGGCAAAACTTGACGAAAAAATTTTAGGCACAGTCTCTATAGTAAAATACTCAAAAAATTTTGCTTTTGCCGGTTTTTACATTGTAATGCCTGATTTTCGAGGACAAGGCGTGGGTACTGCACTTCAGCAATTTGTCCTAAGCAAAAGCCAAAACCTAAACTTGGGTATAGACGGCGTTGTTAACATGCAAAGCCGTTACGAGCAAGCTGGTTTTAAAACTGCTTACAGCAACACCAGATATGCAGGCGTCTTCAACGGTGCAAGTTCAAAAAATTGTGTTCCAATAAAGAAAAGCGATTTAGACAGAGTTGCCGTTTTTGATTCCAAGTTTTTCCCTGCTAAACGGTTGAGATTTTTGGAATGCTGGCTTTATCAAAAAGATGCTCACGCCCTAACGGTACAGGAGCCTGACTCTGCAGCTATCAAGGGTTATGGTGTAATTCGCAAATGTTTCCGAGGTCACAAGATTGGACCCTTATTTGCCGAAGACGCTGAGACTGCTGAGTTACTGCTTTCAAGTTTAGCCTCTACCGTCCCAAACGAGCAAGTATTTTTGGATGTTCCCGAACCAAACATTGCAGGTGTTAAGCTTGCAAAATCACATGGTATGACGCCGGTTTTTAGTACGGTAAGAATGTACACGAAAGCTGCACCCAAGTTGCCTTTGGAAAAAATTTTTGGTGTAACAACGTTTGAGCTAGGCTAATCGTTTTTCTCATCCATTTGCCTTGTGAGTGTTTTAGCTGTTTGGGGCAAGTATTCTTGTTTCTTACTATTTTTTAACTGTTTAGAAAACCATTTGTATATACTTAAACAGTATAATATTTTCGTAGATTAAATGCATAAATTGAAAATTTTTTCACTGCACAAACGTTATTTTGGTCTAGTGTTTGAGTGATAATAAAATGGCTTGTCTTGTTCCGTAAAGCTTTTTTAGCGGACTGTGAGGTTGGATGGCGCGACCTTAATGAATAATCAGCTAATCGATGGCACCGTTGGCACCAAAATCAAAGCCAACCTCAACGCAAGATTGAATATTGTTAACGAAATAATGCTTTTCTTATTTGCAGCTGACAAGGCAAAACTGGGCTTACTCTAAAGTGGAATAGGTTATGCTTGAAACCCTATTTCCTGTTGGTTTAGCCGTGTTTATACTCGGCGCATTAACGCCCCTGGCAACAATAAAAATGAAAAATAACAAACTGCCAAGACAAGCATCGTTCCTGCTGGGCTGTTTTTCCAGCATTGTCCTGCTCGCGTTTGCCGCAGAAATCATCCTTACAAACACAACGGTAACGACACAGACTTACCGGATTACGCCGCCCTTCGAGTTCTCATTCTTTATCGATAAGCTCTCAGCGTTTTTCATCGCGTTGGTATCTATTGTATCTTTGGCGGTTCAAATTTATTCAATCCAGTATGTTGAGCATATACATAGTGAGGGCAGAAAAAATCTTCTTGTATTCTTAATGAATTTGTTTATTGTTTCGATGGTTCTTGTTGTTTCTTCTTCATCGATGTTTTCTTTTTTGTTTTTCTGGGAAACAATGGCATTAACCTCTTTCCTTTTAGTCATGGTAGAATATGAAAAGAAGGAAACTCTCAAAGCAGGCATGTTCTACTTCGTAATGACCAATCTGAGCACTGTTTTCTTGTTCTTTGCGTTCCTGTTCTTGTACGTAACCACAGGTACCTTCAACATCCAACCCATAACAGCGCAGCCCCTGATCACTTCAATCGCTTTTGTCTTCCTATTTTTGGGGTTCGGCATAAAAGCAGGCATAATCCCATTCCACAAATGGCTCCCATACGCCCATCCAGCAAGCCCATCAAACATTTCCGCGCTCATGTCGGGAGTTATGATTAAAGTCGCCATTTACGGTTTAATCAGGTTTCTCATCTTGTTGCCTTTGGAGTCATGGTGGGGCCTGCTGATTCTTGCAATGGGTATCACCTCCGCATTGTTAAGCGTCATTTATGCGTTGAAGGAGCATGATCTCAAGAAGATGCTCGCTTACTCAAGCATCGAAAACGTTGGCGTAATCCTTGTAGGCGTCGGCTTATACACAATCTTCACCGTTTACGGTCTCCCAAGCATAGCGTTGATTGCACTATTAGGTGCGCTCTTCCATTCATTTAACCATGCAGCCTTCAAAAGCCTGCTATTCATGGCAACAGGCGCCGTAGTAAACTCTACGGAAACAAAAAACATTGAAGAAATGGGTGGCTTAATCAAACCAATGCCCCACACTGCACTGCTGTTTCTGGTCGGGGCAATCTCCATCTCCGCCTTGCCCCCTTTCAACGGTTTCGTAAGCGAGTTAATGATTTTTCAAGTATTCTTCCAATCCCCTGCTTTAGGCAACCCGTTCCTCGTTCTGCTTCTCATTGTTGCCCTTGCCGTGTTCGCTTTCACAAGTGCTCTTGCAGCGGCATGTTTCGTAAAAGCCTTCGGAATCTCTTTCCTTGCGTTGCCACGTTCACAAAAAGCCAAAGCCGCCAAAGAAGCCCCTCGCTCCATGCTTATCGGGCCAGCGATACTGGCCGTTTTATGTGTCGGTTTGGGCGTTTTCTCTTACCAAATCTTCCAAATACTCGGATACTCCCTACAGTTGCCAAACATGCTTCTGATTGGTTCGGCGCTTGCAGTTTTTTACGTATTTGCTTGGGCTGCATTAAGGCAGAGAGCATGCAAAATGGAGCGGCTTTCAGAGACATGGGGTTGCGGCATCACAACTCAGACTCATCTGATGGAGTATTCAGCTTCAGGCTTCTCCGAACCAATCGTAACAATCCTAAAATCGATTTTTCGTACGGAAAAGAAAAGCGAACGAGAATATTACGATAATAATCAAGCGGTCTTCAAAAGCGGTAAGGCTGAGCTTAAACTGATGAAGTTCTTTGAAGAATATCTCTACCTGCCTGTAGCTAATTTTATCAAAAAAGTTTCCCTAAAAGTCAATGCTCTCCAACGTGGCGACATTGACCTGCATATCGCGTACGCTTTCATAACGATTGTTATCTTTTTACTGTTGATTTGGTGGTTTGCATGAGTTTTGACTTACTAATTTACGGAATACTAAATATTCTATTCACCCTGCTACTTTCGCCGTTATTCATCAGTTTAATCAAAAAAGTAAAAGCAGTCACACAGCGAAGAAAAGGGCCACCACTACTTCAAACATACTATAATTTGGCAAAGCTCTTCAAAAAAGAAACCGTTTACTCACAAAACTCGTCGTGGATAATGAAGGCAACACCGCTCATTAACATCGCTGCCCTAGTTACAGCCAGCCTTTTTGTTCCCCTGCTTTTCATACCGCAACCAACAGACCTCATCGGAAACATCATCCTATTCATCTACCTGCTGGCTTTGGCAAAGTTTTTTATGGCACTCTCTGGGCTTGACGCCGGCAGCGCGTTTGGCGGCATGGGCAGTTCACGGGAAATGGCAATGTCAGCCCTTATCGAGCCAATCACGATCGTGGTCTTCGCGGCATTAGCAATTATGTTTAAAACAACAAGCATTCCTGACATTTTTCGAGGCGCCCTAAACTCCAGCTTCCTTGTAGACCCAGTCCTCATCCTCATAGCCATCTCCATATTCATCATAATAATCGTTGAATCCTCAAGAGTCCCAGTAGATAACCCCGAAACCCATCTTGAACTCACTATGATTCACGAAGCCATGCTTCTTGAACAGTCAGGCAAAAACTTGGCACTCATGGAGCTTTCCAGTGCAATGAAACAGATGCTGCTCATGGCTCTGCTGATTAACACGCTGATTCCATGGGGATTAACCTCCGACTTCTCAGCAGCGTCAATTCTTGTCGCGTTAGCAGCATTTCTTATAAAAGCCGTAGTTCTCGCGGTTTTCATTGGGCTTTTCGAGTCGGCATGTGCAAAATCCCGTTTGTTCCATCTTCCAGCGCTTTTTGCTTTGGCGCTGTTCCTTGCAGTGATAACCATAATAATCGAGGTTTTTGCTTAAATGATTCCCGCAATTGAAAACGTGGCGCAGTTACTTATCGTTCTGGTTCTGGTGACCGCTGCTATAATAATCGTTAAACGAGACATTATGTCGCTTGTAAAAACATATGCGCTTCAATCATTCCTTTTAGCGTTGATTGCATTTTTGTTCTTTATTGATAGCGGCAGCTATACACCTTTAATTCTTGCGATACTTACAATCGCCAGCAAAACCCTGATAATCCCAAAATTCATGAGACACATCCTCAAAAAATTAAATGTTAAACGAGACGCCCAATTTCACTTCCTTTCACCCAATCAATCCCTTATTGTGAGCATTATAATCATACTCTTTGTTTACGTTGCATTCACGCCTCTTTTAGCTCCCTTAGAGTTAAGTGGCCTATTCTTTGTCGGTGCAACAATCGGTGTATCTTTGCTCTTCATTGGGATGCTGGTTATTTTCACCCGTAAACAAACAATCACAAACATCGTCGGTTACCTAACCATGGAAAATGGTGTCCTGCTTTTTGGTCTCTTTTTGACTGAGTTACCTTTGATGGTTGAAATTTTAATAGTCATAGATTTAATCATCTTGACGCTTTTAGCGGCTATACTTGCCTTTGGCATTGACTCCTCAATTGAAGAGTTTCATTCACGATTAAATCCGTTTCAAAACGGTTGGCGAGTTTTCGGTGATGATGAGGATGATGAAGTAGCTGAAGCAGATTTAGAGAAAGTAACGGGGGATAAAACGAAATGATTCTTTCAACAGAAACCATCTTTACACTTTACGGTGTACTGGGCCTTGTAATTGTACTATTAACAATTATAGCTAAATCGCATAAAACCATCAATTTTCTTGCCATTATTCTTCCAGCGAGCTTCCTACTTTTGGGGCTTTATAGTTTAGGCTTCACCCAAGTTCCCAACTATTCAGTGGGAAGCGGCTACTTCTTCATGGACCATTTGTGTATCTACGAAGTCCTTATTTCAGCTGTGCTGTTTCTAGCTGCAGCCGTATATGCACGAGGATACATTGAAGGCTCAATCGAAATAGGCGAAATGGACCGCGGCAATCTAAAATTTTTCTATGTTGCGTTGAACCTGCTTCTAGTGGAAATAACCTTCACTTTCTTCTCTAACAATCTGGCCTTGTTCTGGATACTTGCAGAGTTGACGACCGCTTTTTCAGGCATCCTCATCGTGATACTTAATGCTGTTAAAAACATCGGTGCCACATTGAAGTATATTTTTATAACTTCAACATGTATGCTGTTCGCCTTCATTGGTCTTATACTTTTATTCACCTTAACCGAAAACTCATTGGGCGTCGGTACACTTAACTGGAGCACACTAATGGGTGTCGCTTCAACGCTTTCACCAGCCATAGTTTTCGCAGCATTCATCTTTACATTCGTTGGATTTGCAGCAAAAAGTGGTGTCGTTCCCTTCCATGCATGGCTTCCAAGTGCACACTCAAAGGCTCCTGCACCAGTCAGCGCTATCCTTTCGGGCAGCATTACAAGTGTTGGGGTTTATGGCATTATCCGCATGTATGCCATTGCAGCACAAACTTCAATTGGATTCAAAGTTTCAGTCTTCCTGATTGCTTTTGGAGTCATTAGTATGCTTATTGCGGCTTTAACGATGCTAACCCAAGTAAACCTGAAAAAGGTAATAGCTTACTCAACCGTTGAAAACATGGGATTCTTGCTTGTCGGCATTGGACTTGGAACACCTGTGGCGATTTTCTGGACACTTTTCTACGTGTTAGCTCACGCATTCACCAAAGGGTCTCTTTTTCTTTCTTCAGGTATCATGCACCACCAATTTGGAGGCGTGCGATTGGAAAACATCAAAAACGCCCTTAAACTACAACCCTTCGCATCATGGAGCCTAATCTTGGGTGGCGTAGCAATAATAGGCATGCCATTATCAGCGATTTTCTTAGCAAAAATTTCGATTCTGATTCAATCAACAATTCTTTCGCCAATTTTAACGCTGAGTTTATTGTTCATTTTTCTTTTTGTAGCCGCAGCCTTTGGAATATTTCTTTTAAAAATCTTAACTCGAAAGGATTCTGGCGAAACCAAACAATTCAAGGCTTCACTTGCCATGAAGCTGCCCATCGCGGTTTTGCTTGTCATAGTCTTTGTTTTGGGCGTCTTTTTCCCTCAGCAGTTAACAGATTTGCTCTCAACAATCGTGATGGAGCTAGGTATAAGGTGAATATGGCATGCCGCAAACTTTCCCGACGCAAATGACCGAATTTGAAAGAATCTTTGGAACAAACCAGGCCATAGTTAACGGGTTAAACAATGAACTCTATCTGCAAGTGGAAACTGCCCAGTTATTCGAAACAATCAAGCAACTTTCCGAAAACGGTTATGAACTCATTGCCCTGTTCTGTGTCCAAAACTTTTGCAATCAAGAAGGCTTTACGCTGCTTTACGCTTTTGAAAAAGCTGGCTTCAAAGAAATCCCTATTCTCCAAATACGCCTTGACAGCAACTACGCCCCATCAATTGCCAAAGTTTACGCTTCAGCCTGTTGGTACGAACGCGAAGTCACTGATGGTTTCGGCATAGAATTTAATGACGCCTACGACAAACGCAAACTGTTCCTGCACGAAACTTACCCTAAAGATTTCCATCCACTGCTGAAGTCTTTCAAAAATGGTTCACTTCAAACCCGACCTCCAAACAGCACCGCTCAAGAAGTTTATGTTTTCAAAAAGGTTGAGGGTGAGGGTGTTTATCAAATCCCCGTGGGTCCAGTGCATGCTGGAATCATTGAACCGGGGCATTTCCGTTTCAGCGTAATCGGAGAGACAATTTTCAATTTAGAAGTACGAATGTTTTACAAGCATCGTGGTCTCGAGAAGCTTGCTGAAGGCAAAACGCCGCTGGAATGCGTTAAAATCGCTGAAACCATAAGTGGCGATGAAACAGTTGCAAACGCTTTTGTTTTTTGTAGGGCTATAGAAAAGATTTCAGGTATTTCTGTGCCTTTGCGGGCTTTGCAGTTGCGTACCATCTTTTTAGAGCTTGAACGTGTTTACTCTTATTTGGGTGATTTGGCTGGCATGATAGTGGATGTAGCTTACCCAGCTGGTGCTAGCTCATTCTTTATCCTTCGAGAAGAAATATTGCGGTTTAATGAGGCACTTACCGGCTCAAGGTTCCTAAAGGGTATCATTACTATCGGTGGGTTAACCAAAGATGTTCCTGAACAGACCCTCAAAAACCTCAATACATACCTGCATGGCTTTTGCAAACGCCTGAAAACCGCAAAAGAACTCGACAACACGTACTTTTCTTTAATCGACCGCTTTGAAACAACAGGCATAGTAAAACCAGAACTGCTTGCACCCCTGCACATTACAGGTCCAATCGCAAGGGCATCAGGACGGATGATAGACACCCGCATAAATCACCCCTATGGACTCTACGGCGAAATGAACCTCAAAGGCCGAACACAGCAAAATGGCGATGTGCTTTCCAGATTCGAGCTAAAAGCGC
Organism: Candidatus Bathyarchaeota archaeon; assembly: GCA_963832745.1. Lineage (GTDB taxonomy): Archaea > Thermoproteota > Bathyarchaeia > Bathyarchaeales > Bathycorpusculaceae > Bathycorpusculum. The sequence goes on along the minus strand of CAWHVC010000001.1, from coordinate 319,569 downwards.
AAGAAACCCTTGACTCGGTAAAGATGATTCAGGATTTGATTAATCACCTAAAAGTTGGTGAAGTTTTGACGGCGCATCAGATGTGTGACGGGTATGCTTTAGCGTTGGTTGAATGTGCTCGTGGCCAAAGTATCCATTGGGTGTACATAAAAAACGGTGTAATCGACCGTTATAAAGTTAGAACAGCATCTTTCTGCAACTGGCAAGCCATCGAACACGCTGTATTGGGCAACATCGTGCCCGATTTTCCATTAATCAACAAAAGCATGAACTTATCCTATGCTGGAACCGACCTATAGGAGAAACATGACATGGCAAAAAACTTAACCGTCGTCTTCAAAAAGAAAAAAACTGAACCAATCCTTTTCCGAGACGCCGAATTTGAAGCCTTAGGAATAGAACTCAAACGTCACGTTGACCGCTGCATCGGTAAAAGCCTTGCAATCCGTGAACTCGATAGCGGAAGCGACAACGCCACAGAAATCGAACTAAACAATCTTTCCACGCCATATTACGACGTTGAACGTTTCGGCATCACCTTTGTTGCCTCGCCAAGACACGCAGACGTTCTCATTGTAACTGGAGCAATCACCCGTAATATGGAAATCGCTGTCAAAAAAACCTACGACGCCATGCCAAACCCCAAATTTGTGGTAGCAGTCGGCGACGATGCATGTGGAACGGGAATCCTTAACGAATCTTACGCTGTATTGGGCTGTGCAGATAAAGTTTTTAGTGTTGATCTAAAAATCCCTGGCAATCCTCCTAATCCCAAAGAAATAATCAAGGGGCTTTTGGCTTTAACACAGAAGATAAAGCAACAAAAACATTAATTGTTTGGAACAATTAGGCGCCGGGAATGGGATTCGAACCCATGCGGACCGGATGATCCACGGGCTCTCAAGGCCCGCGCGTTAACCACTCTGCCATCCCGGCAACGGTTTAACAGTAATCATTCTTCTGGTTTATTTCTGTTGTGTTTGCTTGTTTGATTATGTATTTTAGCATATACTATTCCTTTGCTGTCTTTTTAGGTAACTTAGATAATTTGACTGTTGGTTGAATTATTTTTGTGAGTGCAAAGTTTTCTAATTTGCTCTTCCCCAAACTACAACCTGTTTATCTTCAATTTGGCAAGTTATCCGTTTGTTCTAAAAAATAGTACAAGACTGTTCTGCATTGATATTTCTCACTGCCGAACGCCATTTTGGGAAAAACAAATAAACGTCCACGATGATTTGCGTTCTATGGCAAAAACTATAGCCGTCTCAATAACCCGAGAAGTGCTGGAAGCGATTTTTGAAAGCGCAAAGCAGCTTTACCCAAAAGAAACCGTGCTTATTTTAAGAGGTAAAAAGAAGAAAGACACAATTCACATTACTGATCTGCTTGTGCCGCCATTTGCGACTTACGGTTATGGTTTTGCTAATTTGCCTTATCACATGTTGCCGATGGATTTTTCGATTATGGGTATGGTTCATTCGCATCCGTCAGGAAATAAATCTGCTTCAGATGTTGACGCTAACCATTTCTATGGTCGAATAATGATGATTGTAGGTTTTCCCTACCAAAGCGAGCGTGACATTGTAGCTTATAATTGTTATGGCGAAAAATTGCCCGTACAAGTTACAGACGAATAAGCGCTTGTTTTATGAATTTGCTGCTAGCTTGTATGTCTCGATAAAATCTAACGCGAATTTATCTGCATTTTTTTCTGTGCCTCTGTGGATTTTATCAACTCCTCTGCTTCTGAGGTGATGATAAAACTCGTGAAGTATGACGAAGGGGTTGTTTAGCATTTCACTGTTTAGAACGGTTATTGTTTCGGTTTTTGAGGTGTAGCAGCCGTATGCTAATGCTTTGTGACCTTTGGGTAAACCTACTTTTAGTTTTGGCGTTTTTATGTTGTAATGTTCTGAAAGTAGTGTTAAGGCTTCTTCTGTTTTGCTGTTTAGGATAAGCCAAACTATTGTTGGTTTGAATGTGTCCATCCAGTTCATTCATGCCATAAGGCTTATTAAGCTCTTGTGTTATCAAATGCCTAATTTACAATCGTTTTTTGTTTGTAAAAGCCTTCTTTTAAGTAGCTGTTTGTTTAGTTATCCCTTTGGTTTACTTTTCTAATGAATCTATACTTCAGCTCGGAGGGATTCGATTACTTGAACTAATGATTAACAATAAGAGTTAAATAGCAATTTAGTTATTTTTCTGAGATATAAACTAATGGAGAAAAAGAAAAAAATTGAAAAATTTTAAAAGTAAAACTGTACTTTCAACACTCGCAATATTGATGGTATTGTCATTTACTGTCTCAATGTTTGCATTGCCAAACACTGTTACTGCAGCAGACACAATCACAGCTTATCCATTTGTTGACGCAATTCCAAACCCAGTCGGCGTCGGTCAAAAAGTTTTGGTTAACTTCGGTCTCCTAAACTATCTGGCCGCTGACGGTGATGGCTGGAACGTCACATGTACAATCACTGATCCAGACGGACAAGTTACAACAATCGGTCCACTGAAAACATGGTCAACCGGCACAGTCGGTCAATACTTTACACCAGAGAAAGTCGGCACTTACCAGTTACAATGTCACTTCCCAGAAACTAACTATACATTCAATTCTTACGGCACTCAAATGGGCGGACTCTATGGCGCAGCTGACAGCGAAGTTCTAAACCTAACTGTACAACAAGACGCAGTTCCAACCTATCCGGGTCAATCACTTCCAACTGAATACTGGACAAGACCAATTGATTCACAACTTCGTGAATGGTGGTCAATCTCTGGCAGCTGGACAACAAGACCAGAAAATCTATATGCACCATACAATGATGCACCAGAAACAGCACACATTCTTTGGACTATGCCAATTGGCGACACTAACGGCGGTCTAGTAGGCGGCGACACTGGCGACCACGGTTACCAGAACGGTGACGCTTATGAAGGCAAATTCTCAGGTTCAGTCATAATTAGCGGCGTTCTATACTATAACAGATATGTCAGCAACGCACCAACACAAACAATCGTTGCAGTTGACCTACACACAGGCAAAACTCTGTGGGAAAACAACTATGGCTTCGGCGGTGGTAGAATATCCATCGGACAAACCCTATACTGGGACTGTCTAAACAACCGTGGTGCATTCTCATACATATGGCTAGTTAGCGGTACCACCTGGTATGGTGTAGACGCTGAAAGCGGTATCTTGAGATACAACATGACCAACGTACCAGGCGGAACCAACTACATCGGTCCAAACGGCGAAATCATGAAATACTCAATCGTTAACTACGGAAACTCAACAAACCCAGATTACAGATTACTACAATGGAACTCAAGCTATGTTGTAACTAAAGGCAAAGTCGGCATGTCAGAAAGCTGGGGTAGCCAAGTCCAAGGTGTATCCTACGATGCAACAGCACGCGGATACGACTTGAACGTTTCAATTCCAGCATACAACACAGCAGCAGCCGGAACATTCCCAGCAACAGGCAACACAACAATCCAAAAAGCATACGTCGGTGACAAAGTAATTCTAGCCAGCGTATCATACGACACTGTTCAATTATGGGCATTCAGCTTAGCTACAGGCCATGAAGGCGCATTATTATTCAACACTGCAAATCCAGCACCAACTGAATGGAGAACAGGCAGCATAACCATTAGCAGCATCGGCCAAGCAGGCTGGGCACAATGGAGTCAAGAGGACAATGTTGCAATCTTCTGGTCAAAAGAAAACAGAGTTCACTATGCATACAGCCTTTCAAACGGTACATACCTTTGGAAGACAGCACCACAAGTCTATGCAGACGCATGGAGTGACACAGTACTAGCATCATTCGGTCCTGACCGTGTTATTGCATACCACAACCTATACTCAGCAACCGTCGGCGGTATCGTATACTGCTATGACATCAACACAGGCAACCTCAAATGGAACGTAACAGCAAACGACCCATACCACGAATCATACCTAACAAACAACTGGTGGATCATGCCACTATTCGTTTCAGACGGTAAGATTTACTTTGGTAGCTTAGAGCACTCTGCACTTGATCCTAAACCAAGAGGCGCACCGTTCTTTGCACTTGATGCAGAAACAGGCGCAATGGTCTGGAGAGCAAATGGTCTATTCCGCCAAACAAGATGGGGTGGACGCGCACTCATCGGTGACAGCATCATCGCAACAATGGACACATACGACCAACAAATCTATGCAATCGGCAAAGGTCCAAGCACAATGACACTTACAGCACCAGATACAGCAGTTGCAGCAAACACAGCAGTTATGCTTAAAGGAACAATCATGGACAACTCACCAGGCGTTTCAAGTGACGCACTACAATTAAGATTCCCGAACGGTGTTCCAGTCGTTGCAGACCAATACCAAAGCGAATGGATGCTTTACGTATACAAGCAATTCTCACAACCAATGAGCGCAACAGGTGTCGCAATCTCAATCGATGCAACTGATCCAAACGGTAACCCAGTACACCTCGGTGACACAACAAGCGATGCAAGCGGTCACTTCGCATTTGAATTTACCCCAACAACTGACGGACAATACACAATCTATGCAACATTCGCAGGCTCAGCAGCATACTACAGCTCATACGCACAAAATGCAATGACAGTCGCAGCAGCACAACCAACAGCAACACCAACACAAATTGCAAACACACCATACGAAATGTACACAATCGGTATGGGTATTGCAATTATTGCAGTAGTTGCAATTGTTGGTCTGTTGATCCTCAGAAAGAAATAAGCAATCGCAAAAAACCAAATCAAAACCTTTTTTCTTTTTTTGTTTAATTAAACTTTTAAAGCAGTTCTTACTGGTCTAAGCAATTTAGCTATAATTTGCCTAAAATAATTGTTTCTTGCTTTTCTATTTACCTAATCTTTAGGGAAATCAAAAATTACGTTAAGCCGTTAATAGCTAAAAAATGGAAGAAAAAAATTGATTAAATAAAGTTTGCTAAAATTAAGATGTTGTTTATTACAGCCATAATCAACATTGCAGTGGCACCGACATACGCCATTTTTAAAGTAAGTCTCGTCCATTTGAACGATTTGGTTGTCTTGTCTTCAGTTTTAAGCAAGCACTTGTCAGCTTGGTAAAAAATCAATCCCACAAACAATGTGGTTAAAAGCTTTATTGCTGTGAAAGCCAGAATATTTTGATTTGCAATTCCTGAAATGAATGGATTTGCTTCAGCAGCTCCGAAAAAGTTTAATCCTAACACGGTGGTTAACCAGTCCATTGAACCGGCTAAGATGAGCGCTGAACTAGGGAATGTCCTAACATGAACGTGAAACACGATTGCCTTCTCCTTTCTCCTGATTCTAAATTATAGGTTATAATTCGTATTTAAGTAGTGAATTCCCATTCACGATATATTCCAAAAGTGGCTGGTTTTACGGTATTTCGTTTCTTTGTTGGTTTAGGGTAATTTACTTAAGGGTTTAACCATGCAATCCGTCGATAACTTGTGTATTAGAAGGAAAACGGTTTAATACCAGCACGAAGTCACATTAGCAATATCGCAGAAAAGTGGGCCGGTCGTCTAGCCTGGTTAGGACATCTGCTTGACGTGCAGAAGGTCGCCGGTCCGAATCCGGTTCGGCCCACCATTAAAATTTTACATCGTAGTTTGTTGAGTTATTTTGTGGTATATTTTTTTATTTATTTTGTTGTTTACTGGTTTTTTTAACTGGCAAGTGTTTGATAGATTTACTTCTTTTTTTGTCCCAGAAAATTTATTAACTCTTCCGTATTACTAAATTATAAAAATGTAATACGTCTTGTTATTCAATGGAAGTATTTCACATGGGAAAAAACAAAATCTTCGCAATCGTGGCAGCAGTAATAATTCTAGTCGCAGCCATAGGGGTTGTTTACAGCCTTACATTAAGTCAGGGTAACAATCAAGGTGCCGAATTAACAGTCACTGATGCTTTAGGCAGAACAGTAAATGTTCCACAAAAAATAGACTCCATCTATTGTGTGGGCGCATGCTCCCTACGATTAGTTTCCTACTTTGACGCCGTTGACAAAGTCCAAGCAATCGAAGCTGCAGGAACATTCAACACACGAGACGACCAGACATATTATCTAATGAACAAAGAAAAATTCTCAAATCTGCCACAAGTAGCACCAACCGCCGAAGCAATATTGAACTTAAACCCCAGCATAATCATTACTTCAACGGCCGAAGATGTAGCCGCTGCAGACAACCTGCAATCGCAAACTAACATTCCAGTGTATGTAATTAACGCCAATCTTGAATTCGGAGACGCTTTCTATGAACAGATAACTTCTTTGGGAACATTACTTGGTGAACAAAACAGGGCAACTGAACTCAATAATGGCATTGAACAAATGATTACCAGCATAACATCTGCGGCCTCCACATCCTCCTCTGAAAAAGCATATGCATGTGGCATGTTCTATTACGGTGGAGCATCATTCTTGAAAGGCTCTGGTAACTATCTGCCATTCGATTACTCCAATATACCCAACGCTATTGAACCAGCAGATAATGGTCAACCATACACAATTACCTTAGAAACCCTCATCGCTGCAAACCCCGACTACATATTCATAGATAGTATCGGTTTAAACGATTCAATAAACTCGATTACTGAATACATAAATACAAATACTGGCTTAGACAGCGTTTCAGCAATAAAAAATGACAACATCTATTCAACATTGGTTTACAAATGCTATGGCACCAATTGGGAAAACCAATTGATAAACGTCTACTACGTAGCAGCCACAATGAATGGTGACCAATATTCATGGAATTTCCAAGACAAAGCCAACGAAATCATAAACCTGTTCTACCCTGGAACAACAATAACCTACTCCCAAATAGCAGCAGGCCAAACAGGCAACGGATGCGGTCCAGTCATTATCCAATTCGTTTCTTAAAAAAAATTCCACATTTTTCCTTTTTTTGGCGGTGTAAAATAACGACTGAAAACCAGGTAGCGCACGATCAAAACCAACACGAAGCATTTGACATTTACGAAGACAACGAACAAGAAAGCAACCAAACCTCAAAAGCCTACAAGGGTTTCATAAAACGGAAGCTTCTGTTCATGCTCGCTGGTTTACTGCTGCTGGTTGTATGCGTAATTATCGCTGCCCAGAGTGGACCTATTAACATTTCTTTTGTAGACGTTATGAAATCAATCTTTACCTTTGATACCCACGGTGTGGGTGGTGTCATATGGAATATTCGCATGGTTAGAATTGTTGGCGCTTTACTTGCTGGTGCAGGTTTAGCTGTTGCTGGCGTAGTAATGCAGTGCATCTTGCGTAATCCTTTGGCTTCACCGTTTACTTTAGGTATTTCTAGCGCCGCTGCGTTTGGTGCCTCTTTTGGCATTATTTTTCTCGGTGCTGGCAGTGCCATGACTTCCATAGTTTCTATCAGTAACCCCTATGTTACCACCATCTGCGCATTTGTGTTCTCATTGCTTGCTACAGGTTCCATATTGCTTCTAACAAAACTTACCCGGGTAAGCGCCGAGACCATTATACTCGCCGGTGTCGCCATCAACGTAATGTTCTCTGCTGGCTTATCATTTATGCAATATATAGCGACTGACTCTCAATTGGGCAATATTGTTGCTTGGACTTTTGGGGATTTAGGGAAAGCAACTTGGTCATGGAACTCATTGATTCTTCTGGTGTTATTGCCAGTGGCGCTTTACTTTTTCTACAAGAGATGGGATTATAACGCCTTAGACGCTGGCGAAGATACGGCAAAAGGTTTGGGCGTAAATACAGAACGCGAACGAATCGTAGGCATGATTTTAACGTCCATTCTATCATCCATTATTGTTTCCTTCTTTGGCATTATTGCTTTCATAGGTCTTCTTGCGCCACATATCGCTCGAATGATTATTGGAAGTGACCACCGATACCTAATACCTCTCTCGATTATAATTGGTGCTATTATCTTAATCTTGGCTGATGGGGTTGGTCAAGTCATTCTTTATCCTTCAGTTATACCTGTGGGTATAATCACTTCAATGCTTGGAGGGCCCCTATTTATATACCTGCTAATCAGGAGGTATCGTAAGTAATGTTCTTCGAAGTAAACGGCATCAACTTCTCTTACCGTAGCAAACGGGTTCTAGACGGCGTGTCTTTCAAAGTTAACCGCGGATGATGTAATATCTGTTCTAGGACCTAACGGTGTCGGAAAAACAACTCTGCTAAAATGTATAGGCAAGGTTCTCACCCCACAAGCTGGTTCAGTTTCTATTAATGATGCTGAAATTTACCAAATGAGCAAGCGAGACATCGCCAAAAATATTGGATACGTAGCACAAAAAAGTGAGACATCCCAAACTACAGTGTTTGATTCAGTACTTTTAGGTAGAAAACCGCATTTTGAATGGGATGCCTCTGAGAGAGACGTTAGATTGGCTGGAAGAGTTCTCCATTTGCTCGGTTTGGACGGGTTATCACTAAAATATGTCGACGAGATTAGTGGTGGAGAATACCAGTTAGTCCAAATAGCCAGAGTTTTGGTGCAACAACCGAAAGTAATTCTTTTAGATGAACCCACAAGCAATTTGGACCTATCAAACCAACATATGATCATGCATTTAATTCAGAACATTGTCAAAAAGAATCATATGGCTGCAATCATGGTTATTCATGACCTCAACTTGGCTATCAGACATTCCGACAAGTTCATCTTAATGAAAGATGGGGTAGTTTACGCAGTGGGCGGTCATGAAGTAATAACCCCCGCAAACATCAAGCAGGTATACAACGTTGATGCTTTTGTTGAAAGTGTTCGAGGTATACCTATAGTTATACCAATATAAATGGAGACAAATATTTGAAATGAAAATGCACAATCCAAAACAAAAGGACTTCTTTAATGAGCGAGCAGAAAAATGGGACAAAATCACCGTTCATAATCTGGAAAAAATTCAATATATTACTAACTTGTTAGAAATCAAAAGCAGCGATAAGATACTGGATGTCGGCACCGGAACGGGTATAATGATTCCCTTCTACGAGCAACACCTAATAAATGGCAAGGTTGTCGCCGTAGACTACTCTGAAAAAATGATTGAAGTGGCGCGTACAAAATATCCGAAAAAAGAGCATCCGTTGATTTCATTTTTGGTCTCTGATGTTTATGACTTGCCCTTTGATTGTGAGTTTGACTTGGTAGTTTGCTACTCCTGTTTTCCTCACTTTCTTGACCAACCTTTAGCAATAAAAACGTTATATACTACTCTAAAGAAGGGTGGACATTTTGTAGTAGCTCATTCTGATTCAGCTAAAAAAATTAACGGTGTACACATGGAAGGCGGTGTGGAGATTGAGAACGATTTCCTGCCCAGTATGGAACTGCTTAAACAAATGATGAAAGAAAATGGTCTCACGGTTATTTTTGAAAGGGATGATGAAAGCTACTTTATCTGTGTAGCTAAAAAATGTTAATTTTTTAAAAATCATTACGTATTTTTTTGTTTTTTTCATTAATATTTTTTCACGCATTTTGTTTTTGTTAGAAAAGTATGAAAAGTTATACAAAACCTACTTATATGCATTTAATTACTTAGTTGTTGGAAGAAATTCTGATGAGTGCACCAAAGGGAAAACACATATTCGGATTAGTTAAAGTAGGCGAAAAAGGCCAAATCGTAATTCCAAAAAAAGCTCGCACTATTTTCAACATAAACCCAGGAGATTCACTTTTGTTAGTTGGTGATGAAAAACAAGGACTTGCCATAATCACAAGTACCGAATTAACAAAGGTCTTTTCTAGCGTAATGGGTGATGGTGAGAAAAAATGATTGGTATCCAAACAAAAAATCTCCATAAAAAATATGGCTCAAAAATCGCCGTTGATTCATTAAATCTGGCTATTAATCAGGGCCAAATATTTGCCCTACTCGGCGTTAACGGTGCAGGAAAAACTACAACCATAAAAATGCTTTCATGCCTGACAATCCCTACATCAGGCGACGCAACAATAATGGGTTACAGTATCCTTACAAACCCCCAAAAAGTAAAAGAAATCACAAATATGTCCCCTCAAGAAACTGCTGTAGCACCAAACCTTTCAGTTAAAGAAAACCTCGAATTAATCGCGGCCATATATGGACTGAATAAAATAGAGGTTCAAGAAAAAACTGCCCAAATTATTTCAAAATTAGGTCTTTCCAGTATTGAAAAAGAAAAAGCAAAAACTTTGTCAGGTGGCTGGCAACGAAGATTAAGTATTGCTATGGCGTTAATTTCAGACCCTCAAATCTTGTTCCTTGATGAACCAACATCAGGTCTTGATGTGCTCGCACGCCGCGAATTATGGACTTTAATATTGCATCTAAAAGGAAAAGTCACAATAATTCTAACAACTCATTACATGGAAGAAGCTGAAGCTCTTTCTGACCAAATAGGTATCTTATCAAACGGTAAACTCAAGGCTATGGGGACACCCAAGGAGTTAATTGCGATTTCTGGTAAAGAAACGTTTGAAGATGCCTTCATCAAATTTGCTACTGAGGCGGTTATTGCATGAGAGCATTTGTATTTGCTTCACGCAATATCAAAGAAATTCTTAGAGACCCATTAAGTTATGTGTTCTCGCTGGGTCTTCCGATAGTGATGCTTATAGTTTTTTATGTAGTGTTTTATTCGGAAACAGCTTATTGGTTTTCGTTGGAAATATTGACGCCGGGTATCGCTGTTTTCTCTTTTGCGTTTGTTATGCTTTATATGGCGCTGCTGGTTTCAAAAGATCGAACAACCTCTCTGCTAAGCAGACTTTACACTTCACCCATGACAACAGTAGATTTCGTAATTGGGTATTCGATTCCGGGTTTACTTATTGCATTAGGGCAAGCAGTTGCGTGCTTCGTTGCAGCTTCAATAATGGGTCTACTCACTGGGTCAGCACTTAACACTCTTGGTATTGTTTTTAGCATCGTAACAGTTTTTCCAGCAGTGTTTTTCTTTATTGGGGTAGGGATACTTTTCGGAAGCGTTTTTAGCGATAAATCGGCTCCAGGAATAACTTCAATAGTCATTACCCTCGCAGGATTCATGAGTGGCGCATGGATGCCCATTGAGGCTGGAACAACACTGAGTACAGTGTACAGCATTTTTCCATTTTATCCATCAGTATTAGCAGCCCGAACTGCTCTAAGTTTAAACGCTTTAACCTTTGCCAATTTTGCATTGCCCCTGCTGACTGTTAGCTTGTATGCGGTTGTAGCTTTTTCTCTGGCTGTTGAAGTTTTTAAAAAGAAAATGACAAGCGATAACGCCTAAAACGGCTTTCCTTTTTTATTTATTTTTTATTTTGATTGACTCTTCCAGTTCATGGTCGTAAAAGTGTGTGAGAACCATTAGTACGCTTTTGCCTGAAGTCTTGAATCCGTGGGCATAATTTTCTGATATGAACATGCCTTTTTTGTTGTCGGCGATAATTATACCGTAGTTTGTTGGAAGTGGTGATTCTTCGAGGAAGATTTCAGCGTTTTTTTCCAATCTGCGTGCGCTCGGAGTTAATCGGTGAACGAGTAACTGGATTTTTACGCCTTTTGAGTATGCAGTTTTCACTATTGATTCAAACTCTGTAAAGTCATCATGGGGAAGTCTTAGTCGTACTTCGTTTGTCGCGTAAAGGATGATGTCTTTTGCTTGGGTGTTTAGGTTAGTTTTTCCTTGGATTGTCCAAACAATGTCTTCTGATGGTTCAGCGGTTTCTTTTGTTTCGTAAAGGGTTTCAAGTTCTTCTAAAACGGTTTTTTGAGCTTCAGTTATTTCGGTGAATCTTTTTTTGTAACTGTTTTCTAAGGTGGCTCTTTTTTCGGTTAATTCTTTTTCTAAATCGTTTTTTAGTTGGGTTTCTATTCCTTCTAATGCTGTGGAGGGTTTTACGGCTTTGAATAGTATGGGTCTTCCTTTTTGGGTTTCTAAGAGTTTTCTTTTTTCCAAGCGCATTAGGACTTCATATATTTTTGAGTGCGGTATCTCAGATAATGTGCTTAAGTCTCCAGCGTTTGATGTTCCTTTTTCAACTAAGCTGATGTATGCTTTTGCTTCGTATTCGGTTAGGCCTAATGTTTCAAGTGCTTTTTGAATTCCAATATTCTTCACCTTATTCACCACTAAAAAAAAGTATTAGTGACAAAAATCATTTAACTATTGCCCCTCATTATCCAAATAATTTAGCAACAACAAGGCTTATAATCACGTTAAAGAAGCCCGTTAATCATTGCTAAAAAAGAAAAAAATGCAAAGGAGAGACCACAAAATCTCAAACACCAAGCCATGGCATGCTTTAACAGTTGAAGAATCTTTAACAGAACTTCAAGTTAAAGAAAACCAAGGAATAACCACGCAGGACGTCCAAACACGCCTAGCAAAATACGGTTCAAACGAGTTGAAAAAAGAAAAAGGGAAATCCCCAATCAAACTCTTCCTCTCACAATTTACCGACGTTCTCATGATAATACTATTAATTGCAACAGGTCTCTCTATCGCTGTTGGCGAACAAGTTGACGCCGCCATTATCCTCATCATCGTTTTTGCAAGCGCAATCTTAGGTTTCACACAAGAATATCGAAGCGAAAAAGCTGTTGAAGCCCTCAAAAAAATGACTTCACCAACTGCCCTTGTAATTCGAGAGGGAAAAGAAACCACCATTCAAGCAAGCCAAATTGTGCCCGGCGATATACTGCTTCTCTATGCAGGTGACAAAGTGCCTGCTGATTCACGGCTTATAGAAGCTCATACCCTTAAAGTTGAAGAGGCTGCTCTAACAGGTGAATCCGCAGCCGTAGACAAAAGCACCGCGGCAATTTCTGAAAAAGCCCAATTAAACGATCGGCACAACATGATTTACACTGGAACAGCCATCGCTTACGGCAGAGCAAAAGCACTTGTTACTGAAACAGGCATGAAAACAGAGTTTGGCAAAATTGCGCAAATGGTCCAAACAACCGAAGTTGAAGAAACGCCGCTTGAAAAACGTTTGGCTTCCGTCGGTAAATGGATTGGTCTGTTGGCTATCGTGATTGCTGCTAGTGTTGCAGTTGTGGGTGTTGTTGTTGAGCAGCGTGACCTTGTCGAAATGATTCTTTGGGCAGTAAGCCTCGCTGTTGCAGCAGTGCCTGAAGCTCTCCCAGCAATCGTTACTGGAGCCCTTGCAATTGGCATGTACAGAATGACCAAAGTCAACGCGGTTGTAAAGCGTTTCCCGCTGTAGAAACCTTAGGTAGCACCAGTGTAATTTGCAGCGACAAAACTGGTACCCTGACAAAAGGCGAAATGACAGTACAACGTATTTACATTAATAATACTGCCGTCAAAGTGACTGGCATAGGATATGCGCCAAAAGGCCAATTCGAAATCGATAACAAAGCCATAACCCCTGACGAGCAACTCCTTGAACTCCTAAAAATATCCAGCCTATGCAATGACTCTGCACTTGACAGGGACGAAAAAAGTAACAATTGGAAAGTTAAAGGTGACCCAACTGAAGGCGCTCTTATAGTTGCAGCTGCCAAAGCTGACGTTTCGAAACAAGAGCTTGATAAACTGGAACCTCGAATCGGTGAAATACCGTTTAGCAGTGAACGCAAACGCATGACCACGATACACCAGTTTGACAACAAAAAAGTAGCCTACATGAAAGGCGCACCTGAAATTGTCATCGAAAAATGCAGTAGCATAAAACTAAACGGCAAAATAATGAAATTAACGAAAAACCAACGTTCAGACCTGCAAAAAGTTATTGAAAGCATGGCTTTACAGGCCCTAAGAAACCTCGGTTTTGCGTACCGTGAATTGCCTCAAGACATGACAAGCTTTGACGAAACGATAGAAGAAGACTTCATCTTTGCGGGTATAATGGGCATGATTGATCCGCCCCGTCCAGAAGTTAAGGATGCAATTGAAACATGTAGAAAAGCCGGCATACGTGTTGTAATGATTACTGGTGACCACAAACTTACTGCAACCGCTGTCGCAAAAGAGCTAAACTTGATTGGCGAAGAAGACCCTGACGGTAAAGTTTTAACTGGCGCTGAACTTGAGCAAATGACTGACCAACAGCTTGCGGATATTGTGGAAAAAATTGTTATTTACGCGCGTGTTGCGCCTGAACATAAAGTCAGAATTGTTAAGGCTTGGAAGGAAAAAGGACAGATTGTTGCAATGACCGGCGACGGCGTGAACGATGCTCCTGCGCTCAAAAAAGCGGATATCGGCATTGCCATGGGTATCACTGGCACGGAAGTAAGCAAAGAAGCCGCTTCAATGATTCTTGCTGACGACAATTTTGCAAGTATAGTTAAAGCCGTTAAAGAAGGCCGTGAAATCTACGATAACATCAAGAAATACCTAACATTCCTGCTGCAATGCAATATTATGGAAATCTTGGTAATGTTCATAGCTGTTGTTGCAGTGCCTTATTTAGCAGCGTTTCTGGTTCCGGGGCTGAACTCAACACAGGAAGGTATTGACTCCATTAATAGTGCAGCAATAGCTTTGACGGCTGTGCAGATTCTATGGATTAACTTGGTGACTGACGGTTTGCCTGCCATTGCTTTAGGCGTTGATCCCGGTGACCCTGACCTGATGGAACGTAAGCCTCGTCATCCAAAAGAAAGCATATTCTCAAGAGACGTCAAAACTTTCTTGGTGGCAACGCCAATACTGACAACAATCCTGTTGTTGACGGCATACTTTGCGCATCAACCATGGCTTGGACAATATAATCTGCTTGAAGCACGAACACAATTAATGACTGGAATGGTGCTTATCGAATTAGCTATTGCATTGTCATCTCGGTCGCTTAAACATCCAGTAATCAAGGTTGGCGTGTTCAAAAACAAGTATCTCTGGTATGCAATACTGTCCTCGTTCGCGTTGCAGCTTGTAGTACTCTATGTTCCTGCAGTACAGGCACTGTTCGATGTAACTGCACCTCAACTAGTCGATTGGGTAATCGCTGCATTAATGGCTGGCATAGTGTTTAGTGCATTAGAAATCGGAAAGTATTTGGCGAACAGAAGACGGAAGCCCTAAAATTTCGAGAAAAAACAGGCTACAATTTGTAGCTTTTTCTTTTTTTATTGTATTGTTTGTTCTTGATTTATGACTGAAACTTTTATTTGCATAATCTGCTCATTTTGTCGAAGATTATCAATAAATTTTCTTATCAGTGAGGCGTGTCCTTTTAGGATTATTACTTCCATGCAGAACCCTTCATGTATGTGAGTGTGAAGGAAGGTTGAGACTAATCCGCTGTGTAAGTGTTGGGTTTCAAGTAGTCGTCGTCTGTCTGCGTTTTCTTTATAGATTAGGGTTACTGTGGCTACAGCTTCACCGTTGACGTCTTCGATTTTTAGGTCTTCTGTTAAGTATAGTCTTAGGGCTTGGCGTGCGATTTCAGATCTGCTTGCGTATCCTTTTTCTTTCATTGTTTGATCGATTTGTGTGATTAGTTTGTCTGGGATAGATAGGCTGATTACTGTCATACTGGTTCATGTTGTTATTGTTGGGTTGTTGTATTAATAATTTTTAGTAACTTTTGGGTTAAAGTGCTCAATTGTTAATAAATTTTTAAATAACTTTAATAATTAGCTTGTTGAAAACAGGTTATGAACCGTAACCAAAAAGTCTTCCTAACAAGCATCACGCTCATAACAATACTCTCAATCTCCATAATCGCATACACGATGAACACCCCTCAAGCATCAACCAAACTAAAAATAGTCACCACTTTTTACCCCCTAACATACCTTGCTCAAGAAATCGGCGGAGACCAAATTGAAATAACACAACTAATCCCCAACAACACTGAAATCCACGGTTGGGAACCCTCCGCATCACACATAATGGCTGCTGAAGACGCAAACATAATCATCTACAACGGCGCAGGTTTAGACCCCTGGATGGAAGATGACGTTTTGCCAGCTTTGTCAAACGCCGATAATCGCACAATCGTTGAGTCTACCGCAGGGTTATCCCTTGTGGCAAACCAAGACAACGATGCAGGCGAAGAACATGGAGTCTATGACCCTCACACGTGGGTTAGTCCCTACATGGCTAAACAACAGGCTGAAAATATTTACAACTCATTAGTTACAGTGGACCCGCAACATGAAGATTACTACACCCAAAGATGGCTCAACCTGGAGCAAAGACTTGACCAATTAGACACAGAGTACTCGTCTACCCTTTCTAACGCCAGCAAAAGCTACATCTTCACTTCTCATGAAGCCTTCGGATATTTGGCTTACCGATACGGGTTTACTCAACATGGGGTAATCGGTTTATCAGCTGACGAGCAACCCAGCGTTGCAACCATAGCCGGTATTGTCGAAAAAATGGAGCAACACCACATCTACGTTCTCTACGTTGACCCCGTATATTCAAGTGAGTACATTCAAACAATAAAAACAGAAGTTCAAACACAAACAGGTCAAACCGTAACTGTCCTTAACTTGTATCTAATGCTAGGCCCCACAGACAACATGGATTACTTGGCACAAATGCAGACAAATCTTACCAACCTACAAACCGGTTTAGAGGCAACCTAAATGGTGCTAGTTAATTAAGCGCAAGGTAAAATGGGTTAGGACGGAAAATTGAACATGCAGCAAGCCACCCCTATTTTAGAAGCAGAAAACCTTGGCGTTAACCGTAACGGGACACCAGTAATCGAAGGCGCAAATTTCTCGATTACCAAAGGCGACTATATAGGCGTAGTTGGACCCAACGGCGGCGGAAAAACCACCCTTTTAAGCGCAATTCTCAACTTTTTACCGACCGTAACTGGTTCCATACGGCTTTTTGGTGTGGATATTTCCAAGTTTTCGGCATGGGAAAAAGTGGCTTATATCTCCCAGCATGCAACGAGTTTTGAAGAGCAGTTTCCTTTAACGGTTCGAGAGCTTGTCTCGCTGGGTTGCATAAAAAAAGGCAAATTGGGTAGGCAATTCACGCGTGAAGATTGGAAAAATGTGGATGAAAACCTTGAATTTATGGGTTTAAGCGATGTTGCAAACAGGCGTATTGGTCAGTTATCGGGTGGACAGAAACAGCGGATGTTTGTCGCTAAAGCCTTGACTCATAATCCCGAGTTAATCTTGCTGGACGAACCAATCGTCGGAGTGGACTCGAATGCGCAAGAAAAATTCTACAAAAAACTAAGCGATCTAAACATTGAACGTCAAACAACTATTCTAATTGTAACTCACGATTTAGCAACGGTTTTCTGCCGAATGTCAAAAGTAATGTGCATCAACAGAAAAGTCGAAATTGCCTCGATAAATCAAGAATTAGACGCTAATATGTTGCTTAAACGTGCATACGGTGAACATTTCCATTTTGTATTCCATAGACATAACTGTGAAGGAGTTTTTGCTAACGAGCGCTAACCTGTTTAACCTTTTTGGGTACCAATTCTTCCAGAACGCCCTAATCGGCGGTATCATCGTTGCAATAGTCTGTGGTTTAGTTGGGTTGTTTTTGATTTTAAAGAAGGAAGCCATGATTGGCGATGGACTTTCGCACACCGCGTTTGGCGGCATAGCTATAGGGCTTCTAGTGGGGATTAATCCTTTACTTACTGCTTTAGGCGTTTCAATTTTAGCAGTTTTTGCCATTTCTTACATGCGTCGAAAAAAGATTGCAACCTCCGATTCCGCCGTAGCCGTAATGTTGGCTTTAGGCTTCTCAACGGGTTTAATAGCAATAAGCATTGCAGGCGGGTTCAACGTTGAATTATTCAATTATCTGTTCGGGTCAATACTAACTATTGATTTTTCAGATTTGATGCTGGTTTCAGTTTTAAGCGCTTTTGTTCTGCTGTTTATCGGTTTCTTCAGACGTGAATTGCTCTCTATGGTTTTCGATGAAGAAGATTCACGTATAATGGGCATACCGACAAAGCATTTAACGGTAATTTTCGATTTACTGATAGCTGTTACAATCGTTTTATCAATAAAAGTTATCGGCACTATCCTTGTAGTCGCGCTTCTGGTAATTCCTGGGCTCTGTGCTCTAAAACTGAACTTTTCATTTAAGCGGACGTTATTGGCAACTGTACTTTTTAGCACATTAAGTACGGCAGTCGGAATCATGGTTTCTGCAATGTTTAACGTAGTTACAGCTGGGGTTATCGTGTTTGTGTTGGTTGCTTTTTTCTTGTTGACGCTTGTATACAAAAAACTTTGACCTGCCCCGTTTTTTCTATGTTTGGGTGATGCTTTTGTATACGGACCTTTGAATTCAACGTATTAATGAGCAGTTTTTCAGCCTATCCAACCTACCCTCTATAGGTTTCTGCATACAATTTCTAATAGGAACCAAATAGGTTGGCTATTTTTTCTTATCGGCTTTGGCTTTTTTGAACGGCTTTGCAACAGCTTCTACTTTTTCACCGACAACTTCAGCTTCAAGTTTTCCCAAACCTTTCTCAGCAGCTTTCCGTATATGCTTGACCTGAGTTGGGTCTATGCCCATGATTTTGCAGCACGCCGCGTCGGTCGCAACCGGGTCAGTTCCAGCAATTATCAAATCCATTTGCACTGGTTCGCCGTCTGTTGGACCGCGTCCCTCCATGCCGACAAAACCGTCAACAACTGTTAATGTGGGTTTAAGTATAGTGTTTATGTCTAAAATGACATCACTTATGCCTCTGGCGTGATATTTCATTTTGAACTTGTCAGGCAACAGGCCAAACATGTTTTTCATGCCTAACGTGACTGTGGTTGCCATGTGGGTTTTTAGTTTGGCGGCGCTGATTACGGCGGATTCAGTGACGAGTTTTGGCACGGTTATGTCTTTTAGGGTTTCGCCGTTTGGAATTTTCAGTTTAACCTTGTCCTCAACATGCCGCAGGTTTAGCCATTCAACCCCGTTACGTATACACATTTCCTTCATGCCAGTTGCTTCAAAGGCCTTGTCCGCGTTTGTGATGGACGCATCAGATTCGACAACTATAATTTTTACTGGCAACTCCTTAAGTTTCATAATGATTGCTTCCACGACAAGCGGGTCAGTGGTGGCTCCGGTGTCCCAAGTTTTATCACAGATAAAATTGACCTTAACAAGCACCGTGCTATAGCCGGTTAAAACTTTCTTGTAATCAACTATATCAAGAGCTTTAAAAACTGGTTCATGACCACGCGAACCTTTTACTACAGCAACAACAGAAGATTCCATAATTGAAAATGGGCAGCGAGTCCTATAAAAATTCGCGCCAAATAACTGTGCCAGCCGTCTTTTGCCTTCCTAAAACACCTTCAATATTTTCTGTATGAAAACCATTCAAGACATAGCAATCAAGCTGTAACGTTTCAAGTAGCTTAGGCAGGTAAGCATCCACACAGGTTTTCCCCTTCAACTTAGAAAGTTCCACTACTGTTAGTTTCTCAAGCAGCTTTGCTTGTGGATTCTTTTTTGGGTCATCAGTGTATATTCCGCCTACATCTTTCATTAGTAATATTTGTTCTGCTTTTAGTTTACCTGCAATGTATGCTGCAATCGAATCCGAGGTTACTTCCCAAGAATTCGGCAAACCGTCATCAAAAAACATAAACGTAGAAGGCAAAAACACTACTACCCGTCCAACACTGACGTTTTTAACTTCTTCTAAACTGTTCACCACTTGACAATTGGGTATTAAGTCTGAAAGTAGCAAGCCATACTGATCCATGCCCAAAATCGCCATATGATGCGCCACCGCCGCCGATAAAGCAAACCGCTTATCCAACGCACGAACACAATCCGCAAACTCTCCCCCGCCCGGAACCACCACAATCCGCTGGGTCTTGGCAAGCTGGTTTAACCTTCTACATAATGCTCTTAACTTTTCAGGGTCCTGAGACAGGCTACCACCAACCTTTACAACCACAACGGTCATGATTTTTCGCCCTCAACACGTTTAGCAGCCATCAACGCAACGCCCACCGCTGGAACAGCCAACGAAACCCCTTTTGGCAGCAAGTCACCTAAATCCATTACCACATCAACTCCAATCCGCTCAGCGGCTTTATGGGCTAGAAAATCTTTTCCCAAACCTGCAACCAAAACAGGCACCTTAGTTGACGCCGCCTTTTTGGCGCGTTTATAGACTTGGCTTAAACCCGCTGTTACCTGCTGGACTTGTTTTTCGTAAATGTATTGAGCTATTGTGGCAAGTTCTTTTTCGGTTAGCATTTCAGTGTCGGCGCAGACCAGTCGTGCAAGACGTGTGAAGGCTTCTCGGCGACTTCTTCCTTTGCCATCCGCAGTCTCGCTCGTGTATTGCTCGCTGGTGACGTTGCCAAGAATAAGGTGAACGTCGCCGCTTAATGCAAACAATTCTGAGGAAACCATGGCAACGGAGCCTTTAACTGGGACAGACTGCACAATAGCCGCCAAATTCGTACGTAAACTGCCAGTGTAAACCAATTCTCCACAGATGAGTTTGTCGAGGTCGGTTTTGCCTTCTGCTGAAATCTTGCCCGAGGTCACCGGGATGATGCTGGTACTTGTGCTGCCAATGTCAACAACGACGCAGTTTTCAAAGTATTGAGAAACAAGCCAGCCTGTCGCAGCCCAATTGGCAGCAGCAACTTCTAGCGGTGCTTCAGTGGCTTCTTTTGGGGTTACTAACTTGGCATCGGTGTTTAAAACGTAATTGGGCACATCAGAAAAAGCATCTTTAACACAGCCCAAAATGTGCGTTACGCCTTCATGTTTAGTTTTGTATGCATCAGAAAGTTCTGCAGTCATTGTTACGCCCAATGCATCAAGTTTACCCCCGAAAACCCCCGCTTTAAGTTTGCATAGAATTTCGGTGAGGTTTTGCGGTTCCTTCCAAACCGGAAAATATTCTACTTCAATCTTAACCTCTTTAATCGCACCGTTTTGAGTTTGAACATAAGCGGCTTTAGTGTTAGCGCCACCAATATCTAACCCCAACACAGTAACCAAAACTGCATTCACCAGTTAAATAATGTCTAACACGCGCTTTTTAGCTTCTTCGAGCAAAACGCATGCTTCAGCCAAAGAGTTACCCTCTACTGAAACTAAAGCGCAACCTACCTCGCTGTCCTGTACTGGGAAAGGCGGAGAAACTACACCAGCCAGTTCATACAGTTTGCCTAAAACGTCAAGGTCGGCTTTGGGAGTTTCAATTTTAGTAAAGCAAGCGTACCCGGAAAGGGCTGCTTTGCTGGGCAAATCGTTTTTAAGTGCAGCTTTAGCGATGGCATCACCAAAATTGAAGCTTGCAACGCGGCTTAACCCAATGAACGAGGTTGTCAACCGTGGGTTAACATCAACTACTACTGGGCCCTTCTCTGTCAAAATTAAATCAACACCAACATAGCCTTTGAGCCCTGGAAAGCAGCTTATAACCTTCTCAGCGGTTTTGAAGGCTTTCTTTTTCATTTCATGCTCAAAAGGTGTGCAGCCACCGACATAGCAGGAAGCCGCATCAGGAGTAGAAAGTGTAACATTTTGCTGGTTAAGGCTGACCGGCAGGGATTTGGTGCCAGTGCAAAGCATGCTGACGCTTACAGTTTCGCCTTCAAGATATTCTTGGACCATGAAAGTTTCGCTTGCAAGTTCGGCATCAATCTTCTCTATGGCGCCATCAACCTGCGATGCCTCCTTTACAATGCTTAAACCGCTGCAGCCTACGCCGTCAACGGGTTTAAAGACAACTGGAAACTCGAACTTGCTCAATATTGATTCCTTAACGTATCGGCCAACATTAATTCGGACAGTTTTGGGCGTTTTTAATTTGTTAGCTTTAAGGGTCTCGTACAGAGCAGCTTTGTCGGAAACTGTACGAATAGCGTTTGAACGGCTGTTAAGCAGAGGTACACCGTTCTGTTCAATAAACTCGACCAACGCATGTAGTGTTCCACCGGTTTCAGGCGCGATGACGTAGGCAGCGTCGATGTCTACGCAGGCTTTCAAGATTGCTTGTTGCGCCTCTTTAAAATTGAAAATCGGAATAATGCAGTCGGCTTGAATTGGCGGGTTCAGTCTCGATAGACCCTCGTCAAGTATAACCGTGACTTCGTAACCTGCTGCTTTTAGGTTGGAGACGCATGAACGAAGCATGCCAAAGCCCTCCGCTAAAATTCCTGGAGAGACTGCCCCTTCAGCATAGCCTCCTCCGCACGCATGTTCATAGATTAAAACATTCAAATAAATACCCTAACAACCATGAAGGGGTGCAGAGTTTAAACCTTTTTCTTTATGCGTTTGTTAATCGGCTTAAATCGGCCAGAAAAGCGTCTATATGCTTGCGTTTTATGTGGGGCATCACTACGATTCGGATGCAGTCAAGGCGTGGTACGTAGGAAATAAACCAACCGCAATGGCTCAGGCGGTCAGCCAAAACCTTCGTGTTACTAGAACGGAAAGCGAGAATGTTAAGTGTCGGCGCAGCAAGCAACCTAAAACCTAACGTTTCTACGCCCTTGCAGAGACGTTTGGTGTTTCGCATGCATTCATTAACGTTTTTCTGGAAGCCTTCTCTGCCCAAACTTTTGAAGACTGCCCAGGTTGCCGCTGCTGAAGCGCCGGTTCTTGTGCCGACAAACGTGTATTGAGCACCGTTCGTTAAGTAGGGTGTTTCTGTTTTGATGTAGTTGAGTGCTTTGGTATTTCGAAAGAGAATGCCACCTGCCGGAACTGGTGCTAGCCCCATCTTGTGTGGGTCAACAGTTATGGATTGTACACCATCTAATCGAAAATCAAACTCGAGTTTTGAGTCACTAAGAAATGGAATCACCAAGCCGCCAAACGCCGCATCAACATGCAACCATACGCCCAGCTTAGACCCAATTTCTGCCAGCTCACGGATAGGGTCAACCGTGCCAAGCTCCGATGATCCAGCAGAACCAACAATGGCAATTGTGTTTTTGTTAACAAGCTTCTCCATGGCGCGACAATCAACACGGAACTTGTCATCCAAACATGCATAAACAGGTTTTATTTTCAGTAAACGGCAAATTTTTTCAAACGAAAAATGCACAGATTCAGGCAACACAACCTCTGGAGCTTCAACCCCCGCCATGTTACGGGCTGCAAGTAGGGCAAGCAGGTTTGCTTCGGTTCCGCCTGAAACCAAAAAACCCGCCGAGTTAACTCCGTTAAGAAGCTCTGACAGCATGCCGACCACTTCTTTTTCGAGTTTTGCACTGCCCGTAAACAATCCAGGGTCGCCAAGGTTAGCATTTAGGAACATTTCGTGAGCTTTTTTAGCCAAAGACGGCGGTTTGGTGCACATGGAGCAAAGGATTCTGCCGTCATCATATCTTTGGTCTTCTTCATAAGCGTGTTTAAGCTGGTCTAAAATGGTTTTTCTGCTCAGACCTTTAGTTTGCAGGTTATGTCCTCTCCTTCGAGGCTTGCCTAATAATCTCCACAAGTTCGCTAACACGTTCGTTGGTAATGTGTCCGGTGTTACGGTTGTTGTTTGAACAGGCTGCCCCACGCAACCCAACAAAATCCGTGCCTAACCCGTAAACAATCGGTAGTTCCTGCGCCCGAAGTGAACCCGCCAACGCAGCGCCTAAACCATGCTCATGTGCGGCGTTAACAAAAGCCTGAAGCTGTTGGGGTGACTGAAAATCGAATAAGTTTTTGTCATCTTTTACTGCAGTGTCAAGCATGGCTAAATCAGCTTTGGCTACAAACGCAGCGTGCACAACAAGTTGGGGTTCAATCGAGTCTGCTCTAAGGTAGTCGCCGTAACCTGCTGCGACCACTTTAATTTTTGGATTGCACATTTTCGCTGCCCGAACAATGCTTCCAAGCAGGTTTACTGCTTGTTGAACCGTTTGTACTCCGCTAAGCCCCGCTTTAACATAATCAACACCTAATGAAGCAGCACCGTAAGCTGCCAAAGCCATTGACCCCGGCAAAGTCGCCGCCTCACCCAACGTGCAACTCAACGCAACCCCTTCTGGGATGAGCTGTTTAATTTCTTTGATGACCCACGGAAAATTAGCGCCCAATGGCCCCTCTTTGGGGTTTTTAACGTCAATAATGTCGGCACCGCCTGCTATGGCTTCCTTGGCTTCCTGCGTGTTTTGGGGGCTTATTAACAACTTCACTTTGGGTCATAATGAACCCGTTTTTTATGGCTTTAAACTTTTGCGATGCCACGGCTACCTTTTTTTATATGACCCCCTTAATTGTCAAGGGGGCTGCAAGTTTGAAGATTATTCCGGTTATCGACGTTCTTAACGGTGCCGCTGTGCATGCGGTCAGGGGAAAACGGGACGAGTATCAACCGCTGAAAAGTATCTTAACCGCCTCTGTTGACCCCCTCGAAGTGGCCGTAGCTTTTAAAACGCTTGGGTTTAGTGAGCTTTATCTTGCTGACCTCGATGCTATACTGAACGAAAGGCGTGACCTTACAGTTTACAGCCGCATTGCAAGCAGGACAGGGCTTAAACTACTGGTTGATGCTGGAGTAACCGATACCCAAACAGCAAAGGCGCTCAAAAGCAGCGGCGTCACAAAAATCATTATCGGCACTGAAACCCTTAAAACACAAGGTTTCATCAAAGAGGCTGTTCAGCAGCTTGGCGCAAACAATGTGATTGTCAGCCTCGACATGAAAGAAGGCATGGTGCTGACACAACCCAATTATTATGGTGCAAACGATGCGCTAAAGCTTCTTGAGGAGTTCAGGTCGATGGGTGTTTTGGATTTTGTCTTGTTGGATTTGGCTCGGGTAGGCAGCGGCGAAGGAGTTAACGTGGACTTTATCAAGGAAGCGTTGGCCATTCTGGAAGACAGCGTTTACGTGGGTGGAGGCATACGTGACATCGCTGATTTGTTGGAGCTAAAGAAGTTAGGCATTTCAGGTGTGCTGTTGGCTACGGCTTTACACACAGGAAAAATAAGCGTTGCCAGTTTAAAGCAGGCAGGGCTACTTTAACAAGCAAACTAATCCGCCAAGCTGGTTCAATCGTGCCCCCGCAGGGGATTCACCGTTCACAATTCGAGTTTTAACTTTTTTGTTCTGCGCAATCTGCATTAATCGGTTTAATCTGCCTTTGCGTCGGTCTTTGGCAAGGTAATTGTCAGTTAACAGCAGATATTCAGGTTTAGGTTTCCCAGGCACATCGGGGCTGTAAATAGCGTCTTCGGCTTCCTCCAGAGAAAACAGCACAAGCTGGTCCGCTGTGTTGAGACGCTTTTCGAGAACTTCCCTAATGTTTTCAGTTTCTTCAAGTGTCGAGTCACTAATTGACTGTTTAAACCCTGCGGAACTGGTTAAGGCGCTGACTTGGGCAGGCGTAGTTGCTGAACCTGTGATTTGCTTAAAGGTTGCTTTATTGGCACCTGAGAAAAGCCAAGCGTGATGCCCTTTTACGTGACCAAGAAATTCTTGGCTGTAACTGGTTTTTTGTGGCGCTGCGATTATGATGCTTTTTACGCCTTCTTTAAGTGTTGGCCGTAGAGCGTTGACTATGGCTTCATGAAAACTGTATAGTGCTTTGGTGTCAGACCGGTTGCCTTCAAGGCGGATGGTGATATCAAGTTTGGCGACGTTGCTGTAGATTTTCCATATTGCCGCTTGGGTTTGTTCTATTCCTGCAAGGACCGCGACGGGGTAGCCGCGTCGATAGGGTTTTGGCGCCATTTTATTTCATTGCCTAAAAGGGTTTTGTTGCTTATAGCTTATTGCAGTAGGAGCCGCTGAAAAGCGACAACTATAAAAAGTCTTTTTCACCGTGTAAACTGGACGGATTATGTTAGAAGTAAACAATAAAGCTGAATTAACTAAGCAGCTTAACCAAAACAAACGTGTTTTAGCCCTGTTTTCTTCTTCATGGTGCCCCTTCTGCCAAAGGTTCGCTAAAGCATTCAACGCAAACATTTCCAACTGCAAAGTTGACCTTATCGTCCGCGTTAACATGGATGATTATGATAGCCCCCTTTGGGACGAGTACGACGTTGACGCAGTACCAACCCTGATACTGTTTGAGAACGGCGAAATGAAAAGCAGGCTTGACGCAGGCTCCGGCAGAGGCTTAAACGAAAAACAGTTTTCTGAATGGCTAAAAACAGTTAACACCCAATAATCTTCTTTTTTGTAAAATAAAACGCTTTTATACAAAAACTGTATCATACTAGTGGTAGTCTTTTACATTCTTTTGCCCCAATTAGATACAGCGCACTTTCGAATTCACCAGTTAAACTCTTCTTCTAAAATTAACAAGACCTGCAGACTAACCAACCAAACGTCCAAGGGTTAAAGTTATGAACAAAAAATTTTTCAAGACATTGCCTGTTAAACCGTTTTTCTGGTGCCTCCTTATCAGCATGATTTTAACCTCAAGCCTGATTTTTTACCATATGCCTTTGGCTTCAGCAGAACTTCAAGTAACTCCCTTAACCAACTGCAGCTTTACAGCCAACGATGTGGATTCCAAAGGGGTGCTTTGGGCGGGAGACAAAAACTTTGGTGTATGGAAAAGCACCGATAATGGCGGCAGCTTCCAACTGGTCTATAAGATGCCTGGAACTCTTGAGGCAGGCAACATTTATGGCGGACTTGTCTGGACCGTTTTTGTTGATTCAAGAGACAACATTTTTGTCAGCGCAGGCGGTACAGGCGGCCTTTTTCGTTCCACTGATGGAGGCGCTTCTTTTGCACAGGTTCTTAAAACTAATGGAACAACTAATGAGTCATTCTATATTTCAATGACTGAAGATGACGTTGGCAGCTTGTACGCTGTAACTTATACAAGTGGTAAAGCCGTACCCTACCTGCTAAAAAGCGTGGATGGAGGCGCTAACTGGGTACGCGTCGGCAACTTTGGCGTTTTTCATTTTCACGCAATCAAATTTAACCCTGCCAATCATTACTTGTACGTTATCATCGGTGAAGGCAGTACACCGGACGCGGCAAGAATCTTGCGTAGCAAAGACGGCGGCGCCAGCTGGAGCCTTGTGGTCAAAAGAAACGATAACGTGGGAACAGTCTATTTGGCATTGGCTTTTAACGGTAACTATGTATACATTGGTCAAGATTTTCCCAATAGGTTGTGTACGATTCAAAGGTTTTATGATGACGGCTCAAACAACCAGTTCGACACGCAAACCGTGTATTCTCCTCCCAGTGACGGTTATATGCCATTTATTTCAGCCACCAATATTGGTGATTCACTGGTTTTTGCTAACTGTGCAGAGAATCTAAACGGCATTTCACGTGTTGTGTCGAGTATTGATGGCGTAAACTGGAATGTTATAAAAAATCAAACAGTGACAAGTGTCGATAACCGCTGGAACTTTTTAACGGTCCATCCTAGAAGCGATTTCGTGTTCGGAACAATTAAGCCAGGTGATGCTTACAGAATCAATTATTTAGCGCCAGCGCCAACTCCTTCCTCGTCAATTGAGCAACCGATAATCCGAACTACCCCTAAACCGTCAGTAGTCGCTACAACACCCACGCCTCGCCCAAATCAGTCTCAAACTCCATCTCCTACGCAGATGCCGCAAGTAGCCAACATAACCTCGCCAACACCCGCCTCAACCCTGACAACAAGCAGCACCTTTAGAATTGACCAATACTTGACAATTATAGTCACAGTCTCCGCCTTAGCTGTAATGGGTAGTGTGGTTGTTACAACGATTTTGCTAAAAAGAAGACAACATAATCGAAACTAATGAAAGATCCAGATAATAATTTTTAACAAGCTTTGGCTTGTTTTTTTATTATTAGGACCGTCCTCTTAGAATTTTTATAACTCTCGATTCCTGAATCACATTCTCCGAAATAGAAAAAAGTGCAGACTTCTTTTTTTAAAAAATAAGGAAAGAAATGCAGGTTGATTCTATGTTGGTAATGTTTTAAGTGGCGGCGGGGTTACGAACGCGTGGGTTATTAAGATGACTGTCGTTTGGGCTATGCGGTCACTGAATTTTTGACGTTTGTCTGCCCCTGTACTAAAAGCGCTTATGATGCAGTCAAGTATCAGTAAAGGCCAGAGGATTTTGCTTAGGTTGCGGATTAACGCTTTTCCGGTGGTTAGTTTGGCGCCGTTTGTTTGTTGAACTTGGAAGCCTAGAAACCGTTTGCCTATTGATGTTCCCCATTGAGTTTCAAGGATGGTAAAATAAACGACTTGAATTGCGCCCCAGATGAGGGAGTAGCCAAGCCAAGCCCAGTTTTCGACGAAGTAAGACCCTGCAAAGCCGTCTATGAAGGTTAATGGAAACCAAATTGCTGCCGCGATGATGCCTGTTATAATGCCGTCAATTATGTAAGCTGTTAGCCGTGAAAGCCAATGATTCATGTCATACTGCCCGTTACTTGATGACATTTCAAAAAGCCTCCAAAATATACAAAACTAGATTTGTTTTTGAAGAATTTATCGTTTTCTGATGAGATTCAGGCTTGAAAACGTGTAAGGGCTAATTATTGTGCCTTAAATCCTGCAAGCGCTGCAATTTCAAGCCATTTCCAGTAGCAGTCTACATCGATAAACCCTATCTCCCGCAGCCAATCAAGTTGAATGCGCACATCAAGCAACTTGTTAGACGGATCTTCATTCTGCAAAGATAAACCAGACGCTTTAAGAAATTTTAAGTGCAAATTTTCTGTTGCAGGTGCAACATGCTCCAAATTACAGAAGAATCCAGCGGGGTTAAGCATATTAAAAATTTCTGCGTAAAGCGCTTTTTTCCGCGGATGCTCCAAGTGATGAATTGCCAAGCTTGAAACAACAGCATCAAAACAACCCAGCTCTTTTGGCAATGGAACGCTTAAATCATGTTTGAAAACTTTAACTTTTGGATCACTCTCAAATTTTTGCTTTGCCTGTTTGAGCATTGTATCAGAAAAATCAAGCGCTATTCCTTCCACATCAGGCTTGCTTAACCGTATTAACGACATTATTCTTCCGTTTCCAGTTCCCAAATCCAGCACACGTTTTGCGTAGGGTGGCATCTGTTCCAGCAAGACCTTTTCTGCTTCAGTACGGTGTGGCAGTTTGTCTGCTCTTGCCAAGTATGCTAAGGCATGCTCAACTGTTTGCCATTCGCTTGTGATAGTGTTGGCTTCGTGTCCCATGACGCTAACCCCAAAATAATATCTGTACCTGTTAAATCAGGTGCTTGTTAATTTGCTTTTTCTACAAAATTGAAGGTTACTCTCCAGATTTTTAGGTTAAAAATAAAAAACGCTTATATCCTATCTTTGAGTTTATGTTGAAATTAACTATTGTATAAAGAGGGTTCTTTAAGTTATGGAATTTTGTCCAAATTGTGGTTGTCGTCTTGAACCTCGAAAAGCTGACGGGCAAATAGTGCTCGCCTGTACAAAATGCGACTATACTAAACAAGCAACTGGTAGCAGGTCGCAAGCAAAAGTAGTCAAAGTTATTCAACCTACAACTCAACCATTCATGACAGTTGTATCTGAGGAAGAATCAAAAATTAACACTATGGCAACGATAAAAATGAAGTGTGATAAATGTGGCAACACTGAATGTTTCGTTTGGCAGGTCCAAACAAGGGGCGGCGATGAAGCGTCAACCCAGTTTATGCGTTGCACAAAATGCGGTCACACCTTTAGAGAGTATACTTAAAACCGTTTGTTCGCCTGTATCTTTCGAAAGATATTAAAAGCCTAACAAGCATAAAAATTAAGTTAGATGAACATCCATGCCGAGCAAACAAGGTAAACCCTTAACTAAGAAAGAAAAAGACGAGAAAAGAAAGGCAAAGAAAGCAAAAGGAAGCAAAACTCAGACTAGCTAAACTAGCCTAAATTCGCTTGCTTGCCCTTCACCTCACAATTATTTTTTTATTTTACATGGTAAAGTTCCTGTTTGCATTTTAAGCTGCGACTTGCATTGCAACTTTTTTGCTTACTTCTTCCTCATGGAATCGTATGAGTTCTTCAAACAGTTTATCGCCCTCATCAATGAACAAACCGTGACCACTATTTTCAAACCGAACAATTTCTGAGCCTCTAATCAGCCTTTTCTGTTCCTCAGCAACAGCAAACGGCACAATCTTATCTTTTAAGCCATGAAAAATGCGTGTAGGAATCTTTATTGCAGAAATTTCAGCCCGCATGTCCCTGTCGCCTAGTTCTTCAAGCCCTCGTAGACTCGCATGCGAATCAACTTGCATTCCTATAGCTTCAAACCAGTGATTTA
This sequence comes from Candidatus Bathyarchaeota archaeon, assembly GCA_963832745.1. Lineage (GTDB taxonomy): Archaea > Thermoproteota > Bathyarchaeia > Bathyarchaeales > Bathycorpusculaceae > Bathycorpusculum. The sequence continues at coordinate 289,365 of CAWHVC010000001.1, read as the reverse complement.
ACTCTTGGCTTACTGGCTTGTTGAAGAATGATTTGTTAAATTCATGCTTAAATTTGGCGCGGTCTTGAGTTTCCGCTTGCAAGAATCCATCCAATGCCTGCCTTGGTACGCCTCCGGGGTTGTCTGCTTTTTTGATTAAGCAGGGTCCAGCCGCTGATAAAAGTGCAAGTTTTGAAACTCTTGAATCGTTCGCTGTTGCAGCATAATGCATTGCGATGGCTCCGCCCATTGAAAAACCTGCAAGGGTTACATCGCGTAAGTTTCGGTCTTTGATTACTTTACCTATGTCGTTTGCCCAAGTATCGTAATCGTTGCCTTCCCAGGGCTTGTCAGAGTATCCATAACCCCGCAGGTCAACTGCTACAACTCTGTAACCATGATTGACAATGCCAGCCGCTTGGTATTCCCACATTCGGTGACTAAGAGGCCAACCATGAACCAGAAGTATCGGTTTGCCTTTGCCCCAGTCTTGAACATACAAGTTGACGTCTTTTGCTACATTAACCATTGGCATATACAATAAACCTCCATTCTTTTTATTTTTAGAATATGTAGCCTACCGAATGCCGATAATTAAAAACATGTGACTACCCAGACGTTACAACATCAAAGCAAGAATATGATGTTATGATACTTAACCTAATTAAGAAGCATTAATAAGTAAAACAAAAATAGCCGGTGATTCAACAGAAAGGTTGGCGAAAAACAGTTGCACGGCAGACTTGTTACTTTAGCGGCTTTAGGAGCAATCACGGTAATAATGCTTGCAGGCTTATGCTACGTTACTCTATCAAAAACAAGCACTGCTGTCTCTGAAAACAGGGATGTACTCTATCAAATAACGGCGTTCAACACTTTCTCAACAGGCAAATATGAGGGCACAACCAGCTTTAGCGAGTTGGCAAAGCACGGCGACTTTGGAATAGGCACCTTAGATGGTTTAGATGGTGAAATGGTTGCATTAGATGGCGTCTTTTATCAGGTTCCACTTGACGGCGTCCCTGTTCAGATTAGCCCTTCAGCATTAACGCCATATGCAACTGTTACCTTTTTTGACGCCGACCAAATTTTCCAAGTTAACAACTTAAACTATTCAGAATTAACCAGCTACATTAGCCAAGCCATGCCAGATGATGAAGCAATTTACGCCATAAAAGTCTCCGGCACCTTTGAATACGTCCAAACCCGAAGCGTATCTCTCCAAACCCAACCATTCCCGCCCCTGTCTGAAGCAGTAAGCCACCAAGCAGTCTTCAACTTAACCAGCGTTGCCGGATCGGCGGTTGGCTTTTATTTCCCACAGAGCATGAGTGGCGTAGATTTTGCGGGTTGTCACCTGCACTTTCTAACTGATGACCGCTCGGCTGGTGGGCACCTGCTCGATTGTGTGATTCGAAACGCCACGATAGAGATTGATTACACAGGCAAGTATACCTTGATTCTTTAGTCAACATGATTTTTAGTTTTGAAAACAGAATTTTAAAGACATCTTTTTATATTAATTAATAATTACAAAAAGAAAAATATCTGCAAAACTGCACAAAAATTTGGCGCTTAAGAACGGCAAAATGAATGCTAAAAAGTGGGAAGGCTTAACGATGGTTAGTGAAGTATTTGATGAATTGTACCAACGCACCATACTAGCATACTTAGACCTGCTTATACTACAAGAATTAAACAACACTCCACAAACAACAAAGGATTTGCTGTTGGCAATCAACACAAAATAAGGTTCAGACATAAGTTGGGGTATGTTACTTGCTACATTATTGAGTATGCAGAAAACTGGGCTTGTAACAGAAATAGGTAAAACTCAAAAAGCCAGCTATTCACTTTCAGATAATGGAAGAAAAAGACTTATTTCGCTTGCAGGTTTCATAACGAAACTTGAAGATTTCTTGAAAAAATGCTTCAGCAATGAAAGATGAAATTTTTGCCATAACTTAAATAAGCTAAGAACCAGCATTTCCTTTTACCTTGAACTTCGAAAACGTTTTCTTTCCCGATTCTGTAGGGTTTAAATGTACAAACTGCGGTTCCTGCTGTCACATCCAACCGCCAGAAGTAGATTTAAACGAGCAAAAAGAAATTGAAGCCAAAGGGTACAAAAATTTTCTCAGCGAACCTGACGAGACGGGACTGCGCTGGATTAAGCGCAAAAAAGACGGCCGCTGCCTCTTTCTAGAAAATAATAAATGCAAAATTTACGAAGTACGACCAGTAATCTGCAAACTTGAACCATTCACTATTACAGACTACAATTATCCTCAAAAAAGAATTGAAATTGACTTAAACTTCCCATTTTCCTGCTCGTGTGAAGGAATTTCTGAAAATGGAAAAGTAGACTTTGAGGAAGTAGCCAAGGCGGCTCAGGCTATGATGAAGAAAATTTTAGCTTTAACCGCTAGGGATTTAGAGTTGCCTGAATCAAATAAGCGGGTTTCTGCTGAAGCAAGAGCACGAATTCTGCGTCAACGTGTTGAATCTGCTGACTTGATGTTTTAAGGGCTAATTCTTGAAATATCAGAGTATCATTTATTTCTGCTAATGTTTAGAGCGGTGCCGATGATGACAATTGCACGTTTGGACAAGCAATTCAGAAGCTTCTGAGTTGAATGATGGCTTACGTTTAATTTACGGTTCTGAGGCGCATCTTTTAACCAACCGTTGGATGTTGGGCATTTTTTTCTTTGGTTTAGGATAGTTTTTTGCAAAAACTTTAATGGCTAAGCAGTCATCTAACCGTTAAGCCCTCATGGATGTCAGCCTTGATGCAGCAAGCTAAACCAAAACCAACATTTACGGTGAAAACCGTTGTTCTGCCATTAATTGGTTTGCTGGCGTTTTTTCTTTACATCTGGCTTTTCAACGTGGACCTTGTAAGCATAATTGATACGGTAAAGCAGGCTCAACCTTTACCATACCTTGCGGCTGTTGCAGTAAGCTTTCTTGAAATTCTGTTCTATTCACTTTCATGGCGTTCAATACTTTCAAGTTTAAACGTTAACCTTTCAAAAATCAAATCATACATTTACGTTTGCGCCGGATTATTCATGGATATTCTAATTCCCGCGGAATCTGTAAGCGGAGAAATCTGCCGAGTGTACATGGTAAATAGGGAACAGAAAGGCGTTAGCGGCAAAGTAGTTGCAAGCTTGATGACTTACCGCCTGCTAAGCATGGTAATGAATGCAGCCTTTCTGGTTCTAGGCGGGGTGCTGCTTATTGGCGTGATAGAAATTAACCCAATGGTTTCCAGTGTTATTCAGCTTTTCACAGGTGTCACTGTCGGATTAATGGCGTTGTTTTTAGGAATCTGTTGGAAGGAAAACTGGACTTTGAAAATCATCAACTTTGTAGTGTGTACAGGTGACCGCGTAAGCTTAGGCAGATTGCATCTGGAAAAGTATCGCAAAGACGCCTTAAGCGCCACAAAAAGCTTTCACGATTCAATGAAGGAATTGCTTCATAAGCCGGGCTCGTTGGCGGCACCGACGTTTTATCTTGCGCTTAATTGGGCTGCCAGCATGGCGGTTTGCTATTTGGTTTTTATCTCGCTGGGTTTTGATGTTTCGTGGGGTGTTGTGCTTATCACGACGTCTCTTGTGACAGCCATCAAATCTATACCAGTCGGAATACCCTTCGAGGTAGGATTGCCAGAAATAACCATGACCACCCTTTACGTATCCTTAGGAGTACCAGCAGGAATAGCTGCAACATCCACCATTCTAAGTAGACTCATAACCCTATGGCTGCGATTCATTATCGGTTTTGCAGCCTACCAATGGACAGAAACAAAACATGCCCTTACAAAGGCCTGTGTTGATGAGCCCGCTATTCCTTCAGGGGCAAGCAACCTGCAACCCTAATTTGGGTTTAACTGCTTTAATGGTGTAGGATGGTTTGGAACGAAAATGTTAATTAACAAATGATAAAACATAATTGCCCAAGTGAAAAGTAATGTCCAAAAACTTGCCGTACTGGTTTATCCGAGAAGGAGAAAAACTAATCCAGTGCAGCAAACAAGAATTTGATCAAGCCATACGGGAAGGCAAAAGCGTCAAATACCGCACATACGCCAACAAAAAAGCCGAACGTATCGCAGACCTCCTTGAAGCATCACGCATGGCCTTCCTTAACAATCCCGCTACCCCAACAAAATTCCGTGAAGCCATAACCAACCCTGCAAACGTGGTTCAAATTCAAATAATTGATGCTGACGACCCAGAATTCTGGATTAAAGAGTCAAAACTTCCAAGGTACCAAACAAAACTTAAAGAAAAATAGAATTTTGCTCATTTGATGATGAGCATTGTTGCGGTTTGGTTTATGTGCCCAAGGTATTCTTCGCCGTAAGTGCTAAACCCAACGGTTGGGGCTTTGGTAAAGATTTTGCCGTACGCTTCTGTCTGCTTCTTCTGCTCCAACTCGAGTGTTCGCAAGATGCAGTTAAAGTTGATTACTGCAGCGCCACCGCATTCGGTTATGATTTCGTTTAAGGCTTTTTCAGTGTCTTTGACAATGTCTGTTGATTCGAGCAATGCTAGTTCTGCGCCTTCTTTGATGTTACAGTAGAAAATCATGCTGTTGTCTTTAACTTGTTGTGGACTGCGGACATAAGGTTCTTTGTTGATTACGAGGCCTACTGGATGCTTCATGAAGCTGTCTTGCGCTGCTTGCGGGGTTGTTTTGGCTGCTTTTGCGTATGCTTCAACTGCGGGCATGTTGTTGAAACATAGGACTTCACGGTTGGCTTCGTTTACTTTGTCTGCGACGAGTTTGGTATCTAGGACTTTGAAGCTTTGAGTTTTCAGGATTTCATAGCCTTTTGTAGGTTTTAACAGTGCAAATACTGCCGCGTCGCTGTAGGCTTTTCCGTTAGCAAAAACGTGTGTTGCTTTGAACTTTAGGTCGTCTCCTGCTGAACCGCCGATGAAGATTATGTCGGTCAAGTTGCCGATGGTGTCCATGATTTTTTCTTCTGCACCGCTTAGGCCATCAATAAGGATGATGCCGACATATTCGTCAATGCTTAAAGCACCGAGTTTTTGCTTATAATGGTTTTCAAACTGTGCCAGCGCTACTTTGACGTTGTTTTCTTTTTTCACGTGTTCAACGACAGCTATGTCGATGTCAGCAATAGAGTTTTTGTCAAAAGCCATGGCTACAACGGAGTTTTTGAGCATTTTGCCTGTGACGATTTCGCCTGCAGTTGAGCATCCGAAGACTTTTGCGTCTTCATAGACTTTTTGCAATGCTTTCCCTAGTTGGTCAATGTCATATTTTGAGGATGCGAAAAACAGGATTGTGTTGGGTGTGATTTTGGTGAATTTTTTTTGAATTTCTTCAAGGGTTTCTTTAAGGTTTTCTTTTGTTGAGTATGCTGTTTGTGCTACCATAAAGGGTCACTTTTTAAATTTGTATTCCCATTTCTTTAGCGGCTGCCGCAATTTTTTCAAGCATTACAGGGTCATCTTCGCTGGTTGCTGTGTATTTGCTGTAGTCTATGCCTTTTAGCATTAGTTTGGTGATAGTTGTGTTAACAAGTGTTGGGTTTCCTTTGCTTCTTGTCTGTATTAGCTTGTCTAAGGTCTGTTTGATTCTGCCTGCCATAGATTCTCATCTTGATAAATTGTTTCCATCACAAACATGGCGTATGACGGTTTTTAGTCGTCAGGTGTAGCATTTATGACAAACACCGTATTCCAATGATAAACTCATCTTTTGCAAAATGTTCTATAATTGTTTTCTATAGGTGGCTTCTATAAACATCTAATAGTCTCATTAACCAGAAGAATGTTCGAGAAGAAGGAGAAGGCAAGCAGTGAAAACTTTACTGCAAATTTCATTACTGAAAAGTTTAAGCCCATACCTGATGTTGTCCTTGGCTGGAATAACCGATTTAGCCACATCACTTTTGGGTATTAGACTGTTTGGTTTAGTAGAAGGAAACCCAAACTTCACGCCATTCCTAACTGAACTAATCTTGATACTGTACGTTTTTGCTATCCGCAAAGTCACAATCTTCCCAAAAAAGACTCGACAAATATGCGAAGCAGGCGTCATAATCTTTAGTTTCTCGCCAACAATCTGGAACATTACCCTAATTCTAACCACAACATTAACCTAACTCTATCTTGTATATTTGCACTTCAGGATTTTGGTACTCTAAATGGAAAAGTTGATGATCAGCAAATCTGTTAAACATCAATTTGTCTGTAACAATAACATAAGAAACGTTCCAAGCACAGATAACTTTTCTATAATCAAAACTCATAATACCTTGTTTTGCCATGTTTTGCATACTTACAGGGCTATCTTGTTGTAAACCTACAGAAAACTCTAACTGCAACGACGAAGAGCCCTTATTGTTTATTATCAACTCATAAAAATCAGAGTTTTCCGTAAAGCTTACAGTGTTGGAAGGAGGGTTTTGTGAAAAGACAATAGAAATGTTGGCTTGTGTGCTTTGGTCTACAAAGTTTATGATGCCCTGATAGTTTGTTGGCGCTCCGTTAGAGATGAATGGAATAGTTAACCAATCAAAGTATAAAGCTTCACTTTTACCTTGAATAACAAAAGTGATTTTGGCGATGTTCGAGGCTTCTTGGACAAAAATAACCTCTGAAACAGAAACCTGCTCGTTCTCTTTTGTGACTGCAAAAGAGGCCCAGTTTGACCCGTTGTTAACTTCGATGTTGCTTGTTGGCAAATCATTTAGGCTCACGTAGCAGGGTTGATTATTTATTCTGTAAAGCAAGCTGATGTTTTCTTCCTTAACAAAAAAGAATGGATGCAGAACATAGGAGTTACCAATTCTTGCGCAAAGAACAATGCTATTTGTGCTATTATCAACATAGTTAATTTGGATGATTCCATTGTCAATCAAATAATCCGTTGATAAGAGATTTTTTGCCGCTTTTGCAGGTTCAATCTCGTGAGCAAGAATCAAAAATTGCGGGTCAACAGCACTTAAGGTGGGTCTTTGTGCAAAACCTGAAACCCACCATCCAAAATCTGAATCGGCAACAAAAATCTCGTTCGCTGACGTGTTGTTTTTTATCCATTGTATCGCATCGTACTTGAGTGGCGTCATAACCTGATAATACTTTGCTTCGTCAAAGCCTTCCAAGGGAGAAGACAACAGTGGAGTGGCGAAAAGCGCAAAAGTCAGCAACACGCAAAATAACACCAAAAAGGTTTTCTGAAGCCCTTTAGACTGTTTGATTAAGCCTACTCTTTCTATAGTGAATTGAAGGTGGTTGGTGAATTTTGGCAATTTCGCGAAAAGCAACATTGCAAGTAAAGCTGCACATACAATTAGGGGTAAGTAAAGAAAATACAGAAACCGTTCGTAATCAACGAACAAACCAACAAGGTAGGTTTGAGTCATGATTGCGGGGGCTATGAGCCATGTTGCAAAGAGAAACGCTGGAACAGTGAGGGTTTTGTTTTTGTAGAATTTTGAAAGCGCAAAAAAGGTTAAGCCGCATATGACACTTATAACTAAAATGCTTGTTGAAACTGCTCTTGTTTCAAGTAACGCTTGATTTGTTTCTAAGCTTGCTCCCATGATTGTGCCTCCTGCTCCAAAATAAGTTGGAACAATATTGTACAAGTAAGGCGAAACCAGCAAGGCACCTATGATTATTGAAGATACCCATGAAAGAGCAGCTTTTCTTGTAAATCCAGTTTTTTTGAAAAAAAGCAAACAAAAAATTATGAAAAGAACAGTAATCGCAACAAAAATTAGACTACTGAAAAAGTGGGTTAGAAACAGGCTCCCAATCAACAAAGAAGTGGCTCCAAAAAAAGTTGAATGGGAAAACCTGTCTTTTTGAAGAAACAAAAAGAAAACCAGTGGTATGAGCATAAGCGCCATAATGTTTGGGTAGCCGCCCCAGCTTAGCATAGCTATATCCCCAGCGGAAAAGATAGCTAAGAAAGCGGCAATGTACGCCGCGTTTTGGTTCCAAGCGATTTTAACAATTAGAAAAATGCACACTATTGTGATTGAGGAGAACATGGCTGCAATTATGGCTTGGGCAGTATAATCCGGCAGTCCAGTTACTGCAATAAGAGTGGCAACAAAAATATGATACCCAGGGTTAGTTGCTGAGGTTCCACCACCCATGTGATAATAGTTTGCGAAGAAATCTGTTTTTGTTGAAGTGATTGTTTTAATGACACTTTCATGTAACCCAATATCGGAACCAGGCGGAAATGTTTGCCAAGTTAGTAGTATAAACCGGTAAGCAAAGGCTATCGTGAATGCAGTTGTCAACAATGCTTTTTTTAGTTGTTTTTCAACCACTCGATTTTCTCCATGCTACATATTATTGCGGTGTGTCGTGTGCTATACTTGCATACAAGTTGTAGTTAAACATCATTAACTTTAGCCTCGTTTGACCGCGCTGCTATTTTTTAGCGGTTGGATGTTTGCTGGATAAGCTTATATGTTCATGCCCTCGAAATAATATTAAGGGGAAGAAAAAATGAAAAACAAAGTTGTTTCAATTACATTATTAACTTTAATATTATTATGCGGCGTTATTTTGCAAGCCGCTACAGTTAATGCTCAATATCCTTACTTGTACCGTTTAACAATTACTAACAACAATCAAATGGGCGGCTACACTAACCCTGGGTCTGGCGTTATACAAATTGACTATGGCCTGTCATATCAAGTGACGGCAACACCAAATTCGGGTTATGTGTTTAGCGGTTGGTACCTAAACGGCGTCTACCAAAACAAACTAACAACAATAACAGTAACCATGCTTCATGACAATACACTAACCGCAACATTCAGCCAACAAGCAGTATCATTAGAAGTAACAGTTAACCCGTCAGACGCTGGAATAACAAATCCGCCTCCTGGAACATTATATTATCCATTTGGAAATAATGTTCAAGTTACAATTCAGCCAAATTCTGGCTACACTTTCAACGGGTGGTACCTAGACGGAGTATATGCGGGATCAAGTACCACACTTAGCGTGCAAATGAGTGGCAACAGGAAACTAAGCGCTTACTCTGGAGGCGAAACGCCAAACGCCACAGCAGCACCTACTGAGAACCCAACACAAACCCCAACCCCAACTTCGACACCAGCCCCGTTGCCTCAAGGTGACTTAACAGTTTCCTGCCAAAGTTCCTCAACATACGATGGCTTTAATGTGAAAATCAATGGTCTCTTAACCGCAGGAGGTACAAGTATTCCAAACGCGGGCATACTGCTTTATCTTAGCGTAACAGGCGGTGATTCTTGGGATGTACTGTCATTTGTAAACACAGACTCAAGTGGCACATTTTCTGTTTCATGGAAACCCTCTGTCACTGGTAACTATGTACTGAAAGCAGTTTGGACTGGCAACTCTGAATACAGCAGTACATCAGAAACAGTCAATTTTGCCATAACACCCTTTGAAGACCAAAGCGTTTTCTCAGTAACTTCAAATTCGACACTCTCTGGCTTGTCGTTTGATTCAGAAGCTAAAAGTTTAAGCTTTAGCACAGATGGACCCTCAGGCTCGACAGGCTATGTTAACGTAATAATTCCGAAATCTTTAGTCGCTGACATTTCAACAATAGGTGTTTTCCTTGATGGAAACGAGGTAAACTATAATTCAGCATCACAGTCAGATTCATGGTCACTTTCTTTTACTTACCATCAAAGTTCACATAACCTGGTCATAGGCTTAAACGAGACTCCAACGCAATCAACTGGCTTGCCGATTGATACAACGCTAATAATTGGTGCACTTGTAGCAGTAATCATCGCTTTAGTCGCAGCCGTTACAGTACTTTTTAAAAAGAGAAACCCCAAAGTACAATCAAAGAGTTAGGAGTAAAATAACTCTTAACCACTTTTTTAACATTATATAACCCTTCAAAATCAAAAAATAACTTATTACCGAACATGTAAATTATGTTTTACCATGTTTTTTCGCAAAGATTCCGCGGCACTATATAAGCTACAAACGATTAAACCTGTTAAATTCTCCCTGCATTTCCCAACCGGACCTTGTCCTCAAAGGCATTATCAACATAAAAATTTATACATTAAATTAAAAAAAGCAAGCAAGCAGACGACAACTTTTAGCCTAACATGGCGAACACTCTTTTATGTTAACTTGTCTCACATGAACTAAAGCACAGATGGAGAATGCAAGTTTGGGTAATCGTTTTAAGTGGAAGCAAGAAGAAAAAGAATCGGTTGTATCAAAAATTAAAAACGCGACAAAACCGCAAGAAAACGTAAAAGAACAGATTAGTCTGGTTACCCAACGGCTCGATGCACAAACCCGCACGCTTGATGCAGCAGTTAAACGTTTTGAAATGCGTGACGCTGAAGTTTTCCAACGCGTCGTGCGTGCAATGGAAGTACGGGATCAGGCACGAGCAAACATTTTGGCTACTGAACTAGGCGAAATCCGTAAAGTCGAGAAAATGCTTTCACACGCCTCGTTGGCACTGCAAAGCGTCTCCATGCGTTTGAACACTGTTTCAGAAATGGGCGATTTAGTGTCCATTTTGAGCCCAGCAAAAACCATGCTAAATGGTGTCCGTTCAGAAATGTGCGGTATCATGCCTGAAGCAAGCCAAGAACTAGGCAACATCGGCAACCTGCTAACAGAAATATGCTCTACAACAAGTAACGAGTACACAGACGTCTCCAACGTAGGTGCTCAAGCAGCAAACGAAGAAGCACTTAAAATTCTTGAAGAAGCTGAAATTGCCGCGGAAAGCAAACTGAAAGACCGCTTACCTGAAATCAATTCGGGTTATGGCGTGAATAAGCGAGAAAGCCTAGAAGCATAAAACCGACCCTTTTTTAAGGGATATTTCTTTTTTAATTTTGATTTAATAAAAAAATTATGGAAAAATTTTTTCAGTTATCTGTTTTACTTCGGCAAGACCAAATGCTCTCATTGTTATGGTTTCTTGGTTTCCTGTTGCGGCAACAGCTAAAAGAAAAGCAGCAGCGGATTGTTCATCTGAGAATTCCACTTTTGCGACGGCGTCATATGGCCCCATTGTCAGGTTCCAGTCTAATTGTTTTCCTCCAAACCTCTTGAGAGTTTCAGCAGCTGCTTGAATGTCTGTTGCTAAAGTTTTTGGGTTAGCCATTCCTTTTTGAGTGCCTTTCATTAAAATTATGTATGTTAGCATTTTAGCGTGTCCACCTCCAAACATTTCTAAAATATGCTACAGAACATTGACAACAGTATGGTATAAACGCTTACCGCTTTGCTTTAGGGCTAAAAACCTTTGTTTGGAAAAAAATTAAATGGGTGCTGGTTTTTTGCCAGTTTAGTTTTCTAAATGGGTAGGGCGCCTGCGCCTAAAGTGGCGATTAAGAACAGGATGTAGATTCCTATGAGTACGAGGCCTTCTTTTAGGGCTATTACTCTTCTTGATAGGAAGTACCAGAAGAACGTGTTAATGACTATCGAGAAGATAATCAGGTTCAAGTACACATTCATGTTTAACACTAAAGGTGAACCCAACAGGGCTGGCACAAACAAGCTTACACCAAGGATTAAAGTGGTGTTAAAGAAGGCTGAGCCGATAATGTTGCCAAGTGCCAAGTTGGAGTGACCACGCAGGATGGATTTTATGCCTATTGTTAATTCAGGCAGACTTGTTCCTATTGCTACTATTGTGGCGCCGATAACTTGTTGGGGGACACCAGCTGAAGTTGCTATGGTGATTGCTGATTGAACCATAAAGTTTGCGCTGATTACTACGCCTAATGCTCCGATAATTGTGAATAACACGAATCTTTTGAGTTTGCCTTTTTCTTCTTTGGTAACTTCTACTTCCGCCTCTTCAGTTGTTATCCTAACTTTTGACAGTCGATACATGTACCAGCCGAAAATGAAAAGCAAAAGCAATCCAACCAGCCACGTTGCTTGCGTAACGTAAATAAGCGCCAATGGAACGACTGACGCAATAAACAAGCCAAATTCAATGTTACTTAATTCAGATTTTACGAAAACGGGGATAATGTTTCCGTCTGTTACCGCTAAATTCTTTCTTCTTCTCTTTCCGTAACCGATGTTTAATGCTAACAGAACCGCGCCTATGCCAAGAATGGCTGAAATGTTGAAAATGTTTGAACCTAAAGCGTTCCCGATTGATAAGGGGGCACCTCCAGAAAATGCGGCACTTAACGCGACAGTTAATTCGGGCAGTGTCGTTGACAGAGAAATTAAAGTGAAGCCTATAGAGGTCTTGCCTAGTTTGCTTATGGCTGCCACTTTAGTGGCGTATTTGATAACAGTGTCGCTTGAAAGGTTCAAGAAAATTAGTGCAACAGCAATGATTACTATGTTAACGATGAATTCAAAGCTAAGTAAATCTGTCATAACGTCCCCTCAAGTGAGCCAAGCTCTGTCAAAGGATATAAGAACTTATAACTTTTTTTCAAGCACTTACAGAAAAAATCCATGCGTTAAGGCATAAAAAATGACAACTACTAGTGACTTAACGGTGCTTGGTGCATTTTCTATTTTTGCTTATTCCATGACCAACTTCTTCTATGCCAAAACATTTTATTTGCTGAGACGTTGAGCAGTCGACGCATTTTTTATCAGTTTTTTTGCTCATCACCAATCTACTAAGTCATTATTTTGTCGGTTTGTTTAAGCTTATTTGTGACTGCTTTGATGCTATAACAATTTCTTATACTGTTCATTTTGGTTTTTTTATTGGTTAATAGTTAATGTTTGATGTGGTTGCGTGGTTTAGTAATTTTCAAAATGTCCTTGGAGTGGTTTTCATTATTGGAGCTGTTGGGATTTTGCTGCTAACTATGCATTTAGTTGGAAAAAATTTTGATTAAACATTTTCATTTTAAATTCTACAAACAAAGATTGTATTTTGTTTTTTGATTTTGGTTGGCAATCTGTACTGCTGGTTAACAGCCGATAAATATCCGTGATAGCCCGTGTTATTTCCAGTATAGAGTTAAAAAATGGGAAATAACATGCAAAAAACCTCAAAGATTACCTTAATAATTTGTGTTTTAATTTGCTTTACCCTAACAGGACCATCATTTGTTTCCAGTGTTAACGCTGCAAGCATGGATTCTTGGACTTACGGCGGTCCCGCCAACGACTACACATACGGCTTTGTAGCCGCAACCGACGGCGGATACTTAATGGTTGGATCCACATGCTCTTATGGTGCAGGCAGCAGTGACATCTGGCTGGTAAAAGTTGATGCCCACGGAACTATGCTGTGGAACAAAACCTTTGGTGGCCCATACACCGATTATGGCTGCAACATAATTGCAACTTCAGACGGTAACTACGCGTTGGTCGGCTATACCTGCTATGACAACAGTACAGGCGGGGAAGAGTGCCCTGATGTCTGGCTTATTAAAGTTGACGCAAACGGCAACGCCTTATGGAATCAAACATACGGAAAATTAGCAGACGCTGACTATGCAATGGTGATAGTTGCAACATCTGACGGGGGTTATGCGTTGGCTGGCGCCATTTATCAAAACGTAACTTCTCCTGGTGACGCGTTACTCATCAAGGTTGACGCTAACGGCGCTGAGCAATGGAATCAAACATACGGTGGCGCTAACGAAGACATTTTCTGGGGCATCACTCAGACTTCAGATGGAGGTTACACTTTAACTGGTCAAACAATCATTGAAGACAGTGTTGACGCGTGGGTCATCAAACTGGACGCTAACGGTACGGAGCAATGGAGTAAAACCTTTGGCGGTTCAGAAAGTGATATCGGCTGGTGGATAATCAAAAACTCAGATGAGAGCTACACCCTGTCAGGTTGCACAGCGTCTTTTGGAGCAGGACACAATGATTTCTGGCTAATCAAAATTGATTCAAGCGGCAATATGTTGTGGAACCAGACATATGGTGGACCTGAAGATGACATCGCTTACGTTTTAACTGCTACACCTGATGGGGGTTACGCCATAGTTGGTTCAACCATTTCATTTGGAACGGCTGGATCTTCAGATTTTTGGCTGGTCAAAACTGACTCAAACGGTGTAATTCAGTGGAACCAAACCTGCGGTGGTGTCGATTTTGACCAAGGCCAATGGCTGTCTGTGACTCAAGATGGCGTTTACGCTGTTGCCGGAGTCACTGCATCTTACGGTGCAGGAGGAACAGACGGTTGGCTTGTCATATCCAACGCGTTTGAGTCGCCAGAATCAACACCAACCCCATCAACTGTTGCCCCAACAGTAACAGTTACACCAACAGAAACTCCAACACCAACAACCGAACTGATGCAAGATTTCACACAACTACAAACAATAATCATTGGAGTTATCGCTTTGATTGTTGTAGTAACTGTTGTGTGTGTTGTCTTCAAAAAACGTAAATAGCCCTGCCGCAATGGCAGTTTCTTTTTTTTAACGGTAGTTGGCTACCTCCACAACTTTTAACTACATAATTTGACTAGGTATTTTTTGTTTGTTTCAATAAAAGGTGGTGAATATTGTTTGATTTTCATTTTTCTGTTGAAATGGAAGTTTTCCATGAAAAAAGATGTTTTAGATAATTTCTCTAAAATGTATCAAGAATTAGAAAATAAAGGCGTAAAGCTGCAACTATATTGGACTCTTGGTCATTATAATTTTGTAACCATAATGGATGCCCCATCTGAAAAGGAAGCCATGAAACTGCTTATACCATTCGTAGATGTCGGCGACGTCGAAGTCTTGACTGCTATCCCCCGCACTGAAGCCTTAAAACTTCTCTAAACCTCCAAAACAGGCACAACTCATCTTGCATAAGCTTCAACAAGGTCACGCGCAGTAATTATTCCCACAATTTTTTCATCTTTCAATACAGGTAAACGTCTTATGTGTTTTAACGCCATTGCCGCAGCGGCACGGTGAACACTTGTTCCTGCTGGAATAGCAACAAGCGGTTTTGAACAATCCAATCCTACTTCTGAAAAAAGAGCTCTGCTTTTTGCCAGAAAGTTTGTAAGCAGGTCGCGTTCAGTAAAAATTCCAAACGGTTCACCGTTATGGGTAACTATGACGCTGCCTATGCGATGTTGCCCCATTATTTTTGAGGCGTTGATAACGGACGTGTTCTCATCAGTTGTGATTACGTCTTTTGTCATGAAATCATCAATTTTAACTTCAGTTTCCTCAACATCAGGTAAACTTTTGATGAGGTCTGAAGCGGTTATTATGCCTACAAGTGTTCCAGCGTCAAAAACTGCTAGTCTACCTTTACTGTGAACCATTTCTTGAGCTGCCTCTTTTATTGTGGCGTTTACAGAAATGCCTGCTAAGGGGTATGACATGATGCCGTTGACTTTTTCGTCGGTAAGAAACAGCCCAAAAGCTAAAACTTTGCTTAACAAATCCCTCTCTGTAACTATGCCAACGGGCGTTTCGTAATTTGTTACGATTAGGCTGCCAATGTGTTTTTCACCCATAAGTTGAGCAGCGTTATCAAGAGAAACATCCGGCGCGATAGTGATAACATTTGATGTCATTATATCTCGTGTTGTTTTATGATTTGGCAAATCCAGTTTGTACTGTTCGTAAGCGATGTCAACAACTGTTGGCAACTCAATTTTTATTCCTTGAGGTATTGCCAAAACAAAATTCCTCATATTAAGTATGGTTGAAATCTTTAATTAATCTTCCATACCCTGTGGTAGCGGCTTTAAATCGTGTGTACCATTTCGTTTTGAATTAGTAAAACGACGCCTTTTGTGAATTAAATATTAAGGCCTTTATAACCAAAGAATTTTTAGTTAATTGCCTTTTCAGGTAAACCGAAAAATAAGCCTCCGTTAACTCCCTCACCTTCTGCTCATCACTAGTATATTTTAAATGCAATAATTCATGAATCAATGATGCTCTAGCCCTGTTTCCCACGTAAGAAATCAGGATTGTTTTTCCAAATTTTTTGCTGAAAGCGTCACAGAAGTTGTTGGTTTTAGGGTAAATCCTTATCTTTCCTTTGAAAGTGTTACATTTTCCTGCAATGTTGAAACCGTTCTTTCCTGGAGCTGGAAAAATTTTAATACAAACGGTGTTTATCGTTTTTTCTTCTATATTTTCCGATAAAAGCATCCAATAAAGAAATGTTTGAAATGAAGATTTTCTTAACGCTTTCAAGACAAAGCGGGAATAATTTGAGTAGAAACCCGACTGAACTTCAGGCAAGACTGTTTTCTCAGATTCGTTACCTATCTTTATTTTGCTGTAGAGCAAGGAGTTTTGATTTAGCATTTTCAGGATTATAACGTTGCAGTTTTAACAAGGAAAACACTGTTTTTGTTTGCCTTCGAAGATGAACGTTTGAATCCATACGAGTCGGTATGGCCTTCTACATTGTGAGTTTCAGAACATTGTATTCCGACTACTTGCCCATTTTTGGAAACCCAAACAATGTGACCCATATGAGCGCATTCTGGGCACTTTACACAATCCCCTATTTTTACCATGTTTTTTACTTCTTGTATGTTAATCGAATAGTAACTTTACCTTGACACCTAATCCAAGACAAAATAAACTTTCACTATTATCTTATGGCATCAGCCTTAATAAACAAAATAAAATTTTGGAGCTTATTTTGAAGTGATTTAGCCAAAAATGGGTGTGTGAAGCAACAGAAAATCCAAAACGCCCACAAAATATGAGGCTATCCAAAAGAATGGAATTAGCTGTGAAATTCTTCGGCTTTTGGCTGGAAACGTTGTTGAGTTAGGATGCCAAAGCGCTACAAGCCAAACCCCAAGAATTAGGGCAGGAACAGAAAAAACGCCATGCAAAACATTCATTACTAAACGCAGAAAAGTGTTAGAAAACACGTCTGTTGATGTACTAAATGGATCCATGAAAAGCACAGCTGTTAAACCAACCGCCCATGCAGAGATAACGATTAGCATTAAAAGTTCATGAACAAAATAATTGCCCTTACTTCTAAACCATAAACTGAGAAAAACCATGCCTGTCCAAGCGGTTTGCATTATCAAATTAATTTCTGCAAAACTTAAGCATACATCGTAAAAAGGGAAAAAGAAGATTGTTCCCACTTCAAACAGGACCACACCAAGAATTGTTAAGACGGCAATCTTTTTTTGTGCACCAGCGCTTAAAGGCTGCCGGTTAAAGCAGGGTTTACGGACAACAACCAAGAGCAAAAGCAGCACTGCAGTCACCAAGGCCACAAGGACGGCAAGTAACGTGTTGAAAACTTCTTTGGTTTCCTGATTTTGAGGTGCCCACATGTTAGTTGCAACTGCCTGCGTTATTATCGTAATGTTTTTAGATCGTTCTACCGCAAACGTGTAAACGCCTGTGGCTTTGTCCCATTCTTTGATAATTCGCTTTGAATCACAAGCGTGCGTTATAGTTCGGTTAGCACCCGCCACCATTTTCTGCTCTTGTCCCTCAATGGTGATGTTAGCTGGACTCCACGAATCATAGAAGGTGTTTCCAGGGTTGAGGTTTGCTGGAATGATTATCCAGCCGCCAAAGTTGCCTTCCGTAAAGTTATACTTCCAAATGCTACTGTATATGCTCCCGTTGACATAAAGTACGGTAACGTTCACGTCAAAAGCTGAGCCTTCAACATCCAAAATGTCCATGCGGAACCAAGTCATGTTCTTTGCAGGGGCAGAGGTTTGCCCGGTCTTTTCAACATGATATTCTATCCAGTCGCCTTTTTTGACGCCTACTATCGGCGATTCAACAGCTGTAACAGGCAGAATAAATGCTAAAACAGTAAGTAATACTAAAATCAATGATAGAGCAGTGCAGGGCTTCATTTTTCATCAAAAAAGGCTCGTCGCTACGGTCTTAAAGCGTTATTCGTCAAGAAAACTTGACTAAAAAATGTTTTAAGATGCCAACGTGTTAGTCAAACTTTCTTGACTAAGCTTTCTGCGAACTCTTTAGCTGCTTTAATGTCTGTTTTGTCTGGGTGACCTTTCTGGATGCCACCAACCAACCTCATTAGCATGTAAGTATCGTAACCAGGACAGTTGAATTCGCCTATTACGCTGTAGCCTTTATCTTGAAGTTTCTGTCGCAGCTTCTTGTGCAGTTTCTCGACGTTGTTTGGTTGACCACTGGTGGAAAAAATGAACACTTGCTGGTTCTCGCTGCTTGGTAGTTTATCGGCAAATTCAAGCAGTGTTTTGTGGTGTTTCCCAAAGTAGATGCCGGAACCAAGCCCGATTAAGTCGTACCCTAAAAGGCTTGTTGGGTCAACGTTTAGGGGTGATTTAATTTCTGCAGGAAGAACCTCTGCGAATGTCTGTGCAACTTTTTGAGTGTTATTATGATGATACGAGAAACAAATAAGCAAGCTTTTCATAAAGAAACCCTTTAACTATTTTCAGGGGTTTGATCATTCTTAAAAACTTAATGTTGCCAAAATGTTGTTTAACGCTTATTAGTCATGTAAACAAACAAGCCTTGAAACAATCATGCAAAATAACCCGCAAAAAAGAAACGCTCAAATTCTGCTGTGTACCGCCGTTTTTTGGGTAGTCATGATTTTTGTCCCATCTATCATAGGTTTGGATGGATTTGACGGCGGTTTCGCAGTGTCTTTTATCAGCTTCTTTTTAGCCATCACTTTTGGAGTGGCAACAGGCTTTGTCTATAACCAAGCAATTAAACTGAATGACATTTTAAGCGGCAAAAACCTGCTGGCACACTGGACCTACACGCCGACCCAATGGAGCAGCTATAGCAAAAAAGAGTGCGGCATTGAAATGCAGCAAAAAATGGGGCTTTTCCTTGTGGTCACAGCGTTTGCCCTGTTTTTCGGGATTTTATTTTGGGTTTTTGATTCTGAAGCAGGAATCTACGTGTTCGCTACTATGCTGGGGTTAATCGGGTTAATTGCGTTTACTTGGCGTTTTACAACATGGCAAAATTATAGGCAAAACATTTCCAGCAGTGCAGTGGAAGCTTATATTTCCAAAGACGCCGTTTACATGAACCATCGATTGTACTGTTGGCGTGCACCATTAACCCATTTTGATAAGGCAACGTTAGAAAACAAACGGGGAGTTGACTTGGTAACATTTAGATTCACCGTTTTCTCCGGCAGAACAGGTCCACAAACTTATACTGTACGTGTGCCAGTGCCAGAAGGCCGAATTGCTGAAGCGGAAGAAGTAATTCGTCAAGTTAACCTGCTGCAGAGGTAAGCCTGCCTGAAACTTGGCAGCTTCTTTCTGAGAAGAAATATCGCTAAAGACGCCGCTGCAAGCAAAGGCAAAACTGCGATAACGGTAATTTCTGGAACAGATGGTTGAAGGATTCGCGGTTGGTTCCGGCACTGTTACGGTTTGTGTGTTACTCCAGGCGCTTTCGTGGTCTTCAAAAATCCATGGAGCCTCTGACCGTTAACTATTCGGTGGACAGACCCAATTAAAGCTTCAACTTGAAAATCGACAGTGCCGCCTTGCGGGATGTTATTCCAAAACGGAAACATTATCATCAAATAAGTAAGCTGTCTTTGTGTCTTCGGATTTGATTGAGTTAAGAAGCCTCTGCCGGAACTGTAAATGTCTATCCAGTCTTTAGTGTAGGCACCTTTTGTGCGGATGTTTAAGTACAAGTTGATTATTTGGCCGTTATCCTCATACGCAGTTAATCTAACTCTCAAATTTGTGAGTGCAAATTGCCAGTAACAACCATTTTTATTCCTTCAAGAAAAATTGTTTAATTGAATATTTTCTTTTTTGGAGGTGAATGTTGTGCCTTTATTCAAACATAAAGACGAGCAGAAGGTTCCCCTAAATAATGATGTTGTAATGAAGTGTATGTGTGGAATGTGTCCAGTTCAATCGCAGAGTGCCTGCAGTAAACCGAAACTTAAACTGATGATGGATATGCGGGCTAAAATGGGTATGCAAGGTTCAGAAATGCCTGCGGGTGCAATGAGTGCAATGCCGACCCCGATGGGTGAAATGAAAATGCCAAGTCCTGACCAGTTACCTGGACCGTATTGTTCAATTGGCAAAGCAGCATGTAACGACCTTGATGCAAGTAAAGCATGCATATGCAACACATGTCAAGTTTACAAAGAATACAACTTGTCTTCGGGTAAGCCGGTAGAACACTTCTGCTTTAATGGGAAATCAACTTAAAAATAGTTTTATTTTTTCAAAAAATAAGAAAGGACTAGCTTTGGCTATGATAAATTAAAGTAAGGTAGCAACAGGTCTTCCATAGTGTAGAAACCATTTTTCTTATCAGCAAGGCACTTAGCAGCAAACATTGCGCCGTTTCCAAATGCTTCTCTTGTTATGGATTCATGAATTAACCTTACTGTTTGATAAGGGAAACCAAAAATAATCTCATGACGACCGACAATACCGCCTGCCCTTACAGATTTAATGTCCGTATGCGGTAAGCATAAAGTTTGCGAAATTTTTATTGCCGTACCAGAGACTTC
Organism: Candidatus Bathyarchaeota archaeon; assembly: GCA_963832745.1. Lineage (GTDB taxonomy): Archaea > Thermoproteota > Bathyarchaeia > Bathyarchaeales > Bathycorpusculaceae > Bathycorpusculum. The sequence goes on along the minus strand of CAWHVC010000001.1, from coordinate 268,927 downwards.
TTTTTTGTTTTTGAAATGTTCTTCAATCAATTCAATATCTGTATAAGGCGCGATTGTTTTGAGGATTTTAGCTGCTAACATCAAGAAGTTAATGCCTACAGTGATGTTAGGTGACCAGAGGACCTTGGTATTTTCAGATAACTGTTTCAGAAAAGCTAATGTTTGGTCGGGGTAGTTTGATATTGCGGTTACAATTGCGATGTCTCGTTTAGCCGCTTCTTCACCGTAAGATAATACTGCATCTGCGGAAGAAAAATCAATTATAACATCGACAGGGTGTTTATCGAAAAGGTCATCGAGTTTCCACTCGTCTTTAGTAAAAATTAATCCTTGATTATCATGTTGAATACCAAGAAATTCTGGAACTGAACGATGTTGAAGATTTGTTGATTTTCTGATAACCCAACAAAGGTCTACTTCTTCACTTTGCAGCAGTACTGTTGCAACGGCTTTGCCTGCCCTGCCAAATCCAAAAAGTCCTACTTTCATCTATAACACCCGTGCTCTCTACTGCCTCACAATATATAACTTTTTTACAAGTTGACCCAAAACAGGCTATAGCGTTCTTAGACCAGCACGGAAATTACGTTTTCTCACTATGCTTGGCTTAAAAAGCGTGACTTAATGGTCTTCTTGAATGCAAAGAATAAATGTTAAACGCAAAACGAGATATCGGTCAAACTTTTTGGTCTAAAATGTCGGTTGAACATTTTTCTGTTGGGTGGTACCAAAGCCAAATTAAATGTTGAACTTTATCAGAATATCCTAAATCAGTAGCTAGTTTGCCGAATACTTTTTCGTTTGAGTGCTTAGTTCCGCGTATCATGTTTTTATCAAAAAAATTGATTTCCGATATAAACATTCTGAATCAAGACTACTTTCGGTATCTATGTACAACAAAAATACACCTTATCCTTCGCAGATTTAGAAATAAGTATTCACCTTAAGGCGTTTATTAAAGCAACCCAGTACTTCGCCATGCGAGATATCAAGCACAAGATTTTGCTACTTCTTACTGCATTAACAATTGTTGGCGAATTTGTTTCAATATTTTTCTGGACTACAAATCGTGCTGTTGCGAGTGAACCAAGCTCCCGCTTCGTTTTGGCAGTCGATTGGCCTATTGCAGTTGCAAACGTCGCAGTTTTCATTGTGCTAAACCTTATCGCATTCATAGATTTTTCGTAGAAACAAAACTGTCCCACTACTCCTGATAACAATTTCAATAATTAACCGAGTTATTTCTCACCCCATTTTCGTAGGTGGCGCTCACGGTATATTCATAACGTGGACCGCGTTACTTGTGATATTTGCTTATGCGGAATATCGAGGGTTAAGGAACTTTGAAGTTGTATTTCTCTCGGTGGGTGCCCTTTTAGATCTTGAAGTTACAGCATTGCTTTTTAACGCTGCAGTTGCTGCATCTTTGGGGCTTGTTTTCTATTTAGTTGTCTTGACTGTTTGGGTTGGGATATTGGCGGCAATCAAAAGACGCCGATAAAATTCTTCTCTCTCCATGGTGATACTGCAGAGTAATTTTAGTCAAGATTATAGTTTTTGAATCGGTTCTTTAGGCCGGTAATTCGATAATGAATCTTGTCCCTTTTCCTTGTTGACTCTCGAATGTTATTGTGCCACCCTGAGCCTCAACTACTCTTTTACATACAGCCAAACCAAAACCTTGGCCTTTCGATTTAGTAGTAAATAATGGCGTAAAAACTTTGGATTTGATATTGTCAGGTATACCCATGCCGGTGTCTTCGACTAATAACTGAACTTTTCCGTCGAATGTTGTCTTTCCCATTATACCAAGACTGCCGCCGTTTGGCATAGCTTGAATTGCATTGTTTATCAAGTTTACCAGAACCCTTTTTAGCAGTTGAGGGTCGGCATTCACCGTTAATTTATCATCCACTGTTAAAGTTAGTGTTATGTTTAATGGAATTTTTATTAGTGATAAAACGCTCGCCACCAATTTTTTTGCGTTTGTCAACTCTTTTTGGGGTTCAATGGGTTTTACGAATGTTTGCAAATCTGAAACTATTTTTTCCATGTAAGCAATTTGTTCTGAAACTAATTGGATGCTTTCTTTAACTTTTTCCTTATTTTGGCTCTCTGGAAAAGATTCTATTTCTTGCTGGATCAAGTAGACTTCACCAACGATTGATTGTAAAGGGTTACGTAAATCGTGTCCTACCATTCCAGCTGTCTGTCCAATACCGGCTAATCGCTCTTGCTCTTTAAGTTGTGTTGTTATTCTTTTCAGTTGTATCCTCATTAGATTTACAGAATTTGAGAGTTCGCCTAATTCATCACTCTTTTTAGTTTTCACTGGATAATCAAAGTTTCCTGTGCCAATAATTTTAATGCCTTCATCTATTTCTGAAACTGTCCGCAGTGTGCGTATGAAAATTATAAAATTGCTTACTATCAAGTAAACAGCGAACGCAATTAACAAAGAGATGATTAAGTAAATGTTTGACATGTTGATTGTGTTGCTTTGGTAATGTAGAGTTTGGGATAGTTGTGTTGTATCGTTTGAGAAAGATTGCAGAGCGTCAGAGAGTTTGCTCCAAATATCTTGAAATTGAGGATCGCTTCTTATTGTCTCATTTCGGGGGGTTTTTTCAAGGTAAGCTGCACTATTATTAAATGCGCTATCCACTTTTTGGATGTCTGACGATAATGTGCTGAAAATTTGATTTTGATTGCTGTCGGTTGAATTTAGTTGTAAAACGTAACTGTAAAGAGCTGTAATATTTGACTGCCAATCGGATAATTGTGAATTTTCCTCATAAAGAAAATAGCTGTCGGAAATATGGTTTAGATTGCTGATTCCGTTTTCAATGTCGCTGGCAACCGCGCGGTCATTGACAAGAATTGTTGCCTGCTGGTCTGAATAAAAAATTGAAACCATGATTATACTTAATATCACAATGAAGGCAGTGCTGGTTATAATCAACTGGTTTTTTATTTTCACCCCTTTCAAACCTCGTTCGCATTATTTGTAACCTCAGCCATAATTTTCAAGGTATATTTTGTGCTTAATAATCTTTAACATCAATCGATACAGCCATTATCTACAGTGTTTTGAATTATTCAAGAAATACCCAACATGATGATGTAGAAATTGTGCGGTTTAAAGCGGTTATAGCTTAAACAATTTGGTGTGCTAGGGGCGAATATGTCTTTGGCAACAAAAAATGACAGCGTTTGCTCACCGTTATTCGTTTGCAGAGCGTGCAGCGTCTAATTTTTTACCGTTTGGTGAGGACAAATAATCAATGTTCTACAAACCACCAGTTGGTTTTGATTTAAAGTTGCTTAAAATAACGTTTGCTTAGGCATTATTTGCGTTTTTTAAGCAAATTACTTACCTTATCTGTAAAACAGTTAGGCTGTTTATCATAATGAAGACATATTATTGCTGATTGTGTTATATCATACAAGGATTAAAAAGTGTTATTGCATGTGATTTGAGGTTTTTGAAATGGTTAATGAAAAGTCAAAATCTAAAGAAGCACTTAACAAACTCCCTGAACAAGGTTATTCAGAAACTGCAGCAAAAGCAATCAGGCAATGGTACAATCCAACAAAAAATTGCCCAACAAATTAAGCCAGTTTGAAGGCTTAAAAAAAAATAATGCTTGCACAAACCCAGAAGGTTCTGCTACAAGTGCTAGCTATAATCAGGCTTTAGGGCTTAACGTTTTTGCGTTATCTTCATTTATAGCTAATAGTACAAATTCAAGCTTTTTGTTAAAACAGGATGAACCAACCAGCCTTTTTTTAGAGTACTGCAAATCATTCAACAGCGAATTTTATGAAGAAAATACTCATATTTTTAGAAAATGGCTTTGAAGATTCAGAGTTCATCTACCCATACTACCGCTTCCAAGAGGAAGGCTACAAAATGGATATCGTTGCCCCAAAAACTAATCACGTCTACACCGGCGAGCACGGCGTATCCTTCATGTCCGAATTTTCTCCAGAACAAATCAACATTAACGAATACGACGCTGTCATAATACCAGGAGGAAGGGCTCCTGATAAGATGCGGGTAAACGAAGGTTTAGTTAGCATTGTTAAAGAGGTAAACAAGAAAAACATAGCGATAGCAGCAGTTTGTCATGGCCCTCAAGTTTTGATTTCAGCAGAGATAGTATGTGGGAAAACGATGACTAGTTGGCCGTCCGTCCGCACTGACTTAAAAAATGCTGGCGCAAACGTGGTTGTTGATAAATCCGCTGTAACTGACGGAAACATAGTTACGTCGCGTTGGCCTGCGGATTTACCTGATTTTTGTGCAGCAACAATTGACTTGCTGAAGAAGCTAAATGGTGAAACATCAAGAACTGTGCCAATTCCAGTTTAAATAAGAAAAGGCATGTTTTTAGTTAGTGGTGGGGATCGTCATTACCAGTTTTGTGCCTTTACCGGCTTCTCCTTCTTCTCTTATACTCCAGCCATAAACTTGTATTATTTTCTTTGATAAAAATAATCCAAAGCCAGTGCTGCCTCCAGTGCTGAAGCCTTTTTTAAAGAGTTGCTCTTTGTTCTCTTTAGGTATGCCTAAGCCGTCATCTTCATAAATCAGTTGCAAATCGCCAGAAACAGTCTTCTTAAAGTGAACCCTAACAGTTTTTGTTATTTTGCCGTATTTCCTTGTGTTATCAATAAAATTGAAGACAAGTTGTCTTAACAAAGAATCAGCCCGAACAAATAAGCCCTGACAATCATTTACTATTGTGAAGGATAAATCAGGGAACATTGCAACGGCTTCGTCAACAACTTTCCCGACATCCATGTCAACCAATTCTTCAACACCCACCTGTTCATACGTGTTGGCGATTTCAAAAATTTTCATGGAATCCTGAACTGCTTGAGACATTTTGTCAAGTCCTTCGACAACGTCAGCCAAATCATAATGTCTCTTTTTGAGAATATAGGAGTAACCTGTTACGGAGCTAAGCTTGTTACGTACGTCATGCCTGGTTAAACTGCCGACGACTCGTAACTTTTCATTTAACTCTTCAACCTTATCAATGTTAACTGACAAATACTCTAGTGCCACCGTCATTTCTTTCTCAATCGTTTTCTGTTCAGTAATATCTATGGCACTAACTACGGAACCACTGTAAACGCTTGTCTCATCATAAACTGGTGAGCAGTTAACAAGAATTGGAACCAATGACCCGTCTTTTCGTTGAGCCAAATATTCAGTTGTGATTGCTTCTTTAGAAGTTAACCATTTTGTTATGGACTCAACTTCATTTTCTGCCTCTGCGCCTGCTAAAACTTCGACTACATCCTGATTTAATGCTTGTGTTTTTGTCCAACCGAAGAGTTTTTCGGAAGCTGTATTCCAAAAAGAAACTTTCCTGTTTATATTTACCATCATGACTGCTTGTCCAATGTGGTCAAGTAAGTTAGCGTGGAAATTTTTTTCTATTGGTGATTTTGGTTCCAAGATTATCTCTCTTAATGACTTAGGAAGATCTAATTGTACAATTCAAATGTTAAATTATACAAAATTGTTATAAAATCGTTATGAATTTTTGATTCATTTTATGTTTTCATAAAAGCTTGCCACACGATTTTGGTGATTAATTGATTAAGTAACTGGCGGCGGTGTCCCTTAGTTTCACGGTCTTGGGTGTTCTTTTGTCACTAATTTAGAATCCATAATTACTAAATAGCACTTTTACCTAAATTCTTTCGTCAAGGTTATCGTATGACTTCATTAACAATGGTAGACCATAAAGGAACTGCTATAATGTTATCGGACATGTCAAATACAACGCCTAAACAAGCAATGGAGACTGCAATGGAGCTTTTGAAAGGCTTGTCTAAGTGTCCTCCAAAAAATTCGTTACTACTGATTGATTTGACAGATTGCCAATTTGATAAGCAAAGCGTAGATTCTTGGATGCAAATAGCCCCAAAGGTTGAACCTTACGTTAAAGCGATGGCAATAGTAGGCGCCTGTAAACTTCTAAGTATAATAGTGTCCAATGTAACAACAAATGCGTCGATGCCTTTCACAGGTTTTAGCTCACGTTTAGAAGCAATGGACTGGCTGAAAAGCAAAGCATAACCATTTTAATAGTTCATTAATTTTAAAAACCCTCATTTAAGAGCAAAATATTTCATCTGACATAGGGTTATGACTAATTCTTTATAGTGTCTGTTTACCTTTGCAGAGTTCCTTGTTGTTCTTTGGTTTAAGCAGCCGTAAAACTGCTACATGTCTCGTCCTATAACTTGTATGTTATCCGTGCATGCGTCTATTACGCAACCGCATTCAGGGCAAACATGGCGGTTAATGCCTTCATCCATTTTGAATATGGGTTCAACTATTTTTTTACAGTTTTTACATTCTGTTGGCATTTTTTACCCCATACATAGTAGGTGAGGGAGCGGATTTAAGTTTAATGCCCACGGTGCCGATTGAACACAGCCCTTGCTTGTGAGGAGAAAAATTTTAGGGAACCGTGATTTTTTCTTTGTAAATTTTTTGTTGCCTAAAATGTGCAAAGGTTATTTTTTAAGCGTATTGTTGGGTTTGGAACCTGCGCGGTTTCGATAATAACGTATGCCAAATGTTACTACTATAATTATTATGACTATTACTACTCCAACTAATGGGTTACCGGTTAAGTCGCTGAGCGGATGATAAGCCATTCTAACAGGTCCTATTTACTTGAATCAATTTAATTGATGAAGGTATGGGTAAGTTCATAGTACAATTTAAATTATTCATTTTTTTTATTGTTTTTCTTTAGGGCAAAATTTAATCATGCTAATTTTTTGTAATTTGAACCTGGAAACGGCTGGTGGCTTCCAGAAGGGCAATAGAAATACAGTGTTCAAATTGATTGAACCTTTGCTTGAGCAGAGTTGCTCTGTCTAAGGATTTAACGGCTAGTTTTCAGTTCTTCTATTTTCTTATCAATTTCTTCTATTTTTTCTAAAGCGTACCTATTTACACTTACCCAATGCTGTGCACTATCTGATTGTTCTTCTCCAATTGAGCTATTCTTTGACGATTCAAGGACTTTTTCCCATTCCTTGCGTTGATACTCAAAAAAGGACACCTTAATGTTGTAAGGTACTGAATCGGGTAACTTAGTCATTAACAATACCTCATTGTTACAAGCGAAGACATCACCAAAAAGAGATTAAATCGGTTATATTTCGCTTTGTAGGCGTTAAGAATCAACCACAATATCAAAATAAACTTGACCGTTCTTAATTACCTAACTTGAAGTTGATTATAATGGATTGGGCCGAGGCTAACACGGTTTTAAACGAAATAACTAAAGCCTTAAAAGAGAACAGTCCTGAAGAAACGTTAATTGAAATACAAACACTCAAACTTAACGACTATTCGATCTGCATAAAGTCTTTTTTGTCAACCACTAGAAAACAGTTAGTTACAGCCATAGCGCAAAAACACGGCTTAAAAGTGTCTGAAGAACCAAAAGGCATAGTGCTCAGTTGAAAAATGTTTTAATTCTTTGGAAATGTGGTTTTTTTCAAAATGTACAAAATAGGATGTGTTAGCCGTAAATGGTCAAAAATTATGAAAAGTTATTTTTAGAGACAAAATTAGTACCATTTTTTAATTTGTGAGACCGCATTTGCTGTAGTTTGATTACCTAACATGCAATCCAGTACTTTGTCACATTCAACACATTCAGGAGGTAACGGTTGATTCGAGTCTTTTTGAGTAAGAAAACCAAACCAGTGTTGACAAGTTTTCTTTTGTTCTTGCTCGTATTTACTTTCACAATGTGGACACGCGTAATATTGAATCAGTTTTGGTTCTGAAAAACCCTTTTTACATTTAGAACAATGATGCTTATCTTCCTGCGGTTGACGAGCTTTTTCTTTTCGAACTTTAGCACGGTCTTCCTCACGAATCAGCTCCAATACCCAAGTAGAAATATGCTCAGCCTTATCTTTCATTGAAGTTTCATTTATCACTTGTTAGTTTTGCTATTTCTGTTTTACAGATTTCAAATAAGTACTATTGAGCGAGAAGATGTCGTTAAGTTGCTGAAGGGAAAAGTGTGCTTGACGTGTTGGACATAACCCACCTTTGGGTTTAGTACTTTTTTACCTTCTTCCCTCATATAAAATCCCTAACTCCCTATACGGTTAGTCTAGTTATAAGCTTTTAGACGGTCTATGCTACCCCATTAACCTGAGTTTTAGCGGTTTTTCGATGCCTTCTAAAAATAACCAATAAAAAGAGCACAATCTAGGAAAAAGAAAATTTTGGTAAAAGTACACTTTTTTCCATCCATTTTTGAGGCTATCTTGGTTTGGTAATTATTTGTAGTCAATCCCTGCTTATGTTTCTTAAAGTATAAAATGACAAATCCTAAAATGGTTGGTAATATAACAGCAGGTATAATGATTAGTACATAATCGGGCAATCCGTTTGCAGGCTTCTCGGTAGGCATAGGAGAAGACAACCTTTGGGCGCCTAACTCTACGGTAAAAGAAACCATTTTTGCAGTATTGTCCTCATAGGTAAATAGTACAGCAAATTGGTTTTCGTTTTGGGCAACTAATGAATCGAACTTATTATCCCCAAATTGGTAATAGTTGCTTGGGGTGCTATCAGTAGAGTTATATCTTAAATGCCCTAACAAGTTCCCCTGTTCATCAGTTTTGACGAATAATAACCAACTACCAGTATACTTACGTCCCTCAAACAAGTAACCAGCTGCAACATATCCTCCATCCACTGTCTGTAACACATTAACAAACCCTTGACTATACGTTTCGTCGAGACCAAAATCTTCCCTATAAACGCTATTGGGGTAAATCTCATAAGTTTGTCGCCACTCTAAATTCCCATTAGCATCCGTTTTAACTAGCAAAGCGATATCTTGTTGATTGTTATTAGCTGCTGATATTCTACCGCTCAGTATATATCCCCTATCGCTGCAGTTGCTGACCACATAAAATAATTCTCTGCTGTTAACATCGTAATTTTTCTCCCACATAATTGCCCCTTCGAAACTAATCTTGATAGCCTTCGAAGCTTCACCTGGCCATGATCCTAAATTTGTTATTCCCAACATAACATATCCATTGTCAACCGATTTTATGGACCTAAAACAATCATATTTTGTGTATGTTTTATTCCATAGCAGATTGCCGTTTGCATCAATTTTTAAGAGAACAGCAGTGTATTGGTCATCTGTTAAACGCAAGTATCCCCCAATTAGAAAACCTTCATGCTCAGCTTGAACTGTTTCAAATTGGTATCCTGGTTGACTCAAAAAAGTTTTGCTCCATTGAACATTTCCGTTTGAGTCCGTTTTGGCAAACCAAGATTCAGCCCATGATTCAGTGGTGCCTGATAAGGCATATCCGCCGTCTGATGTTTGTATTATCGAATTAAGCATTCGAGATTCGGTATAATTTCTTTTCCATTCAAGATTTCCTGCTGAATCGCATTTTAGTACTATTCCGTTTTTGCTAACCCAGCTTCCTGGTCCTCTTGATGCAACTTGATACTCTGTTTCTCTCCCAGCAATCGCAAATCCGCCATCAAAAGTTTGAATAACGTTTTCCCCAATATACCCCTTCATATAACCAGCATTGTACTCTTTTTCCCACTGCACCTGTATCTCATCTGAGGAAGCGTTAGAAAAAGGCATTAGCGCAAATAACATGATTGCTAAAAGGGCTATTGCAGTTCCTGTTAACAGTTGCTTCATAACACTATTTCAATTTTTTCTATCGATAAAAAGGTTGCAGTAAAACATTCTTGACTTGATTAGTCAAACTTTTTCTAGAATCAAGTAAGTCCCCTTTTGTTCCCTAAGATAGGGAAACGGGGATTTAGAGGGTATAAGGCGTAAAAGAGTGGGCGTGGTGTGTTGGATGTAACCCGCCTTTTGTTTAAGTGGCATTCGGCTAATCGGGCTACCCGCGCCTCCTGTAGAGGGTCATCAGCGACTGTTTGCCCTTTCCACTTGCAGGACGGCCGTTTCACCGCTTCCAAACCAGCATGGTCGGCATTTTATGGTGCCTCATCCGTTAAGCTCTGGTTGGACGTGTCGTTTCTGCTCCGTTGCCAAGGTTCTCACCTTGCACCCGAGAGGTGCTGCAATTCTACGTGTGGGCGGAGTTTCCTCAGACCCAGTAAACTGGATCCGAAAGCCACACACCAACTCGCCAGCCCAAACGTATTCCGTAAAGGCAGGCAATAAATGCATCGTATAAACTCGATGTAAAATTCTTAAGCGCATAGTGTATAATAGGTTTTAGGCGTGTTGGCTTTGAGTTCTGATGATGAGTTAAGGCGTAAAGCAAGAGAAAGGGTTGAAGCAAAACTAGGTTTCTATGTACATTTTACCGTTTACTGTGCAGTTAACCTTGTACTGTTTTTCATTTGGTACTTCATTACACTGCCCGTTAACGGTTTTCCTTGGTTTCTTTTTCCGCTGGCTTTTTGGGGAATCGGGCTTGTAGCGCATGGCTTAACAGTTTTTGCACGGACCGGCGTCGTTGATAGAATGACTGAACAAGAGTACCGAAAACTCAAAGAAAACCAGAAAGACTAAAAAGGAAACATAAAACTAGAAAGCCAGTCTATTTGGAGCCTACTATCCAATCATTGTAGAAAAGGTAGAAGGGGGGTACCTTAACACCAGCCTATTTGGATCCTAATAGAAATAGTGTGCAGAAACCTAAGGGGCTAGGTCAGTAATGGCTGAAATACGACGTTAAAATGTTGAAGACTTTAATGGATTGTTTAAAAAAATAAAAAGGGGTTGTTTTTAGAATTTTTAGACTGATGTTGGCGGTGGAGTCACATTTGCTTGTGGGGGCGGGACAGGTTCAGGTGCTTTCATTGTGAAGAACGCGATTGCAAGTATTAGTATAGCTATCCAGACCAGTAGTATGCCTAAGCCGAAGATTATAATAAGTACTGCACCGATAAGCAGCAGCAAACCTGCGGTTGAGAATAAGCCTGTGCCTGAACGGACGGCGAGCTCTTTTAATGAACGTCTTACGAAGAACGCTGTGATTATTGCAAACACCCAAACTACAACGAAAACCAGCAGCAGTCCAGTAATAAATGGAATTATAGCCGACGGATCAATGTTAGCAGTATTTGGTGTTAACCCCTGCAGGGTTGTCCAGTCGCCGTTCCAATCCGGATAAACCTGGTACAGGAAATCCGTTAATGAAGTTAAAACAGTTACAGCCACGACTACTCCCGAAATGATGGCGCCAACAATTGCCGATAAAACACCGAAGATTGCATTGCTAAAGATGCCTCTGTCCTTGTAAAAGTTAGCCAAACCGTTAAGGCTGACAAGAACAAGGATGACGCCGATGATTTCCACTATACCGAAGTAGCCAATGTATGGCAGTATCCCAAGAAACATCAGTAACGCGCCGATGCCGCCTAAAATTTTGCTTGTTTCCAAAGTCATTTGCTTTTTCCTCTATTTTTCTGTCACATAATTAAGAATAAAAGCTTTTTTATCGAGACGCGGAAAGCTTATAAAGCTTGCACTAAAAAGGTTGCTCAAAAACCAAAAAACCTGGCTCAACAACCGCTATCTAGGTTGCTGTGGCTTCAAGTTGTTCCTTAATAACAAGGTCATAAGCGTGCAGGTATTCTTTGCCGTGTTCAGTTATGCTGTAAATTTTGCGTGCTCTACCATTTTTTTGCTGTTTATAGCTTTCAAGAAATCCTTTGCGTTCCAAAGAGTTTAGGGCAGGGTATAACGCGCCGTGTCGTAGTTTGACGTCAAAGTTGGCTTCTACTTGTTTTTTTATTTTGTAGCCCCATAGTGATTCGGCTTTTACCATTCGTAAGAGTTGGATGTCTAGTAGGTTTCTGATTATGCGTTGCTGGACTTGTTTTTTGTATTTTTCTGACGTTTTTTTCTCTCCCTAGTGTGGTTAATGGTTTTTTGTTCATTCAAGCATTCTTGTTGGTTGTGCTTTGTTGTGTTTGGGTAGCTTGTTTAAGTGTGAACTTTTATTTGAAGCTTTATTGTGTCTAAAGAAACAATACACGGGGTCTGATAAAAAACTTATCCCACATCAATTAAACAAAAAAAAACTGTTCAACGACTACATAAAAACCAAAAAAAGCCATAAATTAAGGCTTTTTCTCACTTCAACTTAGACAGATTAATTAGTTAAATACACCGTTTAATTAAAACACAGAAATCTTTCTAACCACCATCAGGTGACCACGTGACCATCGGCACGTCCGAATTAAACGAGCTAAAACAGCAAATCATCGATTTAGCATGCCATACAGCTGGTTCTGCACATGTCACCGCGGTAGGTTTAATCGATACTTACCCAACCAGAACAGAAAACGGCAAATCAATTCTTGAAGTAGTTGTTATCATCAAAAACTTTCAGCCTCGACTATTAAGCTATTTCAAAATTCTCAATGGACGTAACGTAATCCTTTTTGCCGTAGATCAATGGGTTTTTGAAAGAGATATCGACCGAGGCTTTTTAGGTGAAGCAATCGCAAGTAAACTAATTTTTCCCTATTCAACCCTGCAGGGACAAAGTTACCTGTATGCTCAAGAATTGATTCTAAAAAAACGGTTGATCCTTGAATCCTTAGAAAACCTCTCCATTAGTTACCCTGAACTTATTTATCACATGAATATCAAACCGCAGTTTTTCCTTTACGATGTACTGCTTAAACGTATACGCGTTTTTCCTTTGCTTGCCTATGAAATGTCGCACATGCTCGAAGGCAGCACCCTAAGAGATGAACAAGAAGCCCTCAAAAGCTACAATGACGCTTTGACGCAACTGGAAACTGACGGTCTAATAAGCCGCGTAGACGATTATGTTACTGCTTCTAAAGAATTCGCTTTGCAAAGCCGCAATCCACGCGTTTGGCTTACAAACCTTTCAAAAAATGCGCCCCGTACTTTATTCTCATCTTTCTTTGGCGTTTTTCCACAATTACTAAATATTGTTGCACAAAACACTCAAGCGTTCATTAAAACCCAAAAAATCGATTTACACCTTCTGCAAACAGACATCAACCCAAACTGTTACACAATTGACCCACAAAAATATGTGTTCGTACCCACATCCGACCGGCTAATTTCACTTTCAGACAAAGTAAATATTTCTGGGTTTGCCCAAAAAATGTTTGAAAAACCTGAAAGCGTAACTTTTGAAGCAATCGGTGGAGTACTAAACGACATTTACCTCATAAAAGCCCAAGTAAACGGTGTAGAACGCAAAGTGCTGGTTAAACGGTTCAAAGAATGGTCAGGCTTTAAATGGTTCCCGTTGACTTTATGGTCTTTTGGCGCCAGAGCTTTTGCGGTTTCAGGAAAAGCCCGCTTAGCCAAAGAATGCGCAACCAGCGAGTTTCTGCGTCTACGAGGCTTTAATGTGCCTAAAATTTTATATGTAAGCAATCCAGAACGTTTGGTCTTTATGGATTTTATTGAAGGCGAAGATTTGAGCCATTCAATAAAACGGTTGGGTTTGGACCCTGAAAACGCAAAAAACAGCGTGGAACTTGTTAACATTGAGGTTGCAGGCGAATTATTTGCTAAAGTACACTCTCACGGCATGACTCTTGGCGATACAAAACCTGAAAACGTTATGGTTGGGAAGGATGGCACAGTTTATCTGCTTGATTTTGAGCAAGCAACACAGGACGGCGATAAAGCGTGGGATATCGCTGAGTTTCTATACTACTCGGGGCATTATCTGCAGCCTCTTCAAAGCAGTGAAACCGTAGCTGCAGAAGCTATCACGGAAGCCTTCATCAAAGGCTACCTTAAAGGCGGCGGCGAACTTAAAAACGTCAAAAAAGCAGAATCCGCCAAGTATACGCGTGTTTTCAGCGTTTTTACTATGCCTTCAATCATTTTGGCGATAGCAAACACTATTAGAAAAACTGAAGAAAACGTTTGACAGATTATTCTTTAATGTTTTTTGATTCCTGCTCCAACCAGTCTTTTATCAGCATTGTTGCGGTGCAATCGTCTTGGTTGTAATCAATAACTTTCGCTAATTTTTCCTTGTTTTTTGTTTGGTCTTGAATGTATTGGAAGTATAATGCGATTGATTCCATGGCGTTTACGTCGGCATGTTTCCATTTGTAACCAATGTAAGCTGCAATTTGTTTAAGCCCATTTCCATAAGTGGGGAACGCAAAGTTTGCGGTAGCGTCTTTATAGAGGTCGCGCATGTTTGCAAGTATTGGTTCTGCTTCTTTTGCGAAATTATATCGGTCAATTAATCGTTGAATATGCGTTTTTTCATAGTTATGCCAATGATAAATAACATAGTCATTTTGAGAAAGAACCCATTTCAAAAATCTCTGAAACATCGTTTTTTCATCTTTTAGGCTATGTGCCACAAATGGAATGTATTCTGTTTTTTCTTTTGACCTGACTATTATGCCAATCAAGTAATCAATTGCGACTAACTCTTCTTCCTGAATTTGCTCCCCCGTGCCTTCCAAATCTAAGAAAATTTCGATATTCTTGTTGGGAAAAACACAAGCCCCAAGACAAGCATGCTTTCCTCCTGCAAGGGCTTTTGCATTATTTAGAAACTTGCGGGCTGTTTTATCTGCTATACCTTTAATTGAAGTTAAATCGGCCAATGATGCTTTGGCAAGGTCTTCAACAGTTAAAAAGTTATTTTCTATGAACTTCTGTTTGAAAGATGGACCTACTCCACTTACGAGCGATATGTCCCTGCTTTTTATTGCCTCTTCGTTGTTGTAGGTTTCCCAAGGCCAACAACAAGCGCCGTAGGTCGGTTTGACTTTTTTGCCTTTTAATATTTCTTTGATGTCGCTTATTTTTTTGATTAACTCGGTTTCTTGATACGTGTGTTCTATTTCTTTGTTATCTCGATTTATTAGGTAAAACGTTTCAGGTGTGTATCCTTGAATTTTTCCAAGCAGATAATTGTAAAAGGCCGCCTGAAATACATGGTGACCTTGTATGTTTCGAGACAACTTAATTTCTTTTATAACGTAAAAGAAGTTGCCGAATATGGATTTTTGGCCAAGTCTTTTTTCTAAAATGTCAAAGATGCCACTAATTCCTTGGGGCTTATAAAATGCGGGTAAGCCACATATTACAGATGCGCCTTTGTGCATTTCAAAAAGTAAAAGCTTGAACCCTTCGTCTAAACTGTCGTATTGAACTTTTTTCAATCCGGGGTAGGTAACTGCAATTATTTCATTTTCATGAGTTCTTCCTTGCTCAAATAATAGTTTATCATACTCATCAAGCGGGTCTTTCTTTTCTTCTGGACCGAACTTATCACAATACACCATGAAAGGCGAGATGCAGTAATTGTACACTGTTCGAGCAGTAATCATATCCTTGGAGTTTCCAGACATGCACCTTTCGTAAAGATGATTAAGGTCTAACTTTGCAGGCATTACGTATTACCTAATCGAACTATGCGTTCTGGTCAACAGATTAAAACAAGTATGTGTATAAATCTTGTTACCGCTTGAGCTAGTTGCAACTGTTTTAGCATTTGTTTAATAAAATGAGGTTTATATTTTTCTTCCTTCCAAATAATAATGAAGGGGTTGTGATTGTTTTTGAGTGGTAAAATCTTTTTTTACAAAGGCGCTAGTAAGGTTAAGGTTATTACTGAAAGTGAAGGTTACTGGCTTGTTGAGGCGCTTGAAGATTTTGTTGATTATGTTGATGGTGAACGTGTTTCAATTAATGCGGGTGAGCGCCGTTTGGTACCGCCTGATGTTTTGAGTAATGAATCTGTTTCGCCTAAGGTTAAGCGACCTGATTATGAAAGGCAATCAGAGCGGAAGTCAATTAAGAGTGTGGTTGAAGGCTTAAAAGGCAAAGAGCAAACTGCCGAGTCGTCGGGTAATAAGCGTTAAACTGCTTTTAGTTTAAGCACTTGTTTTTATGATTCGTAAAATAAAACAAAAAAGGGGTCTAACAAAAAAAGGGTGAATAATGTTTTTAGGTTACTTGCTGGTTTTCTGCTTGTTTTGACTTTGCTTTTCCTCTGAAATAGGCTTCATTGGTTCGCCGCAGCAAACTATTTCACAAGGTTCGCAACCGCAAGGGTCTTCAACCAAAACAACTAACCCACATTCGTCACACTCAAATTTATCGCCTTTTTTACTTGCCAAAAAAACACCTCTTAAAAATTCGCTAAATATCTAGAAAGAAAAACAATCTAATAAAAATAACCAATCAGAAGAAATCAAGAATTAACCGTACTTTTCAACAATGTCACGAATCACGTTCAGATTGCGGCTGGTTGCTTTGACTTTAAGTGTGGATTCAATAAATGGGTTAGGTAAAGCGCCCTCTCCGCCGCCATGAGTTACACTGAAAACTTCACTGCCTAATGCCGCGATTATTTGGGCTGCAGATTTTGGAATTGTGACTGGCAACTGGAAGGGCAATTCATTTTGGGTTTTTGGAAGTAAGGTTACAAGAAAGCTTGTGCCCTCTGTTGGCTGATTCGTGAAGGCGTCAAGGTTGATAATACTTTTTAGTTGCTCCATTGTGCGGACAAAAACGGTTACAGCGTAACCCAATTTGGCGTGTAGCTCTTCTTCAATTTTGCCTGTCAGCGCTTGGATGTCTGTTTCGGGGGCTTGAAAGATTACGTTGCCGCTTTGCTTAAACGTGGAAACCTCGCCAAAACCTAACTCTTCAAAGGCGTCCTTAAGCGTCTGTTTGCCTACACTGCGTCCGCCGACGTTGATTCCTCTCAAAAAAGCAACATACCGTGACATACTCCAAGTTAAAAGCGGGGAAGCTTTTATTTTTTAAGCGAAAACTTAAAGACAACAAACATGACAATACCCATCTTGACAGAAAATGGTTGAAACATGCTACATTCACTTGGAATTTAAAAACAAAGACGGCGACTGGTCCATCAATTTGCCATTCCTCTGTGACAAATGTGGCGTCTGTTGCACCCTTGACGATTTCCTTAACGCAGGAGAAATTCATGGCAACCCCAAAGAAAATCCTGAAGCTTACGCAAAATTTGAGGCACTTAAGGAAGAATTAGGCAAAATTTTTGAAGCTGGCGAAGACGAATACGATTGGCATGTTACGCATAACAAGTGTCCTTTTCAAGTAGGTAATGTATGCTCAATTTATGAGATTAGGCCTAGCGGCTGCAGGCAGTTCCCTAACACCCCGTTTGGGATGCTGTCTGAAGACTGCAAAGCATTGGACAGGTTCAAAAAGCAACGCATCGCCCTAAGAAGAGGCAGAGCAGCCAAAGAAACAAGCCACTTCACAAATCAACCCATAAAGGCAACAAAATTTACTGAAGAGCAGTATCAAGCTTGTCTTGTTAAACTTCAACGTGCAGGCATAACTGCTGATGAGTTATCACTTTTTGGTTTCGTTAATGGGCGATAGTGTCTCCAAACTAAAGCTAATGATATTACAGTAGCGATTATGACTCTCCAAGAAACAGATGCGTGAACAGGCAAAACAAAAAAGAATGCTAATACCAACAAAGAAAAACAAAGGAAAGATATGAACTTGGAATTTTCATTTCTTTTAAGGCCTAAGTAAAAGTTAGGGCTAAGTGGATTAAAAAAACTTGCGATTTCCAAAATTTTGATAAAATTAGAAAAAAGTGGAATATCAAAAATCTTCAAACCTCTTTTTGGTTGAATTCTTTGATCCACTTCCTAATTGTGAGCAGGCTTAGTCTGAGCCTTATTGTTGATAGACGGCTCACCTAAACAGTGTCTTCGACGACGCAACAGACTTCTAATCGCCGTTTCTTTATCTGTCGCTTCACGGCTTAGATGCATTCAACATTCTGCAACGATTTCAGCCCAAAGAGGCAAAGTCTCAATCGCGCACTGATTTTTCGCTGATTTTAATCAGCACGCTTCTGTGCCTCACTGCATTGCATCTAAAGCTTGCTCCCAAGCCTGCAAATAAGTTTAAAGAAAAAACTAGTGTTTATAGATTGCGACAAATCTGATGCAATATTGTACAATTTAGTACCAAATGATACAAGCGCAAAAATCTCCACCGATAGAAAAACAAAATCACAAATAGCCGCAAAATTGGAGCCTATTAGAGGTTGTATGCAGAAACCTAAGAGGGGTAGGTCCTAATGGCGCTTTTTCACCCAATTAGCAAGTTAAAAAAAGGTTGTTTGAAAGGCTCCAGTTAAGCTTTAGCTTCAGTTACTCTCGCGTCTTTCTGAATATGAACAACGCCTTCGCCAGCCGCCACATAACCGACCTCACAGAACCGCACTTTACACCCTTCAAGCTCGCTTTGCAAGGCATCGGCATCTTCATCCGCAACTGCCATCAAAATGCCGCCTGCAGTTTCTTTAGCTTCACCAGTTAACAAAGGATAACCGAAAAGTTCTGACAACATAGGCGTACCAGGAATTACATAGAGGTTGTTGATTATTATGTCGACTTTTCCCAGCATTGCCATGTTTGCTGAGTGTCCTTTTAGCCCAAAACCGGTGATATCGGTGGCTGCATGGACTGGTACTTTCTGCATTACTTCTGCTACAGGCTTGTTAGAAGTAATCATGCCCTCAATTGCCTTGTTAACGGCTTCCTCAACAAGGTCCGCTGGGACGTCAACAAGCAATTCTTTACCCTCTTCCTCCTTGCGTAGACGGTAAGCAGCCATTGCAGGTGCAATTCCCAAAGGTTTAGTCAAAAACAGTCGGTCACCCACTTGCGCTCCGCGAGTATAAACGATTTTACCAACTTCACCAATACCCGTTGCCGCGCCGCCGATAATTGGCCAAGGGTTGCGTATAGTATGTCCACCAACAAGCGGAATATCCATTTCGCGACAAAAATCTCCTAAACCTTTGAGCATTCCAACAGCCAATTCATCGGGCATGTTTTCAGGATAAGCCATTATGGTAAGTAAACTTGCAATGTTAGTTACGCCTAAAGTGTAAATGTCGCTTGTAACGTTGCTTCCAGCGATTCTACCTTGAATTTCTGGTTCATCAACCATGGGCGTGAAAAAATCAAGCGTATTTAAAACTGCGAGCTTATCGGTGATTTTTACTACGCTGCTGTTTTCCCATGCGCCTGCCAAAACGTCTTCGCCGTATCCTCCGGATAAGCCTGCCTTTTCCAGCAATCCGCCAAGCTGGTACTGGGGGAGCTTGCAACTGCATCCATGAATGGGTACAACTTTGGTTAACCTGTAACTCAAACTTTTTTCCTCCAAAATGTTAAGGTTCTTAATTGGTATAAAGTTTAAACCCAAAAAGGGTTTATTGTTTTTTGCCTTGAATTATTTCAAGGAAAGCTTCAACGCGTGTTTTTATTTGTTCAGAATCACCCATTGTGTAATCGGTTTCAATTTTCAGCATAGGCAAATCTGTTGCTTTTAAGGCGCGTTCAACTTTAACTGCTTCCACGTTGTAGTCATGACAGTTCTGCAGTGTATAATAGATTACGCCGTCAACTCCATGGTCCTTGGCAAGTTGCTTGACATTTTCGATTCTTTTGTCATTTGGTGTAAAGCATGCGCAGGGAATTTTACTATATTTCTCAACGATAGCCCAAAGCAGGTCTTCCATCTTGTCGCTTTTCGGTTCAACCAAATCAGTAAAGTACCGTGTGCCAACACAGCTTTCCTCAACAACAACTGAAGCACCTAAATCTTGGATGATGCTATGAAGCTTCCAGTTAGGAATAGCCATGGGACAACCAGAAACCATCAAACGAGGCGCATCTGGAGATTCCACACCGACACTGTTACGGACACGTTCTTCAAGCTCATCACATAATTCATTGACTTTTGCAGTGAAACGAACAGGATCATCGTTAAAGCTAATTTGACTAATCAAGAGCGCATCTAATCCACTGATTGGAGCTGGCTTTTTTTGGCGTAAACTGTTCAAGCGCTGCAAAGCTTTACGTTTATTGTTGATAAGTTCGATTGCCGCTTTTAGTTTTTCTTCTGTAATTTTGTTGCCTGTTAATTTTTCTATTTCTGTTTTGAAATCTTCAACCTCTTTTAGCCAAAACTCTTTACCACGTTGGGTATCCGGTTTATGTGGAATTTCAATTACGTATGTTGGGATAAGGTCGTTTAAGAGTTCATAGACTTTCTTTTTGCCATCGCAAGTGGTTTCGCCGACTACGAGGTCGCTTGATTGGAAATATGGACAGGTTCCGTTTAGCCTGAAACCGTAGAAAGATTTGATTAGTGGGCACAGGTTTCGGGGGATTACCGTTTCCGCGTCTGGAACCGAAAAGTCTGCGCCTCCACAGAGGCCAACCATGCTTGCGTCGGCTGCGTAGGCGATTTCTTCTGGCGCGTAAACGCAGAATGCTCCAACCACTTTTTTGCCTTGAGC
This sequence comes from Candidatus Bathyarchaeota archaeon, assembly GCA_963832745.1. Lineage (GTDB taxonomy): Archaea > Thermoproteota > Bathyarchaeia > Bathyarchaeales > Bathycorpusculaceae > Bathycorpusculum. The sequence continues at coordinate 248,551 of CAWHVC010000001.1, read as the reverse complement.
TCGCAGATCGTTTAATTCTTTGATTCGCAGCCCATGAACTTCTGAGACTACGAAATCAAAATAATCCATTTTTTTAGGTCTGTTTTTTTGGTTTAAATAAACTGCAGTGTAGTATTGGCCTAATATGTTTAGGAGTTGGTCGTGTTTTTCTATGTTCATGTCAAGGGTTTTGTACATTTCACCGTATTTTTCTGACATAATATCCCCACTCTCTTAGAATTAGTTAAGGCTATAATCAATCTGACATTATTTAAATATTTAATAATCACTATTAAAAAAATAGATGAAAAAATGGAATAAAAATACGGCACTCAACTGCCGAAACCGAACTCATCTTTGCCGTTTTAAGACTTCTTAACCAGTATCCGAAACTCGCTGCCAGTCTTTGATGCTTCAACAATTTCTTGTCCGTTGTTTTTTAGCCAACGTTGAATATTGTCGAATTCAAGTTCCCCTTCACCAACAACTTCAAGCGTTTGCCCAGACTGCATTTCTGCGAGTTTTCGTTTAGTTAAAGCCACCGGCATGGGGCACATTTTGCCTTTAACATCCAATTTTTCAATACTCAAGGCAATTCCTCTAGAAAGTAATCACTTTGTCACTATTAGCGGTCCATTCTACAAGTTCATGAATTGTTGCAAGCTTAACGCCGTCAATAAGTTCAGTTGAAGCTATGCCTCTTGCTTCGGCACAGACGACACAGGCTTTCACTTCGACGCCGCCCTTAACTAAGTCTTCAAGCATTTGGCCATAATTGGTTAAGCCTTGTGCTGGCTTCTGATTTTTCTTTGCCAGATAGACGCCGTTTTCGAAAAGCCAAAGTCTTACTTTGTGACCTTCAAGGTCGGCTGTCCATGCGAATCTTAATGCGGATAGGGCGCGTTCTTTTGCAATGGGGGCGTCATAAATTACTATAGTGAATGTTGTCATTTTTAGAGCCTCTGAAATTTAATTAATAATCTAAATCAAATTTGTTAATTTAACATTTTCCTTTCTAAAACTCAAGCTTAACAATAAAGTTGGGCTTAAATAACAATACAGCACAGTATTATACAATTATATAACAAGCAATTAACCTTTCAACACAACACAGGAGCCAAAAAATGAGGTTTGACTACTTAACAACATTCCTAACAGTCGCTAGGACACACAGTTTCTCGTTGGCAGCAAAAGAACTTAAAACTAGTCAAGGCACCGTAAGTCACCAAGTTGCTGCACTTGAAGAATATTTTGGAGCTGAACTTTTTAAGCGCACAATAGCAGGCGTAGATGTCACTGAAGAAGGAGCCATCATAAAAGCTACGGCCGAACGCATACTTCAAGAAGCTGAAGATGCCAAAGCAAAAATTTCTGCAACCAAAGAGGTCCTTTCAGGAGTCATCCGTATTGTTGCAAGCACAATTCCTGAAGAGCATATTATTCCAAGCTTGATTTCAGAATTTCAAAAGCTCCACCCAAAAATGAAGTTCAAAATAACTGCTCAAGACAGCCTAACTAGCCTTAATAGTTTACAGGCTGGCGCGGCAGATTTTGCAGCTGTGGGAACGATTTTGGGGTTTGAGGATAAATTTGATTTTCTGCAGGTCGGTGAGGAACAGTTGGTTCTTATTACTCCTTGCAACCATAAACTGGCTGATTGTAAGATAGCTAAACTAAATGACATTTTACAGTACCCATTTGTTGGTCGTGAAGAAACTTCTGGTACCAGAAAAGAAGTTGAAAACTTGCTTAAAGTCAACAATGTTCCAGTTTCTAAGCTTGAGGTAGCTTTAGAGTTAGGCAGCACTGAATCAGTAATAACGGCTGTTTCAGAAGCACATGGAATAAGCATAATTTCATCTATTGCAGCAGCAAAAGCTCAAGCAGCTGGTCTTGTAAGAACTGTAAAAATTGTTGAAGCAAAAAACACTCGCAAATTGTACATGGCAAAACCCAAAAAGCCTCTTGTAAAAGGCTGCGTAGTTTTTTGGGATTTCTGCAAAGAATTCACTTACAAAAACACAGCAGTTGCATGCCCAAAAGAATAAACAACAGCAATTAGGCAAAACAGTAGGCAACAGTTTGAATTAAACAAACTATTTTTTTTAACTAAACAGTTGTTTGGGCAAGTATGGTTTATATTTTTCAGCTATATAGTGTATTGGCTTGTGAGCAGTACAATGAACCACTGGGAAATGGAAAACGCGATTCATCTCGGCGCCGCGTTAAAAGAGTCAGGTTTTGAAGTTTCTCAGATATGCAGTTCAAGAGTAAGCTGTTTTGATTTTGCAGCAAAAAAACGAGATATTACTGTTCTGCTCAAGGTTGCTTCAGAAATTGGCGCTTTTTCAACTACCGATTTGCGGGAACTAAAAGTTATTGCCAGCAGAGTACCGGCCTCAGCGTTAATTGTTAGCCAATTAGCGCATGGAAAACCACTTGAAGACGACACGGTTTACAAAAGAAACAACGTTCACGTGGTAAACGAAAAAACAATAAAAGGCATCGCCATGCAAACGGGAAATCCGCTGATTTATGCCACCCCCGGTGGATACACGGTTCAGGTTGATGGCGCATTGGTTGAGCGTCGAAGAAAAGAGTTGGGGTTATCAATTGGTCAATTAGCAACTATGGTTGGGGTTTCACGTAGAACGCTTTATGGATATGAACGAGGCATGGCAAAAGCATCCGTTTCTTCAGCTTACAAACTCGCTGAAACTTTAGGAGTCCCCGTTGTTAAACCAATTAACATTTTGGCAAAAACTCGGCGACCACCTCAATGCTTACTGCCAAAATCCAAGCATGATTTGATGACTAAACTTTTGCTTCGGCAGGTTTTCAGAAAATTCAGCGCTTGCGACATATCACCCATCCATAAGGCACCTTTTGATTTTATCTTGAGTGTGCCAAACGAAAATTACCTCATAATTGGTGGCGTGGCTTCATCAGACGAACCAGACCTTAACAGTAGAGTTGAGGAAATTTTGAGCATTTGCCGAGTAGTCTACGCTTACCCTGTGTTGATAACTGAAAACAAGAAAAACGCTAAACTGGACTTGTCCTGTTTCACAGTGGAAGATCTGCGTGTTTTGCGGTCACCCGAAGAGTTAATCGCCAGCGCCTAAAAAAGGGTTAAAACAGTTTCTGCTGGGGATTATCCCTGTCAATTAATGCTTTTTTGGCTGGCTTCCACGATTTTCGGACACACAATGGGTAGTCCTTATTGATTTTTATCCATTCGGTAATGAAAATCTTGGTTTTTTCGTCATGCATGTAACCGCTGCCGAAGTCACCAAATTCACCCCGTAAAGTTTCGATCTCTCTATCACGTTCCACTTTTGCTATAATTGATGCTGCTGAAACAATCGGGAAGATTACGTCTGCTTTGTGACGTGAAATTATTTTTGTTTTAACAGTTAGGCATTCTCTTATGTGGGTTGCAAACCTTTTTTCCAGTATGTCTGCCGCGTCAACATAAGCCTCATGCGGGTTTAGGGCCTCGATGACTTGCGCCATGGTTTGGGCTTCCAGACGGTTGAGTTTATGCAGGCGCCGTTGGCATTCAACTGCTTTGTCGATTTCTAACGGAGGCAACTTGACGATTTTGAAGGTTTGAGTAATCTTTACGATTTCGTCGTATAGGGTTTCACGTTTTTTTGCTGTTAAAAGTTTGGAGTCTTTAACGCCAAGCGCCATCAGAGTGGGTAATTGTTCATTTTCAACTGCGATACCAGCAACGACTAAAGGACCAATAATGCATCCTCGTCCAGCCTCGTCAACGCCTGCAATTAGCATCGCAATTCCATCCTAAACACGGAAAAACGTGAACAATTAAACTAATAACACTTTCTTTAAACCCACTCGGCAATAATACCCATTTTAAGGTTGTTTTATTTGGCTTGAAAAAGGGTCATTACGGACCTACCCTCTATAGGTTTCAGCATACAAATGCTATTAGGATCCAAATAGGTTGGTAAAAGAGCCAAGATTTCAACAACAACGGGCTTTGCCATTAATAGCGCCGAAAAAATTTGTCAGCTACTTTTGGCTTTTAGCGCATGGATTGCAAATCATTAATGTTTATAATCCAGCCAGTAGCTTTTACTGCTTAATCTGTAGCGGCAAGATTGCAGATTCCACATGTGATACTGCTTGGTTTACTTGGATTGGGTTAAAAGAAAACAAGAAGAAGTCTTAAACTGGCAAATCAACCATCCAGACGACAATGACGACGGCGGATTTCCAGCCGAAAACATACATGACATGGGTGGAGTTTGGACAACCGCTGAAACTCTTTATACAATAATAAAATACAAACTGTTGGCGCCTTCGGATAATCGTGTTCAAAGAGCAAAAGATTGGCTTCTAAGACACCGAAACCTTGGTGGAGACTATGGTGACGGTTGGCCCTTAATTAATAAAGGCAACAGTTTTGTTGACACAACCGCTATAGCAATAGTTGCTTTAGCTCCTTTCGCTAGTGACCCTGAAGTCTTGGATGCCATAACTAAAGCTAAAGAGTGGCTTTTAGAGAATCAAAATGACGATTATGGCTGGGGCATCTGGAAGTATGAAGACAGCCTTGTTTCTGCAACCAGCCTAACTTTGCTTGCTTTAAAAAAAGCTAAAGAAATAACATCTGAAGAACGGGTTGAGGCGGCAATTCAAAGCGGTATTGCATGGTTAAAAACGGTTCAAAACAAAAATGGACTTTGGGGTTTCTCACAAAACGCTAAAGAAACAAACATTGCAAGCACCTGCCAAGCCGTCAGTGTATTGCTGTCGTTAGGAGAGCCGCCCAAAGACTTCAAAGACGCCTTAAAAGTAATAAATGAAGAATTCCAAAATCAAGGCACTTGGTCCACTATCCAAGAAAGTTACACTTTGAAGTATTTCGGGGAAGGTTTAGACCAGCGGCTTTCTTGGTTTACCTCGCCGTTGGCTGTTTCTTTGCTTGTTACTTTTGCAAGAACTCTTTCGCGTGAAGTTGAAATAAAACAAATTATCGACGCTACAGAGACGCTTAAGAAATATGACGTCTTTAAAGAGGGTAAAGAAATGACCAGTGTCTCCATTGGGCATTTGGATATTAGACCTTGGGCTTCAGTTCAGTACCTGCGAGGTCTTTTAGATTCACAAGCTTACCTGCAGGAACATCTTGACGAGTACGTTTCAGTAATGAGTGGCAAACTGGCAATTGTCGAAAAAGCCGGAATGCTAAAGTCTCTGCCCGTAATTTTTTCGCCACGCAAACAAACCAGCGTTTATGCCAGCGGAAAATTCCTCGTGTGGCTCTTGCCCGTTATCGGCTTTTCTTTACTCGGCATCTCCTATTTAACGGAGTCTGCTGGCATTGAATTCTCTTTAGCCGCAAGCCTATTTGGAATTTACTTGGCAACATTCGCTATTCTTGTAGTAGGTTTCAGGCAGAAAGTTATTTCTAAAGACCGATTTTGCTTCCTCTATTTTCCAATTTGGGCGCTAATAGTGCTGGCAACAGGCCTATTTTATGTTGAAAAAACGGCTGAAGCCCTCGTTGTGCTATTGCTGATTGGGTTCCCCGAAATATTGCATTTCGTCATGGGAAAATCAAAGAGCGGCCACGGGGAATAAGCCCAAACATCCATCAGTATTATTTTTTTAATTTAGTTTGTTATAGTTTGCGTGTTCGTTCTTGAGGAATTTCAATTATAAAACGTACGCCTTTCCCTTGTTCACCATTTTCGAAAACTCGCCAGCCATAAATGTAGCAGATTTGTTGAATCAAGTAAACGCCCAAACCAGTTCCTTTTCCCGCTCCTTTCTGAAAAAGGCGAGGCTTAATTTGGGGGTCAATTCCGACTCCATTGTCTTCATAAATTAGGTCTATATTGCCTTTATCATTTTTTTGACTGAAAATTCGGATTAAGGTCAAGTTTTTACCGTACTTGATGGAGTTGTCGATGAGATTATGGAATATTTCAGTTAAGGCAGAGTCAGCTAAGGCTTCAAAGTTTACATTTTCAGTTTCTATCTGTATGTTGTTTAAGTCGGGGCTTAGATTTTTTGCTTCTTCAATTGCTCTATTGATTGCACACCATGATAACCCTCTGCTTCCCACTGCCTCGTAAGTTTGAGCAAACTCCAGAATATGTTCAATGTTGTCCGCAGCATATCCAATTTGCTCTACCTGTTTTAGCATGTTTTGATTATCGTTGGCGTATTTTTTGCTTAAATATAACGTGCTTGTGATTGCTGCAAGCTTGTTTCTCACATCATGCCTGACAAACCCGCCTACAACACTTAACTTTTCAAGGAGCAACTCTGCTTTGGCAAGGGCTTGGTCTCTTTCTTCACGGTCAATTCTACGTTGAGTCATGTCTCGGCTTATGCTGATAAATCTGGTTTCACCAGCCGTATCCTTGACTGTACTTATGTTCGTCTCAAGCCAAATGAAGCTACCGCATTTAGTTAAGAATCGAACCTCAACTTGTGCAACATTATTTGTCATGGCTTCCTGGATTTTTGAAGTGAGAAGAGGCAAATCATCAACGTGAATGCATGTTAGCATACCTTTTTTGCCTTTAAGCTCATCAGGTGTAAAACCTGCCAAGCGCTTAATTGATGGCGAAACAAAAAGAAAATTCCCTCTTACATCTGTAACTGTGATAATGTCCTGAGCATGTTCAGCCATAAACCGGTATCTTTCTTCGCTCTCTTGCAATTTCCGTTCTGCAAGATTTCGTTCAGTAATGTCTCTGATTATTGCGATAAAACCTGTAGGGCTTCCATTATTATCAAAAGTTGCTTTAACTGAGCCTTCCACGGCGATTTCGTTACCGTTCCTGCATTTGCCTGTAAAAATGCTTGTATGCACCTGCTTGTCACAAACCGCGTTTCTCATCTCATTTTCCAATGTATTACGATCTCTTTCTACGACGAAATTGGCTCCATACGACCCAATCATCTCCTCTCGTGTGTAACCGAAGGTTTTACAAGAAAGTTCATTGCATTCAATTATTTTTCCTTCTAAATCAATAACGGTTACTGAGTCTGGTGCCATTGCAATTAAGTTTTCTAATTCTTTCTGTCTGAGGTAAAGAGAGTTTTCGATTTTTTTAAGGCTTGAAATATCAATTAGCGTTGTTACGAGGTTCTTTTGACCTTTAAGGTAAACCATTTTTGTTGAGAAAAGCGCGGTAACTTCGGTTTTATCTTTCTTTAATCCTTTAACTTCACGGTTAACTACTGAATTGCTCTTTAAGGTTAGTTCAACTATTTTTTGGCGTTCATTCATGTCAGCATATAAATGAAGCATCTGTGCAGTTTTTCCTATAACTTCTTCACGTGTGTAGCCAAAAGTCTCGAGGAAGCAATCATTCACTTCCAAAATTAGTCCATCTTCAAGTCGTGTTATAGTCATTGCTGCACCGCTTGAGTTGAAAGCGGCAGAAAATTTTGCTTCAGATTCTTTTATAGCGTTTTCTGATTGTTTATGTTTGGTTATATCCATTATGGTTCCAATCACACGGGAAGGCTTGCCGTTAGTGGTTCGGGCCATTATGTTCCCTTGAGAAAAAATCCATTTATAAGTGCCATCTTTTGCGAGTAAACGGTACTCTTTAACGTACGAAGACGTTTTTCCAGCGCAATAATTCATTATATCTTCAATTGCGCTTTCTTTATCCTCGGGATGTAACCGATTTTGCCATTCTTTAAAATCATTCGTGAATTCATGTTCTTCATAGTCAAGGATTTTTTTCCATTTTCGAGATAAGAACACACTGTTTGTTTGAACATTAAAGTCCCAAACTCCCTGACCAGCGCCTTCTAAAGCGAAATTCCAGCGTTCCTCCAAAGATTTCAGTTGAGCAGCCATTTGTCTCCTTTGTGTTACATCATATGCCGTGTACCGTATTCCTGTGACTTCGCCTTTTTGGTTCTTGGCAGCTTCAAAGTAGCATTCAAGAAAACAGGTTTCCTTGTTAATGTGAATTGTGGCTTCTCGTCTTATTGAACCCCCCGTAACTATTAATTCATGCAGGGCTTCCCGGATTTCCTCGCAATCATCCATATCTACTGCTTCGCCGAAGTGCTTGCCCAAAACATTCTCTGAAGATAAAGGGTTTATCAAAGGGTTATGAATCCACGTATACTGCAAATTCCTGTTTAGGTTTGCCATCATAATCGGTGAGTTTTCAACAACTAAACGGAAACGTTCCTCGCTTTCTATAAGCTTAGCTTGGGCAATTTTGGCTTCTGTGATGTCTTTTACTGTGCTGACTATCTGTTTTATCTTGCCATTTTCTATGATTTGTGAGAAGGAATGGTTGACCCATTTGGTTTCTCCACGTTTGGTTACTATGCGGTATTCAGCTGAATCGTTTAATTGGGTTGTTAATGCTAACTGGAATATCTTTTGAACCCGCTCTAAATCGTCAGGGTGGGTGATCCATGGGATTTTCCCGATTAATTCGATAGGTTCGTAACCTAAAATGTCCTTGCATGAAGGGCTCAAATAAATTATTACGCCGTTTGCTCCTGTGAGCATTATCAGGTCTTTACTGTTTGTTACCATTTGTTTGAAGCGTTCTTCGCTTTCCCAAAGCAGTTTTTGAGCCATAATTTTTTCGTGCAACTGGCGGATGCAAACAGATAGTTCGGTATAGACGGTTTTGGGTTCACCATGTTTGCTTATGTAGCGGTCAACACCCATGTTTAGGGCTTGAACAACAATTTCCTCTCGACCTTTGCCGGTGAACAGGATAAACGGTGTTGCGTAGCCTTTTTCTCGTAGTAGTTTTAAAAAGTCTAACCCGTTTTTTTGGGGCATGTCATAATCAGAGATGATGATGTCAAAGTTGTTGTTTTGGAGCTTGGTGAAGGCTGTGTCTACCGAGGTTGCTGTTTCAATATTGAATGGGCCTTCGTCGGAGAGGATGGTTTTTGCAAGGTCTAAGAATGCTTTCTCGTCGTCCACATGTAATACTCGGATTTCCCTAGAAGAACTCAACAAATCGGCACCATTTTATATTTTCTGAAAGTAAATTATGCAAAAAGTGTAACAAATAAATGTGTACATAAAAAATGCAACAAACAAAAAAGCAGAGAGGAAAGTTTACTTTTTTCTTTCCGCTATGATTGCCCTGCACTTGTCAGCATACTGGCAATATGAAAGGCAAGCAGCATTAGCGTCTGGGCGTTTCCATTCAGCTCCGCATGATGGGCAAGTTGTTTTATCTTCATCACTCCATACTTCAAGTTCTGCGCCGCAAACGTGACAGTTAGTGTATGATGGTTTTGGCTGCAGAAAATCGCGCAGTCCAGGGCATGTTTCTGGATTTTTTTCTATTTTACCATTTGAGCTCAACAGTTTCACCTCCAACTTTAACCTCAACTTCGTGTGTAAGCACTTTTTTGCCTGAACCTTCTAAGGCTTTGTTTACTGCCCATTTAAGTCCAGTGCAGCATGGTACTTCCATGTGAACCACGGTGACGCTGGCAACGTTATTTTGTTTTAGGATTTCTGTCAGTTTAGCTGCGTAGGCTTTGGCGTCATTAAATTTTGGGCACCCGATAATAACCCGTTTTCCCTCAGTGAGTTCATGGAAGTTTTTAAGGGCTACTGGTGCGCAATCGGCGGCGAGTAAGATGTCAGCGTTTTCGAAGAATGGTGCTTTGGGTGGTACAAGGTCGATTTTTACTGGCCACTGAGGCTTCTTTGGCGTCGCGTTTGTAATGGCAGGATTGCTTGCAGGTGAGGTTAAGGCGGCTTGTTTGCTTTTTTGGTATTCATGCACTTCTTCTTGACTAAATTCTTCTGCTTCCCGTTCTGTTATTGTGATTGCTCCTTGTGGGCAATGACCTAAGCATGCGCCAAGACCATCGCAGTACGTTTCTTTAAGGATTTTTGCCTTGCCATTCACTATTTGGAGTGCGCCCTCTACGCAGTTGGGTATGCATTGTCCGCATCCGTTGCAGAGGTTTTCGTTTATGTTTACAATTTTTCTTTTCAATTTTGTTTGTCTCCTTTTAGGCAGTTTCCGCCGGTTGGACAGAATTTTTGGGCGTGGTTTTGGATGGCTTCAAAGATGGGTGTTAGGGTTTCTTTGTTGGCTGTGTAGATGTGTTTTTTTCCTTGTTTTTGAATGGTGATGATGTTGCATTGGAGTAAGGGTTTTAGGTTGTGGGATATCATGCTTTGTTCTTGTCCTAGGGTTTGTGCGAGTTCGGTTACGGTTTGGGGTTTTTCCATGAGTTGTTCGAGGGCGGCGAGGCGTGTGGGGTTTGCTAGGTTTGTGAAGAAGCGGTGGCAGATTTCTGTTAGGGTTTTTTTCGTTTTTGTCGCCATCCTTTATTGATGAATAATAATTCATATGAATAATATTTCATTTAAACTTGTTGGTTCAAACTGTAAAACACCAAACAACAAAAAACCTCAAAAAAGCCTCCAAACACAAAAAAGAGCAACACAAAACTGTCTCAATGTTGAACACAAAAGCAACAAGGTTTATTAAATATTAATACTTAAGCGGAATCGTTAACAGAGGGAAAACAATGGAACACAGCCGCAGCATACTAACACTCGAAACAACCACAACAGAAACTCAACAAACCAGTGTCAACTACATGTGCATCCGCTGCGGCAAACGCTTCACCAAACCCATATTCGCCGTAAACAACTCCCCCGGCGTCGCCGAAGCATACTACGCATGCCCCGCATGCCTATCAAAAGTTGAACTTAAAAAAGAAGAAAAAACCGTTCAACCTCATCAGGAAGCAGCGCCAATCGAGGCAAAACTTGAACCTGAAATTCAGTCCCAGCCCGAGCTTAAAACCGAATCGGTCAGCAAGGTTCCAGTTGCTCCGTCAGTGTGCGCTCATTACGCTGGTTACCTTAAAAAACGTCCAAAAGACACGCCTGTTCCTGAAGAATGCTTCACATGCACCTTAATGCTTGACTGCATGTCACGCTAACCTCTTCTCTCCATTAGGGTATTCCACGTTTGAAATACCCTTTATAAACTCTAAAAGCCCAACTTTTCTTGAGGAGAAGGAGGAGGCTTTAATGGAATATAGGCTCGCCCACATATGCCTACGCCATTTAAAACGTGAGTTTGAGGTTTATTACACAGCGTTTTTTTCCAGAAAAGCCTGCCCTTTCCTCTGCATTTCCCTCTGCGTAACCATTGTGATTTCTTACATTTTCGGTGCAGGAACACTATTTTAAAATTTTAAAAATTTTGATGTTGACGCTTGGGGTCTGTCCGTCATAAGCTCGTCATCTTTCGCAATCCGACTGGGACGGCGACATCATCCCCCAACGATTGAAACATCGTCCCAGTATCTTAGGGTTTTGGTAAAGGAAAGATGAAAATGAATGAACCCTAAACTCGTAAAAGAGCTCTTAAAACAACTTCAACAGGAAACCCAAGACCCTAAAGATATTGGAAACCTTAACTTAGCTAACGTTATTATTTGGATGAAAAAAGAAGCCTATGAACCAACAACCATCAAAAGAGTAGTAAAGGAACTTAAACATTTACAGAAAAACTGCAACACAAGCAACCCTCAAGAAGTCAAACTATACATAGCAAACAAGAATGTATCTAACGCCAGAAAGGAAAACCTGATAGAATCCTATAATATAGCGATTCAATCTTTAGGGTTATCATGGAATAAGCCCTTTTATCAGCGCCAAGATAAGAAGCGTAGGGCACCAAAAGAGGAATTAGTGCAATTTATTATAAATCACGTTAAATTTCCTTTGAACCTTAAATTAAAGATGTCTCGAGATTTAGGGGAACGCCCTATCGAATTAACATGGCTAAAGGTTCAAGACATTGATTTAGTAACAGGAAGAACTGACCTTACAGGCGCAAAACATACAATCGGAAGAGAAGGAAAACTAAAGCAGGACACCTTAGAACTGCTAAAAAGGTATATCAAACGTGAAAACCTAAACGCTCAAAGCATAATTTTTCCAACATCCTCAGACACCTTAAGCACATGTTACAGACATGCAAGAAACAACCTTGCAGAAAAATACAACATGCCCGAACTAAAACAAGTGCAACTCTATGATTTCCGCAGACGAAAAGGCACAAGAGAATACAAACTATCAGGACACAACTTTTTGCAAGTTAAAAAAATACTTGGACACAAAGACGCAAGAAGCACTGAAAAATACATTACTGAAGACCAAGAAATCCAGTGGATACCACTAAAATGCACAACAGACGAAACAAGTACAACAAGCAATTAAGCAAGATGCCATACCCGTTGGTGATGCTATATCCTGCTTTAGATGGCGAATTCAAGAAGCAATCAACAAAATCAATTTTACTGTTATGGTATTTTAAAAAAGCCCGCAAATTCTTGATTTTCTCTACTAACCATGACGTAATATATGCGCAAAATCCCCGTTAATAATGTCATGTCACCCTCTGTCTGTCAGTCACTCAGTCTCTCACCCTCAGTCACTACTACACTTTAGCTGTCTTCACTGCCTCTATGTCCGTCATATTCTCTGATACCACAGATATATTAAAAATTTGATAGAATCAACGTTAATTGACTAAAGGTAATGCCGATAGCTTTTCAACCAATTCAAACCTATCCCTCTTAAAGAAATAGAACCTACGGGTAAGTTCAGATCTCCTAGCTTAAATTTATTATTTTAACGATTAAATTTAAAAGTTCTTGTTGTCGAAACTTGACCAAATAGCAAAAAAATATCGCCTACTCATGATTACGCCTGGCTACTAAATTACTCGTCTATCTTTCAAGTCTCTTTTAATTGGGAAGGATAACTTGAAGTCGCAAATGAACCGTGAATAATTTTTTGAATTGGAGGCATCATTCGCACCTTGGATCACGTTTCAAATAATTATAATGGAAAAGGCTATTTTTTGAATGTACAACCTTGATTTTACCCTACATGTCATTACTGACGGTAATATTTTATAGAATTGCATGGGAATTCACTTGGATATTTGGAATTAACACAAACTGGGCCAAAAATCGCCATTTCCATATGAAACAAGATTGATAAGAAATAATCGAAAAAAAATTTGCGTGAGTAATAATTGCCTTAGGCAAGTGGAGCAATATAATTTAAAGCATTCTTTCTGATATGGTCTTCAAAGTTTAAGTTGCTGCAATGAATTGATTGCTGGATTGACTCTGACATTTATGAAATCTATGTTTGATTACTGACGGTTAAGCGCAAAAATCATTAACAATAATTCTGCAATTAAGCTTAGTTCAGAAAAAGGGCTACAACATAGATAGAAATTTCTTGGGTCCACTAAAAGTAAAGCAATAGATGTTGAAAAAACACATTCAAATTTCTCATTGATGATAGCACTGATGAGAACTGATAATTAATCAGTATAGTTGACCTTCTTAAAATAACATATAACATACTATCCTAACTTCGGTGAGCATTTTGGAACAAGTGTTTCAGATGATGAAAGAATATTTGTTAATGATTTAGTTGAAGGTATAACTGATTATATCACAAAAAAGATGGAAAAGAAGAAGTTGACTAAATCAATTGATTAAGAGATAACCAATTTTTTTACTAAAGTTCGCGCCCGCTTGCGCGGTGCGCTCCGCTTATCGCTTGCCGAACTTTCCGCAAGTAGCCAAACGATGCGCCAAAGCATCAATCGATTTCGTCCACCTCCCACAAATCAAACTCTTGAATGAAACCCAACCGTTCAGAGTGCAGATTTCTTAAGCAACCTTCAACAAACATGCAGGTCGTGAAGAATTCTCCATGCCCTTTGTCTTTCTTGAAATTAAAGAGCCCAACATTATACACGCCAACTAAATACTCAGATAATTTCACCGCTTGGAAGGAAAGAATGTGAGGAGGTGTGAAAAGGTTGTTTTTTTCAATGAAGTCTGTACATATTTCGCCCACCTTTATCTTGCTCCATTGGCGCTCTAAACGTCTTCTTTGCTGGCGAATCATTATCCACAGCCTCCATGACATTCACCTTCATGCGCTATTTCCCAGAGAGGTGTTCCATCCTCAGCAAACATACATCGGATTTCGCCACGCCGAGTAAGCAAGAACTTTTCTTGTCCTAAATAGCGTATATGGACTAATTCTGAGTCACAGATGGGGCATTTATGCTGTATTCCAACGCCTTTTTCACCGTTGATTATTTCGAGTTTGCGATATGAGCAAGCGCCAAACCATGTTGTTGCATGAGATTTTTTTGAGCCTCTTTGAATCGAGCAATGATTTAGCTGATACCAGCATGTTCCGCCTACAGTTTTGCGTTTGTCTAGGACTTTGACGAGCCAGCCGTCTTTTTTGTTTTCGCGCCTTGTTGCGCCTTCAAAGCCTTTGCAAGCATAACAGTCACCGCCTTTACATTTTCGGCATTTACCATAACCTTCCCCACCAACAAAGCCAAGAACGTGAAAATGTGGACTCCATCGCCACCCAAAAGGAACACTTTTTATCCTTGCTTCTTTTCGGTTGGCATATCGGAAACCGTGAAAAATTATAGAACCGCCAATAATTCCGCGATTTGACATTAGTTTTATGGCTTTTTTCCGTAATGCGTCAAGGCTTAGTCCATAATCTTCGCTTCTAATGCTTGCTACAATGTGCTCAACTGGAAGTCCAAAACGGTTAGACGCTATTTTTAGACGTTCTTCCATTCGGTAAGCTTCTCTTACAGCCCATCCATACTTAAAACACACAGGACACGTTGGTTTGTCGCAGGAATGATAAATTGGCTTAACAAAAACGGAGTCTTTGTCTAGGGTTTCATTGAAGAAACGTGTTTGATTATGTGCCTTATAATTTAGGCACCCCATGAATTTATCGAATTTTCCACAATCGGAGTTTGTTTGCTTTCCATGCCCCACTAATACATAATCGCCGTAACTCCAAAACTCGTTCTTGATTTCTCGATGTAGTGATACTGCGTTTTTTTCTGTTGATTGAATGTTAATCATATTTCATCGAGGCATAAATTGGCAAAATTTAATATAGGCACCGTATGACATAGTTAAAATCGGAGTACATACTATGGCTCAACCACAAGGGGAAGAACATATATCAAAAGCTATTACCGAAAGCCAGTTCCTTCCGCCGTTACAAAAACGCATACTCCTATGCTTAGCAGAAAACCCTCCTAAGTCAAAATACAGCTTAAATAAAATTATTAACGGACATTACAAGTCAGTTTGGAACGCTTTCGATTCAATGCAAGAAAAAGGCATCATAACCGAAATAAAATTAGAAGAATATCGTGGCAGAGACCACCAACTTTTTTGGCTGACAACCGCAGGAGTTTATATTGCCCTTGCTGAAGAAGCCAATCAAAAAGTCCTCTCAAACAGAATACTTGAAATCTATCCAGAAAATAGGCAACTTCAATGTGTTGTTGAAATGTCATCAATACTTGGATATGAACCGTTTAAAATGGGTTATCAGGCAATTCTTGCTAAAGGCAAAATTGATAAAACTGATGTTTCAGCCATTTTTGGTTTCCTATTGCTAAAGGAAACGAGCATGGAGCAGATAAAGACACTTATAGAAATCGTTAAAAAATATCCTGAATTGTTTGCTGATTTTAAGGAACAGACAAGTCAGATAACTGCTAACATAAAAAGGGTTGACTCATTTCTTGAGGATGCTTTTCGAGAAGACGTTGGCGGAAAATAGGTTCGCTTAGTATTTAGAAGGATTTGTTGGAAGCGAGCAACCACAAGGGTTGCCGCCAACTGAATATTCTAAGCTTATTTTCTGGGTACTCCATTATCAGCTCTAATTAATGATTAAGCATTTATTGAATAACCAACAGATTACTTCAAAGGTGCTCACTAATATGAAAATTTCAGTTTATAGATTTCCTTGGTCTTGCTATAAATGCAATGGAAAAATGCAAGTAACATATCCAATGACTGAAGATGTTTACAATTCAGAATATAGAGGCAATCTTGCACCCGTTGAAACTGTCTTTGAAGACCATAACTTTGGAAATATTTGTCCTAATTGCGGAGCTTACCAAGGCGTGCATCATGTTTGGATGGCTTATGCTAACGAGTTTATTTATGATTTAGAGAAATATTTCGTTGGCAAATTGGAAAAAGAAAGAATTCCCCCTAAAGCTTATAACTAGACCTCAACAACATCATATAACATCGATAAAATTTACTTTGCCCTAAGGCTGGGACGGCGACATCATCCCCAACTGTCCCCCACCATTAACTATTTTTTAACTAAGCATGTAATCACCCCTTCGACGGTTAAATCTTATTTTAGGTCACTCAGCGCACTTTAGTGGTGATTAGTGCAGGCATAAGAGTGAGTGCCTGATTCTGTTTAGTGGGTTTCAAGTTTGGGCTCTAAAAAAACAACATTGATTCATTTGTTTAGTTATTTTTTTTAATTTTTTTTTACCCACTAAATAAAATATAAATACCCAATCGGTTGAGAGCTGAATTTATCTGAAATTTAACGAGAGGAAAATATGAAAATAAAACGTTTAAAGAAAAATTCGATAGCAATACTTTTTGCCATACTTATGATGAGCACACTTATAATGGCTACATCTACGCTATCAGTTTCAGGCGATGAACAAATTCAAACTCTTTCCTACATTAGTGTCAATCCCGACCCAATAGGTGTTGACCAAACATTACTTGTTAACCTATGGATGACGCCGTCAATTCCAAGCGGACCAGTTTTTCACTACATTGTAACTTTCACAAAACCTGATGGAACACAAGATGTAGTAAACATTGACTCAGAACCATGGGGAACAGCAGCAAACTGGTTTGAATACGTACCTGACCAAGTTGGCACATGGAAATATCAAATGGTGTTTCCAGGACAAGTATTTCCAGCACAGAATCTAACCGCATACACAGGCCCATCAGCGTATTGGGCAGGCGGAAACTACAAGGCAAGCCAAAGTCCAGTGCTAACATTCAACGTCACTGAAGAACCAGTGCCAGGCGTTGCACCAGTTGCGTTACCAACAGAGTATTGGGAACGTCCAATCCGCGAAGAAAACAAGGAATGGGGTGCAATAGCAGGCGACTGGGTACAAGCAGGCTATGACGCAGGGTCTTCAAGGTTTAACCCATACAGTCAAGGACCAGAATCACCTCACATACTATGGAAGAAACAAGTAGAAATCGGCGGCATCATCGGCGGAAATTATGGATCATTAACTTACGGTGGTGGTTCAACAACAGTAATTGGGCGGACAAACATCATCTTTTACGGGTACACTTATTATAGAGACGCAGCAGGTGCGACGCATTGCGTAAACGTCAAAACAGGTGAAGAGCTTTGGGTAAATCCGTCGATGTCTACAATATCAGGCGTTATATTCCAACAAAAACGGTTAACACCCTTAGAATTCCAGCCGTTCCTAGTATCGATTGGTTCATCCTACATAAAATACAATCCATGGACGGGACAAGAAGTCTACAGGTTAAACGGCACACTTAGCGGAACTTTAGACGGGTCCACTCAAAACCCATTAGTATACAGCAGAAGTGGCGGTCGCTTAATCTGTTGGAACACAACTGAAGCCCCCTTAGCTTCTAATACTGTCTTCGGTTTCGCGCCCACAGCAACAAGCTTCAAGCAACTGATAAAATACAATGTTTCTGACCCTGGCTTTGCAATATCATACATCTCTGGACGCTACGGAGGCACCATAGCCAACAACCCAAGCATGTCAGGATGTGTTGACTTAGAAACCGGACAAGTACTTTGGAACAGAACCTTGCCTGCTGAAGAAAGAGAAACAGGTGCAATATGCGCTGGCGACGAAAAACTATTCACTTCCGGCGATGGCGCAAAAGTTCGAGCCTATGACATGGCTACAGGCACTAAACTATGGGAAGCAGAAGCCGATTATCCATGGGGAACCTTCTGGTCATACTCGGGAATGAGCTACGCATACGGAAATGTCTATGCATCATGCTATGACGGTCTGTACTGCTTTAACGGTGAAACAGGCGCAAGAGAATGGGTTTACAAGACCCCCCCGTCTGGCTATGAATCGCCATATCCAGGTTGGGCTATGTGGGGCGGTGCAGTCATCGCTGACGGAAAAGTCTATCAAAGCACGGGCGAGCACAGTCCAAGCAACCCAGTTCCAATCGGAAACAGACTTTACTGCATAGACGCATACACTGGACAGCAATTATGGAATATCTCTGACTTATCTGGAGCATCTACCGGTGACCCTAAAACTATCGCGGATGGCGTCCTACTGCACTGTGACGAATACGACCTACAATTGTATGCAATGGGCAAAGGCAAGAGTGCTATCACAGTTTCTATGCCTCTGACAGCACCGACCTTAGGGCAAAGCGTAATGATTACTGGTTCAGTAACCGATCTTTCTCCAGCCCAGCCAGGCACTCCATGTGTGTCATCTGAAAGTATGGGTGCATGGATGGAATACCTTCACATGCAAAAACCAATACCCTCAACCGTAACTGGTGTTCAAGTATCGCTTGATGCTATCGATCCAAACGGAAACTCGATCCATATTGACACAGTGACTTCTGATGGACTAACCGGAATGTATCAAAAGATGTGGCAACCCGAGATTGCAGGAGAATACACAATTTACGCTACATTTGCTGGAGATGCATCATATGGCAGTTCCGTCGCCGCGGCTCCACTTGGAATAACAGAAGCACCTACAACACCCTCACCAATAACATCTCAAATAAACCAGCAAATTGACAATTCGGTTATTACAATTGGTACAGGCATCGCTGTAATAATTGCAGTCGCTATAGCTACATTACTGTTGTTAAGAAAAAAACCTTAAACACGTAAAACACTCCTCTTTTATTTTTTTTATCTAAAACAGCGCGTATTTTTTAGCAGTGCCAAACCATTTTGAGAATTTGGGAAAATGTTAAAATTTTACGGAGAACCTTCAAATGAAAAGCATGGGACTTTGATTGTATGGCTCGGCTCAAATGTAAAAAGTGTGGCGCCGTTTTTGAGTACACGTATATGCCGCTTGATTCGTTTGTGCATCTTGGTCCACTTAAATATATTCAATGTCCAGCATGTGGCAAAAGAAGTTTCTTTAACGTTTACTCATCAGTGAATGACCCCGTAACTTATCCACAAGCACAAAAACCCAAAGAAGAATAGAAAAACCGCTAACAAGTTCATCAACGAAGCTTTTAATCATCTGGGTTAAATAGTGAAACGCGTGAGCGGTTACCTTTATGAGTCGAACAACAAAAGACATTCTCGTCAAAGGCATCACGGTGGGGCAGGCTAAATCTGTATTGCTGAAATGGTTCCACGAAAACAAAGTTAAAATCCTGATAAACACCTCTGACTATGTTTATGGCCGCTGGGGTAGAGGCATTCTTTCGGCTTCAAAATTTTTTGAAGTAACTCTTGTACCCACCGAAGAGGGGGTTTTGGCAAAAACGGAAGGTTGGGTAACATATATTCCTCCAAGTTTTTATCCTGACGCTCGAGCGTATTTACCTGAAACGGAATTCAGTGAATCTACACGTGCTTACGGTGGGATTCCACGTAAAGAAGGCATGAAGGCTATCAAACGGTTATGGAACACTTTAGAGGCTTTGTCAGAAAACCCTTGAATTCAGAAAAATTTTAAGATAAAAAAAATGAAAAGAAAAAGAAGAGTTTAGACTGTTGGGCTTATTGGTTGCCGTAGTTTTTCTGCTAAATTGTCTGAAGGTGATTGTAGCAGTTTCCATGCAAACAGCGCCAATACTGCACCCGCAGCTAATGCGCATAAAGCACCCAGGATATCTATGTCAACACCGTACTGTGCAAACCATGCAATGTTGGCTATTCCATTAAAGAAGAATGAGCCAGCCCATAACAGTAGGAAATAGATTACTAATGGTTCTCTTTTCATGGTTGGCATAAAACTGGGCATTAACAGTTTGGCGGCGATTACAGCTAGCACTGCGCCTGCACCTATTTCAAGCAAATCAGTGAGGATCATAATCCCGTCATAAGCGTTTCTTAGGTCCGTTACATTAAAGTACACACCAGATATTCCCCAAAAGAAAAGCACTCCTGCCCAAGCTAACAGAAAATAAACAAGATACTTTTCTTTAGACAATCCATCTAGGAAACCGTTCAAATTTAGTTGCAATTTCTCCTTACTCCTTAATTCTTAACTATTTTCTGTTATCAACTAAAATAGTTTTGCATGCGTTCAAGTGCTTGCTTGATTGAAAAACTCTTTTTTGGGCCAATTTACCTTATGATTGCACCTATAATCATACCCACAAACGATAAAGCAACTCCAAGGATAACCATGGAAGGCTTACCAACTTGTTTGTCAATATGCCCTGAGAAACCCATGATAATTAAGCCACCTATAAAACCAAGCGGAAACAGGAGCACATTATTTATTTTAAACCACAAGAACGACACAAGGAAAGCCATAATTATCCACCCATAAGTATGCGTATTAACTCTCTGCCTAGCCATCGAGGGTTGAGCTAATGGTTGAAGTTGAGCAAAAAACAAGCCGCAGTGAGGACAAAATGTGGCGTCTACAGGCACTTGTTTTCCGCATTTTGGGCAACTTGAGGTTGACATGGCAGTCAAGATAGATAGCAGTTTATTCTTTAAGAGCTTTGTTTTCGATTTAAGGTTGCCTTTATGTAACAAAATGCTTAAAAGAATGCTCTTATAAACAAAAACGAAGCGATAATCATGCAAAAAAGAACATTAGGCTTAATCTTGACAATCATCGGACTCGCTATTTTGGTTTCAGGGATTGCTGCATACACGGTTTCAACCACTCAAACTCACACTGTAACCTTGCCCATTTCTGACGGATTATCCGTTCCACTTGAGTTGAGCGCAGGCGATAAAGTTCAAGGTGCAGTAACAGTTCTTAACGGAAACGAAGGCATTAACGTTTACGTAGAAAATCCACAAAATGAAGTCATTTACAATGGTGGAACAGTTTACAGTAATGTAGAATTCTCCTTTAACGCCCAAACCTTTGGCTCATACGCAGTCATCATAAACAATTTAAGCTCAACAAACGGACAAACAATAGAATATTCCTTAACATATCCCAGCATACCAAGTATTGTCGGTCTTGCTCTAATCATTGTAGGTGTCTTTTTTGTTGTAGCTGGCGTAACTATGCGGATTATGTTGCAAAAAGCCGGGGCAATCAAGCAAGTAGCCTGACTTTTCTTATCAGCAAACTTGTTACCTGTGAACCTTTTTTGGCTGTATTTCTTTTTGGGGTTAATTTGGGTAATATTCTGAAAATTATTTAATAACTTTTTTAGCGCCTCTCTTTAAATTGAGGGATAAGATGAAGCAAAAAACTAAACAAGTCAAAGCATACAAACTTGACATATCCCAAACTGACGGCAACGGCGCTTTTTTCTGCCCAAACTGCGGCTTAACGATATCACCTGACGACCATTCCGAAGACAATTATGTAATTTACGAGACACTAATGACCGACAATAACCTTAACGAAGTGGTGCTTTACTGCAAAGGATGCCTATCCTTTATCCATTTGTTAGGGTTTCAAAAAACGTAAGGAACTGCTGGGATTCTGTTGATTAAAAACAAGAAAAAATATGGCACATTACTAGCTACGATACTTGCGATAATCATAATTAGCCCCCTTGATGACATAGCTGTAGCCGCGTTGTGCGGCACCGCCCTGTTCGGTTTCGGGTCAATACCCTTCTGTCTGCTAATGGCGGGTTCATCTGTAGTTTCCATTACTGTTTGGCTATGGCGCAAACATGTTAAACATGATGTTGCAAAAAGACTTAGTCAAGAAAGTTTGACGAAAACACATTTAACCCCTTAAGCCGAAATAATCATTTCATTAAGGGTTCTCCCAAAAAATTGGGTTTACTCCTCATTACAATTCTAATGATGTGACAATCGTTTATCTTGACAATCATCTTTGGGCAAATGTGGCTGCAGAATATATTACCGGCACAGTTTAGGGGTACGGAAAAAGCTACTATATACCCTTCTTTGCATCTGAATTTCAACTTTGCATTCTATCAAAAAACTATCATCGGAATCATGCCAGTGGGGAAGGTAAGAATACCACTAAACTTCACAGTCACAGCATTCAAAAACTATTAACACGGTAAAAAATCTCTGCAGTTTGTTGAAATCTATGAGCTGACAGGTATGTTTTGTTTTTCAGATTCAGTTTTTAAATTTTGCCTTTGCCTTTTTTCTTTTATTTAATGCTGGGTATAAATATTGGAAGACGCCAGCAAACGAATAGCTCAGGGGAGTCTACCTCGATACCAATCTATTTGGATCCTAGTAGAAATGGTATGCAGAAACCTTTAGGGGGTAGGTCAGTATCGGCTATTTTAGCGCAATTAGTATATTAAAAATCAGTGTTAAAGTAAAGAAGAAAAGGGTTGCAAAAAGAATTTGTTTTTTAAAAAAGGAAAAAAAGGGTTAAAGGAATGTTTTAGATTTTTTTCTTGTCTAAAACTTCCCTGAAAGTTTTATCGCAGCATTCATACAGACCGATGGTTAGCTGGGTGCGCTTTCCTTTTTTGTCTGGTTTTCCTGCCATCTTCCAGGTTTTCTTAGCGTTTTTGACTTCTTTTCCGCAAACTGGGCATTTTGCCATTGATGATTCCTCTAATGGATGGTTATCGTACGTTTTCGTTTAAAACATTTTCGATACCTGAACAAAAATTTTTTAAAATAAGCCTAAAACAGCGTTTTTATGCTTGCTTTTTAATACATCACATGGATGATTGCTTAAAAATTTGTTTAAAAAATCTGTTTTGCGGCGAACAAGTAAACATCATACGCTTGCTTAGAAAACAATACCATGACTACTCTGTCAAGTTTGTCCTCTTTTTCAAGGAAATTCTTGATTGTTTTAACTGCTACACGGCTAGCTTCATCCACAGGATAACCGTACGCGCCTGTGCTAATTGATGGAAAAGCAACCGTTTTAAGACCATTGGCAACAGCAAGCTTAAGCGAATTCCTATACGCTTGCTTCAACAGATCAGCTTCTCCCTGCAAACCTCCACGCCACACTGGCCCAACTGTATGAATCACATGCTTAGCCTTCAAGCTGCCGCCCGAAGTAATCACAGCGTACCCTATTGGTAACCCATCAGGCCAAGTTGTTGCCCGTATTTTTTTGCATTCTTCTAAAATTTTTGTTCCACCTTTGCTATGGATGGCTCCGTCCACTCCACCTCCACCGAGAAGTGTCTCGTTGGCGGCGTTTACGATGGCGTCTGCTTGCACGTCGGTTATGTCGCCTTTGATTAGTTCGATTGTTGCTTTTCCTGCTTTGAATTCCATATATGCACTACAGCGGCTGATCTATTTATTTGCAGCTATCATGTCTTCTCAAACATTCGCAAGCTCTTTTACATGAATTTCAAATTAGTATGGGATCAGCGCAAGCGTTTTTACTAATTTTCTATTTTAGAACCAATGCTTGCTTGGGCTAGAAGGGCATAGTTGAATGAGCCAAGGTGAATCGTAAACTGTCAAAGGTCAAGAATGCTGAGTCACTTCACGAGTTAAAAAAACTCGTTGATCAAACCTTGTACTCAATGATTCCCCTTATGATTCTATACTTAGCAATTGGGCTTCTATCAAACTCCATGACTATCCTCGCAGTTACCTTCGACTACGGCTTATCTCTCATTGTTCAATTATTTGCCTATAAATCAATCCGTACCATAATCAAATCAAACACTTTCAAATTTTCTTATGGAACCGGTAAACTGGAAAATTTCTCCGCCATCGTTTACGGGGCACTCGCTATACCCGTAGCGCTTTTCATCATTTATTCTTCACTTACAAGGTTTATTTTTCCACCCGAAATCGCTATTGGGATTGCTCAAATACCTTTAATTCCCAACCTATTGCGCAGTCTCTATCTCTTCGAAAAATCCCGACGACTAAACAAGATAAGCGAATCCCCGATGGTTAAATCGTACTATGTGAACTTCAAAGTAACCGCCATCATCAACGTAAGCATATTGGTAAGCCTTAGCACAGCTTTTGTCCTTGCAAGCTTGGGCCAGTCACAGATTGCCCTTATACTCGACCCAGCCATTTCAACGATCCTTGGTGCCTACATGCTTTTTTGTGGTGCATCACTCACTATTGGAAACTTTAAAATCCTAATCGATTATTCATTGCCTGAAGCTGACCAACTAAAAATAATAACTGCCCTATCCAAGTATTATGAGAACTATGAAAACATTGGAAACATCTACACACGGTTCAGCGGTAAAACCCGAATTATTGAAGTTGAACTTTACTTGAGAGAAGAGCTTTCACTAAAGGAGATAACTGCTCTCAAGCTGGAAATTGAAAAAACGTTACGAGAATATTTCTTTGATCTCCATTTTGTACTAATTCCCCTTAGTGAACCAGTTACAGTCAATCAGGTTGCAAATAGCGATGGCAAACAAGAACCTGCAAGTCAAACGTACCCACTTGTCCCCGCGGTGCCTAAACCATTGACATCCAAAAGGCTGAAGCCATAAAGTACAAACCAAACCCGACGAAGACTGCGACACAGAAGAGTGTGATAGCTAATCGTACTTTATCATTCCAGAAGCGTTGAGACTTGAAAATAGCAAAGGCAGCGATTGTGTACCACGCTAAGTCGGTGAACCAGTGAACGCCCGCAAAAATTGTGAAGCCTAAAAATCCAAAGATTTGTGCATTAAGCACTAAAGCTGTTCCTATTGTTAACCACCACAAGATGAACCCCGCGTTAATTGCCGTAGTGTAAGCGCCCGCTACAATCGTATCTCTCATGGGGCTAACCATTGCAAATTCGTGTCTGCTTCGGCTTCGATACATCTGTAAACCCATGAAAACCATCATGGCGCCGCCGCATAAGCCAACAACCACTTGAACAAAGCTGGGGAGCTCATACATGCTAAACACAAAGTAAATCAGAAACATCAATGGGAACTCAATTAAGCCGTGACCAAGCGCGATAAGCAGTCCAGAATACTTGCTTTTCTCCGCTCGTTTAAGCGTAACGGCAAACAATGGTCCAGGCATTAGAACTCCCGAGAGTGAAATCAGAAGTACGGACGATAGGAATAATGGAAAATCCGTGATGAACGCCACGTCATGCTTAGCCCCATTCGATGCCTTTAGATGGTTCACGTTTTTCGGGTTTTAGCAGCCGCTTCTGCATCTCCACGATCTCGGTGCTATCCTTTGCGGTCACGTAGTTATCAAGCAAATTCTGGTTTAATTCAAGGAATGTATGGCCCCACGTGAAAATGTCAAGCATAGCTTTTGCTTCATCTATGAAGCCTGTTATGTAGAGTGTTGCCGCGATAGCTTCAGCCGTGGATAGTTTTGTCAGTTTTCCATAGTTGACAGGGTTACCTGCAATTAGAATCGGTAGCGTGCGGCTTGTTCCACGTACGTGTTCGCCCATGACTTTCTGAGCGTGCTCCCAGCTGCAGTCCAATGCAACGACGCCGAACTGCTCAACCCGTTCCCTGTCTGCTGGCGAGAGGGCGATTTCGCTGAAAGGGTTAAGTACAATGGCTCGTTTTGGCAGGAACTTGATTTTTGTTACGATACGTGCGAATCCCCTGCGGCCCAGTCGGAGGGCGGTGTTCTTTTTGGGATCGTCCTGTGCAGCATGGTAAATGGTGATTCGAACAGGAAAATTTTGGCTTGGGGCTTCACCGTCAGTTTCCACTTACACGCGCACCTTCAAATGACTCATAGGATCAACAAACACTCGGGGAATCCAATCTAAAATATCCGAAGCAACCATGTGAAAACCGATTTCAGAAGCGACAAAATCGCCACAAGCGCCATTTACAAAGGCGCCAGCAACCGCAGCCTCAAACATGTCCGTCTTCTGCGCCAACAATCCACCCACTATCCCTGAAAGCACGTCGCCTGTTCCGCCGACAGTCATGCCAGCATTGCCCGTAAAATTCAGTTTGACCTTGCGTGGGCTGCAGATAATGTCGACTTTACCTTTAACAAGCAAGACCGCGTTTAACTCTTTGGCGGTTTTTTGAATTATTTCTATTTTGCCTTCAAGATCTTCTGGAAGCTTTTCGGCTGTAAGAATCGAGTATTCGCCTGCGTGAGGCGTAAGCACCAATGGGACCTTTAACGGACGCTTACATTTGGCAAACGCCTTCAAGCCGTCAGCATCCAAAAGCAGCGGTTTACCAGCCTTCTCAACCTCATCAACAAACATTTTGACGAATTCAGTGGTTTCACCGTTCAAACCCAACCCGGGACCCATCGCAACCGCATCAACAGACGCCAAATAAGGCGCCAACTCAACCAAATTGTCAGGGCTAAGGTTACTTCCTGAAAGCTTAATCGCAATTAAATCTGGTGACATTGAAGAGATTTCATAAGCCGTTTTCTCCGGAGAAGCCGTGTAAGCAATATCAATGCCTGTCCGCAAAGCAGCCATGGAAACAAGCGTGGGTGCACCCGAGAAAACCTTGCTTCCACCAACAACCAGCAAACGCCCAAAATCGCCTTTATGCGCTGTTGAAAACCGTTGTTTTCCAGCTAAATTCACGTCGCCTGGACCCGCAAACCGTTCAAACGCCATAGGCAACCCAATATCTCGAACTACTAAAACGCCGACATACTTTTTGGCTTTATCCAAGCCAGCCTTGGACTTGTAGAAAGTGACTGTTAAATCAGCTTTTACAGCGGTACCTAAAACGTCGCCGTTATCAGAATCTATCCCAGTTGGAACATCAACCGCGATTTTAAACGCTTTAGAAGAATTGATGCAATCAACCATCTGTAGTATTGGCGCTTTCAGTTTCCCTTTAGTTCCCGTGCCTAACAAGGCATCAACAACTACATCCGATTCAACCGTAGGAATCATGGAGCTGTCAGAAATCTCCAGTACACAGATGCGATCAATGACTGGTTTAAGGGCATTCCAATTTTGAAGCGCCGATGGATGATTTATTTCTCGGCTTTTTCCCGCCAAAACAATCGTGACTTGGTAGCCTTGCGCCAAAAGGTGTCGTGCAGCAACAAAACCATCTCCACCATTTCCGCCAAGTCCGCAAAAGAGTGCCACCTTCAGGTCATTTGAAAAACGTTTCTGGATTTCTTCGGCAATGTTTCTTCCAGCGTTTTCCATAAGTTGAAGCAGGCTTATTCCGTAGTACTCCGAGTTTGTTTCAGTGGCCCTCATTTCTCGGCTGGAAATTGAAGCTTTAAGGCTTTTTGCTTGCATGTTAGACGCCATCTATATGTGTTGAATTTTACAAGATAAGGTTATCCATCGACTTTCTGATAACTAAAAACATTACCCAAAAACGGTTTAGTAACCAACTTATCGCGCTTTAGCGGCAAAGTTTATTCCGAAGCAGCAGTTATATTATTTTTAGCAAAGATTTTAGGGTGAATGCTGTTTTGTCAAAAACTTACACACTAAACAAATCAGATGCGCTACTTGTAACTGACGTTCAAAACGATTTTCTTCCAGGCGGCGCGTTGCCAGTTCCTCAAGGAGCACAAGTAATTCCCGTGCTTAACGTGTACGCACGTAAATTTCAAGAATCAGGCGCCAATATTTTTGCTTCAAGAGATTGGCATCCAGCAAACCACGTATCCTTTAAAACTCAAGGCGGACCCTGGCCACCCCACTGTGTTCAAGAAACTGAAGGAGCAAAGTTTCACCCCGACCTCAAGCTTCCCAAAAACACACATATCATATCCAAGGCAACTCGGCCCGACCATGAAGCTTATTCTGCTTTTGATGGAACCGAACTTGCAAATGAACTGTACAAGCTCGGCGTAAAACGTTTTTTTATTGGCGGTCTCGCAACCGATTACTGTATTGTTAATAGTGTTCTTGATGCAAGAAAACTTGGTTTTGAAACCGTCGTGCTGATGGATGCAATCCGAGGTATTAACGTTCACGCAGGCGACACAGATAGGGCAGTGGATTCAATGGTTAAAGCGGGTGTGGAACAAGCGACGGTTGTAAATTTCCCTGAACCTGAAGAAACTTTACCATTAGATGAACCTGTTGTTGATGAGCTTGAGGAGAGACCAGAAGCTCGTGCAGCAGATAAGAAAAAGGCGCGGTTACGACCCAGAGACGCAAGAAGACAGGTAGCAACTGGCGGGTAAACACCCAATTTTTTCGAAGTGCTGCGAACCTTATATAATCATGCCTGAAAAAAGCTATTCTGAAAGAAAAATTTAGCTTCAAATTATTTACTTGCTGAATAAAGCTTCAAAAACGCTTTTAACAGGCGTTAAACTTTCAAGGATTGTTGCTTTTTGCCTCTTTTTTAGGTCCAAAACTTTGCGTCGAGTGCTGTTTTCGAGCAATTATGCTACAGGCGACATCTTTACCTTTTTTCTTGTGTGCGAAAAATGTTCGAATGGACATTTTTTACAATAAACAGTTAAATTAACGAAGTTCAAGTTGCTTATTTTGAGGCTATTGAATAAAATTTCATGACGTTAACTTCGAATTTTTTCAAAATTCCCGAAGAAACAAAAATATGGGTGAAAAATGGCCAAAAATTTTGAGTCATTGCTCGCCAAGAATTTGGATAGTTACGGTGCGTCGACGTGGGTAGACGTCGGTTTCCACAAACATCAAGGATTGCCAAGTCCCAAAAGCCACTTTGCCATCAATCACCGGCAAGGTCCTGTCAGGCGGCATAAGCACCGACCGCAAGTGAGCATGAGCATTTGAGGGGTGCGAGTAGTCAGCGTTTTTTGGCGCCAAATATTCCAGAAGTGCTTTTATGTCTTCAAGCAGGGCAGGGTCGTTTTCTGTTAGGATGAGGATGCCTGTTGCGTGAGGTGCAAATACGTGGACCAAGCCGTTGCGGATTTTTGATTCTGCAGTTGCCTTGTTTATTTGGTTGCTTAAATCGATAAAACTTATGGGCCCCTCTGTGTTGAAGGTGATTTGTTTGTTCACGATTTTAAAATCAGACATACGCTTCACAAGAATCTTAAAGCGAGTTGTGCTGAAAAATTTTTCTAATAAAATCCAGTACTGTGTTTGGGTGATGCTTTTGTATACAAATCACAAGTTTAAATTTTGCCCGCTTTTTTGTTTGTGGCGATTTTTGATTCTTTTCAGCCGTTTACACCTTCAAAAAATCTTTGAATATTTAAAAAAATAAAATAATGGCTGTTGTTGTAATGTGCTAGTCACACAGGCTTAAGCAAGGCAGTTTTTTCTAGATTTGGCAGAGACCTTTCTGTCTTCTCGGGGGTGAGAAAGTGTCTGATCAGGAAAAAGAAAACAAACTTTGGGATTACCCGATCGAATCTGAATCCTCGGCAGAAATTACTCTGGAAGGCAAGTACCGATGCAGATTGTGTGGAAAAGTTTTTGATACGTTGGAAGAGCATGATGATCACCGCCGCAAATTGCACGATCTACCTATCTTTCAACCAATAGTGGGGATGGCACTATGAATTGGATTATTTTTCAAGGATAGTGGGTAATTTTAAATCAACAGTGTTTACTCCAAGCTGCAAGAAGCTCGATTAAAAGGGTGGTTTTGGCGATTTATTGAAGTGTGTTGAGCAAATTTGGCCAGTTCTATTTCGGAAAAATGCCTTAATTTTTCGGTTAAGACATTTTGGTGACGGAGAAAAATTTGGTATTACGTGAGTCACTGATTTCACTGACTGCGTTTTTCTTTATGTTAAGCACCTCCAAAAAAGGCTCATTTACGCCTGTTTGTTGAAGACAAAACTGGTGCTTACTTGAGAACAACAAAAGAAAACAATGAAAAAACAGGTCCAAACACGCTAAAATTTTTTGACACCCCCCTGAAAATCGACCCTCAAGAGGACAAACACCTTTTGACCTGGAAAACTAAAAAGCTGCTCATAGGCACACATAAGAGCGCTATCTGGCCAGTTTGTTTGCCGGTGTTTAACTAAGCTTACCGTGCAAGCAGCGCCAAAGGTGGCGTTATTTTTAAAAACAAGCCCCTTGCCGAACAGGTGGCTGTATACAAAAGCATCAACAAAACACTTTACAGTTGCGCCTGATTGTTCTTTAAAGTTTTCAGTCAGAGGTAATGCATAATTTTCAAAATAGAGTAAATAAGCAATTCACATATTATTGACCAAAGAAAGTTTCAAAATTTTTAACCACTTATTGATTCAATAATGAACTACACATAAATGAAAACTGCTCGCATAACTTAAAATTAAACCAATATGCTACTCAAACTGTTTACCACTTAGGACAACAATTTTTTACATTATTATTGACAACAATTATTGCTCCCCAAGTTAAATGAGACCTCACCAGTCCAAAGCAAAAATTCGGCAAGCCCGTTTTTGAATTGACAAAACCGCTTATCAATAAAAAGTAACATCCGCATTACAACTGTTTTAGGAATTAATCTTGTGTAAAAAGGGCATTTTCAGTTTCACTAAAAATTAATCAATAGCAGGTAATTTTTAGCTAACCAACTATTCAAAGAAGAAAAATTATCAAAAAAAAGAGTTAACAACCAAACAACACAAACTCAGCAACGCAGATACAACTCAAAAAACTAACGATTAAACGAAAGGGGCATTTATGTAAAACACCTATTTTTTAAGGTTATTTGATAAAACAAGCAATTATTATTGGCTGCTTTATCGCGAATACGATTTTATAAAAATTTTGGTCAAAATTTGTCACGGAAGACAAAATTAATAGCCTCAAAAATGCCTCATAATTGCAAAAAGACCCTGATTTTGGCGTATTCGTGTTTACCCAAAGTGGTTGGCATGGAGAATATCGGAGCCTCATATAAGTACCCCCGAAAATCTCCATTCGAAGCAATAGCTGACTTTTTCGAGAACCCTTCGAACTCTTGCGACACTTTTTGGGGCTGTTGGCTGCGTTTGGCAAACTTTGCTGTTTTTTGCACAAAGCCCTGACGAAAAATGTCTATTCCAGTAACAACCTTGGGTGAGTAGTTTTCGGTTGAGTGTACGTTCGCTTCTGGATTTGTGGCCTTGTTGAGAGTGGTGCTATTGCATGTGCAAGAGTTTTTGTTGGTTCAAATTGCTGACCGGTTTGTGTTTGCCCTTTATTGTGTGCTGTTTTGATTGGCAGCTTAGGTTGTTGGTTTGTGACTTGTTTTGTTGGTTGTTTTTGAATGGTTTGTTGCTGGTAAATTCTTGTTTGATTTGTGTTGGGGTGGCGATGTTTTGTGTTTATTTCTGGTCAGCGGCAGGTTTGTTGGTTGCTGGTGTAGGCAAATCGACCATTATTTTGAATAGTTGAACATAAAAGTTATCACAGTTGTGCTGCATTGGTTGGTGCAGTATTTTACATCACCATCATTCGTCACCAGTACACACCATAGTTTTGTGCTCCAAGAGAGCGTATACAAAAGCATCACCCAAACACACAGTTGCCGCAGCCGTGTTAACAAACATTTTATTCACCCAACCCAAAAAGGTTGCAAAGACCAGAAGTGGAATATGTGAGCAAAGACATTGACCGAATTAAACTTCGACGTTGGCGCAAACGCGGCTTCTACAGCGAATCCGTACTGGTCAAACTGTTGCTAAAGAAAGGCTACTTCGCCGTTAGGGTCCCAGTAAGCAACCCTAGCTTGAACCCCCTACCTGATCTAATGGCGCGTAAAGGCAAACACACCTACGCGTTTGAAGTAAAAAACGCCAGCTACTACGCCTATTTTCCAAAACCCCAAATCGACAAACTATTCCGATTTCTAGACCAATTCATCCCAACAGAAAACAAGTATAAGCACGCAGTTGTTGCTGCTCACTTAGGGAAACGCTGGCTGTTTAAAGAAATCAGCTGGTCTGATTGGCAGAAGGACAAGATTCCTGAAAAAGTACGGATTTTAAAGCGAGACAGAGGCAATCTTAACATAGACAAAAGCTATCAGGAAATCCAAGAAATCCCTGAAGAGAAGTCTGCGTAAGGGAACGTACCTCAACCTTATTATTAACTTCCAACCACAAGCCCTTAACAGAAAAAGTCAGGGATGGAAATGGCGGAAGAAGAACAGTTAGAGGAAATTATTGTTGCGGCTCGCGCGTTAACAAAAACATATCTTGTCGGCACTGAAAAAGTTGAAGCCCTAAAACACGTTAATCTTGAACTGTCCACAGGCAAATTTGTTGCTTTATGTGGAGCTTCAGGTTCAGGCAAAACTACCCTGCTCAACATCATCGGAGGTATCGACCGGGAAACAAGCGGCGAAATAAAAGTGGCAAACCAGGACCTCACACAGCTAAACGAAGAAGACCTCGCCGAGTTTAGGTGCAACCAAACAGGCTTTGTTTTCCAATCTTTCAACCTGGTTTCAACGTTAACGGTGGCAGAAAACATCGCTTTTCCTATGGAGTGGCTAAGAAAACCTTCTCAAGAAATAGAAGACCGCACTCAACATCTTCTTGAAACTGTTGGCTTGAAACATAGGGCAAACCATTTTCCTTCACAATTAAGCGGCGGTGAGCAGCAAAGAGTCGCTTTTGCACGTGCCTTAGCCAATAACCCGCCAATAATTCTTGCAGACGAACCTACAGGAAACTTGGACAGAAAGAACGCTCAAAAAATCATTCAAATCTTTCAACTCCTCAAAAGTGAAGGCAAAACGGTTATTGTATCTACTCATGACCCGGAAATTCGTGGTTTAGCTGATATTGTATTGAGCATTGAAGATGGAAGATTGATTAAGGAATGAATAAGAGTTTTCCCGTTAAGGACTTACTGCGAAGACCACTTCAAACCGGTTTAACTATTACAACCTTGACCTTAAGTGTTGCATCAACCTTGTTTTTGTTGCTTTTCAGCGGCAGAATCGGCACAAGCATTTCAGTTCAAACAAGCACGTTAACAACCGGATTATCTGCTGTTTTTGCCCAATTTCTAGTTTTTCTTGAACCCTTGACGTTTATTGTTGGCGCTATCCTGACGTCTTTTATTGTTTTTTTAATGATGGCTCAAAGGACTCGCGATTTGGGTCTGCTTAAAGCTGCAGGATGTCCAGGCTCGCTTGTCGCAGGATATTTCACAACTGAATTATTGATTGTCTCTGTAAGTGGATGCCTTTTGGGGACACTTTTTGGTGTGGCAGCAGATTTTTTGGTTGCATATTTTGTTTTAGGCTCGTATGTTCTACCAAATTTTCTAGTTGCAGTTTTTGTTTTCACAGTTTTTCTTATCTTGGCGCTTGCTTTTGGGTTAAAACCCATAATGGACACAGCAAGAATGCCACCTATATTGGCACTTTCAACCGTTAATTATTATGGGATTCCTGCTGAAAAAATGCATAAACCTCTTTCTAAGTTTGGAATAACTTGGAAAATTGCCACTCGAAGCCTTAGTAGACGTCAAAACGCGGTTGTTCGCATGGTGATTTTGCTTTCAGCTGTTTTTGTTTTGTTGACTATTTCGATTACGGGAGGCATAATTGCCCGTGACACCACCAGTTCTTGGGTACAGGACCCTGTAAGTACAAACAGCATCAACACAGTTATAGTAGCGCACGGTAGCTTGGGTAACCAGTATTTGCAGGTTTTATCAACGTTTTCTGGTAACCAAGCAGACGATAATTTTAGTTATTCTAACCCCGATTATGCCGTTTCACAAGTGGCAATCAACAGTTTGAAGACGTTAAGCGATGTTGCCGGGGTTGATGAAAGACTTGTTTTACGGACACACATTTTGGAGGGAAGAAACTTTACTTTTAAACAAAATGGGCAAACAGAGTATGTTGGCGGTTATCGTGAAGGAGACTCTGTCATTATCGGTTTAAATCCCGACAATACGCATGTACCTTTATCTATTAATGGACAATTTTTAAGCAACAAAACGGGTTTTGAAGCGGTAATCGGCGATTCCTTAGCCTCAAAAATGTACTCGCCTGATCCAAAAAACGGTATAAACTATTCTGACCCTCTGGTTCAAACCGCACAAATATACGATAAAACATTTGACATACGTGGCGTGTGTGTTGACCCAATTAACACAGGCATAATCATCTATGTACCACTAGAAACCCTTGAAAACTTAACTGGCCTTGCACCAAATCTTGTACTGATTACGCCTAAAGACGGCGTAGATATGACCGCTTTTGTTGAGCAGTTGCAGCAGAGAATTGGCTCAGTAGATCCTGATTTGCAGGTTTTTCTGCTTGGCACCATTACGCAACGTAACCTTAATTATTTAGGTGCCTCGTGGGCAGTGATTATGCTTGTTCCCATGGTCACTTTGTCTTCAGCCGCCATGTGCCTTGTTGGTTACCAAGTTTTATCGGTGGAGGAGCAGCATCAGGAATTTGGCGTTTTACGGGCGATTGGAACAAAACCGCAGATAGTTATCAATATATTGTCTATTCAAGGTTTGATTGTGCTTCTTTCAAGTTTTGGCGTTGGAATCGCCTTTGGAATCATGACAACATTAATGATTTTGATGGCAAACCCGTTAGTAACAACTTGGACCATTATGGGAATTGCAGCATGGCTACTTTCTGCTTTGGCAACTATGTTTCTGTTAAGCCTCTACCCAGCAGTAAAAATGTCTAAAAAGTCGATACTTAAAATCTTAACCTAAATGGTCAAATACCTTATGAAAGGACTTCAACTGGTATATGTAAGCAGGCAACTGGCACAGAAAATCTTGGAGTTGAAGCACCGGAACAATCGGGATGTCATCATAAAACTTGAATCTGCCTTGAACAAGTGACAAAATCGCTGGGATGAACTGGGCGTTTTCCCATTTGGTACATTCCAATTGAATCTTCACATTTGGTAACACTTCTGACAGAGCCTTTGCACGGTCTGCTTGGGCCTGCGCAATCTTGCCTAAAACAGAAGGCGATATGGCGCGACTCCAATGTTTGCAATCAATACAAATCACCAATGGAGGTTTGCAGCCTACAGCGTCCACCTCCCATTTACGTCCCCCATGCTTGAACCGAACGTTCTTAGCTACAACAAACCCGTTGTTGCGTAAAGCCATGGCTGCGATTTCTTCAAACTCTTGCCAGCAAAGCAAGTCGCTAACATGCTCAACATCTGCACCTAACGAGACAGCTTTAACTGCCAATTTAAGCCTGTTATCAACAGAGACCTCCACCGCTTCACTGGTTAAATTAAGTAGATCTTCTGATTGCATTTTTTCCAGCAATGAATACGTTAACTCTATTGGCAGCTTAGCATCTTCTTTGACACCTTTGATTAAAACTGGAGATTTTTGGGTCAGTTTTAGGACTGAAATTATCAGATTACGCTCAACACTCAACACGTGCAACCCCAAACTTTAACACAAATGCTGCAAAAAACGCCAAAACTTGTGCTGAATCACCAGTTAAATTATGCTTTGCAACCCATCGGTATACAAAAGCATCACCCAAACAAAGTTTTCCACAACTGAACTTTACCCAAACCTTCATCTTTTTGCAGGAAGCCATGAAACCGACCCTCGTTATCCAGCACTCACGAACACCCACGGTATTTTCCTTGACGGAAATAATCCTTTCGCCAGCTTCCGCCAAAAACGTCTCACCAGTCGCCACCAGCAGGCTTCGCAAAGCATAACGCCAAATTTCACCTAAATCATGGGCAAATTGAAACTGTTGATGTCAGTTATCGATTGTTTGAATGCTTTGTTTTAACTGTTTAATGTAAAAAATGACCGTTCGAAATTTTTTCGTTAAACTGAAACGGCAAAGTTATCAAAAAAAGCACAAAATAATAAAGTTGGCTTAGAAAGGTCAAATAAAACTACAAATATAACAATGTTATGAGTGGCTACAGGCGCCAAACACGCAGAAATTGGATTGGCGGAAGAAAAAATGACTGGTTTTTAGTGCCTCAATTCACATCGGACACACTAAAAGTGATCAAAATTTTGCTCCACTGAGGCAAGCGGTCAACAAAACTTGGGGAAATAGGTCTTCACAGCCCATGATTATATAAGGTTCGCTTGTTTTCGTTAAAAAATCGTCATTTGATACTTTCGAAGATTTGAGTCGAGTTTGTTTTGTTGATGCTTTTGTATACGAGCACCGTTAAGTAAGTAAAAATTGTGTTATTTGCCAAGAAAAACAGCGATAAAAGAAAGAGAGTTACTTTGAGTGATGTCCTTTTGTACGCGAAGCGTTAGGCTTTCCTTGAAGCATAACTGCAGCCCTCTTAAGATCCAAGGGCGTGTTAACGCTAAAGAAGGAACGTAACTCCGGATCTATCTGAGTGATAACCATCGTTGAAATATATCTTACACCACGAAGTTTCTCAACCAGCGTCTGTAAATCCACAGCACCTTCGTCTGCAACTTGTCTTGCTGTTTCCAGAACAAATTTTGTTTGATATACAGAGCAGAGCGGTTCGATTTCATTGTCAGGGTTTCTTGGAACAACTGCCGTTTTGCCAATGGCCAAGTCAAAAAGAAGCATAGCCAAGTCTTCTGATACGAAAGGTGAATCGTATGGCAGA
The DNA here is from genome assembly GCA_963832745.1 of Candidatus Bathyarchaeota archaeon. Lineage (GTDB taxonomy): Archaea > Thermoproteota > Bathyarchaeia > Bathyarchaeales > Bathycorpusculaceae > Bathycorpusculum. Next base: position 212,100 of record CAWHVC010000001.1, on the reverse strand, counting down.
AGCATGGCGTATTTGCCTTGGGCAGCTTCAAAACCTGCAATGGCACCAATTAAGGGTCCTTGTGCTTCTGAATTGTCTAGAACCAACTTGGCGGTTTCCGGCAAAAGTTTAGCGTAAATGTCGGCACGTTCTTGAGTGTTGGTTACGATTATTACTTCATCAACTATGGGTTCAACAATATTAAAAACTCGTCTAATCAAGGGTTTGTTGTCAAGCAGCATTGTGCCTTTGTCTTCGGGAAAACCTTGGGAGGTTCCACCTGCAAGTATGATTGCTGATTTGTCTATCACTGATTGTTTTTCTCCAGCCAAGTTTAGCGTATTGTGCATTCTTTAAGTTTTTGCTGCATTTAGTTAGATGCTTTTGCATATAAAAAACAAGCATCAACAAGGAAAAAGTTTGAAATTAAAAAAAAGTAACTTAGCCTATTTCGTTTTGCTCTATTTTGGCAGCCATTTCAGCCAGAAGTTTCGTGAATGGGTGATCAGGCTTGTCTTCGGGAAAAATATAGTTGCCTTCAGCACGCAGTATTTCACAAAAACACGGTACAGCTCCAAGCAACGGAACATGGTAAATGTCCTTTACTTTTTTTGTCAGCTCAGCGTTTTTACTTTTGGAAGCATCAAGCACCTTGTTAATTACCAAACCTGTTTTCTTTTCGAACAAGTTGTAAAGTTCCGCTAGCATACGTTTAGTTCCGTTTACGTCTGAACGGTCGCCAGTTGTAGTAACTACAACAAAGTCGGCTGTCACAATTGCGTTTATAGAAGAATACTGCAAACCTGGACTGGTATCAAAAATCAAATAATCAAACTTTTGTTCATTAAGCAGCGTATTTCGTAGAGATAGGAGTCGACCTAGAGCACGCATTTCCCATTTGCGGTCTTTTGCGGACATGTCTCTGATTGCTTCGGTTGAGGGATTTGCAAGGCCTGCGTAAAATTTGCCGCCGCCAGTTATTCTTGAGCTTAGGTCAATTAAGATTTTGTTTATTTCGCTAGTGTTGTTTAGATAATCGTTGAACCATGTTTCAGCGTTTTCGCATTTTAGTATTGCAAAGAGGCTTGGCGCTCGGAAGTCTAAGTCGAATATGGCGACTTTTTTTCCTTGTTTGGCAAATGTTGCGGCCAAGTTTACGGACATAAGGGTTTTTCCAGTTCCGCCTTTGTATGAGTGTACGGCTATAATTTTGCTCATGACATTCAGCTCTGTGATTCTCTATCAACGAAGAAGTATGCTTTTCTACCTTTACGTTCTTTTTTAAGGTAACCCATGATTACCAGTTGATTTAGGTAAGCGCTTTCTACTGCTCGGGCTCGGTTTGTTTGTTCAGAAATTTCTTCTGCTGTTGCACGACCGTTTCTGCAGATGGTCATCGCTGTTTTTCGGAGGTGGTCTGGCATATTAAGCAGTGTCATTACGTCGAGTGAGGCGTCGGGAATCATTGGAGTTTCTTTTTTGCTGTTGCCGTTTTTCTGGATTTCAATCATTACTTCGATTTTCTCGTTAAGTCTCTCGAGGTTTTCTTTTATTTTCTCTAGAATTACGAGAGGTTTTTTTCCTAACACTTCTTCTTTGCTCAACCAAGTTCTCCCCGAGTGTATTTGTTTTTCAAGTATACAGTTCAGTAACAAATAAGTGTTTATTAAGTCTTACGAAACATAAATAACTATTGTTGAACTACAAAAACTGGTCGAAAACAGCGGCAATCAAGACATTTTGATTCGATTCGGAACATGAATAAAAATGGAAATAAAGTTGTGGGGGTAGAAGAAAAATTGAGATTAGAAGGGAACTGGAGCTAAATTACGCGCTTCTTCAACGATTGGCAGCACTTGCTTTAGTTCTCTGAAATACTTCAACACTGTAATTCCACGTTGTGTGACGGCATACACCACACGGCGTTTACCAATAGTGCGTTCTTCAACCAAGCCTTGCTTGATCAGGAAATCCAAGTATTCTTTGAGTACACTGCAGTTAACGTTGGCCTTGTACATTACATGAGTCAGCTTTAATGGACCCCGATGAGCCAGTACCTTCAGGATGTCAACATACATTTCGAGTTTTGAACGTCGCATGCAAAGATCCTCTTTGTTGAACACAAATCCGTGTTTTTAATATAAAGGCTTTATGTATTACTAATCAGTACTTTTTCCATGCGGCAACTTCAGTTATCAGCGTTTCCGGCGATGCGATTTAACACATTTATTCTATTTTCGAATGCAGTGACCAGGTCATCTAGCAATATTTCCTGCAATTCTGTCGAAAGTTCACCCATTTTTCCCGTGAACACGTCAGCTAATTTAGCTTCGAGTTCTTTTCGCTCTTTTTGATTAACCGCTATTTGCTTCAATTACTTTTTCCTCCGAGTCGTACAGACACACAAATAGCAAACTTCATTTAAACACCTTATGAAAACATGCTCTTTAGTTAAAATACGTAATATTAAACCACATTTTTTCGTTTTTAGCTGTAGCAAGCCTGAATTGTGCAAAGTAATTTCTGTTTGTTCTTTATTTTTCGTGTGACTTAAGATACGTGTTTTCCAGATAAGAATTATTGTGCGTAATGTTACCTACAAATACTGACGAACAATACAGCTACAAGCTTATTACATGCTATAAAGACAACTGCTCAAACCTTCCTAAATAGGCGGTTTGCTAATGACCTTGCTGTTCAGAGTCTTTGTCCAAAGTTGAAACTCTTTTGAAGGCGGAAAATCCTTAAACAGCTTTTTGCGGTTGGATTCCAAAAAACGGTTTTCTTCACCAGCAAACTCTGCAGCAGTAAAAAGTTCATGACCTGCTTGCTTTGCTTGTTCCTCGATTGGGGCAAGCTTTTGTTTCCATGATTCGTCTCTAAGCGTGTGATGTTCCAGAATAATTAAAGGCACTGATTGCACGAGAGCTTTAATGTTTTTTGCAGCATTTTGAAGTGCTAACTCGTTTACGCGAAACCCTGCGAGATAAAACGGTGGACCTCCAAGCATAAGTAGTGACGGTTGAGAATCCAGGATTAACTGCAAGGTATGATTTGACATTGGACCTTGAACGTCAGGAGCAAACATGAATCGTTCATCGCCGTATTCGATTGTAACCATTACTACGTAACCCAGCATGGACTTGTCCTCACCATGCGCAACTGCCTCAGAAAAACGCAACAAAGTGCTGTCATAGGAAAAAACTTTGCCGTCTGCATCGTTCACGGTCTTGGCATGTTTTGCACCTGTTTTTAAAAAATTCCAAGCTCGTTCACGTTGGCTGGCGTTAATGTTCTCTTTGGGGTTTTTGATAAGCAGGGTTTTATCTTGATAGATTTGGCGTGCGGTTTCTGTTTGAGCAGTCCAATTTACTACCCAATCTTCAAAGGATGGCGTGTGATGGTCATAATGGTAATGACTAACAGTAACGATTTGAGCTTTGTCAGCGGCTTCAGCGATTTTCTTTCTAAGAGCCTGAATAGTTTGGAATTCAATGGGATGCGGTGGCAGATTAAACCGCCAAGGACAAAGAGAGATACCGGCATCTAAAAGCACAGTGACATCTGGGGTTTCTACAAGAGTACACATGGAGCGGGCGCCGAAACTTTCAGAAGCCAAGGGCGTTACGTGGATTTGATCAAGTGTGCTTACTTGGCGTTTCATGGTTGTTTCCTTGTTTAAGCAATTAATTTTTGAAGTTAAAAATATAGCTCCAACATGATAAAGGTGAGCAGTAAGTTTATAGCGTTCTAAAATTGAACTGTATTTATTCTTACTTTTGAGGTTAAATGGATGGGTGAAAAAACAGGGTTTGAGATAGCAACGTTGGCTGCTGGATGTTTTTGGTGTTTGGAATCGGCTTTTAGCATTATACGGGGTGTTGTTAGGGTTGAACCTGGCTATACAGGTGGTACCTTGTCTAATCCAACGTATGAAGAGGTTAGCCATGGGACCACAGGTCACGCTGAAGCGGCTCAGATAACGTTTGATCCTCAAGTGATTAGTTACCGTGAGATTTTGGAGATTTTCTTTGTAGTTCATGACCCAACAACGGTTGATCGTCAGGGACCTGATGTAGGGTCTCAGTATCGCTCGGCGATTTTTTATCAAGACCAAAAGCAGAAAGCTACCGCTGAAAAATTAATCGCTGAGTTAAATCGTGAAGGAATCTTCGATAAGCCCATCATAACTAGTGTTGAACCACTGAAAATCTTTTATAAGGCTGAAGATTTTCATAAGGACTACTATAAGAAGCATCCCAAAGAACCATATTGTCAAGTAGTGATTGCACCAAAAATTGCAAAGCTACAACAAAGGTTCTTTGATAAGCTGAAGGTGCCTCAGTAATGTCAAAAAACCCCTTAAGTAAAGCTGATCAACTGTTAAATGAAATTGCAGATATTGCAGTCGTAGAGTTCCTTCCAATTGTTGGACCAGCCAAAGGAAAAGTTTTGGTTGAAGAAGTTAGAAAAGTAAATCCAAAAAATGTTCTTGAAGTGGGCACTTTCATTGGCTACTCAACAATCTTGATTGGTCGTGAACTGGAAAAGAGCGCAAGGTTCGTAACCATAGAGGAACATTTAGATGAAGCCGAAGTAGCCAAAGACAACATTCGGCAGTCAGAAATTGAGGTTGACGTTCAAGTAATCGGCGGCGATGCCAATGAAGTAATACCAACACTGGCTTGCTGCTTTGACTTTGTTTTCCTTGACGCAGCTAAAGATGAATACTTTCAATATCTTAAGCTGATTGAAGACAAACTGTGGAAAGGCGCAGTTATCATCGCAGATAATGCTGGCAAGTTTCCGGCTGAAATGAAACAATACTTGGATTACGTTCGTACTTCAGGCAAGTATAGCAGCCGTTATGTCGGTGTCGGCAATGACGGTTTAGAAATAAGCGTTAAACTCTAACAGTTTGCGCTTGAAACAACTTTTTAAATATTCTCTCACGATTCACTCTAATGGTGCTTTCTTGTGGAGACAAGAAATGGAAAATTAGACTTTTTGACGCCATACAATAGTGTATTAGCATTAATTGATTTTCAGCCATCAATGCTCAAAAGCATAGGCTCAAGCAACAAGACGGTGATAAAGACCGCTGCTGTCTGCGCTGCTAAAGCCGCCAAAATCTTGAACGTTCCAGTTGTTTTATCCTCAATTAATCCAGACTATAACGGCGAATTCATTAAAGACATAACTCGGCTATTTCCCAACCAACAGGTGTTTGCACGTAAAGTTCCAAGCTTTGATGCCTTTGAGGACGAGAGCACTTGGAATGCAGTCAAACAGACGCAAAGAAAGAAGATTGTCCTTGCAGGGTTGTGGACGAGCATGTGCTTTACATATACGGCGATTCATGCTGTTATGGCCGGTTTTGACGTTTATGGGTTAATGGATGCAGCGGGTGACTCTTCGCCTGAATCTCACAAGTTTGGAATCAAACGTATGTTACAGGTTGGTGTGGTCCCTTTAACGCTTGAAGGATTAGTTTCTGAGTGGATGCATGATTGGGATAACCCGAAAGCAGGTGACTTAATTAAGGAAGTCTACTCGCAGTATGGTGCAATGATAGGGGTGCAATAAGCCTCTTTAACCTAAAGGTTTAATGGTTTAAACCTGTGTTTTTCAGGTTGGTGGGCGATGACGATTCTGGCCCCGAAGACGTGTAGGATGATATGGATCTTGAGTGCGATACCACCATTTACGCCTAAAATTTAGACGTTAAATGGCAAAGAGCCCACTACCATAAACTCGCAAAGAATCACCAAAAAGGCTAATCATAAGAAAAAATGGCAGTTAGGTGATTGACCTGTTTTCTAAAAGGTTAAATCATTTATTAAGTCCACTCTTACTTTTTAAAAAAACCGTTTTTCCAGAGAAACCGCCGTTAACAATCCCGTTTGGACGGCACAGTTATGGACCACAACCCCATCTTTTGGGTTCCATGCCTTGGTTAGCAAGAAAGGCACGTGGCAGCAAAGTAGGAAATTTCTGTTCCTTAAGCGAAGGAATTATGTTTTCGTTTTTAGGCAAGCACAATTACGAGTGGGTCACGACTTACCCTTTTTACGATTTTTATGATGCTTGGGGTTTTGAAGATAAACTTTGGCATAAGGGCAAACCAGACGAGAATAAAATTGAGGCGACGCCGATAGTTATTGAAAACGACGTTTGGGTCGCCTCAAACGTTTTCTTCAAAGAAGGCATAATAGTTCATAATGGGGCGGTTGTTGCAATGGGTTCCTTAGTTACTAAAGATGTTCCAGCTTACGCTTTGGTCGGTGGTAACCCTGCACGAGTAATCAAGTACCGGTTTACACAGGATTATATTGATGCGTTGCAAGAGATTGCATGGTGGAATTGGCCTGATGGTGAAATAAAAAAAGTCTTGCCGCTACTGCTATCAGAGGATATAGAAGCGCTAATCAAGTATGCAAAAAAATAAAATAAACAAGAATGGAAAAAAAGAAAAATTATCTTTTTTCTGGTGGTGTTTCCCAGAGTTGCATTTTTTCTTTTTTCATCTCAGTACGTTTACGTTGCAAGTACCTGTAAACGGTTTTATGTTCGCATCCTTCAATAATCATTTGCACCGCGTTTCGGGCAGCATCAGCTTCTTCAAAGTTACCAATGATACCGACAGTATGACCGTAAACTACAACGTTGGCTTCAGTTAATTCTTCGATAAGCCGGCGTGTTTTACCTTCCGAACCGATAATTCTGCTTTTTATACGTCTGATGTCGGCTTCAGAACGGCCGAATACTAGTCGTAAATCAACCATATCGAAAATGTCGTCTTCATTTCTGATTAATCTGAAGGCGACTTCGGGTGCAAAGCCTCTACCTATGGCGGTTATGAGGTCTTTTGCTCTAAGCAGCATTGATGGGTCATCTTGAGCCGCGTCAAGTATTATGGTGACGCCGCCGTCTTCGCTGTCAATTTCAAGTTTTACTTTCATTCGTTCTTCAATGTAGCTTTTTACTTTTCCTTCAGGACCTATAAGCGTGCCAACACGTTCTCGTGGAATTCTGACAAATGAATCTAGATTAGACATTACTTTTTTCCTACAACCTGTTTATGCAATTCTTCAACTGGGATAACATTTACTCTTAACCTACTAAAGAACCTATTCAGATTATTTAGGTCTCTTGTTAACATGAAATCGGCCATTGGATGCTCGATGGAGACGGATTGGGACATGTCAATAATTACTGGGTTTCCCTTCCACATTAAAATGTTATATTCACTTAAATCTCCGTGAACCAGTTTGGCTTTTTGGTAAAGACGCTTAACACTATTGACCAACTGTTTGTATATGCGTTCTGGATTTTTTGGCGGCGACTCCTTTAGTGATGGTGCACTGTTTCCTTTTTCACCGATGAACTCCATAACCAACACGTTACTTTTCACAACAACAGGTTTTGGAACACGTACTTTAGCTTGACAAGATTCTTCTAAATTGCGGAATTCCTTTTGAGCCCAAACCGCGATAAGCGAACGTGTATCACGTTTGACATTTTTGAAACGGGGGTCGCCTTCTATGTATTTGAGCATTCCTTTCTTGAATTCAGCTGAGGAGGTTAGGTAGATTTTTACGGCTAAGTCTTTGTTTTCTTTGTTTATGCCCCAATAGACACGTGCTTCCTTGCCTGAGCTGATGACACCGTTAACCTCGTAAAGAATGCCGTCATTAAGTAGGTCGAAAACTATGAGGCGGGTGGTTTGGTCAAAGACTTCCTCCACTGTTGCGCGTTCGTTTGCTTTGTCGTGGACTAGCATTTTGTCTCTGCGTTCTAAACGTTTTTCGTTGTGTGCAAGGCGTTCATGAGCTTTCTTAGACATACGTGTTCACCATGCTATAACTGCCCAGATATTTAAAGCAACAGACCACAGGAAATAAGACAAATGAAGAAAAATAAAAAATCTAAGGGGGCTATCTACAATTGGGTTAAAAAGGTAGCAGAAAGTATGATAAAAATTATAGGGTTAATAGTCCCTTACGTCTAAGAGTGTCCGCTTGAGAATGAGTATAACGCCAAACTACATCGCCGCGTGTGTCAGTTTGGAAGTCCCAAGGTGCAACGATAACAATGTCTCCTTCACGGATCCAAACGCGACGCTTCATCTTGCCTCTGATACGGCAGAGGCGTTCTTTGCCGTCTTGGCATTTGACTTGGATTCTGTCAAAACCAAGCAGTTTTGTAACTACACCTAGAATTTCACCTTGTCCTGGATAGACTAATTCGCCGATTGCGCCTTCGCTTAAGACTTTTTTCTTTCCCAAACGATAAACCTCTATTATTATTTAAAAAGAATGTAGATTAGTTCCTTAAAAGCGTGTTCATCGAAATCAGCAGATTTAGCAGGGACACCTAAGCGTCAAAAGACTTAACACTGTAAGTTTAAATCTTTACCGCCTAATACTCTTTCTATGGAGCACTGATAGGCGTGTCATACATTTTTAACATACCTTACCGAAGCAACCTTAAACTGAAACAGGTCATGGAGAAAGTCAAAGAAAACAAGACACTACAAACGTACTGGAGATGCTCCAACGTTATGGCTATTGAACGTATGGGTTACACTGATCATGGACCAACTCACGTAAAAATTGTAGCAAACATCGCCCTAAAACTTCTTAGAGTCCTCGTTGAAAAGAAGATTATCTCACCTAGCATAGTTGAAAATTACAAAATGACCGATGAAGATGCTGAAGTCGTAGTAGTATTGGGCTCAATACTACATGACTTGGGCATGATTGTTCAAAGACGTGAACACGAAAAATACAGTGCCTTCCTTGCCTTAAACGTTATTGATAACCTGTTAACGCCAACCTACAATGAAGAAGAACGCACAGTCATAACTTCAGAGGTTCTGCACGCCATCGTTTCTCATGAAGTACCAGAAATACCTGGTTCAAAAAAAATTCTAACTAAAGAAGCCGGCATCGTAGGCATCGCCGACGCCTTAGACATGGAAGCCGGACGCGCACGCATCCCATTCCAAGCAGGAAAAGTCGACATCCACGCCGTTTCAGCATTATCCATTGAAAAAGTTGACGTAATAGTGCCAGACGACGGAAAACCTAAACCCATCGTTATCCACATCACAATGAGCAATTCAGCCGGAGTCTTTCAAATTGACGAGTTGCTTAAACCAAGAATTGTCAACTCGGGCTTGGAACAGTTTTTCCATGTTGTTGCCGAAATTACGGGAGAAAAAGAAAATCGTATAATTGAAAAGTTTGAGATTTAGATTTACGCCACGTTTTTTGGTTATTCTTTTATTTTCTTTAGAAGTAAGATAACTAGTATGATTCATCAGTATGACGTTATTGTTATCGGCGGCGGAATATCGGGTTTGTACACTGCCTTAACTGCTAAAGCGCCGAATTGTCGAGTTGCGGTTATCAGTAAAGTGCATGTTACCCGTTCCCATTCTGTAGCTGCACAAGGTGGAATAGCCGCTGCTCTTGGTAACGAGGAAGAGGACCATTGGGAATGGCACATGTACGATACCGTAAAGGGCAGCGATTTCCTTGCTGACCAAGAGGCTGTAGAAGTTTTGACAAAGGAGGCGCCAAACGCCATCTACAAGCTCGAACACATGAGCGTACCCTTTAGTCGAAACGGTCAAGGTAAGATTGAACAGCGCCGATTCGGAGGACACACCAAAAACTTTGGGGAAGCCCCAATAAAACGCGCTTGCTATGCTTCAGACCGAACAGGCAGAACCATCATGGATTCCCTCTATGACCAATGCCTACAAGCTGAAGTAGCTTTCCATAATGAGGTGTTCATACAAAACCTGCTTTTCTCAGGCAATCACTGCTGCGGCGCCGCAGGATACAACATAGCAGACACCGAACCACAGGTTTTCCATGCTAAAGCAGTCGTACTTGCTACTGGAGGATGCGGAAAAATCTTCAAAACAACAAGCAACGGTTTCGCTTCAACTGGCGACGGTTTTGCTTTGGCGCTTGACTCAGGCTTGCCGTTGATGGATATGGAGTTTGTGCAGTTTCACCCGACAGGTATCTACGGGTTAGGCATCCTGATTAGTGAAGCTGCAAGGGCAGAAGGGGGTATCTTGCGAAACTGTATGGGTGAGGCTTTTATGGAACGTTACGCTCCAACCTTGAAGGATTTGGCGCCAAGAGACATCATTTCGAGAGCAATCGAAAGGGAAGTCAGTGAGGGCAGAGGAATTGACGGAAAGGACTACGTTCATCTTGACTTACGAGGCATTGGCAAAGAACGTTTAAACCAGAAATTGCCCGAAATTACGTCGTTTATCATGACTTATTTGGGAATTGACCCAGCGGAGTCTTTGGTACCTGTTGCGCCTACAGCACATTACATGATGGGAGGAATCCCTACAGACGTCAATGGTCACGTTTTAGCAGACATTAAAGCCGAACCAGTCGAAGGATTATATGCTGTTGGAGAATGCGCCTGTGTGAGCGTTCATGGAGCTAATCGTTTAGGTTGTAACTCCCTGATTGACCTTGTGGTTTTTGGCAGCAGAACCGGTTTAACTGTGCAAAAAGATGTAGGTGGTAAGGCGTTTCAGCTTCTTCCGATTAAAGCCGAAATTAAGACGACAAAAAAAATCGATAATCTGCTTGAATCCAAAGGACCTGAGAAGGTAGCAGTGTTACGTGAAGCCATGCAAAACGTGATGATGGAGCAATGTAGCGTTTTCAGGAATCAAGAAAACCTTACAGCCGTCTTGGAAAAGATTAGAAAACTCAGGCAACTTCTACACGTAGGGTTAGGAAATAAATCAAAAATTTTTAACTATGAACTTCAAGAAGCCCAAGAATTGGCTAACATGCTTAGGGTTGCAGAAGTTATTGTTTATTCGGCGCTTCTAAGGACCGAAAGCCGAGGCGCTCACTTCCGCAGTGACTACCCTGAACGGAACGATGAGCAATGGCTAAAACATACGTTAATCCATGAAAGCCCAAGCGGGATTAAGGAGAGCTTTAAGCCTGTTTGGGTAGGCAGATTTGCCCCGGAAAAACGGAGTTACTAACCATGAAGTTGACCATGAAGATTTACCGTTTTAACCCCGAAATAGACAAGCAGCCACACTACGATACTTTCATTGTTGATGCTGAACCAAACGACCGTATCCTTGATTGCCTAAATAAAATTCGCTGGCAACAGGACAGTAGTATAAGCTTTCGAATGTCCTGCGCTCACGGAATCTGTGGCTCTGATGGCTTAACCATAAACAGTCAACCTGCCTTGTCATGCCAAAAACTTGTAAAAGACTACGATTACACTAAGACGCTGCTGATTGAGCCACTGCGGTATTTTGAGGTGGTTAAGGATTTAATTGTGAATTTGGAACCGTTTTTTGAGCGAATCAAAGCGATAAATCCTCAGCCAGCGGTTAAAACCATAGAAGATATACCTGAAAAGGAGCGTATTCAAACGCCTGAGCAAAGGGCAGTGTTTGATGACGCCGTTAAATGCATTCTTTGTGCTTGTTGCTATGGAGCCTGCCCGGTAGTGAACGAGCAAGACCCCAAGTTTATGGGTCCAGCCGCTGTGCTTCGAGGTCAACGTTACGTTTTTGATTCCCGAACCACCAATCCAGAGGCTCGTCTTGAAGTTTTGATGAAGCCTCATGGAGCGAAGGGTTGCAAGAATTATTACAGGTGTACGCTTGTTTGTCCAAAGAACATTAAAGTGACTGAGGCAATAATTAGAACCAAGAAGAAAATACAGCAAGAAAAACAGGACAAATAGGAGAAACAGGCATGTCTACCCGAAAAGAAATTGACCCACTTGGCGAAAAAGAAATTCCAAAAGACGCATACTTCGGAATCCAAACTTTTCGTGCAACAGAAAACTTTCCCATAAGTGGCCTTAAAGAACCAGTAGTTTTCGTTAAAGCGTACGTTTACATTAAAAAAGCTGCTGCAATCGCCAACTTACAGGTAGGATGGCTTAAAAAAGAGACAGCTGACGCCATAATTCAAGCCTGTGACGAAGTTTTAAATGGCAAGTTTGTTGACCAATTCGTAATTGACGTGTTCCAAGCAGGCGCTGGAACATCATTTAACATGAACGTTAACGAGGTTTTAGCCAACCGTGCCTTGGAAATTTTGGGCAAACCAAGAGGTGAATACAAAATTGTTGGACCAAATGACCATGTTAACATGGGGCAATCAACCAATGACACTTTCCCAACTGCCCTGCACATTTCAACTTTAATGGCACTCCAGTCCCTGCTAAAAGAGCTTGACCTACTAGCAGAAGCATTTGAAGCATTAGGCAAAAAATACGCTCATATTATCAAGTCAGGTAGAACTCACCTGCAAGATGCCGTTCCTGTCACCAATGGGCAAGAGTTCAGCGCTTATGGTTCAGCGATAAAACACTGCTCTGATGAGTTAAAGAGGCGCCAAGAAAACCTTTATGCCGTTGCTTTAGGCGGAACAGCAACCGGAACCGGAGCCAACGCGCACCCAGAATACAAGCGGCTTGCAATCGGCGAACTCGCTAAAATGACGGGGTTCCCACTAAAACCTGCAGTTAACAATTTTGAGGCCTTGCAGAGCCACAGGGCAGCGGCGACAGTTTCAAGCGGCTTAAAAGAACTGGCTTTGGAGCTTATCCGTATCGCTAACGATTTACGGCTATTGGCTTCTGGCCCAACCACGGGGCTTGACGAGATTACTTTACCACCTGTTCAGCCAGGATCCTCAATTATGCCGGGTAAGGTAAATCCTGTTATGGCTGAATGCCTTGACATGGTAGCTTACCAAGTAGTAGGAAACGACTCAGCAGTTGCTTTAGCCGTTCAAGCGGGACAATTGGAATTAAACGTTATGACACCAGCAATCGTGTATAACCTACATTTTTCTATTCATATTCTCACCAACTACTTGCCAGTGTTCCGCAAACGATGCGTTGAAGGCATAACCGTGAATGAGCAAAAATGCGCCGGTTACCTTGAAAATAATCCATCCATGGCCACGTTGCTGTCACCGTATATTGGTTATTTGGAAGCAGCAAAACTGGCAAAACAAGCTCAAAATGAATGTCGCTCAGTTAAAGAAATTGCTTTGGAGAAGGGTTTGCTTAAGCCTGAGCAGTTGGAAAAGATTTTTAGCCGAAAAAACCTGCTCAACGAATAAGTAGCGGCTATTTTTTTCTTTTTTTAAATTAACCATTTTTATTGGGTTTATTGATGATTAATTAAATATAGAACCGAGTTTAGATTTAAGTTAAGGTTGGTTGAAAGTTGACCAAAAAAAAGGGCGGAAACGGTGCAATCAGAGCAATTAAGAACGTTTTTTCAAAGCCAGCAACAACTCAGTACCCCTTTGTTAAGCCGGAACTTTGCGAAAACTACCGTGGTGAACCCATTTTTGATTACGACCTTTGTATTGGATGCAGCTTATGCGCCAAAAACTGTCCATCAAAAGCCATAGAAATGGTTGAAGTTGACGGAAAAAAGCGTCCCCAGTACAGGTTGGACAAATGTATTTTTTGCAATAACTGTGTAGATGTGTGCCCTAAAAAGGCGGTGAAACGTTCAGCCATTTTTGAGTATGCAACCTTGGACAAGGCGGAATTAACAAAGAAGCCGCCAGCAGCTAAAGAAAAGTGACAAGTTAACCAGCTATGCCGTAACCGCTGATTTTCACGGTTGCATCTGTTATGCTTGAACTACAAGAGGCATCAACAATTATTGACCATATCACGTTTTGAGAAGGAAACAGTTGCAGTATTTCATCATCAGAAAGCCAAACGCTGGAACTGTTAGTAAAAACCTTCACAACAGGCGTTGAATAAACGTTATCTATGTATTCTAGTTGGATGCGCACGGTTATTGTTTCGTTGTGGCTAAAGCTTCCTTGAACATCAATTTTGGGTTTGAAAGTGACAATTTTAAGGGGTTTAGGCATAATTGTAACGTTATCGCCATATTTGCCGTCTACGCCTATTGGGACTGGCATGTTTTTGCGGTCAAATATGCTACCGGCTGCTGATATCCATATGCTGTAGGGGTTATGGATTCTTGCGGTCCAGTTACCCAGAAAACTGACGCCTCCATCAATGATGGGTGTTGCATCTGCTGATTCTAAAAGGTCAATGCCAAAGAGTAGGTCTGGCGAGTTGCTGAATGATTCAAAGACTACGCCGATAAGAAGGGACTGAGACATTGTTCCGCCTAAACGTAAACCTGTTTGGTTGTAACCTCCGTTTTCACCAATCCAGATGCGTACATCTTGAAGTTGGCTGTTTGAAAATTCTGTTTGGTTTTCAACGTTAATTGCTACCGAATTGTCATATTGATTGAAGAAGCACCTGTTTATTTCTGAACTTGCGTAGGAACCAGTCGCGGTACCCGTAGGGGTTCGAAAAGCGATACCTTCTGTGCAGTTGATGAAGTGGCAGTTTTCGATTTTTGTGCCTTCAGTCCAAGTGTCGCTGTTAACAAATTCGAGACCAACGGTGCTGTTTTGGAATATCATGCTGGTTATGGTTGCGCCAAACGAGTTTTCGATTCTAAGTGTGCCGTCATTTATGATTAAACCTGAAATCAATGGGTATTTTGAAGCCGTATAGTTGTCTCCACGTATGATGATTTTGTGTCCGTTGCCGTTGATTACTGCGCCGTCGCCCACAATTTTGATATTCCACTTGTTAGAAACAACGATATCTTCGGTCAAGTTGAAGTTGCCTTTGTCAAGGTAAACAGAGCTACCTTGAGTTAACGCTTGATTGATTGCTATCGAAGCGGTTACGAAACCGTAGGTTATTTGGTTGGTGAGCGTATTTCGGGCTTTAAAGGTTGACCCGTCTTGGGAGACGACAAAGTCGTAGCCGGAACTGTCAGTTTGCCCCGCCTCATTCATCGCAGTGTATTGGCTGATTACAAGGTAAGTGTTGAGCGCAGAAACAAGTAATGCAACTATTAAGATTAAGGCGATAACTCTTCCAGATAAGGCTATTTTCATGAATTTTCCGACAGGGGCTAGTTAAAGACGGTTTGTTTATCATGTAGAAGGTTAATTGTTAATTAAATTTTATGATGATACGCCACTCCGAAGCCCTTCACAGTTTTTAGCTGTTTCAAAGGGCTTTCAGAAGTTGCCTCAAGCTTTGGATAGCATGAACCTGAATGTTGATTGTGGTTACATGTGACAGTAACTAGTCCTTATATAACAAATTTCAACATCCGTACTATGGAGGCTACTTCGTTTTGAAGACAGTTGTTTTCAGTCATGAACCCATGGGAATTGTACGAAAAGCAAGCAGTGATGTTAAGCTAATAAAGAAGTGAGCAAGCAAGCAGCATAACATCAGTTCTAACTAAAGCATTAACTCCCAATAAAACAAAGCAAGCCTCTGTTAAAGGAGAAATTAAATGATTATTTTTGTTCATCAACCGGAATACATTCCATGGATGGGCTTTTTTGATAAACTTGCGAGGTGTGATGTTTTCGTTATTTATGATGATGCACAATACGTGCACGGCGGCTATCATAACCGTAACCGTATAAGAACCAGCAAAGGTTGGCGTTGGATAACAATTCCCATAGTACATAACCATCCACAAATGATTAAGGACGTTCGAATTTCAGGAAGCGAATGGAGACGAGACCATACACAACTTTTAGTTCAAAACTATGAGAAAGCACCGTACTTTGAAACTTATTTTCCATTAATTCAAGAAGCGCTAAACTTCAACCATGAACAGCTAATCGACTTAAACCTGCATCTTCTAAAAAACATCGCTGAAGCTTTAGGCATAAAAGTTAAAATGATTCGCAGCTCTGAATTTCCGTATATTGGTCAAGACAAAAATGAAAAATTGATTTCGATGTGCAAATTTTTTGGTTCAAACAGTTACCTCGCGGGCAGTGGTGGAAGGGCCTATGTCGACGAGGAATCCTTCTTTAACGCGAACATTAAACTGCAATGGCACAACTACCTGCATCCAACCTATAAGCAACAATTTGAAGGATTTGAACCAAACATGTCTATTGTAGATTTGCTTTTTAACGTTGGACCCAGAGCTAAAGAAGTCATTCTCAGCGGCGGCACCATAGAAGAAAATAGTCAAAAACCAGTTTTCACAACGGAAATAAGACAAATTACAGTTGAACAGCAACAAAGCAATCTTACGTTAACCGCAGCTTAAATCAAGAACATTTTTAAAATTTAAATGCGCCATAAAGCGTATGAGCTTTAGATTTGCCGTTGCAGCCACATTAAAGAGTAAACGTTTTTGGACTTGGATGATTGTAGGCATAATCATTTATTTGATTCCTGTTACGATTCGTTATGCAACAGGCAGCATAATTATACCCTTTTTAAACTGGCCCGGCTACTGGATAGACCACTTCATTCCTGGAAATCTGTCTGAAAAAATTTTGGTCAATATGTTTTTTCCAGGTGCTGCTGGAGCTATAGCAGGCGAAGTCTTTGCAGGATACTACATTAAACAGCATTTAACCGTTAAAATCAAATATTTTGCAAGATTTGTTGGGGCAATTGTTTTCGTTTCGGTTTGGTCGCTTTTTCAGCTTTGGGGTTACCAATTGTCTATTTATATGTCGTTTTCCCCTGCCAGTAACCTGTTTGAAAGCTACTTCGTCTACCCAATAAACTATGTAATTGCAGTTTTCTCGATTTTTACGCCGACTATTGTTTATTTTTTTATAAATTTAATCCAAAAAATAATGGGTGATACAAAAAATTCAGTGTAGCATTAAAACCTGCAGTTTAGAATTATCTCGGATGACGCTGAATTAATGAGCAAAACAATGGGTAAGTTGACCAAAATTTATAAACCAAAAGAGCGATAAATAAGTGAGGAATTTTAAGTGAATTTTAAGCAGATAGAAGACAAAGACATTTTTATAAAAGGATTTAGGATTGGCAAAGTAAAAGGCATAATCTTTGATCCTGAAGAATGGAAAGTGACACACCTAGAGGTTGAATTAAGCAAGGAAGCTAGTGAAGACGTTCTTGGCATAAAACCAGCAATGCTTGAAATGCCCAGAAACAAACTGGCCATTTCTGCTTTAGAAAAAGGTCTTGCGTGCTGCACAGAAAACGGTGTAGAACTTAAAATATCCAAAGGACAAGTCGGGATATACCTAAGACCACTTTAAGTGTGTACTTGCATTTCTTTTTTTATGTCGAACTAAAAATCAAAATCCGAGTAGGGAAAAACATCAATTATGTACAATAAAATCTTAGTTCCAATAGACGGTTCAGATTCTTCTTTAAGTGCATTACGTGAAGCTCTTGAATTAGCTAAATTGACAAAAGGAAAAATTACGATATTACATGTATATTCAATGGGAACTTCACTTATAGTATCAGAACGACAAGAATATTTCTATCAATTGGCTTTAAAAAACGGTGAATCTTTGTTGGCAAAAGGGAAAAAACTGGCCAAAAATGAAGGTCTTGATGTCAACAAATTGTTGCTCGAGGGTGATGCAGTTGAGCAAATTGTTAAGACCGCCCACGAAGGTTATTTTGAGTTAATTGTTATGGGTGTCAGGGGATTAAGCGGGATGAAAGAGCTTTTTTTAGGCAGTGTAAGTCACGGCGTTATAAAGAACGCTCCGTGTCCAGTATTAGTGACCCGGTAAAATGCGAATTTACAATTTTATTATTTGGGCATGTGGAATGCCTTCAATGTTTAGTACAGCATCTGGGTGAACATAGCCTTTCTGAATGGCTTTTTCAACACAGCATTTGCCCACCAAGTTGACGATTGTTGAATTGTTTATCATGCTAACCGCCTCGTCAACATTGGCTTTTCCACCGTTATAAAACTCGTCCTTAATTTTAAAAATAATCTTGCCTTCACGCAGGGTTTTTCCGAGAAGTTCAACATCACAGATAGCTAAAACAACGTTTTTGCCTACCTGTTTTAGTTTAACGTAAACTTCCATCGTTACTTCCCTAAATTTGTTTAATAGCAGATTTTGCGCCGCAAGCGTTACAGACAAGGAACGAAAGTCGTTTTTCTTTTACAAGTTTAGTGTCTGGGCGTTTGCATACTGGGCAAATTACGAATGCATCCATGTATCTTTGCAGTAGACGTTCGAAGCTTTCACGTTGAAATTTACCTTGGAAGATAGCGCGGTTATCGTGGAATGTTGCGGCAGTTGCCATTTCTCGAGTTAAGAATTTTAGTATATGTTGTGGGTCGCGGTCTAAAACGTCTGCAATCTCTCCAAAGTTGGAGATAATTGTTCGCATGCCAACAGTTGTGATGTATAGTCTTGGCAGTTCAAGGCGTTCCTTTTTTAAAGAGACCTCTGGCATTTGTTCTTCGGCCCTTTTTAATAAATCATCATAGCGAAAGTCCATAATCAAGTCTCAGTCCAATGATGGTGTTTGCATGTATTTAAAACTTATAATGCATGAAAATGGTATTAGCATGGGAAAAATCTACAAAGAGTAAGTTAAAATAATATAAGCCTGTAATTTACAAGACTATTAATCCAAAACTGCACAGAGGATAAACGTGTCAACCCAAGATAAACTCAATCAAATCGCTAACTTGCGTTCACAGATCGCGACCCTTAAAGATCAAGTGAATAAAGCAGACATAGAATCGAAAAAGCAGGTTGAGAAAAGAGACCAATTAAACGAGCAAACTAAAAAAATTAACCTCGAAATCCGTGACATTAAAAAACAACGGGATGAAATTAACCAAAACGTGCAAACCCTTAAGCAACAAAGGGACGAGGTTAGGGTTAAAATAAAGCCGATAATGGATGAAATTCAGGCGATCAACGAAAAAAAGGAAGAGCTTAAAAAGAAAGCGCCTCGTGTTCGGCAAAAAGACATCCAGGAAGAAATAAACAAAATTGATTGGAAGATTCAAACTGAATCTTTAGATTTACAAGAAGAAAAACGCTTAGTAGGCGAAGTAAAACTTCTTGAAACTCAGCTTAGTGGTTATAAAAAGATTGAAAAGCAAAACAAAAAGATTGCTGAGCACATACAGGAACGCAAAGTTCTTGATCAACAGGCAGATGCTTTCCACAAGGAACTTTCTGAAATGGCAAAGAAAAGCCAAGAACTTCATGAAAGCATGATTGCCAAAATCGCTGAAGCAAAAAAGGCAAAAGAAGAAGCTGACGCGTTACATAAGGGCTTCATTGAAAACAAAGAAAAAATTAAAACGTTACTTGTTGACATCGCTGTCCTCACAGGTCAAATGTTAGGTGTACAGAACACTGTTCGGGAACAAAATAAAGAGTTAAGAGAAAAAGAAATAGCTCTAAGATTAAAAGAGAAAGAACAGTTCGCAGTTCAACGAAACAAGAAACTACTTAACGAGCAGGCTCTTAAAGAAAAACTTGGCGCTCAAGCAAAAGAGAAACTAAACAAAGGCGAAAAACTCAGTTGGAACGAATTCCAACTACTTGCCAGTGATGAAGAATCCGAGGACGCTGATACGCAAAAATAAATTAAACTGTGGCACATTTAGGATTAGATACGATGGCTAACAAGGAAATGCCGCAGCAAACGCAAAATAGCATTCTAATTTTATGTGTTGATAGAGATGGCGATATAGAGGTTAAAGCAGGCATTAAAACGCCTCTGCTTGGCCGAGTCGCCAATCTTGACGCGGCAGTTGCCTTGGCTTTAAAAGATCCAGAAGAACCTGACGCTAACGCCATGTTTGAAGCCATCCGTCTTTACGACCGCCTATTAAGCGAGAAAAAGCCTGGCGAAACTTTTGAGGTAGCCACAATTTCAGGCACTGAACTTGGCGGTGTGACGGCAGACAGAAAACTTGTTGGCGAACTCAACAATCTTCTTGACACTTTCAGCGCTACCGAAGTTATCTTGGTTTCTGACGGTTACTCTGACGAAGCGGTTTTGCCTCTTGTTGAGTCACGTGTGCCAGTATCCTCAGTTAGGCGTATAGTTATCAAGCACAGTGAATCAATCGAGGAAACTGCTGCAGTATTTACCAAATACATGAAGTTACTTGTTGACAACCCGCGATATTCACGCGTCGCGTTGGGTTTGCCGGGTCTGCTTGTGCTGATTTTCGGCATCTTTTGGGCAATAAATATCTTCTATCCAGTAGCTATGATTTATTATGGCATCACAATAGTCATAATTGTCGGCAGCTTTTTGCTGCTGAAAGGTTTTGGCGTTGACAAGGCAGTTAAAAACCTTTACACGTGGGTTCGTGAATACTCGCCACCTCCTTTACCTATGCAAATTTCTAATTATACGATAATAGCTGGAATTCTTTGTATTGCAGTGAGCGTTTATTTAGGTATTCAAAATGTTAATGTCAATTTGCCGCCTACACCCGCAGATTTGGCTGGCTGGTTAGGTTTAATTCCGGGAATAACGGCGACTTTTATCAAAGGCATAATGGACCTAGTGATTGTTGGCGCAATTCTAGTTTTAGTCGGCAGAAGCTTAAGACTATACTTTGAAAGAGACCCCAAACTGCTCAGAACCATAGCTTTGATTGTGGAAGTTGCTTGGGCAAGAATGATTCTGTACAGCACAGCAAGTTTACTTCAGCAAACACAGCCTATACCGATAGGTTTCCAGAACGAATTTTTCACAAACTTCATCTGGTCAATCGTAGTCGGGATACTCATCGGAATAGCTTCAATTCTGCTGATTACAATCATTAATCGGTCCTCGACAGGTTTCTTCAAAAAGTCAGAAGAAGACGAAGTTGAACAGAAAGAGGTCATTACCTAAATTAAACGTTGAATATAGCAATCTTTAATTTTACCAACTTAGGCTTAACATAATAATTAATAGTAAATAATTCATTTAGCATGTCTAACATGAGGCTGAACAGTGCTTAAGAACATACTTGCAGTAATTGGCGCTTACAAAGTTTATGAACGATGGTTATGGTACCAAATTAAAAATGGTCAAAGACCTGAACACATCGCCATAATCTTAGACGGCAACAGACGTTGGGCAAATGAGCAAGAGAAAAGTCCTTGGCTTACAGACAAGTGGGGCCACAAGCAAGGCGCAGATACTGTTGAGCAACTTTTAGACTGGTGCAGCCTTCTTGACGTCAAATACGTGACGCTATACACGTTTTCAACCGAGAACTTTTCAAGGCAATCAGATGAAGTCTTAAAAATAATGCAAATAGCTGAAGAAAGATTCAAAAAGCTTCTAACCGATGAAAGAGTTCACAAGAATAAGGTCCACGTAAAAGTAATCGGTCGAACAAATCTTCTACCCGCAAGCCTTCAAAAAGCAATTTCAGAGGTTGAGAAAGCAACAGAAAATTATGACAATTACGTCTGGAATTTCGCTTTTGCTTATGGCGGAAGGGCAGAAATTGTTGATGCTTCCAAAAAAATTGCTAAAGAAATAAAAGAAAACCGTCTACAAATCGACGATATTAATGAGGCAATCTTTGAAAAATACCTGTACACATCACACATGACAAAACAGGACCCTGACATGATTATTCGAACCTCAGGAGAAGAAAGATTGAGCGGTTTTCTACTTTGGCAAGCAGCCTACAGTGAACTGCTCTTTTTAGATGTTTACTGGCCAGATTTCCGTTTAATTGACCTATTAAGAGCAGTAAGAATCTATCAGCATCGAAGAAGACGATTCGGAAAATAAGTCCAAAAGATAAGAGGATGGTTAAGCGCGTTTTTTAGCGCTAACAACCGAGATAACGTCACGGTCTTTTAACACGGCATCCTCGCCTATTCGCCGTTTATCCCTAGCGTCAACAGCATAAAGAAAGTTTTCACCAAGCTCAGTGTGAATAACGTAGGCGAATTGGTGTGCAGTTGTTCCGTTAGGAACCAGATAAGCATCGGGTAGGACACGTCCGTTGTGATCAGCTAAATGTTCAAGGTCTTCAACAGGGTAAACGGTTATCATGTCAAGCAGTTTAAAGTAAGCATTGTTGATGGCTTCCTGAACTCCCGTGGAACCGTTTGTTGTGAGAATCTTTTCTTTAATGGATTCTAAGGCTTTGATTTGTCCAGCTGAAAGTTTGTCTGGCTGAAGGATTTTGAAGTCTTTGTCGCCAGGTTTGTAATCGATTAACTGTTTTTCTGAGGCCCGTCTTAACGCTAGTTCTGCTTCTGCTGAGGCGGGGATTACAGTGTAATCAAGCTTTTTCAGTCTTTCAAGATTTATTTGAGCTGTGGGTAAATCGATTTTGTTAGCTACGATAAGCATCGGTTTTGAAATATGCCTTAAGGTGTCAACAAAACGGTAGAAATCATCATCGCTCCATGTGGCGGGTTTATCAACGTTAAGGTTACATCGCCTAATTGCTTCGGCAACACTTGTTCGTTTTATACCTAAACCAGTTAACCGCTCTTCCAAATGTGAAGCGATGCCTTTTTTGTCGGCTTCTGCAGTGCGTGCAACCTTAGCCCAATCCTTCTTGAGAATTGTAAGCATCCACATGGTGATTTCCCGTTCAAGAAACTGAACATCTTCCAATGGGTCGTGTTCGCCAGGTTTGCAGCTTTTGCCTTCACAGTCTGTTCCGCCAGAAGCGTCAACAATGTGTATAAGCGCATCGGCTCTGCGGATTTCGTCCAGGAACTGGTTGCCTAAGCCGCGTCCTTCCCATGCACCGGGCACTATTCCGGCAACGTCGATTAATTCTATTGGGACCAACCGTGTACCGTCTAAGCATAGTGAGTTTCGCGGATTATCTTGTACTTTGAATTCTTCGTGGACGCAGGGGGTTCTTACGTAGCCTACGCCCCTGTTTGGTTTGATGGTTGTGAATGGGTAATTTGCTATATCAGCTGTCGCGAGAGTTGCGGCGCTGAAGAAGGTTGATTTTCCCGTGTTTGGTTTGCCTATTACGCCGAGTAATCGTGAGTAGGATCTTTGCATGTTAATGTTTTCACCGTTAGGGTATTGTGTGTTGTGTTTGTGCTATATTATTTGTGCTTTTGACGTGGTACTTATCAGGTTTTGTAGTGTGTATTAATAAAACAGAAGCTTAATTTGGCTAAAAATTTTAGTAATACCTTAACAAACAGTTAATTGATAAATTGACCCTTCAGGGAAAGGTGAAAGATTAAGTGCTGATTAAAACCAAAAAAATAAGCGTTTTAATGACTGCACTAATACTTTTAATTCTACTTTCAAACGCAACCTTAAGCACTCAAGTTGAAACACAAAATAACAACCAAAACCAAACCGGTTCCTCATCAGACTTAACAATTATTGACCACAAAATAACCAGTGAAGAACTTTCAGAAATAAAAAACCAAATCGGCACATCAAACCAAGAAACATATTATTCGCAAAAAGTTGATGGTCACGGAACAGGATTTAGCACACCAACAGAAGAAGATATCGTGGAAATTGCCCAAAACGCCCATGTTATAGACAGCATAACCTTCGCAGGCACTAATTCGTCTGTTGATAATTCAGCTACGCCATGGTTTCCACCAATAGGCAACCAAGACGGGAAAGGTTCCTGCGTTGCATGGGCAGTTGGCTACTACACTAAAACTTATCAAGAGGCAAAAGAGCATAACTGGGATCTGTCAGAAGCAAGTTGGGAAGGAGGAACCTACGGACACCCTACCGCAAGCTATCAAGACAAGATTATGAGCCCCGATTTTATTTACTCACTTATCAACATGGGCGTGGACCAAGGCGCCGAGTTTGAAGATGCAATAAACCTTGTTGCGTCCATAGGCGTTTGCTCATGGGCTACAATGCCTTATGCACCTACTGACAGCACATCTTGGCCGTCTGAAGCTGCATGGACAGAAGCACCATATTACCGGAGTAGCAGTAGCCCTGCCTACGAATACTTGTATGCGAATAGTAACGAAGGTTTACTTAGCTTAAAGAACTGGTTGGCGGCAGGTAATTTGGCTGTTTTCGCACTTGACGCTTATCAGTATGAAGCCTTATCAAGTCAGGATGTTTTAGTTTCGTACAACTTTAGCAAAGGATTAAACCATGCTAACACAATCGTTGGTTACGATGATAATTTTAATTACACTGTAAATGGCAAAACGCATTTTGGCGCTTTTAAAATTGCAAATTCTTGGGGCGAAGGTGGTTGGGAAAATGTTGCCGACGGATTTTACTGGTTACCCTATGAAATTATGCAGCAACTTTCAAACAAAGATAATCCAATCATAATCTTTAATGACTTAATCAATTATCAGCCAGAGTTAACTGCCAGCTTCAAAATAGATCACAGATACCGAGGCGAATGCGTAATAACCCTTGGTTACGGAACAACAGTTCACCCGATAGCAAGTAAGGTATTTAGCGCCGTAGTCTTAGGCGGAAATCAACCATTTGGCCCAAACAACATAGTGGTTGACATTACCGAGTTTAAACAGAAAATGACCAGTTATTACAATCAACCATTTTTCTTAAGTGTGTACGATAATTTAACAAGAACCACTGGAACGGTGACTTATTTTGCTGTTGGAGACTCTGTTTCTTTGGATACACCGCTTAAAACCAAAAATTTTGCAACAGTAAGTCTATCGGTAACACACACCATCGAGGAACCAGTATTGACTGTTTCTCCAGGTTCTGGCACTGCAGGCGAAAAAATTACCTTACAAGGAACAGGATTTACCGCAGGCAACACGGTGAATTTAACCTATCTTAACCCAGTTACAAACACATGGTCAACAATCGCAAACAATGTGCAAATTTCGCAGACAAAAAGCTTCAATTACTCATTTAACGCCCCCGATTTAATCATAGGAAATCCTGTAGGCGACCACCCACAAACTTATGACAACATACTTTTTGCAGCTTTAGATAACGGCAATGGTTACACATTCAATTCAGAAACAGCATTTACAGAATATCGAAAAGGCTTAACAATTGTCGGCGACATATTAGCAACAGGCTTATTTGGAAACAACACTGATTTGTCAAGTATAACGCTTGTACAGCCAGGCCAAAGCTTGATTGTTTACGGCAAAAACTTCAACCAAGGAACAATAATAGCATTTTACGATGGAACCGACAGCATGGGTTCAGCTGTTGTTGATGAGTCAGGCAGTTTCAACGCAACATTCAATGTACCAACTCAAGCTTCAGCAGGAAAACACTCAGTAATTTTAGGTGGTGTAGGCGACGATTTCTCTTTTACGGTAACGCAGTTGCCGAAAATTGTGGCAGATTACGATGGTAACTGGAAAGGCGCTGATTTTGCTGTTCCTCTTTCAATTGACGGTAACGGAGTTTCAGAGATTTATTACAAAATAAATGGTGGAGAAACCAAAACTGTAAACGCCAATGGGCAGCCACTCTTCACAGTGGAAAACGCAAATAACGCGCTTGAGTATTGGGGGACATGGAGTAACGGTACATGCATCATAGAGTTAACCCACAAGACTCTTTCAAGCATTAAATTGGATAAAACAACTCCGTCGGGTTCAATGAAAGTTAACAGTGGTGCAGAGTTTACGACCAGCAGCAGGGTTACTTTAACAATTAGCGGCTTAGACTCGTTGTCAGGCGTTGAGAAGATGCGTTTTAGCAATGACGCCTCTTGGAATAATCAAGCTTGGGAACCATATATGAACAGTAAAATTTGGAGCTTAACCAGTGGAGATGGAGTAAAAAATGTTTACTGCCAAATCATGGATTATACAGGCAATACAGCAAGTTTTGAAGCTTCAATTGTACTAGACACCACTGGACCCCTTGTTGATTTGGGCGGAAACCAGACAATCGGCGTTGGTGAACGCTTAGATTTAGCGGTTGATTGTAGCGACCAAAACGGCATTTCAACTATCGCGTGGAATTTCGGAGATAACTCAACTGCAGAGGGCAAGCAGGTTAACCACGTTTTTTGCGAAGCAGGCGATTATACTGTAACGGTTAAGGTTCAAGATGCAGCGGGAAATATGGCTGAAAAAAGCATTAACGTAAATGTTGAAAAGCAGAAACCAGGCAGCCCAAGCAGTAGTGGTGACGTCCCAGAAAATCAAACGGTAAAAATCCCAATTGAAACATCTTCAGCTCTTGTAGTGTTATTCGTCGGATTTGGGTTAACGTTGATTATTATAAAATACAAGCGGAAAATTTTTTCTCATAAAAAGTGATTTTGGTAAAACTTTATATTATAAAAAGTTAGAATTAGCGGGCGAGGAGAAAGTATTGGGAAAAAAGTCAGTCCTGCTTCTTGCCATCACTCTAATGTTAAGTAGCACAGCTTTAACTGGTTTTGCAAACGCGCAAACTGAAGTTTATGGTGAAATAACTACGGACATAACATGGAGTGCCGCTGGAAGCCCGTATGTTTTCACTTCACAGGTTGTTGTGGATGAAAATGCGACCTTAACAATTGAACCGGGGGTAACTGTTGATTTAACATCGTTTTCTTTACAGGTTAAAGGAACGCTCAACGCGAGATGCAACAGTTCAAACCCGATAATGTTTGATTCTCAAAGCACAACGTTAAGCCCATCAAATACGGCTCAAATCATTTTTGAACCGTCAAGCACAGACTTTAACATTACCGAAAGCACAGGTTGTATCCTTGAAAATGCAGAAATCAACGCAGCCATATCAATCGATGGTTCATCGCCAATGGTCTCAGGCTGCCAAATTAAAGGCGGAGTAACAATCACTCAAGCAGCCCCAACCATTACAGGCAACAACATCTCTGAAGGAGGCGTCGCATACGCCATAAGCATCGAGCGAGAAAGCGCACCAACAATATCTTCAAACACGATAAGTGGAAACACTATTGGAATCAGCTTTAACTTTCCAGATAACGGGTATGCAGACAACAAGTACAACGCAAATGTTGAAAACAACACAATCATAGATTGCGAGACAGGCATTGGAGTAGGTAAATGTGAAGATACAATTCGGGTTTACGGAAACCTGATTTACGGCTCAAATGCCGCATTAAAAGTGGTCAACGCAAGTGCTGCTGTGACTATTCAGTATAACCTAATTATGAACAACAGCTTAGGAATTGATATTGGCGCTCAGTTAGCAATTGAAGAAAACACCATATTCAACAACACCGTTGGAATATACTACCAAACCACAGAGCAATCGCTAATCAGCAACAACAACATAATGAACAATACACAGTACAATTTTGAGAACTTGAGCCCTACAAATCTTGAGGCAGTCTACAATTACTGGGGAACACGCGATATCCCAACAATAAACCAAACCATATACGACAAAAATAATAACGAAACCCTTGGAAAAGTTGAGTACCTGCCAGCTTTAGAAAGCCCAAGCGTAGATGCACCAATAATTCCAAACGTTAACATGAATCCAAGCTCAACACCAACACCAACAATAACAACCACACAAACGACGCCAACTGAAAGCAGTCAGCCAACCACAACTCATACTGCAACGCCCACCCCAACAATAACACAGGGAACATTTGGACTAATCGAAATCGGCATTATAACCCTATTGAGCATAATAATCGCTGTAACCCTAATTATCGCATACAAAAAAGGCGGCAAAAACGGCAAACCTTCTGAAATCAAAGCAACCCAATAACAAGGGTTAGTTTAAACTAATCCCTCTTGTTTTATTTTTAAAATTGCACCCTGACGAAGAAGCTCCTGTTGAACTTTAGAGACAGGCGTTTTTCGTGGCACCAAGACTGTTTTTTGCGGCAATGGCTGCACATACTCCGGCGGCTTGTCCAGTTGCGAAACAAATCGGCATTGTACGGTAGGAAGCATTTGCTATGTGGGTTCCAGAAATGCAACGACCCGCAACAAGCAAGTTATCAACGTTTAACGGCACAAGGCAACGTAGGGGAATATCGTAGGCGCTGCCCGCCTTTATTTTTTTTAGAAAAGTGCCTTTTCCTGCTGGATTATGAACGTCAACAGGGTAAGAACCCAAAGCAATAACGTCATCAAACTTGTGAGCATTTAATACGTCTTGATCTGTGAGTTTGTATTCGCCCATGATTCGTCTTGTTTCACGGACACTCACATTTGTTCCGGTTTGAGCTACAT
Organism: Candidatus Bathyarchaeota archaeon; assembly: GCA_963832745.1. Lineage (GTDB taxonomy): Archaea > Thermoproteota > Bathyarchaeia > Bathyarchaeales > Bathycorpusculaceae > Bathycorpusculum. The sequence goes on along the minus strand of CAWHVC010000001.1, from coordinate 184,129 downwards.
AAGCCTGCTCGAATCCGGGAACATATTTTCTAAAAAAACTCGTTAACTGCGCAACCTGCCGTCTTCCTTCAATTTCAGCGCAAGTTAAATCCCACACGTCAAAACCGTAAACATTCGTTATGCGGGTGCTGTTCACGCTGATTTGAGTATCATGCACACTGCCGAAAAACAAAATGTCTTCCCTAGACACTTGTAATTCACCTTTTTTTATTGCGTCACGCATCAAGTCCGTTAATCCTTCCACACCGTTCCATTGTCGAGGATGTTTTTCCACGTAATCTTGAAACTTCGAACGTTCGAAGCCCTCAACAAGAAACATTAAAGTCATCGGTTGAACTGAATTGTCCTCTAATCGACCGACTTCGAAAGGTGCCCCCGCAGAAACAGCAATGTCTCCATCGCCAGTACAGTCAATAATAACTTTGGCTTTAATCACTATTGGACCTGATTTTGTCTCAAAAATTACGCCTCTTAAACCGTTATCCATGACGGTTCCACTGGCAAAAGCATGAAACAGAAAATCGACACCGGCTACATCAAGCATTTCTACTGTGACAAGCTTTAGAAGTTCAGGGTCAAAAGGCACCATGTAACCTGTCCGTCGTGAAGGCGCAAAAGCCCCGCCTAACTCAATCAGTCGTTTAACAATTTTCGCTAATGCACCTGCAATGATAGGTTGACCTGAACCGTGGTCAGTTGGAAAAATTGTAAACTCGTCATTACGTTTAGGAATCTCGGTGGGTTGCCGGCTTGAAGTGTAATAGGACGCCCATGTTAAAACGAGCCCAGCAGTGGCGTTGCCGCCTAGAAAACCGTAGCGTTCCGCAAGAACCACTTTTGCGCCTGCTTCTGCTGCTCCAAGCGCCGCTGCTATCCCTGATGGTCCACCGCCAACCACAAGCACGTCAGTTTCTGAAATCAACTGTGCGGTCCTTTCAGGTAACACTATAGTGCCAGTGGGTTGTTTTAGTATGGGCATAAAATCGCCTTATTTTTTACCTTTGGAGTTTCTTTTTAGAAGCTCAACAGCTAAACGATTATTTTCTTTCGCCAACAATTTGAGGTCGGGAATCAACTTTTGAACTTTGTTTATAGTGGATTCTCTTTCGTCCCATGCTTGGTCAATCAACGCGTTAACCAAGCCTGAATTGACTTTGCTTAACGGCGGCATAGGAACCTGTAGATGTTCAAGAAAACCTCCAATCTTAGATGCATACGGCAAGGGAACAAAAGGCACACTCTGCAGGGCGGCAAAAATCAAGAAGTGAAGACGCATGCCAATAGCGAACTCAAAATACTTCATAAAAGACAACAGTTGCCCTGGAGTATATTCGCCCTTTAACACAGAAGCGTTTTGAGGTTTAAGCATCATCGAAATAACCGCATGAGCATTTTGTACATCCAACACTTGCCGTTCCATAGGAACAAAAATAACGTCAGCATCCAAACGGGTAATAACAAAATCCGCCGCGTTCGCCAAAACAGCATGATAAAAGACTGGGTCGATATCGGGTGCTGCTGGACCAGGCTCACGAACAGAAATACCGATCAACCGTCTACCTGGATGTATCTGCTCATTTCTCAACGCGTCAGGCGGTAAGGGTTCAGGTTCTAAAAGCAGGGCAGGGTCAGCGGTTTGGATAATTGGACATTTTACACCGATAAGCTCCAACAGTTTTTTTGCTTCACGGTCTCTGACAGTTATTAAATCTGCTTTACTTAGGGCCATTTTTACCTTTTTTTGGGTTGTTGCCATTTTTATTGGTCCTGCACCAATGGAGTAAACCATCGTTGGGACATCATGATCCGAAGCGATTTCAAGTTCGCGCAGAAAAATCTCTGCTTCAGTATCAAAAAGTAATCCACCTCCGCCTAAAATGAAAAGGTCCAGTTTTTCAATTTCAGGAGTTACTTCCATTAATGTTAATTCTCGGGGTGAGACTACTTTTTCTACATGATGACGGCGAATAGTGTCTTCTGCGTTGCGTGAAAAAACTGTGATGTTAACTGGCAAAGACTCCCGAAGCTGGGTAATGATGCTTTGAAGGATGGCTTCATCTCCAAGGTTTAAGCCACCATAAGAACCAGATATACCAACAGAATAAGTCACAAAAAACCCACTAATAAGTGACTTTAACGAAAATAAATAACTTCTTTTTTTTATTCAAACGCTAAAACCTTAACTGGTTAGAAGTTAAACTCTTTTTAGTCTGCTGGTGTGCTTGCACAGTCACAAATTTTTAAACCATTAAGCGGAATCAAGCAATATTAGCGCATGAACCATTTTTAGTGGAGGTGTAAATTTTGCCTGAAAATAATATTTCTGAACGACTCCAAAAGATGGGGCAGACTGCACAAGATTACCGAGATGCAGTTGTTAACCAGTTTAAAGACATGGAAGTTGACCTTAAAGATTGGAATTTTAGTGTAGGAAAAAACGATGATGAATACACTGTAGAAGTGAACGTTAAACTGGGCATCCGCTCCAAAAAAGCTTAAACCCAAAAGTTTTTTGGTTTTAATTCTTTTATTTCCAGTTTTTATGTTAAAGTTTGGTTCCAGTAATAAATCAGGTCGTATTGGCCTTCAACCGGGAACTGTGAGTCCTCATAAACGATGTCCAAGTTTATTCCATACTGGTCAAGTAGTTTTCTTGAAATGTCCCAAATCTGGGTGCAATGTTCGTCGGGTCCCCAAAGCCAGATGCGGTCAGCTGCGTTCCTCATGCCCCAACCATAATTTTGCGGAAGTACAAGAACTGCTTTAGTTTGGTCTGACTGCTGTAACGTCTGGGTTGCTGTGGGGTGGGTTATGTCTTGCCAAAAGTTTTGCATTGCCTCAAAATGGTCGCTGGTTAATACGCCATAGGGGTTACCTTCAATTGAGGGGTAATCAAAGATTATAATGTATTTTGCGCCTGCTTGATATGCCAAAGTCATTTGGTTGTAGATTTCTTCGCCACTATCAAGATATGGTGCTTCATCATATTTCCAAGTGATTATTGCGCCCCAATCTTTGCCTTGCATGTGTGCCGCGCCTTTTGTCAGGTCTATTTCCTGTGTTATGCTTGCGTTGTTGCCTAGCTGCGTTAACACAACATCGTAGCCGCCAAGATAATCCCACCAGTAAAGAGCGTAGTCAGAAACAAAAGTGCGAGTTGTACTGTTTTTTAAAAGTGAAAGGTCATGGTCATTCTGCATATAGTTAACGTAGGTTTGGGCTTCTACGCCATAATCTCGGATTGATCCGTTGAGATATCCGCAGATTGAATCTTCAAGAAATTGAAAATACCGGGTATTGTTAGCACCGGGAGTATCTTGGAGACGCTGGCTCATGTTCAGGAAATGGTTTTCCCAGTCATAATCAAGCTGAATACCGCCTGGTTCATCATAATAGTACACGCCCAAGAATTTGTCGCCGTACCGTTGAGGAGCATTTTGCACCCATGGGTACTGCCAAGGGTAATCAGGATTGAACCAGCCGAAGTATACAATAATGTTTAAGCCTTGGGAGACGGCATAGTCGCAGATTTCTGTAGTTGCACTCATGTTGGAGCTGATTGGACCTGACTGTAACACAAACAGGTTAGTGTAAGTTTTGACTTTATCAATTAGCAGTTCTGCTTCCTGTGTTGTGTTGCCGCAGAAGCTTACGCCAACATACACGGAATCGGATGAGGTGCTACTAATTGGCTGTGGAGACAGAAAAGCCACTGTCACTAAACTGACAAGCACTATGAGAACGACAAATAGAATGGAAACACGTTTTATTGACAAACAGTGACCCCAAATATGAATATGTTTAATCATTTACTGTTCTCTTCTTGAGCGTATACTATATTATTGTTTTCTTAATTTTTAAATCCAGATTGAAGCAACCTCTTGAGCAGTCTAAAACCTTCTTGACGCAATTTACGATTTAAGCGCTTTCCCAAATCAGTTCCAAAACCCAGAAACACCTTATACAGTTGTTCATTGTACGTGACTGCACCAAAACAGATAAAAACTGGCTTCGCATCCATCAAAGCGTTAATAAGAGGAAAAATTAGTATGCCATCAGAAATGACTGACGTTGAAAGTTTCGTGGCGATGAGCGCCAAAGCAAAGCATTGTCAAGTAAAAAGAAACAAAGAAAACGTTAAACTGAAGCTTCGCACTCCAAGCCAGCTTTACACGCTTAAAATTGAGCCGCTCAGAGCTGACGAAATAATCAAGAAGCTTAAATGCGAAATTAAAGAAGATGAAGAGTAAATCTTCAATTTTTAATATCTTTTCCTAATTTTAGTCAATATTTTTGTTTCTTAAAAAAATGCTTTTGAGCTAAATCTTAAAAGCCTGCCATGCCTTAAATGCATAATTGGAACAGGCATGAACAGAACATTAACATCCATGATTTGCTTAACTATTCTTTTAGCGGCAGTATTTTTGCCGTTTACAGAAACCGTAATTGCTCAGCAAAATAACCCAACCTATAAAGGCGACGTAGGATACACTGACCTTGTCTCTGCTGGGAACGGAGTCAGGTTCTCGGTTAACAACGGAAGCACAATATATTCTGACCAATCAGATTTATCGGTTAAATTTAGTGCTTACCAAAACACGCCTACTAACATGGAAAGTCTTGGAGTATTCCTGTATAATGTTTCTTACAGTGCAAGCTGGCTTAACCAGCCAGTAACTGTTTACCAATGGAGCATTAATAACCCAGCAAATCTTAGCGATGACGACGCAAACCCTCAAATTTCATTTGAAACCACCATACCATTAGCAGATGTGCCTCAAGGCGAACAGCACATTAACGTTTCCTGCTGTGGTGGTGGATACTTGCTGATTTCTCAAGGCGATACCACCTTTTTTGAAACCTTTGCAAAAAACAGCATAACAACGCTTACCTTTACCATAAGCGGAGCAACACCAGCAACCCCTACACCAACCATTAACAATGAAGCAATAACATGGGAAACTAGTATTCCATGGAGTTTAACGGGGACACCTGCACAGAATTATTGGGAAACAGACATTTTCACTAAAACCAGAACATGGACGCAACCTGTAATAGTAGAAGATGTAGTTTATGCCGCCGCAAAATCTACAATAACCCTAAACACTTATGGCAATCCACAGGTTACATGGATAAACGTTTATGCTTTCAACGCTGTTAACGGCGCAACAATCTGGAACTACCAAGGCAACTATACAACCAACACCATTACACAATTAGCAGTTTTAGACGGAGTGATTTACTTTGGCGCAGGCGACTACGTTACAGCTTTGAACACTGAAAACGGCAACCTTCTGTGGAGAACAGCCTGCCATACTGGCTATTCAAACCCCGCAGCGGGACAAGGAAAAATCTTCATTGGAAGCGGCAACTCAATAATTGCTTTAGACGCTATAGATGGCCACATTTTATGGAATTTCACTACCAGCGACGCGATAGCCTCTTCGCCTGCAGTTTCTAATGGGGTTGTTTATGTCGGCTCAAACGATGCAAACCTTTACGCTTTGAACGCTGAAGATGGCGAAAAAATTTGGAGCTTTAAGGCCGGAGAAGGATTTGAAGGCACACCTGGAATCGGTCACGGCGTAGTTTATGCAGGTTCAGGCGACGGCTGCATGTACGCTTTAAGATCTACAGATGGAACAAAAATTTGGAGTTACGATACTAGCCCGTCGAAAGTTGCGGCTCCAGCGGGTACAGACCAAACCTTTGACCCTTCCGCGCCCATGTTAGCAGACGGAGTTTTGTTTTTTACAAGCTCAGGCGTTCCTTATGATACTTCAATTCAAAACTACGGTAATGCTTACGGTACGCTTTACGCGTTTAGCACAACAAGCAGCCAAATGATATGGAGCACAAGAGTAGATGACAAGTGCAGTGCTCCAATAGTTGTTGATGGTCTTGTTTATGTTTACGTTTTTTCAGGTAAGCTTGAGGCTTTTAGGGCAGATGATGGTTCAAGCGTCTGGAATTTTAGTAACGCAGAAACTGCTCCAGATGTTGTTAATGGCGCAATTTATTTTGCCTGTGATGGACAAATTTGTGCTGTTAAAAAACCAGAGGGTGACTTTAGCGGTTTACCAGACAATTTAGAATACAGTATAAACAATACGATGTTCATTGTCTCGTCTGTTATTGTCATTTCATTGACTATTTTGATAGTTTACAATTTCAAAAAACCATTAATTGAAAATGTAAAGCTGCCAACGATAAAAAAGGATATCCTAAAAAAGAAGAAAGACCCTGAGAATCAAAAAATGGATTAGAACCTAAGGCAATCTTGGGTTGCCCGTAACTCTTTTTGAATGCTGTTAAGGTTCTTCTTTAAGTCGCTAACGTAAAGGGTCCTTTTCTGTATGCCCTTTTGCACTGCACCCGCCACCAGAAAGCCTGCACCAATGATTTCGCCTACCGGTGAAGGGTCTGGAAACATTATGCATGCCATGCCGATTTTGATTAGGTTAGATTTGTTGCCTTCACGCCACAGCTTTTTAGCTTGCGCAGCTGTTTGGGTGGTTGAATTTACTGCCTTATGAAGTTCAACGCAGCTTTCGCTTAACTCATAAATGGCTTTTGAAGTATACTGGGCTTTGGCTTTCTCCATCTCGCTCACTTGCCTACATTATGCGTTATTGCATCAAAAGCATTTAACGAAAACAAAGCGTAATTTAAGCCTCTTTTAAATGGTTAACAGGCTTTTTTCTTGCTTAAAACTTAAAAGACATCATGTTTAGAGGGGCGGTTTTAACATGTGTGATGCTAACTTGCGAGTAGAATTTGGGTTTTTGCTGTTTATTTTTTAGGGGTTGGTTTAAAAATTGAGGTTGTTGGCAGGTGGATTTGCTGGTTTTTTCTATTTGGGGATTTGCTGGCAGGGTTTTGAGTGCCTCTTTGTAGCTGTTACGTATATACCTGCATATTAGCAAGCGTTATGACTTAACAGTTGCTACATAAGACAGCATTAACACGTCAGGAAGTTTAACGCATGACCGAAAATGTTGAAATATTCGAAAAAGAAGAAGCAACCAAATTTTTAGACTATTTTGTAACATACATGAAACTAATGGACAAAGTCGACAACATAAAAATTTTTGCACAACAAAACGCAATGATACTCTTAGAACCAGAATCAACAGAACCTCAAAAAATCACGAACGACCCAACCGAATCACCACTTGCAATAGACGCGCCCGTATTACTTGAAAAATAAAACGAGCAAAAACAGCGCATTTAGCTCTCAAGAGCTTTTTTGGTTTTCTCCAGTTCAAGTTCTACTTCTTTATTTACATCACTGTTGACTTTTACTTTATCCATCAGTTTTCCAAAAACAGAATATGGAAGCTCGTAAAGGGTCTGATGAGTTAACATCGTGCCTTTCGCCGTTGGTTCAAGAGTTAGTATGTTAGCTATTTCAGGTTTCACAAATTGCCAACGTAGTTTTCGGTTTCGCTCAAATTCAATAATTTTCATGTCCCATTCGCTTTTGGACCCACCCGTTTGACTAACAAAATGTGCAGTTGTACCAATCCCCACAGGCTGATTGGTTGATGTAGGGGTAGCTTTAGTGTAGCCCTCGTGAATCTGATTCATTTTATCAAAGTCAATTACGAAATCAAAGACCTTGTCTGCTGGAGCAAAAATTTCTATACTCTTGGTGACGGTTCCCAAAAAAATCACCTCCTTCTAAAAATAAACGAAGCTCAATCTGCATCACGTCAGAAAACGAAAAAAAGGTTTTCATTTCAAAAATCTGAAGAAAGCTACAACAATAAAACCCTAATTGACAACTTCAACGATTAGATTCTCTCCGTGTCCTCTTAAGTATAAATAAAATACAAAAAATAATGCCGAAGCCAATAGCGAGGGCAATCGTAGCGAAAAGTGAGTAAGTATTTTCATCAGGAAGTAATGCTGAGGCGCTTAAAGTAGGCGTGAGAGATAAGGTACCCTCATAGTCAGTTGGAAAGTATTTTTCGATTTCTAAGACTATTTTTTCGACTTTTTCGGGGTTATTGTAAAAAGAGGAATCAGCAGGACCGTTTTCTCCGCCCACAACCAAAAGCGTATCATTAACGTTGACAACGGAGCATTGCCATCTTGGTTGAGGCATAGAAGCTCCAAGCGACCAGTTTCCAGTTATAGGGTCATAAATCTGATTAAGAGTTGTTCCATGCGGACTGAGAATAGCGGATGTTACCCAAGAAACATAATGAGGGTGCCCACCTGCCACATAGATTTTTTCCGACGCAAATAACCCTGTTGTTGCACATGCACCTGCCGCATAAACCCCAGTTGGAAGAGGCGTTCCAGTAGTCCATTGGTTAGTTTTAGGATCGAAAACCTGAACAAGGTTTACAACCTGATTTGAATAATCCTGGGACATGGCAGCGCCACCTATAATGTAGATTTTACCATCTAAAACCGCTGAGGCATAGCCTTCGACAGGAGTTGGAATAGACGCCATAGTTGACCAAGAATCCAAATAGGGATCATACACTTGATTAACTGCTGAACTGTAGACGCCGCCTAAGCTAGCAGATTTTGCGCCACTTATAACGTAGATTTTATCGTCCACTACATTGGCATTTACTTTAAGGAGTGACTCGGGCATTTGGGTTCTATTTAACCAAGCGTCTGTTGATGGGTCATACACTTGGGTTTGCGCCCCTATGGAATAAATTTTGTTTTGACATGTGACTAAGGCTATGAAGCCACTTGAAGGCGACGTTATTGTCGTCCATTTACCAGTTTCAAGGTTATATTTTTCACTTATACCATACCACACGTAGCCGCCTGAGCGTTGATGTTGATTAATTCCTCCAAAACAGTAGATTTCCTCATTTAATGATGCAGCCCAAATGTTGCCGAAAGTTGGGAGAACACCGATTGACTCACTTGCGTTTGTTGGGACTGAAGCGATAGTTACCCAATAATCAGAAGAAGCCGAAACGTTACCTGTTTCCAAAAGTACCATGGATAATAAAACTAAATGAAAAACAAGTATCCAAGCAAAAAATCCAACTCGCCTGTCCATAAATGTTATGTAAAGTTGTATGCAATAAAAATCTGTCTAAAAATTTATCTGAATTAATGAAAAATCAAATCTGACCAAATTTGCCCACAAACAGTTGCTTTACTTTTCACACCAACATATTAGGATCTAAATAGCAATTCTATGCAAAAACCTATAGGGAGTAGGCGGAAACTGGAGGGGTAGGCTCTACCTGACGCTTTTCTGCGGTAAAACTTCAAATCACTAAGGGGGGTAGGTGCTATTGGTTGAAAAACCGCTCAAAAGTATGTTGAAATCCAGTAGTTTGTATACAGAAGCATCACCCAAACACACTTTTAAAATGGTTGAGCTTCAGAGGCGGGGCACCTGTTTATGTGTAGTAAGGGTTAAGGCGTTATTTTTATAAGTATAAAGCGGCAAGTTAGGCTTTTATGCAAGCAGAAATTGGAATTATCGGCGGAACAGGTCTTGATGACCCAAAACTTTTCAGTAACATAAAGTCAGTCACAGTAGATACACCATACGGAAAACCCTCAGACGCAATCACCATCGGTGAATTGGGCGGCAAATCCGTAGCGTTTCTACCAAGACACGGAAAAAAACACACAATTAGGCCAACAGACATCCCTGTACGTGCAAACATTTGGGCTCTAAAAAGCCTGGGAGTTAAACACATTTTATCATCCTCAACCGTTGGCTCACTGCGTGAAGAATACGAGCCGGGAGACATGGTTGTTGTTGACCAATTTATTGACCGAACCACAAAACGTGAACAATCATTTTACACAATGGCAGAAAAAAAGGTTTGCCACATCGGAGTCGCTGAACCCACATGCCCAGAACTCCGCAAAATCGTAATTGACGTTGCAAAAAAACTCAAAATTAAACATCACGAAACCGGAACATACGTCTGCATAGAAGGCCCAAGATTCAGCACAAAAGCAGAATCAAAAATGTTCCGCGGATGGGGCGCAGACATCGTTGGCATGACCCTTGTCCCCGAATGCATTCTCGCCAGAGAAGCCGAAATCTGCTTTGCAAACATGTCATTAGTAACTGATTACGACGTTTGGAAAGACCATCCAGTATGCATCGGCGACATCGTTAGAGTAATGACAGCCAACATTGAAAATGTTAAAAAAATCATCGCCGAAACCGTCAAAGCCATACCCTCAGAGCAAGCATGCAACTGCAAACACGCGCTTGACGGAGCATTCGCACAAAAAGAATAACCACGGAGAAAAAAATCATGAACAAATCTGAAAAAAATATTGACATAAGAGCTAAACTTCGATGCACAGACTTTAAAGGAGTATGCTTCTGGGACATTGCACCAATCCTTAAAGACCCAGCATACTTCAAAGAAACAATCAAGCAACTCGCAGAACGCTTTGAAGGCAAAAAAATTGACCTTGTCGTCTCAAACGAGGCAAGAGGATTCATTTTCGGAGCACCCCTCGCAATTGAACTCGGCGCAGGTTTCGTTCCAATCCGCAAAAAAGGCAAACTACCCTTCAAATGCATAGACTACACTTACCAAAAAGAATACGAAGCAGACACAATCCAAATCCAAGAAGACGCAATCAACAAAGGCCAAAACGTCCTACTCATTGACGACCTGCTCGCAACGGGTGGAACAATTAAAGCAAACATTGACCTTATCGAAAAACTTGGTGGAAACGTCGTCGGCTTAGGCTTTTTAATTGAACTGGAATATCTTGACCCTAGAAAGCTGCTCGGCGACAAATACGAAATAGTCTCGCTGATAAAAATCAAAACACCAAAACAATAACACAGTTGAGTTGGGCTTGGCTCTTTACAAGAAAGCACAAGTCAAGCTCCATTCCTTCTTTCTACCTCCCTGATGGCAAAAAAATTATTTTGCGAATGGACGCGGTTACGCGGCTTTCTTTGTGCCTTCGAAAAAGCCGGTTTCGCCAAGCCCCAGCTTTCCCAGCTGCATTCTAATTCAAGGCAATGAAGTGTTATATGGATTTGTTGTAGTCGCAATGCAGTAACTTAGCTTTAATAGCGTATTCAAAGAAATATTTTTAATAATAATTTTGTTGTGAAGTGACTATTTTATGGAAACTATTTTTTATCAAGAAAACCAGATAGAGGCTAATTCATCAATAATTGAATCAGTAAAAATTAAGCCTCAACGGCATGCATATGTTTTTATTAATACTGAACCGGAAACATACGATTCAGCCATAGAAGACATAAGACGGATAGAAGGGGTAAGCGAAGTTTATCCTTCCAAAGGGGCATATGACATAATAGCAAAAGTAAGCGGAGAATCCATAGATTACCTAAAAGAACAAATTTTTAGCCGCATCAAAAATCTTTCAACCATCAAAACAACATTAACTCTAATGGTTATAGACCAATAGACCAACAAAACAGAAGCAAAAACAGAAAAGGGCAAGTTAAGGCGCAAAAGCTTCGGCAGCCATGACCTTACTTTTATCAAAACTTGACGATCCAGCTTCAACCGCAGGAATTGATGAACCCATTTTTTGGCAAATTAAGTTGAGCGAGTTCTCAGTGAAATTAAGCATGTTGTGGCCGTCATTGGTTAAACTGTATACTTTTCGTGGCCTGTCATTTTCCATGTCCCATTGGCTTGAAATGTAACCTTTCTTTTCCAGTGTTGATAAGAGGGGATATACAGTGCTTGGACCAAAATATACGCCGAAGGTTTTTCGCACTTTAGTTATCACTTCATACCCATGCATTGGCTGGGTGTTTAAAAACTGAAGTATTATAAGGTCAAGTAATCCTTTTGCAAGTTTTACTTGAACTTCTTTTTGCACATTAGCCATTTTCTCCTACTCCTTTTTTATTTTTCAGCCTGTTTGATTAGCGAATCTTTATACAGACTATACTTTATTTAAATGTTAAGACATAATACAGCAATAACAAGACATAACCCAAGCATACGAAAAATGAACATTCAAACGCAAAAAACACACAAAAAACAAGAATTCAACCCAAAAAGAGCAACCAAAAGCAACTGTACAACAGAAAAACACAAACTAAAAAAACCCATGACTCAAGACAGCCTACACATAAAACAACTAGTTTTTACCATCAAAAACAATCAAAACCCAGCCAAGTCAACCCTTGCAGACAAGAAAAAATGGAACAAAACCCATCTAAAACCATATTTTTTCAACCTGTAGAACAGTTAAAAATCTTAAAAACCCTGTTTTGTCTAAGTTACAAAGCAAAGAATATGTTTGAAAAAATAATATGACAAAAAAAGAACATATAAAAAAGCTGCAAAAAACAAAAGAAAAGCAGCTTTTCAATTACCTACACAGTTACAATTAACGGTTCATTGGATGAATAAATTTTGACCGTTGGAGTTGACTGCATGCATTCTCTCATGTGTAGCCAAAGCAGAAGCCGAGTTCGCCAACTGGACCGTTTGCAGAATGGACAGGTAAATATTGCGTCTTTCAAACATATCACCTTAACCAACAGTAGGGCATTATGCAGCCTATAATAATATGTGACTGCACCAAAACAACAACGAAACAGGTTCAGAGCCTGCTTAAAATAAATGTTCTTAAACGATCGTAACGGTTTAGATATTTCAAGATTAGATTGCACAGTTTTACGATGGGACTGTCAAAGTACCGTGAAATCAGCAGTGATACAACAAAAGCGAAAACTCCTAAAAGTACTAAGTCAAAAAAGTCGGTTATTTTAAAAATGCTGATTACCGCGTAAGTTAACAAACCAGTTATTAAACCCATAACTGATGAACGAATAACAAAATACAATCGTTCAAGACAAACCGATGAAGAAATAACGCTTATTATTGCACCTTTGCGTGTTTTGCATTCTTCATCAAGCTCTTCGGTACTTTTTTCTTTTACTTCTTTGCTGTGAGATTCGTAAACTGCATCGCATACTTCTTTGCTTACGATTTGGTCTAGCTCGACCTGAATTGCCATCATTAATTCGTCTTCAGTTTCACCATCAACTGCATTGTAAACCAAACAAAAACACCTTTAACAGCATAAAAAAATAGTCAAAAAAGGAAACATACAAACAATGTTACACCCTTTTTCAAAAAATGGTTAAACACAGTATTAATGCATAAAGTCTCATATATAGCCATTAATTAGCTAAAAAGCCGCAAGCAAACAGCTTAGCATACTTATATAACATCGGTTTTAATTAACAATAGATTAGTAAATAGGTGATTTTTATGCCAAGCTATATAGTTAATTCTGCCATTTTACGTTCTGGAAAAGACCCTAAAAGCTGCGCAACAGGTGTAGCAAAAATGTTAACGGAAGGAAAAATCAAAGATATTACTGTAAAATCCTGCTATTGCTGCACTGACGAAAAAAGAGTAGCATTTGTTGTTGAAGGGGCAAGTCAAGATGCGGTTCTGGAAGTTATGGAGAAAATTGATTTGCCGGTTGCATCAATACTTGAAGTTCAAGAAGTTCAACCAACATAATGCAGTTTAAGCACCGCTCTATTTGTAACTTGTCAAAGATTGGCGTTCTTCTGCTACAGCATATTTTGCTACAACGCTAAAACGCAGACTATGGCAAGTTCTTGTTTATTCAATGTTGTAGCAGTAGTGAGCCCACATCCGTTTTTATGACACAAAATCTCTCAACAGTTCATAACTTGACTACTAGAATGATTTTAAGGTGAAATGTTTTTGGCTAACAAGCCACAGTTGAAAGTTTTTCTGTTAACAGCAACGTTGCTGCTGGTTTTTACTTTTTTAGCTTTAGCTGTACATCAACAATCGAGCATATCAGAAGTCACTAACGGACAGCCGCAGGTTCAAAGCGGCGCCAATATGGACAGCAAATCGTTTTCAATACAACTTGTTCAGGCAACGCCAACAGTCACTCCCAAGGCTTCGCCTACACCGTCACCATCGCCTTCACCTACGCCTACTTCGACACCAAAACCGACAGCAACTCCCACGCCTACGCCCACACCAACCCCTAAGCCAACAGCTACTCCTACGCCAACTCCAACTGTCACACCTAAACCAACAGCCACTCCAACGACTACACCGACACCCTCACCAACTCCAACCCCAACTCCCTCCCCAAGCCCAACAACAACCCCAACACCTGAACCTTCCACCACACCATCACCCACTTCACCCGAAACGCCAACAATAACAACCCCAAAACCGACAGCATCAATACAGACGCCAACCCCAACAACAAACACGCATGCACCAGCACAAACATCAACACCAACTCAGCCTTCAGTTACGCCTAGACCAAGCCAAACGCCTATACCAACAAGACCACCAGACACGCCTAAAGCTATAATAGGTGACCCATATCAAAACGATTATTCAACGGGTGTTATTGCTGCCACAATAATTATGCTTGGAGTTGCAGCAACGGCGTTAATTATGAAAAGAAAAATTAATAACTAAAAAAAGGGTTATTTTAGCCATTTAATGATATCTGGTTTGTTTCGTTTATCTGAGGCTTTCTGCGTTTTTGGGTGACCTAAAATGAATGGAACCATCATTGAACAATTTTCTGGAACACCCATTTTACTTAACACATCTAGCTTGCTGGCTAGTTGGCTTACAAAACCCATGTAGCAGGTGCCAAGGCCAAGTTCGTAAGCTTTTAAGAACATGTTTTCAGTGGCTAGAACGCAATCGATAAAATCCACGTTTGCCCATTGGGGATTCTTTTCAGCGCAGACAAGCACCAGTACAGGGGCATTATAACAGATAATGTCTTCAGGGGTTGAGAACCTTTCAGCTAAAGGAGGCATATTCTGTTTAACAGCCAGTTTAGTTTCGTCAGAAACATACTTGATTAACGCTTTGTCTTCTATGACTACAAATTTTAAGGGTTCCCTGTGCATTGCGGTTGGTGCCCAAACGCCAGCCTCTAAAATTAAGTCAATTTGCTCTTTAGATACAGGTTCCGCTGTGTAAGCTCTAACGCTTCTGCGGCCTTTAATACATTGGTCAAGTTGCATAATTAGTCCTCAAATAGCGTTAGATAATTTAAGGTAATAAAGGTAACTTTACCCTTGAACTTCTTTTTTCTTTCTTTTTTTGTGTGTATTTGGAGTTAGATTGTTGCGTGGCTTGTGTGTATTTACTGTTTCTGGCGTTATGTTGGATGTTTGGTGGTTTTTTTTGTTTTTTGTGAGGATGGGTTTTTTGGTGGTGCCTCGTCCCAGTTTTGGGTTTGGGTGGCGGCTTGTTTTTTTGGTTTGGGCGATTTTTGGGTTGCGTTGTGGATGAGGGAGTTGTTTTTTGCCTTGTCTGTTACGTGGCGCTATGTTGTGTGGGATGGGGTGAGGATGAGGGGCATGTTGGGAGTGACTGTTTTGTTTGGGTTGTGGTTTGTTTTTATGGCAAATGTTGTGGTGAATGTTGAAGATAGGAATTGGTGGATTTGGAAAGTGGCGGTTTTAACCTGTGCTCTCTTAACGCGTTAGGATTATCGAGAATCTTTTGCATTTATTGCTTTTTTAATTTTTTCAAAATCATATTCCTTTTAAAAAAAGAAAAGCCTTTTTTGATATAGAGTTTTGCTGTTTTAGGTTGTTACAACTTAGCTACAAACGGCCAATCACATTAACTGTTAATATTTAAGAGAAATGTTAATGCTGCCCCATCCAAGTTTATTTTTAAAAGGTTTTGTAAATAACAATCAAGTAAAATGTCGCTAACCGACGTCAAATTAATGGTGTGGTGCCGAGGGCAGGGTTTTGGTGACGTCCCCCTCTAACTTTTATGAAAGAATAGTTGAACAAATTAATCGTACCAACTAGCTGATAAACTTAGTACAACAAAAAACAACAGTTAATTCGAAAAGATATTCATTATATTTGAAGCCGGTTCGTTATTACGTAAAAAATAAGCCATTATTTGCATAGGGATTTTGGTATGGCTAAAGAAGTTTTTCAACCCTTCACACAGCCAATTCAAACCTTCTTCCCCGTCAGGCGCTCTTAAAACACGGTTTTTTGGGCATTCACCATAACAAGTAAACAAAAACTCGCACTCTCTACAATAACGAGGAAGCGTTTTTTGTTTTGCCTCTCCAAAAAGCTGCTGTTGTTTACTCGAAACAAGGTCTACTATAGGGGTTTTTAAAATGTTGCCTAAGAAGAAATTAGGCTCTACAAAATGGTCACATGAATAGACATCGCCATTATGTTCAAGCGCAACACCTTCCCCGCACTTGGGGCTTAAAATGCAAAGAGAAGAGTAACCTCTAACATACGAAGCTAAGACCGCGTCAAAAAATTGAACAAACATTTTGCCTACATCATGGCGCACCCATTCGTCGAATATTTCTATCAAGAATTTACCGTATTGTTTTGGGTTTACTGATCGTTCTGTGATGCAAGTTCCCTGTTGATTTCCTGTTTCATTATCTCGCTCCACAATTGGAATGAATTGCAAATAAGGTGTTTTTAATTCGTTACGAAAGAAACGGTACACTTCTAAAGGGTACCTACTATTTACGGCATTTACCGTACATAAAATGTTAAATTCTACGCCATGTTTCTGCATTAACCGGGCAGATTGGATGACTTTATCAAAAACTGAATGCCCAGCTTTATCTTTTCGGTAACTGTCATGAAGAAATTTTGGTCCATCAATACTTAAACCAACTAAGAAATTGTTATCGTGAAGAAAACGGCACCATTCTTCGTCAATCAAGACACCATTTGTTTGTAAAGTATTTTCTACTTTCATGTATTGAGGGGTAACGGTTTTTGTTATTTCTATAGTATGTCGATAAAAATCCAAACCCATTAAAGTTGGCTCTCCACCCTGCCAGGCAATCGTCACTACTGGAACTTTATGGGCTAAAATGGTTTGGCTAATGTAACGCTCCATTACTTTGTCAGACATTCTGAAATTGCTGTTGGGGTAAAGATACTTCTTTTTTAGGAAAAAACAGTAATCACAGTTAAGGTTACATCTTGAACCAGTAGGCTTTGCCATTACATGAAACGTTTGAATTACGTTTTACGCTCCTTTGTTTTGATAAATTACTTGAATAAAAAAAGAAAGAGTTTGGGCAAAGACGCCTTTTATTGTATGGACATGTGAACTCTGACCCATTCTTCAGGGCTAATCTGGCGTTCGGTTTCTTCAATTCCTTTCTCTATACGTACCCAACTGATTTTTCCATTAAACTTGTTATCGACGTTTTTGAAGTCGTTTGAGATTGGTGCCCCAATTTTGTCGCCAACCATGCAGGTAGAGTCAGCCGAAAAGATGACTGGTGCAGTGTGTTCCAGTTTGCCTTGTGCTACATTCTTGTTATCAACAATTAGTGATGCTGTACCGCCTTTTCCTAAGCCGCCGCCATCATAATTGAAATCCATTCGAACCTGATGCTTTCCTTGTGGCATAACGTCTGGGGCTTCAACAGTGTAGAGGGTTAATCCTAAAAAGTTGTAACAGTACTTGAGATGTTCATCTTTGAAGTATAGTGCCCAGCCTCCGAAATTAGCGCCTTGAGCTACAACAACGCCTCTGGCTCCTGAATCAGGTACGTTTATTTCAGCAATAATAGAGTGTGACTTGTTTTTTATGTCAATAACTCCGCTTTCGTTTAGAACCATTCCCGGATACAAGAATTGGGTATTGCCAGTTACCATTTCAGGCCTACCTGACAATTTAGGGTTAAAACGTTCTATTCCACGGTCATCCAACGGTAAAACATTATAGCGTGTTGCTTCAATCAACCATTGACGCTGCAATTCATGAAGTAACTCAGGCTTTTGCTTTGACAGGTCTTCAGCTTGAGTCCAATCTTTTGTGGTATCGTAAAGTTCCCAATTGTCATCATTAAAAGCCACCGTTTTCTGACCTACAAGTTGCCATGGTGTGCGATGCTTAGTTACTGCTGTCCAACCTTTATAGTAGATTCCACGGTTGCCAAACATTTCAAAATACTGTACATCATGACGGTCAGGGGCTGCCTTATCTTCAAAGGTATATGTCATACTGGTACCTTCCATCAGTTTCTGCTCTACACCTTCCACAAACTCCGGTTCAGGAATTCCGGCAATTTCAAGAATAGTTGGAGCAACGTCAATAACATGATGGAATTGGTGACGCAGTTCACCTTTGGCTTTGATTCCTTTAGGCCAATGTATAATCATGCCGTTTCTTGTGCCACCGAAGTGGGACGCAACCTGTTTTGTCCATTGATAAGGACAGCACATTGCATGCGCCCAGCCTACCGCATAATGATTGTATGATGTTGGTCCTCCAAATTCGTCAAGATGTTGCATAAGGTACTGTGGTGTTTCAAGTGATGCTGCGCCGTTAAAATTGGTCATTTCGTTAAAAGTGCCGTTCAATGTGCCCTCAGCTGAAGCCCCATTATCACCGATTATGTAGAAAACCAGTGTTTCATCAAAAATTCCAAGATCCTTTAAGGAGTCAAGTAGTCTTCCAATATGATAATCCGTGAATTCGAGAAAGCCAGCGTAAACTTCCATTTCATGCCTAAGTACTGGTTTAAGTTCCTCCGGCATTTCAGCCCATGCAGGAATTTCTTTATGCCGTTTAGTTAGTTTTGCGTCGTTAGAAATGACTCCAAGCTGTTTTTGTTTCTCAAAAGTACGTTCTCTAAGTTTATCCCAGCCGTCATCAAATTTGCCTTTGTATTTGTCTACCCACTCTTTAGGAACGTGATGAGGCGCATGCGTAGCTCCCGGAGCAAAATAAACAAAAAACGGCTTATCAGGTGCTATTGCTTTTTGGGTGCGTATCCAATTAATGGCTTGGTCAGTCATGTCCACCATAAAATGGTAGTTAGGGTCATCTGGTAGCATCACTCTTGACCTGCCATCGTAAACTTCAGGGAACCACTGATTAGTTTCTCCCGCTACAAACCCGTAGAACTTTTCAAAACCTGAAAAGGTTGGCCAATGGTCAAATGGTCCAATTGGACCGGTTTCCCAAACAGGAACTTCGTGGCATTTTCCGAAATGTGCGGTTGAATAACCGTTATATTTTAGAATTTTTGATATAGGTGCACAATAGTTGGGTCTTATAGAGTTATAGCCTGGTGCTGACGTGGCGATTTCTGTTATCCCACCCATTCCAACCGTGTGATGATTACGTCCCGTCAAAATAGCCGCACGTGTTGGCGAACATAAAGCAGTTGTATGAAACCTAGTATATCTTAGGCCATCCGTAGCTAATGCATCTGCAACTGGTGTATTGATTGGTCCACCAAAAGTGCTGGAGGCGCCAAAACCGACGTCGTCAAGCAATATTAAAACAATATTTGCTGCTTTTTTTGGTGGTCGGATTGGTTCTATGGGTGGAAACTTTGAGTCGGTGCTTTTTGCGTCGTAAACAATTAATCCCTTGTAAGGTTTGTTAGGAATTGGAAGAACCGAACGTTGCTGACTGGCCTCTTCTGATGCAGTCTTGGGATCAAGGTTAGTCTGAGACAAAAAATCACCAATCACTTTGGTTTAAACGGGGTTTTAAAAATTTGTTATTGCTTAAAGTAAATAACAAATGTCAGTAGCAATCAAGACGGAGCAGATATTTGTCCTCTAGTTGATTTTGGTTAATACAAGAAAGACTAAGCTGTTTAGGAAGCCTAAATAAAAGTGTTAAATTAATAGGATGCTGCCAAGGAAGGGGTTGAAACCAAGCAAAAAATGATATCACCCGGAATTTTCCCTTTTCTCTTTATAGTAGAATTCATTTATTCTTGCAATGTATTGATTCCAGAAAAGTTTAGTCAAGGTTTCTTGACGAAAAATAATTAATAGTTGTGTACTTGAAAATGCTTTTGAAGACTTATGCCTATTAAAAATAAATCCCATCTAATTTTTAAAAATTTATTTTTAAGCCTTATGTTAATATTTTTGCTTTCGTTGTCTTTGGTGTGTACGTTAGGGTCTTTTAGTGCTGCTACACCTTCTAAAGGTATTATAAAAATAACGCCATCCGGTGCTGTTACTGGGACTGATAAAATTCGCCAAAATGGGAATGTTTACACCCTTACAGAGGATATAAGTGGTGATGTTGCTATGGGCTCTGTTTTTATTAACATAGAATGTGATGGCATAGTTTTTGATGGTGCAGGGAAAACCATTCGAGGAACAAACAGTGGTATAGCTATAGGGATTTATGGAAAAAGTGACGTTACTATTAAGAACACTCAGATAGTCAATTTTGGAACAGGCGTTGAAATTTATGACGATTTCATGACTGATTCAGATAATGTTGTAGTTTCTTCGCGTAATACAGTTATTGATAACTATTTTGAAACCAGATATTGGTCTATTGCACTTCGTGGAGTTAAAAATTTTGTTTCAGGCAACACGTTTAATGCAGGTAATGGTAACGGTGTCGAGTTTCGAACTGATGAAACCACTTTTATCGATAACAAGTTCATAGATTGCAGTCTTATTTACTGGGAATTTAAGGATTCAAATGTGATTTCAGGTAACACGATTAATGGTAAGCCATTAGTATTTCTTGAGGGGCAATCAAATCAAGTTATAGATAATGCGGGTCAGGTGACTCTTGTCAACTGTACGGGTATGGTGGTTCAAGATGTTGATGTTTCAGGTTTAAACAAGCCTTTAACGTTTTTTGGAGTAAACAACTCCTTGGTTACTCATTGTAAAGGACCTTTAACCATAGCAAACTCGCACAATAACATTCTAATTGATAACGAGTTTTCAAAAGAAGGGGGCACTTGGCAGTCTGCTGCAGTGACAATATCAAATTCGTATAATAACACGGTAACACAAAATTCTATAGTAGGAATAAATTGTTGTGGCCTTATTATTGATGGTTCATATAACTGGATAGAAAAAAACAATATATCATCCAGTTCAAATTCTGGTTTCGATAACTGTGCAGGTATAACGTTAAGTGGGAGCAGAAATTATGTTTATGAAAACGACCTAACAGCTGAAGAAATCGGTCTTCAATTAAGTGGTGAGTATAATGCTTTCTTCCAAAATAACATCAATCTTGAGCAGGGCAGGATTAGCATTTATTTGACTAGTGCACTGAATAATCATGTTTTAGGAAACAACATTCAGGGAACAAGTGAAAATGCTGTTAGTCTCGTCAGTTCTGATTTTAACAATTTTGTATGGAACAATTTTAAAGATAACACAAAAGTAAATGAAGCTCATGAAACCTATTGGATGACCTTTACAAACTTCTCGTATTATTCTGAATACAATAAATGGGATAATGGTAAAGAAGGCAATTACTGGAGCAACTACATGGGCAGTGACACAAACGGCGATGGCATCGGCGAAACCCCATACAGCGTCTACGAAAACTTTACAGACAATTATCCGCTTACTCAACCATGTGACATAAATAAAATACAAGTCACTCTTGAAAAATGGCAGGGTACAATAGCAAATCAGCAATTATCACCACCTGAAGACACGCAACTACCATCTGAGGAAGAGCAAGTTCCCACAAGTTCCCCATTGATACCTATTGCCTCTGTTACAAGCGTAATTATAGTAGTAGTTGGCACTATTCTTTTATGGCGTTTTAAAGGTCCTAAAACAATCTCAAATGCGCAATAAGAAACTGAATTGCTCCTAAAAGTCGTGTCTTACGCCGATGATAAATAAGATGGTGCCAAGGGCAGGGTTTGAAACCAAGACAAGGGGTGATATTAGCCTCAATTTTTCTCTCTTTTTTGAGCAGATTCGCCCATTAGATGCAACAAATTTGCCGTTCGGTGTCAATAAACTTATATACAGTAACACCTTTTTATAAATTCGTAATACCGACTGGGGAAAAAATTTTACCATCCTGTGCATACAACCCCGCCCTAGTCATACACCAAGCTAAACCTTTCGATTGGCTGTAAACAATCGAAACCCTTCAAAGGCGGTTAGAAAAACTAACCGGGTTTCACTTGGCCACAGATCATTTTCTTCAAGAACATTAACAATATGTTGCCATTCTTGTAGACCAAATTTTTAAAACACAGGATCATTCTTTAGACCATAACCTGATTCTAAGGAATTTCATCTTAACTGTTAATATTTGCGACAGAAATGTTATCGGCTGCTCTACATACTTTTTTCGTTCAGAACTCAGATGCGTGGCTCGACATCCCTCGAAACTTTACATGGAGAGCTACCCCTCAAAGAGTTTACAGAACCGAAAAAACCTACATATATACAACCAACTTGAGGTTAAAAATAAGTCAGCTCCCATACAAAAAAAGTCTGCAACAACGAATAAACATCCATCGAAACTGGAAAATGTCGACCACAATTTTTGAAAGCACGAAATGCAGCCAAGGATATTTTTCTAGAACAATTTGAGATTTCAACATCAAATGATACATCTTTTAGAAATGCCATAACCTAATTCTAAGGGATGTAGCGCTTTCTTTCAGAGGTGCTTCTTGCAAAACTTTCATACTAAAGCACCAACTTCAACCAATTTTTTAAAAATTGTAGAACATAGGAAAAAGCAAATACAAAAATGAAAGGGCTTAACTGTAACTATATTAAGCAACTATCCGACAAATAACTTCGTAATGATAAGGTCCTACATCAGTCTGATTTATCACTTTAAAATCATTTTCAGATAGTACTTGTTTAGCTTCTTCTTCAGAAAGTCGTTCTTTCAGGGGCGGTCCACGTTCTGTTTGAATCTTCTTCCAGGCTATATCAACAATGATAGCAGTTGGTTTAGATATACGTTTGATCTTTTGGAAGAACTCCAATTTGTCATCTACTTCATGGAGAACATTTGCGAAAAAGACAACATCAACTGATTTGTCAGTAATTCCTGTATGGCAGACATCGTTATTTACGATTTTAATGATGCCTTTATCGATGCTCGACTTGGCGATGTTCTCTTTTAAACTGTTTAGCATTGCTTGATTGCTATCAACAGCGTATACTGCACCGGTTTCTCCAGTTATCTGAGCCATTAGTAGAGTAAAAAAGCCCGGTCCAGAACCTAAGTCAGCCCAGAACCATTCCCTTTGTAATTTTAAGGTTATTAAGAATTACTTCTGGAACATGCCATTTTTTTGCTCATCAGACATTAAGAACTTTGCTCGGTCGTTAAGGTAATCCATTATTTTCACCTAAGTTGAGTCTAATGCTTAAGGTTAGCCACCCACCCACAAATAAAAGCATTAAGTAACGTTTGTTCGGCATCAATCAAGGAATAAACCGGTTTTTGACAATTAGCGATATTAGTAACACAGGGTGGGATATTGTTATGCAGTCTAGCGTTGAGCACACGAACCACAACAAGAGCATGATGCATTATCAGAGATGCATGAGTACCGAGGTGTCGCTAGAAGTCGTTTGGTTCTCTCAATGATTGTTACGAGTTCTGTTATGGTGCTTGAAATTGTCGGCAGCATTTTATCGGGAAGCCTCTCGTTAGGCAGCGATACAGGGCACATGTTTACTCACTTCTTTGCCTTAATCATCAGCTATGTCGCTATGGTTATCAGCTGTAAACCACCTTGTCATCATCGAACTTATGGTTTCTATCGGGCAGAAATTCTTGCAGCATTATTCAACAGCCTCTTTCTTTTTGGTGTGACAGCTTACATATTATATGAAAGCATAACACGCTTGCTTAATCCTCAGCCTGTTTTGGGATTTGAAATGCTATTGGTTGCCCTTGCAGGGTTAGCTGCCAACGGCGTAAGTATTTTGTTACTTCGAAACAGTGCTAAAAACAACATCAACGTCAAGGGCGCCTTCCTTCACATGTTCGCCGACACCGCCTCATCTGTGGCCATTATTGTAGGCGCGATTATAGTTTCTTTCACCAACTGGTACATTATCGATCCTCTGATGGGTATGGGAATATCCAGCGTAATTTTCGTCTGGGCGTACGGTTTATTTAAAGAATCAATAAACATATTGCTAGAAACCGCACCTAAAGGTCTCAACATTAACCTTATCACCCAGATCTTCAGGTGAATATCTCAGAAATCGTGCAGATTACTGATATGCACATCTGGCAAATCACTACTGATATGTACAATCTGACCGCACACATACAAATCGGTGCAGCCGACTATATGTAATCTGAACAGACTCTTGAGAAAATTAATCAGCGACCACAAAACAGGTTCAACATAAAATATGCAACAAACAACTGGAATATAGGAGAATAGCATAAAACGAATGGTTGTTGCGTTGCGTTCTCGTCTCAAAGAGAAAGTCTGAAATACAAAACAAGTATTACTGCTATTAAAGGAAGTAATACTGATGAATGTTGAAGACATTAGGAAGAACTGGGTTGTGCCCAATAAAAATATTAATTCAGAAATGAATATGTGGAATTCCCAAGCAGAAGATCCAATTTACAACATAATTCCTTCTTTTCGAGACAATAAGTTTCTGCAATTGTTAGAACAAGAGCACATGTTAGATCCAGCTTATGATGTACTGGATGTCGGTTGTGGAGTGGGCGTTTACGCGATGGCTCTTTCTAAACGGGTCAATTCTGCTACAGGCCTTGATTTTTCGCCAAACATGATTAATCATGGTAAAGCAAAACTTCAAAATGAAAAAATAACTAACGTTACACTTTCCTGCATGGATTGGAGTACGGTTGACCTTGCAAAGGAAGGCTTTAAGAAACGTTTTGACCTGGTTTTCGCTCATACTACCCCCGCAATTTGTGATGCAGCCACTTTTGAAAAAATGAATGATGCCAGTAAACGTTTCTGCGTTCTATCGAATCCAAATAAAATGATTGAACCAGTTTTGCAGCAAGTTCACAAAATTGCGGGATTAAATGATGATAAGGGAAACTGTGGAGATAATCGCATTTACGCTATTGATATACTGTTTCACATGGACTATTTGCCAAAGCTTGTTTATGAACATCAATTGTGGAGTATGAATCAGTCGTATGAAGACGCCTGCTCTTATTATGTAGGCAGAACAATGATGGCTAAGAAACTGGCATCAGACGAAATCGAGAGAATAAAACAGTATCTTGCATCAATAACAAAAGAAGGTCGGGTAGTAGACCAAATAAACACAACTATTACAACCATATATTGGGAAAAATAGGTTTTTCAATTTTTACTCTTTTTCCATAACAAAAAAAGAAAAAGTTTGGCAAGTTAACATTACGTTGGTCTTGTGCAATTTAGACTTAGAGGGGTATCACCACAAGTCTTTCTCGATAATGTTCTACTTCAACAGGAAGACCATAAACGGCTTCAATGTTACTGGGTGTAATCACGGTTTGGTCTCCTGCAGCGAAAACCTTTCCATCTTTAAGCATAATGAATTTGTCTGCGTAACGTACTGCAAGATTTAGGTCATGCATTGTCATTATTGCTGTCAAATTGGTTTTCTTTACAATATCCACCAAGGTTGCCATTATTCGATGCTGATTACAGAGGTCTAAACTACTTGTCGGTTCATCTAACAACATCACTTTAGGTTCCTGAACCAAAGCTCTAGCAATTTGAACTTTTTGCAGTTCACCACCGCTAATTTCATCGATGTTTTTCAAAGAAAGCTTATCCATGCCTAACCGTGTTATTGCGTGTTTTGTGATTTCAATGTCCTTATTTGATACGTCCCATGTTATGTGCGGTTTGCGTCCAAGCAAAACAGAATCAAAAACGGTTATTTGTGAAACGTCTGCTCGTTGAGGCACGTAACCTAGCCTTTTTGCGATTTCGACACGTTTGAGTTGTTTTAGGTTTTCTTTGTCTACTATTATGTCGCCTTTTTTGGTTTTCAGTAGTCCGTTAATGCATTTTAGCAGAGTGGATTTGCCTACTCCGTTAGGTCCTAAAATGGCTAAGATTTCGTGTACACCAACAAGCATGTTGACGCCCTTGAGGACACAAGTACCGTTTTTGTAGGAGAATTCGACGTCTTGAATGTTTAGCATTACTTTCTGTACCTCCTAATTAGTATGTACAGGAACAAGGGGCCACCGAGAAAAGCGGTTATAACACCTACCGGAAGCACTAGGGGGGAAATTATGTTTCTTGCTAAAGTGTCAGATACCAGAAGTATTAAGGCACCAACTACAGCCGCAGCCGGTATAACGAAACGATTGTCTGAACCTATTACTCGCCGAACCATGTGTGGAGCAAGTAAACCTACGAAACCGATTATGCCCATTAAAGAAACGATTACTGCAGCGACAACACTAGATAGAACCATGCCAACTAAGACGTGTCTGTCAACGTTTACGCCTAAACTGTTTGCAGTGTCAATTCCAGCGTCAATTGCATTATAGTTCCAGCGGTTATACATAAAATAGAGTAGTATTGGTACAGAAAGTGCCCCAACCAAAAGCAGGTTATCCCAAGTTATTCTGCTTAGGTCACCAAATGTCCAATGAACAATAGATGCAATTTGAACATCGCTTGCAAAGTATTGTATTGCAGTAAGGCCAGCACCAAATATGGAGCCTAAAACAATTCCTGATAAAACTATTGCTTCAGGTGAAACTTTAGTTAGTCGTGTAAGAGCTAAAACTACAAGTGTTGATACCATACAAAAACAGAATGCACAGATTGTTACAGAGTACTGATTGCTTATTATAACAGCATCTTTAGAACTGCTGTGTAAAGCGCCAGCACCCAGAAACAATATTGCAAAGGACGCACCGAAAGCTGCTGCCTGACTTAAGCCCAAAGTGTAAGGTTCACATAAGGGGTTCTTTAGAAGGCACTGCATTACTGAGCCTGCAACGGCAAGCATTGCACCTGCAACAACAGCCACTAAGACTCTTGGCAAGCGGATACTCCAAGCTATACCACTTTGGTTTATGATTTGATCCATAACTTCAGAGAGTGAAAGACCTGCCGAGCCAATGCATAAAGCCACCATAGTAACTATAACTAAAGCCACTAAGCAAAGGGTTATGAATAATACTTTTCTACCAACGTACTTAGTGTAGCCTGAAGTCTCTTCTTGTTGGTTTTGTTCTTGCTTGTCTTTGTTTTTTAGCTTGTTGCGTTGCATTTTGTTGAATCTTCCTCGATTTTAGGTTTTTGAGCAAATGTTATTTCAGATATTTCGTCGACTGTAAAAGTGCCTAACACTTTGAGGCCTGAAGCCGCTAAGTGTTTAAGGTAAGTTTCTCGATCTACTGTGCTGTCGGATGAATGAGGTTTGCTGCCGATTTTTTTGCCTTCAAAACCATGCAGGTTCCAATCTAAAGTGGCCAAAGCGCCAGTTCTTGTTGAATCTTTAAATCGTCTAAGAATAACGTCGCCGTTAGGTGCTAAAGATTGCACTATTTTCGGTATGAAAGTAGGGTCAAAACAACTTTGGTTAAAAGAAGAAAACACCGCGTCGTACCCTTGGCCTATATTGTCTTTGTTAAAGTCTCCAGTTATAACATGCACGTTATTTGCATTGTAAGCATTGATGTATTCTTTGGCTATTGGAACTGCTTTTGGAAGATCAAAAACATACGCTTCCAATTTAGGATTAAGTGCAGTAAATCCTATGGCATAAAGACCATGACCACCCCCAAGATCAAGTAGCCTGAGCCAACGTTTTGGGTCAACATGTGCAGTTACAACATTTAAGGTATTGGCTACTGAGCCAGCTTCAGCTCCTTCGGCGATGCTGTAAAGCCAGTTTGAACCAAAGAAATCATCTCTTTCTTGCATTATTGGACCATTTTTAAGAATGGATGACAACAATGCCCAGCGGCCAGCGTTTAATTTCATGTTGTGCAACGAATGCCGCATATAATGAGGAGAATCCTTGCAGAGGTAGGTTGCAGTTAACGGAGAATTAACATATGCCCCATTTGATTTCGTCATTAAACCTATTTCAACTAAGGCGTCACAGAATAATTGAACCATTACTTCATGGCTGCTGCCAAGGTCTTTTGCTAATGCTTGAGATGTTTTAGGGGTAGTTGTTAACTCAAACAGTCCAGCATCATAAGCAGTTATGATTAGGTTAAACCGTTTCAAACCTTCAATTGAACAGTTAAGTAAAGAAGAGTACTCTTTAGAGTTAGGAGTAAAGGAAAATAGTAAGTTTTTTGCGTTTTTCATTTATTTTTAGCCTCCAAGTTTCTTGATAGACACTCTGCTCGGTGTTTTCAGAACCAAGCACTTTTTATCGCTTTAAATAGAAAGAAAAAAGGAAAAGTTGTATGGTCAATTTCTTAACCTGTTTACGTTAGAGATACTTGTCCGAAAGGACCATACAGTGCAACCATTTCGTCATAGACTGGTGCACCACATAGGAAAGTGTAGATTTCGTTGGCTTTTTGAACGGGGTCGATGTCGCTAAATTGTGACGGATAAAGGACTGAACCAACATAGTATGCGTCAGATAAAGCTACGCCGAAATTGTTTGCATAATAGTTGTAACTTAATACACCGTAAGTTTTTCCATTGCTGATGGCATCAAGCTGATTGAACACATCTGCGTGGTCTTGAACGTCTTGTCTAATTAGTGTCAAGCCAGAGTAGTCTACAAAGATTACTTGTGGGTTAAGACTAGGCAGTGCTTCAAGGTCAAGGCTTACCACTGAATCAGAGCCACTTGTCATTTCGAGAGTTACCACATTTTTTGAATTTGTCAGAGTGAAGGGGGAATATGCAGCGCTTGTTGAGGTGAATCCATGAGCACCACGAGAAGAAAGACCAGCAATGTAAACGGTCGGTTTATCAGCGTCAGGTATACTACTTGTTCGGGCATTAAGGTCAGCGACAACTCCATCTATGTAGTTCTTAACATCGGTAGCACGGTCTTCCTTATGCAGCACTTTACCAATAAGATTTAAACTATCGTATAGAATTTGGCGATTTTCTTGTGTATCCAAATTATTGCTGTATGTGATACCTATAACAGGAATGCCAAGTTGGCTTTGTAATGAGTCGAGGTCTGTTTTTGAAAAATCAGTAACAAACACTACATCGGGTTCTTGTGCAGCTATTAATTCTGGGTCTCCACCGAATTGTGGACCTATAACTGGTAGTTCTGCGTATTCAGGATGTGCAAGAGCGTAAGGACGCGCACCGGCAGTTAATTCTGTTTGTTCAACACCGCAAATAAGAGAACTAGCATCCATATAGGTCAATAATCTCATGCAACCGTAGTTTACACCGATAACACGTGTAATATTGTTAGAAACCGTAACTGTTCGACCTACCATGTCTGTTATTTGTTGTGTTGGTGGCATTGGTGTTGTTGTTGGAGTGGGGGTTGCGGTTGGAGATGTAGAAGCGTCTGGCGTAGCAGTAGCTGTGGGAGTCTGTGTCGGAGAGGTAGAGGCGCTAGGTGTGGTTGTTGAAGAAGCAGATGGTGACGTTGAAGGTGATGGTGAATTGGATGGCGCTGATAGGTAAGAATAACCTACTGCAGCACCAGCAGCAATTATTACGATACACACTATTGCATAAATTGCAGTTTTATTCATTTGTTACACCTTTATTATTTGGCTTTGTTTTGGAAGTTTTGAATTACAAATTGTGAAATAGTAGATATTGAGTCTAACTCGAAATCGAGAACGTTGCCTGTTAGGCCTTTCTTTTGTATGCGTGAGTTGAAAGGTACAATACTGATCACTTGTTCTTTGCCGATTTGGGCCGCTATGCTTTCAGCGATTTTATCGTCAGTCTTGTTGATTACAAAATAAACTGTTTTAGCGCCTTCTTTGGCCATTTCAACAATTTTTTTGGACAACTTCACTGATTCATAAGATGGGTCTATCACGGCTAAAATAATGTCAACATGGCCAGCTATGCTTCTGCCCAGATGCTCCACGCCAGCTTCTGTATCAATAATTGCAATGTCTTTTGGAGCCAACAACAGATGCATCAGAAATTCTCTTGAAAGCCCACCCATAGGGCAAGCGCAACCTTCGCCAAAATGCTTCACTTTACCAATCTTAAGCAGGTTCAAGTTGCCTTTTTTTGAAACACAATCAGAAGGTATAGCGTCGATGCTCCAGTCTTCGTTGAAGATTTGCGCTTTTTCTCCACATGAACGGGCAGCCATCATTTTGTTCATCACTACCTTTTTTCCGCCGATTTGGTCCATGAGTTCTTTGGGATCGTTTAATCCTAGTTGTGCGCTGAGACCGTAGTTTGATTCGTCAGTGTCTACGACTAAGATGCGGTATCCTTCTGAAAGAATTAGCTGGAATCAGCCCTAAAACATTGGCCGATACACTCAAAAAGCTACAGGAAGAATCACTGGTTAACAGAGAAGCCTTCGCAGAAATACCACCAAGAGTAGAGTACTCCTTAAGCCAGGAAGGAATTGAACTCAGACAAGCAATAATTCCAATTCTAAAATGGGCAGCAACAAGAGAACACAGGACCAAAAAATGTGCTGCTGTGAGAGGCCATTGTTTAAATGCACATAAAATTGTTACTAAAGAATAAGCCTATCGAGCAAAGGAAGAAAACGGTGCATTTTCCGTAGTATTGCGACCATAACCACAGGTTTAAATGTTCAGTCAGTTTAAAACATGGCAATACCACCATTCTATTGCTTGTTTCCTTTATGGAAACTGGGTTTTGGTGATTTTTATGATTGAAAAGAATAAGGTACTTATCATAGATTGTCAAGCTTCCGGCATAGCAGGCGATATGGTTCTTGGAGCATTAATTGACTTGGGAGCTAACGTTGACAAGATTGTGGATGCAATAAAAAATTTGGACAACCCTATTTATGGGTACAAAAACATTAAAATTCAGATCAAGCAGGTAATGCGTAGCGAGTTTAAATCAACTAACATTGATGTAACCTCAGAAACACCGGATAGGAAATTAAGCAAAGAGCTTATCGAAATCGTGGATGATGTCACAAGCAAACTTCAACTGTCTACAAAAGCTAAAGAATTTGCTTCCAAAACAATTCTAACACTGGTCAATACCGAAGAAAAACTGCATAAAACAAAGTTTTACGATGGCGTTCTGGATGAGGTCTCACTAGTAGACACAGCCGCTGAAATAATTGGAACCACAGTAGCAATAGACGATTTAGGCTTGTTTGACACAAAAATATATTCTACACCTATCGCGGTAGGTGGAGGAATCTTCAAAATTTCACACGGCACTATACCAAGTCCAGCCCCTGCAACATTAGCCATACTTCAAACAAACCAGTTCCCATTTCACGGTGGACCAATAGAAGCAGAACTTGCAACACCCACAGGCGTATCCATTTTAACTAACTTGATAGATGATGTTTGTCTTTTTTACCCAGCCATTGTTCCATTGAAAGTAGGTTATGGTGCTGGAACCAAAAATTTTGCTGAGTCGCACTAATGTTTTAAGGCTCATTTACGGACAAACCATAGACAACAAAATAGTACATAAAATGACGGTTTCCATGACGACAAACAAAGACAAAGCTAAACAAGCGTTACTGGTGAACAAACGGCAAAATGCCCAATTATTTTTTTAAAAGCATAAAAAAATAGTTTTATTGGATTATTCTCTTAAAACTCACAGAAGCTAAAAAGAACATTAAACCAACAAACACTGATGTACCCAGCAAATCAATAGGCAAATTTGACAAATCGCCGCTTATAAGCAAGCCTCTAACAGCGTCAACTATGTATGTCATTGGGTTGTAGCGTGAAAACTCCTGTAAAATAGGCGGCATCAAACTAATTGGGTATAGCGAATTACTTGCAAAGAACAACGGAAAAGTTATAGCTTGACCTATGGCTTGAAACCGCTCACGCGCCTTCAAGAATGAAGCGATAAAAATCGAAAGCGCCGCGAAACCGCCAGCGGCAAAAAACAGTATAAGAATTGCCAATAAGAAATTCAAAGGGTTTGGTAAGAAGCTTACACCTATCAATAATGCGAAGGGAATAATTATCAGAATTTGAAACAATGCTCTGACACCTGCGGACATCGATCGGCCTATAACAATTGTGTATCTGGAAGTTGGAGTAACTAGGAGTTTTTTGAGTATGCCTGATTCACGCTCGAAAATTAGCGTTAAACCGAAGAATATGGCAACCATCGTTGTAGACTGTATCAAAACGCCTGGCACAACGTAGTCAACATAGGGAATGTTACCTGTAGGTATAGCTTTGATACCACTCATTATTGGAGCAAAAACAACAAGCCACAGGACCGGTTGGATTGCACGGGTATAGAGCTCCATTCTGTCGTGTCTTATGCGTCTTAATTCAAGCTCCATCATAACGAACACGTTTCTAACAAAAGTAGGCAGTTGTATGGTTAACCTCTCCGAATCATATCGCGTACTTGTCTAACCTCGCTGATTCTACCAGTAGAATCGAGCCTAAGCCCGGCATATTTTAGAAAAACATCATCCAAGGTTGGCCTTGTCATAGAAACTTTATGGATAGAGACACGTTCAAATCTTAAAGTTTCGATGATGTCAGGCAAGATGGTCTCGGCATCTTTAGTTGTTATCCTTAATTCTGAATCGTTTTGGACAACATCATCAACCAGATTTATGTGCTTTACTTTTTTCAGGCAAGCCTTGCTTAATTGATCACTATCTATGGCTAATGATAGAATGTCTCTTCCAACTGAACGCTTGAGTTCATCAGCAGTGCTTACTTTTACGATTTTACCATTGTTAATTATAGCGATTCCGTCTGAATACAGGTCAGCTTCATCCATGTAATGTGTATTAAAGAAAACGGTTACACCACATTCACGTTTAAAGGATGTAAGTTCAGACCACACTACTTTCCGAGCGGAGGGGTCTAAACCGATAGTGGGTTCGTCAACTATGAAGAATTTTAGGTTTAACCCACAAAACACAAGCAATCTCAAGCCTACGAATCATACCACCTGAGTACGTCTTAAGAAGTCGATCTTTAACTGGAGTTAAACCCATTTTTCTTAAGGCATCTTCAATTATTTCTTTTCTTTTTGAAGATGGAACACCATACAGTTTAGCGTAAATAAGCAAATTTTCGTAACCACTTATATCGGTCCAAACACTCATCTCTTGCGGAACATAACCGATAAGCCGTCTAACCTTTGCATCCTCTTTATCGACATCTAACCCAAAGACGCTGGCCGAGCCTTCAGTTGGTTTAAGTTGAGTTGTCAAAATCCTCATTAGAGTGGTTTTTCCAGCACCGTTAGGACCCAGAAGAGCAAAAACTTTGCCAGCTTCAACTTTTAAGTTGACGCCATCAAGCGCTCTAAACCCTCCAGCATAAGTTTTGGCAAGATTTTGAATATCAATAGCGAGACCCATAGAATTTACTCCTTCAATTTTTGGTTACAGATTCAGAATAACTTGAGCGGTAGGGAAAATATACAGCCTTTAGAAGTAGCATGGTTATTTCACGTCTAATGTTTTATTTGCTTCTTTGAAGACTAAACGCAATATTTTCATCGCTTCAACAATGACCTGTTTATCTGCGACCTTTACTGGTTCCAGTTGCATGGAAAGATGCTTCAGAGTTCCCTGTCTAGAAGCCTCCATTATTTTTACGCCCTGCGCCGTAGCGACCAACTTCACGCGACGCCTATCTGTGGACTGCTCCTCGCGTTGCAATAATCCCTTGTTGAAAAGGGAATCTACCATCTTGGACATAGTTGGCAACTTGAGACCTAGGTGGTCTGCTACTTTGGTAAGTGAGGCACCTTCATTTCGGTGTATGAAAGCTAAGGTACGGTATTGGGGGACAGTGAGGTCGGTGCTTCTTCGATTACGCATTTGTGTGCGTATATCCCTCATAACTAAAGGGACAGTTTCAAGTAATTCATGGGCACATTCTTCAGCAGACAATTAATTTCACTTTCTAACTGTTAGATAAGCTAACTAATTAAAGTTTACGTACTCCGTAACAAAAAACACAAAAAGAGAAAAAGAGCGATAACACCCTTTAGAAAAGGGCGAACAATTAAGACCGAATGTTTAGATTCGCAATTATAGTTGCAGTATTTATTAGCCATGGATCGTTGGATACCTCAACGTTTACAAGGTCGAAAGTAGGTCGCTCAACACGGTTAACGTTCCAACCGGCTTGTTTAAGCGCGCCCGTGTAATCCCTAAGAGACCGAAGTCTGGTTTCGCCAGAAATTTTAGAAATAAAACATAAGCTATCTGAGTTTTTTCATAGAATTCTTTAGATGTTGACACAACTCCCAACTCAGTTGTACCGCCCGAGAATTTCACGTGTAAGATTCAAGAACCTCTGAAGAAGCATTGGAACTAATCGAGACGGGCTTTGAATTGCACTGTGAATATGGCAAAGATAAGGAAGTTAAGTTGTTTAGGAAACCTAAATAAAATGTTGCTAACAGTTCCACGCCAATTAAAAAGTGTCGCTAACAGATGTCAAGTTAATGGTGTGGTGCCGAGGGCAGGGTTTGAACATGCGACGACTCGGTCTTCAGCCGAGCGCTCTCCCAGGCTGAGCTACCTCGGCACATATCCTGGGACACTCACATCAAAAATGACCTATGCTGTTTTAAAGGTTTCTGAAAACAAAACCCTGTTTACCTAAACAGAAGTGATTGATTTAAAAACAAAAAAAGAAGAGGATTGTTGATTTTGTTTTATGCCTTTTTCCGCAGAATCAGCATGCCCACGATGGCTACCGCAATTATTATTGCGATTGCAACACCGATAAGGTATGTTGAAAGTGCTCCGACAATGTCGTTTGTGCTGCTGTTTTGGGATGCCGTTGGCGTTGGGGCTGCCGCGTCGGCTACTGTAACGTAAGTGTTGGCGTATGAACTGCCGTATGAGTCGTCACCTACGAATGTAGCGCTTATCTTGTAATCTCCAGCCATTTCAGGTGTCCATACGAATGCGAAGGTGCCGCTTTCATCACTTACTGTTTCTCCGAGGTGAACAAAGTTGTTGTTGGGGTCAACTGCGTCGATAGATACTGGGACACCGCCGATGTTTGTTGGGCAGGGTCCATCGAGATGCAGGTATGCCATCCATTCAGCCATTGAATCTTTGCTGACACATGGTGTTCCCGGCTGTCCAGGTGACTGGTCAAGCACTGTTCCAGATATTACTGCGTTTGTTCCACTGGTTATTTGTGTTTGTGGCGCTGTAACGGTGGTTTGGCTTATGCCTTTGCCGAAAACGTATAGGTGAGCGTCGTAGTAGCTTGTTGCTGTTATGTAGCCGTCTGCTACGACTCCAGGGGTCATGGGTGCATTTGCTTGCCAGACTTGTTCGCCTGTGGTTGCGTTGATGCAGAATGTTTTCCAGCCACGTGTTAATGGGGCGGTTGGCGAGTGTTCTACGGTGTAAGTGTAGACTTTGCCGTCTGCTACTATGCTGTCGCTGAAGAATGAGTATACTGAACCGTTTATGTTTCCTGTTCCGTTGGTGTATGGTGTTTCAAATGCTGGCGCTGGGGCTTGGAACCACCAGGCGATTTTGCCGTCGTTCCAGTTGAAGGCTACTACTCCGTCGTATTGGTTTGCGAAAAGCAGTCCATAGGCTGATTCTACTGAATAGCAGCCGAAGGTTCCCCAGGGAGTGCTTGAAAGTTCACTTTGCCAAACTCTTTGTCCACTGTGGAGGTCCCAAGCGTAGAAGTGCCCATCGTCAAATCGTACGGCGAATTTGCCGTGATCTGCAACTGCTGTTGTTCCGCTGAAGATTGGGTAGCCAGTGTCTGCTGAAATGTTCCAGAGTAGTTGTCCTGAGGTTAGGCTTGTGGCGATTATTCTGACGTCAGAGGCTACTCCTGTTGCGGGGGAGGTTGCGCTTGATGTTGTGATTGCCACCATTGATTCATAATCGGCTGTTCCAATTGACGAGAAAGGATATGATACGTCATTTAACACGTTATTGGTGAAGTTGCTTCCTAGTCCTTCAAGTGTCCAGTTGAGTAGGTGGTAGTTTGGGTTTGTGGTGTTGCCTTGGTTTTGTATGCTTAAAACGTATGGGTCTGCATAGAAGCTTACAGAATTCATTGTTGGAATGCTTTGGTTAAGTGTTACTGCGCCGGTCATTGGGTTGTATTTGATTACGCGGTTGTTGCCTACGTACAGGAGGCTTGCTACGGTTCGGTCGGTTCTTGCGCCTGCTCCGGAGACTGGCGGCGCGTTTTCAGAGTATGAAATGTATTGTGGAACTTGGGTTATGCCTGTTTTTTCCCAGTATATTTCTCCTGTTCGCAGGTCATAGCATGTCCAAACTGACTGTGTTACTCCGTCGAAGACT
Source organism: Candidatus Bathyarchaeota archaeon (assembly GCA_963832745.1). Classification (GTDB taxonomy): domain Archaea; phylum Thermoproteota; class Bathyarchaeia; order Bathyarchaeales; family Bathycorpusculaceae; genus Bathycorpusculum. The sequence goes on along the minus strand of CAWHVC010000001.1, from coordinate 147,963 downwards.
TTGGTTATTGATTGGTAGCATCGCCCTTGCCATACAATGTTGGGGTTTCCAGCGTTGCCTGGGCCTGCGGTGCCGAAGCTGAAGCTTGCGCCGTTGAAGTCTTGGTCTGCCTGTTGATATTTGGTGTATGCTCCGTCGATTAGTCCGCCGAAGGCTCCGCTAAATCCGGGGCCCTGCATTTTCCAGACGATGTGTCCACTGTTTGGTCCCAAAACGTATGGGGTGTATTTGTAGTTGCTTCGGTAAATGTTGGTGTTGTCTGGCCAGCCTTCTGAACCGGTGCCGCCGCCGATTTCATTGTTGGGGCAGTTGCCGCCGATTACCCACCATTCTCGGTTGTTTGGTGTGATTGGGCGTGTCCAGTAATCTGTTGGTAGGGGTGTTGATTGCCAGCTTGGAACCATTTCGTCTTGTACTACGAGTGCGTATTTTTGGGATGTTGATGGTTTGTAGTAGCAGTCTTGTGTGGCGTTGAAGCCTTGGTTTGCCATGTTTCCGCCTGAAACGTAGATGGTTGATGATTGTGACGTGTTGGCTAATAAGCCCATGTAGTAGTATCCTGCTGGGTAATAGTCGCCTGCAAAGGAGAATTGGATTGTATAGTTTCCTGCTACATTTGGCGTGTAGGTTAACCATGCTGTTGCGTCTGCTTGGTAGGAAACGAATGGTCCAACTACTATTTCGGAACCGTCTGGTTTGGTGATTGTTACGGTGTATCCTGTGTGTGCTCGGTTGACTTGTGTTGCGGGTTGTAGCCAAACGTTGATTAAAAGGTCTTGGCCTACGCCGATTGGGTTTGGTGAGAAGCTTACGTATGGGATTGTGTCGATTGATACACTTGGTGTGACTCCGTCAGGTAATGGTCCGCCTGTGGTTGGAACTTGTGGGGTGCCTATTGTTACGCCTTGTTGAGCGTTTGCTGTTGGAGGCATGAAGATTAGAATTGTTGATGCGAGCAATATTATGGTGCTGATTAAAACTAGCGATTTATTGTTTGTTTTCAATTTTTTATCGCTCCTTATTGGGGAAGGTGTTTGTCAATGCATAGTTTGCTTGTTAACTGTGCATGTGATGTTTTCTTCCTCAATAAAGAGGCTATTTGATACGTTTAGTTTATAATATCTATTAAAAGAAAAGTGTTAGTAGTTAGTTAAGTCAAAACTTACAACAAATAATTAGCTTTACAACATGCAACAGGTTAAAAAAAGTAAAGTTAGATTCCAAGCAACGCAAGATGATTCATCACAAAATAGCCAACCAAAGAACTACCCAAAAAACACACAAAAATCAACAGACCATCGTGCTTATGCTCATGAAACTCAGTTTCCTCATAAATGCCCAACATTTTTCACCTTTAACAGCACCACTTATACAACAAGACAGGGAAAGCCTTTATGAAGGGAAAGTACATATTTTCAATCCCCAAAAGCATTGGACCGTTAGTCTAGTCTGGCTAGGACGTCGCCTTCACACGGCGAAGATCACCGGTTCGAATCCGGTACGGTCCACCAACACAAATTTTTAAACCTCAAAAACAGCTTTTCTACGGCGTCTGTGTTTTTTCTGGTTTGATGTTTGCCATTAAACCGTTTGCGTAGCCGTCGAAAAGCAGGTTCTCCATCATCAACGCCCCAACCGCACTACATGCACAACCCCAATCGTCCCTGACTGTTTGGCTTAATTCGTTTAAGGTTTTGATTTTCTTTTCATCTAAAGCTTGGCAGAGATACGTTATGTAACCTATGGCGCCTTCTAAGCGTGCTTTCTGGAGCATTTTTTCGAGTTCACAGCGGTTGAGGAGGACTTCGGATTCGGGAATATTTTCGTTCATTTTTGTCACCTACTCATCTGCACCTAATTACATAGTTAGTTAACTACCAATTTTGCAATTCCACTTATAAGCTTTATCGAAATTAACGTAATAGTTAAATAACAATTAAATAACAACTCCCAAACAGATTGAATCCAAAAAGGGCGAACAGAAATGCCTCAACACAAAATCAGCATCCCAGCCGAAGAATGGAAACTCATACAAGACTACTACGAAACAAACAAAGAACAACTAAAACTAGAAGGCATAAGAAGCCCCACAATGCTACTACGACGCTGGGCACTCGACAAATACAAAGAAAACACCACCAAAAACCAAACAAACAATAACATCATGCATTGACTTTTTAGGCTTAAACCCCCAATCAATTCACCGTTAAATTGGGCATGGTGTTTTGGATGTAACCCGCCTTATTGGGCACACTAATATTCTTAATATCATCCATCTCCTAAACTAACTTTTTGAGGTAATTGTTTTGTTGTTTCCTCAATCAGCTATTGGTTGATTACTAGATATAAGGTTTGTCGGCTTGACTATAGCAAACATCTAATTTATCGGAATGTGAGTTTGAACATAGTGGCATACATGAATGAAGATACATTTTTTGTTTGCACCTATACGGGAAGCGAAGCGAACGCGCAAGCGGGAGCGAAGCGATATAAGAGGACGGTAAACATTACGAATCGTCTCATGAACCGTATCTTTTTGCTATTTCTTTTATGCCTAAAACGTGTATGCCTTTGTATTCTGATATCGGTGAAAAGTGCCTTAACACTACAATTCCTTCTATGACGTCAAATTTAGCTTTATCTATACCCAAAACTTGCGTGTTTGTTTTTACGTATTCTATTTTTTCAATTAAACTGGGTATTTTTTTAGGTTTTTTATTAGTATATTTTATTCCATCAATTATGCCCTGGATATCCCTAGTTAAATAGCTCTGATGTGTTTGATATTCATAGAACGGCGTAAGCTTCCATGCTTTACATTCAATAACTACTATTCGATTTTTTGAGAAAGCTATGCCATCAATCTCGATTGTCCGTTTCTTTTTGTCTTTAACGTTTGCTACATAATTCCATCCAATTTTTTGAAAAGCATCTCTAACTTCAAGCTTCTCAAATTCTTTACTTCGCTTTACTGTCTCCTGATCAAACAAATCTTTGTAAATTACTACATGTAATAGAATGTAGAAAAAGAGGGACATTTTGTGAGAAATGTAGACTTGCCCATTAATTTCCAAGAATATTGGGAGAGGCTTAGTGTTTTCTCTGTTAAATAATAGCACGTCCTTGATTCTTTTCTGTGTAAATCCAAAATATTTTTTCGCTCTTTTAATAAACTCGGAAAGGGGCGTATGAAAAAGCGCTCCTTCAATTAACGGATAGGAATTAATAAAAATTAGAAGAGCCCGCGGGTTAAGGTCAGTTTCATAATTGCTAAGTGAACCAAAAACTTCCTTGTAGATTTCGTTTCTCAGAAAACAACAGTAAAACTGATGGATAGTTGGGTAGAATTCTTCAATAAATTGTTTAGGTGAATAATGTTCAGCCTTATGACTATTTTTTATTGCGGAATCAAGTAAATTTGAATATTCATCGATTTTTTTGTTTGCTTTATGTGATTGCCAGATGTCATTATCTTCATATGCCTTTAAAATTGGAAAATAGCGTTCATTAAATAGAATATTTATTTTATTTAATTCGAAAGGTTCTCCTAAGCCATGCAAGAGAAGAAGACAATTTTCTTTACTTTCAATTATTTTTTTGAAACCGTTTACTAATTCCTCAACATCTTTTTTGGTTCCTTTATATTTCCCAGTAAATGACTTGTCGTCAATTATTCTGTAGATAAGTAAGTTTGATGAAAGAAATTTGTTAGTGTCAAATGATTGGTATCTTTCCCAAAAACTTCGACAATAAGCCTCCCTAACCCATAATAATTTCAACAATAAGTCAGTTTTATCAAGCCTATCTCTCATTATTTGGTAGACTTGTGATTCAATTGTTGTCTCATTTTGAAAGAGCCTGAGAATTGCGTCTTCTCGCTTCAAAAGAGGCACTTTGTTACATTTGGGACAAATGGTGTGTACTCCAAATTGTATAGCTAAGGTGCCGCATGTTGGGCAAGGCATAGTTCTTCTTAGGTTACTTTAGAGCATTAAGTTAAAAAATCATTCTTCGTTATAAGAAGATTAACCGCTTTTTCAATAAATTTGGGTGCGGAAGGCGACCGTTTAGGGCGCTCTTCGCGGTGGCGTGTAATCCTCAAAAAAAGATTTCATTTGAGTTTTTTAAACTGCATGTAACCGTCTGGCGTTGTGAAACAATAAATGTATTCTGCTTTCGTCAAATCGTCTGCTCTTTTTCTGTCGTTGGTTTGTTCTGTTATCCATTCGCCGTTTATTTCTTCGGTTAGGTGTAGGTACTTTTGTGTGGTTGAAAGTTTTTTGTGCCCCATAAGTTTCATTGTGATGTATGCGTTATTGGTTTTCTTCAGCGTATGCGTGCAGTAATAGTGTCTGATGTCATAGAGACGTATTTCATGGATTTTAGGGTCATTTAGTTTTATTGCTAATTTGTTGCGCATTGCCCTAAAGTCGTCGCCGTAGTGGTCTGCGTCTCCTTTGAAGATTTTATCTTCTTGTTTCAACCCAATTCTTAAAATGTGTTCATGCAGTCTTGTTGCTGTGTTGTCTGTTAGTTTTGGGGCTCTTCCGCAACCGTGTTTGGCGGTTGTTGGAAAAACTTGTTTTATCTCGGGATTGAAGTTTTTAACTTTTAATCTCATTAGTTCGCATGGTCTTAAGCCTGTATCTTTACTTACTGATAATTTCAATGAGAGGATTTTGCTTGCAGCGGCGATTAGTTTGTCGATTCTTTCTTTGGTTGGTAAAATCAATTTCTCGTTCCTCTACTTTGTAGAGTGGCATGTTCCAGTCTATTTTGAAATGTTCACAGTATTTGTTGTAAGCGATACAAAGATTTCTTTTGTATCCATTGCTGACTTCTTCACCGTTTTTATCGGTTAAGTGTGCTATGAGAGCTTTGACTGCTTCGGGTTCTTTTAGTGCTGTGTGTTTTGCTAAGAATGTTAAGGCTTTGCGTGTGAATTTTACGGTGTCTTTGCTTTTGCCGTTGTTTTCCAGTTCTGTTAAAACTTCATAAATGGAAATTTCGGTTTGAACGCTTACTCTTTGAGTAGGGGTTTGACGTTTTGAACGCAAGGCTTTTAGGGTTTAAACCAAGAAGAGTGTTAGAACTATATGAGAAAAGTGCTAGATAGAGCCTACGAGCAAGACGAGTATTTTAAACGATGGTTAGTTGGATTAAGCGAGAGAACCAAACAGAACTATGCCACCGAATTCCATGATTGACAAGCCTTTGTGGAAATGACTCCAACAGAGCAAATAAAAAAGCGCATGCATGACCTAACAACCCAAGATATAGCTGAGAGGCAGTTTTTTGAGGATAAATTCCGAGCCTACAAGGAATATTTAGAGCAACGGGGGAACCTTAAACCCTTAAGCGTAAAAACAGCCCTTAGAACGGTAGCATCATTTTTTGGGAGAAACGGTTTGCCCTTAGCCCTAAAACGAGGCGATTGGGAGAGTACCCAGCAACAGCAAGTAATCCAGAGAATGAAGCTAACTAAAGATGATGTTAAGGCGATGTATTCACATGGCAACTTGAGGGATAGAGCGTTATTGCTTGTTTTGGGGCAAAGTGGTTTTTCTGAAGTTGATGTTAGCTTTTTTAGAATTGAAGAACAAAGAATTGTATGAAAATCCTGAGACTGAGCATTATTTTATTGAGAAGCCCCGAGAGAAAACTAACGAGGTACAGGCGACTTGTTTTAGTTATGAGGCTGTGCATGACCTAAAGGCTATGCTTCAAGAAAGAGGCAATCCTGAAAGCGGATTTTTTGTTTGTTAGCCAAACGAAGGGTAAAGGTGAGCAGTTAGAAGTCAGAAGTATCAATGAGGCTATGAAGGCTTTAGCTCAAAAGACGTTTAGCCAAGAGAAAGCCAAGGAGTTTAAGACAAAGACACTCAGGAGCTTCTATAATTCAGCGTTGCTTAGGGCAGGGATTTCTCCGCAGGAGCTTAAGGATTTGATGTTTGGGCATGGCAGGAAGGGCGCAAGAGGTCACTATGACTATGATGAGTTTACTATCAAGGAAGCTTATGGGAAAGTGTTTGAGCATGTCTCAATTAATGGGTTGCAGGTTAGAGCAGACTTAAAGAAAGTCATGGATACTCTCAAGGGCTTAACTGATACGCAAACAATTTTTCAGCGAAAGCTTGATGAAAAAGACCAAGAACTGCAAGCGACAAAGAACCAACTTGACGCATTAACTAACATAATCAAGCAAATTGGAAACTCGGAGAATTACAAACAGATGGCTGAGGGCATTATGGAACAGGTTGCCAAACAACTTACTGAAAACCCCGAGTTTATGGCTAAAATCAAAAAAGACGCTGAAAAGCTCAAAGCAAGCAGCTTTAAGTCAAAGGTAAAGGGCACTTCTCAATAGTGCACTTACTTCCATTTACGCGCCAATCTGATATGCAATACTAATGGGCATATGGAGATTGCGCATTTTTCCCTTTTTTGTTTGCAATTTCCGCCTTTTTCATATCGGCAGGCGCTTTTTAGCTTGCTAAACTCTACTTCTACTGCAACCGTTGAGGGAAGTTTAGACTTTTGTGGGTTTAGCACCCTCTCAATTGATATTATGCAGAAGGTTTAGAGTTTGGTTGGTTTGTGTTTAAGCTGACTGAATAAAAAACTCTTGGTCTACCTCTTGCACCCTTAGAAACTTCAGGGATTCTATAAGCTTTCTTAGAGTCTACTAAATAGTCAAGATAGCGCGATACATAGCGGGGGTTTATACCCGATTGCTCAACAACCTCATTATAACTCAAAGGTTTTGAGGATAACACCTCAAGCACTCTTTTAGAGCGCTCTTTTACATCATCCTTGCGTAATTTAGGTGAGCACTCTTTATTAGAACAATCTATATTATTATTGTATCAACCGTTTTCTGGCATGTTTAATTAATAGTCTAATTTTAATTATTAAACTTATTTGGTTTCTACCCAATTTTTGCAATCTAAAATGAGTTTTAAGTCTTTTCGCATACTTGTTTTGCTATCTTCCGTATTAGGGAGCATACGGAAATGTTGGGTGGCGACTCTTCGGGCGCCCGACGACAACGCTTAAGCCAAAGGAGACGGCTGCAGAGTTTGGTTTTGGTTTGGCTTTGGTTGAGGGGTGACGGATTGATTTTAAAATAAGACCACCGCTGGATTGTGAGTGTTAATGTGACAACGACGACGACATTCTTTTAGAAAAGCTGTTAAGCGCCAATCGAGAGCCGACGCAAGGTCGTCCTCGATGGGGCGCACGAATACACTTCTTCTAGTGCAAATCTCAGTCTGGTCGAGTCGTTCATATTGACATGGAACCCCCACGCGCCCTCCGCCACAGGTGGCGCCAGCGGGCTACAAAGGGGTTCCATACCTCCCGGGTAGGACGGGGCTCACCCCCCGTCCGAGTGAGGTCACTGAATTGAAACGTAGAGTAAAACGAATTATAAGCTAAATTTTTATTAGCACACAGTTCAAATTAAAGTTTTTAAAGGAAAAGCGATTGTTACTTCTTTTAGCGAGTGATTACAAGTGAGTTACTCAATTGAGGAATGGGCAAAAGATGATGAAAAATTGCTTAAGGAATTCTCAAAAGATAATTCCTTGGATACAGAAAAAGCGCTCGGTTTTAAGATTAAACCTGCAAGTTGTTTTATAGCCCCTTCGCCTTGTTCATGCAATACATCCCATGTAACTTCATTAATACCATTATACGACATGGTTTTCTTACCAGTGTATTCTAAGTACTTTAAGAAGAATGAGGACAATTCTAAAACAGTTGTGAAAATTAACAGTAAAAGTTTTGAGAATTTTCATGGATTAACTGTAAACGAACTAAAATTGTTAGCGCAAGAGGGACGAGTTATACCTTATTTCTTTGATGATACTTATCGAAATTATGACCCCGAAATAATCCAGCCCTTACTAAACTCGGGGGTTCCTACAATATCACCCGCTCAAAGAGAACTACTGGTTTATGCCTACATAAATCAATTAAGAAATCAAAATAATTGGAATGAAATGAGCGGTTTGGCAAAGGAGGATATAGTTCGATTTAATTTTAAACCTACTTGCAATACATGCTTAACAGCAAGCTACCTTATGGGCTTTAGAAAGCATTTGATGTCAAGCCCCACACCCCATATTGGCGATGCATGTTTCTTTAGAAACACACTAGCTGTAAATCAACTAAATTCCGTATTACAAACTGAATGTAGTGTAAACAAAGGTATTCTATCGCAAATCGGTGGTTTACCAGAGAAAATGCCGATCGATTATATTCTTGAAGGACTAAAAGTGAATTACTGCCCAGAGATACCTATCGAAAGGTACATTGAAATTTTTGATAGCAAAACAACTAAGGCAATCCGTAGAACGATGGAGAATCTTCTCTTAGACCCCTACTGCAGAAAATATCCCGCCTATTTGAAGAACAAAGTGTTTGATTTAAATCAACAAGTGACAGAGTTAGCCGATGGTAGAGCAGCCAAAGTCTTTGAAACTGTTTCAGAGATGGCTATTTACAGCGGACAAAAATATTTGGAGGCTCAGAGCAGCAAAATGATTAAAATCCCTAAAAAGGGGCTAATTACTATTGGAGAATGGCTTGCTTCCAGAGGTATAGATTTCCAGACAAGGGTATCCAAAAAGGATTGGTCTGTTGCCCAAATTTATAAAGCGAGATGCAAGTTAGGCAACTGTTAGTAGGTTACTTGTGTTGAGGATTACACAGTATACGCGAGCTGGTTATTGGAACAAATCTTAATAGTTAGTTACATCGTATTTTAGTTAGCCCTCTAACATACGATTAAAACGTAAAAAACTAATACCCTCGAAATGTTTACCTTTAGAACTACTTTTCCCTATAGGGATAAAATAGGTGGGCTCTTAGGTAGTATATCATCTGTATAGCTCAGGACACGCCTGCAACTTATCATTAATACTACGTCACACTCAAGTGCGTAACGAACAGGTACTTTTAATAGGCTTAAAGAGAGGTATTAGTTAACCCTCAAGTAATGCGCTTAGAACGTCAATATCTCTAACCCTCAAGCAAATGGCGTTTAGAACAGCTTTTCCATAAATAGGGGTGGTGTGCGGTAAAATGGGCGTGGTGTGTTGGATATAACCCGCCCCTTTGAGCTTAGTAAATTTTTACCTTCTGCACTCATCTAAAATCCCTAACCGCCTATACTTAGTCTAGTTATAAGCTTTTAGGCGATTTATGCTTACATCGCTACCTTCAAATTGCAACTGTTTTTCTACGACCCCTAAATAGCATCACTATTTTTACTAATGCTAATGTTGTGATAATAGCAATCATTACCATAAGATAGGGAAAAATTACTGAAGGGTCTGGTATGGAACGGGTCGCCGAGATATATTTACAAACGCTGTAATAGGTTCCTGCAATATTCGAAGTCGAAATCAAATGAGGATTTCCATTTAAGTCAACAATAAGGGGACCGCCTGAACCTCCAGATTCTATTTTCTCTGAAATCCAGTTTGTTCCTATCCACTGTACATATGATAATTCTTCTGTAGTTCCGCCAAATTCAGCATCAGTTATTTTGGAGTAGTCAAAATGAGGATTATCTCTGTAATCAAGCGAAAGATAGCCTGAACTAAAGCTGGCATTGACCGCTGCAAATTTCGTTTTCAATCCTGTGCTATCCAAAATGGCGTAGGTTAAATTTACGTTTAGCCATGCTGGCTGAGAATTTTTTTCGATATATAGGAAATGGAGGCAATCGTTAGAGTCTAAAACCATTGGGCTAAAACTCTCGACGCCATTTAATAATGTTTTAATGTCCCATGCCGAACCATTACATGTTAAGTATTTTACAGTTTGATATTCGTTGACTTGGTCAGGATTATTTGTTGGTTCTCTAACTATGTACCCATAGAGAATATGGGGATTATTTTTTGAGTCAAGTTGCATGGAAAGGTTTGGTGGCAGAAGTGTTTCAAATGAGTCAATCTTTTGTGTGGTCCAGTTTGAACCCTTTAAGCTGGCATACATTACGGTATTGTTATTTATGTATGCAACATGAGGGTTGCCTAGAGAATCTAAATCAAGGCAGCCATACGCGCCTTTTTTATCTATAACTTGTGTGACCCATGATGTGCCGTTTATGTATGCGTACATTAAACCATTTTCAGAGGGGAAGGTGTCATTTTTTCCAAAAAAGGGTTCGATTACTTCCCCTTGGTAGATAATTTGAGGTATGTTATTTTTATTCAGTGCAAGGCTGGGGCTATGCCCCATATCTATCCTTGTTAAGTTCCAATTTGAATTAGTTAAAGTTGCATAAGTAAGGTATCTATTTCGATAAAGCCCACTTTTATATTCATAATGGGTGTAGGCAATGCATGGCTGGTTATTGCTATCTAAAGCAAGCGACCCTCCACCCCAAGTTCTGTCGTCTACCACTTGAATGTTCCACGTCAAATTTGTATTAGATGAATAAGCAAACCAAAGGAAAAGTAAAGTGGTAATGAAAATGAAAACAAGCACTATAGCAATTAGTTTTCCTAATTTTGGCATATAGTAGACTATTTGTTATTTTTGCGTTTAAAGTTTGCAGTAAAATAGTCTTGAGTGGGTTCAGTCAAGCTTTTTCTGAAATCAAGTAAGTCCTCTTTTGTTCCCTAAGATAGGGAAAAGGGGATTTAGGGGCTAAAAGGTGTGATAAATCAACTTCGTGCCTTCTCTTAGAAATTGCGGGGGAATTGCTTTCACAAGGGTAATTATACATTGCAAAAAACTGTGGGCTACTTTGATTTGTAAATCATCAATTAATCTTTTAAAAACTCTGAAATTCCTTAGAGGGGGTAGGTGTGTATTGGTTGATTTTTTGGTCATTAGTATGTTGGTTTTCAGTGCTTATTTTTTTGGGTGATTAATGTTTTTTTGATTTGGCAACGCTTTTTGTTGCTTTATTTTTTATACCAACCTATTTGGAGCCTATTAGAGGTTCTATGTTGAAACCTATAGGGGGTAGGTAGAAAACAGCGCTTTTACAGAAACCCTAAGGGGGGTAGGTCGTATTGGCTGTTTTTTGCGCCATTAATATGTTGAAAACCAGTGTTTACGGAAAAACGCCAAACTAAACACAATCATTGTTTGTGCTGGCAAGTCATTCACATGAATCAAAACTGCTTTCTAAAAAAGTGTTTTTCAGGCGTAAAATTGTTTATAGGAGCCGTTGGGGTGCTGGTTTCTTGTTTGGGATGTGATAAATGCTTTAGCTCACGTGAATGGGTCATGCTAGTGCCCGACTTCATTGCGTTGTTCATTGCTTTTCGTTGCTTCTTTTAACGTCAATTGACTTCTGTTGACGCTTGCCGCCTTTCCTTGACGTACCCTGCAACCACTACAAACACGGATTCAAAAAAGCAACCCAAAACAAACCCCACAAACACACAAAAAAACCTAAAAAAACTAAAGCAACCAAACCTAACCCAAACATGTGAAAAAAAGCGCTCGAGAGCAGTTGCACATTTGTTGCTATATAATTCTGATTTGAACTAAATATTTCAGCGTAAACCTACAAAGAAAAATCCATCGCTAATGGTACAACTAATATACCAGAATAGTCTATTTAGAATTTCTTTTGAGCAAAAAACCCTGAAATACAGGAGTATCAAAGTGCCTGACAAACTCTCGCATCTCATAAACAATTGGTCCACAAAAAAACCCTTAAAATACACCCTGTACCTCTCAGCGGTCTTAATCTTTTTTGCAATAATTTTAATTCCCCCCATAATTGGAATAATCACAAAATTCGGTTCCATCCAAAACGTTTTAGATCAGCCAGAACTGATGAATCTCGCCTTAGGAGCAATCTTAAATTCATTCATAATCGCCCTTGCCGTTTCCGCGTTGGATCTAGTCGCAGGCATCCCGTTAGCATGGATAATCACCCGCGGCAAATCAAGATGGCTCAACGTCCTTGACACGTTGGCCGATATCCCCTTCATCGTACCAACCGCAGCCCTTGGCTACTCCCTTCTTCTATTCTGGAGCCAAGACGGCGGCATCTCCTCACTTTTCGGCACATCCCTCGTCTCCCCCGGCTGGATGCTAGTCGCACTTTTACACTTCACATTCTCATACCCAGTAGTCGTCCGAGTAATCGTCGGTTCACTACTCGACTACAAAATGGAATACGAACGCGCATCACGCACCCTCGGCGCAGCACCCTTAACAGCAGCAAGAACAGTAACTTTCCCAATAATCAAACCATCCCTAATAGCCGCATACTCATTAGCGTTTGCACGTTCACTCTCAGAAACAGGAGCCACATTCATCGTAGCAGGCGCATTCCTCAACGGACCAGTATTCCTACAAACATTAAGCAACGACCTCAAAATAGCAACCATCACACAAGGAACCTACGAAGGAGCCACAGTCTTCGCAAGCACCATACTAATTGTCGTTTCACTACTAATCTTCGGATTAATACAAGTATTAGGCAAAAAAGTTACCTTACCATTCGGCAAAGGCCTAGCAAGCATAGAAAAAAAACTCAGCTACAAAAAAGCCGAAAACTCAAGAAACATAATCACCCTAACAGTCTTCTTTGGATTAGTACTAATACCATCCTTGTATGTAGCGTTACCAGCATTTCAAGCAATCGCAACCGGAACAACCCTAACCGCAGCGTTCACTGCAAGCGGCGTTTGGGCAGATTACTGGCAAAGCCTAGCACTATCATACGGTCTAGGCGCAATCGTTACGGCACTTGGAATAATCACAGGAATCCCAATGGCGATACTTATTGCACGAAAAACCTTCGGCAAACTAGCCTCAAACCTCCTTGACATACTAATCAACGTCCCATTAATTGTACCATCAATCGCCTTAGGAATTTCGTTAAAGTTTTTCTGGCAAGGCTTCACAGGCATGCCAGAATTTATGCTACTAGTTTTTGCTCACCTTTCAATCACTTATCCCTACTTTGTCAGGTCAATGTCAGCAGCAATGGAAAGAATAAACATTGACACAGAAGACGCAGCAAAAACTTTAGGCGCAAAACCCTTCACAGTCTTCAAATCAATAGTTTTACCATTAACCAAATACTCGATTCTTTCTGGCGCCATCATGGTATTCACAAGAAGCGTCAGCGAAACCGGAGCAACACTAGCGGTTTCAACAAACATTCAAACAGCGCCAGTTGTCATAGTGAATTGGGTTAAAGGCGTCGTTCCAGCTACACCGCTCGATATTGGCTTAGGATGCGGCATATTGATTGTGCTTTCATTCATCATCTTGTTGGTGTTGAGATTAATCACCAGAAAAGGAAAGTATTAGAATGATAAACGATAAAAAACTCAGAAGGAAAAAAATGAGTAGGCAGATGAAAATTAATGCCTGATATCAGAGTAGTCAACGTCACAAAAAAATACGGCGACCTTTACGCATTAAACAACGTTAGCTTAACGATAAAAGACAAAGAATACTTTTCACTGCTGGGACCCAGCGGATGCGGCAAAACCACCCTGCTACGACTAATCGCAGGACTAATCGAGCCAGACAGCGGAGAAATCTACATCGGCGACAAACGCGTTGATAATGTTCCACCAGAAGACCGAGACATCGGCTTTGTCTTCCAAACATTCGCATTATTCCCCCACATGACCACATGGGACAACGTCTTATATGGACCAAAAGTAAAAAATTATGACGAAAAAAAAGCTGAAACCATCGGCCACGAAGTCTTAGAACTCGTAAAACTCAATGAACGTCTAAACGCTTACCCCAGCGAACTCAGCGGAGGCATGATGCAACGCATCGCAGTAGCCAGAGCCTTAGCAGCAGGAGGCAAAATCCTTCTACTTGACGAACCAATGGGTCAATTAGACGCAAAAGTTCGTAATGAAATCCGTTATGAAATCCGCCGCATGACAAAAGATCTCAGTCTCACAGCAATTCATGTAACGCATGACCAAGCTGAAGCAATGTCAATTTCTGACAGAATCGCAGTAATGAAGAAAGGTAAAATCGTTCAAATAGGCACACCTCAAGAGTTATACATGAAACCGAACAGTCTTTTTGTTGCATACTTTATTGGAGAATCAAACTTTCTAATTGGATATGCTAAAAAGATTGCTGGAGAAACCGTTGAAATCGAACTACGTGATGGACTTAAAGCAAAAGCTTATAGCAAAACCATCAAGCAAGATGACCGAATCGTTCTTGCTATTCGTCCAGAAATTTGTGTCATGAATAAAGGCACTCTTGCTGAAGAGAACGGTTTCGCAGGTAACATTGAAAAAGTGACGTTTGAAGGAACCTTCATCCGTTATGATATTCGGCTTACTAATGGCGATAAATTTGTTATTAACAAGCCATCTTTGACTGACGAATGGCTTAATGTTGGCGACGGCATAACAATAGTCTACCCAATTGAGAAGGCACATGTGTTTCCTTATCCAGCAGGCGGCTTGTCTGAAGAAATAGCCGTCTAAAAACTCATTTTTTAAAAAAAGTATTAGCCTATTGCATGTTGCAGCTAGGCAGATTTTGTTTTAAATTAAGAGGGTTAGGAATGGCAGTTGGTTGATGACTGGCTGTATGAGTTGCAGTACAAGGTTGGGGAATAAGCCCAAGATGAAGATTGCAGCGGCCATGATGAAGATGGGGATGAAGACTTTCTTGTTCATCTTGAAAGCTATTGTCTTGTCATCTTTTGCTTGTTTGCCGTACATTGTGTTAGCGAGTCGGAATATGTATGCTGTTTGAAGGACACTTGTTAATACACCGATAACTGCTAGCCAACTGTAGTTTGCCTCTATTGCAGCTGTGAATACAAAGTATTTTGCCATAAAACCGCCAAAGGGTGGTACACCTGCAAAAGATAAACCTGCGATGATTAAGGCTATGCTGACCCATGGCATTTTTTTGCCGATTCCTGCTACGTCGTCAAGTGTTTTGAAGCCGTGACTGTTCATTATGCCTACGGTCATGAAGGCGAGTGCTGTGGTTAAGCCACCGATTAAGAAGAAGTACAGGTTTCCTGTGACGCCCAGGGCGGTTGCGCTGGTAATTGCTATGAGATTGTAGCCGACATCAGCGACGCAGATGTATGCTATTAAGCGTTTGATGTCATTTTGTACAAGTGCAAAGATGTTGCCGACGATCATAGTTAAGGCGGCTAGGACTGCAAGCATTATTGTCCAGTCGATTGGTCCCTGTCCAGGCGGTAGTATAATGTAGAGTAGTATTCTGATGAGGATGTAGTAAGCACCTTGGTCTACAAGTGCAGAAAGGAATGCTGCTGATGGTGCTGGTGCAGCAGTGTAGGCGTCAGGTAGCCAGAAGTGGAAGGGCACGATTGCTGCTTCAATTGCGTAGCCTGCAGCGATGAATACGAAGGCGATTATTAGAAGAGGCATGTTGGATGAACTGACTGTGCCTATTGCACTGCTTACGGCTATGTAATTTAAGCTGCCAGTTATGCCGAATACAAGTGATAGACCTAAGAGGACAAACGCTGAAGCGATGATAACCATAATGAGGAATTTCATTGTAGCATTAATGCTAAACGCGTTCTTGCGGAACATCATAAGGAATGCTGCAGCAACGGTGGCGATTTCCCAGAATATAAATAGAGTTAAGAGGTCGCCTGCAAATACTGCGCCAAGTAGTGCTGCGGTGAGCATTAGCATCACGGCGAAATACCGGTCTGTTGGGCGTTCAGCGGAGTTTAAGAAGAATACGCTGTAAACGATGACTACGATACTGACGGCAACCATTATTATTGCCATGTAAAGGGATAGCGCATCGATTAGGAAGGAGCTTTGGAATGGTGAAGCTGTATTGCCGTTAATGTTTATGTTTAAAGCTGTTGGGTCTGCAACGCTGAAGTAGTTTAAGGTCAGGTTTGCAACGCTTATGCCTACAATGGCAAAGATTGCAATAAACCATGCAATGGCTATCGTGTTTTTGTAGTTACTGCTTTTGCGGGCCACTCTGAATACAGGAATTGTCAATAGTGCGGCAACGATTAGTGTGAATATTGGTAACAATACATCAATGATTTCAACCATCAGTTTTCACCTTTTAAGCTATTACTGCTCCTCCAAATGTTACTGTTTGAATTAGATTCATGAAGAACGTTGGGTAGATTCCGATTAAAACAACCAAAACCACCAAGATTGCCAAGGCTACTTTCATGTAGTTTGGTATATCAACGATTTTGTGTCCATGTGCCTCTACATGTTCAGCTGGAGTGGTTGTTCCGTGTGCGCTGTGAGCGTCTTCTACTACTTCGCCAGGGGCTGTTCCAAGGAAAACTTTAGAAATGAACCGTAGCGAGTAGGCCAGTGAGAATACTGTTGCTACAAGCATTAAGGCTGTGGGTATAACGTAAAATGAGTTTGCGTTGCCGTCGATAACTTGGAATGCACCCATGAAGATGAAGAATTCGCTGACAAAACAGGCTAGTGGTGGCGCGCCGGCAATGCTTAAGGCTGCAATCATTCCAGAGACAGTTGAGAACGGCATTTTACTTGCTAAGCCACCCATTTTGCGGATGTCTCGTTCTTCTGTTTGGTGCATTACTCCGCCTGCGGTAAGGAAGAAGAGGCCTTTGCTTGCTGCGTGAGTGATTATGTGAAGTATCGTACCGGTTATTGCGATTGATGATGCAAGCACTACTGCGGTTCCTCCTGCTACGCTAATTGGGAACAGTGAAATGCCGAACATGATATAGCCCATGTGTGAAATGCTTGAGTATGCAATGACACGTTTGATGTCTGTTGCGAATAGTGCAAGGAATGAACCAAAGAAAGCTGTGACGACAGCAATGATTGAAAGCGTGTATAGAAAACCTGTTCCAAAGTCTACGCCGACTGCTGGGAAAACGATGCCGAAGGATAATCTTAGAATTGCATAAGCGCCTGCGCTAATAATAACACCGCTTAAGAGTGCAGACATTGGTGCTGGAGCTTCTGAGTGGGCATCAGGTAGCCACATGTGTACTGGAAACACTGCCATTTTAACCGCAAAACCTGCAGTGAAAGCTATAAGAACTAATCTTACGATGTCGGGACTGGCGGTCAAAAGTGCCTGTTGTGCTTGGAACATGTCGGTTAAGCCGCCTGTCTGCCAATAGATTGCACCTATGCCCAGCAGTACAAAGACTGCGCCCAGCGTGAGTGAATATAAAGAGTTTAAGGGCTGACTTGTAGCTGTTGCGGTATCCCCATTCTCCGACTATGAAGTAGGCGGGTACAAGCATGAGTTCCCAGCAGAAATAGAAGAGAATCATGTTTGATGTTAGAAAAACACCGATTAAGCCGACTGAAAGCA
This sequence comes from Candidatus Bathyarchaeota archaeon, assembly GCA_963832745.1. Taxonomy (GTDB): domain Archaea; phylum Thermoproteota; class Bathyarchaeia; order Bathyarchaeales; family Bathycorpusculaceae; genus Bathycorpusculum. The sequence continues at coordinate 130,662 of CAWHVC010000001.1, read as the reverse complement.
TGCATAGAAGTGCATAGTAGACGGGCAGGTTCTTTTTGCCTGCCATGTAGTTTACGCTGTAAAGTGAGGCAACAAAAATCAGCACTAAGCTGATTAATGCGATGGATACACTCATGCCGTCAACAAAAAGGGTGAACTGTGTGTTGTTTAGGTTTGGAATCCACTTGTAGGATTCTATCCATTGGTGGGCGCTGCTGTCTAGCACTGTTGGGATTGTGCTTGCTACTAAACCTATGTTGATAAGGGCGATTAATGCGACAAAGATTGCCGCTGCTTTAGGGGATTTCTTTCCAGTTAGGTAAACGAACGGGATGCTTATGGAAGATATTGCAAAGATTGATAGTAATGCTGGAAACATCTTAGATCACTCCTATGGTTAAGATTATCAATATGACGATCAGTATGAAGCCAAGCAATGCTGCTGCCAAGTAGTTGCGGTAGTTTGATGAAGGGTCTTGTTTTAGTTTCAATGCTTTGCCAGGTTTTGCTGCGTCACTGATTTTTGCGCCAAGTTCATCAACGTAGCGTCCGAACAAGGTGTTTTCTATTATTGTGAGCCCTTCTGAGATTTTGGTTAGGCCTTTTGCGATTGCATTGTAGAAGTCGTCAAAGAAGTATGCATGTCTTAGCAGTGAGGATAAGGGGTTGTTTGTTCTTGCAACGTTGCGTAATGCGTTGAAGCCTTTGTAGTAGGTTAAGTATGCAATTATACCTGTGGGGATAAGCAGTGCAATGAAGATTGGGAATTCTAAGCTTGTGAAAGCGGAAAGTAAACTCGGTGTTTCAACATGCATGAATTCGCCAACTAATGGTTGCGCGATACCCCAGATAATGCATAAACCTGCAAGAATCATCGCAGGGACAAGCATGATTTTTGGTGCTTCGTGAATGTGCTGTTTCTGCAGGTGTTCTGATTCCTTGCCCATGAATACTAAACTGAACATACGGACACAGTAAGCAAATGTAAGTGCAGCAGTTAGGTAGAGCAATTATTAGTTGTATTATGCCTGCGGTTGTTGCGATTCCGGTGACGCTTTCTAAGATTAAGCCTTTGCTAAAGAATGCTGCAAAAGGCGGTAAACCGCTTGTAGTTATAATCATTATAGCCATCAATGCAAAGCTGATCGGCATAGCTTTCCGTAGCCGCCCATCAGACCGCATGTCACGAGTGCCGATGGCGTGAATTATGCCACCTGCCAAGAGGAAGCCGAGACCTTCGAAGAAAGCATGGCTAACCATGTGGAATAGAGCTTGCAAACCAGCCTTCGCCGATAGTTGCAACGCTTCTAGCATTACTGCAGATGCCCCTAAAGCTGCCATCATGAAACCGATTTGGCTGATGGTTGAGTATGCGAGGACTCCTTTGATGTCGGTGGTTGTTAAGGCGAGTGTTGCACCAATTAAGGCTGTTAAGACGCCTATCCATGCGATTGTTGGAAACCATGATGGTATCAATGCCTCGATTAGTGCTGGGTGCAACTGAGAAGATCAGGATGAATCTTGCAAGCAGGTAAACACCAGCTTTAACCATTGTGGCAGCGTGCAATAGGGCGCTGACGGATGTTGGTGCTTCCATTGCGCTGTAGAGCCAAGTGAATAGTGGGAGTTGTGCTGATTTTGCGACCGCACCGCCTAAGACAAGGAATGCAACTACAATCATCAACTCCGTGTTGTAGCCGCCTGCTTGGATTCCATCAATTATTCCTCGGAAACTAAGTGTCGTAAACATATAGTACAGCAGACCGATGGCGCCAAGTAGACAAGCATCTCCGATGCGGGTCATTATGAAAACTTTGACACCTGCACGGATTGATTCAGGTTTTTTATACCAGAATGAAATCAAAGCGTAACTACATAAGCCAACCATTTCCCAGAAAATGAACATTTGTAGCATGTTATCGGCGAGAACTAACCCAATCATGGAACCGATAAAGAGCAATATGAGGTAGTAGTAACGGGTTAAACCGTTTTCGCCTTTCATGTAACCGATTGAGTAGACTGCAATGATTAACGCGAAGAAGGCAATTAGGCAGGTGAAGAGTACGCTTAACGGGTCAATGAAAACGCCTGCGCTTATTTGAGGTATCCATGGGAAAGTGCTTGTTATTGCTATTCCTTCGCCTTCCCAGACAGAAGGCACCAAGGAAACGGCTAAGCCGGCGGTTAAAGCTGCAATGGCTACTACAAACCAGTTGCGTGCTTTTTCGCTATATTTACCAATTATTGGAACAAGTAAACTTGCGAAGAGGGGGAGTATCCAAACTAGCCATGCGGAGATAACTTCGATTGACATTATGCTTCAACCTCTTTTTCTTCTTCTTTATTTTGAAGTATCTGCGGAATCTTGCTGATGTCGCTTATTCCATACTTTTTAGATAAGATAACTAGTACTGCAAGGATGACTGCACTTACAGCGGTATCTGTTGAAAACGCAATTATCATTAAAGCTTCACCAAGCCCCTGACCCATAGCAAACATGATAAAGTTCAAGGTGGCGGCTATAGCGATTAACTCAAGTGAAATGAATACTTTGATGAGATTACGGTTGGTTAGCAAGCCGTAGATGCCGATTGACAACATCACGATTGATAAGATTACAAAGTCCATTATTGGGCACCTCTCTTTTTCTGGTATAAAACAATAAAGATTCCCAAAGCAATCGTCAAAACGACAACTGCCTGTAAAACAACATCTAAGCCTCGAAGATCCCACAAGGCAGGTCCAAATGTGGCGTCAGAAGTTGCGCCGGGTGACCCAGAAACGGAAAGAAAAACTGCGGGTAAAGATAGCCCGATACCGCCTCCAACTAAAGCGGCAAATTTTCCAGGTGAAGTTTTCTTTTTTGTTTTTTCGCTAAGCATTTCACCGGAAAGGAACAATATAGCTAATGTGCCTATACCGACAGCGAATTGGAAGACAGCACCGTAGATTGAATTGTTTAGGGCGTAAATTAACGCTGTAAACAGGAAGGTTGCGGACAAGGCTGCTACGGCATATTGCACTTCGTCAAGGAACAATGCTAAGCAGGCTGAAACGATTATACCAACGGATAAGATTTCAAAAATCATTGTTTTTCCTCCTGACTGTTTGGGTTAGGTTTTCTAACTAACGCTTTTTTGTCTACCGTCGCTAACTCGTAAACGTCTGAATTAACAATAGCTTTTCTTGGGCAACTTTCTACACATTGATTGCAGAAGATGCATTTGTTAAAGTCGAATTGTGGACGACGTTTTCCATCACATTCAACAATTGTTATAGCTCCAACTGGACAGTCGCGTGCGCAAACGCTGCATGCTGAACCAACGATTGATTTTACGTCAAAACCAAAATTGGGGTTGCCTAAAGAGATAACGTTACAGTATGTGAGGTTGTATTGTGGTTGACCGCGGAAGTTTTCTGGAAGTTTTGGTTTTACGAATGGATACTTTGTTGTTGCGGGTTTAGTGAATATGTGTGAGACTGTTCGTTTAACGATTGTAGTTACTGCTTTTCTGCGTCCCATGTTTACATCACCATCGGAATTATCCAGACTACTAATGCTGTTGCAAGCAGCGAGAGTATTGCGCCAGGCAACATTATTTTCCAGTTCAAGTTCAATACTTGGTCAATACGTAGCCTTGCAAATATGGTTGTTAAGTATTCGCTAATTATTACGACTACTATCACCTTAAGGATGAACCATAAGGAATACCAGAAGGCAGGGAACCCAAAGAATACTGGCCCATTGAATCCGCCAAGGAACAATTCTGTTATTAAAGCTGCGCCAAATACTACCTGCACGTCACGTGTTAAATGTAGAAAAGCCAATTTAGCGCCAGTATATTCAGTTTCTAATCCACCGACAACCTCTGATTCAGAGTGGGGCACATCGAATGGATCTTTTTCAAGTTCTGCCTGCATTGCAATTATGAACAGCACAAAAGCCCATGGAGCTAACAGCAGAAATGGTAAGACAGTTTGGCCTTGTACTATGCCAAAAATGTTTAAGGTGCCTGCAAGGAATGCGGGTGAAAGTGCAAGTATGTATAATGGAATGTCGTAGCCTAAGAATTGCGTTAAGACTCTGGCTGAGCCGATTGTACCATAGGGATTGTTTGATGCCCAACCTGCTAGGAACATGATAAAGTTAGCTATTGTTGCGAAAGATAAAATAACAATCAAATCGCCGCTGAAGCCGCCTGTTGACAGCACACTTGCACCATCAATCGGCAAAAAGCAGAAAGCGAAAACCATCATTGCAAACGCGGCCAAAGGCGCGAATTTGAAGACAAAACGTTTTGTGTCTCGGGGTTCAATGTCTTCTTTTGTTAATAATTTTATAAAATCGGCTAGAGGTTGCAGGATACCTCCTGGTCCAGCGACCATTGGACCTACACGGTTTTGAATGCGTGCTTCTAGTTTTCGTTCTATCCAGTCGCAGAACAGTGTTAAAGTTAATATGAATGTGAAACCAGGGAAGATGAGGATCCTAAAGATTAAGAGGAAATAGTCAATCATTTTGTATCACCTGTCTGTGCATGAGAAGCATGGGTCTAAACTTACAAAGTTCGCTGGGACATCGGCTATGCTTTCGCCTATTGCAGTTTTAAGGAACGATGGTAAATTAGCAAATGTTGGCGTTCGCACTTTCACTCGGTCAGGCATTTCGGTGCCGTTACTTTTAACGTAATAGAAAAGTTCGCCTCTGGGAGCTTCGCAAGCGTTAACAGATTCGCCTTTTATTATTTCTCGTGGAACGTCAACTTTAATCGGACCCTTAGGCATGTTATCAAGAGCGTACTCAATGATGTTTATGCTTTCTTCAACTTCATCCATTCGAACATTCATTCTTGCCCAAGTATCGCCTTCAGTGTAAACAATTTCTTTAAACGGAATTTCACCATAAACCTCGTAAGGTTCATCCTTGCGTACATCAATCGCGTAACCGGAGGCTCTGGCAACTGGACCAACAACACCCAAGCTGATGGCATCTTCACGTTTAAGAACACCAACGCCATGCATACGTGCCCTGATAGTTGGCTCGTTTTCGTATAACTGCTTGTAGAATGGGATTTTCTTTCGAAGGTCCTCAAGGACTGATTTTATTCTTGGAGAGTCAGCTTCCTTTAGGTCTCGTCGCACTCCGCCCATGGAAATCATTGATTCGTAAACGCGGTTACCACAGGTTAATTCAATTAAGTCCATGATTGGTTCTCGGTCCCGCCAGAAATACTGGAATAGAGTTTCGTAGCCTATTTCTAGTCCTGCGTGGCCTAAAACCAAGAGGTGGCTGTGGATTCTGTTAAGTTCCAAAGTGATAACACGTATGAATTGTGCACGTCTTGGAACATTCACGTTTAGGATTTTTTCTACTGCACCAGAAAATGTCCAAGCATGTGGACCGTTGCAGATGCCGCAGACGCGTTCAACTAAGTAAACGTCCTGAACGTAAGTTCTTGATTCGGCAGATTTTTCGATACCTCTGTGAACGTATCCTATTCTTGGTTCAACTTTTGTTACTATTTCGCCTTCAACGGTGACTGAGAATTTTTCAGGTTCAATTAATGCTGGGTGTTGTGGACCGATGATTATTTTGACTGTTTTGTTGTCCTCTGGCTCGTTTGGAGATTCCTTGGCTGGCACTAGTTTAACTTGGTTTGCAATAACATCTTTCCGCAGAGGATAAACGCCTTCAGGCCAGTTCTCGGATAATACCAAGCGACCGGGAGATGGGTGACCATCAAATACTGCACCGACTAGATCGTTTACTTCCATTTCAGCGAAAAGTGCACCTGGAACAATGTCAGTAATTGTTTGAATGTGCGGGTTATCTTTAGGAACTTCTGCAACGATCGTATAATAACCGCTTTGAGTTCTGAAATGGTAGTAGATACCAAGGTTTTCACCTAAGTCCAGCCCTGTAATGGCTACAATCGAGGTTTGGTCATCTGCTTCAATCATAGCTTTAACGACATCTCGGTGCAACCCATTGTTTACGGTTATTGCGGCTTTTCCTAAAGCGCCAACTTTAATTTGGACTTTCCCGTTTAGCTTGTTTTCAATTGCATTAACAAATTCTTCGCTACTCTTTTGCAACTGCTTTCTCCTCCTTCTTTTTTGCTTCTTTAGGCGGGTTTAAAGTGCCAAGAAGCTTAACGACACCGTCAATAATTGCTTCCGGACGGGGTGGACAGCCAGGAATATAAGCTGCAACTGGAACAACTTTGTCAGCCCCACCGAGAACGTTATAGTTTCCTTCAAAAACTCCGCCGCTACATGCACATGCTCCGATTGCTACGACAAATTTTGGTTCAGGCATTTGATCGTAAACTCGTTTGAGACGTTCAGCGCATTGTTGGGTAACACAACCGCTAACTAAGAGCACGTCAGCGTGTCTTGGTGAGGGTTCAAGTTTTATTCCGAATCTTTCTACATCATATTTTGGAGTAAGCAACGCCACGATTTCGATATCACAGCCGTTGCATGCGCCACTGTTAAAATGTAAAACCCAGGGAGATTTTATTCTGGCCCAAGTTTTTGTGTCCATTAATCTTTACCTCCTTCAAGAAGAATGAGCCCTGAAGCAAGAATTATTCCCAAATATATCACAAGCAAAAAGGGGTTTACGCCTGCAATTGCAACTGAAGCAAAAGCAAGCAAAAGAACTGCTGAATCAAAAATTACAAAATAAATTATGTATCTGTAAAGGGAAATGTTGATTTTTGGTCCATGGAAGACTGCTTTTTCACCGCAAGCGTAAGCCATTTCTTCGTTATCGCTGTGTTTGCTCTTAGGCGCGGAATGTCGGCCTATTGCGTAGATTGCGTAGGTTGATATGAATATTAAGATAAACGCGATTAGAGCTTCAACAAGCATATCAAGATCAATCATGTTGTGCTACTCCTCCAGGTCTAACATTTTCCGTATAAGATTCCTCACGGGTATAGAGTACACTATACTTGCTACGACGAAAAGCGTCGGCTTGAACGCTTATAAGGCTATTTGCACCAAACCAGTGCAAACACGCATCCGGCAAGGCAACATTTAGCGTCTTGGCTAACAAAAAAACACTCTTACCTACCAAGCCCTCAAATAGGGACTTCCCTCTTCTCTCGTGTTCTCCCATACTACCCCGAGCTTTCATATATAAAATGTACATGTTATTTAAATTTTTTAACCCTCAACTTTCAGAAAATGCCAGAAAAAACTCAGTTCGGATGAAAAATAAAAAATGAGTAACAAAATATTCAGCGTTAACTTTTGAAGCAAAGTTAGCGGGCAAAATTTAAATTTTCAGTTTGAACTAAACATTAGAGGAGACAAAATAATGCCCTACTGTTCACATTGTGGAACTAAAATTTCAGATGAAGCATTTTTCTGCCCAAACTGCGGCACGAAAACTCAAAAAGGAGAAAAAGAAAACGTCAAATATCCTGCCGACGAGTTGCGGGCAGCATTCAATGAAGCAGGTGTAGAAATAGAAAAAGCTTTTCACATAGCCGCGCGAGAAATGCAAAAAGCATTCCAAGACATTAAAGAAGACTATCAAAGCAGGTCGTCGAATCAGCAGCAAACAAATCAACAAAATGTTGCTTCATCAGTAACTTGTACGAGTTGCGGGTCAACCAATAATTCGGACGCTGTTTTCTGTCGAAACTGTGGGAACAAAATAGCAAATTAAGTTCCTTAATTTTTTAGTGGTAAATGCGGTCTAAAACACATCAGAGCCGCATGAGAATGCTTGGAAAAGTTGTTTATGGCTACCCATTATGATGAAACCCTCGCCAAGTATGCTACAACAGAACATACTAATCACCCAAACCTTAACCCAGTTGCAACTGAAGCTAAAATTTGCTGCTTAAGATTCCAAACCAGTGGTTTTCAGCATATGCCAATGGCGCGAACTTTTCAATAGCACCTTTCTCTCTAAGGGTTTCACGGGTTTTTACCTGTTTTTGAATCAAAAACACACGAATACTGACCTACCCCCTATAGCTTTCTGCATAGAACTTCTAATAGGATCCAAATAGACGCCAAATAGATAGAAAATTTATGGTGAAGCCATCTTTTGGCTGACCCGGAAGATCATGAATTCGGCAGGCTTAACTGGAGCCACGCCGACTTGAATTATCAATTTACCGTTATCAATGTCACTTTGGGTCATGGTTGTGCGGTCGCATCTGGCAAAATAGGCTTCTTGGGGTTTTTTACCCATTAACATTCCAGTTTGCCAACAACTGTAAAGAAAAGTCTCAACAGCAACCTTCGCTCTTGTCCATGTCGCTTGATTGTTAGGTTCAAATATTGCCCATTGTGTGCCATTGCTGATTGACTGTTCAAGATAAATCATAAGTCTCTGCACGTTAACGTACTTGAATTCTGGATTGCTTGATAGTGTTCGGGCACCCCAAACCAAGATGCCTCTTCCGGGAAAGTTTCGGATGCAGTTGATGCCTTGAAGGTTAAGATTACCTTGTTCCACTTCCTTAACAGCAAATTCTAAGCCAACCGCACCCCGAACAGGCTGATTTGCTGGCGCCTTATTCACCCCCAATCCAAGGTCAGTTCTGGCATAAATGCCTGCAAGATGACCTCCCGGCGGAACCAAGCAAAGTTTGCCTGTTGTAGCCAGTTGGATTTGAATCCATGGATAATACAATGCGGCAAACGAGCATGCACGTGGTTTAGAAACGTTAGCGGGCGCTTGGCTTTTTAGTGAATCAATAATTGCAAACCTATTGCGCAACTTTTCGCAATGGCTCAAAATCAACTCTGATAAGCCGAGTATTGCTTGAGCGTTTGGCGCATAAACTAAAGCAATTTCGTCGTTCTTTTCAAGTTCAGAAAGGGCAGCCGCATAATTGTTGTCGGCGACTTTTCTGATGAAGCAGCGTTGGCCTCCATTTAAGAAGAAACCTTCAACAGCGTAAGGCAAAAATTTGTCTTCGCCAAAGTAGCCACCGAAAACCCGCTGGAACTGAAGCCAACTCGTAATTAACGTTGGCGTGTCTGGACCCTTCGCGGTTTCACCTAAAAACGCTGCAGTACTTGTGCTTACACCTTGGATGGGTTTGGGTCCAACAGAGACTTCTTCAATGTAAACGCTTGGCTGCCTATATTGACGAAACATGGTCGTCTTTATAGTTTAAATAGGTTATATGTTTGGCGCCTAATTTTAAGGCTCGATGAATCGACAGGTAAATTAGTGTCCGCTGAGGGTTCAGTGAGAAGATGGTGCATTTGAAAATCACGTACCATATGGTACTTACCGGTCTAGTTGCAGCCAACATAGCATTAGACGTTATTGCCATTTTAATTTGGGGTTTGGCTCCATCTACGCAATGGAGCATTTACAGGTTAGGCTTCACCATCGTCGGCGCCGAAGCGGGAGCAGCAGCCATCACGTATGCAATTACGTTGTTTGGCTTGCATAAAAAACGGAGTTGGGCGCCCAAACTTGCCATCGCAATCACAGTTTTTCAAAGAATTTTTGGCACATACGTATTCTTTCCAAGCTACGCAATCCTAATCACGCTAACGTGGAGCCTAATAATCATTGCAATAGCATACCAAACAATAAGACACAACCAAACAGTATAGTTATACTATTTTTTGTGTGAATCCATCAACACTGCAGCTCCCAAAACCAGCCAAGACACCATCCAGAACTCTGTTAAAGGCAAAAAAGCAAGGTAAAGCGGCACCCAAACGGCAATAAGCAAATAAACCAGAGAATAGCCGCCTGCAAGAATTAAGGCAACACCAAAAAGCGGTTTTTCCTGTTTGAAGGTTAACCATGCAAGTGTCCAAACAATCGCAGCGGCAAGCAAAGTGACCCAAGAATTCACCAATCCAACCATTGCAGGCAGGGTTTGTGTGGATTGGGAAAATGCAATTACCCAAATGAAGCCGTGCTGTACCCATAAACCGAAAAGATACATTGAACCTGCAAAGCCTGCTAGTTTCAAATTTGAAGAGCCCCAGACGGGTTCTTTTAGACGGCGACTTAGCACAAATAGCGGTGGAAAAATTAGCAATGCCTGTAGCCAATCGGAAATTCCCGCGTTTATGTTCAGAAATGGGCCTGAAGAGATAAAGTAACCTACGGTTTGATTTATGGCTGCTGGGATTAAGAGGGCAAAATAGAGTGATTCTAAGAGCAGCATTTTCTTTGCGGAATTTAGGTATCCCTTGTTACCTTTTAGGAGTAGAATAGTAGAGTAAACTGCGAATACTCCAGCAGCTAAACGCAGGTAAACCCCAATTGAAGCAGAAGACTCTTGAAACACGAAAAGCCCTAACTGCAAGAATGGCTGTGAGCTTTCTATAAAATTTGAAAGCTGCGTTATTGCTGTTGGAAAATGCAGAACAAACATTGTAGTGATTAATGCTTGGTAAATATTGTATAATAAATAGGAGACTGCGATGATTAACAGGGCTTTTTTAGTTAATGCCTTGCTTGGGGAATCCATTAACATCAATTTCTTGTTAAAGCCTTAAGGACACGTGCGCTTTTATCTGTAACTCCAAATTTGTCGTGGTTTTCAACATGTTAATGGTTTTAATCTAACCTGATAACACCTATCCCTAAGAAGAAAAGCGTTAACATTATAGAAAAAGGGCTAAAAACAAAAAAGGAATCACGCTTTGACTCACATTGACTTACTTTCAACCATTTTTGGCATCAGCACTTGGTCGATTGCGTGACAAACCCCGTTATCCACCATTATATCAGGGGTTATGATGCTTGCGTCGTTAATTTTCATGTGCCTATGCAGGTGCCAACGTTTATTGTCAATTTTTAGTTCTCCGCCATTAAGCGCTTGCAGGTACTCATGCTTATCTAAATCTGCCGCCATCATTTTTCCTTCAGTAACATGGTACATTAGAATGTTTTTTAGTTTCGGAATATCTTTCAGGAGAGAGTCAATGGTGCCTGCGGGGAGTTTGGCAAATGCTTCATCGGTTGGCGCGAAAACAGTGAATGGCCCGGGGCCTTTTAAGGTGTCAACGAGGCCTGCTGCTTTTACTGCTGTAACAAGAGTGTTAAATTTGCCTGAAGAAACTGCTGTGTCAACAATATCAGCCATAAAAAATTCACCTCCAACAAAAGTTTAGCTAAAAAATACAGTATTTACTATCTCGGGGAAATACTATAAACCTTTTCTAAACCAAACGAAGCGGTTTTCTGCTAAAAAAGGTTGATTCAAGTTTTTTGCTTGTTTAGCTGATTTTTGTACCGCCAGTATGCCTTGTATGGAGCTTCTTGCCCCATCTGCCAAAGCAACGCCGAAAGTTCGCCGTAATGCACCATGTCCTCCATTACCATGTGAGTTAAAACATCCTCGACCCTGAGATATGCGTAAGGCTTTTCGCCCCAAGGCACCTCGATTTCGCGCTTCAACTCTTCCGGTGTCAGCTTTTGCAGATAAGTCTGGATTTTCTCTTCCACCCTAAGTGCATATTTTTTTAGGGATTCCAAGTCTTTGAAGTCATCTAAAACTGGGTCAACCCATAGGCTGAAGCAGTCGGGAATTACATAGTTTACCCAGCGGTCCTCAACCAGCGTTAAATGCAAAAACACGTCCCGCAAAGAATCAAAGCTGGCGCCCCGAGGCTTAACAACTTCACTCCACGGCAGCTTAGCGAATGAATCAAGGTAGAGCCTGCGTACGGTGTGGTTGTAACCAATTAAATCTCTAATGTCCATATGCATAGGTTACTGATTTTTTATTTAAAAATTGGTAAATTAACTAAAAAGGTTAAGTTGGCGGCCTTTTTTGTGCGTATTGATAACGTCGGGCTTTGCCAATTCGCGTTAAAATGTTATCCTTGACTAGATCGACCAGTGCGTGTGCTACGGCGGTTCGGTCGTAGTGGAACCCTTTGCGTGCGAGTTCTGTGTGGACTTCATCGAGGCCTCGGGGTTGGATGAAGTAGTTTTCTTCCCAGAGTTTTTGGATTACGCCTCTGCATGTTTCGGCTCGGGGTAGTGGGGCGGGGCGTTCGGTGGCTTGGCGGGTGATTTGGGCGAGGTTGGTGTTTTTTAGGTGTTCTGTGACGCTGGTTAGTATGCGGTCGACGGCTGTTTGGATTTGGTCTGGTTGGGCTTCTATTTCGAATTCTATGTCGCCGATTTTCATTTTTACGCGTAATGGTGGGTTTTGCTGTGGTTGTGTCAAGTTTACACCTATTGTATATTGAATTGTGCATGATGCGCATGCACATTCTTTAAATATTTCACCAATAATCACTATTGAATATTGGTGAATCATGGTGATTGAACAATATACAGTAACAACTCCCACATATAACTTTCCACAACCCACAATCGACACAACACTACCACAAAGATTCCACGAACAATCAATAGCCTCACTACGCCAAATCCAACACAACCCCACCCAACTAAACCCACTAAACAACCCAAACCCATACATTTCCACCCTACAACTCAAACCAACACCAATCAACCTAAAACCCATTCACCAACAAACAATAGTCGCCGCAGTAGACACATCAACAATGAAAATAGGCGAAACCCAAACAGGCATCATCATCGCAGTCCGCGGAGCAGCAACATGGCGACAAAACCACACCTACAAATACAACCGCTTAGGCCCCTTTGTCTTCCACGTAACAGAAGAAAACAAAAACCAAGTTTACACCGAACTCGAAAAAGCCTACTTCAACACCAACTATGTACAACTCACCCATCAAGCCGCGCCAAACCTGATGCAAATGCCCACACGCCTCGCCAGCATCCTTGAACGGTGGCTGCAGACAATGATGGCAAAAACCGTGAAACAGGGCGTACTGCTCTTTGATGGCTCTTTAACTGCGGGCACCTTTGATACGCCGACCGTTCGTTTAAAAGAAATCTTAAGCTTGGCACGACAAAACTGCACGACCGTTATGGCTTTTTCTAAAGCAACCACTCTTCGTACCAATGGGCACTTAATTACTGACCAACTGCCCATGCATGACCCACCTTACCTGCTTGAAACCACTGGCCTGTTCTCCAAAGCGCCAACAGTGCTTTTAGGCGACGTTTACGTGGCACGACTCAACCGCGCAAATATGGCTTTCCGCCTAGACATTGATTACGAAACGGAACGGCAACAACGCATCGACGCGCTACAACGCCTGCTGGGAAATGACTTGTATAACCAAAGTTACCCTGAAACGCTTCGCCTTGCTCATGTCCTATGCACGTTTACTGCTAACGAAGTGTTGGCGATGCAGCATTTTATCACTCGCAAGCATGGCATCCGAATCATCAACCGTCCAGACATGCACAAACTGCTTTTCGGACCATTCGGGAGGGAGAGCAGCTAATGAAGCTCTACAGAAAAGAAGGCAACATTCTTCAAATCATCAGTTTTCCAACTGAATCAGCAGAAAAAGGCGACTACCTGATGGTGCAGGAAGGCGACGAGAATAAGGCGTTGATTGCACAAGTGATTGATGTACAGTTTGCGGCTGTCCCTGGTGTCTTAGAAGAGCTTTTGCGAACTCTTCCTGACGGCGGCGAATCCCTGCAAGGTGAAGACATAGACCCCCTCGAAATTGCGCCACACATCACATACATTCAAGACGCCACACTTTTGGTCTGCAAAATCCGTGCCACCCTTGAAAATGGCATGCTTAGCCCAAGCAGCAGTTGGCTGCCCAGCCGGTCCGGTTCCATCATCAAGAAATTATCAATTCCAGTGCTGCTGAAAATGGCCAAAGTAGACGGCAACCTGCCAATCTTGCTTGGCGGCACCAAAGACTCCTCGCTACTCACCATTGATGCTTCATGCATTGACGGCACACTTAACATCGTCACGGGAAAGAAGGGCTGTGGCAAATCGCATCTATCCAAACTCTTAATGGTCAACCTTGTCGGGTACAAAGCAACAGTCGTAATCTTTGATCTAAACGGAGAATACACCTGTCTAGGCATGACTAACGACGGCAAAAGAAACAGTTACTATGACAAAATCCACACGCTAACCCCGGGCCAAAACTTCAAAGTATCGTTGGACCAGCTGCCGTTAAACACGGTTATGGGTATTTTGGTGCATGCATTGCATTTGCCGGGAACTTCAGCAAGAGAGTTTCGGAGATTGTGGAAATCCCTAAAAGACAGAGGCATTTTGAGTATGCAGCAACTTGGCGAAGCTATACGTGACTTGAACTGCAACCAGCACGTGCGGGATGCCCTTAACTCACGGTTTCATTCTCTTTCAAACTCGGGATTTTTCACAGATTGCCCGGGCGAGGCAACATTGCTGGAAGAAGCCTTGCTTAAAGCCAAACAGAACGGCGGCGCCATCGTTGTTAACCTGAAAAACACGTCAAATATTGACCGCCAAATCGTCGTTGAATATGTGCTGGGCAAACTGGTTGATTCGCTTTCTAACTGGAAACTAAAAGCCGTTTTCCTATTTGCAGAAGAAGCCCACCTATACCTAAGGGAAACATATTGGGACGACATCGTCACCCGCATGCGTCACTTCGGCATATTCACAACTTTCATCACAAACCAGCCCGACACAATCCAAGAAACCATTTATCGCCAAGCCGACAACATTTTCCTCTTTAACTTTACCAACGAACACGACCTTGACGTGGTTTCAAGGGCTGCCCGTGTTGACGCGGAAACCGTCCGCAGCATAGCCCGCGACTTGCCACCTCACCATTGCCTTGCATTGGGCAAAGTTGTGCATGATTTTCCAATAGTGGCACGTGTCAGAGCGTTGGATGTTAAAACAATGGGTGAAACCCGACTGTTTTTTAACTCTTAACTGTTTTTTGTTTTTGGAAAAGGCTTAAGTAAAAGGTTGCATCTGAGCTTTTTAGGTTTATCAGGGTTTTTTGAAGGTATCAACAATCGGCAGTAATGCAGACGTTAAAGAAGATTCATCTAAAGGGTTAAGTGAGGAAGAAGCAGCAAAAAGGCTACTGCAGTATGGACCAAACGAGTTACCTGAACACAAAGTAAACCCGCTTCGAAAGTTTTTTGGTTATTTTTGGGGTCCAATCCCGTGGATGATTGAAGTCGCCGCCATTTTGTCGGTGGCTATCCAGCATTGGGAAGACTTCTCAATAATCATAACCCTGCTTGTCGTTAACGCAATAGTCGGATTCTGGCAAGAAAACAAAGCCGAAAACGCCATTGAACTTTTAAAGGCACGTTTAGCTCCAAAAGCATTGGTTTTAAGAGGCGGACATTGGCGTGAAGTACCGGCAAGAGAACTCGTACCCGACGATATTGTTAGGGTTCGTTTAGGCGACATTGTTCCTGCAGACATTAAACTGATAATAGGCGATTATCTGCTTTTAGATGAATCCGCTCTTACCGGCGAATCATTACCAGCAGAAAAACATGTTTCTGACGTAGCATTTTCAGGTTCGATTGTTAGGCAGGGCGAAATGGACGCTTCTGTGGTAGCTACTGGCGTCAGTAGTTATTTTGGAAAAACAGCGAAACTAATTGAAACGGCAAAAACTGGAAGCCATTTTCAGAAAGCAGTTATCAGAATCGGCAATTACCTAATCATTCTTGCCGTTATTATGGTTTCAATGGTTGTAGTTGCATCACTTTTCCGTCTTGTTAACCCGCTGGAAATACTTCAATTTGCTTTAGTGTTAACGGTTGCAGCTATCCCGGTTGCTTTACCCGCCGTTTTAACGGTTACTTTGGCGGTTGGCGCTATTGCATTGGCAAAAAAAGAAGCAATTGTTAGCAAGCTTGTATCGATAGAAGAGTTAGCAGGTGTTGATGTTTTATGTTCAGATAAAACAGGAACAATAACTCAGAACGCTTTGACCGTTGCGCAGTTGCAGGTGTTTGGCGGATTTACCGTTGAAGATGTGCTGTTGTTTGGCGCATTGAGTTCTAGAGAGGAAAACCGTGACCCTATAGATGAGGCTGTAATGAGTGACGCTAAATCAAACAAAGACGTTGCAGCCCAACTAAGCAGTTACCGTATAGAAGATTTTAAACCATTTGACCCAATTTCAAAAAGAACATTAGCCACGGTAAAAACAAAAGAAAATATAACTTTTAAAGTTTCTAAAGGCGCTCCACAAGTCATTTTAGAATTAGTCGAGAACAAAACAGCGATTACAGAAGAAGTAAACAAAATCATTGAATCTTTTGCAAGCAAAGGTTACCGTGCATTAGGCGTAGCTAAGCAGCAGGAAAAAGGCGAATGGGCATATGTGGGTTTAATTGCGATTTATGACCCGCCAAGATCAGATTCAGGCGAAACAATAAAGACCGCCAAAAAAATGGGCATAAACGTCAAAATGGTTACTGGCGACCACATTGCGATTGCTAAAGAAATCTCAAGAGAAGTGAATCTTGGAGAGAACATTTTGCCTGCTTCCGCTTTTATCGACAAGCCAGACAGTGAAACTAAAGGGTTAATTGAAAACGCTGACGGGTTTGCGCAAGTTTTTCCTGAACACAAATACCAAATCGTTCAGATATTGCAAGACCAAGGTCACATTGTCGGGATGACCGGCGACGGAGTAAACGATGCACCAGCACTCAAGAAGGCAGATGCAGGTATAGCAGTTGCTGGCGCTACTGACGCAGCAAAATCAGCAGCGGACGTTGTTCTTACTAGGCTTGGGCTTTCTGTGATTGTTGATGCTATTAATGAGAGTCGTAAAATTTTTGAACGTATGCAGAATTATGCTATTTACCGCATAGCGGAGACAACCCGCGTTTTGATTTTTTTGACTCTTTCTATTTTGGTGTTTAGTTTTTACCCTGTAACAGCTGTTATGATTGTTATTTTGGCGTTGCTTAACGATTTGCCAATCATGACAATTGCCTATGATAACGTGAAGGTCCAGCCTAAACCAGTTCGTTGGAACATGCGAGACATCCTTATTGTGGCGTCATTGCTTGGCGGCATTGGAGTAATTACCAGTTTTCTAATGTTTTTTATCGGTTTAGAGGTGCTGCATCTTGATATGGGCATGTTGCAAACGCTTATTTTCTTAAAGTTAACCGTGGCTGGACACCTTACGATTTATCTTGCCAGAACAGGAGTTCATCATTTCTGGGAACGCCCCCTTCCATCAAAATACCTTTTTGGCATAACAGAAACAACCCAAGTAATCGGCACCCTATTGGCTATTTTTGGAGTTTTCATGACGCCGATTGGCTTAGAATTAGCATTATTTGTTTGGGGTTACGCGCTACTTGCCTTTGTTATTACTGACACGCTAAAGATTCACTTTTTTAAACTGCTTGGGCACGGGGAACTAAGAGAAGAAAAAAAAGAATAAAACAAGTTACCGAAAGCTCAACATTAAAATGCTAAGTAGAAAAACTGTTTAATTATAGGAGTCTAACTGTTCGAGTTTAGAACGGTTTTTTACGAAAAATTCCCTAAATGAAGTTGTTAGAACATAGGTTTCTACTTCTTTAAAGGGTACCCAACGCAACTCTACAACGTCGCTTTCAGCCTTAAGCTCGCCGCTTTTGACTTTAACAAAATAGTCAACAATCACATAATGATACTTAATCTTGCTTTCTTCATCGAGCGTAACTGTGTCTACGACATCCACAAGTTGGGGGTCGACCACGTCAAGGCAGGTTTCCTCTTTAGCTTCCCTAATTACTGTAGTAAGGATGCTTTCGCCGAGTTCAACTATGCCGCCTGGGTTTGCCCATTTACCTTTCCCAGGTTCATTTCCACGTTTAGCCAGAACCATTTTGCCTTTACTGATTAAAACTACTCCTATGCCTACTACTGGTTGGTCTGGGTACATTCGCTTCAAAGGTGGTGCCTCAAAAGGGTAACTGTTTCGACGCCTTTAAAGTTTCTATGGTTTATTTTCAGTTTTTTTCTGTTTTCCGATAAGGTTGAAGGCAACTTTTTTGGGGAAGTCGCTGCATTTGTAGATTCTTAGTTGTCTTTGAGGTTCAAGGCGGCATCTTTTTCGTGCGTTTTTGCGTTTTATGAGGGGTGCTACTTGGAAGAATGGGCATTTTGAACAGAGCGTGCTTATGTTTGGTTCCTCCTTGGGATCGTTTAATGGTGTAATAGGTTATGTGATTGATTGAAATATATACGCATCAAATATAAGTTTTATGTCACCGTCAACTCTATTGTTTAGTTAAAAAAGAAAAAAGAAAAGGGTTGGAGGGCAGTTTATTCGTAACGCAATGCGTCAACTGGCTTAAGTTTTGAAGCTCTCCAAGCCGGGTACAACGCAAAGATTACGCTTACACCCACACCGAAACCTAAAGCACCAAGCAACACTTCAGGAGTTAACAACGGTGTAATTGCAAAGCTTCCGCTTCCGAAGACACCTGAGCTAAGCACTGTTGCAGTAACGTTTGCCAAAGACCAGCCAAGGATTATGCCGATGATTGCACCCATTAAGCCTATGATTACTGATTCGCCAAGGAATATCATTAGCACGGTTCTGCTTTTCATGCCTAAGGCTTTGAGTATGCCGATTTCGCGTGTACGCTCAATTAAGGAAACAATCATTATGTTCATGATGCCGATGCCTGCAACGAGTAGTGAGATTGCTGCGATTCCGCCAAGGAAGAGCTGTATTGTGCTAAAGACACTTGTAAGTAAAGATTGTACTGCGTCTGCTGAGATCACTGATACTTGACCGCCGAAATGGTCAGTGATTGCGCTTGTAGCGTTTGCTATTGTAGCTTTGTCGCTGTTTGTTAGGGTTACGATTATCATGTCACATTGGTCGGTTCCAAAGAAGCTTTCAGCCTGCGATATTGGAATGTAGACGCCTGTGTCAGATGGTCCGCCTATACCGAAACCGCCGACTGTTTCCAAAACGCCTGAAACGTGTGCAGTATAGGTTTCATTTACTGGCGGCAGTACAGTCGCGTTTAGCCATAGCAAATCTATGTCGTTACCTGAAACAATGAATTGGCTACCGTTCTGTCTTGGGTCACTTACACGGTTACCGATTACAATATCGTTTTCTTGTGGGGCAGTTGGGATTGTTCCTGTTACTGCTGTGAATGTGCTGTAAGCCTGTGAATAAGCACTGTAGTTAACGCCGTAGATTGTTACGCTGCGGTTTAGGTTTTCGGATTGAACATAGCCTGATCGTTGTATTATGGCAAGTGCACCTGTGATGTCGGGGGAAAGACCCTGAATTTCGCTCGTATAGTTCACGTACAAATTAAAGCCTGAACTATCCGTGCCACCTCCGATGCTTCCGCCACCGCCGAAACCACCACCTGCACCGGCACTGTTGCCGCCTCCTAACGCTCCGCTGCTTCCAGCAACAACAATTAAAGAATTAGCGGACAAGCCTTGGTTTAACTGGTCGGTTATTGTTGCTTGTAACCCTTGAGTAATTGAAAGCAGGGCAACGATTGCTGCGATGCCTATGATGACTCCAAGCGTGGTTAAGGCTGCACGTAGTTTACGAAGTTTAATAGCGCTAAATGAGTAACCAAAAACGTCATAAGTCTTCAATTTAGTTCACCTGATCCATTTGGATTTCTCCGTCAATCATTTGAACGGTTCTTTTTGCTTCATGAGCCAGTTTTTGGTCATGAGTAACCATGATAATGCTGACACCTTTTTCCTCATTGAGTTTCTCGATTAACGACATAACCTCGCTGGCTGTTTTAGAGTCAACGTTACCTGTGGGTTCATCAAGCAGCAAAAATTTTGGGTTATTTGCCAGTGCCCGAGCGATTGCGACACGTTGCTGTTGTCCTCCACTTAGTTCAGCTGGTTTGTGATTTATTCGGTCTCTTAAGCCGACAGTTTCAAGTAGTTCTACTGCACGTTTGTTACGTTCTGTCCTGCCTAAGTTGGCGATAGACATTGCTAATTCAACGTTTGCTTTCGCGGTTAATCGGGGGATTAAATTGAAAAATTGGAAGACAAAACCGATTTTTAGGCGTAACTCGGAGAGTTGGTCATCGTTTTGTTTGCCGATGTCTACGCCGTCGATAAGTAGTGTGCCCGAGGTTGGCTTGTCAAGGGCGCCGATGAGGTTGAGCATTGTGGATTTGCCGCTGCCTGACGGGCCAAGGATAGAGACGAAGTCACCTGCTTCGATTTTGAGGTTTACGCCTCGCAGTGCTTCTACTGGAATTTTGCCCAGCATGTAAGTTTTTCTAAGATTGATTGCTTCAACTATTGTTGGCATTTTGTATCTCGCTTCTTGATAATTATTTAATTATTCATGAAATGGCTAGTTTGATATAAACAGTGTCCAAATTAGATGTACACCAAAGGTGCAATCCAGCAAATTTATAGTTCATTAAAGAAAAATGTCGCCGCCTTTTAGGGTCAAGAAACTTTAATGCAGCCACAGCTAATAATATTGATGATGGCTTTTGGATGTTTAATTTGAGACTATACGTTTTTGGACAACGGTTGGCTTGAGGGTGACTCTAACTGGATAGTAGCAATGTCTGTTTGTGGAACGCTCGAAGATAAAACGCCACCAATAAAATGGATTAAAATACCTGTATATTGCGTCCTTATTGACCAACCAGATGGAAAAATCTTGTTTGATACTGGCTGTCACCCTGAAGCAATGAAAGGGTACTGGCCACCTGAATTGAGAACCATTTTCCCATACTATTACAAGGATAACCAATCGTTGGTGAAACAGCTCCAGTTAACTGGAACCACTCCTCAAGAAATTAAAACAGTAATTCTTTCACACCTGCATTTAGATCACGCTGGCAATACCAACTTATTCAGAGAAGCAGACATTTACGTTCACAAAAAAGACTACGAATATGGAAAATACTTGGTAAACTCAAGCGTTAACCCAAAGGACCATGGAGCCTATGTAAAAGCTGATCTTGAAATTCCAACAGATAAGCTTCACCTAATAGACAAAGATTACAGCTTAAACACCAAAATCAAACTTATCTCGCTGCCTGGACACACTCCAGGGATTCTTGGGTTAATGGTGCATCTTGAAAATGAAGGAAAACTGATTTTTCCCTCTGATGCAGTCTACACTGAAGAAAATTATGGTCCACCAACAAAAATGTCGGGTATAGTATATGACACTGTTTCATTTAGGGAATCCATAGAAAAAATTAGGTGTTTGCAGAAAGAATTCGGGGCTAAAGTGATGTTTTCACATGATATGCCTTTTTTTAAGAAAATGAAGTTGGCTCCATAATTTTACGGTTAAAACATTCTTATTCAAAAAGTAAAAAATGGAAAAGACATTTTTTACGTCTTTTTTACTTGTTTAGGTATCTCCAAGAAAGCACAATGCAAATCGCTGTTACGATGACTGCGAATAGACCGACGTATAGGAAGTCAAGGGGTAATCCTACGAATCCGTCGCTGAATATCATTAGTCGTCTTACTGCGTCGATGGCGTAGCTGATTGGGTTTACGCTTGCAACTGCTTGTAGCCATTCTGGCATTTGTGTTATCGGGAAGTAGGCGCTGCTTGCAAACATGAGTGGCAAAGTGATTAACTGAATTATTGCCTGCGGGGTTTCCATTCTTGTGGTGCGCAATGTTAGCGCAGTGAACAGTGAGGATAGGCCGACGCTTAGTAGGAATACCATGGCAAATACGCCAAGGATGCTGAATAGGCCAAAGTTTGTGCCGGTGACTAGTCCAAGGGCGAATGCGACTGCGGTTACGATGAGTGCTTGGAAGATTGCTCGTACGCTTGCTGCAAACACTTTTGACAGGATGATTACTGACCTTGAGACTGGTGTGCTTAAGACTTTATTCATGAAGCCCAAGCGTTTATCCCAAACAACCGACATGCCCACGAATGCTGTCGTGAACACCGTTGTGAAGGCTACCATGCCCATAGCCATGAATGAGAAGTAATCGGTTGTGCCGAAAGTGCTCAACATTATAGTTGCGGAGCTAACGCCGGGGATATTGTTTGGTATGATGCTGCCAATGTTCATTGCTTTTCCAAGCAACGCTAACCATAGTACTGGCTGAATTACGCCCATGGCCAAAATGAACGGGTTTTGATACCATTTCTTAAGCTCCCTGTTCGTTAAGGCCCAAAGACCGTGTAGTTTGCTTTTTGATACCTGTTCTTGACTACTGCTCAATGTGACCGTGCCCTCCTCATTGCGATTCTTTGCTGAGCTACTCCTTCACGTGATTCTTCTGCGTCACGCATAGAACGTCCAGTGTACTGCAGATAAACTTCATTCAATGTGGGTTTTGTTAGGGAAAGTTTGGTTACTACGTGTCCACTTTTTCGTAGTGCTTCAATGATTAGAGGCGCGGTTAATTCGCCATTTGAAGATTTGATAGTGTAGCCGCCGTTTTCCTTTTTGACCTCTTTTACGTGCTCAACTTTGCTGATTAAACCGGTGATATCTTCGTCTTCTTTTTGGATGCTTAAAGTGATGATGTCGCCGCCGAGGCTGTCTTTTAACTCTGTCGGGGTGCCTGTGACGATGATTTTGCCGTGGTCAATTATTGCGATTCGGTCGCAGAGTGCGTCTGCTTCTTCAAGGTAATGGGTTGTTAGGAACAGTGTCATGCCGAATTCTTTCTTAAGCATTTTAACGTAGTTCCAAGTTGCCGCGCGTGTCTGGACATCTAAACCTAAAGTGGGTTCGTCGAGGAAAAGCACTTGTGGTCTGTTGATTAATCCGCAAGCCAACTCTAACCGTCGACGCATGCCGCCGGAGTAGGTTTGCACACGCTTATCTTTGAAAGCGGTTAATTCCACGAGTTTAAGCAGTTCCACTGCACGTTTTTTAGATACATCACGGGGGATGCCGTAAAGGTCTGCACATAGCAGGATGTTTTCATTTCCGGTTAAGTCTTCATCTGCAGTGTATTCCTGTGGAACTACGCCGATTGCACCGCGGACTGCCATGCTTTGGTTTGCGATGTCGCCTCCCAAAATGCTGGCTTTTCCCGCTGTGGGTTTTGTAACGGTGATTAACATGCTGATTGTTGTGGTTTTTCCTGCACCGTTTGGTCCAAGGAAACCAAAGATTTCTCCACGGTTAACGCTAAAGTTGATGTGGTCAACTGCGGTTAAGGTATTATTGTAGACTTTGGTTAAGCCTTCGACTTTGATGACTTCTTGGGGGTGACTCATTGTTTGTTTTCACTTTTGATTTTGTTGTTTATTTCTTCCAGTTTGCCTGAGGCTTCGTCGAGCACTTTTAATGCTTCGTCTAAGTCTTTTTCAGAATAGTTTTCTTTTAGGGATTTAGCAAGCTTTAATGTTGAAACCATTAACCGTTTCATTGAAGCACGAATCTGGCCTGTCTTCTCTTTTGGAGCATTGCTAAAGAACCTGTCAAAGAAAGGACTTGCAAAAGGTCCTCCTTCCTGCATGAATTTTTCGCGGATTTTTATTTGTTCTTCAAGTAGTTCTTTACCGGATTGTGTTATCTCGTAACGTTTCAAACCGTTTTCTGTTGGTAATTCTTTGATGTAGCTGTTGTCTTGTAGCCAGCTGAGTAGTGGGTATATTGAGCCGGGGCTTGGTTTCCAGTTTCCGCCGGTGTGTTTTTCAATTTGTTCCATTAATTCGGAGCCGGACATTGGTTTTTCGCTGAGCGCCTGTAGCACATGGTAGCGTATGAATCCTTTAGGGACCATAGCGTTTTGCCGCAGCCATTTACGTTGGTGGAAATGGTGGCGTTCACTTCTTAGGCGCCGGATTTCTTCAACGTCTTCTTGGTCGAAATTCATTTTTTCATATCACCTTTGATATCGTTATTGATATCGATGATGATATCATCAAGTGATATTTAAACTTACCCACTTTCACCATAAAAAACCAAATACCCACAAAAGAATATGAAAACGCAAAAAAACCATGGGAGACATAGGAAAATCGAGGAGAAATTTTGTTCCCTTGCCAATCTCGCTTTCAAAGCGTGACCGTAACGCCCATGTGCCTTGTCACGCGCTTAACCAAGCTAACCTTGCACCTTAACATGTTGGGAGTAATAGCAATGGAGCTCATTTTTCACTGCCCTATTAATAGGCACACTTTAAAGTTACCACTTTAACAGCCACTCAATACCAAAAAGAAAAGATTCAAGAAAAAACTAAAAAGCGAAAAAAATAGTTAGTTTATGGCTGTGCCGACGTTTTTGCCTTCAGCCGCATGATGCAGGTTTTCAGGTTTAAACCCGTTAAACACAATCAACTTCATGTTTTTGCGTTTTAAGACCTCAATAGCCATTGGGTCAATCACCTGATGAATCCCCACCTTATGCTCGCCGTACTCAAGCACCCTGCGCCAAATCATCGAACGTCATCTTGTCCAATTTTACTGCGTCAGGGAACTTACGGGGGTCTTTGGTATAGACACCTTCCTGGTCAGTGCCTTTAACCAGCAAATCCGCATTTAACCGTTCAGCCACCAATGCGCCTACTGTATCAGTTGTGTGTCCAGGTTTTAAACCCCCCATGACCACGATTTTTCCCTGTGAAAAGCATTCCGCCGCTTCGTCAAGCGAGGTTGATACTTTACCGCAACTCAAATCCCCCAGTTTCTCCATGAACAACTGCGCATACAATCGCGAAACAGATATGGCTATGCGGTCCTGTGCGGGGGCTTCGAGTCCCAAGTTTTTGGCGATTCCTATGAATTCACGGGCAAGAGTTCCACCGCCTACGACTACAGCAACCTCATGTCCCTGCAGTTTAATCTGGCGTAAAAGGTCGGCGTATTTGCCCATTAGGTCAGTGTTAACAGGTGAAGCTACAACGGAGCCTCCAATTCGAACAACTAAACGCGTCATTAAGCCCACTCTTGTATTCAATACCAACCTTGATGGTTAAAAATCTAATCGTAACATTGAACCGTAAACATTCTTAACTACAAGCGCCTCTTTAAAGAAAAAGAGGAAAAAGCTTGACGTTCAGCGAAAAAAAGACGATTGAACCAGTAGCGCCATTTGATTTTGCTTTAAGTTCCAAAATTTTATCTTACGGAGATATAAAAGTTCGAAGCTTTCGTGACGGCGTCTTCTCACAGGTCGTAAATGTCGACGGCAAACTGGTTCTGGTAAAACTTTCCTCAAACGGGCAAGTAGATAAACCGCAATTGTCGCTTGAACTGCAAACGGACGCGCCCCTTTCAAGCAGCCAAATTCAAAAAACTCAAGAAATCATCAACTACATTTCCAACATCGACTTGCCGCTTAAAGACTTCTACAAGCAAGTACAAGCAGACCCAATCATGACACAGATAACCCAAAAACTGTACGGACTTAAATTTCCAACAACAGCAACGGTTTTTGAGGCACTTGTGTACTCTATCGTGGAGCAGCAGATATCCATCAAGGTAGCCCGCAGCATCGAAGAGCGGTTAGCACTAAAATTTGGAGACCAACTGCACCTTGAAGATGGAACGTTTTTTGCTTTTCCAACACCCAACGCGTTGGCTAAGGCAGAAGCAGACGAAATCCGCCAAACTGGGTTAAGCCAACGTAAAGCCGATTATATTAATGGAGCCGCCCAACTCATCGTTGATGGCAAACTAGACATTGAACATATAGCAGAAAAGAAGCCTGAGGACATTATTGTAGAGTTGGATGCAATTCGAGGAATAGGCGTTTGGAGTGCAGAGTTAACGATGCTTAGGGGCATGCACAAGTTTGATGCTTTGCCCGCGGATGACTTGGGAATTCGTCGAGTTATTTCACGTTATTACTGTGAAAAAAAGCAAATAAATGCGGAAGAGGCACGGAAAATTGCGGAGCCTTGGGGTAATTGGAAAGGGTTAGCCGCGTTTTACCTAATGGCAGCCGAAGTAAACGATATCACGCTTTAATTTTAGCGGATTAAACGCTTCTTCATCAAATTAATGCTGACTATGAAGAACACAACCATGATAACGGCAACCCAAACAAGGCTTAACGGAATCAAGGTTTGAGTATTAAGCCCCAACAAGACCTCAGTTGAACCTGAAACAGCGCCACGGGTCAAGTTAACAACCTGCGTTAAGGGCAAAACCGCTAAAGCTAATCCTTGTGCAGCTTCAGGAAGCGACGAAAGGGGAAAGAATGTTCCGCTTAAGAACAGCATTGGCGTTATGAAAAGGAATATTGGGTAATTAAAAAAGTCGATGTTTGGCGCAAGCGCGGTAAAGCACATGGCGATTCCTGAAAACATTAAACCGCCGAAGAATGCAATCACGGGCACCAACAAGAACAAGGGGCTTGTGATTAACGGTTGGGAAACAAAAAGGCCAGAAACCGCAATGACCGCAAGCACAATCGTAGCGTTTATCGTGGCACGTGTGGCGCCCCAAAGCAGTTCGCCAGCCATAACTTCTTCGACACTAATCGGCGTGGCCACTATGGCGTCAAAAGTTTTTTGGTAATACATACGCACAAAAGAGCCGTAAGTACATTCAAAGAAGGAGCCATTCATCAACGAAATCGCAATCAACGCTGGCGCGATAAAGTTGATGTAGGGTTGCCCGTTGATTTCTGGTATGAATCCACCTAAACCGAACCCGAAAGCGAAAAGGTAAATTATGGGTTCAAGCAGGGAAGGCAAAAAGTTAACGCCAATAGTTTTCATAAACACGTCAGCGTTTCTGCGCCAAACTTTCCAGACGCGATAAGAAATTTGGGGTATGCTGAATTTGGCAGGTGACTTGCGAATGTTTACTTCAGTCATTTACGCCAAGCCCCCTACCGGTTAATTTCAGGAACACATCTTCAAGATTAGCCTTACGAAGAGTAACGTTCTTTATCTCATGTTCACGCAGGAACCCTTCAAAAACGCCGTGAGGTTTCGAGGTGAAAACTTGCATGCGTTCACCAAGCTTTTCGATTCGTGCATCAGGAAAAGTCTGCTTAAGAAGCGGAATCAAATCCTCGTCGCAGTCAAGTTCAAGCACGTCTTCACCGATATGTTTTTTGATTAAATCAGCAGGTTTGCCATCTTCAATAATTTTTCCATGATTAACAATTATGATGCGGTCGCATAGGACTTCAGCTTCATCCATGTAATGAGTTGTAAGGATTATGGTTACTTGCATTTTTTTGAGTTGACGCACTTCGTTCCAAACAAGATGCCTTGCCTGCGGGTCAAGACCAACAGTAGGTTCATCTAAAAGCAGAATCTGCGGTTTATTCATTAATGCCCGGGCAAAAATCAGTCGCCTCTTCATACCAGTCGATAAAGCTGCAATTGGCACGTCCCGTTTTTCTTGAAGCTGGAAAAACTTGAGTTGCTCCTCAGCACGTCGCAAAGCTTCGTCTTTTGGAATGTCAAAGTAGCGGGCGTAAACCGTGAGGTTTTTTATGACTGTAAAGTCTGGATCAAGATTGTCCTCTTGTGGGGCGACGCTGACAAGACTTTTGATTTCCCGGCACTTGTCACGGACGCTTAAGCCTGCAAGGGTTAATTCGCCGCTGGTTGGAGGCAGAAAACAGTACATCATACGCACGGTGGTGGTTTTTCCTGCGCCATTTGGACCAAGGAAGCCTACGCATTCACCTCTGTAGACTTCAAAATCTATTTCATCAACAGCAACAAAATTTTCGTATTTTTTAGTCAATTTGGTTGCTTTTATGAGGACTTCTCTGGCTTCTTTGATAAAATTGGTCCACTCCAAATTATTCAGTTACAAACAGAAACATAAAACTAATCCCTAACAAAAACCTGAAACAAACATAATTTACTGTTTGCCAGTGAGGTATTGGCAGTAACCATAACTAATAGGCCCCATCTTGGTAGTTTCACAGGGGAATTCTTTGCATTCAAAACACAATTTGACACCTTTAGTGTAGGCGCAGTTGCAGATTTGACAAAACTTGTTCTCTCTGGGCACGCAGCCGACGATGCCGTTTGGGCAGGTTCCTGCTTGCATTTTGGGGCATTTCTCGCAGGATATACCGCAAACTCCAACACGCATAACTAGCCTCTTTACGCTAATTTGACGTTGAAAGAGCTATTTAAGATTAACCAGGCCTTTGCATGCAGATTTATCTTTTTATGATGCTTTCGCCAAAATGTAGCGAATAGCAAAGGCACAGCAACCAATAAAAGCACAAGGGCAGCCATGGAAAACTCTGGAACGCTGGGGCTTGGAGAAGCAGAGGCAGATGGCATGATTAGGGTTTGCGTGTTGCTCCAGCCGCTTTTTTCACCAATAAAGACGTAAGGGTACATGTCTATCTGGTTTGTTGCGTTGGGATTAGAACCCCGGTAAATTCCGCCAATCATTATTTGGACTTGAAAGTCGATTTTATCGCCGGGAAACAGGTTTTGCATAGTATGGCCCATATGATATTGATATTCAACGTTAGGTTGTTCGGAAGGGTAAGATAAAATGGTGTATTCACCGTTTGATTGAATTGGAACTTCATTATCAGGGTAAAGAACGCTCCAATTTCCGTTATTAACTCTAACGCGGACATTATAGAAAGAACCGTTATCAGGGACAGGAGGCTGGTTTTTAATTGATAACTCGATTGTTTTGTTAGCAAAATGGCTGTCTGTTGAAGAAATAATTTTCACAGTGAATTCTGGGATAGATGGCGTAGGTATTGATTGAGCATGTGCAAATTCAATTGCGATTAAAGTTGAGAATCCTAATGTCAGAACAAGAAGCAAAGTGAAAATATTTCTAAATCGTCCCATATTTAGGTGGTAAACACTTTCCATTAAAAAAGTTTCACCAAAAACCTGCAACCATAAAGCTTTTACAAATTTTGCAGGTTTTGGTGAACAGTTTTAATCAGGTTTTTTAAATCAAACCCTTTTGATTTTGAAAACTCTATTATTTCTGAAAACAGCTTTTCATCCATCTTAGGTGTTCTGCTTAATACCCACAGATACTTGCGGTTTGGTGTACCTACAACAGCATAACCATAATCAGCCCCCAATTTTATAATCCAATAGTCACCATAAAACGGCCAAAAAAACGTCACTTTAAGTTTTGCATTAGTTATTCTATCAACAACTTTTGCTTTGCCCTTTGACTGTTTTAGCTTTCCGTCTCTTCGGCACTCGTTGAGGACGGATATGTTTCCATCCTTGGATAAAGTGTAGGTTGCTGTTGTCTCAGAACAGCCTTCTTGAAATTTTGCGGGAAGATGTGCAATTTCAAACCATTTTCCTAAGTATTTATCAAGTTCCACATGCTGAACAACTTCGAGTGTACCAAATCCTGTTTTTTCCAACTAAAAGCACTAAAATAAAATCAATTGTACAAGCAAATTAACTTTTCTTTCATACTTTTTAGCCTGTTTCCTTTGCCTGAATGATTCAGGGTCAAAGAAAAAAACGTTTGTACAAATTTTTGATAATTAAACAACACAGCGAGAGAGATTAAGATCTTTGCCACCAATGCAACTTTTTTGGTTGAGTAAATAGAATTTCGACATTTTGCGTTAAATCGAAGTTCTTACTTAAATTGTATTGTTCGACCTTGGCCTCATAAGCACCCTCTGGAAGCTCAGCGGTTGCAACACCATTATCATCAGTACTAATGGAGAGAATTAAGCTTTTAAACGGAGACCCATTTTTTAGATTTTCAGCCCATTGCTCAGGCGGTATTCCTTCCGTAATCAAACTAGAAACTTTTACGTTCACGTTCTTTACGGGTTTATTTCTTTGAAAATCAACCACTCTTACAAGAAGCGAGTAAGTTTTTCCTAATACAACTTTGGCTTGAGACAATGTAAAAACCTGAATAACTTTATTCAGTAACCTGTTAACCAAGGCTTTTAACTATATTGGATTATAGCAGTTTTTTCAGTAAATATCGTCCCGTAGGATAAGCCTGCACTAAGCTCGGTCAAGCCCTATTTTACTTGCGGATTCTTAGCCAAATTGCTCTAAAACTTGCCTTCCAAAATCCGTAATTTCTACTGAATAGAAATTATAAGGCGGTGAATCCCTCAAAGCATCAGGTATGTTAACTAGCAATGACTTTGCCAGACTTCTAATGGCATCATTAATGTCTTGAGGAATAAAGCCTGTTTTCTTGTGTAATAATTCACCTTTCACTAGTTCCCCTTTATCAAACTCTGATAGAGCTTCGAGAACCTTTTTTGCGTTCATATCAATCATGTTAAAATCTTCAAGATCAAAATTTTGAGCCATAAAAAACGCCTAATAAAAGTAAACAAACAAACACTTAAAAACTCTTTCAAAAAATCAGCCCCTTTCTAATCATCAAACTAACCGAAAATTGCCAAAAAAATTATAGTTACCAAGACGATAGGAAAGAACAGGAAAAGTTAGTGATAAGATATTAGCCAATCAATCGGGGACTTCATGGATTTTATTGATTACATGGAAAGAAATTAGCGGTAACCTCTAGTTTCATAGATTAAAATAAAATCAGCTTTAATGTCCATCACTAAATCATGCCCTTCAACTATTCTTCTCAAGCCACCGATATCTTCCTTCGAAAAAGTTCCTTTAATATTTATATGATAGCCCCTAAAGGTTGGCTTAGCCTTTTGCGGCAGTAACGTGAAAATACTACCGTCTAAACCGGGGCATCTATCCACAATTTCCCTCAATAAGATAGCAACTTCTGCTAATTGCATAATTGTCACTTTATCCTCTGTCATCGAAAAGTTTCGCTATTCATATCTTTGGTTAAGGACAGTTATAAATAGCTACATTGTAAATTCATGCTTACTCCATAAAAGGTGTACTTTGCAAGCAGGGAGTCTTCCATTCTAAGCTTTCGTTGCGGTGGCGATAAAGCAGAACAAGGATTTGACGCAGAATAGAGTTAAGAAAGGATATTTTTGTTATTATACACTTATAGTACGCTTACTATAGTGAAAGCGTAATTTGTATGTGGAAACAAGAAAAAGCAAACAACAAAAAAATGAACGCAATTACTAACAAAAGTCCAGTTAAAGATATTGTAGAGCGAGAACAATTCGATAAAGATGGAAACCTTGTTTGTCCGACATGCAAAAAACCGTTAAGAGGTTTAATAACTAACGTTTCTGATTCATTAATTGCACCGGATAGACATACCACTAAAAGGCGTAAAGTTCAATGTTGTTCTGAAGCATGCACTTCCGAATTTTATGAAGTACAACAAAAAAGCCTTGACGAATAAGATAGAGGCAATTACTTTATTCACAAAATTTTTTGCATCGTTGGCTGTCGACCTACTTTTTAGTTTGTACCATTTGGGTTTTAGGGCAATAGTACCCAAATTTGATTAGAGCATAATTCTAGACAAACGAATTTACAGGCTATTGGGATATATTAGTGGTTCAATGTTAAAACATTATGGGGGTAGATGATAGTGCTAATTTTTTTCTAAAA
Organism: Candidatus Bathyarchaeota archaeon; assembly: GCA_963832745.1. Classification (GTDB taxonomy): domain Archaea; phylum Thermoproteota; class Bathyarchaeia; order Bathyarchaeales; family Bathycorpusculaceae; genus Bathycorpusculum. The sequence goes on along the minus strand of CAWHVC010000001.1, from coordinate 99,427 downwards.
TAAAGAAAAGGGTGATTTGGTTGTTGTTGACGATTTTTAAGTTGCAGCTAATCCAGTTGCTGATGGGGGAAGTCCACTGATTTTGCCTATTTGCCAGATGCTACCATCTTGGTAAACCTTAAAGCCAGTTATGCTAAAGTTGCCGTTTAACGAGTAAAGATAGCTGCTGTCGTTGCTCAATGCTAAGTCAAGTGTTGGCTTATCAAGTTTGGCCGCTATTGAACTTTGAAGGGTCAACATGCCATTATTTGAAATCATGTAGGAAGAAATTGTTCCGCCTCCGTTACCAATGTATGCATATTGGCCATTACCAGTTACTACCACCCAGCAGGGCGCAGTACTAAAACTTGGAATTGAACCGCTAAGAATCCGCATTGTACCATTACTCGACACTGCAAAAGATGAAACTGTACCAAGTACTGCCTCACTTAAAACAAGAACACTGCTGTTTGTAAATGCGAAACCATATGGTCCTGGACTAAGAGAAGTCATATTCATGGCTGTGCTAGCTGTGCCATTGGAATTGACAGTGAAAACATCCGTCATGTTTGCGGCTTTCTCAGTTACCACAAGAACTGTACCGTTAGGGTTAAAACCGATTTGTTCGGGTGAACTACCAACTGCTCCGCTCAGTGACTGGTTAGAGCCTGCAATATAGGTCATGTTTCCTGAAGTCTGGTTAATCTTAAAGCCTGCAATGTTGGGCGGGGTACTTGCGGTACCATTGTTAAGCACATAAACCCAACTGCCGTTCACAGTAACACTAATCGGGGTCATGCCATGAGAACTTTGTTTATCTGCAAAAGTCAACGAAGACCCATTCACCATAAACAAGGTAATTTCGTTGCTACCTGCATCCACAACAACAAGCCATTTGCCATCCTGAGAAAGAGTAACCGCGCCTTGACTACCCAAATTAGCGCCTGTACCGTTACCTTTTGTTGAAAAATTGCCCTCAAGCTTAAGACTGCCATCAGACATTCGGTTAAAGCTCCAAACGTTATTACCGTTTGCAGAATTATCAATTGTGAAGACTGCACCGACGGTGTTAGATTGCGCGTTAACAAGAGTTCCCGTCATTGAGACAGCTGCCAAAACTGCTACTACAATCGAAAATATTGCTAAAATTTTTTTCTCCATTCTTCTTATACCTCTTGATTTAAAATTTTGAGGTCAAATCAAAGTTGGATTTAATTCATATACAGCTATGTGATAGGATGGATTCAATTGCGACAAAACGAAGCCCCAAACATCAACAAGCCAGCAACGTTAACAAGTAATACCCCTAAAAAACAGTCGCTGACAAACCAACCTATAAAAGAAAAACCTTAAAAAACAAAATAAAAGTGCCAACGCATTTAAGCCTCAAATACATACTGAATTTTTATTCGAAGTGTCATTTGTATGTCGTATGATTTGGAAGAACTCGGAAAGTTTCGTTTATCAGGAAAAATTTTGCGAGAAGCCCGAGAAGAAATGCGCGGCTATGTAAAAGAAAACATGCCAATAATTGACGTCTGCGAAAAAGCTGAAGCACTCATCCGTGAAAAAGGCGGTTTCCCAGCGTTTCCCTGCAATGTCAGCATAAATGAGGTCGCGGCACATTACACTTCGCCCCCAGGCGACAAAAACACGATACCAGCAGGGTCAACAGTTAAAGTTGACATGGGAGTACATGTTGACGGTTACGTAACTGACACTGCCTTTACTGTGTCCTTCAACCCGGAAGGCAGAAGCATGATAACAACCGCTGAAACCGCTCTAAAAGCAGCAATCGACAACATCCACAACGACGTATCCACCGGACGCATCGGCGGCATAATCGAAACAACCATCAGAAACCGCGGCTTCAAACCCATTAGCAACCTAACAGGCCACTCAGTAGGCAGATACCTAATACATGGCCCACCAAGCATGCCTAATGTAGCCAGCCTCTCAATGACCAAGGTGCACACTGGAGAAATCATCGCAATTGAACCCTTCGTCACCCAACCTGACGCAATCGCCCGAGTCGATGACAGCCCACAAAACACCATTTACCGCTTAGTCAGAGCAAAGTCAACAAAAAACAGTTACGCCAAACAATTAATGAAACACATCGAAACCAACTTCCGAACTCTACCGTTTGCGGAACGTTGGCTAATCGGCGTTGTCCCAAAGGAACATTATATGGAAGCGTTCAAAGAACTTTTGAAGTCAAAAATTGTAACAAGTTACCCCGTGTTTGTTGAAGCAAGCAGAAAACCAGTCGCGCAAGCTGAACATACACTTTTGATAAAAGAAGATGGATGCGAAGTTTTAACTTAAAAAAAGAACCTAAAAAGAAAAGGTTTGCAGTTTTAAACTGCATAGGTTTTTTCTTTTTCTTTTATTTCTTTATAGATTCCAGTTATCATTTGTTTCTGGTCTGGACATTTTTGGCAAGCATCGAGTTCTTTGAAGACATAGTCGCCACGTTGGAATTCACGGGTAGTTTTTGACCCGCATTTTTTGCATTCAATGGTTGTCATGACTTTTGGTGCTTCAGTTTTCATTGTGTCTGTTCTCCGTTTAGTTTGGTATAGGACTGCGCCTGATAAGGCTAACGCGAAAACGCCGATTATTACTAGGAAACCGGCGGCAATGTCGTTGCCTAATGTGTATGCATACACTGCACTAAACAGGGCAACAATGGATAGTCCCAGTACAATTAGGACTATGAACATTAGGTAAGTTGAGATTTTGCTTGCAGTTGAAGTTTGGTTTTGTGTTGTCATTCTTTTCACGTCCTTTATTGTCCTATTCCGATGCTGTTACCTACACCAAAGATGATGATTGTATCGCCCTCTTTAGTGCGTTCCAAGATTAATGCGCGCACACGTTCGATTGCTTTGTCTGCTGCGTCATGAATTTCTTTGCGCATTGGTGAAACCGCGTCGCCGATGTCTTCTTTAACGATTATTGCGTTTATTGGAATCTTGTATTTTGTTAGTTTTTCTTCAATCTTGAATGCGTCAACGCCTGGGCCACCGATTGCGGAGCCAATACCTTCTGCTACTTCACCTACGCCTTCGCCTTCAAGCTTTAAGCCTGCATCAATCATGACGAGCATCGCGATTTTACCTTCGTTTTCTTCAATGACTGTTTCTATTGCGTCGCCTGGTTTGCCGACGTTTCCGCCTGGGCCTTCAGCTTTCATGATGAGTGCAGTGCGTCCTTCAATTGGAACTGTTGCGACTACACAGTCTTTGTAGACTTTGCGCGCTTCGTAGCCGAGCATTAGTTTTCCGGCGATTAGTGGGCCAACGCTGTCTCCGATTGGTTGACCGTTGGCGAAGGCTTTTAGTGCACTTGAGTAGGCTTCTGCTTCTTTCATTACGAGTGGAAGGATCATTTGTAGTTGCATGATGATGTAGAGGCTTAGTGTTTTTTTGCCTTGGATGTAGTAGTGTCTTACTACTTTGTAGAGATAGTTGAGTGCCATTGCGGCTTCGAGGGTGTTTTCCATGTTGTTGATTTGTACTTCGTCGCATTGTGGGGCCATAAGTTTTACTTCGTCTTTTAAGCGTTCGTCTCGTACGTCAAGGATGTAGTCGAGTTTGCCTACGATGCCCGCTGGGTCCATGTTTTGTGGGCTGATTGTGAAGTAGTCTAGGTATCTGTCGACACGTGGTGATATGTCGGTGGTTGGTTTGCCGATTTCTTTTATTACTTCTATGGCGGTTTTGCGGCCTTCTTCTTTGATGAATTTGAGTTTATGTAGATGGTTTTCTACTTCTCGTATCATCACGTACATTTGGATTCTTTGGCCGTAGAAGATTAGGACGATGAAGAATACGTAGGTGAGCAAACTTAGGTATGTTGTCCAATCGTTTGCGCCACCACCGCCAAAGAGTTGGTTTGTGTGAATAGGCATGTTTAATGTTAATCGAGTTATTGAGTCGCTTGTGGGGATTAAAGTCACTTTTTACACCACTTCTCAAAAAAACTACTACCGCTTAGTTATAAAGCTATGCCAAATATACCTTTAAATTTGCCTAATTTAAAAGTTAAAACAAGTAGGTAGCCAGCTTTCCCAATTTCACGCGGCCGAAGACCGCACTACAGTTGGAAACGGAACACGGTTTAACTTCTGAGTTCGGAATGGGATCAGGTGGAACCCGAGTCCTCTGGCCGGCAAACCTACCACTACGTTGCAGTCTTTGCTTATAAACATTTATTTTTTTGTTTTCGGTTTTTGTTATTTGGGTTGTTTTTGTTGTTTGTTTTCTTGTGCGCTGTTATCGGTGGAGTTTGGCATGGTTTTCTTCAGTTTTGTGGGTGATTGTTGGTTTTGGTTCTGTTGGTGTTGGAATTGTTTTAGTTTGATAAGGCGGTTTTTTTGTTTGCTGTAGGGTGTTGACGTTAACTTGGCAGAATTTGATGAAAATTGTTTTTAACTTAAAAAATGTGTTAATATGTAGAGATTTATGCTCATTGAAGTGAACTAATTTTTTGGTTAAAAGTTGATTGTGAGGATCGGAATATTGAATGCAGCATCCTTGAACATCGTGGTTGTTTCTAACAAGCCTTTAAACAAAATAAAAACATTCGAAACACTAAATTGCCCGTACCGTTACAGGTTAATTGTTTGTGGCGCCGCAGGTTTTGGTAACGCCCGTAACGTAGCTGCTAAAGTGTTTGGCGGTTCGGGTTTGATGGTTCAGTTTAATGATGATTTGGTATTGTCTTCGAAGATTTGGGATTGGCTTTGTGGGCTTGAGCGAGGGGAGTTTGCGTTTCAATGTGTTGATGGGCGTGCGTGTAGTAGGGTGTTTGCGATTTGGCTGGAGGATTATTGGCGTGTTGGCGGTTTTGATTCAAGTTTGAAGTACTATTTTGAGGATGGAGATTTTTATCAACGCGCGATTGATGCGGGGTTACGGTTTAGGAGAGTTCCAAACAGCTTGGCACGGCACATTCCTCATGTCCACGCATTGTATAACCCTAAAATGTGTCAAATGGCAAAAATAGATAACGAAGTAGCCCGCGTCTTTGTAACGCATAAACGGCACGCTTTTGACAGGTTTAACCGTTTTTTTGTGCCTTTCCGGGATTACCGCGTGGTGGTGCAGCATCTTGTTTTGCGTTCAGTTTTCTTGGTTTACTGGATTTGGATTGGCTCGTTAAAGAGCGTTTTTCAACAAGCTAATGGACCGAAAAAGCACAGGTAGAGCCTACCCCTACAGTTTCTACCCACCCCCTTAGGTTTCTGCATACTATTTCTAATAGGATCCAAATAGGTTGACATGAAAAGTAAAGCAGCGAACAGCACAATACAGCCGGGCACTAGCATGACCCCCAAACAGGAAACACATCCCGCCCAAAAACTAAACAACCCAAACCAACCGTAAAAACAATTTTGGGGGTTAAAAAAGCCCTAAAATAAAAACACTAAACAATCGACCAAATGCAATTGGGCTCAAATATGTCGCGGAATAGCAACGAAAGAGGATGGCGAAGAACAGCAACATTTGATAAGGGGAGAGGTCGGTTAAAGAGCGAAATGGAACCTTACGTTTACTCACCCTCTTTGCTGTCTCGTATGGTAGTTAAGACCACTCGTTTATACTATAGAAAATAAAAAGGGCAAGTCTATTATGTAGAAGTTGTTTCCGCCCCCATGGTACATTAAGTGTGCGCGTTTTATGTCATAACTATTGTTGAAGGTGCTCATGTTTGTGTAGGTCTATGCAGTTTTCTTGTTGGGTTTAATTAAGAAGGGAGTTTAGGGTTTTGTTGTTTGTTTTTTTGTTACAATTAGGGCTGCCGTGGCGGCTATTAGGAGAATGGTTATGGCTGCTATTGTTGGGAATTCTGGTACTATTGTTGTTATGTTGTCGGCTGTGTCTGTGTGGTTGATAAAGTTGGATGTTTCGTCTGCGGCTGGGTGGTCTGCAAGTTCTGACTGCAGGGTTAAGCTGGTTTGGCCTGCGCTGGTTACGTTAAACGTTAGGGTGGCGATTGTGCCGCTGCCGCTGAACGCTGGCGAGGAGCCTGTGGAGGTTGCGGTTAGGGTGTATTGGCCGGTTTCTTGTGACGCTTCGTTTTCAGCTATCAGTAGTGTGTCGGTGCCTGATTCGTGGAGAACTCCGCCGGGGTTTGCTTCAACACCCAACATCGACTTTGCGTTAACAAGACTAAGCACAACTGGGTTCCAGCCTAACTCCACATCAACACCGTAAAGATTCTGCACGTCACTAATTGTAATGTTCACTGTTAAGGTGTCACCGATTTTCGGTTGACTAACCGACGCTTCAGCCTTCACAACAGTATCTGCCGCATAAACTGCGTTAACTGTACAAACGGTTAATAAAACAATAATTAACGTTAAACATGCTGCTTTTCTTTTCATACACGGGTTTTTCATTTCGTTTTTTCTCCTTTAACCCCGTCTTTTAGGGTCACTATTTTATCTCTACCGCTCTTAAGCCTTGTTACGGCGCCTCTTTTTTCCAATGCAGTTAAGAGTTGACTTGTTTTAGCCTTAGAGAACCTGCACTGCTCGGTTATGTCGGATTGACGCATACTGCCCTTGGCTGCTCGTAGAAGGTTTAGGATTTTGTCTTCTTCACTTTGAACCACAATCACAGGCACCTCATTTAGTGTACTGACTTGACGAGACTGCCGTCGCCGTTTAAGAATCAAAAATGACGCACCCAACACCCCAGCGATACCTGCACCTGAAACTGCAAGCAACAGCAAAGGACGCTGTGAAGCAAAGTTTAGGGCGGGATTGTTTTCTGTTTCTGTTAGAACAATTTTTGTTGGGTTGTTTTCTAAATCTTGGGTTCTGTACCATCGCAGGCTACCAGCGGCTGCATCTTGGCTGTTGGGTTCAGGCGTAACTGATTGCACTGAGAAATTGGGTGGATAATTTATTTGCAGTGAGGCTTCACCATAGAGGTTGGTAAAGAAGCCGTTAACAGAGAAAACATCGCCAAAAACCGTCTTGCCGTCTTGGGTTGTGCTGAAGTTTTGCCAGATAAACATGTATTCGGTGGTTTTTGATGATGCGGAGATTGTGGTGTTTATTTGAAGCGAGTTTTGGTCAATTGTAGTGTGCCGTTTTGTTATTGCTGCTGCGTTGTCGGTGAGGTCGTAGATTTTGGTTTGGAAGCTTTCCCAAGTGTCTATTGGAGCGTTGATATCTGACACTTTAGTTACTTGCCATGTTGCCGAGTTGTCTTGGTTGATGCTTATTTTGTATTCTGTGTAGTCTTGCGCGTTTGCACTGTGAACAAGCAGCAACGTTAGAAGCATTAGTGAGAGGGCACAGTAGGCAACTATGCGGTTAACTTGCATGGTGACTTTTATGATGTATGGGTATTTAAAAATTATACATCCAAACTAATGTTAATCGCCCGCCGCATAACCCTAAAAACAGCAAACAACACAGCCGCAAACTAAGGAAAAGAATGGCTGAAAACCGTTCATAAACTACCACAGAACACAATTACGCCTTCAAAACTTTTTCTGAACCCAAATGAACAATAATGAACAAAAATGAACCATTAACAAACCTATTAACCAAAAAGAAGCTCAGAAACGCTTTTATCAGTAAACTCAAACAACCAAGTTCAGAAGGAAAAACAAATGAAAAAATCATCAATAATCGCAATCACAGTAGCATCAATCATTCTAATCAGCAGCCTAAGCTTAGCCGTAAACTTTGCAGCTGCAGCACAAAACCACGGCGAAAACTCAAACAAGCCCCTACAGAAAACATGGGTACGCATAAACGGCGTCATAGACACATGGGGCACACAGGACGTTAACGGTCTGCTTCAAACCAGATCCCGAACAACCCTGCTTGCAAGCGAAGACATGCGGGAATTAACCTCTGCAACCGCCATTTGGACAACCAACAATTCACGCCCAATCAGCAACGTACAAGCAAAAGAAAACTTTACCTACACATTCTACGCAGCAAGACTAAACGCTGCATCCGTTTCAGAATTCAGCATCAGCGACACCGACTACTTCCTTAACGGCACATGGAACCTTTACAACGTAACAAGCACAATAACCGTAATCACCGACGAAAACAACACAATCATCAGCGTCCACCGCGACTCAGACACCAAAATCACTCAAGCATACGGTGAACTAAGCATAACAGACAACTGGACACAATTCACACTAAACATTAACGGCCAAGACTCACTGAGCGGCACAGTATCCCGCACCTTAACAAGACAAGCAGCATTCAACCGGTTCGCAATCATCGACCAAAGTGCAACCAAAGTAACACGCGCTGACCTAAACCAGATTGCAACCTGCTTCCGTGCAACGCCCGGCTGGGGAAACTATGACGCACAAATGGATTTCAACGGCAACTTTCAAATCGACATAGCTGACCTCTCAACAGTAGCAGCTAACATGTAAACAAACCCAAACCATTTTTTTATCCTCATTTTTTGGTTAAGTTAATTAATTAAAAAAAACATATTTGAAGAATGACACAAAAATGGTTGACGCAGCAAAATCAAGCAACCCCGTTGAAGAACAGAAAATAACGCGTTTACCATGCGGCTGCGTATATCAGGATAAAGGCTGGATACTAATGCGGATAAACGAATGTCCATATCATCACCGTAAAAGAACAACCAAACGACCCTACAGGCCAAAAGCTGAATGCGTTAGACCATAAGTCAGTCTAAATGAGCAGGGCTTTTTAACGTGAATTTTCCATAACCCATTTAACCCGCAACAGTTATTCCTAACAATCATGCCCAATCAAGATATGCAGTGCGACCAAAAGCAGCAGAGCTCAACCAAACGCTTCTTAAAAATTTTCCTTCAAGTAGCAGTCATGATTGCAATGTTTGCCGCATTGCTCTGGTACGTGGGCATAACCGCCTTGTATGACGCGTTACTCACAATCAAAGTTGAATACTTGGCGTTGGCTTTTCTGATGTATTTTGGAATAAACCTCATCTTCACTTTCCGGCTGCGAAGAGTTCTCGCCAAAGAACACGTAAAAACTTCTTTCGGAAAAACATTACTTGCCCAATACGCGGGCATGCTTACAAGCGACGTTACCCCTGGACGTTCAGGCTACATTCTTACACCTGTTTACCTAAGCGACCAAAAAGTTCCAGCTTCAAAAGGGCTTTCATCAATTTTAGGCATACAAACGATAGAGTTTTTGGTTAAAGTAGTCGGTGGAGTCGGCGCATTAATCTACCTTGTCAAGTTTGCCCCAACCGGAACATGGAACGACACCTTTACTCTTATCGCTGGATTAGGCATAGCCTTGATGCTTACAGGCGCAGTCATAATGGCGCTTTTCACTTGGTCTAAAAGAGCAATCTCAATCTTTGACCGCATAGCAAAAATTCGTTTCCTAAAAAGATTTACCGGCGGATTAATGTGTAAACTTGAAGAATACAAAGAAAGTTCCCACAGCACCCGAAGTGCAATCCCTGAAATAACGGTTTTAACTCTTGCATGCTGGATTCTTAAAGGGTTTGAATGGTACTTTTTGGGGCTTGCTCTTGGAATAACATTTGTTCCATGGATAGCGTACTTCCTGATTCATCCACTTGTAACTGCACTCGCATTTGTACCTATTACCCCTGCAGGAACAGGCGTGCAAGAATTCGGAATCATCGGTATTTTTGGGTTACTTGGAGTCGCTGCGGGTCCAGCAGCAGTTTTTGCTTTACTTGCACGAGGCATACTAATCTTAGAAGACCTTATTGGGCTGCCACAAATCATCAAATCGACAAGCCTAATCTTTTCACGCAAAAAACCACAAGAAACAACCTTGCCACCCACAACCTCAATGCCATGAGTCAACATTTTTAAGATAACCATTTCTTTTTTCATGTTAAGCTTCTTGGAGTTGCTCAAGTGAATACCCCAACCATAAGACCCGCCACATCAAGGGACCAGGCGCAAATTAAAGAAATTATCAACATTTCTTTTCCAAGGTTTTACAGGTTCTTTTCCTCTCGTAGCGTAGCTTCTAAGAAGGGTGCTGTATTGGTTAGTATGGTTAACGGTGAGGTTGCCGGTTTTGCTAGGTTGACTGAGTTTATGGTTGGTGGTGCTCGTTTTGGATGTGTTTTTTGGCTTGCTGTTCACCCTGATTTTCGGAGGATGGGCTTGGCTGGGGGTTTGGTTAAGGCTGGGGTGGAATGGCTTGTTGGTCGGGGTGCTGTCAGGGTTTTTGCTACGGCTGGCCGTGGGAATGTTGGTTCGATTGGGACTTTTGAGGGTGCGGGTTTTTTGCGTGTTGGTTTTTTGGGGTTATTGCGGTTTTTTGGTTGGCGTGTTTTTGAGTTGTATCGTAGGGTTTGGTTTTTTCCTTATGAGGTTGTGTTGATGTATTGCTGATATTGATTTGTTTTTTTGTTTGTAAATACTGAACAATAATCTTTATTAAGACTTAATATTCAATACTTAATGCTTCGTGCCAAAAGCATGATGAATTGAACGAGGAATAAAATGGAAAATAACAAAAAAACCAAACCAAATTCCGCAGAACCCTATTTCTACATCGCCCTAATAATCAAAGGCACCGAAAAACAATACCTAAACCTTCTAAAATACGTAAATAACAAAAACGGTGCACAAGTCATCTATCAATGCAAATCCTTAACCTACCTGCGAGTAAGCAAAGACGAATGCACAAACATAAAAACCGCCATACAGGAAGAACCAATGGCTTTAGAAGCCCAAGGAGCCCAATGCTAATGAATAACCACTTTAGCATGCGACGGTTCCTACGCAACAAACGAGCACTCGGCGCACCTGTAGGCAACCTCATTATTCTCGTAGCCGCTGTAATTTTATCAACAACCGTCGTGCTTTTCGCAACTAACGTAACAAGCAGCCAAGTTCAAAAAGAAAAAATGTACATCGCCACAAGCCACATCTGGTACGTTAACAGCACCACCAGCGTTGCAGCAATTGCCATTTGTGATACAGGCCCCACTGACATCGTCTTAAACAAAATCGACGTTAAAGGTCTACAATGCGAATGGAACGGCACATCAAACTATGTCGCTTACTGCAAAATTAACGGAACCATGCCCGGCGATTTGCCCTTTACAACTGACATTAGCCAGTCAGAAAACACCACAATCACCATAGCCAATAAGGACTATGATTTTCAGATTGCAGGCGAAGGCTTAACAATTAAATCCGGCTATTCACTGGCATTCTATATTGTAGTACCTAATCGAGTCATGGTTTACGACCTATCAACGCCTCTCAGAATGGTCATCACCACAACCCAAGGAGTTTACATTACAGAAACGCTGGTACAAACCACCTAACCAGTTTTTATTCTCTTTATTTTTAATTTCTACTTTTAGGTAACTTGGTTATAATTTAATCAAGACACAGCTTATTTTTATGAAAAAAGACAATATTTGAAAAGTTGTGTTGGTCGGGAGAGCAGGATTTGAACCTGCGACAGCTCGGTTTCTGTGGCCTAGACAGGCTAGAATGAAGCCCACCATGGGTAGACCTCTACAGCTTCTCCGTCGACCAAGCGTGTTAGCCGACTCGAGAGCTCTGCCAGGCTGAGCTACCTCCCGAAGACAGTCTTTTCATAAAGACTAAGAGAAAGAATTTAAATTTATTGGATGGTCAGGCGCTTATTCCTTAATTTTCCCATTAAATCCCGCGAAACACTATTGCCCAGCCGTCAAGTTATATGGATAAGTTTTTATTTTTAATGCTCCTTGAGCCTTTAGAAGCATAGACGGGTTGTATTGTGTTTGACTAAAACATTGGGTATTGTAACTTCAGGCGGCGACGCCCCAGGAATGAACGCTGCGATTCGCGCGGTAACAAGAGTCGCTCACTCCAAGGGTCTTTGCGTTTTAGGTTTTGAACGCGGCTGGGACGGGCTACTTACGAATCAGTTTAAAAAATTGACACCTCGCGCCGTCGGCGGAATCATTCAGCAGGGCGGAACTATTTTGCACACACTGCGTTGTCCCGGTTTTGAGAAGCCTGAGGTGGTTGAGCAGGCGGCAGAAAACTTGAAAGCAAACAACGTTGACGCCATGGTAGTCATCGGCGGTGACGGCTCTTTTAGGGGAGCTCTTGATTTAAGCAAGAAAAGCGGCGTTTGTACCGTCGGCATCCCTGCAACCATAGACAATGACGTTTACGGAACTGATGAAACCATCGGATTTGACACGGCAATTAACACGGCTGTTGGGGCGGTTGACAAAATCCGTGACACAGCCATCAGCCACGAACGGGTTTTTATTGTTGAAGTGATGGGGCGTAAACGTGGTTTCTTAGCGTTAGAAGTTGGCATCTGCGTTGGCGCCGAAGTCATATTGATTCCTGAGAAACCATGGAAACTTGCCGAAGTCGTGAAGGTGATGGAAGACAACAGCCGCAAAGGCAAACACGCGGGAATCATTGTAGCCGCAGAAGGCATCGGCGACACAAGCATTTTGGCAAAAGAAATGCAGCGCCAAACCGAAAGCGAAGTTCGCCTCTCCATATTAGGTTATGCTCAGCGCGGCGGAAGCCCAACTGTGCGCAGCCGGTTTTTGGCCAGCCTGTTTGCAGAAAAAGCTGTTGAATCAATCTGCACCTGTGAAGGCAACAAAGCCGTTGGATTGCACAAAGGCGAAATTGTAAGTTTGCCGCTTATTGATGCCGCAACAAGGCGGAAGGATATTGACTTGCGACTCCTTGACTTGGCAAACATGCTTGCAATCTAAACCACAAAGTTCAAAATGTTAATGGGTGAAAAAGCGTCATTACAGATCTACCCCTTTATATTTCAGCACAAAACAACCCAATATCTAAGTATGCTGGCATTCCCAACGTTGAAATCCTTAATCGCGCCATCAACGCTAAAAGACGCATAACAATTTTTTGCTTCACAAACAAGAATTTGTTGCCACCTATTAGGCATAATTTAAATTAAACTATCTTAAAACCCAAACGTCCAACTAAATATGGGTTTACACAGAATAAATATGATTATAGGAAAATAACGGTTGCAAACTAATAACGCCATAGAAACCCACAACCTGACCAAAGCATTCAAAACAAGACGTCCCAATCCGGAGAATAGTGGATGGCGTTTTAACTTCAAGACGGGCGTTCCGTTTGTAGCTGTTAACAATCTTAATCTTGAAATCAAAAAGGGCGAGCTTTTTGGATTGCTGGGACCAAACGGTGCAGGAAAAAGCACACTTCTGAACATGATTGCAGGATTAACAAATGCTGACGAAGGCGACCTTTACATCGACGGCGTACTTGTGGACGGTCGTAAAGGCGAAAAAAGGGTGGTTCTTAACCCTGCAGAACGCAAAATCGGCTATGTCTTCCAAACTATATCCTTGTTTCCACACATGCGTATTGAAGACAACATAGCTTACGGTTTAAAAGGCATCATCTTTCAGGTCAAGAAATTAAAAACCGAACCCGCCGGCTACTTAACTTTATTGGGCTTGCTAAATATTCAAAGTTTTATCCTCATCACCTTAGCGGGGGACAGAAACAGCGAGCAGCTCTCGCAAGGTCATTGGCGACAGAACCACAGGTACTGTTGCTTGATGAGCCAGTATCAGCTGTTGACCCACAACTTAGAGAAAACTTCAGGTTAGACCTTAAAAAATATCTGCAAACCCTAAAAATGACTACAATCTACGTTACGCACAACCTAAGTGAAGCCTTTGTAATGTCAGACAAAATAGCTGTTATGGGAAACGGACATATTGAACAAGTCGGCGGCAGAACAGAAATCTTTGACAAACCCTCATCAACCTATGTTGCACAGTTCTTGGGCATCAACGCGTATTCTGGTAAAGCAGGCAAAATACAGGAGGGGCTGCTAACGGTTGAAGTTAACGGAGTATCAATGTTGACGGTTTCAGCTCCTGAATTGGAAAACAAAGATGTAACGCTTACGTTAAAAACAGAAGATATAACGCTAACAACTCAGCCCGTCATCCCCAAAACCCTGCTGGAAAGCTGCAACTGTCTTCAAGGTGTAATCGCGGAAATGGTGCAAATGCGTTCAACCGCACAAGTAACAATTGACGTTGGATTTTTAATAAAAGCAAGAATCGCCTTTTCAGTGATTAAAAGATTGGGGGTAACAATCGGTGACAAAGTATACGTGTGCTTTGACCCTTCAGCGTTAAACGTATTTTTAGAAGACAGAAAATAACTTTTAACATGTTTTGGTCTGTTTTTTGCCGTCGATAGCACATACTTCCCTTTTTTGGCATGTAGTTTCTAATAGGCGGTAAATAGGTTGCAATTTAGTTAGCTAACTTGTTTCAATACTTTAAAGCTCAATAAAACATGCGCGTTATCTAAAATTTCACTTTTAAGCAGTTCCAGTTTAACCTTCTTTTTTAGGCTTCGGAATAAGTGAACCGCACCCTCGCCGACGAGTTCAGACGTGACAAGAAGCTGTACCTCATCTGCAAGACCCTGCTCTAAAAGAGCACTTGCTAAGACGCCTCCAGTGTCAGTTACTACGGTTTTTACGCCGTATTGCCTGTTTAATTCTTCAAGTGCCGCGCGTAAATCAATGTGGTTTTCGCCTGTTTGGATTATGTCATAGTTTCTTTCTTTGAGGTAGCCCAGATAAGTTTTAGGTGTGCTGTTGGCGATGAGAACTATAACGTTTTTTGTGTATTCGCTTCTGCGGTTTACATGCATTAAACCTTGCATGGTGCCTTGGCTGTCCACGATAGCCCATATTGGCCGTTTATCGTCTGCTATGATTACTGGTTTAACAAAATCTTTTGGCGTTTCGGCTGGAACAGTTTGCATGAACATTTCTATGCCAGTCTTTGAAGTGACAGAACCCACAAGGAAAGCGTCGGCAGCAAACCGGGCGGCAATCATGTAATGAAGTTGGATGTTTACGTCGAAATCCTTAATTGCGCCATCGACGCTAACGGAATCGTAAATAACAACTTTTGGCAGCATAATCAAGAATTAGGTTGTTACCTATTTCAGCATTGTTTAAGCATAAATGTTCCAAAAGTCAATCAGCCACCCAAACCTACATGGGTGTTTGTACAGTTATATAGTAATTGACAGCTAAAGGAAAAAGACTGTTGCAAACCATGAACGCCATAGAAACCCACAACCTAACCAAGGTATTCAAGTCAAAACGCCCCAACCCAGAGAATGGCAGGTGGCGGTTCAATCTTAAAGCTGGCGGTCCGTTTGTAGCTGTTAACAACCTCAACCTTGAAATCAAAAAAGGCGAACTCTTCGGACTGCTGGGCCCCAACGGTGCCGGAAAAACTACACTTGTAAAAATGCTCTGCACACTATTGCCGCCTGATAGTGGAACCGCCCTAATCAACGGTTATGACGTTGTAAAAGAACCGATGAAAGTCAAACAGTCGCTGGGCACCATTTTCAGCGTTGGTGAACGCGGCTTCTTTTGGCGACTTAACGGTTACCGCAACTTGGAGTTTTATGCTGCAATCTACAATGTTCCTAGAAAACAGCGGCGTCAACGAATCCTTGAAGTTATGAAGCTTGTCGGCTTAGAAAACAACACTTTCGACTTGTATCAAAGGTACTCGGGTGGAATGAAACGCAAACTTGCTTTGGCGCGTACTTTGCTTCCTGACCCGCAGGTGCTGCTACTTGATGAACCCACAAACGCTTTGGATGTTATTGCTTCCCGCAACGTCCGCGATTTTGTTCAGAGAAACTGTAACCAATTCTGGAAAAACTGTCCTTTATACTACGCATTATATTGAGGAGGCAGCTCAAATTTGTGACCGCATAGGCATACTGCTCGGTGGAGAAATCATTGCTTGCGACACGCCCAACGCGATTCGTAACATGATAAAGAAGGAAGAAGTAATCCATCTAACGCTGGAAAACATCAATCAAACCCAACTGGAGCGGATGCAGGATGTTTCAGGTGTAATCAATGTAACTGAAAACAGTCTTGAAGCTCTGCCGGGGGAAAAACAACTTTGTGTTGAGCTTAAGAACATTAATGATTTGCCCATGCTGTTTGATTTCCTGTTTAAAGAGAACATTAAGCTGATTAATTTTAAACGGGCTGAACCTACGCTTGAAGACGCCTTTATTCAGCTAACCCAAAAAAGCGGAGGCAGCAAGCCTTGACTTTTTTTGAAGAGCTGGAAAAAATTTTTTACTTCATGAAACGCGACATCATCAGTTTCAGCACTTACAAAACCAACATGTTGCTGCTGGTTGCAACGGCGATTTTTGGTGCGCTTTCGTTTGCTTTTTTGGGTTCAAGCGCAGTAAATGAAACAGTAGAGCAACTATACAACATGCCCTTTACCACATACCTGCTTATCGGTTTAGCTTTTAGCACATACCTAAACCAAAGCTTAACCTTAGTGCAGAAAACCATTAACCCTTGGGCGCTTGAAGAAGTCCTTGTGTCCCCAACTCGACTCTCCACATTCATCCTTGGCAGTTCGCTGTGGGGCTTCATATGGAGTACCGGCGTGGTCGTAGTCTACTTAGGCATAGGTGTTCTGGCGTTCGGGGTAGTCTTAAGTATCAATTGGCTTTCAACCTTAATCGTTCTGGCTTTAGGTGTCGCAACGTTTTTGGGTTTTAGCATGATAGGCGCAGGCATCCTCATTGTAACCAAGCAGGGTGACCCAGTAACATCCGTAATCACCCTAGCAACCAGCCTATTTGGGAACGTACTTTTCCCGATAACAGTTATGCCACTTTGGATGCAGGCAATCAGTTACGTCGTGCCACAATATTACTTCTTTACAACCATACGCTTCGCGTTAACAGGTTCAGGCATTTTGGAGATTTGGCAGGGAGTAGCAGTTTTGGCGGTAATGTGTGCGATCATTGTGCCGCTGGGTTACATGGTGTATTCATGGTGCCTTAAAAAAGCAAAGAAAAACGGAACCTTAGCATGGTTCTAAAAAAGAAGCTATGCTTAAGGCTTCAATTTTTTATCTAAAATTTTTTGCAAGTTAATTTCGAAAGCCCCTGCGGGGTTTTCAAGTTTCCAATTCTCCAACACCTGCGGAGACACTTCACCAACGATGCCGATTTCTTCACCTGCTACAATGACTTTGCCTGCTCTACCTTCAATGAAGCTTGGGTGGAGGGTTTCTTTTATTTGCCATTCAACTCCAAAGTTAGCGAAGAACGAGTCCAACGCTGATTTGATTTCGCTAAAGCCTGCTGTTGGGTGTGTTGTGACTGCTGTGAGCCATTCTTCTTCTCGCACCTTTGTCTCGCGTGATTCATCAGGCAGCGTGACTTTGCCGAGTTCATAGATTTTCTGCGGAAACTCTACTGATTGGTTGATACTTAAAAATTCCATGAGCCCTGGGAGCAGCCAGTTGCGTAGGCAGGTCATGGTTACGACTTTGGGGTTGCAAAGCTCCATAAGGGGTTTACGCGAGGCAGCCATTTTGTCAAAAAGGCTTTCTGGATTGGTTAGCGTGGTGCTGAGGATTTCTTGGTAGCCAAGGCCAATCATGAGGTCGCGTGCAAGGTTGATTAGGTGCTGGTCGGGTTTTGCTCTTCCGATGGTGGGCAGTTCGCGCCAGTTTGGTACGATGTTGTTGTAGCCATAAGCGACTGCGACGTCTTCGATTAGGTCTACTTGGTGCATGACGTCTATGCGGTAGCAGGGAACCAGCACGGAGACTTCGGTGTCGGTGACTTTGTCGATGCCCAGTCCGGCGATTTCAAGCAGTTCTGCGATACGTTTAGCCGTCAAGCCCAAGCCAAGGATTTTGTTGGTGTACTCAACGCTTAACTGCATGCATCTGTTACTAAAGTTAGGTGTAATCACAGTATGTTCCGTGTAATCCGAGTTCTCGGGGTAATGAATCGTTGTTGTGTAGGCTTTTCCTCCCCTGTCAATCAACATGGTCGTGACAAGGTTTAACGTGTTAAACACGGTCTTGTGCAGTGTGCCTGTAACTTCAACAAGCAAGTTGCGTGATTCCTCGGTTACTTTGCCCAAGTCGCAAGAATTGATGATTGGCGGGAAAGACAAAACTTTGCCGTCAGCATCAAAGAGCATCGGATACAGCGGGTTACGTTTGACTATGTGACCGTACTCGCAACCTTTCGGGTGCTTTTCCAAGATTTCGTCAAGCCCCATCTTCCCCGTGAAACCCAACGGCACAAACGTAGCCTCAGTAGGTTTGACTGCTGTGTATTCGATTGGCGGCTTGATTAAGTCAAGGTTGTAGATGCCGATGCTGGTTTTTTGGCGGCTTCTGCCGTAGGTTTGGTCAAGTTTCTCCTGCAAATGCATTAAACCACGGATAATTGCATCTGAAAGATGGATGTCTTTGACGACGGCGCATGCAATATAGGGGCGAACAGTGTAGAGTTCTTTGCTGACGAAAACTTCGACAGCGGATTTGTCGGCACAATACTGTTTCAATCCTTTTTCTTGACCAAGGTAGCCGCTGAGTGCACGTGCTAAGCCTTCAACGCTCCAAAGGTCTGGCCTGTTAGTGTCTTTGAATTCGATGTTGACTGTTTGGTCTTGCTTGTTGTAGCCTTTTACTTCGGCTTTAACGTAAGCTAAAATGTCGTCAAGCTTTTCCATGTCACCGTTAAGTTCTATGTTGAGTAACTGTTCGAGTTCTTTGTATTCCATGTCAATTGTCGGCATCTCATGTCACCTGCTTTTTACGTAACCATTCAAGGTTCGGACAAAATATCATTCGGATGTCGTCGATGCATGAACGCATCATAAACAAGCGGTCTACCCCTAAGCCCCAAGCGATAACAGGCACGTCTACACCAAGTGGCTTGGTGACTTCTGGACGGAAAATTCCAGAGCCGCCGAATTCGATCCAGCCGTAGCCTTCCTTGTAAGCACTTAGTTCCACGCTGGGTTCTGTGAATGGGAAATAGTCAGGTTTGAAACGGACTTTGTCGGCTCCCGCGATTTCCATGGCAAACTTGCCAAGCACACCAAGCAGGTCTTTGAGGTTCAGGTCTGGGTCAACGATGATTCCTTCAACTTGGTTGAATTCTGAAAGATGTGTTCTGTCTACGACTTCGGGGCGGTAGACGCGGGCAATTGAGAAGTATTTGCTTGGAACCTGCAATTCTTTGCTTTCAAGAGTGCGTGCACTAAGACAAGTGCCGTGACCACGCAAAATCAGTCGTTGTGCGGCAAGAAGCGAGTATTTGTATCCCCAACCGGTAGAGCCGGTTTTCCAGCCGTTCTCATGGGTTTCTTTTATGTGCTCGACCGCGGCGCCGTGACTGCTTACATCACCGTATTCGGGGTCTTTGATGTAGTAAATGTCGCTTGCTTCCCTTGCTGGATGGTCTTGTGGCACGTTTAAGGCGTCAAAGTTGAAGAAGCTAGTTTCAACGCTGGTGCCCGTCATTTCTTGGAAGCCCAAAGTTACAAGTTTAGCGCGAACTTCATCAAGGAAGCTTAGGTAAGGATGCTTTTTGCCGGGCCAAGTTTTGGCGACGGGAGCTTCAATGTTGTATTTTTGTAGTTTAGTAGTGTGCCATTTTCCTGTAATAATAAGTTCGGGAGTTAGTTGAGTGACTTCTTGCTGGACTGTTTTGCCTTCAGCAAGCGCAACTTTACCGTCCTCTGTAATTTGAAGGACCCGTGTGGTTTTTAGTTCAATAACAACCAGTTTACGTTTTTTAAGCTGTTCAGCCTCAGCTTTTAATGCTTCACTTAATTCGTCCATCGCTGCTTGTTCTCGGTTGGATAAAAATTTGAGAAGGTTTTCGTCGCAGCCTTCTGGAATCACAGTTTCGTGAAGTAACTTTTCTGAAATGTTAACCGTATTGCTCTGGCTGGAAAAGATTGCCCATTTTTTACGGATAACCCAACCCAAAGCTATTTGGATAAACTGGGCGTTTATGCCTGCTTTTTCTGCAGCTTTTTTTAGGTCTGCTTGGCCGCCCATTTCTGCGACGGCAAGTATGAGTTTGCGTTCTGGCAAACCGTTTTGGGCGTAGGTTTTGCCTTCATCGGTTAGTTTGATTACGTTTTGGGTTGCGGCATGTATAGTTAATAGGCTTTTTTCTTGCAGGATTAGGGCGTTGCGCATTACGGCGGCGTCTGGTAGGTTGCATGAGTTAATTAATTGTTCTACTGATGCTTTTCCACCGTTTTTTTCTAAGCCTAAAAGGACTTGCTGTTCTTGTACTCGTAGCTCAACCATAACTGCATGCAGCTTCCTGTTTCAAAGTTTTCTGGTTTACGATAGCATAGTTCTTGCGTCACAAATAAAAGTATGCTGATTTGAGTTTCCAGGCAGTAAGATGAAAGGAGCTTAATGGGCAACTTGTTTAACAAGTTACTATTTGCTAAAAAATGTAACATGCAGAGCAGACCCATAACATTTTGCGTCTTAACTTGGTGTTAAAGAAAATAATTGGCAAATCTAAGGAATCCAAAACAAAATATTGTGAATCCAGAAAATTCCGCACACACTAATTTATTCAAAATTTGCTCGTATAACTAAACATGCAAGTTAGGCTTCCACTAACAAACCCATAAACGGAATGACTCACATGGAAAATTACGCTCTGCTCAGCATGTGCGCATGCGGAATATGCATCGGCTTAGGGTTAGGCGTTTATTTTCTAAACAGAAAAGCCACGATTAACAGGCTTTTCGCCTTAGTAATGCTGGCTAACGCGTATTGGGCATTAGGCGAGTTCATGCTGGTTAGAGCTCCAAACGTTGAAACCGCATGGTTTTGGAATAAATTCTTGTTTCTTTGGCCGCTTATTATTTCAGTTGCACTTCATTTTACCCTTGTCTTCACTGAAAACAGCATCCTAAAAAAGAAGACAGCCTACTTACTGATTTACCTGCCAGCACTGTTTTTTTCGCTTGTTGATTTAACTACAAACTGGATTTCTCAAGCGCCAGTTTTAATGCCTTGGGGTTATGTTGCAAGTTACCCAGCTTATTCAGTGCTTTCTAGTTTAGACGGCATTTGGGCAGCTGCAACTATGCTACTGACCCTACTGTTATATTCCCAGTACTATTACCGTTTAACAGATAAAACAAAAAAAGACCAAACTAGATTTGTCGCTGTCGGTTTTGCTATTCCGATTATAATGTCAATAATTACGGATTCAATCTTTCCAGTGACGGGCATTAACGTTCCCGTATCGGGAAGTATCGCCACAAGTTTTACAGGGTGCATCGTCGCCTACGCTGTAGTTAAGCATGAACTGTTCGGATTAAACGTTGAAATAGCAGCTGAAAACGTGTTTTCAACAATGCCTGACTCAGTTATCCTAGTAAATTTGGAAGGTATCATAGTTAAGGTTAACAAGGCTCTTTTGGAGCTTTCCGGATACAGGGAGAAAGATATCGTTGGAAAGTCTGTCAAGCAAGTAATGAACCAATATAATGTTCTAAACAAGGGTGAGGAAACCCCACAAATAATGGCTAATCTACGCAAACAAAAAGAAACAAAAAATTATGAAATCAATTTTTTTACGAAATCAGGAGATAAAAAGTTTGCAAGCCTCTCATGCTCTCTGGTTACCAACAATCAAGGGCAAGAAGTCGGCATAGCCTTTGTTCTTCATGACGTTACCGAACAGAAAGAGTTAAGCAAGAAACTACTTGACACTCAAAGGCTTGCTTCAATCGGTGAACTAGCCGGCATAATTGGACATGACCTACGTAACCCCTTAACAGGCATAAAGGGCGCTGCTTATTACCTAAAAACAAAATACTCCGCAATGCTTGACACCAAAGATAAAGTAATGTTTGAAACAATCGACAAAAGTATAGATTACTCAAACAAAATCGTCAACGATTTAATCGATTACTCAAACGACATACAACTTGAAACAGAAAACACAACCCCACAAAAACTTGTCCAAACCTCTTTAGAATATATCCCGCCGCCCCCAAACATACAAGTCATTAACCAAGCCACTGAAGCCTTACCATTCAAAGTTGATGCCCCTAAAATCTGCCGCGGCTTTATCAACATCATAAAAAACTCGTATGACGCCATGCCAAACGGTGGAAGCTTAACAATAAAAACCAAAACAGCCAACGGAAAAATCTGCTTCAGTTTTACAGACACAGGCGAAGGCATGACTCCTGAAATATTAAGTAGAATTTGGTCACCACTGTTCACCACTAAAGCCAAAGGCATGGGTTTTGGTTTAGCCATCTGCAAACGGTCTGTGGAGGCGCATGGCGGAAAAATTGTTGCTGAAAGTGAACATAAGAAGGGTACAACAATTGTGGTGGAGTTGCCGTTAGATTTTGATTCTGGTGAGCATCCGTTTGAGAAAATGCTTGATGCTGCTTATGGTGTGGGCCTATAGAGTTTTCTTTTCAGCCATAAACTGCCTGGACAAACATCGTTGCTGTAGGATTGAAAAGCTTGAGCGACTTCTTTGGGGTACCTGCGGCTCATGTATTGGCTTGCCCACAAAACTTCAAATTCGCTGTTAAACGCCAAAAATGCTTGCAACAAATACTGCTCAGTCCAAAACCAATGGTTCTCTTTAATCCAATACTGAGGGTATTCTCCTGGAAAGAAAATGTCATGACTGTGAACAATAACGCCGCTTGCAACCCGAGGCAACACTTCAAGATACAAGTATTTCACGTCTCCACCGATTTTCAGCACATGCGTAGAGTCAATAAACAGGAAATCATTTTCGCCTAAACCTGAAAACATGCCCAAATCCACTTGTTCAAGCGGTTTCTGAATCAACTCTGTTAAACCGGGAAAACCGCCTTTCAAGGTCTCGTTTGGATACGGCTCAATCGCAATCAGTTCTGTTTGCACATCATCTTTTTGTTTGTTTAACAGGCAGGCTTTGGCTGAAATGAGCGTGGAGTAGCCGGAACCTATTTCGATTACGCGTTGGGGCTTGAAATGGCGAATCATCGCGTGCAATACTTCAGCGTCCACTGGACCAAATGAACCGTTATCCAAATAAAAGTCATGATTGTTGCCTGTTTGTGTTTTAGGAAAAAGGGTTTCTTCTTTGTATTTGGGGAAAACTTCGGTTAGCAGGCGCAGTTGCTCTTCAGGACGCATGTTTACTCCGACAAGCTGCGACTCCTGTGTCCATAACCTATCTGGTAACCCTTCTGAGTCAGGGATTGGAAAAAAGAAGTGATTCGGCGTAACATGATACCCCACTTTTTCCCATTGTCGATAATACCTTTTGTCCCAAGCCACCTTTGGCAACGCTGCTGAAATTAACCGAGCAGTGAAGTCTCTAAAAATTTTGGGCAAAACCAGCCACGCCACCCATACATCAATAAACGTGGGTATGGGAGGATAATTGGTTTTTTACTTTTCAGGGCTGCATCTGTTTGACCCTTTTATGCAGGTTTTTCATGTACACGCAGGGTTAAATGGCGTTTTGGCGGCTATTTTGGCTTAAGAATTGCAGATGTAAAGTTGTCTTCTTGCAGGTACAGCTGGGCAGAATCCAGAATGTCATCGATGGTGACAGCCTTAATTTTCTCTAAATAGCTGCTGAGTGCTTTTTCGTGATTAAACTGGATTTCCATAAACGCCAAAATATCTTGACAATCATCAGGACTATCAATCCCCCGAAGGATACCGCTTACAATCAGTTTCTTGTTGCGTTCAAGCTCCTCCTCCAAAACCTTATCCTCCCGCAGCTTGGCAAACTCTTTGAAAATCAACTCACGAGTCTTTTCCAAATTAGAGTTTTTCACGGCGCAACTTATACATAGGTAACCAAAATCCAAGCCCTTACTGTGAGCCGCCACCACATCGTAAGTTAATGCCCGTTTCTCTCGGAGTTCAATGAACATACGTGAACTGGCACCGCCTCCAAGAATCATTCCGATTAAATCCAGTTTGGGAGCGTCTGGGCTTTTTGTGTTAACCGTTTTTGTTCCAACGCTTAGATAGGTTTGGGTGATGCCGCTTTTACGTTTAGACGCCGTTGCAGTTGGTTTGGCGGTTTCTTGTGGACGGACCTGTTTGGCTATTTTTTGCTGTTTGGGCTTATCTTCAAAATGTTTGAGTACCGCTTGGATTTGGCTGTCAGACAAGTTGCCCATTAACATGAGAATCATGTTTTGAGGTTCATAAGCCGCGGTGTGGATTGTTTCAAGTTGACTTAGATTTAGATGGTTGAGAGTTTTTGGGTAACCACCGATAGGGCGCTTAATTGGATGATTTTTGAACAGGTTCTTTAGCAGCAACTCATCAATCAGTTCAGCGGGGTCATCAGAAACCTCAGCAAGCTCATTAAGGATAATTTTGCGTTCAGACTCAAATTTTTCCTCTTCAAAAGCGTTATCAAACAGCAGTTCGGAGAGAACTTGGGAAGTTTGTGGTAGACTTTCTGGCAAAACGTCCACGAAGCTCATGGTATATTCGTGGTCTGTGTAAAAGTTCAGGCTGCCGCCGTGGCTTTCGATGCTACGGGATTGCTGTATGCGTTTGCCTGAACCGCCGGCAAGCATATGTTCAAGAAAATGTGCTGAACCCGCCTCCGCTTCAGCTTCACTATTGGAACCATACTCTACCGCAACTGAAAGTTGCACAGTATTTGCGGAAGGTTTTGGAAGATACAGAACCCGCAGTCCATTGGGCAAAACTTGTCGTTGCCAGACTAAACCGTTGCTCATACCGAGAAACATTCCTTTAAGGAACTAAAAAACCTTCAACCCAAATTCAACATACTTTTGGCTTGAAAAACAGCCAATAACACCTACCACCCTTAGTGATTTGCATAAAAAATAAAAATTAAAGGTAGGCGGCTGTTGCATAGTTTCTCATCATTCGGTGAGTATTAAAATAATATGCAATCTTTCCAATAGAGTTCCGCATCATACGTATCCAAGTATCTTCTTGGCTGTAAAATTTCGGCATAATCAAAAATTCAAGCTTACCGTAAAGATCAGCCAACTCTTTTTTGCGTCTTTCTTGTTCACTAACAGTTTCGTCAGGTGATGGCCCAATTGACCAACCGGTTAAACCTTCTACACAACCTTCTATCCACCAACCATCAAGGATACTAAAATTGATAACACCATTATGAGCTGCTTTCATGCCACTAGTTCCAGAAGCCTCGTAAGGCGGAAGAGGCGTATTAAGCCAAACATCAACTCCCGATGTCAACTTCTGCGCCATTTCCATGTTATAGTTTTCTAAGTAAACAATTTTAATTTGCCCTTTCAACTGCTCGATGTGCTGATAAATTTCCTTGATGAGGTTTTTTCCACCTATATCTTTTGGATGTGCTTTTCCTGCAAGAATAAACTGAATATTGCCCTTGTCTTTTAACTGGAGAAGTTGGTCGATATTTGAGAAGAGCATTGTTGCACGTTTATATTCCGTTGCACGTCTAGCAAAACCCAAAGTTAGGACGTCTTTGTCTAAAGCGATTTTTTTGTTAAGATAAACATAATCAATAAGTGCCGCTTTAGCTTGCATATGCGCTTCCCAGAGTTCCTCTTCAGGTATTGCATCAACTCTGACTAATAGTTCAGGTTCATTAGCCCATCGTGGAATGTGTTTGTCAAAAAGTTTTCTAAACGAGGGGGCTGTCCAAGTAAAGGAGTGCACTCCATTTGTTATTTCTTGAATGTGGTAACCTGGAAAAAGTTTTCTTGAATACTCCATATGAGCTTCTGTAACACCGTTAGTATACTTGCTAAGGTTCAAGGCTAACAAAGTCATGTTAAGGTTGTCTTCCCCAGCAAATGTCTTTAAAATTTCAGTAGAGATAGTGGTCTCAAAAGTTTTTGACACAAGGTCATATGGGAACTTGTCGAAAGCTGCAGCCACAGGGGTATGAGTCGTAAAAACACACACGTCCCTTACTTTATCAGCGTTGAATCCGTTATTTTTCAGCAATTCAAGAGTTAATAGACTTGAGTGCCCCTCATTCATATGGTACTTTTTAACATTAACATTTAACGCATTAAGTAGACGATAACCACCGACGCCCAGAACTATTTCTTGTTTGAGTCTATAAGAGTCATCGCCACCATAAAGGTAATCAGTTATTTGCCTATCTTCAGGATTATTACCATCTATATCAGTAGTAAGAAATAGTACGGGTATAGTACCGCCAGTAAGGCTGTTCTGCTCATAAACCCATGCGCCAACTTTTACATCTCTTCCAGATATTTTTACCGTTGTAGTAACCGGCAAAAGTTCCATGTATTGTGAAGGGTCCCATTCTTCAGGGATCTTCAAGTTGCCAGCCGTCTGGAGTGATTTTTTGTTTTAAGTAGCCTTTTTTGCTAATCAGCGTTACCGCAATCAATAATATACGTAAATCGGCGCTTGAACGAATAACGTCACCTGCCAAAATACCTAGCCCCCCGCTGTAGGTAGGCACTTTACTGTCTATTCCAATCTCCATGGAGAAGTAAGCAACACGGTCCCCTTCAACAAAAGTATTCTGGCAATATTCGGTGTCGAAATAATATTGTTTTCCTAAAAATTGTGCTTTGAAAGGTGTCTTTTGCGGGTCAACCGGCATTCCACAAACTGGATCCTTAAATAACATAAGAAATACAACAACCTGCTATAAGCAAGTTAGCATTCGTAGAATAATTAGCTTACTAACAATAATTACCAACACCGATAACATTGGTGGCTTTTTAGAATTATAGGCTGATGAAACCCATTTTTATTCAATCAAATCGGCAAGTTTGTCAGCATGTGTTATACAACTAAACAAAGGCACATTTAACTCGAAAGCTTTTGATCGCTCCTTTGCTGACTCCATAATTAAACCAGAAACAGCAACAACCGAGCCATCCATGAAGCTGTATGCTTCCTCAAAATTTTTCGCAGCCACAATCTTAAGCACTGTCTGCTCAGTCTCAAAGCCTTCCAAAATGGCATAATCCAAATCCTGCAAGTGAGGCAAAATTTCGTTTATGGTTAAGCGTTTTTTTATGAATATGACGGTTTCATTACGGGGAACGGCAACAATTTTTTCTGCACCTGCTTGGACATAACGGTCGGTTTCTGTTTTCGGCGTGTCCAAAGTTGGGATGCGGACCATTTCTTTTATGGCGCCAATGTGGTAACCTCGTTTTTTTAGTTCAATAATTAAGTTTTCGATTATTGTAGTTTTTCCAGAGTGTTTTTCGCCGACTACAGCAATTATTTTTGGCAAATCCTTCCCTCTTATGGCTCAGTTAAGAAGTAGATGTTTTAGAAGAAAAATGTAGCGACTTAGGAGTGGGCAAATTTGTGGTAATGAAGGGAAGTGAGGGCTTGGGCGTAAGGACAGCTGCTTGCTAGATGCTCGGGTAGTTGGAGGAGAGGCGTCTAGTTTACTGCTGTTCTTGCGCTGTGTAGCGGCCTCTTATTCCTTCGTGCATACAAACACGATATTACTATATAATCATATCGCAAATTTTTATTGGAAAAACTTAAAAACACCAACCACGACCTGACTAATAAATAACATCGTAGATTGATAAGCAAACAACAAAAAACCCAGCAAACCTTGGACTCTCATGCTCCAGGCACGTCGCATAATACTCTCGTGAAATGGAAAGACCAAACGCAAGCCCAAAAACCCTGCGTTAAAACCAGCCTGAAAATGAGCCAAACAGGAACACAAACTGGACAACAAACCACATATAAAAACACAAAAATGCAGAGGAATTAACTTATAAACCCAAAAAACCAAAAACCCATAGGAGCGAATAGGGCATGGTTTTAATTGTCGCCACAGTAGGAAGAAGCGGTTCAGGAAAAACATTCACCATCGAATACTTAGTCAACCAGCTTTCACGTGAAGGCTACAAAATCGGCGCAATCAAACACGTCCACCACATGGGGTTTACGATTGACACCAAAGGCACAAACACCTGGCGTTATGCCCAAGCTGGCGCCAAAGTTGTTGCGGCAATTTCACCAGAAGAGGTGTCAGTAATAAAAAGAACCGAACTGAAACTAAACAGTCTCGACCAAGTACTGACAGTAATCGAAAAAGAACCATTAGACATCATTTTCATCGAAGGATTCCATGGCTTAATCGCCAAAAGAGCAGACGTCTCAAAAATTATAGCTGCAAAAGACCCAGAAACCCTCCAAGAAACCCTACGGGAAAACGTTGAACCCATACTAGCAGTTACAGGAGTAATCAGCAAAAACACCGAAGCCACAACCATTCAAGGCTTACCAGTCATACGGGTCCCTGAAGAAGGCGAAAGGCTTGTTGAATTAGTAAAGCAGCAGTTGGCGAAAAACCAAAAGCAGGCTTAAGGAGGAAAAAACTTGACTCGACGGGCTGCACTTGTGCTTTCAGGGGGCAAAGCTCAAAGGTTCCAGACGCAGAGTCAGGGTTGGCAGGACAAGGCTTTAGCGTTGCTTGGAGGAGAACCGCTTTTAGTTCACGCTATTGAAAACGTGCAGGGCGTAGTTGATGAGGTGGTTGTCTGCGTTAATGATGAAGAGCGTAAAGCAGGGTACATTGAGGTTTTGGAGAAATATGGGTTAAATGCCAAGATTGTGGTCGATGAAAATGCCGATATTAGCGGTCCCAATGTTGCAATAATGACTGGTTTAAAAGCGGCTCAAGTTGACCAGTGCCTTGTCATACCGTGTGATATGCCCTTTGTCAAACAGGAAGTAGCCAATTACTTGTTCACTTTGGCGGAAGGTTTTGAGGTGGTTGTGCCCATGTGGCCTAACGGCAGACTGGAAACGCTCATCATGATTCTCCAACGCAAGGTTGGGTTGGAAATCATTGAAACCCTATGCAAACTGAAACATCCACGTTCCGACGATATACCCCGCGCCGCATCTAAAACCATGCTCGCTTCACCCATGAAAATAATCAAAACTCTTGATCCGACGTTTAAAAGCTTCATTAACATCAACTCTCAAGAGGACCTAAAAAAACTGCAAACCCGCCGTCTCCATGGTCCCGTAAAAGACAATGTGTTACTAAATTATGGAGCACTGCCCATTTCTGATTTGCAGCTTATGCGTAACGCCGCAGAAATGCTTAAAGAAGGAGAGCTTGTGAAGGCTCAAAGCATTTTTGATTTATGCAAAAGCCGTTTTGAGGTTTGTAGCAACTTTTTCTGGGCTGGCGTGGCAGGTGAAGGTAAAGGTGAAGCGTTGCTAGGACAGGCACAACTACGGCAGGGAACCGAAAACAAAGAGTTTTTGAGCCTTGATTTTGAGGGAAAGGAAGCCTTTTTTGACGCCGCAAACAGTTACCGCAATGAAGCTAAAATTTACGAGAAAAACGGTTGCCTGCTTCTTATGGAGCGTGCGTTGGCTGATAAGGCTTGGTGTGAATCGTGGGTTATGGGTAAAACGGGTCAGCCGCACCGTTATAAACTCAAAACCGCTTAACTCTCAGGGTTTTATAGGATTATACGTTCTGGGCTGGTGTAAACGTTCATACGTTTTCCACGCACAAACCCTACTAAGGTAACGTTGGCTTTCTGGGCTGAAGAAACTCCCGAATTCAAAACAGCCGCCACCGACGCCACAATAGGCAACCCAACTCGTGCGGCCTTGTAAATCATGTCCCCCGGCACGCGACCAGTAATAATCATAAAACATTCAGCAAAACGTATTCGATTAAGCAAGCCTTCACCTATGACTTTGTCAACCGTATTATGCCTGCCCTACATCCTCCGAGAAAGCAACCATTGTTCCATCAGCTTTAAAGATGCCACTGTCATGCAAACCGCCTGTTTTGGTGAATCCTGTTGCTTTTTCGTTCATCCGAGCGATTGCGTCAAAGATGGTTTGGGCTTTAACTTTTAAATCTGAGTTTACTGTGGAGATTTTGTTGTCGTGTTGATATGCTGAGGTGCTGTTTTTTATGAGGGGCACGATTCTTGCACCGCGTCTACGATTTTTCATTCGTTCGTCAAGGTTTATGTCGGCTTTGAATTGTACATGACAAACGTTTTCGGCTTCGTCGGCTGTTATGGTTTCGATTTCGTCGATTGAGTAGAGGATGTCTTCGGCGAATAGGTGGCCTACTGCAAGTTCTTTGAATTGTGAAGGGGAACTCCAGATGACAAAGGCGTAATCGTTGTTTATGATTATTTTAAGCGGAATCTCTTCAGCGACGCAGTCACTCATTTTGGTTGCTGTGCCTGTTGATAAGTCAAGCCTTGTCATGTCTACTTGACGCATAAGCCACACTCCAGTAACGCCTTTTTTGAGTCATGCGCGTCTGATAAGTTATTCGGCTAAAACGTACCATAGTTCAAGGCATACAAGCGTAAAGATGCAGGCATGTAGAAGTTAAGGCGTTTTAAGTTATAGAATTAACCAGAAATACTCAAGAACCATTTACAGTAGTTAAAGATGACCTGTATGTCGGATAAAAATCAAAGTGTAGACGCAGATTTAGAAGCCTTAAATATTGTCTACGATGAACTTTCAAAAGATGCACGAACAATCGCCAAAGACCTAAACGAGGCAGTATCGGCATATTTCCTTCTGGGATTTTACATGCTGGCATTCGGTTTGGGCTTAGACTTCTACTTATACCTAACAGGCAGCATCGACTTATCAAACATCGGATTCCTTGCAATATGGGTAATATTTGTAAATTTGATACCGATAGGGGCTGGCGCATGTGTACTATATCGCCATAGCAAACTCAATGCACGATACCAAACATTGTTTAGCCTCGAAAAAAGTCTCCGAGTGAAAGAATACAGAGAACAGAAAGCAAAACGGGATTAAGTAATGCCGCGAACCCATTCGCCGCCACCCTCTAGAGCGGCTGAAAGACTTAAAGAGTACCTCGATATCGTCAAGACCGCTCAAGCCCAAAAAGGCAAAGCCGTATGGTATGATATTTACCGGAGAGCAGGCAATCAAACCCAGACTGACCACACAATAAAGTTTCTTCAAGACAACGGTTTGATAATGGGCTCTAAAGAAGAAGGGTATACTTTAACAGAGAAGGGTTCTGTATGGCGAGACATTCTTTGGAAACATCAAGACTTTGTGGGTGTCTTAACAAGAGAATTAAGTGGGGAACGCAAAAAACGTTGGTAAAGTAGCGCAGAAAGCGCTGTTTACAAGAAAAATAAAGTTTTAGAGGTATTTTTCGTATGATTTCAAAGTTGGGTTTGCTGTTTTTAATGCAAAGATTTTGCCTGTACCATGCTCTGCCAAGTCGCCTAGGAACACGTAGAATGGTCCCGCTGCGTTTTGGGATGCGTCTACTTTGACTTTTGGTTTAACTGCGTCAATAGTGAATGTTGGCATCAACAATTCTATTGCACCGTTAATGATGATTTTTCCACCAGTCATACATGCGCCTGCACGAGTGTCACATCCTTTTTCAAGGTAGATGGTCCCGTTGCTCATGTGGTAACCGAGGAATCTTCCAGCTGAACCTTTGATTTTGATGATTCCGCCTTGTAGATAGCAGCCAACGTCTGTGCCGACATTTCCGTCAACAGATATTAAGCCGCCTTTCATGCCTGTGTTTGTGCCTCTGTAGGGTGAAGCTGTGTAGTCACCTGAGTCACCGTGGACTTCAATGAGACCTTTCTTCATTTCGCTACCAGTCCAGCCGCCTGAATTGCCGTTTACAACGATTTTGCCGCCAGCCAATTTTTCGCCTGTATGCATACCAGCATCGCCGTTGATTACGATTTCACCGGTTTTCATGCCTTGACCGATGCGTTTGACTCTTGAGAAGTCGCCGTTGAGGGTGATGTTCGGGGTTTCTACTGTTTTGTCTTCTGTTACTTCAAAGGCGTCGCCGAGTGTGATTGTTTCTTTTCCTTCAGTGATGGGCATTGCCTTAATTTCTTGAACTGTTTTTCCAGCAAGCGCATCAACGCTAATGCATGCTGCTTGGATTGGCACGTCAAATTCTCGTTTAGGTGTAATTGTTATCATGGTTTAGACACTTGCCTTGATGCTTAATTTTTCTGGAACCTTGATGTAGTGGTCAGTCACTGGGTAATTATCAAATTCCATAGTCCAGTATTCTCTGAATTTGCGTTTCATTTCGTCATCGATTCGGCAGGGTTCCTTTGTTTGAACGTCAAGCCAAATAGTTCTGCCCGGTGGAGTAGCAACGATTTCAGCGTCTTTAACAACAATCTCGCCGTCCTTGATTGTGTAAGCGGCATTACCGAAGGCTTTGCGTACTGGCTTGTAGTTCTGGGCGATGTCTGTTGTTTCGGGGTTAATGTTATAGATTGAAACGTCTGCGTCTGCGCCGACACCAAGGTGACCCTTGTTTTTAAGACCTAAAGCTTTGGCTGTCCCTGCGCGTGTAATGATAGCCAACTCGTAGAGGCTGTATTCGCGGTCAATTGTCGGGAGTAAACTCTTTTTCTGTGCTTTCTTGTTACAACGTTTAAGTGTTGCGTCACGTGCTTTGCGGCTAAGTAGCCAAGCGAAAACCCGTGGGTAGTGATAGAAGGGACCAGCGTTAGGATGATCAGTAGTCATGAACAGTTTCCAAGGATCTTTAATCAACAAGGATAATTCAAGACCAATCGACCACTGAATAGCATTTACCGCATTTTTTCTCTTGTAATGGAATGGTATAATGCCGCCGCTAGTTTCAGTTTCAATGTCACTGTTCACCCATTTATTGTGACCGCCAAGCTCATAAAGTGAAAACTCGAACGGGCCATCAGCAGTCATAGTTGTGGTATCTGCAAAAGTGACTTGACCAATATCAACAGTCATGTGGTTGTGAGCGTTAAGGTAATTAGCGATTTCTTCAGCACCAGATTTAAAGTGCGCCCAACTGTCGCCAGCAAAACTGCTAAATTGAACATGAGTTATATGCCCAATTGGTTTGCCGCCATGGTATACACTTTCAAGCGCCCTCATTGTATCAAGAGTTGTCTTGTAGTTACCGGGAATGCCCAAATTGTTAGTATGTAAGTGAATTGTGTGAGGCAGGTTAAGCATCGTGTTTACTTTTGCTAGACCCGTAATGATGTCTCGGGGTGTAAGGCAGAAGTTTGGCACTTGGTCATCAATACTATGAACGTTATGTCCGAAACCCCAAGATTCCAGTCCGCCGGGGTTAACGATTTTGATGGCGTAACTACGGGTGGCTTGGAACATCCAGGCAATGTGTCTCGCACATTCTTCAATGTCGCCTTTGGCAATGTTTTCAAGTGCAAACCACCAGTCACCCAGTAAAGTGAAGGATGCTTTGTCAATTAAGGGTATATCGTTTAATTCCTCATGAGTGTGTTTTGCTTTCATAGCCGCCATTGACGGATTCATAACGGTTGTGTAACCCATTTTTGAGTAACGGTAACCGGTAACGTAAGTGGATGGAATTGAGTAGCCAGTGCCAGCGCGTGTTAAAGCTGTTTTGCGTACAACATCTTTCACGTGGTCATCAGGCCGAATCATTCTTCCAATGTTAACTTCTGAACCCGCAATGTGACTGTGAATATCAACACCGCCAGCCATAACTGTTAAGCCTGAGGCGTCAATGATTTGGGCTTTACGCTCGTTAACTTTTTCAACTATTTTGCCGTCTCTAATGGCTATATCCATTTTTTGACCATCAATCTTGTTGATTGGGTCAATCACAAAACCGTTTTTGATTAGGATTTCAGTCATTTAGGCAACCTCTTTTACAGTTTTTTTAGGTTTTCTGACTGTTTTTTTAGGAACGGCAGCTTTGGATTCTTTTGGTTTTTCTTTTGGCATTTCTTTACCCTCTTTTGCAGCTTTTTGAGCTTTAATAGCTCGGACTTCCTCAAGAATCCGTCTAACTATCACTTCATCGCTAAGAACGCCTTTTGGAGCCTCAACAACTTTTTTGAGTGGAATTGGAACAGAATCCATACGGTAAGCCGTACCTGATTGTTCTATACCGCACCACTGTGTTGGAAACACCACGTCACCGAGCCTTGAAATTGCGTTCCAATCAGGGTTGATTGTGATTAAGGGGTGCTTCATCATGTTTTGAACTGCATTCTTTGGGAAGTGCGCTGCTGGGTCTGCAGAAATAATCAATGTAGCATCGTTGTCGCCGCGTCTCAACAAGTCAGTAGCAGTAAATTCGCCGGGGTTATATTGTGGGTAACCTTGTGAGAAGTCAAGCGCGTATGGGTAACCTGTCTGCCAAGCAAAAACTGTGTTTGCACCTGTAACGTTAAAGTGCCCCCTCATTGGAGAAATAACGAATTTAGTTTTTCTATTAAGGTCACGTGTTAATGCAATTGCGATTTCAATGTTTCGGAATCTACCGGCGCTTTGAGTTAAACCTAAACCGAAGAAGATTGCGCCAAATTCAGCGTTAACCATTGCGTCTACAACATCTTTTAGGTAATCAACAGGTACTCCACCAACTTTGTCAACGTCTAATTCTTGATCATTGACTAAGCACCGCATAGCGTCAAATATTTCATAGTCCGTGTTTGGTTCAACTTGAACAAAATAGTCAGCTACTTCGGCGGTCATTGTTTTTCTTACGTCGAAAACAATCATTTTGCGACCCATTTTTGCCAAGGTTTGTGGGGGCGCGTCGACGACGCATGTTTGTGGACGTGGTGGAGGTTGATAACGTACTTGTGTACGCCGAATTGTTGCAGCAACTTTTTTCTGGCTTGCTCGCGCCTTTAGTTTTTGAACGTAATCTTTGAATTCGCTTTTTTCAAAGCGGCCTTCAGTGAAGGCGGTGTATCTTTCAACATGTCTTGGATGTGAACTCCAAGGGTTGCATGCCCAGTAAACAATTAAGTCTGCACGATGCCTGATTTGGCCCAGTGTGGCTGTTGGGATACCGATTTCTTGGGTAGCCATAACTGATGGACCGTGACATACACTGCAGCAGTTGTCTAATGCTGAACCGAGTTCTTCAGCTAATTCTACACCGACGTGTTGGGTTTCACTTGTAGAGCTTGTCCACCCGAACAAGAGAGGATATTTTGCGTCGGTAAGAATTTGTGCGGCTTTTTGAATTGCTTCATCCATAGATACAGGTACGAGTTTACCGTCTTTTCGTATCATGGGTTCTAAGATGCGTTCTTCGCTTTTATATCCGTGAACCATTTTGGCTTCACATACGGCGCACCCGTTTTTCATTTTGACAATCTCGTTGTTTTCCACTGTTACTTCAAGATCGTCACAGAGACAGCCGCATATTGGACAAACAACTGATTTGATTATTTCTGTCATAATGATTACTTTCCAAATTCCTGTTTTAGAAGCTCATCTAAGGTTAAGACGGGCTTATTTGGGGCTGGTTCGACATCAACAGAGAATCCTTTGAAGATGGGCATGCCCATACTGTATGTGTCGTCACCACAAATTGCATTTACCCAAAGACCGCAAGGCATAAAGATCATTCCGGGCATTGCACCGTGATTATATTTTTTGGCTTTCACTACAATGGAACCATATTTTGATGTTACTTGAACGTTCATGCCGTTTTTTAAGCCAAGTTTTTTGATGTCAACGGGATCTAGAAAACAGACTGCGGCACTGTCAAAGTATTCTTTGGAGCCTTTACCCAATTCTTTGCCTACGCCTTGATCGATTGTTCTGCCGGTAATTAAAGTTACACGTAACTTTTGCTCTACCATGGTCTCCTCCAACCAGTACCATATGCAAATTGTTCAGTTATATTTAAGAGTAAGTTCATAAAAAACGCAAATTTCATCTATAAAACGTCATATTTTCATTATGAGGCTGTTTAAAGAGACAAAAAACAGGTAGCTTGTCCATGAAAAAACGGGTTTAACAAGCCTGTACTGCTGCTTACTTAATTTGTTATTTAAGTTTGGCACGTTTGGCAGTGAATGTTGCATTGTATGTTCTTTTGCCGTTTTCGCTTATTTCAAGCTTTACAGTGCCATTGAAAAGTGTGCCTGATAATTTTCTAAAATCGCCAGTCATTTCAGGGATTGTGTCATCAAACCAGCAGAGTACATAATGGTCATTTGCGCCTTCGGTTGAATTAAGGTAATCAACATCGCCCATAAGCCTAAAGAAATCCTGAATCGACCCAGAAAACGATTCACCAGTTTGATAAACTACAAGTTTTCGTGCTTTAACAACAACAAAAGGTTCAACCTCAGGATTTGCGCTTCTCTCCTTGAAAATAGATATCACTGGTTTGTTCCAAATAAGCTCCGTCAATCAAGTTACCTCAAAAACAGTACTCAACCGGCAAATAATAACATTCCCAACAAAGCAGTTTTTAAACTAAATCGGATTAGAGTCTTGCTTGCTTGGCCTCAAACTCAGCATTATAGGTTCTTTTGCCGCTTTCCGTGTACGACAGTTTTGCTTCGCCTTTAAGTGTGACACCTCTTAAACGCCGTAAATCATGGGTCATGTCCGGCTGGGTATCATCAAACCAGCACATCACAAAATGGTCGCCTGCACCTTCTTTGGAGGAAAGATAATCCGCGTCGCCCATGAGCGTGAAGAAATCTTGCATGCAACAGTCGTATTTGGAATCTCTTGTTTGATTTAAAGTCATTTTTCTTGCTTTAACAACCACAAAAGGGTCAACTTCAGGATTCACGTCACGTTCCTTGAAAATGCATACGACAGGCTTATCGTAAACGCGTTCCGACAAGTGCAATACCTCAAAAATATTTTGATAAAAGCCATTATTATCTATATTGCAGACCAGTTGACGCTTAATAGGAAATTATAAAAACCCTCTATAGCCATTTTACCGTATGAAGTATTCTTTTAAGATTGGTTCAGCTTGGGGGATTCCCATTGAACTACACCTCACGTTTATACTTCTAATTGCAGCGGTTTTCATTCTTTCATACCCAATGTTTTATCCATTCTTTTTAGTCCTGTTTCTCTTCGTTTTCGTGGTTTTTCATGAACTTGCCCACTCCGTAGTAGCAAGACATTACGGCATAAAAGTTCGAAAAATCATTCTTTACCCAATCGGCGGAGTATCCGAAATAGAAGAAATCCCGGACAATCCATCCCAAGAATGGCGCATGGCAGTTGCAGGACCCCTTACAAGCCTAATCTTAGGGGCAGCACTACTCGGGATAGGCATACTAATTTCTCCGGGTCTAATCAGCAGTATATCAGCTTCAACTATCACTGGAAACTTTGTAATAGACTTAGCCACGCTTAACATACTTCTTGGCGTTTTTAATTTGATTCCAGCTTTTCCAATGGACGGCGGCAGAGTCTTCCGAGCGTTGCTAGCTGAACACGTAAAATATGCAGACGCAACAAGGTACGCAGTGTATGTAGGCAGAATCTTGGGAATCGTAATGATTATCGCAGGATTTATTTTTCCAGCCTATTTCCTGCTAATTTTAGTTGGCATTTTTGTTTACATTGGAGCCAGCGAAGAAGGTGAACAAACCATCATTTCCACAAAACTTGCCGGAATCAGAGTGAAAGACGTCATGCGAACTGATATTGGCACTGTAAACCCTCAGCAAAGCATCGCTGAAACGTTGGAAGTCATGTTTAAAAACCGTTATCATGACGCTTTAGTTGAAAAAGACGGCGCCTTTCAAGGAGTTGTTAATTGGAGTGAGCTTATGAAGATTAAGCCTGAACAAAGAACCATTTTGCGTGTTGAACAAATGCCGTTGAAAAGCATACTTGTTTCGCCAAACGACCCAGTTTTGGAAGCAAACAAAATAATGAATAGGGAAAAAATCGATTTAATTCCAGTAATCAACCCCACAGAACCAGCTAAAATTGTTGGCGTTGTAACAAGTGAATGCATAAGCAACCTGTATGAGGAAGCTAAAAACCGTTAACCACCAGCGATGTATTGCACAGTGAAGCTTTTGCCATCAGGGTTAATTTGGGAAACAGTTGTTAACTGAGTATTTTGATGGTCAGTTAAGTGTATTTGAGAAAACGGGGCGTCGCCTATTGAAACAATTGTTTGGTTAATGTTAACATATGCTTCTTTGAAGGCTATGTCGCCAAAATTTGACAGGTAACTAATTTGACCATTCAGGGTTGGTCGTTCAACTATCCATTCAGCTGAAAGGCGGGTTGAATTGTAATTTACGTTTTTGTTGAAGCTTTCGCCGGTTGTCAAGTCGGTTAACTGTAAAAGCCACAAGTTAGTTTCATTATTTATCAAGTTTATAGAAGCAGAAAT
Organism: Candidatus Bathyarchaeota archaeon; assembly: GCA_963832745.1. Lineage (GTDB taxonomy): Archaea > Thermoproteota > Bathyarchaeia > Bathyarchaeales > Bathycorpusculaceae > Bathycorpusculum. Next base: position 61,381 of record CAWHVC010000001.1, on the reverse strand, counting down.
TAAGTCACCTTCTGAAACGCTCATTGGAATATTTATGGCATAATTCGGCAACAGTTCATACCATGCAGTAATTCTTTCTTGACCATTAACCGAGTCATGTTCGGTTCCGATTTGAATCAGCGAAGTATCAAACTGTCCACCTATGCCAATCCACGCTGACGAATACGTGTTCCCCAACGAAACAGCAACAGAAGGCACAATCCAAGAAGCGTTTACACCGATAAGTTCAGGCTGAGGAGACGAAAAATCGGAGGCAACAACATACCCAGACCATGTCAAACTGACTACGCTTTGAACCTGCTCATTATCCGCGTACGAGTTTAAAAGCAGAGGCAACATTGACATGGAAAAAACGAAAAGCAGAATCCAAACCGAAATAAGAAAAACAACTCTAACTTTGAAGCTACTAAAAAAAGCATTAAAAGTCATTTTGCAACCTTCAAAAAACGACGCTATAAAACTATGAATCTATTAAATTCCGAACATAAAGCCGTTTCTATAACCTTAATTGCTCAAAACCGCATTAACTAATTATGCTTCAAGTTAAAGTTATGACTGCTAAGGATTACGGTTTTGCAGTTGATTTAGCTAACACTATGGACTGGGGCATGGAGATAGCGGATTTCAGGTTTAATCAAACCCTTGAACCTGAAGGCTGTCTGGTACTGTTTAATGACTTAGAGCCGGTGGGGATAGCGACCTGCATAAGTTTCGGCAGGGTAGGCTGGTTTGGAAACCTAATTGTTAAAAAAGAGCAACGAAAGCATGGCGCAGGACACCTGATTCTTGAGCACGCCATAAACTACCTAAAAGATAATGGTGTAGAAACCATCGGGTTATACGCTTATCAACATCTTAAAGAGTTCTACGGCAAATCAGGCTTCAAACCCGATATAGACCTAACCGTCATGCATAACAACAAAGTCCAAGCAGGCAATTGGAAACTACCCAAGCTTGAAACACAACCAGATTTTTCGGCGATAAACCGTTTTGACAGCGAATTCTTCGGCGCTGACAGGTCACGATTGCTAAAAAGTATAATGCAAGAAAAAAATAATCTCTGTTATGCTTCAATGGACGGCAAAGAAGTTGAAGGATACATTTTATCTAAAACGTATGAGAACATGGCGGAGGTTGGACCACTTGTTTGCAGCCAAGACAAGCCAAGGGTAGCGCTTGACCTTCTAAAAACGGTGCTTACCGGGTTAGAGAGCAAACGTGTTGCACTTTATTTGCCTCATAACCAAAACCAAAAAGGCATTCAAGAATTTTTATTGGACGCGGGATTTCAAAAAGATTTTTCTTTGTCAAGAATGTTTTTAGGTATGCCAAAGATTCAAAACAGTATTCACCTTGCTGAATCATTGGAACGAGGATAAGACCGATTTATGCCTGATAATTGTTACCGCCTAGTTAAAAGTTTTTTAGCCAAGTCTATGCCGGCAGCTAAAGCGTTAGCTGAAAACGCACATAACCGTAAAAAAGAAAAAACAAGCCAAAAAGTAACTCTTTTCCGGTTTGTTGACGGCAAAAAAACCTGCACCCCATTTGAGGATGACCATTTTTATTTACGCGGTTCAGTCGAGTACACAAATCCCCAGTTAACCGCGGAGGAAATTCAAGGCATAATCGGCACACGCCTGCTTCAAACATGCGCAAATTATTGTCTTGAAACCGAAATGCATCAACCAACAGAAGAGGATGTCCGCAACTTATGCGAGGAACTGAAAAAGCCGCCAAGCGGTTACGTGGTACCGTTCCTACTTAACACTGATGATGTAGAAGCGGACCGTTACTCAATTAACCCTTTAAAACAGTCAATAATTGACAGCGGGCAAAGCGCTTTTCCAGCAGCCAACATCAAAACAGGGCAACTTAAAGTTGACAAAACGTTTGTGAAAAAGTATGAGGGCACATTAATCTCTAAAGGTGAGGCTGAAATAATAGATGAAGAGCTTTTGCGCACTGACAGTTACATGGATTTTGTGGATGCTGTTAAGTTTAGGCAACTTGAAGAGTTATCGAAAGTTTTCGGCATAAACCTTTCACTTTACGCTTTACGTATGCCTTTATCCACGCTTCAAGCAGAAAAGAAGGATGACGTGATTCATTACATAATCAGTAAAGCACATCAAAGTTACCAATCAATTGAGCAAGCATACAACTGCATGGGAAGAAGCATGACTAAACGCACCACACTGCTCACGGTTCCACACTCAAAAAAAGGGTACGGTTCAAAACGTGCAGCCCACGGCAAAATCCATTTTGACGACAACAAACTATCAAACGTTACAGTAAAATACAAAACCACCGCGCTTTACCCAAACGGCATAGACCCCAAAGACATATCAACAGCGCAAAGCGACGACGATTTCACAGTGACAGGCGAAAAACTTGCAGACTACAATTACACTGAAACTCCTTCTTCACCACAGTTTTTCCTGTATGCTTTAGCTTCACCAGAAGACGCAGCGGTATGGCACGGAGTAGGCAAATTTGCGTCTCCACAGCTTTTGCAAACTTACATTTCAGCTCATAAAGCCTGCAACGAGGGAACGTTGATTCCGGGGTTGGCTGAAAAGTTTGGTTTACGTTGCAAGGTTCCCTTGCAGTTTAATTTGGTACCAGATGGCATGTGGAGGAACCCTGTTCGCCAAAATATTGACGCCAGTGTCGGCACAATTAACATTGATGATTTGGTTGGGATGGGAATGTGGCTTGAGTATCTTTCAGAATTTAAGTAGGAGCAAAAGGATAGTTGGCCTCAGTAGAACAGTTAATGTTTAGAATCATGCGTTTATTGCGTAAGCTTCCAGTGAACCTGCTAAACGTTGGGAACACCAACGGATTGTTTCTGGAGTATTTTAAAGGATTTGACAAGGTGGAGGCTGTTCAGGGAATTTTTGGAGAAAAAACCAGCGAAGTCTTAAGCAGCCTAAAAGTTGAATTCAGCTGGGTAAACGGTTACATGTACGTTGACGGCGACGATGGGCATATAGTAATAAGTAAAAATTACCTCCAAAAAGGCAACAAAACCGACATTTACCTGGACCTAATCCATGAATTATGTCACGTCAAACAGTTTATGGAAGGCAAAGAACTCTTTGACCCCAATTACGCTTATGTTGACAGGCCAACAGAAATTGAAGCATACTGCTACACAGTGCAGGAGGCAAGACGCATTGGGCTTCAGGAAGACCGCATTTGTCATTACCTGAAAGCTGAATGGATAAGCGACTCAGACTTTAGACGACTGGCAAAATCAGTTGGAGTTAACGTTCAAGCCGTAAAATCTAAGGCTTCCCGGTAGACTTCAAGCATTTTTTGGGCACAAACATCCCACGTAAAATTCTCTACAACAAAACGGCGTCCAGCAGAACCCATCCGTCTTCGCAAATCGGCGTCACCTAAAAGTTTCTGTAGCGCTTCAGTCAATTCGTCAACGCTTCCGCGGCTTGCCAGCAAACCCGTTTCACCGTTAATGACTACCTCGTTTACTCCGCCAATGTTGAAGGCTACAACAGGCTTTTCCGACGCAGAGGCTTCAAGCAGTACGATACCTTGGCCTTCCTGAATTGACGGCAACACAAATACGTCAGCGCAACCGTACATTGCGGCGAGTTCTTCTTCAGTTAAGCCGCTTTTGAAGGTAAAGTTGCCTGTCAGGTTAGCTGCCGCCAAACTGCCGGTTAACTGGGTTTTTAATGGTCCATCACCAACAATAACAAATCGCGTGCTTGGCTGTGTTTTAACTACTTGTTTTGCTGCTTCAACCAAGGACGGCAAGCCTTTGCGAGGTATCAAGCTGCCCACGAAAAGCACCACAGGCGCCTCACCAAAACCCAGTAGCTGTTTAAGCGCACCTTGATTCACAACAGACTTGTACTTTTCTGGGTCAACTCCGTTTGGCACAATTCGCACTTTTGAAGGGTCAACGTCGTAGAATTTCTGCATTTTCTTTAAAGAATACTTGCTGATGGTTACGATTAAGTCAGCCTCTTTAGCGGTTTCGCCTTCAAGTCGAGCAAGACGCGCCATGAAACGGTTTGCAACCCTGCCACGGAAGGACACATGACCGTTAAGTTTTGCCTGTTCAAACTCGTCTGCCAAAACGCCGTGAATCGTATGTATGAACGGTTTTTTTGCGGTCAAGCTTTTGAATGATTTTAGGAGTCCATAGCCGTTGTCGTTGTGTGCTTCGTAAATATCCATGTTAAAGGCAGTTGAAGCTATGGTTCGATTGAAAGTCCAATTGTCGATTGGGTAAACTTTATCGGTAGAGTTGAGGGGAACAAAATTTACTCCTTGCAGGTTTGTCTGAGTTTTAAATCCTGCTTTTGTACCGCTATAAATTGTAATGTCAGCTTGATTGTTAAGTAGGCGGGTAGTTTCCATTATGCGCCTTTCCACGCCTCCCCTGTACAGGTGGGGCGGCTGCGTGTTAAATACGGCTAAACGAAACTTACCCATGCCATACATGTCTTACACAGACGTTTTTATGTTTAATGATAAAAACACGCCTTAAGGGCAAGTTAACGTTTTTTTAGGTAAACTATGGAAACGGTGCATAGGATAAGTACTGTTGAGACGCCAACAATAACAGCGACAGTTGGAAAAGACAGCTCTACTGTGAAAAATATTGTTTCTGAAGAGCCAATATTGCCGTAGACGTCTTCTGCGTAGACTGTAACATTGTGGGTTCCGCTTGTTAAACCCGAAAGGGTAATGTTGCCGATGACTGTTTTGTTGGTTTGCCCATCTAAACTGTAACCGACCCAAGACACATCGGGATAAGTGGCTGTTAACCCACCCAATGAGAAATTAAGCATTGTTGGGTCCAAAATAACGGGCTGATTAATTGTAAAGGTCAAGGGAACTCTACTTTGGGCATAGATTGAGTTTTGAGGTTCAACCAAAGATATTATAGGTTTGAGCGGTGTTGGCAATAATTGATTGTGCTGAGAGTTATAGAGGAACAGAAACGTTGTGAAGGTTACTATTTCTGAAGCTACAACGTTGCCTTGCTCGTCAGCGGCATATAACGTGATGTTGTTAGTGCCCAAATTGCAGCTAAATCGGGTGATGTTTGCTATTATGGCGACTTTTTCAGCATTGTTAAGACTGTATTGTGCCCACAGGATTGGCTTGTTAACCCTAAAATTCAGCGTTACTACACTGCCAAGGTAAGTCGTGTTTGTTGGGGTTAACGGTATAATCTGCAGGGGTGTGCTGTCGGCAGGTTGGGCTTTTACTTGGAAGTTAACTGTTGAATTAAAAGCGTTTCCAAAGTTTGTTAAGCCTGAAACAGTAAGGGTGTGGGCTCCGTCATTTAAACTGTATAGTACATCGGTAAGGTAATTGTTGCTTTCTACATCTTTGTCTAATAGCGGCAAGGCAACCGTGGAGTGTTCATCCAAACTATAGGTAAGATTGGTTAATGTTTCCCACCCGGTCAGTTTAGGAGTTAGAGTTATGTTAAGAACCAAGGGAACATTTGAATTGTAAACATCGTTTTCTTTTGGAGATAGAATTGTCAAGTTTGGAGGATAATAATGGGTGAAATTGGCTGAAGCTGACCCAACAAAACAGGCACTAACTAATAAACAGACTGAAAATAGCAGAAGTAAGCCTGACACTGTTCTTTCCATAAGCGACAGTAAACTGGTTTTCGCTTAAAGGCTTTTTTGAATTTCAAAGAAAAGATGGAGAAGACAACAAAAAGAAGTAAAAAAATACCTTAACGGGGAATCGAAACAGCTTTATCCAACCAAACCCCCAAACCCAAGCAGAGGCAGAACATTGGATATTAACAGACTTTTCCAGCTTGCAACCCCAATCCTTGAAAAAAACGACTTCGGCGTCTCACACACCCAACGCGTTTTTGACATTGCAAAAGAGCATTTCCCAGTAGCACCCCCACTACAAGAGTTAACCTACGCCTCAATCATCCTACATGACATCGGCGGCTGCTCAATTAAAGACCAGTACGAGAAAGGCCCCGCAATCGCCACACAACTTTTAAAGCAGCTAGACTGCAAAGACAGCTTCATCCGCCAAGTCTGCCTAATAATCGCCACACACCACGACCACCCAGACAACCCATCAGAGCCATTTCAGGCACTTTACGACGCGGATAAACTGGTAATGTTTACGCCACAGGAGTTTGCTTACTATAATGCCCAGGAAGGTTTTGATTGGAACAAGATTGTTGCTTTGATTTACTCAAAGAAGGGGCAAGAACTGGCTAAAAATTGGTTGGCAAAAAGAAAAAATGAAACCATAAATTAAGGAGAGGACAAAGTAGTGAAGCAAAGCACTGAAACTGAGACTAAATCCAAACCTTTGCTGTTAATTGCAGCCTTCCTTCTAGTTATAGGCGCCTTACTTGTCGTTTCAAATTTGTTAATCAGCGTTGTTGACCTGCGGGCTTTAGCAGTAGGATTTGAATTGCAAATAGTAGGGTTGGTCATACTTGTGTTTGAAAAATACAAATAACCAAAAAAGAACTGCTTTTTTGAGATAAACGCAGGTCAAAGAAAAAATTTGAGGATAGACAGGCTTTTTAATGGTAACCCGTTTGCCGTTTCATTGCTATACCATACCACATGGCCACTTTAGCAAGCACGGCAACTATTGCGCCTGTGGCAGTCCTTGCAAGCACCGTAAGCAAGAAGCCGCTAAGACCCAACACCACGTTTGTGGGTGAAACCTGATAGATTCCAAACAAGACAACACCAACAACAGTTGTTGTTAGCAGGCTCACGAAAAGCAGTCGTTTGAAGTCTTCAGAGTTTTTAAGCAAAGCACCAGCCATGTAACCAATCAGCATCGCGCTAATAACGTAGCCAAGCATGACGGGGCCAAGACCCAAATAAGCGGACATCATGTAATCGCGCCCAACGCCCATTGCGCCAGGTAGTTTGGTGGCAAAGGCTAAAGCGTAAAAGGTGCCCATTATGAAACCTGCAGCACCTCCTGCCCAACGGTTCCAAACCAGCCCAAACATAAGGGGAATGGCAACTATAACTAAGAGTTCTTCTATTTCGCTTGTTAAGCCAACAACTATCCCAAAAGCGTCACCACTAAAAAGCGAGCTTAACTGGGAAACACCTACAATCAAAAAACCAACAATAACGGGAACTATAATACCATAAATAACGTCTGTTTTAGTCCAATCTTTCCATCCTAAACCCATAACAGTCAAACCCCTCAAAAATAATCTTTTTAAGATTTCTTTGGGGTTTCATAGTTTTTAAAGCTTTCAAGGCAACTGCTGCCTGGACCATTTTGGATGAAGTCTACAAACTTTGAAAGTGCATCAAGCGTTGAAGAGTGAAGGACATGTTCAATTTCGCAGGCGTCTTCTTCAGCGACTTCCGCAGGCACACCAAGCATAGTTAAAAATGCTTGAAGAGGTCTTTGCCGTTTGCGCAGGTAGGATGCAAGGTCTTTGCCATTTTGGGTTAAGGTGACGTTACGGTAAGGCGTGTATTTAACGAAGCCGACGGCATCAAGTTTTTTCAGCATGCTTGTTACGCTTGGGGATTTAACCTCAAGTTCCTTAGCTATGTCAGTAACTGCGGCGTATCCAAGTTTTCTGATAAGCGCGTCAATTGTTTCAATGTAGGTTTCTTCGGTAGTGTTAAGCCTTGCTACTTGATCGCCAAACTCATTCACTATTTATTCCACGGTATCTTTTCAACGTTACAGCTTTTAAATCTGCGTTTTTTAAACAGTTAATTTTAGCATTGTTAGGTACACATTGAAACGTGGTGCTTCTTAGAAAACCGTTTTTTAGGTTAAAACTTTACATAAAATTCGAAATAGACTTAAAGTTGACCTGAGGTATATTCTGCTGAAGTTTACATGCCGACAAACTTGCCGCCTGAAGCAATGGATAAATGGGAAGACGTTGAAGCCGCCCGCACTCCAAAAGAAAAAATGGATGCAATGATTGAATTCCTAAAGTATGTTCCGCATCACAAAGGCACAATGAAACTGCGCGGCGAAATGAACCGTAAAATTGCAGCTATTAAAATGGATTTGGAAGACAAAAAGCGTAAGGGCACAGGCAAAAGCAGTGGCGGACCCAAACTTTTCATCGAAAAAGAAGGATCAGCCCAAATAGCAATAGTCGGCATGACAAACGTTGGCAAAAGCTGCCTGATGACTGCTACAACAAACTCAAAAGTTATTGTTACACCTACCCCTTACAGCACGCATGAACCAGTACCAGGCATAATGAATTATGGCGATGTCCAATTCCAACTCATTGAAGCCCCAGCAGTGATGGAAGGCGCTTCAGACGGACGCGGAACAGGTAACGTTACACTTGGTTTAGCACGAAACGCTGATGGAATACTGTTAATGCTTGACTTATCACGTGACCCCATCAAACAGTTAGATTTAATTTTAGCTGAGCTAGAAAAAAGTCGTGTTTTGGTAAACAAGCCGAAAGGACGCGTAGTTATTGATAGACGCCATGCAGGTTTGGCATTAAGAGTTACCCTTGTTGGTCACTTACTTGACTGCAGTATGCGTGATGTAGAAGATTTACTTCGAGAATACAAAATTCATGACGCTATAGTAAGAATAAGCGGCGATGTCAAGTTGGAAGATATCGAGAACGCCATTTTTGAAACCACCATTTACAAGCCAGCAGTCATAGTTGCAAACAAGCTAGATTTAAAAGGCGCCGAGTTAAACCTAAAGATACTAAAAAAATATGTCAATGGAAAATTACCTGTTGTTGCATTGTCTTGTGAACAAAAAAAGGGTCTTGACGATTTAGGAAAAACAGTTTTTGAAAGTTTGGGAATTATTCGTGTTTACACTAAAGAACCAGGTTCAAAGGCGGAGACAGGCAGGCCATTTGCACTTAAACGCGGAGCCACAGTTAACGATTTAGCAAAGAACATTCACAAGGATTTTTTGTATAACTTTTTGTTTGCGATGGTTTGGGCGAAACGTTTGCCTTTTAGCCCTAAAAAGGTTGGTTCAAACTTTGTTTTAGATGATGGCGACGTAGTTGAACTTCACACTCGGTCAAGTTAAAGAAAAAATGCTTTTTTGTTGTACAGTTTAGGGTCAATTGTGATACGGAATAATTGTTAAATAGTAATCATCAATAAACACGATTTGCTATCTCGTGCAAGTCTGCAAATCCGTTGGCTAAACATGAGCAGGTTTTGGTTGTGGGGAGTATTGGGAAATGGCAAAAAAGTGTGTAGTAAAGGTTGTTTTAAGCAAGGAGCAAAGGGAGATTTTATCAGAATTAGCAAGACGCTTAGGAACAAGCGAAAGCGAAATGTTACGCATGGCCTTTATGGATTACGCAAAAGAGTTAAGCATGGTCAAAGAAAGGCTACATATAGAAAAACAGTACGATTTTACCTTAAGATAAAAACAAAAGAAAAAGGAAAATGGTTTAGAGTTAATCTAAGCCGATTTTTTATTGCTGAGGTTCTGTTTTGCCGCGGTTTCTACGCATCATTATGCCGACAACTGCCAAAACTATCAACACTAAAGCAATTACTGCTACAATAATCAAGGTGTAATCTTGACTTGGTTGGTCGCTTGGTGTTTGAGTTGGAGTTGAAGTCGAAGTTGCTGTGGATGTTGGTGTAGGAGTTGCTGTAGCAGTTGAAGAGGGAGTTGATGTAGCATCTGGCTCTACAGGGGTACTTTGTACCATTGATGAATAACTTGTTATGTTATTTGCAGGGTAATTGTCAACAGGTGTTGCAACGAAATTTTCAGATGCACCAGGAGCAAGTGAGTCTGAGAGTACATCAGTGTAGTTTAAGCTTACAACAGTGCCTAAAGCGTCATAGAAGGTTGTTACTACTCTTACATCGCCTATAGTTTCTGTTCCAGTGTTCTTAACTGAACCAATTATTTGGTAGACTCCAGAGGCTGTTTGGTTTTGAGCGGTAAGCGTTAAGCCTTGATACATGTCTTTGTCTGTGTTGACAACATAACCAGTTCCTACCACCACGTCAGTAACGTTTGATACCCAACTTAAATCATAAGTAACACTATCTTCAGGTTGGAAATCCAAGTAGAAGGGAGCTTTTTGGCCAGGTTGCAGATTGTTTCCGAATACTTGCCGTTGAGCATAAGCAACTTCAGTGCCGTTTACATATGCGGTACCTACCACATAAACGGAGAAAAGGTTAGTTGTGCCAACGTTTTGCACTTCGCCAACAACCACTAAGTCGCCTGTGTTTGTTGCTACAACATCATTTGGAGCTGCATACCAGCTGTAACTGAGGATTTTAGCGTCTGATGAGTCAGCGTTTACCTGTATTGTTGTTAATGCAGTGAAACCAGTCAGGGTTAAAGCGCATAAGAGTATTATGGTTAAGAGTTGCTTCTTCATTTTTTTCATCTTTTGTTAAAGAAGGCTCTGCTTATGGTTTTATTAACTTATTTCCAAATTCATTCCTAAATGCCCAGAAAAGCATTGATTTTCAAAATAAGCAAGTTTACAGTAAGAAGCAACAAGCAATAAAATTTCTAAAAGGATAAGAAAAGAAAAGCAGTTTTATCTGCTGCTTTGAGCAACGCGTTCAATTTCGTTGCGTTTTGCTACACCGGCACTCTTGATGTCTTTGTTTGCGGCTAAGACTAATTCGTCTGCAAGTGTTTCTTGTATGCTGCGTGGATTGTTTAATGATGCTGTTCTTGCGCCATCGGTTATATGACGAACTGCAAGGTCAATTCTGCGTTGTGGTGCAACGTCAACTGATAAGTGGTAGACGACACCACCATAGCTGATTCTTGTTGTATCTTCACATGGTGAAGCATTTTCTACTGCTTTGACAAGAATTTCAACTGGGTTTTTGCCGGTTTTTACATTGATGATTTCGAATGCTTCTTTGACTATGTTAGTTGCTTTGGCTTTTTTGCCACTATTTTTGCCGCTGCGCATTAAACCGTTGATTAAACGTTCGACAATGTTGACTTTTGCTTTACGGAATCTTTGGTGTTCATGGCGACCCATACTGTGTGGGGCAACCATGGGAGTCAGGTTAAGGTATCGTTGTAGACCAATGTCCACTACTGAGACGTCTTTGAAAGTCCATTTTTGGAAGAGTAAGATTTCTTGTGGTTGTGCTACGGTTGTTTGTGTACTCATAAACTATTACCTTGATGGTTTTTGTTTTCGTCCGTAAACTAATTCATTTAGTGATACGCCGTTTACCATTACTACTTTCCAGCGTACACCAGGAATGTCTCCCATAGCGCCGCCTCTTGTACCGCCGATACCCTCAACGACGACTTCATCGTGTTCGTCGACAACGTTAAGTGCACCGTCACCGGGCAAGAAAGCCGTGATGGTTCTGCCGTTTTTGATGAGTTGTGTTCGGACACATTTTCTAATGGCGCTGTTGGGCTGTTTTGATTCGACACCCACTTTTTCTAGAACGATACCCCGTGATTGGGGTGCACCCTGCATTGGGTCAACTTTTTCGTCTAGCATAAGCATACGTCGGTTAAAGTAACGATCGTGCCAACGGAAGTTTTTCCGTTTCTTTGCTAATTGCCTTGCGGCAAATTCGCCTCTTGGTGACTTGGAACCCATACTTAAGATATTCCTCTTTAATGCACAAGCATAGTTCAAACACCCCTATATAAATTAAACGAAAAAATAAACCAGAACATTAACTATTCCGATGGTATTCTGATACATTTTCAGGGGGCTTTTTGCTGTTAATTTACAATTCAGCGGTTGGCAACTCATCTTTTGGTATAGGTGAATATTGATTATATATTCATAAGGATTATTAAATAAAAAACAAATTTTTGCAAAGCGAAGGTAAAAGCAGATTGCATCACCCGGTCGAATGTTTACCTAAAGAAACAGGCAAGCTAAAGGGCGACGGACAAAAAAGCTTGGTTTCGAACCAGAAAGACCCAAAACTGTTCAGGCTTGCCGTAGAGGTGTCCCAAGATGGCATAGTAATCGGAGACTCCAACACAGGCATAATTACTTACGCGAACAAGGCTATTATGCGAATGCTTGGATACACAAACAGGGAAGCGGTACTCGGAAAATGCATCTTAGACTTTGTAGCAGACTTTGACAAGGAAAGAGCAGTACAATACTCGCTTGGATGTGCCGAAAGCAAGCAAGGCTGGAAAGGCCAATTCACTGCAGTAAAATTAAATGGTGAACTTTTACCAATCGAGTTAACAGCGACACCGATAAGGGACGAAAATGGCGAGCAAATAGCGTTTATAGACATTGTACGGGATGTAAGTGACCGAGTAAAAACAGAAAAAAACCTCAAAGAAGCCCGACATAAACTGGAATTGGCTAACGAGAAGCTGCTGGTTGTAGGCGGTTTGCTTAGGCACGACATCGGCAACAAAGTAAGCGTACTTAACGCTAACGCGTATTTAGCCAGAAAAAAAGGAAGCCTTGAACATCTTTTGGACGCTACCGCATCAGCTTACCTGCAGATTAACAGAACTTTGGAGTTTTCGCGGGACTACGAACTGCTGGGACAAGAACAGCTAAATTTCGTAAATGTCGGCAGAGTATTTAGTGAAGCAGTTAATTTGTTTCCAAACTTCAATTTACAAGTAATTAACGAGTGCGATAACGTGATGGTTTATGCTGACTCCCTGCTCAAGGAAACATTTTACAATTTACTAGATGACACGTTAAAGTATGCTAAAGCAAAAAAGGTTAAACTCTTTTTTAGCCAGCAGGACACGCAGCTTAAACTAATTTATGAAGATGATGGTGTAGGAATACCATGCGATATGAAACCCAACCTGTTCACCAAAGGCTACGGGCAAGGCAGCGGTCTTGGGCTCTACCTGATTAAGAAAACTTTGGAAGTTTACGGTTGGCAAATTACGGAAAACGGCACTGAAGGAAAAAATGCAAAATTCGAAATAACCATCCCAGAAAATCATTATAAGTTAAATAAAAACGTATAAATCTTACGTAAGTCTTACGTATCTTAATTGAGGACGCTTTTAGTTTAATGTCTGCTTGGTTAGCCACTCCATTTGCGTTTTCATGTGTTCTTCACGTTGTCTCTCAGTTTCTTGATGACTCATTTGCTCTTCAAGTTGATGCTGTAGTTTGTATTGGCGCATTAGTTCTTCATGATAAAGGTCTTACACTTTACCCCCCCATTATGTTATTATGGAGTCTGCAAAAATTTATGACTTCTCAGGTTTAACCGCCCACTAACTATAACGAAGCGGTATTGAACCAAACGCTTAAAGCTCGAAATATGAAGTTAGTACAAAAATCCTGACTAAAGTTAGTAAAGAAACCTTTACGAGAACGCTTTAATCTGTTTCAAATCTTGATTTTTGTAAGGCGAACCGGTATGGGAAAAACAGGAAAGGTAACAATGTTGGTGTTACTGACAGGTTTGACACTGCTACTTGTGCCATCAGGATTAGCGAGTGAAAACACAATCGGCTTTCCTGAACTGTTTGTTCCCAAATTCACCGTACAATATGTTGACCGCTCTTATGATGTGCCAACTACAACATCTTCAATAATGAATCCTTACACGGGAGAAGTAACAAACACTACCATTCAAGGTTACCACGTAGAATATAAGACAGTTGACATCATAATTGAAAACCAGCCAATTCCAGCATCAAACACAACTTACACTGTATTTTATAACATACGAGAAAAGGGTCACTTTGGTGCCGATTGGCATGAGATTTACGATTACTCATCATTTACATATCAAACTACGAATCCAAATGAAATAAAACAAGGACCAACTGAAGGCAGTTGCCCAACTTCAAACAGTAAATACACCATAATATCGTTAAAATACAATGAAGGCGACCAAGTCGATTTTCAAGTAAAAGCACTCTATGGTTACAGTTCACCTTCCGTCATTCAGCATGCCCTTTTTGCGTCACTTGATTACAGCTACGTCTATGGAGAATGGAGTGCTACTCAAACAATAACCGTTTCAGGGGTAACTCAAACGCCAATGCCTAACCCAACAAACACGCCAACTCCAATACAGACAACCCCCGAAAACGCTAAAGTTACTTCAGAACCCATAGAAATACCAACACAATCAGAAAAAATTACGCAAACAAGCGTATCATTCTTTTTAGAAAACAAGAACGTTCTTGCTTTTGGCGTATCCTGCATCACAATTGGAGTCTTGATGGTTGCCCTAGCATTCTCGCGTAATCAAGGTAAAAACAAGGGGGCAGTATCGTGAAAAAGAGGTTAGCAGTTGCTTTAATATTCACGTTGTCATTTTCAACTTTGCTAGCAATCAATGAATCCATTGTTGTTTCAGCTGTGCCGTCGACACCTGAATTTTCTGTTAAACTTGTTGCTTACCCTTATGATGTGCCACCTCAAACTACAACAACAATCGACGAATACTCAGGAGAAGAAATTGTTCACACAACACCCGGATATCACGTTGAAAACAAGTCGATTGAAATTAAAATCAAAAACCCAACTAACACACCATACGAGGATTCAGAAGGTAATCAGATTAACACATTCTATAATGTACGCGTTAAGGGTCATTTCGGAAGTGTATGGACAGAACTTTACCCTGAAAATCAACATCGAGAAGTCAGCGGTTACGACGAAGTAGTAATCCAATCTAGCACTGAGTACACTATCATAAAGTGCTCAGCAGATTATGATTTTGGCGACCAAGTAGACTTTCAAGTACAAGCACGTGAAGGATACCATAATGCACGCTGCCCATTCTGGGCGGTTATCATGTATACATTCGAGTTCGTCGGGACTTACAGCCCCTGGAGCGACACACAGACATTAAAAATAGGGGAACCAGAATATCGGTCAAGTAACACTATCACCATAAGCACGCCACAACCAACGACAAAACCAACCCCAGCACAGACTAAAACAATACCAACACAACCAACACCATCAACAACAACGACAGAAGAAATTGAGCAGACAATGGGAATTTTCGTTTTCCAAAACAAAAACATCATCGCTTTTGGTGTGTCCTGCATCATAACTGGCGTCTTACTTGTTGCTTTAGCATTTCATAGAAAAATAAAGTAAACTTGCTTTTGTGTTTGTGTTTGTGCAGTCACACATCTTTAAGATACCCGTTTGCTCCCTCTTTTTTGGTAGAGACTTTTTCAGGTTAACGGCCTATTTTTGGAGGTGAAAATCAGTGGTTGAGATTGAAGTGCGTAAAGCTGAAGAAGGCGAAACTAAAAAGACAGATTTGGATGTTAACGAGATTATTAACAAGATTGGAGATTTTGCAAGCCGCATCAAAGAGATTTCAGGAGACGGCAAACCGATGGGCGTGAGGTTGGACGGTTTTAATTTTTCAATTGACCGTCAACCAGACATGTATGACGTTACGGTTAAGTTGAATTTGACGGTTAAACCTAAAAAAGCGGTTGATGCAACTATTTTGCCGTCTTGTTAAAACTACTTTTTTCAGTTTTTGCAACCTATTTGCCGCCTAATAGGATCCTAATAGCAGTTCTATGCAAAAACCTAAGGGGGTAGGTCCCAATGACGTGTTTTCAAACCAAAAACAAGTAGTTTATCCTTGTTTTTGCTGATACAAAGCGTCGATGACGGTTTCTGCCTGTTTAAGCAGGTCTTGCCGTTTCACCTTTAAAGCGTCCGCATCCGCCATACCTGACGGGTAACTCATCACGGCATACCGTTTGATTTGCGCAGGAGGCTCGAGCGTTAAATTAAGCTCTTCAATAGCTTTGTCGAGTTGGTTTTCACATTCGCTTTTTTGGCAAGCGACCCAAAACACTGCACAACAAAAAGGTTGATTATCGCCTACAACTAGGCAATCCTTGACGTGTGGGAGACTTTTCAGTTTGGCTTCTATGTGTTCTACGGGCACTTTTTTGCCGTACGAGGTAACTATTATGTTCTTTTTTCTGCCCAAAATTTTCAGGTACCCATCAGGAGTTACTTCTCCGATGTCCCCTGTCTGGAACCAGCCTTCCTGAAAAGCTTGCCCAGCCTTGCCGTGAAGGTAGCCACGCATAACCTGAGGACCTTTAACCAAAATTTCTCCATCACAGGCAATCTTTAGTTGCGTACCTTGTAGGGGTTGACCAACAGTGAAGGGATTGTTTGCGCCTATACGGTTGATGGCTACAAGTGGCGCTTCTGAAAGCCCATAAGCATTGTAAACTTCCACGCCCAAGTTTTGGAAATCCTGTAGTAATGTTCCGCTGGAGCAGGCAGCGCCAACAATTAACTGAGTAGATTTGTCTAAACCAGATTTTCGGAGCAGCCCAAATCTTACCAGTCGCCGCAAAAACGTTTTTTTTGTGGGGTTTTTAGCTTTAAGGTATTGTTGCCCTAAACTGCTAATAGACAGGGCTGACCAGAGTTTTTCGTAGAAACGGGGAATCGCAAACAAAACCGTCGGTTTAGCGGTTTTTAGCGCTTGCTGCAGGCTGTGATAGTCTCCTAGGTAATAGAAGGTCATGGCGGCTGGGATAAAGTATGGCGAGTAAGTCGCGGTTATTCCTTCGGCTACGTGATTCATGGGCAAAAAAGACAGGTAAGTTGCTTTGTCTGTTCTGGTTTTCCATGGAAAATTTGAAGCTAAAGATTCAGCGACATAACGTAGGTTGCCGTGAGTTAGGCAGGCGCCTTTAGGTTGCCCAGTTGAACCGTACGTGAAGCGGATTGTAGCTAAATCAGCAGGTTCTACCGGAGCTATATCGGGGTCAGTTGAAGATTTTGCCTTCTCAAGGAAGTTTTCCCAAGAAACCGTCTTTGCCCCGCTCAAAGGTTGACGACTGAAATTAATTATTGGAACTTCGGTTTTGATGCTGTTGATTTCTGAAAGAATTTTTTGTGTGCCAACAAAAAATAGTTTAGCGTCTGCTTGGGAGAGGACGTAGTTGATTTCTGATGGGGGGCTTGTGGGGTAAAGGGGGCATGACACTGCGCCAGCTAACCCCACTGCAACGTCAATCACTAAGTATCGCACACAATTGTTGCCAAGGATAACAACTACGTCACCCTTTCGTATTCCCATAGCTTTCAGGGCAGCGGCAGCCTTCAGCATCATCTGCTTAACCGCATCTGTATCGTAATCTATGGTTTTGTCTTCTACGATTTCACGGTAACGGATTGGTTTGACCTTGCTTTCAAGACGATATAAGATTTGTTCATGCACTGTGCGTTCGGAACGATGGAAAAAGCTGTAGTAAACCGCGTAACTCAACAGTTTGGATAGGAAGTCTTTCCAACATAACGAATATTTTCCCAAGAGGCGGTCGGTGTTTTCGCGGCTAAAAGTTTGGTTTTGGTTAAAATATGGTGCAAGTGTGGTGTAAGCTTGGATACTGCTTCTGGCGGGCGGGTTGAGAAGACTTTGGAGCTTCAAAAAGCCCCGAAGAGTATTTGACGAGATTGGGATGAATTGGGGGTTTGGCAAGTTTAAACACATTTCTTGCTTTGCCCAACGCTGCACATATTGGACGAGTTCTTTAGCAGTTGGAGCCTGTTCAGCGGGCGCGGTTAAATGAAAAGTCAAGCCTGCTGCCTCGGGGTTAAAAGTCAAATTGGCAACAGCTTGGGCAACGTAATCAACGGGAACAATGTTAAGTTTAAGCCCAGAGGAAGCCGGAATAAACCTTAGGTGCCCCGTAAGATACTGCTTAAGCATATAGTAAACAGTATTGAAAGTTTTGACTGCACCTGTTTTTGAATCGCCAACGATTAGGCTTGGCCTAAAAATTGAAACCGGCAAATCCGCTGAGGCTTTTGCGAGAAGTTGCTCGCTTTCAAATTTTGTTTGCTCATAAAGACTGGAAAATCCTGACTTGTCAGACAGGTCGGTTTCAGCTATGTTGCCGCTGCGTTTTCCTGCCACGTAAGCGGTTGAAACATGCGAAAGCCGACTTAAACCGTGATCAGTGTTGATGTCTCGTGCGAGTTGTATTATGTTTACTGTGCCGGTGACGTTGATGTTTCGCAGTTTGTCGATTTGCTGGTTGGGTGTCGTGTCGGCGGCACAATGAATAATGTGAGTTATGTTATGAATAAGTTCACGGTATTGGGGGTCAGTCAGGTTTAAGTAAGGTTTTGTTAGGTCACCGTTCAAGACTTGGATGCGGTTGCCTATGTTTTGGTAAAGTTCTGGCCAATCCCACCATTCACGTTTAAACCGTAACTCTGCGTCAGAGGGAGTTTTGGCGCGAATTAGAACCGTGATTTGGACATTTTTTTGAGAAATAAAATGGCGGGCAATTTGGGCGCCTACGAATCCTGAACCTCCAGTTAAGAACAATTTCGCTGACAAGCTATCGCTATCTCCCTTCCTTCGCCCAAGAATAAGTGAAATCTACGTATATTAAACGGTTGTTGCAAGTTTTTTTAGAAAAACTTTTTGTTTAATCAAATCATTTGATAAAGAGAGAGGTGGAATGTTTGGATAAGAAGTGCCCAGTTTGCAAGCAGAAGTTTATGACTTTTGACGCTAAAAAGAAGTATTGCAGTGATGCCTGTGCTAAAAAAGCAAACAAGGCAAAGTAACCCTTTTCTTTTTTAGTGTATGGTTGAATCATGCCGTTTTTTTGATATTCTGCCAAACAGGTAAGTTAAGACAAGGGCAGCTATGATTAAGCCAATCAGTATACCGTAATAGATTATGTCACTTAATAATCCTGTTAAGTTTAGATAGAAGCAAACGCCTGCAATCACTATGAAAACTATCAAAGCGATAGATGAAAGCTTCAGCCTGTAACTTGCAGCTAAACCAATGGAGCCACCGTTTAACATGTTAGACATACATTTTTTCCCCTTGTGAGCAACTGTTTATTTGTTAGACATTATTTTAAGGGATATTCTGTTTTTGGATTCCAACGATGAACAGAATGAGCGTAGAATGGATAGATATCGGTTTTTAGACAACTACCTGTTGTACAATTAATAAGGATTTTTAAAGATAAAAAGGTAAGGAGTTTAGAAGTTGACTTGACCAATCAAGCCAAGGCCATCTAAACTGTTGAGTTGCACTTTACTGTTAGAAACAGTGTACAACGTATTGCCAATGTAAAGCGAACGACTAATTGCGGCATCATTATGCCAGTACCAGTACTGATTGTTAGTAGTTGCTTGGTGAGATAACTCGCCTTTTAATGTAAACCCGTTTGGTGATAGGTTAAAGACGTATGCGCCTTGCCAAAAGCTGCTTTCCGTAACTGGAGTGCTTGAACTGATTCCGCCGTTGTTACTGCTGGAGCTGTCAGTGCTGTTACGTGTTTGTGGTTCTGAAGCAGGTTGAGGTGCGTAGCCATAGTTAGTGATTGATACTGGGATGACTAAGAGTTGCTTTTGCAGATCAAACAGGAAAGCTTTAGGCTCATACAATGCGGTTGAATCAACATAGTCAGCGTTTTCGCCGATAACGTATTTTGCGATTTCAGTAGGGTTATTCATGTCTGTAACGTCAAAAAGTGAAAGCTTGACAGTGTTGTTTTCCTTGCCTATTCCAATGATGTGGTTTTCGTCGTAAGGATGAAGGTAACTAGAATATCCGGGGATTTTTAATTCGCCAGCTACTTTGGGTGCTGTTGGATCTTTAAGGTCTAATACAAAGAATGGGTCTGTCTGCTTGAAAGTCACAAGGTAAGCTTTATCACCTGTAAACCGGGCGGAGTAGATGCGTTCACCTTGCCCCAAGTTTTCAATTTGCCCAACAATGTTTAGGTCCATGTTTAGAACATAAAGGTTGTTATGTTGGTCTCTGTTTACCCAGCTGCCTGTGGTTACGGTGGTTGCTACTCTGAAGTAGTTGTTGTATTCGTCCATGCTGTACTGGTTTAACACGTAACCAGGCACGATGCCTTTTGCGTCAAAGGACAAGTTTGCACCATTGATGCCGACGCGGTAGATTTCTGTGCTTTCGCCTGTTGTGTCGGGGAAGGTTAGGTACATGTTGCTGGTTGAAACGTACATGTTGCTTGTGCCGCCCATCAATATGGTCATGTCGGTTGGTACTTGCGAGTCATCTTGTATGTTGATGCCTGAGAATGTTGTGTATGTAAAGTAGCTGTCTTGCATGTCTGTGTAGTAGATGCTTGTTGGGATAATTTCTTTGGTTACTTGATCGTTACTTACTTGTGGCAGGATTACAGATTCATTGTTTGCATATGCTGGCTGACTAACTACCGTGTAAACGTAGTTGCCTATCATGCGTGAATTGAAGTAGCTACCGCTTAAAGTCAGGTTCCTTGCTAAAACAGGGTCAGCCTTGTTTGAAACGTCATAAACATAAATGAAAGTCTTAACAACGTTAACATAATTAGAAGTTACACTGATTTCGCCTTTGCTGATTGTTCTTGGAAAATATAAAAGAGTACCGTAGTTGCTTCCTAAAACTGCAAGTTTGTTACCGTTTTGGCTAAGGTACATGCCGGCGATGGATATTGTATTGTTATAGGTGATTTTACCAATAACTGAAGGGTCTTGGGCGTTAGCGTTTATGATTTCGATTGTGTTTGCTGGTTCAGTTGTATAGTTTACGTTTAAGGTGTAGATGTATTGTCCGTCGGTTTTTACTGTGTCGGCTTCATCCACACCTGTAACTTGGACGTTAGTTGTAGAATGCTCTTGAGCATCAGTTGCAAAACCTATGCCTGAGGTTGGACTTTGTGGGCTTGAAGCTTTATCTCCAGTAACTCCAGCGGGACCAGCGGAGGTGATAACTCCATAAACGCCTGCACCATTTGAGCGTTCAGCATCTAAGGGCCCACCGGTGAAGTAGGTTGAATCGCCTTGAGTGTTGGTTGTGAGGTAGTTTCTGATTTCGTCTGTTGAGGCAAAGTTTTTCATTGGTGAAATGCCGCCTGTTAACGTGTACATTACTGTGGGCGTTGTAACGGTATAGATGGCGCTTACTAGAACAACTGCTGTCAGTACTGCTGCTAAAGCGTAAAGTTTAGTTTTGCTTTTTAGTTCTCTTTGAACCATTCGTTTCTTTTCTCCTGTTTACGGGTTAATTGCATGTTTTTATTTTATCCTAAGCCTTGGACAAAGTGTACTAACTGTTAGAATGGACGCATACCCCAAACACGGTAAGCTTCATACCAGAAAATACCGCAAACAATAGCGCCAAACATTATGATGAACAGGTTGTCACGGTTAAACTCAGTCACCAAAAACATAACGTACGCCAGATAGAACACTGTGGAAAACAAGGCGTAAAAGAAGAAACGTGGAAACAGCAGTTTGCCAAGTTTCACATAATGCTTAAGCACGCCAATTTTTACTTGGCTGACTAACACGTAATGTCCGCCCACTTCCTGTTTGGCAACAAGCCCGAGTTCACGTAGTTGCTCGAGGTGGTGGTTGGCGATGCTTGGGCTGCTAAAATGGAGTGCACGTTGGACTTCTCGTACGCTGACGGGTTCACCAGTTTTTAGTAGGAACCAGTAAACTTTCCATGCTTTGCCACGCAGGGCGTACTCTAATTCGGTTGTGTCATCCATAGCCATCAGCTAATACCTTTAGCATAGGTAGGAGACTCTTAAACATATAATACCAACTATTAGCTGAAACCGTCTAATAATTAGTACAGAGGGGTTACATCCAACACACAAAGCCCAAACAATGCTACACCGAACAGAAGAGGCATGAAACGATGTCTAACACCGTTTTAGAGAGTGGCAACGTTCAGCAAAAATGGACTTTGACAAAAAAAAGAAGTGTTCCCTGAATAGAACTAAATATGTCCCGCAAAATTTTAGGATGTAGTGGAAAGATGAAGACAAAGGGTCTAATGTTTGGAATAATTATTATTGCTCTCTCAACATTGCCGTTTGCAGAATGCCAAACAACAGCGGAAAGCATAATGGTTATGGTAGACCAACCATGGTGGAGAACAATTGAAGTCAACCAAACAACCGAGTTCATAGCGCACGGTGATAATGGAACACCCCCATATACTTTCCAATGGTACACAACATTCTTAGACCCAACTATACTTCCCGAACACTGGATAACCGTTCCAGTTCCGAATTCCAATTCGTCAACATTCAAATTCGTTGAATCTACTCTTGGAAGATACGGCATTTCTGTGAGGATATCTGATTCAAATGGAGATAGCTTATACGAAGCCTTTCAGCCAATGGGAATAGTGGTCACCGTTCAGTCATCCCCACAACCATCGGCAACGCCTTCTCCATCTTCCACAACCTTACCAACAAACGACTCATTGCCAACGCCTTCAGTTCCAGAGATAACCAATATGATAACAGTATCTTTACTCGTAGTTATACCAACGATATTAGCCATATTCTTACGGAGAAGCGCCCATCTAAAACCTTAGAAATAGATTAACAGTATAAAGATTTAGTGATTTTAGATGAGTGAATAAGGTAGAAAATTACTAACCCCAAATGCAGGCAATGGAAGGCAACATTTTTGGTTGCATAGTTTCTAATACTTAGGCTCAATGGGCAGACATCCACAGAGCATTTTTTTAGCTTCTTTTTGCAATTTCCACCTTTTTCATAACGGCAAGCCACCTTAAGTTTCGTAAAATCTACCACAATAGCCCCTTTTCTAATGGTTTTAGATAATCTTGGTTTTTCAGCAAATGATAATTCAGCTTTACGAAAATTGCCCCTTAAAACTTTTTCCTCAAACAACCAAACTATAATAACTATAATCTTAAACCTGATTAAGCAATAATAAATTAAAAACTCGTTTTGCTCAAAAAAATGTTATTGATTTGTGGGAGCACGATAAATAGGGAACCTTAGCAGTGCCGCTAAACCACCTAATGACAACAATTTTGACCCTGCCTCATGCTCCGTGCTTATCACCGTGACTTTAGCGTTTTGCCGCTCAACATCCCGCATTAGGGTTTCAAGTTTAAGCCTCTGATCCTCCTCAGCATCCCGAAGTGCAGTGTCCGCAACAATCAACTTTTCAACAGCACCCATCTGTACGGCTTCTTCTACACCAGTTAAACCGTACGTAATGGTTCCTTCACCTTTGCCAAGGCGTTTCATAACTTCTTCCATGGCTTCGGTTTCTTCGACAATACGCAGTTGATTGGTTGTTTTAAGTAGCACACCAGAGCGGAGGGCTTCATAGATTCCTGCGGTTCCACCATTATTTACGCTTTTTATGTCAGCTAAGGATTTGTTCATGTCTTTAGATTCATCGGCAAGATACCGAGCGAAATCATTTTTTACAAAACCAGTTCCGATTAGTACGATTGGGTTATGGTTTTGTGTCCAGAGCATGTTAAGGCTGTTTAAGACTTTTCGGAAATATGCTTTTGTGCCCTCGACACGTTTATCGGCTTCATGCTTTCCGGGCAAGCGGACGCGTTCTTCAACCTTCATTTCAACGCCATACTGTTTAGTTTCTGCAATAGCATAACCTTCATCATCAATTGACAGTATTAGTAATGGTTTTTCGCTTTCACTTGCCAAGGTTAACCTGTCAAGAAGGTGTTTTGGCCACTCCTTTTTTACTATGGTTAATTGCTGGTTTAAGCCGATAGCAATCGTATGATGCGCTCCCGTGGGAATAATGTCTGGTGCATGGCAGATTAAACCGTGAACACGCAGTTTCCCTAAAAACTTGTCCCAACTAACAGACTCAACAGTTACGCCCATGAAAGCTGAAACGCGCTCAGCACTTTTTGGGCGTGAAGCTTCTGAATCGGATTTTATGGCTCTTGACGTGTAAGCGTAAACTTCGTCACCCTTGTAA
The DNA here is from genome assembly GCA_963832745.1 of Candidatus Bathyarchaeota archaeon. GTDB lineage: Archaea > Thermoproteota > Bathyarchaeia > Bathyarchaeales > Bathycorpusculaceae > Bathycorpusculum. Next base: position 37,653 of record CAWHVC010000001.1, on the reverse strand, counting down.
ATGACATTGTACAGGTGCCAAAGGTCATCAGGAGTGTCAGGCACGACCTTAACAAAACCCTGATGCAGGTTTTTCTCAACAATTTTCAAGGCTAAATTTCATCTCTTAAACAGGACTAATATTCATTGCATGAAGAGGTAAAAATACAATGTGGAACAAAACCTACAAAACGTTTAAACAAACTGGCGCTGGGTATTCTGACAAAATTTAAATTTCTTCAGCGTTAAAGTAATAGGTATGTCAATAAAATTTGAAAACTACATGTGTGATTACATAAGAACACGTATAGGGGTTTTCAAAAAATACATACTTGCAGCGTTAGACAACAAGGACGGCTACCTTTGGTATCTTGAAGCCAGCGAAGGAATGATTATACCAAATTCTGACCTTAAAAACTGTGAAGTACTAAGAGACGCAGGAATCTTCCGTGAAGACACAAGAGTTACAAGAAACGGCAGAAACACATACAAATTCTTCTTCTTAACAGATAACGGCAAAAAAATCGCTGAAGAAATCAAAGCAGAAAGCATCATAAGCGAAGACGACAAACTGCTAAACCCAATAACGTATCTTGCACGTTAAAACAATCAACTTTCTTTTTTGTCAAGTAATCGAAAACAAGTTGTTTTTAAATTTTGAACTAAAAAAATAAAAAAAGTTTTTTGCCCAAAAAAGAGGGCTAAGATCGGTTTTCAGGTTACTCAGTTTAGATTAAACCGAGCAGGTTAAGGAACAGCGGGATGAACACTATTGAGAGCGTGCTGAGCAGTTTGATAAGCACGTGTAAGCTTGGTCCTGCTGTGTCTTTTAGTGGGTCACCGACTGTGTCACCAACGACTGCTGCCTGGTGTGCTGAAGAATTCTTGCCGCCTAAGTGACCTGCTTCGATGTATTTCTTTGCGTTGTCCCATGCTCCACCGCCTGTGTTCATGAACAGGGCTAATGGTACAGCTGTTATAGTAACGCCGATGACGACTGCGCCGACTGCGATTGCACCAAACAGGAGACCGATTACCACTGGAACAATCACAACGATTACTCCCGGGATAATCATGCCTTTCAAGGCTGCTTTAGTGCTGATATCTACTGCTTTGTCGTATTGCGGTTTAGCTGTTCCATCCATGATGCCAGGTATTTCTTTGAATTGGCGTCTAACTTCGTTCACCATCTGAGTTGCCGCTTTACCGACTGCACTGATAGCTTGTGAAGAGAACAGGAACGGTAACATTGCACCTATGAATCCCGCGACCAGTATGATGGGATTAGCTATGTCTATTTGCAGTATACCGCCGTGTGTGACCTCTGAACCGTATGCTTGGAAAAGCAATTGGGCAGCAAGCAAAGCTGAACCTAAAGCAAAGCCTTTGGTTAATGCTTTGGTTGTGTTGCCGACTGCGTCAAGAGCTTCCATGGTTTCTATGCCTTCTTTTTCGCCTGCCATTTCTGCGATGCCTGCGGCGTTGTCTGCGATTGGGCCAAAGCCGTCTAAAGCTAAGACCATGCCCATGACTGCAAGCATACCCATTGTTGCCAACGCTGTGCCGTAGACTCCACCGTAGTAGGTGTTGATGCCGATTTGTACTGCAAACTGTGAACCAAGCACGTATGAGATAATCAAGGCTATGACCAGAGTGACTATTGGTAAGGCTGTTGTTTCTAAGCCAACTGCAAGTCCAGTAATGATGTTTGTAGCGCTTCCACTTTGGCTTGCTTGAGCAATACTAATGACTGGCTTTCTGTCTCGTCCAGTGTAATAGTCAGTTATTTGGTCGATTAGAACGCTTGCGACTAATCCAGTAAGTAAACAGCCAAAAATGTAGAACCAGTTACTTTCAAAGAACAATATCGAAACTATCAAGAACATTATTGCTGACACGATTGTTGTTGCGTTTAAGCCTTTGCGTAGTGCACTCATTGGATTGTGGGTTTGACTTGGCTTAAGTTTAACGAAAGGCATGCCGATTAAAGTTGCAAAGACACCTAAAGCTCGAACAACCAGTGGGAAAATCAGGAACAGAATGTTACCAGTTGCAACACTAACTAAACCACCAATAACCATGCCACCGATGTTTTCGGCAACTGCAGATTCAAACAGGTCTGCGCCACGTCCAGCTGAGTCGCCAACGTTATCTCCAACGTTATCTGCGATTACAGCGGGGTTTCTCGGGTCATCTTCAGGTATTCCAGCTTCAACTTTACCGACGATGTCTGCGCCTATGTCTGCGGCTTTTGTAAAGATTCCGCCGCCCAACTGTGCAAACAAAGCGATTAACGATGCACCAAAACCCATGCCGACTATGCCGCTTGCGGCGCTAATTCCTAAGTCAGTGTTTACTTCTGCACCAAATAAAGCGCCCCAACCGCCGTAAGCAAGGAATATTAAACTGACACTTAACAAGGATAAACCGACGACAGCAAAACCCATTGTTGCTCCACCATAAAACGCTGTTTGCAGGGCAGCGTTTGGACCTTTTTTGGCTGCCGCGACTGTGCGTACGTTAGCTTTTGTAGCGTTATCCATGGCTATGTATCCCGCGGCTAATGAGGCAACAGCGCCAATCAGAAAAGCCACCGCAGTGCCAACGCTTATGAATAAACCGATTAAGACGGAAACCACTATCATGATTACCGTAATAGAAGTGTATTGACGCTTCAGGAAAGCATAAGCGCCTTCGCGAATAGCGTTTCCAACTTCTACTGCTTTTGGTGAACCAGGATTCATGTTGCCGATTTTACGCATCAACAGCAGTGAAGCTAAAATGGCTATGACACCAGCAATCGGTGCAAGCCAGAATACTAAGGGGGAATTAAACGATGTTGTTAGGGTTTGGAGTGGAACGATCATGTGAATTAGCCAAGCCTCATCCCGACGCTCCGAGGTCTTATATATTTTTCTAAGGAATGGCGTAAAATAGAAGGTTTAATCGGTTAAATGCATGATTTTTAATAACACACGTTATTTATTTGTTGGTTGCACTTTTAAGGAGACTAGACAAGTCTACATATAAAGCATAAGCAACTTTTAATGGACAAACAGGTTATTTACCTGTTGATTGCTTTTTTAAGCAAGACAGACATAACTCCATAAAGAAGCTCAAGCAGAAACTTTGAGTTAAGTGAAAAAATATGCCTTCAAGATTAATAGTTGTCAAAGTCGGCACAAGCGGCATAACCACAAGCAAAGGCGAACTTGACGAGCAAGAAATGCAAAGCCTTGCCTGCCAGATAGCGCAAGCAACAAAACAAGGCGACAAAATCGTGCTTGTAACCTCCGGCGCTGTAGCAGCTGGAATTGCTGAGCTTGGAATCACACCTAAAGCAAAAGACGTTGCTTTTCAGCAAGTCGCTGCTGCCGCTGGGCAAAGCGTACTTATGGCTAAATACCGCAGCCTCTTTGCGAAGTATAACCTAAAAGTCGCACAGATATTATTGACCGCGGAAGACCTGTCTAACCGTAAATCTTATGTCCACACATGCGACGTTTTGGCGCAGTTACTTAAAATCGGCGTAGTACCAATAATCAATGAAAACGATGTAACCAGCGTTGCCGAACTGAGGCGTACAAAGGGTTACAAAGTGAACTTTAGTGATAACGACATCCTGTCCGTGTTGGTTGCTGGAGCCATCTGCGCAGATTTAGTAATCATTCTTTCTGATGTTGACGGTTTATACACTGCTGACCCGTCAGAAGCCGGTGCAGAACTTATCAAAGCTGTTGAAAACATTACGCCTGAACTTAAAAATTCTCTTAAGGGCAAAAGCAAGCGGGGTAGAGGCGGAATTCAAAGCAAAATCAAAGCTGCCGAAATCGCCACCAGCTGCGGAATTCCTCTTGTAATTGCAAATAGCCGAAGAGAGAACGTGATAATTGATATTTTAGAAGGTCAAGGATTAGGCACTTACTTCACGCCTCAAAGCCGCATGCCAGCAGTAAAACGTTGGATTGCCTATGGAGCCGCAGTAAAAGGAACAGTTCAGGTTAATGACGGAGCAAAAGAAGCGATACTTCAGGGTTCAAGCTTGCTTGCAGTGGGTGTTACCAAAGTGGTAGGCGTTTTTGGAGAAGGCGATGTAGTGAGTCTTGAAGATGAAAAGCACCATATATTCGCGAGAGGCAACCCGAACTTTAACAGTAACCAACTTAACCAAATAAAGGGCTTGCAAGTTACGGAAGTCTTGGAGAAGTTGGGAGCCGATAAACCTAAAGAGGTTATCGAGCATAGAAATATCCACTTTATAGAGGAATAAAGATGATTGTGGAAATCTGCCAGAGAGCCAAGGCAGCATCAGTTGAAATGGCAAAACTTTCAACGGACCAGAAAAATGTGGCGCTGTGCCGGATGGCTAACGCGTTGGAAGCTAACGTTGAAAAGATTCTTGCCGCCAACAAGATTGACGTGGAAGCCGCCAAGGCCAAGGGCCTAAAAGCGTCACTTCTTGACCGTTTAGCTTTGGACCAAAAAAAGATACAGAACATGGCAAAGGAGCTTCGGGAAGTTTCTGCTTTGGCTGACCCAATCGGCACAATCTTATCCAGTTGGACACGCCCAAACGGCTTAATTATCAGCCAAATCCGGGTTCCCATGGGCGTAGTATGTGTAATTTACGAATCAAGACCTAACGTTACTTCAGACTCCGCTGGCATCTGCATAAAATCAGGCAACGCAGTTATTCTGCGTGGAGGTTCAGACGCTTTGCAGTCTAACCTTGCAATCGGCGAAGTCCTTCGGGATGCTCTTTCAGGCACGAATGTTCCGGCAGACGCTGTTCAGGTGGTAAATTCTCCTGACCGCAAAGTCGCTGAAGAATTAATGGGCATGCGGGAGTACATTGACGTGCTTGTTCCCCGAGGCGGCGCTGACCTGATAAAAACAGTGATTGAAAAATCTAAGATTCCAGTTATCGAAACCGGCACGGGTAACTGTCACATTTACGTTGAAGAAGACGCCGACTTAGAAATGGCAACCCCAATCGTAATCAACGCCAAAGTCCAGCGTCCCGGCGTATGCAACGCAGCTGAAAAACTGCTTGTCCATAACAAAATCGCCAAAAATTACCTGCCCCAAGTAATCGGTGAACTGCGCAAGAACGGCGTGGAAGTTAGGGGCGACAAGAAAACCTGCGAAATCATGCCCGATGTTAAAGCCGCAACAGAGCAAGACTGGTATACTGAGTACCTGGACCTAATTATCGGCGTTAAAGTAGTTGAAGACCTCTCAGAAGCTATCGCACATATCAACAAGTACGGCACAAGACACAGCGAATCAATCATAACCCGCGACTTCGCAAAAGCCACGCGTTTTCTGCAGGAGGTTGATTCCTCCGCTGTTTACTGGAACGTCAGCACCCGCTTCACGGATGGCAACCAGTTTGGTTTAGGTGCAGAAATTGGAATTAGCACTCAGAAGCTTCACGCAAGGGGACCAATGAGCATACAGCACTTGACGACTACCAAATACGTTATTTTGGGTAACGGGCAAATCCGTTAATTCCATAATTTCATTATTCGTTTTATTATTATTTTTTTAAGCTTAACTGCCCTATTACCGCTAAAAGCCTATCATAGTAATATATATCGAAACACGATTAACTTTATATCACCAAGCTCTAACGACTAAAGCTTGGTCTCTCGAAATGGCAATTCAAAGAAACACAAGATACTAGATACGAGGCACGCAGACATGAACTTTTTTGCATGGTTCTCACTTCTTACAAGCGTTGTATGCCTCGCGTTAGGTATCGCAGTGTACTTTTTAGACAAAAAGGCAACCCTAAACAAGCTGTTCATGGCAATACTAATTTTCAACGCGTATTGGGGCTTTTCAGAATTCATGTTGTATCAAGCCGAAAGCGCCCAAGTCGCCTATTTTTGGGTAAAAGCCATGGTTATTTGGCCTTTCCTTTCAGCGTTAATGCTGCATTTCACCCTTGTCTTTACCGAAAGCAGCTTACTAAATAACAAAAAAATTTACGGCTTCATTTACTTGCCAGCCACGATTTTTGCTGTAATCGATTTAACAACTAACTGGATATCAGCTTTTCCAGTGTTGCAGTCGTGGGGATACGCGTTTGCTTTGCCTGAAGACATGACAATATCAACAATTGATTTTGTTTGGGTTTCAACGTTGGCGATTCTTTCAGTATTTCTCTGTGTAATGTTTTACCGTCAAACCTCAAATCCAACAAAAAAACACCAAGCCAAATTCATAGCGGTAGGATTAGCCTGTCCAGTCGTACTGTCAATAATGACAGACTCAATCTTGCCAATGATGGGCATCATTGTTCCAAGCCTTGAGAATTTTTCAAGCTGCCTCTTATCAGTATTCATCGGCTACGCAATGTGGCGATATGACCTTTTCCTTTTAAATCCAGAAGTGGCAGCGGAAAACATCTTCACAACAATACCCGACTCTTTGATACTTGCAGACATTGAAGGAAAAATGGTTGAAGCAAACAACGCATTGCTTAAAGTGTCAGGGTTCACCAAAAAAGAGTTAACTGGAAAACCGCTATCGGAGCTTTTTGTTGACAAAAGAACAGGTGAAGCAGCCATCGCCAAACTACTAAAAGAAGGCGAAATCAAAAATGTTGAAACCCAACTCAAAACCGGCTCAGGCGAGATAACAGTTCTTTTCTCAGGTTCAGTAGTAAAACGAAAAAACGGCAAAAAAATTGGATTAACCTGCATTATGCATGACATCACCGAACACAAGGAGATGGAAAAGAAGCTGATTAACGCGGAAAGGTTTGCTTCTATAGGCGAATTGGCGGGAATGGTTGGACATGACCTGCGTAACCCTTTAAGCAGTATGAGTGGAGCCACCTATTACCTGAAAACAAGATACGCCGACAAACTGGACGGTAAAGGAAACGAAATGCTTACGGCGATTGACAAAAGCATAGATTATTCAAACAAAATCGTTAGTGACCTACTGGATTACTCACGTGAAATTAGGATAGACCTTGAAAACATGACACCTAAAGACCTCTTAACATCATCTTTAGCACTTGTCAATACACCCCCAACTATACAAGTTCAAGATTACACTTGGAATATTCCTAAAATTAATGTAGACACTTCAAAAATCAACAGGGTCTTTGTTAACATAATAAAAAACGCTTTTGACGCCATGCCTAACGGTGGAACACTAACCGTCAAAAACCAGCAAGAAGACAACAACATCACTTTTAGCTTCACAGACACGGGCACAGGAATGAGCAAAGAAACCATGGATAAAATTTGGAAGCCTCTCTTCACAACCAAAGCCAAAGGCATGGGTTTCGGCTTGCCAATTTGCAAACGGATTGTAGAAGCACATGGCGGAAAAATCTTCATAGACAGTCTACAAGGACAAGGAACAACCATAACCATGACTATTCCAGTCAGCCAAAACACAAAACCATGAGACATTGAAAGTTTAAAGGCAAAACCTGCCATTTCTAATTTAGAGGCTTCTCTGTTTGAAACTAAAATTTTGGCTGCTTGATTTAAACCCTAAAATTGATGATTCCAAAATTGAGATACAACTTTGGGGAATAGACGAGCAGGGCAACCGCATACTTGTGATAGATAAAGGTTTTGTGGCTTATTTTTACGCTGTACTCACCAAAGATACGGTCGAGTCGGTGGTTGCAGAAAAAATCCGCGACAGTTTCGGCGCTGCAGTCAAAAACGTTGAAGTGGTTGACCGCAGATATTTCGGCAAACCTGTAAAGGCAGTTAAGGTTTACTGTAGCAATACCAAGCAGATGTCAACTGTTGCCAAGACTGCCCGAAAGTTTGAGGGAGTGCAGGATTGCCTCGAAGATGACATACGAGTACCTATGCGGTACCTTTACGATAATGACATTGTACCTTGCAGTTGGATGGAAACTGAAGGTCAAGAGGAACCAAACATCAAGGTTAGAGCAGACAAAGTGTATGTTGCAGAGGCGCCGCCGAAGCAGCTTGAAAGCCTCGCTAAGCCAGAGCTGCGTGTTTTGGGTTTTTCCATGATGAGCTACAGCCGTGAGGGCTTGCCTAAACCTGACCGCAACCCCGTCATCATAATATCTACCGCCGCAAACAATGGGGAAGAGCGCCAGTTTACCCTACAGGCGACCGACGACAGCCAAGTAATACAGCAGTTTGTAGAGTACATGCAGGAGTTTGACCCAGACGTGGTCGTCAGTTACGGTGGCAACAGCACTGACTGGAATTACTTGGTCAAACGTAGTCGAATGCTTGGCCGAACATTTGACGTTGACAGGGCAGGTAATGAACCGCACACAAGCGTGTATGGGCACATATCCTTTACCGGGCGAACTAACGTGGATTTGGTGGATTTCATGGATGTTTTCTCAGATGTTAAAGTACGGACACTGTGGAATTTGGCAAATTATTTGGGTGTAAAAACTGGTAGGGAGCAGCCGATTGAGGATGTCGAGTTTGCCTCCTACTGGGACGACCCGCAGAAGCGTAAAGAACTGAAACAGTTTAGTCTTTACAATGCGCGGCGGGTTTTGGCGTGTGCCGGTTTGCTTTTGGATTTTGGCGAAGAATTCTCAACGTTAACCGTGATGCCGTTAGACCATGTAATGACTGCCGCCACTGGTTTTCGTGTAGAGAGCTTCCTTATCAAACAGGTTCAAAAAATTGGTGAGTTAACACCAAAACGGGTAACCCAACAGTACATACCGTACACTGGAGGGCTAGTTTTGACACCTAAACCGGGCTTGCATGAAGACATTGCAGTGTTGGACTTCAAATCCATGTACCCAAACATAATGATAACCTACAACCTATCACCAGACACCTACATCGCGCCGGAGTACCCAGAGCCTGAAGCTGGCGTAAACATAGCCCCAGAAGTCAACTACAAGTTCCGTAAAGCGCCGCCGGGTTTCTACAAAGAAGCCCTCGAACACCTAATAAGCGAACGAGCCACAATCCGCAAAAAAATGAAACAACTTAACCCGAAGTCAGCAGAGTTTCAGGTATTGGATGCCCGCCAGAAAGCCACAAAAATCATCACAAATGCAGCTTATGGTTATGCCGGCTGGATCGGCGCCAGATGGTACATTAAACCTGTCGCTGAAGCAGCATCCGCTTGGGGCAGACATATCATTCTCACCGCATCCAAAATGGCTGAAGCTAAAGGCTTAGCGGTGGTTTACGGGGACACTGATAGTCTGTTTTTAAAAAACAATCAAAACAGCATTTTTGAGTTGCAAAGTGAGATTAGGCAGCGATGGGGCTTGGAGGTTGAAGTCGGCGAAGTCTATACGCGCTTGTTCTTCACTGAAGCTAAGAAACGGTATGCTGGTTTGCGTCGTGACGGCACTTTGGATATTGTTGGATTAGAGGTTATCAGGGGTGACTGGGCGGAAGTAGCTAAAAACGTCCAGGAGCATGTGCTTGAAATCATTCTTAAAGAAGAGTCAACAAGCAAAGCCGTCAAGTATGTACAGTCTGTCATCGCGGATTTAAGGGCACGGAAAGTCCCATTTAGGGATTTAGTAATCTGGAAAACCCTAACCAAACCTGTTGATGGCTACGCGGTTAGGGCTTCGCATGTTGAAGCCGCAAAAATGCTTGCCAACAAAGGTTGGCGTTTAACCACCGGCGACAAAGTCGGCTACGTCATCCTCAAAGGTAAAGGTCGCCTGTACAGCCGCGTAAAACCCTACCTATTTGCAGACTACAATGAAGTAGACACGGAATATTATGTTACTAACCAAGTTGTGCCTGCTGCAACACGGATTCTGGAGTTTTTCGGAGTAACAGAGCAGCATTTGCTGTCAGGAGAATCTAAAGTTGAAGATACCAAAAGCCTGTTAGACTTCATGAAAAAACAATAAAAAGAAAAACTTGTTAAAGGCTAAGCTTGAAAAATTGCTTAGCTTGATGCTTGTTGGAAAGTTACCAATTCTACGTTGGCGGCTGGCTTTACTGCTTCGGAGACTCTGGACGCGACGATTCTTTTAATTTGCTGGTTAGCGGCTATGTCGACGATGCGTTGAGTGATTATGCCGTCAAACACGACTGAGTCAACACCTGTGATTTGTTGCAGTTTTTCAGCCAACTGGCTGACGGGTAAACGTTCGATTTGTTCCAGCTTGTCGTTTAGCAATACTGCTTCAAGGGTGCCTTGTAGGGTTTTGACGCTTTCTTTGATTTGTTCTGGAACTGGCGGTTTTTGTGGACGCTGTGGTGCACGTTCTGGCGGTGGAACTGGTTTTCTTTGTGGCGGTTGCGGTGGTGCTTGTGGAAGCTGCTGTTGCTGAGGTTGTTGTTGCTGCTTGTAGAGTTCTGAAACTGGAACACGATTGTCAAGAGCTTCGGCGATTTCTTTGCAGTTACATTCTTCGATTTCTTTTCCTCTTGGAGCGCGACCAACGTACTTTACGCTGGTAACCTGCAATAGTTCTTTTTGGATTAAATCGCCGCCTCTGTCGCCGTCAAGTAGCGCGGTGGCTTCTTTTTCTTTTGTTAAGCGTTTGATTGAGTCTGGGACTTTTGCGCCTTCAAGTGCGACTGTATTTGTTAAGCCGCACCGCATCAGGTTTATGATGTCTGCGCGTCCTTCGACTACAATTATTTCTCTTGAAGATTCAAGTGTTGGGCCAGCTGGGAGGTCTTCGGGACCGTATTTTTCTACTTTGCCGACTTTCATTGTATCGCTGATTTCTTTGTAAACCTCATCGACGCTTGGCATTGATTCAATGTTCCATCTGTGGAGGATTTCTTTGGCTCTGTCGATGATTACTTTTCGTCTTGCTTCACGGATGTCTTCGATTTTATCAAGTAGAACTTTGGCGCTGCATGGTCCGACACGGTTTATACTTTCAACGCTGGCTGCGATTAATGCGGTTGAAACGCGGTCAAGGCTTGTTGGGATTGTGATTTGTCCGTTTGTGCGGTCGTTTTTGCTGTGTAGGTCAATTTCGATTCTACCTATGCGGCCGGTTTTCTGCAGTTCTCGTAAATCAAGTTCTGGACCGAAAAGTCCTTCGGTTTGTCCAAAAACTGCGCCAATCACATCAGGTTTTTCGACGACACCGTCGATTTCAAATCTTGCGTGTATAACGTACTTAATCGTAAATGTTTGGGATGTTCCCGTAAATATGCACCTTCTTTAAATTATGTAAGTTTATTTTCTGAGCTATAATCAAAGCGAGTTTTCTCGCAATGAAGTATTATTACTCAATTATTATTACTAATAGCAATTTAGTAGTACGGCTACGTTATAATAGTTTTGGTGTATAACAAAAACAAACATTCAATAATAAACAAATTTAACAAGGCAAACATCAAGAAAAAAAGAGCAAAAACCTCCAAAAAAGAGGTTAAAAAACGGTCTTCCCACGTTTAAGGAAAAATAGTGCCAATAAAGAAACCACTACCAATCCAGCTGCCGCAAAAAAAGGTGTAAATTCTGGCGCTGTTGCAAGCGGGGTTTGGCTGGGGTCAACGTTTGCAGGTGAACTAGATGCTTGATTGGCAGATTGTGAAGACGAAGGCGTTGATGTTGCTGAAAGGGACGTAGGGATTGACCAAGGTTTCATCAGGGGGTAACTGTCATGATTTTCAGTATTAATCGTGAATGGTGTGTCGCCTATTCCGTCACCGTTTCCATCTTTGCCGGTATAGGTGCTCCAGTAGTTACCTTTTCCTGACCCGTCATCCCAAGTGTTGGTTACGGGATTGTTGATTTTTATTTGAATACTATTGTCAATGAAGTCGTTGTGGTAGATTGTGTTGCCGTAAACATATTGGTTGGATGCAGAAAGCTCCAAGCCTACCGCGTTGTCTCTGAATACGTTTTGGGCAACAGTGTCTGCATTATGTGAGACCGCGCCGTTATCGCCTGTGGAACAGTACAGGGAAATGCCGACTTCATTGTCTGCGATGGTGTTGTTGATGATTTGGTTGTTTCCTGTTGTGTAATAGGTTTTTGAGGGTTCTTCGTAAATGCCGGTTTTGCCTTGTGAAATCGTGCTGCTTTTTATTGTATTGGCGTATGAGCCTGCTTGTATAATGATGCCGTTCATTCGATTGTTTTCAATAATTGTGTTGAAAGATGGAAACTCTGTTTTGGTGTTGCCACCTTTAAGAGTTAAAGTGTTAACTGTGCTGCCAATTACCTTGTTGTCGGGTCCGCCTATAGCAAGGGTTGACCCAACCTGAACATTACTTACAACGCCGCCTGTAAAGTACCCGTAAGCTCTGCAGTCTCCAAGAGTCAAGCCGCCAGTAACTGTTATTCTTTCAATTTTAAACTGTTTAAGGTAAAGAAGACCTACAGCGCCATTGATTACTGTACCCTCTGATCCCTGTAAGGTTACGCCAGTTTTGGGTTGGGATGAACCGCTTGCTACAGCGATGGCATAACCGTCGTAGTTGATGTTTTCGTTGTAGGTTCCAGCGGCGATTTTGATGGTGTCGCCGTCTTTTGCGGTGTTAAGTGCGCTTTGGATTGTCGGGTAATTTGCTGAGGGCACTTGGAGGGTTGATGCGGCTTTGGCGGTTGGGATGATAAAGATCAGGGTTAAAGCGGCTACGATGGTGAAGATTAGCAGAATAGATAATGTTTGATTTTTTAGATAATTCACTCATACCCCTCAAGTTAAAGTTTGGATGTACAGAAAAAGGACTTCCTACGATCACTAAAAAGAATGTGTGATAACATAGTGAAGTAACAAACATAACTAAAAATCGAATTAATCAGATTTTTCTGAAAAATCAGAAAATTTAAATATCCAGAAAACCAAAACACATTGAGGCAATTTGTCATGAATAACTGTGAATGTGAAGCTGACACCTGCAAAATCGAAGCCGTCATATCAATGGACGCCAAAGGACAAATCATACTCCCAAAAGACCTACGAGAAAAAGCAAACTTTAGCCCAAACGACAAAATCGCAATAGTAACAGCCGAAAAAAACGGCGAAGTCTGCTGCATCATGATGTTAAAAACTGAAAAACTAAAAGGCGCTGTAACAAAAACACTCGGCCCGCTGCTTAAAGGAATTACTAAACAGGAGAGTTAAAATTTGAAAGAGGAAAAAGTTAAGAAAATTGTCAGAAACCGTTATGCAAAGGTTGCTAAAACTAATGGTTCATGCTGTGCTTCAAACGTAAGTTGCTGCCAAGCAGCCAACAATCAAGTTAGCAGTAAGGTTGGCTACAGCCAAGAAGAAATGGACGCTGTTCCGGACGGTGCCAATCTGGGTTTAGGCTGCGGCAACCCCACGGCTTTAGCATCTTTAAAAGAAGGCGAAAGAGTTCTTGATTTAGGTTCAGGCGCAGGGTTTGATTGTTTTTTGGCTGCCAAAAAAGTTGGACCGCAGGGCAGAGTTATCGGGGTTGACATGACGCCGGAAATGCTTGACAAAGCAAGAGCTAATGCAGAGAAAGGCAAATACGCAAACGTTGAATTCAGGCTTGGGGAAATTGAAAATTTGCCAGTAGCTGACAACTCGGTTGATGTGATAATTTCTAATTGTGTAATCAATCTTGCGCCGAATAAGAAGCGTGTGTTTGAGGAGGCTTTTCGGGTTTTGGCGCCAAAGGGTCGGTTGATGGTTTCAGACATCGTTTTGTTAAAGAAACTGCCTGAAGCCATTCAGAATAATGTTGAGGCTTACGCGGGGTGCGTTGCTGGTGCAGAGCTTAAAGATAGGTACATCGAATTAATTCAGGGATCAGGGTTTGAGGAAGTGAAAGTTATTGATGAAACAGCGTATCCGCTTGAATACGTCATTTGCGAATCGAGCTTGAAAGAAGCTATCAAAATGTCAAATATGACTGAGGGTGAAATCAAGCAAGCGTCAAATAGTGTGGTTAGTGTTAAGGTGTCAGCGGTCAAAAAATAGGCCGATTTTTTTTCAGTTTTTTAAAAAATACATCATAACAAAATTTATATATTTATATATAGTTAACGAGATACAAGCAGGTGCTTATTTACGAGTCTAGACTGGAAAAAATGGACAAAAAATGACTTAATATTCGGAATCATTCTCCCAATAACCGCCATATTCGTTATCGTACTAATTTCACAGCTCTCAGCGCTAACTGAGGGAGGCTTTGGAGCTGTTTACGGAATCACTTCAGAAATTTTTGAACTTGTCATCATAACTGCCGTTCCCTTAGCACTCGGATTGCTATGGAATCAATGGGCAGGAGGCGCCACAGGCTTCCTACCTAGGAACCTTCTATGCACTTTACTGGCATGACAGTTTCGGCAGGTATGAAGGCTCAGGACTCATTCTATTAGGCTACATCTTAAGCGCAATGCTGATTGGCTACATGGCTGGCGCTTTAAACAAGCGGTCAAGCAATTTCAAACGCATACTCCTTTCAGGCGTAATAGCTTCCACAATAGGCGGCATAATACTGTTCACTTTACTACAGCTGTCTCCAATGAACGTAGTCGACGGATTAGACGGATTCGCTTTAACAGTCTTAACAAGACCACTTGCCGCCGTATTCACAGCAATTGTAGTCAAGGTTTTCTTTTGGTATGGAATGGCTACTCCTCAAAAACAGCAAATCCCCGCCTAACCCCACTATTTTTGGTGAATGGCTTGAGCAATTTTTTGTAACAAGAATAATAGCTGCATAAACAACAAAGATGGACACTGCACGCTTAGCAACTCCGAAAAAGTTGGCAACAACTGCCTTGACTTTTAAGATACTATGGAATTTTCAGGGTAAAAGTAGATGTAATAAAAGGAACACTTGGCTAACGGATTTTTTGCTCCGAGTAGAATTAGGGCACAAATAAAGAGAAAAAACGGCTTAGCCATTTAGGCTTTGGCTGTTTGTAGTTTGTCGATGATTTTTTGGGTTTCCTCTTCTGAAGGATGTGTTATAGCCCCGAATGGACAAACGGTTTCACAGCCATGGCAGAACACTACGCAACGGTTTGGGTTTACGACTGTTTGTTTTTTTCCATTTGTTTCTTCAAATTTGAATGCACCCACATGGCAGAAGTCTACGCATTTTCCACAGGTTGTGCATTTGGCGTAATCTATGATTGGGTCCCAAGGGATTTTGCTGCGGGGTATTCCTTTGTATTGGGTTTCTGGCATATCATGGTTCACCTTAAAACAAGTAACAAAAATTTAATATTCATAACAACTTTTAAATATTGTTATCAAAATATTGCAAACCAACATGTCAAATCCTGAAAGCCAAAACAGATTCAAAGCCACAGTATTCCACGCCCTATCAGACCCCATAAGACTAGAAATCATATCCTACCTGCGCGACGGCGAAAAATGCGTCTGCGAAATAGTACCCCGCCTAAATCTAATCCAGCCACTCGTATCAAGGCACCTAAAAATCCTAAAAGACGCCGGAATAGTAAGATGCCGAAAAGACGGAACAAAACGGCTATACTCCATAGTAGACCAACAAATATTCAATGTGGTAGATGCATTAACAACCGAACTAATTAACGTATTAACCAAAGAAGCGTTTGAAAGTGCCTTTTACTAAAACAAATAGCACCTAAGAAGCAGACCAGCGACAAATAGGAAACCATTTTAGGCAAGCATTAACCCAGGGCATGAGTAAAGGTCTGAAACAAGGCGGTCGACTATAGCAACGACCTATTAGGATCCTATTAGAAATTGTATGCAGAAACCTATAGGGGTAGGGTAAAACCAGCCTTTTTTTGGGTAAACACTAAGGGATATGTGCTATTGACGCATAAACCAACCCTTAATATGTTGAAATTTTTTTGGGTCCAAAAGTAGAGTTTGGCTGGGTCAACCTAAGTTAGCTTTCTGCGAAACGCTCGGAAAAAAATTTCAGGAAGAGAGAGGGGAGAAAGGGGGAATAAATTGATTCGCAGTGTTGCTAACTGTCGACCTGCCAAACGGCGCGCGTTCGCGCAATACTATGGTTGGAAAGAAAAAATAAAAAAATATGTGACAGCCAAACCACAATCACATATACAGAGGTAGACAAGCGGTTTTATCTTTGAATTTAAATAATAAGTCAAACATTGATGCTGTAGTTTGCGGGCGATAAAAATGAGTTTACGTTTGAACCCTGAATATGAAAAGATGCTGCCTACAATGACACAAGAAGAGTTTGAGCAACTCAAAGAATCCATCCGAACCGAAGGCCAGCATTACCCAATCATCGCCAACGAAAACCTTGAAGTCTTAGATGGACACCACCGATTCCGCGCCTGCACTGAACTTGGAATTGACCCGGATTTTGAAATACGCAAATTCGACGACAAACTTATAGAAAAAAAATTCGTAATAGAAGCCAACCTACGCCGACGCCACTTAAACAATTTTCAGCTTGTCGAACTCGCAGTGCCCCTGCTTGAAATAGAAAAAGCATTGGCAAAACAGCGGCAAAGCGTTGGAGGAAAAAACGGCAGAAACAGCCAACTGGGCATAGAGCCAGATGACGCGCAGCCCCTTGAACCCCAAATTAAAGCCAAAGCAGCAGAAGTAGTAGCCAAAAAAGCAGGCGTCTCAACACGCACTCTCGAACGCGGCAAAAAAATTATCGAAAACGCCAGCGAAGAAGACAAACAGAAGCTACGTGAAGGCAAAACAAGCATCAGCAAAGTTTACCGAGAAATAACCCCGCCAAAACCCAAACCTGAACCCGAGCTGGAGCCGGAAATTCCAGCAATTGATCCACGGGTGCTACGGAATAGGGAAGCATTGGCAGCCATCATGAAAAGTTTGATTGAACAAGACGTGGCTTGTCCAGTTTGCGGCGGCAAAATTTTTGAATGTAGCAAATGCCACAAACCGTTCAATGAGCTTGTTAAAGACGAAGAACAACCAAAACAAGACGAACATCCTCAACCATCATCAAAACCCAAACAGCAGGAAGAACAGACAACAGGAGAAGATGGCGAACCACTCATGGATGATGAGGGCTTTAAAGACGAATTCTTCTAAGATTTTCTAAGAGTGCCAATTTTAGCCTTTAAACGGTAACCCAGAAGCACAACTGCCCAAACAATTGCAAGCGGAACAGCCACGACTAGAACCAAATTATTTAAGTTCAAAATAGACCGGTCCTGATTACTGTTGCTTTTAACTATATTGTGGTCAACGATTGGCATTGGCGTATAATCTGGGGTTGGCTGAGTTGTTGACACTGGCGGCTCGGTGGGTTCAGTTGAAGGTGGCGTTACAATTGGTCCAAGAAGCACTTCTGGAATTGCAGGTGCATCTAAACTTGGAGAAGTCAAGATCGGAGTAAATGTAACGGTTCCCCATTGTTCATCATCGTAATGGTCATAAATTGTCTGGTTTACCGCGGCAAGGTCTGTTGTGCCCCACCAGTTAAGGGATGCAGTAACATCCGGCGTAGTCGCTGTGACGCTGTTTATGGTGTTGCCTAAAATGTTATTATTAAAAATAATTGAATCGCCCGGGGGGTTGTGGATGCCGATGCCATTGTTAGTAATCGTGTTAGAATCAATAACTGCGTTTCCACCATTAACACCATATAAAGTGTTATTATTGATCAGGTTTCCCTTAATGGATACTTTTGAGTTGCCACTTAACCCTATACCTATACGGCAGTCACTTAGGATGTTACCACTAATCAACCAATTACCTGAATAAAGGTTAATCGCGCTTCCGAAATTCGAAATTTTGTTTCCTATAAGAGTAACGTTGCCCGAACCAAACACCGCGTTCCCACTAACTTCACCGGCGCCGACAATTACATTGTTAATGAAAGTGGGTGAACTATACAGGATATTTATGCCATCTTGAATGTTAAAGTGACTGTCGGCGATTGTCGGTGAACCATAACTAATCCATATAGGCTGATCAGTTTCTATACTAGAAATCATGGGCGAGCTGGCAATTGAAAGAATAATAGAATTCAACACAGCATTTTCGAGGATACAACCTTTACCAGTTGCTTCATCCCAGCCTTGACTTGCCGGAGCAAACGTGATTTGGCTGGTTGAATACAAAGTGGTGCTATTGCTGCTTTTTTGAAAAACAATTTTGTCACTGGGTGTGCCACGGGCGTTCAGAGTACCATTAATATAGAGATAGTACGAATCCAAGTTCACAATAACCCCCGGTTCAATAGTTAAAGTGACGCCTGAAGCTACAAACACGTTTCCCAAAATATTGTAGGGGCTGCCCGCTTTCGTCCAAGTAGTATTTTTTGTTATTGTGCCGGTTACCGTTGTGTATGCTTGCACATGGCAGATGAATGTTAAGCAGCTTGAGAGGATAAGCAGAATAAGCAGTAAAGTTGCAATATCAGGTTGGCGCATACACACATCACCTCAAAGCTAGAAGACAGGGCAATATAAAATTATTCAAAAAACCGTGTAATAGACACGGGTATTTACTGTAGCGGTTTTGTGATGTTCTTGTACTGAGTAGATAAGGGGTAAGCAGCGTCTTCATACACGATATCCAACGCGTAACCGTGACTTGCCAAAGCTGATTGAGTTGAATCCCAAAGTTTGCCACTATTTTCGTTCGCCTTAAACACGCCCCAAACAATATCATCCCGCCAACGAAGCCCGCCTCCAAAATTGTTAGGCAAAACCAGGACAGAATCCGCCTTAACCGACCCATGAATCACTGAAGGATTATTGATTACTTCATTCCAAAAGTTTTCCAACGCTTGAAAATGCTCGTCTGTAAGTGTCCCGTAAGGGTTTGATTTACCTTCTTCATAATAGTTGAAGAGCACAAAATATTTTGCTCCACATTCATACGAAGTTTTTAGTTGATTGTAAATTTCTTGGCCATTGTCAAGATAAGGCGGCTGATTATACTTCCAAGTTATTACGGCACCCCAATCTTTTCCCTGAGCGTTAGCAGCGCCACGGCAAAGCGCGATTTGCTGGTTTAAAGAAATGTTCCATCCAAGCTGCGCAAGCAATACGTCGTATCCTGCTTGATAATCAAACCAGTAAAGGGCATAATCAGAAGTGAAAACGGTTGTTTGGTTTTTTAGAAAACCGATTTCTTTTTGGTTTTTGGCTATGAATTTTTGGGCTGCTTCATCATAGGTTTGGAATGGTCGTTCACTTAGTAGTTGCTGATACGTATTTGAACTAGAAGAAACCGCTGAGTCTTTAGCTATTATTGTTCCGTTAGGATAATAGGTTAAGTAAACATCGGTTTGACCATCTGTGCCGGGTTCTAAAACGTTAATGTTGCCGTTAATTTCGTAGTGAACTGTTTCACCGTTTGCTCTTTTAACGACTATGTCACTGTAACGTGTTTTTGTTGTAACATCACCTGAGGAATCGGCGAATTCGGTGTAGTCATCAAGCATTTTGCCGCCTAACTCATCACTGTAATAGATTCCAAGCAAATGGTTACCCCATCGCTGCTTTGCCGATTCAAGCCAAACCGAAAATGAAGATTCAACGTAATTGCCAAAGTAAGGCAGAAAATACATGCCTGAAGAAACCGCATAATCGCCTAACTCATTTACTGAATCGAAGTCTCTTTGGAGGCTGCCTGATTGAAGAACAAAAAGGTTAGTGTAACCCTTTACTTTGTCGATTAATTGTTTGCCTTCAGAAACAGAGCTACCGCCATAAGATACACCTACAAATGCAGGCGGGTTTAGGCTGTTTTTACTGCCTGATTGAACAATGACTATGGTTGATAAAGTGATTATTACTAGAATTATGGAGACTACAAAAGTTGTTTTTTGGGTTTTAAACCTTTTTTGCATAGTAATTATTTTGTGCGTTGGAAGTTAAAATTTTCTTATTTTAGGTTTTTTATCAGAATTATTTGTTGCTAACAAGTTTTACAAAAATTCGCACCCAATAAACAATGTAAATGATAAAAATTGTAAGTAAAAATCCAAAAAAATACAGATTGTGTCAATAAATTAAAATATAATAAAAAGCAACAAATTAGCTGGAGAGTTTAGCGTTTGCTAAATAAAAAAGTTAAACTTCTATTAATAGCAGTATTAGCAATAGCAATTCTTACCCCCACACAAATCAGCCTGGTTTACTCATCCACTGGCGCAATCAGAATAAACAGAACCACCGCCAGCACCCCAAACCAGCAGGTTAACGCCGGCGACAACGTAAACCTGTATTTTGGAGACCCTAGCATCATGTGGTCAGGCAACCAGTTTTACCTACTTTTAAGCCATGACCTTTCAACTACAGTCTCATCAGGAGACTACATTTATTCAGCCAAGTTTTCAGTAGCAAACCTACAGGACCCTTCAACTAAAACAAGTTACACTAACGGTGAAGGAACCTGGACCATCGGAAACAACTGGGTAAACGGAACTTTTGCCTGCAACATGCCTGCAGGAACCTACTCTGTAAAAGCTTTTGATTTTGGCGAAGCAGGTTCAGAAACAGACACAGGAACTGTTGCTGTTACTGACACATTCATTATTGTTAATCCTTTAAGTTATAAAACAACATTTAGTATCACACCGAATTCTGGACCTGGAGGAATTAATGCTCACTTCACAGGTTCAGGTTACCCAGCAAATACAGCCATAGATGTTGCATATTATGACCCGGCATATTCAGAGTACAGAGCTTGGAAAAAAGCAGTAACTGATGCTTCGGGCAGTTTTTCCTTTTATGCAGAAATTCCAGATTTAGGAAAATCCAACTATCAAGGAGACAACCCAGAAACATACAATCGACTTCAATACAAAACACAGTATCAAGGTTTAGCATACAGTTTTGCAACATATGACCAATATGCCAAAGGAATCAAAAGTATTGGTGACCAAACAGCTTATGGACTTTATGGAAACAGCAGTAATTTGGTATCAACCCTAAAAGTCAAGGCAGGAGACACTTTCACAATCACAGGCAAATGGTTCCACCCAGGAACAATCTACGTTCTCCTTGACAGCGAAGCAATCGTTGGGTCAGTAACCCGCAGCCAATGGAACAACGCAATACAAATTGGAAACGCAATAGCAAACAATCAAGGCGCTTTTGAAGCGTCAGTAACCATTCCGAACAATATTGACGGGGGAGAACACTACATTGCAGTTGAAGATTCAGAAGGCACAATAATAATCAGAATTCTGGTAACCTCAGGAAGCTTACAGATTTCACCAGCCTCAGGCTCAGGAGGAGCAAACGTCCAATTTACAGGAACAGGTTACCCAGCAGGAAACCCTGTTGACATTAGTTACCGCGATGACCAATATGGCACTTGGAATTATTGGACAACAATTTATGCCGATTCATCAGGAAGAATCAATCTTAATGTTGAAATCCCTGATTTAAAGAAAGTTTGCTATTCAGGCGACTCATACAACGCGTCTTATTTGTTGTCATTTAGATCAGAGGTTAACGGCAGAGTTTTTGCTTACGCTGACTACACGCAAAACGCCCGAGGACTAAAACAAGTTGGAACAAAAACAGCAAACTACCTCTACGGCGACAACACTAACTTTGCAAACTATAACTTCCAAGTCAGACCGGGAGATTCAATAAAAGTTTCAGGCAGCTTCTTCCACCCAGGCATTGTTTATATCAGGTGGGATGGAGCATCAGTTGTAGGAACTGTAACTGCAGACCAATGGCAAAGTGCATCAATTATTGGAACAACAATCGCAAATTCAACAGGTTCTTTTGAAACTACCGTAACAATTCCAACCTCAGACAATGGAAATCACTGGGTTTCAATAGAAGACACACAGACCAACCTCATAATTCAATTACAAGTTTCAGATTCAGCTCAGCCTTTGCTCACTCCAACACCAACCCAACCAACTCCAACACCCACAATAACCCCAGTGCCATCACAAAGCCCAACGCCAACAACTACGCCTACTCCGAACGCCACCCCAACGCCAACTGCAACTCCAGCACCAAACAAGCCAACACCAACAATTGATGTTTCATGCAAAAGCACGGCAATCAGCAATGGATTCAAAGTAGAAATCAACGGCTTACTATCAAACAGCGGTTCAGCATTGTCAGGTAAAGCAGTTCAGCTTTATTACAGTAAAGACGGCGGCAAGAACTGGGAAAGCCTAACGTTAGTAAACACTGGAGGCGATGGCAAATTTAACGCCGTGTGGGTATCTCCTGCTTCAGGTATCTTTATGTTTAAAGCTGAATGTGCCGCAAACTCTGAATATAATCAAGCGACAGCAACAGTAAACTTTGCCATAGAACCTGCAACAACTGATAATTATGGAGAATATGTGTTTACGATGATGTCTAACTCTACAATTTCGCAGTTAGATTTTAGATCTGAAAATAGTGAGTTAAGCTTTGTTGCTTCTGGAGAGACAGGTACGAAAGGATATGTAAACGTTAACGTTCCGAAAACTTTGATTAGCGATATTTCAAGATTGAAAGTGTACCTTGATGGAAGTGAAGTTACATTTAGCAGTTCAGAAGATACAGATGCGTGGATAATTACCATTACGTACACACATAGCACCCACTCGATAGTTATGGCTTTAAGCGGCGACCAAACCCAGAACCAACCGCAACCAACGAACCAGTGGATAGTTATTGGAGCAAGCATCATAACAATAGTAATAGTCGCTGTCACAATCGTTGCAGTGTTAAATAAAAAGTGGGTTAAACGCTAAATTCAATACATTTTAGCATCAATCTTTTTCTTTTTATTTTAAACAGATTTGGCAAAAAAACTATATACCACATATAACCCTTCATAGCCAATGCCAAAGAAAGTATACCTTGCAATAATTGTACTTGCAGTTTTGGTGGTCGCATCAGTTGGTGCATTCTATGCACTTCAAGCGCCACAGGATGCAGGAGCAGCGCATACATCAACAGTTAAAGTTGGAGTAAAAGCAGGCGACACATTCACTTACAACATGACAGGAATCGCAGATCTTGGCAGCGATGACGCTATAATACCCGATAATTTTAAAGAAGTAAACATGACAGACTACTACCGTGTAACCATAACAAACGTTGAAGCGCCAATCGTTTCATATAATGTTACATGGCAATTTACAAACGGAACTCAATACAATTACAGCGGAAAAGCTAACATTGCAACTGGAGTTAACAGTCAAGATTTCTGGGGTATTTACGAAGCTAATTTGACTCAAGGAAATCTTGTTCGGTCAGGCATGCCTGACGGGGCGACAGTCAACGAAACTCAGACAAAAACATATCTAAATGGTGACAGGCAAACAAATGTTTTACAAATGCAGGGCGAATTTTACGATACTACCGATTTAACTTACTCTAAAATGTACTATGATTACTCTTATGTTTACTTTGATAGCCAAACAGGAATGCTTGTGGAATTTAAAGACATCCAAATATATTCTGACCCCAAAATCATGTTAACCGTTGAATGGAACCTTGTAGACTCAAACGTTCTGCAGGTTTCTTAACGGTAAAACCCTTTTTTATTTAACAATCAAAAAATTTCAAAAACCTAATTCATTGACAATTTAAATCTAAGTTTTAGTTACAAAACAAAAAAAGAAAAAGGAAGATTTGTTTATGGGTGCTTTCTGAGCAACAACAGTGCCAGCAAGATACCGATTATGACAACTACTGCAATAATTGCAGCGACAGCTGGAATGAAGTATTGCTCAATTGTCGATTGCTCGGTTGTTGGTGTTGGTGTTGAAGTTACGCCTTCTACCACCATTGCAGTTTGAGCGTATGAGCTATAGTATGCTTCAGAACCACCGAATGTTGCGTAGACTGTGTATTGACCTGCAGTGTCTGGAGCGCAAACTATACTGTATAAGCCGCTTGAATCGCTTACTGCATCACCGAGGTGTACATAGTTTCCGTTTGGATCAACTGCATCAATTGAGACTGGAACACCTGTAACGGTTGGTTGCTCGAATTGCTTGTAGACGTAAAGCATCCAGTCGCTTTGGTATTCGTCTGCTACTGCTGCGACACCGTTGGGGAATCTCATTTTGATTGAATCAGCGTTTGTGCCGGGTGAAATGTCGGTTACTGAACCTTGTATGATCATTTGTGTACCTGCGGTTACTGCTGTGGTTGGTGCTGAAACAGTTATTTGGCTTGGGCCTTTGCCGATACCATAGACTTCTTGGTTGTATGTGTCCATTGTTGCGATGACGCTGTCACCGATGATTGCGCGACCACCCCAACGTGTTTGACGGAACAATCCTGGCGCATTAAAGATAACATCACCTGTGGTTGCATTGAGTGCAAAGAACGGTGCTCCTCTTGGCTTAGGGTCAAGTGGAGAGTGCTCCAAGCTACCGAAGTAGACCATGCCGTCTGTGGCGAATAAGGGTGATACCCACCAAGTGTTGCCAAGGTATGATTCAGTGTATGGATCAGTTACATTGTAAGTCCATAATCGTTGGCCGTTGGTTATGTCATAGCAGTAAACTACACCAGCTACGCTTGCTGAGTAGTATTTGCCGTATGCAATAATTTTGTCTGGACCGAATGTCAGGCTGATTGTGTCACTCCAAGCATCTTTGTAGTCTTGCGGTTCAGTTTCCCATAGGTATTGACCGTTGTCTAAACTAAAAGCGTAGCTGACTCTGTTTTCTTTTGTCCAGTACATTGCAACTTTGTCTTCTAAGCTGAACGCTGTCCAACCGGCTTGTCCGATGCTGTTGGCTACGGTTAGGTCTTTCCATTCTGATGGTGCTGTCCAAGTGTTTAAGAAAAGCTTTGCTCCTTCATGTCCGGGTTGTAGACTTAAGCCCCAAAAAGTTACACCTGCTGTGCTAACGTTTCCTCCGAGGATTCTGTCACCTGAGAATGCATATACTATACTGCCCTGGCTTCCAACATCCGAAGCGATTGAAACGTTAAGGTCATATCCGTTTCTTGCGTCAAAGGTCATTCCTTGTACTGTACTGCCCCAGCTTTCTTGCATGCCAGTTCTTCCGTGCATAGCTACATAACTTGAGTTCCATCTAAGCAAGTGATAGTTTGGACTTGATGCGTTTCCATAGTTTACAATAGAATAGCGGAGGAATTCACCGTTTGGTCCCCAATAGTTTGTACCTGAGGGTGTATTTGTGTAGTTAAATACCCAGTTTCCTGTTTCGACTTCAAATGCCATTAATGTTGTACCAGATGTAGCAAAAATGTATGAGAAGCCACCTCTGTAGTTCAGACAGTCCCAGTAAAGGTTCTGTGCAAAAGCTAATCTCAAAGTTGGATTGTTGTTTAATTGTCTAGACCAGACAACTTCGCCAGTGTGAAGGTCAACACATCTCACTTCTTGTGTTGGAACTGTTGAGTAAAATGGACTGCCCATCACGTTGTAGATTAGTCTACCGTCTACGATTACCGAGCCTGAGAATTTGCCTTCATATGCATCGCCTATGCCGTATCCGTGGTCGCCTGAACTGCCGCCCATTAGACCTGCAGCTGTGTCACCTATCTCCATGTTCCACAGAATGTGTGCCGTTTTTGGCCCATCATTGTATGGCGCATATAGGTTTGTAGGTACTGCTACCCAACTTCCTGCGATTGACCACCATTCACGAAGTTGTGAATCAATTGGTCTACTCCAATACTCTGTTGGCAAGGAGTGCCCCGGATATTGTGGTGTTGGTTCTTCTGTTACTGTCAGGACGTACTCGTCACTGTCACTTGCTGCATAGGTTCCACCCATTGTCACGCCATATGATACGTAAGTGTAGTTAGTTTGTGCAAAGTGTGACTGCAGAATGTAGTCGCCGACTTGATCAGGTGTGAAACTGTAGCCGACTGTTCCGGTTGACCATGTCTTTAATGGACCAACAGTTTGTGTGTGACCTTGTGGATCAGTGATTGTTAAGGTTACGTTCCAACCGTCACCGTCAACGTTAAGGAAGTTCAAAAGACCAAAGTTAATCAGTGTTTTTTGGTTTACCCCAACTGGATTAGGGATAGCTTCAACGAATGGGTAGGTTTTGATTGTGCTTGTTTGTGCATTGGCAGAGTTTGGTGTTGCAACGATTGTCAATGCCATCGAAACGATTAGTAGTATTGCGATTGTAGAAGATATTGCTTTTTTATTTATTATATTCAATTTTTTTCTCTTCTCTCCTTAATTTATGGCTTTTAGTTGTGCATGTAAAAGGTATATAATACTTGCGATATTCAGGGTTATTTGATTAGTTTTTTATAGAATTTTTTTAGAAGAATTCAATTTTTGGAACTTTTCAGATAAAATGTAACAGATTTATGTAAGTACTAATATAACTTACAATAAAAATTTTTGTAAAAAGAAAAATCAGAACAAATAAAACAACAAATTCAAACAAAACCTGAAAATTGTGGAAAAAAAAATAAAGCCACCCAAAAACAAAATCCAAGTCAACGAGCGCACCCATTTTTAATCCAATAACACGCGGGTTTTTAAGACAACATTCACTGACTATATCAACACTCACAACATAAACAATGTGACGTGGGTTACCCAATGAGTTGAAGTTTCACCTTTTGCCCCAGCTTATGTTTGCCCCGAGAGGCCAACGAACACTGAAAAATAAGAAAAAATAATTTTTAACTCAAAATGGATAAGAAAAGTAGGTTGGATAAAGGAAGCCTTCGAGGAAACTGCAGCTAGTTAAGAATGATATTGAGTTAATGGCAAAACTTTCCGAAAACGAAAATAAGGTGTTTAACATGACTGTAAGAAGCCAAGCAAATATTGGTCGAAAAATTAAATAGCGACCAAGGTGCAAGAAAGCACGTAATGTGGCCGGGGTGAGGTATTTTTAACCAGAATGGCGATGTCTCCCACAGCTAACCCCATTTTTATCGAAAACTAATTACTTGTTCCTTCTGGCTTATTTTTGGGGTTAGGACTTGGCTTTATTTTTGGGAATATAGCAGACTGGCGTATTTTTGGGTTTGGGGGTAGGTTTTCTGCTTTATGCCATCATAGAATGTTATACCGTAAGTAGTGTCCAGTATATAGAAATCGAAAAAAAGTAGGTAATCAACGAAAAGTTTGCTCTTCCGGAAATATTGAAATTCCATTTTTTGATGAATAATAATCCTAACGAAATTAAAAGTATGACATCACGTGTCATGAAGCTTGAAGAACACAGCCGCAACGAGATGGAAGATATAGACTAAGAAAATCATGTTTCGTTTCATTTAAAAACTTTGGCATCGTAAAATGTTCCTGATTAGGTGACTGTAATCTACCGTGTCCCCCGTATTTTGTATCATCAGAATCCAAAATCATTGTGTACTTAGCGGGAGGAGCTTCAATTTCATAGTTAAAAAAAGATATAGTTGGGTGAAAATTAAAAGCAAAAAGCAAGTTGCCCCGACTAAAAACTAAAACCTTATTATCTGAATCTTCATGCAACAAATTACAAGCTAAACCAAAAAAGCTATGATCCTTGGATAATTCAAGCATATCTTGATCAAAACGAGACAATAAATGATATTTAAGATTCAAATCATCTACAAGATGCCATTGCCTTTGAGCGTGCTTATAAGACCATCCATTACCTTCTCGGGGAAAATCAATCCAGTCCGGATGACCAAATTCATTACCCATAAAATTTAGGTAACCAAAATCTGACGTGGCGAAGGTTATCAAACGAATCATCTTATGCAAAGCTACCCCCCGATCGACACGCCAATTATCATCGTAAATCGACATATGATCATACATATCTTCCCCAATCAACCTAAAAATTAAAGTTTGGTCACCAACTAGAGCCTGATCATGAGATTCGACGTATCCAATAGTCTTTTCATTCTTACGTCGATTGTTAAGCTCAAACCACAGAGGGCCAATGGGCCAATCCTCATCTTTAGAATCCTTTACTAGCTTTATCCAGTAATCTGGAATGCCCATTGCAAAACGATAATCAAAGCCAACTCCACCATTAGCTTGGTCAATTGCAAGCCCAGGCATACCACTAATATCTTCACATATTGTAATTGCGTCAGGTCGCAATTTATGAATTAACCGATTAGCCAGAGCCAAGTATGCTAAAGCATCATCGTCAACTGAACTGTTGAAGTAATCATCATAGCTGGTAAAAATCCTATTCAAGCCATGATGAAGGTAAAGCATGCTAGTTACACCGTCAAATCTAAAACCATCAAACTTGAACTCATCCAGCCAGTAGCGGCAATTAGATAAAAGAAAATGCAGAACCTCAGGTTTTCCATAATCAAAAATTCTGGATCCCCACGCAGGATGAATGCCGCGGTCTCCCTCGTGAAAGTATTGGAATTTTGTTCCATCAAAACGACTTAACCCTTCCAGTTCATTGGCCACTGAGTGAGAATGTACTAAATCCATAAGAACAGTTAGTCCTTGCATATGTGCTGTATCAATCAGCTCTTTAAGCTGCTCAGGTGTACCAAATCGTGATGAAGCAGCAAAGAAATTTGAGACTTGATAACCAAATGAACCGTAATACGGGTGTTCTTGAATAGCCATCAATTGCAAGGTGTTGTATCCAGCTTTAACAATTCTTGGAATAACATTGTTTGTAAATTCCTTGTAGGTTCCAATTCTTTCGCCATCTTGAGCCATGCCTACATGAGCTTCATAAATTAATGGTGGTTTCTTTGAATTTGTAAAAACAGGTTTCTTCCATACATATGGGTTAGGAGGCAACCAAACTTGAGCATTAAAAACCTGAGTTTTTGGATCCTGAACTACTCTTCTGGCGTATGCTGGAATACGATCGCCTTTACCGCCCGACCAATGAATACGCAATTTGTACAGGTTAGCATTAACTATTTGGTTTTTTGTTAACGTGATTTCCCAGACGCCATTTTCTTTTCTTTTTAGGGCAAAATCGGGTTTTTCGGTCCAATCGTTAAAATCGCCTATTAAATAAATCGCTTTTGCGTTGGGTGCCCACTCACGAAATGCCCATTTATTTTTTTGGAGATGCAGTCCAAAGTATTCGTGTCCAGAGGCAAATCGCGTTAAACTAATTTTGCCCTGAGTTAAACGCTGTTGGGTTGATTCAACTCTTTCTAGACGTTTTCTAATAATCTTAGAATAAGGCGTTAGATAGGGGTCGCTTTTTAGTTGCCGATTTAAATTTCTGTTGGGGTTATCCATTTTGATGCCTTATTTCAGTTAGTTGATATTTTTGTTAAATGAAGAATCAATTAATCAATAACCAAAATAGCTGATGAATAAAAATATGCGCTCTCGCCAGAGCAGCCTTAAAGCTTGTTTGAGTTAATAGAGCAAAAATGTTCATTTTTTGGTACATAAAACCCAACAGAAACTTTTGCAGCAAGAAAAAGCTCTTTCAAGGCTTGTTCGCATTCAGGTTTTAGCTGTAACAGCTGTGTACTCTGTGCATGTATTCGGCAGGGTCAAGTATGTGTGGTTTTAGTTCTAAAATGTCTGGAAAAATACTTATTATTTGTTTCACCTAAAAATTGTTATTAAAATTACCCTTTGTTTGATTATTATTAACGATTTGTTGAAGTGCAAATACAGCATCTAACAAAAGTAGTTTTAAGCGGTTCTTATCCGTGTGCTAACATAGAGAGAAGGTGAAAAGAGCAAATGGAACCTTCATTTCTTGTTAGCAGATAGACCGCTTAAGCCCAAATGCACAGATGTTTCCACAATTCAAGAAATCAAGGAATTAGATAAAAAATGATGTTGTCACATCCTGAAGTCACAAGCTCTATGTTTTCAATCGCTAAATTAATTGCTTAATGTTGCAATTGTTGCTACATTTTTGCAGTCACAAACTACTATATTTCATAAATGGTTTTATGCTTGAAAAGTGATATATATGATTGACCTTTCAGTTAAATGTCCAAAATGTAAGAAAGAATTAGAGAACCCCTATCAGCTAAGGAAACACCGAATGCAGTACCATAAAACTCTGGGAATGGAATATATGAATCTATCAATAGCAAAATAAATTGTATTATTTTTTGCTAGATCAGTTTTCTTTATGGTGCTTTAGGGTTTGAAGATTTGGATAGTGTTGTTTTCTTTATTTTCAGTGAATGATAATTTTTTGTCTGTAACAAAATCTATTAACTGAGAATTATTACTCTCAAATTTTAATTTTAACTGATATTTCCCCTTGGAGGTTTCTTCAATACTAATCATAGAAGGAGGTATACTGCTCTGTTTTACCAGCGCCTTTAGGAGATTAATTGCTTCGTCACGGTTCATAGGAGTTTGAACTCCTCTAAAAATATGTCACCGATTTGAATATTTATAATGTTCTATAGAATTAATTGCAAAAATTTTACCCTACTTGGCACATTCTCATTTACTGTCGGGCAATTAATTGATTGACCACTAAGCTGACTTTAACTGGTTGATGTGATTTTTCAATTGCTTTTATAGCAGTTACTTTTTTCATTCCACTTCTAAACTCAATTATTAATTGGGTTGATCTAAGAAACCGCTTCTTTACATGAGTTCTGTTGATTTTAGGACCTTGATAAAAAAAATTGGCAACTATCAGCCAAACATCATTATTTTTAAATAAAAAAAGTTATGTCATAATACCTAAAATTAAACTTTTAAATTACAAAGAAAGAGCAACGAAAAGAAAGTTTAGAGGGGCATTTCTAGTGAGCGGTATATGTTTTTGTATAATTTTAGTCTGTGTTTTCTTAGCTGGTAGGGGTTTTCAAGTAATTTTTTGCGGAATGGACATTTATAAAAGGTTGTTTTTTTCAAAAAAATCCCTTAAACAAAAGAAGGCTTGCTTGGATATAATTGCTTCATTATGAGACAACATTTTCTTTTATTTTGTTTTTTCTAACATGTACCAGTGGATCGGAATATGCTCTTAAGATAAGTGGTTTATCTGCTAATAAGAAATGGTTGCTAGCCCCTCTCACTCTTTTTGGCAACCTAACTATGCTAGCACAAAGGTAAATCACTTATAACATTTTTTTAAAAAAACAATTTTAACAGTATTAGGTATGCAACAAAAACATGGCTTTAACTATCTTCAGAGTATGCAATAGACATTATTAAAAGGGCAATTGACTACTGAGAGGTTTTCAGAGTTTAAGAATATCTATAAAACCAACATCAAAAAAGCATTCAAATGAGCAACAAATTAATCTTCTGTTATAAAATTATTATTAACCCAATAAAGGTAAAGCATCGTTCAATAGGCAGACAAGCTGCCAGAACAAGCAAGGCAAGATGAGTCATAGTTTTCTATTTTGGCGAAGAAGGTTAATAACTTTTAGACGTCACCACCGATAGATTGGCACCTTCTGAGTGATACTATTTTCTAATAAGAGATGAACCCTTGAAATATTATCGGTGGTGGACCGCGGGGATTTGAACCAGGGCTCACGTGGAGATATCACCCGCAAAACCCTCTTTTGGTTTGTATTCCTTAGCCCTTATGGTCCAAGATAATTCTTAATTATCTTAGAAAAACCTGCAATATTTATTCGAGAACACTAAGGATGCAGTTAATCAAACGTAGAAAGCCCCTTCGGTAACGGAGAAATGTTCGACAGAACTTCAAGAAATGCAAATCAGGCGACGGCGGCGTAACTGCTGCATTGCTCAAACAGAAAAATATTAAAGTGACCTGAATCAGTACACCAACCATCAGAAAAATAGAGAGGCTGCCTCGTTGTCT
Source organism: Candidatus Bathyarchaeota archaeon (assembly GCA_963832745.1). GTDB lineage: Archaea > Thermoproteota > Bathyarchaeia > Bathyarchaeales > Bathycorpusculaceae > Bathycorpusculum. The sequence continues at coordinate 6,128 of CAWHVC010000001.1, read as the reverse complement.
TTCCATATATCCTCAAACACTGTTTTCCCCTCTGAGATTGCTGCCATAGGCTTCATTGTGATGATATGCGCCTTCATTATAGCTGAGACTGCTGGAGCAATATTTACTTCGGTTAAACGGGGTGGAATAAGGACTGGGCGAAGGCGAATAGGGGCAGGTGGGTTGCTTGTAGGTTTGTCTTGGATGTATGTTTTTGTTGCAGTGTTAGTTGTGGCAGCGATGGGCTACGGATTGATGCCCACTTGGTTCTGCTACATCGGTATCATAGTTATGGCAGTTGGTATCGCCCTTCGAATGTGGGCTGTCACTGTTTTAGGCCGCTACTTCTCCAGAACCCTCGATGTTGAACCTAAACAGAAGGTTGTTGAGGCGGGTCCTTACCGCTATGTTAGGCATCCCTCGTATACGGGCGTCCTGCTCTTTTTTGTAGGCATGGGGTTGGCTGTTTCTTCTTGGGTTGCAGTCATCATCGGCGTCTTGGTCTTTGCTATGGCTTATGGTTACTGGATGTATTCTGAGGAAAAAGTGCTTATCCAGCAGTTAGGCAGACTGCTATGTTGATTACATGAAGAGGGTAAAGCGCATAATCCCAAAAATAATTTAAAGTATGAATTTACCAGTTACGGGCCGAATGCCTTTTTGGCTAGCGGGGCATTCCCAAGAAGTAAATAGAATTGGACTATCGCTAGTCGGCTTGGATTCAAAAAACGCTTCTCAAATTCTACCATTTGCCTTCCTGTTTCGTTAGTAAATGCCTAGGTGATGTAGTAACAATCCTCCAATCATTAGACGAATTAAGCACCAACACTGACATCTTTGAATGCAATCCTAAGCAGATTTTTGACTAATCCCGACTTGAAAGGTTTTCTAGGGTAATTCGTAAATGCTCTTGTTTGGTTTTCAAATTCTAAACTCCATTATCTAGGTTCGAAAAGAATTGTTTTTATTTTACGCAACTTTAATGTAACATAGTTTTTGTGGAGAAGCAAATTAGCTCTTGCTTTTTAGGTGTCTTGCTGATGAAGAAAATCGAAGTCATCGTTAACAAAGATGAAGCCCAAAAAGTAACCGAAGTCTTTGACGAGTTAGAACTTTTATCAAGCACTTCCGAAGTTGAAATAAAAGACAAGAAATACGCTTTTTTTGCCTCTTTTGTACCTGACGAGTTAGCTGATGAAGCAATGGATAAGCTTGCCAAAGCTGTAAACTTGCATCATAAAGAAAACATAATTAGCATCTACAAAGTTTCCGGTGTCACTTCACCTTTTCTTGACAAGTTAAAAGCTAAAGTTTCTAAAAACAAGGTCTCAACCAACCCCACGGAAGAACTTATTGATAAAACTGACGCTTACACGCGATTATCTAAAGGAATGGTTGCTATAACCTTAATCTCTGCAATAGTCGCGATAGCCGGGCTTTTTCTTAACAACATAATTTTAATTATTGGAGCTATAATTTTGCCGCCTCTTCTTGGTCCCATTAATGCTTTAGCAGTCAACGCAAATCTTGGCAAACCCAAAAAAATGCTATCAAGTCAACTCTCAGTTCTAACGCTTATCTTTCTCGTAATTGCTGTTGCAGCATTAAGCACCTTTATTACAAGGCAATTTATCGACTTAACCCTAACTGACCAAATCTTTTCCATATCCTACGTTACGCCACTAGACATAGTGGTGGCTTTAGTTCTTGGTTTAGCCGCCGGCATGGTTTTCCGAATAGCCTTAACTGAGAACGTGTTTGGCGTCGCAATCTCAGCTGCACTTCTACCTCCTTCCGCCGTTGCAGGCATTGAATTGGCTTTCTTAAATTTTAACGGCTTTTTGGGCGCGATGGTTTTGATGTTAGTTAACCTTTTCAGCCTTGAATTTGGTTGCACCTTAATGTTTAGATTGCTTGGTGTTTCGCCGAGAAACTATTACAAGAAAGGGGAAGGCAAAAGAAACGCTGCTTACTCAATTCTTTTTTTTGCCGTTTTGCTGATTATTCTAACTATCATAATTCTTATTCCCAACCTTATACCAGCCTCCCGATAGAAATAAGATTGGTGCGTAGTAGAATTTTTGGGTGAATCACAACGGCTTGATGGTTAGGCGTTAAAAACACATTTATATGGATGATAAAACGTAAATGGATATACTCTCCCTAAAACCGAGGTGGGCAGGTAACACTGTTTTAGTGCCGAGGTAGCTCAGCCCCACAATCGCCAACAATCATCTCCGCGTAGTTCTGATTTCCATCACATCCATCCACTATTTTGTTAATAATTAAGCACATCAATAATATAAAAAGCGGTCACACTCCCTTTGTAAATGGCTGATAGGGATAAAGTTTTTATCGATATACTATCTTAAAGCAATTGTTGTCTTGTTTTGTGTTGTCTTAAGAGCATACTTGCTTTGTTGTCTTTTCTCCATGGTGTTGGAGTTAAAGTGTGTAGGCGCTTAAGTCTTGGGTAAAATTGAAACAAAAACCAGCCAAAAACCAACACCAAACCGTTCAACAAAGGAACGCAGAAATACTCTTTTTCGAGTTTTAGACGGCGTATTAAGCCTCTCTCACCAAAAAATTCATAGCGGCGGCAACAGTGATCGAGCTAAGCAGGGTTGGGCAAGAGTTTTAGTCTCAGCAGTCTCAGCCTATGGCCCCTTGCTAAAGGATGAAGAGTTGGAGCTTAGGGTATTAACGTTAGAGGAGAAACTCAAAAACAGCATACTAATACCAAAACCAGAGGACAAAAAGCAATGAATACCCTAAGCAGAAAACTGTATGCATTAGAAAAAAATGTACTGCCAGAACTTCCCCAAGAAGGTACAACAAGAATAACATGGGAAAACGGAGACACAGAGTTAGATGAAGCAGAAAACGAATTACACAGACGTGCAACCCAAATCTTGCAATACCATGCAAATGAATTGCAGGCAGTCAAAGACCGGGGAGATACCACTTATAACCCCTTATCAATAGATGACCAGGCACTTGTAGATGCAGCCAACCGCCGCTTTATGGCTAGGATACTTGATATTTTCCAAGTCTTCACAGATACGTTTGTAACGTATAAAGACCCAATGGCTAACTGGGTATTCTACACAAGGTTTTATTGGCTAATAGAAGAAACACGCAAATTCAAAGAACAATACACCGCAGAAAAAGAAGTCTTCAACACGCCAGGCTATTGGGAACTTTGCGAAGGCGAACAAGAAAGACTTACTAGCACCAGTTTACGAGGCTTGGAACCATGACTTATTTACTCCAAAGAGTTTTCAACGCTACTGTGAACAACATCACCTTTTCAAAACAACAGAGGATATTCAACAGTTAACTGCCAACCGCACACCACAACAAGCTAGGCAACACCAGTTGGAAGAGCAGCAAGAAGAAAATGAGGAGAAAGCAACCGCTGAGAGAAACGCCCATTACCTAAAAGAAAAATGTCCAAAATGCGCGGAAAAATGTGACTGGTTTAGGAAATTATCTCAAAATGACCAAATTTGCCAATTAGCGCTTACGGAGAGTTTGAAAACATGAGCGTATGCAGCAAAGAATCATATGAAAATAGTAACGAAATTCCAATTCCTATGTCGGAAAGAGTAAAAATTAGCGATTTAAAATTCGATCAAGACAACCCAAATAGAATGAGTTTGGTACAACTCGATCGTCTGAAAGCTTCTATCAGAAGGTGGGGGGATATTGTTCCGGTTGTTACTAACAGTGAGCTTTTGGTGGCAGATGGTGAGCAGCGTGTTACGGCTATGAAGGAGCTGGGCATGATCGAGTGCAGTGTCATTCGTTTACCAGTTAAGGATGTGGACCGCCGTTTATTGCGTCAGGTGCTTAACAAGCTTAGAGGCAAGCATAACAAGGAGATGGATAGCGCCGAGTATCTGCGTATAATTGATGAGGGAGAAAAAGAAGAATTAAAGTTGTTTCTTCAATCCGTTGGTGAGAAGCTTCCTATAGAGGTGGATGAGCGTGAGGTTTCTTTTTCGGTTCCTGAAACCTACGAGCTTATTGTTGAATGCAGAGATGAGGCTGACCAGAAAGTAAAAGTTTGAAAAGTTGAAAGAGAGAGGGGTATAAGCTACGGATTTTAACATTGTAAAACGCTGGGAAGAATCGGACAGTTTTAGAGCTCAAAGCGTAGTAGGCAGCTACACAATTAAACGATGTTAAACTGGAAAAGCGGTTTAAGGGTGCTTTGCCGCTTGAAGAGTTATATTAGCAGATCGGCGTCATTGTAGGTCGCAGTGGTTCAGGCAAGACAAGCATTGCTAAACAACTTTTCTCAGACGCTTACATTAGAAGCTTTGAGTACGGGAGCAAGTGTGTTCTTTGACGATTTCCCCCCAAGAGCTTGAAACTTCAGACATTACAAGGATGCTTTGCAGCGTAGGATTCGCCAGCCCCGCCGGATTGGCTAAAAAGCTATGACTGCTTAAGTCAAGGAGAGAAAGAAGTAGGTGCGATTATTGCAAGGGCATTGTGTCTTGAGCAGCAGTTAATTGTTTTTGATGAGTTCACAAGCGTAGTTGATCAGGGAAATAGCCAAAGTCAGTGCCTTTGCCATCAGCAAAGCGGTTAGTCATTATCAAAAAAGCAGTTCATAGCTGTGACTTGCCATTATGATGTTGTTGATTGGCTAGAGCCAGATTGGGTCTTCTGTACTGATACGATGGAGTTTAGCCGAAAAAAAGAAGTCGGCCGCCCGTTGAACTCCAAGTTTATCGGTGCGGCACAGAGCATGTGGCAAATGTTTCGGCAATATCATTATCTAAACTGCCAGCTTCACCTGCAGGAGTCAGATGCTACACCGCACTCTATCAAGAAAAACCAATAGCTTTCATCGCTGTGGCGGCTGTTAGAATGAAAGCAAAATATTACCGTGTAAGTCGCTTAGTGGTTCTACCTGATTATCAAGGCATAGGTGTAGGAAAACAATTGCTTAACTTTATCGCTGAACGCTACACTTCTCAAACAAAAACACCATTTTATATCTTGACAAGTAACCCACAGATCATTCGTGGAAATATGGAAAATTGGAAAATAACCCGTTTTGGTCACGCCAGTAAAGGAAGAAGAAATACGAGAATAAACAAGGAAATGCAAAGTAGTCTTAGTAGAAAACGTATAACTGTTTCAATGTTGCATTTGCGAAATTCCGCGATTTAAAGAGTTTTAGATTAAAATCACCTTGAAGCATTGAATAAATTGCTTACTTCAGTACAAACTAAAAACGATTGCAACCAATTCACTAATAAATAGGAAGTCCAGTTAACGATGGAAAACTCGAATTGGAAGAACATTTATTTCCTTGCTTAAAGCCTTAATTAATTTTTTTTTAACTTCTTTCCGGTTTTTTTGCGCCATAACCCCTTCACTTTGTCTTCAATTCTTGGTTAAAGGATGACATATAATACGTTTTTGAATACACATACATATTAGAGATAAAATGACTTAAATGAAATCAAGCGATTTTGATTTTCGAAAAACAGAGCATTTTCTGTTCTAAGTTAGTAATTACTCAATTTCTCTTTAGTCTCTTTCTGCCTAAACAATTAGAGGCAAATTCTTTTGAAATTATCGAAGTGCCTGTTTTTTTGGAACTCAGGAAGTTCCACGCCTCTCATCCTAAATAGTTGCCAAAATTCCGTTTTATAACAGTAGACTAATTTAACTTGAATTTCTCGATGGCTTTCTGAGTTGCGGTTTTGGCTAATAGCTTGACCTTTGCCAAGTCCTCTTCGGTTGGACTTCCATAAACTGGAATAGGGAGACCCGCCAACTCGAAACCCATTGATGTGAGTTCAGCGGCGATTTTTCTTGTTGCCTCGCCACTCCAGCCGAAACTACCAAAAGTTCCCGCAAATCGGCCGGTGTATTTTTTTACTTTCAGCATGTTTAGGAAGTCGGCGACTTTAGGGAAGACCTCATGTTCATACGTGGGGGAACCGACGATTAACACAGGGGCCTCAACTAAAGATGTTAGGGCATCGACTGTTTTGGCTTCTGAGAGGTTAAACGTTTGAATATTTCCGCCAGCCTCAGCGACTCCTTCTGCTATAGCGTTCAGGCATTGTGCGGTCATGCTATACATGGAAGCGTAAACGACGACGACGGTTTTTTTGTAGATG